>CAVPKX010000010.1:0-103325 GCA_963705845.1 uncultured Solirubrobacterales bacterium | reverse complement strand
CAGCTGGCACGGACCGGTGTCGATGCGCCGCACGGCCATGAGCGGCGTGTTGCCGATCATCTCCAGTACGTTGCCGTAGGTCGCTGCAGGCATGGGGTTCCTCGGGAGCGCTCGCAGCGCGATTGTACGCCAAGGGCACCCCGCGAAATCGCGCTCCACATGCTCTACAACGCGCGCCGTCCGACAAGATGCGCGATTTCTCGGGGACCCCGCCGCGCACCCCGGGAACCGCCGCGCGCCGGTGCGCGGGCTCAGGCGGCGCTGACGATGAGCCCCGCGCCGATCCAGCCGCGCAGCAGAGCCGCCGCCTGCGCGGGTGCCTTGGCTCTCGCCGAGCTCCTCACACAACAGCGCGCACAATTCACCGAATGGCCAGCCGCTGCGTGCGGCGTCCAGCATGCTGACCTCGGTCTTCGGCAGCGAGCGGAAGTAGGTCGTGAGGTCCGCGCGCCACAGCAGCCACTGCACGGGTGCTGCCGCCAGCGTCATCGTCGGCCGCTCTCCGTCATCGCTCAACGCCTGCCAAAGCTGCGGTACATTCCAGCCCACAGCGCGAGGCGCTGCACGCTCGGGTGCCAACGGAAGCGCAATTGCGCCCACTGCGGTGGCGGAATGCGCGCCAGGTCGTCAGCGCCGAGCGGCGGAACATCCGCCGCGTCGAACACGGCCGTCATGGCCCACTCCCACTGGGCGAGCTCCGCGAGCACCGGGGCCGCCGCGTAGTCCTCGCGCGTGGCGAGGAACTTCGCGAGTGCATCGCCGTAGTAGCGTATTGAGAAATATGGCGAGTCGTGTGCCGCGATGTAAGCGGCCGCGAGCGCGGCGAAGTCCGCCTCACCGAGCAGCTTCGCGAGCACCGGGTAGTTGCTCGCGAGCGCCTCGGCAAGGCGGCTGCGATAGGCACCGGCGTAGATCCCGAGACGCGTGGCGACGGGCACGCGCGCGCTCCCGGCCACCCGCGCCTCGACCGCGGAATCGCCACGCAGCAGGTAATCCTGGAACTCGCGCTGCAGGCGCGCCAGCGCGCTCATGGGGTGCCGCCAGCGAGGCGATTGCGGCGGCTGCGCCCCGTGTCGGGCCTACGCCGGACGCGCGGCGCGCCGGCTGCGCCGCCGCCTGCGCCCTGGCCCGCGGCCAGCGTGCGCTCGCACAGTGTGCGCGCCCGCGCGAGCTCCGCGCACAGCTCCTCGAGCGGCGGAATGTGGTCATCACGCTCGATCATGGTCGTGATCGCGCCGAAACGGCGCACGGCGCTCGCATACAGCTCCCACACGGGGTCGGGCACCGGATGGTCGTGCGTGTCCACGAGGTAGTCGCCGTGATCCTCGTGTCCGGCAAGGTGGATCTGCTGCACGCGCTCGGCTGGAATCGCGTTGAGATACTCGAGCGGGTCGAACTCGTGGTTCACCGCGCTCACGTAAATGTTGTTGACATCGAGCAGGATCAGGCAGTCGGCGCGCGCGGCGATCTCGCCGAGGAACTGCCATTCGGTGAGCTGCGAATCGCGGAACGCCACGTAGCTCGAGACATTCTCGAGCAGGATCCTGCGGCCGAGGAAGTCCTGCACGGTGCGCACGCGCTCGACGACGCTGGCAAGCGCCTCCTCGGTGTACGGCAGCGGCAGCAGGTCGTGCATGTTGCGCCCGGCGACGCCGGTCCAGCACAGGTGATCCGAGATCCAGGCAGGCTCGATGCGCTGCGCGAGCGCTTTGAGCTGGCGGAGGTACTCGCGATCGAGCGGCGCGCTGCTGCCGATCGACAGCGACACCCCGTGCATCGCGAGCGGATAGTGCTCGCGGATGCGCGTCAGGTAGTGCAGCGGCCTACCTCCCGGCACCAGGTAGTTCTCTGTGAGCACCTCGAACCAGTCGACCGCAGGGTGCGTCGCGAGGATCGCCTCGTAGTGAGTGACGCGCAGCCCGAGTCCGAAGCCGAGTGCCGGGAAAGTCAGCATGGGCGGGACAGAACGGGCCGGGCGCCTGCGCGCCCGGCCCGGAAGCCTCAGCCGCCAGCCTTCGCTTTCGCCTTCGCAGCATCGCACTGCGCCTGCGTCATCTCGAGGTATCCCTTGCCTTTGCAGGAGTTCTGACCCTTGCAGGCGTTATTCGCGCTCTTGCAGGCCGAGTGTCCCTTGCAGGAATTCACACCCTCACACTTCACCTTCCCTTCGTCGGCGCTGGCAGTGCTCACCGCCACCGTCGAAAACATGACCGCAGCGGCCGCGGCCAGGGCAACACCGGACAGTATTCTGGAACTCATTCGGCAGTCTCCTTGGTGTAGGACGTTGGGGCGCCGCGGATTGTAACGCCGCGCGCCGAACCCCCGCGTGTCGTTCGGGTACGACAACAGCGGCGCTTCGCACGCCCGGGCAGCGACACCGTGTACAGGAGACCGGGGGAGCGACTACTGGATTGCAGCCCGAGATTTGCAGGCCGGCCGCGGCGCCCCCATATCGCTCTCTGCGCCCCGCAATTGACGCACTGCATTCCATGGATCCTTTACAATGGAGGAACGCGCACCCCGAGCTTCGCGGGCGTGCCTCCCCAACGACTGCCGACGGTGACGGAATGACCGACGCCTCCCGTGACGCCATCCGCGTGCGTGGCGCGCGCCAGAACAATCTGAAAAGCCTCGATCTCGACATCCCCCTCAACGAGCTGATCGTCGTGACCGGGGTCTCGGGATCGGGCAAGTCGTCACTCGTGTTCGACACGCTCTACGCCGAAGGCCAGCGCCGCTACGTCGAGACCTTCTCCCCCTACGCGCGGCAGTTCCTCGATCGCATGGACAAGCCGCAGGTCGGGTCGATCACCGGCATCCCGCCCGCAATCGCCATCGATCAGACGAACCCCGTGCGCACCTCGCGCTCGACCGTCGGCACCATGACCGAGCTCAACGATCACCTGAAGCTGCTCTTTGCCCGGGCGGCGGAGCTCTTCTGCAGCCGCTGCGGCAAGCCCGTGCGGCGCGACACTGCCGAGAGCATCTTCCGCGACGTCCGCGGGCCCGTATTGGCCTGCGTAGTCGCGGGCGCTTTCTGACACTGGATGGAGAACCCCGCGTAATCCTTGATCCGGCTCAGGTGGGCGGCCTTGGTGGCTGGGTCGGTTTCCTGACCATAGAGGTTCATGACCACCTCGGTGACCAGGGCCGCGTCGCGCACCCAGTGGAAGAAGTAGTTCGGATTGTCCTTGGAGGGCGACGCAATGACGCAGCCCTTCGCTGCCGTCCGCCCGTCCTTGTCCTGACCCGCCGGTGAGATGGCGGCGAGCAAGCGATTCGTCGCAAAAGTTCTCTCGCTGGCAATCCAGGCGTCCAGGTCGGGATCCTGAGCCTCTGCGACGAAATTCAGGAGCAGAAGGGCACAACAACCGGCAACCCAAATAGACGGGCGCCCCGGCTGACCGACGGTCACGTTCTTCATGGCGATCTCCTTTGAAACGGCCGACCTGAGGCCTCTCCGAAAAAGGGGTCTGACCCCCCCCAAAAACGCAAAAGACCAAGGGGTCAGGCCCCTTTTTCGGAGAGGCTTCTATTCAGCGATCTGCTTGCATCGGGTCAATCTTGCTCTGAGAGTAATCGTGCTGGCGGTGTAGAACACGCGCACCGCCTGGGCCTTGATCGTGATGCCGCGCTCGCGCTCGAGCTCCATCGAGTCGAGCACCTGCGCGCGCATCTCGCGCGCGGCGACCGTGTGCGTCAGCTCGAGAATACGATCGGCCAGCGTCGACTTGCCGTGGTCGATGTGCGCGATGATCGAGAAGTTCCTGATGTGCGCCTGGTCCATGGATCGCCAACTCTAGTGGCTCGATTCAAAAATTCGGTGAGGGTTTGCCGAGTGGATGGTCGTGATCTGACGTTCGATGGCGGCGGTCTGCGTACCGGTAGTACGTGGGCCGTTGACGGCGGGCCTCAGGCGCGGGCAGACGCCGGGAAACGCCATCGAATTTTGAAATCGCGACACTAGACGGGCGCGGCCGCCTGGCCTGGGGTCTGACCCGCTAGCCTTCGTGGTCCGGCGGATCGCCAACTCGACTACGGGCCTTCGAGGCTCAACCGCGGCTACGCGCCAGATGGGCACCCGCCCACCCGGCGGCCTGTCCAGGTGTCGGGAGTGTCACGCCGCCCAGGCAAGACACACAGTCCTGGGACGTAAGTAGTAAGCGGCGATCTATGTTCGGGTGCAAGCTGGGTGGGCCTTGGCTCACCCAGCCTCTGCTCGTCGCGCGTGAGGCCCACCAATCGCCGGGTACCCGAGCGGGGCCCCCTCGGCCGCTGGCCGTCTCAAGGGGCAACAGACCTGCGCTACGCCTGCCCGAGCTGGGTGCGTCCACCGCGTGGCGACTTGTTCTGAGCGTTCGCTACGCCCGCCCGAGCTGGGTGCGGATCAGGCGATGCACCTGATGGGCCTCCGGAACGCGCATCGCCAGGACCGCGCGCATGTACACGAGCACTCCGGCCACGCCCGCCCCGCCGACGCTGACGATCTGGGCCGGCAGCGATGTGCCGAACAGATGGTCGAGAATCGTCCACACGACCCATGACACGACGCCCAGCAGCACCGAGGCGAGCAGTATGCGCGCCGTGATCATCACTGTCTGCGCGCCCTCCAGGCGGCCGTTGAACCCGATCCGCAGGCGGTGGTACTGCAGCGCGGTCATCACGGCGTTCGCCGCGACGGTGCCGATGATCAGCCCGGCGATCCCCAATGGCTTGTACAGGCCGATCGAGACGATGATGTCCACGATTATGTTCAGCGCCGCCAGGCGGGTCGGGATCCAGGGGCGCTGCACCGAGAAGAACACGCGCGTCAGCAGCAGGTTCAGTCCCCCGAACGGCAGGCTCAGCGCGAACCAGAACAGCGCTTCGGATACTAGATCGGTGGACGTCGCGTTGAACTGTCCGCGTTCGAACACGAGTCGCACGATCGGGGTCGTCAGCACGAGCATGAACACCGCCGAGGGAATCAGCAGCAGGTTGATCTGGCGCATTCCCACGCCGATCGTCCGGCGCATGTTCCGCACATCTTGCCTCGCCGCCATGCGGCTGAGAGTCGGGAACAGCACGGTCGCGACCGCGACGCTGAACAGGCCCTGGGGCAGCATGTAGATGCGAAACGCGTTGTCGATCGCACGCGGCGCCTGGTCGGAGACGAGCGTCCCGAACACCGAGTTGATCAGCTGGTCGAGGTTGACGATGCCCAGCCCGATCGTCACCGGCAGCATCAGCGTGAACACCTGGCGGATGCGCGGGTCGTGCCAGTCGATCGCGAACTGCAGGCGAAAATCGATCCGCCCGAGGGCCCCGAACACCATCAGCATCTGCACGAACGTCGCGATCAAAATCGCGATCGCGTACGCGTACAGCTGATCGCCGTTTTCCACGCCGCCGTGAAAATGCGGACGCAACACGACAAGCAGCACGATGATCACGAGGTTCCACACCGCCGGAGAGATGGCGGGGATCGTGAAATGTTCGTAGGACTGCAGCACCCCGACGAGCAGACCGATCAGCCCGATCAGCAGCACCACCGGGAACAGAATCTGCGAGAGCCCGACCGTGAGCGCGTCGAGCGCGCCGCTGAACGTGGGACCGGTGAACAGCGGCATGATCACACCCGCGGCCAGCACGAACACCGCGGTCACGGCGCCGAGAACGATCAGCATGATCCAGAACAGCGTCGAGGCGAGCCGGAACGCCTCGCGCTTGCGGCCCTGCTGCAACAGGTCGGTGAACACCGGCACGAACGCGGCCGACAGCGCTGCGTTGGCGAACAGGTTGCTCACCAGGTTCGGGATCTGAAACGCGATCGTGAACGCCGACGCCGGGCCCGAGGTCCCGAAGAAGCTCGCGGCGACGACTTCACGCGCGAGCCCCAACACTCGCGATATGCCGGTCGCGATCGAGAAGATCGCCGTGTTCCGGGCGACCCGCTCCCCCCCGCCCCCAGGCCCCGTTGCATCGTCGCCGCCCGTGTCCTGCTCGGGCTCCGGTTGGCCGAGACCACCGAATTCCTCGCCGAAGCTCGCGTCGGGTATGCCGATGACCTCGACGCGCAGATCGACCGCACCCTGCTCGGGACCCCGCTCGCCGGCATCAGGGGTGCCTTGCACCTTTTCAGCGACGCCAGGTTCCTCGACCTGGTCCCTCTCGACGGCGCCCAGACCGCTGGACGGCACCGACTCTGCGACGGGCTCGTCGTCTGGTGGGATCGCGGACAAGGCCGCTATAGTACGGCGCTCGAACGATGGCCAACATTCATTCTCAAAAGAAGCGCATCCTGCGCTCCGAGCGCGAGCGGCTGGAGAATCGCCGCTACACCTCGGCGATCAAGACGTACTTCCGGCGCCTCGAGACCACGATGGCGAGTGGCGATACCGCCACCGCCGATGCCGAGCATCGCGAGCTCGTGAGCACGATCGACAAGGCCGTCGGTCGCGGCGCGATGCATCGCAACACGGGTGCGCGTAGAAAGAGCCGCGCCGCCAGGTTGCGCGCCGGATCTTCTTCCTAAGACGTAATCGCTTCGATCGCGCGCACCGCCTGCGTCTCTTCGTCCAGTCCCGACATCCGCGTCCGGGCCCGCGGCATCGGTGAGCCCCCGCGTGTATCGATCTCCAGGTCTGCCAGCACCCCGAGCGCGGCGCGCAACCGCTCGGGCTCGGTCTGAGCGACATCCTTGACGAACCGCTCTGCCGCCCGCGGGGGCATTCGCAACCCGCGCCTGACCTCGGCGGCGGACTCGCCCGCCTGCAGGCGCAGCGCGATCGCGAGCGCTTCACGCAGGCGCGAGGCCATCAGATACGTCAGCCCCGCCAGCCGCTCGCCCTGTGCACGCAGGCGCACGTACGTGCGCGTGGCCTCACGCCCGTCTGCCCCAACCAGCGCGTCGGCCAGCGTATACGCGCGGTACTGCGCCGAGCGTGCGGCGCGCGCTTCGATCTCCTCGACGCTCACCTTGCGCTGCGAGTCTGAGTCCAGCTCCAGTTCCAACCCCAGCTTCTCCAGCTCGCGCACCACCCTCTGCTGGCGCTCTCCGACCTGGCCGACGAGGGCAGTGGCCGCCGCCATGTCCAGCTCGATGCCCATGCCCGCCGCCTGAGCGCGGGTCCACTTGGGCATCTCCCACGGCTTGACCGTCGCCTGAGCAACGACCTGTCCCCGCGCCCGCTTGACCGCCTCGTGCACGGCCGCCGGAGCTTTCGTACGACCCTCCTCGCGCGCGAACAGCGCCACTGTCGTATCGGGCGGCATCGCTCCCATTGCCGGCGTCAGCGCATCCTCGACCTCCGCCTGTTTCCAGCGCTCGACCCCGTCCACCAAGATCACCCGTCGCCCAATCGCGAGTGTCATCGCCGCGAGTGCGATCGCGACGCCCGCCGGTGTCGCCGACTCGCCCTCCAGCGCCTCGACGCTGTCCGCCCCGCCCTCGCGTTCGGCCAGCGCGCGCAGACCCGCGCGGCGCTCGGCCACCGCGCCGTGATCGTCGCCGTGGATCAGGTACGCGGGCTTGAGCTCGGGCATCGACTCAGCGCACCACGAGGTTCACGAGCTTGCCCGGCACGACGATCTCCTTGACGATCTGCTTGCCGTCCACATGCGCGCGCACATTCGGGGCGGCCCTGCACAGCTCCTTGAGCTCATCCGGTCCGGCGTCCGCGCTTGCCTGCACGCGGTCGCGCAGCTTGCCGTTGACCTGGCACACCAGCTCATACTGATCGCGCTCCAGCAGCTCCTGGTCGGCCTGGGGCCAGGGCTCTTCCCACACCCGCTCTCCCGTCAGCCGCTCGTACACGTCCGCGCACACGTGCGGCGCGAACGGGAACAGCAGCGAGGCGGCCGTGCTCAGCGCGAACCTCTGCCCCTCCGCGCTGGTCTGCTCACGTAGGCGCGAGCATTCGTTGAGCAGCTCCATCACCGCCGCGATCGCCGTGTTGAACGCGAACCTGCGCAGGTCGCCGCTGACCTTGTCGATCGCCCAGTGCGCCTTGCGCAGGAGCCTCAGATCCTCACCCTCGGGGACCTTCGCATCCGAGGCGGGTTCACCGCCCGCTGAATCGATTGCTGTTCGGGGTGGCGCATGCGCCACAGAAGCCGGAGCCACATGCTTTTGAAAAGCTGATGATGTTCCAGTCGGCGCATGCGCCGCAAGGGGCGGGTCAACATGCTCTTGAGAAGCTGATGATGTTCGGGTTGGCGCATGCGCCAACCCGCCGGACGGCACATGTGCCGTCCGGGGCAGGGTCGCATGCGACCCTGCCGGAGGCGCCGCATGCGGCGCCTCCCTACCCCCTTTTTCAGACGTTTCGATCGCCAACCGCCACAGTCGACTCAGGAACCGGTGCACGCCCTCCATACCCTCGTCCGACCAATCGGCGTCCTGGTCGGGTGGGCCGATGAACAGGATGTAACACCGGGCCGTATCCGCCCCGTAGCGCTCGACGATCGCGGTGGGCGAGACGACGTTGCCCCGAGACTTGCTCATCTTCGCGCCGTCCTTGGTGACCATGCCCTGTGTGAACAGCGCCCTGAACGGCTCCTGCACTTCGAGATGCCCGAGGTCCGCGAGCGCCTTGGTGACGAACCGCGCGTACATCAGGTGCAGAATCGCGTGCTCAACCCCGCCGATGTACTGATCGACGGGCATCCACTCTCTGAGCACCGCCTCCTCCCACGCCGCGCTGTCGTTGGCGGCGTCGCAGTAGCGCAGGTAGTACCAGGAGGAATCGACGAACGTGTCCATCGTGTCGGTCTCCCGCCGCGCGTTCCCCTTGCCACACTCCGGACAGGTCGTGCGCACCCAATCCTCGGCGGCCGCCAGCGGCGAGCGTCCCTTCGGCGCGTAGTCCTCGATGTCCGGCAGCTTGACCGGCAGCTCATCCGTCGGCACGGGCACCGCGCCGCAGTCCTCGCAGTACACGATCGGGATCGGAGTGCCCCAGTAGCGCTGGCGCGAGATCAGCCAGTCGCGCAGCCGGTAGTTGACCGACGCGTGACCCTTGCCTTCGCCGTCCAGCCACCGCACGATCGCGCTCAGCGCCTCACGGTTGTGCATTCCGTCGAACTCGGGATTGGAGTTGGTCAGCTCACCGTCGCCGGCGTATGGCAGCCCCTGCTCGTCACCGCCCTCCGCTGGTGTGGTGGGCGGGCCTTCGATCACACGCCGGATCGGCAGCTCGAACGCCCGCGCGAACGCGTAGTCACGCTCGTCGTGCCCCGGCACCGCCATGATCGCACCGGTGCCGTACTCCATCAGCACGTAGTCGGCCACATACATCGGGATCTGCTCGCCGTTCACAGGATTGGTGACGGTGCGGCCCAGCGGCACGCCGGTCTTTGGCTTCTCGGCGTTGCCGCGCTCCTCACCGGACTCGGTGATCGCGTGGCTGACGTACTCGCGCACCTGCTGCTCGCGCTCTGTCTGAGCTACTAGACGCAGCACATCCGGGTGCTCGGGCGCCATCACGAAGAACGTCGCGCCGAACAGCGTGTCCGGCCGCGTCGTGAACACCGGGTAGTCGATGCCCAGCTCCTCGCAGCGGAACGTCACCTCCGCCCCCTCGCTGCGTCCGATCCAGTTGCGCTGCATCGTCTTGACGTGCTCTGGCCACTCGATCTCCCTCGAGATCGCCCAGCAGCCGCTCGGCATAATCGGTGATGCGCAGAAACCACTGCTCGAGCTGGCGGACCTCGACGAGCGCGCCGCAGCGCTCGCAGTGTCCGTCGGCATCGACCTGCTCGTTGGCGAGCACGGTCTGGTCGTGCGGGCACCACTTGACCGCCGCCTCCTTGCGGTAGGCCAGGCCCGCCTCGAACAGCTGCAGAAATATCCACTGCGTCCAGCGGTAGTAGCTCGGTTCGTGCGTGGCCAGCTCGCGTGACCAGTCGATCGAGATGCCCCACTCGCGGAACTGCTTTTGGAACGAGGCGATCGACGCGTCTGTGGACGCGCGCGGGTGGACGCCGGTCTTGATCGCGTGGTTCTCCGCCGGCAGCCCGAACGAGTCATAGCCCATCGGGTGCAGCACACGCCGGCCCAGACGGCGGTGGTAGTGGGCGATCGCGTCTCCGACCGAGTACACCTTCAGGTGGCCGATGTGCGGCTCGCCGCTCGGGTAGGGCAGCATCTCCAGCACGTAGGACGAGCTCGGCTCCTGCTGCGCCTCGGCGGCGACGGACGCACCCCGGCCAGTGGCGAGGGTGGCGCCTTCGTTGGCAACCTCCCAGGTGCGCTCGTTCGCCCACACCGCCTGCCAGCGCGGCTCGATCTCCTGGGGGTTGTAGCGATGCTCGTCGGTCATGATCCTCCGGAGGTTATCGGGCGCTCCGGGGATGGATTCGGCCGCTCACACGGGCGCGAGACACCCGACCGATGTCATCGACCTCAGAACGTGTTTTGAAAAGATCGGCACGCCCGGATACGTCCCTGGACACGGCGCTGGATCGCCACGTGACGGCTCGCACGTGCTGGCCGATCCCGGACGATCGGTAGCATGCGCTTCGCCGGGTGGGTGGGCATCCGATCTATCCCAGCTTGGTCCATGAACGCCCCGACCGCACCGCCTATTTCAAAACACGTTCTACGCCGCCACGGTTCCAGCCTCCGAGCCGCCCGGGTGATAACGGCGGCGATACTCCGCCGGGGCGACACTCAGCGCGCGCAGGAACGCGCGGCGCATCGTCTCAGGGGTGCCGAACCCGCACGCGGTCGCGACGGTCGCGATCGGTTGGGAGGTGTCCTCCAGCGTGCGCCGGGCCGCCTCCAGGCGCACGCGCTCGACGTAGCGGCCGGGCGTGATCCCCGTCTCGGCTGCAAACGCGCGCGCGAAATTACGTGAGCTCATGTGCGCAAGCTCCGCCAGCGCCTGCACGGACAGGTTCTCCGCGACGTTCTCCACGATGTGCCGCTGCACCTCGCGCAGCGGCTCGCGCTCGGGCTCCTGGGCGGCGAGGGTCGCGCTGAACTGCGACTGGTTGCCGGGCCGGCGCAGAAACAGCACGAGATGACGCGCGATCGTCAGCGCCGCCTCGCGATCGAGATCCTCCTCGACGAGCGCCAGCGCCAGATCCATGCCCGCGGTGACGCCGGCCGAGGTCCACACGGGACCGTCGTGCACGTAGATCGCGTCGGCGTCGACCTCCACCTTGGGGTAGCGCTCGGCGAGTCTCGCGGCAGACGCCCAGTGCGTGGTCGCGCGGCGCCCGTCCAGCAGGCCCGCGGCCGCGAGCACGAACGCGCCCGTGCACACCGACGTCACGCGGCGCGTGCGCTTGACTTCGGTCCTGATCCAGGCGAGCAGTTCCTCGTCGGCGCTCGCCGCGGCCGACCCGGCGCCGCCGGGGACGAGCAGCGTGTCGATCCGCTTGGGCGCGTCGGCGACACTCGTGTCGGGAACGATCCGCAGGCCACCGGAGGTGGTGATCGGCGCGCCGTCCAGGCTCGCGACGGTGATGCTGTATCCAGGCTCGGTGCGACCTGTTCGGGCGATCAGTTTGTTCGCGCCGGCAAACACCTCGTGCGGGCCGACGAAGTCCAGGCTCTGCACGTCCGGAAACACGACGATGACTACGTTCTTGGGACCCTGCGCTGATTTGGTCATGACTCGATCATGGCCCATCCGCAGCCTGTCTGCAAGGACATATTTCCAACGATTTCTGCCATGCACGAGATACCGCCCGGGATCAGACGTCCCTCGGGCTGCACCCAGGTCTACGATTCCCCGATGGACCCATCCGATGCCCTGAGCGCCGCGTCGGGACGCGTCGCGAGCATCATCGCCGCGGCCGAACGCACCGCGACCCAGCTGCGAGAGCAGGCCGAGGCGCGTGTCCGTGAACGCATTGCCGAGGCCGACCGCGCCGCCGAGCACCGTGTGCTCGCGGCCGAGGAGGAGGCCCAGGAGGTTCTGCGGGCCGCGCGTGCACAGGCCGAGGCGGCCCGCAACGAGGCGCTGACCTCGGTCGGTTCGATTCACGGCGAGGCGGACGAGCGCCTACGTGAGAGCGAACGCATCCGAGACGATGCGCATACGGAGGCCCAGCGCATCGGCGACGCCGCGCGCGCGGAGGCAGAGCAGGTGCAGGAGGGCAGCCGGGCCGAGGCCGCGGATGTCCTGGCCCGCACGCGGGACGAGGCGGCCCAGGCGCTTGCCGCGGCCCGAGAGCAGTCAACCCAGCTCCTCGCGGACGCGCAGGGAGAGTCCGAGCGAACTCTTGCCGGGGTGAGTCAGGAGGCGAGCGGCATCCTCGAGGACGCTCGAGCGGAGGCCGACCGCATCCTGGACGGCGCGCGTGCGGAGGCCGAGCGGCTGAGCGCCACCGCCGGCGAGGAGCTGTCCGGGCGCCAGGCCGACGCGCACCGGCGGGCTCAGGAGATCCGCACGGTCGCCCGCGCCGAGGCCCGCGAGATCGTCAGCGAGGCCCACGCGGTCGCGCACGACGTCGTACGCGAGGGAACCGAGGTCTCGCGCAACCTGCGCGAGCTGTCGTCGTCGCTGCGCAACAACGCCGAGCGCCTGCTGCGCGATGTGCGGCTGGCTCATGGCAGCATGACCGCGCGCTTGGATCAGGTCGGGCCGGGAGCGATTGGACCGGGGTCTGGCGGGTCGGGGGCTGGATCTGCGTCCGGGACGCGCCGGCGGCGGGACGAGCCGGGTGAGGAGCTCGATGTTCCGGAGTTCATTCCGCGGGGGTGAGCCATTGAGAGGCGCACGGGGCCGCGGAGCGACTATCCATGGGTGTAGCGCAGAATTGACACACGCGCGTCACAAAGTGGCACAAAGGACACCCGGGCGGTACACATGACGGCGTAGCTTGAGGGATGGATGCGACTTGCAGCATGCGGCCGAGGCGATACGATGATCACGCTTGGGGCTATAGCTCAGCTGGGAGAGCGCTAGCGTGGCACGCTAGAGGTCGTCGGTTCGAGCCCGACTAGCTCCATCAGCGTCCTTGTACGCAAACCGCAGCATGCGCAGACGCGAACGTCAAGCCTGCTAGACCGTGCTTGCGGAGCAGACAGGCGTTGGCCGGATTTGTCACGGGCGTCTATCTGGTCCGTGCGTAGATCAGCAATAGTCCTCACATACCGAGCGCACATCTCCTTCCCGCTTACGCCTGCGGCGCTCGTGACACAAATGCCAGATAGTCGCGCCAGTCATCTGCATCTGGCCGTGCCCGCAACACAGCATCTAGTGCCCGGACAGCCGCTCCAAACTCATGATGACGAACGCCAACCACGACGGCACATCCCCAATGAGACATACCGGCCTCAGCCCAATCGCGACAGATACGCGGGAAGTCGGCGGCATCAAACGTTACAAGGATGCGTTTCTGGCTGCTGGCCAGTTCCAGCAGTTCCTCGTCTGAACTGCCGTCAAGATCTCGCTCCTCTGCTACCGCGAGCACATCATGGTCGCGCTCTCTCATCGCCGCGCCTATTCGGCGTGCCGATACGTGTGCATCAAGGAGAAGACGCACCTGCGGGCTAAGAAGCCTCGATCGTGATGAAGTCGGCGTGAGGATAGGCCGTGCGCAACTCTGCGATGGATAGCCGGTCAAGCCCGATGAACTCGTCGATCTCCCGGGGGAAGCGTTGGTAGTAGCTGAGCGCCGTGCGTAGCTCCCGCTTCGTGAGGTCGGTCTCCATGACCATCCGATCGAAGTTTTCACCGAAGTCTTTGTATGCCTCGACCACCTGCCACACGTCGAGGCTGGTTCCGATCACCCAAGCGCGTCGGTTGTAGTCCTCGCCACGGAATGCGATCCCCGGTATCAAGCGAGTCTTCAGAGCCTCCTCCGCCAATGTCTCGACCACGCTGCCCTTGCTGCGCTTGGTGCGCTGGGCCTCTTCCGTTATGAGGCGATTGGTTTCCTCCGATAGGCGCAGACTAAAAGGTGCAGACTTACCGGCCATGTGCTCATTGTAGCCGATGTATTACGATGTCGGACAGCGCTGCGATCCTGGGGAGTCATAGGCACCGCTCCCGTCGAGCAGAGTCCTGCCGCTCCGAATACGCGCAAACCGGTTCGCGTTGACTTCGGTTGGCTCCATGAAACTGGAAGTCGGTGCACTACGCCGCAGTCGATGATCCGAACCAGGTGGTCAGCGCGTCGCGCAATCCGGTATCTGTGCCGTCCCCACCCGCCCAGTGATAGGCGATCATGATGTTGCCGTCGGGTAGGCGACGGCGACGAGTCTGATCGCCGCCCCGGGTCTTAACGTCGAGTCCCCCAAGAAGGAGAGCGATGAGATGCCTGAGCACAAGATCGGAACGCGCGAGGAATGGCAGGCGGCCCGGGACGAGCTCGCGAAGCTCGAGGCCGAGCAGGCGGAGCGAAACAAGAAGGTCAAGGAGAAGCGGCTGGCGCTGCCCTGGGTCCGGGTGGAGAAGGAGTACGAGTTCGACACCGAGAGCGGAAAGAAGACGCTGGCCGAGCTCTTCGACGGCCGCTCCCAGCTCCTCGCCTATAACATCATGTTCGGCCCCGATTACACCAAGGGCGCGTGTCCCGGGTGCACGTCCCTCGGCGACGGCCTCGACGGGTCGCTCGTCCACCTCAACCACCGCGACGTGACCCTGCTCTGCTTCTCGCGGGCGCCGATCGAGCGGCTTACGGCCTACAAGGAGCGTATGGGCTGGGAGTTTCCATACGTGTCCACCTACAACACCGAGTTCCCGTTCGACTTCGAGCTCGCGCTGAGGAAGGAGCAGGCGCGGCACATCCCCGAGATCAAGGAGATGGTCGAGGATCCGCCCGATTGGCTGGTCGAGTGGTCGCAGCAGATCGGGGCCGAGCTGAAGGACGGGCTGCGCGAGGGCCCTACCTGGATCGCCTTCGCGCGCGAGAACGGGACCGTCTACCACACCTACACGGTGAGGGCGCCCGATCCGTTCGTCGCGCCATACTTCAACTTTCTGCTCGACCGCACGCCTAAGCCCCAGCCCGACGAGCCTCGCACCTTCCGCAAGGACGAGTACCCGGACTAGTGTCGTGAGTCATAAATTCGCTGGCGTTTCCCGGCGCCTGAACCTGCCTGACGCCCGCCGTCGCCACCCATGTGCTACCAGCACACTTGCTGGCGCCGTCGAACGTCAGATCACGTCCATCCATCCGGCAAACGCTGACCGAATTTATGACTCAAGACACAGCCGCGCCGGTCCCGTCAGCCGGCCAGTGCCCGCTCGAGCTTATATAGCCTGGACCCGTAGACCCAGACAGAGACAGGAGGCAGCACGTTATGACAGAGCACCGGATCGGCACACAGGAGCAATGGCAGGCGGAGCGCGACGTGTTGCTGGCACAGGAGAAGGAGCTCACCCGCCGCAGCGACGAGCTGGCCTGCAAGCGGCGCGAGCTGCCGTGGGTCCCAGTCGAGCAGGACTACCTGTTCGAGACCGACGGTGGCACGAAGACCCTCGCCGACCTGTTCGACGGCCACTCCCAGCTGCTCGTCTACCACTTCATGTTCGGGCCAGACTGGTCGGCGGGCTGCCCTGTCTGCTCCTCGATCGCGGACACGCTCGATCCCCAACTCGCCCATCTGAAGGCCAAGGACACCACGCTGCTGCTCGCCTCGCGCGCGCCGATCGGGCAGCTGCTCGCCTTCAAAGAGCGGATGGGCTGGGGCATCGACTGGGTCTCGAGCGCCGGCAGCGACTTCAACCGCGACATCGGCTTCCTGAACACGGAGGAGGAGCTGAAACCGTTCCTGGAAGGGGATATCCCGGTCACCGTCGAGCAGAACGCGCGCATGTGCGGGACCGATGCGGGCGGTTACGTCACCGAGGGGCCGGGTCTGAGCGTGTACGCGCTGTCGGATGGCGTCGTCTACCGGACGTACGTGACGAGCGCGCGCGGCCTCGAGCCCGCGATGGCCTACTACGGCCTGCTCGACCGCACGCCGCGGGGCCGCGACGAGCAAGGCTCGGAGCCGATGTGGATTCGCCGCCACGACGAGTACGACAGTTAGGGCCCGCGCCAGCACGAACCCTTAGTGAAAGATTGGAGACGCAGAGAAAGGAAATGATTATGAGTGACTTGTCGGGAAGGAGGACTGTCGTCGTTGGCGCCATCCAGGGCTTCAGGGGCGATTCTGAGCAAGACGGGCTCACCGCCCCGCTCACGGCGATACGCACCGAGCTCGGGATCGTCACGGTGTTGCTGGCCGCGACTGGCCTGGCGTGGTTCTCGACGGCCGAGCGGATGGCGGGGATGAACGCGGGACCGGGGACCGACCTCGGCGGGCTCGGCTGGTTCACGGGCGTGTGGGCGGTGATGATGGCGGCGATGATGCTGCCGTCGCTTGCGCCGACGGCCGCCGTTTACGCCGCGTTGGTGCGTCGTGAGCCCAGCCGGGTCCTCTTGTTCGCCGGCGGCTACCTGCTCGTCTGGAGCGCCGCGGGAGTGCTGGCCTACGGGCTGTTCGAGCTCGGCAAGAGCCTGTTCGCCGGCGCGCTCGAGTGGCACAGCGGCGGGCGGTGGCTCGCGGCGGGCGTGCTCCTGCTCGCCGCGCTGTATCAGCTGACGCCGTTCAAGCGCGCTTTCCTTACGCGGTGCCGAAGCCCGTTGCGGTTCCTGCACGCGAGCTGGCGCGAGGACCGGTTAGGGGCATTTGTGATGGGCCTGCGCAATGGCGGCTGGTGCTTGGGATGCTCGTGGGCGCTGATGGCCGCCCTGTTCGCGCTCGGCGTCATGAGCCTCACCTGGATGGCGCTGATCGCGGGCCTCGTGGCGCTCGAAAAGGTCGGACCGTGGGGACACGCGGCGAAGGTGGCGAGCGCAGCCGTCCTCGTTGTGCTCGCGGTCACGATTCTCACCGTGCCTCACGAGCTGCCGGGGTTCGTCGTTCCGGGCTCCACCGGCTCGATGCACGCGATGAAAGCGATGGGATAGCGACCGGCTGTTTACTGGCGGCCGACCGAGGCGCCTGGCGTGATGATGACGCGGCCAAACGCCTTGCGGCGTGATCGTAACCGTCCCGAGCCACGCCCGCGTCGGAAGCCGCTTTGGACTTAGCCTCAGGCTCTGCACCTCATTCGTCGGATCGCCCATTTCCTGGTAGCGTTCCAACATTATGTCAGCCAGGTTGGCAGCTGCCCTGAGTAGCCGTTGGACGGCCCTGGTGGCAGGCCTCGTATTCGGCGCGCTCGCATGGTCGCTGCTCAGCACCTCGCCAACCCACGCCAACCACCACCGCAAGCCATACGAATATCTCTATCTGGACTCGGGCCGGGTGGACTCCTACCTGGGTGAGCTCGATGAAGGAAACATCCGCTCGGTGAATCGCAGTGAAACCGAAACGAGCAATGCAAGCCTCGGCTTTCAGCTCGACACCGTTGGTAGCGCTACGGCCACTCAGGGTAAGCAGCTCACGGTGAGCGCGGTCGTCACCAAGACCGAGGCGGATAACTTTTATAGCCTGCTCGAACAGCTGCAGGACGGGGCGCTGACGACGGTGAGTACGGGATCGGCGGATCTCTCAACAGAACTGTCACCCAGCGTAGCTCCTGTCGGAACAATGATACGGATCGATAACGCATTCGTGCAACTGCCGCCCTACCTTTCGGCCTATCCAGTACTGCGGTACGCGAGATTCGAAACGCGCTCGCGCGCCTTCGAACCGCCGCAGCTCTCGCAATACCATCTTTCCAGGTACACATCAGGGCCCGCGGCCGAAAAAAGCCGGCTGGCTTTCATCAGAGAGCTCGGGTCCAATCCGCGTCTCCCCTTCATTATACAAGAGCCCAACATGACGATCGTGATCCCAGCACGCTACGCGAATCTCACGGGCGATCCGAGTCTGCTGTCCGCACGGCTTACCATCGTCGGCAAGATCGTATTCAACGTCTACAATGGCTTCGGCGATGGCGCTTCAGAGGACACATACCTTCCCGCGCTGCTCCACGCCTCACCGGTGCTGTTGCGCGAACTCGGAGTCCGGCAGTCAGCACTCCACTCCAAACAAACGATCTTCGACGGAGTGTCACAGTCTTTGACATTCCCGGGGCGAGTCGTTGAGGTGGTCCCGGTCGCCATGTATAATTAACGGACTAACGCAGCACGCTCGCAGCCCTGTTGCTCAGTGTCACGAGCTCGACACTCCAACCGCGGATCAGGCCACCTCCGCAAGCAGCTCGGCGAGGCGTTCGTGGGATTCGGTCAGCCCGCTCTCCATGCCCGAGCTGAGCATGCCGTCACGCTCCTCGGTTGTGTGAAACAGCAATACCGTCGTCACCTTGGTGCGCCCGCCGCCGAGATCCTCGAACGTGACGATCTCCACGATCACGTGTCCCGGCAGACCCTCCCATTCGAACGTCTGCACGATACGCTCGGGCGGAGCGATCTCCCGGTAGGTTCCCCGGAACCCCTGCTCTGAGCCGTCTGACTCGCGCATGACAAACCGCCACGCTCCGCCGGGCCTGACGTCCATCTGATCCACAATCGTGGTCATGCGCCTGGGACCCCACCAGGTGCTGTTCCGGTCGCGCATGCGCGACCGGCGGGGCGGCGCATGCGCCGCCCCGCCGCAGGGCCGCATGCGGCCCTGCCGGTCGTGCCGCATGCGGCACGACCCCCAATATGGGTCTGATCACCGCGCGGATAGAGTTTCGACGCGTGCGTTCGTCGCTGCTCAGACTGGTGGCCCCGGCCCTCGTCCTGCTCCTCCTGGGGACGTCGATCAGCGCCTGCGGCGGCGCCGGCGGACTCGGAGCCGCGGGCAAGTTCACGCCGCGCACGCCCGACACGCTCACCGTCGCGACCGCGCAGATCCCTGACCCCGGGTTCTGGTCGGGAACGGTGCGCCATCCCACGGGCGGGTTCGAGTACGGGCTCGCGCAGGCTCTGGCGTCGCGATTCGGACTCGCCCACGTCACGGTGATCGAAATCCCGTTCCAGCGGCTGATCGCGGGGGACCTGGGCGCCGCCGACCTGGCGCTGTCGGACATCACGGTCACCGCGGAACGCTCTCAGCGCCTGGATTTCTCGACGTCGTATCTGAGCGCGCCGCCGGCGATCCTCGTGCGCCCAGGCACCGAAGTGCCCGACGTGCATGCCGCCCAGAGCCTGAGCTGGGCCGTGCAGGCGGGGACCACCCTGCTGAGCGCACTGGAAGAATCGATCAGGCCCTCGATCGCCCCGCAGATCCTCGACCACCAGCGCGAAGCACTGCTCGCGTTGCGCGTCGGGCGCGCCGGTGCGGTGATGCTCGACCTCCCGGTCGCGCTGGCCTACGCGCGTGAATCGCCGCACACCTATGCGGTCGCCGCGCAGCTGCCCAGCGAAGCCGTGCTCGCGGCGGCTCTGCCGAAGGGATCGGCCAACCTGGAAGCGGTCGACTCGGCGATGCGCGCGTTGAGCGCCGACGGCACGATCGAACGCCTGGGGCGGGAATGGCTGGACACCGACCTGCAGGGCAACCGCGTTGAAGCGGTCCCCGTGCTACGGACGAGCGAATGATGCTGCTGGGCCTGCACGGCGCGATGGCGACGCTCGTCGACATCTCCTCGCCGAAAGGCGCCCCGTGGGAGTTCCTGGTCGTGTTTGCGACGTTGCTGCTCGGCCCAGTCCTGTTCAAGCGCGCGGGTGTCCCCGGTCTCATCGGACTGCTGATTGGCGGATTCGTGATCGGACCACACGGGCTGGGCCTGATCGGGTCGGGCAACAACACACTGCCCGACCTCGGTCAGCTCGGGCTGCTGTACCTGATGTTCGTCGCGGGGGTCGAGCTCGATCTCAACCTGCTGAGTAGGTATCGGCGCTCGGCGGTCGCGTTTGGGCTGCTCACGTTCGCGTTCCCGATGGTGCTAGGCACGATCGTCGGCCTCGGGCTGGGATGGGAAGCGCAGGCCGCGATCCTGCTCGGCTCGCTGCTGGCCTCACACACGCTGATCACCTATCCAACCGTGCGCGAGGCGGGTCTCGCATCCGATCCGGCGGTCGCGACCGCCGTGGGATCCACCGTGCTGACCGACACGCTCGCGCTGGTCGTGCTGGCGGGCGTCGCCGGCTCGGTCGGGGGAGGCCGCTCGGGCATCGAAGTCGCGGTGCAGATCGGGGTCGGATTGATCGTGCTGATCGCCTTCAGCCTGCTCGTGCTGCCGCTGCTCGCCGGTTGGGCGTTCCGGCTGCTGGGAGCGGAACGCTCGGTGCGATACGTCGTGGCGATCACGGCGTTTCTGTCCGCGGCGACGGTCGCTGAGCTGTTCGGCATCGAGGGCATCGTCGGGGCGTTCTTCGCCGGCCTGGCCCTGAACCGGCTGGTGCCCAACGAGGGGCAGCTGATGGATCGCATCGAGTTCTTCGGCGGCGCGGTGTTCATCCCGGTGTTCCTCGTCTCGGTGGGGCTGATCCTCAACCCGGCGGTGATGGTCAAAGGGGAAACGCTGGAGCTCGCCGGGCTGTTCATCCTGGCCTGCCTCGGCGGCAAGGCACTGGCCGCCCTCCTTTCCGCACGCCTGCTGGGCTTCTCGCGAGCGCAGGCGTCGCTGCTGTTCTCACTGAGCTCAGCCCAGGCGGCCGCGACGCTGGCAGCGACGGTGATCGGGTTCCAGCTCGGGCTGTTCGACAGCTCGGTCGTCAACGCCGTGCTGGTCGTGATTCTCGTGAGCGTGCTCGCGTCCACGATCACCGCCTCCCGTGCAAGTGATCGCATGCCCTCTGCACGCGATCAGGGTCCGCGGCCGATCGGCACGCGCGTCGTGGTCGGAGTCGGCGATCCCGACCTGGCCAGGGGGGCGCTGTCGATCGCGCTGCGGATCGCACGAGCCGACGGGGGCGTCGTGTATCCCGTGCTCGTCGTGCCGGAATCGGCGCCGTTCGCACCCAAGCCCGCGCGCGAGCACCTCGCGCGGGTCGTCGCCGCGGTGGGAGTCGATGGCCTGCCTACGACGATCGTCGATCGCTCCGTGCTGCACGGCGCCCTGCGCGCCGCGGCCGCCGAGGAAGCCACGCTCGTGCTGGTCTCAGAGCCGCCCCTCGTGGACCCCTCCCAGGCCGAGGAGTCGGCTGACGGCAGGACCACCGCACAGTCGCACACACCGCCGGTCGCGATCGTGCGCGGCAACGCCGATCGGCTCGGGATCGTGCGCACCCTGCTCGACGGCGAGGACGGTGACTCGCAGTCGGTGAGCGCGGAGATGGCTCGACGGGTCGCGGGCAGACCCGCGGACCGGCTCGATGACGACGGCGATCGGGACTGGTCCGCACTGCTCGCGCCGGGCGACGTGACTTTCGTCTCCGCCATGCTGGTCGGAGAGACGCTGCTGGAGCTCCCGGACGAGGGACGCGGGATGGTCGTCGTCACGACGCTCCCTGAGACGCTGGTCCACGAGCAGGACGTCGAGGACGTCTAGAGGCCTGATGTGGGTTTCACCTTCTGCCGGAGTGGGGGCAGTCGTGCAGGCCGATGGCGGCCGCGCGAGATGAAGACGGGACTGGCGGTGCGAGATGAAGACGGGATAGGCGGCGCGCGATGAAGACGGGACAGGAGGCGCGAGATAGACGGTGGGTCTTGTACATAGTTTAAAACTCGGTATGACCATCGCTATACGCAGTTAAATTTTTATAACTGAGCAGTTTGGCGGTCTGATCGCCGACATCCACCACACTTCCAAAGGTACCTACGGGACCCGCCGCGTCACAGCCGAGCTGAGGCTGATACGAGATCACAACCAACCGCAGGGCCGTGCTCAGGATCATGCTTCGTCTGGGGCTGCAGGGACTCCCCGTCTTGAAGGCGAAGCAGAGGGCCCTCGACGGATGGTGCTGCGCGTCCGTCTCAGAGCTGTGGGATCAACCAGCTGGCCAGCTCGCTGCCTGCCGGGGCGAACGGTCCCGGATCCGGCGGGGAGACGATGCGCACGCGCGCGATGACCGGCCTCACGTTGCTGTTCGTGTCGACCACATACAGCTCTCTGCTGCGATCGCCGAAGGCGATCCCGTGCAGGCCGCCTTCCATGCCCGCGTCAAAGCTCGCCAGCCTGGCGCCCATCGAGTCATACTCGTAGATACGGTGCTGTCCGTTTGCCTCATCGTCGATGAAGACATCGCCCGCGGAGTCGAGCGTCAACGTCGGCGTCGGTCCTTCGGGGTATGCCGGCTCGCCCTGTTCGTCGAGCGTCCGCAGGAGCCTGCCCGACGGTTCGTACTCGTCCACACCGACTATCCCGTTGCGAATCACATACAGATCCCCAGTCGCGTTCACCGCAAGCCCGCTCGTGCCACCCACTTCATCGCTGCCCGTAACCCCGGGTTCAGGGAGCAGCTTGACCTGCGACCAGTAGATCCCCGCCGGACTGAACCGCTGCACGCGGTTGCGATCGCCGACGTACACCGTGCCGTCAGGGCCGACAGCTATGAAGCTGCCCTCGACGGGAAATTCGAACTGCCCGTCAGCGGGTCCTACCGTTCCGGCCTTGCATTTATCGCCCGGATCGACGGGACAGAGGTCTTCGTCGGCGCGTTCCCCGTTCCGGTGCGCTGTTTCGTTGACTTCCCCACCGAACATCAGCAGAAATTCCCCTGCCGGAGTGAACTTCTCCACACGGTGGTTGCCGATATCCACGACATACACATCGCCATGAGACGGGCTCAGCGGATCGTTGTCGACTGCCACGCCCTCAGCGAAGCTGAGCTGCCCGGCGCCGGCGCCCTCAAACCCCGCGAAGCACCTTGTATCGCATGTCTGCAGGACGTGAGTCTTACCATCGGCCACCACCCAGCCCCAAGCGAGCTGGAAGACGCCATCTCTCGAGAACTTCTCGACCCTCCTGTTGTTGCTATCGACGACGAAGACATCCCCGTTTTGCTGATCGACCGCGATCCCGTTTGGTTCGACGAACTCCCCGGCCAGAGCACCATCGCCGCCAAACTGGCTGGCAGCCCCCGCAGGATCCACGCACAACACAAAAAACGCACTCAACAGCACGACCACACAGGCCCGCCACGCCGTTTGGTTCAGTGGGATACCTATCATTAACTGCATGTCATACACGTGTTGGGTGACCGTATCGAATCTGACCGTGAGTTGAACGCCGCTACGTCAACTGCGGCTCCCCGTGTTGACGCTCATCCGGCTCTAGAGAAGATGATGCGCGGGGTCCTTCGTCAACCCCGCGCATCTTTAATTCGGCGCTACTTTCCAACTATTAGTTCATCAATAATACTTCGACTGATGTTTCGTTTTCGACGGTCCCCGTCTGAGCGGATAATTCGAATTTTCCTTTGTTAATCGATGTTTCCGTTAAGCAGGGGATCTCTTTGCTTGTTTCCTCGATTAAGATTTCTAAGATGCTTGACTCACCAGTTTTAAATTCTTTAAAGGTGTCTTTAGTTTTTTTAGTTAATGTTTCTGGTTCAGCATTGGCAGCTGCGCAACCCTTCACTTCGACTTCAGCTTTGGCGAGTGTATTTTTACAGGTAAATTTGATGGGTTCAAATAAGAAGGCTAACGCCGCCACTAAGGTCGTTTCTGTCCCAGTCCCTATCATTAATAATGCTAACACGTAGTGGACAGTACCTAATAGTAATATGAGTCCTTCTGCGTCATTTGCTCCCGTGCAGGTGAGTTTTTGTCCTAGGACTTCTGTTTTACATCCTTCGAACGTAGTATGAAAGGTACCTAAGTTAGGGGTCGTAAATTCACTGGTGCCTTTATCTGTGTTACACGTGACTTCACTTTTTCCCACTGTTAAAAGCGTGCCTTTGCCGCTTTTGCTTTTGACCGTCAGTGGTTTTTCTTTGGTTGGTTCGGGTAAGATTTTGGTTGGTTCCGCGGCCGATGCCGTCGTGGCGGCGACCACGCCGAGCACGAACACAGCCATGAAGACAACACCGAGTAGTCTGAAACGCTTCATTCTCTACAGCTCCTTTTATGTTGCTGTTGGTTGACCCGGCCCGAATCTCCACTCGCGTGGAGCTCTGACGCCAGTACGGCTCGTCGCACCGATACTCTGGCGGATGGAGCCGCACCAGAGAGTCTCGCACGGTAGCGTCCTGCCTGTCAAGGAATTCAACGAATCGTTTCTGACTAGTCGGACGGCCAGAAGCTTGCGAGCTACGCTTACCTTATCTGCGAGAAAATGTTTCTGTTCGCCAGGCCGTCCGGCCGGCTGCTACTTCTTACGGCGCGTCTTGCTCTGCCTGTGCTTGATGGCTTTCCCGGCGTGCTTGGCCTTGGTGAGTGGCCCGGGGCGTTGCAGCCCCAGGCTCTCGCAGAACCGTACGTGAGCCTCTCGACTCATACGGCTCCCACCATCCGGTCGAGTGGGCGTATGATTCGCCAGTGAGCAAAGAGCTCTGGCTCGCGTGTTGCCACGCCGTCCAGGAACTCCCACGCACGCGTGCGACGCCGTCGAAGTCGCTTGTACTTTCGCATCGCCCAGCGCACCAAATACTTGTCGATGCTTCTGAGCGATCGGGTCAACATGGACGGATAGAACTTCCCGTAGTAGTTGATCCATCCTTGCACGGTCGAGTTGATCTCCCTGCCAATCAGCATCGAATAATGCTGGTGGATGGGCATCGAAATATGTAGGTGTGTGGCGAGCGGCCGGCGTGGCGGGGTGCCCTTCGGTGCTGGGTTCTGTCGGGTGTGGTGCTGAGGCTCGTGGGGTTCGTGTTCCCGAGCCAGGAGGCCGTGTTGATCAGCGAGGAGGAGTTGATGGATGTCAGGGCGCTGCAGCGTCAGGGGTTGAGCTATGCCGAGATCGGGCGGCTGCTCGGTCGTGATTGGCGGACGGTGAAGCGGTATGTCGAGCATGGGGCTCAGCCGGTTTATCGTCGTCGGCGTACTCCGTCGAAGCTGGATGAGTTCAAGCCGTTGATCGATCAGTGGTTGGCCGGTGAGCCGCGGCTTTTGGCGACGCGGATCCACCAGGATCTGGTGCGTGACTACGGTTTTCAGGGTGGCTATGACACGGTGCGCCGGTATGTGGAGCGGGCGCGGCCGCGGCGAGAGCCTAGGATTGAGAAGCGGTTTGAGACCGCTGCCGGGCACCAGGCGCAGGTCGACTGGTCTCATGAGCAGCCGATCCGCACGACCTCGGGTTTGGAGCTGCCCCTCTACTGCTTTCACATGGTTCTCGGCCACTCGCGGGACTCGTTTTGCGCGTTGACGGGATCGCAGGATCTCGTGACGTTCTGGGCGTGTCACCGTGCCGCGTTCGCGCACTTCGGCGGGGTGCCTCGCGAGCTGCTCTATGACCGCACCAAGACTGTCGTGCGCAGCCATGTCGGGCGGGAAGTCGCTGTCGGGGAGCGGGTCTTTCACCCGCAGGCGCTGGCCTCAGCACACCACTACGGCTTCGCGATGCGGCTGTGTCGTGCTTACCGGCCGCAGACGAAAGGGAAGGTCGAGTCCGACGTCCCCTATGTCCGGGAGCGCCTCTTCCGTGCGCACAGCTTCGCGAGCTACGAGCAAGCGAACTTGGCGTGGGAGGACTGGAACGAGGATGTTGCCCGCCGGCGCGTGCACGGCACCCACGGCGAAGTCGTGGCCGTTCGTGCCGGCCGTGACCGTGACGCGCTCGGGGCGCTGCCGGCGGCGCCTTACCTCGTGGTCGAGCGCACCACCGCATCGTCGCGCGCGACGGGCTGTTCAGCTTCCAGGGTCGCCGCTACGCGGTCCCTGACGCGAAGCCCGGCGAGCGCGTGGAGCTGCTGCTCGGCGCCCAGGAGATCGAGGCATATCGCGTCAGCGACGGCAGCCGTCTCGCGCGCCACCGCCGCGGAGCGCCCGCCAAGATCACGCCTGACCCCGAGGAGCAGTCGGTTTCCCTCGCCGCCGTGCTGGGTGCGCTGCCGGACCCCGAGGTTCACGCCCGCCCGCTATCGCGATACGAGGAGGCACTCCATGGCTGAACTGATCACCGAGCGGATCACGGCCAACGCCCGCGAGCTGAAGCTACTCGGTCTCGCCGAGACAGCGGACGAGCTCGTCGACCGCGCCGAGACGGCGAAGCTAGGCTACCGCGAGTTCCTCGACCTCGTCCTGGAATCAGAGATCGGGGTGCTCGAGGGGCGCCGCTACGCCTCCCGGCTGAAGCTCTCCGGGCTCCCACACCACAAGACCCTCGACGAGTTCGACGCCTCCTTCCAGCCCGAGCTTGACCCCAAACGCCTCGCCGAGCTACGGTCGCTGCGGTTCATCGAGCGTCACGTCTGCGCGCTCATCCTGGGCCCACCCGGTGTCGGCAAGAGCCACATCGCCGTCGGCATCGCAATGGAAGCGCTCAAGACCGGCTACCTCGTCCGCTACACCACCCTGGATGACCTCGTCCGCGATCTACGCCACGCCGACCGGCTCGGCACCCTACGCCAGAAGCTCTCCCACTACCAGCGACCCCACCTCCTGATCTGTGACGAGGTGGGCTACCTACCGCTCGAGCAGGCCGACGCGAACCGGTTCTTCCAGGTAATCAACCGCCGCTACACCCGCTCCTCCACGATCGTCACCTCGAACAAGCGCGTCACCGACTGGGCACGCTCCTCGGCGATGAGATCCTCGCCGCCGCGATCCTCGACCGACTCCTACACGACGCCGAGGTCCTAACGATCAACGGACCCTCCTGGCGACTACGCGGCCGCAACGAGATCCTCAACGCCCCCGCCAGCCCAAACACCGAAACCGCCTGAACACCTACATTTTTCGATGCTGATCAACCGACAATTTTCGATGCCTCTTGACACCCCCGGAAATCGAACCGCTCGTGCTCGTGAGAGCCGAAACGATGCGAATCCTTGCAGTACACGATGCGCGTCTTGCCCAGATTCAACTCCAGGCCACACGATCGCATCCGCTTCTTGATCGTGTCGAGTACGAACTGCGCTTGGCGCTCACTCTTACAGTGCGCGACAATATCGTCCGCGTAGCGCTCGAACGGGACGGCCGGGAACTCCCGCGCCATCCACGCATCAAACGCGTAATGCAAGAAGATATTTGCCAGCACAGGGGAAATCGCCGAACCTTGAGGGGTCCCGCGATCCCGCGCCACTACAGTGCCGTCCCCCTGTTGGGTCGGGGCTTTCAGCCACCGCTCCACATAGAGGAGAATCCACCGCTCTTTGGTGTGCGCAGCCACCGCCTTCAACATACGCTCGTGGTCGATCGAGTCGAAAAACGACTGGAGATCCAGGTCGATCACCCAGAAATATTTCCAACACCGATCCCGGCAAACCCGCAACGCATCGTGCGCCGAGCGACCCGGCCGGTACCCATACGAGTCCGCGTGAAACACAGGCTCCACATCGGGCTCCAGGTACCTCTTTACGACCGTTTGCGCGACCCTATCCGCGACCGTGGGTATGCCGAGGGTCCTGACCCCTAATGCATGTTTCTTCGGTATCTGCACCGCCCGCACCGCCGGCGGCATATACGATCCCGAGGACAGCCGATTCCAGATTCGATAGAGATCCCCCGAAAGGCTCCTCTCGAAATCCTCAATCGTTTCCCCATCGACACCAGCAGCGCCCTGGTTGGACCTTACGTCTTCCCAGACTTCCAAAACAACCTTCTTTGAGATAACAAACGACTTCACCTTCGACTTTGACTCAACCATCAGCTCATCCCACACACTTCGTGGTTGACCGACAATCTCGTCTGAATGGCCCGTCCCCTTCGCTCCAGTCCCATTACAGGACCTTCATCACTACTACGAGACGGTCCGTCCCTGTGCCCCACAAAAGGAATTCGTCCCTCACGGCTTCTTCCGCTTGAGATCTCCCCCGAGACAGCCAGCCGCAGGCCAGAAGCCACTAACTGATCGCCTCGCAGGACGACAGGTTCCCATGTTCCATACAGCAGCCTGACCCACGCTCGCGCCGCATACATGCCGGACACCATCTGGCCAATAAACAGGCACCCGCCAGACTCATCCCGGACCAAAGACTGTGATCCGATTTTGATGTCATCAAATGCCTTTTCGACACTTCACCTGCGGTTCACTCTCGTTCGCCTTCATTGGGTCACAGTTGCGGTAGGGACAGCCCTTCGCCTTTGTGGGCTCGGGCTGCCCCCCGCACAGATCCCAGCGTGCAGAATTACCGCACTGGGCTCTTGCCTTAGATTTTGGCGTCATAGCGGACCTCCGGCCAGGGGTGCATGATGCGTGCCTTTGGTAGCCATCGTTCAGCGAGGTGCCATATCCGCTTCCAGGTCATTCTGGTGCGCTGGCTGCGACGCCGAAGCGTCATGATCCAGTGCCTGACGATCTGGTAGCGGAAGGCGTCAAGCGCCTTGCCGTTGTCTGGCACCGCGTAATAATTGCAGTGCCCGCGAAGGACACTGGCAAGCCAGCGTCCCTGCTCGGGAATGGGCGAATGCATCCGCCGCCGCAACTCGGTCTTGACCTCGTGCAGTTTGGCTCGCATTCGCTTTGAGTCCGTGATGCGCTTCAGCTTGTAACGGCCATTCCTGGTCTTTGCGCAGATATGCACGAACCCCAGGAACGTGAACGTCTCAGGCTTGCCAAGACCCCGCTCCTTCCTTTGTTGGGCGGCGAACCGCCCGAACTCGATCAGGCGCGTCTTCTCAGCGTTCAGCTCCAACGCGAACTCCGCCAATCTCATGCGAAGCTCACCCCAGAACCTTTCGGCGTCATCCCGGTACTGAAAACCCACCACGAGATCATCGACGAAACGCACGATCGTCACTTCACCGCGCGCATACCGTGATCTCCATTGGTGAGCCCACTGGTCAAAAACGTGGTGCAGGTATACGTTCGCCAGGAGCGTCGAGACCGATGCCCCCTGCGGCGTGCCCTCCTCCGTCTTCGACCATACCCCGTCCTCGATGACCCCTGCTTTGAGCCATTTCTGGATCAAACGCAGGACCCTCTTATCCGCGATCCGGTGCTCGATGAACTTCAGAAGCCATGACTGATCAAGGCTTGAGAAGTAGCCCTGGATGTCCAGGTCCAGCACCCAGTCCACCTTCCTCCGTTTGATCCCGATCGCGAGCGCGTCCAGCGCATCGTGCTGGCCGCGTCCGGGCCGAAACCCGTAGGAGAACCCGAGAAAATCCGTCTCGTAAACAGCGTTCAGTACCTCAACCAGCGCCCGCTGGACGACCTTGTCTTCCAGCGCAGCGACACCCGAGCGGCCGAAACCGTCCGTCGGTCTTGGGGATGAACACCCTGCGTGATGGCTTTGCCCGGTAAGCGCCCCTGCGCAGACATGCGTGCAGGTCCTCGAGGCTATCCTCCAGATCCCGCCCGTACTCCTCCCATGTCACACCGTCCACCCCGGTGGCGGCCTTCGGGTTCAACGCCCGATAAGCCCCTCGTAGGCGAGCGACATCGACATGGTGCAAGAGCGCGGTGAACCGCGCTTCCCTGTCCTTCTTTGCTGCCTGACGCACGCGATCCAGCCCACTTGACACGCTCAAACCGGCACCGCGTCCGGGACGTGTTCGACTGCCCGCGTTCTCCTCGGCCGGTCCCCTTTCCTCCATCGCCTCCGCAGGCCCGCCTAGGGCATTGTTCAGCGACATCTCAGGTACTACGAGACCGTCCGACTGCCCACGATCGTGCATCACGGGATTACCACCTCTGTGTTCCCCGCACGACCCGCCACAAGCCGACCTACCACCCCGCGACCCATATCGGACGGGGCATCACCGACAAGCCACGAGTGACCGTGGGCCCTCCCGGTTCTCGAGTAGGGAGAGTTCGCACACATGCAGAGGTTCTCTGACCCCGTGGGATCCATTGACGGCTCGCGAAAACGCCGCCAACGGTGTTGCCTTCCGCTAGTCAGGACCGCGTCGGCACCCCAACCTAGAGCTTTTCGGAGCTCAATAGCTCGCCTGCGTACACCCCTGGCTAACGCTTCGCTGCGCCCTCGCGAGACACCAACGCATAGCTCGGGGCCATCATGATTCGCTAGATCTTTGACGTACGAAGCTTTCATTCGCTTCTCCCTACCGGTTTATCCCGGCCCTTTCCCTGACGCGCTCAAAGGCACGCCTTTTCCCCCAACGCTTCCCACCACGACTCTTGACCGCAGCAGTTCGCGGGTGGTTTGCGATCACTCCCTGCAGAGCGACCACGGAGGGCCCACCTCCATCTCCTGTACGACAACGCATCAAAGAACACCATCACTTCTTCTTCCTCTTGATATGTTTCTTCTTGCGCTCATGGCGCACCGTCTTGAGGCAGCCCGTGACGCTGATCTTCGTGCTCTCGTTGATCTTCGCGCCGTTCTGAGCGACGAATTCGGTCGGCATCGCCAGTTTCGATTTGCAGAGGTTCCCCTTCGCGGCCAAAGCGGAGAACTTACCCTCTGGCAACGTCAGTTCAAAGCTACCCACCGGCGCGTCGGGGACCGTCTTGAATGTCGAACTGGTGATCCCGGCTTTGCTGATGAACGTAGTGCCGACGAGGTCCACCGTCACGCCGTAGCCCTGCAGGACAACTATCAGTGATGGGAAGGCTTCCCCACCATGACTGACGAAATACACTGGGCCTTCCAACGGGACGGGAATCAACGGCGTGATCGCCTTCGCATGACCAATGATCGACGCCACCGGACAACCCGCGGGATTCGCCGCGAACTGCGCAGCGGTGCAGGCCTTCTGCAACGTCGTAAGCCGAGACGGCAGCTGCTTGGGGAGGTCCACCTTGACCCTGGCGATGTTTGCCTGCGACCCAAACAGCGCTTTGGGATAGGTCAGCTTCACCGCCAGGCTGGCACCCTTGGCTTTACTGGTTTTCCCAGAGGTCGAGACCTTGAAACCGGGTTTGAAAGCGAGAGACGCGCAGTTGGTGACCTGGAAGGGAACCGACACGGGTGAACTGGCCCCTTCGGCGCTGTCGATCGCGCCCGTGATCGCCATCGGGCTACAATTCGTCGGGTTGAACGTGAACCCCCCCGGCCTCGAGATCGTGACATAGACATGCTTGATCTGCAACGGAATGCCCTCGATCACCGTCGGGATCGCATGCGGCGAACCAGGCGGATCCGTCGTGATCGTCAACGCCGCGGTAAGCGGATTAACTTCGATCTTGGCACGCACCACCACCGGCCTACCTTCCTGAAGATCGAACGGACCAGCCTTCGCCGGATTCACGATCGACAACCCAAACGGCGCACCCGCATATTTTTCAGTCAAATAGACCTTGCCGCCGGTGACCGAGAACGGATCGCCGCCCAAACCGACACTGACGACCGTTTCCCCGATTTCGCTTTCCGGACCGCACGTCCCCGCGTTCGCCTGCGCTTCGGGGCAAAGCGGAATGCCGGAGAGCAGGCCCGAGACACCCGGGGGATAGTGCAACTGCACTGAAGAGATATTCTGCTGGCCGTCTTCACGGCTCATAGTCGTCGACAGCGGAGTGAACGACCCCGCGTTGATGTTCGTCGTCTCAGACGCCAGCGAGGGCGCGAACGGAAGCGGGTTGCTGCACGAGCTGCCGTTCGGACCCGTAGTGATGTCGAATTCCGAGGTGGACTGGAGCACATCGTGATCCGATGCGGTATCAGACCACGGTTCGAAGGACGCATGCGTCGTATAGCCTTCTTCGCCAGGTCGCCGACACAGGGTGGGAGTCGCCAGCGGCGCCCGCTCCCCGCCGAAGAATTCCAGTTCGGCATCTTCGAAGGGTACCTGCGGCGAGTTTTCGATCGTCGTGGTGAGCTGCCCTGTACTTTCATTCAGCGATACCTTGGCCGGGAGCTTGACGAGCACACCCGAAACATGGTCCCGGGCAACGATATACAACGCGAGGAGCGAGGAGAACGGGTTTTCCGGAAGACCCGCAAAGTTCTGCGGCGAGGCGAGATAGACGAAGCCTTTTAGCGGGTTCGGCAACAAAGGCGTGGTGATCGTCACGTTGGCGATCTTCGACGCGTCTGGACACGACGGTTCCGTGGGGGTGAATTTCATCCGTCCCGGACTGTGGATTCAAGCCGGTAAAGCCAATCTGTGCTTGCGAGCACACTTCCAGGCCGTCCGCGCTACCGGGGTTAACCGCGACGCCCGCGGGCAGCGCAACCGTGATGTTCCTCACATCGGAGGGAGCGAGACCGCTGGCGTTGAGCGCCTCTTCCTGGGGGACGTGCACGTCAACCTTCAACCCGCTCGGGGTGCTCGCCGCGTCCACGTCCGGGGAAACCGCGATTTCCGAGCTAAACGGCAAGCTCCCGCAACCATCCAGAGCCGGCATCGAGCCTTCCAGCGGAGCTTGTCTGGGCTCACTCTGAAACGACAATACGTGGCTAGGTTCCGCCCAGGACCTTGCGTCAACGCTGTCCTGCAACGGGCCCGTGCACGACGTCGGCAGCGCCAGGAACGGAGGAGGATGGCTCTCTTCCAGGTGGTGGCAGGGAGGACGATCCTCGAGGCGACGCTCTTCTGCCGATTCTTCTCCGTCTGTTTCTGCCAAGCAAGCGTCGCCGCGAACGTTGTCGTGGCGTGGGTCCCCGGGGACACCCCAGAGCGTCACGGTAGTACTCGTAAACCCGACGTCCTGGAGGATGTTGTCCACGTGCGCGGTCACGCCGTAGTCTTGACCAGTGCGGACCGACGTGTCGATGAACACCGGGACAGGCGCATCAAAGGCGAAGCGCGCTGGTTCGCCAACGGCCGGTTCCAGGTTAAAGATGAGGGCCGTAAACGCTTCCAGTTTTCGGTTGAGCACGGCGGTGACGTCGGCTATCCCCAGGACAGTATCGTCAGGGCAGCCTTCGCCGGAGAACTGCGCCAGGGTGCAGCGCGGGTAGGCCGTCGGGTTGCCGATGAAGCCCGGCGGCATGTCGAAGCTCAGATCCTTAGCGAGCGCCGCCGGACCCGCGTCGGAAGTCTGGTTCAGGTCGAGCGTCGTCGTGAACTGGAACGGGTGCGAGCCCGCCTGCGCGTCCGGCGCGCCACCCACTTCTTCGAAGGTCTGTTCGTAGGCTTCGACGCCGAAGGGAGTCGGTTCAGCAGGTGCTTTGGAGACCGTAATCGGGTGCTTGAGCAGAGCGGCGGGCGCACCGCCGCCAGAGACACTCGTTTCGTTCAATCCGCCCGAAGTGGCGGCCGGTTCCACGGTGACCCCGATCACGACTTCGATCTGCTCGTAGGGCGGCAAGACCTTCGGCAAGACTTCTCTTTCTTTGCTGTCGTTCTCTCTTTCGAAGGTCCCACCGAACGTGCATTCGACTTCGTGCGATGTCTTAAGCGCACATTCCACCGGACCACGTTCACGACTGACGTTGTCAGCGGTATTGCCTTGGGCGAACACCGCGCTCAGCCCAGCAGGCAACCTGTCAAGGATCTTGACCGGGGCGGCCTCGGCGTCCGCGGTTGCATCGCCGACATTGATCGCCGTCACGGCGATCTCGCCGTCGAGTCTGCCTTTTGCGACCTCGGTGACGGTGGCAGTCGCTTCGTGTACGCAACCTTCACAGGAAAGAGCTTCTGTTCCTGGGGGCCCAAAGCCCGGCGCCAATTCTCCGCTTGCGAAGATCGGTTCCACGGGCTGGCCCGGAAACGTAATTTCATACGGTTTGGTGCCTTCTCCATCGCCCGGCCCTCCTGTCACAAGCACCTTACGCGACGGATAAACATTCAACCCTATTTCCGCTACAAGCAGTTGAGACGTATAAACCTTTGTTTCAAGTTCTTTCTGCACGACAGAAGCCGGTGCGTTGTATGGGAACACCGCAAACCCTTCCGTCCCTTCTGAAGCCTCGACGCGCGGCAGGTCCGCCACGAAGACATCGCCTTTAGTGGCACTGACGGTCAGCCTTTGAACCTCGTTTTCGGAGCCTTCCGGCTGCAGATGCCCGGGGCGGGCGACAGAAGCCAGGTGAAACCAAGGGGACGGCGCTTCCGCGAACGCAGGCGAGGCCGAGCAGGCGAGGACACCGAGCAAAGCACCAAAGATTAGGAGGCGTGTGGGTGCTACGGTCATCACTTACCCCTTTGATTATTGCTGGTGAGTGGCCGGGGGGATTGCGCCCCCCGGCTCTCGCAGAACCGTACGTGACAATTTCTCGTCATACGGCTCCCACCATTCGGTTGTTGGCTCGTACCACTTGCCAATGGGCGAAGAACTCCGGCTCGCGTGTATGTACGTCTGCCAGGAACTTCCATGCCTGTTTGCGGCGGTGGCGTAGCCGTTTGTATTTCTGCATTGCCCAGCGCACCAGGTACTCGTCGATGCGTCTGAGGGATTCGGCCAACCTGGTCGGGTAAAACCGGCCGTAGTAGTTGACCCATCCTCGCACGGTCAGATTGATCTCCCGTGCGATCTCCGTAAGGGGTGTCCCGCTCCATAGGTGAAGCCTCCATCGCCGGATCGTTAGGCGTATCGTCTTTGCACTTCCCCCGCCCATTGCGGGCCTTGCGAGGACGGAACGTGTAACCCAAGAAATCGAAGCGCTCGTGCTCATGAGAGCCTTTGCGGTTTGAGTCCTTGCAGTACACAATGCGCGTCTTGTCACCACTCAACTCCAACTGACAATCCGCCATCCGCATCCTGACCTTGCCGAGCACGAACCGTGCTTGGCGCTCACTCTTGCAGTGCACGACAGCATCATCCGCATACCGCTCGAACGGGACAGCCGGGAACTCCCGCGCCATCCACGCATCGAACGCGTAATGCAAGTAGATGTTTGCCAGCACCGGGGAAATCGCAGAACCTTGCGGAGTCCCACAATCACGCGCTACCAGCGTACCGCTCCCATCATCAAGCGGCGCTTGCAGCCACCGCTTGACATAGAGAAGAACCCACCGCTCCTCGGTGTGAGCAGCAACCGCCTTCAGCATAAGCTCGTGATCAATCGAGTCAAAGAAGGCTGCGTAATCCAAATCAATTACCCAGTCCGACTTCCAACACCGCTCCCGGCAAACCCCCACCGCGTCAAGCGCCGAGCGTCCCGGCCGATAACCATAAGAGTCCCGGTGAAACACGGACTCCACCAAGGGCTCCAAATATAGCTTTACGACCGTTTGCGCGACCCTGTCAGTGACCGTTGGCACACCGAGAGTTCTGACCCCTCGCCCATCCTTCTTCGGTATCTGCACCGCCCTCACCGGCGGCGGCATATAGGTCCCCGAAGACATCCTATTCCACGTCTTATAGAGATTCCCCTCAAGGTTTCTCTCAAACGCCTGAACAGATTCCTCGTCAATACCAGCAGCGCCCTGGTTAGCCCTGACATGCTTCCAGGCCGCCCAGACCACCCTCTTATCGATGCTAAACGACTTCACCTTCAACTGTGGCTCAACCATTGGTTCCTCCCACATACTCGCGGTTGCCCAACAATCTCGCCTGAATGGCCCGTCCGCTTCGCTCCAACCCCATTACAGGGCCTTCATCACTACTACCAGACGGTCCGCCCCTGTGCCCCGCATCAGGACACGACCCCTCACGGTTTCTTCCGCTTGGAATCTTCCCCGAGAAGACCGGCCGCAGGTCACAGACCACTGGCCGACCAGCTCGCAAGACGACAGGTTCCCATGTTCCATGCAAGAGCCTGACCCACGCTCGCGCCGCATACATGCCGGACACCACCTGGCCAATAAACAGGCACCCGCCAGGCTCATCCCGAGTCAAAAGCCCGAACTCGGTTTCGATGTCATCTAGGCAATTACGACATTTCATCTGCGGTTCACTCTCGTTCGCCTTCATTGGGTCACACCTGACGCGCTCAAAGGCACGCCTTTTCCCGCAACGCTCACCACCACGACTCTTAACCTCAGCAGCTCGCGGGTGGTTTGTGATCTTCTCCTGCAAGACGACCACAGAGGACCTACCTCCATCTCCTGCACAGCACCGCATCAGGAACGCACCGAACCCTTCTTGGCCCGACCTATCTTCCCTTTGCGTTCATGGCGCACGGCTTTCTTTGCTTTCGAGGCGCCGAACTGCTTGCGCGCCTGCTTTTCGCACTTGGCGCGCTTCCTGCTCTTCTTATCTTTCCTGCACAGTTTCAGCGCCTTCGCCAGCCTTGCGGCCTTGAGCTGGGCGGCCGTCTTCGGTTTGACCACTACCAGCGACGAGACGAGATTGCCGGCGCCGGAGAACGTCGCGCTCCCAGACGGACCGAAGATCTCGGGCTGCGGGGAGGACGCCGCTTTACACGACGCTTCGGTCGTGCACGCCGGCGGCTGCGCTGGCGGCGTGGGCAAGCACGGCGCCTGAGTCGTGCATTCCTGCGCATCATAGATGTCATAGCTGGTATCGAAGTCCTGCGGAGCGAGCTTCGCCGTCGTCAAAAAGAACACGTCCCTTCCTGTTTCCGAAGCGTCGAGGAACGCCGATTCCTGCGCTGAGCTCCCCGAGGAGATCAGGCCAACACAACCCGCACTTTCCTGCACGCTGCGGCCTTCAACCTCAGCGCTGCGTTCGGGCTTGAACACCTCACTTCCGCTGGCCGCAGCAGGTTCGCACGGCGCGTTCTGCGCACCCACGCCTTCCGGCTCATACTCATACACATCCTCGGTCCCGTTCACGTCCTCCGGCACGAGCCCATCACGCGAGTTAAAAAACAGCCGGCCACTGTCAGACAGATAACGAGACTGGTAGAGCGCGTTGCCACCCCGATATGGTGTCCATGTCGGAATGTTCGCCGCAAGCCAATTCGTAGATCCCCAAACCGATACTCCGCCAGCGAGCGGCATGCCCGCGCCTTCATCGTACTCCACGCCGTGCGGCCGGGCCCCCGTCGGATCGCACGACGCGCACACAAGCCGTCCGATCCGCGCGTCATACAGGTAGACCTCCTGATCCGGCTCGCCGCTGAGCGCATCCCTGTTGTCATAACCCGTCAGCGAGCGTTGCGACATAAACGCCAACCATTCACCATCAGGCGAAACCCGCGCCGTCTGACCCGCAAGCGATCCACTCCAATCAGGAAAATCCGCACCCGAAAGGACCGCGACGAGCTTCGTATCGCCGTCGTGGCGAACGTAGAGATTGCAGGTATCGTGCGAGATCGGACCTCCGGCAGATTTATCTGGACACGTTCCGGCAACGGCCCCGGGCACTGGTGCACCGCTGTTCGTAAGCACACCGTTGGCGACGAAATAGACCCACGAGCCGTCTTCGCTCGAGCCGAGCACCGAGCCCAGCTGCGCCCCCGAGGGCGCGAGATCACTCAGATTGCACTTCGGTTCACCGACGTCTTCTTCTACCTCGCATTCATATAGGTCGGCTGCGGTGTTAGGTGCATTACGTACTTCTTTGTATGCACCACCGTGTGCCGTGAGTTTCTGTGTGTCCGCGAAGAACACCCGCGACCCGTCGCTGCTCGCCCCCTGGAATTCCGGATCGGCCGCCCCTTCCCCGCAGGTGTCTTCTGGCGGGCATCCCGGTTCGGGCACGTCGAGCTGCAGCGTCTTGTGACTGACCGTATCGCGCATGTAGAGGTGCCCACCGGAGGAGGACCAAAACACGCGGGAGCCGTCGCCGGAGATCGCGTGCCTGGCATTCGCGGACGATGCGCCACTGGCGAGACCGACGGCCATCTCGCCGCCTGCCGGCAGTTCTTCGCCGCCTGGTTCACTTGGCGGCAGCAAGCTGATCAACCGCAGCTGTTCGCTCGGTGGCTCGCCGGCATTCCACTCATACAGACCCGCTTCCGGAGTGGCTGTAGTCGTCAACGCCACCGTGGAGCTCAGCACGACATGACCCAGGTCGGGCGTCGCAGCCACGAATTCGGGACCACAATAGACTGGGGGTTCATTTCCTACAATGGCACATTCGCCTTCCGTGCTGAAGTGGGTGCCGGGCTCAGGTACGTTGGCATCTCCTTCCTTGCCGGTGACGAGGGGGGTAAAAGCGCCGGTCTGGAAGTCGTTTAGATACGCCGTCTGTTCGGAAGCATCCGGCGAGAGCGCAACAAAGCTCCCGAACGGTTGCACGACCGCGTGCGAGAGGTCTTCGGAGAAGAAGCGATACTCCTGCCCAGTGTCGCCCGCCACGCCGGTCGGCGCACTGTGCGGGATCGCGAGATCCCGTGATTCCCACGTGCCCGCCTCCCCGCGCGTGGAGAGAACCTGCGCGAGGCCGGCCAACCCTTGCGGTTCCGATTCGGTCGGCGCGTTCGTCACGTACGTGATTGAAGTGCCGTCAGCGGCGGCCTGGCCCACCCCCAAGATTCCGAGCGGCTCGATCAACGCGCCGCTCTTCTCAGGCGGGGAGACCATCTCCCACTGACGGGCATCGGGGAGAACGAATTCGCCGGTGTCTCGCGTCGTAAATGTCTTTTCCACGCCTTCGGCGGGCTTGCCTTCCTTTTCGCTGATCGCGTTTTCAGCGAGCACCCGGAAGTGATAGGTCATGTCCGCGTGCAGATCCTGCACGTGCGCGCTGACACTTTCGACTTCGAAGCTCGGGACAAGCGACGCGAGCGGCGTGCTTGCTTCGTAGGCGCTCGTCGCGCACGTTGTCGGAGAGGCGCAGGCACCGTACTCGAAGCGATATCTCGTGCGTGGTTCGGTGGGCAGGCTGCGAGGGTTGATTTCCGCGCCCAACGTTGCGCTGTCCGAAGTAATTTCCAAGACTGACTCGCTCGGCACCGCCGGCACAGACGGTTCTTCCAGCGCGAACACGACGATCTTACCGTTCACGGCATCCCCCACATACACCTGACCGGTGGAGGAGTTGACCGCCACACCACCCTCACATTCACCACAGTTGGGCAAGTCGCCGCCGCCGAAGCGTTCGACTTCAGGGGAGGAGCCGGGAACGCCCCCGAATTCAGCGGTTCCGCTAGCAACAAACGGACCAAAACGAGCAACGGTACCCGCGTTGTTAATATAAAGGTCCCCGCTAGAAGCTTCGGCCGTGAACCCGTTGAGCGCGACAACTGTCGCGGATTCACCACCCAGCGCCGCTCCTTTGCCGAGCGCTTCACCCTTGGCATTGAACTCGAAGACACCTAGTCCGCCGCCAGTATCGGTATAGAGATCGTCCTCGGAGTCGACCGCGAGACCTGGCACTAGTCCTTCCTTCGTGAGCGTGATGAAGCCTTGCGCTTCATTCGCGATACTGTCACTGAACGTGTCCACACGGGAGGCGGCGTTACCTTCAACCCTATGTTCCTCGGCGACCCACACGTCACCGCGCGGATCGACCGCGACACCGTGCAGGCCAAGGAAGAAGCCTTCAGGGGCAGCAACGGTCTTGGCGGTGATCTGGCCGACATATTCGCCGGTTGAGGTGAACTTGTCGATGACACGAAGACGGTCTGGGGCAGCGTTCGGGTCGGCGACGACGTACACGTCACCAAACGAAGGACTACCCGAGTCGCTGTCGATCGCGATGCCCTCCGGTTCGGAGAATCGGCCAGTCGGTTCTTCGTCGGGTTGTTCGCCGCCGCCCGCAGCTATGCATTCACCCAGTTTGTTGCATTCGTTGAGCAGTTCACCGCTGCCGTTGAATTCAAATTGATATTCATCTTTCGAGTTGAACACCTCGACACGGTCATCACCCTTATCAACCACATACACGTCGCCGCTCTCCGACTCGCCTTTCGATTCGTTCACGGCGATCCCGGCGGGTTCTTCGAACTGGCCAGCACCTTTGCCCTTTTCGCCGAAAGAGGTGGAGAACACATGGCCGCGGGCGGCATGAGCGGCGGTGACACTCGGACCCACATACGCAGCTATAACGCCCAGGACGAGCGCCAGGGTGCGAGCACGCCAGGACAAGGGGGTTTTCCAAGGGACCATCAGGGCGCCTCCTCCTCATGAACAGAGGGGAGTACCCCTCGCGTGTATACGTCTTCAGACAGAGCACGCGGGGGCCCGGGAGGACGAGAACGAGCAGCAAGCCGACGACAACACCAGCGCGGCGGCTGCCACGCGTGCTCCACCTCGACGTCCCTTGCTGCAAACCCCGAACCCGGCAACCGCCTCTCCCTCTCCTCGCATTGATCGGTCTAGACCTACATCGTCCTCCATAAGGAGCCCGCGCTGTTAGCCAACTATCCAGAAAAGCCCGAAAAACAAGGCTTCCACGAGTCAGACACACACCTTGACGCACCCTCCCAACGAGGACGCTCGCGTCTCTGACGGAGTCCCCGTGAGTGATCCCAGTTGGTGCGTGGTCGTGTCTCCATGATGGGCTGGAAGGATGGACACGATCACGAAGCGGGACAGGCACACCCGTGGCAGGCGGTCCGGAAGACCAGGAAGAGTGAACGGTTGTTGGACGTTGGAACTCGTTGAGGTTCTCCACCAGCTCAAGGTCAGCGAGGCGACCTGGAACCGATGGCGTACCAGTACGACGGGAAGAGTTGGAGACATGAACGCCAATCGAGCGGGGCATGCGCGTGGCAGCACGGGCGCGACGTATCGTCGTGCCCTGCGTCTTTCTGACGTAAGCCGCGCGGACATCTGCCTGCTTCAGAAACACCTATACACAAAACCACGATATTCGACTAAAGTGGTACATCGTGTCCAAGGTGGTCCGTACCATTTCGTCGATTGTTTGCGTCTGTCTTGCCGTTGCAGTCCTCGCGGCATGCGGCAGCAGCGGTGACCCTTCGAGCGGAACTGTGGCACAGGTTGGAGGCTATGCAATCACCAAGACCATGCTCAATCAGTGGATGACAGAGAAGGTCGGCGAAGGCTACTATGAAGTCGCGACCCACGAGTCGCCTCCGCGACTGGTCTCAGAACCGGCTGACTACCCAGCCTGCATCGCTTCTCTCAAAGCGATCACCCCAATTCCCGGCGAGGGAAAACCGCAGCCTCAACCCACCGTCGCACAGCTGACGAGCAAATGCATGGAGTTGTATCAGGGGATTAAGGCGCAGGCGCTCGCCTATCTCGTCTCGTCCTATTGGAGCATCAATTTCTACGCTGATCATGGCATAAAGGTGACTGGCGAAGAAGTCCAGCAGGAGTTCAAGCGAATAAGGGCGGAACGGTATCCGACCGAAGCGGAGTTTCAGCAACTGCTCGCGACTAGGAGACGCACCCTTGCGCAGGAACTATTCATCGTAAAGAACGACTTGCTGCAACAAAAGATTGAAAAGAAACTTAAGAATGGTGGCCCGCGACTATCTGCCATGCTTATCAAGGCAGCAAAGAGCGCAAGCACCAGCGCGAGCTGTCGCCCCGGATACGTGGTGGAATACTGTAAGGGATATAAAAAAGCTCCACAGACGTCCGCTGGCTCGTCGTCTGTGCTGCTCGAGGAAATAGCACGATGGCGCCCGGAAACTTCACATGGGTTTACCGGCGTCCCCGTCACCTAACCGGTTTTGCGACTTCGCTCGTCAGGGACCATGCCGTCCTGCGTCGCTGCTCCTACCACTCCTACATAAAAGCGCGGCCGAGACTCGCCCGAACCCCTGAGTTCGGTCCCGCCTGATCTGGTCCCCTGTTTGTGGACTGGGTTTGTGAGAGGGTGGGTGGCATGAACATCGTCGTCGTGCGGTCGAGCTGTGTCGTGCTGGCGTGTCTCCGGGTAAGATCGCCCGTGATCTGGGGGTCTCCGAGGCGACTGTCTATCGTTGGGTCGCCCAGGAAGAAGTTGACCTGGGCGAGCGTTCAGGGACCCGTAGCGGGGAGCATGTCGAACTCTCGAAGGCCCGGGCGAGGATCAGAGAGCTTGAAACGGAGCTGAAGTTGACGTGGAAGGCTTCGGCGTTGTTTCAGTGAGAGGGGAGCAGCGCCCGGCCCCAAAAGGGTCTACCCGGTGATCGCCAGCCTGGCCGGGCAGGGACACAGCACGAAGAGCTGCTTGCCGGATGCTCGGTGTCGCGCCGTCAGGGTTCTTAACAACACTCTCGCCCCTCCACCTTCATCCTCCTTCCCACCCCTTCATACTAATACTATAGTATTATCACGCCCCTCGAGTATGGGTCCTCAGCGGTCGCCGTGTCCGGGGACCATACGCAAGCGAGGGATCGAGGCGGGATGCAGCCGAAGATGCAGACCTTGTTTACAGCGATCCCGACCTGCGCGTATCTGATTGTCGCATCGAGCGATGGGGTGCGACCACGGTGTGCCTTGACCATCGTCAACCTCGCCGCACGCGAATCTCCGCGCGAACCGACCCAGGCGCGACATACTGGACGTCATATGAGCCCCAGACAGATCGACATATCCGGTATTCGCACCACGATCACGATGGGGGCCGCCCGCACGGCCGTCGTTGCCCTGACGATCTGCGCCGGACTGGTCGCGTCCGCGCGGGCGCAGACCCTCGCCACGATCGCACCGTCCCCCGAGACCTTCGCCACGATCACGCCATCCCTCTCCCCCGACCGGCTCGGCGCCAAGGCCGCCCTCACCTTCACGATCCAGTACGGGGGTGGTCAGTTCGGTGTGCCCTCCCCCGTGCGCCGATCGGTTCTGCAGTTCCCGGCCGGGCTGAGTCTCGACATCCCCAATCTGCGCAGCTGTCCCGCGGCGAGCCTGCGCGCCCGCGGCGCGAGCGGCTGCCCCACACAGTCTGAGATCGGCACCGGACACGCGCTGGTGGAGGTGCACGCCGGCACTGAGACGCTCACCGAGGACGTGACCCTGTGGGCCTTTCTCGGTCCGCCACAGAACCTCGAACCGACGTTCGAGATCCTCGCCCAGGGTTACACGCCTCTGGACGAGCGCATGGTGCTCACCGGGACGGTCCTCGGCGATCGTCCTCCCTACGGGGAAGAGCTGGTGATGTCTATCCCCGCGATTCCCACACTCGCCCTCGAGCCCGATGCCTCGATCGCCACCTTCTCGCTGACGATCGGCGCGAGCAGACGACACCGAACACGTGATGCGAACACTGTGCTCGTGCCCTCCAGCTGCCCGGTGGGCGGGTTCCCGTTCGCCGCCGAATTCACCTACGCCGACGGCTCTGACGGCAGCGCCCTCACGACGATCCCATGTCCGTGATGAGCGGACCGGCCAAGCCCAGTCGTCGCGTTCTGAGGGCCGTGACGGTGTCCTGCGGCGTGTTGATGGCGATTGGGTCTCTGCATCCGGGGATGTCGCGGGCGACATCCCGATAACGAGAATGGGACATCTTCCGCTCGCGGGCGCTCGTCCTTGACAGCCACGTCCCGGCAGGGGAGGATTCGGCTTCAGTGAACCGCGAAGCCATGGGACGAGGCGGACGATGACCGGGGTGCTGTACGGACTGGCGCGATTCTGCGTCCGGCGCCGGTTCGTGGTGCTCGGCGTGTGGCTGGTGGCGGCGATCGCGCTGGTCGCGGTCTCCCACCGCCTGGGCGAAAACACGAGCGAAAACCTGTCGCTGCCCGGAACCGACAGTCAGCGGGCATCGGACACGCTCGCCCGATCGTTCCCCGAGGAGGCGAACGGGACGAGCCCGATCGTCCTGCACGCTTACAGCGGCACACTGACCGAAGCCAAGTACTCGGGCGCGGTTGATCAGGCGGCCGCCGACGTGGCCAAAGCCCCGCACGTCGCGTCGGTCGTCAATCCGCTCACGCCCCAGGGCGCCTCGGCGCTGAGCAAGGATCAGAGCACCGGGTACCTGTCGGTGACGCTGGCGGTCAGCCCAGGTGAGCTCTCTGTCGAAGAAGCGCAGACGATCATCAACGCCGCCAACCCCGCCCGGGCCGCCGGATTGGAGGTGGAGACCGGCGGGCAGTTGGGTCAAAAGGTCTCCAAACCCTCCACCGAGTCCAGCGAGCTGATCGGGATCGTCGCGGCGATGCTGATCCTGACGTTCGCGTTCGGGACGGTTGTATCGATGCTGCTGCCGATCCTCAACGCGATCGTCGCGTTGCTGAGCGCGCTGGCGATCATCCGCCTGCTCGGCCATGTCACGACCGTCCCGAGCGTGGCGCCGACGCTGGCCACGATGATCGGGCTGGGCGTGGGGATCGACTACGCGCTGTTCATCGTCACACGCCATTTTCGCGGCCTGAACGACGGGCTCGCGATCGAGGAGTCGATCGCCCGCGCCGCCGCCACCTCGGGTGGAGCGGTGTTCTTCGCGGGAGGAACTGTGACGATCGCGCTCGTCTCGCTCGCGGTGGCCGGCATCCCCCTGGTCACGACGATGGGTCTGATGGCCGGCATCGCGGTCCTCGTCGCCGTGCTCGCCGCGCTCACGCTGCTGCCGGCGACGCTCGCCATCGCCGGTCCGCACATCAACTCGTTGCGCGTGCGCCATCCTCACCGCGACCTGCACCCCGAGGCCGAGACTGCGCAGGGGCTGTGGGCGCGGTGGGCGAACGGGATCGCCCGGCACCCGCTCGTCGCAGGTCTGGCGGCGCCGGCGATCCTGCTGCCGCTGACGATTCCGCTGCTGTCGCTGAACCTCGGGCAGCAGGATGTCGGCGCGCTGTCCACTTCCACCACCGCACGCCGCGCGTACGACCTCCTCACCGACGAGTTCGGCCCGGGCGTCAACGGGCCGCTGATCGTCGCGGTCTCGCTGGGGTCCCCGGCCAAGGCCCCGTCGTCGAGCGGATCGCAGAAGTCGGGCTCGGGTGGTTCTTCGGGTTCTTCTTCCTCGTCGTCAGGCACCTCAAGCGGCTCACAGAGCGATCCGCGCGCCGGCGACCCGCGGCTGCAGACCCTGCAACATGACGTCGCCTCCACGCACGGGGTCGCGGCAGTGACACCGATCCAGATCGACCAGGCGGGGACGACCGCCTATTTCAACGCGATCGCCACCACCGAGCCATCGGATAAAGCCACCGAAGACCTCGTCGAACGGTTGCGCTCGAGCACTATCCCCAGTGCCGAGCATGGCACCGACATGCGGGCCGACGTCGGCGGCAGCACCGCCGGTTATGTCGACCTGGCCTCGCGGATCTCGGACAAGCTGCCGCTGCAGATCCTGGTCGTGATCGCGCTCAGCTTCGTGCTGCTGATCCTGGCGTTCCGCACCGTCGTGATCCCGGCCCAGGCGGCCGTCATGAACCTGCTGTCGATCGCCGCCTCCTACGGCGTGCTCACGGCGATCTTCCAGTACGGCTGGCTGAGCGGCGTGATCGGACTCAGCGGGCCGGTCCCAGTCGTCTCCTACGTGCCGCTGTTCATGTTCGCGGTCCTGTTCGGGCTCTCGATGGACTACGAGGTGTTCCTCGTCAGCCAGATCGAGGAGCACGTCCACGCCGGCGAGGACAACCGCGGCTCGGTGGTCTCGGGGCTGGTTACGAGCGCGCGGGTGATCACGGCCGCGGCGGCGATCATGGTGTTCGTATTCGGCAGCTTCGTGCTCAACGGAGACCCGACGATCAAGCAGTTCGGGGTCGGGCTGGCGGTCGCCGTCGTGCTCGACGCGACCGTCGTGCGCTGCCTGCTCGTGCCCGCGCTGATGCTGCTGATGGGCCGCGTCAACTGGTGGATGCCACGCTGGCTCGACAGAGCCATTCCACACCTGAGCATCGAGGGCGCCGAGTTCTTCCTGACGCGCGATGAGCCCCCGGTGGCCGCGGTCGAACCGGCAGCGACGGCCGGCGTGACCGGGCCGGAGGCATGAGCAGCAATCCCTAAAGCAGCAGAGGGCCGAAATGCTCAGGTGAGGATCGGTGGCCTCGCTAGGATGGGCGATCTGTGAGCTCGGCCGCTTCCACCACTGATTCCGTAGTGCGCTCGCCACAGGACAGCGACCCTGCCCTCGCGATCCAGGCCCGCGGCCTGCGACGGACGTTCAAGGGCGGGATCGACGCTGTCCGCGAGATCGACCTCGATGTGGCCGCAGGGGAGGTATTCGGCTTTCTGGGGCCGAATGGCGCCGGCAAGACCACGACCGTGCGCATGCTCTGCACGCTGCTTCCCCCCACGGCCGGCAGTGCGCGGGTGCTCGGGATTGACGTGCTCGCCGACCCGGGCGCCGTACGACGGCGGATCGGTGTCGCGCTGCAGGAGATCGGCCTCGACCCGGTGCAGACCGGACGCGAGCTGCTCGAGCTGCAGTGCGGCCTGTATGGGATCACCGGCTCCACCGCGCGCGCACGCGTGCAGGAGCTGCTCGAGCTCGTCGGCCTCGTGGATGCCGCCGAGCGGCGCACGAAGACCTATTCGGGCGGGATGAAGCGCCGGCTCGACCTCGCCAGCGCGCTCGTCCATTCCCCCGAAGTGCTGTTCCTCGACGAGCCCACCACCGGTCTCGACCCCGCGTCGCGGCTGACGATCTGGGAGGAGGTGCGGCGCATCAACGCGCAGGGCACGACCGTGTTCCTGACGACCCAGTACCTCGAGGAGGCCGATCAGCTCTGTGATCGCCTGGCGATCATCGACGAGGGCCTGATCGTCTCGCAAGGCACTCCCGAGCAGCTCAAGTCCCAGCTGGGTCACGACGTCGTATCGGTCACGCTTGACGGTGCCGACGTCGCCGCGACAAAGGCCGCCATCGGCGAGCTGCCGGGGTTGGAGCGCGTCGTCGCCGAGCGCGATGCCCTCGCGCTCTACGTCGAGGATGGCCCGGGCTCGATCGCCGAGATCGTGCGGCGCCTGGACGGCGAGCAGATCCGCGTCGGCGCGATCTCAGTGGCACGGCCCTCGCTCGACGACGTCTTCCTGCAGGCGACCGGCAGGCGCCTGGAGGGCAGAGAGGAGCATCAGGAGAGGGAGCTGCAGAGCGCATGACCGAGGTCCTGCTGCTCGGCCGGCGTGCGGTGCGCGAAGTGGTGCGCCTCCCCGCCGCCACGATCCCCACGCTGTTCATCCCGCTGTTCTTCCTGGCGGTCAATATCGGCCAGATCTCGATGACCTTCCCCTCGACGACGCCGTTCCTGCACGGCCAGGGCTATGTGGGCTTCCAACTCCCGGTGTCGATGATGTTCGCCGTGTGCACCGCCACCTCGGGCCTGGCGCTCGTCACCGAGATCGAACTCGGCTACTTCGACAAGCTGCTCGTCGCGCCGATCCGGCGCTCGTCGATGATCTTCGGACGCCTGTCAGCCGATCTGGTGCGAGGACTCGCCGTCGCGACGCTCGTGCTGCTCGTCGCGCTGGCGTTCGGCATGAAAGTACGCAGCGGCGTCGGCGGCGCGCTGGTGCTGATCGTACTGGCGGCCCTGTGGGGCGTCGCCTACGCCGGCATCGGCATGCTGGTCGCCCTGCACACCCGCAACGTCCAGGCCACGAACGCGAGCTTCCTGGTCTTCTTTCCCCTGCTCTTTCTCACCCCCAACTTCGTGCCCTTCGAAAAGCTCACCCCGCTGATGGAGGCACTCGCGCGAGCCAACCCCGTGAGCTACGTGATCGAAGGCCTGCGCTCGCTCGTGCTCGAAGGCTGGGTCCTGCACAAGCTTGCGATCTGCTTCGGGGTAATCCTCCTCACCGGCCTCGTGCTCACCTGGCTGTCGGTGCGCGCGATCGATAACTACGACCGCTGAGGATCGCGAGCGTCACGAGCGCCGGCAGCGCCGCCCCTGCAGGCAGCAGCGTCCAGCTCCAGCGGCGTCACCTGCTCGCCTTCGCGCAGCACGGCGCCGAGATGCGCAAGACGGCTGGATGAGGATGCGCTCACCGCCATCTTCGCAATGCTCGTCCCGGCCTCCCACCGGCCGTGACAGCCGCGGTGGCTGTCACGGCTCATGAGAGATCACATGGTCACTTCTTGGGGCAGGGCGCCTTGTAGGAGGCTTCCGCGGTTTCGCCCAGTACGTGGGGATTGCTCACGCTTCCGAATTCCATCACGGCCTTCAGCGGAAACCCGCCCTTCGGGCACTTCTTCGGCACGGTGATGTAGTAGTAGGTCTTCTTGCCCTTCTTGTACGCGGCGCCAACCGTGACGCTGATTTGCTGTGCCGACCCGTCGAGCGCTCCGGGCACCGTTTCGACCAGCGGCACCGCGGCGATGACCGTCGGGCCGAACGGAGGAGAAGCGTTCACGATCCTGCCCTTCGACAGGAGTTCGATCGAAACCGGCGACGTGCCATCCGCAAAGAACTCCAGGCCTCCGCCGGGAGCGAAGAACGGCTGCACCGACAGAGTCTCGTGCACGCGTTCGGTGCCGAAGCTCACGACACCGCTGGCGCTGCCCTTCGGACCGGCCTGAGACCTCTTCGGGCACGGCCCGGGCCCACGCTGTTCGATCACGGTCGGCGCGCACGTGGCGAACCCCTGCGGGTGCAGCCTGGCACTCGCCGGCCCGTAGAATCTGACGCCGATCAGCGGCGCCGGGAAGCCGCCGTATTCAGTCCCCGAGATCGTGAATTTCAGACTGCAGCGCCGCGCCGGCGCCGAGGATGTTGCCGGTGTGCTTGTAGCCGGGGATCGGGACCGCCTTTGCTTTGAGAGTGATCATCGGCGCGGCCATCGCGGCCGCCGGCAGGACGAAGGCGGCAAGGCCGAGCACGGCCAGGCAGGCGGACGTTCTGCGCATCTGATGGGCGCATCCGATTCTGCGCATGTGATGCCTCCTTGTATGTGTTCGACAGCTCTGATCGCCGGTTCTCCTACGCCCTCGGGGCGCCGGGCAAAATCCGCGGGTATTTCGCTGCCGTCTACCGGATAGAACCCATAGCAACCGCCCAAGTCGCGGTCTGTCACCACGCTCTCGTGAGCGGACCGACCTGGCCCGCCAGGCCACTCGGGCCTCCCAGAGACCCAGGTTAGGACCCGTCCGCGGCGCGCACGGGGACCTCGCCCCACAGCTGCTCGAGACGGTAGTACTCACGTGTAGCCGGCGTGAATATGTGCACGACCACGTCGAGATAATCCATCAGGATCCAGTCGCCCCTGCTCAGCCCCTCGACCCGGCGCGGGAGCGCTCCGTGCTCGTGCTTGCAGCCCTCGAGGATGCCGTCGTGGATCGCTTTCGTCTGACGCTCGGTGTTGCCCGTGCAGATCACGAACCAGTCGGTGTAGCCGAGCACCTCGCGCAGGTCCAGCTCGACTACGTCCCCGGCCTTCTTGTCGGCCGCGTACCGCGCGATCTCGCTCAGCAGCTTCTCGGGGCTCATCGACTCCGCGGGCTTCATCGTGCTCCGCCGATCCTGCCCGCGGGCGAGCCCGCAGCGCGATACAGACCCTGCTCGGCGATGTACCCTGCCACCGCCTCGCCCACCAGCTCGCTCACGGGCTCACCCGCGGCGATGAGCTCTCGCACCGCGGAGGAGGACACCGCGATCTTGACCATCCGCAGACGCTCCACTCCTGGCGCGGGGCGCAGCCCGGCCAACGCCTCGCGTGTGTCCTGGAAGTCCAGCTCGTCGCGCTCGGCCACAGCCAGCCCCGCGAGCCCCAGCAATCGCGCCGGTTCGCGCCAGCCCGGCAGCGTGCGCGCGACGTCCGCTCCCACGATCAGCGTCAGCTCGGCGTCGGGATGTTCGTCATGGATGGCCTGCACAGTATCCACCGTGTAAGACACTCCCCCGCGTTCGATCTCCAGCGCGCAGACGCTCACGCCCGGCTCCTCGGCGACCGCCAGGCGGCACATCGCCAGGCGATGCTCCGGACCGGCGTCCTTGCGCGCGATCGGCTTCTTGTTCGGGGCGATGTTCGCCGGCACGATCAGCACCCGCTCGAGACCCAGCTCTGAGCGAGCGTGTCGCGCCAGCGCAACGTGTCCGAGGTGCGGCGGGTTGAACGTCCCGCCGAGGATGCCGATCCTTGCCACCGGGTCGCTGCTGTTCAGCCGCGGACGTGTCCGTCGCCCGTCGACGAGATACTTGAACGTGCACAGCTCGCGCAGCCCGATCGGCCCGCGCGCGTGCAGCTTCTGGGTCGAGTTGCCGATCTCCGCGCCCATCCCGAACTCGCCTCCGTCGGTGAACCGCGTCGAGGCGTTCACGTACACGCACGCCGCGTCCACCCCCAGCTGGAACGCGCGCGCGGCGCCGGTGTCGCGCGTGACGATCGCCTCGGAGTGACCCGACCCGTAGCGCGCGATGTGCTCGATCGCCTGCTCGACCGAGTCGACCACCCCGACCGCCAGGGTCAGCGCCAGGTACTCGCTCGCCCAGTCCTCCTCGCCGGCCTCTTGCAGCGCCGGGGACGCCCCGTTCGTGCTCGATACACCACTCGTGGCGGACGACGACGATGAAGGCGCCCCCACGATCTCGCGCGTGCGCGCATCGGCGCGCACGCTCACCCCCGCCTCGGTCAGCGCCGCGAGGATCCGCGGCAGGAACGTCTCCGCGACGGCCTCGTGCACGAGCAGCGTCTCGGCCGCGTTGCACACCCCCGGGCGCTGCGTCTTGGCGTTCAGCACGATCGCCTCCGCCCGATCGAGATCGGCGCTCGGCATCGACGTACACGTGGCAGTTGCCCGAGGCCGCGTAGATGACCGGCACGGTCGCGACCTCTCCGCAGCGCGGCCTTCAACCCCTCGCCGCCGCGAGGGATGATCAGATCGACCGTCTCGCTCTGGGTAGCGAGCTCCGCCAGCTCCTCGCGCCCGCCGCCCGCGACGAGGCTGACGCAGCCCTCGGGCAGTCCCGCGCCGACCGCGGCCTCGGCGGCGATCCGGGCGAGCGCCGCGTTGGAGTGAGCCGCCGTGGACGACCCGCGCAGGACGATCGCGTTGCCCGACTTCAGGCACAGCGCTGTCGCGTCGATCGTCACGTTCGGGCGCGCCTCGTACACGACCGCGACCACGCCGAGCGGCACGCGCACCTTGCGCACGTCCAGCCCGTTGGGCAGGCGCCGGCCCTCGATCACCTCGCCGACCGGGTCGGGCAGCGCCACGATCTGCTGCACTGCGCGCGCGATTGCCGCGATCCGATCCTCGTCCAGCGCCAGCCTGTCGAGCAGCGCATCGCCCAGGCCCGATTCGCGCCCTGACTGCATGTCGCTGGCGTTCGCCGTCAGGATCTCATCGCCGCGCGCGATCAGCGCGCCGGCGATCGCCGTGAGCGCGGCGTCCTTGCGCGCGGTGTCGACCTGCGCGAGCTCGCGCGCGGCGCGCTTGGCCGAGCGACAGATGTCGCTGACCGATGTCGCGGTTACGGCTGTAACGACCATTGCACAAGCATACGGCCCGCGCGCGTGCTCACGTCATCGACCGCCCCCGTGGACATGCCACCAAAACGCGCCCGGGCTCGGCCGGCCCGCAGTGTGACCGGCGACACGAACCCGGATACGGGCGGCACGCGTAATTGTCTCCCAATAAAATTCACGCGGGCGTATGCGCACGCGGTGATATGACCGCGTCAGTCGAGCACCAGGTAGTCGCGGTGCACGGCCTCATCGGTCGCGCGCGGCAGCAGGTCGCGCACCGCCGCGGACTTCATGCCCATCACCTGGCGCAGCTCGCCGCGGAGTAGTTGCAGATGCCCTTGCCGATCTCCTCGCCCGGCGTGCCGTCTGCGTTTCCGTCTGCGCGGACAGCGATCTCGACCGCGTCGCCGGCGTCGAACTCGCCCTGCACCGCGACCACCCCGACCGGCAGCAGGCTGGCGCTCCCGTCGCGCACCGCGCGCGCCGCGCCGGCGTCGACCACGAGCGTGCCGCGCGCCGGCTTGGCGTACTTCAGCCACAGCTTGAACGAGCTGTAGCGGGCCTCGCGCGGGGCGAACGCGCGTGCCGTCGCGCCCGCCCGCGAGCACGGTCTGCAGCGCATCCTCGCTGCAGGCCGTTGCAGATCGTCGTCGCGATCCCAGCTGCCGTGGCCATGTCGGCGGCGACCACCTTCGAGCGCATCCCGCCCGAGCCCAGCGGCGAGGTCGTGTGGCCGATCTCGAGCTCCTCCAGCGCCGCGAAGTCGCTGACCTCGCTCGATCAGTCGCGCGTCGGCTCGCAGGCGCGGATCGGCGGTGAACAGCCCGTCGATGTCGGTCAGCAGGATCAGCTCCTCGGCGCCGATCAGCACCGCGACCTGGGCCGCGAGGAAGTCGTTGTCGCCGAAGGAGATCTCGTCGGTGGCGGTCGTGTCGTTCTCGTTGATCACCGGCAGCACCCGCCAGGCCAGCAGCGTCGCGAGCGTCTGGCGCGCGTTCAGGTAGTGCGTGCGCGCGGACATGTCGAAGAACGTCAGCAGCACCTGCGCGCTCGTCACGCCCGCGCTCGCGCAGCAGCTCGTCGTAGACCCGATACAGCTTGCCCTGCCCGACGGCGCTGGCCGCCTGCAGCTCCCCGATCGGGCTCGGGCGCTGCGGCAGACCCATCGTGCGCATCCCGCGCGCGATCGCCCCGCTGGTGACGATGATCGCCTCGCCGCCCGCGCCATGCAGCTCGGCGGCGACGTCGCACACGCGCGCGAGCACGTCCTCGCGCAGCTCGCCGTCTGTGTCGGCGACGACGCTGGAGCCGAGCTTGATGACGACACGTTTCATGACCAGAGCCTACGCGGACGCGCTCGGGTCGAGCTCGAACATGACGCCCGCGATCCGACCTCGTCGCCCGCGACGAACCCCTCGCGCTCCAGCGCGTCGAGCACGCCGATCCTGCGCAGCCGCTCCTCCAGGTAGGCGAGCGCATCCTCGTTGTCGATGTCGTAGCGGCTCGAGCAGCCGCTCGACTCCGCGGCCGCTCACCGCGAAGGAGCCCGGGCCGAGCCGTTCGACCGCGAAACCTCGCCCCGCCCCGCCGCCGCCCGCCGGGCCGGAAGACCATGTGCTCGGCCAGCTCCTCCTCGCTCGCGCTCCGCCGTGCCCCCGCCGGCGCCCCGGCGCCGTCCGATCGGCCGATGCCGGCGCGATCGCGTCGGGCACGATCCGCAACAGCAGCTCCGCCAGCTCGCGCACGCCCGCCCCGGTGGCGCTGGAGGTCGCGAGCACCGGCACGTCCGCGCCGAGCCGCTGCTGCCACTCGCGCGACCGCCTCGCGCGCGCGCTCGGGCGTGACGAGGTCGGCCTTGGACAGCGCGAGCACGCGCGGCAGCCGCGCCAGGCGCTCGTCGTGGGCGGCCAGCTCGTGCTCGATCGTGGCGTGGTTGACGACGCGCGTCGGCGGGTCGGTCGCCAGGTCGCCGGACAGCTCGGGCGCGATGTCGAGCACGTGCACGAGCAGGCGCGTGCGCTCGACGTGGGCGAGGAAGTCGTGCCCCAGCCCAGCGCCGTCGCTGGCGCCCTCGATCAGGCCGGGGATGTCGGCGACCACGAGCTGGCGACGCTCGCTCGTCTTCGAGCACGCCGAGCACCGGCGAGAGCGTCGTGAACGGGTAGCTGGCGATCTTCGGCGCGGCGCGCGTCAGGCGCGAGAGCAGCGAGGACTTGCCGGCGTTCGGCATCCCGACGAGGCCGACGTCGGCGAGCAGTCTCAGCTGCAGCTCGAGCCAGCCCTCCTCGCCGGGCAGCCCGCGCTCGGCGAACCGCGGCGCCTGGCGCGTGGGGGTGGCGAAGCGCTTGTTGCCGTGCCCGCCGGAGCCGCCGCGCACGAGCGTGGCGCGCTGGCCGTGAGCGCAGCAGCTCCCAGCGACGACCCGCCAGATCGTCCTCGATCCCGCTGTCGTCTGGCCGCGGGCTTCGGTGCCGGGCGGCACGCGGATCGTCAGGCGTCTCGCCGTCGGCGCCGTGGCGCAGCGCGCCCTCGCCGTGCCCTCCGCGTCCGGCGTGGTACTGGGCGCGGCGCCTGAAGCCCTGCAGGTCGCGCAGCGAGTCGTCGCACACGAGCACCACCTCTCCCCCGCGCCCGCCGTCGCCGCCGTCGGGCCCGCCGCGCGGCACCTTGCGCTTCGCGGCGAAAGCTCATGCAGCCGTCGCCGCCGGCGCCTGCCTGACGTGGATCTCGCGCGCGGTCGTGCGAGCATCGCCGCCAGCCGGGCGGCGCCTGGGCTAGGCGCCCTCGCCGTCTCCGGCGGGAGCACGCTCACGACGCGCCCGCGGCGGCCGGTCGTGAACTGCACGGTGCCCGCGGCGCGCGCGTACAGCGTGTCGTCCTTGCCGATGCCGACGCCTGCGCCCGGCTTGAATTGGGTGCCGCGCTGGCGCACGATGATCTCACCGCCGGTGACGGTCTGGCCGGCGAACGTCTTCACGCCGAGGCGCTGGGCGTTTGAGTCGCGGCCGTTGCGGCTCGATCCGAGCCCCTTCTTATGCGCCATCTCCGGTCTCCTCCTGCGCGGCTTTGCCGCGGTCTTGGCCGCGTCGTCGGCCTTCGCTTTGGCGGCGCCGCGGCTTTGCGCGGCTGCGGCTTTGCGCGGGCGCGGCTTTGGCAGCGGCGGGTTTCGCGGTCGTCGCCTTCGCGGTCGTCGGCCTTCCGCGCGGCCGCGGCCTCGGTGCGGCTCCGTCGTCCGGTGACGGCTTGGCCTTGGCCCGCGAGCAGCCGCCCAGCGCCAGCTCGGTGACCTCGATCCGGGTCAGCTCCTGGCGGTGGCCGGTGCGCCGCTTGTAGCCGCGCTTGGGCTTGAACTTGAACACGCGCAGCTTCTCGCCGCGCTCGTGCGCGATCACCTTGGCGGTGACCTTGACCTGCTGGCCAGGCCCGCCTTGTCGAACACGGCCTCCTCGGAGCGATACAGGATCGGCTCGAGCGCCACGTTCGCGCCCTCGGCGGCGGCGAGGCGCTCGACCAGCAGCCGCTGGCCGCGCTCGACGCGGTACTGCTTGCCGCCTGTCTTCACGATCGCGTACATGTCCGGTTCAGCCGCTGTCCGTTCCTGACTCCGTGCCTGCCTCGGCCGCTCCGCCTTGGCCTTGGCAGCCGAACGGCGCCGCCCGCCTCTGCGGCCACGACGCCGAGGCTTGGATTGTAGGCCATCCTCCGCTCCGCCTCCGCCGGCTCCTCGGAGGCGGGCGTCAGTTGCATCCGCGGGTCGCGGCGGCGCGTCGTCGCGATCTGGGTCCGCCGTCGACCCGCGCGGGCGGACTCGGGCTCGGCGACACCGGACTCAGACTCGGACTCGGGCTCGGACTCGGCGGCATCCGCCGGCGTGGGCTTGGCCGCTTGGGCTTGGCGACGGATCGGGCTTGGACGCAGCCCGCTTTCTGGGCCGACGCTCGCGCGCGGGCGCAGGAGCGCGCGGTGCGGGCGTGACGACCTCGCCGGACTCGTCCAGCAGCAGCGCGCTCGCCGCGGTGCGGCCGACCTTGTCGATGCGCACCATCCGCTTCTCGCCGACGTGCGGCGCCGCGCCGGCGATCGAGATGATGTAGCCGTCGATTTTCGCGACCGCGTCGTCGACGTCGTACATGTGCGGCTCGACGATCTCGACCAGCACCTCGTCGCCCTGGCGGAACGGCAGCGCGCGCTCCTCGACCTCCTCGCGGGTGCCCGCGAAGGTGATCGCGAAGTGGTCGAGCGCGAGCCCTCCGGAGCCCTCGAACAGGAACGACTTGCCCGTCTGCGCCTCCAGCGCGTGCAGCACGCGCGAGCCGTGGCCGGTGAACTGGGTGGTCACGCGCGGGTTCATCTGCACGAGGAACGCCTCGCGCGTCGGGGTGCTCGACGGCGACGTCGCGCAGCCGGCGCTCGAACTCGATCGCGATCGTCTCCTCCGAGCGGATCACGCCCTCGCCCTCGCACGTCGGGCACGGGCGGCTCATGATCTCGCGCACGCCCTCGGTCACGTTCTGGCGGGTCATCTCGACCAGGCCGAGCTTGGAGATCTCGGCGGTGAACGTCTTCGTGCGGTCCTCGTCGAGCGTCTTGCGCAGCGTCTTCATGACCGCGTCGCGGTTGCGCGCGCGCGCCATGTCGATGAAGTCGATCACGATGATCCCGCCGATGTCGCGCAGGCGCAGCTGGTTGACGACCTCCTCGGCGGCCTCGAGGTTGGTCTTGGTGATCGTGTCCTCGAGCCCCGCGCCTTTGCCGCGGCCGATGAAGCTGCCGGAGTTGACGTCGATCACGGTCAGCGCCTCGGCGTAGTCGATGATCAGGTAGCCGCCGCTGGGCAGGTCCACGCGCCGGGACATCACGCCTTCGATCGCCTTGTCCACGCCGTAGGCCTCGAACAGCGGCTCGCTCCTGGCCGTCCCACAGCTCGACGCGCTCGACCAGCTCGGGGGCGGTGCGCGCGAAGAACGACACGAGCCGGTGGTGCTGCTGCTCGTCGTCGACGATCGCGCGCTCGAAGTGCTCGGAGAAGATGTCGCGCACGACGCGCACCGACAGGTCGGCCTCCTGGAAGACGAGATCCGGCGCCTGGGTGTCCTCCACGCGCTTGACGAGCACCTCGTGCAGCTTGTGCAGGTACTTGAGCTCGCGCTCGAAGTCCTCGCGCTTGGCGCCGTGCGCGGCGGTGCGGACGATCGCCCCGCCGCCGCCGAGGTCGAGCTTGGCCGTCTGGCTGCGCAGCCGCTCGCGCTCGCTGTCCTCCAGGCGCCGCGAGACGCCGATGCCCTCGCCGGTGGGCGCGTAGACCATGTAGCGCCCGGCGATCGTCAGCTCCATCGACAGGCGCGCGCCCTTCGTCTTCAGCGGGTCCTTGACGACCTGCACGACGATCTCCTGCCCGGGTTTCAGCAGCTCGGAGATCTTGTTGCGCGCGCCGCCGCGCCCGCGCCGGGCGCCTCCACGCCGGGCAGCACGATCTCATCGACGTGCAGGAAGCCGTTCTTCTCGAGGCCGATGTCGACGAACGCGGCCTCCAGCCCGGGCAGGACGTTGTCGACCTTGCCCTTGTAGATGTTGCCGACGATCGAGCGCCCGCCGCGGCGCTCGATGTAGAGCTCAGCTATCCGGTAGCCGGCTCCGGGCTTGCCGTCGCCGCGCTTGCGCCGGCCACGGGTCGGAGGAGGACTTCGCGGCGCCCGGTGCTCCGGTCGCCTCCAGCAGCGCGACGCGCGTCTCCGCGCGGTCGACGCTGACAAGCACTTGCTTTTTCAATTTTTCGATCCAGTCTGAGAGATTGTCATATCTAATAGAGTGGCACGCGGCCCTTCAGCGCAGCCGAGGCGCGCGCCTGGACGTAGATCGACTGCAGCAGACCTACGGCCAGCAGAGTTGTGATCACCGACGAGCCGCCATAGCTCATCAGGGGCAGCGTGACGCCGGTGATGGGCATGATCCCAATGGTCATTCCCACGTTTACGAACACCTGAAACATCAGCATAGCCGCTACACCGGCGGCGACCAGCGAACCGAACAGGTCCTTGGACATCGTGAGGATGCGCAGCGTGCGCCAGATCAGCAGCGCATACAGGCACAGCACGAGCCCGGCGCCGACGAAGCCGTACTGCTCGCCGACCGCGGCGAAGACGAAGTCGGTGTGGTCCTCGGGCACGAAGTTCAGCGGATCTGGGTAGCGTCGGCGCCGCGGCCGGTCTTCTGGCCGGAGCCGATCGCGATCTTCGACTCCTGCAGCTGATAGGTGGGATCAGCGGGTTCGGTGGAGGTTCCTTCCTTGACGGGGTTGGATCAGACGACGGATGCAGGAAGGCCGTCAGGCGTTCCGCCTGATAGGGCTTGAGCACGTGAACGCCCGCAGCCGGGGCGAGCGACAAGCACGAAGCGCGGTGGACACCGCCACAAGCGCCACCAGCCCGGTCAGCTGACGCCACGGCGTCCCCGCCACGAACAGCAGCACGAACGCGATCACCATGTACACCATCCCCGAGCCGAGGTCCGGCTGAGCGATCACGAACATCGCCGGCACGAGCGCCGCGAGCATCACCCGCGCGGTCGTGTCGCGCTCGCGCAGCCGGCGCGCGCGGTCGACCACGAACGCCGACAGCGCCAGGATCAGCAGCACCTTGCCGAGCTCGGAGGCCTGAAACGAGAAGAACGGCAGGCTGATCGCGCGCTGCGAGCCGTTGGCCGCGTGACCCGCCGCCAGAACCGCCAGGATGCTGAGGATCAGCATCGCGTAGATACCGTTTTTCAGCGGCCGCAGGCGCGAGTAGTCGACGCGCGCGAGCACGAGCATGAACAGCCCACCGATCACAAGGTAGATCGCCTGGCGATCGACGTAGTAGTTGGGATCGCCGGGTATCGCTTCGCGGGTGGCCACGCCAAGCGTCATGACCGAGGAGATCCCCAGGCCGATCACCGCGAGCGTCAGCAGCGGGTCGAGCGGCAGCGCGAATCGTTTGCCCTGGCCGGCGTGACGCGCGGGCGGTTGCTCGATGCGCTCGGGGGCTTTGATCGGGCTGGTCAGAGGCACGGGTATCGCCGGGTCAGGTCGGTGAGCATTGGTTGGCTGCAGGCGTGGACATGGGCATGGACGTGTGCGTGGGCATGGACGTGGGCGCGGGCATGGACGTGGGCGCGGGCATGGACGTGGGCATGGACGTGGGCATGGGCATAGGCGCGGGCATGGACGTGGGCATGGACGTGGGCATGGACGTGGGCATGGGCATAGGCGCGGGCATGGGCATAGGCGTGAACGGTCGGTCGGGGTGGCATCGCGATCAGAACGTCTTCGAGGTCCCCGCGACGAACTTCTCGGGCTGGTCGAACCACTTGGAGGCGATCAGGCGGGCGATCGGCGCGGCGGTTTCCGCGCCGAAGCCGCCTTCTTCGACGGTCACGGCGATCACGATCGGGCGACTGGGATCGTTGATGAAGCACATGTACCACGACTGTTCCAGGTGCGGAGGACGTTCGGCGGTGCCCGTCTTGCCGTAGACGGGGTGCTGTTCCTGGTTCCAGCCCGTCCACACGTCCGCGGAGGTGCCTCCCGGCTGGCTGGCGGCCTCGTGGATGCCCTGCCATCACGAGGCTGAGGTCTTCGTCGTTCAGGTGCACGTGGCGGACCGGTGCAGACGACAGGCTCTGCACGAAGCCACCGTTTGATTCGTCGATCTCCAATCCCAGATGAGGACGCACGACCGTCGCCGTCGCCACCGTGCAGGTAGGCGTTGGCGAGCGTCGAGTAGGCCACCGCCATCTGCAGCGGGATTGGTCTGCAGGTAGCCCTGACCGACCGCCAGGTCCATGTTGTAGCCGACGGTCCACGGCTCGCCCGGTTCGGCCACGATGTCGCACGGGTGGCCGTGGTGTGCACGCTGACACTTGGATTCTTCCTCGTTCTGTTCGACCAGCCACTGCCGGCTGGGAACGGTGCCGGTCGATCTCGCTGGGCAGATCGATCCCCGTCTGGCGGCCGATTCCAAGTTCGTGGGCCTTGTTCTGGATCACGTTGCCGTGGCTGTTGGCGAGCTCGCCAACCGTGAAGAAGTAGGTGTCGGAGGAGACCTTCAGCGCTTCGACCAGCCCCACCGGCCCGTAGTCGGCGTGGCCCGCGTTGCAGAACTGCTCGCCGCCGACATCGATGCACTGGCCCCCGCCGAGGCCCTCGCTCGGGTTGATGACGCCCCCTTCCAGGGCGGCCATCGCCGTGATCGGCTTGAACGTCGAGCCGGTCGGGTAGGCGCCGCCCGTCACCCGATCGACCAGCCGTGCGGGAACTTCTTCGCCGCCACCGGCGCCCGTGACGCCCTCGAGTTCCCGGTATTCCCGTGTGGTCAGCGGTTTGGCGAACTTGTTCGGATCGAAGCTCGGGTAGGAGCCGATCGCGAGCACTTCGCCGTTGAGCGGGTTCATCGCCACGAACCCCCCCGCAGGGGCCGGTTTGCCGCCCGCGCGCGCGTTTTCGATCCCCTCGAGCATTGCCTTTTCCCCCTCGCGTTGCAGACCGAGATCGAGCGTCGTCTTCAGGCTGTAGCCGCCTGTGGGCGGCGTCGGCTGCAGGCGTGTCGGCACGGGATAGCCTTCGGAGTTGACCTGCACGCGCTGCTCGCCCGTCGCGGCCGCGCAGGTAACGGTCGTAGTAGTACTCGAGCCCTTCCTGACCGACCACCGTGCCCTGCTGGACGCCCTGGAAAGCGTGCAGCTTCAGCTCGGATTTGGAAACCTGTCCGACGTAGCCCAGCACGTCTGCGCGGCCATCTCGACCGTACGGATAGGAGCGGATCGAGACGGGCTGCTGGGTGACGCCGGGAAACTCGTTCTGGCGCTCGGCCAGCACGGTCAGCACACCGCGACCCGCGTCGGTCTTGATCGTCACGGGCGCATATGGCAGCGCCGTGCGGCCCTTGATCACGAGCGCCTCGATGTGGCCGGCGCTCATTCCGAGCAGCGCGCCCAGCCGTCCGTACAACGCCAGCCGGGGCCTGCCCGCCGGCGGCAGCGCGGAGGGCACGATCTGCACCGCGTTGGTCACCGTGCTGGCGGCGATCGGCTGGCCTTCGCGGTCGAGGATCTGTCCCCGCGGCGCGGCGATCGGCAGGTCGCGGACGCTGTTGGCGGCGGCTTCCTGGACGTACTGTTCGCCGGTCAGCACCTGCAGGTACCACAGGCGAAAGAAGATCACCCCGAACATCACGAGCGCGATCCCGCCGAGGATCGCCACGCGTAGAGCCATCTGCGGCGAGACCGGGGGCATGCGCGTGGACGGCGAGCTGGAGGACCCACCATCAGGGGCATCACCGGGGCGGAAACGTTCGATCGCGCTCATGTCCGCGTCACGCTCTTACGGGCACGCAGGGCAAGCCGGTCAAGATGCGAATGGCCCACCCACCCCGCGTGGCGTGCTCGGCATACGAGCTGGCGGATCGGAGATCCTGCTGGATCGGTCGATCGATACGGACGCAGATCCAGCGCCACCATGGGTGTTCGTGAGCTCATGTCCTCGACAGCGGGCTGAGCCCGCCGGTCGTGTACGCGCGACGCCGGCGGCGGCGGGGATCGTCGGGCATACCGCCGATCAAGCAGCGACGAACGAGCATCCACATCGGCAGCGCCACGATCGTGTTGACGAGCGACGCCGAGCACGATCTGGCGCAGCAGCTCCAGGCTGACCGGCGCGTCGACGCCGAGCATGAACTCCATCAGCGAGTAGCCGACGAGCGCCGCTGCTGTGGCGGCACCGCCCACCAGCAGCGGTGTCAGCGCCGCCTGCGGGTCGCGCAGCTCGTGCAGACGCCCGCACCAGTAGCCGACGAGCGTGAACACCAGCGAGGTCAGCCCGAGTGTCTGCACGAGCGCGAGATCGACGAGCAGCCCGACGGCAAAACCGCTCGCGGCGCCAACCGTCGAGCCGCACAGCAGGCCGATGAACGCTACCAGCAGCGGCGACAGATCGACCGTCACGCCGAACACGGGCACCTCCGAGACGACCCCGATCTGGAAGAACACGACCGCCACCGCCAGCGCGGCGATCCGCGCGATCAGACCACCTGAGACGCCCTGGCCGATCATCCGCCCAGTCCAGTCGAGGCCAACTGCCCAGCCGAGCCGGCTTCCGTGCCCGTCTGCCGGCCCGCGGGCAGGCTGGACACGACGCTGCTCAGCCGCGCCGGCTGCGTGCCGGCAGCGGCGCTCAGCACCTGTACGACGTCGAGGTTGCGCAGGTCCGCGAGCGGATGCACGTTGACCGACTTGTAGGCGCTTTCTTCGTCGATCGAGGTCACCTGCCCGATCGGGATGCCGCGCGGGTAGAGCGAGTCATCGGGGCTCGCGACGGTCCCCGAGGTGAACACGTATTCGCCCTTGTTGGCGGGCGTGTTCGCCGGCAGGTACTGCAGCAGCAGGTCGTCCGGTTCGCCTACCTTCGGCTGCACGATGCCCGTCGCCGCCGTTGCGCCGATGCGCGCGCTCACGCCCATCGAGCTGTCGGTGATGAGGCTGACCTGGGCGCCGTCGGCGACGGCCTCGGTGACCTTGCCGACGAGGCCTTCGCCGTTGATCACCGGGTCTTCGACCTGCACCCCCGCTGAGGTCCCCTTGTCGATCGTCACCGTCGAATACCAGATGTTCGGCGATTTGCCCACGACCGTCGCCGTCACCGGCCGATAGTCGGCCACGCTCAGCTGGTTGTCGAGATGGAACATGCCCAGCAGCTCGCCGTAGGTCTGCTCGTCGACCCGCTCGGCCACCACTTCGCGGCGCAGTTTGTCGACCTGCTTGCGCAGTTCGGCGTTCTGGCTTTTGGCATGCAGCGTGTCGTCGAACCAGCCGAACAGGTCGCGCACCGGCTTCAGCGCCTTGTTGGCGCCATCCTGGATCGGGGCGATCGACCGTCAGGAAACCGCGCTGCACCGAGTGCAGGCGTCCACTGGGCGCCTCGCCGAAGTAGGCGGTCAGCAGGATCAGGGAGAGCACGACGAGCAGCGCGAGCACCGCACGTCGACGCCGGACCGTCTTGTCATACACGAGTCAGGGCCTTCCGAAGCGTATTGATGGCCTTTCGAGGCGTTCCTCGCACAGGGTACGCGCCGCCCATGATCGACGCTCCATGACCCACTCACGAGGCGGCCGGACCGTAGATGAGATGCGACGCACACGAGCGCAGATCGAATGATGGGCCGCCCAGCCGCACGGCGAGCACCGCGGACCGATCGACCAGCAGATAGCCGCGGAACGAGCCCCTTGTCACCGGCGCCGCCGGTTGCGCGAGCTGCGATTAGAGCGGTGAATCGCCTCGAACTCCTCCAGCGAACGCCCCGAGCCGACCGCGACGCACGTCAGTGGCGACTCGGCCAGGTGGGCGGGCATCTGCGTCTCCTCGCGCAGCCGCTCGTCCAGACCCTGCAGCAGCGCGCCCCCACCCGCGAGCATGATCCCGCGATCCATGATGTCCGAGGCCAGCTCCGGCGGGGTGCGATCGAGCGTCTCCTTGACCGCTTCGATGATCTGATTCAGCGGTTCCTCCAGCGCCTGGCGAATCTCCTCGCTCGTCAGCACGACCGTCTTGGGCAGACCGGAGACCATGTCGCGCCCGCGGATCTCGGCCTGCAGCTCCTCCTGCATCGGGCAGGCCGAGCCGATCTCCAGCTTGAGCTCCTCCGCAGTCTGCTGGCCGATCAGCAGCTTGTACTCGCGCTTGGCGTAGTTGATGATCGCCTCGTCCATCTCATCGCCGCCCACCCTGATCGACTGCGACACGACGATCCCGCCGAGGGAGATCACCGCCACCTCGGAGGTGCCCCCGCCGATGTCCACCACCATCGAGCCCGTCGGCTCGCCCACGGGCAGCCCCGCTCCGATCGCCGCGGCCATCGGCTCCTCGATCAGATAGGCCGTACGGGCGCCCGCGGACAGGCACGCCTCCTCGACCGCGCGCTTCTCGACGCCGGTCACCCCGGAGGGCACGCACACCACGACGCGAGGATGGGCGAAGCGGTTCTGGTGGACCTTTTGGATGAAGTGCCTGAGCATCTCCTCGGTCACGTCGAAGTCCGCGATCACGCCGTCCTTGAGCGGTCTGATCGCCTGGATCGTGCCCGGCGTGCGCCCGAGCATGCGCTTGGCCTCGATGCCGACCGCGTGCACTTCGCCGGTGCGCGAGTCGATCGCCACCACACTCGGCTCGGACAGCACGATCCCGCGCCCGCGTACGTACACGAGCGTGTTCGCCGTCCCCAGGTCGACCGCCATGTCGCGGCCGCCGAAGCCTGTCAGGTAGGTGAAGATGCTCATTGGTCAGGTGAGTGCGTTTCGTCGGCTCATGCGCACACGCGCTGGGGCTCGGCTGCGCCCCTTCGATTCGAGCGTTCCGGCGGCCGACGTTGCCCGGGGCAGTCTAGCGGACGCCTATCCGCGGACTCCATCCCTGCCAGCGGATTTGCAGGCAATACGGCCGCCGTGGGCTCATCTCATGCGCGCCTCAGCTCGCCAGCAGCTCGGGGTAGATGTCCAGCAGCATCGCGACGGGAAGCCCAACGACGTTCTCCACTTCCCCCTCCATCGCCGCCACCAGCGCCGCGCCCGCGCCCTGAATCGCGTAGCCCCCCGAGCGGCCTCGCCACTCCCCCGTGCCCACGTAGCGGTCGAGTGACTCCTCCTCCAGGGCTCGAAACGTGACCCGTGTGCGTGCCAGGGCAGTCCGCTGTTCATCGGGGAGCAGCACCGCCAACCCACTGAGCACCTCATGGGTACGCCCGCCCAAAGCCTCGAGCGTCGCGCGTGCCGCCGCCGCATCTGCCGGCTTGCCGTAGATCACTCCGTCGAGCACCACGATCGTGTCGCAGCCGAGCACCGCCTCCGCCACACCCGGCCGGGACGCGCCTCGCGCCTTGAGCAGCGCGTTCTCGATCGCCACCTGTCCCGGATCTTCACCCTGCTCGATCTCCCCGACATCCGCGGTCCTGATCGTGAATGGGACGCCCAGGCGCTCCAGCAGGACTCGCCGCTGGGGCGAGGCCGAGGCCAGGATCAGCGGGAGATGCGAGGGAGCAGCCGCTACTGCAAGCCCTCGAAGAACAGCGCCGCCTCGCGCGCGGCCGACTCGGGCGCATCCGAGCCGTGCACCATGTTCTGGCCCATCTCGATCGCGTAATCGCCGCGGATCGAGCCGGTCGTGGCCTCCAGTGGGTTGGTCGCGCCGATCACCTGACGCGCGGCCCTGATCGCATCTGTGCCCTCCAGCACCATTGCCACGATCGGTCCTGAGGTGATGAAGTCCACCAGCTCACCGAAGAACGGGCGCTCGGCGTGCTCGGCGTAGTGGCGCTCGGCCAGATCGCGAGTCACGGTCATGTGTCGCATCGCGACGATCGCCAAACCCTTGCGCTCGAAACGGGCGACTATCTCGCCGGTCAGACCCCGCGCGAACGCGTCGGGCTTGACGAGGATCAGGGTTCGCGTCACGATAGATGGTGGGTTGAGGTGGTCGGGCAGTGGATGGCAGACGCCGCACACGAGCACAGGCGTGCTGGTAGCACGGCGAGCATCGGGGGTGGCGTATGACGCCGCGGAACGGCCGCATCAATCCCGGCAGATATCGGGACGCGGGCCCTAAAGGTTCGCGTCATGACCCCGGCGCCGCGGGCTCGTTCTCGATGGACAAAGACTCCTCCTCGGTCGTGGGCCGCCGCCGGCGTTTGCGTCGCGCGGGCGCGACCGTGCCGGGCACCTCCGTCTCGCAGTACGGGCAGATCGTCCACGCCTGATCGAGCGGGCGCCGGCAGCTGACGCAGCGCTCCTTGAGCTTGCGCAGGCAGCTGGGACAACGGACGAAGTCGCGCTCGATCCTGTAGTCGCAGTGCGGGCACAGCCCGTGATCGAGCTCGTGCAGGCGCGCCTCGGCGGCCTGCATCTCCAGTTCGCGCTCGCGCATATCCTCCAGGTACTCCGGCGGGCGCAGGATCATGTAGACGATCGTGCCGACGAACGGGAACAGCGACGCCGCCACCGCACAGCCGACGAGCATCGGATCGGCGATGCGCCGCCGCGCGTCCGCGTAGGTCCAGTAGATCAGAGAGAAGTACAGAACGACGACGAACACGATCAGTAGGTCGATGACCAGGTTCAGGCCGCTGCTTTCTATTCCGAAATATGCGAGGGGAGGCATGAGTGACCCTATGACGCGCTCACGAGCAGGATGGGCGGGAGGAGTTTAGAGTCTTTCCCGGCAGGAATGTGCATTTCCTGCTGCAACCGGGGCGAATACGAGGCAGCGACAAGCCTGCCGGTCGATGCCCTGTCGGCGCCACCACCGGCGGCAGGCACTCACAGCGCGCTCGCCTCACAGAAACAGCCTGCCGAATCCATAGCCGGCAGCAAAGAATGCAAGTATGACCAGAGCCACAATCAGCGCGACGGCGCCGATCATCATGAACACGGAGGGGCCGTCGTCGTTCATCTGGGCTCGCAGAAAAATAGATCGGGGTTCGAGACGGTCAGGCCGTGCATGCTGGTGGCACGTCGCGCATCATGGGTGGCGGCTGGTGGCACGGAATGGCAATCTCGAGCACCAAGATCTCCTTCTAATGACCTTAGTTCAGCCTCGCGGAGCAGCCTGCGCCAGCAGCGTAGCGGAGGTGTCCAGCCGCTGCAGCAGATCGCCGACGAGGTAGACCGAGCCCGTGGCGAGCACCGCCCTGGCGTCCTCATCCCCGTTGTGGCCCTCGCCGGCCCAGCGCCGCGCCTGCTCGAGCGCACGCTCGGGCTGAGGCTCGCACGTGACCGCGTCGAATCCGAGCTGCCGAGCGAGTGACTGCAGCGCGCCCGGCGAGAGCGCACGGGGGCTCGGCGGCGCCGTGAACCAGGCGCGCTCGCACACACCCAGCAAAGCCCGGAGCATGCTCGCCGCGTCCTTGTCCTCGAGCACTCCCATCACGAGCCCGATCGCACGGCCGCCGAGCACCTCCGGCAGCGACTGCACCAGCGCCACCACCGCGTCGGGGTTGTGCGCGCCGTCGAACACGGTCAGCGGCCGCGAGTCCACGACCTGCAGCCGACCCGGCACCTCGGTCGCGGCGGCTGCAACCCGTACGGCCTCCTCGTCGAGCTCGATCCCCGCGCCGTGCAGGCGCAGGTGCGCCTCCGCGGCGGCGCGCGCGAGCGCGAAGTTGCGTCGCTGAAACACGCCCCTCGCCGCCAGCGGCTCCTCCGCGGACGCGCCCTGCACCGATGGGACATCGGCCAGCACGATCTGAGCTTCGCGCTCGCCTGCCACGCGCTCGGCGACAGCCAGCGCCTCGCCGGCGAGCCAGGACCCGAGCACGAGCGTCCCCCCTCCGCGCACGACCGCGAGCTTCTCCTCGGCGATGTCGCTCAGCGTCGGCCCCAGCCAGCGGGTGTGCTCCAGGCCGATGTTCGTGAGCACCGTCACCGGCGCTTCGATCACGCTGGTCGCGTCATAGCGCCCGCCAAGCCCGGCCTCGACGACGGCGACGTCAACCTGCCGCGCCGCCATCTCCGCCAGCGCCGCGGCCGTCAGCAGTTCGAACTGGGTGACGTGGTCGTCCTCGCCCAGCGTGTGGTTGACCCGTTCCGCCGCCCGCGCCGCGCGCGCGAGGGCCGCGGCGAACGCATCCGCCTGGAGATCTCGCTCGTCGATCTGCACCCGTTCGCAGTAGGAGATCAGGTGCGGAGAGGTGTAAGCGCCCGTCCGCAGCCCGTGACGCTCGAGGATCGCCGCGGCCATTCGCGTGGTCGAGGTCTTCCCGTTGGTACCCAGCACGTGGATCGTGCCCAGGCGCCGCTGCGGCGAATCGAGCGCCGTCATCATCCGCCGCATCCGGTCCAGCCCGAAGCGCATCCCGAACAGCTCCAGCGAGCGCAGATGGCGCTCGGCCTGAGCGAGCGTCCAGTCTTTGCCCATGCGTCCGGAGCTCGCGCCTGCTCGAGTTGAGTTCTCCGGTGTCTGCATGCCTGCGGGGGCGCCCGCGCCGGAGGCTCTACGCGCCCGGGTGCTTGCGCAGGTAGTCGACGAACACCGGCCGCAGCGCCTCGCCCAGCTCGCCGTCGCCGCTGTGCAGTGCGTCTTTGATCAGGCCTTTGGAGGACTCGATGTCGTAGTCGGCCTCGCCGACGTCTCCTCCGGCCGTCTCCGCCGCCGGGATCATCTGCAGCAGCGACCACAGGAATTTCATGTCCAGGTGCTTCTCGGCGCGGTGCATCGCGCGGTCGTGCAGCTCGCGCGTGGAGAGCGCGTCGAGATCCTCGGTGGTGTGCAGATCCTCAGCCATGCTCCCCCTGGCGATCAGCGGCTCGCAGCCGCGCTTGTGCCCGTGCTCTTGTGCATGTGCATCAGCGGCGCTTGCGCCGGCGTCGAGAGCGCCTGACGCGTTTGAGCGCCATCAGCTCGCTGCCCATACTCCTGATGTCGAGCTTGTGCGCCAGCTTGCGCAGCTCCATGCGCTCCTTCACGCTGAGGTTGCCCAGGCGCCCGCGCGACTCGCGCACGAGCTCGGTGAAGCGGGCGCGCTCCTTGGCTGACAGCGCCGCCCAGCGCCGCCCGACGATCACGCCGCCCTGCAGCAGCGTCACCCACGGCACCGCGCGTGCGGTGCGCTTGAGCTTGGAATCGGGCTTGCTTACGGACTTGGACTTGCTCAGCTTCCTCACAGCGCGATGGTAGCGGTCGAACGTGCCCGGCGCTGGCGTCGAGCACCGGCCGCGACGGAGATGCAGCCAGAGATGGGAGCAAAGATGGGACGTTCCCGGCGCGAGCGCGAGTCCGGCCCGCGGCGGGCTACTACGCCGACTCCTCGCGCAACTCCGGTCCGGCGGCGTCCTGTTCGGGCGCGGCTTCGGTTACCAGCGTCGGGGTCAGGCCCCGTTCGACGGTCTCCTTGGTGACGACGCACTTCTTCACATCCCGGCGCGAGGGCAGCTCGAACTGGACCTCGAGCAGGATCTCCTCGATGATCGAGCGCAACCCGCGCGCGCCGGTTTCGCGCTCCAGGCCGCGCTCGGCGACGGCGGTGAGCGAGTCCTCGGAGAACACCAGCTCGATCCCGTCGAATGAAAAGAAGCGCTGGAATTGCTTGACCAGCGCGTTGCGCGGCTCGGTCAGGATCGAGACGAGATCCTCGCGCGTGAGCTGGTGCACGGCGCTCATCACCGGCAGCCTGCCGATGAACTCGGGGATCAGCCCGTACTCGATCAGGTCCTCGGGCAGGCACTGCTCGAACACTTCGCCCGTGTCCTTATCGGCTTTGGTTTCGATCGCGGCGGCGAACCCGATCCCGTTGTTGCCGATGCGGCGCTCGATCACCGCGTCGAGGTTGGCGAACGCGCCACCGCAGATGAACAGCACATTGGTCGTGTCGATCGTCAAAAACTCCTGGTGGGGGTGCTTGCGCCCGCCCTGGGGCGGCACCGAGGCCGCCGTGCCCTCGAGGATCTTCAGCAGCGCCTGCTGCACGCCCTCGCCGGAGACATCGCGCGTGATCGACGGGTTGTCGGCCTTGCGCGCGATCTTGTCGACCTCGTCGATGTAGATGATCCCGGTCTCGGCCTTCTTGACGTCGTAGTCGGCCGCCTGGATCAGCTTGAGCAGGATGTTCTCGACGTCCTCGCCCACGTACCCGGCCTCGGTCAGCGCGGTCGCGTCGGCGATCGCGAACGGGACGTTCAAGATCCGCGCGAGTGTCTGCGCGAGCAGGGTCTTGCCGCAGCCGGTGGGGCCGAGCAGCAGGATGTTCGACTTCTGCAGCTCGATCTCGTCCTCGTCCGAGCTCATCATCTGCACGCGCTTGTAGTGGTTGTAGACGGCCACCGACAGCGTGCGCTTGGAGGCCTCCTGGCCGACGACGTACTCGTCCAGGACCTCGTAGATCTCGCGTGGCTTGGGCAGGTGCTCCAGGTCAAACGCGGGCGGCGCGGAGAGCTCCTCGTCGATGATCTCGTTGCACAGGTCGATGCACTCGTCGCAGATGTACACGCCCGGCCCGGCGATCAGCTTCTTGACCTGTCGCTGGGACTTGCCGCAGAAGCTGCACAGCAGCTGCTCGTTTGAGTCGGTTGGTCTGGCCATATCTCTTGGTATCCCCTATTCCCTTTGAGTCAGGCGCCGTCCATGCGCTCCCGCGGCAGCTAGTGCTCGGAGATGACGCGGTCGATTATTCCGTACTCCGTCGCCTCCTGCGAGCTCATGAAATAGTCGCGCTCGGTGTCGCGTCGCACGTCCTCGAGCTGCTTGTGCGTGTGCTTGGCGATGATCTCATCCAGACGCTGGCGCACGTCGATGATCTCCTTGGCGTGGATCTCGATGTCGGTCGCCTGCCCCTGAAAGCTCGACGAGACCTGGTGGATCAGGATCTTGGCGTTGGGCAGCGCCATGCGCTTGCCATGCGCACCTCCGGCCAGCAGCAGCGCGCCCATCGACATCGCGATGCCGACGCAGATCGTCTGCACGTCGGGCTTGATGAACTGCATCGTGTCGTAGATCGCCAGGCCCGCATACACCGAGCCCCCGGGCGAGTTGATGTACAGCGAGACGTCCTTCTCGGGATCCTCGGACTCCAGGTGCAGCAGTTGCGCGACGATCAGGTTGGCGACCTGATCGTCCACGGGCGTGCCGAGGAAGATGATCCGCTCGTTGAGCAGACGGCTGTAGATGTCGAACGCTCGCTCGCCTCGCGAGGTCTGCTCGACCACCATTGGGACAAGTGGGCTCATGGTCCTCGCTCTGTTTCGCTTACCCGGCTCGATTCCTTCTGCAACCCTAGCTGGCCGAGCTCTGATCGGTCGGAGTCCACAGGCCCGCGGTCGCGGCGGCGGCGTCCGCCTTCCCCGCTCGCGCCTCCTGTTCCGGCGTCCACAGCTGCTCGCGCGCGATCGCTCGCGCGACCGGGATCGGCGTGGCGCGCTCCACGATCAGCTCGATCGCCTGGCGCGCGGCGAGATCCTCGCGCAGCTCCTCGACGCGCCCGGCGGAGCGCAACTGCTCGAGCACCTGCTCCGGCGCGATCCCCTCGCGCTCGGCGGTCGAACGTGAGCGCCTGCAGCAGGTCCTGCTCGGAGGGCTCGATCCCCTCCGCCGCGACCACCGCCGTGAGCACCGCCTCGCGGCGCAACGCCCGCTCGGCCTCGGGGACCATCTCGGCGAGGATCTCCTCCTCGGCGCGCCCGGTGATCTGCAGGTAGGCCTCGCGTGAGATGCCGCGATGGGAGAGCGAGTGCAGCATCCGCTCCCACATCTCAGCGGCGCGGGCGCGCGCCAGCTCCTGCGTGACGGGCACCTGGGCGCCGGCCACCGCCGCGTCGAGCACCGCCTCGCGGAACTCCTCCTGTACGTGCTGCTCCTGTGCCTCCAGCAGGCGCCGGCCGATGTCCTCGCGCAGCTCCGCCACGTCGTCGAACCCGGCGTCCACGGCGAAGTCCTCGTCCACGTCCGGCAGTCGCTTGGCCTTGACCTCCTTGACGGTCATCGCAAACGACGCTTCCCGGCCCGCCAGCTCCTGGTTGCCGTAGTCCGCCGGGAAGCTCAGATCGACGGTGCGAGCCTCCTCGCCGGCCTGCGCGCCGATGAGGCCCTCCTCGAAGCCGGGGATCAGGTTGCCCCCGCCGAGCTCGACCAGCTGGTCGCGGCCCTCGCCGCCCGCGAACGGGACGAGTGTGGTCTCGCCCGAGGCCTCGTCCACTGCCGGCAGGCGCCCGACGTAGTCGAGCACCACGTAATCGCCTTCGCCCGCGGGGCGCTGCACGGTCTCAAGGCGCGCCAGTCGCTCGCGCATCGCCTCGATCTCTCCCTCGATCTGCTCCTCGGCCACCTCGGGCTCGCGACGTCCGACCTCCAACCCGCTGTACTCGCCCAGCTCGGCCACCGGCAGCACGCCGATCTCGATCGTGAGCCGCAGCGCCGCCCCCTGCTCGGGCAGCTCGCCGAGGTCGATCTTGGGGTCCCCGACGGGCACGATCTCCGAAGCGCGGATCGCCTCGGCGTACCAGCTTCCAAGACTGTCGCGCACGGCCTCGTCCAGCACCGCCTCGCGACCGACGCGTTGCAGGACCAGCGGCGCCGGCACCTTGCCCTTGCGAAACCCCGGCAGTTTCAGCTCGCGCCCGAGCCGGCGCGCGGCGCGCTGCACGCGCGCCTCGATCTCGCTTGGCTGCACCTGCACGTCCACGCGCACGCGCGAGTCAGCCAGCGCGGTGACTGTCGTGGAGACGGGCTCAGCCATAGCCGCCACGATACCGTGCCGCCCGATGACGACGGCCTGTGCACGTCTGGTCAGACGCCTGGAGACATGGCTGTGGACCGGCCCCCTCGGCCACCTGATCGGCGGGGGGCTGGACTTCGCCCACGCGCTCGCGCGTTACCTGCTCGCGCGTGTTCGCGGCCGGACGATTCGCTAGTGTCTTGAGTCATAAATTCGGTCAGCGTTTGCCGGATGGATGGACGTGATCTGACGTTCGACGGCGCCGGCAAGTGTGCTGGTAGCACATGGGTGGCGACGGCGGGCGTCAGGCACGTTCAGGCGCCGGGAAACGCCAGCGAATTTATGACTCACGACACTAGGCCACAGCGGCCGCCGTCGCCGCCCCACCGAACTGGAGCGCCACGCCACTCGGCACGACCAGCACGGGGCAGGTCGCGATCTCGATCAGGTGCGCGGCCGAGGAGCTGAGCGAGACCCGGCCAGGCTCGGCGTCGGCGCGCGAGTCGATCACCAGCAGGTCCGCCCGCTCGTCGGCGACGGGGACGACCTCGCCACCGAGCGTGGCCGCGAGTGCCTGCGCGGTCGCCTGGGCGCTGCCGGCGCCACCGGCCTCGCCGACCGCGACGATGCGCTGCACGCGCGTGCTCCCGCCAGCGGAGTCGGCCAGGCCCGCGGGGGCGATCCCGACCGCGACCGGACCGCCCTCGAGCAGCCGCTGGGCGGAGTTGCCGATCGTGATGTGACCGTGAGCGGTGTGCGAGTCCGAGCAGAACACGATCGCCTGGGCGCCGATCTGCTCGGCCAGCGCGCGCAGGCCCTGTGGGGTCGAGCGGTCGGTCACCGCGTGCCGGCTGGCGAACGTGCCGTCGAGGAGCGCGGCGCCGCGGTCGAGCACTTCCTGGGCCTCCTCGTCGCTGACGGCCTCGTCGGTGTGGCGGACGTAGCCGAGGGACACCTCGGCGCCGGCACGGGCGAGCAGCGAGCCGTACGCGATCGCGTCGTTCTCGTTGGCGGTTCCGTCGTAGGAAACGATCACCTTGGTTGCCATGTTCATGCTCCTGTCTGGGGGCTGTGTGGGGGGCTTTCGTCGAAGCTCCGATTGCGGCTCATGGTGACACGATTTTGCCATCAGTTCCAGTGAAATATATAATTGTTGCGATAAGCTGTGCTTATGCTCAATGTTAACCGTCTGCGGATCCTTACCGAGGTCGCGCACCGGGGCTCGATCTCGGCCGCCGCGGAGGCGATGGCCTATACCCAGTCGGCCGTGTCCCAGCAGGTCGCGGCGCTCGAGGCCGAGACGGGGATGACGCTGCTGGAGCGCCATCCGCGCGGGGTCAGCCTGACCGCCGCGGGTCAGACGCTGGTGGGGCACGCCGAGGGCGTCCTCGCGCGGCTGGAGTCCGCCGAGGCGGCGCTGTCGGCGATCGCCGGCCTGCGCGGTGGCAGGCTGCGGATGGCCTCGTTCCCGACGGCCGGGGCGACGCTGATGCCGCTGGCGATCGCCACGTTCCGCGCGCGCTACCCCGACGTGGAGCTGACGCTCACCGAGGGCGAGCCCGAGCAGATCGCGCCGCGGCTGCGCGCCGGCGAGCTCGACCTGGCGCTGCTGTTCGAGTTCGGTGGCGAGTCCCCGCTGGCGGAGGGCATCACGCGCGTGGAGCTGCTCGAGGACCCGCTGTACCTGGTCCTGCCCCGCGATCACGCCCTCGCGGGCAGGCGCAGGCTCCGCTTGCGGGACCTGCACGAGGAAGCCTGGGTGCAGACCTCGAGCTCCAGTCCCTGCGCGCGCCATGTCGTGCGCAGCTGCCACGCGGCCGGGTTCGAGCCGCGCGTCGCGTTCGAGAGCGACGACTACCAGACCGTTCAGGGTCTCGTGGCGGCGGGTGTCGGCGTCGCGCTGATCCCCGAGCTCGCGCTGTCGGTCGTGCGCGAGGACATCGCCGTGCGCGCGCTCTCCCCGCATCCCCCGGCGCGGCAGGTGATCGCGGCGGCGCCCGCGGGCGCCCGGCTGCTGCCGGCGGCCCCGGCGATGCTCGCCGTGCTGCAGGAGGCGGCGGCGCACTACCAGGCGCTCGCCGGGGCGCCCGTCGGATAACGACGGGCGCCCCGATGCGAGGAGGCGCGTCCTGCTATGACCTCACGGCCTCAGCAGAGCCCCCTCATCAGCGGGCCGGGTTGGCCAGGTAGGCCTGGTTGACCAGCCTGCCCAGCACTTCGTAGCCGAGCGGCGAGGGGTGGATGTCGCCGTCGTCCGAGCTTCCCCCGGGGACTTCCGGGTTGCACATTTCGGTGAACTTGCAGATCGAGGCCTGCTCCCGTTCGGGCTTGCGCCCCCGGTTGAACACCGGGAACGGGTTCGCAAACGTCACGTTCGGGAAGTGGGGCAGGATGTCGGCTTCGACCGCCGCGTTGAGCGCCTCCTGCAGCGCGTCGCTGCCGGGGAGGATCAGCGCGTCGGGGTTATAGAAGCCGAGCAGGACGATCGGCCCGGTGTAGTGACCCCCGCTGTCCAGCACGCCGATGATGTCAGCGATGTTCGCGAGGATGTGCGGAATCGTGACTTTTTCCGAGCTTTCCTTGATGCAGCCGACCACGGCCGCTTCGGGCGAGGAGCCGTACTTGCTTTTGCCCGTGTGCGTGAATTCTTCGGTGACTTCGATTTCGCATTCCTTGATCGCCGCGAGCTCGTCGTTGGAGCCGATGTTCAGCGTGATCGCCTGCACGGGGTGCGCCGGGTGGCCTTCTTTGAGGATGCTCAGCGCGTCTTCGAGCTGTGAGATCGACTGACCGCCGACACTGAGCGAGTTGTGCAGCGGCAGACCGTCGACGTTGTTGTACGCGCAGGGGTGATAGTCACCGAGCCCCTGTGGATTGTGTCCGGCGGGTTCGGTCGAGGCTTTCCCACCGAGAGCCGGGTTTTCGCCGATCAGCCCGTTGGAGGTCTCGCCCGGGCAGGCGTCGTTGACGAGCGTGAGGCCCCTGCCGACCTCAGACGGTCGTGAGAGGTCCTGGGCGAAGGCGTTGGTGAAGCCTTCTTCGAAGTATGACGGCGACTCGTTGGGGAAGTTTTCGTCGAACACCTGCTCGCTGTAGCCGAAGCTGATCGAGTCGCCGAGCGCCAGATAGGTGCTGACGGGGGGCGTGGGCCTGCCGGCGCCGGCGGCCGGCGCGAACGCCAGCGCCACAAGCGCGACCGTCGCGAGGGCAAACGCGAGTGGGCGCCCGATCGCGCGACGGTGGGGACGGATCGAAACGGCGAAGCCGTGTGGGGCGTGCATGTGCATCTCCTCCAACTCGAGGGCCCCGCACGCACTACGGCCTCTCCCCCCGCGACTTGCACAGCCCAAATGACTGAACTTCTCACGCTACTCCTCGGGCTGACCACTGTCAAACGGGACCGTCGGCGGGACCCGACTCGACGTAGTGCAGGCGCACGCCGCCGCCGACCTGCGCGTCACTGTGGGTGAGCTCCGTCGTGAGCGTCGTGTCGGCATCGACACATCGGAGCGTCGAAGGTCTCCTTCAGCTCGCGGGTCGGCCGGAGTCGATCCTGATCGCTCGCTCGACTTCTTGTCCTCTGTCGGTGAGCGTCCAGGAGTTTGCTTCTCCCTTGGCGTGAGCTGAGCCGGTGTTGGCGATCAGGCCGAGGTGTTCCAGGCGCGCGAGCAGCTTTGAGATCTGGCCCTGGTCGTGCACACCGGCCAGGTCTGCGACTGCGCGATTGGACAGACCGGATCCCCGCCCACCCTGATCGGCGATCGCGGCGAGCACCCGCAGCGTGCGGTAGGTCAGGCGCATGTGCAGACCCTCGAGGGGATCTTTCGTCGATCTCCGCGGCGCAGACCGGACCCTGGGGACGGGACGAGCCATCTCCTTCGCTGCGGCCGCGGGCCCGAGGTAGGGCAGCACGATCATGCCCATCAACGGGTTCAGCAGATCGATCAGGGGCGTATCGGGCCGTTCCAGCATCCGCCCATGGATGACCGACAACACCGCGCCGACCACTCCCTCCGCGGTCAGAGGCGGCGGGCCCTCTTTGCCGCTTTTCGTCTGTGAGCGTCCCTGGTCGATGAACGCGATCAGGGGACCGAGACGACGCGCACGGCAACTAAGCACGTTGGGACCGCTACCCAGCGCGTGCACTACCAACAGCGCTCCCAACACACGCTCATCCCCAGCGAACCCGAGTAGTCCCAACAGTCCGGCCCTGACCTGCTCACGCCAGCCCGAGTGTCCCTCAGCCGCACGAATCGCTACCCCGGTCGCACGCACAACAGCGTCCTCGAACACCGCCATGAAACAGTCTTCGCGATCCTCGAACAGATCATAAAACGTGCGCCGTGACACACCCGCACAAGCGGTGACCCGCGCCACGCTCATCCCGACAAAGCCAACCTCACCGACGATCTCCGCCGCCGCGAACAGGATACGCGCGCGCTGAACCTCGCTTATCTGGATGGCGCCCTCCCGCACAGCGACCTCCCGAACAGGACGCCGCCGAGCGACGGGACGCGCACGCGGCGAGGACCCGGGCCGGCGATCGCGCGCGCTGGACACCAGCGTCCTGCTCACCGCCCCGCGCCTACCGCTACTTCTTGCCTTTGCCGCCTTTCCTGCCATGAGCCTTCACCTTCTTTTTGACCTTCTTCTTCGCCTTCGGACACCCCGTGACGCTGATCTTTGTGGACTCGTTGATCTTCGCGCCGTTCTGCGCGACGAACGCCGTAGGCATCGCCAGCTTCTTTCCACAGAGGTTGCCGTTCGCCGCCAGCGCGGAGAACTTGCCCTCAGGCAACGTCAATTCGAAGCTGCCAACGGGCGCGTCGGGCACCGTCTTGAACGTGCTGGAGGTGATCCCGGCCTTGCTGATGAACGTCGTACCGACGAGGTCGATCGTGACACCGTAACCCTGCAACACGACGATCAGACTCGGGAACGCTTCCCCACCGTGACTGACGAAATACGCGGGACCTTCCAACGGAACAGGGACGAGCGGCGTGATCGCCTTCGCATGACCGATCACCGACGCCGCCGGGCACCCGGCGGGGTCGGCTTCGAACTGCGCGGCCGTGCAAGCCTTCTGCAACGTCGTAAGGCGCGACGGCAGCTGCTTGGGCAGATCCACCTTCACGCTCTTGATATTCGCCTGCGACCCGAACGGCGCCTTTGGATACGTCAGCTTCACACTCAAGCTCGCACCATCCGCTTTACTCGTCCTCCCCGACGTCGAGACCGCGAACCCCGGTTTGAATGCGAGGACCGCGCAGTTGGCGACCTGGAACGGCACTTCCACCGGCGAGCTCGAGCCTTCGTCGCTGGAGATCGAACCGGTGATCTTCAGCGGGCTGCAACTCGTCGGGTCGAACGTGAAGCCCGGCCTGTTGATCAGCACGTTGACCTTCTTGATCTGCACGGGGATCCCATCGAGCAGGTGCGGGATCGCATAGCCTTCGCTTTCGCTGTTCGTCGTGACCGTCAGCGCCGCCGTGCTCGAATCGACGTTGATCTTCGCGCGCACCACCACGCAATCGCACGCCGGGACCTGGCTGGGGTTGGACGTGTCGTGCTCAAGGTCGAACGGGCCGGCCTTCACCGGGTTCACGATCGACAGGCCGAACGGTGCGCCATGATATTTTTCGGTTATGTAGACTTTGCCGCCCTTTACGGACACCGGGTCCGAGCCCACGCCCGCCGAGACGGTCGTTTCCCCGATCAGGCTATTCGGCCCGCAGCTCCCCGCGTTAGCGTTCGCTTCCGGACACAGTTCCACACCCGACAATAGGCCCGAGAGGCCCGGCGGCATGCGCAACGTGACCGACGCCATGTTCTGTTCGCCGTCTTCACGGGAGATCGTCGTCGAGAACGGGGTGAACGCGCCACCGTTGCCGTTGGTCGTGCCGCCTGTCAGCGACGGCTTGAACGGCAGCGAGCTGCCGGGGCACGGCTTGCCGTCGGGGCCGCTCGTGATCTGGAACGTCGAGGAGGCCGGCACCGGCGCATTGCCCGACCACGGCGTAAAGGACGCTTCGGTCGTATAGGAGCCGCACTGCGCGGGAGTCGCCAAAGGCGCGCGTTCCCCACCGAAGAAGTGCAGTTCGGCGTCTTCAAAGGGCAGCTGCGGGCTGTCGGCAATCGTCGTGAGCACCTGCCCCGACGGCGTCAGGCTGACCTGCGCCGGCAGCTTCACCAGCGTCCCAGAAACCGGGTCCTGAGCTTCGATGTACATCGCGATCAGGCTCCCGAACGGGTTTTCGTTCTGCGAGGCCAGATACACGAAACCCTTCAACGGGTTCGGCAGCAGCGGCGTGTGGATCGTGACTTCGCCGATCTTCGACGCGTCAGGACAGAAGTTCACGCCCGGTTGCAATGGTTCGCTATAGCCGTTCGCGAGCGCGCCGGTGCTACCCGGCAAGTACGGCGTGAACCGCGGGGCACGCGTACCGGGTTCGTATTCCGTGAATTCCACGAGTTTTCCTTCTTCATGCACTCCGAAGCCGATCTCATCGCCAGGGCTGCCGAGCGCGCCTTCCGGTAATGCCGACGTGGCGCTCGTGCACGCCTGCAGCCCATCCCCGCCGGAGGGGTTGATCTGCACGCCCGCGGGCAGCTTGACTTCGATATCGCGGACGGTTGACTCGGCCTCGCCGGCCGAAAACAGCACCGACTGTTGTGGCACGTGCACGTCAACATTCAGGCCCGACGAGCTGCTCGCCGAGCCCACATCCGGGGTCACCTTGATCGACGGACTGAAGGGGAGCTGGTTGCAGCCGTTCAGGCTCGGCATGAGCCCTTCCAGTGGGTTCGATTCCGTGATGGTGCCGGGCTGCTGCCAGGAGTCGGCCAACATCGTGCTCTGCAGCGAGCCGGAGCAGGAGGTGGGAAAGCTCAGCAGCGGCGGCGGTGTTGACTGACCGAGTGCCTCGCACGTTTCTCCCGGTGGACCGTTGAATCCACCGATCAGGCAGGGCCAACCACGCGAGTTATCGTGGCTGGCGGCTCCGGGGACGCCCCAGAAGGTGACCTGCGAGCTGAAGAATGAGGTCGTCTGCGTGATGTTGTCCACGCTGGCCGTCACGCCGTAGTCCCCGCCGGTGCGCACGGAGGTGTCGAGGATCACAGGCACCCTCTTGCCCACCAGCCACCCGAAACGCGCCGGCTCGCCGACGGCCGGCTTCAGGTTGAAGACCGGGACCGGCACCGTAAGCACGACATTTTCCGGGCTTTCCGGGAAGCGGATCGCTACGACGGCCACCCCGACCGCCGTATCGGCCGGGCATTCGTTTGCTTCCCCCCCGTGCGTCGTGATGAACTGTGCGGAGGTGCACTGCGGGAACGGCGTCGGGTTGCCGATCAGGCCCGGTGGCAACTTGAACTGGAGATCCTTCGGCGGCGCCGGCTGATACGGTTCCGTGGAGGTGCGGTTCAGGTCGAGCGTCGTTGTGAGGCCGAACGGATGCGAGCCGGCCTGCCGCGCGGGTGAACCGTCATCGCTGGCGGCGGTCAGTTCATATTTTTCGACACCGAACTCCACCGGCGCGCTGCTCACCGTCAACTGCCCCGTGGCCGCGGCTTCCGGCACCGGCTTGCCGGAAGGCTCTTCTTCGAAGTCGCCTTCGATTTCTTCATGTCCGTTTTCAGGGCCCTCAGTCACGCAGAGTCCATTCACATACCTGCCGGCGCCAAGGGCTGTTTTTTCACAAACCGCGGTTTCGCCGCCTGTCACCGCCACTTCGTTGGTTTCATGAAGGTTGGCATCAGATGCCACGTTGACTTCGATCTCGGCTTCCAGCCTTTCGTAAGGCCGGAGGCTAGGCCTGTACTCGCCGCCGACATAGTTGAACAGGAAGGTGCATTCGACGACGTGAGGCGACGGGACCTTGCATTCCATGCTCCCGTCGAGAAGGTGCTCCGCCTCGAACAACCCAGCCGTGCCCACCACCGGTTCCTTGGCTTCAATACCTTTGGGCAGCTTGTCGATCAGCTTGACCGGCGCATTCGATCCATCGACGTTGGCGTCACCGAGATTCGTTGCCGAAACGAAGATCATGCCGGTGCCGCCCGGCGGCAGGTTCGCCGGAGCGGCGCTGGCATCGAGATGCCACCACGCCGTAGCCGCCGACGCCGAGGAAGTCCCAAAGGCGAGGGCTATTAGAACAAGGAGCGAGGCTAGGGTCAAGCTGCGCAACGGAGCGTGTGGTTTTACATCTGTTTGTGAGCTTGCCACATGTGTTTGTTGTTTCAGTCGGGTTTTCATGACTTTGACCTCAGGTTGCGGCTGGCTCGCTTCGCTCGCTTCTTACTCTTCTTTTTGGGTACGCATTTACCCCGTTTGTTCTTCACGTCACCTTTCTTGCACTTGACGGTCTTCTTTTTCACCTCCGGTTTGGCGGGCGGTCCGGTTTGCGGTTCGATGTTGCCTGCGCCCGCAAACGTCGCCGTCGTCGGCGCCCCGAAGACCTCCGGCTGCGGCGTCGGCGCCGCCCTGCACGCGTCGGCGGTGTCGCACGGAGGCGGCGAGACCGAAGATGGCTGGCACGGCACGGAGGTCGAGCAGACGTGCGCGTCGTAAATGTCGGGATACGTGTCCACATCCTGCGGTACGAGCTGACTTGTAGTTAGGAAGAACACGTCATCGCCGCTTTCGCTGGCGTCCATGAACGCCGACTGTTCGCTCGATTCTCCCGAAGAGATAAGCCCCACGCAACCTGCGCCTTCTTCGCCCTTCCTGCCTTCCACTTCATAGGAATGGTTCGGCTTGAACACGACGCTTCCGCTCGAGGATGCCGGCGAGCACGAGCCGACGCTTTCCGGCTCGTACTCGTACACATCCCAGGTGCCGTTCACATCCTGCGGAACGAGCGAGTCGCCGCTGTTGAAGAAGAGTCGGCCTTCGTTGGAGAGATAGCGCGACTGGTACAGGTCTTCGGCACCAACAGGATATGCCCCACCCGCGTAGGCATCCCATCCCTGGATGTTCGCAGCGAGCCACGTAGTCGGTTCCCACACTCCGTTGCCGCCGCCGAGAATGCCGTGTTGGTAGTAGGCGCCTTCTTCGCCATATTCGCTGCCGAGCGGCCTGGCTCCGGTCGGGTCGCATGACGCACAGAGCAGACGCTTGTCTTCTGCGTTGTAGAGGTAGATCTCCTCGTCCGGAACGCCTGAGACGGCGTCCCGGTTGTCATAGCCGGTGAGGCTCTTGCGTGACATGAACGCGAGCCACTTGCCGTTGGGAGACACACGGGCAGTCAGCTTCTGGAGATCATCACCCCAGTCGCGCCCGTCATTTTCCGGGAGCGCAGCGACAAGCTCCGGTGCTTCCCAGGCCGTCCTGCTGTAGTGCTCCACGTACAGATTGCACGCCCTCGCGTTCTGGTTTTCGCCTTGACCTTCGCCCATGCAATCGCCGCGGGCGGCGTTGGGTGTCAACGCGGCGTTGGAGACGAAATACACGTACGACCCGTCTTCGCTTGCGCCAATCACGCCGCCCTGCACTTCAGGCGCTAGCACCGTCGTTTCGCAGGCGAGCTTCGCGGTGATTTCAACCACCTCGCACACTTCCAACGTGCCTTCACGTTTGTGGGTTTCTTCAGCTATGAAGAAAACGCGCGATCCGTTTCTATTCGCTACCTCGAACCTGTCGGTATACGCTGCGGTTCCGATGCGAAGCGTTTCGCCCTTCACCATGTCTCGGAGATACAGACGCTCCGGCGAGAACTTGTCGCTCCAAAAGACGCGCGATCCGTCTTCGGATATCGCGTTCCTGCCACTTTCTAGACTGCCGGGTTGAGGGATTTCAGTCGCGGTGCTCGCCGGCTTCCCGCCTTCATCTTCAGGCTGGATGCTCACGAGTTGCAATTCGCCACCGGCCCGCGGCGGCCACTCGTACAGGCCACCTTCGTCGCCTTTCGTCGAGGTCAGACCGGCCGCGTCATACACGAGCACATGGCTCAAATCGGAGGTCCCGCCCGCGAACACCGCTTCGCCGACGGGATGTTCGGGATGGGCTTCCCCGCCGAATTTCGCTCCCGGGCGCACATCGGCGCTCGTCACGATCGGCTCGTAGCACGATGCCGGTGCCGCTTCGCAGCTGGAGTCCTTGCGGACGTACGGCGTGCGTTCGGTCGCTTCTTCGGAGAGCGGCGTGAAGCTGCCGAGGAAACCCTGCGGTTCGACCACGGCGCGCGAGAGATCCGACGAGAAGAAGCGGTATTCGAGCCCGGTCCCGACGGCGACGCCGGTGGCCTGATCGTGGGGCGTGACGATGTCCCACGAGCTCCAGCCTTCGGTGCCCCGGCGGGAGAGCGTCTGCTGCTGAAGTGAGGCGAGGCCCTTCGGTGCGCCTTCGATGGGCGCGTTCGTCAGGTAGGTGATCGCGCTGCCGTCTTCGGCGGCCTGGAGCACCCCGACTTCGCCGAGCGGGTAGATAGTCGACCCGTGCTTGTCCGGCGGAGAGACCATTTCCCACTGTCGCCCGTCGATCAGCGAGAACTCGCCGCCGGCCGCCTGCGTCGTAAAGGTCTCGTCTTCACCGTCCTTAACCCCGCTTCCTTCCGCGACGATCCTGTAGTGATAGGTCGTGCGCGGCGAGAGGCCTTCCGGTTCGACACGCACCGTGACCCCCGTCGACCCGGCGCCCAGCGACCCGTCCGGCAACGGGATGCTGACGCCATGAGGCCCTTCGCCTTGCTTGTATTCACGCGTGTCGTATTCGAAGCGATACGTCGTGTTGCTTTCCTCGGGGTTGATCTGCGCCTGCAGCTTCGCGCTCGTGCTCGTGACGCTCAGCACCGACCCTTCTTCTTCCAGCATCGGCGGCCCGGCGGCGAGGGCGGGAGCGCTCCCGAACACCAACACCCCCACCATCACCAGCACGCACAGCGAGGAGACAAGCCCCAAGACCACTCTCCCAAATCTGCGCTGTATCACCGAAACTCGCGAAACAGCATCGCTCTTGCATGAGCTTCCGTTAAGTCTACTTCGATTTAATCATGCTCATGCAAGCCTTTCAGTAACAAGATTCGTGTTTTTTTCTGAGCCTTCGTGATCAAAGTCGAGACGGTGCGTGGGACCGACTCCTGTCCCACGCACCGAGCTCATCGACGATGCGGCCGACCTACGCTTTGAACTCCGCTTCTTCTTCAAACGTGGTTCCCCACGCAGTTGCGTTCGCCATTGGTTCGTTTTTCCAATTTTCGACACCAGATGCTTCGCCTTTGAGGTTTGCCGTCACTTTTTCGCCCGCTTCGTTTTCATATTCGCGCAGTTCCGGGATACCGTTGCTCTGCCTTGTTTCGAAATTATAGGTCGTATTCAGTTTGTTGACAACCCCGACACGTACGAGGATTGAGCCAGAGACTGTATATTTCTGGAGGAGCGGACTGCCGCAGTTGAACTGAAAACCGCCTGGCTTTAGGGATAGCAAGAGCGCCACTTCTTCTTTCGCTTTATTGATCCAGACGGGAGTGACTGAAGTCGTGAACGTTATTTCTCCTTCCCGGCTTCCGGCGGTCTGACATTTGCTGCTGTACTTACATCCAGTGTATGTGGAGGTCTCTTCTCCCCCTCGCGTCCCTTTGATTTCGCCCTTCCCCGAGAACCCTACACATTGAAAGAGGCCGCGGTTCGCCGCGATCAGGAAGCCGGTAGATTCCGTTCCTTTCGACGTGAATTTCTTTTTGACCAGTTCTGCGCCTTTGCTGTTGACGATTTCCGGGAGCGCTGCCGAAGCCGAAGCTGACGCCACTGCGCTGAGGGCCAACGCGCCCACAAGCACCATCATCGTAATCCTGAACTTGGATCTCATATGAAACAACTTCCTTTCGTCTCATTCAACGCCAGGACGCATCCCCAACACAGAGACCCGCCCCGACGCCGGTCTTGTTCGTAAGCACGCCCGCGCGAGAACGAAAACACCCCGCGCGAACGCACGCTTGAAAGCCCGGCACGTACACGGGCACAAGAAAGCACCGCACGAAGGCGGCGCGAAAGAAGCTGCCGGCTGGAGCCTCTAGCGGCTAGCCCACAACGGGCAGAGAGAGAGAGAGAGAGAGAGAGAGATGACTCGGCGACGCCGAGGCATCTACAGACGGGACCAAACGGACCCGCAGCAACTCCCGACACGTATGTCCTGCATGAACTCACGCGAAAACAGCTCCCTCAACGAAGCGATTCAGGTTCCCTCTCCCGAAAAGAACCCCTGCTGATCATGAAGCCCGGCCACAAAGGCGAGACCCCAAACCCGATCTATTTTCTACACGGCAACCCATAGGGATGCCAACACGGAACCACTATATACCCATCCCACAGCAAATGTCAAGCCCCGCAGGATCGGAGCTTCGCCCCGGCCGGAAACCCCCGGCCGGGGCGAAGTCTCGCGACCTGCGGCAGCTGAATTGGGGCGGCCGGCCTGGAGGCCGGCTGAGCGTTTCGTCCTGGGGTGGCGTCTGGCGCCTGGGACAGGCACTTGCGCAAGAGGCTGCCCATCCATAGCCGCCACCGTCCGCAGCGACTGTCATCGTGGGGGATCGTGAGCATTCTGCTGCTGATAGTCGGACTCCTGCTCGGCGCCGCGGGCGCCGTCGCGCTCGGGCGCCGTGGTGGCCACGCGCGCGATGAGGAGCAGCGCACGCACGAACGTGAGCGCATGCGCGACGAGCTGAAGGCGATCTCGCTGGACGTGCTGGCGCAGACCGGCGACTCGCTGGCGCAGCGGCTGACCGAGGCCCGCCGCGCCGAGGAGGAGCGGGCGTCCGGGGAGATGGCCCGCCGTGCGGAGGAGATCAAGGGGCTCGTGGCGCCCGTGCACGAGAAGCTCGGCAAGGTCGAGAGCGAGCTCGGGCGCCTGGAGCGCGAGCGTCGCGATTCCCAGGTGCAGCTCTCGGAGATGGTGCGCACGCTGAGCGCGGGCACCGACACGCTGCGCAAGGAGACCGGTGAGCTCGTGTCCGCGCTCAAGCGCCCGGAGACGCGAGGGTCCTGGGGCGAGATCCAGCTGCGCCGGGTCGTCGAGCTGGCGGGCATGGTCGCCCACTGTGATTTCACCGAGCAGTCCACGATCCACACCGCCGACGGGCGCCTGCGACCCGACGTGCTCGTGCGCCTGCCCGGCGAGAAGGTGATCGTGGTCGACTCCAAGGTTCCGCTCGACGCCTACCTCGCCGCGATCGAGGCCGATGACGGGAATGGGCAGCGCGAGCTGCAGCTCAAGCGTCACGCCAAGCAGACGCGCGACCACATCACCAAGCTCGCCTCCAAGGGGTATCAGCGCCAGTTCGACTCGACACCAGAGCTGGTCGTGATGTTCGTGCCCTCGGACGGCATCTACCAGGCCGCGCTCGCCGAGGACCCCGCGCTGATCGAATACGGCGTCTCCCAACAGGTGCTGATGGCCACCCCCACCACGCTGATCGGCCTGCTCAAGGCCGTGCACTACGGCTGGAGCCAGGAGCAGATCGCCGACTCCGCGCGCGAGATCGCCGAGTCCGCGCGCGAGCTGCACCGCCGGCTGGGGACGTTCGCCGAGCACCTGGCCAAGACCGGCCGGCAGCTCGACTCGGCCGTGAACGCCTACAACCGGGCGGTCGGCTCGTTCGACCACAAGGTCGTCCGCCAGGTGCGTCTCATCGAGCAGGCCGGCGTCGCCTCCGAGCGCCAGGTTGACGCGCCCCCGCCGATCGAGACCGCGGCGCGCCCCGTCACCGCGCGGTTGGAGCCCGCGCCGGAGGAGGTCCCGGCGGAGCAGCTCCCGAGCGTTGCTGGAGCCCGTCCCCGCCCGGCGCCGGTCGCATCCCCAGCGCAGGAGCCTTCGGCCCCGTCCGAGTCCGCGTCAGACCTCGCCGGCGAGCGATCAGAAAGAGCAGCGTAAGGGCCACCGGCACCGTCGCCGGGAGCTCGTCGACGAAGAAGAACAGCAGGTCGAAGGAGAGCGCGAGCGCCGCCGCGAGCGCCGCCCCGCGCAGCTGCCGGCGCCGGCCCAGCGCCGTTGCCAGCAGCGCGCCGAGGACGGCGGCGACGAACAGGTCTCCGTAACCCATCACGGCCGAGCCGAACGCGGCGCTCTGCAGCCGTGGCAGCCCCGCGGCCGGGTGAGCGGCGTTCAGCGCGTTGTTCGGCTTCTGCAACAGGTCTGAGACCACCAGCGCGGTGTCGGACACCGCCATCGCGACGATCCCCGCCGCCAGCCAGCGCGGGGGCGTGACGGCCGTGAGCATGGCCCCGAGCGCCGCGCAGCTGAGCGCCGTGAGGATGAGCGCGGCCGCCTGTCCGGGCAGAGCGCCGCGATCGGCCCACGCCAGCGCGAACAGCGGGATGACCAGCAGCGCATGGGTTGGGCGGGGAGGATCGGCGTTCCATGCGAGCCGGCCCAGCGCGAGCGCCGCGAGCACCGGCACGGCGATCAGCGCGAGATACGTCAGCCCGTCGGCGCTTGCCCGTTCGGCCAAGCTGGCGACCAGCACGAACCCGATCACCGACGCCGGGGGGATCAGCGCCCAGCGACGGCTGCGCAGGCGGGCCAGCCTGCCTGCGTCCCACGCGCGCGGAACGGCCACCGTGGCGCCCTGGGCGAGCGACAGCAGGGCGATCGAGATCGAGAAGGGAATCATCGTTCTGCCAACATAGGGACTCGCGTCTGAATAGATGGTGGGTTCAGAGACGTGGGCCCTAAACTCTCCGCGATGGTCGCCGGCCAGCAGCCACCGATCGCTCAGCATCGCGTCTACCGGCGCCGGCGCGTGGTCGCGGCGATTCTCGCCGTGGCGTGTCTCGCGCTGGTGGTGGCGGCCCTGAGCTCACACGGGGGCGGGCCGCACTCGAGCGCCGTCGCCAAGGCCGCCACGCATGTCCGGGCGGCCGTCCACCGCACCCCGGCCGAAGCACAGGCGCTGACGAGGGCCGCCGAAGAACACGCGATCGACCACGTCCTGTCCTACACCCCGGCGATCACCGCCGGCGGATCGCACGGCCACGAGGTCGCGCTCACGTTCGACGACGGCCCCGGGCCGTACACCCGGCAGCTGGTCGGCGTGCTCAACCGGCTGGGCGTGCACGCGACTTTCTTCGCGATCGGCGAGGAGGAGCGGTACTTCTCGGCGGGCACCATCCTGGAGCTGCGCTCGGGAGACGTCGTCGGCGACCACACCGAGACGCATCCGATGATGGCCTCGCTGTCCGCCCACGACCAGTACGAAGAGCTGTTCGAACAGATCGCCCGCATCGAACTGCTCGGGGGCACGCGACCGCGCCTGTTTCGCCCCCCGTACGGCTCGTTCGACGCGACCACGTTCAGGCTGCTGCACCGCCTGCGCCTGCTGATGGTGCTGTGGTCGACCGACACCTCCGACTACACCCTGCCGGGCGTCCAGGCGATCGTTCACAGCGCGCTCGCGGGCGCCCATCCGGGCGCGATCATCCTCATGCACGACGCCGGCGGGGACCGCTCGGAGACGATCGCGGCGCTGCCCACGATCATCGCCGGCCTGCGCCGGCGCGGCCTGCAACCCGTCACGGTTCCCCGGCTGATGCTCGACGACCCCCCGCCGCCGGGTCAGCCGCTGCCGAGCAGCCTGGCGGGGGATTAGTGGCCTGCGGGAGGGACTCTGGCTGGAGACTGGTGTGCCCCGGCGAGGAGTTGACTCTGACGACGGGTTTTGTGGCGGGGAGACCTGACGACGTCCCCGATCAGTGCCCGAGCTGAACCGTCTTGACGATCAGCAGCAGCACCGCGACGACCAGATAACCCCGCAGCAGCAGCATCGCGAGCCTGCGCCCCGGCGACCACACCGGGCGCTCCAGCAGCGCCAGCGGCGGCATCGTCCAGGTCTGGCGCTTCTCCTTCGGGATCTCCCCATCCGCGAGCAGCACCGCGCCCGGTCCCCGCTGCGCAAGCGCGTAGCAACCCATCGCCGCCAGCACCAGCGCGAGCGCGAGCGACAGGTACACGAACAGCGTCGTCACGTCGATGCCCGGGAACATCGTGCTCGCCATCAGGATCAGCGACAGCTCGATCAGCACCCCGACGATCACGCTCGCGATCGCGTTCAGCCAGGGCGCGTTGACCCACGGGCCGAGCACCTCGCGGTCGTTGCACAGCAGCAGCAGGAACACGGTCGCGCTCGGCAGCAGCACGCCCGCGAGCGCCTGCACCGAGGTCGTGATCAGGCCCAGCGGCGCGCCGGGTATCAGCACGATGCCCGCCGCCGCCGCGACCATCAGCGTGAAGCTCGCGTAGAACCCCTTCGCCTCCAGTGGACCGCGGTTCAGCGAGTGTTTGGCGCCGAACACGTCCCCGAACGCGTAGGAGGTGGACAGCGTCACCGCCGCCGCGCCGATCAGCGAGGCGTTCAGCAGCACGATCGCGTAGAACGTGCCGGCCGTGGAGCCGAGCTCGCGGCCGAGCTCGGTGGCGACCGCGCCGGCGTTGGAGAACTGGCCGAAGTACGGCGTCCCGGCGAACGCGAACGCGGTCACGGCGATGATCGCCCCCGCGCCGATCACGACCACGAACGCCCCGATCACCGTGTCCGCGCGCTCGTAGTTGATCCAGCGCGGCGTGATCCGCTTGTCGATGATGTTCGACTGCTGAAAAAACAGCTGCCACGGCGCGACCGTCGTACCGACGATCGCGATGATCAGCAGCACCGCTGTGGAGCCGACGCCGCCGTGGATGCTCGGCACGAACGTGTGCCGGGCGATCTCGCCGAAGTGCGGATGGGCCAGGATCAGCAGCGGGATCACCAGGAAGTTAAGACTCGTGAAAGGTCGCGAACGACGGCAGCCCGTCTGGGCGCCCGCCTTCTTGACCCCCCGGCCTGTTCCAACAGGAGTGGCAACAGAAACTGGCTAAGAGCCAATACGGAGACGGAATTCGTTCTCTTTGTCGATGACGATGTTACCGTTCCCACTAAGTTCTTGGAGCACTCTGTCCACTTGCTGCGGACCAGTCCCGAGACTAACATCGTCGTGGCTGGAGCTAACGGTCTGTCATCGTCTTGCTGGCTCGATTTTCGTGGTTTTTTCCGGCCCTGTAGACCTCGTGATCCCATCTGTGCGAGCTTCCAATTGTCTCTATGGCGCGCGGACATCCTGGAAAAATATCCCTTAGACGAAGCTCTCATTTATGGATACGAAGATGCTGACCTCAGCCTACGCCTTTGCCGTGACGGACAACTCAGCATTGTGCAGTCGCCGCATGCTCTGATTGATCGCGGGATTGGACGCACCGTGGGCCTGAAAGGCGTGCAACGGCTTAGGGCAGTGGACCAGGCCAGGGTCTACGTAGCATGCAAGCGGTACTCGGGCCATCGGGGAGCCCTGGGACGACTCCTCGTCGCCGAGATTCTCCACAACGCCTACCACTTACGTCGGCCGCTCCCAAGGAGCCTGGTTCGATGGCAATGGCTGCGGGCGTTTATGGGCCGCGGATGGGCTTTCGGGATCAGACAATGAGAGCGCGATACGTCGAGAGCGGAGTTGAATCACCCGAGCGATATCCGGAGTATGAGCCGCGGAGATTCTCTCTGCCGCCTCCGTTGTGGACCTTTGCGGGCGCCAACTCTTATCGGAATTGGTCAGGCGGCGGTCGCTGTTTGGAACCTCCGGGCGCTGCGCAGCCACTAACCGGTTGGGAGCGATGATGGCGTCTTCAAAGCTTTCTAGGCTGAAACGCAAGGTGGAGCTGTCGGTTGGCTGGGCGATCCACCGATTACCTGCTCATGAGTCTCAGGCCTGGCTGCTCAGAGAACTCCTGACGGCTGCGGCTATCGATCTGGTTATAGACGTCGGCGGTCACAAGGGCGACTATGGGATGTACCTACGCCGGGAGGTTCGGTATTCTGGTGAGATTCTCAGCCTGGAACCCTCGAAGTCGAGCTTCAGGGAGTTAGCGGTCGTGGCGGCGGCGAAGGGGCCTTGGCGCGTCGAGCGAAGGGCGCTTGGCTCCATCGATGGCACAGCGGTGCTGCATCTCTATGAGCAGAGTTACATGAATTCCTTTCTTGACGTTAGCGATTACGGTCGTGAACATTTCTCAGTTCTGCTCGGCAGTTCCAAAGGCGATGAAGAGGTTCCGATCTCTACGTTGCGAACGCTCCTGGCCGAGATAGATGCAGAGCGGCGTGTGTTTCTTAAATTGGACACGCAAGGTATGGACCTGGAAATTCTGAGCAGTGGAACAACGAGCCTGCAGAATCAAGTCGCTGCTTTCCAGATCGAGGTCCCGGTGCAGCAGATTTATAACGGGTCCTCGTCGCATATCGAATGCCTGCTGCTGCTCGAAGAACTCGGTTTCGATCTTGCCTGTGTTTCAGCCGTGAGCCGCTCGCTTGACGGAATACGCCTCGCCGAGGTCGACTGCGTCGCAGTGAGTCGCGCGTTGGCCCTGCGACCCAAAAGGCAGGGTGGCCGGTAGCACTGACCATCGCGTAGCCGGGCTTGGGGCTGACCCAACAAGACGGACCACGATGATATGGGGCACAACCCCACGTAGGAGGTCCAGATGGCTCGACGGGAGCGTCGGAAATTCAGCAACGAGTACAAAGCCGAGGTGGTGGGATTGGTGCGCTGGTCCGGGAAGAGCATCGGAGAGATCAGCCGCGACCTCGATCTCACCGAAACGGCAGTCCGCGAATGGGTGCAACGCGCCGAGGTGAACGCCGGCACACGCAACGGACTGACCACGGCCGAGCGAGAAGAGCTCTCGCGACTGCGTCGCCAGGCCCGGGTGGTCGAAGAGGAGCGCTCGATCCTCAAGAAGGCCGCAACTTTCTTCGCCAAGGAGACCCGGTGAGCCGCTATCGGTTCATCGAGGCGGAGCAGGTCAACCACGCGGTCAGGACGCTGTGCCGTGTGCTTCAGGTCTCCGGAACCCGCCTACCGCTCCGAACTGTGTTGTCAAATTGCCCAAGAAACGTGTCAAGGAGCACCACTGCGCCTCCCAGGCGTGTCCCCCAAAGGCACCACGAAGATAAGACGCACCGGCTTGCGATGCACTGGCGCTATGTGGTCAAGGGGGGTTTGCTGCTGACGCCGGTGGATGCCTGCTTGTCAACATCGAGAAGCATGCGATCGCTCATCCCAATGCACAACCACACAAGAGGTGCCGTCGCATACAAGCCGCCGTTGAGCCACTGTCCGAACGACACCACCATGATGCCGAGGATCGCAAGCGTCACGAATCCAGGCAACCTCAAGCAAGCGCGGATGCACCGGGTAAATGCAAGCATGACGACGAATACGTATGTGAGGCCACCGAGCAGGCCAAGGTTTTGAAACGCGTCGGAAATATCGAACTCGCTCGTGCTGGATGCCGCCGCTGTCGTCCGGACGCCGGCGAGGTTCGTCGCTGCCGTTCCCAACCCAAGTGGGTGTGCGAGGCTGGTCACGAAAGCGTTGCCCACAAGCGCCAGATGTTGTACGAACGTTGATTGAGTTGGATCGAGCGGGTTCGCGAGCCCACCCAACTCGTGTGCAATCAATGCGTTCGATGAAGCGAGGCTGCCAGAGTTGACGCCGCTGGCCAACACCCTTTGCGCCACAACAACAAGGGCGAGAGCCAGCAGGACGATGCCGGCGCGGGCCCATGCACCTCGAGTTCGCATGGCACTCATTGCGACGACGGCGGCGAGGACATAAACAACAGCTCCCCGACTGGATTCTAGTATGAGAGCCCAGATCAGGAAGGGAGTCGCAAGCAGCGCGGCTAGACGACCGCGAAGAGCAAGCGCTGTCGCTACCATTATCCCGATGCCGAGAAGCGTGGCGTACTCCGCGGAGCTGGACAGCGTGCCCCAGGCCCGGATGACTCCGCCTACGTTGAGGGCCGCATAGGATCCGGCCGATACCAGCGCCGCCCACTGAGCGTCCCAGGGCGGGAATCCGATGAGCGTCTGCCACAGCCCATAGACAGAATCCAGGACAGCGGTGCACAGCACGACAACCACCAGCGCTGTCGCGAATCTCTGCTCGCCGTACGCTCGTCCGACGAAGAACCAGAGCGGGGGCACGGCGACGTACAAGAGACCGGTGACCCCGGCCGCGATGCCGTCGCCGGCGGGATTTACGACTTCGAGTAGCGTAATCGCGAGAAGAACCATGACCGCGACCGACAGGTGGTCATGTAGAAGCCTAGCGCGGCCAGTTAAGAAGCAATGGCCCAAGACGAAGAGCGCGAAACCGGGAGTAACCAGCAGGAGTGGGTCGTACGTCGTCAGCCCCGTTGAGGGAATGAGGACCCGTCGAATGAGTGGGATGACTATGGAAAGGCAGACGGCTGTCGCGATCGCGAGTTGGGGGGCTCGAAGATAGATGACGCCGAGGTCTAAGAGAAGTAGACCCGCTAGCACGAAGCGTATGGCACCGGCTTGGAAACCCATCACGGCCACCAACCCGGCGGTGGAGATGCCGAATACGGCTAGCGGGGCAAGATTGGGTATGACCCCAGGCCGGCGGACGAGACCCGCGATCATACGGCTACCTTCCCATGCCGATTCGTGCGGTGGTCCTTGGTTGCATCTCGATCTTCCACATCGAATATACGATGTCGGGACAGCCGCACTGGCTGAGTAAGAGCGGTACTCGTTGTCTGGCACCAGCTCTGTCGCATCGAGTCGTGATCGGCGGATGGGTGAGAGCATTGAGGCCGTGTCCTTGAAGGACGACTACAGGGTTCACGACGCTCCGAATGGTACATGCCATCAGTTGCCCGTCGGTCGCCGAACGTTCTTATCCGGCCATCGAGGAAATGCTCTTGGAAGGAAGTGCCCTTCTCCGCGCAGTTCGACGCGGTCGCAAGTGACCCGAGCCAGACGCGTCCCTAAACCCCGGAGACACCGCCTCGGCTGAGAACGGCATACCAGGAGCGAGACCTAGGGAAGTTTCTCAGTTAAGGCGCTGCTAAGGCGCTGCGCCAAAGTCTCCCAAGAGTTGGCACCAACGACCGGCCTTAGCTGACAGCCGCTGAGCGCGAGTCGCATTGGAGAGGACGGCACTTGAACGTCGAGGTCGCCCGTCCATCCATCCTATCGCGAAGATGGAAGTGGGCACGCTGTGTATACTGGCCGCTTCGGGCGGGGGTTTGCACAGAAGGGATGTGCGGTGACTCGAGAAAACACCGCGAGCGACACGCTTGATGGCTCGGGCCGAGTCGCCATCGTCCACGACTATCTCACTCAGCGCGGAGGCGCCGAGCGGGTGGTGTTGGCGATGATGCGGGCGTTCCCAGAGGCTCAACTCCACACGTCCTTGTACAGCCCCGATTTGACTTTCCCGGATTTCCGGCACTATCAGATTCGCACGCTCCCGATTGCAACCGGATCCGCCCCCTTCGTCGCCACCATCGCGCGGCGCTACCGCTGCTCGCTCCCTCGTTCACCGCACACAGCGTTGACGCGGATCTTGTGATCTGCAGCACGAGCGGCTGGGCGCACGGAGTTCGCACTCGAGGCCGCAAGGTCGTCTACTGCCACGCTCCGGCGCGCTGGCTCTATCAGCCGGAGGTCTACGTCGGCTCCAATTCCCGCCCAGGGCGGCCGACGGTGGCTCGTCTCGCCCTCGCGACCCTTCAGGAAACCGCTGCTGAGCTGGGACCGGCGCGCCGCCCGATCCGCCGACGTGTACGTCGTCAGTTCACGCGCGGTCCAGGTACAGGTCCGCGACGCCTACGGCATCGACGCCCACGTGCTCCCCCCTCCGGTCGCGGATATGAGCGACCACAGCGCCACTCCAGTCGCGGGAATCGAACCCGGCTACCTGCTTTGCGTCTCGCGGCTGCTCCCGTACAAGAACGTCGACGTCCTCCTTGAGGCAATGCGTAGGCTGCCCAAAGAGCGGCTCGTGGTTGCGGGCGCCGGCCCGGAGCTGAAGGCACTCCGTGCCATCGCGCCGACGAACGCTCGCCTTCTCGACGGCGTGACCGACGACCAACTCGTTTGGCTGTACCACAATTCATCGGCGGTCGTGGCCCCCTCGTACGAGGACTTTGGACTCGTCCCAGTGGAGGCAGCTATGTTCGGCAAGCCCACAGCCGCGCTCCGGTTCGGAGGGTTCCTCGACACAGTGCTCGACGGCGAGACCGGTGTCCTCTTCGCAGAGGCAACTCCCAAGGACGTGGCCCAGGCCATCGCGCTTGTCGGCACGCTGAATGCGCCGGCGCACGTGCTTGTTGCTCACGCCCAGCATTTCCGAGAGAGCGCATTCGCCGCGGGGCTCATCGCCCTTGCCCGCTCCACGAAATGAGCTCGTCGGAATAGAAGGCGCTGGCGCGTAGGCCCGATTCGGCGCACCAGCGTAGCCTCCGGCAACACGACCCGTCGTTGTCACAGCAAGAGCGTGTTCGGGCATTGTTGTGGAGATGCTGCGCCGACACCGGATATCTGTTCGTGTCATCCCCGGTCTGTGGATGGGATCCGCGGCTTCCGCCCGCGAGGCCGCCCGCTTGGCGCGCGATGGGATCGACCGCGTTGTCGACTTGCGCGAGGAAGGAGCGAACGTCAGCGAATGGCCTCCTCAGATCCTGATCAGTCATATCCCCATGGAAGATCACGGCACGCCAACGATCGCAGCACTGGAAAGCGTCGCCGTGACCGTGTCCGATCTGGTCAAGCAGGGCCACGAGGTATTGGTTCACTGCTACGCCGGCGTAGAGCGGACACCGACGGTCGTGTGCGCGGCCCTCGTGATGATGGGGTGGTCGCTCAGCGACGCTTATCAGCGGGTACTCGAGGTGCGTCCTGAGGCGGCTCCGACTGACGGCCAGCTCGATGTCCTACGCGCCTGGTCGGCCCAGCTCACGCGCTGACTGCATCTGAGCCGCTGATCCTCGCATGAGCGGCTCGGGCGGTTTCACGAGGCCGCGGGGCGACACGACCCATGCACGACCTCACTGGCTGTGTAATCATGTAATTCATGAAAGGACACAGCACTCCCGACCCGCTCACCGACGAGGAAGTCTCCGGCTGGTTCGCCGGCCGCCTGCCTGAGGGGCTCTACAAGTCTGCCCCCACCATCAGCTCGGATCCCGACGAGATCCTCATCGTCGGCGAGATCGACGAGCCCGAGCTTGCCGCCGACGCCGCCGAGGGCACCCGTGCGGCCGCCCGCAGCGCCCGGATCTCCCGATTCCGCGCCGACACCCGCGACGCGCGCATCAAGGTCGCCCGCGATGCCGAGCGGCTCTTCGGCCGCAAGGTCTCCTGGGGAGCCCGCTGCGGTGGCGTCGAGGAGCTCTTCACCACCCTCGGCGTTCCGGTGATGACCCGGCTCCGCATCCAGGACCGCCGCGTGCTCGACACGCTGATCGAGGCGGGCGTCGCCCGCAGCCGCAGCGAGGCACTCGCGTGGTGCGTCCGGCTCGTCGGTCAGCATCAGTCCGACTGGATCGAGAGCCTGCGCGGTGCGCTGACTGCCGTCCAGAAGGCGCGGGCCGAAGGTCCCGATGTCGCCTGACCCGAGCGATGACGGCGAGTTGCTCGACGCATACTCGCGCACGCTCATCCAGGTAGCCGCGGAGCTGGCACCGTCGGTCGCGGCGGTGCAGGTCACCTCGAGCGAGCGGCGCGGCCGCCCGCTCGGCAGTGGCTCGGCGGTCGCGCTCAGCTCCGACGGCTACCTGGTCACCTCGGCGCACGTGGTCGCCGGCGGCGACGGCGGCCGGCTCGACCTTGCCGACGGCCGCCAGCTCCGCTTCCGCGTCCAGGGGCGCGACCCGCTCTCCGACCTCGCGGTCCTGATCGCCGAGCATGGCGATCTGCATCCGGCGCGGCTCGGCGACGCCTCGGCGCTCCGGGTCGGCCAGCTGGTGGTCGCCATCGGCAACCCCATGGGCCTCGCGGGCAGCGTCACCGCGGGTGTCGTCAGCGCGCTCGGCCGTTCGCTGCCGACCCGCGCCGGTGCCCAGGTCCGGGTGATCGACGACGTGATCCAGACCGACGCCGCGCTCAATCCCGGCAACTCGGGTGGCGCGCTCGCGGATTCGTCGGGTCGCGTGGTGGGGATCAACACCGCGCTCGCGGGCGCCGGCCTGGGGCTCGCGGTGCCGGTCAACGCGACCACCGAGCGGATTCTCGGCGCTCTCGTTCGCGACGGCAGGGTCCGGCGCGCCCACCTCGGCGTGGCCGGGCAGTCGCGTCCGATCCCACCGCGCTGGGCCGAGGAGCTCGGTCGCGCCAAGGGACTCGAGGTCGCCGAGGTCATCAAGGGCAGCCCCGCCGAATCCGCGGGCCTGCGTCCCGGGGACATCATCATCGAGGTCGACGGCAGGCCGATCGAGAGCCCGCGCGACCTGCAGCGCCTCATGGTCGACGGTCCGATCGAGCGCTTCCTGGTGATCCGCGTGCTGCGCGACCGGTCAAGTTACGTTGTGACCGCGATCCCGGACGAGCTCGCAGCCGCTTAATACGGCGCGCCGTACTCGGATGGTCGTGGTGGTGCCACGACGCGTTCGACACGTAGGGCCATGAGGTGGTCCATGCCCGTGCATGATGTGATAGTCTGACTATCAGATTTAGGGGTACACGGGTATGACCCTACGGATAGAAGGAGATGCGAATGTCGACACTCGCCTACATCGTCATTGCCATCATCGTCGTGGTCGCCGTGATCGCCGTGGCGATGGCCGCCTCCCGGCGCAGATCAGGCCGGCTGCAGGACACGTTCGGGCCGGAATACGACAGGACAGTGCAACAGACTGGCGACCGGCGGCAGGCTGAGCGTGAGCTGGCCGGTCGTGTGGACCGCCGCAAGCAGCTGACCATCGTGCCGCTGCCCGAGCAGACTCGCCAGCAGTACGTCGCCCAGTGGCAGCGCGTCCAGGCTTCCTTTGTCGATGCGCCTGCCGAGAGCGTCCGTCAGGCCGACGCGCTGGTTTCCCAGGTCATGACCGATCGCGGCTATCCCATCGCAGAGTTCGAGCAGCGCGCCGAGGACGTCTCGGTGGATCACGCGGCCGTCGTCGAGAACTACCGCAGCGCCCACGCGATTGCGGTGGCGAGCGGCCAGGGGACTGCGGACACCGAGGCACTGCGAACGGCGATGACGCAGTACCGGGCCCTGTTTGCCGACCTGCTCGGCGTTGGCACGCAACAACCGGTCAATGCCGGAGCGACTCCGGTCGCGGCGCCGCCTGCAGCACCGCCGGCCGAACCTGTGATCTCAAACAGGAGTTCGTCATGACCGCTGAATCCACCACGGGCTCCCCGTTGACCACTGAGCAGCTCGCCGGCACCGACGCGAGCGACGTGACCATCCAGGGTCAATCCGCGCGTTCGGCGAACGGCACGAGCGGCCAGGGTGCGCCCCTCCTGGCGAACAACGGCGAGTTCATGGCCCGCTGGACGGCGATCCAGACGACGTTTGTCGACGAGCCGCGGACGGCCGTCGAGCAGGCGGACACGCTCGTCGCCGAGGTTGTCCGGGAACTCGCGCGCGTCTTTGCGGAGGAGCGCAGCCGGCTCGAGAGCGCATGGTCGCAGGGGACCGACGTCTCGACCGAGGATCTGCGCCAGGCGCTGCAGCGGTATCGGGACTTCTTCCACCTCTTGCTTCGTAGCTGACTGACTAGTCGCAGTCCGCCCGGCGGCCCGCCCCTGCCGAGCGCCCGCCGGTGCATCGCCGCCAGCGGTGACGTTCTGGCGGCGATCCGGCTGAATTGGCGGTCGCGGACTACCCTTGGTCGATGTCCAACGCTTTCACTCGCGTTCCCGACTCGCCGGTCCCGCCGCCAGGCCGCTTCGGCTCCGCGGTCATCCCCGTCGCCGATGCCTTCATGATCGCCATGTTCTCCAAGCCGCCGAGCGGCACCCTGCGAACCACCTGGGTCACCCCGTCGACCTACTGGATGACGCTTGCGACGTTCCTGGGCGCTGTGGTCATCGCCGGCTTGCTGCTCTCCGGCCTTGTCGGCAGCATCACCACCATCTCCATTGTTGGCGTGGTGGTCTGCTTGCTCTTCGCCATTGGCGCGGGATCCGTCGCGCTCGTGGGTGGGGGACAGCGCCGCTCCCTTTGATCTGACGGGCCGGAGGTTGACCTGAGCGGCGCTGGGGGAGAATCGGGGGATGCGCCCCATCGTCGCTCGCCCTGACGGCGAGATCGAAGTCCTCGGAGGATTCCGTCCCGCCGGTCGCTCCGGCGGAACGCTGGTCAAGCTCGACGCTGCCCAGATGATCCCGCTGCCCGAGGGCACCACGCTGATGCACCTGCCGGGGCGGCGGGCGCTGGCGCTGGACTCCAAGGATCGCCCGGTCGACGTCGAGGCGGACCTGCTCCCCGTCGCCGCGGTGCTCCCGGTCGGGCTATCTGCGCACCCTCCTGCCCGCGTCCCGTCCGCTCGCGGGGAGCCGGCGGCTTCCTCTGTATGGATATGCGGCGGTGGTGGAGCACCACGACGCCCTGATGGTCGCGGCGCTGAGCACCGATGCCTTCGGTTGGTGGGAGCCGGGCCGCTACGCCGGCGGAGGTCTCGATGCGGCGATCGAGAGCGCGCGCCAGGCGCTCCCGGACAACCGGCTCGTCGACCACCTCGCCATCTGCGCCACCGACCTCCGCTGCTACACCGCGCAGAACACCTTCCTGCGCCGCTACGAGGGAGCGCTGCCCGCATCGCCGGCCTGCAACGCCGACTGCCTCGGGTGCATCTCGCTGCAGACCGACGGTCAGGCACCCGCCCCGCAGCCCCGGATGCGCTTCGCGCCCACCGCGGCCGAGCTTGCCGGCATGGCGTCATTCCATCTCGGCGGCTCCGACGCCGGGATCGTGTCGTTCGGCCAGGGATGCGAGGGCGAACCGCTGACCCGGGACGACGTCCTGGCCCGAGCGGTCGCGATGATCCGCAAGGACCATCCCGAGGCGACCATCCACGTCAACACCAACGGCAGCCGTCCGCAGGTGCTCCAGCGCCTCATCGATGCGGGCTGCAACAGCGTCCGGATCAGCGCGATCTCGTTCACCGACCCGGTGTTCCGCGCGTACTACCGCCCGGTCGGGTACTCGATCGACGACGTCATCGAGTGCGGCCGGGTGATGTCCGCGTCAGGCGGCCAGGTGTGCCTGAACCTGCTCACCTTTCCCGGGCTCACCGACTCGAGCGCGGAGCTCGACCGGACCGCCGCCGCGGTGGTGGAGATGGGCGCACGGCAGATCCAGTGGCGTTCACTCAACTGCGATCACGACTGGCTGGTGGACGTCCTGGCGGCTCGCGGGTTGCTGCCCGACGACGGGATCGGCCTGGCGGCCGCGTATCAGCACCTCGTGGATCGGCTCCCGGGCGTCACCCACGGCAACTTCACCCGGCCCGTGGCGATGGCCCTGGATTGAGGCCGACACGGGCGTGGTATCGTCAGGTCGTCCCTTCCGAGTGAACCAAGGCGCCCCATGAAAGCTGCGATCCATCCCGTCTACCACGTCGACGCTGAAGTGCATTGCCTGTGCGGCAACACCTTCACCACCGGCTCCACGCTCACGGAGTTGAAGACCGAGGTGTGCTCCGTGTGCCATCCGTTCTTCACCGGGACGCAGCGCATCGTCGATACCGGCGGTCAGGTCGAGCGCTTCCGCCGTCGCGCCGAGCAGGCGAAGCAGGCCAAGCAGGCCTAACCCGGCATCACGTCGGGTCATCCGGGTTGACCGGATGCGCGTTGAGGTATTGCTGCTCCGCGGCTGAGATCGTCTCGCGCTGCATGCTGATTCCGGTCAGCGGTGTCTGCGAGTAGTCGAACGAGTTCGCGTACGCGTATGCGCCGTTGTCGTTGACGCTCAGCGGTGCGAGCCCGAAGGTCTGCTCGACATAGGCGAGAATCGACGCGAAGGTCGCCGGCGTCGAATCGGTATAGCCCGGCTTGGCATACGGCGACACGATCACCATCGGCATCCGTGTTCCCTGCGGCGTGCCGTCCGGATTGACGCCGGGGGCGACGTGGTCGTAGAAGCAGCCGCAGTCGTCGTAGGTGATGAAGATGGCTGTCGAATTCCAGTCGGGGCCGTTCTCGATCGCCGACACCACCTGACCGGTCCAGCTGTCACCCGCCGCCATGGACATGCCGTTGTGCTGCACGACGTTTGCGTACGTGCCCGCCCCGCCGAGCACGAGTGAGTACGACGGGAGCGAACCGGACGGCAGCATCGCTGAGCACCTGCTGTGTCGGCACCATGTTCTGTGCCTGTGTCGTGTCAAGGCACTCGGCGAACGACGGGCAGACCGCCCAGATGTAGTCGGAGTCAGCGCTCGGCGCCGTGTAGAGACGCCACGTCAAACCGGCGCCCTCGAGCCGGTCCATGATGGTTGGCACGTACTGCGCGGTGGTCGGCTCGAACGCTCCGCCGTTGGCTAGTCCCAGGTTGGGGTCAGGGATGCACGAGGGTTGGTTGCTGATGACCTTCGTCGAGGGGTCGATCCAAGGGGTGACCCTGTTCGAGTCGCAACCCCACCCGGGGCCGGCGACATAGCCGGGTGGCGTGGGCTTTGGAACGGACGGATTGTCCCCGGTGAAGTTATCGGTGGACGCCGCCACCGCGTAGACGTGGCCTCCCCACGATGGGCTGTCCGCCATGCTGAACGTCTCATCGGAGACGACGAATTTGGTTGCAAGCGCCACCAGGTTGGGGATCTGGCTCGGTGCGTAATAGGTCAGGCATCCATAGGGGATGCTGCCGGCGAGCGTGGACGTCGCCCCGCAGCCACTGACGCCCTCCCAGCCATCCATGAGCCCGCCGTCGATGCCGGTCACCTGTGCTGCGACGCTGTGTGCCACGTTGGGAATCACGTCGGGCGCCTGCTGCAGCGTGTACTGCGTTCCGCCCTTCAGCGTCACCGGCTTGGTGACGTCGTAGCCGTTGCAGCGCGAGTTGATGAAGCACCAGTCGCCGAGCACGTTGTCGAACGAGTGGTTCTCCATGTAGAGCACCACGACGTGCTTGATGGGACTGCCGGTCGGCGTCGGACTTGGTGACACGGTGGAGGTTGCGGTTGCCGTCGGGGTGGGTGTCGGAGTCGGCGGCGGGGCCGCCGCCTCGAAGGTGGCGATGATCCCGGTCCATGCCACAGACCCGGTGAGGACGTCGGCGAACGACTGCGGTCCGGTCGCGCTCAGAACCTCAACTCCGGGTGCCTCACCGGTCGTCTCGTTTCTCACGGTTGACTGGCTCGCCGGAAGCAGGGTGTAGCCGGCCGACGCCTTGCTCGCTGAGACCGAGCCACTCCAGCCAATATCGCCAATCGCGATCTCGCTCGCATCGACGGTTGCTTTCGTCGGACCGACCGACGGTTTGGTTCCAACTCCCGAGCTCGTCGCCGTGACATCGAGCGGAGAGCTTGTGGCGATTCCCTGCAGCTCAACCACGGTCGCCGCGATCGCCGCCGACAGGGCCGTCGTGATCGTGATCGTCCCCGTGGTGGGGATGCTCTGAGCTTCGGCGGCGTACCACAGCTCCTCGTCTGCCGTCCCGTTGTGCACCGACGTCGCTCGGAACCAGAAATTGCCACTGGTGTCATTGACGCTTCTGACGGTGGTCGAGCCCGCGTTCCGCCGCACCTCCACGATGGCGACGAGCGCATCGCCGGAGGTTGTGGTGGTCTTTGGCGAAATCTTGAGCAGGGTTGAGGCGGACGTCAGGCGCGCGCCGAAGCTCTGCACCATCGCCGGTGACGTGGCGGCGGACGTGGCGCGCACCGAAACCGTCATCGAGCCATGGAGCCACACCAGGGTGAGCGCGGCGATGCCGCAGGAGACACCGAGCCTGAGTGCACGCCGACCGGTCAGAGTGCTCTTGATGCGCGCCAAGGAAAAGACCAGGGGCCGTCTCCGCCACATCGGGTCACCCTCCTGGGAGCGTCCCCGCGCTCCAGTCCCTATCCTGTGGGGCCCTCGCGACGTCGCCTCCCCCCGGCGGCTCGGTGGCCCCCTATGGCGCGGCATGCTACCACCGATTTGGGTACTACTACTAGCATGCGAAAGATGACGTCAGTCCGCCGCTGCCGCGACCTCCTGCTCACCGTCGCGGTCAACGCGGTGAGCGCACCGCCCGCCACCTTCTTCTATGGCGGCCAGGCGGTGATCGAGGGCGTGCTCATGCGCGGCCGGGATCGCTATGCGGTGGCGGCGCGCAGGCCGAACGGCGAGATCGCCGTGTGCACCGATGTGTTGCGCTCGCGCGTCTACACCGCAAGCGTCTGGCGTCGCCCATTCCTGCGCGGAGTCGCCGGGCTCTACGAGACCATTCACCTGGGCATGCGCGCGTTGCAGTGGTCGGCGCTCGTGCAGCTCGGCCAGGACGCCGAAATCGGTGAGGGCGCGATTCGCGGCGCGATGATCGCGTCGCTGGTGTTCGCACTCGCGCTGTTCATCGGCGCGCCGCTGCTGCTCGGCAAGTTGCTGCACCGCGGTGCGTCGCAGTCGATCACGGCGGTGCTCATCGAGGGCGTGATTCGCGCCGCGATCCTCATCCTCTACCTGGTGCTGATCGGCCTGATCCCGAACGTACGCCGGCTGTTTCAGTACCACGGCGCCGAGCACATGGCCATCAACGCGCTCGAGTTCGGCGACGCCATCGACGTTGCGCACGTTCGCGATCGCAGCCGCCTCCATCCCCGCTGTGGCACCGGGTTTCTGGTCGTCGTCGCGCTGGTGAGCGTCGGCGTCTTCGCACCACTCGGACTGCTGCCCACGGCGGTGCGGCTTGTCTGTCAGATCGTCTTGGTGCCCGTTGTCGCAGCCGTGTCCTACGAGATCATTCGCGCGCTGGTCAAGATCCGCACCACCCTGCCGGGCCGGATCGCCCTGGCGCCGGTGCTGGCGACGCAGTTGCTGAGCACGCGCCGTCCCGTCGATGCGCAGATCGAGGTCGCGATTGCGGCGCTCGATGCCGCTCGCGCGGGCGACACCGTCGTCTTCGAGGCGTCCGGAGCGCGCTGAGAGAGTTGCCATGGCAGAGATGACCCCCTTCGAACAGCGCCTTGCCGCGCTCGAGTCCCGCTACAACGAGCTCGAGACGCTGCTCAGCGCACCCGACGCGTACCAGGACCTCGAGCGCATCCAGCAGCTGTCGCGCGAGCAGGCCAAGCTGCGCGAGGTGGTGGAGGCGGCTCGACGCTGGCGCGATGCACAGGACGCGGCGCGCGAAGCCGACGAGATGATGCGCGCGGAATCCGACCCGCAGATGATCGCCATGGCGGAGGAGGAGCACCAGGCACAGCTCGCCGCCGCCGAGACGGAGTACGAGCGGCTCCGCGCCCTGCTCCTCACCGAGGATCCGAACGACGAACGCGACGTCGTCGTCGAGATTCGCGCGGGCACCGGTGGTGACGAGGCCGCGCTCTTCGCCGCGGACCTCTTCCGCATGTATTCGCGATATGCGGAGCGGATGCGATGGCGCATCGAGGTGCTCGACCAGAACGAAACTGCCGGGCACGGATTCAAGGAGATCGTCTTCGAGGTGCACGGTCAGGGCGCGTACTCGCGGTTGAAGTTCGAGTCGGGCGTGCACCGCGTGCAGCGTGTCCCGGACACCGAGGCGCAGGGACGGATTCACACATCGGCCGCATCCGTTGTCGTGCTCCCCGAGGCGGACGACGTCGAGGTCGATCTCAATGACAACGATCTGAAGATCGACGTCTATCGCAGCACCGGACCCGGCGGTCAGAGCGTCAACACCACCGATTCCGCGGTGCGCATCACGCACCTTCCGACCGGGCTCGTGGTGACGTGCCAGGACGAGAAGTCGCAGATCAAGAATCGTGCCAAGGCGATGCGCGTCCTGCGTGCGCGTCTCTACGACCTCGCCCAGGCGGAGCGCGATGCGGAGCTCAAGGCGACACGGCGCTCTATGGTGGGCAGCGGTGACCGCAGCGAGAAGATCCGCACCTACAACTTTCCGCAGTCGCGCGTCACCGACCATCGCATCGACCTGACGTTGCATCAGCTCCAGCGAGTCCTCGACGGCGACCTCGACATGCTCATCGAGCCGCTGTCGAACGAGGACCAGGCGCGCCGCCTCCTCGAGGACGACACCGACGATGCTCCGTCCGGGCACGCCGCCTGAGGTGGCGACCGCTCCTCCAACGCTCATCGACGTGCTCCGGCTGAGCACGACGTACCTGGGTGACCACGGGAGCAGCTCGGCGCGGCTCGATTCCGAGCTGCTCTGCGCGCAGGCGCTCGGCCTGCGCCGTCTCGACCTGTACCTGCAGTTCGATCGTCCTCTCGACGCGGAGGAGCTGACCTCGATCCGCGAGCTGGTCCGACGCCGAGGCAGGGGCGAGCCCGTGGCGTACATCACCGGAACCCGGGAGTTCTACGGACGGCCCTTCACCG
>CAVPKX010000009.1:0-502816 GCA_963705845.1 uncultured Solirubrobacterales bacterium | reverse complement strand
CGGACATCGACAGGCTGCTCGGGCTGGAGGGGTGCCTGTCGGGCAACGTCCCGGCGAGCGCGCTGGGAGCGGAGGGAGGGCCGAACGGGCCGTGCGGGCAGCTGGCGAAGGCGAAGACGGTGAAGGTGGTGCTCGGCCCGGGAACGTTCGTCAACGAGGCCGCCGAACAGATTGACGAACAGCTGAGCACGCAGACCAAGCAGGCCGAAGCCCAGGCGCTGCAAGCGCAACTGGTCGTGACCAAGGCCGCGCTCGCGCGCGGGCACTCCGCCGCGGAAGCGCAGACGCTGGGCAAGCAGGCGAGCTCGATCACGATGGCGCGCTTTCAGGAGGGGGTCGCGACGCTCGCGCTGCAGTACGGGCTGACCTCCAAGCCGAGTCTCGACGACCCCGGGTTCGTCTCGACGCTGGTGTTCGATTCCTCAAAGCCCGTCGGCACCCCCAAGCAGCGCTTCGCCTACCTGTTCCCGAGCCCCGACGCGGCGCTGATCTCGGTGCGGATGCGACCTGGGCTCTCGCAGGCCGCGCGCTCACACACGATCGCGCTGATCTCCCGGGCGGTCGCGATGAAGCAGTGGCAGCTGCAGCACGGCGAGACCTACCTGGTGACCGGCGAGCCGGCAATCGTCTCAGACCTGACGAGCTCGATCAGCCATTCGATCGAGCTGCTGCTGCTCGCCGTGCTGACGGTGATGGCGATCGTGCTGAGCCTGGTGTTCCGCGGACGTCCGCGACTGCTGCCGCTGTTGGCGGCGCTGCTGGCCGCGGCGTTGACGTTCGGGGCGCTGTCGCTTGAGAGCTCCTCGCTGACCGTGGCCCAGGTCGCGGTGCTGCCCGTGCTGGTCGGGCTGGCCGTCGATTACGCGATCCAGTTTCAGTCGCGCGCCGGGGAGGTCATGGCCGCAGGGGCATCCGACATGCGCGCCGCCGTGCGCGAGGCAGCCCGGATCGGCGCGCCGACGATCGCGACGGCGTGTGCCGCCAGCGCCGCGGCGACGCTCGTGCTGGTGCTCTCGCCCGTGCCGATGGTGCGCGGGTTCGGCGTGCTGCTCGCGGTCGGGATCGTGATCGCATTCGTGTGCTCGCTGACCGTGGGGTCGGCGGCGCTGGTCGTGGCTGGGCGTGGCGGGAGCGGGACCGGGACCGGCGGGGCGTCGTTGGGGATATCGCGTCCTGTGGGCCGGCTGGCGCCTGCCTGGCGTGGAGCGCGCGAACTGCTCGTGGACAACCCGTTGACGCGCGGCGTATCGAGCGCGGCTCTGACCTACGCGGTGCGCAGCCCCGAGCGCGTGCTCGCGGTGGGGCTTGCACTGGCGGCGCTCGGGTGGGGACTCGATACCCAGACGCGCGTGCAGACCGACATCACCAAGCTCGTGCCGCAGAACACCGCGTCGCTGCAGAACCTGAACACGCTGGAGCGCCTCAGCGGGGTGGGCGGTGAGATCGACCTGATGGTCAGCGGCTCTGACGTGGTCAAGCCGGCGACGATCGAATGGATGAGCTCGTATGAGAGCACGATGCTCAGGCGATTCGGCTACACCACGACGCGAGGCTGCGGCAAGGCCAGGCTGTGCCCGGCGTTCTCACTGCCGGACCTGTTCGGTGGCGAGTTCGACGACCGCTGCGACGGCGGCCACTGCCGGTGGGACCGGAACCAGTGGGAGCGGAACAGGCAACGGGGCGCCCGCCGGGAGCACGACGCACGGCAAAACGGGAGCAGGCTCGGCGGGCGCAAGCCCCGCTGCGAGCACCAAGCCGAAGCTGACTCAAGCCCAGGTGAGCGGCCTGCTGAATGCCATCCCGCCGTACTTCTCCCAGGACGTGATCGCGCCCGGCCGGCGCGTGGCGACGCTCGCGTTCGGCATCAGGTTGATGGGCCTGGACGAACAGCAGCGGGTGATCGAAGCGATGCAGGCGGGCCTGCATCCGCCCAACGGCGTGACGGCACAGTTGGTGGGACTGCCGGTGCTGGCGGCGCAGGCGAACGCGCAGGTAGCCTCGCCGTGGCGGCGCCTTCAGACGCTGCTGGCGGGGCTCGCGGCGGTCGCGCTGGTGCTGCTGATCGCTTTCCGCGGAGATCGCCGCCGCGCGCTGACACCGCTCGCACCGATCGTGCTGGCGAGCGGGTGGTCGGCGCTCGTCCTGTTCGCGGTGCGGGTGCCGCTGAACCCGATGTCGGTGACGCTGGGGGCGCTGGTGATCGCGATCGCGACCGAGTTCAGCGTGCTGCTATCCGAGCGCCATCGTCAGGAGCGCCAGGCCGGACACGATGTCGTGCAGGCGCTGCGCCGCACATACAGCCACACGGGTGCGGCCGTCGCCGCCTCAGGGGTGACGGCGATCGCTGGGTTCGGCGTGCTCGTACTCTCGGACATCGCGATGCTGCGCGACTTCGGCCTGGTCACGCTGATCGATCTGAGCGTCGCGCTCGTGGGCGTGCTCGTGGCGCTGCCCGCGGCACTGATGCTGTCCGAGCGCGAGGGCAGGGCGCGGGTGCGCGCAGGCGGGTCGATTGCGGCGCTGCTGCGCAGGCGCGCGCGTGGCCGGGCAGGCCATGAACCCGTCTGAGTCGGGCGCTGGTCCGGTTCTCGGCTCCTACCCGCGCCGCTACGGGCGGTATATCGGTCTGCTCGGGATCGTGATCCTCGTGCTGATCACGATCAACACGGTGCTGACGAAGCCGAACGGGGCGAAGGGCATCGCGGCTGGCCAGCCGGTCCCGCCGTTTGCCGTCCCGCTCGCGGTCGGGTCTCTGACCGGTGACGCGGATGTCGCGACGCACCCCGACGACGGCGCGGCCGGACGGGTCGCGGCGTGCGCCGAGCGCGGTCCGCAGATCCTCAATGTCTGTCAGCTCTACGAACGTGGACCCGTGGTGCTCGCGCTGTTCGTCGACGGGGGTTCGTGTCCGGCGGTGCTCAGCGACATGCAGGCGCTGGCGGGCGAGTTTACGGGCGTGAGCTTCGCCGCGGTGGCGATCAAGGGCGAACGCAAGCCGCTGCTGAAGCTGATGCGCCGGCGCGGCCTGACGCGGGTGCAGGTCGGGTTCGACAGCGACGGGGTGCTGACCGGGTTGTACAAGATGGCGAGCTGCCCGCAGGTGAGCTTCGTGCTGCCCGGGGGCGTCGTGCACAGCCCGGCGCTGCTCGCGACACCGTCGCGGGCCACGTTGCGCGCGCGCGTGAGCGAGCTCGTGACAGCAGCGGCTGCCGCGGCGCGCGGACACAGGCCGCCGCAGCCGAGAGGCGTCGGAGAATCATGAGCGAGCGGACGCTCAACGCGTCGCGATTGCGCGGATACCGACCGCCGAGGTCGGCGGCGGGCGCCGGGGAATCGCGATGAGCGGGCGGGCGAGGACACCCCCGAACCCGAGCGGAGGATCCGGGCGCCGGCCCGAGCCCGGGGAGCAGCCCGAACCCGGCGAGCGTCTGCAGCCGAAGATCGGCTGGCGCGCGCCTGAGATCGAGGAGGAGCTGCCACAGCTGCGGCTGGTGGTCGCACACGCGCGCCTGGCCAGAGCGGGCGCGACTAAGCGCCGCTCACCGCCGGGCGTCGAACGGCGCCTGCACGGGCTCTCGAACCGCTTCAAGGGCGCGCGCGCGGTGGGGGTGCGCCGCGAGCCGGTGCCCTCCGCATACAGGGTGTTCTACCGCCAGATAGGCCTGGACCCGGAGGTCGCGCGCACGCCGATCGAGGCGGCCGTGCTGGAGCGGATGCTGCACGGGGGATTTCTGTCGGCGGGTCTGCTGCAGGACGTGCTGCTGATCACCCTGATCGACACCGGCGTGCCGGTATGGGCGCTCGACGCCGGGGCGGTGGAGGGGGAGCTCGGCGTGCGCCTCAGCCAGGAGGGCGAGCCGCTGGGGAGGGCCTCCGACGCGTGGTCGCTGCCGGCAGGCAGGCTCGTGGTGGCGGATGGCTCGACGGCGCTGGGGCTGCTGTTCGGCGCGCTGGCGGGGGATTGCGAGCCGGGCGCGCGCACACGCGAGCTGGCGCTGTTCGCGGTGCAGGTCTCGGGCGTGCCGACGCTGTACGTGGAGGAGGCGCTGTGGACGTGTCGCAACGGACTGGAACGGGCCCGGTAGGACTGCGCAATAGATCAAGACCCGGGTGGTGCCGGGCTGCTCGCCGGCTGTGCCGGGGCGCGTTTGAGATCTGCGCTATGTGCGCCGAGCGCGCCGGGCAATTCCAAACCGACCCACCCCCCAATTTGAGATGCGTCCAACAATAGCTATACCCAACGTAAAAACAGATATAAGCACATACACCCCTCACCCTCAGCATCCACCTTCATGGCCCAGCAGCACCCACCAGGTGCGGCGCTGGTAGAATCGCTTCACCAGTCGCCTCACAACGCAGCGGAGGAGTGGCGGAGGAGTGGCAGTGCAGATCACAAGCGATCGCATCGATCGGACCGATCGGGTTTCGCTCTCGGGGGGGATCGACGAGCGGGCTGGGAGGCGCGCGCTGCTGGCGCAGGTCGCCAAGCTCGAGCGCGAGCTGTCGGAAGTCGTCGCCAACGGTTTTCCCCACATCGCTCCGCCGGCGCACGCGGGCACGAGCGGGCGTAGTCGCAGCCGTAGCGGCGGGGCTCCGCGCCTGCTGGACCTGGGACAGCTGGAGCGCACGCGCGACGAGCTGGCCGGTAACGTCCAGATGGCCCGGCGAGCAACCGCCGAGCGGGTCGAGCTGGAGACGCGCTCACGCGAGCTGCTGGAGCGGATGAAGCGCGAACCGGCCCGCTACAAGTTCATGCGCCTGCCCGTGCGGGACATGGGCGAAGGCGGGTGCGGCGTGTGGGAGGTGCGCCCCCGCCTGGGCCTGATCGGAATGCTCGCGGGCTGGTGGCAGGTCAAGCTCTCCTCGGGCTGCCCGTTAGCCAAGGGCCACGCTGCGGCGTGGCCCGGAGATCACACTAGTGTCGTGAGTCATAAATTCGCTGGCGTTTCCCGGCGCCTGAACGTGCCTGACGCCAGCCGTCGCCACCCATGTGCTACCAGCACACTTGCCGGCGCCGTCGAACGTCAGATCACGTCCATCCATCCGGCAAACGCTGACCGAATTTATGACTCAAGACACTAGTCACCCAGGAGGGCACCCAGGGATGGGGCTCGAGCTGCGGCGTGGCCTGAACCTGAAGATCACACACTAGTCATCCAGGGGGCGCCCAGGCTCACGGCTGTGGGGTGGCCTGGAGGTCACACCGTCACCCAGGGCTCGCGTTCCGGCGTGGCCCGGAGATCGCGCAAAGAGTAGGCGCTCGCGCCGCGCAGCATCGCGACCAGCGTCTGTCGTTGACGGTCGGTCATCGACCCGATCGTCTTCTTCTCGGACATCGGCAGCTGGGCGAGGAACTTGCGGCAGCGGGTCTGACCCCAGCGACGCTGGCTCGTCAGCAGGTCGGCGACGGCCATGCTGTCGGCCTCCCAAGGGCAGTGCAGGAGCACCCCGGCGATGTCGGTCTCCCCGGTCGCGATCCTGCGCTTGAGATCGGCGCGGGCGAGGCGAACCTGGTTGGCGCGTTCGAGGGCGCGCATATACTGGGGCCCGCCCTCCCTGGGGCCACTCGGCCGGGGCTCACCCGCTCGGTCGGCAGGGGCAATCGTCGCGGTCGCGTTCATGATCAGACTCTCCCCGTCGCCGCCGCTGGCACGCGGCGGGCGACATTCGATGATGTGACATTCGGACGTATGAACGCTCGTCGTGGCCGTCTGAGATCGGTCCGCGACAGACAGAGTCGCGGAGCCGGTTCAGCTGTCCACCGCCCCGAAGCACGTAGGGGCCCTCTCCCGGTGTGTTGTCTCGTCGGGGCCGGACCCCGAACGGTCATGCAGAGCGCTCTTGCAAGCTACGCCAGCGAGGGGTGTCCGGTCAACACCGCGCGCACGGTTCGTGCGCTAGAAGCGAGGTTTTTCGTCGCCCGATCGACTTGTGAAGAATTGGACAAGTCCCGAGCCGGGGCTCAGGGTCCGTCCGCGGCGCCGTCTGTCCCCGGCAGCGGACCGTGCTCGGCCTCGAACTCGCGTTTGACGTGTGCGAACACCTCCAGAGCGCGATCCAGCGTGGCCTCGTCATGGGTGGCCATCACGCTCGTACGCAGCAGCGCGCCTCCTGGGGGGACGGCGGGGTGCAGGGCGGTGTTGACGAACACGCCCGCGTCGTAGAGCGCCTTCCACAACAGCGCTGCCTTCCAATCGTCGCCGACGAGGACGGGGACGATCGGTGTGACGATCCGCGGCGGCATACCGGTTCTCTCCCTGACCACGCCTGGGGCTGCTGAGACATCGTCAGGCAGGGCCTGGGGCACCACCACCGCGAAGCCCAGGTCTTCCAGGCCGTCACGCAGGCGGCGAGCGTTGCCGAGCACACGCTCGAACAGCGGCGGACCATCGGCCGAGCGAATCACACGCAGCGCCCCGAGTGCGGCCCCGAGGGCGGCGGGGACTGCGGAGGCGGTGAACAGGAACGGGCGCGAGTAGATGCGCAGGTACTCGATGACATCCGCCGGGCCCGCGACGAAGCCCCCGCAGGAGGCGAGCGACTTGGAGAAGGTGCCCATGCGCAGGTCGACGCGATCCTCAACGCCGAGCAGCTCGGCGGTGCCCGCCCCGCGCGCGCCGAGCACCCCGGAGCCGTGCGCCTCGTCGACCATCAGGCGCGCGCCGTAGCGCTCGCATAGATCACAGATCTCGCGCAGCGGCGCGATGTCGCCCTCCATCGAGAAGACCCCGTCGACCACGACCAAAACCCCGCCGCCATCGTCGCGAGCGCGGTCGAGCATCTTCTCGAGCTTGTCCAGGCGGTTGTGGCGAAACGGCCGCAGCTTCGCGCGCGAGAGCAGGCAGCCGTCGAAGATCGAGGCGTGGTCGCCGGAGTCGACGATCACCGTGTCGGCAGGTCCGAGGATCGTGCCCAGCGTGCCGAGGTTGGCCTGGTGGCCGGTCGTGAACACGAGCGCGGCATCGGTGTGCATCCACTCGGCGATCTCCCGTTCGAGCTCCAGGTGCAGCGGGATCGTGCCGTTCAGAAAGCGCGAGCCGGTCAGTCCGGTGCCGTAGCGATGCAGAGCGTCCTCGGCGCCGCGCATCACACGCTCGTCGCCGGTCAGCCCGAGGTAGTTGTTGGAGCCGAGCATGATCCGCTGCGCGCCCTCCATCTCGACGACGGGCATCGCCGCCGAGGTCAGGACGTGGAAGTAGGGCAGCACGTCGGCCTCGCGGGCGGCGCGCAGGAGCTGCTCGCGCTCGTGGCCTGTGACCTTGGCGAACACGTCGGTGGGTTCCGCTGCGCCTCCCGGCGCCGCGGGTGGGTCGCCGGAAGGTGTGGCGAAGACGTCTATCGAGGTGGGCATATAGGGTCTGGGCTGGTGAGCAGCGAGTCTGAGCGAGCGGACGTCCAGGTCATACCGGTCTCGGGCCGGCGTGACCTGAAAGCGTTTATCGACCTGCCGTTCAAACTGCATGCTAACCACCCGCTGTGGGTTCCCCTGCCGAAGCTCGAGCGGTGGGTGTTTCTCAACCGGCGCCTGAACGCGTTCTTCAGCCACGGCGAAGCCGAGTACTTCCTCGCCCGGCGCGGCGGGCGGCTCGTGGGACGGATCACCGCTCAGGTCAACCACGCGTTCAACGACTATCAGCAGAAGAACTGGGGCTGGTACGGATTCCTGGAGTTCGAGGACGATCAGGAGGTCCTCGACTCGCTGCTCGCAGCCGCCGAGGCGTGGTGCAGGGCGCGCGGCAAGGAGCGCATGGTGGGGCCGGCTGATTTCTCGATGAACGAAGAGAGCGGCATCCTGATCGAGGGGTACGAGCTGCGTCCGATGATCAAGCAGCCCTGGCACCCGCCCTACTACCAGCAGCGCATGGAGCAGGCTGGGATGAGCAAGGCGATGGACCTGCTGATGTGGAACCTGGAGGTGACCGACCGCGACAAGGTGCTGCCCGTGATCTGGGAGCTGGCGGGGAAGGTGCAGTCAGAGCACGGGATCAGGGTGCGCCCGATGCGCCGGAGGCAGCTGCGCAAAGACATGGACGCGTTCGCCGAGGTCTACAACGCCGCGTGGTCGAAAAACTGGGATTTCGTGCCGTACTCCAAGAAGGATCTGGACGCCTACGCCCAGGAGATACAGCTGGTGTTCGACAAGCACTGGTGCATGATCGCCGAGCGCGAAGACACGGGCGAGGTCGTGGGCATGGCAATGACGTTCCCCGACATCAACCAGGTGCTGGAAAAGATGGAACGGCAAATTCCTGCCGCTCGGCTGGTGGCATTTCCTGCGCAAGGGCCGCATCACCGACCGGGTGCGCGTCGGGTTCCTGGGCGTCAAGCCGGAGTATCAGCACACGGGCGTGGCGGCGAAGCTGTATCAGATGCACTTCGACGCGGCCGAAGCCCGGCCACAGAAGGGCGGGGAGATGGGCTGGATCCTCGAGACGAACACGGCGATGAACCGCGGCATGGAAGCGATGGGCGGGAAGGTCGTCAAGCGGTACCGGGTGTACGAGCGGGAGTTGTAGAGGTGCCGAGCCCACGCGGCGGCAGGCCGGGGGAAAGTGACCGCGGCAAGACGCGTCCGTGATCACACTGCGTTTTCAAAAGATGTCTCATCCCCCCGGATGCATGGGTCGGCGGACCGGAGCGAAAAAGGGGTCGGGACCGGGGACTACACTCACGGCGTGAGCGAGATCGTCGAGGTCGTGCAGGAGGTGGACGCGGTCCCGGTGCTGACCTGCGAAGCGCAGGGGCAACGGGGCGCGCTGATCAGATCGGTCGCGCCGGCCACCCAGGCGATGGTGGTTGCCGCGAGCGGGTTCGTCGCGGGCGCGGCGGTTGTCGGGCTGGCAAGTCGCCGGCGCGGAAAACGGAAGCTGGCCCCGGCCAAGGGTCGCCGCGGCGCGCGCCGGAAGGGCGGCGGCGGTCAGCGAAGCGAGCTGGTGCAGATCCTCGGGACGAGGTCGCTGCTGGTGGATGTGCACCTGCTGGGCGGCGCCGAGCGCTGAGCTGAGCAAAGGCGGGCGAGCAGGTGGAGCTGCGTGTAGAGGTGCGTCCGGCGAGCCCGTTTCGGCTGCCGAGGAAACTCGGCAAGGACGGGGTGACACGCAGGCGCGGGGGCGTGATCGAACGACTGCTGCACGACCGGATGGGTGAGCCGGTGGTCATGCGCGTGGCGCAGATCGCCCAGGAAGACGTTATGTTTGGCGCGCGCGCGAGGAGCAGGGAGAGCGCCGAATATGGCATCGCGCGGATGCGGTTCGCGCTGGGCGTGGACGACGATCTGCGCGAGTTCTACCGGCGGTATGCCAGAGATCCAATGATCGGGGAATTGCTGCGCAAGCGGCCATGGGTGCGCGTGGGACGCCGCCCGGAGCCGTTCGAGGCGCTGGTATGGGCGGTGTGCGAGCAACTGATCGAGTACGACCGCGCGGCGACGATCCAGGGCAGCCTGGTCGCGCGCCTGGGGCGGCGCTGGACGGGCGATGGGTCCGAGGCGTGGGCGGCCGGGCTGCGCGACCTGCCGACGGCGGCGACCCTGGGCGGGGCGGCGCCGGCGAAGCTGCAGTCATGCGACCTGGCGGCCGCGCGAGCGATCGCCCTGCGAAGGGCCGCGCGCGAGGTGGCAAGCGGGCAAGTAGATCTGCATAGCGCCAAGCCCGAGCGCGGCTGGAAGAGGCTGCGCGCGATCCCCGGGATCGGGGCATGGACGGTGGAGATGCTCGCGCTGCGCGGCCAGGGTCGCTACGACCAGCTCCCGGCGGGCGACCTGGGACTGCTGAAGCTGGTGGGACGCATGCTCAGTGGCGGCGACCCGCGCGCGCGGGCCGATGAAGCGCAGGTACGCGAGGTGTTCGCCCCGTACGGCGAGTGGGCGGGGCTGGCCGCGGTGCACGCGGCGGGGTTGTAAGCGTGGCCGACAGGCGCGAATCAGGCTTGCAGGCGCGCGACGCGAGACGCAAGCGGGGCGCCGGACGAGGGCAGGTGCGCCTGCACGAGCGTGCCGTGCTCGCCCGAGTCGATCCGCAACGTGCCACCGGCCAGGCTGACTCGCTCGCGCATCCCCTCCAGGCCGAAGCCGGTGGTGTGGGCGTCCGGCGCGAAACCCGTGCCGTCGTCGCGTACTTCGATCCGCAGCGCCTCGCCCGTCTGCTCGATCGCGACGCGCACGTAGCGTGCCTGAGCGTGCTTGGCGACGTTGGTGAGCGCCTCCTGCAGCAGGCGATAGACGGCCGTCTCGAGCTCCGCGTCGAGACGGCGAACGCCCGGCTGTGAGCGAGGGAGCTCCAAGTGGCTGTCGATCGCGAAGCCGCTGTGCTCGCGATGGCGCTCGAGGAGCGCTTCGATCGCCGGCGCCAGGCCGAGCTCGTCCAGCGCCGCGGGACGCAGCTCGGTGATGACCGCGCGCAGGTTCTCGATCTCGCGCTCGATGTGCCCGACCGCCTCGCGCAGCGACCGCTCGGTGTGCTCGGGATCCCTGCGGCGCAGCGCCGAGGACAGCAGCACGCGCAGTGCGCCAAGTCCCTGCAGCGTCTCGTCGTGCAGCTCGCGCGCCCATCTGCCGCGCTCGGCGTCGGCCGCGGCCAGCGAGCTGCGCAGTCGCTCGGTGCGCACGCCCTGGGCGAGCGCTACGGCCGTGGCGGCGCTCGCCGCAAACGTCTGCAGCAGCTGCTCGTCGTCCTCGGTGAATGCGGCTCTCTCATAGCTGCGGTCGAACGCCGCGAGCACGCCCAGCGCCTCTCCGCGATGGATCATCGGGACGAGCAGAGCGGTGTGTGGATCGGAGACACCGAACTCCTGAGGGGCCAGTCGCAAACGTGCGGTCACGTCGGCGATCCGTTCCGGGCGGCCTCGCCGCATCACATGCCCCGAGGTCGAGCCCGCGATCGACATACGCGTGTCGTGAACGTCGCGCACGTGACCGGCGCTCGCGGCCAGCACAAGATCGTGACCGTCGCGCAGCATGATCACCAGGCTGCGTGCATGCGCCAGCGCGCGCCCGCGCATCACGATCATCTCGAGCACGTGCTCGAGCGAGATCTCCTCGCCGATCGCGATCACGACATCCCTGGTTGCCTGCAATCCTCGAAAAGCGCGCTCCAGCTCACGGCGACGGCGCTCGCTGGTCTGGTACAGCCGCGCATTCTCGATCGCAATCGCGGCCCAGTCGGTGATGTCAGTCGCGGGCAGCGCTCCCGTATCGGTGAGTGCTTCGCCACTGGACTCCGTCAGGAGCAAGCGACCCGCGTCGAGCGGGCGACGGATCCACGATTGCTCTGACTCGATGCTCATCCCCTTCTCATGAGCTGACCACGAGCAATAATTATATTAGGTTTAGGTTCAAAACATCGGAAATCTACGCACTAGCCTCATCATCACGATGGTGGGTGTGCGCCGCGTAGCGATCTACAGCACGAGTCGCTCTGGACCTAGCCGTGACGTCAACAGCGCCACCACACGCAGGAGCCGACCGACGCACCATCGAACACTCCATCGCTTCGACCATCGCCTGCGTGATGGTGTTAGCCAAAGAACAGCTCTGCCGTCTCATACAGCGTGGGATCGAGCAGCTTCGGCTCGCGCAAAGCCTCCTCCAGCGCGACCTCGACGATCTCGGTGCCGCGCAACCCCACCATCGTCCCGAAGCGCCCGCCCGCGACGGCCTCCATCGCGGCCACGCCGAACCTGGTCGCGAGCACGCGATCGAACGCGACCGGTGTGCCGCCGCGCTGCACGTGTCCAAGGATCGTCACCCGCGTCTCATACCCGGTGCGCCGTTCGATCTCGCCCTCGAGCGTCACGCCGATCCCGCCGAGCCGGGCGTGCCCGAACGCGTCCGTGGGGACGTCCTGGCGGGTCCAAAGGGTACCCGCCCGCTCTCCATCGCTCGGCATCGCACCCTCGGCGACGACCACGATCGAGAAGCTGCGTCCCCGCTCGTGGCGGGCGCGCAGGTGCGCGCACACCTCCTCGACCTCGAACGGACGCTCCGGGACGAGGATCGCGTCGGCGCCCCCGGCGATCCCGGCGTGCGTGGCGATCCAGCCGCTGTTGCGGCCCATCACCTCGAGAACCATCACGCGGTTGTGCGACTCGGCGGTGGTGTGCAGGCGGTCGATCGCGTCGGTCACGATCTGCACCGCCGTCTGAAATCCGAACGTAACGTCGGTGCCGCCGAGGTCGTTGTCGATCGTCTTCGGCACTCCCACCACCGGGATGCCCTCACGATGCAGGCGCAGGGCCACGCCGAGCGTGTCCTCGCCGCCGATCGGGATCAGCGCGTCGACTGCGCGCGCGGCGAGCGTGCGGCGGATCGCGTGCAGGCCGCGAGCCTCATCCTCGGCGAACGGGTTCGTGCGCGAGGTGCCGAGAATCGTGCCCCCGCGCGGGAGGATGCCCGCGGTGCTCTGCAGCGTCAGCTCGATCGCGTCGTCTGCGAGCACGCCCGCCCAGCCGTGACGAAAGCCGAGGAAGCTGCAGTCACCGCCTGCCAGTCCCCGGCGCACGGCCGCACGAATGACGGCGTTCAGCCCGGGGCAGTCGCCTCCGCCGGTGAGCAGCCCTATTCGTGTCATCGCGTCGCATTTTCCACGATGCGCCTCGGTGCAGCCGTTCGGGCGGGTCGGTCGTCAGGCGTTGACCAGCCCTCGCCGCAGCGCGTAGCCGACGAGCTCGGCCCGCGAAGACAGGCTGAGCTTCTGCTGGATGTGCGCGCGGTGGGTCTCGACGGTGCGCACGGACAGGTACAGCTGCTCGGCGATCTCGGCGTTGGTGTGTCCGAGTGCGATCAGGCGCAGAACTTCGAGCTCGCGTTCTGAGAGATCGTCGGGCGGCCCGGGCGCAGGCTCGGAGGCCATCCGCGCTCCGAGTCTTGGGTTCAGGTAGCTTTCGCCGGCCGCGGCGCGCCGTACAGCCTCCACGAGCTCGTCGTCGGCGGCCTCCTTGAGCACGTATCCGATCGCGCCCGCGCCGAGCGCGTGACGCGCGAACGCGGGCTCCTGCTGCATCGTCAACACGACGATCTGCGTGGCGGGCGCCTCCGCGCGGATGTCGGGGATCGCCTCGAGGCTCGAGCCGCCCGGCATGTTCAGATCGAGCACGAGCACGTCCGGGGTGTGGCCGCGCACGTAGCGACGGGCGCTGTCGAGGTCGCCGGCCTCGGCCACCACCTCGAATCCGGTCTCGCCGTCGAGCAGCAACCGCAGACCGCTGCGCACGACCGCGTGATCGTCGGCGAGCACAATCCGGATGGCCTCTGCTTCCCCGCGCGAGGACTCCTCGCCGGGACCGGCGTCGGCCTGTGCCTGCCGTGTCTGCTGATCTGGCATGGGCGATGATGAACGTATCGCGTAACGGCCCGGCGCGACTACGGGGAAAAGTACGGTGATTCGCGCGGGTCGATACGGATGCCGGGCGCTCCGCTGATCATGGCTTCCGCCCAGGCTGGTGGGTTGTCCTGAAGCGCTTGACCGGAAACCGGTTCGCAATCTCAGCGCTGGAGCGAAACTTCGGGTCTCGCTCCAGGCGCAACGCTGCGAGAGGTCGGTCAGATCCCCTGGCCCGGCAGGAACTCGTTCGTGAACGGAGGCAGCGCGCCGTTCGGGTTGTGCTGGAGCAGCCCGTGCGTCAGCATCCACGAGCCGAAGCTCGCCCACGCCGATGGTTCCTGCCAGCCGTAGGGGTCGCTCGCGCTGGCCGGCGTGGCCGCAGGCAGCGTCTGACGGATCGATTCGAGCTGGAGCTTCGGTTCCAGCGACGGATTGGCCTTGACCATCAGCGCGGCCGCCGCCTGCGGGTTCGCGCGTACCTCGCGCTCGCCGCGCGTCAGCGCCTGCATGAACGCGCGCAGGTCCTGGCCGCGATGGCGCGCCTCGTCTTCGCGCACGACCAGCACCAGCTCGTTGTACTGCGGAACACCCGCCTGATTGATGGGGATCGTCACCGGGTGCTTGTGCATCAGCATCAGCTGGATCGCCTCGTAGTTCCAATAACCACCCAGCGTCGCGGCCACCTTGCCGGAGAGCATCGCCGGCACGAGGTTGAAACCGACGTTCACTTCTTTCACGCTCGCGGGGTTCACGCCGGCGGTTTGCAGAGCGGTTCGCAGCTCAGCGGCCTGGTAGGGGATCCCGGCGGTGCCCACGGTCTTGCCCGCGAGGTCGGCCACGCTGCTCACATGGTGTCCGGGCAGGGCGATGATCGACGTGAGCGGGCGCTGCACGAGCGCGCCGATCGACACCAGTTTCAACCCCTGATCGCGCGCCAGCAGCAGCTCCGGCTCATAGGAGATGGCCATGTCCACCTTGCCCGTCGCCAGCAGCTTCAGCGGGTCGGCGGTTTCGGCGGGGATCTGCGGGCGCACTTCCAGCCCGACGGCGCGGAAGTCCCCGTGCGCGATCGCCGAGTACAGCGCCGCGTGATCGGCGTTGGGGAACCAGTCGAGCATTACCGTGAATGGCTTGACCGCGGGCGCCGAGGTCACGTCCTGCTCGGTCCCGCACGCGGACAGGGTCACGGCCAGCGCGCAGACGAGGCTGAGCGCCACGAGCGTCGCCGGTGCGCGGGGGACTCGCCTGGGCCTCCTCGGCGGCGTGCGCGGGGAGGGACGGTGGTCGTCTGACAGGGCTCTCAACGGATGTCTCCTCTGGATCGGTACGCCCACGGCGCCAGACGGCGCTCGGCGAGGGCGAGGGTATAGAAGCAGGCGATCGCGAACACGAACAGGACCACGGCCGCCGCGTATGCGCGCGGGGTCTGCAGCGCGGTCAGGTCGGCGTCGATCTCGTGTCCCAGACCGGCGTACGCGCCGGTCGTGGCGGTCTGGGACTCGGCGATGTACGCGCCGATCACGGCGACAGTCAGCGCGATCCGCGCACCGCTGATCGCGGCGGGCAGCGCCGCCGGCAGCTCGGCGAACCGGAACGCCTGCCAGCGCGAGGCGTCCAGCGTGCGCAGCAGCTTCAACTGCTCGGGATCGACCGCCGCGAGCCCATCCACGGTCGTGACGAGCACCGGAAAGAAACAGATCAGGGTGATCACCACGAGCTTGGGCACGATGCCGAATCCCCACCAGAAGATCAGCAGCGCGGCGATCACCGCGATCGGCACCGCCTGGGAGCCCACGGCCAGCGGATACACCGCCCGGCGCAGGGTGGGGGAGAGGTGGATCGCCACCGCCAGCGCAAACCCGCTCGCCAGTGCCAGCCCGATCCCGAGCACCACCTCCTCGGCGGTCGGTCGCAGGTTCAAGGCCAGGAACCCGGCGTTGTTCCACAGCGACACGGCGACTTCGTGCGGCGCCGGCAGCACGAGCCGGTTCACACTGCCGAGCTCCACGTAGACCTCCCACGCGCCGAGCAGCACCGCGACGAGCGCGACGGCCGGCACCGCGTTCAGGACGCGGCGTCTCACCGTGCGTTCCTCGGTTCCAGCGCGAGGGTCGGCAGCATGGTCAGGACGCGGCGGCGACTCATCGCCCGATCCCCAGCCCCAGCCCCAGCGCAATCAGGGCCTGCTCGCGCAGTGCCACCACCTCGGGATCGGTGCGCACGCGTGGGCGCTCCAGCCCAACCTCCAGTTCACCCACGACCCGACCCGGCCGGGGGGAGAGCACCGCGACGCGGTCTGCCAGCACGATCGCCTCCTCGACGTCGTGCGTCACCAGCACCACCGTCCTGGGCTCGCTGCGCAGCGCATCCACCAGCCACGCGTGCATCTCCGCGCGGGTGATCGCATCCAGGGCGCCGAATGGCTCGTCCAGGCACAGCAGGGTCTTGCCCGACAGCAGTGTCCGCACGAACGCGACCCGCTGGCGCATCCCGCCCGAGAGCTCGTGTGGCTGGGCCTGCTCGAACCCGTCAAGACCCAGCTCGGCGAACAGCGTCGCTGCCCGCTCGCGCGCTTGTGCACGGGGCACATGCGCGATGCGCAGCGCGAGCGCGGCGTTGTCCAGGGCGCTCAACCACGGCAGCAGCAGGTCGTGCTGGGGCATCAGCGCGGCCGGCGCGCACTCGATCGAACCCGCATCGGGCGCCTGCAGCCCGCAGATCAGCTCCAGCAGGGTTGTCTTGCCGCACCCGCTTGGTCCGACCACCGCCAGCAGCTCGTTCGTGGCGGCGTGCAGCGATATGCCCGCCAGCGCCTGCACCCTCGTGCCATTGCGGTCACGGTAGGCGCGGCTCACCTCGGTGACGCTCACGGCGGGAATCGACGTGTTCTCCGTGGGCGGTCTCGGGCTGGGCTCGAGCCCTATTTGCACGTGGCTCCCTTCGCGGGCATTACCCCACAGGTTCAACGGGTCGGCGCCGGGCATCGCATACGTGCGCCATCTCAGCCGGCCTGTCCCGCCAGCTCCCCTGGTGTCAGTCGGTCTGCTCTGCCGCCGATGCTAGCGCGCGGCGGCGATGACCGGTCGCGTCAGGGCACGCACGAAGTCCTCGAGCTGGGCCGTCGTCCAGCACTCGAACGCGGTGCAGTACTGCTCGTAGGCGGCGATCACCGAGTCGCCGTAGTTCCAGTACAGTCGCGGCTCGGGGTTCAGCCAGAACGTGCGGCCCGCCCGCGCCGCGATCTGGGCGAAGATGTCCGCGCGCGGGTCGCGCCCGTTGGTGCGCGCGTCACCCAGCACGATCACGGTCGCGCGCGGGTGCAGGTCATCCTCGACGTCCACCAGAAACTCCGACCACACGCGCCCGTAGTCGGTGTACCCCGAGATGTCGGCTACGCCCGCGTCGCTGCCGATGCGCTCGCTGACGGCGCTGAAGTTGCGCTCGTGTTCGAATATGTCGGTCACCTCGCTGATTCGCTCGATGAACACGAACGAGCGCATCTTGCGGAACGTGTCGTGCAGCGCGTGCAGCACCGACAGAAAAAACACCGACGCCGAGGTCACGCTCGTCGAGACGTCGCACAACACGTATATCTCCGGCCGGCGCGGGCGGCGCGGACGGTACTTGAGCACGACCGGCACACCGCCCGTCTGCAACGAGGCGCGCATCGTGCGCCTGACGTCCACGTGCGCGTGATGTCTGTGTCCGCGCGCCTGCAGCCCCTGCGTGGCCAGCCGCCGGCGCAGCTGTGCCACCACGCGGTGCACGGCCGCCAGGTCTGCCAACGGCCCCGAGGGCAGCGCCCGGTCCAGCTCGCCCAGTGCCCGCGCGGGGGGCAGGCTGCCGGTGCGCTCCACCTGGGCGCGCTCGAGCTCGCGTCGGAGCAGCGCCTCGAAGCGCCGCAGCGCCTCGCGTGGCACCCCGTCGCGACGGGGATCGTTCGCGGGCAGCTCCGGCTGGGGCTCTGCGCGCAGCCCCAGCGCCCGGCGGATCCGCTGCACGTCCACGCCGATCACGCCCGAGCCCTCCTGCCGGCGCGCGAACGCCGCGATCGCCATCCGCGCGAGGTCGCGCATCGCCCCCTCCGAGCCGTCTCTCAGCGCGGCGGCGATCTGTGCGCGCAGGCCCTCGAGCTCTTCGTCGCTCAGCTCGTCGAGGTCCAGGCTCCCGGGGGTGGCGTCGTCCGCCTGCTCGCGTACGTCCTCTCTGATCGCGGCCAGCTCGACCGCGCGGAACATGAACCGGTCGAACACCAGCTCGAACACGCGCCTGTCCTCCTGGCTCTTGGCCAGCGTCGCGGCCAGCGCCTCGCGGAAATCCGCCTGCTCGGTCCAGTCGATCTCTCCCAGCACCGCGAAAGCGTCCAGCAGCTCTGAGGTCCCGACCGCGACGCCTTCGCGGCGCAGCTCCTCGCCCAGCTCCAGCACTCGCGCGGCGAACCCCGCCGGCGGCGCGATGGAGTCCTCCCCCCGACCGTGTCGAGCGAGAGGACCGTTAGCGGAGCGCAGGGGATCGGAGCGAGGCCGCGCCGCCGGGGTGGCGTCGGGACTCGGGCGATCCTCAGAGCGCATCGGCCGTCGCCCCGAGCTTCAGCCCGACGCGCTCGGCCACGAGGTCCATGTCGGTCCTGTGCTTGACGATCACCGACATCGTGTCCATGAACGTCTGCTCGTCGATGTCTTCCGCGCCGAGCAGCAAGAGCGCCCGCGCCCAGTCGATCGACTCGGCGATCGACGGCGGCTTCTTCAGGTCCAGCGCTCTGACCATGCCGACCACCTCGACCAGCCTGCGCGCGACCGTCTCGGGCAGGTCGGGCGCGTGCAGCCGCACGATCTGCAGCTCGTGCTCGAGCTCGGGGTAGTCGAGCCACAGGTACAGACAGCGGCGCTTGAGCGCCTCGGTCAGCTCGCGCGAGTTGTTCGAGGTCAGCAGCACGACCGGGTGCGTGCGCGACTCCACCCTGCCCAGCTCGGGGATCGAGATCTGGAAGTCTGAGAGCACCTCCAGCAGCATCGCCTCGAACTCCTGGTCGGTCTTATCGATCTCGTCGATCAGCAGCACCACCGGCTGCTCTGAGGCGATCGCGCTCATCAGCGGCCGCGCGAGCAGGAACTCCTCGCCGAAGATGTCCTCCTGGACCGCGTCCCAGCCCGCGCCGTCGGCCTCGGCCTGGATGCGCAGCAGCTGCTTGCGGTAGTTCCACTCATACAGCGCCTTGGCCTCGTCCAGCCCCTCGTAGCACTGCAGCCGCACGAGCTCTCGGTCCAGGTAGGAGGCGAGCGCCTTGGCCAGCTCGGTCTTGCCGACTCCCGCCGGCCCCTCGACCAGCACGGGCTTGCCGAGCTTCGTCGCCAGATATGCCACCAGCGCGGTCGACTCGCCCGGCAGGTATCCGACCGCGCGCAACCCCTCTGCGACTGCTTGGACGGAGGCCGGCGCCTCGGACGAGCTCGACATCGTCCGCGCAATGATAGGCGTCAGGTTCGTGTCAGAGTAGACGGTGGGTTTTGAGAGGCCGGCCGTGGGTGGCGGATTCCGCACACGATCCAGGCGCACACGGACCTGGCCTACTCCGAGTCGGGCGGCTGATCCTCGAACGAGAGCTGCTCGGTCACTGGGCTGGCGGCCACCGGACGGCGTGTTGTCGGGCGGGGTGGTGTCGCCGGTGTTGGTCCTACCGGCATGGGGGGTGTCGGCGCCGGTGGCCGGCGCGGACGGCTGCGAACCGCCGGGGGCTCTGGACGGCGCGCGGCGCGCATGCGCGAGCCGGCGTATGTCATCAGACCCGCCGCCGCCAGAGCGAAGAAGATCCCCCACTGCACCCCTACGTTGGCGGCGATCCCGTGGCTCGAGATCCCCGGCTTGTCGAACAGCCGGATGACGAGCAGCAGCGCCGTCCACAGGCCCGCGACCATCACGACTGCCCCGTCGCTGCCGGGGAGATGGAACTTGCGACCCTCCGCCCGCGCGTACAGCAGGTAGATCACCGCCATCGCGACCAGCAGCACGGCCGCCTCGACGAACGAGAACACCTGGAACGCGTTCAGATTCCGGCTCTGCAGCGGTGCCGTCCGGGGCGCGTTTACGACCGCGTTCTGCTGATACCAAGGCAGCAGCATCGTCACGAACAGCGCCACCGCGGCGCCGCCGACCAGGCGTTGCTCGCCGTCCAGCGCCCGCCAGTCGCGCGTCAGTCGTGCCATCGGCTTGACTCGCTCCCGTGCCCGCTCGTGGTGTTCCGCGCCATATGTCCTCAGTCTAGGGTTCGTCAAGGAAGGCTTCGTCAGCTGCTTGACGGGACCCATGGGTGCGGCGCCGGCCGTCAGCGCTTGGTCAGCGTGATCGTGCCCGTGGCGGTCGAGAAGTTGCCCGCCAGATCGGTCGCTGTGACCGTGACCGAGTACGCGCCCGTCTGCGCTGGCGTCACCCACAGCACCTTCGGCTTGCCGCGTTCGACGGTCGCGCCGTTGCTCCACACGGTTTTGCCGCCCCGCCGGATCGTGATGCGCACGGCCGAGACCTTCGACAGCGACACCTGCACGCCCGCCCGCGTGCTGCCCGGCAGCGTGGTCGTGAGCAGCGATACCACCGGCGGGGTGTGCAGGTCGGCCGTGAAGTGCTGGGCGGTCGTGCAATAGATTTCATCGCCCGCGATCGGCGTCGGCGCGGCCTGGGCAGCCTTCGCCCGCTTCGATGCGCTTGCCGCGCTCGCTCCGCCCGTTCCTGAACCCGAACCGCCTCCGGCTTCGCTCGGTGAACCCCCCGACGCCGGGGGGGAGGGTGCAGGAGTGGGTGAGGGCGTAGGCGGGGGGGAGGGCGCCGGGGCCGCGACACCCGTGAGCGGTGGGCCTTTGTGCGTGCGTTCGCACAGGTGCGTCAAGAATTCGGTCAGCAGTTCGTGGTAGTTCAGGTCCGATTCGCCGAACTGGTCATACATCGACCATGCGCCCGTGTCGTAGTGGGGCGTCTCCGCGCGCGCCTCGGCGTCGCCTTCTTCGAACAGCTTCAGCCCCAGCGGATCTTTCGTGATCGACGTGTATTCGTAGAGCCCGACCTCGGCCTGGATGAATCCGTTCAGGATTCTGTCGCTCGGCGCGTAGGTGTACTCGGCGTACTCCGCCCCCGCGCTCGTTTTGACGCGTACCCCCGCCGGCGGGGCGGTCTGGAAGATGCCAAGCGCCTGCTGCGCCGCCGTCAGATACACGGGTTCTTTGAACCGTGACCACGCGCGCGCGAGCACCTGCAGCGCGGTGCCCTGCGACAGCCCGCTCGTCCACGGCGGCGCGCCGCCGTCGAAATGAAACATGTACTCCCACGCGATCCCTCCGGCGCGCTGGGTCGCGAGCGGGATCACTTCGCTCAGCAGTTCGCGCAGGTTCGTGTTTTCGTGACCCGACAGGTAGTACCCGTTGGCCTCGCCGAACGTCCCCAGCCATTGGATCTGGATGCCCTGGCCGGCGTAGTACTCCCACACGATTTTGCTCGGCGGAAAGCTCACCCGCTCGCGGCTTGCGATCAGCGGTTCGGTCGTCCACCACTGCCTGTTCCGTTCCAGCGTCAGCATCAGCGCCGGCAGCCGTGTCGGCGTGAACTCACCGGCGGCGGCGATGCCTTCGACGTTGGCGATCACGCTCTGAAGTTCTGAGTGCCGAGTGCCGCTCAGCTTCTTCAGCGAGCGTTGCGCCGCCGCATACGCGCTCGTGTACTGCGCGTATTGCGCTTCGGTGATCGCACCGCTGCCCTTCAGGCTCGCCAGCGTAGCGCTCACGCTCGGCCCACGCGCGCCCGCCTGCGCGGGGGCCATCATCACGGTGATCAGCCCGCTCAGGGCGAGGGTGCTGAGAAGGGGGAGCACACACGCGCGCGCGCGCGGGGCCAGCCAGGCGAACATCGCGCGGATGCTATGGCTCGACCCGGACCGTGCCTGCAGGGCTCGTTGCAGCCCGGGCTCGCTCGTGCGCTTGCGCATGCCCTTCCAAACCCGCTGGGCGGCCGCAGTTGCGCTGGGTTCGTGACACTTGTTGTCGTCATTCCATCGCGCTACTGTGGTTGTGTGTTCGACGAGGCGGTCATCCCCTGACCCGCGGTGTCGTGCTCCTGGGCATTCGCAAGCCTGGAACAGCGTCGCCCACCCACCCGGCTTTTCTGCTTTTTCTCATGCCTGGAGCCGAGTAGCAAACGTCTTCATAGACATATGTGTACAAGTTGTACGTTTCGTACGCTATAGTGGAGGTCTCCTGGGAGGTGCATCATGTCTGAGCCCGTCACCATCAGCCAATTCCGCCAGCATGCCGGGCCGCTGTTCACCGGGGCGGTGGGCGGCCATACACCGCTCGTGATCCGCCGCGGCGGCAAGGATCTCGGCCTGCTCGTCGGGCGCGACGAGGCGTGGGCGCTGCTCGGCGACCGCACGTTCAACCCGCAGGTCATGCACTCCAAAGGCTCGGTCAGTATCTGGCTACCCGAGCTCGAGGTATACGGGCAGGGCCCAACCTACGTCCTGGCCAAGGCCGACCTGCTCGAGGAGATCCGCGTCTACATCGAGGAGTACCTCGCCGACGCCGAGGAGTACCTCCGCGCACCCAACCGCGCCGGGCACCTCCCCCACATCATCAAGGCACACCTCGCCGACCTCCGCGACGAGCTGGAGAGCGCGATCTTCCCCGGCCCGCCGGACCCACCGGCCAAGACCCGCAACAGCGCTCAGGCGCTGCGCGCACAATAGACGGTGCCGATCCCCGAGAAGCGAGAGCTCAAGCGCTTCTGCGAGATCGACGGCTGGGAAGAGACCCAAACCAAGAGCCCCGACCACACCCGCTACCGCAAGAAGCTTCCCGACGGCAGCATCCTGCGCACGAAGGTCTCTCACGGCCGCGGCCCCGCCTGCGACGACCCCGGACTGTGGACACAGATCTGGCGCCACCAGCTCGCCTTACGCTCTCAAGCAGAATTCTGGGAGACACTCGACACCGGCAGTCCCGCGCTCCGCGGAACCGACCCGACCCCCGCCGCCCGCAAGCCCCAGATGCCCGCATGGCTGTTCGAGTACCTGATCCACCGCATCGGCCTCCCCGAAGATGAAGTCTGCGCGATGAGCGAAGCAGAGGCAACTGAGCACTACCTGCGCGACATTGGCATGCAAAGCACCACATAACGCCTGAACCGCCGGGGCTTGAGCTTGGCAGCGTTCGGGCGGTGACGCCGGGTTATCGCGGCGGTCGTAGTGCGTTGATCCGAGCGATGAGTTTTTGGTCGATCGGTGCCTTGTCGGGCTCGGTCGCGCCAACCTATTCGTCGGCGGCGATCAGCTCGCCAACACGGTCGAATTCAGAACGGGAGATGATCGGGGTGGCGCCGTAACGCCCTTCGAGGTAGCGTCTGCCGACAGCCTCGTGCTTGCGTGGGTCGAGGTCGAGCAGGGAGAAAAGCCGTGTGCTGCCGTCGATCCGCTTCTCGGTGAACCATGTCTGGTCGCGACCAAGCAGGCGGTGCCCGCGCGAGTCCCCGAGGATCGTAGGGTCGTGCGAGTTGAAGATCAGCTGTGCTCTCTCGTTGTGGCGGGGTAGTACCGAGGCTCGGTTGGTAGGGCCGCGCCACTTCTCGTGCTCCTCTCCGCCGCCGCGCGGGCGACGGCACTGGGTACCAGTCCCGTGGGTTGCGCGATGTTTGAGCACTCACCTCTGACTGTCGATGACGACTACGTGACCTCGCGAGTGATCCGAGAGCCACGAAGGCGGCGGCTCGCTCCGTGGCCTTCTGCAACCGCCCGCTCTCGAAGCTGGACGGTCCGGTATGCGCTCACGGCCTATGTCGCAATGTGGGGGATTCTGATCGCGCTCGGGCTCGCGTTCTGGCTGCTTGGTGTCCATGTCGGTATCGGACTGTGGGCGCTGCTCACCGAGGCGGTCTTCCTCGCGACGCTTATACCGCTCTGGCGCCGAGGCGCTCTCGGGGCGAAGGATCTCGGCCTGCGCTTCGTGCCCGGGGGGCGTGCCACCGCGCTGGCGATCTTGGGCCTGTTTGCTTACGGCTGGGTCAACGTGTTCTGGCGTCGAGCGCTGCACCCGGCACCTATCAGCAGCAACTTCGCGAACATCTCCCATCACAGCACGATCGCGATCGTGCTCGCGGGCTTCGTGGCCTGCGTGGGCGCTCCCGTCGCCGAGGAAATCTTCTTCCGCGGGTTTCTCTACCGGTGCCTGCGCAACCGCCTCACGATCATCCCGGCGTGTCTGATCGCCGCCGTGCTGTTCTCGCTGGTCCACACCCAGTACCCACTCCCCGGGAAGCTGATAGTCGGCTGTTTCGGTGTGATCACCTGTCTGCTCTACGAGCGCACTGGATCGTTGCTTCCCGGAATCGCGATCCATTCGTTCGTGGACGGGAGCGGCTTCGAGCGCGCGCTGACGGGCAACAACTCAGCCGTCTTATCGGTGTACTTCCTGCTCGCCGTGATCCTCCTTGCTCGGCCGCCGCTGCGAGGACTCGGACGCCTGCTGACCGGCAGGCCGGTATTCCGCGATTACCCCGTACCAGAAGACGACACGGACGAGCCTCGCGAGCTGTCCACACAGCAAGACACATACCCCAACGCGAGCGATCCGGCCGAAGCGTTTGGCGCCTCGCGGCGCCGAGTGCGCATTGCGCGGTTCGTTGGGGCGCTCTGTGCGCTGCTTGTTCTGTTCTCGCTCCTCTCCATCTCCCGTCCCGCAGCACGCTCGCAGCCGCACATCGGCTCTCAATACCCCACGTGCCTGGCGGCCGGCATCGACTCCGCGGAAGGCCATGAAGGCACCTGCGTGGAAGGCTCGCTCTCCTCGCTTACGACCGTCAACGTCGTGGACCGCGCGCGCACCTTGCGGATGCCCGAATACGACGTCCGCCTGCTGGAGTCGCAGATCACCCCCACGCGCGTGAGCAACGCATCTGAGAACGAGGATCTATATCCGGACGGTCACGGGCAGCTCGTGTCTTATGAGCTGTCGATCACGAACACCGGTGAGCAACCACTGCTGTTCGGCGTCGGAACGGGCCCCGAGCGGCGCGCGTCCTACTCGCCCAGCCCGGACGTGGAACTGGCGCTGCCCGAATCGCCCACATCGACGAGCAACCTCGTCACGACATACCCACCGATCATCGAGGGCCGGCGCGCACCAACACCCTCGATCCTCCAGCAGCCACCCATCGCGCCACACGAAACCCGGACCGGCTGGGTCAGTTTCATCGCGCCCGCATGGGCGCTCAGTGTTCTGGGGAAGCCCGGCGCGGACGTGGACTTCTACAAGGTCAACGCAACCAGGAGCTACCGAGGCTCCATACGGCTCTGGAAATAGGCGACACTCAAGGGGAGTCGTGATACGTGCGAATCCCTAGGCTCACATGATCAACGAACTCTGCACCTACCAGAGATCAGACCCATGACGTAGCTTTTAGAGTATATGGCCGTATCGTTCGGTGACTTGTATTTTTCGCGCATCAGTCGGGGTCACTCGTTGTGAGATATCGGTATAGTATTTGCTATACTATTTGGTATAGTATCCACTGTACCCATGGCCGACGAACTCAACCCCTTCGTCTACGACGACCCACTTCCCCCGGACGCCCTGATCGACCGCGACGAGGAGACCCGCAAACTACTCTCGCTGGCCGAAGGAGGTCACAACACACGGCTCTCCGCGCCCAGACGCTACGGCAAGACATCGATCATCCTACGCCTCCTCGCCGAGGCCGATCTGGCCGGACTGCACACCGTCCATGTCGACTTCTATCGTTGCGTGACGCGCGGAGAGGCCGCTCGCCGGATCGAGGAGGCTTACTTGGCCGGACTCGCCGGCCCGCTGCGGCGCACCGTCTCGGCGCTCACGCGGTCGTGGCGCACAACCGTGAAGGCCCAGGCTGGCGGCATGGGCGTCCAGGCCGAGTACATCCGTCAGCTCGACAATCAACGTCTCGCCGACCTGCTCGACCTACCGAAGCGCATCTTCACGAAGTCCGGGATCCGCACCCTCGTCGCATTCGACGAGTTCCAGGACTTCCTGCGCATCGACGATGGGCTCGACGGTCTGCTGCGCAGCAAGATCCAACTGCATCGCAACGAGGCCAGCTACGTGTTCGCCGGCTCCGAGCCCGGGATGCTCGATGAGCTGTTCAATCGCAAGGGCAGGCCCCTGTTCGACCAGGCGCGACCGATCCCGGTCGGCCCACTCGACGACGGCGATCTCGCCGAGTACATCGGCGCGCGCTTTGACCGCACGGGTCGCGACCCCGGGGCGGCGCTCGAGCTGCTCCTCGACCTGGCGCGTGGACACCCGCAGCGGGCAATGCTGCTGGCCCACCACCTATGGGAGCACACCGGCCGAGGCCATACCGCCGACGAGGAGACCTACCAGACGGTCCTCGACGCGGTGGATCATGAGACCAGAGAGCGCTTCGAACGCACCTGGCTCGACCTCGGCTCCGCTCCCGCCCAGCGCCGCGTGCTGGCGGCGCTGGCAAACAGCCCGCAAACCCTCTACAGCAAGACGACACTGCTCGCGTTCGAGCTGGACAAGAGCGCCGCCCAGCAGGCCACCCGGGCCCTCATCTATGCCGGCGACGTGGCACGCGCCGACGGGCGCTTCGTGATCATCGACCCGCTGCTGGAGCGCTGGCTGCAACGCACCCAACGCTGAACCTCACGCGGCGTGGGCGTGGAGGCTCAGTCGGCTCACCGGGGACCCGCGACTCGTCGTGGCAGCCCTCGGCAGCGCTGAGGTGAGGGCGTGACCCGGCGTGCGCGGCGCAACCGCCGCGCCGCGCCCCCCGATCGGCGTTGCTCATCGTCGTGACTGCCCGGTGGCGATCAGGCGTTCAGCTTGTCCGCGCGGATGGCTGCGCGCGAAGCGCACACCACGCGCTTGTTGATCCGGTTGACCAGGCCCGAGGCGTGCAGGTGGGCGATCGCGTCTTCGACCTCGATCCGTTCGCCGCCCTTCTCGCGGATCAGCTCCTCGACCGTCCAGGGCCGGTCCTCGATGATGAGGGATTGCAGGACGCTTCGGAGCACAGATCGGCGTGCTGCTCGCCATCAGGAGCAGGCCCTCAGCGACGCGATCCAGGCCGCGTTCGATCTCGATTAACCCGCCCTACGCCACGGGCACGAGCATCAGCCCGCGCTGGGCGAAGTGGTGGTCGAAGGCGAACGCCTCGGTGATCCCCTCGCGCTCCATCAGGGCGAAGGATGTCGCATCCACGTGGCTCCAGCGCTTGTCGGCGTGGGCTTCGAGGATCGCCCAGGCGTCCTGCTCGACCGACTCATCGATCCGCACCATCTCGATCACCTCCCCGGCGCGGAAGCGACGGCCCCATTCGATCGCCTCCTCCCGGCCTGCCCTGACGAGCAACGCCGTGTAGGTCTCGGAGAAGACGTAGTTCGAGGTCACCAGCAGCGCACGCTCGGACACCAACCTCGACAACGCCGTGCGCGCCGCCTCGTGCTCGCGCTCACCGCGGTTGCGCAGCGCCACGAACGCGCCCGTATCGACAAACACCCTTCTCAACCGTAGAGGTCCTGATCGAGCGTTTGCACAGATGAGCTGCCAGATCCCTTCGTGGGAGGCTCGTCAACCAGGTAGCGGATCAGCGAATCGCGATCGTGGTTCGGCCTACGCGAGCGCGCCCTGTCGATCAGCTCACGCACCACAGCCGCGATGCTTCCTCCCTGGCGAGCCTGCTGCTTCAACCAGCGATACTGCGCGTCATCCAGGTAGAGCTGCGTACGATGCTGCATAACGCCATACAGTATACAGCATTACACATGGGGAGAGGTCTCTGAGCCGCCCTCAGCCGGCCGTCGAGCTCAGCGTGTAGGCGGACTTGCCGTCCCCCGGGCGCTTCGTGCGGGTGACCTTGCCCAGCTCGCGCACCCCTGATCGGCGTTGCTCATCGTCGTGGCTGCCCGGTGGCGATCAGGCGTTCAGCTTGTCCGCGCGGATGGCTGCGCGCGAAGCGCACACCACGCGCTTGTTGATCCGGTTGACCAGGCCCGCGGCGTGCAGGTCGGCGATCGCGTCTTCGACCTCGATGCGCTCGCCCTTCTCGCGGATCAGCTCCTCGACCGTCCAGGACCCTCGACGTGCGCTTGCGCGAGATCGTCACCGCCGTCGAAGTGCAACACTCACGCGACCCCAAAGACCGCTAAAAATGTGGGGGATTCTGATCGCGCTCGGACTTGCCTTCTGGCTGCTTGGTGTCCATGTCGGTATCGGACTGGGGCAGTATGCTTGCTGTGATGTTCCTTCTGCCAAAGACCAGGTCCAGTCAAGTCTTGGACACGTTGACGGAGATGGTCCGTCAGCTTCAGGAGTCGTTGCGCAAGCTCCAAACTGACATGGACTCAAGGCTGGACACGATGGCTCAGACGTTCGAGTATCGCAGCGCTGATGACGAGGCAGAGGCGCTCGCGGCAGAGCGGATACGAAGCGGCGCCGCCGAACGCACGCAGGACGGCGCCGAGGCGCTGAGCGGGCTCGGTATCCACACTCGTTGATGTGATGGCTGACGAAACTGACCGCGAGGTGCGGGTCACCTTTGCGGACGGGGTACGCGATGACATCGCGAGTCTCATCGCAGCGTCTGATGACGATGACGCAGCCCACGCAGCCGAAATTGACGCTCTGAAGCACCGTATCGCCGAGCTTCTTGTCGAATGCAAGGCCAATCCTTACATCGGCGATCTCATGGGACCTGGCCGTCACACTGAGCTGGCGAACTGCCGCCGAGTCCGCTTTGACATTCCGACGCACCCGGGCAAGCCGCGCTTTCGTCTGATCTATCGCAACGAACCATCGGATGGCGCGCAGCGGAGTGTCGCTGGCTTGCGGTCGCCCCGCGAGCGGGTCTTCGAGCGCACCGCCGAGCGCAGCAACGCTCAGGCCCGACAACATAAAATGCACCGGCTCCCGGCCCTCGATCCTCCAGCAGCCACCCATCGCACCGCACGAAATCCGGACCGGCTGGGTCAGACAGCAATGGGGACGATCGGCTGTGGACTACGCCGATAGTGCGTATGCGTGCGCGGCGCAGCCGCCGCGCCGCGCACCCAAGATCAGCGTTGCTTATCCTCGTGACTGCCCGGCGGCTATCAGGCGTTCAGCTTGTCCGCGCGGATGGCTGCCCGTGAGGCGCACACCACGCGCTTGTTGATCCGGTTGACCAGGCCCGCGGCGTGCAGGTCGGCGATTGCGTCTTCAACCTCGATGCGCTCGCCCTTCTCGCGGATCAGCTCCTCGACCGTCCACGGCCGGTCCTCAACGATGAGGGATTGCAGGACGCTTCGTGTGATCGCGCTGCTCATGGTTCCTCCTTGTGGTCGGAGGCCCCGGGAGGACTGCTCTGCGGCAGAAAGCCACGCTGCCGTGCTGGTAGCTTGGCCGGCCCTAAGCGTAATTAAGCGCTGATGAACTCGGGCTCGGGGATGTAGTCCAGTGTGACTCCGAGTGGGGCACCGAGCGCCTGGAGCGTGGCGACAGTCGGGTTGGCCTGGCCCCGCTCGATGCGGCTGATGTCGGCTTGAGCGATTCCCGACGCCGCGGCGAGCTGCTGTTGAGACAGGCCCGCGGCTTGGCGCTGCTGCAGAAGACGAGCGCCGATCTTGAAACGAGCACGCGCTGCGTCCAGTTCACGGCGCTCCTCGTCGGTGCTGCCGTCTTCGACCTCGCGGACGAAGTCGTCAAATTTGGTCGTCATGTGTATCTCTTTGCGGCGGGCATCAATAGGTTATAACCCATATCAGGTGATTCGTCAATCCCATGAGTCGTGAAAGCGTCATCTGCGCCGCCGCGCCGCGGCTCGACGACGGCCCTGCTGCAGCTTGAACGAGCGAAGTCGCTGACGCACGGTCTCGATCTCGCGATCCTGGCGCCTCTTGCTCGGCGCTGCCCCCTTGTCGTAGCCACCGAGCAACAGAACGATCTTCTGCCCATGAGCGTGGCAGAAGACGCGAAGCAGCACCTCGTCGCGCCTGCCCGTGCCCGCTTCACCGGCCTTGCCGCGGATAACTGACTCATCGTGGCGGATGCGGAACTCGAAAAGGCCAGCCCCCAGCTGCTTACCGTGCTCGGTCGCGCACACGCCCAGGCCGAGGTCTGTCAGGAGCACCTCGATCGCCGCGATTGCCGCGGCGCGCTTGGCACTGTCCAACGCTTGCAACCACTCCCGAGCCGGCTGATGGCCCCGGTCGTCCTCGAAGAACTCAACCGTCCAGGTCATCGACGGAGCAGCCTACCTGTGCGAAGAGGGGCTACGCCTGGATGCTCTGGCGGGGTGAAGGGTCGGATGATCTGCCCCGCCGGGGACGAGACAACGGACCCCTCCGCCCCTATCTGCCCTAGCGGCAAGGCGATCACGCCCGGATGCCGTTCGCGCATGACGAGCGCGAACGTGTTAAGCGCATCCACCCCGGCTCGCGGCATGGGATGGGAAGTCGGGATCGCACTCGCCACGCCCCCTACTCCGACGAGAAGCGGAGAACGGGACAGGCGACGCTCCGAGACGACGTCGCCGCGACAGGGATCAGGGAGCAGATCGAAAGAGCACAAGCGCCATCGGCGTGCGCCTGAGCAGCGACACCGCAGCCGTCTCGCCGCGCACCCAAGATCAACGTTGCTTATCCTCGTGACTGCCCGGTGGCGCTCAGGTGTTCAGCTCGTCCGCGCGGATGGCTGCCCGTGAGGCGCACACCACGCGCTTGTTGATCCGGTTGACCAGGCCCGCGGCGTATAGGTCGGCGAGCGCGTCTTCGACCTCGATGCGCTCGCCCTTCTCGCGGATCAGCTCCTCGACCGTCCAGGGCCGGTCCTCGACGACGAGTGATTGCAGGACGCTTCGTGTGATTGCGGTGCTCATGGTTCCTCCTTGTGGTCGGAGGCCCCGGGAGGACTGCTCTGCGGCAATGAAGCCTCGCTGCCGTTGTGCTGTGGCACATCATCCGCTGCTCACTGCTTAGGTAGGGTCGGATTGTGCTGTTCTTCATCGACGAGACGTGGCAGACAATCGCCGGCCGGCCGGTGGGAGCGCTCGGTGCGGTTGGGATTCCGCGCGCCCGGTACAACGGCTTCTGCCGCGAGATCTGGCAGATCAAGAAGAACGTGCTTGGCGCCAAAGAGCTCAGCGACGGCGAGATCAAGGGCACCAACTCCTTCGCCAAGTCAGCCTTCCACAAGCGTGAGGGAGCAGGCTTCTCCAGACTCCTGCAAGTCGCCGAGGAGACGCTCGCAGCCGTGCCCAAGCACCACGGTTACGCGTTCGCGATCTGGACCACCCACGAGGAATGGCTGCTGCTGCGCAACCCCAATCCCCAGGCGCTCTCCCCTGTCTACCAAGAGCTCCTCAAGGACTTCCGCCGGTGCATGCGAACGCTCCCCTCAGGCTCAGAAGGACAGCTGCTGTTCGATAATCGGGGCAAGAGCGAGGACCTGAGCGCCGCCTGCGCAATACAGAACTTCATCGTCCGCGTGAGCCCGGACTGGCGCCGGCGCTTCATGCAGACACCCCACTTCACGCTCAGCGCCGTCAGTCCCGGCCTGCAAGCCGCCGATCTGATCGCCTACCTCGCGGCCCACCGCCACGACCCGAGCCACAGGCCCGAGCTGGACGTCTACTGGAGGAGCATCGAGCAGATCGCGTTCGCCACCAAGCGCTCGGGCCCGGTCCTGCGTGCCGTCGACGCCATCCCAGAGAACCCCAGCAACGGCAAAAAGAAAGGGTCGGGGGAGGCAAAGCCTCCTAAGCGTGGTTAAGAGCGACGAACCGACCCTTCTACAGGCACAGTATACACGTCTGCCGGACCAGCATTGCGTAGCGCCTCTGGATTTCTCCGAATCGCCCGAATCGACGAGCGACCTCGTCACGACCTGTCCATCATCATCGAAGGCTGGCGCGCCAATACCCTCGATCTCCAGCAGCTACCCATCGCGCCATACGAACCCGGACAGGTAGGTCGGGTGGATGTCCGCGGCGAACGCCAGCGCTTCGATCGTGACTCGGCGTGCGCGGCGCAACCGCTGCGCCGCGCACCCAAGATCGGCGTTGCTCATCGTCGTGGCTGCGGCTGTCAGGCGTTCAGCTTGTCCGCGCGGATGGCTGCCCGCGAAGCGCACACCACGCGCTTGTTGATCCGGTTGACCAGGCCCGCGGCGTGCAGGTCGGCGATTGCGTCTTCGACTTCGATGCGGTTTCCCTTCTCGCGGATCAGCTCCTCGACCGTCCAGGGCCGGTCCTCGACGATGAGGGATTGCAGGACGCCTCGTGTGATCGCGCTGCTCATGGTTCCTCCTTGTGGTCGGAGGCCCCGGGAGGACTGCTCTGCGGCAATGAAGCCACGCTGCCGTTGTGCTGGTAGCTTGGCCGACGTGCCGGGAGTTCGTGCTCTCGGTGCCACGGCGCCCGGGTGGCCACAACCATCGCGGGCGCCAACTTGTATGGTCGTCCGGCAGCCTATCGTAACTTAGCTCAACTGTAAAGGCCGTGTTGTGTCCGATGCCTACCCCGCGCCGTCGAGCAGAACAAGACACCGACGCATATCGCACCCTCGGGAAGGCGCTGCGTGCGCTACGCGAACAGGCCCAGCTCACCCAAGAGCAGCTGGCGGGGAAGGTGGAGATCGGCGCGACCTATGTCTCGCAGGTCGAGAACGGACATCGCGGCATCCGCTGGCATACCCTCCTTGGGTTCCTGCGCGCCCTGGACGCCGACCTGCGGCAACTCGGCGAAGCGATCGACAAGCAGCAACACGACACCCCCGCGTTCTGACGCGAACAGACCAGCCAGAGCACGCATCCGACACGCGACATGCGGAAACGCATCGCTGCCGAAAGTCGCTAAAACACCCAGTTCTTCGCGCATCAGTCGGGGTCTCCGAACGGATTCTGGCTTGGCTCCGTTGCCTTCGTCGGCTCAGGCTCGCGGCCTAGGGCCGTGCGATCTTTCCGAGTGCTCCCCCAAAAAATCACAGCCAGCAAGATGATTAGAAGCAAAACACCAGCCGACGCGACAGCGATGATTAGCAGTACGAGGTGCTCAGTGAGTGGATCCCCTTCTATGACTAGTATAAGCATCAATATCGTGAGCCATTGGTCTTTGTGTAATTACTGTTCAGTGTGCCGACTGTCGCGAGTTGTGCGTTAATCCATCCACGAACTGCGCTTATCCGTATAAACACAGTCGGCCGGTGCGTAGAGCATCCGTCTGAACCTCTGATCACCATGCCGATCTCAACGGCAGGCGACGTGTTGCTGGCGACGAGCGGGGCGCCACTAGCGCCCACACAGCCACCTGTGTTATATGACGGAGGGTCGATGGCGCAAATGTCATACCGCGGACTAAAGTGCCACACCTTTTCTTCGCACCATCCCGATGTCTGAACGACCGTTTGGGCGACCACCTTTTCTGGCTGCGAGAACTGGGAGTCGAGGATGGCACGCGTGAGAAGCTCGCCTGCCGACCAGCCGATCATCTCTGCGCGCGGAGCGCCCGACCAGCGGCCTTCCGACGCAAGAAGGATCGGAGACAATGTGGTAGATGTATCCATGACGAGCAGCGCGACATCAGCACTGTTTGCAGCAGATCGGGATCTACCAAATATAACGACTCGTCCTATAGTCAACCCCGGATGGCGCGCATTGGCATCGTCAAGATGCCCAACGAGGACCCGGACCTGGGCCGCAGCTGCCACTTTCCCAGTACGTGAACTTTCGAGGCAATGCGCGGCTGTCAGTATGGCATTGGGAGCAACAAGTGTTCCAGTGCACTGAACAATACTATGCCGCCATCGGATGCGCACATACGTCAATGCTGGCAGGGTTGTGCTAGCAACAGAAACTCCACCGATAATGCCGGCGCGGGGCTGAAGCGTACGTGTGCCTCCACGCAGAGCGGCGACCGCAATGACCACCACTACCGCAGTCAACACAGTGGCGGAAACCCATATCCGGGTTCGGGCCTTGTCGTGCATCACCTGATCGACTTTAGCAGGCCTCTCTACGCTGACTTTGCGGATACAGGCTCGGGACTCTGGCGCACACGTGTACGCGCCCGACGTAGGGATATCGGTGTTCGGCGGTGACCTATTCGGGATCCTCCTCCGGCGGTGCGTCTTTTGGTTCGCCTCCGTAAGTAGGATTGCCCCCGTTCCCCCAAGCATCTTGCCCGCTGCGATTGGCTTCGCTTGTTTCCACTTCCTTCTTGAAGTTTTCTGCTTCTTCCTTTTCGCGCTGTTCCGCTTCGTGCTGGGTGGGTTCGCAAAACACGTGTGGTCCAAGTTCGTCGGGACCACCGGTGCATCCAGCAGGCGCTGGGCCAAATCCAGTACATAGTCCGGTTAGATCAGCGCGGTTGAGAGGGTTATCTTGGGCATACGTGTATAGGGCTCGCGTAAGCCGTACAAGCGGGTCGACGGTGAGGAACTGCGCGGTCGCGGGATCGTAGACCCGTGTCCGCAGGTAGATCAGCCCTGTATCGCTGCTGGTGTATTGCCCGTCATAGCCGAGCGGCGTTGTGGCCGTGCCCGTGTGTTCCTGCACCCCTCCGTAGGGGGTATAGGTGTAGGCGCCTTCGTTTTTGCCGGTGGAGACGGTGAGCAGACGGGTCGAGCCTTGCTGGTCGTGGTGCAGATATAGGACGGTTCCGGTGCTGTTGTTGATTTGCTCGATCGGCAGACCGCCCGGCCCATTGATGTAGCTGTTCGTCCCGTCGCTGAGGACCAGCGGAAGTTCTTCGGCCATGTCCCATGCAAGATAGCTGGTTGTGCCTGAGATCGTCTGTGATGTGCGCAGGTCTTCGCCGTTATAGGCATAGGTGTCTTTGATTTCGGAGGTTTCGCCTTCTTTGGGGCGTTCTGCGGAGGTAAGGTTCCCGGCCTGGTCGTAGCCGTAGGTGGTCGCCGGTCCTTTTTCGGGAGTGGTTTTGGTGCGCTCCCCGAGTTCGTCGTAGGAGTACGTTACGCCAGTGCCTTTTTCGAGCTCGTCCCCTTCGTTGTAGGTGTTCGTGCTCGATCCCTCTGTGGTGGGGTTGTTGGCGGCGTCGTATTTGTATTCGGTGCTGCCGTATTTTGTGAGACGGTTGTTTTCGTCGTAGGTGTTTTCCGTGACTTCCGTGCCGGGAAGGTCTTTGGAGGTGGTCTTTTTGACCTGGCCGTCATTGTCACGCGTGTAGACGAGCGATCCCAGGGTTTCCGAGCTTTTTTTCATTTTGACTTCGGTCATCTGGTCCGCGTCGTTGTACGCGTATGTGTCTTCGTCTTTGGTTTCGCTGGGGAAGGTGATCTTTTTCAGGTCAGAATCTTCGTCGTAGGCGAATTTGGTTTCCTTTTTGTTCCAGTCCGTGATCTTTTCCAGGCGCCCGTCTTTGTCGTAGGCGCGTTCGACGGCTTTGGTGTTGGGGTAGGTGATCTTGGTTTGCTGGTTGCCGAGGTTGTATTCGTACTTGATGATTTCTTTGTGGCCGTTTTCGCTTTCGGTCATCCTATCCAGCTGGTCGTATTCGTATTTCGTCGTCCCGGTGCCGTCGGTCATCTTTGTACGGTCGCCGTCTTTGTTGTATTCGTATGTGACCGTGGAGGGGGCGCCGCTGGAGCAGCTGACTTCGGTGAGACGGTTTGCGGGATCGTAGGTGTAGGTCGTGGTGCGCCCTTTGGGGTCGGTCAGCTTGACGAGGTTCCCCGCGGGGTCGTATTCCTTGAGCGTTTTCTTCCCGAGCGGATTGACGACTTCTTCGACCTCCTCCAAGAGGTTGCGCACGTATTTTGTGACGTGTTTGTTGCCGTCGGTTTGACTCTTGACCTGCCCCATCGAGTCGTATTCCGTTTCCGTGACCGTTTTGTTGGGTTCTTCCGTCTTGGTCCGCTCGTTGTCCGCGTCATACGTGTATTTCGTTTTGTGCGAGTTGCCGTCGGTCATCGTTTCGACGTTGCCGTCCCCGTCGTACGTGTATTTCGTGGTATGGGAGAGGGGATCGGTGATCTTCAGCGGCTGACCCTTGGCGTTGAGTTCGATTTTGGTCGTGAATTTCGACGCTTCAGCGCCTGCAGCGTTCCCGCGCGGGCTGACCGTCGCGGTCTCCTGGGAGTCTTCGTTGTATTCCCAGGTTCGCTTGTTGCCTTCCGGGTCGATTTCGGCCTTGCGGTCGCCGTAGGGGTCGTATTCGTATTTCCACGTGCGTTCCAGCGGGTTGGTCATGCTTTCCATATCCCCGTTGCTGGCATATTTGTACGTGGTCTTCTGCTTTTTTTCGCCGGGAGCGGGCCGTTCGATCACTTCCGGATCGCCGGCGCTGTTGCGTTTGATGGTCGTGGTCTCCCCATCAGGGGTCGTTTCTGTTTCGATGTCGTGCTTACTGTCGTATGTCCATTTGGTTTCGTCGCCGTCCGCGTTCTTTTCGCTCGTGAGATTACCCGCGGAGTCGTATCCGTATTCGGTCTTGTGTTTGTTCGGGTCGGTGAAGGCTATCAGCTCACCCGAGCTATTATATTCGAAAGTTGCTGTCGTCGAGCTAGGCGTGGCATATGCGTGCGTGATGCTCGTCGGCAGGCTCTGAAGATTAAATTCGTCGCGCGTGACGGTATCGTTCGGTTCGACGATTTCGGTATACGTTCCTTCCGGAAGCATCCCGTATCGCCATTCCCGTGTGCGTGACATCGCATCCGTTTGAGAGACGACCTCGTCTGCGCTGTTATATTCGGTGGTGATCGTATGTTCGCGCCCATCTGTTTCGGATGTCAACCCATGCGCAGAGTTGTATTTGAACTGCCATCGCAGTTTGCTTTCGCCGGGCTGCGTCACGCTCGCCAGATTGCCGGATTCATAAGTGTATTTCACGGTATGGCCCATCGGGTCGGTTGCACTTTCGACCTGACCGCTGCCATTGTATTTGAAAGTGAGTTTGCGTCCAGCGCCATCGGTTGCTGATTCGAGCTGTTTTTCGATGTTGTACGCAAGCGTGATTGTATTTCCGTTGCGGTCCGTTTCCTTCGTCAGTCGCCCTTCGCTGTTGAATTCCAACTTCGTCTGATCCGGCAACGTGTAGACATACCCGCTGCCTTCGGCGGCAAGTGTTGCCTCTGCTAGACCTGAAGTCGCAGTCCAGGCTTCCCCTGAGCGCGTGAACCTCATGGTACTTCCATTGTTCTGATAGACATTTGCCACTTTTTCGCATTCTGTTTCGCTACGACAGAATTCTTCAAGGCTCAAGTGCGCGCTATATGGGCCTGTCCACCCGAACCCAAACGGACCCGCCGTGGCCTGTTTGTACGCGAGAAGCGAGTTGTATGTGCGCGTCAGCTTGAGTGCCGGTCCACGGCCGCCAATCGACAAGTCCGTCTGCGTCACAACCTGATCCCCAGTAGCACAGTTTACTGGATATCCAGCCTGGCAATGTTTATGCTTAGGTTCACCTTCATTTTCTTCGCCGAGCAGTTCTGTTTCCGGCTTCCAAGCGTAACGGTCAATATCAACAGTGCGCTTACCCTGATAATCGCTTTCGATCAAGATATGTTCTAGCTTGATAAACCCAGGAGGAAGTTTGCCTTCGGTGTTCTGACGGACTACGGTGTGTAGACCTTCGCAGTGTTCAAAGATATTACCTTTTTCACATTCTTCCGTGTATTCATAGAGTCCGTTACCCCCGGTTCCGCCTATGTCTGGTGTTTCGGCATAATAACCAGGTGGCTCACTATATTCGGGTTCATGTTCAATAGTCCCGCCGGAATTATCCGCAATGAGCTCGCGTTCTTTGATGCCTACCGGCTTATGATTTATATACTGTTCAGCGTCAGCAGATGCCACTCCAACAATCCAGAGCAGAGCAACACCGCACACAAGGACAGCCGATAGACGGACAAAGCGCACAGGGCCCCCCACCCGATCCACCCCCAAGAGATCAACCACCCATTGCCTAGAACTGGCCGACCCGAACATGCGTGCGCCCCCTTTATAGATTGTCTGGTCTCTGCCTAGCACTGCGTAGCTTTGCGGAGGATCTTAGCCATGCAGACGGATGGGTTCTACGTTGGGGAACTCTTGGCCCCGCATTTTGCGACTGTTTTTTGTGCTGTCCTGGCTATAGCCGTGCCGTTGTGGCGGTTGCCTGACCGGCTACGGGTCTGGACGATGGCGGCGTGGGACCCACCACAGACCCCGAACTTACGGAGCCACTATCCCGCTTCGCCGCGAATCTCCGGCGTGAGCGACTGCGCGCGGACATGAGCCAAGAAGCGCTCGCCGCCGAGGCGAACATGCACCGCACCGCCCTGTCCCGCCTCGAGACGTGCGAGCGCGCCCCGGAGTTTCGGACGCTCGTACGGCTGGCCCGTGCCCTGGACGTGACCCCGGCGAGCCTGCTGCGAGGCGTACGCTGACGCTGCCGAGCCGGGCTCACATCCGCACCCAGCGTGGGCAACGCCCTACCTACTCCCGCCCGACCTCCTGGTCATCGGCTTCGAGCACGTCTTCCTCCTCGTCGTCCGCGTCCCCCTCGATCGAGTGCTCCCCGCCGGGGTGATACGTCACCTGGAAGCGCTCGATCAGCTCGTCGCGGCGGTGCTCGTCGACCGGGGACTCGTCGGAGACGAGCACCCATTCGTCGCCCTCGAAGTCCTCCATGTTGAAAATCTCATGGTCGAGATCGGGGGAGTCGTCGACGACCAGCAACACCTCGGTCTGGGGGTTGAAGTAGGTCCCCGGACGGATCGTCAGCTCGTCGAGCTCGAACGTGCGGTGCTCGGCCATGGGGCGTTTATACCCGACCGCGCCCCCGCGTGCTCATATCGCTCATAGGGTCATCCCATTGCGCTCCTGGACACGCAGGGCAAGCTGGTCGGGGACGCACCGAGCGAAATGTGCTCGGCACGCCGATCCAGCGCCGCCATGCGTGCTCAGGGGTTGAGCTCCGCCAGTGTCCGCGCTACCTCGGCCTCGATGTCCAGCGGTTCCAGCCCCTGCCGCTCGCGCCGTTCGTTGCGCGCGACCACCAGCTGCAGCACCTCTTCGGCGATCCCCTGGTCGTGCTGTGAGCTCGCCGGCGCCGCCGCCGTCAGCTTCGCGATCTCCGCGTCGATGTCCAGCGCCGGCTCGCCCCGGCGCACCCGCCGTTCGCTGCGCGCCTGCAGCATCTGCCTGATCTCCTGCTCGCGCTCGGCCTGTGCGAGCTCGGGGCTCATGGTCGGCAGGTCTGCGATTTCCATGCCCTGGCCGAACGGCGATCCGTGCGGCGGCTCGCCCGGCAGCCAGCCCTCGCCGATTTCGTCATACGCGCTGCCTTTGCTGATCAGGAACACGATCGACATCACGACCGACAGTCCCACCGCGCCGAACACGACGATCGGGAACGCACTCTGCATCTCTGGATTGTTGCGGATTTCGCCCGCTCCGTTTGGATCGCCTCGCTTGATCGCCTCGCTGTGCCCCGCCACGGGACTCCACCACGCAGGTCCTCCGGGGATGAGCCACATTTTGCGAGCGCTTTACCACGCCCACGCGAGCGGCCGCGGTCTGCGCGCCCTGCGGTTTGTCACGCGCCGCGGTCTCGGCCCCCAGATCAACATCGTTGCTTTCCTTCCTCGCGCTTCGATACCCTTTCTTCGACCCTGATTGACTGATCAGTCAATCCACTGCTCTTCGAGGAGATCACGCACATGGTCGAATTCACGCTCACAGACGAGCAACGGAACCTGCGCGAGCTCGCGCACGACTTCGCTGCCAAAGAGATTCGCCCCGTCGCCTGGGAGTACGACCGCGACGGCACGTGGCCGCAGGACATCATCGAGAAAGCCTGGGAGGTCGGGCTGATGAACTCGCACATCGAGGAGGCCTACGGCGGCGCCGGCGCCGGCTACCTCGACGGCTGCCTGATCGAGGAGGAGCTCTCCTGGGGGTGCTCGGGCATCCAGACCTCGCTCGGCTGCAACGGCCTCGCGACCGCCCCGATCGCGCTGGGGGGCTCGGAGGAGATCAAGAAGAAGTACCTCGGCATGCTGACCGAAGCCCCGAAGCTCGCTTCCTTCTGCCTGACCGAGCCCGACGCCGGCTCGGACGTCTCGGGGATGCGCACGACCGCCGTGCGCCAGGGCGATAAGTACGTGATCAACGGCTCCAAGTGCTTCATCACCAACGGCGGCTACGCCGACTACTACACCGTCTACGCCAAGACCGACCGTGACGCCGGCCATCGCGGGATCTCCGCGTTCGTGGTCGAGCGCGACTGGGGTGTCGTCGTCGACAAGAAGGAGGACAAGCTCGGCCAGCGCGCGTCCAACACGGCGACGGTCTCCTTCAACGACGTCGAGGTTCCGGCCGAGAACCTGTTGGGCGAGGAAAACCACGGGTTCAAGCTCGCGATGGTCACGCTCGATCGCACCCGTCCAGGCGTGGCGGCGATGGCCACCGGGATCGCCCGCGCGGCGTTCGAGTTCGCGACCGACTACGCGCGCGAACGCGTCCAGTTCGGCGTGCCGATCGCGATGCACCAGGCGATCCAGTTCATCATCGCCGACATGGCGACCGAGATCGAGGCGGCCCGCCTGCTGACGTGGAAGTCGGCGAGCATGCTCGACAACGGCGAACGCAACACGCTGGTCTCCTCGCACGCCAAGCGCTTCGCGGCCGACACCGCGATGAAGACGGCCACCGAAGCGGTGCAGGTCTACGGCGGCTACGGCTTCATCAAGGAGTACCCCGTCGAGAAGCTCTTCCGCGACGCCAAGATCATGCAGCTGTACGAGGGCACCTCCCAGATCCAGCGCCTGGTCATCGCTCGCGAAACCCTCTTGCCGCGGCGCGCCGAGGAGCCGACTGCCGTTCCGGCGTAGGGGCTCGAACACTCGCGCGGCGCGCTTCCCCTTGCGCGCCGCGCCGTGTGCATCACGTCCGGATTCTCTCTGATTCCGGCCGGATGTTTGGCGTCCCCCGGCTTGGCCCCGCGGCTTGGTCCCGCGTCATCCGCATAAACCCCTCGCAGGTCACAGAGGTGCGGTCTGTCGAGGCAACTCCTGGGCGTCGGTCCGATACCCGGTGAGCCGCGTGCCTATGCGTACGCCGTTTGCCGTTTACATTTGGGCTGCACGGCTAAAGAAATTCTTAGCGTGCGCCGATCCGTCCTACCATGTCCGGTCAACATGAGGCTTCAGGGGTCGCCGGCGCGCGCAACGGGCGTGGCGGCCATGCGACGACGACGGATCATCGCCAGTCCGCCGGGGCCCAGTCCGAGGCCCAGTCAGGCGCGGCCGACGCGCACGAGCAGCATCTGCTGCGTCTCGGCCAGGCGCTGAACGAACGCACCGACGACGTGGTCGCGGGCATGATCGGACGTTCGCGACAGTCAGGCCTGGCACTCGACGAGGTCGTCGAAGACAGCTTTGCGCGCGTGGGCGCGGTCTCCACGATCGCGGTCGCCCGCTGGATGGCGGGCGAGGGCCCCGATGTCGCGCGTGAGGTGGGCCAGGAGTCGTGGAGCATCTTCGGCCAGCTGGCGGCCCAGCGCGCCGCGCCGCTGAACGAGGTCACCAAGCGCTGTCTGCGCTGGCGCGACGCGGCGGAAGACGTCATCCGCGAGACCGGTGCACAGCTGGGGCTCGCCCCCGAGGTGCTCTCCCGTGCCCTGGACATGCTGCAGCGCAGCCTCGACGTCACGCTCGTGCGAATGTGCCAGTCGTTCGAGTTCGAGCGCCAGCGCGCGCACGAGGAGCTGACCCGCCGCCAGGAGGAGCTTGCGTTCCTGGCGACCCACGACCCGTTGACGGGCCTTCCCAACCGCACCCTGATCCTCGATCGCGTCGAGCAGATGCTGGTGCGCTCGCGGCGCTCACAGACACCGGTGGCGGCGCTGTTCATCGACCTCGACAACTTCAAGGGCATCAACGACACGCTCGGTCACGGCGCCGGCGACGAACTGCTGTGCGCGGTCTGCGCGCGCCTGCAGGGCGTGGTGCGCGACATCGACGCGCTCGGGCGGCTCGGCGGGGACGAGTTCGTGATCGTCGCCGAAGGGATGTCGCTGGACGCGGGGCCCGAGCTGATCGCCGAGCGCCTGCTGGAAGCGCTCAAGCAGCCGTTCGAGCTCAAGAGCGCCGAAAACAGCCTGACGGTCACAGCGAGCGTCGGGATCGCGACGGGCGACCGCGTCTCCGCCGAAGAGCTGCTGCGCGACGCGGATATCGCGATGTACCGGGCCAAGTGGTCGGGCAAGAACCGCTACGTCGTGTTCGAGACCGGCATGCAGGACGCGATCCAGACCCGCATGGAGATGGAGATGGACCTGCGCATGGCTTACCAGAACGACGAGTTCTTCCTCGTCTACCAGCCGACGTTTGACCTGCAGAACATGAGCCCGACCGGCATGGAGGCGCTGATCCGCTGGTCGAGCCCCTCGCGCGGGATCGTCCAGCCCGACGACTTCATCCCGCTGCTGGAAGAGACGGGCCTGATCGTCGCAGGTCGGTGAGTGGGTCCTGCGAGCAGGCCTGCCTCCAGGGCGCGGCCTGGCACGAGGCCGGCTATGAGATCGGCATCGCCGTCAACGTCTCCGCCCGGCAGCTGGACACCGACGAGTTCGTGCCCGAGGTTGCGGGCGCGCTCGCAGCGCAGTGGCTTTGATCCGAGCGCGCTCACGCTCGAGATCACCGAGACGACGCTGATGAGCAACGCCGAGGAGACCGCCCGGCGACTCGACGCGATCAAGGAGCTCGGCGTGCGCATCGCGATCGACGACTTCGGCACCGGCTACTCCTCGCTGGCCTACCTGCAGCGGTTTCCCGTCGACGCGCTGAAGATCGACCGCTCGTTCATCTCGCGCATGAGCCAGGACCCCGAAGGCGAGACGCTGATCCGCACGCTCGTCCAGCTCGGCAAGTCGCTGTCGATCGAGACGCTCGCCGAGGGCATCGAGCAGTCCAGCGAGCTGTCGCTGCTGCGCGAGGAGCACTGCGACAGCGGCCAGGGCTTCCTGTTCGCCCGGCCGCTCGACGTGGACGCCTGCGCGTCGTTCCTGCAGGAGTGGATCGGCGGTGGTGGCGCCTCCACCACCGCCGAGGGCGCCTCCAAGGGCGCTTCGCCGTTCGTGTGACAGATCCCTCGTTCGCCCGGGCGGGGAATATTTTTGGGTGAGAAGGCAGGTCGGTCCTTTCATCCATTGCCCGCGAAACCGCTCATTGCACTGGTTGGCGTTGCGGCGACGTTTTGGTGGCGTGCACTAGGCTGCCCAACCATGGACAGTCACTGCGCACCAGAGGAGATCGAGTAGATGTTCGTATTCAAGGCCGCCGTCGTCGGCGCCGGGACGATGGGTGGGCAGATCGCCCAGACGATCGCCGCCGCCGGCATTCCCGTCGTGCTCAAGGACATCGACGACGCGCTCGTGCAGGCCGGACTCGACGAGGCTCGCAACGTGACCTCGGGGCAGGTCGAGCAAACTCGTGCGAGCGGGGCAAGCTCACCGCCGAGCAGGGCGAGCAGCGCGATCGCCGAGATGCTCGACCGCATCCACGGCACGACCTCCTACGCGGACTTCGGCGACGTCGACTTCGTCGATCGAGGCGGTGCCCGAGCGGATGGAGATCAAGCAGGCCGTGTTCGCCGAGCTCGACGCCGCCACCCCAGGGCACGCGATCCTCGCCTCGAACACCTCCTCGCTGTCGATCACCGAGATCGGCGAAGCGACGCTGCGCCCCGACAAGGTGGTCGGGTTTCCACTACTTCTACCCCGCCTCGCTGATGCCGCTGATCGAGATCGTCGAGAGCGAGGACACCTCCGCTGAGACCGTCACCGCGGCCGTCACGTTCGCGCAGACGATCCGCAAGCAGCCGATCACCTGCGCCGAGGTCCCCGGCTTCGTCGTCAACCGCATCCTCAACTCGGGCATCTCCGAGGTGTGGCGCGCGCAGGAGGAGCAGGGCCTGTCGATCAAGCTGATCGACGAGGGCGTCGGCGCGGCCGGGGTCGTCCCGGTCGGTCCTTATCACCTCGTGAACCTGCTCGGCCTGGACACGGTCCTGCACGTCGCCGAGCATCTCGCCGAGTCCTACGGCGATGAGCGCTTCTACGTGCCGGCGGGCATGCAGAAGCTCGTCTCCGAACATCAAGCTCGGCGCCAAGACCGGCGGCGACGGCTTCTATGACCCGCAGGGGGAGCCCAACGTGCCGGGCGAGGCCGAGCCCGACGTGGACGCAGCTCGTGGAGATGCTGTCGCTGAAGACGTTCATCGAGGCCTGCCTCGTGCTCGAGGAGGGCGTCGCCACCCACCGCGACATCGACTTCGGGATGATGGCCGGCGCGGGCCTCGATCCCGCGCCGCGGGCTGATGCCGCCGTTCATGCGCGCCGACAGCGAGGGCTTGGACACCGTGCTGGAGCGGATGGAGAACGCCCAGGAGCACTACGGCGAGCGCTTTGCTCCGCCGACCATCCTGCGCCGGCTCGTCGCCCAGGGCCGCCTCGGGCAGCAGACCGGTCAGGGCTTCTACGCCTACCCCCGTCCCGACGCAGACCAGCCTGCCGAGGTCATCGCGTTGGAGACACTCGGCGGTGATACGCGCGGCGGTGATACGCGCGGGAGCGAGGAGCGTGGCGGCGAGAACGCCACCGGCGAGGGCGATGTTCCCGGCGCCGACGAGGACGGCGTGGCGATCGCGTGGCTGGCGAACGGCCAGATGAACTCGATCTCTCCCCAGGTCGTCGAGGACCTGGCGACGCGTCTGGGCGCGGGTGCGTGACACGGGCGTACGTGCGCTCGTGATCGCCTCCTCCAACCCGTTCCTGTTCAGCGCCGGCGCGGACATCAAGGCGTTCACGACGATGGACGGAGATCGGGCCCGCCCGCGCGCGAGCTGTTGGAGCGCACCCACGCGCTGCTGCGCGAGATCGGCAGCTCGCGGCGTCGCCACGATCGCCGCGGTCAACGGCCTCGCCTTCGGCGGCGGCTGCGAGCTGGCGATGGCCTGCGACATCCGCATCGCCGCGCGCTCGGCGCTGTTCGGCCAGCCCGAGATCAAGCTCGGGATCATCCCCGGCTTCGGCGGCACCCAGCGGCTGCCGCGCCTGGTGGGGCAGAGCAAGGCGCTGGAGATGAACCTCGATCGGCGATCCGATCCTGGCCGAGGAGGCGTTCGAGCTGGGTCTCGTCAACCGCGTCGTCGAGGATCACGAACTGCTCGACACCGCGCTCTCCTGGGCGCGCCGCTCGCGAGCGCAGGCGCCGCTGGCGATCGAGCAGATCAAGCGCGTCTCCGGCGCGGGCGACCTCGACGCGGGCATCGCCGCCGAGCAGGCCGGCATTCGCGACCGTGTTCGCGAGCGAGCGACGCGCGCGAGGGCATCTCCGCGTTCCTGGCCAAACGTGCGCCGCGGTTTGGGGGACGATAGGCGGATGCTGCTGGAGTTGGAAACCCGCTAGGGCGATGCCTGGTTCGCGTGGTACCGCAGACGGCGATGGCGGCGGGGATGCTAAGGGTGGCAGAGACGCCGGGGACGCCGGGGATGCCAACAAAGCCAGGAGCGAGTCTGCGGAGATTGTGCATCTAGCCGAGCTGGTGCGAGACGCATCATCCTCGGTCGTGGCGCTCACCGGCGCCGGCATCTCGGTGCCGTCCGGCATTCCCGACTTCCGCTCGCCGGAGACGGGGACCTGGCAGAAAGTGGATCCGATGAAGGTCGCCCACATCGACTCGCTGCGCGCCGACCCCGTGCGCTTCTGGCACTTCTACGGCGAGCGCTTCGCCACGCTCGGCTGCAAGCAGCCCAACGACGCGCACCGCGCGCTCGTGGCGATGGAGCGCCGGGGGATGCTCGACGCGGTGATCACCCAGAACGTGGACATGCTCCACCGCAAGGCCGGCACCGAGGAACTGATCGAGATGCACGGCTCGATCGCGCGCTGCACCTGCCCGGACTGCGGTGGGGACATCCCCCAGCTCGAGGTGCTCGCGCGCCGGCTCGGCGACCCTGACGGCATCCCCCGCTGCGAACGCTGCGGCGGGCCGCTGCGCCCGGAAATCGTGCTGTTCGGCGAGCCCCTCTCCGAACAGGCGATGGCGCGCGCGCATGAGCTGTGCGCGTCTGCGAGCCTGATCCTGTGCATCGGCTCCTCGCTGGAGGTCCAGCCGGTAGGGGCGCTGCCGCTGCTCACCCACGACGCCGGGGGCGCGATCGCGATCCTCACGCAGGGCCCGACCCCGCTGGACGAGCTCGCCGACGGTGCGCCTGGATGGCGACGTCGTCGACGAGCTCCAGGCTCTGACGAGCGCGCTGGACATCGACGACGCGCGTTCTCGCCCGCTGCGCTACTGAGGGATGTGTCAGGTTGCGCGGACTGGACTGGACGGGACGGACTGGACGGGGGTGGATGGGCGCGGGGACGGGGCGTGGATGGGCGCGGGGACGGGGCGGACGGGAGAGGGACGGGAGGGGACGGGGCGGACGGGGCGGACGGGACGAGGGACGGGAGAGGGACGGGACGAGGGACGGGGCGGACGGGACGAGGGACGGGAGAGGGACGGGAGGGGACGGGGCGGACGGGACGAGGTCAGGGGTGTCTGTTATAAAAAATAAAACTCGGTATAACAATAGTCATACGGACGTTAAAAGCAGATGCTCATCTCCTCACATCTCGTATCTCGCTCGCCCACCCGGTGGCCCTTATGCGGCGTGACGCAAGTCCCGCGCGGGGTCGATGCCCCAGCGCCCGGCGACGTCCTCCAGCTCGCCGTCCAAGCCCCAGCGGTCCGCCCGCTCCGGTCCCTCGTGCGCGGGGTTGGCGCCCTTCAGTGCCATGCAGCCGGTGTTCTCGCCGATCGCCCTGATCTTCCGCACGTCATCCGGGCTGAGCGGCGAGTCCGCGAGCGCCGCTCCGAGCCCCGCCAGCTCGGCGCGCTTGTGCTCGATCGGCCGCGCGGGTGAATCGGATCCCCGCCCACCCTCCTGGATCAGCGTCGGCGCCACGCAGCGCACCGGCGCCTGCGCGAGATCCCACGCGCACGCCAGCTGCAGCATGCTCAGGCCGTGCTCGCGCGCGATCGGGCGCATCAACTCGAGCTTCTCCCGGCCCGCCTCGATCCATCCGTCGGGACGAAACATGCGATGGTCGTGCTCGGCGAACTCATGACCCGTAAGCACGTCGTCGTGGAACAGACCCCCGTAGTCCACGACGCGCGCGATCAGCCGCACGTCGTTGGCTCGCGCGGCTGAGAGCACGAGCTCTCCGGGCCACGGCTCCAGCGGGTTGAGGATGATCATCGTCCAGTCGATCAGCTCCCCGTAGCGCTCCAGGCAGCCGATCAGATCGAGCGTGAACCCGTTCGCGGGACCGGGCGCGACCCCCAGCATGCGTGTCAGACCCGCCTCGCGCACGGCCGCCATGCCGTCTAGCCACACCGCCTCGCTGGTGTAGCCCGTACGGTCGGGATTGTGCAGCAGCAGCAGGTCGAACCGCTCCACTCCGCAGCGCTCCAGGCTGCGCTCCGTGGCCATCCTGATGTAGTCGGCGTACTCGCTCTGCGCGCGCAGGCCCGAGTCGGTGAACCGGGGATACCCTTTCGCGCCCTCGCGCTCGCCCGTGTAGAAATCGTGTCCGATCGCGCCCACGAGGCAATAGCTGTCGCGATCGACACCCTCCAACGCCCTGCCGAGCAGGCTGTCCGCCTCACCCGCCCCGTACGCGTCGGCGGTGATCACGGTCTGGATCCCATCCCCGGGTCTCAGCAGCGCCTGCAGCCGCGCGTCGTCCAGCGGCTCGCCGAAGCGCATGTAGCGCCCGCCACTCCATGTTCCTATGGCGGTGGTAGTTGGGTCCATCGCGCCCTCACTTTACGCGGCGACGTCAAAGGGACAAACCCATCGGACTGCAACCACCACAGCCAAGCAAGTCCGCGACTTCGTCCCGGCCGGGGTTTTCCGGCCGGGAGGAACGTCCGGATCCTGCGCCACTTTACGGCGCTCCAACGATCTCGGGGGGAGTGCCGTATATGATGAGAGGACTGCACGATCTGGGTGATCGCTGCGTCGGGGTCTGGAGGTCGTGCTCGTGAAGGTGTCAGCTGACAATCGTGTCGCGCTCGCCGTGTCGTTTGCGGGTGCCGCACGGCGCTACTGGCTCGGAGTATTTCCGCGTGTGTGCCTGGAGCGCCGGCGCCGTAGATCGCGGGCCCTGGAGATCCACGACCCGCTGCTGCGCCGTACGGCGCTCGAGGCCCAGCGCAAGTGGGGCAACATCGAGGGAGCGGCCGCGTTCGCCGCGTTCGTGCCGGGCCGCCGCCGAGCCGCGGCGATGCACGCGATGACGAGCTTTCAGAGCGCTTACAACTACCTGGACCTACTCGGTGAGCAGCCGGGCACCGATCCGATGGCCAACGGCAGGCGACTGCACCAAGCGCTGCTGATCGCGCTCGACCCTGACGCCCGGCATCTGGACTACTACCAGCATCAGCCTCAGCACGATGACGGTGGCTACCTGAGGGAGACCATCGACGCCTGTCGCGCGGCCCTGGTCAGGCTCCCATCCTACGCGGTGGTCGCGCCAGCGGCGCGGCGGGCCGCTGAGCGCATAGTCGCGTTTCAGAGCTGCAACACCGGTGAGCTGCAGGGCGACCTGGCCGCGCTCGAGCGCTGGGCGCGTGCGGAGACCCCGCCCGGAAGCGAGCTGCACTGGTGGGAGACCGCCGCCGCGGGCGGCTCCTCGCTCGGCATCTACGCGCTGATCGCACTCGCAGCCCAGCCGGATCTCCCCGACTCGTGGGCGCCTGCGGTGCAGGCCGCTTATTTTCCGTGGATCGGCGCGCTGCACTCGCTGCTCGACAACCTGGTGGACGCCGCCGAGGATCGCGTGACCGGACAGCACAATCTGATCGGCTGCTACGCCACGCCTCAAGACGCCGCCGCGCGCATGCGCGCTCTGGCCGAGCACTCGCTGAATGCGGTCCAGTCCTTGCCTCACCGCCGCGCACACACGCTGGTGCTCGCGGCGATGGCGAGCTTCTACCTGTCAAGCCCGCAGGCAGCGACGCCCGAGGCGCTCCCGGTAGCCCGGGCGGTGCTGGACGTGCTGGGCGCCCCGGCATCGCTCGCGATGCTCGTTTTCAGGGCGCGGCGCAGCACATGGCATGAAGTAGACTCGCGCGCCATTGGTTCTCATGGAACGCCGCGCGGGGAGCGGCTTCCGACCTGAGGAGAGGCTGCACGTAGATGCTGGAGCTGCGCGATCTGGTCAAGCACTATCCCGCGATCGGCGGGGAGTCGGTGCGCGCCGTGGACGGCGTGTCGCTGTCGGTCGCGCCGGGCGAGATGGTCGCGCTGTACGGGCCCAGCGGGTCGGGCAAGACGACGCTGCTGCTGATGATCGCGACGCTGCTGCGAACCCACCGCCGGCGCGGTGCTGATCGGCGGGCGCGACGTGTCCTCGCTGTCCGAGCGCGAGGCGTCGCACTTCCGCCTCGCCGAACTGGGGTTCATCCGCCAGAACTTCGATCTGCTGCCCGGGCGTCACCGCGATCGACAACGCGGTGCTGAAGCTGCTGAAGAACGATGCGCTGGCGCGACGCGCACGACCGGGTGGCGCCGCTGCTCGAGCGGTTGGGACTCGGCCAGCGGCTGCAGCACCGCGCCGAGCACCTGTCGATGGGCGAGCGCCAGCGCGTGATGATCGCGCGCGCGCTGTCGACCGAGCCGACGCCTGCTGCTCGCCGACGAGCCGACGGGCAGCCTCGACACACAGCGCGGGCGCGAAGTGCTCGAGCTGCTGCGCGAGCTGTGCCGCGAGCGCGAGGTCGCGATCGTGCTCGTCAGCCACGACCCGCAGGCGGCCGCCTACGCCGACCGTGTGTACGCGCTGCGCGACGGCAAGCTCGGCGACTACGAGCCCGACAGCCGGCTCGTACGACGCCGTCGCGTCAGTGAACTCGCCCGAGAAAAGCCACCGATGAAACCGCGCAACATCCTGCACCTCTACCGCGTGCGCCTGCGCGCGCGCCTGCTGCAGGAGTGCTTTGCGATCGTTGGGCATCGCCGCCGGGGTCGCGCTGCTGTTCGCCTCGCAGGTCGCGAGCCAGAGCCTGTCCAGCTCGGTGGCGCAGCTCTCGCGCGGGATCGTCGGCAACGCGACGCTGCAGCTGATCGCGCGCGATCCGCAGCGGCTTCGAAGCCGGGATGCTCGGGCGGGTGCGCGCGATTGCAGGCGTGCGCGCCGCCGCGCCGCTGCTGGAAGCGAGCGCCAACGCGATCGGCCCGCGCGGCAGCGAGTCGGTCGAGCTCGTCGGCGCCGATCCGAGCCTGTCGGAACTCGGGTGGCTCGCTGGTGCGTCACACCTCGCTGAGCTCGTTCGCGGGCATCGAAGCGGTCGTGCTGCCGGCGCCGCTGGCGCACAAGATGGGCGTGACGAAGTTCGGCCAGGAAGCGACCTTTCAGCTGAACGGTCGCGTCGCCGAAGCGGCGCTGTACGAGCAGCTGCACGCCAAGCAGATCGGCCCGCTGATCGTCGAAGCCCGATCGCCATCACCACGCTCGCGCAGACCCAGGAAATGACCGGGTTCGGCGGGCGCGCTCAGCCGGATCCTCGTCGAGCCGGCTCCCGGCCGGGAAGCCGCGGTGCGCGCGGCTCTGCAGGCGGCTGGCCGCCGGGCGGCTGAACGTCGAGTCGGCCGAGCTATGACGAAAAGCTGTTCGCGCGGGCGTCCGCGGCCACCAACCAGTCCACGCAGCTGTTCGCGGTGATCAGCGCGCTCGTCGGGTTTCCTGTTCGCGTTCAACGCGATGCTCCTGACGGTGCCCCAGCGCCGGCGCCTGATCGCGGATCTGCGCCGCGACGGCTACCCGCCCGCGAGCGTGATCGCGGTGCTGCTGTTCGACGCGGTCGTGCTCGGCGTGCTGGCGTGCGTCGCTCGGGCTGGTGCTCGGGGAGGAGCTCTCGATCCACCTGTTCCACTCCAACCCGGGCTACCTGTCCTCCGCGTTCGCGGTCGGCTCGCAGCGCGTGGTCAGCGCGCAGAGCGTCGCTGATCGCCGTCGGCGGGGGGATGCTCGCGGCGTGCGTGGCGGTGCTCAGCCCGCTGCGCGAAATCCTCTCGCGCCGCCCGCCCGTGGTGACCGCGCCCGGCGATCTCACCGGTGGGGCGGGGGACGGCGGCAGCGGCCTGGGCTGGCTCGCGCTCGGCGGGATCGCGTGCCTGGCGGGCGCCACCGCGATCCTGCTCGCGGCGCCGAAGGAGGCGGTCATCGGCATGGTGCTCCTCGTCGCCGCGCTGCTGCTGCTGCTGCCGCTGCCGCTGGCCGGGACGCTCGCGCTCGTGCGGCGCCTGGCGCCGAGCGATCACCAGCGCGGTCCCGCACGTCGCGGTGATGGAGCTGCGCGCGGGGCGCACGCGCGCGATCGCGATCGCGGCGACCGGCGCGATCGCGGTGTTCGGCAGCGTCGCGATCGAGGCCGCCCACGGCGATCTGCTGCACGGCCTGGAAAACGCCGCGCACGACATGAACGCGTTCACCGACGTGTGGGTATCGCCCGCCGGCTCCTACAACCTGCTGCAGACCGCGCCGTTTCACCCCGACCGACCAGGCGCAAGCTCGCAGCGCCTGCCGGGCGTGCGCGCGGTGCGCATCTACCGCGGCGGGCTGCTCGACTGGCGGCGATCGGCGCATCTGGGTGATCGCCCCGCCGCGCGCGTCCTCGCCGCTGCTGCCGGCGAGCCAGATCGTGGAAGGGAATCTGCGCCAGGCCACCGCGCGGGTGCGCGCGGGCGGCTGGGCGGTAATGTCGCAGGCGATCGCCGACGAACACCATCTGCACATCGGCGACTGCGTTCACGCTGCCCGACGCCCGTCCCGACGCACGTTCCGGCGTCGCCGCGCTCGTCACGAACATCGGCTGGGCGCCCGGGCGCGATCGTCATGAACGCGAGCGACTACGCACGCGCGTGGGGCCAGCGAAGACGCGAGCGCCTACAACGTCCTGCTGGACCCCGGTGTCTCGGCCACGCAGGCTCGTCGCGAGATCGAACGGGCGCTGGGCTCGCGCTCGGGCCTGGCGGTGGAAACGGCCGAACAGCACGCCGCCCGCCAGAACACGCTCAGCCGCCAGGGCCTGGACGCGCCTGACGCAGATCGCGACGCTGATCCTGATCGTCGCGATCCTGGCGATGGCCGCGGCGATGGCGAACATGGTCTGGCAGCGCCGCCCGCGCCTGGCCAAGCTCAAGCTCGAGGGCTTTCCCGCGGGCGAGCTGTGGCGCACGATCCTGCTGGAGAGCGTGCTGCTGCTCGGCGTGGGCTGCATCGAGCGGCGCGGTGTTCGGTCTCTACGGCCAGCAGCTGCTGGATCGCGCGCTGGCGAACGTGATCGGGTTCCCCGTCGTCTACTCCTTCGGCGCGCTCGTCGCAGTCACGAGCCTCGCGCTCGTGACGGTCGCATCGGTGCTGATCGTCGCGCTGCCGGGCTATCTGGCCGACGGGAGTCCCCCCGGCGGTCGCGCTGCAGGACTAAGCGGGAGGGGGCAGGCCCCCCGGCGGGCGGGTACCCCGCTGTAGCAGTATTGGCGTCGGGCCGGCAAAGCCGGCCCTTGTGGCACGGTTGGGCGTTCTGGCGACGCTCGATGGATGACGAGCGCTACTTGTGCCGCCGCGGCGCCGGCGGCGGGCACGGGACCGTCGTGGAGGCGCTCGCCTGCGAGCCGTCCTGGAACGCGAACGAGGCGGTGAAGGGGAAGCCGCCGTGGGGGCAGTGTTCGGGCACGCCGATGCCGAGCGGACGGAACGATACGCGCCGGCCGTGGACGTGCTTGTAGTAGGTCAGGTGGCTGGGGCCGATCGTTGCGTTGACGTTGACGATCGAGACGTCGGGACCGTTGGGCACGCTGGGGATCAGCGGCACGTTCGTCGCGAGCTGTGAGCCGAACGGGGCGGAGTCGGGGAGCACTTCGCCCTGAAACACGAGCTGGGCGAACACGGGCGTCTGACCGTTGGCGTAGAACAGCACGACCATGTTGCCGTTGTTCGACGGCCCCACGACCGCCTGGATTTCGGGGATCTCGTGCCCGGCGCCGGTGCCGAACGGCACTTCCACGAGCGCGCTGCCCGAGCCGACGCGAGAGTTTGGCGAGCAGCCCTTGATCCCCTGCGCCTGCAACGCCGCCGGCTGGCAGATGGCCAGGCCGAGCGTCGTCAGCGTGTAGTTCATGCCCGCGGGCATGTGCAGGACGACGCTCGTCAGCGGCGGCGGCGCGAGCCCTTCGACGGTCTGCAGGTGAAAGCCGAACGAGATCGTCGTGCTAACCCCGAGCCTGTCGGGTGAGAAGCCCGCGCTCAACGTCGCCTGCTCGGACGCGGGCGCCGCGACGGCCGCGGCGCCCGGAAGCGACGCGCACGCGAGCAGGACTGCTGCGACGATCGGAGCTGCGGCTCTGCCTCTGTGCATGGAGTTGATCCTCGCCGAGTCCGCCGCGGCTACGTGGACAGAGGGCCGCTGACGCGCACGGTCGTGGCGTCGTTGGAGCGCTGGATCGTGCCGCTGAAGCTGAGGCCCGACGCGTGGGCGCCCGAGTAGCTGCCCGTGCCGCGCGAGATCGACAGCGTGCCGGAGAACGTCGCCCTGCCCCCCTCGGAGCGATAGTTGGCGGTTCCCTTGCCGGTCAGCGAGCCGTTCGAGGGATAGATGTTGACTTCGGCCGTCACGTGGTTGGTCGAGGTCACGTCGAGGTGGATGTAGATCGTGCCCCTGATCGTTCCCGACGCGGTGCCCTGCTCGTTGAGATGGAATCCGTGGTGACTGGTGAGATGCAGGTTGCCGCTCTCGTTCAGCGAGATCGTGCGCGCCGCGTGGGCGGTCGCTCCGGACGCGCCGCCGGCACTGAGGGCGAGCACGCACGCGGCGGCTGTAAGCAGAACGGCGGTACCGGCAAGACTGCGATGAGCAACGCTTTTGACGATCACGGCTTCCCTCTCCTGTTTATGCGACGAACCCCGGCAAGACCCTACAGACTCACTGGGCTGTTCGTCAAGTTGCTGTTTGTGAAACGTCCAGCGTATGTTCAAACCGCTGTCGAGGCGGCAAGTTGCGCAATGCACGTGCGGGCAGAGTCCGCGACCGCTCAGAACACGTTCTCAGGAGCGGTCGAATCCCGCGGCCGTGCGCGCGCGCAGCGCGGCTTCCAAACGCCCGAGCGCGTGGCGAACCGCCTCCTCGTCGGCCTGCTCGCGCGCGGCGGGTGGATCGGCTGCAGGCGTAGCGGCGGTCTCGCTTGCCCTCGTGTCGCCGGTGGAGCCGTCCAGGCCAAGCGCCGCTCCCGCCGCCGCGGCGACACCCGCGTGCAGGGACTCGAGCTCGGCCACACGCAGCGGCAGGTCCGCGCGCTGCTCGTCCGCCAGCTCGGTCAGGGCGCCCGCCAGGGCACGGTCGAGCTCGATCGCGGCGTGCGCGATCCGGCCCTGGTCCAGGTCCAGGCGCGCGCGCAGGGCGAGCTCCTCGCATAGCAGCGGCTGTTCGCGCGCTCCGAGCAGCTCCGCCAGGCGCTCGTCGGCGCGCAATGCCGAGGCGCGGCGTCGTACCCGTACCTGCGGGCCCGTCCAGGGGAGCTGGACCGCGTGCAGCCACAGCCCGGCGGCGACCTGCTCGCCCTCGCCCCAGCCGGCTCTGATCACGAGCGCCTGCGCGGGGGAGACCTCGCGCGCGTACGGGTCCGCCGCGGCGATGCGCTGAGCGTGCAGCACCCGGTTGAGCGCGGCGAACGCCGCGCCCACCTCGCGCTCTGTGTCAAGGCCTGCCAGCCACGCCCTGGCCTGGCGCTCGGCGGACAGCGACACGGGGTCGACGATCGTCACACGGGTGACATCGACGGGCGTGGGTTCGGGCTCGGGGGCTGCGTCGCGCCGGCGCGAGGCGGCCCTGCGTCGCAGCGGGCCGGCCCCCCGGGCAAGCGCCGCCCGCCCGGCCCCGAGCGTGCCGAGGACGATCACGCGCTCGGGCTCGCCGTCTGCCGCGGAGCGCAGCAGATAGCGCCCGTCGGCCGGGCCCAGCACCCACGGCAGCTCGCACTGCACGAACAGGAACAGTCGTTCGGGACCCTCGGGCACCGTTGCACCGTATCCGGTCATGTCTGGTCAGGCTGACGACCGTCCGCGTGAAACTTCAATCGCCTCAGCCAAGCAGGCCGAACTTTCATCCGGCCGGACACGGCCGGATGAAACGTCTCGGGTCCTGCGCCGCTTTTGGTGGTCGTTCTTAGGCGTGCGTGTGGGATAGAGTGCCGGGGCGATGTCCGACGCGAGCGGTGCCGTCAAAAACCTGCGCGAACGCCTCGCCGGTGGTGAGGACCATCTCGGCAAAGCGCTGTCCGATCTGCTGGACAACCCCTTGCTGACGGGGACGATCGGACGCGCTTTTGACGCGCGTGAGAAGGCCGCCCAGGCGCAGGAGCTGGCGATGGGCGCGCTGAACATCCCCTCCGCCGCCGACATCGAACGGCTGACGCGGCGGCTGCGCTCGGTCTCCCAGCGGCTGGAGGGCATCGAGGACGGCGTGCACCGCCTGGACCGCGCGCTGGCCGCGCACGGCGTGGAGTCCCGGCTGTCGCGGATCGAGGAGCAGCTGGGGACGCTCGCCGGCAAATTGGCTCAGACTCCGCCGGGGACACCGTCCGCGTCCGCCGCGAAGTCGAAGCGAGCCGGCGCGTCCAAGTCTAAATCCAAACCCAAAGCTCGGGCTGCCGCCGCCAAACCCCGCTCGGGGCGCGCCGGCAAACCGAAACAGGGCTGAGGCTTGCCCGGTCCCGGGGGTCCGGACCGGTTGCGGGAGCGCTCCTCGGGCTACGGGTTCAGGGCGAGCGATTCCATGATGTGCCCCCACGTGTACACGGCGTTGGCTTCGGCTTCGGTCAGCTGGCCTTCGAGCCGCTGCGCGTGCGCGAGCACGGGCCGCTCGTCGGCTTGCTCTGAGGGGGCGAGCAGCTTCGCCGGCACCTCGCCGACCGCCACTTCGACCTTGTAGTAGCGGCTGTCGAAGCTCACCGTGCTCGCGGAGAGCGTCTGATAGCTGCTCGCCGTCCATGCCCTCACGTCGGCGCAGACGTTGGGGGCGGGCAGAACCGAGAGCGTCTGCAGGCGGGCCGCGTAGGACTTGACTTGATGGGTCAGCGTGGCGTTGCTCCAGTGCAGGCCCTGCACAGTGTGCGCGAACGCGGCTACGGCGTGTACGTCGGGGACGATCGCGGCGAGCGTCATCGCCCCGACCAGCTCGTTGCTGAGCTGTTCGGAGTCCGTGTCCTGGGGCGAGCCGGCGGCCGCCTGGGGACATTCGGCCGCGATCTGGCTGCGCAGCTTATGCAGGGCCGCTTCGCTTGTCGTGAGATTAGCTCTTGCCGCGTGCACGAGCGCGTAGTCGGCCTGGATGTAGGACCGCGTCGCGGCGGCGTCCCCCGACGCGGCGAGCGCGGGTGTCGCGGCGAGGATCAGCGTTGCCGCGAGGGCGACGAGGAATACCGGACGCTTGGTCATCGGGCTGAGTATGCCCCATAGCGTGCTCGTTTGAGCCGGGACGTCTCAGCTTGCTCGTGGTGGCCCCTTGACAACTCAGCGTGGGGGGTGTATGTTGTTCTTGTCATGGCGTTCCGTGGTGGGGCGCCGGGCACGATAGATCGGGTTTGGGTCGGTTCTGTTTCTGGATCGATGTCAAGCGCTTTTGCAGGGGACAGTTTGTTGGGGAGAGGGTTACCGGATCGGATGATGAGGGGTTGTTTTCGCGTGAGTCCGTTGGGGACAGATGTGATGGGGATGCCTGTGCGCCCGTTTGGGCCTGTAGGTAGATGCGTCAGCAGCGCTGACACATCTCTCTCTCTCTCTCTCTCTCTCTTGTCCTGCTGGCGCCTCTCGTCTAGCGGCTGATTTTCCCCGGGCGGCGCGCCGTCTCGGGACCCCCGTCGGGGGTGGGATGTCGCATGGTGTCTCAGCAGCTCGTCGCGTAGTCGAGCGCGCGGCATACCTTGGTCATCTTGTCAGGGCCGAGCGTGGTGATGCGCTCGGTCAGCAGCGCCTTGCGAACAAGGGTGGTGTTGTCGAGGCTGATCGCGCTTTCGTGTGGCATGCCGTCTTCGGGCCCGACTTGAACCTCGGAGGCGATGCTGCGGATGGTGCCTGTGGCCGGCGCTGTGACCAGCTTGTTGAGTTGACCGATCGCCTCGTCGCGGGTCAGGATCAGCACGGGGCGTCGCTTCGCCTCGGGCGGCTCGTGCCACCAGATCTCGCCTCGTCTCATGAGGAGTCGCGCTGTTCCCAAGAGAATCCTGCTGCCGCCTCTTCCTCGTCGAGCATGCGCATGGTGTCGTTGCCGGCGGCGTCCGACCACGAGTCCAGGTCGCCCCATCCATCGACATTAGCGCCCTCGTGCCGCGAGGTCGCGTACTCGAGTGTCGCGGCGGCCTCGGCCTCGCTCAGCTCGTCCACGAGCTCGTGCAGGCGCTCCTTGGTCGTCATGACGTCGATTTTAGCGACTCATTCATGGACTTGCCCGCGAGTCGGGCGTATGAGCGTGCGCCCGCGCGCGGCGGTTTCGTCTCGCCCGGGCGCGCTGTTGGGCAACAAGACCGGCGCCGGGATGCCGCTCCCCTGTGGGAGGTCATTCCGGTGCTGAATGAGACGAAAGGAAGTTGGTTTCGGATGAGATCTATGTCAAGAATGGTATTGGTTGCGCTCGTCGCGGCGTTTGCGTTGAGCGCGGTTGCGGCGTCCTCGGCGTTTGCCTCGCCGGAATGGTATGCGAAGAAAGGCGGGGTGTGGGCCAAAGTCACCACATCACTGAAAGTGAAAGCCACTATTACTTTCGAAGCGACCGACACGGGTTATAAGGGTCTCTTTGGCAAATCTCGGACGGTTCGGTGCGAAGGCGCCCCCGAAGGTGAAATCAAGTCCGGCGGTATAGGCGATATCTATGCTATGAACGCTAAAGGCTGCGAAGCCGTTTCTGTCTGTGAAAATGTCGAACACTGGTCCTTCGAAAACATTCCGTGGGGCACAGAACTGTACAGCTCGGGAAGCGAAGTCAGGGACAGAATCGTGGATGGTAGCTCTGGTAAACGTCCGGCGTGGAACATGGAGTGCAAGATAGCTCTTCTCGGGTCGGAGGTAGACGAATGCGGGCTCAACACCTCCACCCACATAACCAATAATGCGTCTGGCTATGTCGAAGCTGCTTTCGACAGCAAATCCAATAAAACGGTTTGCTCGCAGTTCAGTAAAGAAGAAACGGGTGAATGGAAGGGCGTTTTCAAGATCAAACCGACTGAAAGTGGTGTCGAAGCGATCAAGGTCGAATAGGGTCGTAGGGCCTGTCGCGTCTGTTAGACAGGCACAGGGTTGTGGGGCCGCCTACGTGGTGGCTCCACAACCCGTCGGCTTAGCCTGGGCAGGCAAGCCAGTAAGCGGATCAGCAACTGGATGACAAGGTTCACCGAGAAGGAGCAATCATGCGAAACACACTTACATCTAACTTGGTGCTGATACCGAGAATGGCGCGCGGTAAGCGTGTTCGCCGTCTGCTGAGCACGGTCGCTACGACGCTGTACGTGCTGGTAGTGGGTGCGTTGCTGTGGTGCGTGCCGGTGCAGGCCGAAGAAGCTTGTCCAAATGCTGCTTCTCGTCGAGGCCCCTCGCTCAACTTGCCTGAATGTCGGGTCTATGAGCAGGTTACGCCTGTGGATAAGGGCGATGCGATAGACCTCTTCCCGAACAGTACAATACCGTTTACGCCCACAAACGCTGATCGAGGTTATGCTGCTGAACAGGGTAACGCGTTCTTGCTGAACGCGAATGCCTCTATTGGAGCGAGCGCGCCGACGCTGCGAGCTTCGTATGTGTTCACGCGTGGCGCGAGCAGGTGGCAAACGAACGTCTTGGTCCCGCCCGTCGCCCAGACACAGGCCCTAGAAGCTGACGTGTTTGATCCTGTCGATCTTTCCGCGGTCGGGTTTGAAGATGTGAGCGGTGCGTACTCGAACTTGGTTACGGGTAACGAAGCTGCTTTTCAAAACCGGAAGCTGGTCGGTGCACCGGCTGGTCCGTTCGCGACGCTGTCTTTGCTCAGCGGGTTTAGCGCTGCCGAAGAATCCGAACAGTCGGCGCACCTGGTGGGTGGGTCTGACGATCTGAGCCATGTGATCCTGGAAAGCAGGAACCATACGTTGGCCCCGGGCGCGAGCGGTCAAGACGCGGGCAGCGAGGCGCTGTATGAATCCACTGGTGGTAGCGAATGCGGCTCTGAAACGTCGTCCTGCCGGCTGGTTAATGTTAACAGCCAAGCCTCGCTCTTGAGCGCTTGCGGAGCGACGCTAGGCCAAGGCACGGCATCCGATGACAATATTGCTGCCAGGGGCGGGACTCATAGCGCCGTGTCAAGTGATGGCTCACGGATCATCTTTACTGCCCCGGACCCCAATCTGGGTGAATCGGGGGCGCCGGGTTGTTGGAAACCTGCCGCTACTCCACAGGAAAATCCTCCCGAGGTGTATGTGCGCGAAGGTGCGACGAGGACTATTGAGGTCTCGGCGCCCGAACTTGGTGTGAATGATCCGGATGGCCTGCAGCCAGCTGTGTTCGTGGGTGCTTCCGCGGACGGGGCGAAGATCTTCTTCATGACCAAGACTGAGCTGACCGCGGATGACACGACGCATGCTCCGGAGCTGTATGAGTATAACGCTGAACCCGCAAAGGGCGAAAAAGCGCTCACTCGCATCTCCCGCGGCATCTCAGGCACGGCCGAAGGAAACGTCGACTTCGTCGGCGCGGTCTCCAGTGCCGGTTCAGCGGTCTACTTCGCTGCGTTTGGGGAACTCGCGCCCGGCGGGTCGAAGCTCACACCAGGACCAAAGAACAACCTAAACAGCCTGTTTGCCCCGGTGAATCTCTACCGTTATGACACGCTCACGGGCACGACGACATATATCACACAGCTCAACGCGACTGACTATCCACTGTTTCCTAAGCTCAACGTCTCTAATTGGGGTGCCGCCAGCGTATTTGCTGAAATGGGGGTACGTGCGGAATCCGTGGGTTTTGCGGCCGCTGCGAATTGGTATACAACGGCTGACGGGCAATATTTGGTGTTCGGGACGGACAGACCGATCGCTGGGTATGACAACACTGCGGCACCCGGCGTCGAATGTGCAACCTACTACGCAATAAGCGTATCGACGTGTGGTGAGTTGTATCGGTATGATGCGGTGGGTAATGGTGTTGTGTGTGTGTCGTGTGCGGGTGGTGCGCCGGTTGATGATGCGGTGTTTGCTCGTGCGGGGTTGACGTCGCCTGCGGGTTTACCGCCGCGGCCGGTTTCGGAAAATGGGGATGTGTTTTTTGAAACGGCGAATGCGTTGGTGCCGCAGGCGACGGCGGGTAGGGTGCATGTGTATGAGTGGCATGATGGGACGCTTTCGATGATTAGTCCGCCGGGTGATCCCGGTGAGGCGTTCTTTTTGGGTTCGAGTGCTGATGGGAGGGATGTGTTTTTCTCGACGCACTCACAGCTAGGGCCGCAGGACACGGATGTTTCGGCTGATATTTATGACGCGCGTGTGGATGGCGGCTTTCCTGGTGTCGCGGTGCCGCAGTGCACGGGTACTGGTTGTCAGGGTGTGCCGGCGGCCGCGCCGATTTTCGCGACACCCGCGAGTGTGACGTTCGAAGGGGTGGGGAACTTCCCGACTGTCCAGCCGTCGCTTAGAGCTGGGGCGAAGCCGAAGCCGAGGCCGAGGCCGAAGAAGTGCCGGCGTGGTTTTGTCAGGAAGCGGGATAGGTGTGTGAAGGTGAAAGTGGTCAATGGCTCGGCGAAGGGGAGGAAGTAAGTGATGTTTAGGAGGCCCGCGGTCCTGTTGCTCGCGCTGTGTTCAGTGGTTTTGGTGACGTTGTCGGCTGCGGGCTCGGCTGTGGCGTCGCAGCGTGCGCAGTGGACGGTGACGGCGTTTTCCGCCCCGACGAACTTCACCCCTGCCCCAGGAAGTACGGATGTTTATAGGGTGCAGGTGCAGAACACGGGCGGAGCGCCGAGTGATGGCAGTACGATAACGATCGTCGATACGTTGCCGGCGGGTCTGAAGGCCGCCGCGTCGGGAGCGTCGGGAGTGGACTGGCAGACAGGCGGAGCGGTGAGCTGTACGGGCGTGACGTGTACGTTTGCGGCGCCGGTCGCGGTCGATGATTTCTTGGAACTGACGATCCCTGTTGAAGTCGAAGGGGGCCCGTTTTCGGACTCGTGTGCGGTGCCAGCGGGTGCGGCTGGCTGTGTGACGAATGTTGTCAGCGCGTCCGGTGGTGGTGGGCTGGCTGCGGGCGTGTTGACGCCGACTGTGATCAGCGCGGTCCCAGCGGGGTTTGGTATCGCTGCGGGTTCGACGGCGACGGCGTTGTCGAGCACGCAGGCGGGTGGGCACCCTGATCTGACGGCTTCGCTCGCGTTCAACTCGGATGGTGGTGGTTTGCTCGCGGGTGATGCGAAGGAAAGCGAACTGGTGCTGCCTCCAGGGTTCGTGGGTGATCTGGCGGATACGCCGAGGTGCCCGATAGCGCAGTTCTCAGAAATCGAAGAAGGAGTTTTTGGTCCGTTGCATTGTGCGTTGAGTACGCAGGTCGGGACCGCGACCGCGACTCTCGTCATCGGCGAAATCGTCCGTCGTCATGTTACGGTGCCGGTGTTCAATGTGACGACTAATCCGGGTGAAATCGCGAAGCTCGCTTTCAACCTCGGCGCCGGTATTGGTGTTCAGGGCACGGTGTCGTTGGAGCCCGGTGACTATGGGGTACGAACAGCATTCCACAACATCCCCGGTAACTTCCTGAGTTTCGCGGGGATCTCATTGACGATCTGGGGTGTGCCGGCCGACCCGAGCCATGACCTGATGCGCGGACTCGTTTGCGCCCCCGGCCCTGGCCAGTGTGTGTTCGATAGTCCGACGCAGACGAGGGTGAGTGCGCCTGGGGGTCAGTCGACGACGGCTCTTCCGATTCCGTATTTGACGAGTCCGACGGTGTGTACGCGCGAAGCGTTGCGGGCGAGGGTGAGTGCGAGCTCGTGGGAGGAACCGGGCGTGCCGGTGAGTGCTGTTTCGGAAGTTGGTCCGTTGACGGGTTGTGGCCTGCTTGAATTCGCTCCTTCGATTGCGGCGTCGCCGGATACGACGCATGCGGATACGCCGGCGGGCTTCTCGTTTGATGTGATGATGGGCCAGGAAGGGCTGGTGAACCCGGAAGCGAGCTCGGAGGCGGATATCGAAGACACGACGGTTGCGTTGCCCGAAGGTGTGGCGATCAACCCGGGGCAGGCGAATGGTCTGGGTGCTTGCCAGTCCTCAGAGGACGGGATCGGCCAGGAAGGCCCACCCGCCTGCCCATCGGACTCGAAGGTCGGGACGGTGGAAATCGAAACGCCGGTGTTGAAGGAGAAGCTCGACGGCAACGTGTACGTGCTGCAGTCCAACCCACCGAACCTCAAGCTGCTGGTCGCCCCGGAAGACCCGCAGGACGGGATCTACATAAAGTTCGTCGGCGACGTGCACCTCAACGAAACGACCGGCCAGCTCACGACGACCTTCGAGAAAACACCGCAGCTGCCGTTCAGCGATCTAAAATTGTCGTTCAGCGGCGGCGCCCAGGCAGCGCTCGCGACTCCGTTGGAGTGCGGGGAATACAAGACGAACACCGACTTCACCCCGTGGAGCACGCCATTCGTGGCCGACGCGTTTCCGTCGAGCAACTTCGCGATCACGGAAGGCCCAGATGGCTCAGCATGCCCGTCCTCGCCGTTGCCGTTCGCGCCGTCGTTGGACGCGGGTGCGACGACCGACCAGGCGGGCGGCTTCACGAATTTCTCGCTGCTGCTGACGCGTGAAGATGGGCAGCAACGGATCTCGACGCTGCAGTTCAAGACCCCGGAGGGCCTGCTGGGGATGATCGCAAAGGTCCCGTTGTGCGGGGAACCGCAGGCTGCACAGGGGACGTGCCCGGCGGCGTCGCAGATCGGGCACACGGTCGTGGAGGCCGGTCCGGGGCCGTACCCGTTGGTGGTGCCGCAGCCTGGTCAGCCGCCGGCGCCGATCTATTTGACGGGGGGCTATAAGGGCGCTCCGTATGGCCTGTCGATCGTCGTGCCGCTGGTGGTCGGACCGTTCAATCTGGGCACGATCGTGACGCGAGCGAAGATCGAAGTGGACCCGCATACCTCGCAGTTGACGGTCACGACGGACCCGTTGCCGTCGATCGTTGATGGTGTGCCGTCTGATCTGCGGACGATCAACGCGGTGATCGACCGCCCGGGATTCATGTTCAACCCAACGAGTTGTGCGTCGGCGTCCTTCAGCGGGACGGCGACGAGCACTGAAGGCGCGACCGCGGCGATCTCGACGCATTTCCAGGTTGGGTCGTGTCAGAGCCTGAAGTTCGCGCCGGACTTCAAAGTCTCCACGTCAGGTAAAACGTCCAAAGCGAATGGTGCGAGCCTGGATGCGAAGGTCGTGTATCCGACGGGCCCGTTGGGTGATAATCAGGCTTCGAGCCAGTCGAATATCGCGAAGGTCAAAGTCGAACTCCCCAAGCAGCTCCCCTCGCGCCTGACGACGTTGCAGAAAGCCTGTACCGCGGCGCAGTTTGAAGCAAACCCGGGGGGTTGCCCGGCGGCGTCGGTGATCGGTATCGCCAAGGCCGTCACGCCCGTCCTGCCGGTGCCGCTCACGGGCCCTGTGTACTTCGTCAGCCACGGTGGGGAAGCGTTCCCGAGCCTGATCGTGGTGTTGCAGGGTTATGGCGTCACGGTGGACCTGGTGGGGACGACGTTCATCTCAAAGGCGGGGATCACGTCGAGCACGTTCAAGACGGTCCCAGACGTGCCGATCGACTCCTTCGAGCTGTACCTCCCCGAGGGCAAGTATTCCGCGCTCGCGGCGAACGGGAACCTTTGCACGTCCAAGCTGGTGATGCCGACCGAATTCGTGGCGCAGAACGGTGCGGTGATCCATCAGTCCACGAAGATCGCGGTCACGGGTTGCGGGAAGGCGAAGGCGAAGAAGGCGGGCAAGAAGAAAGCGAAGCCGAGCCGTGGGGCGCGAAAGGCCGGTAATCGTCACGGTAAGGGGAGGGGTATCTGATGCGTGTTCGTCGTCTGACCTTGACGACCCTGGTCACGCTCGGCGTGGTGGCCGGCGTGTCGCTGTTGTGGAGCGCTGCGGCGTTGGCGGTGCTTGAAGAGCCGGCGGTCAGCGACGAACCGGCATCGGTGGTGGGGCAGAGCACGGTCTCGCTGGCGGGGCAGGTCAACCCCGAGTCTCAGCCGGTCTCGGTGTGCGAATTCCAGTTTGTAAGCGAAACGGTGTTCAATGCCACGGGCTTCACGGTTGCTCCTGGGCTGGCGTCGTGCGCGCCGTCCGCGAGCGAACTGGGCGAAGGTGATAGCAGCGAGGCCGTCGGTGCGGGCCTCTCGGGTCTTGAAGCGAACACGACCTACTATTATCGGCTGCTCGCCACCAACGCGACCGGGACGAGCGAAGGCGCCACACAGCACTTCCTGACGCTCCCGAACCCCCCGACGGTCGCCACCGGGCAAGCCACCGAAGTTGGCGCGAACACCGCCACGATCGCCGGGAGTGTGAGCCCTGGCAGCAATGGTGTGAACTCCGACACGATCTATTACTTTCAGTACAGCACCGACACGAGCTATAGCCAGCAGATGCCGCTGGTCGCGGGGAACGCGGGGGAAGGCACCAGCGCAGTCCCCGAGACAGCACAGCTGACGGGCCTGGAACCCGACACCACCTACCACTACCGGATCGTTGCGAGCAACGACAACACGAACAGCGCGGGAGGTGCGCCGCAGGTCGTCCTCGGCGAAGGCAAGGCGTTTACGACCCCGGCTACACCTCCGGTGCTGGGGCCGCCCGAAGCGGGTGCGATCACGCAGACCGGCGTGACGATCACAGCGACGATCGACGCGCGGGGTTTGCCGGCGCACTACGAACTGCGGCTCGCCGACACCCAGGGCAGCCTCGAGCCCCAGGCGGCGGGTAACACCACAGGCTCCACCACCGAACCACTCGCGGTGAACGTCGCATCGTTGACCCCGGGCACCGTGTACTACTACAAGCTGATCGCGGTCAACCCGGACGGCACCGTCGAAACCCCCGAAGCGTCGTTCACGACGGTCCCCGCGCCGGCTCCCCAGAGCACCACCCTGTTCCCCGCCACGCCGCTGCTCTCGATCCCGAACGTCGCGTTCCCCACCGAAGAAGCCGCCACGAGCACCCCGACGCCCAGGGTGCTGACCCGTGCACAGAAGCTCAAGAACGCGCTGAAGGCATGCCACAAGGAGAAGGGCGCCAAGCGCGCGGTCTGCGAAAGGCAGGCGAGGAAGAAGTATGGCGCGGTCAAAGCCAGGAAGAAGAAGAAGAAGTGATCAGCTAAGCGGGCCCGAGATTTCGGGCCGGACGAGAATGCCCGCGCAAGCGGGCCGTCCGGACGAAACTCGGGGTCCCGCGCCGCGTGAGGGCGCGGTGCAGGTCTCTGAGGTTCAGCGCGCGCGGGTTCTCGCGGCGATGGTGTGGGTCGTGGCGGAGGATGGTGTGAGCGCCGCGACGGTCTCCCGGATCGTGAGACAAGCCGGTGTGTCACGGCGCACGTTTTATGAGCTGTTCTCCGGCTCGGAGGACTGCTTCCTGGCGGCGTTCGACGATCTCGCCGAGCGCGCGAGGAACATCGTGATCCAGGCGGGCATGGTCGCGGGGTCCTCGTCTTGGCGTGAGCAGGTCAGGGCGGGCCTATCCGCTTTGCTTTCATTCTTTGATGAGGAGCCGTTGTCGGGGTCCTTCCTGGTCGTGGACGCGCTCGGTGGCGGAGCGGTGGTGTTGGAGCGTCGCACACGCATCCTGGGAGCTCTAACCGCGATCCTCAGCGCGGGAGGCTCGGAAGTCAAGAGCGTGACCCCTCCACCACCACTGGCGGCGGAGGGCACCGTCGGAGCGGTTCTTATCGGTCATTCACGCACGCATGCTGGAAGAGGATCATCGTCCATTGCTCGAGCTCTTGAATCCCTTGATGGGGATGATCGTGCTGCCGTATCTGGGTCGCGCGGCCGCTACCAGGGAGCTGACGCGTCCCACACCAAAACCCGCTCCTGCACGAAGGGCACCCACTTCGCGCGCATCACGCTCGCGGTCCGGTGATCCGTTGGCGGGGCTGAACATGCGCCTGACGTATCGCACGCTCGTGGTGCTATCGGCGATAGCGACCCACCCCCGTGCCAGCAACCGCAAGATCGCAGAAACCGCGGGAGTGCATGACCAGGGTCAGATCTCAAAGCTCCTCAGTCGCTTGGAAAAGCTCGGCCTGATTCAGAACAGCGGTAACGGGCAGGCTCATGGCGAGCCCAACGCCTGGACGCTTACCACCCGCGGACACGAGATCGAGGGGGCGCTCGGGATATAGTCAGCCGCCGGCCGTACCGGCCGGCAATACATTACATAACCAGTCCAGTCCGCCCGGATTCCGTGCGAACAATCGCATCTTTTGTGATCTGGAGTGGGCGGTATTGATTGGAGCGGGCGGTAATTAATTTGTCGCTTGTTATGCAGCTACGCCGATACCGCGCACGGTGACACGCGCGTTGTGGGCTTGCCGGATAGTAGTCAGTTGCTAAATTGATCTTTACAAAGTCAGTCGCCGGCCGTACCGGCCGGCAATACATGTAAGCGGCGATTTGACTGACCAGTCCCGCTCGGTGCGCGTGTCAATCAAGGCTAGCGATACGCCTGCGTGGTTAACGTTCGAGGCGGCGGTAACCAGCCCAGCCCGCCCGGATTCCGTGCGAACAATCGCATCTTACATAGCTAGCCGGTCGTAGACCGGCCACAAACAACTTAAAGATCAATTTCGTCACTGACCTATCTCCGGCAAGCCCACGAACCGTGTATTGCCATACGAGGTATCGGCGTAGCTGTATAACAAGCGACAAACCAATAACCGCCCGCTCCGGATCACTACGCGCTTCGGACCGTACTACTTCACCCACAGGGACCCCAGATGGCAAAACCAAGCGGACGGTTGTCCTAGCTACGCACCCCCTCGTAGTGAAAATATGGGCGCTATTGCTTGCCGGCTGTTGTTTTTGGTGGGATTTGGGTTTTGACGATGTTGTCGGCCGGTCGTGCCGACCGGCTACGGGGATAAGATGCGATTTTAGGCAGGCCCATCGGGGTGGATGAGCGGGCTGCGAAATGCTGTTATCACGGCCGTGTCCCCTGGGGGAACCTGGTGGTGGTCGAGTCAGGCTTGATCCTATGGTTGCGGCCAACCTCGGGCCCCCGAGCTTCCGGGGCTCCGGGATCTTGCAGGGCTTTCTGCTCTTCCCGGCCGGTGATACCCTGTGCTCATGCAGGTCACCCACACAGCAGCCGGAACGCCCATTATTGAGCGCACCCCGGAGGAGTACGCCGCGTATCTCGAGCGCCGGGTGCAGCGCGAGATCGGCATGTCGGTCGCCGAGTTCAGACGGGCTTATGCGGCCGGCGAGCTCGACCTCGGGGACATGGACGTCTTCTATGTCGCCGGGCTCCTGCGCATCGGGCAGAACGGGAACAAAGCTGCCGCGTAGGGTCGCGCAGGGCCTCGCCGATCATCTGAACGGCGCCCTGAACCGAACCGTCACGGACTCGCGTCTGTCCGTGGAACCGATCGTCGGCGTTCCCGATACCTTCGAGCTGACCAGGGTCGTCGACGGAGACGATGTCCCGCTTGAGTTGGACGGCACGGCGGCGCACCTGTACGTACAGCAAGTCGTCGTTGTCGTAGATGACGAGTGCCGAACGGAATCCTACTCGTATCGTCTTCAAGAAAACGTCTCACCCAAGTCTTGGATGATTCGCTGGGAGTATCGTCGTGACCCGCCGCGAGCCGACTATCCCTACGCAAGGGGCCACGTGCATGTCAACGGGACGCTGTTCAATGGCAAACCAGCTGCGCATCTGCACGTTCCCGCTCCCAAGATGCCGCTAGAGCTCATCGTGCGACACCTGATCACCGAGTGGGACGTCAAGCCCCGAACGAAGGACTGGGAAGCGATCCTCGAAGACTCTGCCGCGGGCTTCGACACCAAGTCCCACTGATCACCAGGCTCGGGCGCCGCCGGCTCACGACGAACCCAACGCCTGGACACTCACCACCGCGGACACGAGATCGAGAACACACTCGGGATCTAACGTCAGCTGCCGGCCGTGCCTAACCAGCCCCAGCCCGCCCGGACTCTGTGCGAACAATCGCATCTTACATAACTAGCCGGTCGCAGACCGGCCACGAACAACTTAAAGATCAATTTCGTCACTGACCTATCTCCGGCAAGCCCACAAACAGTGGGCCACCGTCCGAGGAATCGGCGTAGCTGTATAACAATCGACAAATCAATAACCGCCCGCTCCGGATCACTACGCGCTTTGGAGCGTACTGCTTCATCCACAGGGGCCCTCAACGCGGATGGCAAAACCAAGCGGACGGCTGTTATTATGAGCTACGCCGATACCGCGCGTGGCGACACACGCGTTGTGGGCTTGCCGGATAGTGGTCAGTTGCTAAATTAATCTTTACATAGTCTGCTGCCGGCCGTACCGGCCGGCTATACATGTAAGCGGCGATTTGACTGACCAGTCCCGCTCGGCGCGCGTATCAATCAAGGTCAGCGATACGTCTGCGTGGTTAACGTTCGAGATAGCGGTAACCAGTCCAGCCCGCCCGGATTCCGTGCGAACAATCGCATCTTACATAACTAGCCGGTCGCAGACCGGCCACGAACAACTTAAAGATCAATTTCGTCACTGACCTATCTCCGGCAAGCCCACTAACAGGTGTACTGCCGCCCGAGGGATCGGCGTAGCTGTATTAACAAGCGACAAATCAATAACCGCCCGCTCCGGATTATTACGCGCTTTGGACCGTACTATAATCACAGATCATGAATCCGCAAGTAACTACAGGACCTGTGGAGCCGGAGGGCGCGGCCCGTTTGAACAGCTTCTGAGCGCTCTATTCGGGCCTGATCAATGTGTGGATGCGTCGAATGATCTCGGCGTGGGTTTGGGGACGAATCGTCCCGAGTCGCTTTGTGAACCGTGTGGGCGAGATCGAGCGTACGTGCTGGGGCAGGGCGAAGCTCACCTCGGACAGGCCACCCTCGGGTGGGTTGACGCGAAGATGCAGCGGCGAGCCGACGTCTTTGGTTGTGAACGGCGCGACAATCGCAAGGCCCGAGCGGCCCAGCGGATCGCGCGAAAGGACCGCGACAGGTCTTTGACGGCCCTGCTCGTGGCCGATGACCGGCTCGAGATTGGCCATCCAGACCTCACGCTGCTTGGGCGTGGGTGTCACAGAGCGGCGAGCCCGTCGCCGAGCGTCCCATCGAGCTCGGCGATCTCGGCTTGCCAAGCGGCCCACTGCTCCGGGTCGGCACGCAGACGGTCCATCGCCGCCTCGTGGCCCACGAGCATCGCGTCGTCTTCGACGGCAGGATCGCTTATGTGGCTGGAGTCCAGGATGTCTTCGGCGGCGGCAAGCATGCGCTCGGCCTCCGGCGTGTCCGGCAATGAATCGATCAGCTCGTGGATCCGCTCGCGTGTCGCCATGGCCCAAATCTTAGCAACCACACCCACACGAAAGGCGCACCGATGACTCACACAGAGCACTCACCGAAGACCCCGTCCTAGCGCCCGGACGCGGCGATCTTACGCCGTCGGTGGGCTCGCCGGAGCGGCGCTGGTGCGGCGTGTGGTCGAGCCGGGGGACGTGGCTCTCGGGCGCTTGCGCGCCTCCCCCTTGACAACCTAGCGTGGAGGGTATATGTTGTTCTTGTCATGGCGTCCCAGGGTGGGGCGCCGGGCACGATAGATCGGGTTTGGGTCGGTCTCTACGACCGGGTTCAAGCGCTTTGTAAGAGATGTAGGGAGAGGGCTACCGGATCGGATGATGAGGGGTTGTTTTCGCGTGAGTCCGTTGGGGACAGATGTGATGGGGATGCCTGTGCGCCCGTGTGCGCCTGTAGGTAGATGCGTCAGCAGCGCTGACACATCTCTCTCTCTCTCTCTCTCTCTCTTGTACCTGTAGTGCCCCTCGTTTAGCAGCGCTTTCTCGCCGTCTCGAGCAGGGTTCGCGGGGGTGGGCCTCACGCGGGCTTGAGCGCGTTTTCGCGGCTCGGCTCGTCACGCATGCGTGCATAGCGACCCCTGACGGTGGGGTTGCGCTGACACCAGCTTGGCGGGGCGGGCGTTTCAGTCCGGTCGGACATGGCCGGATGGGAGTGTCTTGTCCCGGTCTTGTTTCGTCTCGTTCGTCATCCCGTGGTGCCCGGGTACGCCGGGTGTCGCTTATGACCGGCGCCGCGCTCGCTCCCGGGCGGGGGCGTTCGCGATGTCGAATGAGACGAAAGGAAGTTGGTTTCAGATGAGATCAAAGTCAAGAATGGTAGTGGTTGCGCTTGTCGCGGTGTTCGCGCTCAGCGCGGTCGCGGCGTCCTCGGCGCTCGCTACGCCGGAATGGTATGTGAAGAAAGCCGGGAAATTCGAAAAAGTCAAAGAAGCCGTGAAAGTACAGGGAACCTACTCCTGGGATCTGGTCGCAACTGATCCCCAAGTACTCCTTGAACCGGGCGGGATTGCACTGAGTGCCGAGTTCGAAGGGGAACTGAAGTCTGGCGGCATAGCCCTCCTTAAGACCATGAATGAAGCCAAAGGTAAAGCGATTTCGCCGTGTCAAAAACTAGTGGGGTCAGCCGGACCTAGCCATTTGCCTTGGAATCTGGAACTTTACAAGGAAGGCACCGAAGTCAGGAGCAAGATCCTAAACGGCGGATCAGGAGCGCCGGAATATAAGTTCGAATGCGAATGGTTCGAGTGGGGCGACCGGATTGAGCTGTCCAATTTGAATACCAGCATTAAAATGACGAATCTGACCAGTAACGTGGAAGGGGCGTTTGACACGAAATCCGCCGAGACGGAATGCCGGTTTGCCGGTCCCTGTAAGTGGACGGGCGTCTTTGTGACGGTCAAACCGATAGAAAAAAGCGGGGTGGAAGCGATCAAGGTGGAATAGGCATCAGCAAGGACTGAAGGACCTGCACGCATCTCGCGGATCGGTTCAGGTTGTGGGGTCACCCGAGCGGTGGCCCCACGACCGTCTCTTTCCCGCTGACGCCGGTAGACAAATAGGCAGTTACACGACACGGTTCACGTAGAAAGCCAACAGGGAGCCAACATGCGGAGCACAATCACATCGTATTCGACATCGGAAGTTGGAATGGCTCGCCGCGTACGTTTGCTTATGCGCTTTCCTTCCTTCGCTCGTCTGGCTGCCCCGGTGATCGTAGGTCTGTCGGCGCTTGTGTGCGCGGCGGGGTTCGCAGGCACGGCGCAGGCTGAAGAATCGTGCCCTAATGCCGCCTCGCGCCAGGGCTTCTCGCTCGAACTGCCCGAATGCCGCGTCTATGAGGAGGTCACGCCCGTGGACAAGGGCGACGCGAAGGACCTGGTCAGAAGCAGTGGATTTGAAGTTGAACAAGGTCAAGGCGCTGTCGCTGAAGACGGCGACGCGGTTCTGTTCCAGACGGAAGCCTCGCTCGGGCCGGACGCTCCGGCGGAAGAGGGCGCGTACGTCTTCACGCGCGGCGCCCACGAATGGGAAACGCACGTGGAGGACTTGCCCAACGGTGGGGAGCAGGTCTCGGAACCCCAAGTCTTCGACCCTACCGACCTCTCCGAGGTCGGCGTCTGGGATGGCGCCGGCACCGACAGCGATCTGTACGGAGGCAACAAATCCCTCTTTGGGTACACGTGGATGGTCGGCCCCGCCGGTGGTCCATTCATGCCCTTGCACACGGTGCACGGGCTCGCTGCCGCTGAAGAACAAACTCGCAGCATGGTGGGGGGCTCGGAAGATCTGAGCGACATCATCCTGTCGAGCGAGAATCATTCGCTGGCGCCGGGCGCAGGAGAGCTGGACGAAGGGGCCCACGCGCTTTACGAATGGGCCGGCGGCGGCGAATGCAGCTCTGTGACGTCGGCTTGCAAGCTCGTCAACGTCAACGAAAACGGGGAACTGATACGTTGCGGGGCGCTTCTCGGATCGGCCTCTGGTGAAGGTGGGGCCCACGGCGCGGTCTCCAGCGATGGCTCGAAGGTCTTGTTCACGGCCCCCGATCCAGGCGAAACCGCGGCACCTGCTCCGGTCGGTCTTCCGGGCTGCTGGAATCCCGCTACGACGCCGCAGGAAAATCCACCCGAGATCTACATGCGCGAAGGCGGGGACCGAACTGTCGAGATCTCAAAGCCAGAAGAAGGCGTGCAGATCACGGCGGAAAACCCGATGCAACCGGCGGTGTTCGTCGGCGCCTCCAGCGACGGCTTGAAGGTGTTCTTCGTGACCAAGACCGAGCTGACGAAGGACGCCACGGGGCACGCCGCGGAGCTGTACGAGTACGAAACCGAAAGCGGCGATCTGACGATGATCTCAGGGGGCGAAACGGGCACGGCCGAAGGCAACGTCGATTTCGTTGCGGCGATTCCCTCCAGCGGTGACGCTGTCTATTTTACGGCGTTCGGCGACCTCGCCAAGGGAGCGGTTGAGCACACCGAAGCAGCGCCCGGAGCAGGACTATATAAGAACCCTGTCAATCTCTACCGCTATAACACGCTGACGGGGAGCACCACGTTTATCACGACGCTCAGCCAGTGCGACCCACGCGGCTGCGAAACGGGCATCGGTAATCCCTATGAACAGGAATTCAAGAACCACGCGCTGTTTTATACGTACCACCTCAAGAATGAATGGTACACGACCGGCAACGGCCAGTTCCTGGTGTTCGGGACGAACAGGCCGGTCACGGGGTTCGACAACCACGAGGCGCCGGGAGTGCAATGCGCAGAACTCCTGAATGGCTCCGGCGCCAATAGCGAACGACCCAGCGAATGCCAGGAGCTTTACCGCTACGATGCCGCGGCGGCTGAAAAACATGAACAGTCGATCGTGTGCGTGTCGTGTGCTGGTGGCGCACCGGTCGATAATGCGATGTTCGCCCGCGCGCCGCTCCGCACGGCGGCAGGCGGGCTGCCCCGCCCGATCTCAGAAAACGGCGAGGATGTGTTCTTTGACTCGGCGAGCGCGCTCGTGCCGCAGGCGAGCGCCGGCCACGAGCACGTGTACGAGTGGCACGAAGGCACGCTCTCGATGATCTCATCGCCCAGCGATACGGGCGAGGCGTTCTTCGAGGGCTCCAGCGCGGATGGGAGCAACGTGTTCTTCACCACGCACGCGCAGCTCGTACCGGCCGACACCGATCAGTCAGCAGACATCTACGACGCGCGTGTCAACGGCGGCTTCGCGGGTGTTGTGCCGCCTGCGTGTACGGGTACGGGCTGCCAGGGAGTGCCGGCTGCCCCGCCGATCTTCGCGACGCCGTCGAGCGAAACGTTTGCGGGCGTCGGGAACTTCCCGGCGTCCGAACCGTCGGCCAAACCTGCCTCGAAACCGAAGTCCAAGCCGAAGCGGTGCAAAGCGGGGTTTGTCAAGAAGCGCGGTAGGTGCGTGAAGGTGAAGAAGAAAGCCAAGAAGTCGGCGAAGGGGAGGAAGTAACATGCTCAAGAGAGAGGCATCCCTACTCATCGCCGTGTGTGTGCTTGCGGTGATCGGCGTCGTGGCTCCGGCGTCCGCGCTCGCGCTCTCCCAGGAATCTCCGCAGTGGACGGTGACCGCGTTCTCCGCTCCCACGAACCTGCCCCCGGGAGGCAAAGGCTTCTACAAAGTCGACGTGCAGAACACGGGCGGCGCGCCGAGCGATGGCACCCCGGTGAGCGTCAGCGATGTTCTTCCCTCCGGTTTGAGCGCATCCGCAGCCGCTTCGGGGAAAGACTCCTTCACGGGCGCGGAAATGGGCTGTGCGGGCTTGACGTGCACCTACTCGGGTGTCGTCGGGGTTGACGACCAGCTCGAACTGGAGTTCCCCGTCGAAGTGCTGCCGGGGGCGAAAGAAGGGACGCAGACGAACGTGGTGAGCGTCTCAGGTGGGGGGGCGCTCGAAGCGGCGCGGGAAACGCCGACCGTGATCAGTTCGACTCCGGCGCCGTTCGGGATCGCTCCCGGTTCGACGGCGACGGCGCTGTCGAGCACGCAGGCGGGCGGCCACCCCGATATTACGACGAGGCTTGCGTATAACACCCTGGCCGACGGGGCGCTCGTCGGGTACGCGAGGGAAAGCGGCCTGACGCTGCCGCCGGGCTTCGTGGGCGACCTCGCCGACACGCCCCAGTGCCCGATCTCGGGGTTCAGCGAAGAGAACGGCCTCAACGCGCTTCACTGTTCGCTCAGCAGCGTGGTGGGAACGGTGTCCCTGTATGCAGGGCTCGGCGATGTCGGACACGGTGTCGATGTGGAGCCGCTGATGAACTTGACGACGAACCCAGGTGAAATCGCGAGGCTGGGCTTCACCGTCGACATCTTGGGCATCCAGGCGACGGTGTCGCTGCGTCCTGGCGCTGACGGCCAATATGCGGTGAGAACGAACTTCGAACATATTCCCAATGGCTTCGTGGCGGTCACAGGCATCTCGCTGACCGTCTGGGGCGTGCCGTCCCTTCACAGCCACGACCTGATGCGAGGGCTCTTCTGCCCCGACGCGCCGGAACGTTGCGCTTACATGAATGAAACCCGCGGGAAAAAAAATCAGGAAATCACGGTCTCTGAAGCGCCCGATGGCCAGTCGGTGCCGAATTCTTCGATCCCGTATCTGACGAGCCCGACGCGGTGCACAGGCGAACCGCTGTATGGGACATTCAGCGCGGACTCGTGGGAAGAACCTGGCCGTGAGGTCGAAGCGACCTCGCCCGTGGGCCCGCTGACGGGCTGCAACCTGCTCGCGTTCGCTCCGACGATCACGGCCTCGCCTGACACGACCGACGCGGACACTCCGGCCGGCTTCACCTTCGGAGTGAACATGAACCAGGCAGGGCTCCTCACCGCGGCCGACAGCGCACAGGCGGACATCAAAGACACGACAGTCACGCTGCCCGAAGGCATCGCGATCAACCCGGGGCAGGCCAACGGCCTGGGCGCCTGCCAGATGGCGCAGGCCAGGCTCGAAGCCGAGGAACCCTCGTCGTGCCCGTCGGACTCGAAGGTGGGCACGGTGGAAATCGAAACACCCGTATTGAAAAAGCCAATCGACGGCAACGTGTACGTGCTGCAGTCCGACCCGCCGAACCTGAAGCTGCTGGTCGCTCCCGAAGACCCTGTTCGACGGTATCTACGTGAAGTTCGTCGGCGACGTGCACCTCAACGAAACGACCGGCCAGCTCGTGACGACGTTCGAAAATACCCCGCAGTTGCCGTTCAGCAGCTTGAAGTTCAACTTCAGCGGTGGCGCGCAGGCGGCGCTGTCCACCCCGACCGGCTGCGGGACGTACACGGCCACGACTGCTTTCACGCCGTGGTCTGAGCCGTTTGGAGCGACTGTGTTCCCGTCGAGCTCGTTCGCGGTCGAAAGCGCCACGAACGGCGCGGCGTGTCCGCCCAGCCCGTTGCCGTTTGAACCCGTGATGCACGCGGGCGCCACAACCGATCAGGCCGGCGGCTACACCGACTTCTCGCTGCTGTTGAGCAGGCCCGACGATCAGCAGCGCGTCTCGCGCTTGCAGTTCAAGACGCCCGAGGGGTTGCTGGGGATGATCTCCAAGGTGCCGCTGTGCCCCGAACCGCAGGCCGCTGAAGGCGCGTGTTCGGAAGCGTCGCAGATCGGGCATACGGTCGTTGAGGCCGGCCCGGGACCGTACCCGCTGGTGGTGCCCCAGCCCGGTCAGCCGCCGGCACCGATCTATTTGACGGGTGGGTATAAGGGCGCGCCGTATGGCCTGTCGATCGTGGTGCCGCTGCACGTCGGCCCATTTACGCTGCAGACGCAGGTGGTGCGCGCGAAGATCGAAGTGGACCCGCATACCTCGCAGTTGACGGTCACGACGGACCCGTTGCCGTCGATCATCGACGGTGTGCCGTCTGATCTGCGGACGATTAACGCGGTGATCGACCGTGCCGAATTCATGTTCAACCCGACTAGCTGCGCCCCAGCGTCGTTCTCCGGCACGGCGACGAGCACGGAAGGCGCGAGCGCGCCGATCTCGACGCATTTCCAGGTCGGGTCGTGCCAGAGCCTGAAGTTCGCACCGGATTTCAAAGTCTCGACGTCCGGTAAAACGTCGAAAGCAAATGGTGCGAGCCTGAACGCGAAGGTCGTGTATCCGACGGCCCCGTTGGGTGATAACCAGGCCAGCTCGCAGTCGAATATCGCGAGGGTCAAAGTCGAACTCCCCAAGCAGCTCCCCTCGCGCCTGACGACCCTGCAGAAAGCCTGTACCGCGGCGCAGTTCGAAGCAAACCCGGCAGGCTGCCCGGCGGCGTCGGTGATCGGCATCGCCAAGGCCGTCACGCCCGTCCTGCCGGTGCCGCTCACGGGCCCTGTGTACTTCGTCAGTCATGGTGGGGAAGCGTTCCCGAGCCTGATCGTGGTGTTGCAGGGCTACGGCGTGACGGTGGACTTGGTCGGCACGACGTTCATCTCAAAGGCCGGGATCACGTCGAGCACGTTCAAGACGGTCCCGGACGTCCCGATCTACTCTTTCGAGCTGTTTCTGCCGGAGGGCAAGTACTCGGCGCTGGCGGCGAACGGCAACCTCTGCACGTCTCAGAGCAAGCTGAAGATGCCGACTGAATTTGTCGCGCAGAATGGTGCGGTGATCCATCAGTCCACGAAGGTCAGTGTCACGGGTTGCGGGAAGGTGAAGGCGAAGAAGGCGGGCAAGAAGAAAGCGAAGGCGAGCCGTGGGGCGCGTAAGGCCGGTAATCGTCATGGCAAGGGGAGGGGTAACTGATGCGTGTTCGTCGTCTGACCTTGACGATCCTGGTCACGCTCGGTGTGGTGGGCGGTGTGTCGCTGTTGTGGAGCGTCGTGGCGCTGGCGGCGCTTGAAAAGCCGGCGGTCAGCGACGAACCCGCGTCGGCGGTGGGGCAGAGCACGGTCTCGCTGGTGGGGCAGGTCAATCCCGAGTCTCAGCCGGTTCTGGTGTGCGAATTCCAGTTTGTAAGCGAAGCGGTGTTCAACGCTACGGGCTTCACGGTTGCTCCTGGGCTGGCGTCGTGCGTGCCGTCCGCGAGCGAACTGGGCGAAGGTGGTAGCAGCGAGGCCGTTGGTGCGGGCCTCTCGGGTCTTGAAGCGAACACGACCTACTATTACCGGCTGCTCGCGAGCAACGCGACCGGGACGAGCGAAGGCGCCACGCAGCACTTCCTGACGTTGCCGAACCCTCCGACGGTCATCACCGGGGAAGCCACCGAAGTTGGCGCGAACACCGCCACGATCGCCGGCAGTGTGAACCCTGGCAGCAATGGTGTGAACTCCGATACGATCTACTACTTCCAGTACAGCACCGACACGAGCTATAGCCGGCAGATGCCGCTGGTCGCGGGGAACGCGGGAGAAGGCACGAGCGTCGTGCTCGAGCAGGCCGGCCTCTCGGGCCTGGAACCCGACACCACCTACCACTACCGGATCGTTGCGAGCAACGACAACACGAACAGCGCGGGAGGTGCGCCGCAGATCGTCTTCGGCGAAGGCAAAGCGTTCACGACCCCGGCCACGCCCCCGGTGCTCGGGCCGGCTGAAGCGGGTGCGATCACCCAGACCGGGGTGACGATCACAACGACACTGGAAGCGCAGGGCCTACCGACGCGCTATGAACTGCGGCTCGCCAGCACCCAGGGCAGCCTGGAATTCCAGGTGGCGGGGAACACCACGACCTCCGGTGCGCAGCCCCTCGCGTTGAACGTCGCATCGTTGACCCCGGGCACTGTCTACTACTACAAGCTGATCGCGGTCAACCCGGACGGCATCATCGAAACCCCCGAAGGCGCGTTCACGACGGTCCCCGTGCCGGCTCCCCAGAGCGCCACCCTGTTCCCCTCAACGCCGCTGCTGTCGATCCCGAACGTCGCGTTCCCCAACGAAGAAGCCGGTACGAGCACCCCCGCACCCAAGGCGCTGACCCGTGCACAGAAGCTCAAGAACGCGCTGAAGGCGTGCCACAAGAAAAAGGGCGCCAAGCGCGCGGTCTGCGAAAGGCAGGCGAGGAAGAAGTATGGTGCGGTCAAAGCCAGGAAGAAGAAGTGATCAGCTAAGCGGGCCCGAGATTTCGGGCCGGACGAGAATGCCCGCGCAAGCGGGCCGTCCGGACGAAACTCGGGGTCCCGCGCCGCGTGAGGGCGCGGTCCAGGTCTCTGAGGTTCAGCGCGCGCGGGTTCTCGCGGCGATGGTGTGGGTCGTGGCGGAGGATGGTGTGAGCGCCGCGACGGTCTCCCGGATCGTGAAACAGGCCGGTGTTTCACGGCGCACGTTCTATGAGCTGTTCTCCGGTTCAGAGGACTGCTTTCTGGCGGTGTTCGATGATATCGCTGAGCGTGCGAGGAAGGTCGTGATCGAGGCGAGCATGGTCGCGGGATCGTCGTCTTGGCGTGAGCAGGTCAGGGCGGGCCTGGCGGCATTGCTGGGTTTCTTTGATGAGGAGCCGTTGTCGGGGTCGTTCCTGGTCGTGGACGCGCTCGGTGGCGGACCGGTGGTGTTGGAGCGTCGCACGCGCATCTTGGGAGCTCTAACCGCGCTCCTCAGCGCGGGAGGCGCGGAAGTCAAGAGCGTGACCCCGCCACCACTGGCGGCGGAGGGTACCGTCGGAGCCGTACTGTCGGTCATCCACGCACGCATGCTGGAAGACCACCACCGTCCACTGCTCGAGCTGTTGAATCCCTTGATGGGGATGATCGTGCTGCCATATATGGGTCGCGCGGCCGCTACCAGGGAGCTGACGCGTCCCACACCAAAACCATCTCGTGCACAGATACCCGCTGCGCGAGCGCCGCGCTCCCGGTCGGGGGATCCGTTGGAGGGGCTGAACATGCGCTTGACGTATCGCACGCTCGTGGTGCTCTCGGCGATAGCCACCCACCCTCGCGCCAGCAACCGCAAGATCGCGGAAGCCGCCGGAGTGCACGATCAGGGTCAGATCTCAAAGCTCCTCAGTCGCTTGGAAAAGCTCGGCCTGATCCACAACAGCGGCAACGGGCAGGCTCATGGCGAACCCAACGCCTGGATGCTCACCACCCGGGGACGCGAGATCGAGAACACACTCGGGATTTAGCGTCGCCTGACACCGGGGATGAGCTAGCTTTTCAAAACGCCGTGTGATCACTGACGCGCCGAGCCGCGGGCACTGCGACTCGGGTTGCGCCGCGCGTGGGCTCGGCACCCTGACCACGGCTTCCCTTACCGGCCCCGCCCGCTGCCGACCCCGTGCACGAGGTTGAACAGGGGCTGGGGGACGATGCCGAAGAACGGGATCGCGGCGCCGGCCACGATCGCTGTGAGGGCGGCCTCGGGACGGGGTTGGAGCAAATATCGTTGCAAAACACATTTCCTTGCTAAAATAATCACAGATCATGAATCCGCAAGTAACTGCAGGACCTGTGGAGCTGGACATCGGCGCGCGGCGTGCGGTGCTGTGCCTGGATGGGCGCGAGGTCGGGCGGTTCGATGTGCGGCGGGTGGCGGTCTTGACGCTCGGTGACGCGCAGGAGTTGGTCTCGGAGATGCGCGCTCGTGCGCGACCGTGGCTGACGGTGTTCGAGCGGTTCTTCTCCGGATGCGCGTTCGTGGCTGCGTGAGCGCAGGGTCTCCTATGCGGGGGCGAACGGCGAGCTGTTCGTGTTCGCTCCGCCGGTGTACGTCGAGCGTGCCGCGACGCGTCCGGCTGTGCGAGTGAGCGCTGCTCGGGACGCGCCGTTCGCGGCTCGTGCCAGCAGGGTGCCGCGCTGGCTGTTGTTGCACCAGGATGAGCGCCTCTCCATGCGCGAATTGGCGCTCGAGCTGGGGTGCAGCGAGGCGCTCGTCTCGCGTACGGTGCGTGCGCTTGCTGACGATGCGCTGCTCGTCATCGAGCCCGATCCGGAGGATGCGCGCGTGCGACGTGTGAGCGTGCGTGACGCTGGGGGGGTGCTCGACGCATTCGAGCGCGCGGCGGCGGCGCGGCGGGTGCGGCGCGTGACGTGGGACGTGGGCGCACATGACGCGGCTGGCGCGATCGAGGTTCTGCGTGAGGCAGCAGCCCGGACGCGGCGATCCTACGCCGTCAGTGGGCTCGCCGGAGCGGCGCTGGTGCGGCGTGTGGTCGAGCCGGGGGACGTGATGATGTGGATCGACCGCGACGACCTGGACCTATGGGCGCGGGAGCTGATGGGCTCGCCGGCTCGCACCGGGCCGGGACGGATCACGGCGCAGTTGGCCCCCGACTCGTTCATGCTCTCTCTCGCCGAGCAGAGAGAGGGGGTCAGCGTGGCCGATCCCGTGCAGCTCTATCTGGACTGTCGCCTGAGCGGAGAACGGGCACTGGAGGCCGCCGAGGCCATCCGTGCGGAGATGCGCTGGTGAGGGTCGTCGCTTCCAGCCGCCTGATGCGTGAAGCCGCCGTCGTTTTGGATGACGTTCGCGAGGAGATCGTCGTGATCGGTGCCGTCGCGGTGCAGGTAGCCTTGGACGGCAAGGACGCGATGCTGACTCCGACACGAGACCTCGATGCCGGCGTGGCAACCGACGCGGTCCAGCGTGTGGTCGTCCACCTGCAGGAGTGCGGCATGCAGCGCAGCGAGCTGGCGCACGAGCGCTCGTTCACATGGGTCAAGGGCGACCTGAAGGTCCAGCTCCTGCGTCCGTTCCATCCCTTCCACAAGGGTCCCGCGCGAGACCTGCCGGTGAACAACATCATCAGCGAGCTTTCCCGGCATCGCGTGCTCGTCGCGTTCGCCGACGAGCCCGACCGCGGGAGGTTCTGGGCCGCGTCCCCGGCGGCGCTCATCGCGCTGAAGGCAGCGGCGTTCGGGCGCACACGCGCCACGGGCGAGAGCGTCGATCGCGACTTCAGTGACGTGATGCTGCTGCTCGACCGTCTTGGCCCCGAGGTCGCCCGTGAAGTTGCGCTGCCCTCACCGATGCGTGGTCGAGTCAAACAAGCCACAGAACGTCTCCTGGAAGAAGACGCGGTCGCCGCGGCGGCGCGCGAGCTTGTACGGACCGGCCACCAGGCATCGCAGCGAGCCGCCGAAGAAGCGGTCAGACGCGCAGCTCAGCGCTCGCTCAGACGCCTCGGACAGGAGTAGTACTTTTGGCGCATCATTCGAAAAGATGAGGGCAAAAGCAGGGAGACCGTCCAGGCTCTCGGGAGCTTGCGCGCCTCCCCCTTGACAACCTAGCGTGGAGGGTATATGTTGTTCTTGTCATGGCGTCCCGTGGTGGGGTGCCGGGCACGATAGATCGGGTTTGGGTCGGTTCTGTTTCTGGATCGGTTTCAAGCGCTTTTGCAAGGGACAGTTTGTTAGGGAGAGGGTTACCGGATCGGATGATGAGGGGTTGTTTTCGCGTGAGTCCGTTGGGGACAGATGTGATGGGGATGCCTGTGTGCCCGTGTGCGCCCTTGGGTAGATGCGGCAGCACTGCTGCCTCATCTCTCTCTCTCTCTCTCTCTCTTGTACCTGTAGTGCCCCTCGTTTAGCAGCGCTTTCTCGCCGTCTCGAGCAGGGTTCGTGGGGGTGGGTCCCACGCGGGCTTGAGCGCGCGTATACCCGCACGGAGTTGATTCGTTCCCGGGGTTGTTCAGGCCGCGGCGCGGTCGTGATTGACGGGGTTGTCGTAGATGACCACGTAGTTTCGAGCGTCCGCCCTGGAGCCGTAGATACGCCAGTCGGCGTCGCCATGGTCGGGTTGCCGCTCGTCGTGTCTGTCACGGATCGCCTGCTCGACCTCGCCGCGGGTGAGCCCTCGTTCGCGCAGTCGCTGTTCGGCGTGAAGCGTCCACAGGAAGCGTTCGATGGCCATCGCGCCGGGATTCTACGCACCGCTGCGGGGGACCCCCAGCCCACCATCTGCCACTACCCGCCTCACCCAAGCTTCCCCCGCAAGGGGAAAGACGCAGCACCCGCATCGTCTCGTTCGGCAACCCCCAAAGACGCCCGTGTACGCCGGTCATCTCCAATGATGAGACGAAAGGAAGTCTAGCAGATGAAATCCAAGTCAACAACGGTAGTCGTTGCGCTTGTCGCGGTATTCGCGATCAGTGCGGTGGCGGCGTCCTCGGCGTTCGCCTCGCCGGAATGGTACGCGAAGAAAGCCGGTGTGTGGGCCAAAGTCACCACATCATTGAAAGTGAAAGCCACCATTACTTTCGAAGCGACCGATACGGGTTATAAAGGCGTCGTTGGCAAATCTCGGACGGTTCGGTGTAAAGGCGCCCCCGAAGGTGAAATCAAGTCCGGCGGTATCGGCGATATCTACGCTATGAACGCTAAAAACTGCGAAGCCGTTTCTGTCTGTGAAAACGTCGAACAATGGTCCTTCGAAAACATTCCGTGGGGCACAGAACTGTACAGCTCAGGCAGCGAAGTCAGGGACAGAATCGTGGATGGCAGCCTTGGTGGACGCCCGGCGTGGAAGATGGAGTGCAAAATACGCCTACTCGGGTCGGAGGTAGACGAATGCGGACTCAACACCTCCACCCATATAACCAATAACTCGTCTGGCTATGTCGAAGCTGCTTTCGACACCAAATCCAACAAAACGGTTTGCTCGCAGTTCAGCAAAGAAGAAACAGGCGAATGGAAGGGCGTCTTCAAGATCAAACCGACCGAAAGCGGTGTCGAAGCGATCAAGGTCGAATAGGCATCGGTAGGGCCTGTCGTGTCTGGTAGACAGGCACAAGGGGTTGTGGGGCCGCCTGCGTGGCGGCTCCACAACCCGCCCGGCATCGTCTGACTGCAAGCAAGCGGATCAGTAACTGGTTGACAAGGTTCACGGAGAAGGAGCGATCATGCGGAACACACTTACATCTAACTCGGTGCCGATACCGAGAATGGCGCGCGGTAAGCGTGTTCGCCGTCTGCTGACCAGGTTCGCCGCGATGCTGTGCGTGCTGGTCGCGGGATGCTCGCTGTGGAGCGTGCCGGCGTCGGCTGAAGAATCGTGCCCAAACGCCGCGTCGCGGCAGGGGCCGTCGATCGGGTTGCCCGACTGTCGTGTGTATGAGCAGGTGACGCCTGTCCACAAGGGGGCCGGCATCGACCTGTTTGGGACCGGTGCAACATTCAGCCAGGGCAGTTACGAAACTCTGGATAGGGGTGTTGCCTCTGAAGAAGGCAACCGGTTTCTGCTCACCTCTCGCACGTCCCTGGGCGCGGACGCGGTGTCTGGTACGAACACCTATGTCTTTTCGCGTGGCGCGAGTGGGTGGCGGACGACGGGAATCGAGCAGCCGGGCCTAGGGACCCAGAGTGTCCTGAAGGCTGAAGTCTTCGATCCTGCCGATCTTTCCGCGGTCGGCGTTCATGTTGAAACCGGGACGGGCCCGAATCTTGTTTTTGGAGATCCGTCCACCGTTCGCAACGTGAGTCTGCTCGGGCCTGTGGGCGGCCCTTACGAAGTCGCGAGCTCGACGCCGCTTCTGGCTCCGGAAAGGACACAGTTGGTGGGTGCGTCCACCGATTTGAGCCGTGTGGTGTTGGAAAGCAGCGACCACCAGTTGGCGGCGGGCGCCGCCGGGCAGGATACGGGCAGTATGGCCTTGTATGAAGATACTGGCGGCCAGTTGCGGCTTGTCAATGTGAACACGAATGGTTCTCTGGTCAGCCAGTGCGGCGCGATCCTCGGCCAGGGTGACCAGTCAATCGCGGAGGGTGTCTTCGGCGCTGACCATAACGCGGTGTCGGCCGATGGTTCGAAGATCTTCTTCACCGCCCCGGACCCGAAAGGGATCAATGAAGGGGTCAGTGGCCCGGGTTGTTGGGAACGGGAAACGGTTCCGCAGGTCGATCCTCCGCAGCTGTACATGCGTGCGGACGGCGCGAGGACCGTCGATATCTCGGCGCCCGATCCCGGGGTGGTCGATCCGAATGGTCTGCAGCTAGCGGCCTACGTCGGCGCTGCGGCGGACGGCTCGAAGGTGTTCTTCATGACGAGGACGGAGTTGACGGCGGATGACACGACGCACGACCCTGAGCTGTATGAGTACGATACGGACACGGGGGTCCTGACGCGTATCTCGCGCGGTGTGTCGGGCACGGCGGATGGCAACGTGGACTTCGTCCCGGCGATCTCCAGTGACGGTTCGACGGTGTATTTCGCGGCGTTTGGGCAGTTGGCGCCGGGGTCGGCGGCGCTCGTACCGCAGGAAAACGGGCTGGTCAATCTCTACCGGTATGACACGGAAACGGAAACGACGACGTATGTCACGGCGGTCGGCAGAGCCGACTATCCGATAAGGCCGGGGGAACTCGGTGGGTGGTATGACTTGGGGCCGTTTGGTCTGGGGAGCGGCCTGGGGGGTACGCACGAAGTAGGTCAGGAGGCGTATGCGAACTGGTACACGACGGGTGACGGTCGGTATCTGGTGTTCGCGACCTACCAGGCGCTCACGGGCTATGACAGCACGCACGCCCCGGGCGTGGAATGCACGAATCTCTTGGGTGCGACGCAAACTCGTGAAAACTGTGTGGAGTTGTATCGTTACGATGCGGTGACTGGGAGCATTGTGTGTGTGTCGTGCGGTCCGCCCGGTGTGCGCGAGGTCAACAACGCCTTGTTCGCCCGCTCGGCGTATGAAAGCCCGGCTGGTTTGCCGCCGCGGCCGATCTCTGAAGATGGAAGTTATGTGTTCTTTGATACGGCGAATGCGCTTGTGCCGCAGGCGACGAGCGGCAGGGTGCACGTGTATGAGTGGCATGACGGCACGCTCTCGCTGGTCAGCTCGGCCAGTGACCCTGGGAATGCGTTCTTCCTCGGCTCAAGCGCGGATGGCAGCGATGTGTTCATCGGCACCCATGCGCAGTTGGCGCCGGGGGACGGCGATGGGTTGGGTGATCTGTATGACGCGCGTATCGATGGTGGTTTTGTGGGGCAGTCCCCGCCGGTGTGCACGGGCACTGGGTGTCAGGGTGTGCCCGCACCGGCGCCGTTGTTCGCGACGCCGGCGAGCGTCACGTTCCAGGGCGCGGGGAATCTCGCGCCGCCGCCGGTAGTACCGGTGGCGGTGAAGCCCAAAGCCAAGCCGAAGCGGTGCGGGCGGGGACTCGTCAAGAAGAGCGGCAGGTGCGTGAAGAAGAAGTCTAAGAGGCCGGCAAGGAGGAGGAAGTAGCATGTTCGATAGGTATAGACTCTTGCTCCTTGCGCTGTGCGCAGCGACGGTGGTTGTGCTCTGCGCTGCGGGGTCTGCCGTGGCGGCTGTGGGTGCTGCGCAGTGGACTGTGACGGCGATCTCCTCCCCGACGAATATCCCGGCGGGCGCGGGCAGCACCGGTGTGTATGAAGTGGAAGTGCAGAACACGGGCGGCGCGGCGAGCGATGGCAGCACGATCACCGTGACCGATGCTCTGCCGAATGGGCTGGTCGTAGGCGCTGAAGGCGCGTCGGGCCAGGAGCGTCTGCTGGGCAGCGCGCTGAGCTGCGCTGGCGTGAGGTGTACGTATGCGGGTGTCGTCGTTCCTGACGATGCGCTGGTGTTGAAGGTCCCTGTCGAAGTCGCGGCGGGTGCGCCTGGGAGTGTGACGAACAGGGTCAGCGTCTCCGGTGGCGGCGCCGCTGAAGGGCTGGTGGAAACCCCGACGGCGATCACCTCGACGCCCGCCTCGTTCGGTATCGCGCCGGGTTCGTTGGCGACAGCGCTGTCAAGCGATGAAGCGGGCGGGCACCCCGACCTGAGTGTGGACGTGGCGTTTAGTTCTAGTGAGGCGGGTCTGCTGCCGGGGGACCCCAAGGAAACGGTGGCGGATCTGCCGCCGGGTTTCGTCGGCGACCTGGCTGACACCCCGACGTGCTCCCCCGCAGACTTCTCCAAACAGCGAAGCAATGGGGAAATGCAGCCCTGTCCGTTGAGTACACAGGTGGGGACGACGACTCTGACGACGTCGAGTTTCGCCGGCAAAAAACAGACTACGACGCCGGTTTACAATCTGACGCCGAATCCCGGTGAAGTCGCAAGACTGGGTTTCTTTGTCAGCATATTTGGTATTCAGGGTACGGTTTCGCTGCGCCCTGGGGATTATGGGGTGCGCACGACGTTCCAGAACATCAACGAGACCATTTTGCAGCTTCAAGGTGTGTCGCTGTCCATCTGGGGTGTCCCATCAGACCCAGGCCACGACGCGATGCGCGGCCTGGTGTGCAGTGGCAGCCGCTGTGAGTACTACGGCACCAAGGAAGGGCGGGAACGCGGGCGGGTAGGGTACCCGCTCGGATACCCCGAAGAAGATCAGCCGCAGATCCCCGGGCAGTCCTCGACGACTCCCGCGATCCCGTATCTGACGAGCCCGACGCAGTGCACGGGCACACCGTTGGTAGCGACGTTCTCCGTCGCGTCGTGGGAGAACCCCACGCAGCAGGTGTCAGAACGTGCGAGTGTCGGCCCGCTCACCGGGTGCAACCTGCTGGCGTTCGACCCCGCGATCGCCGCGGCGCCGGATACCACAAGGGCGGACAGCCCGGCTGGGTTCACGTTCGAGGTGCGGGTCCCCCAGGAAGGCCTCGTGAACCCCGAAGGGCTCTCAACCGCGGACATCCAGAACACCACCGTCACGCTGCCGGTGGGGGTGGCGATCAACCCGGGGCAGGCCAACGGCCTCGCGGTGTGCCAACCCTCCCAGGCCGCGATCGGCGTCGAAGGCCCTCCGTCCTGCCCGTCCAACTCAAGGGTGGGACACGTCGAAATCGAAACGCCGTTGCTCAAGCGCAAGCTCGAAGGCGAAGTGTACGTGCTGGCTTCAAACCCACCTGATTTGAAGCTGCTGGTCGTCGCGGCGGACCCGGCGGATGGGATCTACGTCAAGCTCCAAGGCGACGTGCACCTGAACGAAACGACGGGGCAGTTGGTGACGACGTTCCTGGGGACACCTGAGCTTCCGTTCAGCGACTTCAAGCTGTCCTTCAGCGGCGGCGCACAGGCCGCGCTCGTCACCCCCGGGGAATGCGGGCCGTACACCACGAACGCCGATTTCACGCCGTGGAGCGGCGAGAGCGACGCGCTCGTGACGAGCACGTTCGGGATCGAAGCGGGCCCGGGTGGCAGCGCGTGCGCCTCCCCGCTGCCGTTCAGCCCGTCGCTGGACGCGGGCGCGACGACTGATCAGGCGGGGGGTTTCACGAACTTCTCGTTGTTGCTCTCGCGGGGTGATGGGCAGCAGCGGATCTCGACGTTGCAGTTCAAGACCCCGGAGGGATTGTTGGGGATGATCAGCAAGGTGCCGTTGTGTGGTGAACCGCAGGCTGCGCAGGGGACGTGCTCGGCGGCGTCGCAGATTGGGCATACGGTCGTGGAGGCGGGTCCTGGCCCGTATCCGCTGGTGGTACCCCAGCCCGGTCAGCCACCGGCGCCGATCTATTTGACGGGGGGCTATAAGGGCGCGCCGTATGGCCTGTCGATCGTGGTGCCGCTGGTCGTCGGTCCGTTCAACCTGGGGACGATCGTGACGCGCGCCAGGATCGAAGTCGACCCGCACACCTCGCAGTTGACGGTCACGACCGACCCGTTGCCGTCGATCGTTGATGGTGTGCCGTCTGATCTGCGCACGATCAACGCGGTGATCGACCGTCCGGGATTCATGTTCAACCCGACGAGTTGCGCCCCGGCGTCCTTCAGCGGGACTGCGACGAGCACCGAAGGCGCGACCGCCCCGATCTCGAGTCACTTCCAGGTCGGGTCGTGTCAGAGCCTGAAGTTCGCGCCGGACTTCAAAGTCTCCACGTCCGGAAAAACCTCGAAAGCAAACGGTGCGAGCCTCGACGCGAAGGTGATCTACCCGACGGGGCCGTTGGGCGATAATCAGGCTTCGAGCCAGTCGAACATCGCGAGGGTCAAAGTCGAACTCCCCAAGCAGCTCCCCTCGCGCCTGACGACGTTGCAGAAGGCCTGCACCGCCGCGCAGTTCGAAGCAAACCCGGGGGGTTGCCCGGCGGCGTCGGTGATCGGCATCGCCAAGGCCGTCACGCCCGTCCTGCCGGTGCCGCTCACGGGCCCTGTGTACTTCGTCAGTCATGGTGGGGAAGCGTTCCCGAGCCTGATCGTGGTGTTGCAGGGCTACGGCGTGACGGTGGACTTGGTCGGCACGACGTTCATCTCAAAGGCGGGGATCACGTCGAGCACGTTCAAGACGGTCCCCGACGTCCCGATCTACTCCTTCGAGCTGTATCTCCCCGAGGGCCAGTATTCCGCGCTCGCAGCGAACGGGAACCTTTGCACGTCCAAGCTGGTGATGCCGACCGAATTCGTCGCGCAGGACGGCGCCGTGATCCACCAGTCCACGAAGATCGGTGCGACGGGCTGCGCGAAGAAGAAGTCGCTCACGCGCGCGCAGAAGCTCGCGGCGGCTTTGAGGCTCTGCCGCCAAGACCACAGCAAGGCCAAGCGTCAGCGGTGCGTGGGCGCGGCAAGGAAGAAGTATGGCCCGGCCAAAACCAAGACAAGGAAGTGATCAGCTAGGCGGGCCCGAGATTTCGGGCCGGGCGAGAATGCCCGCGCAAGCGGGCCGCCCGGACGAAACTCGGGTCCCGCCCGGCCTGAAAATCTTTGCTGCTGCGCTCAGGCTTCTGCTGGGTATGGGCGCAGCGTCCTTGCGCCGCGCTATGAGCCGTATAGGAACCGGTGCAGCCAGCCGCGACGCGGCTTGGATCTGTCGATGTATTCGCTGCGGATGACGTCGAAGCCGCCGAAGAGGCCTCCGCTCATCGTGATGTGCGGGACGTCGAATGGCTCCGGCAGCGGCGGCCAGGGGGTGCGCTGGGGCTCCGCGGGCGGCGCGTCTGCCGGGGTCGTGTCGTTGTCGGGCTCTTTCGGCATCAGGACTCCTATTCTAGAGCACGATCAGGAGCGTCGTGTAGAGGATTGTGAGGACCAGCACACCGACCGCGATTACCAGCAGCTTGGTCTTCGCTCGCAGCGGCCCTTTGTTGGCCTTGTCGGTCTCGACGAGGTTCACGAACAGCTTTGCGATGACCCGCTCGCCGGAGATCGCCCCAGCCTCGATCTGGGCGTAGAGCAGCTCCGGATCGGGTCCGAGGTCAAACCGCGTGACGGCCAGGACGGAGGCGCCGAGCACGATCGAGATGGCCAATCCGGGGATCGCGATCCAGTAATCTGGTCCGAGCGCTCCCTGGGCCGCGAGCACCACGGCGATCAGCCCGGCGTCGAGCCCGATCAGGCCGAGTGCCTGCGTGTCGATGTTCGCCGCCCGTTGAAGGCTCCCGTCGATCTGGCGGTGCGCCAGGCCGATCAATGCCCTGACGGCAGCGATCCGGTCCCGATCGGGACCGGTCTGCGTGTCGTCGTCGGCGTTCGGTCGTGGCATCTCCCTTCCTATTCCGACCACACCCCGCAAACGGGACACGCTGGGCCGAAAGTTTTCCAAGCGCCCTGATGACCACACCATGAAAGGCACGCAGATGAGTCAACGATTGTCCTCGTCGCGGGAGGGTGGTGTGCGGGTCTCTGAGGTGCAGCGCGCGCGGATATTCGCGGCGATGGTATGGCTCGTGGCGAAAGGTGGCATGGGCGCCGCGACGGTCTCCCGGATCGTGAAACAGGCCGGTGTTTCACGGCGCACGTTCTATGGGCTGTTCTCCGGCTCGGAGGACTGCTTCCTGGCGGTGTTCGATGACACTGCTGAGCGCGCGAGGAATGTGGTGATCGAGGCGAGCATGGTCGCGGGGTCCTCTTGGCGTGAGCAGGTCAGGGCGGGCTTGGCGGCATTGCTGGGTTTCTTTGATGAGGAGCCGTTGTCGGGTTCGTTCCTGGTCGTTGATGCGCTCGGTGGCGGACCGGTGGTGTTGGAGCGTCGCACGCGCATCCTGGGAGATCTCACTGCGGTTCTCAGCGCGGGAGGCGCGGAAGTCAAGAGCGTGACCCCGCCACCACCACTTGCGGCGGAGGGCACCGTCGGAGCGGTCTTGTCGGTCATTCACGCACGTATGCTGGAAGAGGATCATCGTCCGTTGCTCGAGCTGTTGAATCCCTTGATGGGGATGATCGTGCTGCCGTACTTGGGTCGCGCGGCCGCTAGGAGGGAGCTGACGCGTCCCACACCAAAACCCGCTCGTGCACGGACATCTGTCGCGCGAGCGCCACGATCCCGGTCGGGTGATCCGTTGGCGGGTCTGAACATGCGCTTGACGTATCGCACGCTCGTGGTGCTCTCGGCGATAGCCATCCACCCCCGTGCCAGCAACCGTAAGATCGCGGAAACCGCGGGTGTGCATGATCAGGGTCAGATCTCAAAGCTCCTCAGTCGCTTGGAAAAGCTCGGCCTGATCCACAACAGCGGTAACGGGCAGGCTCATGGCGAACCCAACGCCTGGACGCTCACCGCGCGGGGATGCGAGATCGAGAACACACTCGGGGCATAGTCAGCCGCGGGCAAGCAATAGCGCTTCTTTGCGATCCGGAGCGGGCGGTTATTGATTGGAGCGGGCGGTATTTAATTTGTCGCTTGTTATATAGCTACGCCGATACCGCGCGTGGTGACACACGCGTTGTGGGCTTGCCGGATAGTAGTCAGTTGCTAAATTAATCTTTACAAAGTCAGCTGCCGGCCGTGCCGGCCGGCAATATATGTAAGCGGCGATTTGACTGACCAGTCCCGCTCCGCGCGCGTGTCAATCAAGGCTGGCGATACGCCTGCGTGGTTAACGCTCGAGGCGGCGGTAACCAGCCCAGCCCGCTTCGATTCTGTGCGAACAATCGCATCTTACATAATTAGCCGGTCGCAGACCGGCCACTAACAACTTAAAGATCAATTTTGTCACTGGCCTATCTCCGGCAAGCCTACAAACCGTGTATTGCCATACGAGGTATCGGCGTAGCTTGTATAACAAGCGACAAATCAATTACCGCCCGCTCCGGATCACTACGCGCTTCGGACCGTACTACTTCACCCACAGGGACCCCTCAGCGCGGATGGCAAAACCAAGCGGACGCGGTTGTAACAGCTACGCACCCCCTCGTAGTGAGAAAATGGGCGCTATTGCTTGCCGGCCGTTGGTTTTGGTGGGATTTGGGTTTTGACGATGGTAACGGCCGGTCGTGCCGACCGGCTACGGGGATAAGATGCGATTTTAGGCAGGCCTATCGGGGTGGGTGATCGGGCTGCGAAACGCTGATATCGCAGCCTCGCCCATCGATTCGGATGCGGCCAGGAGGGGGTCGTCGTCGATGCGCGTGCGTGCGCCGGCCGTGTCGAACGTGTCGGATACGGCGAGTACGCACGCGACCGGGACATGCGCGCGGGCGCCGAGCGCGAACAGGGTCGCGGACTCCATCTCGACCGCGAGCGCTTCGGGCGTGGCGGTCGGGCGGAGCGTGTCGTAGAACAGGTCGACGCTCACGACCGGGCCCGTGTGCGCTCGCGGCGCGGCGCGGATCAGCGCGCCGGTCAGGTCGGGATCGGCCGGGGTGCGATCCCCGGCCACGAGCGCGCGCGAGGTCCCGTCAAGGCAGATCGACTCGCGCGCGATCACCAGCTCGCCCAGCGCGATCCCCGCTCGCAGCGCGCCGCAGGTGCCCACGCGGATCGCGCGGCGCGCGCCGAGCGCGATCAGCTCCGTGAGCACGATCGCCGCCGACGGGCCGCCCATGCCCGTGCTCTGGATCGTCAGCGGCTCGCCGTCCGCGCGCGCCGCGCCCGTGTAGCCCCACAGGCCGCGGTGGTGGTTGAACATGCAGTGGCTGCGCGATCAGGGTCTGCGCCAGGGCTCAGCGCGCGCCCGGGGTCGCCCGGCAGCAGCACGCGCTCGGCCAGCTCGGCCGTCGGGTGCAGATGCAGGGCTTGGGGGTAGGCGCGGCGTGGCGGCGGGGTCGGACGTCCGGACGGCTCGGGGGCGGGCTCGCGGACACGGGCCGCGACTTTAGACTCCGCCGCGATGGCAACGCCTCCCGACAGCCCCGGCGACACTCCTCTCGGACAGCACCCGAGACCGCGCCCGCCCAGCGAGCTCACGCTCAAGCAGGTCGCCGCGCGCGCGGGCGTGACCGCGGCGACCGTCAGGCGCTGGGTCAAGGAGGGGCTCGTGCCCCAGTACGACGGGCATCTGGACGCCCGCGGCGGCCTCGCACGTGCGCATCGTCGCGCGGCTGCGCGAGCGCGGGCACAGCGTCCAGCGGATCAGGGAGGCGAGCCAGAGCGGGAAGCTCGCGTTCGGCTACATCGACGAACTGCTGCCGAGCTCCGAGGCGCGCTACACCCTGAAGGAGGCCGCGCGCGAGATCGACCTCGAGCCCGGCGCTGATCGAGCGGCTGATCGAGCGCGATGGGCCTGAACGCGCTGTCCACCGAGGAGCTCTCCGAGGAAGACCTGCAGGTGCTGCGCTACGGCGCGGAGATGCTCGCCGCGGGCTTGCCGCTGCCCGCGCTGCTGCAGATCGTGCGCGTGTACGGGCAGGCGATGGCGCAGGTCGCCGACGCCGAGGTGCGGCTGTTTCACCTGTACCTGCACGAGCCGCTGATGCGCGACGGGGTGCCCGGCGTCGAGGTCGCGCAGGCGATGGAGGGGATGACGCGCGAGATGCTGCCGTTCGCGGTGCCGTTCATCAACTACCTGCACGGGCGCCTGCTTGGGTACTTCGTCGAGCAGGACGTGATCGGCCACATCGAGTCCGACCTCGACGACGAGGAGACCGCCGAGGAGGGACGGATGCGCGTGGCGATCGCGTTCGCCGACCTCGCCGGGTACACCAAGCTGACCGAGGAGCAGGGCGAGGCGCGAGGCGGTCGGCGCGGTGGAGCGGTTCGTGGAGCGGGTCGAGCAGACGCTGCCGATCGACGCGCGCGTGATCAAGACGCTCGGCGACGAGGTGATGGTCGTCGGCGCGGACGCGGGCGCGCTGACGAGCTGGGCGGTCGGGCTCGGCGGGGAGCTGCCCGGCGGCTCGCCGCCGCCGCGGATCGGCATCCACAGCGGGGCGGCGCTGTATCGCGACGGCGACTACTACGGCCGCGAGGTCAACCGGGCGGCGCGCGTGGTCGCGCGGGCCGCCGGCGGCGAGGTGCTCGTCACGCGCCCGGTCGTGGACGCCGCCAGCCGCCAGGACGGCCTGGAGTTCGAGCTGATCGGCGAGGTGGTGCTGAAGGGTTTCTCCGAGCCGACCGAGCTGTTCCTGGCCCGTCCGCGCGAGGGGAGTGGAGGAGACGATGTCTGACGATGACGGGTCGGTTCTGGATGGGCGACGCGGAGCCAGCCCACCGAACAGCCCTGCCGGCGCCGGTCTCCATTGCCGGCTACGCGCAGGGAGCGCTTAGGCTGCTGACACCGGAGGAGCTGCACGAGCTGGTGCGCGCGCAGGGCCTGCTCGGGGAGGGCGAGCAGGTCGTGGCGATGATCTCGGGCGGGCGCGACTCGGTCTGCCTGCTGGACGTCGCGGTGGCGCTGTGCGCGGGGCCGAGCACGTGCGCGGCGCTGCACGTCAACTACGGGCTGCGCGGGCGGGCGTCCGACGCGGACGAGCGCCTACTGCGCGGAGCTGTGCGCGCGCTCGGGGTGGGGCTGGAGCTCGTGCGCGTCGGCGCGGACGAACGCGCGCAGGGCGAGCGGGGCAACCTGCAGGCGTGGGCGCGCGAGCTGCGCTACGAGGTGGCGAGGCGGCTGGCGGCCGAACTGGACGCGCCCGTCGCGACCGGGCACACCGCGAGCGACCAGGTGGAGACGATCCTGTACCGGCTGGCCGCCTCGCCGGGCCGGCGCGCGCTGCTGGGGATGGCCCCGCGCGAGGGCCGGCTCGTCCGGCCGCTGCTGGGTGTGACGCGCGAGCAGACGGCCGCGTACTGCGAGGAGCGGGGGCTGGAGTGGCGCGATGACGAGAGCAACGACAGCGATCAGCGGTACGCGCGCGCGCGCGTGCGCCACCTGCTCGTGCCCGCCCTGCGCGAGGTGCACCCGGCGGCGCAGGACAACGTGCTGCGCACCGCGGAGCTGCTGCGCGAGGAGACCGAGCTGCTGGACGGCCTCGTCGAGGCTGAGCTGGCGGGTCGCGACGAGCATCGCCGATGGAGCGCCTGGGAGAGCTGCCGCCGGCGCTGGCGCGGCTGGTGGTCGTGCGCCTGGCGGAGGACGCCGCCGGCGAGCTACGTGCCGCAGGCGGGCGCGCGCGTGGCGGAGATCCTCGCGCTGGCCGAGCGCGGCGGCAGCGGCGGAGCTGCACGTGGGCGGGAACGTGAGCGCGACGGATCGCAGGCGGAGAGCTGCGCATGGTCAAGCTGGCGCCGCGCCAGGCCCAGGACGATCCCGACGGCGAGGGCGACGGCGCCGGCAATGGCAATGGCAACGAGGATGACGATGACGATGACGGCGACGATGACGGCGACGGCGACGGCGGTCGCGGCGACTGAGGCGCGGCGTACACTCCTGCGCGTGACCGTTCCGGCCCCAACCCAGGCCAACGCATCGGCTCCGCCCGTGCGGGCGGTGGCACGGGCCCCCCGCGGGCGAGATCGGCGAGGTGCTGGTCAGCACCGAGGAGCTGCAGCCGCGCGTGCGCGAGCTGGGCGAGCAGATCTCGCGCGACTATCGCGGGCATTCCGGCTTTGCTGCTGGTGGGCGTGCTCAAGGGCGCGGTGTTCTTCCTGAGCGACCTGATGCGCTTCATCGACATCCCGGTCGAGGTCGACTTCATGGCCGTCGCCTCCTACGGCTCGGCGACCGACTCCTCGGGCGTGGTGCGCATCCTCAAGGACCTCGACGCGGCGATCGAGGGTCGCGACGTGCTGATCGTCGAGGACATCGTCGACTCGGGGCTGACGCTGCAGTACCTGCTGCGCAACCTCGGCTCGCGCAACCCGCGGACGCTCGAGGTGTGCGCGCTGCTGACCAAGCCCGCGCGGCGCAAGGTGGAGCTGCAGGCGAAGTACGTGGGCTTCGAGATCGAGGACCGCTTCGTCGTCGGCTACGGCCTCGGACTACGCCGAGCGCCACCGCAACCTGCCGTTCGTGGCGGCGTTGGAAGATCGTGCGCGAGTCGACGCCCGGTCACTCGGATAGTCAGCGCCTCGCGGCGCTCACACCGGTCCGCGGGCCTTCTGGCGGGACCGTAACGGCCGGAAAATGGGACGTTGCATGGTACGCTAGGGAACTGGCGGCCACGACGACAACCGGCGCCAGAAATCCACGTGATATCGCCATGAGCCGTTTATTCAAGAGCGCCGCGTTCCCGATCCTCATCGTGCTGGTGCTGGCGTTCCTGGCCGTGAAACTGGTCAGCCCGACCTCGAGCAACACCCGCTCGCACAGCTACCAGACGCTCGTCGCGAAAGAGATCCCGCAGGGCGAAGTCAAGTCGGTCGAGTTCAAGAACAAGGGCAAAGCGCTCGAAGTCGAGCTGAACCCAAGACACAAAGAAAAGTACGAAATCGGCTATCGTCGAACAGGCCGCGCCGCAGCTGATCGCACAGCTCGAAAAGGCCGGGGTCAGCTTCAACATCGAATCGGAAAAGAGCAGCATCCTGCTGTCGCTGCTGACGTACATCCTGCCGTTCGTGATCTTCCTCGGGTTCTGGATCTTCCTGATGAACCAGGTCCAGGGCGGCGGCTCGAAAGTGATGTCGTTCGGCAAGTCGCGCGCCAAGCGCCTGTCGGCCGACTCGCCGAAGATCACGTTCCGCGACGTCGCCGGCGTGGACGAGGCGGTGGAGGAGCTGCACGAGATCAAGGAGTTCCTGGAGAACCCGAAGAAGTTCCAGGCGCTCGGCGCGCGGATTCCCACGGGCGTGCTGCTGTATGGCCCCCCGGGCACCGGCAAGACGCTGCTCGCGCGCGCGGTCGCCGGCGAGGCGGGCGTGCCGTTCTTCTCGATCTCGGGCTCGGACTTCGTCGAGATGTTCGTCGGGGTGGGCGCATCGCGCGTACGCGACCTGTTCGAGCAGGCCAAGCAGAACAGCCCGTGCATCATCTTCATGGACGAGATCGACGCCGTCGGCCGCCACCGCGGCGCCGGGCTCGGCGGGGGCCACGACGAGCGCGAGCAGACGCTCAACCAGCTGCTGGTCGAGATGGACGGGTTCGAGGCGAAGGACAACATCATCATGATCGCGGCCACCAACCGGCCCGACATCCTCGACCCGGCGCTGCTGCGCCCCGGGCGCTTCGACCGCCAGATCGCCGTCGACCGGCCCGACCGCAAGGGCCGCGCGAAGATCCTCGAGGTGCACACGCGCGGCAAGCCGCTGGCGAAGATCATCGACATCGACGCGCTCGCCGGGCCAGACCCCGGGCTTCACCGGCGCGGACCTATCCAACCTGATCAACGAGGCCGCGCTGCTGTCGGCGCGAACGGGCAAGCGCGAGATCGGACAGGTCGAGCTCGAGGAGGGGATCATGCGCGTGATCGCCGGCCCCGAGAAGAAGACGCGCGTGATGAGCGAGAAAGAGCGGCTGATCACCGCCTACCACGAGATGGGCCACGCGCTCGTCGGCCACTTCCTCGAGTACGCCGACCCGGTGCACAAGATCTCGGTGATCTCGCGCGGGCAGGCGCTCGGCTACACGATCTCGATGCCCCAGGAGGATCGTTTCCTGACCACGCGCGCGGAGCTGAAGGACACGATGGCGATGACGCTCGGCGGGCGCGCCGCGGAGGAAATCGTGTTCGGCGAGATCACGACCGGCGCCTCGAACGACATCGAGAAGGTGACCGCAGACCGCCAAGCAGATGGTGATGCGCTTCGGCATGAGTCGAGCGGCTCGGGCCGCGCGTGTTCGGCCACGACCACGGTCAGCCGTTCCTGGGGCGCGAGTTCTCGACCGAGCCCGACTACTCGGATGAGATCGCGCGCGAGATCGACGACGAGGTTCGCCGGATCATCGAGTCCGCGCACCAGCGCGCGCGTGACATCCTGACCGAGCACCAGCACGATCTGACCAAGATCTCCGAGATCCTCGTCAAACGCGAGACGATCGAGAAGGAGGAGTTCCTGGCGCTGCTCGACGGCAAGAGCGAGGAGGAGGTGTTCGGCGTCGAGGAGCTCGACCAAGCCCGAGCTCCCCGCTCCGCCCGCGCCGGCGGACCGCCCAGAGCGCGAAACCCCACGCGTGGCGCCGCGGCCGGGGTTGGCCGGGGGCACCGCCGAGCTACGCTCTGACAGCGTCTAGCCAGGCTCTGACGGCGCCTAGCCGCGCTCTGACGGCGGCTAGCCGCGTCTGGCTGCGTCCTCGATCGCTCGTGTGCAAAGCACACTTCGCTCACTGCGTCTTTGCCAGCCACGCCGATCCGCTCGTCAGAGGAGGTGGATGCTTCGGATGAGCGCTGCCGCTTACCGGAGAGTTCCGTTCCGTCTGGGACTCCTGCGCCGGCCGATCTGTGCGTAGCTCGTGCCAGGCATGCCGCAACGCTCGTCGGTAGGTTGAGCCGATGGGCATGCCGTTCCGCGTGATGGGGATTGTGAACGTGACCCCCGACTCGTTCTCGGACGGCGGCCTGTTCCTCGACGCGGGTGCGGCGATCGCGCATGCGCGGGAGCTGATCGGTGAAGGGGCGGACATCGTGGACGTCGGCGGCGAGTCCACGCGCCCGGGCGCGGAGCCCGTGTCAGCAGCAGGAGGAGCTGCGCCGGGTGTTGCCCGTCGTCGAGGGGATCGCCGCGAGCGGTATGGCGGGCGGCGAGCCTGGTGGTGAGCGCGCCCAGGTCTCGATTGACACGTCCAAGGCGTCGGTCGCGCGCGCGGCGATCGGTGCGGGGGCGAGCATCGTCAACGACGTGAGCGCGCTGCGCGCCGACCCGGAGATGGTGGGGCTCGTGGCCGAGAGTGGGGCGGAGTGCTGCCTGATGCACATGCTCGGCGAGCCGCGCACGATGCAGGCGGACCCGCGGTACGGGGACGTCGTGGACGACGTCAGGGCGTTCCTGGAGGAGCGACTGGCGTTCGCCGTGGGCGAGGGCGTGCGCGAGGAGCGGATCATGCTCGACCCGGGGATCGGGTTCGGCAAGACGGTCGCGCACAACCTCGCGCTGCTGCGCCGCCTGGACGAGCTCACCGCGCTCGGGCGGCCGCTTGCTGGTGGGCACGTCGCGCAAGAGTTTTCTCGGGCGCGTCATCGCCGACGCGGATGCGGAGACGAGGAGGCTGGGGGATATCGGGGAGATTGGGGAGGCCGGGGAGATTGGGGAGGCCGGGGAGATTGGGGAGGCCGGGGAGATTGGGGAGGCCAGGGAGATTGGGGAGGCCAGGGAGATTGGGGAGGCCAGGGAGATTGGGGAGGCTGGGTCGGTGGACACCGCGCGGCGGCTGGGAGGGACGATCGCGACGAATGTGCTCGCGCTGGAGCGCGGCGCGAGCGTGTTCAGGGTGCACGACGTCGCCCCGGTGCGCGCTGCGCTGACGGTGGCGGCTGCTACGTTGAACCCGCGATGGACCCCCGCGACAAGGACCCCGACGAGCTGACCGGCGCGGACTCTCCGGACGATGCCCGGGACGCGGGCAACGGCGAGCGTTCTGGCTCGGCCATCCCGGATAACGGTGCGCTGGATGACGGCGACGAGCTGAACGGCGAGGACGTGCTCGAGGGTATGGACGCGCCGGAGGAGCCCGGCGAGGTGTACTCACTCGACGACGACGACGACGAGGAGGAGGACGAGGACGACTATGACGCCGAGCGCGAGGAGACGGGCGAGTCGGTCACGATCGAGATCTCGGGGCTGTCGCTGTACACCCACCACGGCGTGAGCGAGGCCGAGCGCGAGGTCGGCCAGCGGCTCGTGCTCGACCTGCGTCTCGACCTCGGTGAAAGCGACGCCACGGTGACGGACTCGCTCGCGGACACCGTCGACTACGACGAGGTCTGCCAGCTGGTCGCGCTGATCGCTCAGCAACGCTCGCACAACACGCTCGAGCGGCTGTGCGGCACGATCGCCGACCGTCTGCTCGGCGACTACGAGCTCGAAGGCGTCTGGGTCAAGGCGACCAAGCCCGAGCCCCCGATCGCGCTGCCCGTGGACGAGGTGTCCGTCGAGGTCTGGCGCGAGGCCGAGGAGTAGGGAGGCCGCGGGGAAGGGGCATCGCTTGTCCCCGGCCAGCGGGCGTGTGGCGCCTGGAGGCACCTGGGGGGGTGACGGAGAGGGAGATTGAGATTGAGATGTCGCCCCGCTGGGCGAGACGCTGACGAGCGCGAGGTGGTCGATCCGAGGTGGTCTGATTCGAGGTGGTCCGATTCGAGGAGTCGATCAGGGGGACGTTAACTTTTTGGATGGTAAAGAAAAACTTGCGTAGATACTATTGTTATCGTGAGAGGGGGAGGATGGGCCTTTTGATGCCAATCGTGTGCGAGTTGGGCGCTTTCAGGGGGTCTCGGAGAACTTTCGGACACCTTTTGCTTGACATTAGTTAGCAGTCACTTATAATCCCCCCGCAGGGGCAGAGGGTGGTGCTGCTGGTCACGGCAACGTTCGAGGATCAGGAGACACCCATGATCGACCAGTTCGCACGACTCGCAACGGAGCGCACGCGGCGCATTCTGCTGATCGCGGGCGCGGTGTTCCTACTCGCCGCCGCGATCGGCGTACCCGTCGTCTCGATCCTCAAGAGCGAATCCTCGGACTTCCAGGACCCGCACGCCCAGAACCAGCAGGTCCTGCGCGCGGTCGAACGCGCCACCGGCCAGGCCGCCTACTACGGCGTCGCGGCGCTCGTGCCGAGCCAGACCGACGTCCGCACCGATCCTGCCGCTCAGGCGCAGGCCACGCATGTGGTCGCGCTGCTCTCCCACCAGCCCGGGTTCCAGCGCGCGCTCGACTATCCGGCCACGCACCTGCCCGTGCTCGTCTCGCGCAACGGCCGACAGACGCTCGTGCTCGCCGCGTTCGCCAACCGCGAACGCTCCGCCGCAGCGGTCGAACACATCAGCCCTCAACTGGCCGGCAGCGGTGTGCGCCTGGGCGGCAACGACGTCGCGTTCCACGAAATCAACAAACGCACCTCCTCCGACCTCGCCCGCGCGGAGATGTTCGCGCTCCCGATCCTGCTGCTGCTCTCGTTCTGGGTGTTCCGCGGCCTCGATCGCAGCGGCACTGCCGCTGCTCGTGGGCGGGTTCGCGATCGTGATCACGTTCCTGCTGCTGCGCCTGATCGACCAGTTCTTGGGACTGTCGATCTTCGCGGTCAACCTCGTCACCGGCATCGGCCTCGGCCTCGGCATCGACTACAGCCTGTTCATCCTGTCCCGCTACCGCGAGGAGCTCGCGCGCGGCCTGGACTCCCACGCGGCGATCAAACGCACGCTGCAGACCGCCGGGCGCACCGTCCTGTTCGGCTCGCTGACGGTCGCCGGCGCGCTCTCCTGCCTGCTCGTGTTTCCGCTGCGGTTCCTCTACTCGATGGGGATCGGCGGCGCGCTCGTGACGCTGTCCGCCGGAGCCGTCTCGCTGATCGTGCTGCCCGCCGTGCTCGTGGCGCTCGGCCCGCGCATCAACGCGCTCGCGCCCGCGCGCCTGCAGCGCAACGCCGCGCGGGCGGCGCAACCGGACGAGCGCGGCGCGTGGTACCGGCTCGCGCGCGGCGTCATGCGCCGTCCGGGGATCGTCGCTCTGGGCACCACGGTGGTGCTGATCGTGATCGCGTTGCCCGCGCTGCGCCTGCAGCTGACCCCGGCCGACGCGCACGTGCTGCCGTCCTCCGCGCAGCCGCGCCAGGTCGCGGAAGCGATCACGCACGACTTCGCCGTCGACGGCTCCCAGACGATCACGATGGTGGTCCGCCCGCCCGCCGGGGGGCTCAATCATGGCGAGCAGGCCGTCGCGGCGCTCGCCCGACGCGCGCAGGTCGCGGCCGGCGCCCAGGCGAGCCTGGCCGGGCCACCGCGCTACCTCGGGCGCGGTGCATGGGAGATCGAAATGCTGCCCCGCGGCGTCGACGGCTCGGCCGCCAATCAGCAGCTGGTCCACCATCTTCGCGCTCTCGCCAGTCCGCCGACCCTGCTGGTGGGCGGAGCCACCGCGTGGTTCGTCGACCAGAAGGCGGCGATCGCCGCCAACACTCCTCTCGCGCTGCTGATCCTCGCGCTCGTCACCGGCGGGTTCCTGTTTTTGATGACCGGCTCGCTCGTGCTGCCGTTCGTCGCGCTGCTGATGAACCTGCTGACGGTCGCCGTCGGCGCCGGGCTGCTCGTGCTGATCTTCCAGGACGGCCACCTCTCCAGCCTGGCCGGGTTCACCCCGATCGGCGGTCTCGAGGAGTCCAACCTCGTGCTGCTGTTCGTCGTCGCGTTCGCGCTGTCCACCGACTACGGCGTGTTCCTGTTCGGCCGCATCAAGGAGGCCCACGACGACGGCCTGGCCACACGCGACGCGGTCGCCTACGGCGTGGAGCGCACCGGGCGTCTGATCACCGCCGCCGCGCTGCTGTTCTGCGTCGCGGTCGGCGCGTTCGTGACCTCGCACATCTTCTTCATCAAGCAGTTCGGCCTCGGCACCGCGCTCGCGGTCGCGATCGACGCGACGTTCGTGCGCGCGCTGCTCGTCCCCGCGCTGATGGGCCGCCTCGGCGAGCGCACCTGGTGGGCGCCGCGACCGCTGCGCCGCCTGCACGCCCGGGTCGGGTTGCGCGACGCAGGATCCGGACGTTCGTCTCGACCGAAAAACCTCGGTCGAGCCGAAGTCGCGGACCTGCTCAGCCGAAACGATTGATTGACTTAAGCCGCTCTGTTCGCAAGCGCTTGCAGCGCGTAGCCGGCAATGGAGACCGGCGCCGGCGGCTGTGTTCGGTGAGCTGGCTCCCGGGTCTCCCACCCAAACCAAATACCTTGCTGCCCGATGCCCGCCCGGACAGGACTGCTAGGCCTCGGCTCGAACGTCGGCGATCGCCGCGCCCGGTTGCAGGGCGCGGTCGACGGGCTGCCCAGTGTGGGGGTGGATGTCCTCGCGTGCTCGTCCGTCTACGACACCGACCCCGTTGGCGAGGTGCCCGACCAGGCGAGCTTTCTCAACGCGTGCGTTCTGGTCGAGACCTCACTCGGCCCGCTGGCGCTGCTCGACGCAGTCAAGGATCTGGAGCGCGCACTCGGGCGCGATGCGGGTGGTGTTCGTCACGGCCCGCGCGTGATCGACATCGACATCCTGCTGCTTGGTGACGTCGTCGTCTCGCACGAGCGCATGACGCTCCCGCACGAGCAGCTGCTGGAGCGTCGTTTCGTCCTGATCCCGGCACTGGAGCTCGACTTCGAGCTGACCACGCCCTCCGGGGACAGGCTCGCAGATGCTCTGGCTGGGCTTGCGCTCGACGAGGGTGTGCGTCGGGCCGGACCACCGCTGGTCAAGCCCTGAGAGCACCTGACAAGTCCGTTTGTCAGGCGCTCCCACCGCATCCACAGCGCGCGGACAAGCACAACGCGTACTTAGGCATTCCCACCGGCGGTGACCTCAGTGAACGATGACCTTGCCCTTCATCCCCTGGCTCACGTGGATCGTGCACTCGTAGTTGAACGTCCCGCGTTTCGTGAACTTGACCGTGTAGGACCCGCTCGCCTGCGTGCGCGAATGAAAGCCGTGGAACGTGACGTTGTGTTCGGTTTCCCCGTCCTCCCATACCCAACGAACGCTGTCGCCGCGATGGATGCTCAGCGTCGCCGGGTGAAAGGCGATGTTCTTGAGGGTCACCGTATGCGTGCTCGCGGCTCTCGCTCCGGCGCCCAGCCCGAGCGCGACCGTTGGAATCGTCGCTCCGACCGCCACCGCGAGGACCGCCAGCATGGCGAATGTCTTTCTGTTCATGTCTCTCCAGACTCCGGCGAGCCGACTACCTTCCCGGCAGCCGTCTGATGCGTTGCGAATGCCTCAGGATGTCGCAGTCCGGGATGCCTCGGGGTTCGGGACGTAGCGGCTCAGGACGTAGCCGGCTCGGGACGCCCCTGTCACGTCGAATCTCTGTGAGCCGGTCTCTCACGAGGTCGTCGCCCCGCCGTCGCTCCAGCCCGCCAGCCGCACCAGCGTCGCGTCGCTCACGCCCCTGCCCGACAGCACGCACAGCCTGCCGTCGCGCCGCCACGTCACGACCGGCGCACCGTGTTCGCGCAGCAGCCGGTATGGCACGCCGTCGCGCCAGGTGACCATCCCACCGCTGGTGGCCGGCGCGGGTGTGCCGCCCACGATCGCATACCCGATCCGGCTGCCGCCGGAGCCCGCGTAGAAGACGGTCGTGACCGTCCGTCCGCCGACCGTGTCCGTACGGGCGCCCGTCGCGCGCCAGCCGAACCGCTCCTCCCAGTACGGGAACGCGACCCCGTCCACGGCCACGTCGAGCTGAGCGGCGTTCGCCTTGCTCTCGCTCGGAGCGGACATCGTTGCGGCGCGCAGCGTCAGTGCCGAAGCCGCGCTCACGCTCGGGCTTGATCGCGTGCCCGAGCCCGACCCAGTCAGCAGCGCGATCGCCCCGCCCACGATGGCCGCCACGGCCATCGCCGCCAATGTCGGCTTCATGCGGGCTGCGATCAGGCCTCGGTTGGAATGGGCTCGTGGGGCTTCGACTCGGCGGCGCGAGCGCTTGTCCGGCTTGGGTACGCGCGTCCTGTCGGCCACCATCGCCTCCACCCGCTCGTGCAGCCTCTGCGGCGCGCGCGCGTCCACTGCGCGCAGCAGCTCCGCCACGTGCTCGTGCTCTGGGTTGGATTGGGTGTGTGTGATCGGCTCGCTCATGGTGTTCCCCTACCTGGCAAGACTCCGCCCGCGCGTGTCTCTTCCCGGCCGGCTTGCTCCCTGCGTGGCTCGCCCTGCCGCTGAGCCCGCCCGCCCTCTGTGAGCGCTCCCACGTTCGGCGCCGACGATGGCGACTGGGCGTTCGCGGCGAGCTCCGGGTCAAGCGCCCGGGCGACCTGTCCCCGTGCCCGGAACAGCCGCGTCGTGATCGTCGCCTCGCGCACCTTCAGCGCGCGCGCCGCCTCCCGGTATGACAGCCCGAGGACGTCCACCGCGACCAGCGCCAGACGGAAGTCCTCCGGCAGCCGCGCGATCGTCGCATACAGCTCCTGAACCTCGATCGCCCGCTCCGGGCGGCCCGTGGGCCGGGGGTCGGCCACGACGACATCCTCGAGCGTGACCCCCGTCACCGGTCGGCGGCTCGCCGTGCGCCTGGTCGTGTAGAACGTGTTCCGCAGCGCGCGCATCAGGTAGTACAGGTCGTCCTCGCCGCGCACGATCCGCGGGCGTGCGAGCACCCGCGCGAACGTCTCCTGCACGAGGTCCTCCGCGTCCTCTCGGCTGCCGCACAACGCCCAGGCCGCGCGATACAGGCGGTCCACGTGCTGCGTCAGCGACTGCGGGTCCAGGGTGCGCATTGGATGGCGGAGCGACCTTCGATCAGTGGGATGGCCGATCCTGCTCTGCGACTGTAGCGCCGCGGGCGACCACGTTCACGCCTCAACCGCTGGAGGGTTCGCCGCGAGCGGCGCCGGGAGGAGCTGTTGGGAAGGATCGCGCCGGGTCGGAGTCCTGGATTGTTAGGGCGTGCATCGGCTCCTTGGGCGAGCGCGCGGGACTCGGACTGACTGGGTACTCGACTGGAGAGGTGGGCTGAGATTGTGAAGCTGCGTAAGCGTTACCTACCCGTAGCGGCCGTGCTCGGAGCTGCCGTCGCGATCGTGCCCACGCTCGCGGGTGCCGCCCCGTCCGAAGCGAAACTCGAAGTCAACGAAAACTGCCAGGATCCCCACTGGCCGTGCTGGACGCGCCCGGGTGGGAGCCCGAGCTACACCCCGTCTGTAACGATCGCAAGTGGCGGGGTCGTCGCGTTCTCCGACGAGATGGGCCACGAAGCGAACATCAAGTGGACGAGCACACCGAGCGGGCCGCCGACCTGCTCCTCAGAAGTGCCCGTGAGCCCGATGCCGGCGAAGACCGATTGGGAAGGCACGTGCAAATTCGAACAGCCTGGGACGTACAGGTTCGAAAGCTCGACCCTTTTCAAAGAAGAACACAGCGGATACGGCAACATCAACTACACCAAATACGAAATCGTCGTGGAAAGCGCCAGTACCGGCACAACAACCACCTCGACGACCACAACCACGACACCGACGATTACGACGACGACACCCACCACAACAACGACCACCCCTACGACGACTACGCCGACCACAACCACACCGACGACTACAACGCCGACGGCCACGACCTCCACCCAGCCCTCCGGCGGTGGGGCCCCCACGGCCACGACGCCCGGCTCGATGGAAACGCCTCCTCCGCCGGGTGGGAGCCACCCCCTCGCGACGCTCGCGCTGGCGAACGCTCAGCATGGTGACGCCGTGCATGGCACGGTCCAGATCCCCGCCGCCGACGGTGGCGCGCGCCTGGAAGTCGAACTGCTCGCCCAGGGCGCCTCGCTGGCCAAGGTCAAGCGAGGAGGCAGCTCGCGCGTCGGGCGGCTCGTCCGCTCCTCGGCGCCCGCCGGCGCGGTGTCGTTCACGGTCTCGCTCGACGCTCAGGCCAAGCGCGCGCTGCGCCATCGTCACAAGCTGGCGCTCACCGTGAAGATCGTGCTCACGCCCGTGCACGGCGCGGCGGTGATCCTCACGCGAAGCGTGGTCGTACGATGAGGCCGCGCGCGCTTTTGAGACTACGCACGCTTGTGCTTTTCGCCCTCGCTGCGCTGGTCGGGGCGGCGGTGGCCGTGCTGCCCGCGCTCGCCGCCGCACCGCCCGAAGCGAAGCTTGAAGTCAACGAGAACTGCGAAGTGAGCACCTGGTCGTGCTGGACCACCGAAGGGTCGGCGTCGATAGCGAAACCCACGAAATCTGTGACGATCGCGAGCGGAGGAACGGTCACATTCATCGACCACGCGAGCACAGCGGCGGCAGTCGTATGGATGGGCTCTGCGCCGGCCTGCACCGGTGTGCCTACAAGCGTCATGACCGGCTGGGAAGGCAAGTGCAAGTTCGAACAACCAGGGACCTACAAGTTCGAAAGCTCGACGCTGTGGCCCGAATACACCGAGTACGAAATCGTCGTGGAAGGCGCCGCCACCGGCACCACCCCCGCCACGCCGTCGTCCCCCGGCGGTGGCGGCACGACCACCTCGCCGAGCCCTGCCGGGGGATCGGGCTCCGGAGCCGCGCCCTCCTCGCCGCTGGCGGGAAGCGCATCTGAAGCCGTCAAGCTCGCCAGAGTCCAGCACGGCTCCTCGGTGCGCGGCTCCGTCAAGATCTCCCAGGCCGGCGTCGGAGGACGGCTGGAGGTCGACCTGCTGGCGAGCGGCGCATCGCCGGCCAAGGCGGGACACTCGCCGCAGGCGCGCGTCGGGCGGCTGGTGCGCTCGTCGTTGTACGCCGGCACGACATCCTTCACGGTGCCCCTGAACGCGAAGGGCAAGGCCGCGTTGCGCCGTCACCGGCGCCTGGCGCTGACGGTGCGGATCGTGCTCACGCCCGTGCATGGCGCCGCGGCGACCGTGACCAAGAGCCTCGTGCTGCACGCCTGAGCGCCACCCTAAAGGCCATTTATTCCCCAATTTGCAGGAGAATCCTGCGCAACCGCGTAGAACCTCTGCAACCGTCGTTGCACCGTGGTAGGGTGCCGCGATCAATGCCGAATCCCTGGTCAGACATCAGGGAGCGGGGGACCCAAGTTGTTTGGGGCGAATCCCACGGTGAACCGTGAGAAGCGCAGGCTCTTTCAGCGCTAGCCCGTCAGCTAACCCCGCAGGCCCACGAAAGAGGAGTTGCTTTGCGGGTGCGAACCCTAGGCGCGGTGCTTTGCTCAAGCTTGACGGTCGCGGCCTGCGCGGCCACGACCGCCCTGGCGGGAACGACCAGCTCGGCTGCAGTAGCCGGTGGCGCCGCCGCCGGCTCGACCTCGGCTCCCACTCCGACCAACACCTCCGCCAGCGGTGGCGCTGCCCCAACCACCCCCACCACGCCGGCGAAACCGCTGCACCTCTCGCCGATCACGGCCAAGACCCCGAGCGTCGCCTACAGCGGCCCGGTCTATGAAAAAACCGCGACCGGCGCAGTGGTCCCCTATGTCGCGCCCGCCCCGCCCGTGGCCCCCGGACAGACGAGTCCCACGAACGGCGGCAGCCCCGTCGGCGCGACCGCTACCGCCGCGACCAAGCCCGATCTGCTCGTCCCCGGCACGCTGGCGCGCTATGTAAACGGGCTTGCGGCAGCACCGATGTCCGCGCCCCCGGTGGTCCAGGCGATCATTTGGGCCGGCAACCAGATCATCGGCCTGCCCTACATCTTCGGCGGCGGTCATGCCTCGTTCATCTCACCCGGCTATGACTGCTCGGGCACCGTCTCGTTCGCGCTGCACGGCGGCGACCTGCTGGTCACACCCGAGGACTCCTCGGAATTCGAAGTCTGGGGCTCGCACGGCGCCGGGCGCTGGGTCACGATCTTCGCCAACCCCGGCCACGCCTACATGGCGGTCGCCGGGCTGCGCCTGGACACGAGCGCAGCCGACGATCCGTCCAACCAGCAGGGTCCCCGCTGGCGTCCGCTGCGCCCGGAAAACGCCGGCTACGTGGTTCGCCACCCGCTTGGGCTCTGAGCCCGCGGTGCGAGGACGCGCCCGGCGATGCCTGCGGTGCGGACGGCTGGATGGATGATGGATGGATGGACGGACGGTCGGGGCGGATGGCCGGCAGGTGCGCTTCGGCTACGCTTGAGCGAACCATTGCAGTGAACAGCTATAGGAGGATCAGATGGCCGGTCTGACCGGGCGCATGTCAACCGTCGTCAAGGCGAAGGTATCGAAGCTGCTGGACCGCGCGGAAGACCCCGCCGAGACACTCGACTACAGCTACCAGAAGCAGGTCGAACAGCTGCAGAACGTCAAGAAGGGCATCGCCGACGTCGTCACCGCCAAGAAGCGCCTACAGATGCAGGAGACGACGCTCAAGCAGAGCGTGGTCAAGCTCGACACGCAGGCCCGCCAGGCGCTGTCCTCCGGCCAGGAGGATCTCGCGCGGACTGCTTTGGAGCGCAAGAACGTCGCCCAGACGGAGCTGCAGGGGCTCGACACGCAGGTGGCCGAACTGGAAGACCAGCAGCAGAAGCTGACCGACTCCGAGCAGAAGCTGCGCGCGAAGATCGAGTCGTTCCGCACCAAGAAGGAGGTCATCAAGGCGCAGTACTCGGCCGCCGAAGCCCAGGTGAAGATCTCCGAGGCGGCCACCGGCGTCGGCGAGCAGATGGCCGACGTCGGGCTGGCGATGCAGCGCGCGGTCGACAAGACCGAAAACATGAAAGCCCGCGCCGACGCCGTGTCCGAGCTGGAAGCCGCCGGGACGTTCGATGACATCACCGCGCTCGGCTCCGGCGAAGACGACATCGACCGTCAGCTGAAGTCTCTTTCCAGCCAGTCCGCCGTCGATGACGATCTGGCCAAGATGCGAGCTGAAATCGGGGCCGGAGACGGGGCGCCCGCGCCCGCCGGTGAGATCGCTGCTCCGAGCGGCGAGCCCGCCCCGGCCGAGGCCGCGCCGCAGGCCCCGCCGGCCGAGGGTGGGCAGTCATGATCGTGCGCATCTCCGGCGAGGACCAGTACCGCCTCGCCGACAGTGACGCCGCGCGCCTGGACGAGCTGGAGCAGGCGGTCATCGCGCTCGTCAACGGGGGGCAGGAAGACGGCTTCGCTGACGCATACGCGACGCTGCTCGATTATGTGCGCGCCCAAGGCGAGCGTATCGGCGACGACGAGATCGAGACCTCTGAGGTGATCCTGCCGCCGTCGGATCTGACGTTCGCCGAGGCCGGGCGCGAGTTTACGGGCGAGGGCCTGATCCCGGACTAGTTTGGTTTGCGCTCGGCACTGTGCGGTCCACGAGGTGGGCGATTCGTGGGGGATGACGTGCGTGTTAGATCAAGAGGGTGTGGGTGTATATCGTATTTTAAAACTGGGTATAGCCATTGTTATACGCAGTTTAATTTTTTATATCGCCATCTGCCTCTTTATCTTTCGCCCCTTGATCTTCAGCTAATACTATAGTAATACGAGGACCTGTTTTGTTTCGTCACACTCGTCAGATCGGGATGCCCCACAGCGGGAACCAGCGCTCCAATTCGGGCTCGATCGGCAGCTCGCCTGACATCTGCGCCTTCAGCTGCAGCTCGCGCTCGGTCGAGCGTTCGTTCGCGCCGCCGCCGGACTTGGGCACGAACGGGTACCAGTAGCCGCGCTTGTAGTTGTAGATCATGTACACCGCGCGCTTCTGAGCATCAGCGAACGCGAACACCGCGCACAGCAGCCGCTCGCCATGGCCAGCCGTCTCGATCGAGCCCGACACCGCGTTAATCCCAACCGCCAGGTCTTCGACGCTCGGCTGGCCATCGGGGTTGCGCAGGACCATCCAGCGATAGCCGTAGCTGTCGTCCTGGGTGGTGACGGTCGTGCCGCTGTCTCCGCCGGTGGCCCGCACCACCTCCTCCATGTCGCGCAGCGTCGCTTCGAACTCGCTCGTCGCCAGCGCCTGGAACACGATCGCCGCGACCCCCGTCGGGTCGATCGAGTGTTCGGACTGCAGCGCGATGTACGCGGTCGTGATCGCGAACAGCCGGTCCGGCGCCGGCCCGGCGACGGTGTGGCGTCCGGTGATGATGTCGCGCAGGCCCATCTCAGTGTCCTCGGCTCGCCGCCAAGGACGCTGGCGGCACGGTCGATCTGCTCGGCCCGGGCATGCTCATGGTCGCGCAGGCCACTACGCGACGGCCGTCGTGCTCGTGCTGCCCTGCAGCTGGGACTCCAGCCGCGACAGCGCCTGCAGACGCGCCTCCAGCGGCGGGTGGTCGGAGAAGATGTTCATCAGCGATTTCTTGGTCCGCGCGGGCAGGATGAAGAACGCGCTCATCCCCTCGGCTCGGCGCAGATCCTGCATCGGCACGCGCTCCATCGTGCCGCTGATCTTCAGCAGCGCCGAGGCCAGCGCTGAGGGACGCCCGGTCAGCACGGCGGAGCCGCGGTCGGCGGCGAACTCGCGGTAGCGCGACAGCGCCCGCAGCAGCAGGAACGACACGGCATACACGAGCACCGAGACGAGCACCACGATCATGATGTCCTCCTCCTCTTCGCGGTTGCCGTAGCCGCCGCCGAAGAAGAACGCGAACTGGGCGACGGTCGAGGCGAGCGTGGCGAAAAAGCTCGCGAGCGTCATCACCATCACGTCGCGGTTGATCACGTGCGTGAGCTCATGCGCCATCACGCCTTCGAGCTCGGCGGGCTCCAGCAGTTCGAGGATGCCACGCGTGGCGCAGACGGTGGTCGCCTTCCTCGAGCGCCCCATCGCGCAGGCGTTGGGCATCGAGGTCTCGATCACGCCGACCCGCGGCTTGGGCAGGTTGGCCTGCACGCACAGCCGCTCGATGATCCCGTGCAGCTCGGGCTCCTGGGCTGGGGTCACCTCCTTGACCCCCATCGTCGCCAGCGCGATCTTGTCCGAGGCGAAGAACTGCACCACCAGCAGCACCAGCGCCACCACCACGATCAACCCGGCGCCGGCGCCGACGGCGAACAGCACCCCGATGAACACCGCGTAGACGAGTCCCAGCAGGAACATCGTCAGCACCATCCGTGACTGCAGGCCGGTGTCGCGGCCGAACTTTTCGGGTCGTTTCGCCATCGCTCGTATTGTCGCAGACACGGCTCACGGCCCCATAAACATGTCGGCGGAGGCGTCGGCGTCGGCGCGCGCTGGGAGGGATTCTCCGTAGAGTGCGATTCACGATGGCGCGCGCGCACCAGGATCGGCGATGAAGCCCGAAGTACATCTGCTGGGCATCTCGATCAAGACGTTCGGGGTGACGTTCGCGCTCGGGTTCCTCGCCTGCGGCCTGGTCGTCGCCCGGCGGCTGCGTGAGCTGGACCGACCCGTGGACTGGGCGTATGAGATCGTGTTCGCGGCGCTGCTCGGAGGTGTGATCGGCGCGCGCGCGTACTACGTCATCCAGAACTACTCCACCGTCCAGCACAACCTGCTCGGCAGCGTGTTCTCCGGCTCGGGCCTGGTCTGGTACGGCGGCGCGATCGGCGGCGCGATCGCCGTGCTCGCGTGGATGCGCTGGCGCGACGCGATGCAGCTGCGGATGTTCGACATGTGCGCGACCGCGCTCGCGCTCGGCTACGGCATCGGGCGGATCGGCTGCCAGGTCTCCGGCGACGGCGACTACGGGATCAGATCCAGCCTGCCGTGGGCGATGGGCTACCCGCATGGCACCGTGCCGACCCCGCCGGGCGTGCGCGTGCAGCCCACACCGATCTACGAGACGGTCTCGATGTGTCTGCTCGCCTACCTGCTGTGGCAGCTGCGCGACCGCGTGCGCCCGGGCGTGATCTTCGCGCTGTACCTGCTGTTCAGCGGCCTGGAGCGATTCCTGGTCGAGTTCATCCGCCGCAACGCCGAGGTGTTCGCGGGCCTGACCGCGCCGCAGTTGGAGAGCGCTGGGCTGATCGCGATCGGCGCGGTGTGGCTGGCGCTGATGGCACGCCAGGATGGCCTGACGGGGCTGCGCGCGGGGTCCGGGCCGGCGCCCCGAGTCGTCCGGGCTTGACTTCCGGTTGTCGCGCTCGCACGCAGGCGCGACGGGCGGTTGGACACGCGGCAGCGGCAAATCGTGGCGGCCAGCGATAATCCCGATATGGCCGTAACTGAAACCACCACGCCGCAGACCGTAGGCCTCTCGCCGGCGCTGCCCCTCGGTAGCCGCCTGAACGAGCGGGGGCGACTGGAGATCGGTGGCTGCGACACGCTCGAGCTCGCGCGTGAGTTCGGGACGCCCGCGTATGTCATCGCCGAGGAAGATCTGCGCGCGCGGGCGCGGGCGTTTGTGCAGGCGGGGCGAGAGAGCGGGCACGAGGACTTCCACGTCGTGTTCGCGTCCAAGGCGTTTCCGTGCACCGCCGTGTTGGAGCTGTTCGCGCGGGAGGGCCTGTGGTGCGACGTGGCCTCCGGGGGCGAGCTGTCGTTGGCGCTGAACGCGGGGTTCGCGCCGGAGCGGATCGTGCTGCACGGCAACGCCAAGTCCGAGTTCGAGCTGCGCATGGCGCTGGACGCGCGCGTGGGACTGATCGTGATCGACAACTTCGACGAGATCTCGCGACTGGAGGGGTTGCATCTCGGCGATCAGGACGTGTTCATCCGGGTGACGCCGGATGTGCGGGGTGAGACCCACGATCACATCTCGACCGGGCAGGCCGACTCGAAGTTCGGGTTCTCGATGGCCGACGCGCCCGAGGCGATTGCGCGAGTCGAACGTATCGCGGGGCTGCGGTTGCGGGGGCTGCACGCGCACATCGGCTCGCAGCTGCTCGAGCTCGCACCGTTCCGCCGCGCGGCTGCGGAGCTCGCCAGGCTCGGGGAGTTTCCCGTCTGGGACCTCGGCGGCGGGCTCGGCGTGCGCTACACCGCCGAGGAGCCCGAGCCCCCGCCGATCGAGTCCTATGTGCAGGCGCTCGTCGCGGCCGCGGGCGAGCACGGTATGGGCGCCGGCTCCGGCAGGCGGCTGCTGATCGAGCCCGGGCGGGCGCTGACCGCCAACGCGGGCGTGACGCTGTACACGGTGCAGAGCGTCAAGCGCAACGTCTCCACGTGGGTGGCCGTCGACGGTGGGATGTCCGACAACCTGCGCCCGATGCTGTACTCGGCGCGGTACGAGGCTCACGTGGTCAACCGGTTCGGAGGTGGGACGCCGTGCGTGCTGGCCGGCAAGCACTGCGAGTCCGGCGATGTGATCGTGCGCGATGCGCTGCTCGACGATCCCCGCCCGGGCGACGTGATCGTGACACCCGCGACCGGCGCGTACGGGTACGCGATGGCGTCCAACTACAACGGCGTGCCGCGTCCGCCGGTTGTGTTCTGCCGGGACGGACACGCGCGCGTGGTGGTGCGGCGCGAGACGTTCGACGATCTGATCGCGCGCGATGTCCGCTGAGCCCTTCACCGTCGGCCTGCTCGGCCACGGCACCGTGGGCTCGGCGTTCGCCGAGCTGCTGGACGAGCGCGCCGGGGAGATCGAGCGGTTCAATGGCCGTGCTCCGGTGATCACGGGCGTGCTCACGCGCACGCGGGGCGATTTCGCGGAGATCCTCGCCGGCGCGGAGCTGATCGTCGAGGTGATGGGCGGGGTTGAGCCCGCGCGCGAGCACCTGCTGGCGGCGATGCGCGCCGGGCGCGACGTGGTCAGCGCGAACAAGCAGCTGCTGTCCCAGCACGGCGAGGAGTTGTTCGGGGTCGCCCGCGAGCATGGCGTGCTGCTGCGATTCGAGGCCGCGGTGGCCGGCGCGGTGCCGATCGTGCGGTTGCTCGAGGAGTCGCTGTCCGCCACTCCGATCGAGCGCATCCACGGGATCGTCAACGGCACGACCAACTACATCCTCAGCGAGATGACCCACGGCAGCACCTATGCGCAGGCGCTGGCCGAGGCTCAGCGTCTCGGCTACGCCGAGGCCGATCCCTCAGACGATGTCTCAGGCCGCGACGCCGCCGCGAAGATGGCGATTCTCGCGCGCCTGGCGTTCGGCGCGCCGGTGCGCCTGGAGGACGTGCCGTATGAAGGCATCGAGCACCTGCAGTCAGACGACATGGAGTACGCCCGCGAGCTGGGTCTCGGCTTGAAGCTGATCGGCACGGCCGAGCGTCGCGACGGCGGGCTGTCGGTGCGGGTGCATCCGGCGTTTTTGTACGCCGGGCATCCGCTGTCCTCGGTGTCGGGGCCGTTCAACGCGGTGACCGTCGAATCCGAGACGATCACGGAGATCACGATGTCCGGGCCGGGCGCCGGCGGGCGGCAGACCGCGAGCGCGGTGCTGGGGGATGTCGTGAGCGTGATGACCGGCGGGGCGCGACCGCCCGCCCCGCCGTTGGAGCTGCGTCTGCTCGAGGACATCGCGAGCGCGTTCTACCTGCACCTGGAGGTGGCAGACCGCCCGGGCGTGCTGGCGGCGGTGACGCACGTGCTGGGCGAGCAGGGGGTGTCGATCAAGTCGGTCGTGCAGCGCGGCCTCGGCGAGAACGCGCGGTTGGTGATGGTCACCCATCAGATCGCCGAGTCACGTCTGCGGGCGGCCGTCGCGCTGCTGGAGAAGTCCAATTTCGTGCGCTCGACGCCCCGGACCATCCGCGTTATCGAAGAGGAGTTCGGATGAACGATCCTGGGCACGTATGGCGGCGCTGGATCTGCGTCCTCCCTCACTCGTGTGCCGAGCACACTTCGCTCGGTGCGTCCTGGGTGGGTGGGACCCAATCCATCTACGTGTCCAGGATGGCGCGTTGTCGAAGAAAGGAGTTTGGTGGATGAACGAGGCAACCGTCAAGGTCCCCACGGTGGAGGGCATACCGCCCACGGGCGCTCATGTGCCTCTGATCGAGCGCTATCGCGAGCGGTTGCCGTTCGCGCCCGGCGATCCGCTGGTCAGTCTGCAGGAGGGCTCCACGCCGCTGCTGCGAGCGCCCGTGCTCTCGGAGATGGTCGGCGCGAGCGTGCGACTGAAGCTGGAGGGCGCCAACCCGACCGGCTCGTTCAAGGATCGCGGCATGACCTGCGCGGTGTCGGCAGCCGTGCGCGAGGGCGCCAAGGCGGTTATCTGCGCCTCGACGGGCAACACCGCCGCGAGCTCGGCGGCGTACGCCGCGCGCGCCGGCATCACCTGCGCGGTGATCGTCCCGGAGGGCAAGATCGCCCAGGGCAAGATGGCCCAGACGCTCGTGCATGGCGCGCGCGTGATCTCCCTGGCGGGCAACTTCGACCAGGCGCTCACGCTCGTGCGCGAGCTGACCGACACGCACCCGATCGTGCTCGTGAACTCGGTCAACAACTACCGCATCGAAGGCCAGAAGACCGCCGCGTTCGAGATCCACGAGGGCCTCGACGGCGGCCTGGAAGCGCTGTGCATCCCCGTCGGCAACGCGGGCAACATCACCTCCTACTGGCGCGGCTTTCAGGAGCTGGGCTCCGCGCCGCGCCTGTTCGGCTACCAGGCCGAGGGGGCCGCTCCGCTGGTGGGAGGCAAGCTCGTGGAGCACCCCGAAACGGTGGCGAGCGCGATTCGGATCGGCAATCCCGTGCGCTGGGAGGACGCGATGGCCGCGGCAACTGACTCGCGTGGCTCGATCCGCGCTGTCAGCGACGAGGAGATCCTGCAGGCGTTCAGGCTGCTGGCCTCCCGCGAAGGGATGTTCTGCGAGCCGGCCTCCGCCGCGTCGGTCGCGGGCCTGCTCAAGTACGGCGCCGACGGCGCGGAGCAGATCGTGTGCGTGCTGACCGGCCGCGGTCTGAAGGACCCCGAGACGGCGATCGCGCACAACGACGGCCGCATCATCAGCTGCCCGCCGGAGATGTCGGCGATCGAGGAGGCGGTGCTGGGTGATCCGTAGGCTTGGAGGGGTGGCGCCTGGTGGCCGGTAGGGATTGGGTGGCTAGTCGCCATCCTGCCCGTCTGGTCGCAGACGAGCCCGGGAGGATGTCGCCCGATGGACCGTAGGCGGGTCGTGCGCGTGCCCGCATCCTCGGCCAATCTGGGGCCGGGGTTTGACTGCATGGCGGCGGCCGTCGGCCTGCACCTGGAGCTCGAGGTGCGCGAGACGGGGGAGTTCGCGGTGCAGACCGAGTTGCCGGTCGCGCACGGGCGTGAAAACCTGTGCGTGCGGGCGTTCGAGCGGTTGCACCCCGCGGACGGGTTCGCGTTCACGATCGGCTCTGAGATCCCGCTCGCCGGGGGCCTCGGATCGAGCGCCGCGGCGATTGTCGCGGGGCTGATGGCGGCGGACCACCTGTTCGAGCTGGACGCCGACCTGCTCGCGCTGGCAAGCGAGATCGAGGGTCATCCCGACAATGTCGCCGCGGCGTTGAACGGCGGGTTCGTCGTGTGCGCGGACGGGCAGGCGACGCGGTATGACCCGCCCACGGGACTGGAGGCGATCGCGGTCGTGCCCGAGCAGGCGGTGCGCACCAGCGCCGCGCGGGATGCCCTGCCGGACGAGGTGCCACTGCGGGAGGCGGTGTTCAACGTCGCGCATGGTGCCCTGCTCACGCTCGGGCTGGTCCAGGGCGACTGGGATTTGGTGGCACGCGGGCTACATGACAAGCTGCACCAGTCTCAGCGTGCGTCGCTGTTCCCGCGCTCGTACGAGCTGGCTATGCGCGCATCTGAGCTGGGCGCGCTGGGAGCCACGATCTCGGGCGCCGGTCCGACCGTGCTCGTGTGGTGTTTTTACGAGCAGACCGGCGCCGTCGTGGAGGCGCTGCGCGGGGAGGTCGAGGGCTGGGCTAGGTTGCTGCGGACCCCGTTCGAGGTCCAGGGGGCGTATGTGGGGGAGATGTAGGGGAGCGGAGCGGCGCAGGACCGTGACGTTTCATTTCGGCCAGCCCGCTTACGCGGGACCGCTCGGCTGGCCTGACAGTCCGGCCTGTTTGCTGGAGCCGTTGGACTTCCCCTGCACGTGGTCGTTGGGCTGACCGGTACCACGCGCGTACGGGCTATGAGCTTCAGCTGAGACGTGTCACTCGCCCACGCGCGTCCTCAAACCCCGGCAGCCGCGCAAGAGTTTCACCGGCCAGAGCCAGATAGTCCGCGCCGAGATCGGGCCGGTAATCGAGGATCGATTTCGCCCGCTCGGCCGACTCGGCGTAGGCGATCGAGGAGCGGATCACGGTGTCGAAGACCTGCTCGCCGAAGCGCTCCTTCAGCGAGGCCAGCGCCTCGCGCGAGTGCACGGTGCGCATGTCCGCGAGGTTCAGCAGCACGCCGAGCAGCTGCAGGTCGGGGTTCAGGCTGTCCCGCGCGAGCTCGATCACCTCCATCGCCTGCTCGACACCCTGCAGCGCGAAGTACTGCGCCTCGGCCGTCACCAGCGCGCGGTCGGCGGCGACCAGCGCGTTGACGGTCAGCAGCCCGAGCGAGGGCGGGCAGTCGATCAGGACCAGCTCGTAACCGCCGGCGACGTCGGCCAGCGCGCGGCGCAGCGTCAGCTCGCGGCCCAGCTTGCCGCCGAGCATCAGCTCGGTCTCCGCGAGGCTGAGGTTGGCGGGGATCAGGTCATCGTGGATCGACTCGCTCGCCGATGATCGCCCGGACAGCACATCGGCGATCGTCGGCTCGACGTCGGGCGGCAGGTCGAAGTAGTCGGACAGATTCCCTTGTGGATCGAGATCGACGGCGAGGGTGGTTACGCCCACCCGCCGGAACGCGTCGGCTAGAGTCCGCACCGCCGTCGTCTTGCCGGTCCCGCCCTTCTGGGAGAGCACGGCGATGGTCGTGGCAGTCCTCGGAGGCTCCGTCATTCAGGCGCGATACTACGCGCCGCGCGGTTCTGCCGGGGGGTGGGCCCGTCCGGTGCTCCCAGGCGCCTGAAGGATCTGGCCGAGAGCCGGCCAAGGCTGATAGCCCGCGACCCGGGCGCTCGGACGGAGCTCAGCTCGCGCTGTGCAGAGTCGTCGAGGCCGGAGCTCCGCCCGCAACGGGAGCGATACTGAGGAAGCGCAGCCGGTAGCGGCCGACGAGGATCTCATCGCCGTCCTGAAGCGTCTTCCACTCGATCCGGGCGCCGTTCACGAACACACCGTTCAGGCTGCGATCGTCGAGCACGCGCACGCCGTCCGCCTGACGCACGACCAGGGCATGCCGACGTGACACGGTCGGATCGTCGAAGCGCACGTCGGCCGCGAGGCTGCGCCCGATGCGCGTCCACTCGCGTGTCAGCGCGACCGTCTTCAGCTCCTCGCCGTCTTCGTAGGCGAGATACTCGCCGGGCTCCTCCAGCTGGGCACGCGCATCCTCCAACCATGCGTCGCTGTCGATGGCCTCGGGCTGGGAGAGCACGCCACCCACGATGCCCGTTTTCATGGTGTCCGCGTCGGTCGCGTGTCCACCGGCTCGGGGAGCGTCCACCTCGAGGCGGCCGGCGCGAATGCTCCCGATGCCACCGCGGCTGGCGATGATTCGGTCCGGCATATCGGACGCGCTCGCGCCCGCAATGGCTGCGTCGCCCATGCCCGAGCGGTCTCGGGCGAGACCTCCAGGGCTGAACAGCGATGCGCGTACGAAGTCGTGACCTCCACAGCCTGGGCAGTCGCTCAGCGTGTCGGTGCCCGCGAGTGTCAGCATGTATCCGCAGTGCCTGCAGCGGAACGAGCCTGCGCCAGCCATAGTGCCCGAAGTAAGCGATTCCATCCTGTGCTTGCCCCTTTCTGCTTCGGATTTCCCCAGGGTGCTGCCCATCAGGAAGAACTCGTGGCGATCATAACAAGCACGTCAATGTTATGTAAGCCACAGTAGCGAGTTCCGGTAAACAGAAATTAGCACTCTGCTCCCGACTCTGGCGGCTCGTGTCGCCGCAAGAACTCCTACCGTTTGCCTACCCGCGCGCCGGTCTGAGCAAACGGCAGGAGCCCGGCCGGTGGCGGCGAACTCCGACACCATGAATCAGGATCCCAAGCCCGTCGAGCGCGACATCGAGCAGTTCGAGCGCTTCCTGCTGCGTCGTGGTGTCGGTGCGCTGGAGGCCGACCGAGACCACTGCGCCGACTGCGGGCGCACCCCGCTCGTGGGCGAGCATGTGCACCTGTATGCGCGCGTCCAGGGCATCGTCTGTGAGCTGTGCAGCTCGCTGCGTCGCGAACACCCGGTCGCGACCGAGCTCGTACGCCACTCCGAGCACGGCCATACGGTACGGCTGATGCGCGCGGCCTAGCGCCCCGGGCGCCAGCGCGGCCTAGCGCCCGGCGTCAGCGCGGCATAGTGGCCCGGGCGTCAGGTATCCGTCCGCCGATCTGCGGTCGCTTCACGCTCGCATTGCGCGCCAAAGCGCGCGATCGCCCGTGGCCCGAGCTCGTCGCCGCCCCGTTTCCCCACGAACCCATAAACTGCCGCTCGACTATGGACCCCGTGACCGTGTCGATCGTCGTCGACCGCCCGCGCGAGCAGGTGTTCGACTATCTGCAGGACATCGCCAACCATCCGGGGTTCACCGACCACTATCTTCGCGACTGGCATCTGACGCGCATCGACTCGGTCGGGCGCGGGGCGGGTGCGCGCTTTCGCGTGAAGGTACCCGGCCCCGGCGCGCGCTTCGCCTGGGGCGACGTCACGTTCGTCGAGGTCGACCGGCCGCACCGGATCGTCGAGGTCGGTCGTACCGGCAAGGGCAATCGTGTGCGCACGCTCGGTGTCTACGAGCTCGCTCCCGGCGCCTCGGGCACCACGCGCGTGCAGTTCACGCTGCAGACCGAGCCCGCCAAGCTCTCCGATCGTCTGCGCGAGGGGTTCGGCACGCGTGGCTGGATGCGCCGCCAGAACGCCCGCGCGCTGCGCCGCCTGCGCACGATTCTCGAGTCAGACGTTGGGCGCGGCACACGCGTCACGGTCGCCGGCGGGTAGTCACCGCCCGGCGGGGACTGGATAGACTGCCGCGTCGCATGAGCCGCTGCCTCCGCACAGCTTCCTCCCGCCTCGCTTGCTCGGACTCCCGCTTGCATAACGCGCGCTCGCGTATTGCGGCACGCAGGATCGCGGCGGTGGCACTCGCACTCGTGGCCACGTTGGTGCTGGGCGCGTGCGGGGACTCGCACACTCGCGTGACGACCGGCACCTACGCCGGGGAGTCCGGTCAGAACGCCCCCTACCTGAACGTCGGCCCGCTCGTCTACGAGGTGCAGCTCTCGCGTGAGCTGAACCCCGCCAACGTCGAAGACGCCGCATACCTGCAGGGCCTCACGCTCGCGCAGCGCACGTTGAAACCGGGAGAAGAGTGGTTCGCCGTGTTCATCCAGGTCTACAACCACACCTCCACGACACATCTCGGCGCGAGCAACGTGACGATCAGCGATACCCAGAACAACGTCTACACCCCGATCACGCCGGACCAGACAAATCAGTTCGCCTACCGCGCGGGTCTCATCCCCGCCGAAAGCCAGGTTCCCGTGCCGAGCTCGGTCGCCGCGAACGGCGGTACTCAGGGCGCGCTGCTGCTCTACAAGATCCAGATCGTCTCGCTCGACAATCGACCTCTGACGATTCATATCGTCGATCCGACCAACGCGACTCAGACGGCCTCAGCCGAGCTCGACGTTTAGCGGCTGGTCGCCAGCCCCGCTTCGAGCACCTGTCGCGCAACCGGCGCGGCGGTGGCTCCGCCCGCGCCGTCTTTGACGAGCAAGACGCCCACCACTATGCGAGGGTGCAGCGCGGGCGCGAATGCCGCGAACCAGGCGTCGGTGTTGCTCGGTTCGCTCGCCGCGCCCTGACAGCCCGAGGATGAGCCTGATTCCCCGGAGCCGCCTTCCTTGGCGCCGCCTTCTTCGCTGCCGCCCGAGCACGAGCCCGCCGAGCCCAGTTCGGCTGTGCCCGTCTTGCCCGCGACCGTCACCCCAGGGATCGCCGCCGCGGTGCCCGTGCCTTCGCGCACCACCCCGATCATCAGTCGCCTGATCATGCGCGCCACGGCGGCGCTGGTCGCCGCGGCGAGGGTGTGGGGCGCGGCGCCGAGCGTGAACGTTGTCTGCGGGCGGCGCCCACCGTCGGCGATCGTGGCTGCCACCGTAGCCATCTGCAGGGCGCTTGCCTGCACCTCGCCCTGGCCGATCGCGGTCGAGCCGACGTCCAGTTCGCCCTGGATCTGGGAGCCCGCCGGCAGCGTGCTCTGCACCGCGCCGGGAATTCCCGGTTCGTGGTTGAAGCCGTACCGTTCGGCCATCGCCACCAGTCGCGGGGCTCCCAGCTTGACTCCGAGCGGCGCGAACACCGAGTTGCACGAGACCGCGAACGCCAGTTCCAGTGAGCCGCCGCATTCCTCGCCGTTGGCGTTACTCAGCTTGACGCCGTCGAGCGTCGCGTACGTCGCGTAGGGGAACGTGCTGTGCGGGTTGGCGATCCCGGCCTGCAGGACGCCGCTGACGGTGACCATCTTGAACGTCGAGCCCGGCGGCTGCAGATCGTCGATCCCGAGTCCGGCGACAGCCAGGATCTGTCCCGTGCTCGGCTGTATCGCCACGACCCCACCGAGCTGACCCCCGAGCGCCGTGACCGCGGCGCGCTGCACCGCTGGGGAGATCGTCGTGCGCACCGTGGGCGCCGCCTTGGGTACGGCGATCGCCAGCACCCGTGTCGGCCTACCGGGCTGGGCGCTACTCGCCATCAGCTCGCCTCCTGGCGTACCCCGCAGGCTGTTGTCCAGCGCCTCCTCGACTCCGCTGACGCCGACGATCGCGTCTGCCGGAACTCCTTCGGCTTCTAGCGCTGCCGCGCGCGCGGCCGGGACGGGCCCGACTTCGCCCAGCGCCGCGCCGGCGACGGCACCGAGCGGCGAGTCGCGCTGCCCGGCTTCGGTGGCCGCGCCTTCGGCGAGGACAGACCCGTCGCGCGCCAGCAGCGTCGCCCTGCGCGGCAGCACCATCTTGCGGCTGAGCACCTCGCCCGCGCGCAGGCCGGGGAACTCCAGCGACCGCGACCAGGCGACCCCGCCGGTTTCGCCCCCGCCCCCGCCCCCGCCGATGATCTTCAATGCGAACGCGAGCTGCAGCGTTCCGAACAGCCGTGTGCGCACACGCACCGGCACCGCCACCAGTCCTCCGGATGTGTCACGGGGCTTGCCCGTCACCTGCAGCCGGGTCGCGGTCGCCGTCCGCAGCGCGTGTTCGTAGTCGTCGGCCAGCTCCTGGGGCGAGGTCTCGCGTTTCGAGGATGCATCGATGTCGTCGTACATCGCCACGTATTCGCCCCGTGTCCACGCGGTGACGAACCGCGCCGCGAGCGCGTGCGCCGCATCCGGGCCATGGTCTGAGCCGAAGATCGCCCCGACTATGAACGCCAGTGCCGCCAGCGCGATCACCGGGCGCGCGCGTCGCATGCGCCGATTCTGGTTCTCAGTCAAGGAGCGATAGAACATGGCAGATGACGACGCTCGACTGGATCATCGTCGCGTTCGCCGCGCTGCTGGCGGGATTCGGCTTTCGGCGGGGATTCATCGTGGGGGTGCTCTCGTTTGCGGGCTTTGCACTAGGTGCATTCCTCGGAACGCGTCTTGGTCCTCTTCTGCTTCCCCGCGGTTCCTCCTCGCCGTATGCGCCCGCGTTCGGGTTGATCGGCGCGCTGCTGGCCGGCGCGATCCTCGCTACCGGACTGGAGGGCCTCGGGTTCAGGTTGCGCCGCCGCACGCTGATCCTGCCTGGCCTCGGAGCGCTCGACGGACTGCTCGGGGCGGCCCTCGGCGCGGCGCTCGGCCTGGGAATCGTGTGGATCGCCGCGGCTGTCGCCGGGCAGACGCAGGGCGGGGGACAGCTGCGCGCGGACATCCAGCGCTCGGTCATCCTGGGCGAGCTCAACCAGCTGCTGCCGCCCTCGGGGCCGATCCTGAATGCGCTCGCGCGCCTGGATCCGCTGCCACAACTCGCGGGTCCTTCGCCCGACGTAGCGGCGCCGCTGCCACGGATCGGGCGAGCCCCGGGCGTGCGCGCGGCGTCGCGCAGCGTCGTGCGCGTGCTCGGCACCGCCTGCGGCCTGGCGATCGAGGGCTCCGGCTGGGTAGCGCGCCCGGAGGAGATCGTCACCAACGCGCATGTCGTCGCCGGCGAGCGGGACACGACCGTCGAGGTCGGCGGTCATCCGCCGACCGTGTCCGCGGAAGCGATCGCGTTCGACCCGACGAACGACATCGCGGTGCTGCGCGTCCCCGGCCTCGCGGGCGTGCCGTCGCTGAGCGTCGTGGGCGAACCATCGGCGGGCCGCCCGGGTGCGATCCTCGGCTATCCCGAGAACGGGCCCTACGACGTGCAGCCCGGCCGCATCGGGCGCACGCAGACGGTGCTCACCGACAACGCCTACGGTCAGGGTCCTGTCTCGCGACTGCTGACACCGCTGCGCGGGCTGGTGCGACCAGGCAACTCCGGCGGACCGCTCGTCGACGGGGACGGCAACGTCCTGACGACGGTGTTCGCCGGCACCGTCGGTGGTGGTCCGTCCGCCGGCTACGGTGTTGCCAACGCGACGGTCCTGCGCATCTTGGCCGGCGCCGGATCGGCCGCCGTGGGCACCGGCCCCTGTGCGGCCGGTTGAGCGCCCGATGCCTGCTCGTCGATCGCCGTCTGCACCGCCGCGAGCCGGCGCACCAGCGCGGAGCGCACCTGCTCGAGCTGATCGGCGCCGAGCAGCGCCGGCCCGGCCAGTCGGCGGGTTGCCGTTGGTCGTGGCGCGACACCTGGGTGTTCGGCTTCCATCTCGCCGATCGCTCGCTCCAACGTGGCTATCTGTGCGCGTAGAGCGCGTCTGTGCGTCGCAGCGCCGTCGTCGCTTTCTTCGTTCGCCGAACCCTGTGCCGGCTCTGCCGAAGCGTCCTGGCGCATCGCGACATACAGGGCGGCCGCGACATCGCGTGGGTCGACTCCGGTCGCCTCGGCCTCGCGGGCCGCGTCGGCTGCGATCGTGCCGACGGCCGACGGCCGCGGGAGCGTGGACGCGACGAACGTCCCGCTGCCCTGCTGGCTCTCGAGCAGGCCTTTCTGCTCCAGCCGCTGGTAGACGGCGCGGACGGTGTTGACATTGAGGCCGCTCGCCTCGGCCATCTCGCGTAGACCGGGCAGGCGCTGTCCGGGCCTGAACTCGCCGTGGTCGATGCGCGCGCACAGCGCCCAGCCGAGCTGCAGGCCGATCGGGACCTCGGCCTCGCGGTCGATGGTCGCCGCAAAGCCGTCCAATCCAGGTGATTCGAGCTGTGTGCCCACATACCTACGGTAGCGCCCGCATGCGCAGAAGCCTAGTGTACTGGTGAACTAGTACACTAGGCAAATGAGCACGGAGGAAGGGCCTGTGCACGAAGCGCCGGCGGCGGGGCCGAATCCCGCGCAAGGCCCGCCTGCTGAGCGATCGCAGGCGAGCTCGACCACACGCGAGGTCGCCGGGCGGGCGCTGCTGCCGAGCAGGGGCCTGATGGAAGAAGTCGGGGACATGATGATCCTCACCGGCAGGACGATCTCATCCAGCCTGCGCCCCCCCTACCCCTACGGCGGGGAGTTCGTGTCGCAGTTCCTGTTCGCACTGCGCCTGTGCTGGCTGCCGCTGCTGCTGTCCACCATTGCCATCAGCTACGGGGCGCCGGGCCTGGAGGCGGAGAACTTCCTGACGATCTTCGGCGCGACCGACCGGCTCGGCGGGTTCTTCGTGGTGTTCGCGATCCGCGAAATCGGTCCTCTGATCACCGCGATCGTGCTTGCGGGCGTCGCGGGCACCGCGATCACCGCGGACCTGGGGGCGCGCAAGATCCGCGAGGAGCTCGACGCGCTGCAGGTGCTGGGCGTCGATCCCATCAAGAACCTGGTCGTGCCCCGGTTTTTGGCGCTGATGCTCGTCACGGGACTGTTCAACCTGTACGCGATCCTGTTCGGCCTATTCGGCGGCATCCTCGCCGCGATCACCTACGAGCAGCCGCTCGGGCCGTTCTGGAACACGCTGTTCGCCAACGCCACGGTCACCGACCTATGGGGTTCGGTGCTGAAGACGACGATCTTCGGGGCGATCATCGCGATCGTCACTTGCTACAAGGGCATGACCGCCTCCGGCGGCGCCGAGGGCGTCGGGCGCGCGGTCAACCAGGCGGTGGTGGTCACGTTCCTGGGGATCGGCGCGTTCAACTACGTGTTCACGACGACGCTGCTCGCCACCCATCCGCAGATCCTGGTGATCAAGTGATGACCGTTCCGAGGCGCTATCCGCCACCCGCGATGCTCGCCGTGCTGGCCGATCCCGGACGATCGGTAGCACGTCTACCGATCGGAGATCCACGGCGATCTCCGATCGGCCAGCGTTCGGCGCCTAGCATCCACGGACCGGCTATCTCATTGTTACCGAGGCGAGGGCGATGAACGAACTGCTGGCCATGCCGCGCGAATGGATCGCCGCGACCGGCGAGATCGCTGGGTTCACCGGCAACATCGTTCGCGACGTATGGGGCCTGCGCGTGCTCCGGTTCTTCGGCGAGACGCTACGCCAGTCGGGCATCATGATCGTCTCCTCGACGCTCGTCATCTGGGGTCTCGTTTTCATCATCGGATTGGGCACGTGCGGCGTCCAGGGCGCCTACTTCACCGAGGCCCAGGGCGCGCCCGCCTACGCGGGCGTGTTCGCCGCGTGGTGTGACCTGCGCGAGGCTGTGCCGCTGACGTTCGGATACATGCTGTCCGCGAAGGTCGGCACGGGCATCGTGGCCGAGCTCGGCGCGATGCGGATCTCCGAGGAGATCGACGCCCTGGAGGTGATGGGGATCGACTCGATGACGTTCCTGTGCGCGACGCGCCTGCTCGCCGCGTGGCTGGTGCTGCCGTTCATGTACGTCTCGGCGATCGGCGTGGCGTACCTGGGCTCATACCTCGCGGTCGTGCAGCAGGTCGGGTATGTGTCCTCGGGCGGGTACATGTTGGTCTTCTGGCAGTTCCAGAACCCGCCGGACTTCCTGTACAGCCTGATCAAGGGGATGGTCATGGCGACGGCGATCGTGCTGGTGGGGTGCTACTACGGCTACAACGCCAGCGGCGGACCCGTCGGGGTGGGCACGGCGACGGCCAAGTCGATGGTGCTCAATCTCGTGCTCGTGAACCTGATCGGGATGCTCGGTACCGAGGTGTTCTGGGGCACCAAGCCGCGAGCCCCGATCGGGGGGTAGCGATCCGGTGGTGGTGGCCCGCAGAGAGCCGCGGGTGGAGCACCCGCTAGGCTGACCGCCGTGGCCAAGACGCTCCTCATAGCCGAGAAGCCCTCCGTCGGGCAGGACCTCGCGCGCGTCCTGAAAGGGCCGTTCCAGAAGAAGGAGGGGTGGCTGGAGGGGCCCGAGGACGTGGTCACCTGGGCGGTCGGGCACCTCGTGCAGCTGGCCGAACCCGACGAGTACGACCCGAAGTTCAAGCGCTGGCGGATGGAGGATCTGCCGATCGTGCCGGATCGGTTCAAACTCGTGATCAGAGACGAACGCTCGCGCAAGCAGATGTCGGTCGTCACCGCCCAGCTCAAGCGCGATGACGTCGATCTGGTGGTCAACGCGTGTGACGCCGGTCGCGAGGGCGAGCTGATATTCGCGTATCTGTACGAGAAGGCCAAAGGCGACAAGCCTGTGAAACGGCTGTGGCTGAGCTCGATGACGAACGCGGCGATGAAAGAGGCGCTCGCCTCGCTGCGGCCGTCTGAGGAGCTCGCGTCGTTGGAGCAGGCCGCCAGGTCGCGCTCGGAGGCGGACTGGATCGTGGGTATGAACTCCACCCGTGCGGCGACGATCCGCCTGCGCAGCTCGTTCGACGGAGCGGTGTCGCTGGGGCGCGTGCAGACCCCCACGCTGGCGATCGTGGCGCGCCGCGAGGAGGAAATCAAGGCGTTCAAGCCCGAGCCGTACTGGCTGGTGGACGCGGTATTTGCGGCCGGGGCGAACGGGCTCCCAAACGGTGTCGACGCCGGCAATGGCGATGGTGCTGATTCGAGCAACGGTGATGGTGATGGGACAGACGGCGAGCGGGTCTACCGCGGGCGGTTCCACGCCGGAACCAAGCCCAGGATCGCGACCGAGGCCGAGGCGGTGGCGATCGTCGAGGCGTGCGAGGGCAAGACGGCGACGATCTCAAAGCTCGAGAAGAAAGAACAGCGCGAGAACGCGCCGATGCTGTATGACCTGACGACACTGCAGCGCGAGGCGAACACGCGCTACGGGTTCTCCGCGAAACGGACGCTCGCGGCGGCGCAGCGCTGCTATGAGGAGCACAAGGCGCTGACCTATCCGAGGACCAGCTCGCGGTACCTGACGACAGACATGGTCGGCGAGATCAAGCCGACGGCCGAGCTGGTGGGCTCGCGCAAAGAGTACGCGCGGGCCGCTAAGTACGTGACCGGACTGGACGTGCTGCCGCTGGGCCGGGTCGTCAACGACGCGAAGGTGACCGACCACCACGCGATCATCCCGACTAAGTCAGAGCACGATCTCGACCGGATGGGCTCGGACGACAAACGGATCTACGACATGGTCGCGAGGCGGTTCCTGGCGGTGTTCCATCCCGAGGCGGTGTTCGAGAACACGCGCGTGGAGACGACCGTGCCGGTGGGCGAGGAGGAGCGCGACGGCGGGTACGTGTTCCGCACGCGCGGCAAGCTGCTGCTGGTGCCGGGCTGGCGCGGGGTCTACGACGAGATATCTGCCGTGAGCGCCGCGAAAACGAGCACTAGAGCCGAGGGCGAGGAGGACGAGGGCGCAGACCAGCAGTTGCCCAAGCTCGAGCAGGGAGAGCAGGTGGCCACGCGCGAGATCAAGAGCGCGCGCAAGGAAACCAAACCGCCGCGCCGCTACAGCGACGCGTCGCTGCTGGGCGCGATGGAGACGGCGGGCAAGCTCGTCGACGACGACGAGCTGCGCGAGGCGATGAAGGACTCGGGGATCGGCACGCCGGCGACGCGCGCGGCGATCATCGAGCGGTTGATCACGGTCGGTTACATCGAGCGCGACGGACGTTCGCTGGTGGCGACGGACAAGGGCGCTGAACGTGATCCGGCTGCTGAACGAGCACGCGCTCACATCGCCCGGGCTGACCGGCGACTGGGAGAACCGGCTCGGCAAGATCGAGCGCGGCGAGGACTCGCGCGAGAAGTTCATGGGTGACATCGCGGGGTTCGCCAAAGAGACGATCGCCGAGCTCGACGAGACGCTCAAGGACGTGCGCATTCCCCGCGCGAGTCTCGGGCCATGTCCGATATGCGGGCACGAGATCATGGAAAACCGCAAGGGGTACTCGTGCTGGGCGCGCAACGATCACGGCTGCGGGTTCGTGATCTGGAAGGGCAAAGCCGGCAAGCAGCTGCCCGTGGAAGTCGCGCGCGAGCTGATCAAAACCGGCTTTACAACTCGCGCGATCACCGGGTTCAAAGGGCGCAGCGGACGCAACTTCAAAGCCCATCTGGCGCTCAACCAGACCGAGGAGGGCAAATGGCGGGTCGAGTTCGACGAGCCGTGGGCCAGGGAGGGCGCCAAACCGCCGGAGGCCGAGACGGACACGGCGGAGGCTGAGACAGCCGATACCAAGCGGGCGGCAAGCGACATCGAGGCTCGTACTGCCGCTTAGCGGGTTGATATCGGGGGGAGACACGTCAGCCAGTCGGTTCGACCACCCATAGTGGCGCCGGTCACCGCAGTTGCCGGCGTTGCGGGAGCGGCGACGGGAGCGCAGGGACGAGGACCGGCGCGGTTGCGCGATCCTAAGGGTCCGTCAAGGAATATCTTGCGGTCTGAGGCGCCCGTTCCACGGCGTCATACGCCACCCGCGATGCTCGCCGTGCTACCAGCACGTCTGCGCTCACGTGCGGCGTCTGCCATCCACGGCCCGAACCCCTCATTTCCACAATCTCTTCCTTGACGAACCCCAAGCTGCTCGAAGATCTGCGCGCGCGCCCGTGGTCGGCGTCATCGCTCGAGCTGTGGATCGCGTGCCCGGCGAGGTGGTTCGTCGAGCGGATGCTGCGCCCGGAAAGCCCCGAGCCCGATCCCGAGCCGCTCGCGCGAGGGGGGCTGGCGCACGCGGCGCTGCGCGACACGCTGGCGGGGTTGCGTGAGCGCACGGGCTCGGCCCGGCTGACTCCCGCGCGACTGGGGCTGGCACGTGAGCTGTTGGGCGAGGCGCTGGCCCGGCACGCGCAGGACTACCCGCTGTCGGTGAGATCCGAGCGCGTGCCGGGGGCGCGGCGGAGGCTGGAGGCCGACCTGGAGCGCTACCTGCGCCATGCGGCGGAGCAAAACAGTCCGCTGGAGCCCAGATGGTTGGAGCTGGGGTTCGGGTTCGACGAGGAGGAGGATGGTCTGCCGGCGCTGGATCTCGGCGGGGGTGTGAGGCTGCGCGGGCGCATCGATCGCATCGACGTCGGTCCCGCGGGCGAGGCGGTGGTGTACGACTACAAGGGGGCCAACGTAACCCCGGCGGCGAGGTGGATCGCGGACGGCAAGGTGCAGCTCGCGCTGTACATGCGCGCGGCCGAACGCCTGCTCGGGCTGCGCGTCGTCGGGGGCATGTATCAGCCGCTGGGCGGCGGCGACCTGCGCGCGCGCGGCGTGCTGGACGGCGGGGCGGGCATGCAGCTGGAGTGCGTGCGCACCGACGTGCTGGACACGTCCGAGCTGGATGGGCTGGTGCAGGATGCGATCGGACTCGCCCGCAGGGCGGCGGCGCAGGCGATCGAAGGCGCGATCGAGGCACGGCCGCGGACATGCGCGTACACGGGCGGGTGCACGCACCCGGCGATCTGCCGATGCGGCCGCTGACGGCCGCTGACCGAAGCCGGGAGACACTCGCCTTCGGCTCGCGTCCCCGTTTCGGCCAGCGCGATGCTTGTCCTTACCGATCGGAGATCAGATGCGATCTTCCGATCGCCCACCCCCGCGTGCCTGGCACGCCACGCGGGGTGGGCGGGCCTTCTCATCCTCGCCTCGCTTGCCCAGCGGCCGTCAGATGCGCAGGGCTCATAACACGTACGAGGATGATCTGATCGTGGAGCGGCTGACGGGATGGGACCTGGCCGATCCAGGGTCGGCTGGGGCCGAGTCGGAGGCGGAGACCGCGGGATCGCTGACGCGACTGACCCTCACCGACGAGCAGGAGCAGGCGGTTGGGCGACGCGGTGAGCCGTTGCTGCTGGCCGCGGGGGCGGGGAGCGGCAAGACTTCGGTGCTGGTCGAGCGATTCGTCAGGGCCGTGCGCGAGGACGGGATCGCGCCGGGGCGGATCCTGGCGATCACGTTCACCGAGCGCGCCGCCGGCGAGCTGCGAGAGCGGGTGCGCGCGCGGCTGCGCGAACTGGGTGAGTCCGCGGCGGCGCGCGCGACGGAGGGTGCGTACGTCGGCACGTTCCACGGGTTCTGCGCCCGGGTGCTGCGCGCGCGCACACGCGAGGCGGGGCTGGCGGAGGAGTTCGAGATCCTGGATGAGGGTCTCGCGGGGCGATTGCGCAGGCAGGCGTTCGCCGCCGCGCTCGGGGAGTTCCTCCTGGAGGGCGAGCGCGGCGATGCGGTGGATCTGATCGCCGCGTACGGGGCCGATCGCGCGCGCGCGACGGTGCTGGGCGTATACGCGGAGTTGCGCAGCCGGGGGGAGCGGGCGCCGCGGCTGCCGACGCCCAAGCCCGGGCGCGAGCCCGCCGGACAGGCCGAGCTGGACCTGGAGGCCGCCGACATGGATATGGACGGGAGGCGGGAGGCTCTGGCTGAGGTGGACGCGCAGGGCGCGCGTGCCGTCGCGCTGTGGGGCGAGCTGCTGGAGCGGTTCGGCGAGCGTTACGAGCAGGCCAAGCAGGCACGGGCCGGGCTGGACTTCGACGATCTGGAGTTGCGCGCGAGCGAGCTGCTGGGGAGAGATCCTGTGCTCAGACTGGCGTGGGCGGAGAGGTTCGAGCTGCTGATGGTCGACGAGCTGCAGGACGTCAACCCGCGCCAGCTGGCGCTCGTGCAGATGCTGGAGCGCGAGAATCTGTTCACGGTCGGGGACGAGTGGCAGTCGATCTACGGGTTCCGCCACGCCGACGTCGGCCTGTTCAGAGCCCGCGACGCCGAGCTGGCCCCGCGCGGTCAGAGTCTGCGGCTGGCGCACAATTTTCGTGGCCGCGGCGAGTCGTCGCAGGCCGTGAACGCGGTGTTCGTCAGGCGCTTCGGCGAGGCGTTCATACCGCTGCGCGCGGGCCGGCAGAGAGAGCGCGAGCGCGAGGCATCGCAGTGCGAACCGCTCGTCGAGCTGTTGCTGACCGACAGGCGCGGCTGGAACGGGGGCTCGACGTCCGCCAGCGCCGGTGGCTTGGAGTCCGGCGCCGCGCCCTGGCGCGAGGCGGAGGCGCGAGCGCTGGCACGGCGTGTCAGCGAGCTGGTGCACGATGGGCAGGCCCGCGCGGGCGGGGTGGCGGTGCTGCTGCGTGCGCTGGGCGATATCGACTGCTACGAGCAGGCGCTGCGTGCGCAGGGGTTGACCACCGTCGCCAGCGCAGGCGCGTTCTGGGCGCGTCAGGAGGTCGCCGATCTGCTGGCGTACCTGCGCGCGCTGGCGGACCCGCTCGACGAGGTGGCGCTGTACGGGGCGCTGGCCTCACCGCCGGTCGGGCTGTCGAGCGACGGGATGGGTCTGCTGGCGCGTGCCGCGCGGGAGCAGGGATGCAGCGTGTGGGAGATTGCCCACGGGTTCAAAGTTGGCAACGACGGTCATGAGAGCAGTGACGCCGACACGCGCCAAGGCGGTGGCGAAGCACGCGCGAAGACAGATGCTGGTTGCCCAGGCGAGGAGTTTGAACGGGCGGCTGAGTTCTGCGCATGGATCGAGCAGGAGCGCGAGCTGACACCCGAGCTGACGCTGGCCGAGCTGCTGGAGCGCGAGATCGAGCACGGGGGGCACACCGCGCGCTTGCGCGCAGGGGATGATGGGGAGCGCAGGCTCGCTAACGTACGCAAGCTGGTGGAGCTGGCGCGCGAGTGGGAACGCAGCGAAGGGCGCGATCTGCGCGGGTTTCTCGACGAGGCGGCGTTTCAGCAGGGGACGGGGGGCGCAGGCGGGCGTCTCGCGAGCGCGGAAGCGATCGCCGAGCCCGATGCGTTGGTGGACGGCGAGGCCTCCTCGGACGCGGTGCGGCTGATGAGCGTGCATGCCGCCAAGGGGTTGGAGTTCGACGTGGTGTGTGTCGCCGACCTCGGGCGTGCGCCCGGCATGGGCGTGCCCGACCTGCTCGTGCAGGGAGAGCGGATCGGGGTGCGGCTGGTGGAGCTCGAAGACCTCGAGCCGCGGCCCGCGCTGGAATACGCGGAACTTGCCGATGAGCGCCGGCGGGCGCAGGCCGAGGAGGAGGACCGGATCGTGTACGTCGCGATGACCCGTGCGCGCGAGCGGCTGCTGCTGAGCGGAGCGGTGGACTTCGCGAGCTGGCCGCGCGAGCGCCCCGGGGCAGCACCGATCGCGTGGCTGGGACCGGCGCTGGCTCCGGACCTGCCCGTGCTGTGCGCGGAGGCCGCGCATGAGCGCGCGCCGGCGCTGACGGTGGACGGGACCGACGTGCCGCTGCGCTGCCGGCTGAACACGCCTGGGAGGGTCGCGTGAGCTGGGTCTGCGTCCCGATATCTGCCGGGATTGACGCGGCCGCTCCGCGGCGTCATACGTTACCCACGATGCTCGACGTGCCACCAGCGTGCCTGCCGATCGGAGATCGACGTCGATCTCCGATCGGCCAGCGTGCGGCGTCTGCCATCCACGGCCCAATCACCTCCACCCACCACCCATCGTGACGCGAACCCCTCCGTCCGGTGGGGCGTCCGACCGCGAGCTGTTCGCCCGGGCCCGCGCGGGGGACGAGCACGCACGTGAGCAGCTCATCGAGCGGTATCTGCCGCTGGCGCGCCGGTTGGCGCGCCGCTACCAGCGCAGCGAGGAGCCGCTGGAGGATCTCGTGCAGGTCGCGTCGTTGGGGCTGCTGAAGGCGGTGGACCGTTACGACACGACGCGCGAGACGGCGTTTTCGAGCTTTGCGGTGCCCACGATCCTCGGCGAGCTCAGGCGCCACTTTCGCGATCGCACCTGGTCGGTGCGCGTTCCGCGCGAGCTGCAGGAGCTGGCGCTGCGCGTGGATAAGACGGTCGCTGAGCTGTCTTCCCGAGAGGGCAGGGCGCCGACGGTGGCGGAGATCGCCACGGCGCTGGATGCGAGCGAAGAGCAGGTCCTGGACGCGCTGCAGGCCGCCGGGGCGTATCGCGCGGGCTCGCTGGACGCGCCGCGCTCGGGTGCGAGCGAAGATCCCCAGGGGGAGAGCGTCGCCGACGCGATCGGCGTCGAGGAGGGCGGATATGAGCGAGCGGAGGAGCGCGCGACGTTGGGACCGATGTTCGCGCATATCACCGAGCGCGAGCGCCTGGTGCTGACGCTGCGGTTCGGCGAGGACCTCACGCAGGCCGAGATCGGGGAGCGGATCGGGGTCTCCCAGATGCAGGTCTCCCGGTTGATCCGTCAGGCGCTCGCGCGATTGCGGGAGGGTTTGCGCGAGGGGCCGTAGCAGCCACCCATAGCCCGGGGCAGGACCCTGCGCCTGGGCACCCGTAGCCCGGGGCAGGCCCTGCGTCGGGCGCCGCCTGGGCACCGTAGCCGGGGAGGCCCCTGCGTCGCGGCGCCGCCCGGATCATCCCCGCCACGGGTTGACATCGGCGGGCCGACGTCCGACACTATGAGGATGCCTCGATCGATGTGGATGGGCACGCTCAATTTCGGTCTCGTGAGCATGCCCGTGAAGCTGTACAGCGCGGTCAGCAGCAAAAGCGTGCACTTCAACCAGTTGCATGCCGCGGACAACGCACGCATCCAGCAGAAGCGCGTATGCTCGGCCGACGGCGAGGAGGTGTCGTTCGAGGAGATCGTCAAGGGCTATGAACTGGCGCCCGAACGGTATGTCGTGATCGAGGACGCAGAGCTGGCTGCGCTCGCGCCGGAGGCGACGCGGACGATCGAGATCGAGGACTTCGTCGAGATCGACGAGATCGACCGGATCTATTTCGACCAGCCCTACTACGTCGTCCCCAACCGTGGTGGCGCGCGCTCCTACAAGCTGCTGTTGCAGGCGATGCGCGAAACCGGCAAGGTCGCGATCGCGCGCGTGGTGCTGCGCTCCCGCGAGCGGCTGGTCGCGGTGCACCCACGCGAGGACGTGCTGATGATGACGACTCTGAACTATGCGGATGAGATCAACCCGACGAGCGAGCTGCGCGAGCTGAACGGCGAAGAGCAGGAGGCGACCGTCGGCGAGCGCGAGCTGGACGTGGCGCGCCGGCTGGTGGAGTCGCTGGCCGAGCCGTTTGAGATCGGCCGCTACAAAGACACCTACCGCGAGGCCGTGCTCGACCTGATCGACCGCAAGGCCAGCGGTGAGGAAATCGTGGTCGAACCGCGTCCCGCCATGGAGGCGCTGCAGTCGCCGGACCTGATGGGCGCGCTGCAGGCGAGCCTGGAACAGGCGCGCGAGCGGGGCGGGGGCGAGACGAGCGGCAATGGCAAGGCCAAGACGACCCGCAAGAAAGCTCCCGCCAAGCCCGCCACGAAGTCCAACAAGCCCGCGAAGACCGGCTGATCAGCCGAACCCCAGCGTCAGCACCAGCTCCTCGCCCCCGTCCCCGGCGGGCTCGATACGGTAGGTGTCGGAGAAGCGCTCGATCACGTTGCCGACATCTGGCAGCAGGGCGTCGTCGATCAGCCCGGAGGCCCCGCCGGCGCGCAGCTCGGCCACGCGCAGCTCGATCGCGCTCGCGTCGGCGGTCAGCGTGAACGAGAGGTGGTGGTCGCGCGCGTGGGCTGGTCCGTGCGCGGAGATCGCGTCGCACAGGATCTGCGCGTCGTCGAGCCGGTCCAGCGGACAGGCGGCGCGGGCGAGGACCATCGACACAACGCGGTTCAGGACCGGCGCGGCGAGCGGACCGTTCGCCACGCGCAGCGTGACGGGACCGGGCGGCCCGGGGGGCTGCCCGGTCGGGGTTGGTGGGTCAGAGTCGGGCACGGGGCCGCTCGCGTCGGGGTGGCTCGCGTCGGGCAGTGCATGTTCGGTCGCTCGAGTCGTGGGAGCACATGTCACGGTCGTTGACGGCGGCGTGGCTCACGTCAGCGTCGCCGGGTCGGTCTGGTCGTCCTCGTCGCCGGCGACAGTGGGGGAGGTCTCGTGGGCCTCGCGCTCATCGTCGTACTGCCAGGCGTGGTGGTGGGGGGCACTGGACAGCGAGAACGTCATGCGCACCTCGGTGCGCTCGTGCTCGTCGTGGCCGAGCTGGACGGACTCGGTCAGCGAGGCGATCAGCGGCAGGCCGAGGCCGAGGCCGGGACTGCCGGGGTGCGGGACGATGCCGGGGCCTTCGTCGCGCACGACCACGATGAGCTCGTCCTCGCCCAATGTGGCGTACACGTCCAGCGGACCAGGGTCCCCGTCAGGGTAGGCGTGGACGACGACGTTTGCACAGGCCTCGGTGACCGCCAGGCGCACGTCGGAGAGCAGCTGCTCGTCAACGGCGAACGCCTCGCCAACCGCGCCAAATGCGTGGCGGATCAGTGCGATATTCTCAGCTTGAGCCGGGAGCGAAAGCTCCATGTCCGGCGTCATACTCGCTCCTGGGGTCCTTAGGGGTGCTTTCGTCATCGTCAATGGTGCCCGAAAGCGGCGAATCTCACACCCCGAGCATACGTGAGCGATTTCTCCGCGGCCCCGCGCTCGGCTCTCGACCCCCGCTCGGCTCGCGCTCGACCCAGATCGAGCCCCCACACCTCCCACGCGGACCCCCTGCGCGCGACTGGCCGAGCCCCCCGCGCACTGATACCCTTTCTGGCTCCGCCTCAGGTGTCCACCCGTGCCCGCGCGGGGATTGTACGCGCGGGATGCACCGCCCCCAGGGAGCACTTCCATGACTTCGCACACCATGCAGCCGCCCAAGGCGCTCGGACTCTACGACCCTCGCTTCGAGCACGATGCGTGCGGCGTGGGCATGGTCGCGCGCCTGGACAACACCCCGACACACGAGGTCGTGGAGCGGGGGATCGCCGCGCTGAAGAACCTCGAGCACCGGGGCGCCTCCGGTGCTGACCCGTGCACGGGCGACGGCGCCGGAATCCTGATGCAGATGCCAGACGAGCTGTTGCGCGCGGTGGTCGAGTTCGAGCTGCCACCGCCCGGCGCCTACGGGGTGCTGATGTGCTTTCTGCCAGCCGACGACGACGCGCATCGCGCGCGGCTGGAAGGCCTGCTCGAGCGGACCGTGTGCGCGGAGGGCCACACCGTGCTCGGCTGGCGCGAGGTGCCGGTGCGCCCGGAGCACACCGGCGAGGTCGCCGGGGCGTGCCGTCCGGTGATCCGCCAGCTGTTCGTCGGTGCGGGCCCGCTGGGTGCTGCCGGGACGGGACATGATGGCGCCGGCCCCCAGGACGCTGCCGGAACCGGGTCAGACGGTGCGGACGCGGCTGGGACCGGGTCCGATGGCGTGGGCGCGAGGGGCGCCCCCGGCGAGGGGTTCGACCAGGACGCGTTCGAGCGCAAGCTGTATGTGATCCGGCGTGTGTGCGAGCTGAACCCGGACGGCGCCGGGCTGTATGTCGCGTCGAGCTCCTCACGCACCCTGAACTACAAGGGCATGCTGATCAGCTGGCAGCTGGCGGACTTCTATCCCGACTTGCAGGACGAGCGCTGCATGAGCGCGCTGGCGCTCGTGCACTCGCGGTTCTCGACGAACACGTTCCCCAGCTGGGAGCTGGCCCATCCCTACCGCACGATCTGCCACAACGGCGAGATCAACACGGTGATGGGCAACGTCAACTGGATGCGCGCACGCGAGTCGGAGCTGTCAAGCGAGCTGTTCGGCGAGGATCTTCAGAAGATTCTGCCGGTCGTGACGCCCGGCAACTCCGACTCGGCGACGTTCGACAACGTGATGGAGCTGCTGCTGCTCGCCGGGCGCTCGCCCGCGCACGCGGCGATGATGATGATCCCCGAGGCCTACCGCGACCGCGAGGACCTGCCCGCGGAGCTGGTCGGCTTCTACGCCTACCATTCCTGCCTGATGGAGCCGTGGGACGGGCCGGCGTCGGTCGCGTTCACCGACGGGCGCGTGGTCGGCGCGACGCTCGACCGTAACGGACTGCGCCCGGGACGCTGGGTGGAGACGGCCGACGGGCATGTCGTGCTCGGCTCGGAGACGGGCATCCTCGACGTCGCCCCCGGGGAGATCGTGCGGCTGGGACGGTTGCAGCCCGGCAAGCTGTTCCTCGTCGACCTGGAGCGCGGGCGGATCGTCGAGGACGGCGAGGTCAAGCGCGAGGTCTCCACACGCAGGCCCTACCGCGAGTGGTATGAGCGCAGCTCGGTGTCCTTCGACGAGCTGGAGCCCTCCGAGCAGGTCACGATCTCCGATCAGCCGCTACACCGCCGCCAGCGCGCGTTCGGCTACAGCCAGGAGGACCTGCGCGTGCTGCTCAGCCCGATGGCGCGCGACGGCGCGGAGCCGATCGGCTCGATGGGCAACGACATCTCGCTGGCCGTGCTCTCCGACCAGGCTCCGCCCCTGTTCTCCTACTTCAAGCAGCTGTTCGCCCAGGTCACGAACCCGCCGATCGACCCGATCCGCGAGGAGATCGTGATGAGCCTGGAGACGACTCTCGGCAGCGAGCGCAACCTGTTCGAGGAGACGCCCGAGCACGCGCACAAGCTCGTGCTGGAACGCCCGATCCTGCTCAACCGCGAGCTCGAGACCCTGCGCCACGTCTCGCACGAGCTGTTCGCGGCGCGCACGATCGACATCACCTGGCCCGTCGCCGAGGGCGCGGCGGGCATGGCCGCCGCGTTGGAGCGGGTGTGCGAGCAGGCGCACGACGCGATCTCCGCCGGTGTCAACATCATCGTGCTGTCCGATCGCTCGCTCGGTCCGCGCCGCGCGCCGATCCCCTCACTGCTGGCGGTCGCCTCGGTGCACCATCACCTCGTGCGCGAGGGCACGCGGCTGCGCGTGGGGATCGTGCTCGAGTCCGGCGAGCCGCGCGAGGTGCACCATTTCGCGACGCTGATCGGATACGGCGCGAGCGCGATCAACCCGTATCTGCTGCTGGAGACGCTCGACGAGCTGGTCATCGAGAGGCGGATTACAGGCCCCGGGGACGGCGGCGGAGCGCCCGTGGGCGCCGGCAACGCATCGGGGCGCGCGCCCGGCGCCGCGTCGTCCAACAGCGCATCGTCTGACGGCGCACAGTGGCCCGGCACCGAGGAGCTGAACCAGCGCCTCGAGGAGGCGGCCCAGAACACTGTCAAAGCGATCGGCAAAGGCCTGCTGAAGACGATCTCCAAGATGGGCATCTCCACGATCCAGTCCTACCGCGGGGCGCAGATCTTCGAGGCCGTCGGGCTGGAGCACGAGCTGATCGACCGGCACTTCACGGGCACCGCCTCGCGCATCGGCGGGGTGGGACTGGACGTGCTCGCGACCGAGGCGCTGGAGCGCCACGCGCGTGCGTATCCCTCGCCGCGGGACGACCTGCTGCCGGTCGGCGGCGTCTATGCGTGGCGGCGCGACGGCGAGCACCACATGTGGAACCCCGAGACGATCGCGCTCGTGCAGCACGCGGTGCGCGCGGCCAACGGGAACGTCATGGCCGCGCTCGGGGGCGAGGCGGACGCGCTCGCGGAGGTGCGCGACAGCGATGCGAACGCGAAGTATCGCGAGTACGCGGATGCGATCAACGAGGACGCGGCGCGCAAGGCGACGCTGCGCGGGTTGCTGCGGTTCAAGGACCCCGCTGACCCCGCCGGGGCCAATGGGGTCGATGGGCCTCCTGATGGCGGCGCCGGCGCGGACATCGACGGCATGGAGCGCGAGGCTGCTCACGGCGACACGGGCCCGCGCGCCGCCGGTGGTGGTGACGACACCACCACCACGAACATACCCTGCGAGCCGATCCCCCTCGATCAAGTCGAGCCCGCGAGTGAGATCGTCAGGCGGTTCTGCACCGGCGCGATGAGCCTCGGCTCGATCTCACGTGAGGCCCACGAGACGCTCGCGATCGCGATGAACCGGCTCGGGGGACGCTCGAACACGGGTGAGGGCGGCGAGGACCCCGCGCGCTACCAGCCCGACCCCAATGGCGACAGGCGGCGCTCGGCGATCAAGCAGGTTGCCTCTGGGCGGTTCGGTGTGACGATCCACTACCTCGTAAACGCCGACGAGCTGCAGATCAAGATGGCTCAGGGCGCCAAGCCCGGCGAGGGCGGTCAGCTGCCAGGGCACAAGGTGGACAAGTACATCGGCTCGATCCGGCATACGACGCCGGGTGTGGGCCTGATCTCTCCGCCCCCGCACCATGACATCTACTCGATCGAGGATCTCAAGCAGCTGATCTATGACCTGCGCTGCTCGAACCCCCCGACCGACACCCACGCGGGGGCGCAGGTGTCGGTCAAGCTCGTCGCCGAGGTGGGAGTCGGCACGGTCGCCGCGGGGGTGTCCAAGGCGAACGCCGACCGCGTGCTGATCTCCGGCCACGATGGCGGCACCGGTGCCTCGCCGCTGTCCTCGATCCAGGCGGCGGGGATACCGTGGGAGATCGGGCTGGCTGAGACCCAGCAGACGCTGCTGCTCAACGACCTGCGCTCACGCATCGTCGTGCAGACCGACGGCCAGCTGAAGACCGGCCGCGACGTGGTGATCGCGGCGATGCTCGGGGCTGATGAGATGGGGTTCTCTACGGCGCCGCTGATCGCCACGGGCTGCATCATGATGCGTGCCTGTCATCTGAACACGTGCCCGGTCGGGATCGCCACGCAGGACCCGGCATTGCGCGAGCGCTTCAAGGGCACGCCCGAGCACGTCGTCAACTTCTTTTTCTTCGTCGCCGAGGAGGTGCGCGAGATCCTCGCCTCGCTGGGACTGCGCTCGCTCGACGAGGCGATCGGGCGCGTGGACCTGCTCGAAGCCCAGCCCGCGATCGAGCACTGGAAGGCGCGCGGGGTCGACCTGACCCACATCCTCACCCACGTCGAGCTGCCCGACGACGCTCCTCGCCGGCGCGTGCAACCCCCGCCGGAGGTGTTGAGCGATGCGTTGGACTGGGAGCTCGTCAAGCGTTCGGCCGGCGCGATCGAGCGGGGTGAGCGCATCAGCTTTGCCCTGCCGATTCGCAACGTCAACCGCTGTGTCGGCGGCATTCTGTCCAGCCACATCGCCCGCGCGCACGGCGCGGCCGGGCTGCCGGAGGGCTCGATCGAGGTCTCGTTCGAGGGCTCGGCCGGGCAGAGCTTCGGCGGCTGGCTGGCGCCGGGGGTCACGTTCACGCTGTGGGGCGACGCCAACGACTACACCGGCAAGGGTCTGTCCGGGGGCGTGCTCGCGGTGCGCCCGCGCGCGGGCATGGCCCCCGAGTTCAAGGCGCAGGAGAACGTGATCGTCGGCAACACGCTGCTGTATGGGGCGACGGCCGGCCGAGCGTTCTTCCGCGGCCTGGCGGGCGAGCGCTTCGCCGTGCGCAACTCGGGCGCGTCGGCGGTCGTGGAGGGCGTCGGGGACCACGGCTGTGAGTACATGACGGGTGGGCGCGTGGTCGTGCTCGGCCCGACGGGGCGCAACTTCGCGGCGGGGATGAGCGGTGGTGTGGCCTACGTGCTGGACGAGGAGGGAGCTTTTCCCAAGCGCTGCAACATGGGCATGGTCGGGTTCGAGACACCGGAGGAGGCGGACGTCGCCGAGCTGCGGGCACTGATCTCCGAGCACGCCCGGCGCACCGATTCGCCCGTCGCCGAACGGGTGCTCGCGCAGTGGGAGGAGCTGCTCGCGCGGGGCGCGTTCGTGAAGGTGATGCCCCACGACTATCGCCGCGTGTTGCGCGAACAGGCGGCCGAGGCGCAGGCCGCCGCGTCCTCGCCCGAGTCGCCGTCGCCGGCGGTGGCGGCGTAGTGGTGTCTAGATCCAAAAATTCGATGGCGTTTCCCGGCGCCTGCCCGCGCCTGACGCCCGCCGTCGGCGGCCCACGTGCCACCAACCGATCGAAGATCGGCCAGCGGACCGCTGCCATCGAACGTCAGATCACGACCATTCACTCGGCAAACACTCACCGAATTTTCGGATCGAGACACTGATGGGCAAGCTCGGGGGGTTTCTGCAGATCGAGCGTCACGGGATTCCCTACCGGGACCCCGTGCAGCGCGCGCACGACTACAACGAGTTCCTGATCACCCGCCCGACCGAGGAGCTGCGCGAGCAGGGCGCGCGCTGCATGGATTGTGGGGTCCCGTTCTGTCACAACGGTTGTCCGCTGGGCAACCTGATCCCCGACTGGAACGACCTCGTGTATCGCGACCGCTGGCAGGACGCGATCGCGCAGCTGCATGCCACCAACAATTTTCCCGAGCTCACCGGGCGACTGTGCCCAGCGCCGTGCGAGGCGGCGTGTGTGCTGGAGATCCGCGAGAACGACGCGGTCACGATCAAACAGATCGAGCTCGCGATCATCGACCGCGCGTGGGACGAGGGCTGGATAACGCCCCAGCCACCCAAGCACGAGACGGGACAGGCGGTCGCCGTGGTCGGCTCGGGTCCGGCGGGGATGGCCGCCGCCCAGCAGCTGCGCCGCGCGGGGCATCGCGTGACGCTGTTCGAGCGCGACGAGGCCGCCGGTGGGCTGGCCAGGTTCGGGGTGCCGGATTTCAAGATCGAAAAGAACCGTCGTCCAGCGGCGCGTGAACCAGCTGATCGCCGAGGGTGTGGAGCTGTGCTGCGGGGTGGACGTCGGCGGCGCCGGCGCCACGGGCGGAATCAGCGTGGAGAAGCTGCGAGGCGCGTATGACGCGGTCGTGCTGGCCACCGGCTCGCGCGTGCCACGCGATCTGCCCGTCCCCGGTCGCGAGCTGGACGGGGTGCACTACGCGATGGACTACCTGTATCAGCGCAACCGCTGGGTTGCGCGAGAGCTCGGTTCCCCGGACACCCTGCCGCTGCCGGATGTCCCACAGCCTGCGGGGACAGAGCGCGAGATCAGCGCGCGGGACCGCGACGTGATCGTGATCGGTGGTGGCGACACGGGGGCGGACTGTGTCGGCAACGCGCTGCGCGAGGGCGCGCGCTCGATCGTCCAGCTGGAGCTCCTGCCCGAGCCCCCGCAGCACCGCCCAGACGACCGCACGCCGTGGCCGCAGTGGCCGCTGAAGTACCGCATGAGCTACGCGATGGAGGAGGCGTTGCGCGAGGGCGTGGGCGAGCAGGACTACTCGATCACGACGACCCATTTCTCTCCCGACACCGATGGCAGGGTGGCCGCGCTGCACATCGCCCAGGCCGAGCCCGCGCCCCCGTTCGGCCCGGTCGCTCACACCGAGCGCGAGCTGCCCGCCCAGCTGGTGCTGCTGGCGATGGGGTTCCTGCATCCCGAGCAGGGGCTGCTCGACCAGCTCGGCGTCGAGCGCGACCCGCGCGGGAACGTCAAGGCCGTGCGCCCGTACACGACGTCCGTCGATGGAGTGTTCGCCGCCGGCGACGCCAGACGCGGGCAGTCGCTGATCGTGTGGGCGATCAACGAGGGGCGTCAGTGCGCGCGGATGGTCGACCGCTACCTCGCGGGCACACGCAACGGGGCGCCCGAAGACGAGGCGCTGGCCGGCCATGGACAAGCCGACGAAGGCCCCGAGGGCCCTCCGCAACACGCCAGCCCGGGCGTCCCCGCGGGGTAGAGCTTTACGCCGCCTGGGCGCGCCGGCTCTAGCCGTTGCCGGCGGCGATGATGCTCGAAGTCGGCGACGTGCTCGATGACGTACTACGGCGCTCCCTGGGGATGCTCTGCGCCTGACCGGGGGGATGAGCTGGGTGTTGGAAACGCTCGCGCTCGCCGGACGCGCTTTGCCGCGGTCACTTCGTGTCTGCCCGTTCCGGCGCGTGGTCTCGGCATCGTCGATCCGATCGGGGATGCATGCACATGGATGGGCTTCTCTACAGCAGGTTGATCGCCGCCGCGGCCGCCACTGCGCCGGACAGGCCCGCGTACCCGTTGTAGCCGGCGAGCAGGAGCAAGAACGCAGTCAGCAGTGCGACGAGCACGGTCAGGATCCAGGCGCGCGTTCGGCCGTCATCCTCCTATTCGTGCCGATGTGTCCGGCGTCCCGTCCGCGGGACTTGTTAGCGTCTTTGCCTTACCTGCACGAGAGGAGGACCCCTTGACGAAGTCCGAGCTGGTCGACCAGGTGGCGGATCGCGCCGGCCTGACCAAACTTGAGGCCACGCGCGCGCTTGACGCGGTGCTTACCACCGTTGAGGACGCCTTGCGACGCGGCAGCGAGGTCACCATTTCCGGCTTTGGCAAATTCCACGTCAGCGAGCGCGGCGCCCGCCAGGGAGTCAACCCGCGCACGGGCGAGCGCATCCAGATCGCCGCCGCGCGCGTCCCCCGTTTCAGTGCGGGCAGCGGCCTGAAGGCTGCCGTCCGCAGTCGTTGACCCGTGTGGGCGTCGCGTGCCTGAGGGTTTCTTGGCGAGCACGTCAGACACTCCGCGGGTACGGAGCATTCTCGTTCGGCGACACGCTCACCGCGCGGGTAGCGGAACGTGAGTCGCAGGTCGTGCTCGGGCTCGACCCCGACCCGGGCGCTCTGTGGCCGGGGGTCGGCAACTCCTCGAGCGGCGTGTCCGCGGGGCGATCTTCCGTGGGGGCGGACTCTTCCCCGGCGTACCTTGCCGCACTTGCCGTTGAGGCTCATTGCCGCGCGCTGATCGATGCCGTCGCTCCCGCCTGCGTCGCGGTCAAGCCCCAACTCGCGTGCTTCGAGCGTCTGGGCGCCCCCGGCCGGAGCGCCCTTGACGCGGTGGTGCGCCACGCCCATGACGCCGGCCTCCTGGTGATCGCCGACGGCAAGCGCGGGGACATCGACGTGACCGCGCTCGCCTACGCTCAGTCTCTGTTCGGTGGCCTGACGACCCCCTTCGGCGAGGTCGCGGGACTGGGCGCCGACATGGCCACCGTCAACCCCCTGATGGGTGGCGATGCGGTCGAGCTCCGTTCGTGACCGCCGCGCGCGCCGTGGGCGCGGGCCTGCTTCGTGCTCGTGCGCACCTCCAACCCGGGTGCGGCCGACGTCGAGGACCTGGAGCTCGTCGAGTCGGCGCGCGGGGCTTCTGCGGGCCGGGGTTCCGTCTGGGAGCGGCTGGCGGATCTCGTGGACGAGCTGGGCCGGCCCGGCGTGGGGGAGTCCGGTCTCAGCGACGTGGGCGCGGTCGTCGGCGCCACTTCTCCAGGCCACCTAGCCCGCGCGCGCGAGCTGATGCCACGCGCCGTGTTCCTGCTCCCCGGCGTCGGCGCGCAGGGAGGCCGGGTCGAGGACCTCGCCGCCGGCCTTCGCGCCCGGACGGGCCGGCGGCCTGGTAACCGCCTCGCGCAGCATCGCGGGCGCATATCGACGGTGGACCGTTGGAGGAGTGGTAGTGGGGATTCCCCCGCCGCGGCGGCCCGTGCCGAGGCCGAGCGGTTGCGGGACCTCGCCTGGGCGCTGCACGCGTAGGCGTGCGCCGTCCGCTAGCCTTCTCCATTGAGCGCCGCGCGGCGGAATCCGCCCCGGGGCGCCGGAAGATGATTGTGAGCCAGCAATGATCATCACGGTCACGCTCAACGCGGCGATCGACAAGTCGCTCTCGGTGCCGAACTTCCGGCTCGGGCGCCGCCATCGCACCGTCGAGCAGCGCACGATGGCCGGCGGTAAGGGCGTCAACATCGCGCGCACCCTGAAGGTGCTCGGCCAGCCCGTGATCGCGACCGGGTTCGCCGGCGGCGTCACCGGCACGCACATCGTCGAGCAGCTGACCGACGAGGCGATCCTCAACGATTTCGTGCGCATCCGCGAGGAGTCGCGCACCAACACCTCCGTGCTCGACCCGACCAGCGGCGAGCAGACCGAGATCAACGAACGCGGTCCGTCCGTATCCGAGCGTGAGGTCGAACTGTTCGCGGACAAGCTCCTGTATCTCGCGCGCGGCGCCGCGATCGTCGTGTTCGCCGGCTCGCTGCCGCGCGGAGTCGAGCCCGACATCTACGCCTCGCTGATCCGCGAGCTCGCGCGGATGGAGGTCACGACCGTGATCGACACCGACGGCGAGCCCCTGCGCCACGCCGTTCGTGCCGAGCCCGACGTGGTCTCGCCGAATGTCGCTCGAGGCCGAGGAGCTCGTCGGCCATGAGTTCGCCGGCGAGGAGGAGCGCTCGCTCGCGGTGCGCGAGATCGCCGCGCTCGGTCCTCGCGAGGCGATCATGACGCTCCCAGACGGCTGCTTCGCGCAGGTCCTCGTCGACGGCCGCCCGTGCTTGAAGCGTGCGCGTGTGCAGCTGCGCGAGCCGGTCGCCAAGCGCGGCTCGGGCGACGCCTTCCTCGCCGGCTATCGTCGCCGCGCGCTACGAATCGCGCGCCCCCGACCAGTGCCTGCGCTTCGGCGTCGCCTGCGGCGCGGAGTCCACCAGCCGCCTCGGCGCCGGTCTGATCGACCCGCGCGAGGCGCGCCGCCTGATGGGCGAGGTGGAGCTGGCCGAGGTCGAGTTGGTTGGATCTGAGGTGAGCTGAGACGACCCTCGATGCGGCCTGATGCGTCGTCCCTTACCGATCGGAGATCGACCGATCTCCGATCGGCCGGCACACGTGCAGAGCACACTTCGTTCTCTGCGTCCTCGCCTCGCTTGGTTAACGACCGTCTCAGCAGCTGGTCGGACTTCTGTGGCCTTGCTTATCCCCAGCTGGGAGGTGGGCGTGGATGCGCGCCCGAGGATCTGGTGTCGCGATTCAAAAATTCGATGGCGTTTCCCGGCGTCTGCCCGCGCCTGACGCCCGCCGTCAACGGCCCACGTACTACCGGTACGCAGACCGCCGCCATCGAACGTCAGATCACGACCATCCACTCGGCAAACCCTCACCGAATTTTTGAATCGAGACACTAGCCGCCCGCCACGTCGCGGCGTAGAAACACGAGATACGCCGCGAACAGCGCCGGGACGGCGTACAGCGCGCAGACCCAGGCCGAGTGCCCGATCGGAGCCCAGTCGGTGGGGGTGCGCAGCAGGCCGTGCCAGTTCTCGAACTGTCTCGGTGAGCAGATACGGCTTGACGCCTTCGAGCCCGGGGATCCCGCGAGACGATGTACAGCAGGATCACGAAGCCGACCGTGCCGACCACGGCCGCGGCGCTGTTGCGCGTCGTCGTCGACAGCAGCACGCCGATGGCGGCGACCGCTCAGCAGCGGGATCAGGTAGCAGCGCGTTGGCGGCGAACACCAGCAGCAGGCCTTCCGGCGCCGAGACGACGGTGCCCGAGAACGTGACTGCACGTGATGGAAGCCCCACGACGCGACGCCGCGCAACGGTCGCCACGGTGGCGGACAGGAACACCGCTGCCGTCGCGTAGGTCATCGCCGCGAGCGTCTTGGCGGCGAACACCTGGCCGCGATCGACCGAGCGCGTGAGGATCGTCTTCAGCGTGCCGTTGCCGTCCTCGGCGGCGACGATGTCGCCGGCGACCAGGGCGGCGATCAGCGGCAGCATGAACAGCGACAGGAACAGCAGCATCAGCACCGGCGTCGCGAGACCTGACTGGGTGATGTGCGAGGCGAAGATGTTGCCCTGGTCGTGGCCGTGGTGCTGGTGCAGGTTCTGGAACACCACGAAGATCAGCGGCAGGATCGACCGCCAGCCCGAGGCCGAGGTAGGTGCGCTTCTGGGAGATGAGCTTGCGCAGCTCCCAGCGCCACACCGTCAGCGTCGAGGGGCGTCGCGCGTGGGGGATGCCGTGCGCGGGGGCGGTGCGGAGAGACGATTGGGGGTGCAGTGGGGGCGTACGCGGCCGCGCTGCTCATCCGATCTCGACCGCCTTTGGTCGGGCGCCTGCGTTGGGGGCCCTCCGGGTCGACGGCGAGCCTCGCGGTCTGCGGTGGCGGAGCTCGCGCCGGAATGGTTCGCGTCAACCCCCTGTGCGCCATCGCCCTCGGTCAGCCGGAAGAACAGGTCCTCGAGCGTCGCCAGCTCGGGTGTCAGCGCGAGGATTCCAACGTCCGCGCGGGCCAGCGCGAGCGACAGCGCGCCGACGTCGGACTCCTGCGGCCTGGAAGCGTCAGGCCGTGCTCGCCGTTCGTTGCGTGTTCGATGCCGGGGCTGCGCGCGCAGCACCTCCAGCGCGCGTGACATCGTCGGTGCTGCGCAGCCGGTAGCCGGCCCCGCCCTGGCGGCGCAGGTCGGAGAGCGCTCCCTCGTAGACGACGCGCCCGCGGTCGACGATCGCCACGCGGTCGCACAGTTCCTGCACCTCCGGCAGCTGGTGGCTGGAGAGCAGGACCGTGATTCCCTCGTCGGCGAGGCGGCGGATCAGCATGACGCATGTCGCGCATCCCCGCCGGGTCGAGGCCTGTGGCGGGCTCGTCGAGGATCAGCAGGCGCGGGCGGCGCAGCAGTGCCGCGGCGATCCCGAGCCGCTGGCGCATCCCGTGCGAGTAGCCGCCGACGCGGTGGCCCGCGCGCGGGGCCAGCTCGACGATCTGCAGCACCTCGTCGATACGCTCCTTCGCGCCGCCGCCGTCCAGCGCGGCGAGCAGCTCCAGGTTCTTGCGCGCGGTCAGGTACGGGTAGAAGCGCGGCGCCTCCACGAACCCGGCGACGCCCTCCAGCGCGCGCGCGCCCTCGCGTATCGGATCGCGCCCGAACAGCTCGACCGTGCCCTCGGTGGGCATGATCAGGCCGAGCGCCATGCGCAGCGTCGTCGTCTTGCCTGCGCCGTTCGGTCCCAGGAACCCGTACACGTCGCCGGTGCGGACGTTCAGGTCGATGTGATCGACCGCCAGCACCTCCTTGTAGCGCTTGACCAGTCCCCTCGCCCGGACCGGCGGCGTCTCGTCGTCCCTGGCGGCGCCTCAGTCGCTCGCGTGCCGAGCACGCCACGGGCGGCGTGTCTTCGATCATCTGCCAGAACCGACGCTATCGGCTCGCCGAAGGGGCGGCCGCCTGCGTCCGGCATTACGCTACAGGCCCTTGGCGACCGCTTCGACCGCCGCTGGGCTGACCGCGCCGGCGAGCAGGTAGCGCACGCCGGAGCGCTCGAAGCTGAGCAGCGTGCCGAGCTCGGTGGGCAGCTCGGTCCGCTTCGATGCCGTTGATCTTGACCTTCTGCAGACCTTCGGGCAGCGACGAGGACTGCTTGCGGCGCTCGTCTTCGTCTTGGCTTTCGATCACGGCGATCGTCGAGAGCCCGTGGCCGTGGGTCGTGACCTGGGGATGCTCGCCGTCCTGCGTCGATGGATCGGGGAGCTTGGCGGTGTGCTTGTCGGGAAGGACGATTTCTTCGATCTTGGCGTTCGCCGGCGGCGTGAATTCGAACACCGATGCTTCGACCGGGCCGTAGGAGATTTCGGTGGCGGCCAGTTCGATCGCGGGGGAGGAGCTGGTCGAGGAGTAGATCGCCGCGCGCAGCGGGACGCCGTGGACGGCGTCCCAGGAGAGCTCGGCGCCGCCGATCAGGCTGCCGCTTTCCTTGGGGGTGACGCGCACCGTGTAGGCGGCCTGGCCGGCGATGTCGGTCGGCGTCGCGCCGGATACGTTTACGTGCTCGCTCAGATGCGAGATCGCTTCTTCGATCTTGGCGACGCTCGGGACTTCGTGGTGGGGCTCGGCCGGCGAGTTCGGGTTCGCTGAGCCGCTGCGTGGCGGGGATCGTGTAGCGGTAGAGCGTGTTCGAGGACGCGTCGTACATCGACACGGTGTGTCCCGTCGTAGTAGATCTGGGTGTCGCCCTTTTCGGTCTGCAGCTCCAGGCGCACGCGGCCGTCCTTGGCGATCCACAGCCGCCCGGAGGCGCCGGTCAGCAGCGGGCTGGAGGACAGCTGGCCGGCGGCGCTCGCCGCTTCCGCTCGCCAGGTTGGCGCCTTCGAGCAGATGATCGGTCAGCTGGACGCTGCGCGCTGACGCCTTCGACCGGTTCCGCGTTGCCACGGTGAGCGCGTCGTGGACAGCGCTCGGCGAGCGGCTTGGGTGGCGGCGTGGGTCCCGTGCCCAGCGCGAACGCGAGCGCGGTGACGGAGATGCCGAGGACGACCACCAGCCCGCATAGGAGCAGCAGGCGCGACAGGGGAAGTCTGCGAAGGAGATAGGTCATATGGACTCCCACGTCCAGAGTAGCGCCGTAGCTTGCGCCAGGCTAAAGGTTGGCACCGCCTCAAGGCCGTCCCGAGCGTGAGAGATCTCTCATCGAGCGCTCTCCGGACCGTCGAGGCCGCGGCACTCGATATGGTCCCCGCCTGCATGATCTACGCGTTCATCGCATTCTGGCTGCTGCTCGGCCTCGGCGTGTTCTTCGTCGCGATGCGCGGTGGCCCGCGCGGCGCGCGCGAGTCGCTGCACACCGAATCGAAGGCCGGCCAGCGCGCCGTCACGCTCGGTGATCGTGCTGCTGTTCGCGTTCGGCCTGATCGTGCCCGGGTTCGTGCTCGCGTTCAACGCCGAGCACAAGGCGAGCGTGACGGTCGGCGGCCTGCACCTGACCGCCGAACAGCAGAAAGGCCGCGAACTGTTCGCGCACACGTGCGCGGTCTGCCACACGCTGGCGGCGACCAACTCGGTCGGTCGCACCGGCCCGAACCTCGACGTGCGCGTCGGCGATGACATCTCCACGCCGGCCGGGCGCAAGGCGCTCGTGCTGAACGCGATCGCCGAAGGCCGCGCCCGCGGCCTCGGCCAGATGCCGGCGCTGCTCTACCAGGGCAAGGAAGCCGAAGAGGTCGCGTCGTTTCGTCGCGCCGTCGGTACGCTCGGTCACTGACAGCGATCGTCGGTTTGGCCAACAGTCGATAGCGGTCCACGCAGCCATCTACTAAGGTCCGCGACGATGGCCGAGCAGCCGACCGGAGCGGGCGCAGACCGCGGAGGACGTCAAGGCGCTCGTCGCCGAGCACGACATCCGCTTCATCCGCTTCTGGTTCACCGACATCCTCGGCCAGCTGAAGTCGTTCTCGATCAACGCGGCCGAGCTCGACGACGCGTTCGAGGCGGGGATGGGCTTCGACGGCAGCTCGATCACCGGGTTCAACGCGATCGAGGAGTCCGACATGATCGCGATGCCCGACCCGCACACGTTCGCGGTGCTGCCGTGGCGCCCGGAGGAGCAGGGCGTGGGCCGGATGTTCTGCGACGTGCTCACCCCCGAGCGCACGCCGTACGAGGGCGATCCGCGCCACGTGCTGCGCCGCGCGGTGGAGCGTGCGCAGGGCGATGGGCTTCGACACGTTCAACGTCGGGCCCGAGCTCGAGTACTTCCTGTTCCGCGACTCGCGCTCGACCGAGGTGCTCGACCAGGGCGGCTACTTCGACCTGACCACGCTCGACGCCGGCTCGGACGTGCGCCGCGAGACGGTGCTCGCGCTGGAGCAGCTCGGCATCCACGTCGAGTACACCCACCACGAGGTCGGCCCGTCACAGCACGAGATCGACATGCGCTACGCGGACGCGCTGAAGATGGCCGACGACTGCATGACCTACCGGATCACGGTCAAGGAGTACGCGATGAAGTACGGCTGGCACGCGACGTTCATGCCCAAGCCGCTGTTCGGCGAGAACGGCTCGGGCATGCACACCCACCAGTCGCTGTTCGCGGGCGGGCGCAACGCGTTCTACGACCCCGACGACCAGTACTTCCTGTCAGACGTCGGCAAGGCCTTCATCGCCGGCCAGCTCAAGCACGCGCGCGAGATCTGCTCGATCTTCGCGCAGTGGGTCAACTCCTACAAGCGCCTCGTGCCCGGCTTCGAGGCGCCCGTGTACGTCGCCTGGTCGCGGCGCAACCGCTCGGCGCTCGTGCGCGTGCCGCTGTATCACCCCGGGAAGCGAGAAGGCGACGCGCATGGAGCTGCGCTGCCCCGATCCCGCGTGCAACCCCTATCTCACGTTCGCGGTGCTGCTGCAGGCGGGGCTGGAGGGGATCGAGAAGGGCTACGAGCTGCCCGAGCCGATGGAGAAGAACCTCTACCACCTCTCCGGCGAGGAGCGCCGGCGCCTCGGCGTCGAGCAGCTGCCGGAGAGCGCTCGGCGAGGCGATCGAGCTCACGGCCGAGTCAGAGCTGGTGCTGCGCACGCTCGGCGAGCACATGTTCAACCGCTACGTCGAGATCAAGCGCCAGGAGTGGGACGACTACCGGGTGCAGGTCACGCAGTGGGAGCTGGACCGCTACCTGTCGATTTCTGTAGGACGCCGCTCGGCCACCGCGCAGGCGATCGGGCGCGCGGGGGCGAAGTGCCAGTGCAGCGCCTGCAGCAGCTGCCCGAACGCGGTCGGGTGGCGGGGTGCGATGTCCGCGAGCAGGCGCAGGACCGAGACCGCGTGGCGCTCGTACTCCTCCTCGCCGGTCAGCTGCGCCAGGCGCAGCAGGCCGATCGCGGCGCTGGAGCCGCCGGAGGGGATCGGGGAGTCCTCGAGGTCCTTGCGCCGCGCGATCAGTGGTTCTCCGTCGTCTGAGGCGGTCGAGAAGAAGCCGCCCCGCTGCGGGTCGGCGAAGCGCGCGATCAATGTGTCCGCGAGCGCCATCGCCTCGGTGAACCAGCGCTCCTCGCAGGTCGCTTCGAACAGCACGATCAGCGCCTCCAGCAGGAACGCGTGGTCCTCCAGGTAGGCGCCGATCTTGGCCTGGCCGTCGTTGTAGGTGCGCAGCAGCCGGCCGTTGCCGTCGCGCAGGTCGCGCAGGACGAACTCCGCGCAGGCGACCGGCCGCCTCGAGGTAGCGGGGCTCGTCCAGCGCCGCGCCGGCGTCGGCGAGCGCGGCGATCATCAGCGCGTTCCAGGAGGTCAGCCGCTTGTCGTCGAGGCCGGGCGGGTGCGGTCGTTCGCGGGCCTCGCAGCAGGCGTTCGTCGGATGTGCTCGCGCACGTCCGCTTCGGGCGTCGGGTCCGCGAACGCCGACGCAATACCAGTCGCGCCCGGTCTGGTCGACGAAGTTGCCCTCCGCTGTGGCGCCGAACCAGGCGATCGCCGCTCGGCGTCCTCGCCGAGGGCTCGCGCAGCTGGGCGAGCGTCCACACGTAGAATCGTCCCTCGACCCCATCCGAGTCGGCGTCGAGGGCGGCAGTAGAAGCCACCCTCCGGGCCGCGCATCTCGCGTAGAGCCCAGTCGAGTGTGTCGTGACACACTGCTCAACAGGCGTCTCGCCATTCACCTGGAATCCGTGCAGGTAGGCACGTGCGAGCAGAGCGTTGTCGTAGAGCATCTTCTCGAAATGGGGCACCGTCCAGGTCGCGTCGACGCTGTAGCGGTGAAAGCCGCCGCCGAGTTGGTCGTAGATCCCGCCGCAGGCCATCGCGCGCAGGGTTCTGCAGCGACATCGCGTGCTCGCCTCGCAGCAAGCAGGAGCTCGATCACCGAAGCTTGAGGGAACTTCGGCGCGCCCGCCGAAACCGCCGTTGACCGGATCGAACGACTGCCTTCAGGTTCGCGACCGCCGTCTCGAGCCCGCTCGCGTCAGGCGGCTCCGGCGAGGGCTTCAGCCCGCCGCCGCCGGACAGGCGCTCGCGCAGGCGCTCGCCGCCCGCGCGGATCTCGTCGCGGCTCTCCTGCCCACGACTCGGCGATCGCTTGCAGCACCTGCGTCCACGCCGGCATCCCGCGGCGAGGCTCGGGCGGGAAGTAGGTGCCGCCGTAGAACGGCAGCTGCTCGGGCGTGAGGAACACGTTCAGCGGCCAGCCGCCGTGGCCGGTCATGGTCTGGACGGCCTCCATGTACAGCGCGTCCACGTCCGGGCGCTCCTCGCGGTCGACCTTCACGCACACGAACTCCTCGTTCATCAGCGCTGCCGTGCGCTCGTCCTCGAAGGACTCGCGCTCCATCACGTGGCACCAGTGGCAGGACGAGTATCCGATCGAGACGAGCAGCGGCTTGTCCTCGTCGTGCGCGCGTCTCAGCGCGACCGGTCCCCACGGCAGCCAGTCGACGGGGTTGTCGGCGTGCTGGCGCAGGTACGGCGAGGTCTCCCGCGCGAGGGCGTTGGTCACTGCTTCAGCGTAGCCGGGCCAGACCCGGCAGCGGGAACGCTGACCCTGCTCATGGGCCATTCGCCGCCGCCGGCGGCGGCGCCCCGGCCCGGGCGAGCTTGACGCGTGGCGATGTCCACGTCGAACCGCCTGCCGCCGAGCGTGCCGCTGACCGTCGGGCCGGTGCCGACCCTCACCGCCCCGGGCGCGGCGGTCGAGCCGGAGATGTGAATCGTGGCCGTCTGCAGCTCACCGTCCTTGACCGGGAACGTCCCGCTGAGACGCACGCCCGGCACGAACGAGAAGTCGTGCAACACCACCGAGGCGGACGCGAGCCGGGCATAGCCGCCGTGCAGGCCACCGAAGCTCGCGCCGATCGGCAATTCCGCGTTGGCCTGCAGCGTCGCGCCGATCACCTGGCGGTTGAGGTCGAGGATCGTGTCGAGCACGGCCGTCAGCGTCTGCCCGGGCTTGCCGCCCAGCACGTGCGGCGGATGGATATAGGCGAGCTTGGTCGGCGTGAGTCGGCGTGGGGGCGAACTCGTCTTGGGTGGAGCGAGCACGGCTGGATTGGTTGCCCGCCCACCACGCCGCCGAAGAACGCCTGCACCGCGAGCTCGGCGCAGCCGCTGAAGTCGCTGCCGAGGACCGAATGGCCGGTGAACGGCACGACCAGCAGCTGCGCGTCAGGGATCAGCGCGGCGACGCTGCGCGCGTTGGCCGTGGGCGTGCGCAGATCCTGCGCGCCGGACAGGATCAGCGTCGGCACATCCGGCAGGGGCGCGGGCGCGGGTGGCGGCGGGGAGGCGTCCGGCCAGCTCGCGCAGACCGACACGAGGCTCGCGTTCAGCGCCGTGGTCGCGTCGAACGGATAGAAGTCGCCGCTGGGTATAGCGTGCAGTGACGTCGAGGGCTTCGGCGATCCGTGTCGGGGCCGAGGCGGAGCGTTGCCACGGGAACGGCAGCTCCTCGCATGAGGTGTCGACGAACAGCGCTTCGTCGACCGCGTCCGAGCTTTCGACCGGCCGGCTTCCAGGCACGTTCGGGATCAGGCCCTCCGACAGCAGCTCCAGGCGCAGCAGCGGGTCGGGGTCCTGGCGCAGCGCCGAGACGACCGCGGCGGGCAGCAGCGCGCGCAGGGCCGGGTTCAGATCGCCGGCCTGCAGGATCCCCAGCAGGCTCGTCTCGCTCAGCTTCACCGCGTGCCGCTGGCCCGAGCCGTCGTAGACCGAGCCGCTGAGCGCGTGCTTGCGTAGCTGCGCGATCAGCCGCGCAAGGTCGCCCAGCGGATTCGACGGTGATCCCGGCGCAGGCGTGGTTCGCGCACAGCTCGCTCAACACTCCGCCGATCGCCTGGAAGGTCGGGACCGCGAACGGTTCCGGCCCGTTGGCCGGGACGACCGAGTCGAGCACCAGCGCTTCCACGTGCTGGGGGTAGCGTTCGGCGTACTCGAGCGCGACCTTCGTCCCGTAGGAGGTTCCGTACAGCACGAGCTTTTCATACCCGCCCGCCTGGCGCAGCGCCTCGATGTCTTGCACCGATTCCTGGGTGGTGTAGTCGCCGCGCGCAGGTCCGAGCTGCAGCGCGCAGCGGCCGACCAGTTCGTCGACGGAGTGTGCCTGTTCGAGTTCACTGACGCTGCTCAGCGCAGGGCAGCTCAACGGGTCTGATTCGCCGGTGCCGCGCTGGTCGAACACGAGCAGGTCGCGCGATCCCAGTGCCGGGGCGATCGCCTTGGCGATGAATTCGCCCAGTCCCAGGGCCGCCTGGCCGGGGCCGCCCGCGAGCGCGACCACGGCGCTCGTGCTTGGGCTGAGCCCCGCCAGCTTGCGCTCGACCTTCAGCGAGACCGTGCCCGGTACCTGACCGCTGCGGTTCAGCGGTACCGGCACGGTCGCGCAGGAGAACTCCGCGGGGGCGCTGCCCGTGCAGGGTGTGAATGTCAGGAGCCGAGGCGAGCGAGGATGCCGGCCAGCATGCGAGCGCCAGCGCCGGCAGCAGAGCGGCCAGAACCGAGATGGGGGCTGGCCTGCGCATCCATTCGGACAATAGCGGCACTCGCGGCGCCCGCGTCGAGGCTGTGACCGCTGTGAACGTGCTTGCCGCCCGAGCGTTCCGGCCAGTCGGTGTGCTCCCAGTCGCAACGTGCCACGCGCCGCCGCCGGGCCGCCGATGCTGAGCACGGTCGCGCTCTGAGTGACCTTTCCAGAGACGGTCACCCCCGGCACGTAGGAGTAGCCGTGGAGCGTCAGCTTCCCGTTCTCAACGCTCGCCCAGCCCGCGCGCAGGCCGCCGACCCGCAGGGAGATCAGTCCGCTGATGTTGCCGGACTCAAGCGCGCCGAGCGCCTGCATCGTCTCCTGGCGCGCGAGGTCCGCCAGCGTCAGTCCCACCGCCGCAAGCGTGCGTCCGGGCAGCCCGCGGTTGCCCCGGCGGGCGGCACGTCGGACAGGCGCACCGGCGCCAGCGGCGCCAGCTTGAGCAGCCCCAGGATCTGGAGGCCGCCCGCGGTGCAGGGCTCGATCGGCGAGGGCTTGAACAGTGCCTGCAGCGCTTTGCTCGAGCACCCGCTGAGGTCGCTGCCGAGGACCGAGTGCCCGACTTCCGGAACGACCACGACGTGCGAGCCCGGGATCTGTGCGGCGACTTCGCGCGCGTTCGCCGTCGGCGTGCGCAGGTCGTCAGCGCCGCTCAGGATCAGCGTGGGCACGCTCGGCAGCGGCGTCTGCACGGGCGCGGGCGCGGGGTCGTGTACGGCCAGAACGCGCACGCCGGCATGTCGCTGATGGCGAGCACGTTGGCCGGACCGAACGGCGCGATCGGACTCGCTCCCAGCCCCTTGATCTGCGCCTTGGCTTCGGCCAGACGCGTGGCCGGGCTGGAGGCGCGGTTCCATCCAAACAGCTCCTCTTCGCAGCTGGTCGCGAAGTACAGCGGCGTGTCGAAGCTCTCGCTCGGGCTTTCTTCTTCGCCGCCTTCGCCCCGTTCGGAGGCATCGCGCAGCAAGCGCGCGAACGGCGCCGTCGTCGCCGTCGGCCGCCGAGCGCACCGCGGCTGGGAATTCGGCGCGCAGCGCCGGTTCGAGGTCTCCGGCGATCAGGACGTTGAGCAGTGTGTTCGCGGAGAACCGCAGCGTATGGGTGCGACCGTCGCCGTCGATCCAGCGCCCGCTCAGCGCACCTCCGCCCATTCGCCGCACGAGCTTTGTGAGGTCGGCGACCGGTTCGGGCGTGATGTGCGCGCACGTCCGCCCGGCGCACAGCTGGCGCAGCACGCGCGGGATCGCCGCGAACGTCGGCAGGTTCAGCGGTTCTGGCCCGTTCGGGGGCACGACCGAGTCGAGCACGAGCGCCGAGACGTGGCTCGGGTAGGTCTGCGCGTAGCGCTCGGCCACCTTCGTGCCGTAGGAGGTTCCGTACAGCACGAGCTTTTCATACCCGCCCGCCTGCCGGATCGCCTCGATGTCGGCGACGGTCTGCGGCGGTCGTGTAGTCGGTGCGCGTCGGGCCGATCTGGGCGGCGCATTCGGCGATCTGCTGACCCGGCCGGGCCGCTGGCGCTCAGTTCGAAGCGGTGGCACGACAGCGGATGCGACAGGCCGATGCCGCGCTGGTCGAACACGATCAGATCGCGCGTGGCCACGATCGGGCCGAGCAGGTGCGCGAACTGTTCGGCGAACGGGATCGCTGCCTGGCCCGGCCCGCCCGCGAGCGCGATCATCGCTTCGCGCGCTTCCCCGACCGGCGCGCGGTGGCGGCGCATCGCCAGCGTGATCGTCCCCGGCGTGCGCTCGCTCGGGTCCAGCGGCACCGTCAGGTGCCCGCAGGCGAAATCGTTGCTGTCGCCGCACGGCGTCCATGCGATCTGGGCCTGCGCGGTGGCCGTCGTCCATGCGCAAGTGCCCGCTGCCAGGAGCGCAGCGGCGACGGCGAATCCCTTCAGTCGCATAGCCGGAATCTAGCCGATCGGGATGGTGGGGCGCGCCGTAGGGCATCCTGGTCGGGTCGCGGTCGCGGTCGCGGGGTGTGCCGTTGGGATGCGCTGGTTCGGGCGCCGGGTGGACGGTTATCTTTTTCGGGAGGACACGCGTGCGCGTGCGCGCGCGCGTTCAACGTCTTTTCTATGAGCTTCCGCTCAGTCCCATCCTCGTTCGCACTCGACCTGTCCGCCCGATGACTGACTCCCGTGACACGATCTCCGCCCCCGGCGCGCCGCCGGCGATCGGCCCCTACAGCCACGCGGTCCGCGCGGGCGAGCTGCTGTTCTGCTCGGGCCAGATCCCGCTCGACCCAGTCACCGGCGAGCTCGTGGGCGAGACGCCCGCCGAGCAGGCGCGCCGCTGCCTGGAGAACCTGCGCGCTGTCTGCGAGGCCGCCGGCACGTCGCTTGCGCCGGCGGTGCGCCTGACCGTGTACATGACCGATCTGGCCGCGTTCGCGGCGGTCAACGAGGTGTACGCGTCGTTCTTCGCGGGCGAGCACCCACCAGCCCGAGTGACGGTCGGCGTGGCCGCAGCTGCCGAAGGGCGCTCAGGTCGAGATCGACGCGATCGTCGCGCTGTAGGCGTCGTCGTACGGCCGGGCTCGGACGCCGTAGAGCGCGCGGGTCAACAGCTGCCACAGGGTGGCGCGCTCGTCTGGATCGAGCGCCTGCAGCACGTCGTCCTCGATCGCTTCCTGGGCGCGCTCGGCGAGGCTCAGCGCCTCGGCGCCCGCGGGGGTGAGCTGGACCAGGTGGCGACGGCGATCGTCGGGGTCGCGCAGGCGCGTGACGTAGCCCAGTTGCTCGAGCTCGTTGAGCAGCAGCACGACGTTGTTGGCGTCCATGCAGAACGCCTCGGCCAGCTCGTGCTGAGGGCAGGCGTCGTGGTCGCGCACGTAGCTGAGCGCGACCAGATGGCGCAGCTGCATCCCCAGCAGCTCGTCGCTGCTGCGCCGGTAGACCTGCTTGGCCAGCCGGGTGAGCAGGACCATCGAGCCCGGAGCACATGACGCCCTCTCAGCACCCATTGCGCGTGATTTTACACCATTTCGCATTTGTTGTCATTCTAGCAACGATTATAAATTTTATGTAGATCATCCCTGTCACAAGGATGATCCATGCTATGGTGTTCCCTTCGCGCATCCCGGAAGGAGCCCTACATGAGCACCACTACTGACCACCACCGCCGACCGCCGCCACCCAGTCCGCAGGATCAGCACGACACCCGGCGAGGCCTCCGCCGAGGCCGCCGCGCACAGCGGAGCGCCGCCGCTGGATCGCGCTCGCCGTGCTGTGCCTCGGCCAGCTGATGATGGTGCTCGACGCGACGATCGTGAACGTCGCGCTGCCCTCGATCCAGCGCGACCTGCACTTCTCCCAGGGCAACCTCACGTGGGTGATCGACGCCTACCTGATCACGTTCGGCGGCTTCCTGCTGCTCGCCGGCCGGATGGGCGACCTGGTCGGCCGCAAGAAAGTGTTCCTCTCCGGGCTCGTCCTGTTCACCGCCGCCTCGATCTTCTGCGGCCTGGCCACGAGCCAGGGGATGCTGATCGCCGGTCGCTTCGTCCAGGGGATCGGCGGCGCGGTCGCCTCGGCGGTGATCCTCGCGATCATCGTCACCGAGTTCCCCGAGAAAGCCGAGCAGGCGAAGGCGATGGGCATGTACGCGTTCGTCTCCGCCGGCGGCGGCTCGATCGGGCTGCTCGCCGGGGGCGCGCTGACGCAGTCGCTGAGCTGGCACTGGATCTTCTTCGTGAACGTGCCGATCGGCGTGATCGCGTTCGTGCTCGGCTCGGCGCTGATCGTGGAGAACCGGGGCATCGGCCTCGCGGGCGGCGTCGACGTGGCCGGGTCGATCCTGATCACGCTCGCGACGATGCTCGGCGCGTTCGCGATCGTCAAGTCGACCGAATACGGCCTGCTCTCCGCGCGCACGCTCGGCGTCGGCGGGGCGGCGCTGCTGCTGCTCGGCGGCTTCTTCTGGCTGGAGTCGCGGATCGCCAACCCGATCATGCCGCTGCGGATCCTGCGGCTGCGGATGCTGATGGGCTCGAGCCTCGTCCGCGGGCTGCTCGTGACGGGGATGTTCTCGGCCTTCTTCCTCGGTGCGCTGTACCTCGAGCGCGTGCTCGGCTACGACGCGATCGACACGGGCCTCGCGTTCATGCCGCTGACGATCGCGATCGCCGCGCTGTCGATGGGGCTCGCGGTCAAGGCGGTCGAGCGCTTCGGTCCGCTGAACACGCTCGCGGCCGGGCTCGCCGCGATCGCCGCCGGCCTGCTGCTGCTCGCCGACCCAGGGCGTGCACGCGGGCTACTTCCCCGGCCTGTTCTTCGCGTTCCTGCTGATCGGGCTCGGCGCGGGCGCCTCGTTCCTGCCGCTGCTGACGATGGGGATGGCCGACGCGCCGCGCGCAGGACGCCGGGCTTGCCTCGGGGATCATCAACGTCTCGGTGCAGCTGTTCGGCGCGATCGGCCTGGCGACGCTCGGCACGATCGCGACCGACCACACGAAAGCGCTGAGCGCGAGCGGGCACTCGCTCGCCGAGCGCGCTCACCGGCGGCTATCACCTCGCCTACGTCGTCGCCGCGAGCTGCGTCGGGCTCGGCATCCTCGCGGCGTTGCTGATCCTGCGCCCGCCCGCGAGCACGGTCGCGCAGGAGGTCGAGGAGGCTCGAGCGCGACTCTCGAGCCGAGCTCGCGGGCGCCGCGCCTCAGACCGCAGAGCAGCTCGCCTGAGCGCGCCGGTGCGGGAGGGGTCGGCCTGCCCCGACCCCTCCGACTGCCCGCGTGCATCGCCGCCTGATCCCCGGGCGCGGCGCCAGGTCTATCAGCTTCGCCCGCAGCTCCGCCCGCTTGACCTTCCCGCTCGCGGTCTTCGGCAGCTCCGGTCGCGAACTCGACGATCCGGGGGTACTTGTAGGGCGCGGTCTCGCGCTTGACGTGCTCCTGCAGCTCGCGCGCCAGCGCGGGCGAGGGGGCGTAGCCGTCGCGCAGCACGACGACCGCGCGCACGACCGCGCCGCGCTCCTCGTCGGGGGCGGCCACGGCGGCGGCCTCGGCCACGGCCGGGTGGGCGACGAGCGCGGACTCGACCTCGAACGGCCCGATGCGATAGCCGGCGGAGACGATCACGTCGTCGCCGCGGCCCTCGAACCACAGGTAGCCGTCGCTCGTCCTCGCGCACGCGATCGCCCGTGCGCCACGGGTGGCGCTCGACTCGGCGGTCCCTCACCCGCCACGTCCCGTCCTCATCGCGCTGCACATCCTCGCCGAGGTAGCCCAGGAAGAACGTCGGCACCGTTCGCGGGTCGGCGATCAGCTCGCCGTCGTCCACCGTCAGCGCCACCCCGGGCAGCGCGTCTGCCCATCGAGCCCGGGCGCGCCTCCTCGCCGTGGGCCATCCCGGTCAGCTGCCCGGTCTCGGTCTGTCCGTAGCCGTCGCGGATGTCGAGGCCCGTGACCTCTCGCCACGTGCGCTGCACCTCGGGGTTCAGCGCCTCGCCGGCGGCCACCATCGTGCGCAGGCTCGGCATTGCGCGCAGCGTCGCGCGGGCGGCGATCACGCGGTACTCGGTCGGCGCCATGCACAGCACGTTCACCCGCTCGCGTTCGCAGCAGCTCCAGACGCTCCGCCGGGTCGAACCGCGCGTCGTGCAGCAGCGCGCTCGCTCCCGACAGCCACGGCGCGATGAACACATTTCGCGCCGACTTGCTCCAGCCGCTGGCGCGCCGTGCACCACACCAGCTCGCCCGCTGCGTGCGCCCAGCCAGTGGGACGCCTGCACGCGCTGGCCGGCGAGGTAGCGCTGGGCGTGCAGCACCGCCTTGGGCTCGCCGGCGGTGCCGCTCGTGAACGTGATCAGGCAGGGGTCGTTCTCGGCGAGCTCGACCGCGGGCGCGGGCTCGGCTGCCGTGAACAGCGACTCGTCGGGCACGAGCACGACCTCGCAGTCCGGGCGGGCTGCCTCCAGCTCGGCGCGGTTGCGCTCGTCGGCCACGATCAGCGACGGGCGCGCCACGTCGATGCGCAGGCGCAGATCCTTGGCGCGCAGCTGCTCGGTGCAGGGCAGCACGACCGCGCCGATGCGAATGCACGCGCACATCGCTCAGCACCCACTCGGGGCGGTTGCCGATCAGCGTCATCACCACGTCGCCGCGGCCGATCGCCACGCGCGCGCAGTGCGCCAGCCAGGCGCGCGCTGCGGTCGGCGACCTCGCCGAACGTCCACTCGCGCCGTGTGCCGTCGCGGGCCAGCTCCACCAGCGCCAGGTCGTCCCGGCGGCAGGCGGTCGAGCACGTCGCGCGCGAAGTTCATCGTCGCTGTTTCAAGCGCTCCCTGCGCGTAGCCGGCAATCGAGAGCGGCGCCGGCAGGGGTGTGCGGTGGACTGGCTACCGGCTCACCCATAAAAAGCCGTATTCGTTTGGAGGTCATCGGGGTCGGAAGTCTGCCAGCCCACGCCACACAGGTATCCTGCGGGAGACCCGACCCGAACGACCCTGGAGCGCTGAGCGAATGGCCGTAGCCGCCGAGCCGTACACCGAGATGACCGACGAGCAGCGCGCGATCACCGAGATGGTGCGCCAGTTCGCCGACGAGCAGATCCTGCCCAACGCCGAGCACTACGACCACGAGGACGCGTTTCCCGAGCCGATCGTCGAGCAGATGAAGGAGCTCGGGCTGTTCGGGGTGACGATCCCCGAGGAGTACGGCGGCATGGGGCTCGACCTGACGACCTACGCGATGATCGTCGAGGAGCTCTCGCGCGGCTGGATCTCGATCTCGGGCGTCGTCAACACGCACTTCATCGGCTCCTACCTGCTGATGAAGTTCGGCTCCGAGGAGCAGAAGCCAGAAGTACCTGCCGCGCATGGCCACCGGCGAGATCCGCGCCGCGTTCTCGCTGTCCGAGCCCGAGCTCGGCTCCGACGTGCAGGCGATCAAAACGTCGGCCTGAAGCAGGACGATGGCACCTAGGAGATCAACGGTCAGAAGATGTGGGTCACCAACGGCCTGCGCTCGGCTCTCGTGTTCGTGCTCGTCAAGACCGACCCGAACGCCGAGAAGGCCTACCAGGGCATGACCTGCTTCATCGCCGAGAAAGAGCCGGCGTCAGCGAGAACACGCGGCGCCTACGCCGGCCTCACGGTCCCGCCGCAGATCAAGCAAGATGGGCTACAAGGGCGTCGAGTCGACCGAGCTCGTGTTCGACGGCTACCGCTGTCCGGCCGAGAACATCCTCGGGCGGCGAGCAGGCAGGGCCTGAACAAGGGCTTCGCGCAGATGATGGACGCGCTCGAGGTCGGTCGCGTCAACGTCGCCGCGCGCGGTGTCGGCATCGCACAGCGCGCGCTCGAGCTGGCGCTGCGCTACTCGCAGGAGCGCAAGACCTTCGGCAAGCCGATCGCCGAGCACCAGGCGATCCAGTTCAAGCTCGCCGACATGGCCACCCAGGTCGACGCCGCGCGCCTGCTGACGCTGCGCGCCGCGCGGCTGAAGGACGCCGGCGAGCGCTCGGACCTGGAGGCCGGCATGGCCAAGCTGTTCGCCTCCGAGGCCGGTCGCTTCTGCGTGGAGGAGTCCTTCCGCATCCACGGTGGCTATGGCTACTCCAAGGAGTACGAGATCGAGCGCCTCTACCGCGACGCGCCGCTGCTGCTGATCGGCGAGGGCACCTCGGAGATCCAGCGCATGGTGATCGGGCGCAAGCTCCTGCAACGTCATAAGATTTGAACAGGTCGACAGCAGGAGCGATAGGTCCCTGCCGAGACCGGACGGGGCCGGGGAGGTGGGAGTGAGATGGCAGAAGACGCCAAGGCTCTGATCGAGCTTGCCGTGCGCAGGTTCATCGAGGAAGTGCCCGCGCTCGAGCCGATCAAGCTGGTCGTCGGCGTCGAACTGCGCGGACGCGGCGACGTGCAGCACGTTCCGGCTGGAGATGCCCGACATCAAGGTCACCAAGGGCCCGGCGGCCGACGCGCGCGTGCGCGTGGACATGCGCCGCGAGTTCTTCAACGTGATGGCCCGCGAGGGCAAAGTCGCCGATTGGGTCGAGGCGTTCACCTACGGGCAGGCCAAGGCCTCCGGCCCCGAGCAGTTCCTGCGCCTGATCGTCAACGTGGTCGACAAGCAGCAGGAACGCCTGCGCACACGCAAGGCGCACCGGACCTAGAGGACGAGGCGGCCGCCGTCTAGTGTCCCGAGTCGGAAATTCGTTGAGTGTTTGCCGAGTGGATGGTCGTGATCTGACGTTCGATGGCGGCGGTCTGCGTACCGGTAGTACGTGGGCCGTCGACGGCGGGCGTCAGGCGCGGGCAGGCGCCGGGAAACGCCATCGAATTTGTGACTCGGGACACTAGTGGTATGCCGTCAGTTGCTGGGCCAGAAACGCCAGCGACGCGAGCAGAAACAGGCACATCACGATCAGGGAAAAGTTTTCGTTCATGCGCGATCATTGCCCTCCTGCATACAGGATAGGGGACGCGGCGGTCTTACGGACTCTTAGGCGAGCACGGCGTCGTAGTCGTACAGCTTGATCACCCTGACCGCAGGATTCGGACCCCACCCGTCCGTGGCGTCCAGGCACAGGCGGCAGAGCACGCACTCGTCGAGGTTCCGCTCGACGAGCTCCAGAGCGCCGGTCGTCGCTCTGGGCGAAGATGTCCACCGGGCAGGCCTCGCGTGAGCTTGACGCGCGAGCTCGGTGTCGGCGGCGGCCGCGTCGTCGACCTCGACGGCGATGAAGATCCCGTCGGCTCTCATGCCGGGCTCCGTCTCCGGCGATCTTGGCCCTGATCAGCTCGGGGATCTCCTCGATCCGCTCGGCCACGACGATGCCGGCCGCCTGGGCGAGCCGGGCGATCTTCTCGCGCCGCGGTGTCCTCCTTGCCTTCGACGATCGTGCCGGCGTGCCCGAACGACATGCCGGGCATCTCGTCCATGAACCGGCCCGCCATGAAGGCGACGATCGGCAGGCGCGAGTTGTGCTCGGTGACCCACGGCGCGAGCTCGGCCTCCATGCGCCCGCCGGGCTCGGTGTAGATGACGATGCCCTGCGTCTGCTCGTCGGCCTCGAACAGCGGCATCAGCTCGGCGTAGGTCGAGCCGATGATCGCGTCGCCGCCGATCGAGACCGCCGTCGAGTGGCCGAGTCCCGCGGCGCTCAGCGTCGAGGACATCTCCGTGGTCATGCCGCCCGAGCGCGAGATCACGCCGATCGGGCCGGGCGTGTAGGCCTGGGCGGCGTTGCGCGCCGGGCCGCCGATCCCGCCCATCTTGATCACGTCGGGGACGATGATCCCGAGGCAGTTGGGGCCGATGATGCGCGCGCCGCGCAGCGTCGGCGAGCTCGACCATCTCGGCGACGTCGCGCCGCGGGATGCGCTCGGTGACGATCACGATCAGCTTGACGCCGTTCTCGATCGCCTCGAACACCGCGTCCTTGGTGAACGCGGGCGGGACGGTCACGACCGAGCCGTCGGATCGACGCCGCCGTGTGTGCTCGACGGCCTGCGCGACCGTGTCGAACACGGGCACCCCGTGCACCTCGCGGCCGAGGCGCCCGGGGGTGACGCCGCCGACGATCTTGGCGCCGGCGCCGTAGTCGAGGCACTCGCGCGTGAGGTTGACGGCCTCGCGGCCGGTGATGCCCTGGACGATGAACGTCGTCGTCGGCTCGATCAGGATGCTCATGGCATGCAGGCCAGCCGCTCCCTGGATCTTCTCGACCGCCCGGCGGGCGGCCTCGTTCAGCGACACGGAGCGGTCGGCGTACTCGACGCCGTAGCGCTCGAGGATCTTGAAGCCCTCCTCCTCCCAGGCGCCGGGGATGCGGAAGATCGCGATCGTCTCGGCCGGGTCATACGCCGAGCTCCAGGCAGGCCTTGATCACGCCGCGCGCGACGATGTCCACGCGCGTGTTGGAGACGATCGACATCATCACGGCGATCTTGCTCCACGCCGGGCTTCTGCAGGACCAGCTTGGCCAGGCCGCAGGCCTTGGCGACGGACGGGTTGCCGCCGATCTCGCAGTAGTTGGCGGGCTTGCCGCCGTGCGGCGCGGACCGCGTCGAACAGCGTCAGCGAGCCGCCGCCCGCGCCGATCACGAGGCCGAGGTTGCCGTCGAACTCGGTGACGTTGCCCGGCGACGCCGCGGTGGTCGGTGGCGTCGATCTGCTCGCCGGCCAGCTCGAACGGGGTCGCCTCGCGTGCCTGGCGCGTCTCCTCCTCGCCGACGCCGAGCGTCTGCGAGCAGCTTGGCGTGGCGCGGCGCGCGCCTCGTTCTCCATCTCCATGTGCGCGTCGAGCGCGACGAACGAGCCGTCCGTCGAGCCGCGCCGAGCGGGTTGATCTCGGCGAGCGTCATGTCGTTCTCGACGAACAGCGCGCGCCAGGCGGGTCGACGATCGGGACGAGCTTGTTGCAGCGCCGAGCCGGTGACGCCGGTCGAGGCGATCACCTCCTTGGCCTGGAAGTCGGTGAACGGCAGGATGTTGGAGAAGTGCCGCCGCCGACCTTGTCGGGCTGCTCCTCGGCGACCTGCTCGATGTCGATGCCGCCGACGGGGGAGAAGATCATCACCGGCTGCTTGCGCGTGCCGTCCCAGACGACGCCCGCGTAGTACTCCTGCTCGACCTCGGCCTTCGGATCGACCAGCACGCCGCGGGGCATGTGCCCGCCGATCTCGAGCTCGCAGGATGTCGCGCGCGTAGGACTCGGCCTCCTCGGGCGTGTCGGCGAACTTGACGCCGCCCGCCTTCATGCGCCCGCCGGAGAGCACCTGCGACTTGATCACGGTCGGCCCGCCGATCCGCTGCGCGATCGTCGGCCGCCTCGGCGGAGTCGGTCGTGAAGCCGTAGTCGGTGACGGGGATGCCGGCGCGCTTGACGATCTCGCGCGCCTCGTACTCGAAGAATCTCATCGTCTCTCCGGTCGGGGTGGAGCGTCGGAACCCTACAAGGCGGTGGCGATGAAACGCTCGCCCGGGTCTGTCTGCATCGGGCGCGCTACTGCACCGCGGCGGGCTCGAACCCGTAGGCCTCCGCCAGCTCGGGGTCCTTGCGCGCGAGCATTTCGGCCAGTTTGACCATCACCTGGCACTGCTTCCAGGTGGCGTCGTCCTGCATCTTGCCGTCGATCATGTGCACGCCGCGCCCGTCGGGGATCGCCTCGATCACCTTCTTGGCGAACGCGACCTCGGCGGGGTCGGGCGAGAAGACGCGCTTGGCGATCGCGATCTGGCCCGGGTGCAGCGACCAGGCGCCGACGCAGCCGAGCAGGAAGGCGGCGCGGAACTGCGTCTCGCAGCCCTCGCTCGTCTGGATGTCGCCGTAGGGGCCGTAGAAGGGCAGCGCGCCGACGGCGGTGCAGGCGTCGACCATGCGCGCGATCGAGTAGTGCCACGGGTCCTGCTGGTAGCTCGGGCGCGGCGCGTCGGGGTGCTCGGGATCGGGGTCGGCGATCGTGCGGTAGCCGGGGTGCCCGCCGCCGACGCGCGTGGTCTTCATCCGCCGCGAGGCCGCCAGGTCGGCGGGGCCGAAGCTCATCCCCTGGATGCGCGGGCTGGCGGCGGCGATCTCCTCGAGGTTGGCGACGCCCAGGTGGGTCTCGAGCATCGCGTGCACGAGGATCGGCCGCTCCAGGCCGGCCTTCGCCTCGAGCTGGGCGAGCAGGCGATCGACGTAGTGGATGTCCCACGGGCCCTCGACCTTGGGGATCATGATCGACCTCGATCCTGTCGCCGATCTCGCTGCACGATCTGGGTGATGTCGTCGAGGAAGTAGGGCGAGGCGAGCTCGTTCACGCGCGTCCACAGCGCCGTGTCGCCGAGATCCATCTCGCGGCCGACCTTGATCAGACCGGCGCGCGCGGCCTCCTTGCTTTTCAAGCGGCACGGCGTCCTCGAGGTTGCCGAGCAGGATGTCCACCTTCGGCGCGATGTCGGGCATCTTCTCGACCATCTTCTCGTTCGAGAAGTCCAGGAAGTGGATCATCCGGGACGGCTTGAACGGGATCTCCCGCGCCGGCTCGGGGGCGTCGATCGCGAGGGGCTTGAAGAAGTCGCGGGGGTTGCGCAATGTCGAGATCGTCTCCTGTAGGGCTTCTGCTGCGATGGCAGTTGGTCGGGTTGAACCCAAACCTGAACCCGAACCGTATCGCCTGGGCGCTGCGCACTAGAGTTTGTGGGCAACGCATCCATCGATCAGGACGACAGGAGACCCGAGAAACCCATGAGCGAGACCGCACCGCCACCGAGACCCTCGAGACCGAGCAGGCCGCGCGCGAGGCGAGCGGCGCCCATCCGTACGGCCGCTACCTGGAGGAGTTCGAGGTCGGCGCCGTCTACAAGCACTGGCCCGCCAAGACGGTGACCGAGTCCGACGACCACCTGTTCTGCCTGATCACGATGAACCACCACCCGCTGCACCTGAACGACGTGTACGCGGCGCAAATCCCAGCAGGGACGCAACGTGGTGGTGGGACCGCTCGTGTACTCGCTCGCGCTGGGCATGTCGGTCTGCGACGTCAGCGGCAAGGCGATCGCGAACCTGGCGACCGAAGAGCTCAAGCACCCGGCGCCGGTGTTCCACGGCGACACGCTGTACTGCGAGTCCGAGGTGCTGGAGAAGCGCGAGTCCCAGTCCAAGCCCGACCGGGGCACCGTGAAGGTGCACACGCGCGTGCTCAACCAGGACGGGGTGCTGGTGGCCGAGTTCAAGCGCCTGGTGCTCGTGCCGCGCAGGACCCCGGCGCGCCGGTCGAGGCCGCCGTCGCGGACGTGCCGGCGCCGAGGGCAACGTCGATGTAGGCGGTGCGATAGGCTGTCCGGACCGCCCCGCAAGGGCGTTTTTCCGTTCCCGGAGCCATCTTGGCCCGGCAGCTGCGTCAGGGACGACGGCGCGCCGACGATCACGACCGCGACACCGAGGAGCCGCTTGCACCTCATGAACACCACCGCCTCAGCCCCCACCAAGAACGAGCGCCTGCTGGCCTGGGTCGAGGAGGTGGCGTCCCTCACCGAACCCGAGCGAGATCCACTGGTGCGACGGGTCCGCCGAGGAGTACGACAGCCTCTGCCAGCAGCTCGTCGAGGCGGGCACCTTCGAGCAGCTGTCCGACGCCAAGCGCCCGAACTCCTACCTCGGCGCTGTCCGATCCGGGCGACGTGGCGCGGGTCGAGGACCGCACGTTCATCTGCTCGGCCACCGAGGAGGAGGCTGGGCCGACCAACAACTGGCGCGACCCGGCGGAGATGCGCGAGACGCTCAACGAGCTGTTCGACGGGCTCGATGCAGGGGCGCACGATGTACGTCGTGCCGTTCTCGATGGGCCCGCTGGGCTCGGACAAGAGCCACGTCGGCGTGCAGCTGACCGACTCGCCGTACGTCGCGGTGAGCATGCGCATCATGACGCGCATGGGCCAGGGCGCGCTCGACGCGCTCGGCGAGGACGGCGAGTTCGTGCCCGTGCCTGCACTCGGTCGGGCATGCCGCTGGCCGATGGCGCGGAGGACGTGCCGTGGCCGTGCAACGCCGAGAACAAGTACATCGTCCACTTCCCCGACACGCGCGAGATCTGGTCCTACGGCTCCGGCTACGGCGGCAACGCGCTGCTCGGCAAGAAGTGCTTCGCGCTGCGCATCGCCTCGGTGATGGCCCGCGACGAGGGCTGGATGGCCGAGCACATGCTGATCCTCAAGCTGACCTCGCCCGAGGGCGAGGTCAAGTACATCACCGGCGCCTTCCCGAGCGCCTGCGGCAAGACCAACCTGGCGATGCTGATCCCGACGCTCGAGGGCTGGAAGGTGGAGACGATCGGCGACGACATCGCCTGGATGAAGTTCGGCGACGACGGGCGCCTGTACGCGATCAACCCCGAGGCCGGCTTCTTCGGCGTCGCGCCGGGCACGGGCGAGCAGACCAACCCGAACGCGATCCGCACGATCGAGCGCAACTCGATCTTCACCAACTGCGCGCTGACCGACGACGGCGACGTCTGGTGGGAGGGCCTCACCAAGCAGCCGCCCGCGCACCTGATCGACTGGCACGGCAACGACTGGACGCCCGACTCGGACGACGCCGGCGGCGCACCCGAACGCGCGCTTCACGTCGCCGGCCGCGCAGGACCCGGCGATCGCGCCGGAGTGGGAGGACCCGGCGGGCGTGCCGATCGACGCGATGCTGTTCGGCGGGCGGCGCTCGACGGTCGTGCCGCTCGTGACCGAGGCGTTCGACTGGGAGCACGGCGTGTTCCTCGGCTCGGTCGATGAGCTCGGAGAAGACCGCCGCGGCCGCCGGCACGGTCGGCGAGCTGCGCTTCGACCCGTTCGCGATGCTGCCGTTCTGCGGCTACAACATGGCCGACTACTTCGCCCACTGGCTCGAGATCGGCCGCCGCGACGGGGCGAAGCTGCCGAAGATCTTCTACGTCAACTGGTTCCGCAAGGACGACGAGCGGCCGCTTCCTGTGGCCGGGCTTCGGCGAGAACTCGCGCGTGCTGTCCTGGGTGTTCGCCCGCTGCGCCGGCCACGGCGCCGCGACCGAGACCCCGATCGGCCTGATCCCGCCGGTCGGCGGCGAGGGCATCGACACGCGCGGGCTGGACGTCTCCGAAGAGGACATGGCCGAGCTGCTGCGCGTCGACGCTCGAGGAGTGGCGCGCCCAGCTGCCCCAGTTCCGCGAGCACCTCGCGCAGTTCGACCGCCTGCCGGACGAGCTGCACGCAGCTGCAGCTCGAAGACGCCTGTTGAACCGACGGACCGCGGCTGCTCACTGATGCAGGTGCGCCATAGGGCCGCTGGGCAGCGAGGCCGACGCGGACTGGCGTGCATGCACCGAGCGCTGAGGGCTGCATGCGCCGTCCAGCGGCCCCTCGTGCCGTGGAACTCGCCGGCGGCCGCCGGCGGGCGTGACTCCTCGGCCAGCGAGGTGATCGTCAGCGCGCCGCGGGCGGAGGACTCGAGCACCTCGGTGGCCTCCTCCAGCGAGCGCGCGTACAGCTCGACGAGCAGGTGCACGATGATGCGCGCGTCGTCTTCGTGCTTGTGGAAGCGCACGTGCGTGAAGAACTCGCGCACGCCGTGGTCGCCGAAGGCGGCGTAGGACAGCGCGTCGCCGGCCTCCGGGCCCGGAGCAGCTCTCGACGTCGTCGGCGTCGACCGACACCGTGCACGAGGCGACCCAGGGCGTGCCCGCGATCATCCGCTCCCAGCGGTCCTCGATCGGCTCGACGCGGCCGTTGTTGAAGCCCAGATGGGGCTGGTCGTGCATGCAGTCCAGGCACTGCACGACGGCCTCCTGCAGCTCGTCCACGACTTCCGAGCGCTCGCCCGTGTCGGGGTCGATCTTGTGGATCCCCTCGTAGTGGACCTGCACCTCCAGGTCCTGGGACCAGCAGCGGTAGCAGCGCAGCCAGCTGCGCGCGCTCGTCTCGGACAGTCGAGCCCTCCATGGGAGTCATTGTAGGCATCCGCTCCCGGATGTCCCAGAACGTGGACGGGGCGCCCGTCGGGCGCCCCGTCCGATGTCTCTTTGTTGCGCTTGCGCGTGGCTAGCGCTTGTGGTGGTGTGGCCTCTTGCCCTTGACCGTCAGGTGGAAGGTCTGCACCGTGGCAGTGCCGCCCAGCGACGATTTGTAGGTCAGGGTCGCGGTGAGATGGACCGTTTTGCCTTTCTTCAGCGCGCTGTTGACCTTGCCCGAGGGCTTGACCGTGAGCGTCAGCGGCACACCCGCCACGCCGGTGGCCGTGACCTTGCCGGAGACGGTCGTCTTCGGCTGACACTTGCCCTTGAGCTTGATCTGGTTCTTCTTGCACTTCTTGGCCTTCTTGGCGGCGATCGCCTCGTCGCGGGCGATCGTGCCGGTCGGCACCGTCACTTCCAGGCTCGCGGTGCCCCCCTGGGTCGGCACGAACGTGATCGTGATCGTGCCGTTGGAGTTGGCTTTGATGCTCTGGACTTTGTAGGTGCTGTTGGGTGTGGGTGGCGCCGGCGGCAGCGGGACGAAAGTCACCGTGGCCGTGCCGAGCGGATCGCCCGGCGCCTGGACGCCGCTGCCGGTGAGGTCGACGAACATCTGGATCGTGTCGCCGCCGGCGTTGTGCCCGACATAGGAGATCTGCGCCTGACCGGCCGAGTTCAGGGTCACCGATCCCGACTGTGGGTTGGCGCCCGAGACAGCGTAATGCACGCTCTTGCCGGCATACGGCACGCCGGCGAGGTCAAGTGCCGTGATATTGATCGTCTCGGTTTGACCCTGTGTGAGCGTCTGGCTGAGCGGGCTGATTTTCAAACCGGACGGAACCTGCGTGCGGTTGATAATTGTGAATGCTTGTTCAGCGCCACCTTCGAGGCCGCTTTCGCGCAGCTGGTCCCACTCCACCCCGGCTGCGTTGTCCACTTCGTTCGGCTCGATCGTTTCGTTGAAGGCATGCGGTTCCTCGACCGTGCTGCGAACGTCATTCCAGATGCCCTGGTCGCTGGGCACCGCGTTCTGGCAGCGTCCCGGGTTTTCTTCGGCGGCGTTGTTCCAGCAGCCCTCCTGGAAGGCAGACCAGGGCAGCGCCGGCGAAGCAGCTTCGATGAAGCCGCCGAGCACGCCCAGGCTCAGTCCGCCGATGAAGCGCGGCGGTCCGGCCAGGAACTCCCCGATCCCGAAGTCATCGCCGCTGACGTACAGATCGCCGGCGTAGATCGCGCGGAAGTAGATCTTGTTGCCTTTGGCCAACATGTTCTTGACGTCGTAGGTCGAGGTGAACTGCGGAGCACCGTTGACGTATGTGGTTGTCTCGGTGATTTGTGCGTATTCAACCGGTTTGCCGCCTTCTTCTTCCTTGACGCTGAAGACGGTGGTCTGGGTGTACGGGCTCGCTTCGGTCCCCGCCCCGCTGACCGCGGACTGTGAAACCGGTTCGTACTGACTTTCCAGGTGCGGGCCGGCTGCGCCACTGAAGCCGAAGGTCTTTCCTTCCAGGTCTTTCGGTTGGCCCGCGCCCGCTTTACCCGAGCCTATTTGCGGGAAGGCCAGGAAGAACCCGCAGTCGCCGAGCGTGCTTCCGGGGGGGTAGTAGTTATTGCCGACTTCGGCATAGCTCGACTCACATTGGCCGAGCGGGCCTATGGAAACCGTGAGCGGGCCGCCTGGGAAGGTCACGGCTTCGGTTCCTTCGGCGCTCGCGCCGGCGACCGTCGGCCCGAACCCGATCGCGAGGAGCGCCGCCATGGCTCCCAGCAGAGCATAGATACGTCGTGCAAGGCCCTTGTCGAGCCTGCCGTCACCTACGTGCATGTGCAACCTCCGTAGCGCTGATCGGTAGTCTTGATGCCCTTCAAGCGGGCCAATGCTAAAGCATCGTGCGGCGGGGTCAATGGGTCTGGACAGATTGACACCGCCTCGCTTCGTGCCGTTGGAACCCGGGACGGAACGCAAAGTAGCGCGAGCCTACCCGAACGTAAACGCATACCCCGTGACCCCCGGCGCGAAGCGCAACGTCAAGAGGTGCTGTTCGTCACGGGGCAGCGAGACGAGCGTGTACAACCGCTGGCGGCGCACCGTGACGACGCCGTTGTGGACGTCGGCGCCTGCATCCGCGGCGGAGATCGGGCGTCCGTCGAGCAGCACCTGCACCGGGAGGGGGCGTTCGCCGGGGGAGCTGAGCACGAGGTAGACGTTCTTGGCCTGGAACTCGACGTCGATCCCGGCGTCCGCGACCGCCTGGGCGGGCTGGGCGGCGATGTTCCAGGTGCCGGTGTAGGCGAAGTCGTTGACATCGAGGCCGGGGTGCGGCCCGAGGCCATAGTCGTGCGTGCCTGACGTGCGGCCCATTGATCCAGCCCTGCGGCACGGGCGGTGCCGAGATAGGTCTCGGGCGTGGCCTGTTCGGAGGGCACGATCACGTCCGGCCGGGTGGCTCATCGCGCCGACCTGCGCGCCGGATTCGGCCAGCAGCGCGCGGATCGCGGTCTCGGTCTCGCCGTAGTCGCCCTCGCCGAAGGCGGCGTAGCGCACCTGGCCGCGTAGCGTCGATCAGGTAGTCCGCGGGCCAGTACTCGTTGCCGTACGCGTTCCAGGTGCCCATGTTGTTGTCCTGGACGACCGGGTAGCGGATGCCGAACTGGTCGATCGCGTTGGCGACGTTGCCGGCGTCGTGCTCGAAGGCGAACTCGGGCGTCTCGACGCCGACGATCGTCAGGCCGTCGCGACGGTAGGCGGCGTCCCACGCCTTCAGGTAGGGAAGCGTGCGGATGCAGTTGATGCAGGTGTACGTCCAGAAGTCGACCAGCACCACGCGCCCGCGCAGTCCGGTGAGGCTGAGCGGTCGGTTGCCCGGCGTGTTGAACCAGTCCTCGGTTTCGGTGAATTCGGGCGCGACGCCGAGGTCTTTCAGCCGGTGCGCGTCCGACAGCAGCTTCGCCTGGCTGACGTTGCGCGGCGCTGATGGGCGATGAGACGCTCGCCTCGAACTTCGCCTTGTGGCCGGTGAGCTCGGGCAGGCGGCTCTCGACGGCATGGGATTTCTCGAGCGACGCCGTCAGGTTGACGTTCGGGGATGTGCTGGGCGACGTACTGGTCGAAGTTGACGTCCAGTTCAGTCGCGATCGCGACCGCCGTGATGACCATGATCGCCCCGAGCGCGCGCTGCAACGCAGGGCCGCGACCGGCGCGACGGACTCGGTCGAAGAGTCTGTGTCCGCCGAGCGCGAGCGCCAGCAGCACGACACCGGAGCCGAACGCGTAGGCGATCGCCACCGCGACGGTGCGACCGGACGCGGCGCTGACCGAGATGACCGCCGCCAGGATCGGCCCGGCGCACGGGGTGTAGACGAAGCCGAGCGCCGCGCCGACGAGCAGCCCCGAGGCGAAACCCGTCGCCGCGCGTGCGCGGACCCAAGCGCGCCAGTCGCGACATGCGCGCCTCCACGCCGTCGGCGAGACCCGGCACGATCAGCGCCATGCCCATCACGAGCAGCACCGCCACGGCGAGGTCGCGCAGCGGGTCCGAGCCGAGCCCGACGCCGCCGACGACGCTGGCGATGCCCGACGATCGTGATCGTGAACGTGACCATCAGCCCGAGCACGACCCCCAGCGGCCGGCGCCGGCCACCGACACCGCCGGCGGACAGCATCGCGGGCAGCACCGGCAGCACGCACGGCGACAGCGCGGTGCCGGCCCCGGCGAGGACGGCGAAACCGATCAGGATGATCATCTCGCTAGGAGACTACGTGCGCGGGCGGTCAACGGACGCCGGTTCGGGCCGGTTTCCGGTGCTTCTGACGCCGAGCGCCAAGCGAGGCCAGGATCAGGAGGCCGCCCGGCCCGGCGCGGCGTGCTACACACGGGTGTCGGCCGATTGGGGATCCCGTCGATCTCCGATCGGTAAGGACACCGCATCGCGCGCCGGCTCTCGAACGTCAGCGGCGGAGCATCACGTAGACGGTGGTGATCGCGAACGCGATCTGCCCGAACGCGAGCGCCGTGCCGAGGTTGACCGCGCCGAGCGCTCCCGCCAGCGCGGCGGCGAGCACGAACGCCCCGAACATCATCAGCAGATCACGCGCCATCTCAGCCCGCCGCTCGCTGCGCCGCTCGCTGTTCAAGTGCGCGCACGAGCGAGGGCACGTCTGTCGCCCGGGTCCTGCTCGGCCAGCGTTGCCTCCGCCGCTCGCCGGCCGCCGAGCGCGCGCAGTCCGCGCTCGCCGTGCTCGACGCACGAAGTCGGCCAGCGCGCTCGCCCGGCGGGCGCGCAGGCGACGTGCCGCGAGGTCGAGCCCCGAGCGGTGCTCGTCCAGGGCAGCCACAAGCTCCTCGACTCCCTGTGGCGGGGCAGCGAGGACACGGCGATCACCCTGCGTCGAGCGTGAGCCGAGCGAGCGCAGCGCCGCGGTCAGATCGCGCCTGGTGCTGCACCGCGACCTGGCCGAGGTCGGCCTTGGTGACGACGAGCACGTCGGGGATCTCCATGATCCCGGACTTCAAGAACTGCAGCACGTCGCCGCTGCCGGGCTGCACGACGACCACGACGGTGTCCGCGACATCGGCGACATCGGTCTCGGCCTGGCCGACGCCGACCGTCTCGATCACGACCACGTCGAACGCCGCCGCCAGCGCCTGGGCCGCGGCGCGGGTCGCGCGACGCCAGCCCGCCCAGCCGCTCGCCGGCGGCGGTCGAGCGGATGAACACGCCCGTGTCGGCGGGATCGAAGTCGATGCGCGCGCGGTCGCCGAGCAGCGAGCCGCCCGAGCGGCGCGAGCTGGGATCGACCGCGAGCATCGCGACCGTCATGCTCGCGCTCGCGCCATGCGCGCAGCAGCGCGGACAGCAGCGTCGACTTGCCGGCCCCGGGGGGTCCCGTCACGCCGACGATGTGGCCCGGAGCCTCGCCGCCGAGCGCGGCGGGGGAGACCTCGCGCCAGCAGCGCGGCGGCCTGCTCGCGATCGGCCGGGGTGCTGCTCTCCAGCAGGTTGAGCGCGGCCGGCGCGGCGCTCAGGTCGCGCTCGCGCAGGCGCGCGCCGATCGCGGCTCCGTCAGCGCTCACGCCGTGGTGGCCGAGCCGCTTGGAGTGCCCGTGTCCTCGGCTCGGCCCCCCGAGCCGGAGGGTGAGCCGTTCGTGCCGGTCACGTGCTCGCCCAGCGCCTGGTCTGCATCCGCGCCGACCAGCTCGACGATGTCGCGCATGATGCGCGTGATGTCGAAGTCCTTCGGCGTGTACACGGCCGCGACGCCGGCCTGCTTCAGCGGCGCGACGTCCTGGTCGGGGATGATCCCGCCGACGACCACCGGCGCGCTGACGCCGGCGTCGTGCAGCGCGTCGATCACAGCCGGGATCAGCTCGCGGTGTGAGCCGGAGAGGATCGACAGGCCGATCACGTGCACGCCCTCCTGCAGCGCCGAGGCCGCGATCTGGGCGGGTGTCAGGCGGATGCCCTCATACACCACGTCCATGCCCGAGTCGCGCGCGCGCACCGCGATCTGCTCGGCGCCGTTGGAGTGGCCGTCGAGGCCCGGCTTGCCGACGAGGATCTTCGGCCGGCGCCCGAGCCGCTCTGCAAGCGCGGCGACCTCGCTCGCGCAGCTCGCCCAGCTCAGCGTCGCCCGGAGGCGGCGTGCCGCCTCGCCGACGCCGGTGGGGGCGCGGTAGCTGCCGAACACCTCGCGCAGCGTCTTGGCCCACTCGCCCGTGGTGGCGCCCGCGCGCGCGGCCGCGATCGTGGGGATCATCAGGTTCTCGTCTCGCGGCGTCGCCTTGCATTCGCTCGCCTGCGCGTCGCGATCCAGTCGGCGACTCGCGCCAGCTCGGCCAGCGCCGCATCGACGGCGGCCTGGTCGCGCTCGGAGCGCCAGCGGCGCACCGCCTGCGATCTGCTCGGCTTCCACGGCCGGGTCGACGACGAGGATGCCGCCCTCGGCGTCGGCTGTCAGTGGCGAGTCCTCGGTCTCGGTGAAGCGGTTCTGCCCGACCACCGATCTGCTCGCCGGACTCGATCCGCTGGATGCGCTCGCGGTGGGAGTCGACGAGCGCGCCCTTCATGTAGGGGACGGCCTCGACCGCGCCGCCGTGCTCGGCGACGACCGCCATCTCCGCGCGCGCGCCCTGCAGCAGCTCGGCCACCAGCCCGTCCATCACCTTTGAGCCCTCGAAGATGTCCGGGTACTCGAGGATGTCGGTCTCGTAGGCAAGCACCTGCTGGATGCGCAGCGACCACTGCTGATCCCACGGGCGCGGCAGGCCGAGCGCCTCGTTCCACGCGGGCAGCTGGATCGCGCGCGCGCGCGCGTCGCGGCCGAGCGTCACGGCGAGCGCCTCCAGCACGATCCGCTGCACGTTGTTCTCCGGCTGGGCCTCGGTCAGCCCGAGCGAGTTGACCTGCACGCCGTAGCGAAAGCGCAGGTGCTTGGGCTCGGTCACGCCGTAGCGCTCGCGCCCGAGCTCCTCCCAGAGGATGCCCATCGCGCGCAGCTTCGCGTGCTCCTCGACGAAGCGCACGCCGGCGTTGACGAAGAACGAGATGCGGCCGAACACCTGGCTCCATGCGCTCCTGCCGGCACGCGCTCGCGCGCGGCGTCGAGCACCGCGATCGCGTTGCTCATCGCGTAGGCGATCTCCTGCACGGGTGTCGCGCCCGCCTCCTGCAGGTGATAGGAGCAGATGTTGATCGGGTTCCACTTCGGCACGTGCTCGACGGTGTAGGCGATCATGTCGGCGATCAGCCGCATCGACGGCGCCGGGCGGAAAGGCGTAGGTGCCGCGCGCCAGGAACTCCTTGATGATGTCGTTCTGCGTAGTGCCCTGCAGCTGCTCCTGGCCGACGCCCTGCTCCTCGGCGGCGACGATGTACAGCGCCAGCAGCCACGCCGCGGTCGCGTTGATCGTCATCGAGGTGTTCATCTCCGCCGAGCGGGATGCCGTCCATCAGCGCCGCCATGTCGCCGCGGTGGGATACCGGCACGCCGACCTTGCCGACCTCGCCGCGGGCGAGCTCGTCGTCGGGGTCATAGCCGGTCTGGGTCGGCAGGTCGAAGGCGACCGACAGTCCCGTCTGTCCCTTGGCGAGGTTGCGCCGGTACAGCTCGTTGGAGGCCTTCGCCGTCGAGTGCCCGGCGTAGGTGCGCATCATCCACGGCCGGTCGCGCTCGGGCAGGCGTGGGGTGTGATTGCCGCTCATGCAGCCATTGTACGGACGGGTCGCGCCCATTATCCTCCGGCCGATGAGCCAGACGATCGAGCTGCCGCGCGTGGGGCCGCCCGGAGGCGGGCTTGGGCGAATCGTGGAGGGTGATCGTGCGCAACGACGATCACAACACCTTCGACCATGTCGCGCGCACGCTCGCGCGCTACATCCCCGGCACGACGCTCGAGCGCGGTCATGAGATCGCCAACGTGATCCACAACGCCGGCAAGGCGATCGTCTTCAGCGGCCACCAGGAGCCCGCCGAGCACTACTGGGAGCAGCTCAAGGGCGCGGGCCTGACGATGGCGCCGCTCGACGCGCTAGCGGTCGGCGCCCGGTTGAGGGAGCAACGCTCTCAGAGTGCCGCGCTAGACCTGCTCGCGGACGCTCACGCCGTTGGTGTGGCCATTGGCCAGCCCGTTGCCGCCGCCGCCGTTGCCGTGGCCGTTGCCGATGGCCACCGACTCCTCGCTCAGCCCGCCGCTGACCGTCAGATCCCACCAGCCGTAGAGCACCGGCACCTGGTACCAGCTGGAGTAGCGCACCCTGAAGTCGGTCATCTCCGGGCCTTCCCAGTAGCGTTCCCAGTCGAGGTGCTCGCTCGAAGTACGCGAGCTGCTGGAAGCGTGTAGCGGTCGTCGCGGGCGCGGTAGACGGCGTAGGAGCTCGGCGCCGTAGCGCAGCGCGATCGGCGGCGACCTCGTTCAGGGCGGCCTCGAACGCGTCGCCGCGGAAGCCCGTGGCGTACCACGGGACGATCACCGGCCGGGCTTGTCGCCGCCGGCCATCAGGCGCCGACCTCCGCGTGGATCGCGCCTGGGCCCTCCGCGGTCTTGCCCTGTCCCTCGGCCTCGGCGCCGACGAGGATCGAGATCTTGCCGAGGTGCTTGTTTTCGAGCATCAGCTGGTGCGCTTCGGCGACGCCCTCGAAGCCGAGCGTGCGCCACAGCACCGGACGGATCTGCCCGGACTCGATCAGCTCGTTGGCCTTCGTGCACTCGTACGCGTTGGCGAAGTGCGAGCCGAGGATCTCCTTCTGGCGCATCCACAGGTAGGCGACGTTGAAGTCGAGGTCGATGCCGGTCGTGCCCGGCGCAGATCACGATTTTGCCGAACGTCTTGGCGGTGAACACGGACGTCGGGAACGTCGCTTTGCCGACGTGCTCGAAGACGATGTCGGGGGCGTCGCCGAGGATCTCCTTGACGCGCTTGGCGAAGCCGAGCGAGACCTTGAAGCGGGCCTTCTCCTCCTCGGCGGTCTCGCCGCCCGTGCGCATCATGCCGGCGAACTCGCCCCGGTCGATGTAGTCGACGGCGCCGAGGCGCTTGACCAGCTCGCCCTTCTCGGCCGAGGAGACGACGCCCGACGCAGTGCGCGCCCGCGGCGGCGCACAGCTGCGTGGCGAACACGCCCAGCCCGCCGGCGGCGCCCCAGATCAGCACGTTCGCGCCGGCCTGCAGCTTGCAGCGGGTGATCAGCATGCGGTAGGCGGTGAAGTACACGAGGCCGTAGGAGGCCGCCTCCTCCCACGTCAGCGCGTGGGGCTTGGGCAGCAGCTGCTGGGCCTGGACCTTCGTGAACTGTGCGAACGAGCCCCAGGTCGTCTCATAGCCCCAGATCTTCTGCGACGGGGCGGCCATCGGGTCGAGACCGTGCACCTCGGGGTCCTCGTAGGAGGCCTGGTTGCAGTGCACGACGACCTCGTCGCCGGGCTTCCAGCGGGTCACGCCCGCGCCGACCTTCCACACGATCCCCGAGGCGTCCGAGCCGCCGATGTGGTGGCCGAACTCGGGGTGGTCGCCGTACTTCATCACCGACACCGGCTTGCCGAGCGCGGCCCACACGTTGTTGTAGTTGACGCCCGCCGCCATCACGCGCACGATCACCTCGAACGCGCCCGGCTCGGGCACCTCGATCTCCTCGACCTGGAAGGCGTCCTTCGGTTCGCCGAAGCGCTCCTCGCGGATGACCCAGGCGGCCATCGTGGTGGGCAGCTCGCCGGGCTCGGCGTTTACCTCGGAGACTTGTTGCAGATCGATTGCCACGGCGCGTTAGAACCTCGCATGTCGGGGACGCGTAACCAAACCAGTACGGATACCAAACAGCAGCGAACGCAAGAGAGCCATCCTATCCTGGGCAGGCGGTGAATGTGGCGCGCGCGAGACGGCGCGGGTGTCACGGGTGGCGTGGCCATGACGGTGCCATCGGGCGGCTCAGGCGTGGATCGGCTCGGTCGCGGCGCGCGAGCGCTCTGGGATGGACTCTTCCGCGCCCGGCTCCCACGTGGTCGCTTCCCCGCTGTCGGGGTGGGCGGCGACCAGCACCCAGGCGAGCAGCGCTCCCAGCAGCGCCAGCCCGCCGGCGACATACAGAGCGTTGGACAGCGCGTACACATACGTCTGGCCCATCACCGTCTGGATGTGTGCGGGCAGTCCCGCGCCGCTCGCGCCGGAGCCGAGCGCGTTGGCGAGCTTCGTGCGCTCCGCGGCGGTCGCGTGTGGCAGCAGCGTCGTCAGCCGGTTGCGCCCGAGCGTGGCGATGATCGCGCCTATCACCGCGACCCCGAAGGTGCTGCCGACCATCCGCACCATCGACAGCACGCCGGAGGCGACGCCCGCCTTGGTGGGGTTCACCGAGTTCATCGCGGCGGTGCTCATCGGCGACATGACGCAGCCCATGCCGATGCCCATCATGATGAAGCTGACGCTCAGAAAGCCATAGCTCGAGTGCGTTGTGATGCCGGTCATCCAGAACAGCGCAAACGACACCAGGATCAGCCCGCCCGTCATCAGCGGGCGCGGGCCGATACGGTCGGTCAGGCGGCCGGCGATCGGGGCGATCACCATGATCATCACCGTCGAGGGCAGGAAGCGGATGCCCGCCTGCAGCGGGGAGTAGTGCAGGACGTCCTGCATGTACAGGGCCAGGAAGAAGAACATCGCGAACATCGCGAACGAGACGATGAACGCGACCATGTTCGCGCCGAAGAACGAGCGCGAGCGGAAGAAGTCGAAGTCGACCATCGGCGCGCGGCGGTGGCGCTCGATGAAGACGAACGCCGCGAGTGAGATCAGCGCGAGCGCGAACAGGCCGAGCACGCGCGCCGACCCCCAGCCCCATTCGTTGCTCTGGATGAGCCCCAGCACGAGCGCGGCGAGCGCGACCGTGAGCGTCACCACGCCCGGTATGTCGATCTCGCGCACGGCCGTCTCATCGCGCGACTCCCGCGCCGCGAACAGGGTCACCCCGATCGCGACGATCGCGACCGGGACGTTGAGGAAGAAGATCGACTGCCAGCTGACGTCCTGGACCAGGAACCCGCCGACGACCGGGCCGATCGCCAGCGCCATCGCCGAGACTCCCGCCCAGGTGCCGATCGCCCGGCCGCGCTCGCGGGCGTCGAACGTGTTCGTGATGATCGACAGCGTCGCCGGCATCATGAACCCCGACCCGACCCCCTGCACGGCGCGGAACGCGATCAGCCAGATGTCGCTCTGAGCCAGGCCGATCAGGAAGCTGGACGTTCCGAACACGGCCACGCCGAACAGGAACATGCGCCGGCGTCCGAACAGGTCTCCGAGCCGCCCGGCCGTCACGAGCGTGACGGCGAACGTCAGCGTGTAGGCGTTGACCGTCCACTCCAGCGATGACGTGGTCGCGTGCAGGCTGCGCTGGATCGAGGGCAGCGCGACGTTGACGACCGTGTTGTCGAGCATGATCATGAACAGCGCGAAGCACATCGCGCCGAGCGTCCACCAGCGGCGGTTGTCCTCGTTGATCCTCGGCAGGCGGATGATGCTCGTGCTCATGAGCCGGCTCCTCTCTCGGTGGGGGTGGCCGTGGGGATGGGCTCGTTGGCCGCGGTGGGCGCGTGGCCGTTAGCGGGTGTGGCTGTGGCGGTAGTGGTGGGTCCGCGGCCGGCGTCGGTGTGCTGCATGGGGGGTTCGGGGGTCTGCGTACTGTCTGTGTGGGCCACGCGCGTGAACGGCAGCTCGACGATCTCCGCGCTCGCGCCGTGCTCGCCCACGCTCACGCGCGTCGCCCGGCTCGGCCTCGCGGCGCACGAGCGCCAGGCCGATCGGCCCGTAGATGGGGGAGAGCACCGCGCTGCTCAGGCGCCCGACCGTGCGCTCGCCCAGGCGCAGCTCCGCGCCCACCGCCCGGCACGGCTCGCAGGACAGGCGCAGCCCGCGCAGATGGCGGTTGGGCTTGCCCCTGTAGTACAGACGCGCGACCGTCTCCTGGCCGACGTAGCAGCCCTTCGTGAAGCTCACCGCGCGCTCGTTCAGCCCCGCCTCCTGGGGGATCGTGCTGTCGTCGATGTCCACCCGTAGCGGGGCCGGCCGTGCTCGACGCGTACGATCTCCGCTGCCTCGCTCGAGACCGGTCATCGCGCCGCGCTCGCGTAGCGTCTCGGTCAGCCGGCATCGGTGTCGGCGGCGGCGCAGATGAGGTCCACGCCGGTGTCGGTGCGTACCGCGAGCGCCGCGATGTCCATCGACCTCGACCGCCGCGTTGGCGTGCTCGACGCCCGGCAGTACCTCGGCGTGCGGCGATGCGCGCCGCGTCGGGTCCGATCAGCGACAGCAGCCCGCGCTCGACGGTGCGCTTGTGCAGTTCCAGCTCGTACCCGATCTTGAAGCGGCGGATCATGTCGAACAGGCGCCTGCAGCGCCACGCGCTCGGTGTCCAGCAGCAGCTCGTCGCCGAGCGTCCGAGCACGCGCAGGTCGCCGAGCATCTTGCCCTTGTGGGTGAGGAACGCCGCATAGCAGCCGCTCCCCGGGTCGAGCGCCTCGATGTCGTTCGTCACCTGACCGGTGAGGAACACCTTGCGCCTCGGGTCCGCTCAGCGCGAGCTTGCCCCGCTCGGAGCGGTCGATCAGGCCACAGCTCTCGGTCAGCGCCCGGTACTCGGCGTCCAGCTGGTCCGCGAGGCCAGCTGGTTCGTGCCGATGGGGATGTCGGTGTTGGTGGCGGCCACTCGTTCGAGGATAGCCAGCGGTCTGGTGCTCCGGATTCGGGCTATGTACCGGCCGCCGTGATGCGTAGGAGACCGCTCGAGACAGACTGGAACTGGCTACGCTTCTGGGCAATGGGCCTGGCCGACGACTTCCAGCAGATCGTCGACTCGCTGCCCGACGACTGGACCGACCTCGAGCTCGACCTGCGGCTCGCCGACGAGTCGCGCTACGTCGAAGCCGCCGTCTACCTCGTGACGTGCAACGCGCGGCCCTACTCCCACCACGACTGGCACTGGCGACTGCTCGTCGCTCACCGCTTCGGCCACGCCGCCTCGGCGCCGACGGTCCACGGCACGCTGGCGCTGCTCGACGACGCTGGGATCGAGAGCGAGATGGCGGTGCGCGAGCTGCGCTCGGGCCGGGCCGAGGTCACGCAGATGTGGGGCCGCCCGCAGTCCGCGCGCGAAGAGTTTCAGCGCCTGCGCGCGCAGTAGTCGGCGGCATTCTCAGCCTGCTTGGCTCAGTCGTTGGGACTTCCAGTCTTTGGCTAATGCCAAGTTCTGGGCTCGAATACTCCCGGCTAAGGTTTGAGGTGATGACCCGCATTGTTGCGTTGATCCCCGACCTGCTGTTCGGCTCGCGTGTGCAGGCCTCGCTTCAGGCCGCCGGTCACGAGGTCGAGCTGGTCTCGGGCTCCGGCGGTCTGGACGAACGCCTCGCCGATGCCGATGTGCTCGTCCTGGATCTCACGAACGAGGACCTCGATGGTCCCGCGCTTGTGGAAGCCCTCTCCGCCGAGGGAACTCTGGACGCAGACGCACACCCTTGGGCTTCTACTCGCACGTGGACGCGTCTATGCGCGAGCGTGCCGAGCAGGCTGGATTCGATCTCGTGGTACCCCGCTCGCGCATGGCCCGCGAGGGTGCTGAGCTTGTCAGACGTTTGGTTGGTTAGTTAGTGTGCGACTCATGACCCGGTGACACACGCTTGGAGTCGCGAGTGGGGATAACGATGTTCGGCGCCATTACGCGCAGGACGCCCAGCCCTCCGAGGAAAAACCCTACGCCGTAATACCAGCCGATCTCAGCGTGCACCCCGGCAAGGAACACGTCTGCGGCGAATGCCAGCACACCCACCGCTACCAGCGAAACCGCAAACAACTTCAGTCGTTCCATACTCACCATCCTATCCGTTGACGAGCTTGACGGCCGAGTAAGCCGCGAAAGCGAGCATGAGGCCGAACACGCCGCCCGTGCTCGCGCCCAGGGAGAGGTTTTCCAATGATCGTCGCCATGGCGCCCTCTCCGCGAACCAGCCGACGACGCCTCCGATGACCGTCATGCCCGCGCCAGACACGGCGAGCAGATCGGGCAGCGGCGGGATCTTGAAGATGGCCTCCAGCACACCCCCGATGCTGAACGACCATGTATGACACGGGGGTCACTAATGTGCCAACTTTGTGACACGGGTGCGACAATTTCCTGACTTTCTGCTTCTTCCCGGAGTCAGCTCGCCTGGGTAGCCTCTCCGTCGCCCAAGTCCTGACTCCAGGCCTTGGCCTCGGCCGGGTCCAGCGGCACAAGCGCGCCGTTAGGCACCCGCTGACCGTGCGGCAGCCAGTGCCCCGCGCGCACCGACAGCGCGGCGCGGATGACCATGCCGTGACAGACCACGAGCGCGGGCAGGACACCCCGTTCGATCTCATCGAGCGCCGCGCCGACGCGCACCTCCTGCTGGGCGAATGACTCGCCGCCCGGGAACGCGAAACTCGGGTCGCCGGCGATGAACTTGGCGAACAGCTCAGGGGCTTGCGCCTGCACCTCGCTGAACGGCCTGTCGGTCCAGTCGCCCGCGTCCGTCTCCACCAGCCGCGCGTCTTGCTTCGGCTCCAACCCGATCCGGGCGGAGACGATCTCCGCCGTTTCCTGTGCGCGCAGCAAGGTGCTGCACCACAGCGCCTTGAACCCGTGCTCGGCGGCGCGCTCGGCCAGTTCCGCGGCCTGCGTGCGCCCCGTCTCATCGAGCGGCACCGGCAGCTGGCCCTGAAACCGGCCCTCGAGGTTGTACGCCGTCTGACCGTGACGGGCGAGGTAGACGCCCTTGCCCATTCCTGGCGTCTGAGAGTCGGACGAAATTACGTCGCTAGGAGGTTCGATGGGCAAGCTAAGCAAGGACGCTGTGAGCGTGGGCGTGCTCGGCACGCTGGATAGCGCCGCCCAGCGAGCATCCTAGGCGGTCTCGCCTGCGCGCGGCTCCAGCACTCCGCTGTCCGATGACCCAACGGCCTCCAGTTCGGCCGGGCGCAGGTACAGGAACTCGTACAGGATCGCGGCGACGGCGGCGCCGGCGATCGGGCCGGCGTACCAGACCCAGGCGTTGGACCAGTAGCCGCCGACGAGCTGCGGGCCGAACGCGCGGGCGGGGTTCATCGCGGCGCCGGTGAACGGGCCGCCGAAGAGGACGTCGATGGTGATCGTGAGCCCGATCGCGAGGCCGGCGATCGACTTGAACGTGCCGCGCTCATCGACGGCGCTCGCAAACACGACCCACACGAGGAAGAACGTCATGATCGCCTCGAGGCCAAACGCCGAGGCGGCATCCACGCCGTTGCCGATCGCCGGCACACCGAGTTTCACGGCTTCGGTGGTGGCATGGGGGATCAGGTCGTGCACGAGCAGCGCGGCGAGCGCCGCGCCGGCCAGCTGGGCGACCCAGTAGAGCACCCCGAGCGCGGGCTTGATGCGCCGCGTGATGAGAAACCCGAACGTGATCGCCGGATTGAAGTGCGCGCCGGAGATGTGGCCCATCGCCGAGACCATCACGCCGATCGCCAGGCCGTTCGCGATCGCCACGCCGATCAGGGTCGGGTCGTGGACCTGGTTGGCGGCGACCGCCGCGCCCGCACCGATGAAGATCAGCGTGAAAGCGCCGATGAACTCGGCCACGGCTCGCCGGAGAGCATCCTCGGACATGAAACCAAACTTACGATCCCAATCGGACGGACATTCTGGGCTGGAAGTGTTGGGTGCCGGGGCCGCATGCGGCCCCGGCATGAGGCCGCGCATGCGCGGCCTCACCGTTGGCGCATGCGCCAACGGAATGACGGGCCGCATGCGGCCCGTCACGACCCCGCGCATGCGCGGGGTCGCCGGCGGTGCATGCACCGCCGGAACAACATCAGCTTTCAAAGCATGCGCGGCTCGCCTCTCGGCCTACCGCACGGACGGCATACACTCGGAGGGTGCGCCGCAGAGTCACCTTTTCGCGCAACCTGACCCTGTCGCTGTCGCGGACGTGTCGCTGCTACTGCAAGTACTGCGCGTTCGCCACCCATCGGGCGCATCTGTACGCGCCCGAGGAGGTCATCGAGATCCTGGACGGCGCCGCTCGGCGTCACGTCAAGGAGTTGCTCGTGCTCACCGGCGAGCGCCCGGAGGTCAACCCCGAGGTCGCCGCGCGTCTGCGCGACTACGGGCACGAGGACTTCACCGGCTATGTCGTCTGGGCGTGTGAGCGGGCGCTCGAGCGCAGCCTGTTGCCGCACACGAACCTCGGTGTGCTCGCGCGGGACGACCTCGCGCGCCTGCGCGAGGTGACGGCATCGCAGGGGCTGATGCTCGAGTCGGTGTCCGAGCGGCTGATGCAGACCGTGCACGCGGGCTCGCCGACCAAGCACCCGGCCCGACGCCTGGAGACGATCCGCGCGGCTGGTGAGCTGCGGATCCCGTTCACCTCCGGGATCCTCGTCGGCATCGGTGAGACCGAGGCCGAGCGCCTCGCGTCGTTGCGGGCCATCGCGGCGTTGCACGCCGAGTACGGGCACATCCAGGAGGTGATCCTGCAGAACTTCGTCCCCCACCAGCGCTACTACGGACAGGAGCCCGCCCAGATCGCGGATGAGGCCGCGCGGGAGTACTGGCGCACCGGCGTTGATGACAGTCCCGCCCGCCCCCGGCCACAGCTGCCGCTGCCCGAGTGGGCGTGTCCGGTGAGCATCGCCGACATGGCTCGCCTGATCGCGGAGACCCGGCGGCTGATGCCGGACGTGGGCATTCAGGTTCCTCCGAATCTGGCGGACTGGTGGGGCGAGCTCGTGGCCGCCGGCGCGACCGACCTGGGGGGCCTGAGCGCCAACGGCGATCACATCTCCCCGGAGCACCCGTTTCCCTCGCCGCATCAGGTGCGCAAGCAGCTGCAGCGCGACGGCTACGCGCTGACCGAGCGCCTGTGCGTGTACCCGCGCTACATCGACCCCGAGTGGGTGGCGCCGGGTGTGCTGGACACGATCAAGACCGCCTACTGGAGCTTCATCCCGCGGCGCGGGTCCGGACGCACCGATCCTCCGGCGCCGATTCGCCCGGAGCTGGTGGCGGAGCGCGATCGAGCGGGGCCGCGACGGCCTGCCGCTGAGCGCGGATGAGCTGACGGCGCTGTTCGCCGAGACGCGCCCGGAGGCGATCGAGGAGATCCGCGCGGCCGCCGACGAGCTGCGGGCCGAGCTCGCGGGGGACACGGTCACGTTCGTGGTGAACCGCAACATCAACGTCTCGAACGTCTGCGTCGTGGGCTGCGCGTTCTGCGGGTTCGGGCAGGGCAAGCGCTCGCCGGACGCCTACGAGCACGACGAGCAGGAGTTCGCGCGGCGGGTGCTGCGAGGCGATCGACTACGGCGCGAGCGAGCTGTGCATCCAGTCGGGCATCCATCCCGACTGGAGCCTTGACGACTACCTGGGCTGGCTGCGCCTGGCCAAGGCCACCGCGCGCGGGGCCGGTGTCGACATCCACCTGCACGCCTACAGCCCGATGGAGATCGCGCACATGTGCGACATCTCCGGGCTGCCTCCGTCAGAGGTGTTCGCGCGGCTGCGCGACGCGGGACTCGGCTCGACTCCGGGGACCGCGGCGGAGGTGCTGCACGACGGCGTACGCGAGCGGATCTCACCGAACAAGCTGCCGGTCGCGCGCTGGGTGCAGATCATCGAAGCCTCCCACCGCGCCGGGCTGCGCTCGACCGCGACGGTCATGTTCGGCCACATCGAGGAGCCATGGGAGCTGGCCGAGCACATGCGTGTCATCCGCGAGTTGCAGGAGCGCACGGGCGGGATCACCGAGTTCGTGCCGCTCTCGTTCATCCCGTTTCAGACGCTGCTCGGGCGCACCCACGGCGTGGAGGAGATCTCCCGCGAGGAGAACCTTCAACACACCGCCGTCTTCCGACTCGCGCTCGGGACGCACGGTGCCCAGCCTGCAGGCGTCCTGGGTGAAGATGGGCCTGGACGCCGCCACCGAGTCGCTGCGCTGGGGCGTAAACGACCTCGGCGGCACGCTGATGGAGGAGTCGATCAGCCGCCTCGCGGGCTCCTACCACGGCACGCGCCTGGATCCCGACCAGCTGGTGAGCGCCGCTCACGAAGCGGGGCGTCCCGCGGCCGAGCGCACGACGCTGTATGAGATTCGCCGCCGCTACGAGCTGCCGGTCGCGGTCGCGACCTCATGAGGCGAGGCCCCCGGTCTGATCGATTCGATATAAAAAGCAGATGCCGCGCGCGTGCGCGCGTGCGCGCGCGTTTGCGGTGCACCAAGAAGAACATCAACGGACCGGGGCTCGACGGATCCCTACCGGAACAGGTCCTCCTCCAGCGCCCGCAGCAGCGCTCTCGCCCCCGGGCCGTCTTCTGAAGTGACGAACCGCTCCAGGCCGTCGATCACGACAACGGGCTCGCGTGAGTCCTTGGCGCGCGCCAGATCGGCGGTCGCGGCGGCGGCGTCGGCGACGGCCAGCCAGGTTGCCCGCAGCCGCAGGCCGGCTGCGTCGGTGCGCCCGCGCCAGTCATCCAGCGGCGTCATCCCGGCACAACCGATCGCCACGTCGCACTGCCCGTGACGCCACGCGCGCCCGAAGCTGTCGGTGATCAGCACCGCGACCGTTGCGCCCGTCAGCTCGTGCAGGCGCGCGCGCAGACCCCGCGCCGAGGCATCGGGGTCGCGGGGGAGGAGGATCAGGGTCTCACTCTCGCTCGTCTCATCTGCCTCGATCTTGTCCTCTCCTGTCTCACCCGCTTGTGTCCCGCCCGTCCCTGTCTCACTCATCTCGGGCCCGTCCTCCAGGGATGTGTTGGAGGCATCCACCCCCGCATTGGCGCACACGAAGCCGTGGTGTGTGCGGCAGACCAGCACATCGCGCTCTGCGCGCACGATCTCCGCCGATTGGTCGAGCACCACCTGGACCGCGCGCGCGTCCTTGCTCTGTGCTGCCGCCAACTCGAGCGCGCGCGGGCTCGGATTGACATCGGCCAGTGCGACGACCGATCCCTCGGCCTTCGACACGACCTTGTGGGCGACCACCACGATCTGAGCGTCTCGCAGCGGTTCGTCGCCCGCTGCAGTGGCGATCAGCGCCGCGAGGTCGTCACCGGTGCGCACCTCGGGGAGGCCGCTGAGGGCACGGGCACTGAGGCTTGTCATGTCGATGACCTCGGTCAGCCGGCGCTGGTGATGGCGCCGGCGCCAGAGCCGGCGATGGGGATGATGACGTCCGTTCCCTCGGGTAGGCCGAGCACAGCGCGAGTGCGCGGGGCACGGGTGTGTGTGCCCGACAGTCGCTCGCGCAGCACCGTGAGATCGGCGCCCGTGTCGATGTCGAGCAGTAGGGATGCCGGCTGCTCGATCCGGCAGGCCACGCCTGCCGCCCGTGCCAGGGCCTGGTGACGCTCGCAGCTGTCCGGGCCGAAGCTGGAGACGATCGCGTCGGGAGGTGTCAGCAGCAGTCCGTTGGTGCCGGTCCCGTGGCGATCGGGAACGATCGCCACGGACGGCGCGGCAGGCGCGCCCGCGTCCAGCAGCAAGTCCAGCTCCGCCGGGTCGAGCGCGGGGCAGTCGCCGGGGATGCACAGCACGCGCTCGTACCCCGCGGCGATGGCGGACTCGACGCCGAGGGCGACCGCTGCGCTCTGGCTCTCCTCGGCGGTGTCCTGCACGACCAGCGCGCCCAGGTAGCGCGCGGCCGCGGCGACCGAATCCTCGCGTGTCACGACGATCGTGCGCTCGATCGAGGCGGTTGCGCTCAGGGCTACGAGCACGTCGCCGACCATCGCTCGCGCCAGGTCATCGCGCAGATCCTCGGCGACGCTTGCGCCAAGACGACGCTTGGCCCGGGCGAAGCGCTTGACGGGGAGGATCGCGGCGGTGCGCATGTGCTCGCAGACGATAGTGCGGCGCTCGTTGGCTCCTCGGGTTGAGGCTATCCCTACGCGAGGGCTTCGGCGAAGTCCAGCGTCTGGCGGGCTACATGCGCGCGCGAGGCGGGGTCGTCCATGCGCGTGTCGATCTCGAGCGTCGGCAGGCGGGCGACGTTCTCGTCGGCGACGATCCCGTCCAGCAGATCGCCGTAGAAGTCGGCCACGCCGTCGGCGTTGCACTCCAGCGCGGCGAACGCCATGAACGCGGCGGTCGGGCCCTTCAGGATCTCTCCTCCGACGACCGGGCTGACCGCGACGACGGACGCGGCGGACGCGGACAGGGTCTCGCGAATGCCCGGCACCGCCAGGATCGGCGCGATCGAGGCGAGCGGGTTGGACGGGCCGATCACGATCGCGCCGGCGTTCGCTATCGCCATGAGCACCTGCTCGCTCGGTGTCGCCTGCTCGGCGCCGCGAAATTCCAGGCCCTCGACGATTCCCTGCGCCCGCTCGCGGATCATGAACTCCTGGAACGAGCACCATCCGGCGCTGCTGCAGCGCACCCATGTGCGCACGGGCTCGTCGCTCATCGGCAGCACGCGTGCGCGCACGCCGATCGCCTCGCCCAGACGGGCGAGCGCTGCCGTCGGGGAGAGTCCATCGGCCAGCATCCGCGCGCGCTCGACACACCAGGCGAGGTCGCGGTCGCCGAGGTTGAACCACACGTCGTGTCCCAGCCCGCGCAACCCGTCCATGACCGCGAACGTGTCGTCTCGCAACCCCCAGCCGCGCTCGTCGATCAGATCGGCGAGCCAGAACGAGACGAGGTCCGGGTCGGGCGAGACGTGCGCGCCGTAGATCTCGATGTCGTCGCCCGTGTTCGCGATCACCGTCAGGCGCTCGGGTATGTCGATCGCGTCGGCCATGCCCCGCGCGAGCTTGGCGCCGCCGGTGCCCCCGGCGAGGATCACGATGTCTGGGTGCATCACTCCCAGAGTATGTCCGGCGGCGAGCGCGGTGGACGGCCGGTCGTGTGTGTCGTTGCCCGACGTAGGTCGGCGACGTCAGGCGAAACCTCGAACCTCCTAAGACCGGGGTTGGTTGTTATTCAAAGCTGGTATAGCCATAGTCATACGCACTAAACGCACTAAAAATAGATACGACTATTCCCACAACTCGTCTGCCAGCCCCGCCAGGCGTATGCCGGCGTGGACCTTGTAGCGGGCATTGACCCCGATCAGCAGCGCCGTCAGCGACTCGGTCGTGCGCGACATCTCCAGGCGGCCGCAGTCCACGCAGCGCAGGCCCGCGATCTGCTGGATCAACAGCGCCGCCTCGCGCTTGTCCGCGCGCGCGTCGCCGCACACGAGCACGTCCTCGTCGAGCACGCGATCCAGGTCGTTCAGCTTGGCGGCGCTGACCGTGTGCAGGGCCGAGACGACGCGCACGCCGGCGGGCGCCATCTCGGCCGCCTGCTCGGCGGCGGAGCCCTGCCACACACCGAGCATTCGCGTCGCCTTGCCGCTGACCGCGGCAGCCAGGGGTACGGTCGCGTCGATCAGCAGCTGCCCCGGGCGCAACGCGTCGCGGAGGTTTGAGAGCGTCTCGGACTGGTTGCGAAACGGAACGCTCAGGATCACGGTGTCCGCCTCGCGCACCGCGCTCGCGTTGTCGCGCGCGATGAACTCCCCCTCGGGAATGGCCGCACGCGCGCGCGTGGCAGCCTGCGCCGCGCGATCGGGATCGCGCGAGCCGATGACGATCGGCACACCCGTCCGCGCGAGCCGGATGGCGAGCCCGAAGCCGAGCGAGCCCGAGGCTCCGACGATCGCGACAGGGTCGATGGGTGAGGGTGGCACGGCGGCCGAGTATAAGCTGCGAGGGGTGACGCTTCCGACGGCGGTGAGGATCAGAGAGGTCGGTCCGCGCGACGGGTTTCAGAACGAGTCCGAGGTCATCCCCACCGAGCGCAAGGTCGAGCTGATCGACGCGCTCGCGCGCACGGGCGTCAAGCGTTTGGAGGTCACCAGCTTCGTGCGGCCCGATGTGATCCCTCAGCTCACGGACGCGGCGGAGGTGCTGACGAGGATCGACGTGCCCGACGAGGTGGCCGTGAGCGTGCTGATCCCCAACGAGCACGGGTTGGATCGCGCGCTGGCGTTGCGCGGGGACCTGCACGTCGAGAGGGGAGCGCACCCCGCGTTCGACGAGGTCAACGTGTTCCTGTCCGCGTCGGAGACTCATAACCGCAAGAACGTGAATCGCTCGATCGAGGAGTCGCTCACGGGTCTGGAACGCGTACTCGTACGCGCCCGCGAGGAGGGGTTGCGCTGCGAGGGTGTGATCTCCACGGCGTTCGGCTGTCCTTATGAGGGTCACGTCCCGCCCGGGCGGGTGCTGGAGATCGCGGCGCGCCTGCGCGACGCGGGCGCTCAGGAGATCGGGTTCGGCGACACGACGGGGATGGCCAACCCGCGCCAGGTGGGCGAGCTGTTCGCGCTGTGGCGCGACGGGTTGGGAGGGGTCGTCGAGCTGACCGCGCATTTTCACAACACGCGTGGACAGGGCCTCGCGAACGTGCTGGCGGCGCTGGGAGCGGGGATCGACTCCTACGAGTCGAGCTTCGGCGAGCTCGGGGGCTGCCCCGTGCCGCCGGGGGCCACGGGGAACATCGCCACTGAGGACCTGGTCTCAATGCTGGGGGAGATGGGGATCGAGACGGGCATCGATCTCGACGCGTTGCTTCAATGCGCGCGGCGCGCGCAGGAGGTGCTGGGCCGGCCGCTGGGCAGCCACACGCTCGTGGCCGGGCCGGTGGAGTGGGGCTGAGACGACCGTGGACGCGGCGCGCTGCTTGTCCTCAGTCGCTCGCGTGCTGGCCGATCGGCGATCCCATCGATCGTCGATCGGTACGCCACGCGGGGGTGGGTGGGCCTTCTGGATCTCGCATCGCTTGGTCCACGGCCGTCTCAGTGGCTTGCTTCTGAACCCGAGCGGCTATCCGGCGAGGGCTCCTTCGGCTTCCTGCGCCGTCTGAGCTGTCTCCCGCATCGCGGCGACGCAGTACTCCTGAACGGACACCTCCAGCTCGAGGGTCTGCGCGAGGGCGGGGCGCGCGGAGGCGTCCATCACGCGCTTGGCGCGGCCGACGGCGATGGGGGAGTTCGCGAGCAGCTCGTCCACGAGCGCCTGGGTGGCCGTGTCCAGCTCCTCGCCTGGGACGACGCGGTTGACCAGGCCGATGCGCTCGGCCTCGGCGGCGTCGATCAGCCGCGCGGTCATGATCAGCTCCTTCGCCCGTCCCAGCCCGACGACCGCCGGCAGGCGGGTCGAGCCGCCCACGTCCGGGATGATCCCGAACTTCACCTCGGGCAGGCCCAGCCGCGAGCCGCTGGAGGCGATCCGCAGATCGCAACCCAGAGCCACCTCCAGCGCACCGCCCACGCACGTGTGGTGGATCTGGCAGACGACTGGCTTGGTCATCTCTTCGCAGAGATTGGCGCATTCCAGGAACACCGTGCGAAATGGGCGCAGCCGGCCGATCTCGCCGGCCGATTCGCCCAGCTCGACCAGATCGACGCCGGCCGAGAAAACCGGTCCCTCGCCGCGCAGCACCACGCAGTGCACATCGCCGTCGTCCCTCGCCGCGCGCAGAGCGTCAGCGAGCTCGGAGAGCAGGGCTTGGCTCATCGCGTTGCGCTTCTCGGGCCGGTTCAGCACGACGTGGCGGACGGCGCCGCCGTCGCGGTCTTCGGTGGTGACGAGGCTCATGTCGGGTTCTCCTGTCGGCGGCGGGCCTTGGATCAGCTGAAGCCGGGTGGGTCGTTGCCGGGTGCGAGAGAGGAGTGGAGGTATATATCTCTTTTAACTGCGTATCACCATAGCAATACCCAGTTTTATTTTTATATCACCCACACGGCTCTTTATCTTTAGGTAGATACTATAGTTAATATCAGCTCAGGTCGAGCACGGTCGTCGGGGGCTCGATCGCTTCATCATGGCCCTCGCGCGGCACGATCGCGGTGCCGACGGCGAAGAACTCGATCGTGTGGCTGCCCCAGCCGTGTGACTTCTCCTGCAGGTCCACGCCGACGATCCCCTCGGCGCCGATTTCCTGCGCCTCTGACTGCATCCGCTCCATCGCCAGCTCGCGCGCGTCATACAACGCCTGGGTGAAGTTCGACAGCTCGACGTTGCGCCCGGTCTGGGCCATCGACTGCAGCATGCCGCGATGCGCGACGTGGTAGACGCAGCTGCCCATCACCATCCCGACGGGGCGGTGGCCGGTGCGCAGCAGTGTCCAGAAGTCCTGGCCTGAGAGGTCGCTCGTGAACGGCCGGCCACTGGGCGCGCGGTGCAGCACGCCGTCGCGGTGCTTGACGGCCGTGCCGATCGCGATGAACTCGGCCATGTCCTGACCCCACTCGTAGCGCCCGATGTCCAGGCGCACGCCGACGACGCCGTCCGCCCCGAGCTGGTCAGCCTCCTCCTCCATGCGCGTCATCGCCAGCTGGCGCGCGCCGTACATGGCCTCGGAGAGGACGGTCATCTCCTGGGATTTCTTCCAGCCCGAGCAGCTGGATGCCGATGTGGTAGATCGAGCTCCCGACGACCAGGCCGAGCGGCTCGAAGCCCGCCTGCTTGACGAGCAGGAACTCGTTGACCGACAGGTCGGACGTGAACAGGCCCTGCTGGTTCTGCGCCAGACGGGCGCGCCCCGCCTCGGGGACGCCCTCGAGGGAGGATGGGTCGTATGCGGTCTCGTGCTCCTCGGTCATGGCGTGCTCCTTATCGGTTCGGGTGGTTCGCTCGGGGACGGTGTGTCGAGAGGTTGCTGGGGGATTGGTCGCTCAGGCGAGGGTGGGTCGCGAAGGGTTGGTGGGGAATGGTCGCTCGGAGATGAGGGGTCGAAGGGTCAGTGGGTATGAGCGGTCAGGCGAACAGATCGACTACGGGTTCAGGCGGTTCGATGGAGGCGTGCTCGTGCTCGTGCTGGTGGATGGCGGTGCCGATCGCGTTGAACGTCACCATCAGTCCCCGGATCTCGCGCCCGCCGAAGCCCCCCACGGCGCCGCCCATACCGCCGCTGAGCGTGTGCGGGCGGGCGGTGTGTCCGATCCGCACGCCGACGACGCCGGAGGCGCCGAGCGCGGCGGCCTGGCGGGTGAGCTGGGTCATGACGGTCTCGCGGGCGCCGTAGAAGGCCTGGGTGAACTCGCGCAGCTCGAAGTTCTGGACCGAGCCCATGCCCATCCCCGCGCCCGGGCCGAGCATCCCGTAATAGCCATAGTTGGCGAAGAACACCGAGCTCCAGGCGACGATCCCGGCCGGCTCGATGCCGGCCCGCAACAGCAGGGCGTAGTCCGCGATCGACAGCTCGGTCAGGACGGGGCTCCCACCGTGTTGGCCGGTCCCGGCGGATCGGTCGGCGCGGCGCACCGCGGTGCCGAGAACCACGTGCTCGAGCGCCAGCTGACCACCGCCCGCACCGGAGCCAAGCTCGGATTCGCCCGCGCGCGTTTCCACGCCCACGACGGCGTCGGCCCCGACGTGACGGGCCTCCTCGGCGAGTCGCTGCAGCGCCCGCCCGCGCACCTCGTTGAGCGCCTCCGAGAGCGTGTCCATCTCGACCAGAGCGGTACCCCCATAACCAGTCGTGCCCCATGAGGACTGGTAGCCCATCTGGTAGATCGAGCTGCCCATCACCTGTGAGAGGGGTGTCAGGCCGAGCTGGTGGCAGAGGGCGAAGCCGTTGACGGACAGGTCCGACGTGAACGAGCCGCCGCCCTGCTCGCGCAGCTCGCTCAGACGCCGTTGCGCCGACAGGGGGATGTGTCCGGCCTCGATCTGGGCGAGCGATTCGGCCTGTTCGCGCTCCAATGCCTGCTCGTCGGTCGTCTCCTGGGGGGCGGCGCCGGGTTCGGGGTCTGACATCAGCCGATCAATCCCTCCAGCGCCCGGCGTGCCTCGGCGCTGCGCTGCGCCTCTGCCTGCAGCCCGCTCGTGAGCGCCGCGACCCACGCATCGGGGGTCAGCGACTCGCGCTTGATCGAGATGCCCCCGGATACGCGCTCGCGAAAGCCCTCGACACGGTCGCCGTCAACGCTCAGCTCATAAGCGCATCCGCCGAGCTCCACCTGCAGGCGACGCACGTGCTTTGGTCCACGGCCCAACAGGCCCCCACCGGCGCGCTGTACACGCGTGCGCGCGGGCAGCGACGACGCGAGCTTGGAGGCAAGCACCTCGATCGAGATGCGCAGGTCGCTGCCGTCGGCGCGCAGCCCGGCGGCGGAGAGGTCGAAGGTGGTCTCCTCGATGCTCACCCAACGGAGGCTACAGCGAGCCGGGCACGTGCGCGAACCCTGTGCGTGCGGGGTGCTCGACGGCATGTCCCGCAAGCACGGCGGGCGTTCCCACCGTCGCGTAATAGGCTGCCCGCAACCGAGCGGACCAAACGGAGGGCGTATGGCGCAGCAGAAGATCGAGAAGGTGGGCGTGCTCGGGGCGGGGCTGATGGGGCACGGGATCGCGCAGGTGGCGGCGCAGTCGGGCTACGAGGTGGTGCTGCGCGAGGTCGACGACGCGACGCTCTGCAGAAGGGGATCGGCAAGATCGAGAAGCAGCTCGCGCGCGCGGTCGAGAAGGGGAAGTCATCGCAGCAGGACGCCGACGCGGTGACGGGGGCGCATCCAGGGGACGACCGACTACGCGGATCTGGCCGGAGTGCGACCTGGTGATCGAGGCGATCACCGAGAACCTTCACGCTGAAGCTCGAGATGTGGCGTGAGCTCGATCGGATCGTCAAGGCGGAGGCGGTGTTCGCGACGAACACGTCCTCGCTGGCGGTGATCGACCAGGCGGCGGCGACCGGCCGGCCGGGGCAGTTTGTCGGGCTGCACTACTTCAACCCCGCGCAGGTGATGAAGCTCGTCGAGGTCGTGCGCTGCGTGACGAGCAGCGACGAGGCGTTCGAGACGGCGCTGGAGTTCGCACAGGTCCGAGGGCAAGCTGGCGATCGGAACGAAAGACCGGGCGGGGTTCATCGTCAACCGGCTGCTCGTGCCGTACATGCTCGACGCGATGCGCGCCTATGAAGAGGGCGTGGGCTCGGTCGGGCGAGATCGACGAGGCGATGAAGGCCGGCGCGGGGCACCCGATGGGGCCGCTGACGCTGGCGGACTTCGTCGGGCTGGACACGCTCGGCTCGATCTGCGACGTGCTGTTCGACGAGTTCTCGCGAGCGCCGCTTCGCCCGCCCTCCGGTGCTGCGCAAGATGCTGAGCGCGGGCTGGTACGGGCGCAAGTCGGGGATGGGCTTCTACGACTACGCGGGCGAGACGCCGGTCGAGAATTCGGGGATCTAGCTTGGTCCTGCGAACCTGTCACGCAGGCGACCGGGAACGCGCGCTGCGCGGGCGGCCCCGGAGCGCCATCACGAGAAGGCGCGCGAGCAGGGCAAGCTGCCGGTGCGCGAGCGGGTCGCGCTGCTGCTCGACGACGGGTCGTTCGCCGAGGAGGCGCTGCTGGCCAACTGGGAGGCGAGGATGGGCCTCGGCGCCGACGGGGTCGTGACGGGCGTCGGGGACGGTCGACGGGCAGAACGGTCGCGCTGATGGCGAACGACCCGACGGTGAAGGCGGGCTCGTGGGGCCCGAAGACGGTCGAGAAGATCCTGCGCATCCAGGAGCGCGCGCTTGAGCCTGCGCAGTCCCGATGGTCTACCTCGTCGACTCGGCGGGCGCGCGAATCACCGAGCAGGTCCAGATGTTCCCGGGCCGGCGCGGCGCGGGGCGGATCTTCTACAACGAGGTGCGGATGTCAGGGCGTCGTGCCGCAGGTGTGCGTGCTGTTCGGCCCGAGCGCCGCCGGCGGCGCCTACATACCGGCGTTCTGCGACATCGTGATCATGCGCGAGGGCAACGCGTCGATGTATCTCGGCTCGCCGCGGATGGCGGAGATGGTGATCGGGGAGCAGGTGAGCCTGGAGGAGATGGGCGGCGCGCGGATGCACACGGGCGTGAGCGGGTGCGGGCATCAGCTGGTGAAAACCGACGAGGACGGGATCGCGCTTGCGAAGCGGTACCTGGCATACATGCCGACCAACTGGGAAGAGCCGCCCCACCCTCGGCAAAATCGGCAGAGCCCGCGTCAAAGACGCCGATCGCGGAGATAATCCCGCAGGACGAGAACAAGCCGTTCGACATGCAAGGAGCTGATCGACGCGGTCGTCGATGCGGGGTCGCTGCTGGAGGTGCACCCGCGCTGGGCGAAGGAGCTGATCGTCGGCTACGCGCGGCTGGACGGGCATGCGATCGGGATCGTCGCCAACCAGCCGCAGCACAAGGGCGGCGTGCTGTTCGGGGACTCGGCCGACAAGGCCGCGCGGTTCATCTGGACGTGCAACGCGTTCAACGTGCCGCTGCTGTTCCTGGCCGACGTGCCGGGGTTCATGATCGGCACCAGGGTGGAGCGCGAAGGGATCATCCGGCACGGCGCCAAGATGATCAGCGCCGTGAGCGAGGCGACGGTGCCGAAGATGTCGGTGATCGTGCGCAAGGCCTACGGGGCGGGGCTGTACGCGATGGCGGGCCCGGCGTTCGAGCCCGACTGCTGCATCGCGCTGCCCAGTGCGTCGATTGCGGTAATGGGCCCGCAGGCGGCGATCAACGCGGTGTATTACAACCAGCTGCAGGCGATCGAGGACGAGTCAGAAGCGCGCGGCTCGGACCGAGGAGCTGCGCCGGGAGTACGGGGAGGACATCGACATTCTGCATCTCGCGTCCGAAATGGTGATCGACGCGGTGGTCGAGCCGGGAGAGCTGCGTGCGGAGTTGATCACGCGGTTCGCGCACGCGAGCTCGAAGACTCGCGCGTGGCCCGCTAAGCGCAACGGTGTGACACCCGTGTAGTGATGGGCCCGGGCGGCGCAGGCGCCGCCATAAGCGGAGGGCCGCACATGGCTTATAAAGCTGATGTTGTCCCGAACGGTGCATGCGCCGCGATAAGCGGAGGGCTGCACATGGCTTGTAAAAGCTGATGTTGTCCCGGGCGGCGCACATGTGCGCCTCCGAAGCAGGGCCGCATGCGGCCCTGCTGCCGTGCCGCATGCGGCACGGCGCCGGCGGGCACATGTGCCCGCCGGCGGGACCGCGCATGCGCGGTCCCGTTCCATCGACCTTGCTTTGCGCTTCAGGAAGCCGATGGGTAATCCGGCGCGGGCGGCGGAGCCGGGGGCGCCGGCGGAGCGGGTGTTCCGGCCGCGCGCGTCTGCTCGTCCTGGAACGGGGGGTAGGTCTCGGTCAGCAGGTAGATGTAGGAGTCCGAGCGCGCGGTGTAGGAGTTGGCCAGCACCATCAGATCGAAGAGGCCGCGCGGCATTGAGCCCGTGATCAGGATCACGAACCACGCGGCGAAGGCGCCGATCTCCAACAGCAGGCCCATGACGTAGCGCAGGATCAGGATCGGAATCGCGAGGATGATGCGGAAGAGGGTCTTCAGGCGGTCGTAGTGCTCGAGCCGCTTGAACTCCATCCGCACCGGGTAGGCCGGATCGTCGGCGCCCCCGAACGACGGGTAGGGATCGCAGAGCAGGTAGGTGTAGGCGAGCGTCCTCGTGGCGAAGCGCGTGAAGCCGGAGACGAAGTCATAGAGGCCACGTGGATACTCGCCGGTGATCACGATCGCGAACCAGGCGACGATGATCGCCAGCTCGGCGACGATTCCGTACAGGAGCAGCCAGATCACGAGCGGGATCGCGAAGATCAGGCGGAAGAAGGTGGTGAGGCGGTTGCGGGACTCGACGTAGTCGGCCTCGAAGGTGACGGGATAGGACACGAGATGTTCCCCCTTGCGTTGTACAGCGGCGATTGATCCCTCCAGGGACATCGTAAAGCGCGGGGCGGCGGGGTGTCGTTTGCACTAGATTGCCTCGGTATGGACGCGACCGACCTCGCATACGCCGGGATCGCCAGGCAGGCCGAGCTGATCGCCACGGGCGAGGTGAGCTCGCGCGAGCTGGTGGACCTGTACCTGGAGCGGATCGCGCGGTTCAACCCCAAGCTGAACGCGTTTCGCGTGGTGTTCGCCGAGCGCGCGCGGATGGAAGCCGACCAGGCCGACGCCCGGCGCGGGGCGGGGGACAGCGAGCGCTCGCTGCTGGGCGTGCCGATCGCGGTCAAGGACGAATTCGACGTGGCCGGCGAGGTGACGACGTTCGGCACGAACGCCTACGGCGAGCCCGCGCGCGAGGACTCGGAGATCGTGCGCCGGATGCGCGCGGCCGGGGCGATCCCGATCGGCAAGACGCACATGCCCGAGCTGGGCGCCGTACCCTGGACCGAGTCTCCCACCTGGGGAGTGACGCGCAACCCGTGGAATCTGCAGCACAGCCCCGGTGGCTCGAGCGGAGGCAGCGCGGCGGCTGTCGCGGCCGGCCTGGTCGGCGCTGCGCTGGCGGGCGACGGCGGGGGATCTATTCGATTCCCGTCGGCCTACTGCGGGTTGTTCGGGCTGAAGACCCAGCGCGGGCGCGTGCCGCTCGCGCCGCACCTGGACGCGTGGCACGGCCTGTGTGTCAACGGCGTGCTGGGACGATCGGTGCGCGACAGCGCCCTGTTCTACGATGCGATCGCCGACGGGCCGGCGGACCCGGGCGCGCCCGCGGTCCCGCCGAGCGCGTTCATGGCCGCGCTCGCTCAGGCGGCGAAGGGGGCGCCGGGCGGGACCATCAATGGCGGTTCGGGCGGGCGGGCGCTGCGGATCGCGGTCTCCAGCAAGCTGCCGCCATCGCCGCTGACGAAGCTGCACGCCGAGAATCGCGCGGCGCTGGAGGAGACGGCGGCGCTGCTGAGGGGTCTCGGCCACGAGGTGAATGAGCGTGAGGTGGATCACGGTCCACTGGCGCCGGCGCCCGAGTTCACCGCCATCGTCCTGCGCAGCATCCACGAGGAGGCCGCCACGTTCGCCCATCCCGAACGGTTGGAACGGCGCATCCGCGCGATCGCCCGCCTCGGGGGGATGCTCCCGCCGGGTGTGGTCGACTGGGCGCTCGGGCGCAAAGCCGCATACGCCGCGCGGTTGAACGAGCCGCTGGCCGACCACGACGTGCTGCTGACGCCGGTGACCCCCGCGCCCGCGCCGAGGATCGGCGCCCGCGAGGGCCAATTCTGGCTGCGGACGACGGTCGAAGCGACGGCGACCGTGCCCTACGCGGCGTGCTGGAACTTCACCGGCCAGCCCGCGTGCTCGGTGCCGGCGGGATTCGCCGCCGACGGACTGCCGCGCGCGGTGCAGCTCGTGGGCAGGCCCAACGACGAGGCGACGCTGATCGCGCTCGCGGCGCAGATCGAGGCCGAGCGCCCTTGGGCGCAGGACCGCCCGCCGGGGTTCGACTGAGTCCCAGGGCGGCTGCACCGTGCCCGGGGCCGACCGAGCCGAGTCGCGTGTTGCCCATCCCGCGCGCTCAGATCGCCATGCCCACGGTCAGATCGCAGGTGTCATCCACCGCCGCGAGGCGTACATCAGGTCGAGTCGATGCGGCGGGTGGGAGTCGAACCCACACGCCCTTGCGGACAGAGGCTTTTGAGGCCTCCGCGTCTACCGTTCCGCCACCGCCGCACGATTGTGACCCAATATAAGCCAGCCGCCGCCGGGACGGGCACCGGGCGGTCAGAGTCCAGGCCGGTGGGCGTCAGACGGACTGCTCAGGCCGGGTACGGGGGCGCGTCTATGTAGCCGCGGCCCCCACCGGAGGCGGGGGCGGGGCGTTCCAGCTCGATGTTCCAGCCCTGGGAGAAGCCGCGCATCGCGAACGCGATCAGCAGCATCTGGACGGGAACGATCAGCAGCGTGATGACGCCGAGCAGCCCGGCGTCGATCGTCGGCTGGACGAAGCCGGTCTTGTCGCGGTCGAACCAGAACGGTCCGGCGACGAGCGAGAACACGAGCAGCAGCACGGCAAGCGCCGCGGCGACGGGCAGGACGCCCCGGTTCCAACGGGCGGCGAAGAAAGCCAGCACGAGGTAGATGACGACGTAGGCGACCTGGACGATCCAGGCGCTCTCGAGCACCCGCCAGCCGCCGACGGTCACGATCAGCACGAGCGCGGCGGAGATCAGCAGCAGCAGGACGACCGTCGCGCGCGTGGCCTGCACGACCGGCCGGTCGCGGTTGGGATGGGTGATGATGACCGCGCCGGAAGGCGCCAGGGGGTCGGAGACCGAGGACATCGTGAGGGACACCATACAATCTTGGGTGGTCATCGTGCGTGATCGCACGAGCGATGGTCGGACACGCGCGCGTGGTGGAATTGGCAGACACGCCGGCTTTAGGTGCCGGTGGGCGCAAGCCCTTGGGGGTTCGAGTCCCTTCGCGCGTATGCGAGGCGAACATGAGCACGTCCGGCGAAACCCGCCGGCCGTCTCATGTACCCGCCTCGCTGGCTGATTTTGGGGCTTGCGGGGCGCTTGGTCTGAGATGGGCCGAGTTCAGACCTACCCCGGGTTGGGGGCCGTCTCGCGGATGATCCGCCAGCCGGCCTTCAGCGGCGCGAGGAAGTAGGGGGGCTCGTCGGTCGCGAGACGGTTGTCGTATTTGTAGTCCTTGAGGTAGCCGCTGCCGCCGACGAGTCCCACCGGGCCGCGGTAGTCCTGCGCGATCGCTCCGTACTCGTTCAGTTTGCCGAGCGCTTCTCCGCAGGCGTAGTTGTTGACTATGAACGAATGGTTCGTCGACAGGATTCCCGCATAGATCCAAGGGTTCTTCAGGGATCCTTCTTCATTTTCTTCGTTTGAGCAGCGATGGTAGACGCGCACGTATTCGCTCGCGATCAGGCCGAGGACCGCCGTGCCGGTGGGTTCGCTGCCGAGTTTGCCTTCGACGCTCGTCGGGTAAATGCTGCCGTCGATGATGAGATCGTCTTCGCCCGCGACTGTGAGTGATTTGCTGTACGTGCCTTCGACGTACACGTTGCCGCAGTTTTTCTCTTTTGCGGTCTCCGTGCTGTTGTCGGCGTTTTGCACTTCGAATGTGTACGAGCACCCCTTTTTTTCGTTGTTCTGCACATAGATAAGGCCATTTTTAGGCCAGCCGATGGTTTCTTTGACTTCTTCTTCTTTTGAGTTGAAATAGGTCACGCTGATAGTATTGGCTGAGCCATTAAGTTTGAGATGCGTGACGCCTTCGAACCGGTTTGAGGATTCGACATACGAAGACAGGCTGGTATCGCTTTGCGGAGGAATGAGCGCTGGACCTTTGTCGGTATAGCATTTTGTTGCCGTGTAATATGTCGGCCCACCTGTTTTAGGACATTCTGCGGATGGGTAAGTGTCGCCGTTGATTTCGACAGCGTCGGCTGGGCTATGTTCTTTCCGGCCAAAGGACGGGGTGCCTTCCACGCGTGTGGAGTCGTTGGTGTGCATCGGCCCTTCGACGCTGTCACCAGTCGTGAATGTGATCGTTTGGCAGCCCAGGCCTTCTTTGCTCCATTCTTTGTGATACGCCCCTTCGCAGCCTTTCGGTGCTTTGTACAGGCTGGGGTCAAGTGTTTCGAAGTTTGTGAAGTAGATGAAGTCGAGGAAGCCGGTCACCTGGAATGTGGCGACGAGCTTGCGCACGGCCACGGTCGAGCGTTTCTGCCCTTCGCAGCTGGTCAGCCCGCTGACGCCGGCGCAGCCGATCGACTCGATCCGGAAGGTGTTGGCGAGCGAGCCTTTGGACTCGATCATCGTGGTAAACGGTTCCGAGGTGCTGCATTTGGTGCCTTCGGGCTCGGAGCTCGCGGCCAGCAGTTTGATTTCGTAACGCTCGCTCGCTTCATTAGTTACCGTTTTCGCCGATTCTTCACATTTCTGCCAGTAGTCGGGGTTGGCCTGCAGCTGGTACTCATATTCCTGGATGCCGGCGAGCGCCGCGTAGTAGGCCTGCTTCTGCGCTGCGTTGACGTGCGAGTTGTGCACGTCGCCGTTGGCCGAAACATACGCGCCGACCAGCAGCAGACTCGTCACGAGCATCACGCCCATCGCGATGATCATCGTCACGCCGCGCTCGTCGAGGATGCGGGTCCGGATTCTGTCGATGAGTGTGTTCATTCGCATGGCGCCGCCGAGATTGGGGTTTCTGAGTTCGGTGCTTCGAAGGCGAACGTTGACTGGGTGCTCATGACGGGGTCACGGCCGAGTTCGATTTTGCCATCTCTCGGCGCGGTCTTGAAGGTGACGAGCACCGAGGCAACGGTTTCCGCTTCGGGCTTGGTGAGGCCTTCTGTTTTTTCCGCACCGGCGAGCGTTTTTTCTTCGAGCGTGCTGGACGGAGCGGTCGGACTCGTGCTCGATTGCGTCGCGTAGGCGTAATACTGGAAAATGGGGGTCGTACCGCTCTGTGTGATGTGTTCGCCAATGGGAACTTCATAATTTGGTTTTTCAGGCCAAATGTATTCCTCTTTTTCTTCTTTGATTTTCGTGCCGGTGCTGAGATAGGTGGCGTCGGTGAGCGTCTGAGTGCTTTTGTTCCATACGATTTCGTCCTTGCGCACCCCCGTGGAGGTTGTCCCCACCGACGGAACTTCGGCCTTTTCGCTGTATCCATTGACGAAAATCAGACGTCCTTCGTTGCTCTTTTCCTGGACCGGGGTAAAACCCGCCGACAGGCAGGCGGAATGGGTCTCGTCGACGATGTGCGTCATCGTAGTTCTGCCAAACTGGGTCGCCTGGGCTACGTCAGCGACGCGCGAGGACTGGGTGGTCGATATCTGGAGGATCGCGAACAGGGCGCCGGTCACTACGAAGCCGGTCAGCATCGAGATCAGTGTTTCGATCAGCGTGAATCCGCTTTCGGTACCCGTGATATGGAGGGTGCGGGCGAGCATTAGCAGTGTTCCCCGACTCCGAAGGTGTAGCCGCGTGCTGTTTCCTTAGTTTCGCGTTCCGATTTCTCGGCGGCTTCTTTGGTCAGACGTTCCGCTTTCGTCGGTTTGCCTTTGGTTTTTTCTTCAGTTTCCCAGATGACCCGTTGTGCGGCTTCTTCGGATTCGTAACCAGCTTTGGTCGGTTCTTCGGGATAGATCGTGAGTTCGGGACCTTTGACTGTCGTGTTTTCGTAGGTGGTGTAATTGATCAGGCGATTGGGTTTGACGGCGAGGCAGAGTTTGAAGCCTTTGCCGAATGGTTGGAAGGGGTTGCTGAGGTGACCGGTGGTGGTCGTCGTCTGCACGTGTTCGAGGTTTGCGGCGAACGCGTTGTTCGGAGTCAACGCCGACGCACACGCGCTGTCGGTGATCTTCACTTCATAGGGTGTCGTAGCGAATCCTCCAGGTTTGACTATGCTGCCTTTCTTGACGTTGAGCGTCACGTAGCTTAGCGGCACTTTCACGGTGGGAGTGCCGCCCGGTTCGACGACGACCGTTGGGTTGGCGATTTTTTCTGTTTTTTCGGTCACGCTTTCGACACTGTTGGCGGGACAGTCGCCAGCGTAGACCTGCCATTTTTCGGAGAACGGAAAGAGGTTCCCGCCCGTGAATTTCGTGCCGTGAGCGGTGGTCGCGGATTCTGCAACGATTGTCGTCAGGGCCTTGTATTCTTCTTCTTCTTCGCTATTGGTGATGTATGTAAAGTTGTTTTCTGGGGCACCGACTTCGAAATTTTGGTTCGGCCGGGATCTTCACGTTGTAGGCCGTGAACGTATCGCTGCGCACTGGTATGGTTTCACCCGGTTTGAGTTCGAAGGTGGTGAGGCCTCTGTATGTGTATTCGGCCGTGATCTTCCCGGCCTTGTTGTACGTGACCGGGTAGTGGGTGGTGATGTTCGGCGCAATTTTGACTTCCTTGGGAGCCACTTTGAGCGCGCCGTTGGGGGTCACGTAGCCGGACTTCTGGACGATCGTGACGAGCGCGCTCGTGGCCGGGATCCCGGTGAAGACGACGCAGCCGGCGGGGCCGGTCGTGCCTTCGATCGTCGTCGCCGTGCTGGATTCTTCAGGGGTGAACTTGGCAGTCGCCGTGACGCCGGATACCCCGGCCGGGGGGGTGGCGCCGTTTTCGACGTCAACCTCGAGGTCGGAGCCGGTCGGCGGCGTGATCAGCGTCGCCTGCTTGACCGCCGTCCGTTTGCCGAGCTGTGGCCAGGTGACTGATGAGGCGATCTGGATGTAGGCGCCGGACTGAGCGGTCGCGTTGCTGACGCTGCAGCCCGAGGTCGTCCCCGTGGAGCCGACGGGCTGGGCTTCCTGGGTGATCGTGTACGTCGTTCCTTCGACTGTGCGCGTGTATATGTGGGGGTTGGTCTCGAGCGTGTCGAGCGCGCTCGCGGGGTCGCTGCGCAACTGCTCCTGCGATTGCGAGGCGAGCAGCGAGGCCTGGCTGTGATGGCGCTGGTCGGCGGACGCGCGGTTCACGACGTTGAACCCAGTGAGCGTCCCGACCACGATCAACCCGACTAGCAGCGCGCTGATCACGACCTCGATCAGCGTGTCACCCGCATCTGAGGCGGGGTGGGGCAGTCGTGTAGCGAACGTATCAATCATCACAAAGCACTTGAATATGGGTCCACCCAAGGCTTCGGCATTCGCTCTATCTGGCTTTAGGGTCTCGACGTTCGTACTACTCGGCCGTTGCGCCGGTGACGGCGTGCCTGGGCCATCCCGGCTGAGGAGACGGGACGTGGGGCGTCATGCGCGAACGGGCGAGCCCGGATGATGGGCTCGCCCGCGTGGTGGCTCTTGCCTCTTGCGACGGGGTGCTACATGGCCGGCTGCGAAACCGGCGTGCCTGTGTCGGCCGGCACCCCCGTGCGCAGGTACATCAGGATGCTCACGACGATCGACCAGATCACGAACCCGAGCAGGGCGGGAAAGCTGGTCGGTGGGATGAGCACGACGATGCCCAGCACGATCGCGACCCAGCCCAGCCACTTCGGCAGCGCCGCGCCGCGCAGGATCGCCAGGCCGCTGCAGACGGCGAACACGAACGCGCCGCCGATGATCGGCAGGAACAGTTCCTGGCTGAGGAAGTTCAGCGCTTGCGCCGTCGCCGGGCTCAGCTGATAGAGGTTGTGGGCGAGCCCGTATTCCACCCCGGAGCCCGTGAGCGCGCCGGCCGCCATCAGGACGCCGCCTCCCAGCACGAGCGCGCTGAGCCCCTCGACCGCGGGCGTGCGGCGCAGGTAGGAGCGCAGCGCCCCGGCGAACAGCAGCAGCACCAGGAACGCGAGCGCGAACAGGATGCCGGATGTCTCGACTTCCGAGCGATGCACGCTGTAGAACGCGATCACCTTGGCGGGGCTCGCGCTCGCCTTCGGTGTTTCTGAGCTGTTTGAGAATATTGCGGCCACGACGAGCACGGCAAACAGCACACCCGTCAGCGGCGCGAGCTTGCTCCAACGATCAGTCATCATCCCTCTATCCCCTTGCTTTTGACCAGCATTGACCCTTGCGCGCGCGACTCTACATGCCGAGGCCCCTGGAATCGAGGCGGGGTCCCCTAGAATCCCCGTTCCCGGTCATCGCCTCCCGTTGCTGGCGGCGCCGTGGGGGACTGGTGTAGTGGTAACACGGTGGTCTCCAAAACCACAGCTCCAGGTTCGATTCCTGGGTCCCCCGCTGCAGGAAGGCCCCGGAAATCGCAACGACTGAACAGGCGATGAGCGACATTGTCGGCGATTTGTATGCTCGCCACCATGCCGACGGATAGAGGCAAGTCTGATGTCGCCTCGGCCGCGCTGCTTCCTCGGTCCCCCGCTTTGAGGCGCCGACGCGGGACGAGGGGGGCTCCATCTGCTAAAGTCTATAAAACTGATCGACAATCTCTAGATTAGGCGGGCGCGGCATCGCTTCGGGCTCGTCGAGGAGCCCTTTTCATGCAGATCGACGTCCACCAGCACCTCTGGACCGAGCCGCTCGTCGCCGCCCTCTCTTGCCGGCGCGAGCTCCCCTTTGTGCGCTCCGAGCATGGCCTCACCGTGCTTTACCTAGCCGGTGAGCGCCCCTTCGTGCTCGACCTGTCCACCGAGTCCTGCGACCATCGCGCTGCCCTTGTCCAGCTCGACGGGCTCGACCGCGCCCTGCTGTGCCTCTCCAGCCCCTTGGGGATCGAGTCGCTTCCGCGCGCCCTCGCTTTGCCTTTGATCGACGCCTATCTCGACGGCGCCCTCTCGCTTGGCGCTCCCTTCGGCGTGTGGGGCGCAATCGCCATTGACTCTCCCGACCCCGACGACGTCAACCGTGTCCTCGATCGTGGCTGCGCCGGCGTCTCTTTGCCCGCGGGCGCCCTCTCTGGCGTCTCCTCCTACGCGCGCCTGCGCCCTGTGCTCTCGCGCCTCGAGCTGCGCGGCGCCCCGCTCTTCATCCATCCAGGCCCCGGTCCCGGCGCGGCCCCGCGCGCGCATGAGACTTCTCTGGAGGACCCCCTCTGGTGGCCCGCCCTCACGCGCTACGTCTTCGACATGCACGCCTCCTGGCTTGCCTTCCTCACGGCCGGCCGCCCAGCCCATCCGGCACTTCGTGTCGTCTTCGCGATGCTCGCCGGTCTCGCCCCCCTGCACGCCGAGCGTCTTGCCTCGCGTGGCGGGCCCGCGCCCTCCGTTCCCGATCCGCTCACCTTCTACGACACCTCCTCCTACGGCCCCTCCGCCATCCGCGCCCTTGCCGACCTCGTCGGTTCCGGCCAGCTCCTCTATGGCTCGGATCGCCCCGTCGTCGAGCCCGACCCGCTCCCCGCGCCCGACGTCCTCGGCTTCGACCTGGCTGCCCACTCCGCCTCGGCCGCGCGGCGCGTGTTCGCCTTCGTCGCGCGCTCGGATCAGGATTCCGTGGGGGGCGGGGAGGACCCGGCGCGACGTGTCCCGGAGGCCGTATTGCGATGACCCGCTCGATCGCCGACATTCTCCGCCCGCGCGCTCGCGACCTCACCGGACCCGAGCTTTCCGCCTTCGTCGCCGAGCTCGCCGACCGCCCCGAGCTGTGGATCCACCTCGTCCGCCACGACTCCTCCCAGCGCGTCTACGAGGCTCTTTTCAGCGACGTCTTCCTGACGGCTTGGCTGATCTGCTGGTCCGAGGACCACGACACCGGCTACCACGACCACGACCTCTCCGCCGGCGCCGTCTCCGTCGTCGGCGGCCGCGTCCGCGAGGAGCGCCTCACGATCGACGGTCCGCCTCGCGATCGCACCTTCGTGGCGGGCGACTCCTTCCACTTCTCCGCCGCCGACATCCACCGTGTCCGCCACGCCGGCGCCGATCCCGCCGTCACCCTCCACGTTTACTCCCCGCCGCTCTCGCGCATGGGCGCCTACGTCATCGGCGAGGACGGCGTCCTGGAGCGCCATCCCGTCTCCTCCGGGGAGGAGCTCCGCCCATTGCAACCCGCCACGGTCTTGCCCGCCGCCGGCCCCGTGGGCCACTGAGACTGCGTCCCCTGTCTTGAAATCGCCGCATTACGCCGACGCGTCCCGCCGCGGACTCGGCCGACCAACTCGCCATCCACCGTGGTCTCGGCCGACCGATCCACACTTCTGCCCGCACTTCAGGCCGGAAGCTTGCCGCCCGCGCGACGCCGCACCCCATCCGCACCCGCGATCAGCACCTCGCTGATCAGCTCCGGTGCGAACAGCCCGTGCTCGACCACGCCCGGGGTCTCGCTCAGACGCTCCGCCAGCCCGCGCACATCCTCGACCGGCCCGTGGTAGTCGGCGAGCAGGTTCCCGTCCGGGCTCGCCCCGGCATCTCGCAACCGCGCGTCCCCGACCGTCGCCAGCGTCCGCTCCACGCCGAACCGCAGCACCTCCAGCGGGACGGGCGGCCCCAGACTCGCCACCTCCTTCTCCATTGAGACGATCACCACGAACCGCCGCGCCGCCGCCGCCACGATCTTCTCGCGCGTGTGCGCCCCGCCGCCACCCTTCACCAGCCAGCACCGCGGATCGACCTGGTCGGACCCGTCGATCGCCAAATCGAGCTCGCCCACCTCGTCGAGCTCGCACACCCGCAACCCCAGTTCGCGGGCGATCCGCGCCGTGGCCGGTGATGTCGCCACGCAACGCGTCTCCGTCAGCTCGCGCGCGCGCTCCCCCAGCGCCGCCAGCAGGTGCGCGACCGTCGAGCCCGTCCCCAGCCCGAGAGCCATCCCGTCCTGCACCAGCTCCGCCGCCGCCCTCGCGGCCGCGTTCTTGCGCCTGTCGATCGTCGCGGGGTTCAGGTCCTCGTCGCTCAGGGGCGGCTGTAGCCGCGCAGTCGCACGATCGGGCGCCATGGTGCGGGCGAGCGTATCGTCCCGGGCGCCTCTCTGAGGCGCAACCGCTCCGGCGCGTCCGGTCGGTGCAAGAGCAGGCCCTGGCCCACCGAGCAGCTCAGCTCGCGAGCGAGCGCCAGTTGACGGTTGGTCTCGATCCCCACGGCCACCGCCGTCAGGCCGCTCTCGTGGGCGAGCGCCAGCGCTGCCACGACCATCGCGCGCCTGTCCTTGTCGCGCTCGAAGCCCTGGATCAGCGTGAGGTCCAGCTTGAGCATGTCCAGCGGCAGGCTCCCCGGCAGGCTGAGCGTCAACTGGCGCGCGCCGAAGTTATCGAGCGCGACCGCGACGCCGAGGCGCCTGACGTCACGCAACGCCGCCCGCGCGCGTGCCGGATCTCGCAGGACGACCTCCTCGCTTACCTCCAAGCGCAGCGCCCGCCCCGGCAGGCGATAGTACGTGAGCGCCTCCTGCACCCGCTCGGTGAGGTCGCCACCGGTCAGCTCACGTGCGGAGATATTCACCGAGACCGGCACCTCGATTCCGTCGCGGCGCCACACGGCCGCCTGTGCGCAGGCGGTGTGCAGCACCCAGTCGCCGATCTGCATGATCAGCTCGCTCTCCTCGGCCAGCGGCAGAAAGCTCAGCGGGGTCATCGGATCGGCGCCGTGAGGACGCCAGCGAACGAGCGCCTCGCAGCCGACCGGTCTGCCGCCTGAGAGCGGCAGCAGGGGCTGATATGCGAGCAGCAGCTCGTGACGAGGCAACGCATGCTCGAGGCGACCCTCCAGCTCCAGGCGCGCGCCGGCCTCGCGGCGCAGATTCTCGTTGAACAGCTCCAGGTTGTGGCCGCCGGCGCGCTTGGCGCGGTACATCGCCACGTCGGCCTCGCGCAACAGGTCCTCGGGATCGGCCTCTGGGTCGTGTGAGATCGACACGCCCACGCTGGCGAGCATCGAGACCTCGGCCGTACCCACCTGAAACGGCGCCTCCAGGGCGTGCAGCACGCGTTCGGCGACGGCGAGCGCCTCGGCGTCCGAGTCGAGATCCTCGGCCAGGATCACGAACTCGTCACCACCCAGCCGCGCGACCGTGTCTGAGTCGCGCAGCATCTCCGCCAGCCGCTCGGCCATCGAGATCAGCAGGTGATCGCCGACGGCGTGTCCGAGATTGTCGTTGATCGCCTTGAACCCGTCCAGGTCGATGAACAGCAACGCGACCGGTCCGTTGCTGCGGCGCAGACGCGTCAGCGCCTGGCGGGCGCGATCCATCAGCAGCAGCCGGTTCGGCAGCTTCGTCAGCGGGTCGTGCAGCGCCTGGCGCTCCAGCCACATGCGATCGGTCACATCCCTCGCCGCGGCGTACCACACCTCGCCGTCGCAGCGCGCGCTCCATGAGAGCCACCGCCACGACCCGTCCTTGTGACGGTAGCGGTTCGTGAAATTCACGAGCTGCGCGCTGCGGTTGCGCCCGGCCAGCGTCAGTGCGAGCGTCTGCTCGACATCGTCCTGGTGCACCCGCGCCTGCATCGGCTCGGCCATCAGCTCCTCGATGCTCCAGCCCAGCGCGTCCTCCCATGCGGGATTCAGCAGCGTGAACCGGCCGTCGAGCGAGATCGCCGCCAGCAGGTCGCTGGTCATCTCGAACAGCCTTTCCACCCCGCGCGCATTCGCGTGCCGTGTCTCACCGGCGTCGGCGATGATGCTGCTCGCCATGTCATCGCCATCGCCATCGGCATCGGTGACGGTCGCCGGACCGGCGGTATCGGCGTGAGGGTCGGTGGTTGGGGCGTTGATGCGCATCGTCACCCATCCTCCTCGGCGCGCGTACCCCATTGCCGGGCCCGGCAATCATGCACTGGACGAATGGTTTAGGGCCGCTCAGGACGGGGCCGCGTCGAGCGGCGGCGTGGCGGGCTCCGGTCCGTCTGCCGCCTGTACCCGCGCCTGCGCCCCGGCGTTGACGTCTCCGCGCAGGTAGCGCCAGATCGACAGGCACATCATCACGGTCATGATGATTGCGCTCGACACGCACTCCTCGCAGATGGCGTGGATCGAGAACACCTCGCGATATGTCAGGTAGACGCTGAATCCGAACCCCCCGAGGGTCAGCGCCGCGGTCAGGAAGCGGAAGCGCTCGTCGTCGGGGGCCAGCAGCGAGGCGAGGATCACGACGTAGCCGATCAGCCCGATCAGGGCCACCGGCACGCCGGCGAGCTCGGAGTAGCGCGAGGTCTGCACTTTCGTGCAGCTTTCGCCGGCCGTGCACGCGGGTTTGATCCCGGCGTAGTGGACGTAGGTCACGTAGCCGGCCACCACCAGGCCGAGGAGCGTGAGCACGATCAGCGTGATCCGCAGGGCACGCGCGCTCATGACGCTAGTGTCTCGATTCGAAAATTCGGTGAGTGTTTGCCGAGTGGATGGTCGTGATCTGACGTTCGATGGCGGCGGTCTGCGTACCGGTAGTACGTGGGCCGTCAACGGCGGGCGTCAGGCGCGGGCAGACGCCGGGAAACGCCATCGAATTTTTGAATCGCGACATTAGGCCGGCAGCAGCTTTTCGATCGCTTCGTCGAACGACGTCGGTTCGGTCAGCGAGCTGTATTCCAGCTTGTTCATTTTCCCGCCGGTCTTACCGATCAAGAACGACGGCGTGCCCGTGAACCCGGCGTTGTTGGCGGCCTGCTTGTCGCCTTCGACCTCGTTCGAGAGTGCCGGGTCGACACGATCGCTCGTCCATTTGCTGAGGCTCAATCCGGGCACCTGCTGCGCCAGGTTCTGCAGGTAGCTTTCGGTGACGTAGCCGCTGTCCTCTTCGCCCTGCTCGTGGTAGAACAGCTCGATGAAGTCCCACGCCCGATGCTGCTTGCCCGCGGCGTAGGCCGCGATCTGCTGGGTTTTGAACACTTCCGGTTCGTGCGTCGCCGTCTCCATCGAGTGGTATTCGATCTTCACCTTCCCGGTTCGCACCCACTTCTGGATGATCGACGGCAGCGCCCCCAGCGTGAATTCCTTGCAGACCGGGCACTCCAGGTCGCCGAAGTACTGCAGCGTCACGGGCGCGCTCGGATCGCCCAGCGTGTTGCCGCTCTGGGGAATACCGCCGACGAGCGAGTTGACGACCGCGACGTTTTCGTTCGCCGCTTTCGTGCCGCTCTGGACCTTCTTGGTACCGCCGCCGCCCGTCGCGATCAGAATCACGACCACGACCGCCACGACGATCGCCGCGACGATCCCAAGCTGGGTCAGCCGCGCCCTGCGTTTCGCACCGGCGGCTTCCGCTTCCTCCAGGGCTTTGCGCTGCGTCCGCGCCTGCTCGCGCCGCTGCTTGCGCGTCAGGTCCGCCTCGTCGTCCTCGACTCCCGAGCTGCTCATACCCACTTTCTACACGTTTTTGCTCAATCTTGTCTAAGTAGTCCACGCGCGGGCGGTCTTCCGGTCCCACCCATGCGACGATTCAAAGAGCCGTAAGCCCCCGTAGCTCAGCTGGATAGAGCAGCGGACTTCTAATCCGCAGGTCGCTGGTTCGAATCCAGCCGGGGGCGTCGATGCCAGAGGTCCCTCGCCATCCCCGCGCCGACGCGATCCTCCTCGGCGACAACCTCGACCTGCTTCCATGCTTCGCCGATGAATCGTTTCAGCTGATCTACATCGACCCGCCGTTCAACACCGGCCGCGCTCAGACCCGCCAGACGTTGCACACAGACCCCGACCCCGACGGCGATCGCACCGGGTTTCAGGGCCGTCGCTACAAGACACGCCTGCTGGCGGAGTCCTCCTATCGCGACTCGTTCGACGACTACCTCGCGTTTCTCACCCCACGCCTGAACGAAGCCCGCCGGCTGCTCACGCGCGCGGGCACGCTGTACTTCCACATCGACTACCGCGAGTCCCACTACTGCCGGCTGTTGCTCGACGAGCTCTTCGGTCGCGACTGCTTTCTGAACGAGATCATCTGGGCCTACGACTACGGCGCGCGCACGCGACGGCGCTGGCCGCCCAAGCACGACACGATCCTCGTCTACGTCCGCGACCCCTCTGCGTACCATTTTGATTCGGCCGCGGTCAACCGCGAGCCGTACATGGCTCCGGGGCTCGTGACGGCGGAGAAGGCCGCGCGCGGCAAGCTGCCGACGGACGTGTGGTGGCACACGATCGTGCCCACGCGCGGCGCCGAGAAGACCGGCTACCCGACGCAGAAGCCCCTCGGGATCGTCCGGCGCATGGTCCAGGCCTCCACCCGCCCGGGCGACTGGTGCCTGGACTTCTTCGCGGGCTCCGGCACCCTCGGCGCGGCGGCGGCCGAGTTAGGCCGCCGCTACGTCCTGATCGACTCCCAGCCCGAGGCCGTTCGCGTCATGCATGCTCGTCTCGGCATGCGCGGGGGGACTGAGACCGACGGTCGTGCCGGGGCGATCCCGCGCGCCGAGGCTGACGGGGACGCCGGGGTTGACGGTCGCGCCGGGATCGACGACTGTGCCGGAACCGACGGCGGCGCCGGGGTTGACGGCCGCGACGACACGGTCCCGCAGGATGACCATCGCCTGGCCGGCGGGGCTGAGGGTGATGCTGCGCCTGCGCGTCCCCTCGCCGGCGGTCTTGACGGGCTCGATCTCGCACGCCCGCAACACGGCTCCTAGCACCACCTTCATCTCCAGCAGCGCGAAGCTCGCGCCCAGACAGCGCGTGCGCCCGCCGCCGAACGGGATCCACGTGTACGTCCCCGGCGGTTTCTCCAGGAAGCGCTCGGGGCGCAGCTCGCGCGGACGCGGATATATCTCCGGGTCGCGGTGCACCAGGTAGGCGCTGGCGATCAGCGCCACGCCCGGTGGGTACTCGACGCCGCCGATCCGCACTCTCTGCTTGACCACGCGCGGCTCGGCTTCGGCGAGCACGGGCCGCAGCCGCATGATCTCCTGGATGCTCGCCGTCAGGTAGGCGTCATCCTCGTCCTTGTCGAGCTCCTCGGTCAGCCGCCGTGTCACCCGGGGCTCGCGCGCCAGTCGCTCGAACGCCCACGCCAGCTGCGAGGCAGTCGTCTCGTGGCCCGCCACCAGCGCGGTCACCAGCTCGTCGCGCAGCTCCTGCGCGCTCATCGGCTCACCATCCTCGTGCCTTGCGTCCAGCAGCATCTCCAGCACGTCCCCGCGACCGACGTCCGCGTCGGCGCTGCGCTCGCGACGGCGCTGCTCGATCAGCGCGAACAGCTGCCGATCGACCTCTGCGTGCAATTCGGGGAACCGCGCCCAGGGTCCGTGCCCGGAGAACACCCGCTGCGCGAACGGCAGCAGCGACAGGGGGCTTTCGCTGAACGCGAGCAGCTCGGTCAGCGTCTCGCGCAGCTCGTCCAGCTGCGCGCCCTGCTCCAATCCGAACACGACCCGCAGGATGATCTCGAGCGTCACCTTCTGCAGCCTCGGGTGCAGCTCGATCGCCTCTGCTCGGGGCCAGCTTTCGAGCTCGCGCTCGGCCAGCTCTTCCATCACGCCCTCGAGCCGTTGCATGCGCTCACCGTGGAACGCCGGCAGCATCAGCTTGCGCTGCTCCATGTGCGCATCCTCGTCGAGCAGGATCACCGAGTTGGGCCCGACGATCGATTCCAGCACGCGCACGCCCTCGCCGGGGTGCAGCACCTCGGGCGCCGCCATGAACACCTGCTTGATCTCCTCGGGATCGGACAGCACGACGAACGGGGGTTGGCCCAGCAGTCGCAGTGTGAACCGCCGTCCATAGCGTGCCCGGCAGCGTTCGAGCAGGACCGTGGGGCGCCTCCAGGCCGCGATCGTCTGCCAAGCTGCGGGTTGGCGCGGTCCCGGGGGCAGCTCTCTTCTGTGGTGACCGTTCATGATGATGGCGACGCTCCTTTCAGAGGTTTGGTTTCGCTTCACCACTACAATGTACTCATGAGTATATCTACTAATTGGTATCTGTCAAGCTCGCCTGGGTCGGGGTGGAGGTCGGGCTGATGCCGCGTGGGCAATTCGATCGCAGCGAGCGCCGGGCCGTCACACGCGCACGGCTGCTGCAGGCCGCCGCCCGGGTGTATGCGCAGCGTGGATTCGCGGGGGCGACGCTGGATCAGGTCGCCGGGGAGGCAGGCTTCACCAAGGGAGCCGTGTACGCCCATTTCGGCAGCAAGGAGAACCTGCTGCTCGCGCTCTTGCAGGAGCACCTGACCGGTCAGATTGCCGAGCAGCTGCAGTTGTTCGATCGCGACCGCGCGAGTTGGGAGCGCCCGCTCGCGGGCTCCGACAGCTGGATGGAGCACCTGCGCTCCGACCCCGATCCGTTCAGGCTGTTCGTCGAGCTGTGGAGCTACGCCCAGCGCGACGAGGGCCTGCGCCGGCGCCTGGTGACGGGACTCGACGCGCTGCGTGCGACGTTTGCCCGCTTCGCCGCCGACAGCTCCGCCGACGCCGACATTGACGTGCCCGCGGCTGCGAACGAACAGTTCGCCAACGTCCTTCTCGGCCTCAGCATCGGCCTCGGCATGCTCGAGCTGGCCGATCCTGACTCGGTGCCCGTGCCGCTGCTTGGCGTCGTGACCTCGATCTTCATCCGCGCGCTGGAATCCAGCCCCGACGCGCGCGAGCTGCTGGCGGGTGTGGACGTGCAGGCCCTCACCTGATGTTCCACGTCGAGCTGCGCCAGTTTCCACATAATGCCTGTGCGTTCAACCTGAACGAGGCGGAGTTGCTGCAGACGCTCGTCATCCCGTGGTCGCAAGAGCAGTGGGTCGAGTTGGGCGAACGCAAGTGGAACCCGCACCAGGCGCGTCTGACCGTGCTGGAAGGCCCACATCTGCCCGTCGAGGATCTGGCGATGGGCCGCGGCTGGCGCAACGCCCAGCATCAGTCCGAGGACGTCACCGAGCGCGTGCTCGCACGGGCGCGGGGCTCCCAGCAGCCCGGGGGAGCCGTAGTATCCGGCGCCCCGGCTGCCGCCGTCACGGCTCCGGGGGACGCTCCCGCGTCCGAGCTCGATGCGCAGCTCCCGTCCCTGCTCGGAGCCGATCCGGATGCCCTGCTGCAAGCCTGGCGCCTGGCCGCCCGGCGCCGCCCCGAGCTGGCGCCGAGCGAGTCGCTTGCGCTGGCCGAACAGACGCTACGCTCGCTGGGCGGGGAGCCTGTCTGACACGTCGCTAGACTGCGATCTCCTCACTTGGTGGGCGTAGCTCAGCTGGTAGAGCTCCTGGTTGTGGTCCAGGCGGTCGGGGGTTCGAGTCCCCTCGCTCACCCTCACGAGATAGCTGCGAATAGGCACTTTCCGCTGAAACCGGAGCCGCCAAGATGGTCCCACGGGGAACAAACGGGGAACAGGATATGTTGGAACTCGCATCGTGAGTCTCTTGAACATGGGGTAGGCCAGCTGGGTCGAGTCCGTTCTCAGGCTGCTTGGTAGTGCCGAGGCGATCGAGCTGTGCAGGGTGTGGCTGTGAGCTAGGCTCCAGTCCAGGACTCCACACGACCACCTGGAGCGAGGGAGGGGCTGAGCATTGCCGATGGGCCGGCTGGACGTTCGCGTATGGGTGTTGGCGGCTAGCGTGTTGATGCTGGCAGCAGCCGTGCCTGCTGCATCCGGCTGGGTGCTCTCGGCCAGGGTCGGTCCGGTGAGCGCGCGCGCTCATGCGGCTGAGCACTTTGCGTGCAGCAAGCCCGCGGATGCCCATCGACGGTGCTACTTCTCCACGCCCAGCGACGACATCCGCTGCGTGTGGACGCCGAGCCCGAACAGCGTGACGTGCAAGTTGCTGGCCACCGGGCGCGCCTATCGCCTGCATCCGACCGGTCACGCGAGGGCGGTCCACGTCGAGCTGTCCCGTCGTGGGGAATCGTTGCCCACCAATCAGATCCTCGCGTTCCCCGATGAGCTCTCCTGCCAGGACACGAAGGTCGCGATGACGTGCAACCAGGACGAGGGCTTCGGCGAATTCAAGCTCTCGCCGCATGGCTCGCACTCCGCTTGACAGCCGGGACGCCGCGTATCGCGCTCAGGTCTGCAGCTCCCCGCACGGCGGGACGGTCTTCGCCCACCCGACCTTGTCGAGCAGGGCATAGCTTTCGCGTAGGCTCTGTGCGGATGTGCGAAATCGCTCTGGGTGTCCTTCGCGATCTTGGGCGAATGCGGCGGTGTCGAGTGCTTCGGCGGCTGTGCCGATCTCGGCGTAGGTGGCGCGGCGCAACCTAGTCCACCAGCTGCGGGTGGATGATCACCTGCGCCCCAGCATCCATCACGTGTGTCTCGGGTGTTAACGGGAGCGCCGGCGACGAGTGCGACACTTCTGCTTGCAGCAACGGGCATTGTGTGCTCCTCTCACGTATGTCGCATCGTTGGGTGCTCAGAGCCCTCGCGGTGGGGAGGAGACGGGCGTATGATCGACTCGTCCGGGCAGGTCTGGAGGTGCGGTGCTCACGGTAGGGCCAAGCGCACGTAAAGCGCGACTCCGTTCGACGAAGGAGAGAATTGATGACAAGCTCCCCGCAGAGTTCCAATCGAAGCACCGTCGCGGTGCTGGGAACCGGCAGCATGGGGGCCCCGATCGCCCGCAACCTGCTCGCTGCTGGCTTCTCGGTGTCGGTTTGGAACCGCACGGCTGCCAGGGCCGCACCCCTCGCGGACGACGGCGCCCGCCTCGCCCCCTCACCCGCCGATGCCGCGAAGAATGTCGATGTCGTGCTGACGATGCTGGCGGATGGCGCGGCCGTTGAGGAGGCGATGAGCGGCCCAGGAGGGGCCCTGCAGGCGATGCGACCGGGCTCGGTATGGATCCAGATGGCCACTGTCGGTCTCGATTGGATCGGCCGGCTTTCCGGCCTGGCGGCGGAGCACGGTGTCGAGCTCGTCAACGCGCCGGTCTCCGGCAGCGACGGTCCCGCCAGGGAAGCCAAGTTGATCGTGCTCGCCTCCGGTCCGGATCAAGCGCGCGCCAAAGTGCAGGCGATCTTTGACGCGATCGGTCGCGAAACCCTCTGGCTCGGGCCGACCGGAGGGGGAACGCGAATGAAGCTCGTGCTCAACAACTGGCTCGTAGCGCAGGTCGAGGCGGTGGCCGAGACCGTTGCGCTGACACAGGCGCTTGGGCTCGACCCGCACCTGTTCCCGGAAGCGATCGACGATGCCCCGCTGGGATCGCCCTACGCCGTGGCGAAGGCGCGGGCGATGATCTCCGGCGACTTCAGTCCCGGCTTCGCCCTCCGACTGGCCTTCAAGGACGCCGGTCTCGCGCTCGATGCAGCTCAGGAGCTGGGTCTCAGCCTTCCACTCACGGCCGCGCTTGCGCCCCGATGGCAGCAGGCGATCGCCGACGGCCACGCAAACGACGACGTGAGCTCGGTGTTCGTGGAGTCAGCACCGCCGGTGACCCTGCGTTAGAGGCTCGCGGCACGCAGGCGATTGGGCCCACCGATGACTTCGCGCCGTCGGGGAGGTCTATGTTTGTGGTTCTGGCCCTGACCCCGCGTAGCGCGAAGCGGCGCAGCGACCAGACGCAAGATCTAAAAACCTCTAAAAAGTCTAAAGATCTCTAAAGCATTGTGTAGTCTGTGGTTGTGGTGGCAAACCCGTTCAAGCCCAGCTTCGGTGTCAGCCCGCCCGTGCTCGTGGGCCGCGAGGAGCTGATCGAGGAGTTCGTTGAGGGCCTCCAAGACGGTCCTGGCGCGACTGCCAGGGCGACTGTCTACACGGGGGCTCGGGGCTCTGGAAAGACCGTGATGCTGAACGCGGTCGAGGATCGCGCGCGAGAGCTCGGCTGGCTTGTCGTAAGTGATACCGCCTCTCCCGGCTTCGTGGATCGAATCGCCCATCAGCATTTGCCGAGACTCCTCCAGAGCTTCGACCCCAAAGCGGTTCAGCGCCGTGTGACGGGAGTCACTGGGCCGTTGGGGTCCGGCGCCGTGACTTGGAGCACCGTGGAGCGTCATGCCCCGGAGGCGACGCTCCGCAGCCAGATCGAGCTTGTTACTGATCTGCTGGGCGAGAATGAGACCGGGCTGCTTGTCACGCTCGATGAGATCCATCACAACCAGATCGCCGAGTTGCGGCAGCTTGCCACGACCGTGCAGCATGCTTTCAGAGAGGAACGAGCACTGGCATTCGTCGGTGCCGGGTTGGCCTCAGCGATTACCGATGTTGTCAACGACGAAGTGCTCACCTTCCTGCGCAGGGCCGAGCGACACGCGCTCGGATCGGTCGCTCGCGAGGATGTCGCGCGCGCGATCAGAGCTCCTGTGGAAGCGAGCGGGCGCACCGTGGCAGAGGATGTGCTCGACGTGATGGTCGATGGTACGCGTGGCTACCCTTTTCTCATCCAACTGGTTGGCGCCCAGGTATGGCGTCGGCGTAAGTCCGAGCCCGAGATCTCGATGGAGAGTGCGCGGGAGGGTGTGTCCGACGCTCTACGCCGGCTCGGTAGGCTCGTCTACGAGCCGGCGCTCGCGGATGCCTCGGAGATCGACAAGTCCTTCCTTCTCGCGATGGCCAAGGACGACGGCCCGTCAAGGATGAAGGACATCCAGCAGCGTCTCGAGATCGACGCCAACTTCGCAAGCCAGTACCGACTCCGATTGATCGCCTCAGAGCTGATCGAGTCAACAGGGCACGGCTACGTAGACTTCGCGCTGCCCTACCTACGCGACTACCTCCGCGAACACGCCGCAGCGGCCGGGCTCGGGCCCTGACATCCCCGCCTCTGCCTACACCGTCGTGCCGCTCCCTGCGATGCTTGCCCACGGTTCGTACTGAAACCAAGGGGTGAGTCCGATCAGGCCCCAGGAGGCGCCGCGTAGGAGCAGTCCGTGACCGTTGGGTAGTTGTTTCGCGACCCAGCCGATCGCCATGACCTTCAGGCACCAAGCGATCTCATCCTCGGCGCTTCCCTGGTTGTCGGAGAATCCTTTTCGCGACGGCGGGCCTCTTATGTGCGTGTCGGCGTTCGATCGACCGTAACGGGAGGCCTCATCGTCATGACCATCGCCAGCTTGCGCAGAACATCAACCACTCTTGCCGTCCTCGGCCTTGTTGTCCTGGGCCTGTCGGCCACCGCATCGGCGGCGCCGACGTTCATGTTCAAAGTGACGGCCTTGCCGATCCCGGGCTTCCCGCACACCGGCGACATCCTCGGCGCCGGCGCCGTGATCGAGGGTACGGGCACGATCTCGGGGACCGAATACGGTGGCTTCCCGCCGCCACTCATCGCGGCCAAGTTCTTCGCGCCGGCCGGCGCGAAGCTGCACCCGCAGGGGTTTGCCACCTGCGCGCCGACCGTAATTGAACAGAGGGGCCCCGGACCATGTCCGAAGCAATCGATCGCCGGCCCGCAGGGCTTCGGGGTCGGCGTCGTGAGCTTTGGCACCGAACGCGTGCAGGAGAGGGCGTCGATCCAGCCGTTCTTCGCTCCAGGCGGCAATCTGGAGTTCTTCGTGGACGGCACCACGCCGGTCTCGCTCGAAATCCTCGCGACGGCCCACGTCGTCAGCTCCTCACCGCCGTTCGGCCTGGAGCTCATCGGCGAAGTGCCGCTGATCGAAACGGTACCCGGAGCGCTTGACGCGTCGGTCGAGGAAGTCACCATCGGGGTCGGCGCCGCGTACAGGCAGGGCAAGAAGACAATCTCCTACATCACGATTCCGAAGCGCTGCCCGAAGGGCGGCTGGCCGATAAAGGTGCAGTTGAGCTTCCTCGGCGGCGCAACCACGGAAGCCTCGTACAAAATGCCGTGCCCCAAGCACTAGTCCCCGCCGGACGGCCCGGCGCAGGACGCCAATCTCAATCAAAGGAGACCACCTCATCATGACCAGCGTCTATCTCATCGCAGCCGCGCTCGTCGTCTGCGGCGGCTGCTGCTGCTTCTTCATCATGAGAGTCCGTTCTCGTGATTGACACGTGCACCCCTCCCTGGCCGACCGAACGGGTCGTGAGCGCCGCCCAGCAGGGCGACCCGCGCGCGATCGCGATCCTCGTCTCCGGCTCGCACGGGCACGTGCAGCGCTTCGCCCGCACGCTCTGCTCGACGCCCGAGGATGCAGAGGACGCGGCACAGGAGGCTCTGATCGTCCTGTATCGAAGGATCGGGACGCTCAGAGCCACCGCGGCACTCGCATCGTGGCTGTTCCAAATCGTGCGCAACGAGTGCATCCGCAGATCGCGATTCGCCTTCCACAGGCCCATCTCCGCTGCGATGGCCGAGCCCTCCGCCGAAGACGCTGCTCTCGCCCGCCTGGAGATGCAGCGGATCGTCGAGTCCATCTCAGGGCTTCCCCCCGAGCAGCGCGCGGTCCTCGTGCTACGCGATATCCAGGGCCTATCGGGAGCAGCGACGGCTCAGGCGCTGGGCCTCAGCCGCGCCGCCATGAAGTCACGCCTGCATCGCGGACGCGAAACACTCCGCTCAGGACTCAGAACACCAAACAACACGACCAGCGACGGAGGTGCCGAGAATGCCTCACCCTGACCGCAACGCTCTCGCCAGTGCCTCTGTCGCTCGCCACCTCACGGGTGGAGCGCTCTCGGCTTCGGGCCGATCGGCTCAGCGCTCGCTTCGTCGGGTTTGGGCTTCTGCTCCCGTCGCTCTTGTGCCTCGTGCTTGAGCTCGGCTTGCTTTCCGGCTATCTCGGCGGTGCGCTTGGCTTTACGCTCCTGGGCCAAGCTGCGTGATTTAGCGGCGTTAGCAAGGTGATCCTTGCGCGTGTGTTGATCCATACAGCCTCCTTGTGGAGACAGTCACTCTACGCTCATGTTGACCACCTGGCCGATAGGTGTCCATGTCCGTGACGAGCGGATGGACTGCCGAAGCGATTGGGTCGCTGCCGCTGACCGATCTCCTGATCGGTCGTCGCGGGGGAGGTGATGTTCAACCCGAACAACTGCTCGAGCTGGGCGAGGGCGCGCAAGACAGGCGTTCGAGGAGGCGGTGGTACGTGGCCGTCACCAAGCTCGATGTCCAGGGCGAGCGACACGCCGCATCACAGCCGGACTCGGACTCGGATGCGGATCCGCATCCTTTCCTTGCCTCAGAGCTCGATTAGAAGCAAAATTATGGGCGCTCGCGGCACGGCGGATCGAGAGCGCGAGCAGCCCGAGCACCGCGAGCGGCATAACCCACCAGGCGGAGATACCGACGGCAGCGACAAGCGTGGTCAACGCGAGCGCCAGCACCACGCCGATCGCTGTGCGCCAGTCATCGCCTACGACGAACTCCCATACCGCGAATAGAAGCCCCTGCGCTCGTGTCATGGGCTCACCGCCGCTTGGCTGGTTGTATCGGCGGGCGTCGTCTGGATCTGTTCTAAAGGTGCTCGGTGGGGCGGTGCGGCTCAAGGTCCTCGCCATCACGATGGCGAGGACGAGCACGCCCGGAATGATCGCCAGTAGAGCACCGTCGTCGCCGGGCCAGCTCGCGCCGGCGCCCTCGGCGCCCCAGAACATCCCAAAGGAGCTGAGCATCACCCCAACCGCGAACTTCATCGTGTTCTCCGGCACCCTCGCCAGGGGCGCTCTCGCCGCGGCGCCCGCAGCGATGACCACAAGCACGGCAAGTCCCGCGGCCGCGGCGGCGAGAGCGACACGGTGCTGATTCGCGCCGAAGGTGAGCACGATGAACGCGACCTCGAGACCCTCGAGGAGCACCCCCTTGAATGCGATCGTGAAGGCATACCCGTCGAAGCCGGAGTCCTTGGCGGCGGTTGCGCGTGCAGCCTCTGTCTCCTCCTTGTAGGTCTGCAGCTCGTCGTGCTTTGCCTTCAGTCCCGCGGAGCGCAGAATGGCCTTGCGCAGCCACTGCAGGCCGAAGATCAACAGCAGGCCGCCGATGAGGACTCGTAGCAGGTTGATCGGCAGGGACGTGAGTGCTGGGCCCAGCGCCGCGACGATCACGACGAGCGAGAGCGTAGCGGCGCCCACCCCGCTCATCGCCGATGACCAACTGCGGGTCGATCCAACTGCAAGGACGATCGTCAGCGCCTCGATTGCCTCGACCGCGCAGGCGAGGAACACCGAGAGGGCCAGCCCTATCTCCGCGCCGCTCATACTTGCCTCACAACGGTTGCGCAGCTCCTCTGGGGGGCTCTGTCTGTAACGCCCGCACAGGGTGAAGCATGGCATGGACACCCCTGGTAGACACCGCCGTCTAAGTGGTTTCTCATCGAAGGCTGACTCATGGTTTAGCTGCGTGGTCGATGCTGGCGGCATGTTTCCTGCGGGAATGGCGCCAGGGTGACGCACGGGCGCCAGGAGGCGATCAGGCGTCGGCGGGCTGTGGCGGCTGTGATTGTTGTCGCCTTGGTGGCGTTGATTGTGCTTGTGAACCAGGGCCTCGGGAGTCCCTCGGCAGGCGATCCCTCGGTTCGTGTCGGAAGCTCGCCGTCCGCACACCGCAGAACGTCCAGAGAAGCGTCCGCGGACGCGCGCAGCCAACGGCCGGGTGTGGAGCTGCGCGCGGGCTCTGACCCGAGCGTTCTACCGGGACCGGTGCTGATCGCCGATCGTGACAACAACCGGCTGTTGGAGGTCAGCCCCACGGGCCAGGTGCTGTGGCGTTTCCCGGAACCCGGGGATCTCGCACCGGGTCAGTCGTTCGAGTTGCCCGATGACGCTTTCTTCTCACCCGACGGGCGTGAGATCGTCGCCACCCAGGAGGACGATTTTGTGATCAGCGTCGTCGATTTCGCGCATCGAAGGATTGTCTTTCGCTACGGCCATCCAGGTGTTCCCGGTTCGGAACCCGGCTATCTGCATAACCCCGACGATGCTCTGCTCACGCCGGGAGGGGCGATCCTTGCGGCGGACATCAAGAACTGTCGCGTGGTGGTCATCCGTCCACCGGCTCATCACGTGACTCACCAGTTGGGCGAGACGGGCAATTGCACGCACGAGCTCGGCTTGTCATATGGCAGTCCCAACGGGGCGTTCCCGATGACGGGCGGCGACACCGTGGTCACCGAGATCAACGGCGACTGGATCGATGTCCTCGGCCGCGAAGGACGGCCGATCACGGACACTCACCCGCCGGGCTTCGGCTATCCCTCGGATACGAACGAGCTGCGTCCCGGAGTGTTCCTCTCGGCCGACTACACGCAGCCCGGTGCGATCGAGACGTTCACAGCGACCGGACGGCTGCTGTGGCGCTACGAACCCACGGGCGCAGACGCGCTCGATCGGCCCTCGCTGGCTCTGCCACTGCCAAACGGGGACGTGCTGGCCAACGACGACAAGAACGATCGCGTGATCGTCATCGACCCTCACACCAACAGGATCGTGTGGCAATACGGCCATACCGGTCAGCCCGGGTCCCGTCCGGGTTATCTGGCGAACCCCGATGGTGTGGATCTCGCGCCGCCGTACTCCTTGACCATGCGCTTTGCGCGCTCGCTGCGCGCTCCCTGACTATCCGGTTGCGGGTGTGAGCTCGAAGATCGAGGATTGTGTGCCGGTGATGCTCCGCCCGCCCACGAGGATGATGTGTCCACCTACCATGACTACTGCTGCGTCAGACAGCGGGAGGGCAAGAGCTCCCGCGTCCTGGACCCGACCGCTGCCGGGGTCGATCGCGAGGATCGCCGAGGTCTGTGAGCCCGCAGAGGAGCCGCGGCCTCCGATCACGTAGATCCTGGAGCCCAGGCTGGCCGCGGATGCGTGGGTGAGCGGATCGGGCAGCCGGCCGATCTCCGTGACCTTGCCGCTGGCGGGGTCGAAGCTGAGGACCGCCCGGCTGGCCCCGGTCGCCGTTGAGCCGCCCGCGATGATGAGCCTCGAACTGTCTGCCGCGACCGCCGCGTAGCGCAGGCCCGCCGGTAGGCGGCCGACGATTGACGGGTTTGCACCGGGGCGCCAGGCGAGGATCGTGTTGAGCGCGCGCTGGCCGTTGTAGCCACCGACGATGTATGCGGTGGGACCGATCGTGGTGACCGCTACGTCGGAGGCGGGCTGGGGTAGATGACTTACGACGGATATGTGGTCGCTTGTCGGGTCGAACCGCAGGATGTGATCGTAGGAGCTGACCTGTCCGCCGCCGAAGAGGTACGCCTCCCCGCCAAGCTCTGCGGCTTGGGCGTCGTGCTGAGCTTCGGGCAGACGCGCGCTGGCGCTGAGGTGTCCTCTGGTGAGAACCGTGATGGTCGCGGTGGAAGTGTCTTCGCGATCAAGGCCGCCCAGCAGCACCAAGCGTTCTCCACCGAGCGAGACCGCGGCGGCGTCTTCAAGCGGGATGGGAAGCGTGCCTATCCGTTGCTGGCGCAGGGTTGGGGCAACCGCTGGGAGCTGGTCGAAGGGTTGAGCGGCACGTGCGGCCCACCGAGTGCTGGTTACAGAGGAGGATCTGTTGCCCGCGTTTGAGATCGTGATGAGGAGGATCGCGATCAACAGCAGCGCGGCCGGCGGCACCAGACGAAGCTGACGTCGGCGGTACGTCATCTGGCGGAGGGCCGCACGGCGAGCTCTGCATCCTGCTCGCGGTTGGTCGAGGCGACGTAGCCGGGGAGCTCGAGCTCGATCTGCGCCCCGCCCCCGGGTCGGTCTCCCGCGCCCACGCGCCCGGAATGGGCCTGGGCGATGGCGCGGACGATCGCCAGCCCGAGCCCGGTTCCACCCGAGGCGCGGTCGCGGGCCATGTCGGTGCGGTGAAAGCGATCGAATATCAGCTCGCGCTGATCGGGGGGGATGCCGGGGCCGTTGTCTGCGACCACGAAGCGCACCCTGCCGCTCGCCACCGGCGTTACATCCAGACGGACGAGTCCTTGCGGGGCGGTGGTGTGCTCGATCGCGTTGCGAGCGAGGTTGCGTAGGGCTTGGGCGAGGCGGTCGGGGTCGGCCTGGAGCGTGCCGTCGGGGATCGGTGAAAGCTCGAAGCGGCGCTCGGCCGTGAGGCTCATGCCGTCCCACAGATCCTCGATGTAGGGGCGCAGGTCGATCGGCTCGACGTGGAGGAACTGTGTCTCCTCGGACTTGGCCAGCAGCAGCAGGTCATCGACCAGGCGGGTGATCCGCGAGACCTCCGCCTGCACGAGGCGCTCGACGCGCCGCACCTCCTCGATCGGGGGGTGGGGTTGGGCGCCGAGCACTTCGAGCTGGCCCCGGATGACGGTCAGCGGGGTGCGCAGCTCGTGCGATGCGTCGGCCACGAACGCGCGCTGGCCGGCGAACGCGGCGGAGAGCCGGTCGAGCATGTGGTTGAAGGCGTCGGCAAGCACCCGCACCTCGTCTCCTGGGCCGCCCGCCTCGTGGATGCGGGGCTCGAGCTCGCCCGCATCGACCCGGGCAGCGATTGCGGCCATGCGGCGCAGGGGCAGCGAGACCCTGGCGCCGACCAGGTACGAGGCCAGCAGCGCGGCGAGGAATGCCAGCGTGCCGGCGAGAATGAAAGCGCGCGCGACGCCGCCCTGGGCACGGTTCACCGCCGCCAGAGGCTCGCCCACGCCGATCGTGACGCCGAGCCGGCCGTCGATGCTCATCCGGCGCTTGAGCAGACGCAGGTCGCCGACGTCGGGAAAGGGCAGCGTGGAGTACCCGTCGTGAACGCTCAACACTCGGTGGGCCAGGCGGTTCTCCTGGTCCTGTTTGGCGACCGTCTCGCCGTTGTCGGGGGCAGCGTTGCCGAGCAGCTCGGGCTGGTTGGTGCTCGTCCCCGCCCCGGGGATGAGCGCGAACAGCAACGTCGAGCTGGCGCCGAAGGGCTGATCGTGGATGTAGCTCCTCGCGGCGGCGGCCAGTGCGTGGGGAGAGTCCGCGTCCAGGAGCTGCAGATTGTGGGAGAACTCGCTCGCGTCGCCCGCCAGCTCACGGTCGATCTGGTGGCGCAACTGCGTTGCCGTGCCGCGGTAGACGGCGACGAAGATCACCGCGGCGAACAGCAGCATCACCACCGCGACCCAGGCCGTCAGCCGCCAGCGCAACCCGCCCCAGCGCATGCGTCTAGTGTCTTGAGTCATAAATTCGGTCAGCGTTTGCTGGATGGATGGACGTGATCTGACGTTCGACGGCGCCGGCAAGTGTGCTGGTAGCACATGGGTGGCGACGGCGGGCGTCAGGCACGTTCAGGCGCCGGGAAACGCCAGCGAATTTATGACTCACGACACCAGCTCGCATCGTCGAGGCGATAGCCGACGGAGCGGACCGTGAGGATCGGCGCTGGGCTCTCGAGGGTGCCCAGCTTGCGCCTGAGATATCCGATGTAGACATCCACGATGTTGGTCTGCGGGTCGTGCTCGTAGCCCCATACCGTGGACAGAATCTGCTCGCGGGAGAGAACCCGACCGCGGTGGCGCATGAGCTGGACGAGCAGGTCGAATTCGGTGCTCGACAGTCGCACCAGACGCCCGGCCCGGTGCACTTCCCGCGTGAGCAGGTTGACCTCGATATCTCCCGCGCAAAGCGATGCCGCCGGGCTCTGCGCGGCGAGACGCAACTGGGCGCGCACGCGGGCGGCCAGCTCGGCGAGCGAGAAGGGCTTGACCAGATAGTCGACGGCGCCCGCATCGAGACCGGCCACGCGATCCTCGATCTCTCCGCGCGCGGTGAGCACGATCACCGGCACCGTCAGCTTGGCCTGACGCAGCGAGCCGAGGATCTGAAGACCGTCGCGGCCGGGCAGCATCAGGTCGAGCACGATCAGGTCGAAGCTCTCTCCCAGCGCGCGCCGCTCGCCTTCGGTCCCATCCAGGACAGCCTCCACCGGGAACCCCTCGGCCTCGAGGCCGCGTGTGACGAAGTCGACGATCCCGGGCTCGTCCTCGATCAGGAGAATCATCGCTCACCCCGCCACGCGTCGCGGGATTGAGAACCCGCGGGGCTCCACATTCGTCCAGCATAGATGTGTCGGAGAGCCATCCGCTCCAGCGCCCGGTAAACAAAAGAGGATTCTCATCGGCTGGTTATCGCGTCCTTAGCCGGCGGCAGAGACTGTCATTTATGGCAAGCGACCAGCGCCGTCTCAGTGCCGCCGCTCAAGGCGCCGAAGAGCGGTCGGTTTCCGAGCGGCCCGGTGAAGGACGGCTGGCCGGCGGCGGGGCCACCGGGCGCCTGACTGGCGGCGGAACCAGTGGAAATGAGCGGCTGACCGCCGCGACCGGCGTCCTGCTGCTCGTGCTGCTCGCCGTCATCGGAGTGACGATCCTGAGACTCAGAGAGCTGCTCTGGGTGCATCTGTTCGTGGGGATGCTGCTCATTCCGCCGATCCTGTTGAAGATGGCGAGTACCGGTTACAGATTTATTCGCTATTACACCTCGGACCCGGCATACCGTCGCAAGGGTCCTCCCGCGACGCCGATGCGTCTGCTCGCCCCCTTCGTCGTCATCTCAACCTTGATCGTGATCGGCAGCGGTGTCGCTCTGCTGTTCGCGGGACCGAGCTCGCGCGGCACGCTGTTCCCGATCCACAAGCTGAGCTTCTTCGCCTGGTCCGCCTTTATCGCACTGCACGTGCTCGGACACCTTCCGGGTCTCCCGGCCACGCTGCGCGCCGACTACCGAACCTACGCCGGACTACCCGGCTACGAGCCCGGCCGGGACGGGCGTGTCCTGTCACTTATCGGGGTACTCGTCGCCGGCCTGGTCTTTGCCGTGCTCGTCGTGCCCCAGTTCGGTCCCTGGCTGCATCTGCACCACCATCGCTGATGAGGTAAGAACTCTCTAACCAGCTCTTTAGTGAAGAGAAGGCAAAGGCGTCGAATATGCGTGTATGACAACGTCGCCTTCGACTCGCTCCCGGGACGCCGCTCTACGTCGGCTGTCGCGCTGCAACCGCTGGCTGCTCGCCGGTGCAGTGACGCTCACCGGAGTGCTCTCAGAGGTCGCCGCGCAGGCCTATCCCGGAAGGACGCGCACGACCAGGGCGGCAAAGGGCGCCGGCACGAGCAGGAATGCCTCGCGGTCGCGCCACCACGCGACGCATGCGCACGCGGCGCACGAGGCGAGTCCCGCGAGAGCTCTCAAATCGCCCGCCCAGCCCCCCGAAGCGGACTCCTCGACCTCGACGCGGGCTGCGGGGGAAACGCAGACAACCAACGCCGAACAGACCGCGACGTCCACCCAAGCCGCTTCCACCCCGCAAGCCACGACTACCACGACAGAACAGACGACCACGCCGACGGAAGCCGCGCAGACCACGGAAACGCCAACCTCCGTCGGATCGTCTTCGGGATCGAGCGCATCCTCGGAATCGAGCTCCGCTCCGGTCGTCTCCGGGGGATCGTGAGAAATCTGCGATGCCTGTGAGCGCCAGCACGCCTGTGTCGAGCGGCTGGGAGGCGCTTGGCACGAGCGCGGTCCTGCTGGTGACCGATCCGCGGGCCCTGGGGCGGGCACGAGCGATCGTCGAGCGAGAGCTGGAGAAGATCGACCGCGCGTGCAGTCGCTTTCGGCCGGACTCGGACTTGCAGCGCGTGAACGCCGGCGCGGGACGGTTCGTACCGGTCAGGCCGCTGCTGATCGAGGCGGTGCAGGTCGCGCTGCGCGCCGCCGAGCTGACCGACGGCGATGTCGACCCGACGGTCGGCAACGCTCTGGTGCTCGCCGGATATGACCGCGACTGGCGGTTGTTGCAGAAACCGGCCTATGAATCTGATCGAACGGGATGCCAGAGCGAGGAGGATCGAGCGCTCTGTGAGAGTCTCGCCGATAGATCGCGGCGCCTGGCGATTCGCGCGCGTGTCACCCCCGGATGGCGGGCGATCGAGATCGAGCGGGAGCCCGCCGCGATCCGTTTGCCGAGCGGCGTGCGCATGGATCTGGGCGCTACGGCGAAGGCGTGGGCGGCCGATCGCGCCGCGAACGCGGTGCACCGGGAGACCGGTGCGGGCAGCCTGGTCAGCCTGGGTGGCGACATCGCCACCGCGGGCGCCGCTCCCGAGGCCGGCTGGCGGATCTATGTAACCGACGACCATCGCAGTGCGCCGGGCGGGCAGGGACAGATGATCTCGATTCTCTCCGGTGGGATCGCCACCTCCAGCACCGCTGTGCGGCGCTGGAGTCATGAAGGGCAGACGAGGCATCACATCATCGACCCCGTCACGGGCGCGCCCGTCACCCAGACCTGGCGCACCGCGAGTGTCGCGGCGGAGACGTGCCTGGACGCAAACATCGCCAGCACCGCGGCGCTGATCCGTGCGGGCTCAGCTCCGGTGTGGCTCGAGCAGCTCGGTCTGCCCGCGCGCCTGGTGAGCACCGACGGCGCCGTGCGCTTGGTGAGCGGCTGGCCCACACAGAGCGGGTCGCCATGACGTCGATCGCCACTGCCGGTCCGAGCGCATACTGGTATCTCACGCGATCCACGGGGGCGGTGTCGCTGATCTTGCTGAGCTTGAGCGTCGTCCTGGGTGTGGCTGGCGTCAGCCGATGGAGCAGTCCGCGCTGGCCGCGGTTCGTGCTGGACTCGCTGCACCGCAACGTGTCGCTGCTCGCGCTCGCTTTCCTGCTCGCGCACATCCTCACCGCGGTGCTCGATAGCTTCGCGCCGATCTCGCTCACCGACGCGATCGTTCCCTTCGGGGGCAGCTATCGCCCGTTCTGGCTCGGGCTCGGCGCGATCGCGTTCGATCTGCTGCTCGCCGTGGCGCTTACCAGCATGGTGCGCCGCCGGCTCGGATACGACGCCTGGCGCGCGACGCACTGGCTTGCGTACGCCTGCTGGCCGATCGCGCTGTTGCACGGGCTGGGGACCGGCAGCGATGTCAAGAGCACGTGGCTGCTCGTGCTGAACATCCTCTGTCTGGGGACCGTCGCGCTGGCGGTGGGCGTGCGTGCGATCGCCGGCTGGCCGGACCGCGCCCGGATTCGCAGTGCGGCGCTCGGCGCCACGGCCGTCTTCTCGCTGTTCCTCGTGCTGTGGCTGCCCGGTGGACCGCTGGGAGAAGGCTGGGCGCGTCGCTCGGGCACACCCAGCTCGCTCCTCGCCGGGTCATCGAAGAAATGAGCCCACAAGCCGATCTCGCCGGTCTGCCGCGCTTGCTCGCCGGAATGCCGGCGCACGGCGCGATGGACTTTTCCGAGCACCTGGCGACTCACGGCCAGGCGCCCTTCGCCAGGCGCCGCGAACGGCGCGGAGCGGGCGCGCTGATCGACCTCGCCGAGCAGGCCGGTCTGCTCGGCTGCGGTGGCGGCGCGTTCGCAACGGCCGCGAAGATGCGTGCGGTGGCCGGCGTTGGGCGATCTCCGATCGGTGGAGGACCGATCGTGCTCGCCAACGTGGTCGAGGGAGAGCCCGCGAGCCACAAGGACCGCGTGCTGCTGCAGGGACTGCCACACCTGGTGCTCGACGGCGGCGTGCTGGCCGCGCGGGCCGTCGGCGCCGACGAACTGATCCTCTGTGTGGACGAGTCGGCCGGCCCGGCGCTGCAGAGCGCGACACGCGCGATCGGAGAGCGCGAGCGGACCGGTGGCGACGCGTTGAAGGTCAATATCCAGACCGTTCCCAGCGGATATGTCTCGGGCCAGGAGTCAGCGCTCGTCAACCTTTGCAATGGCGGCCCGGCAAAGCCGACGTTCACCCCACCGCTGCCGTTCCAACGTGGCGTGCGGCGACGCCCGACGCTGATCAACAACGCCGAGACGCTCGCCCACCTCGCGCTGATCGCTCGCTACGGGCCACAGTGGTTCCGCCAGCTCGGCACGCGGGCGCACCCCGGGTCGGCACTGCTGACGCTCTCCGGCGCCGTCGCTCACCCCGGTGTGTACGAGATCGAGCACGGCGCACCACTCGCGTCGCTGATCGAGGCCGCCGGCGGTAGCACCTCACGGGTCCGCGCCGTGCTGCTCGGTGGCTACGCCGGCACGTGGCTGGATGCAGGATCGATCTCCACGCTCGCGCTATCCAACGATCACCTGGCAGCCCACGAGGCATCGCTCGGTGCGGGGATCGTCGTGCTTCTCTCACAGGATGCATGCCCGGTAGCCGAGACCTCGCGCGTCGCCCGCTGGCTGGCCGAGCAGAGCGCCGGTCAATGCGGACCGTGCGTGCACGGCCTGCGCGCGATCGCCGACGCGATCGCAGAGCTCGCTGTCGGCGCTGCGTCAGCCGGGGTGGGGCAGCGCATCGCCCGCTGGACTTCGCTGGCCAAGGGCCGCGGCGCCTGTCGTCACCCCGACGGAGTCGTAGGCTTCATCACGAGTGCCCTGGGCGTATTCGCGGAGGAGTTCGCCGACCACGCCCGGCATGGGCCATGCGACGCATGCTCGCGGGCGCCCGAGCTGCCCCTGTCGATGCCGGCCGCGGTAGCCACGGCCGTCTGAGGCGATGAGTGTGCGCCTGAGAGTGAATCCGATCGCCTGCGAGGCCCACGGCATGTGCGCCGAGGTGCTGCCCGAGCGGATCGCGCTGGACGACTGGGGCTATCCGATCCTCGACGAGCGTCCGCTGCCGCCCGAGCTGACCGCTCTAGCCAAGCGCGCCGCCGAGGCGTGCCCCACCTTCGCGCTGCTGATCGCCCGCGACGAGGAGACAGGCTGCTAGTAACCGTATTTTTCGACGGGCGGAGGGGGTGGCGCAGGCGTTGTAGCAGTGGGGGTTGGAGTGGTCGTCGTGGGCGTAGGCGTGGTCGTCGGCGTTGAGGTGGTGGGGGTTGAAGGCGTCGTGGGAGTCGCAGGCGTCGTGGGAGTCGAGGGGGAGCTCGGCGTGGTTTCGGTAGTCGCCGGCGCCGGGGCCGCGTTGGTCGCTGCCGAGATCACGTGCCATGTGCCACCAAAGCTATGGATGTTCTCGCCGTTCGTGGCGCCCTTGGCGCCGTCGCCGGAAAAACGGTACAGAGGCAGGCCGTGGAGCGTGACCTGAAGCATTCCGTTGCTGCGCCGCAGGATCGCGAGATGGCCATGCACGCCGGGGCCGGCCTTGAGCTTGGTCTTGCGCGAGCGCACGGTTAGCGGCGGCCAGAATTTCAGGCATTCGCTGCTCTTGCACAGTAGATGATGGGTCGTCTCGGGGCTGAGGGCGTAGAGCGTCTGGTCGTGCGCGTCCATCACGATCTTTTCGCTGAACTTGGAGTTCGTGGCCGATCCGACCGTCGGCGCGGTGGAGCCAGCCGCGAGCGCCATCGCGGCGAACATCGCGATCAGCGCCACCATCACCACGGCCGCGCACATCGCCAGACCCGACGGGCGCCCGCGCCTACGCGACCGCGCTGTCTGCAACTCTCGATTCAACATGCTGCTCCCTCCGCCGGTGGCCATTATCTCCTTAGACGCCGGCAGCTCCATAACCTTTCCGCGAACCTGCACGCGCGCTGTCTGCGATCGGCCCGCCCGCTACCCCTCGCCTCCAACAACCACCAGCGCGAACCCGTCATAACCCTTGTCGCCGACCGTCTGGATCGCAGTGGCGCTGACTCGCGGCTCCGCGGCCAGCAGCTCATAGAAGCGGCGTATGCCCTGAACGCCCTCGTCGCCCAGCGCGGGATCGTAGGCGTCAGGGTCGAGGATCGCGCCGTCGCGCACGACGTTGTCGGCGACGATCAGGGTGCCGGGCCGGGACAGCTTCAGCGACCACTCGAGGTACCCCGGATTGTTCGCCTTGTCGGCGTCGATGAACACCAGGTCGAACGGGCTCGTGCCCTCGGCGAGGAGTTGGGGCAGGGTCTCGAGCGCCGGTCCGACGCGCAGCTCGACGACCTCGCCGAACCCGGCTCGAGCGATGTTCGCCCGGGCGACCTCGGCGTAGCGGGGCTCGGCCTCGAGCGTGACCAGACGCCCGCCGGCGGGGAGCGCTCGCGCCAGCCAGATCGTGCTGTAGCCACCGAGCGTGCCCAGCTCCAGGATCGTGCGCGCCCCCTGCACGCGCGCGAGCAGCTCCAGCAGCTTGCCCTGGTTCGGCGTGACCGCGATCGGCGGCAGTCCCGCGGCGTCGCTGTCCCTCATCGCCGCATTCAGCGCCGGGTCCTCCGGCACGAGCAGGTCGGTGATGTAACGGTCTACCGCGCTCCAGCGCCGGTGGGGTTCGGTGCTCGTCGTGTCGGTCATCGGCGGTGACGCTATTCGATTCGTGTTGAGTTGTGCCGAGACCGGGTCGTGTGCCAAACAAGAGCGCAGCGACCGCGGCACAGCGCGTGCGCGAAGAAGCAGCGTTTTCGAAATAACTCTCATCCCCGCTGATCGGGGCGGGGTCATCACTGCTCGACTCCGGTGCGCGACCGAGGTTCAGTGTGCGTCGTCAATGTACGTCTCGCGTCGGCAGCTCTATCCCCGCGAGCTACCGTGCGTATCAGATGCCCCTCGCTCGCACCGACGCCGCGCACAAGCGACTGACGCTGATCGCGTGCATCATGGGCTCGGGCATCGTGCTGCTGGACGGCACGGTCGTGAACGTCGCGCTGCCGACGATCCAGCGCGCGCTCGGTGGCGGGCTGGCCGCGCAGCAGTGGGTGGTGAACGGCTACCTGCTAACGCTCAGCTCGTTGATCCTGGTCGGCGGCTCGCTCGGTGATCTGTTCGGCGAGCGACGGATTTTCGCGCTCGGGGTCTCGGGCTTCGGCGTCGCCTCGCTGGCCTGCGCGCTCTCGCCGACGATCGGGGTGCTCGTCGCCGCGCGCGCCGTGCAGGGGGTCGCAGGCGCCCTGCTCGTGCCCAGCTCGCTCGCGGTGATCGTCAACACGTTCTCCGAGGACGAGCGAGGTGCCGCGATCGGCAGCTGGACGGCCTGGGGCGCGATCGCCGGAGTGCTCGGACCGCTGGCCGGTGGCGAGCTGCTCGCGATCGGCTCCTGGCGCTGGCTGTTCGTCATCAACATCCCGTTCGCGATCGCCTGCGTGTGGCTGATCCTGTTCGCGGTTCCCCGCGCCGCGCCGCGCCGGGCCGGCGCCCGCCGGGTCGACGTGCCGGGGGCTCTGCTGTGCGCGGCGGGTCTCGCCGGTCCGGTATTCGCGCTGATCGAGCAGCCGCGCCTGGGCTGGTCAAGTCCCGCCGTGATCATTCCGCTCATCGCCGGGATCGTGCTGCTGGGCGCGTTCCTCTGGTACGAGTCGCGCGCCAGTGATCCGATGCTCCCGCTCGGGCTGTTCCGCCGGCGCAACTTCTCGGCCGGCAACATCGAGACGTTCTCGATGTATGCGGGTCTGGCGGTGCTGTTCTTCTTCCTGGTCCTGTTCCTGCAGCAGATCGGCGGCTACACCCCGCTGCAGAGCGGCTTGGCGACGCTGCCCGTGACCGTGATCATGTTCGTCTGCTCCCGTCGTTTCGGGGCGCTCGCCGACCGTCTCGGCCCGCGCCTGTTCATGGGCGGCGGCCCGCTCGTGGCGGCCTGCGGGCTGCTGCTGTTCCAACGGATCGGGACCAGCGTCGACTACGTCTCAGAAGTGCTCCCCGGGCTGCTCGTGTTCGCGCTCGGACTGTCGATGACCGTTGCGCCGCTGACCGCCGCGGTGCTGGCCGGGGCCGAACCGTCCCAGGCGGGCATCGCATCGGGCGTGAACAACGCGATCGCGCGGGTCGCCGGCCTGCTCGGCACCGCCGCCGTGGGGGCGGCCGTCGCGGGCTCCTTCGGCTCGTCGCTCGATAAGCACCTGACAGGAGTGACGCTCGGGCCAGCTGCGCGTGCCGCGGTCGGCCAGGCCAAGCGGCTGCCGCTCGGGCGCCCGGATGTGCACGGCCTGGTGAGCGCCCAGGCGAGCGCGCTGACGCACGCCGCCGAGCAGGCCTCGCTGCACAGCTTCCATCTCGGCATGGCGATCGCCGGGCTGCTCGTCGCCGTCGGGGGTGTCGTGGGGGTGATCGGCGTGCGCAACCCCCAGCGCGTGGTGCACGCCGCGACGTGCGAGGGCGGCGCGCTGGTCGGGGCTAGTCCGGAGGCTGTTTCGGAGACGGTCTGAGTGGTGGAATTGGTTACAAGCGGCGCTTGCCGTCAATCGCCGCTTACATGGATTGCCGGCCGGTGGCCGGCGACTGACTTTGTAAAGATTTAGTTCGCAACTGACCTCTTTCCGGCAAGCCCACAACGCTTGTGTTGCGGTGCGCGATAGCGGCGTAGCTAGAATAACCGTCCGCTGGTTTCCGATGGTTATTCGTGGCGCTTGGTGATTAGCTACGCCGCTACCCGCGGGTGGAAATATTTCTGTTGTGGCTTGCCGGAGATGGGTTGGGGTTGGGGTTGGTGGTGGTTATATATGTAAGACGTTTTTACAGCTACGCCGATACCTCGTATGGCGATACACGGTTCGTGGGCTTGCCGGAGATGGGTTGGGGTTGGTGGTGGTTATATATGTAAGACGTTTTTACAGCTACGCCGATACCGCGCATGAAAACCCAACAGTTCGTGGGCTTGCCGGAGATGGGTCAGTGATAAATTGATCTTTAAATTGTCGCTGGCCGGTCTGCGACCGGCTATATATGTAAGCGGCGATTGATCGCACACGATTGGGCGGGCTGGCTAGTTAATCCGTCTAACTCACGGGCTCCTCCGCGTAAGCCCGCATCGCCTCGATCAAGGGGCCGAGCCGCCGCCCGCGCGCAGTGAGGCGGTACTCGACGGTGGGGGGACTCGAGGGAATCACGGTCCGCTGCACCAGTCCCGCCGCCTCGAGATCGCGCAGGCGCTCGGAGAGCATGCGCGGGGAGATGCCGGCGACGGCATCGGCGAACTCGTTGAAGCGCAGCGCGCCGGTGAGCGCCGCATAGATGATCGACAGCTGCCAGCGCCGCTCCAGCAGGTCCGCGGTTTCGCGGACCTCGACTGGAACGGGCTGACAGCGGCGGGCGATGGGGGGACGCGAGGACATCGCGGCTGCCCGTTAGGAGGCGACCGGCGTAGCAGCAGCCGCAGCCTTGCGCCCGGAGTCCGCCCGCGCGGGCTCCAGGGCCCGATCGAGGACCTCCTGGACGGTCATCACCGGGTGGAAGCTCATCTGCTCGCGCACCTCCTCGGGGATCTCATCCAGGTCGCCGCGGTTGCGCTCGGGCAGGATCACGTCGGTCAGGCCCGCCGCGTGGGCGGCGAGCGCCTTCTGCTTGAGCCCGCCGATCGGCAGCACCCGGCCCTGCAGCGTGACCTCGCCGGTCATGCCGACCGTGTGCTTGACCGGGCGGCCGCTCAGCAGCGAGGCCAGCGCCGTGACCATCGTCACGCCCGCTGACGGGCCGTCCTTGGGGATCGCCCCGGCCGGCACGTGCACGTGGAACTCCCGGTCCTCGAAGGCACTCTCGGCGATGCCGAGCTCCTCGGCGTGGCCGCGCACGTAGGACAGCGCGATCCGTGCCGACTCCTTCATCACGTCGCCGAGCTGGCCGGTCAGCACCAGGCCGTTGCCGGGCGCGGACTCGCCCGCCTTCATCGCGGTCGCCTCGACGAACAGCACGTCGCCGCCGGCGCCGGTGACAGCCAGGCCGGTGGCGACACCGGGCGTCGCGGTCCGCGCGGCCGACTCCTGGAAGAACTTCTGGCGCCCGAGCGCGTCGCGCACCGTCTCCAGGTCGATCTTCACCGGGGTCTGCTTGGCGGCCTTCGCGGCCTTGGCCTTCCCCTTCTTGGCGGCCTTCTTGACCTCGCCGTCGGGAACCACGCCGTTGCTCTTGGCAGCGGACTTCGCGGCGTCCTGTGCGTCGGCCCCGGACGCCCCGGCGGCCTCATCGGTCTCGGTCTGACTCTGGGCCGAGGCGATGCGGGTCGCGGTCTTGCGCAGCACCGTGCCGAGCTCGCGCTCGAGGTTGCGCACGCCCGCCTCGCGCGTGTACTCGGCGATGATCGTCCGCAGCACCTCGTCGGAGATCTCGACCTCGCCCTCGCGCAGGCCGTTGCGGTCGCGCTGGCGCGGCCACAGGTAGCCCTTGGCGATCGCGAGCTTCTCCTCGGAGGTGTAGCCGTCGAAGCGGATCACCTCCATGCGGTCCAGCAGCGGGCCGGGGATCGTGTCGGCGACGTTCGCCGTGGCGATGAACATCACCTGTGAGAGGTCCAGCTCGACGTCGAGGTAGTGGTCGCGGAACGAGTGGTTCTGCGCGGGGTCGAGCACCTCCAGCAGCGCCGCCGACGGATCCCCGCGCCAGTCCGCGCCGACCTTGTCGACCTCGTCGAGCAGGATCACCGGGTTCATCGTGCCGGCGTCGCGCAGCGCCCTGACCAGGCGTCCCGGGAGCGCCCCGATGTAGGTGCGCCGGTGCCCGCGGATCTCCGCCTCGTCGCGCACGCCGCCCAGCGACATGCGCACGAACTCGCGTCCGGTGGCGCGGGCGATCGACTCGCCGATCGAGGTCTTGCCGGTCCCGGGAGGGCCGATCAGCGTCAGGATCGCGCCCGACTTGGGGTCGGCCTCGATGCCGCGGTCCTGGCGCAGCTTGCGCACTGCCAGGTACTCGGTCACGCGATCCTTGACGTCCTCGAGACCCGCGTGATCTGCGTCAAGCACCGCGCGCGCCGCCACCGGATCGAGGTGCTCCTCCGAGCGCTTGCCCCACGGCACGGCGATCAGCCAGTCCAGGTATGTGCGAATCATGCTCGACTCGCCGGTCTGCTCGCCCATCCGCTCCAGGCGACCCAGCTCCTTCAGCGCCTGCTCCTGCACGTCCTCGGGCATGCCGGCGGCCTCGATCTTGGTGCGGTACTCCTCCGCGACCGATGCGTCGTCCTCGTCGAGCTCCTTGCGGATCGACTCCATCTGCTTGCGCAGGAAGTACTCGCGCTGCTGCTTCTCGGCGCCCTCCTGCACGTCCTCGCGGATGCGCTTGCGGACCTGCAGCTCGGCCAGGCTCTCGCGCTGCAGCTTGACCGCCAGCTCCAGGCGCTCGGTCACGTCGAGCGTGCGCAGCAGCTCGACCTTCTGCTCGTAGCTGAGGTTGGGTGAGTAGCCGGCCGAGTCCGCCAGCGCGCCGGGCTCGGCGATCGCGCGCAGGAACGCGGCGATGCGCCCGTCGTCGCCGCGCAGCTCGAGGATCTCCTCGACGATTGCGCGGTACTCGCGCTCCAGCTCGCGGGTGCGACCGTCCACGGGCACCTCGTCGGGGCGCTCGTCGACCTCCACGCGCAGCTCGCCGCCGGGCCCGGTCTGGGCGGCGCCGATCAGCGCGCGGTGCTCGCCGGACAGCGCGACGGCATGACCGCCGCCGGGCAGCCGCAGCCGCTCTCCAACCTCGGCGATCGTGCCGACCTCGAGGAACTCGTTCTCGTGGCGCGGCACGAGCACGACGCGCTCGTCATCGCCGACCTCCTCGGTCAGCGTGATCCCCATGTTCGGGAACACGACCGTGTCCTCGAGCGGGATCAGGCGCAGCACGGGCTTGGGCTGGGAGGGGTTTGCTTGGGGCTGGGAGGGACTTTGGGGCTGATCTGGAGATGAAGGCATAGGTATTGGCTCCATATGTGCTTACGATTTGTTAGTTAGTATAGCGCGGGGTCGTTGCTCGCGCAAGTACTTTCAATGCAATGCGTAAATGCTCATTGCAGAGCCAAATCAGGGGTCTGGGGTGTCGGAGACCGCTGTGTCGGGACCGTCGAAGTTGACCTCGACGTTCTCCTCCTGGACGCGCTCCTCTGTCTCCGCGGAGGACGTGAGTGCGCGCTTGTCGGCGTCGAGCAGCGGGTCGGAGAAGAAGCTGCGCGGCCACAGCCTGCGTGCGCGCACGACGTTGACCTCGGCCGCCATCAGCAGCACCTGGCCGCCGAGATACAGCCACGCGAGCAGCCCGAGCACGAACGCGAACAGCCCCGAGGTCGCCTGCGCGTGGCGGACGACGTGCTCGACGTAGTACCCGCCGATGTGCTGCAGGATCTGCCACACGACCGCCGCGACGATCACGCCCGGGAGCAGATCGCGCGTGGGCACCTCTTCGGGGCTCAGGAACCGGAACGCGGCGAAGAACAGCGCGAGGTTGAACACCAGCGCGACGAGCACCCCCGCGACCACCGCGATCGCGCCGGCCGTCTGGGCGGTCACATAGCCCGCGGCGACGGTCGAGACGATCAGCAGCACGCCGAGCGTGGCCAGCAGGCCGAGGCCGCGCAGGCGCCAGCTGAGGAAGTTGGGCCTGCTCTTGCGCCGCGTGTGCCAGACCTGCTGAAACGCGTTCTGGGTGGCGCCCACCACGCCCAGGCCGCCGAGCAGCAGGCCGACGACGCCGATCGCAAGCGCGCCGACGCTTCCCTTGAGCGAGTGGATGTTGCTCTCCAACTGCTGCCCGATGATCGGAAACTGCCCGAGCGCCGAGTGCACCACGCTGGCCTGGGTCTTCGGGTCTCCTTCGAGCACGAACCCGAGCACCGTCACGAGCACGAGCAGCAGCGGAAACAGCGACACGAACCCGTAGTAGGCGATCAGCGCCGCGAGCTGGCCGGCCCCGTCGTCGCCGAACTTCTTGATCACCGCGGCGAGGAAGCTGAGCCGCGGGTGGCGCTGCTGGAGGCGATCCAGCTGCTGCAGGCGATCGGTGAGGCTCATCGCGGGTTTCCCGGCGGGGCCGCGCGTGTGCTGCCGCCGGGAGCGCTCGTCGATTGGAGGGGGGGTCTGCGGATGATCGGCAGCGACATGCCCATGTGTCTACCCGATCTGAGCGGCGAACACGAGCTTTGGGCGGCATCTGGCCGGGTCCCGGGCGAGGAGGATCGGCGTCCGGGCGGTGGTCCGGGGATGTGGGATGGGGGTCTGACCCCGCCGAGGAGGTGGCGCTGGTGGCGCAAGCCGCGCGCAGGCTGCTGCTGTCCGCGCATCGTCACAGACTGCGCTGGGAGGACCTGGAGGACTGCTACAGCCAGGCGACGGTTGAGCTGGTGGCACAGGCGCGCCACGGGGAGCTGCGATTCTCGAGCAGAACCCACCTGCGCAACATGCTCGAGCTGCGCTTCGTCTCGCGGGTCAGGGACCGCCGCCGTGCGCTGAGCGGTCGTAGCCCGGCGGAGGTAATGCTCGACGGGACACTTTCGTTGGGCGGCGCGGGAGAGCGGGAAGTGGAGATCGCCGATGTACGCGCCGACGTGGAGCGGCGCACGATCTTGCGCTTCGAGCTGCGCTCGTTGGAGCGGGCGACACACGCGCTGAGTCCCGATCAGCGACTCGTGCTGGCCTGTCAGATCGGGCTGCAGATGAGCGCGGAGGAGTTCTGCCGCACGTTTGGCTGGTCACAGGACAAGCACCGCAAGGTCGCTCAACGCGCGCGCACGCGGCTGCGGCGGCTTTTGGATGAACCGGCTCCGGAGGGGGCGCCGCGAAGCGCGAGGGAGAGGTCTCCCGGCACGGCGTCGCGAGGCGCTGGGGCTCCGGACCAGGCGGCATCGGGTGTGGAGGAGGAGGCATCGGAGGAGGAGGCGCAGGGCATCACGGCGCGCCGCCCGGAGAAAAGTTTTCTCGATGGGTGTCCCGTTTTGCCGTGCCCGTCGGAGTAGAGGGCAGGGACCCACCTATGAACATATCTCCCCCCACTCATAGGCGCGTCCCCTGGGACGCCGGCAGTCGATTGAACGGACGACCGCTCGGCGATGCCCATCCGCGCGCAAGCGGCCGGGAGCCGGGTCGTATCTCCCCATCTCGGCTTCCGGCCGCCCGCGTGCGCGCTTGCCCGGCGGGATCGCGGGGAGCGCCACGATGACGCCGGCGCTGCTGCGCCGTCAGCCTCGGGCTGTCTACCGGATCTACAGCGAGGACGAGTACCTCGACGGTGTCAACCCGTTCACCGACTGGGACGTCCCACCCCCGGGTGAGGAGACGAAGCGTGGACGCACGCTGCAGCGATTCGCCGGCGCCGCGGCGCTCACCGGAGCGGTGGGCACGGTCGGTGGTGTGGTCGGTCTCAGCCTGCACGCGCATTCCGCCGATCGGAGGGAGATCGCGGAGCGTCTCGTGCCGTCCATACGCATGGCGGCGCCTCGCGAGAGCACGGTGCAGGTGAGGTCTGTGCAGGTCAGGCGCCCGCATGTGGCCCAGTGGAACCGGCCGCACCGCAAACACGCGAACTGGAGAGCACCAGTGCGGGTCACGCTCGCCCCGGTGCGCCGGATCCAGACGCACACGGTGGTCCAGACGCCCGCTCGGGTGGTCGCTGGGAGCACTCCGCAGAGTGCGCCTGCGCCCGTGGCGAGCACTGCGCAGAGCACGCCCGCCGAAGCCGCAGCCGAAGCCGCGCCGAGGCCGCGGGCGCAGAGCGAGTTTGGGTTCGAGCGCTGACATGGATGAGTCACCCGCGATGAACGACTGGCCGACGGCACGCGTGGGCGCGAGCGTGACGGTGAGCGCGAAACCGCTGTGGCGGATCAGGCTCGCGCGCGAATGGCCGCGATGGTTGTTGCTGGGGGTCTCGTTCGCCGGATTGCTGGCCAGCGCCCGCTTCGCGATCGCGCCCCCGCGGCCCGTGGCGAGTGCGCGCTCAGCTCCGGTCGCGGCTGCGCCGGACCTCGCGGCGCAGGGGTTCGCGCAGCTGTTCGCGCGCCGCTATCTGACCTGGGAAGCGAACGATCCCGAAGCCCACCAGCGGGCGCTCGCGCCGTTCGTCGGCACGGGCATGGAAGCAGACGCGGGACTGCAGCCACCCTCCGTTGGCGAGGAGCAGGTGCAGTGGACCGACCTCGTCCAGGAACGTAGCGCCGCGCCTGGCGAGCACGTCTATACGGTCGCCGCGCAGACCGACACGGCTGGCCTGCTGTATCTGATTGTGAGCGTGCGCCGCGCCGCGAACGGCGCATTGCAACTGGCCGGTTATCCGGCGTTCGTGGGCGCTCCGGCATCCGGTCCGGGACTCGTCGAGAGCAAGCTGCGCGAAGTCTCAGACCCGGCGCTGCAGACGGTTGTGGAACGCGCGCTGCGCAACTACCTGGCCGACTCCAGCGCCGAGCTGGCGGCGGACCTGACGAGTGACGCGCGCGTGTCGCTGCCCGCGCAGGCGCTCAGCCTGGAAGCGGTGCAGCGCCTGGACTGGTCGCCCGAAGGCGGCGAGGCGGTCAGCGCGATCGTCGTGGCTCAAGACGCTCGCGGCGCGCGCTACACGCTCGCCTACGAGCTCGACGTCGCCGAGGTGGCCGGCCGCTGGGAGGTGGCCGCGATCCAGATGGACCCCGACACGTGATCGCTCGGCGCGGCCCATCACGAGCGCTTGTGTCCCCGAGAGGCGCTCCACACGGCTCGACACCCACATCCACACGCTCGACACCCACAGATAGACGCACGCCGAGTCACACCACCCGCCATCAACGAAAGGAGCCAGCATGAGAATCCCCAATCACCTCCAACTCCCAGAGCCCCCGCTCGCGCGGGCTCGCACAATCCTGCTGCTGGCGGGCGTGTGCTTTATCGCCGGAGCACCCGCGGCGCAGGCCGCGATCACGCCCCCCACCCTGACATCGGAATCGGGGAGCGCTCAGCAGACGACAGCCCCGACCGAAAAATCCAGCAGCTCGCTGGAATCGGCTGCCGCGAAGGCGAGCAGCACGGGCAGGGCGGTGGCGATGAGTCTGATCGGGCTGGCGTTCGCGGTGGCGGCGATCGTGCTTGCGTTCAAGCGCGACTTCAAGGAGGCCGCGGGCGTGTTCGCGGTCGGGATCGTATGTGTGCTGCTGGCGACCCCGACGGGCGTGAGCGTGCTGCAGGACACCGTCAACTCGCTGTTCGGGTCCCACTGATGGCCGCGGTGACGGTCCCAACCGTCGGTGTTCGTCCACAGCTGGTGGCGGCGTGTCAGCCAACGTTTGCCGGGTTGATGGCGCCGTGGATGGGGCGATGGCAGGGCTTGCGGTCGATCAGGGACCGGCGAACGTCGCCGGGGTCTCCACTGGGCCGGGCTCGCCGGCGGGGGCGCTGAGGATGGAGATCCGCTCCTACCGCGCCGTGTTCGATCTCGAGCGGCGAATCTATCGGATCGACCGGCTGCGGTTGAACCCGGGCGGCGTGCCGGTACGCGGCGCCGTCTACTTCCTGGCGCTGCTCGCGGCGATCCTGATCTGCGGGAGCATCCCGCCGCTGGACGCGGTGACCGGTGCGCTGCCGTGGTACCTGGTGGACGTCGCGCTGCCGGGCGCGAGCGCGGCGCTGCTGACCGTGATCCGGATCGACGGGCGTCCGTTTCACCTGGCCGCGCAGGCGCTGCTGCGCTATCGCGTGCAGGAGCGCCAGTCGGTCGGCCTGCGTCCCTGCCGAGCCGGGTCGGGCGCCGAGCCGGGCGTACGCTGGTGGCCCCAGCAGATCCTGATCCTGCCCGACGGCTCGGACGCGCGCATGCGTCAGCTGCGCTACACCGGCCCCGGAGCGGTGCTCGTCACCGTCGCTCACGAGCGAGTCGAGTCCGCGCGCCTGCTCGGTGCACGCCCGCGATTGACGTTGCGCGAGCCGGCCGAGCCAGGCCCCGCGACCGGCGGTCGGGTGATCGCGCTCGCGCCGGGTATGCGGCTGCAAGTGCGGTGAGCATGAGACCGCCGATCGCGTGCGTGTACGGGAACTGCGTGTTCGCCGGCGGGCTCGAGGACTGCTGGGCTGCCTTCGCGGTGCGGCCGCGCTCCTATCAGTGGCTTGCGGAGGACATCAAGCGCACGCGACTGCTCGAGCTGCTCGGTGCGATCGAGGCGATCGAGGCCGATCTGCAGATCGTCAGGGTCGCCCGCGAGTGGGAGCTCGATCGGTACGTGCGCGAGCAGGGCACGGACGTGCCGGCGCCAGCAGCGGAGCCGGATCGGGCAGGCGAGTCGGGGGCAGCCGGAGTGAGAGCGGGAGCGAGCTCGGGTGAAGCTCGCTCGCTGGGCATGAGCTCGCGGGCGCACCACGCGCGCGCGAACTACGCATACCTGGAAGAACACCATCGTCGCCTGGGCGATGTCGGCGCCGCGATGCCAGCGGTGTTCCTGCTCGTGAGCCTGCGCGATCCCGAACGGGATGTCGCCTCCTATGTCTCCCAGGCCGCGGAGGCCAGTCCGCGGGAGTGGCTGCGCGAGCTCAGACGGGCGCTCTCCCCGCGCGACAGGCGCGTGCTGAAGGTCGCAGAGCTCGAGCGTGCGCGGGTCAGGGCCGACCAGGCGCACGCGCGCCTGGCCGACTACCTGCCGGTCCGCCAGGCGCGCGGGGTCGAGCTGCAGTGGCTGATCCGCCGCGCCTTTTGCCGCGGGCTCGGCGAGCCCGAGATCGACGGCCTGCACGAGCCGCGCTCGCTCGTGTTCGAGCGTAACGGGCAGGCGCTGCTGGCGCCGCTGGAGGGAGACGTGCTGCGCTGGATGGACTCCTATGTCGAGCACGAGGGTCGGCGCCTGCGCATCGAGTCAGAGCTCGGGTGCAGCTGGCAGGCGCAGCTCGTGCTCGGTGCGCTGCCCGAGCGGGCGACGTTCCCGGGGGCGCGGGTCGAGCTGATGTTCGCCCCCGTGGAGAGCCTGCCGTTTGCGGTCGACCTGTCGTTGAACGCGCGCTATCTGCCCAACGGGCTGGCGCTGCGCATAGCTCGCCGGCGCATCCAGGACGCCGATCAGATTCTCAGAGCCGAGTCAGACGGCGATCAGGGAGTCTCCGACCTCGGCTATCAGCGCACCCAGGAGGCGCGCGACCTGCTCGCCTATCTGCAGGCTTCCAGCCGTCCGCCGCTGCTGCGCGCGACGCTCGCGATCGCGGTCGGCGCGAGCGACGAGGAAGAGCTCGAGGAGCGGGTGGAGATGGTCCGGCGCGCCTACGGGGAGATCCATCTGCACCGGCCGCTGGGCGACCAGCTGAGGCTGTTCGCCCAGCACCTGCCGGGACAGCGCACTCAGGTGGCCGGCTATGACGACACGCTGACGCCCGAGCAGGTCGCGGCGATGATGCCGGTGGCCACGCACGCGGTGGGCTCGCGGCGCGGCTACTACCTCGGGCATACGCTGTCGGGGTCCAGGCAGCCGGTGAGGTTCAACCTGCGCGAGGGCTCAGACGGAGATCGCAACACGACGATCCTCAGCGTCGGGGCGCTCGGCTCGGGCAAGACGACGCTCGACCAGAAGCTCAAGTACGAGGGGTTTCTGCAGGGGGCGCGCATAATCGACTGCGACCCCAAGGGCGACCATCGCTTTCACCTGCTCGAGGAGGTCGCGCCGCACGCGGAGATCATCACGCTCATGCCCGATCCGGCGCTGCGCGGGGTGCTCGACCCGCTGCGCGTCGCTCCGGAGCACCTGCGCCAGGACGCGGCCGTGTCGTTTCTGCGCGACCTGCTGCCGGGCAGGGCAGAGCCGATGTGGGAGACCGCGGTGGTGGGCGCGGTCGATCGTGTGCTGCGCCGGGCGGGAGAGCCGACCTGTCACGAGGTCGTGCGGGCCTTGAGCGACGGGGATGAGACCGAGCGCAAGGTGGGGGCGACCCTGGAGGTGTATGCGCGCTCGGGGCTCACCCAGCTCGGGTTCGCCGATCCGCACGTGAAGCTTCAGCCGGTCGGGCACAGCCAGGTGACCTATCTGCCGATCCGCGACCTGCCGGCGCCCGAGCCGGGAATGCGCCGCTCGGAGTACTCCCAGGCCGAGCGCGTGGGCGCGCAGGTGGTGCGGCTGATCGCGATGTTCGCGATGCAGCTGCTGGGTTCCGAGCGCGAGCGGCTGAAGCTGTTCTCCTTCGATGAGGGCTGGCGCCTGCTGGGCGATCCGGTGGGACGCGCGCTGCTGGCCTCGCTACAGCGGATGGGGCGCTCGGAGCTGGCGGTGCCGATCATCTCGACGCAGCTGGTCACCGACGCGCTGATCGGCGAGCGCGAGTCGCTCGAGAACCTGATCGGGGCGACGTTCGTGTTCGGGATGCGCTCGGAGGCCGAGGCTGGGCGAGCGTTGCAGCTGCTCGGGTTGGACCCCGATGACCAGCGCATGCGCCAGAGCCTGCTCGAACTGGAGGCGGGCCGCTGCCTGCTGCGCGATCACTACGGCCGCGTGGAGGCGATCCAGGTGGACGTCGTCGCGCCGGCGCTGCTGCGGGCATTCTCGACGACGCCGGGGCGCGCGTGAGTACCGGTCCGAGACCGCGCGGGTGGCAACTGGACACGCCTGTCTTCAGTGCACCCGATGCGGGCTTGGTTTTGGGTAGGCAATTCGACGAAGTCATCCGCATTTGGGTTTGTGTCCCCGGCCATATGACGAGGGCGACGCGCCGAGCGCTTTTGGTGGCGGGCGCCGTCGTGGTATGGGGAGCGATGGGGTCGGTGGCTCACGCGGCCCAGGCGCAGTGGAGGGCCGACTCGCCGGTGTCACACACGCGTCCGGCGCCGAGCGGGCGAAAGGCGCCGAGCGGACTGCCGCTGGGAACGGGCGCGGGGACGGGCGCGGGGACGGGCGCCGCCGCCGTCAATGGCAAAGAAGAAGCTGATGCCTCGGCGCAGCCCAGCGGCGGAGATCCGCTGGCGGGCAACGGCCTTGACAGCCCGCTGTGCAGGGATGCCCCGGAAGTCGGACTGCCGGGGACCGCCGTGCGCAACTGCCGGATGTCGGAGTTCGAGGGGGCGCAGGCGCCGACTGGGGATTACGCGTTCGACGTGCACATCAACGATGGCCTGGCGCACCTGGGCAACGGCGTGGCGGTGATGTTCCAGGACGTATCGCAGTACTGGTGGACCGCGCTGGTCGCGTTCGTGCGTGGGCTGATCGTGATCCTCGACTGGTGCTTCACGGTCAACCTGCTGAGCAGCCACGCGATGAGCGGTCTGTCGCGAGCTCTGCGCGCGACCCAAGCGACGTTCACGCAACCGTGGCTTGCGCTCGTGCTGGCGATCGCGGCGGTGCTGGCGCTGTATCACGGTCTGATCCGCCGTCGCGTCGCCGAGACCCTCGGTGAGGCGCTGCTGATGATGGCGATGATGGTCGGCGGCCTGTGGGTGATCATGAACCCGGCGGGCACCGTCGGCGCGCTCGGCGCGTGGGCCAACGAAGCCAGCCTGGGCACGCTTGCCGCCACCGTCGGGGAATCCCCCGATCATCCGTATCGGACGCTCGCCGAATCCAATCAGGAAGTTTTCAGCGCCGCGATCGACGACCCGTGGTGCTACATGGAGTTCGGCGAGGTGAGCTGGTGCAGCGACCCCACGCGCCTGGACCCGCGCCTGCACGCGGCGGCGCTGAAGCTCGCCGGGGAACCCGAACACGCCCCCGGGCAGAGCCCCGCGCTGCTGCGTGGCGCACGGACGAACGGGGAACTGTTCCTCGCGCTGCCCGCCAACGAAGCGGCGCGGAACTCGATCAACGCAGGCTGGTCGCTGTTCCACGTCCTGTGCGGCGGGAGTGAAGAACCATGTCATGGACCGACGGCCAGCGAGGCTGACTTTCGCAATCAGAGCGGAACCTGGCCGCGGGTCATCGGGCTTGGGTTCATCTCGTTCGGTGTGGTGGGGATGCTGCTGCTGCTCGGCTTCATCGTCCTGCGCCTGCTGTATGCGGCGATCATGAGCCTGATCTACCTGCTGGTGACGCCTGTCGTGGTGCTGGCGCCGGCACTGGGCGAGAGCGGTCGCGCGGCGTTCCGGACATGGGCGACACGGTTGCTGGGGGCGATCGTCTCAAAGCTCATCTTCTCGTTTCTGCTGGGCGCGATCCTGATGGTGCAGCGGGTGATATTGAGCGTCCACTTGTTCGGATGGTTCACGCAGTGGCTGTTTGTTGCGGCGCTGTGGTGGATCGCATACGTTCATCGTCACCGCATCTTCGAGATATCCCTCGGTGGGGGAGGCGGGGGGCAGCACCGCTCGGTGGTGCGGCGGTTGGGCGGCGCGCTGGAGAGCCGCACTGGGGTGGCGAGCGCGCGCTGGGCCAAACGCAGACTGTCCGCGCCCGGGCCGAGTGTCGAGCGCCGCCGCCGACTGGCGCAGGCCGGTGCTGTGCGAGCCAAGCGGATGGCCGACGACCAGGTTGAGCGAAGCCTCGAGCACAAGTACGGCGCGGCACGAGCACAGGTCGATGCCGGCGGCGAGACCCAAGCGCTGATATCCGCCAAGCGGGCTCGGCTGGAACGTATGCGCTCGGAGCATGGCGCTGCACAGGAGAGGGCGCAAGCGGCGGGTCGCGCACGCGAATCGGCGCTGGTCAACCCCTCGCTGTCCTCGCCGCTGGAGCGCGCCCAGGCGGCGAACCGCTTTGGCGCCGAAGAGCGCTCGCACCGTAAGCGCGCCGCGCGCCTGCAGGGACGCATGGATCGCCTGGGGGTGGAGATCGCGAGCGAGCAGTCCGCTCTCACCGCGGCGCGGCGGACGGTGGAGGAGGGCGAGAGCTCAAGGCATGAGGCGGGACGCGTGTACACGCGCGGGCAGGCCGAGAAGCACACGCGATTCCTCGACGCCCAGGCGGCGTTGCCGCCCGGTAAGCGCGACTACCTCGCGTTGGGGGGCGTTGCGGGATATACGCGCGAGCAGCTCGAACAGCTCGGCCCGCGTGAGCATCGCGAGGCGCGGTTGAAGATCGACCGCGAGCTGGACACGCGCAAGGGCCTGGCCAGTGCGACCGCGGACATGACGGCGAGCGCCCGCACGGGCTCCGTGGGGCGGGGAGACAAACTCAAGGCAGGCACAGAGCTCGCGCACAAAGTTGACGACTGGATGCGCTCCGAAGGCCATCCTCCTCCCAGGGCTCCCAGCGGCGAGTCACCGATGGATACATGGAAACGCGAGGGCGCGGCGGCCACACATGAAGGGGCGAGGCGCAGGGGCTCGCCGGTGCTCGACGACGCGCGCGAGGTGGCCGCCCGGCGCAAACGGCAGCTCGGCAGGGATCGGCGGTGAGCGCTTTGTCAGACCGCACGCCGGCGATCGCGGGCTCGTCGGGGTGGGGCGGCGCGGCGAGAGGTGCTACGGCGCGGCAGGTTGCGGCGGCGGCGGCGGGTGGCTCGCCGCTGGCCAAGGCTCAGCTTGCCGCTCGCCTGGCGGGTTATGTCGCCGGTCAGACCGCGGTCGGTCGCGCCGCGGACATTGCGGGCCGGCCGGCGATCAAGCTCGTGGGCGCCGCGGTGGCGCTGGTCGCGGGCGCGGGGACGCTGATCGTGCTGATGACACTCATGCTGATCACCGGCATGAGTGGCGTGTCGGCTGCGCCAGGCGAGGGTAGTGACGGCACAGGGGAGGGGCCCTCGGCGCTCGCGCTGCGCGAAATCCCACCGGCATACCTGCGTCTGTATCAGGCGGCGGCTGTGCGCTACGGGCTGAACTGGGCGATTCTCGCGGGGATCGGCAAGGTCGAGTGTGATCACGGGCGTGACCCCGACCCGTCGTGCACGCACGAGGGCGCCGTCAACTCGGCCGGGGCCGGTGGGCCGATGCAGTTCATCGCCTCGACCTGGGCTACGTACGGGGTGGACGGCGACGGCGACGGTCGGATCGACCGCTGGGACCCGGCGGACGCGATCTACGGGGCGGCCAACTACCTGCACGCCTCGGGCGCGCCGGGGAACTACAGGGCCGCCATCTACTCGTACAACCATGCGGGCTGGTACGTCGCGGAGGTCGAGAGCTGGGCGGCGCGGTATCGGGCCCCGCCCACCCCGCCCACCCCGCCCACCTCGGCAGTGTCGCCGGCAGATGGCGCTGGTGGCGAAGGGGGTGGCGGCGATGGAGACAGTCTGGAAGGTGCGGACACGCGCCTGGCGGGCGAAACCGCAACGCCGGTGAGGTTCATCGCCGGGGAACAGGCGGAGCTCTCGCCGGCTGACGGCCACGTCGCGCTGATCCCCGCGGGCGTGCCGGCGACGGTGCAGGCGATTGTGGTCGCGGGCAACGAGCTGCAGGAACTGCCCTACGGTCCGGGCGGTCACCCGGACCCGCTCGGCGCGAGCGAAGAGGACTGCTCAAGCACTGTCAACTACGTGCTCTACCGCGCCGGCGTACGCCAGATCTCAGAAATCGTCGCTGACAACCCGCTGGCCCAGGACTACGTGCACTGGGGCGCGCCTGGGCCGGGCAGGTGGGTGACGATCTATGCGACGGATGAGCCGACGCCGCACGTGTTCATCGTGATCGCCGGGCTGCGGTTGGACACGAGTCACAACGGGACGGATGTAGGGCCCAATCGCGACGAAGACGGTCCGCGCTGGCGCCTACTCGACCACATCCCCACATGGGCACACTGGTCGGTGCGCCATCCACCGGGGTTGTAGACATGGCTGAACGACGCAAGCCGCTCAGTCAGAAGTCGGCCAAGAAACTCCTAGAAGCACACGGATGGACCGAGAGAAAAGGGAGCAAGCATACGATCAAGATGAAAAAGCCAGGTCATCGACCCATCACTTTGCCGATGCACAGGGGCACGATTACGGCCGAAGCCTGACGGCAGCCATACTGAAGGAGGCGGGTCTATCATGAAGGCATATGCGACTGAGGGGCGTGAGATGACACAACAACAGATTGAGGTACAGGCGCTCGTGCACGAAGAGGATGGCTCTTTCTGGGCCGAGGTACCTAGCTGCCCGGGTTTGTTCGCCTCCGGATTTACGCTCGACGAACTTGTGGAAGGGTTGCGTGAGGCGTGGGTTCTCTACCATGACGATGAGCCTGATGATCGCGAGTGCGTTCACGCGAGCGATGGCTCGCGTGCAGCGGATGACGGGAGTGGCACCTCCTCTTTGACCCTACGGGTTCCGGCCTTCGCCCAGACTCCTGCTCGATGGTGACGCCCGAGGTCGACTATCTGCTGATCGGCGGGGGACTGGCGAGCGCCAACTGCGCGCGCTGGCTGCGCGAGGAAGGCGCCCAGGGCGAGATCCTGCTCGTCGGCCGCGAGCCCGACCCGCCGTACAACCGCCCGGACTGCTCGAAGGGGTATCTGCGCGGCGAAGAGAGTCGCGAGGAGCCGCTGTTCCGCCCTGGCGAGTGGTGGGGCGAGCAGGACATCGAGCTGCTGACGCGCACGAGCGTCACGGACCTCAATCTGGAGACACGCACGGCGAAGCTCTCGAGCAAGGAGGAGGTCGAGTTCGGCCATGCGCTGATCGCGACCGGAGCGAACGTCAGGCGGTTGAACGTGCCGGGGTGCGAGCTGGAGGAGATCCACTATCTGCGCACGCTCGGCAACGCCGATGCGATCAGGGAGAGCGTGAGCGACGCGGAGAACGTGGTGCTGATCGGGGGCTCGTATATCGGCTGCGAGGTGGCGGCGTCGCTGACCATGATGGGCAAGCGCGCGACGATCGTGATGCAGGAGGAGCGGACGCTGGAGCGGGGGTTCGGGCGAGAAGCGGGACGGTTCGTGCAGGAGCTGCTGGAAGCGCACGGGGTGACGGTCCACGGGGAGGACGAGTTGGAGCGGTTCGAGGGGGACGGCCGCGTGGCGAAGGTCGTGACGAGGCGCGGTCTGGAGCTCGAGGCGCAGGCGGTCGTGATCGGCGCAGGCGTGGCGCCGGACGTGCAGCTGGCAAAGCGGGCGGGCCTCCAGGTCGGCGAGCGCGGCGGCGTGCGCTGCTCATCGCGGCTTCAGAGCACGGCCGAGGGGGTTTACGCGGCAGGGGACATATGCGAATACGACTCGCTCCTGCATGGCGGGCATGTGCGGATCGAGCACTGGGACGTGGCGTTCAACCAGGGCAAGACCGCCGCGCTGAACATGCTGGGACGGGATGTGGCCCACGAGACGGCCCCGTACTTCTACTCGGTGCTGGGCGATTGGGGCGAGCTCGAGTACGTCGGCCCGGCATACGGCTGGGATGAGGAGATCCTGCGCGGGTCGTTCGACGACGGGGCTTTCACGAACTGGTACCTGCAGGACGGGCGCGTGGTCGCCGCGCTCACGTTCGGGCGCTCGGACGACCTCGACCACGCTCGCCGGATGCTTGCCGAGAAGCCCGTGCTCGACGCTGCCCAGCGGGCGGTGCTGGGCGATGTCGACTCGGAGCTGAGCGCCTGACACGGCAAGTCCACCGCCGGGTGGGGTACGATGCAGCACATCCGATAACGGTCGGTGGTGTAGGGAAGCCGGTGAGAATCCGGCGCGGACCCGCCACTGTGACCGGGGATGCCCACCGTGGCGCGTTTCGGCGCGCAGCCACTGGTCCGCTCAGCGGTCCGGGAAGGCGCGAAGGGTAGGCCCGGGAGCCAGGAGACCTGCCTCCGACCGCAAGCCCACAAGCCCTCGTGGAAAGGGGTTGGCTCATGCTCATATCTCGTCGTCTCTCTTGGCCCGCGCTCGGTGTCGCCTGTGCGTTCATCTCTCTGTTCGTCTTGTCTGGATCGGCATGGGCGGCTGAAACGCCGCCCGCCCCCAATCAGCCATCGACTGTGACTGTGAGAGTCGAGGGCCTGACCGAAACAAAGCTTCCGGCAACTCAGGTGACTACCACCTCGGAACCGGTCGTCAAGGATGGCATTCCGGAACATGCCTGCCCAGGAACCAGTGCCACGGGGGCGCTGCAGCTGGCCACGGGTGGAAACTGGGGCGGTCCGTGGAACAGTGAATTTAAACAATACGAAATCTATGCAATCGAGGGGGAGGACCACCCTTTTGAAAAAGGTGCGTCCGCAAACTTCTACTGGTCCTTCTGGCTTGACGAAAAAGAAGCTTCCGCAGGGGCATGCGAAGCCGAATTGCAACCGGGAGATCACGTGCTCTTCTTCCCCGCGTGCTTCGGCACAGCCTGTCCACCAGGGAGCACCTCGCCCACGCCGCTCGGCATCGAAGCTCCAGCCAGCGCGAACGTTGGCGAATCGGTCCCAGTGATGGTCAAGAGGTACAACGCAAAGGGGAAGCCTCACCGGCGGTCGGGGCGACGGTCACGGGCGTAGCCACAACCGTCACGACCGACTCTGGTGGACACGCCACACTCAGCTTTCCCAGCGCCGGTGAGTTCACATTGCGCGCAAGCGCCTCGGAATCGGTTCGCGACGAGACCACCATCTGCGTCCACAACGGCAACGATGGCTCTTGCGGCACGCTGCCCTGTGGTTGTGTCGGTACCTTCACAGGCTATCCACCCCACCAGCAACTGCCTGTAGGGACTACGCTGGTCAAGGCTGGTGGTGTCAAGAGCGGTCACGTCTACTCCCGCCGCTCAGCTCCGCGGTTGCTGGCGGGGGTCGTCGAAGTCCCGGTTGGTGGCACGCTGCATCAGGTGCGCATCAGCCTCGAACGTCGCAATCGCGGACGCTGTTTTGACTTCAGCGGATCCAGAGAGAAATTTGTGCGCATCAAGTGCGACAAGGCCGCGTCGTTCTTTTCGGTTGGTGGCACGGAGTCGTTCAGTTACCTGCTCCCGGCGCCGCTCCCCAAGGGACGTTACGTGTACGACATCGAGGCCGTCGACGGTGCCGGTCACACCACGAAGCTCGTGAGCGGAGTCAGCCACGTTGTTTTCCAGGTCAAGTAGCAACGTCGTGACGGTCATCGTGGCGGCCCTGATGGCCGCCACGATCGCCGGTTGCGGCCTGGGCGCGGGCGACGCGCCGACCGCGATCAACCTGATCGTCACCCACGACTTCGGCGCGCACACAGTGCGCTCGTGGAGTGCTCCCCAGGTGCGCGGTCAAGAGACCGTCATGAGCCTGCTGATGCGCAACGCGACCGTCACCACCCGCTACAGCGGCGGCTTCGTGCAGAGCATCGACGGGCTCTCCGGCGGTGAAGCGGGTGGGCGGCCCAGCGACTGGTTCTACTACGTCAACGGTGTGCAGGCACCACAGGGTGCGGCGGCGACGAACGTGAACCCCGGCGATCACATCTGGTGGGACCTGCACGACTGGAGCCAGACCGACAGCGTGCCCGCGGTCGTCGGGTCGTTTCCCGAGCCGTTCGTCAACGGGATCGACGGCAAGCGCCTGCCGGTGCGCGTCGAATGCGCCGTGATCTCCTCCGAACCGTGCCAGACGGTCAGCTCACGGTTGCGCGCGCTCGGCGTAATCGCGGCGCTCGCGGCGATCGGGCCCGGCGATGAGCCGGAAACACTGCGCGTGCTGGTCGGGCCGTGGACGGCGGTGAGCGGTGATCCGAGCACGCATCAGATCGAGCTCGGGCCGCGCTCCAGCGGCGTGTACGCGCGTTTTGCCGCCAACGGTGCCACGCTCACGCTGCTGAACGAACAGGGCGCTGTGGCCCGCACGCTCACCGCCGGCGCGGGGCTCGTCGCCGCCACGCGCTCGGCCGAAGCGGCGCCCGTGTGGGTGATCACCGGCACCGATGACGCGGGTGTCGAGCAGGCGGCGCGCGCGTTCAACCAGGCCACGCTTGCAAACCACTTCGCGCTGGCGCTCGCGCCTGGGGGCGCCACGCTGCCTGTGCCCGCACCCGTGTCGCCGGGGGGATGACCGACGATGTTCACCGGGGCACAGCCGTTCTTCTACCGCCGCCTCGCAAGCCCGCTGCACGCCGCGCGCGCCGGTGTCAGCGCCGTGTGGGCACTCGCACTGACCGCGGCGGCGCTCGTGCTGTTCCACCCGCTCGTCCTGCTCGCGCTGACACTGGCGGTGCTGGGCGCGGGATTCGGTGCGCGCGTCGGTCGCCCGCTGGCGCGCACCCTGCGCACCGCCGCAATCGTGGCCGTGCCGATCGTCGCGATCAACGTGCTCGTCTCGCGCGACGGCCTGACCGTGTTCGCGCGACTCGGCGACCTCGGCCCGTTTGGCCAGGGCGATCTCACGGTCGAGGCGGTCGTGTATGGGACGGTGATCGCGCTGAAGGTCACGCTGCTGATCCTGATCACGACGCTCGCAAGCCTTGCGGTCGATCCCGACGAGCTGCTGCGCGCGTTTCGCCGGCTGTCGTTTCGTTCCGCGCTCACCGCTTCGCTGGCGACTCGCATGATCCCGCTGCTCGCGGCGGATTCGGGGCGCCTGGCCGAGGCCCAGCGCACGCGTCCGGGCGGCGCTCCCACTGGCGCACGTGGGCGGGTGGCGCTGCTCGGCGCCGTGGTCGGCGGCTCGCTCGACCGCGCGATGGATGTCGCCGCCACCCTCGAGCTGCGTGGCTTCGCGGCCGCTCGTCGTCCCCCGCGCGAGTCCCGCGCGCGGCGCCCGCCCGCGCGCTCGGGGTTCGGTGTGGCCCTGACGCACATTCGGCGGGCGGTCCGGCCGGTGCACCCGTGGTCGCGTCACGACATCGCATTCTCCTGCTCGGCAGTCGCGATCCTCGCGCTCGCCGTCCTTGGCCGGCTCGGCGGAGCGGCGTCGTTTCAGGCATACCCGCTCGTGCACATGCCCGTAACAGCTGGGACGTTCGGGCTATGCGCCGCGCTGATCGCGGCGATCTTGATGCCTTTTGTGGATCGCCGGGGAATAGACCCATGATCCTGAGCACGCATGACGGCGCTGGATCGGCGTCCTCAGTCGCTCGCGTACCGAAGCCGGGAGACACTCGCTCCGCTCGCATCCCCGTTTCGGCCAGCACGCCACGCTCCTTGCGTCCTGGACCAGCTTGCCCTGCGTGCCCAGGATGCGTTGCCCTGCATCTGGAGACTCGATTCAGATGATCCTGTCCTTCGATCGCGTCACCTACCATTATCCGGGGACCGATACGCCCGCGCTGCACGATGTCAGCTTCGACATCGAGCCCGGTGAGCTGTGTCTGCTCGCGGGGCTGTCCGGCCACGGCAAGTCGACGCTGCTGCGCGCCGCCTGCGGGCTGGTCCCGCACTTTCACGGCGGGCGCTTCGCCGGCACGGTGACGCTCGCCGGCATGGACACGCGCGAGCACGGGCCGGCGCGTCTGGGGGCGGTCGCGGGCGCGCTGTTCCAGGACCCCGAGACGCAGCTGGTCACAAGCTCGGTGCGCTCCGAGCTGGCCCTGACGCTCGAGAGCCGCGGTCACGGCGCGGGCGCCGTCGCGCGTGGGGTGGAGGAGGTCGCGCTCGCGCTGGGTATAGACGCGCTGCTCGACCGCTCCGTGCACGAGCTGTCCGGGGGCGAGCAGCAGCGTGTCGCGCTCGGCGCGGCGCTTGCGGGCAGGCCGCCGGTGGTGCTGCTCGACGAGCCCACCTCTCAGCTCGACCCCGTCGCGGGCGATGAGCTGATCGGGCTGCTGCGGCGGCTGAACCAGGAGTGGGAGACCACCGTCCTGCTCGCCGAGCACCGGCTCGAGCGCTGCCTGTCCGCGGCCGACCGTGTGATCGCGATGCGCTGCGGCCGGGTCGCGCACGACGGCGATCCCGCGTCGTTCCTGGCGTGGGCCGCGCGCGCGTCACCGGCGCTGCAGACCCCCGGAGCGAAGCTGTTCGCGCTCGCCGGACTGCGCCCGCTCCCCGTGGGCGTGCGTCAGGCGCGTGTCTCGCTGCGCTCACGCGGCCTGCTCCCCGAGGAGCTGGTGACCGGATATGACGAACCTCGCCCCACGCCTCACCGTAGCAGCTCTTTGTCATCAGGAGTATCCTCGCGCGAGCCTCCTGCCACTCCCACCACATACCGGTGGCAGGGGGCATCCACTCCCGCACTGCGCATGCGCGGCGTCTGGCATGAGCTGCACGACGGTCCCGCGATCCTGCGCGGCGTCGAGATGACACTGCGTCCCGGCGAGACCGTCGCGCTGATGGGCCGCAACGGCGCGGGCAAGTCCACGCTGCTGCGGCATGCCGCCGGCCTGCTGACACCGACGCGCGGCAGGATCGAATGTGCCGGGCGGGTCGCACTGCTGTTGCAGAACCCGGGCGACTACTTCGTGCACGAGCATGTCGCCGAGGAGGCCTCTGTGGAGGCGCTGCGCGCGGTTGGCCTGGAGGGCATGACCGAGCGCAACCCGCGCGACCTGTCTGGGGGCGAGCGTCAACGTCTTGCGCTGGCAATCGTCACGGGCGACGGAGAGCCCCCGGCTGTGCTCGCGCTGGACGAGCCCACGCGCGGCATGGACCGCGAGGCCAAGGCCCTGCTCGCGGTGGAGTTGCGCCGCCGCGCAGAGTCCGGCCAGGCGGTGATCGTGGCGACACACGATCCCGAGTTCGCGGCAGCCTGCGCGCAGCGCGCGGTACTGCTCGCGGACGGGCGGATCATCGCCGACGGGCTTGCCACGGAACTGCTCGCCGGCGGCTGGTACTTCGCCACCGAGACGGCCCGCATCCTCGGTGGCGCCGGCGGGGCGCTGCTGCCTGAGCAGGGGGTCGCGCTGCTGGACGAACGCGCGTTTGCGATCGGCGGGGGCGCACAGGATGCGCCGCGTGCCGTCCCGCAGGCGCATAACCCACGGTCCGCTGACACCGCCACGATCGTCCCGGGGGCGCTGCGATGAGCTGGCCGATCGCCTCGTTTCTGATCGTCGGGCTGGTCCTCGTCGCGGGCTGGCTCGCGTACGAGCGCCGGCGTCCCTCCGCGCGCATGGTCGCCGTCGTGGCCACGTTGTCGGCCGTCGCCGCGCTCGGACGCGACGCGTTTGTCGCGCTGCCCGACGTCAAGCCGATCACAGCGATCGCGTTCGTCGTCGGCTACGCGCTCGGCCCGCTCCCCGGCTTCACCGTCGGCGCGATCGGGATGCTCGCGTCGAACGTGATGCTCGGCCAGGGCCCCTACACCCCCTGGCAGATGGCCGCCTGGGGGCTGGTCGGTCTCGCCGGCGCCGTGCTCGGACGGCTGACTCGCAGACGCCTCGGGCGCGTTCCGCTTGCACTCGCGTGTGCCTGTTGCCGCCCTTGTCGCCAAGGAGATCATGAACGTCTACACCTGGACGATCGGCGCCAGCCATACACCCGCCGCGTTTCTCGCGTTCGCTGGCACGGCGCTGCCGTTCGACGTCACCGACACGATCGCCACGCTGCTGTTCGCGCTCGCCTTCGGCCCCGCGCTCGTGCGCCTGCTCGAGCGCACCCGCGAGCGCATGACCGTTAGATGGGAACCCCGCCCGCCCGAGCCCCACCCGCCTATGCCCACCACGCCGGGGGTGCCAGTGGGAGGAGGGACCGCACGCGGGGCGATGGCGGGCGGGGCGTCCTCGATCGTGCCCGCCATCCTCGCGTTTGTGGCCGTCGCCGTTGCCGGACTTGCCTCGGGCGGCACGGTCGCGCACGCGTCCACCGTCAACGCGCATGTCGACACGCACGCAGCGGTGATCGCACACACCGCATCGCTGTCCCCCGAGCTTTCCTACCTGACCTCGGCCCAGAACTCCGACGGCGGCTTCGGCGCCGCGCGCGGACAGGGCTCCAGCGAGCTGTACACCGCGTGGTCGGCGATGGGCCTCGCGGCCGCCGGCCGCGATCCGGCGGACGTGAGTCGCGACGGACACTCGGTGCTCGACTCGCTGCGCGCCGAAGTCTCGACCCTGCAGGGCCTCGGCGATGTCGAGCGCACGATCCTCGCCGCCCACGCGTGCGGGGCCTCCGCGTACTCGTTCGCGGGCCACGACCTCGTCGCCGAAGTGCTGCGCGCGCGCGAGCACGACAGCTCGTTTGACGACCAGGTCAACCTCACGGCGTTCGCGATCTTCGCGCTGCGCGCCGTCGGCCATTCCTCCGGGTTCGCCTCGATCCGCGAAGCAGCGGCGGTGGATCGAGCGCCAGCAGAACTCCGACGGCGGCTTCTCCTTCGGCACTCATGGCTCCACCAGCGACGTCGACGACACCGGCGACGGCGCTGCAGGCGCTCGTGGACGCGGGCGCGCGCAACGCGCGCGTGCTGGCGCGCCGCCGCGGACTTCCTGATCCGCTCACAGAACCCCGACGGCGGCCTTCCCCAGCAGCACGGCGGCGAATCCAACGCTCAGTCGACCGCCTGGGCTATCCAGGGGCTGATCGCCGCCGGGCGCAACCCCGCAACGGTGCGCCGCCGCGGCAGCCGCTCGCCGCTCGGCTACCTGGAAAGCCTGATCGCACCCGACGGCAGCGTCCGCTACTCGCGCACCGGCGCGCAGACGCCCGTGTGGGTGACCGCCCAGGCGCTGATCGCGCTCGCGGGCCGAACGTTTCCCGTCGGGCCGTGAGTCTCATCTCGCCGACGAGGTGAGACGCCGGTTCAGACTCTCTTTACCGACCTGCCTACCCTGAGGTAGTCATGTCCACGGTGTATCTATCGGCTGCCCACGCGCCGGACCGGCGTCGCGGTGGCACAGATCGGCCTGGCGCGGCCGTGCCCCTGTGCATCGCCGGGCTGTGCGTCCTTGCGCTCGCACTCACGTGGGTCGTGGCCGCGCTGGTGCCCGCGACGCACGTGAAAGACGCGGTGGCGCTGCACGACTTCACGCTGCTGGGTGGCCCGCGGCTGGACGATGTGGCGAACGCCCTGCTGCACCTGCTCGATCCGTTGCTGTACACCATCTGGGGCGTATTGCTCATTGCCGTCGCGCTCATGCGCCGGCGCCCGCGGGTCGCGCTCGCCGTTGCGCTTGTGCTGAGCCTGGCGCCGTTGACCGCGGAGATACTCAAGCCGCTGCTTGCCCATCCGCACGCGTGGGTCGGTGCGAAGCTTTGTCGACGCCGCGTCGTGGCCGAGTGGTCACGCGACTGCGGCGACGGCCCTCACCCTGTGCGCGGTGCTGGTGGCGCCACAGCGTCTACGCCCGCTCGTCGCCGCGCTGGGCGTTATGTTCGTGGCGGGAATCGGGTTCTCGCTGCTGATTCTCGCCTGGCACTGCCGAGCGACGTGCTCGGCGGCTATCTGGTGGGCACGCTGTGGGTGGCGCTGGCCGTGGCCGGGCTGCGCGCCGCCGAGGCACGCTCTCGATCACGCAGGTCGAGAAGCAGTGTCCGAGCCGTGGGCGCCGGGGTCCCATAGGGGCTCAGACCCCTCGTTCACGGCGCGCGCGAGGATGAACAGCAGGTCCGAAAGCCGGTTCAGATAGCGCACGACCTCGGGGTTATTACCGCCCTCCTCGCCGACGGCGATCGCGCGTCGCTCGGCGCGGCGGCAGACGGTGCGAGCGACATGCAGGTGCGCGCTGGCCGGAGTTCCGCCGGGGATCACGAACGAGTGCAGTGGTGCCAGGGTCGCGTTGACCTCGTCGCACGCGTCCTCCAGCCATTCGGTGTACTGCGCGGTGACGCGCAGTCGCGGGCGCTGGTCCCGCTCGGCCGGCTCCTCGCCGGCACCCGGCGCGGCTCCTGGGACCGACAGGTCGGCGCCGAGGTCGAGCAGGTCGTTCTGCACGCGCTTCAGCCACGTCGCGCACCTTGTCCGGCAGGCCCGGCGTCAGCAGCGCCACGCCGAGCGTCGCGTTCAGCTCGTCGACCGTCCCGTATGCCTCGACGCGGGGGTGCAGCTTGGAGACACGGCTCATGTCTCCGAGGTGCGTCTCGCCGCCGTCGCCGAGCTTCGTGTAGATGCGCGTGAGGTTGATGGTCATGGCTTGCGGGCGGGAGCGGTCGGGAGCGAGTCGGCTCCCCTGGATGATACGGGTCGGGTGAGGGATTCAACCCGCCCAGCTGCCACCCTGACCGCCGGGCGTCGGGAGGATCGGATACGTTCTCGGGCCTCATATGCGGATCGGAGTTCCGAAGGAGACCGCCGCCGGCGAGCATCGTGTCGCGCTCGTGCCGGAGGTGGTCGGCAAGCTGAAGGCCATGGGCCTCGATGTCGTCGTGCAGAGCGGCGCGGGCGCCGACGCGCTGCTGCCCGACGCCGCCTTCGCCGACGCAGGCGCGCAGCTGACCGCCGACTCAGCCGAGGTCTGGGGCTGCGACGTGGTCGTCAAGATCGCCCCGCCCGACCCCGAGGAAATCCGCGGGCTCGGCTCCGGCTCGATCCTCGATCGGCTTCCTCGCGCCGCTGACCAGCCCGCAGACCACGCGCGCGCTGGCCGACGCCCACGCGACGGCGTTCGCGATGGAGGCGATCCCGCGCATCTCGCGCGCGCAGTCGATGGACGCGCTGTCCTCGCAGAGCAACGTCGCCGGCTATCGAGGCGGCGCTGCTCGGCGCCGAGCACATGGGTCGCTTCTACCCGATGCTGATGACCGCGGCCGGCACGATCCCGCCCGCGAAGGTGCTCGTGCTCGGCGCCGGCGTCGCGGGGTCTGCAGGCGCTCGCCACCGCCAAGCGCCTGGGCGCGCGCACGACCGGCTATGACGTGCGCCCCGAGGTGGCCGAGCAGGTGCAGTCGCTCGGCGCGCAGTGGCTCGACCTGGGCCTGCGAGGCCAGCGGCGAGGGCGGGCTACGCGCGCGAGCTGACCGAGGAGGAGCGCGCGCGCCAGCAGCAGGCGCTGACCGACGCGATCAAGGGCTTCGACGTGGTCATCACGACCGCGCTCGTCCCGGGCCGCCCGGCGCCGCGAGCTCGTCACCGAGGAGGCCGTCCAGGGGATGAAGCCCGGGTCGGTGATCGTCGACCTCGCGGGCGAGTCCGGCGGCAACTGCGAGCTGACCGAGCCGGGGGAGACGGTCGTCAGGCACGACGTGAAGATCGTCGCGCCGCTGAACCTGCCCGCGACGCATGCCCGAGCACGCCTCGCAGCTGTTCGCGCGCAACGTGCTCGCGCTGCTGGAGCTGCTCGTCGGCGAGGACGGCGCGCTGAAGCTCGACTTCGACGATGAGATCGTCGCCGGCGCGTGCATCGTGCGCGAGGGCGAGATCGTCCACGCGGGGGCCAAGGCCGCTGTTGACGCGCGGGTGGAACGCCCGCGCCCCGCACCGCCCTCTGCGTCCGCCGCCCCCGGCGTCGCGACGGATGCGTTGAGGTCGGATGCCGACGTCGATGCGCCGAGCGGAGGTGCACCCCAATGATCCTCGCCAGCATGCTCACCACCAACCTCGCGATCCTCGTGCTCGCCGGCTTCATCGGCTTCGTCGTGATCTCGAAGGTCCCGAACACGCTGCACACGCCGCTGATGTCGGGCACGAACGCGATCCACGGGATCGTGCTGCTCGGCGGCCTGCTGCTGCTCGGCCTCGCCGGCCTGGACGCGTTCAGCAAGGCGCTGCTCGTGATCGCCGTGGCGTTCGGCACGATCAACATCGTCGGCGGCTTCCTGGTCACCGACCGGATGCTCGAGATGTTCAAGTCCAAGCCCAAGTCTGCTCGACGAGCGGATCGGCCAGGCTCCGAAGACCGCTCGGCAGGTGGATCGGCGAGTGCTCCGACGGATGGCTCGGCGAGGGGGCCGGTGGCGACCCATCGCAGGGCTCGCCGGAGAGTGATTCCTGATGCCCGCGATCCATCCGATGGCGAGCTTCCTGCAGAGCGAAAGCTTCATCTACGTCCTCTACATCGTCGCCTTCGCCCTGTTCATCCAGGGTCTGCGCGGCCTCGCCGGGCCCGACTACCGCGGTGCGCGGCAACCGCACCGCCGCGGTCGGCATGGCGATCGCGGTGATCGCCACCCTGCTGAACCCCGGCGAGGGCAACTGGGGTCTGATCGCGCTCGGGATCGCGCTCGGCGTGGCCGTCGGCGTGCCCGCGGCGCGCCAGGTGAAGATGACCGCGATGCCGCAGATGGTGGCGCTGTTCAACGGCGTCGGCGGCGGCGCGGTCGCGCTGATCTCGTGGGTCGAGTTCCGCCACTACGGCTCCACTTACGGATCGCACACGGTTCAATTCGGCCACGAACTGGCCAACGGTCTCGTCCTGCAGAGCGGCGCCTCGATCCAGGTCGGCGGGGTGCCCACGTACGTGGCGATCTTCTCCGTGTTCGCGGCGATCGTCGGCTCGATCTCCTTCTGGGGCTCGAACATCGCGTTCGGCAAGCTCCAGGAAATCATCCCCGGCCGCCCGATCTCGTTCGGGTCCGCCCAGCAGGCGGTCAACCTGGTGCTGCTGATCCTTGCCGTGGCCGCCGGCATCGACCTGATCGCGGGCGCGCACTCCGAACTGCTGTTCATCGGCATGCTGATCGTCGCCGCGCTGCTCGGCAACGCGGTGGTGCTGCCGATCGGCGGCGCGGACATGCCGGTCGTGATCTCGCTGCTGAACGCCTTCACCGGGCTGTCCGCGGCGGCCACCGGGATGGCGCTCAACAACCCGGCGCTGATCGTCGCGGGGATGATCGTCGGCGCCTCGGGCTCGATCCTGACACGACCTGATGGCGATCGCGATGAACCGCTCGATCCCGGCGATCGTCGCCGGCGGCTTCGGCGGCGGGGGCGCCGTGGCGGGGCGCACAGGGCGCCGGTGAGCACGCCGGCACGGTGCGTTCCACCAGCGCCGCCGACGCCGCGATCCAGCTTGCCTACGCGAACCGCGTGGTGATCGTCCCCGGCTACGGCATGGCGGTCGCGCAGGCCCAGCACGCGGTGCGCGAGCTGACCAAGGAGCTCGAGGCGCGCGGGGTGGAGGTCAGCTACGCGATCCACCCGGTCGCGGGGCGCATGCCGGGGCACATGAACGTGCTGCTGGCCGAGGCCGACGTGCCGTATGACCAGCTCAAGGAGATGGACGACGCCAACCCCGAGTTTCAGCGCACCGACGTCTCTTTGGTGATCGGCGCCAACGACGTGACCAACCCGGCCGCCAAGAACACGCCGTCCTCGCCGATCTACGGGATGCCGATCCTCGAGGTCGCCGACAGTCATTCCGTGATCGTGATCAAGCGCTCGATGAACCCCGGCTTCGCCGGCATCGAAAACGAGCTGTACTTCGATCCCAAGACCGCGATGCTGTTCGGCGACGCGAAGTCGGCGGTGAGCGAGATCACCGCCGAGCTCGCCCAGCTCTGACGCGCTCCGGCGCTCTCGCCGGACCTGGTGTCGCGATTCAAAAATTCGGTGAGGGTTTGCCGAGTGGGTGGTCGTGATCTGACGTTCGATGGCGGCGGTCTGCTGGCCGATCTTCGATCGGTCGGTAGTACGTGGGCCGTCGACGGCGGGCGTAAGGCGCGGGTAGACGCCGGGAAACACCATCGAATTTTTGAATCGCGACACTAGATGTCAAGCAACGCACTGACCGCTTAGGGCCCGTTTGGCCGACGGTTGCGCGCAAGTTTGTACCCGGCGCACAATGGATTCAGTACACGAAGAGCTTGCGTAAAAGTCTGTTGTACTTTAGAGTCAACTGACAGGAGAGGAACAGCTTTAAACTCGAAACTCCAGCGCGGGGGAGGGGTCTGCTGTGTCTGTGGCCGGCCACCGATGGCGGTGCTGCTCCTATGCTTGTCTGGCGCTCTCGGCCGGAGCGGCGATAGGGGTAGCGGCATCGGGGCCGGTCACGCCAGCGGCGCTTGCCAGGCCGCCACGAGCCCGCGCGAGCATCGTCGGGGGCGCCGGCGCCTCGATCTCGAGCTTTCCGTTTCAGGTCGCCCTGTATGACCCGGCCGCCGGCTCGCCCGCGGCGGGGTTTTTCTGCGGTGGTGTGATCGTTGACGCCACGCACGTGATCACCGCGGCGCATTGCCTGGCCGGCACCGGTCACGGTCGCGGCAGCGCGTCCGGTGAAGTCGAGGTGCTCGCGGGCTCCACGCGCCTGGACCAGCCCGATCCCGGCAGCGTCCGCGACCCGGCCGCGACGGTGACGGTCGATCCCAGCTACAACCCCGTGAGCAACGACTACGACATCGGCGTCGTCACGCTGGCGCGGCCGCTGTGGTCCGGCTCGACGGCGCCGAGCGTAAACGGCGTCAGTGCGATCGCGCCGCTGCCGATCGACGCCGCGGCCGCCGCGGGCGATGGCGAACCGAACGCGATGCCCGCGACGATCGCCACCGTCAGCGGGTGGGGGGACATGAGCCCGGCGCCCTCCGGCGCTCCCAGCTATCCGGCCGACCTGCACGCGGTGAGCGTGCCGCTGGTTGAAGAAGCGCTCTGTGAGGAAGAGTACGCGTCGATCGAACAGGCGATCACGCCGAGCATGATCTGCGCCGGCAGCTTCAGGCCGCGCGCGGACTCCTGCTATGGGGACAGCGGCGGCCCGCTCGTGGTCGACCGCGACAGCCCCGCCCGTCCTCCCGAGGACTATGTGCTCGTCGGGCTCGTCGACTTCGGCAACGGCTGCGCCCAGCCCGGCTTCGCCGGGGTGTACACGCGGATCGCCGACCCCGCGATCGTGCACTTCCTCGCGTCCGACATCGGCCACCGGGCGAAGGTCGCGGCGCACCGGCCGGGCCGCAAGCGCAAGCGGCGGGACCGTCATTGACGGATATCTGATGATGCTTGTCTGCGGGGATGAGCGTCGGTTTGAAAGCGCTGCAGTTCGCGCACGCGCGCGGCCGCGGTCACCGCTCGGGGTTTGCCCCGAGCTTCGGTCTCGGCCTCAAATTTAGATTGCCCGGGGCGCATGCGCCCCGGGCCGGGTGCGCACATGTGCGCACCCGCGGGTCGGCACATGTGCCGACCACGAACTGCTTATCCATTCCATTCCGAGCGCTCATCGTGCGAGACTGCGATGCGTGATCGAACGCGCCCAGGCCCTGACGGCTCTGTCTGAGAACGAGTTCGACGTCGTCGTCGTCGGTGGCGGCATCACCGGCGCGGGGGTGGCGCTCGACGCCGCTACGCGCGGCTGCAGCGTGGCCCTGATCGAGCGCACGGACTTCGCCGCCGGCACTTCCAGTCGCTCCAGCAAGCTGGTGCACGGCGGCCTGCGCTACCTGCAGAACTTCGATCTCGCCCTCGTGCGTGAGGCGCTGCTCGAGCGTCAGCTGATGGTCGCCCTCGCGCCCCACCTCGTCCATCCGCTGCCCCTTGTCGTGCCGGCCTTCGACGGCGCTCGCCCGGACAGGCTGATGGGGGTGGGTCTGAACCTGTATGACGCGATGTCCGTCACCGATCGCCGTTCTGCCGGCGAGCGTCTGCGCTCGCGTCGCGGCGAGGCTGAGTCCTGGAGCCCCGAGCGCCACCGCATGATCTCCGGAGAGGAAGTCCTCGAGTTGCTGCCCGCGCTGGCCGGACGCGAGCCGACCGGGGGATATCTGTTCTACGACTGTCAGACCGACGACGTCCGCCTCGTCCTGACCGTGCTCGGCGAGGCCGAGCGCTTCGGCGCGGTCTGCGCCAACCGCTTGGACGCGCTGAGCCTGCTCGAACGTGACGGGTGCGCGTGCGGCGTGCGCGTGCTGGACCGCGAGAGTGGCGACGAGCTCGACGTCCGTGCCGCGAGCGTCGTCAACGCGACTGGAGTCTGGGCCGACCGGCTGGCCGACGGGTCCGAGCTGGGCGGGCGGGTTCCATCCATCAGTCCGAGTCGCGGCACGCATGTGATCTTGCGCCACGAGGACCTGCCGCTGATCGGCGGTGCGATCGTCCCGGCAGGCGAGGGTCGCTCGATCTTCGCGCTGCCTTGGCTGGGGCGCACGCTCGTCGGCACGACCGACCGCGACTACGAGGGCGAGCTCGACCATGTGCACCCCTCCTCGGAGGACGTCAACTACCTGCTGGCGGCGATCAACGAGCTGTTCGGGACCGTCCTCGCACCGCACGACCTCGCGGGCGCGTTCGCCGGCGTGCGACCTCTGATCTCCAGCGGTGATCCGAAGAAGTCGGTCGAACATCTCGCGCCGAGCCGAGCTGTATGAGGCCGCCTCGGGGATGCTCACGATCACCGGCGGCAAGCTCACCACTTGGCGGCGCATGGCCAAGCTGACCGTCGATCGCCTCGTGGCGCGCGATTCCCGTGACGCCCCCTGCCGCACCCATGAGATCCCGCTCGGGCAGGCGATTTCCGCGGAGGATCTGCCGCGCGTCGAGGGTGTGCCCGCCGAGTCTTACGCTGCGCTGGCCGGTCGTTACGGCTATGCCGCACACGAGGTCCTGGCGCTTGCCGGCCGAAACGGGGATGCTCGCCAAGGGCGAGCGTACCCCGGCTTCGGTAAGCGCGGCGAGCTGGCCCAGCCGATCGTGCCCGGCCTGCCGGACCTCCTTGCCGAGGTTGCGCTTGCCGCCCGTCGTGAGCAGGCGCGGAGCATCGGCGACGTCCTATTGCGCCGCACCCGGCTGGGATTGCTGGCGGCTGGAGAGCTGCCCGTCGAGCGCGTCGCCGATGTGCTGGCACGCGAGCTGGATTGGGATTCGGAGCGCACGGGACTGGAGATCGAGCGTTTCGCCGTCGAGGCCGCGGCCGAGGGGATCATGCCGGATGACCCCGGTCCTGATGACCCCAGTCCTGATGACCTCAGTTCCCAGCGGGCGCGCTCGGTGTGAGCGCCGGGGGAGTCGGGCGTGAGCGATGACCTACACGGGGCCAATGCTCCGGCTCCGCAGCACGTCCTGCGTGCGGGCAGCCGCGTGTTCGGGCTTGGTGGTCGTGGTCGTCGCCCGCTGCTGATGGGCATCGTCAACGCCTCCCCGGACTCGTTCAGCGACGATGGCTCCGCGCGCACGCTCGATCGCCAGATCCGGCTCGCGCATGAGCTCGTGGAGGCGGGCGCCGACATCCTCGACGTCGGCGGCGAGTCCGCCCGCACCGGTGTCCCGCCTGTCACCGTCGACGATGAGAGCGAGCGTGTCGTCCCTCTGATCGAACGGATCGCCGGCGAGCTGGACACGACCGTCTCGGTCAACACGTACAAGCCGGCGGTCGCGCGTGCCGCGATTGCCGCCGGCGCCACGATCGTCAACGACGTCTCCGGCCTGCGCGACCCGGCCCTCGCGGAGGTCTGCGCCGACACCGGCGCGGCGCTCGTCTTGATGCACACTCGCGCCGAGCCCAAGCAACGTCTGCAGGACCCCGACCTCTACGACGATGTGGCCGGCGAGGTGCTCGCGTTCCTGCGCGCCCGCATCGAGCTTGCGCTCGCCGCGGGGGTCTCCTTCGAGCAGCTGATCCTCGACCCGGGGCCGGACTTCGCCAAGACTCCCGCGCAGACGATTGTTTTGCTCACCGACGTCGCCCGCCTGCACGAGCTGGGGCGGCCGCTGTTGATGGCGATCTCGCGCAAGGACTTCATCGGCGCGCTTACCTCCCGCCCGCCACGCGAGCGTCTGGCGGGCACGCTCGCCGCGCTCGCGTATGGCGTGGACGCGGGCGCGCACATATTTCGCGTGCACGACGTCGCCGCGGCTTCCGACTTCCTGCGGGTGGGCGCGGCGCTGCGCGGGGACCGATCGGAGATCGGCCAGCAGCTGCGCAGGGATCTGGCTCTCGCCGAGGAACTCCGGCACGAGCGCTAGGGTTCGCTCTAGACGGGTGCCGGTCGCTGCGCAACGCGGCCGGGCGCCAACCGCCCAATCCGACACTGAAGGAGACACACCATGGCAGTACTCGACCGCTCCGAGCTGGAGGCCAGCCCGCTGGCCGACCTGCACGCGATCGCCGATCAGCTCGGCCTCGAAGGCTTCCGCCGGCTGCGCAAGGCCGAGCTGATCGACGCGATCCTCGGCGAATCGCCGGACGGTGGAGCGTCGGAGGGCGCCCCGGGGAATGGCGCCTCGGCAGACGACGCCCCCGCGAACGGCGCGTCCGCTGACGCAGACGCCGAGGAGTCCGCCGGCGAGACACCCCCCGCGGAGGGGGCGCGCAAACGCCCGGCCTTGCGCGGACGCCGTTCGCGGCGCACCCCGGCAGGGGACGGCGCCCGGGATTCCGAGGAGCGTGAGGAGCGCCCGGACAAGCCGGGTGGCCCGGACAAGCAGGCAGGCCCCGCCAAGCCGGATCGCCTGGCCGAGGGAGTCGTGGAGCTGCTGGGCAACGGCTCCGCGTTCCTGCGCGTCAACCCGCCGGAGGCCTCCGACGAGGACGTCTACATCTCCGCGGCCCAGGTGCGTCGCTGCGAGCTCGTCTCCGGCGATCGTGTCACCGGGCCGTTGCGCACGCCGCGGCGCTCGGAGCGCTACCCGTCGCTCATCCGCGTCGAGACGATCAACGGCACGCCCGCCGGCGAGGTGTCCGAGGGCACCCGCTATGACGAGCGTCCCGTCGCCTACCCGAGCGAGCGTCTGGCTCTGAACGGTGGCGACGCCACGCTCGAGGCGATCGAGTGGCTCACCCCCTTCGGCCGCGGCTCGCGCGCGGTCATCGCCGGGCCCGCGCGGGCCGGCAAGACCGAGATCTTGCGGCGGTTGCTCGGCGCGCTGGCCGGTCGCGAGGGCCTGGAGGTCACGCTCGTGCTCTCAGGCGTCCGCCCGGAGGAGATCGCCGAGTGGGGCGAGGGTCCCGTCCAGCCCGCCACCACGCTCAGCTTCGCCGCCTCCCCCGATGCTCAGGGCCAGGCGGTCGAACACGCGATCGAGACCGCCAAGCGCACCGCCGCGCGCGGCGGGGACGCGCTCGTGCTGATCGACACCCTCGATGGCCTGCACCCGCCCGCCGCCCGCACCGTCCTGGCGGCCGCGCGCAACCTGCGCGACGGCGGGTCGCTCACGATCCTCGCGACCGCCACCCGCCCGTTCGGGGGCGAGACGACCGTGATCGCGCTCGACCCCGCGCTCGCCGGCAGCGGTGGGCCACCGCTAGATCTTGCGGCGAGTGGCACCCTGCGCGCCGAGCTGCTCGTCGGCGAGGAGGGCGCAACGGCGATCACCCAGGCCCGCGCGAGCGCGATCTCCTCCCAGACCTAGCAGGAGATGGTGGTGCGAAATACAATTGTCCTACGGCCTCTCTGATTTTTAGAGCAAACCATGCAGAGGCCACGCGCGCGCGTACGCACGCGTGGTCAGCGTCTGTACACGACGCGGCCCCACGAGGGCTCGCGGGCGAGCTCGATCGGCTCGTCGCTGCGCTGCGGCTGCACGTAGACGAACCCGCCGGTCTGTTCGTCGAAGGCGACCCCGAGCTCGCCCTCGTTGACGCGCTGATCCAGCCACGCTCCCCGGAACACGAGCCGTCGCAGCCAGTGCACCAGCGAGCGCTCCGCCGGTCCGACCAGCTCCGGCCAGCAGTCGTTGACGTGCTCGCCCAGCGCCGAGGCCGGATCGTAGACCTCGCCGTTGACCGCGAGGTTGACGAGGTCTTCGAGCTCGTCTGAGCCCAGCCGTCCGCCGACGAAGCCGAGCTTCAGCGCGGCCTGCTCGCAGCGCTCGGAGAAGTCCTCTTCGTTGAAAGTGAACCGCAGCTCTCCGTATTCGAGGACGAAGTCCTCGCCCGAATCGTAGTTCCCGCGGCGGTGCGACGTTTTTTCCATGTCGAATCTTGCCGGGGGATAGGTTGGGGCCCGGGTCGTCGGGATCATATGCAGCGTTCCTGCTTGGGCTGGGTCCGTGAATGGGATTTTGCATCCGGGCCGGGCCGTATACGCTGCCCGCGATGGCACGTCTAACCGAGCGAGGACTGCGCCGATCGGTCGGTGTCCCCGGCCTGTTCGCGACCGCCTACGGCAACGTCGGCTCCTCGATCTACTACGCGCTCGGGCTCGTCGCCGCCCACGCGCTGGGGCTCACGCCGCTGGTGTTCATATTCGCCGGCGGGCTGTTCGCGCTGACGGCCAAAACGTATGCCGAGGGCGCCGCGATGTTCCCCGAAGCCGGCGGCTCCTCCTCGTTCGCGCGCCACGCGTTCAACGACGTCGTCTCGTTCTTCGCCGGCTGGGCGCTCAGCCTCGACTACATCCTCACGATCGCGATCTCGGCGTTCTTCGTGCCGCACTACCTGAGCGCCTTTCCTGGCCTCGGTGCGCTCAAGCACAACCCGGACGACATCTTTGGGGGGTTGATCGTGGTTGGCATGCTGGCCTGGCTGAACATCCGCGGGCTCGGTGAGTCGGCCAAGCTGAACCTCGTCCTCGCCGTCCTCGATCTGTCGACCCAGATCCTGCTGGCCGGGGTCGGCATCGTGCTCGTCCTCAACCCGGCGCTGCTGGTCCACCAGATCCACCTGGGGTCGGTGCCGAGCTGGAAGGAACTGATCTTCGCGCTGTCGCTGGCGATGCTCGCCTACACGGGCATCGAGACGGTGGCGAACATGGCCGAGGAGTCCAAGGATCCGGGCCGGCAGGTGCCGAAAGCCGTCAACCTCGTCGTGCTCGCGGTCCTCGCCGTCTACGCCGGCATCTCGGTTGTCGCGCTGTCGGCGCTGCCGGTCATTCATCACGGCGTTGGCTACAGCGCCGAGCTCAAACAGTCTTTTTCGGCGCCTGGATATGCGACGTCGCTCGGCGGCTTCTTCGAAAACGACCCGATGCTCGGGGTGATCGAACACCTCGGGCTGCATGGCACGGTCCTGAAACTGTCCAGGTACTACCTGGGGATCCTCGCCGCGACGATCCTGTTCATCGCGACCAACGCGGGGATGATCGGGATCTCGCGCCTGTCCTGGTCGCTGTCCGAGCACCGCCAACTGCCGAGCATCTTTTCGCGGCTGCACTCCACCTACCGCACGCCGTGGTTCACGCTGATCTTCTTCTCGGCGCTGGCGAGCACCCTGATCATCTACGGCAATACCCAGGTGCTGGGCAACCTGTACTCGTTCGGCGCGATGCTGTCCTTCACGACGGCGCACGCGGCGATCGTCAAGCTGCGCGTCAGCGATCCGGACCGGGAGCGCCCCTATCGGAGCCCGTGGGGTCTGCGCATCAAAGGCTCCGAGATCCCGATGACCGCGGTGATCGGCGGGATTGGCACCGCTGCCGCGTGGGTCGCCGTGACCGTTCTGCACGTAGAGGCCCGCTACGTCGGCATCCCCTGGATGATCGTGGGGATGGCCGGCTATTTCTACTATCGCCACCGTCAGGGACTGGATCCGCGCAAGGACTACCGCATCGAGCGGGCAGAGCGCCCGCCTGACTTTCAGGCGCTCGACTACCGCACTGCGCTCGTGCCGATCTTCGGTGAGGACGTCAGCGCCTCGGCGCTGTCGAGCGCCGCCAAGCTGATCGGCGAGGACGGCGTCGTCTATGCGATCTTCGTGCTGCCCGTCCCCAGCCAGCTGTCGCTGGAGGCCGGCCTCGAGGAGGAGGAGGCCCAGGGTCGCTCCGTGCTCGAGAGCGCGCGCATCAAGGCGCGCCGCGCCGGCATCAAGATCCACACGGGCCTGATCCGCACCCGCAACCCTGGGGCCGCGCTGGTCGAAGAAGCCATCCGGGTCGGCTCGGACGTGATCTACTGGTTCGACCATCCACGCGCCCGCCGGCGAGCAGCGGATCGGCCCGACCGCGGCCTATCTGCTCAGCCGTCGCCCCTGCCGCGTGATCATCGAGACGGAGAACCGCGCGGCGCGTCCGCGCGAGCCCGCGCCCGCCGCGCCCACCCCGGCTTGAGAGCTCAGCCCGTCGCCGGCGGCTGCAGGCCCAGCACGAGCCGCAGCCGTTCGACGCCGCCGCCGAGATTCTTGCCCCCGCCCGAGAGCGTGGTGGAGGAGCGCAGGTAGGGTGTGAATTTCGAGATGGTCGGGTTCTCGCTGAGGCCGACGCCTTCGAGCAGGCTCAGCAGCGTGCCGAAGTCGACCGTGATGCTCGGCTGGATGCCTTCGCCGAGCGCGGTCTGGGCGGCGCTGTAGGAGGAGGCGCCCGACAGCGTGCTCGACGGGTTCAGCGCATCCTCGATCGAAGCCGCGCCCAGGCCCATCACGAACTTGGTCTGACCGTCCGCGCCGCGCCCGTCGGCGATGACGAGCGTGATCGGCAGGCCCCTGATCTTGGCTTCGACCGCCGCTTCGGTGCCCGGGATCCTCGCCGGTGTCGCTTCGGCGCCGCTCTGGCGCAATGCGCTCGCGAGCTTGGTGACGGCGGCGCGCGAGGCCGCCGGGTTCTTGGAGTCGATCACGACTGCCCCCTTCAGTTCGAGCACGGACGTCCCGCTCGCGAACACGCCCGCTTCGCCCATCCAGCTGAGGTAGTCGTGCCGCGCCTGCGCGGTGTTCGCGCTGAGCGCGTCCAGCGGCTTGAGCAGGCCTTCGAGCAGGCCTTTCACGCTCAGCGTCGCCTGCGGCGAGGACGGCGACAGGGCCCCCACGCCCGCGCCGCCGGAGGTTCCCAGCGTGCTCGCCAGCGAGAGCAGGCCGTGCAGCCCTTCCAACCCGCCCCCGAGCGCCCCCCCGACGTCGCCGAGGCCCGCGGCCAGCCACGATTCTCCCGGCAGCGCGGCCAGCGCCCGGTTGCCCGCCGCGGCCGCGGCGACCAGGCCACCCGACTGGGCGCCGGTTGCCCCTGCCGACCCTGTCGTACCGGCCGTGTGCCCGGGACCGACGTCGGCATCGAGCGCGATTGAGCTCGACGAGGGCACGAGCGAGACGTTGAGCGGGCGCGTCGTCGTGCCCCCGAGCACGCTCAGCAGCGCCGGCAGCCCCTGCGCGCTCGTGCCCCCGTGTGCGCCGGCGCTTGCGCCCGCAGCGTGCAGCGCCGCGGGGTTCGCGTACACGTGTCCCAGCGTGCCCGCGGGGGCGACCGCCAGCAGTTGCGCGTAGGTGGAGTCGCCTTTCAGCGATGCGCCTCCCTGCGCGGTTTCGATCACGGCGCGCACGCCCGATTCGGTGCCGAGCACCACATACTTGTCCACGATCGCGAACGACGCGTCTCCGCCGGAGCTGGCCTGGTAGGCGACGCCCCGGTAGCTGGTCGCATGCGCGCCCGCGCGCGTGGCCTGCGTGGATACGAACGTCTTGGCGGCGGAGAGGTTGCTGGTGTCGAGCACGATCGCGCCCTGCGCCCCGCCCGCGCCGAACGGCCACTCCGCGCCGGTGGACCCACCGCCCGCCAGGCCCTGCTGCAGCAGGCTCTCGATCGCTTCGGAGGAGCCGAGCGAGCTGAGGAACAGCCCCGCGTTGGGTCCGAGCCACGGCGCGACGTCATGGCCGAAGTCGAGCGTTGGGCTGCCGGGCGTCTGCAGCACTCCGAGCAGGCGACTGTACGGGTCGGGCTGATGCGTGAGGTTGCGCCCGGCCGCGAGCGCTTCGGTCTCTGAGGCTGCCCTCAGGGCGCACGACCGCGCCCACGTACACCGGCGCCGAGCTGGGGGTGACCCCGGCTGGGTCGGCGCTCGTGCCGGTGGGGCTACTGGAACCACAGCCCGCGAGCGCTACGCAGCCCGCGAGCACGACGAGCAGCGTGGCGAGGATGAGCGCCGTCGTGAAGACGATCCCGCCGCGGTGGGGGCCACGCGCGCGCGTGCGCCGCCGGTGAGGGTCACTCGCAGGCGTGCGCCGCCGGTGAGGGCCACGCGCAGGCACACGCACACGCGTACGCGCGCGCCTGCGCCACCCGTGTGGATGGCCACCCCATTCGTTGCCGACCCCGACCCGCATGACGCGATCGTATGCCCAGCACGCCTGCTCGTGCAAGCTCCTACCGTCGATCGGGCGGACATCAGCGGACGGGCGGGGCGAGATCGGCATGCATGCGACGTTGCAGCCCGTCGGATTGCACGGTGGATTGCAGGATTTGGGTCCGTCCCAGCCGGCGGCGCGAGCACCGGAGATGTGCTGCACGAGCAGGTGTTTTGTCGATTTTGAGAGCGTAGTGAGAGGATTGTGGGAAAAAATGTGCAATTAGGGTTGCGTTGTGGGGGAAAGTGGGGTAAGTTGGCGGCAGCGAGCCGAGGTGGAGGGGCTCCTCCCACTCCTCCACCCCGGCTCGGTTATTGCATCGGGAGCTTCTGAGCCCGACCACCCGCCACCTGAACAGCCCCCCGGCTATCCGCCAGCCGATTACCCACCATCCGGCCACCAGCCACAAGAACAGTCACGACATGGTCCCCTTCCGCGGCACGTTCGACCATACGCTCGACGCGAAGAACCGCCTGACGGTTCCGGCTCGCTACCGCGCGACGCTGTCCGAGGGGGTGGTGCTGGCGATGCCGGTGGACCTGAAGCCATGTGTCGGGGTGTGGCGCCCGGAGGACTACGAGCGCTATACCCGGCGCGCGCTCGCGGAGCTCCCTCCGCTGTCGCCGCGGCTGACCGAGCTGGAGCGGTTCTTCTACGGCAGCTCCCACGACGCCGACCTCGACGCGGCTGGACGGATCATGGTTCCGGGCTTTCTGGGCGAGCACGCCGGCCTGCAGAAGGAGGTCGTCGTCGTCGGGGCGGGCGACCGCCTGGAGCTGTGGGATCGCGGCGGCTGGAACGACCATCGACCGACGCTGCTGGGCGGCGTCGCGGAGATCACCGCGCGCGTGGACGACTGATGCCGACCATCTCGACCCACCATCTATCGTGATACGGACCCTTGACATGACTGCCAGCACACACGTCCCGGTGCTAGCGGGCGAGCTGATCGACCTGCTCGATCTCGATCGGGACCCACCGCCCCAGACCGCGATCGACTGCACGTTCGGCGGCGGCGGCCACGCCCACCTGATCGCCGAGCGCCTCGGGCCCGAAGGCACGCTGATCGCGATCGACCGCGACCCGCTCGCGCGCGAGCGCTTCCAGGAGCTGGCCAGCGAGGTGGCGTGCACGGTGCGGTTCATCCGCGCTGGCTACGCCGAGGCGCTCGAGGAGCTGAGCGAAGAGGGCGCGCGCGCGGACGTCGTGTACTTCGACCTGGGCATGTCCTCGATGCAGGTGGACGCGCGCGAGCGCGGGTTCTCCTACTCGTATGACGCACCGCTGGACATGCGCATGGACCCCGACCAGGAGCTGACCGCGCGCGAGATCGTGGCGACATGGGACGAGCGCCGGCTGGCCCGGACGCTGCGCGACTTCGGCGAGGAGCGCCACTCCGGCGCGATCGCCCGCGCGATCGTGAGCCGCCGCGCGCAGGCGCCGATCGAGACCACGCAGGAACTGGTCGAGACGATCGTCTCCGCGATTCCCGCCCCCGCCCGGTTCGCCGGCGGCCACCCGGCCAAGCGCTCGTTCCAGGCCCTGCGCATCGCCGTCAACGAAGAGCTCGACCAGCTCGACCGGGCGCTGCCGCTTGCCTGGGGATTGCTGCGCGAGGGCGGCGTGCTGGCCGGGATCAGCTTTCACTCGCTCGAGGATCGTCGCGTCAAGCGCTTCCTGACCGAGCGCGCCCGGGGCTGCATCTGCCCGCCCGACCTGCCCGTGTGCGCGTGTGGACGCAAGCCCGAGGCGGCGCTGCTGAAGCGGCGCTCGATCGTGCCCTCGGCCGGAGAGATCGCCAGCAACCCGCGCTCCTCCTCGGCGCGCCTGCGCGCCGCCCGCAAGCTGAACGGAGAGCCGCCAGGGAGCAGAGAACCAGAGTCGGGCGATACCCCGTTCCCGAGCTCCGGACCCCGGGGTGCGAGTTGGCGGCGCGGACAGGGACACGGACACGGACACGGAGACGGAGACGCCGCATGACGCCGCCCCCCGCCGCGGCCGCTGCCGCCAGGATCGCTGCTGCTACGCCCGCCGTCCATCCTCGGCGCGCACCGCTGGCCCCCGTGCGCAGGCCCCGGCGCGTGTCCGGCCCCGCCGCCGAGCCCGCACAGCGGGCGCGTAAGGCGGCGAGCCCCGCAACCGCCGTCGCGACCCATCCCCTGCTCGACCGCCTGATCCACGGGCGCGCCTGGATCGGGATCGTGGCGTTCGCGCTGATCGGGATCGTGACGATGCAGCTCGGGCTGCTGAAGCTGAACGCGGGCATCGGGCGCGCGTTGGAGCACGAGGCGGCGCTGCAACGCGAAGACTCGGCCCTGAGCGTCGAAAACTCGGAAGTCGCCGCGGGCGACACGGTCGAGCTGCAGGCCGCGCACATGGGCATGCAGCTGATCCCGGCGGGCACGCTGCGGTTCCTGCCGGCGCAGGGGGGAGCAGGCGATCTGACTCGGGCGGTGACGGCGGCGAAGGCCCCCGCGAGCACCGCGAGCTCGACCTCGAGCGAAACGCCGGCCTCGACCGGAACCGGAGTCGAAGCCGGAACCGAAACGAGCGCGACAGCGACGTCCACCGCGTCGGGCGAACCCTCGAGCGAATCCACGAGCGCCGCGACGCCGACGTCTGAAAGCACGACCGCGACCGAATCGACGACGCCCGCCGCCACATCGACGGCCGCGGCGGAAAAACCGACGGAAGGCGCGGCGAGCACTCCATCCCAGCCGGTCCAGACGCCTGCGACGACGCCCGCCCCGAGCGGCGAATCCGGTGGCGCGTCGGCGAGCCCGCAGGGATAGCTTTGGTGTCGCGATTCAAAAATTCGATGGCGTTTCCCGGCGTCTGCCCGCGCCTGACGCCCGCCGTTGACGGCCCACGTGCCACCAACCGATCGAAGATCGGCCAGCAGACCGCCGCCATCGAACGTCAGATCACGACCATCCGCTCGGCAAACCCTCACCGAATTTTCGAATCGAGACACTAGTGGCCACCGTCCAGCACAGGATCGGGGTCATATTCGGACTGTTTTTTGTGCTGCTCGTGGTGGCGGCCGCGCGGACGCTGTACCTGGGGACGGTGCGCGCCGGGACGCTGCGCAAGGCGGCGCAGACCCAGCAGCTGTCGACCGAAACGCTGCCTGCGCAACGCGGCACGATCACCGACCGCAACGGGGTGGACCTGGCCGTGTCCGAGCCCGCGCAGGACATCTCGGCGACGCCGTACCTGGTCAAGGACCCGCTGAAGGCATCCCAGCAGCTGGCGCCACTGCTGGAGCAGACCCAGGCGCAGGTGCTGACCAAGCTCAGCGAGCACACGGGGTTCGTGTACCTGGCACGGGCGCTGCCGGCCAGGCAGGCCCGCATGGTGATGGCGCTCAAGCTCGAAGGGATCACGGGCGCGCCGACGATGCGCCGCGTCTACCCCCGGGGAACCCTGGCGGCGCAGGTGCTGGGGTTCGTCGGCACCGAAGGCAACGGGCTGACGGGACTCGAGTACTCGCAGGGGACGCTGCTGAAAGGCACGGCCGGCGAGCGGCGCGTGGTCAGCGACGCGCTGGGCCAGCCGATCTCGATCTCAAACGTGCACGCCGAGCATCCGGGCGCGACGCTGACGCTGACGCTGGACGCGAACATCCAGCAGCGCGCGGAAGACGTGCTGGACGCGGTCGGACGGGTGTTCAGCCCGAAAGACGCGACCGCGATCGTGATCGACCCGCGCACGGGGACGCTGCTGGCGGTGGCGAACTGGCCGCAGGTGAACGCGAACGACCCGTCGGCGTCGACGCCGAGCGCGCAGGAGGACCGCGCGGTCGGGTTCAACTACGAACCGGGCTCGACGTTCAAGGCGGTGACCGTGTCGGGGGCGCTGCAGGAGGGTCTGATCACGCCGAGCACGGGCTTCAACATCCCCGATCAGATCCAGGTCGCCGACCGCACGATCCACGACGACACCGAACACGCCGACGAGACGCTCACGACCGCGGAAATCCTCGCGCAGTCCAGCAACGTGGGGGCTATCCAGATCGGCAAACTGGAGGGCGCGGAAGCCTTTAACGGCTGGGTGCACCGATTCGGGTTCGGCGCTCGCACGGGGGTCGAACTTCCGGGCGAGGAAACGGGCGTGTCGCTGCCGCTGAGCGAATACTCGGGCTCGTCGATGGGCAACCTGCCGATCGGCCAGGGCGAGCTGGTGACACCGATGCAGATGGTGAGCGCGTACTCGGCGATCGCCAACGGCGGTGTGCTGCGCCGTCCGCACATCATCGGCGCGATCGACGGCCGCCAGCAACCCGAGCCGGCGGGGCGCCGCGTGATCTCACAGACCACGGCCGCGGAGCTGCGCACGATGCTGAAGGGCGTGCTCGCCCCGGGGGGAACGGCGAGCGAGGTCTCGATCCCGGGGTATCAGCTGGCCGGCAAGACGGGCACGGCGAGCAAGATCGACCCGACGACGGGCGAATACTCCAAAAGCGCGTACGTAGCCTCGTTCGTGGGCTTCGCCCCGGCGTCCGATCCACGAGTGCTGTGCGCGGTGATCGTCGACGAACCGCAGGCGGGCTCGATCTTCGGCGGCACGGTCGCGGCTCCGGCGTTCGGGCAGATCATGAGCTTTGCGCTGCCTTATCTGCGCATCCCGCCGGGTTAGCGCTCGGTCCGCAAGGTCCGCTGCGAGGCGGGCGCGGGCTTTAGGGTGTATCCCGGTAGGGACGTGCGGCTGGGGCGTTCTAGGGTCGAGCGGAGCGCGGACGCAAGGGTGAAGGCATGGTGGTGCCATGTCGAGCCCGAGGACAAAGCTCCGCGAAGGCCATCGGGCGCATCCAGACGTGCGGGCCCAGCGGGATACACCCTTAGCCGGGTGAGCCGTGCGCCAGTCGTTTCATCCCGTGCGGTCCAAGCCGCTCACCGCAGTGGCAGGCGTATCGGGAGCGCTTTTTCCGTGGCAATGCCAGGCGCGGGGGGTTGCCACAGCCCCAGCTGAGCGGGTCGGGAGACTTCGGGCCGGCCGGGGTTTTCCGGCCGGGGCGAAGTCCCGATCCCGCGGGGACTTGACAATTGCTCCGTCAGGGGCTATGGTGTTCTCGCAATGGCAACCCTGGTGGTTGTCGAGATAGAACATAGATCGGGTTTGGGTCTTCCCTTGTGGTCGACCTTGCAGCGCTTATAGAGGGTTCTTTTTTTGGAGAGGGACCTGTATCGCTTCGGTGAGGGAGCTGTTTTCGCGTGAGTTCTTGCAGGACACATGTGGTGGGAGTCGCCGCGTGCCCAGTTGGGCTTGTTGGTAGATGCCTCGGCACTGCCGATGCATCTCTCTCTCTCTCTCTCTCTCTCTTGCCCCTCGGGTAGCCCAGGTCTAACCGCCGAGACGCGCGGGGCTGCCAACCCCCTCGGGGGGAGGATCGACTGTTGCCACGCGCGCGGTGATGTTCTGCGTCCGCGTGGTGTCGCGTCAGACCGGACGCCTGCTTACAAGGCAACGAATGGTCGGCAAGCCCACTGCGAGCGGTCCTGTCGTGCGCGTGGCGGCGTAGCTGGCACTGACTGCGCTTTGTTTTTCCACTCGCCCTGTCGCGGGCGGCATGCTTTGACGCGCCGGGCGCTCGCAACCGCGAGCTGCGCGCCACGCGCGTGGCGGCGCGGTTGCTTCAAGGCTTGCGTCTTTCTTGCAGCGTTGCCCGCGTGTCGGGTTTTCAAGCGTGCGCTCGCGCGTGGCGGTTTCGTCTCGTCCGGGTGCGCTGTTGGCAACAAGACCGGCACCGGGATGATGCCTCTCCCTCGTGGAAGGCCCCGGTGCTGAATGAGACGAAAGGAAGTTGATTTTCAGATGAGATCCAAGTTGAGAACGATTTGCGCCGCGCTGCTCGCCGTGTTCGCGCTCACCGCGGTCGCCGCATCGTCGGCCTCTGCCGCCCCGGAATGGTACATCAAGAAGGCCGGCGTCTTCGCAAAAGTCAAAGAAGCGATCAACGTAGAAGGCACCGCCAACTGGGAACTGACCGACAAAGTAAGTATTTTCGAACGGTTCGGGGTGAAATGCACCTCCGAAGACAGTGGGCAGATCAAGCCGGGCGGCATAGCGTCAATCGTCACCATCCAAGGATTGCGCTGCTCGGAAGTCAAAGGCTGCGAACGCATCGAAGGCCCGGTGCCAGCGGTACATCTCCCTTGGAAGCTGGAACTGTACACAGAAGGCACCGAAATCAGGACGAGGATCCTCAACGGAGGAAGCGGGACGCCCGAACAGGAATTTACGTGCAAACAGGACCTAGAGACCAAATCGGACTCCTGCGGCGTGAGCACGAGCGGCAAGATGACGAACATCCCACTGTCCGGTTTCGTCGAAGCGACGTTTGACGCGAAATCGGCGAAAGCGAACTGCTCGTGGGGTGGGGCAGGCAAGGGGGAATGGAAGGGCACGCTTGTCACGGTCAAGCCGAAAGCGGGAACGGGGGTGGAAGCGGTCAAGGTCGAATAGACGTTGGTTAACAGCACGCCGATCGGCTGTGCGCGTGCTGTGAGCGGAGAAATGGCTGTGGGGTCGCCGGTAGATGGCCCCACAGCCACCCCCGCTGTTTGATGAATCAGTCAACGGATGGTTAACGGATGGTTAGGAGAGACGGAGCCAGCATGAGACAGGCACGCAGATCGTTTTCGATACCGGTAGTCGCTTTGGCGCGCTGTCGGCGAGCTTGCGTTAGCGTGCTGCCGGTCGCCGCGGCGACGTGCGCGCTCGCCGGCGTCCTGGGCCTGTCGGAGCCCTCCCCGGCGTTGGCCGTCTGCCCCAACGAAGCACTGCGCACCGGCCCCTCGGCGAGCCTCCCCGACTGTCGCGCCTACGAGCAGGTCACCCCGACCGTCAAGAGCACCGCCGTGCAGGATATGGACCAATCTGCCATGCACGCCGTTGCGGCGATCGACGGTAACCGCCTCGCCCTCAAAACCCTAGTTGCGTTCGGGCCGCGGCCGATGCCCAACGGCAGCTTTTCGGTGTTCTCACGCAGCGCCTCGGGCTGGCAGATCGAATCGGTCCCTGGGCCGAGCGTCGGTTCTGCCTTCGACCAGGAACCGCTCTTCAACCCCGAAATGACGGTGATGGGCGTCAACTCCTACACGACCACACCGATCTCGCCCCGCCAGCTCTTTCAGATCGGTCCCCCGGGCGGCCCTTACAGCACAATCGCGGAAACGCCCACCAACTATGAACGTCCAGGAGCCGAAGTCGATTTCCTGGCGGGTGCGACCGCGGACTTCACCCATGTCTTCCTGGACTCGACCGACCACACGCTGCTGCCCGGTCCCGCGACGGGAACCGACGAACACGCTCATGATGTCTATGAATGGGCGGGCGGGGCTTTGCGGCACCTGGTGAACGTACAGGGCGACGGCTCGCTCGTGAGTGCCTGTGGCGCCCAGTTCGAGTTCGCCTCAAAGGATGGTTCGAATGTCGCCTTCGCCAGCCCGGACCCCAAGGCGAGTGGTAGCGGCGAAGCTGGTTGCGAACAGCCTACGCAGCTCTACGAGCGCGTGAACGGCTCCACCACGGTCGATGTCTCGAAACCCAATACCGGCGTGGTCAACCCGACGGGCTTTCACCCGGTCACGTTCCAGGGCGCGTCGGCCGACGGCTCCAAGGTCTTCTTCACGACCGAAACGGACTTGACCCATGACGCTGAAGGCATCCACGACCATGGAACGGGCGGACGCGACGAGCTCTACGAGTACGACGCAAACGCCAAAGAAGGCGAAAAGCTGACGCGCTTGTCGAGAGGCACCACCGGAACCGCGGAAGGCAAAGTAGAGAGGGAATTCGTGCTGGTCTCAGAAGACGCAGCCGAGGTCTACTTCTACGCGCACGGGCACTTGACGCCCGATGCGCAAGACCTTACCAACGCCACCGAATATGAAAACCTGTACCGCTACGACACGGGCAGCGGCGAAATCCACTACATCGCAACAGTTAGGGAACCGAGCTTCTTGCCCAGCGTAACCAGCGGCCGGCTGCAGAGCAGCGCGAGTAGCAACAACGTCACGCCGGACGGCCGATTTTTCGTGTTCCTCAGCAGAGCGATCCTGAGCCTCAGCAGCGGCGTCGTCGGCAATCCCGTCAACGATCCGGGGGGATACGACGAGGTCTACCGCTACGACAAGGAAGCGGCGACCCTCACGTGCGTTTCGTGCCGCCCGAATAACACACCCGCACAGGGAGGAGCTTCGCTTGTGCACGAACCGCTTTTTTCGTGGGACGAAACTCCTCCCGCCATATCAATGTCCGAAGACGGCAGCTACGTCTTCTTCCAGTCGAATGACGAGCTTGTGCCGCAGGACGTCAACGGCACCGGCGGAGACCCAACGGCGAAACTATCCGATGGAGATTGGACGGATGTGTATGAGTGGCATGATGGTGTGGTTTCGTTGATTAGTTCGGGCACCTCATCGCAGGAAGCGGTTTTCCTCGGTGCGAGTGGGAGTGGGAGCGACGTGTTTTTCATGACGCATTCGCAGCTGGTTGCGGGGGATACGGATTCCTCGAACGATATTTATGATGCGCGTATCAATGGGGGGTTCGCGGTCCCGCGCGAATCGGTGGCGTGTTTGGGTGATACGTGTCAGGCGGCGGCGCCGGCGGTGAATGATCCGACGCCGGCGTGGAGCTCGTTCTCGGGGCCGGGCAACCAGGTGCCCGCGGTCTCTTCGCCGGTTGTGGTTAGGCCGTTGACGAAGGTCCAGCTGCTTGCGCGGGCGTTGAAGGCGTGCCGGGTGAAGCACAACCGGGGGAAGCGGCGGTCGTGTGAAGCTTTGGCGAGGAAGAAGTATGGCCCTGCGCCTGGGGCGAAGCGCTCGACGCGGACTGCCGCGCGTCGATCCGCCAGCGGCAACCGTGGGGGTTCGAGGTGAGCGTTCGTTTGGGTGTCCGTGTGCGGCTGGCGGTGCTGGCGGCTTTCTGTTGTGTTGCTGTTGGGGGGTCGGTGCCGGCGGGGGCGGAGGCGTTTGTGCAGAGCCCGGCGTGGACGGTGAGCGTGGTCGCGGCGCCGACGAACTTCCTGCCGGAAGATCAATCGGGGAAGGATCACTACAACATCGTGGTCACGAACACGGGTGACGCGCCGTCGGATGGCAGCACGGTGACGATCAGTGATGTTTTGCCTGCTGGCTTGGTCTTGGACGCGGCGGGGGTTCAGGAACCGTTGGAGCTGCTCTCCGGCGCGGCGCTCAGCTGCGCGGGCTCGTCGTGTACGTATACGGGTGTTGTGCCGGCGGGGGACCGGTTGACGTTGTCGGTGCCTGTCGATGTCGAAGCGGGCGCGGCGGCGTCGGTGACGAACCGCGTGTCGGTGTCCGGTGGTGGCGCTGCTGAAGCGTCTGTGGAAACGCCGACGGCGATCTCGAGCGTGTTCCCGGGTTGGGGTATCGCTCCGGGGTCGTTCTCGACAACCTTGTCGAATGCCCGGGCGGGGGCGCACGCCGATCTGACGACGAGCTTCTATTTCAACACGGATGGTGAAGCTAGCGCGGAGGGCCAGTTGAAGGACGTGGTCGCGGAACTGCCGCCGGGGTTCGCGGGTGACCCGATCGCGATCCCGACGTGCAGCGAGGATCAGCTCAACGAAACGGAATTCGGGCAGGATTGCCCGCTGGATTCGCAGGTTGGGACGGCCGCGGTGACGGTCGGCGGCCCAGCGATCGGCGGCAGTTCGTTCGTGATCATCGCCCCGGTGTACAACATGCCGGGGCTGGGTGGCGAGGTCACGCGGCTGGGTGTCAACATCGCCGTGTTGAGCACGAACATCATTGTGACAGTGCGCCCCGGGGATGACGGGTTGACCGCGACGGCCCCGAACACCGAGCAGGGCACTTTGCAGGTGCTGAGCTCGGTGTTGACGGTGTGGGGCGTGCCCGGGCTTGCGAGCCATGATCTGATGCGCCAGAGGGTGTGCGAGCAGACGTTCTGTTTCGGCGCGAACTTCCAGCCTCTGCCGGAAAAAGGCGTCCCCTCGCCGATCCCGCCGGTGCCGTTCCTCTCGAACCCGACGCAGTGCTCTCCTTCGCCGCTCCACGCGTCTTTGCGGGTCAACTCATGGCAGAACCGGGGTATCCCGACGGCGCGGTCCGCGGAATCGACGTTGGGGCCGTTCACCGGCTGTGAAGGGTTGAGCTTCTACCCCGGCCTGACGGTGCAGCCGACGAGTACGCTGGCGGAATCCCCGACTGGGCTGAACGTCGGGGTGTCGGTCCCGCAGAGCTATGAAAACGCGACGGCGTTGGCGACCGCGCATTTGAAGGACGCGGTCGTGACGCTGCCGGCGGGGATGACGGTCAACCCGTCCGCCGGTGTCGGGCTGGGGGCGTGCACCCCGGCGCAGTATGAAGCCGAAGCGCTCGAGACCCCTGCTGGGCAGGGGTGCCCCGCCAACTCGAGCTTGGGGACGGTGGAAACGGAAACACCGGTGTTGAAAGAAAAGCTCACGGGCTCGGTGTATCTTGCGCAGCCCTACGACAACCCGTTCCCGGAAGCTGGCCATCCGGGTGGGTCGCTGCTGGCGCTGTATGTGATCCAGCGGCTGCCGGCCAGGGGGCTGATCGTCAAGCTCGCGGGGAAGGTCACCCCCGACCCCGCCACCGGGCAGCTCGTGACGACCTTCCAGAACAACCCGCAACTGCCGTTCAGCCTGTTCACATTAAAGTTCCGTCCCGGGCAGGCCGCGCCCTTGGTGACCCCCCCGGCGTGCGGGGAATACGCGGCGCACGCGCTTTTCAGCTCCTGGTCTGAGCCCGAACAGGCCTTCAGCAGCCTCAGCACCTTCGACATCACCCAGGGCGTCGGCGGCGGGGCGTGCCCCTCCGGCGGGGTGCCGCCGTTTAACCCGCAGATGATCTCCGGCACGCTCTCCAACGCCGCGGGGTCCTACTCGCCGTTCGATCTGCGGATCACCCGCAACGACGGGGAACAGGAGATCACCCGCTTCTCGACCGTGCTGCCCCCCGGGCTGACCGGGAACCTGTCGGGGATCCCATTCTGCCCCGAAGCCGCGATCGAAGCCGCCCGTGCCAGAGACCGGCGCCCAGGAGACCGCTGAACCGTCGTGTCCGGCGGCGAGCGAGATCGGGCACACGAGCGTCGGCGCCGGCGTCGGCGGCGTGCTCGCCCAGGCCCCCGGCAAGATCTACCTTGCGGGCCCCTACCACGGCGCACCGCTGTCGATCGTGTCGGTCACCTCGGCCACCGTCGGCCCGTTCGACTTGGGCACCGTCGTGATCCGTTTCGCGCTTCGGATCAACCCCATCACCGCACAGGTCGAAGTCAACGCGTCGGGGTCTGACCCGATCCCGCACATCATCCGCGGGATCGTCGTGCACGTCCGCGACATCCGAGTCTACATCGACCGGCCGAACTTCATCATCAACCCCACCAGCTGCGAACGAATGGCGATCGCCGCGACCATCACCGGCGCCGGCGCCGACCCCTCCAACCCCGCCGACCAGGCGCCCGTCACCGTCAACCAGACAGGCCAAGCAGCCGACTGCCAAAACCTCAAATTCGAACCAGCCTTCCGGGCGTCGGTCACCGGCAACGCCACCAAAGCCGCCGGGGCGGCCTTGAAGGTCACCATCACCTACCCGAACACGCTGCAGGGCACCCAGGCGAACATCCACGCCGTCAAAGTCGAACTACCAAGACAGCTCCCCTCGAGGCTCACCACCCTGCAGAAGGCATGCCTCGCCTCGGTATTCGACGCGAACCCCGCCACCTGCCCCCCCGACTCGATCGTCGGGCACGCCACAGCCATCACGCCGATCCTCCCCGTCCCGTTGACCGGCCCGGCGTATTTCGTCTCCTACGGCAGCGCGAAGTTCCCCGAGCTCGTGATCGTGTTGCAGGGCTACGGGATCACGATCGTGCTGCACGGCGAAACGTTCATCTCAAAGAAGGGGATCACCAGCTCGACGTTCCATCAGGTCCCTGATGAGCCCGTCACGAGCTTCGAACTGACGCTCCCCCAAGGCCCCTATTCCGCCTTGGCGGCGAATGGCAATCTCTGCAGCCTCACGCACACCGTCGTTACCCACAAGACCGTCAGGCGGCGCGTCCAGGGCCACAACAAGCGAGTGCGCGTCACGGTCAGGCAGCAGGCCGCTACCAGCCTGAAGATGCCCACGGAAATCACCGCCCAAAACGGGGTGGTGATCCACCTATCAACCCCGATTGGTATCACCGGTTGCGGCCAGGTCAAGAACGCAAAGAAGAAGGTGAAGGCTCGTCGTCATGCCAGCAGTAAAGACAAGAAGAGCGGCAAAGGCAAGAAGCACTAACGCCAGTCACGACGGTAGAACAGGCCCCACTGCCGTCGTGGCGTCTTCGCGTAATCGTCGTGGTGGGGGACCGTCCGCGACCGGCCCAACCACATCAGCTGAGCAGGTCGGAGAGCTTCGGTCAGGCCGGTCCTGCGAAGCGGGCTTTCCGCCCGGACGAAGTGCCGATCTTGCGCGGATCCAGCGCGCACGGATGCTCGCGGCGATGGTGGAGGTGTGTGGCGAGCGCGGCGCGGGGAACGTAACGGTCGCGCACGTAGTGGCGAGGGCGGGAATATCAAGAAGAACGTTCTACGAGCTGTTCGAGGATCGCGAGGACTGCTTTCTGGCGGCGTTCGATCACGCCCTGGAGCAGGCCGCGAGCGTCGTAATTCTCGCGTACGAGTCACAGAGCACGTGGCGTGAGCGTGTCAGGGCGGGTCTGGGAGCGCTGCTGGGGTTCCTGGAAGACGAGCCGGGACTGGGCAAGCTGCTCGTAGTGGACGCGCTGGGTGCCGGTCCGAGGGCGTTGGAGGGACGTACGCGCGTCCTGGACGTGCTGATCGCGACGGTCGATATGGCGCCAAAGGAAGGGAAGGCCACCCGTGAGCGACCCCCCCTGACTGCGGAGGGGGTGGTCGGCGCGGCGTTCAGCGTGATCCACGCGCGCCTGCTCGAGCGGGGCGTGGATCGCGGGCAGTCCTCGTCTTCAGGACACAGAGATGCGCCGCCCAGCGCCGCCCTGAACGGGCTGCTGAATCCCCTGATGAACATAATCGTGATGCCCTACCTCGGACAGAGCGCCGCAAGACGCGAACTGGATCGTCCCGCCCCGGCGGCGCGCAAGACTCAACCGTCGCGGCGCAACCCGCTGAGGGACCTCGACATGCGCCTGACCTATCGCACCGTCAGGGTCCTGCTGGCGATAGCGCAGAACCCCGGCGCATCCAACCGTCAGATCGGAGAAGACGCGGGGGTGCACGATCAGGGCCAGATCTCAAAGCTACTGACGCGCCTGCACAAGCTCGGATTGATCGACAACATCGCGGGAGAAGGGCGTAACGTCAAGGGCGCCCCCAACGAGTGGACACTCACGATCAAAGGCCAGGACGTCCAGCACGCCATCAACGCACAGAGCGTCTGAACCCAGCCTCATGCCGCGGTTCTTCGCAGCAGGTAGTCGGCGGCGCGTCGTGACCCGCGAGATACAGCGGGCGCACGCCGACGCCCGGCCGGAAGGGGTTTTTGCCCGAAGCTTCAGTCATTACAGCAACCTTGTAATGATCGATGATCTAACAGAGGTCTTGTAATGAGGCAAAGACCGGGACGCGGGCGGGGGGCCGCGCGGCCCGGCTCCGGCGGGGGTGGAAACTAGACTTGGGATGTGCCGTCCCGGGGGCTGAATCGATGAGGCTGGGCGAGCTGGTCGCGGGCATCGCCCCGGTGGGCGGCGGCGACGCCGACGTCGAGATCGCCGGGCTCGCGTACGACGGCCGCAAAGTCGGGCCGGGCGCCCTGTTCTTCTGCGTCCCTGGCTACCGCAGCGACGGGCACGAGTTCGCCGCGCAGGCCGTACGAGACGGCGCTGTGGCGCTCGTCGTGGAGCGACCCCTGGGGCTGGGCGTGCCCGAGGTCGTGGTCCCCTCGGTGCGCGCAGTGATGGGGCCGGTGGCGGCTCGTTTTCACGGCGATCCGACGGCACGGCTGAAGGTGGTCGGGATCACCGGCACGAACGGCAAGACCACGACCGCGTTCCTGGTGCGCGCGTTGCTGCAGGCGGGCGGCGAGCAGGCCGGGCTGCTGGGGACCGTCACGTCGGTCGTGGGTGGGGAGGAGCGTGCGGTGGACCGCACGACACCCGAGGCGATCGACCTGCAGGCGGACTTCCGCGCGATGCTCGACGGTGGCGATCGTGCCTGTGCGATGGAGGTTTCATCACACGCGCTGACGCTGGACCGCGTGGGTGGGACGCAGTTCGCCGCGGCCGTGTTCACGAACCTGACCCAGGATCACCTCGATTTTCACCCGACGATGGAGGACTACTACCAGGCCAAGCGCATGCTGTTCGCACCCGCGGACAGGCCGCCGCCAAGCCTGAGCGTCATCAACGTCGGCGATCGGTACGGGCGGCGGCTGGCGGGAGAGCTGGCTGAGGCGGTCGCGGTCGCAGTCACGTTCGCGGTGGAGGACGACGCCGACGGTGGAGGGGCCGGAGGGGGGAATGACGCCGACTACCGTGCCACTGAGCTGCGCTGCGATGTCGCGGGGTGCGGCTTCGAGCTGCACACGCCCGCGGGCACGCGTGAGGTCATGCTGCCGATGCCGGGGCGGTTCAACGTCGCCAACGCGCTCGCTGCGCTCGCGGTCGTGCACACGCTCGGGGAGGATCTCGACACGCTCGTCGCCGCGCTGGAGCGGGGAGTGCCACGCGTCCCCGGGCGGTTTGAGCCGGTGCGGGCCGGCCAGGAGTTCACCGTGCTCGTCAACTACGCCCACACTCCCGACTCGCTGGAGAACGTCCTGTGCGCAGCGCGTGGCATCGCGGCCGGGCGGGTCATCTGCGTATTCGGCGCGGGCGGTGACCGTGATCGTGGCAAGCGCCCGTTGATGGGGGAGATCGCGGCGCGGCTGGCGGACGTCACGGTCGTCACGTCAGATAATCCCCGCTCGGAGTCGCCCGAGGCGATCGTCGCGGAGATCGTGTCCGGCATCGCGCGTGGCGCCGTCTCCGCCGAGGGGTCGGTCCACGTCGAGGTCGATCGTCGCAGCGCGATCGAGCAGGCCATCGCGCTGGCGCAGGCGAACGACGTGGTGGTGATCGCCGGCAAGGGACACGAGCAGGGACAGGAGCTCGCCGATGGATTCAAGCTGCCGTTCGACGACGTGACCGTCACCCGGGAGCTCCTGAGCGCCCGGGTCGCGGCCGTGGGAGCGGGCGAATGAGGGAGTGGGATGCGGATCGAGTCGCGCGTGCGGCCGGGGCGAGCGTGGTGCACCGGCCGGGTGATGGCGCCGGGCTCCGGGAGCAACATAGTCGTGGACCGGGCGGCGATCCGGATAGCGGGCCGGGCGGCGATCCGGGTAGCGGGCCGGGCAGCGGGTTGCCGGGGGGACCCGTAGGCGTGAGCATCGACTCGCGCGCGGTGGCGCCGGGCGAGCTGTTCGTCGGCCTGCCGGGCGAGCACGCCGACGGCGGCGAGTATGCGGCGCAGGCGCTGCAGGCGGGCGCGTGGGGCGTGCTCGTGGCGCCCGAGCACGCGATCGCGGTCGCCGCCATCGCGCAGGCAGGTGGGGCCGCTGGGGCCGGGGGGGCCGCTGAGGCAGGTGGGGCCGCCGGGGCCGGGGGATCGTCCGGGGATGGGGTCGTCCTCGCGCATGGCGATCCGCTCGTGGGGTTGCAATCGCTCGCGCGGGCGTGGCTGAGCGAGTTGAGGTCTCTGGCCGGCGCTCGGGTCGTGGCGATCACCGGCTCGACCGGCAAGACCTCGACCAAGGACATCCTCGCGGCGCTGCTGAGACCTCACCTGCGCACGGTGGCGAGCCCTGAAAACCACAACACCGAGATCGGGCTGCCGCTGGCGATCCTCGCCGCGCCCGCGGGCACGGAGGCGCTGGTGCTCGAGCTGGCGATGCGCGGATCCGGCCAGATCGCGGAACTGACGGAGATCGCCGAGCCGGACGTCGGGGTGATCGTCAACGTCGGGCCGGTGCACCTGGAGCTGTTGGGCTCACTGGAGGCGATCGCCGCCACCAAGGCCGAGCTGATCGCGGGGCTGGGCCCCGGCGCCACCGCGATCGTTCCCGCCGGTGAGGCGCTGCTGGATCCATACCTGCGCGAGGACGCGCACACGATTACCTTCGGTGAGCACGGCGACGTGGAGCTGACTGCCGCTCATGCCGATGGGCGGGTGTCGATCAGTCACGGCGACAAGGAGATCGTTGTGAGGCCGTCGTTCGCGCAGGCCCACAATCTGCGCAACCTGCTCGCGGCCGTCGCGGCCGCCCGTGCGCTCGGCGTTACGCCCGGGGGCGAGGTTACTGTGCGGTTCTCGTCCCTGCGCGGGGAGCGCGTGCGACTGTCGGAGGGGATCGTGCTGATTGACGACTGCTACAACGCCAACCCGATGTCCATGCGCTGCGCGATCGACGACCTCGCCGAGACAGCCCCTGGGCGGAGTGTCGCTGTGCTCGGGGACATGCTCGAGCTCGGTCCCGACGAGCAGCGCTACCACCAAGAGATCGGCGCGCACGCGGCGCAGCGCGGCGTGGACGTGCTCGTGACCGTCGGTCCGCTCGCCGGCGAGATGACGCGCGCGTTCACCGGCGAGACTACCGGCGAGGCTCATTCCGTCACAGACGCCCCCGCCGCGGCCGAGCTGCTGAGGGGGGTGCTGGCGCCCGGCGACACGGTGCTGGTCAAGGGCTCGCGGGGCGTGGGCCTGGAGCGCGTCGGTCAGGCATTGCTCGCGCGGGAGGACCCGCCGGCGCACCCCACCATGCCCACCAACCTCCCCGACGGCGCCCAGACGACCCCGGGCGCCCCGCAGACGACGCCAGGCGCGCCTCAGAGGACCCCGGGCCGCCCCCAGGCGGGCAGGCGCTGAATGGGGCGCATTCTGTTCGGCGGCACCTCCGCGCTGCTGATCTGCATATTTCTGAGCCCCAAGTTCATCGCGTTCCTGCGCCGGCGCGAGTTCGGCCAGCAGATCCGCGAGGACGGCCCGGAGGGGCATCACCAGAAGGCGGGCACGCCGACGATGGGCGGCATCATCATCATGCTCGCCGTTTCTATTCCGTTCCTGATCCTGACCGACTACGACTGGCGCTCGGTCGGGGTGTTCGGGGCGATGATCGCGTGCGCGCTGCTCGGGTTCGCCGACGACTACACCAAGCTCGTGCGCCGTCGCTCGCTCGGTCTGCGCGGGCGCACCAAGCTGGGAATCACGATCGCGATCTCGCTCGGGCTGTGGTTCGTCGCCAGTCACGAGGCACACCTCGCGAGCGAGCTGCGGCTGCGATTCGTCGACTACACGATCGACCTCGGCCCGTTCTACCCCGTGCTGATCTATCTCGTCGTCGCGGGCACCACGAGCGCGGTGAATCTCACGGACGGTCTCGACGGGCTGGCCGCGGGGTGCGCGGCGATCGTGCTGCTGTCATACATCGCGATCGCGTTCGTGACCGAAGACTTCGACCTGGCGATGCTCTCCGGCTGCCTGGTCGGCGCGTGCATCGGGTTTCTGTGGTTCAACGCGTTCCCGGCGACGATCTTCATGGGCGACACCGGCTCGCTCGGGCTCGGCGGCGCGATCGCCGGGCTGGCGGTGATGACGCACACGGAGGTGTTGCTGATCCTGCTCGGCGGGATCTTCGTGCTGGAGGCGCTGTCGGTCGCGATCCAGGTGTTCTCGTTTCAGACGACCCGCAAGCGCGTGTTCCTGATGGCGCCGATACACCACCACTTCGAGCTGAAGGGCTGGTCTGAGACGAAGATCATCCTGCGGTTCTGGATCGTCGCGTCGATATTCTGTGCGATCGGGTTCACCATCTATCACCAGAGCATCCGTTGAGCCCTGATGTTGGATGACTATGGGGAGACTGTCGAGCACACGGTCATCCACAGGACGCTGACTGTCGCCGGTCAGGATGCGAAGGTAACGCCACGGGCGATCGAGGCGAAGCTATGAGGCACGGACCGAGACCAGATCTGCCGGTGGGGCCGTATCTGGTGGTCGGGTTGGCCCGTTCGGGAAAGGCGGCAGCGCTCGTGTTGCGCGAGCGGGGCGAGCGAGGTGATCGGCGTGGACGCCGGCGCGCCGGACGGGCTCGGAGCCCTGGTGACGCTGGCGGACGCCGGGGTGGAGCTGCACCCAGGCGAGGACGGGGTCGCGCTGCTGGATCGGGTCGGCGCCGTCGTCAAGAGCCCGGGCGTGCCCCGGGAGGCGCCGGTGATCGCGGCTGCGCTGCGCGCGGGGGACGCCGGTGCTCGGCGAGCTGGAGCTCGCGTGGCGGTTGCTGGGCAACGAAGTGATCGCCGTGACCGGCACGAACGGCAAGACGACGACGGTCGAGCTGATCGGGCACATCCATCGCCAGGCCGGTCTGCCCGTGGCCGTGGCCGGCAACGTCGGCGCGGCGCTCAGTGGGCTCGTCGGGAGTGTTGAGGGGGATGTGACGATCGTGTGCGAGGCGTCGTCGTTTCAGCTGGAGGACACGCTCGCGTTCGCGCCCGAGGCGGCGGTGCTGCTGAACATCGCCCCCGACCACCTCGACCGGCACGGCACGATGGAGGCGTACCGTGACGCGAAGCTCCAGATCTTCGCGCGCCAGTCCGCGGATGACATTGCGGTCATCCCGGCCGCCGGCGACACGGGCCTAGATCTGGGTCCGGCGCGGCGTGTGCGCTTCGGATGGGAGCCTGATGCGGAGCTGTCATGAGCGCGACGGGGTGCTGCACTGGCTGGGACGAGCCGCTGCTGCGTGCCGAGGAGATACGCCTGCGCGGGCGGCACAACCTCGAGAACGCAATGGCCGCCGCGGCCGTGTGCCTGGTGCGTGGGGTTGAGGTCGACGCCGTACGCGCCGGCCTGCGCACGTTCGCGGGAGTCGCGCATCGTCTGGAGGAGATCGTCAGCCGGGACGGGGTGATGTACGTGAACGACTCCAAGGCGACGAACGTCGCCAGCACGGTGGTCGCGCTGGATTCGTTTGCCAATGCCAGCGGCGGCGTGGTGCACCTGATCCTCGGCGGCCAGGCCAAGGGACAGGACTTCTCCGCGCTGCGCGGCCCGGTCGAGCAGGGCTGCCGGGCGGTGTATCTGATCGGCGAAGACGCTTCGCTGATCGCCGACGCGCTGGCGGATGCGAGCGTGCCCGTGCGCGAATGCGGCGAGTTGGAGCACGCGCTGAACGCCGCTGAGACCGCGGCTCGACTCGGAGACGTGGTGCTGCTGTCGCCGGCCTGCGCGAGCTATGACCAGTTCGCCGACTATGAAGCCCGCGGCGAGCGGTTTCGGAAGCTCGTCCTGTCATAGAGGCATCGGTGCACGGGCGTCGAAGTGGGCATGGATGCCAGCAGCGCCAGCACCGCGCGCCCGGTCCGCGCGAGCTCCAAAACCTCGGGAGGCAAAACCCCACGCGCGTCTGTCAGGCAAGGCGAAGGCGCAGCCCCACTCGCTCGAGCATCGCATTCTGATCACCGCCACCATGTGCCTGCTCGCCTACGGCGCGGTGATGGTCTACAGCGCGACCTCGGCGACCGCGCTGCTGCAGGGCAGCGGTACGGGTAGCGGCTACCTGATCAAGTTCGTCGTATACGGCGCGATCGGCCTCGTCGCGATGCACGTGCTCGCGCGCGACGGGATCGCCAAAGCACAGACGTTCGTCGCGCCGCTGCTGGCGGTGTCGTTCGCGCTCGTGCTCGCCGTGCACATCCCCCATATCGGCGTGGCCGTCAACGGCGCGCGGCGCTGGATCGGCCCGGGCCAGCTGCAGTTCCAGCCCTCGGAGCTGCTCAAGCTCGCGCTCGTGCTGTACGCCGCGACGCTGCTGGCCCGCCGGCCCAAGCGCGTGCACGACCTGCGCGAGCTGTCCCGGCCGCTGCTCGTGGTCGTGGGCGGCGCCTGCCTGCTCGTCGCCACCGAGCCCGACCTCGGCACAGCGATGACGATCGCGTTCACGACCGCGGCACTGCTCGTGGCAGCCGGCATCCCCGCGCGCAACCTGGCGATCGTCGCCGGCACGGCGTTCGGCCTGGTCGTGCTGTACGCCCTCGCGCGACCGTATGCCCGCACCCGCCTGACCTCGTTCGTGGACCCCTGGGCGCACGCCTCGGGCAGCGGGTTTCAGGCCGTCCAGGGCCAGATCGCGATCGGCTCCGGCGGGCTGTTCGGCGTCGGACCGGGGCAGTCGGTGCAGAAGATCTTCTATCTGCCGGAGGCGCCCACCGATTTCATCCTCGCGGTGATCGCCGAGGAGCTGGGCGTCATCGGCGTGTGCGCGCTGCTGTTCCTGTACGGGCTGATCGCCTACGCCGGTCTGCGTGTCGCCAAGTCCGCGCGCAGCCTGCACAGCGCGCTGGTGGCCGTCGGCATCACCTCGCTGATCGTCTCCCAAGCGCTGCTCAACGTGTTTGCCGTGCTCGGCCTCGCGCCGCTGACGGGCGTGCCGCTGCCGTTCGTGTCATACGGCTCCAGCAGCCTGATCGTGATGCTCGCCGGGATGGGTCTGCTGCTGAACGTGGCCGCGGGCGGGACCGCGCACGTGCGGGCCGTGCCATCTCGCGGTGCCGGCCGCATGCGGGTCACCTCGCATGAGCGCGTCGGCGTGGGGTCCGACCGCAGGCGCAGAGCCACCGCATAGGCGCGTTGCCTCCTAGCCACGCGCGGGGGGCCGTATGCGCACACGCGAAAACCGGCAGGATGGGGCCGTGAACGCACCGGCAACGAAGATCGTGATCGCCGCGGGGGGTACCGCCGGGCACGTGGCACCGGCGTTGGCGGTGGCAGACGCGCTGCGGGCTGACGGCGCGGAGGTCGCGTTCGTCGGGGGAGCTCGCGCCGAGGCTCAGCTCGTCCCCGCGGCGGGCTACCCATTGCACACAATCTCCGTCGAGGGTATGAGCCGCACCAACCCGTTGCTGGCCGTTCGCGCGGTGGTGCGCGCCGCGCTGGCGGTGCCGCGCACGCGGGCAATCCTGCGAGAGCTGCGCCCAGACGCCGTGCTCGGCGGCGGCGGGTATGTCGCGGGACCCGTCGGGCTGGCCGCGCTGAGCCTGCGCATCCCGCTGGTGCTGAGCGAGGCGGACAGCCATCTCGGGCTCGCCAACCGCCTGCTTGCGCACGGGGCGCGGCGGGTGTGCCTGGCGTTTTCGATTCCCGGGCTGGATGACGGGTCCGAGTCCGGGTCGAGGAATGGGCGATATCGAGTCACGGGGCGGCCGATCCCCGTGCCGGATGCCGATCGTGTGCAGGCCCGGGCGCGGTTCGGGATCGCTGAGGAGGAGACGTGCGTACTCGTGTTCGGGGGCTCGCTCGGCGCGCGTTCGATCAACCTCGCTGCCGTTGGAGCATTCGCGGGGGGTCGGGTTCCGGGCGCAGGCGAGGGTTCGGGCGCCGACGCGAGGCCTGACGGCGGCGCGGAGCCTGGCAACACCGAGGGGGAGGGTCTTCTCGCGGGAATGCGTATGGGGGCTTCGCTGCGCGTGCTTCACATCGCGGGGCGACGTGACTATGCCGAGCTCACAGCGCGCCCGCTACCGGCCGGGTACGATCTGCGCGAGTACCTGTCGCTGGCAGAGTTCGCGCAGGCGCTGGCGGCCGCCGACCTGGTGATCGCGCGCTCAGGGGGCTCGGTGTTCGAGATCGCCGCGTACGGTCTGCCCGCGATCCTGATGCCGTATCCGCACGCGTCCGCCGACCATCAGAGCACCAACGCGCGCTGGATGGCCGCAGCGGGCGCGGCGATCGTCATTCCCGACGGTGAGCTCAGCGCGTCGCGCCTGGCCGCGGAGACGGCGGCGTTGCTGGGCGACCGTGTGAGGCTGGGGGCGATGGCGGATGCCTCGCGGGGCCTCGCGCGCCCGCATGCCGCACGCGAGGTGGCCGAGGAGCTGCTGCAAGCCGCACGTCAGGTGACGCGGGCATGACCACGCCGGCGGGCCTGTCTGCACCGGAACGCCCGTGGAACGGGCGACGAATGCATTTCATCGGTGTGGGCGGCGCGGGGATGAGTGGCTACGCGCGCGCGGCGCACGCCCTGGGCGCGCAGGTCAGCGGTTCCGATCGGGCTGTCTCCCCATACACCGAGCGCCTGGCGAGCGACGGCGTGCTGCAGGCACAGATCGGCGATCACGCCGCCGCGAACGTGCCGAACGGCGAGGGTGTGGAGGTCATCTACTCGAGCGCCGTCCCGCCCGATAACCCCGAGCGCGCGGCGGCCCGAGCGCGCGGTCTGCCCGAGCGCCCACGGGCGCAGCTGCTGGGTGAGCTGACCGCGCTGCGGCGCACGATTGCGGTCGCGGGCACGCATGGCAAGACCACCACTTCGTCCATGCTCGTCTGCGCTCTGCGCGCCGCGGGAATGCGACCCGACTGGCTCGTGGGCGGCGCGGTGGGAGTGGGGGAGGTCAACGCGCGGTGGACGGGTGAGGGCGAGTGGCTGGTGGTCGAGGCGGACGAGTCGGACCGTTCGATGTTGATGCTGGACGTCGAGATCGCGGTGCTCACGAACGTCGAGCTTGATCACCACGCGACGTTCGGCTCGCTGGCAGAGCTGCGCGAGGCGTTCCGAGCGTTCCTGGCACACGCGCATGGGGCGATCGTCGTGTGGGATAGACCCGAGCTGCTGGAGCTGACCCAAGACGGCGAAACTTCGGCTGCTGGTGAGTCGGGCGGGGGCGTCCTGGATCGATCCGGGCTGCGTGTAAAGGGCGAGCAGGCAGGGCAGGTCACGACTGTCGAGGTCATTCCCTATGACACCCCCGAGCCGATGCTGGTTGATGGCGGCTCGCATCTGACCTGGCGTGGCCACGAGGTCACGCTGGCGGTGCCGGGCGCGCATAACGCCCTGAACGCGATCGCCGCGCTGGAGGCGGCCCGGCTCGCGGGGGCAGACGAGGAGCGCGCGGTCGCGGGGCTCGCGGAGTTCCACGGCGCCGGCAGGCGCTTTCAGCTGGTGGGCAAGACCATGCGTGGGGCGCGCGTGTATGACGACTACGCCCACCACCCGACCGAGCTCGCGGCGACACTGGCCGGCGCTCGTACCCTGGCGCACGAGCGGCTGGTGGCTGTGTTTCAGCCGCACCTGTACTCGCGCACGGCAATGTTCGCGCGGGAGTTCGGCAGCGCGTTGGCTCAGGCTGATGTCGCGGTCGTGCTCGACATATACCCGGCGCGCGAGCGCGCCGAGGATCATCCTGGCGTGACCGGACTGCTCGTCGCGCAGGCCGTCGCGGACGCGGCTCACGGCAAGCCCGTGTACTGGCTGCCGACGTTCGCCGACGCCGAGCCGGTGTTGCGCGAGCTGCTGGATTCAGGCGATGTCTGTGTCGTGATGGGCGCGGGCGACGTGGATGAGTTGGCGCGGCGACTGGTGGGAACGGATGATGCGGAGACCGACGACGATGCCTCCGACGACGATGTCTAGATCCAGGGACTCGCCTACGACCGTGCCATCGATCGTGCAGCGCGACGCCTCGCTCGCGCGCATGTCCACGGTGCGCACCGGCGGCGAGGCTGAGTATCTCGCCCGTGCCGGCAGCAACGCCCAGCTGCGGGAGCTGCTCGTCTGGGCGCGGGCCGCGGACGTGCCGGTGTCGGTCGTGGGCTCGGGCTCGAACCTGCTGATCGCCGACGAGGGAGTGCGCGGCCTGGTGGTCAAGCTCGACCGCAAGCTCGCGTTGATCCAGCACGAAGGGGAGCGGCTGACGTGTGGCGGCGGCGCCCGACTGCCCTCGGTCGCCGCCCGCGCGGCCCAGGCGGGGCTGTCGGGGATCGAGTTCGGCGTGAACATCCCCGGCACCGTCGGCGGGGCGGTGCGGATGAACGCAAACGCCTACGGCGGGGAGCTGGCGAAGGCGCTCGAGTGGGTGGAGGTCATGACGGCCGAGGGGCTGCAGCGCCGCGCGCCGGAGGAGCTGGGATTCGGCTATCGCTACTCGAACCTGACTGCCGTAGAGATCGTCGCGCGCGCCTCGTTCGTGCTCGTGCCGGCGCAGACCGCCACGGTCAAGGCCACGCTCGCGGAGATGCGCGAGCGCCGCCACGCGGCCCAGCCGCAGGGGATCAAGACGTTCGGCTCGACCTTCAAGAACCCTGAGGACCCGCGCGCCGAGGGCCGCTCGGCTGGACTGCTGCTCGCCGAGGCCGGTTGCAACGGCCTGGCGGTCGGTGGTGCCCGGTTCGCAGAGAAGCACGCCAACTTCATCGAGAACACCGGCTCGGCGAGCACCACCGATGTGATCGCGGTGATGGCCGAGGGCCGCCGCCGCGTTATGGAGCGGTTTGGGGTAGCGCTGGAGCCGGAGGTTCAGACACTGGGGGACGTGCGCTGGCCGTGGGATCGCCGGTGCCGACGGTAGGGGTCCGCAGCGCTGAGTAGCTTAGCTGGCGAGGTCATTCTCAGACTCGGACCACGGCCGATGCGGGGTCGATCGGCCCCGAGAAAGGGGGTGATGGTATGACGACGACAGTTGCCGTACTAGCAATCGCGCTGCTTGTTGCCACGCTGGTCATAGACCGGCTGGCAAGGTAGCTGGGTTGCCCTCAGTCCCGGTGGACGACAGACCCCATGTCCACCGGGGCGCATTATATACAAATAAAAAGGGGTCCGGTTGCCCGGACCCCTCAAGATTGACGACTTAAGTCGCCGCACTAGCACCGTCATCGTAGCGCCACCCCAACCCAGATACAAGGGCTCGTCACGGTAGGGGTTCGCACGGAGAGGTCGAACAACTCGTGAATGGCCCGCTCCCTCGCCGCGCCCGCCCCGCGCCGCCTCCTTCGTGGTCCCCGATTCGGGATCCCCCGCCCGCTGCAGGGCCTCGCAAACCTGGCTCGCGCCGGCATCCGACTCACATGGGAGCGACGGCGCCTACGCATCGCGCTGATCGCGGTCCTGATCGCCATCCCGCTGCTGGGCGGGGGGCTGTGGCTGCTGCGCCACTCCTCGCTGACGGCGGTAGAGCACGTGCGGATCGACGGGCTCGTAACGGTGCACGGGGCAGACGCCGGTGCGATCGAAGCGGCGCTGACGAACGCCGCCCACGGCATGAGCACGCTCGCCGTCAAGCCCGCCGCGTTGCGGGCCGTGGTCGCGCAATATCCGATCGTGCGCTCGGTCACGGCGCGCGCGAGCCTGCCTCACGGTCTGCGCATCGAAGTGGTCGAGCAGCCGCCCGTCGCGGCGCTGGTCATCGACGGGGCGCGCACCGCCGTGGCGGCCGATGGGGTTGTACTCGGCCCCGGATACCTGTCGAACACATTGCCACTCCTGAACGCCCCGGGCAATGCCACAAGCACGGCCACGCGCGTGGGCACAGCAACGGCAGCGGCAACGGCAACACTGCCGATGATCGGCCACAGTGTCCGTGGCTCACAGCTGCTGGGGGCGCTGAGCGTTCTGGGGGCCGCCCCGACACAACTGGTGCAGACGGTCACGCGCGTGTACTCCGGACCGAAGGGACTGACGATCGTGCTGCTCAGCGGGCTGTCCGCGTACTTCGGCGACGCCACGCGAGCGCACGCGAAGTGGATTGCGCTCACACGCGTGCTCGCCGATCCGAGCTCGGCGGGCGCCGCCTACATCGACGTGCGCCTGCCCGAACGACCGGCTGCGGGGTTCTCCCCCGGTACGGCCCGCCCCGACGCGAGCTCCACCGAAACGGAATCCTCCAGCGGCTCTGACCCGGCCACGGCCGCGGAACTCGCCGCCGGTCTGGATACGGCCGTGGGGGGCGGTTCGAGCGCGAGCGCGAGTCCGAGTCCGAGCACAAGCGGCGCCGGCAGTGGATCGAGCTCCGCCGGCGAACCGGAACCGGCGGCGGGCTCAACCTCTGGAGCGGGAACCGGCTCCGCGGGCTCGAGCGGAGTTGAAGCGACGAGCGCCTCGCCATCCTCCGAAGCGGGCTCTTCCTCCACAACTGCCGCACCCGCACCCGCGTCCGGACCCGCCGGTGAAACATCTGCTTCCAGCCCGACCCCCGGAGGCTGAGCCTAGAGCAGACTATAACTCTCAACCTGAGGTATAGGCCGGTAAAGGGACGTGTCTCGGGGTCCGGTCGAGAGTTCCTTGATCTGCAACGCACGTTGCAATACTGACCGCGACCGTTGACAGGGCGAAGTTGCCTGCATAACGTGCACAATTCAGTGGGTCGTTCGACAGTGTCGATCGAACCCTTAACCATACTGAAGGCTGCGGACGGGAACTTAAATCATGGAGAGCAGCGTAGGTAGCGGCAGCATGACGGGCGCGGGCAGTTATCTGGCCGTGATCAAGGTCGTGGGCGTCGGCGGCGGGGGCACCAACGCGGTCAGTCGCATGGTCGACGCTGGTCTGCGCGGCGTGGAGTTCATCGCGGCCAACACCGACGCTCAGGCGCTGGCGATGTGCGACGCCGACGTGAAGCTGAACGTCGGCCACGAGTCGACCAAGGGCCTTGGCGCGGGCGCCAACCCCGACGTGGGCCTGGCCGCCGCCTCAGAGTCGCGCGATGACATCAAGGAGGCGCTGAAGGGCGCGGACATGGTGTTCGTGACAGCCGGCGAGGGGGGCGGCACGGGCACCGGCGCGGCCCCGGTGATCGCCGACATCGCCAAGAACGAGATCGGCGCGCTGACGGTCGGCGTCGTCACCAGGCCGTTCGACTTCGAGGGCTCCCAGCGCAACCGTCAGGCAGCCGAGGGCATCGAGCGCCTGCGCGAGGTCGTCGACACGCTGATCGTGATCCCGAACGAGAAGCTGCTCGCGGTCGTCGAGCGGCGCACCTCGATGCTCGACGCGTTCAAAGAGGCCGACGACGTGCTGCGTCAGGGCATCCAGGGCATCACCGACCTGATCACGATCCCCGGTCTGATCAACCTCGATTTCGCCGACGTGCGCACGATCATGCACGACGCCGGCTCCGCGCTGATGGGGATCGGCACAGCGGGTGGCGAGAACCGTTGCGGGGACGCCGCGAAAGCCGCGATCTCCTCGCCGCTCCTGGAAGAGTCAGTCGATGGCGCCACCGGCATCCTGCTGAACATCACCGGCGGCAAGGACCTCGGCCTGTTCGAGGTCAACGACGCGGCGGAGATCATCCAGAACGCGGCCGACCCGAACGCGAACATCATCTTCGGGGCGGTCATCGACGAGTCGATGTCAGACGAGGTGCGCGTCACCGTGATCGGCACCGGCTTTGACCACCGCCCGGGGCGTGCCGCGCGCGCGGAGGGCCGCACGCGGCGGGATCGCAGCCCGCGGATCGACGATCGTCAGCGCTCGTCGTTGGAGATCTCCGACGACGACATCGACGTGCCTCCGTTCTTGCGTTAGACGAGTCCACGTTCGTGGGCGCGCATGCTAGGAAAGCGGGCTGATTTGGGCCGGGGCGGCGCGGAGCGCCGCCCCGGCGGTGCGTGCATGCACGCACCGCCAGACGTGCCGTATGCGGCACGTCAACCGTTGGCGCATGCGCCCGTCGGCGATACCGCACATGTGCGGTATCGAACAGCGGACATCCCGCGCTCACTCGCTAGCCTGCGGGCCGTGCCCACCACCCTGCGCCGCACCAGCCTGTACGACCGTCACGTCGCCGCGGGCGCGCGACTCGTCGAGTTCGCTGGTTGGGAGATGCCCGTCCAATACGAGGGCGTCCGTGCCGAGCACATGGCGGTGCGCGAGAACGTGGGCATGTTCGACGTCTCGCACATGGGCGAGATCGAGACCTCCGGTCCACAGGCGCTGGAGCTGCTGCAGCGGCTGATTAGCAACGATCTGTCGCGTGTCCCGGTCGGGGGCGCGCAGTACGGGCTGCTGTGCCGCGAGGACGGGGGCGTGCTCGACGACCTGTTCACCTATCGGCTCGATGCCGAGCGCTGGCTGACGGTCACAAACGCCGCCAACCATGCGTCCGATCTGGCCTGGTTTCGCGAGCACGCGGGTGCGTTCGACGCGCAGGTCGAGGATCGGATTGACGACTACGCGATGCTCGCGGTGCAGGGGCCACGCGCGCGTGGCCTCGTGCAGGAGATCTCCGACGCGCCGCTGCCCCCGCGGATGACGGCCGCCACGCAGCGCCTGGCGGGCTCAGAGATGCTCGTGTGCGGCACCGGCTACACCGGCGAGGACGGCGTCGAGCTGCTGCTCTCACCCGCGGATGCCCCCGCATTGTGGGATGAGCTGATCCGCCGTGGCGCCACGCCCGCGGGTCTGGCCGCGCGCGACACGCTGCGCCTGGAGGCGTGCTACCACCTGTATGGGTCTGACCTGTCGATCGAGCGCGGGCCGATCGAGGCGGGGTTGGGCTGGTGCTGCCGGGAGGACACAGGCTTCGTCGGGTCCGACGCGGTGCGCGCGGTGCGGGAACGGGAGCCCGCCCAACCGCAGGAAAAGCTCGTCGCGTTCGCGATCGACGGTCCCGGAATCGCGCGCCAGGGAAACCCGATCGCCGGTGGCGGCGTCGTCACGAGCGGGACTCTGTCGCCCTGTCTGGGGATCGGCATCGGCCTCGCGTACGTACCCGCCGGGCACGCCACTGTGGGGACCCGCCTCCAGATCGATGTCCGTGGCAAGATGCGCCCAGCGCTTGTGCGCGAGAAGCCGTTCTACCGCCGACCCGAGCCACTCGCGGCCTAGTGTCGTGAGTCATAAATTCGCTGGCGTTTCCCGGCGCCTGAACGTGCCTGACGCCCGCCGTCGCCACCCATGTGCTACCAGCACACTTGCCGGCGCCGTCGAACGTCAGATCACGTCCATCCATCCGGCAAACGCTGACCGAATTTATGACTCAAGACACTAGGATCCCGCCGAGAACCCGACAGAGAACCGACCCATACGATCGCGCGCCGCACACGGCCGCTCCGGAGAAAGGGCCCCGCATGGCCGACGCAAGCTATCCCGACGATCTGCTGTACCACCCCGAGCACGACTGGGCGCGCATCGACTCCGATGGACCCGATCCCGCCCACCCCGAGGCGACGCTCGGAATCACCTGGTACGCGCAGGACGCGCTCGGCGAGGTCGTGTTCTTCGAGGCGCCCGCCGTCGGGACGCTGCTCGTGCAGGGCGCGCCGTACGCCGAGGTCGAGTCGGTCAAGGCCGTCTCAGACGTGGTCGCGCCGCTGTCGGGGGAGATCGTCGCGGTCAACGACGGGCTCGCCGACAGCCCGCAGCTGATCAACGAGGACTCCTACGGCGAGGGTTGGATGGTGCGGATCGCGCTGAGCGATCTCACCGAGCGCGACGGGCTGCTGGACGCTGAGGCCTACTCCGCCACCCTGGGCGGCTAGGCTGACGGCGAGCCCTTGACGTACTTCACGCAGACAATCCCACAACCCCCCCGACCACTCGTCGTGGCGACGCCCAGCGCGAGCCTGTGAGCCGCTACACCGCCACCACCGAGCAGGATCTCGAGCAGATGCTCGCGACGATCGGCGCCGGCTCCGTACAGGAGCTGTTCGACCGCCAGATCCCCGCGGGCGTGCGGCTGGGGCGGGCGCTTGAGCTGCCGGACGGAATGGGCGAGCAGGACGTGTACGCGCACCTGCGCGAGCTGGCCGCGCGCAACGTCAGCGCTGAAGATGAGCTGTCGTTCCTGGGCGCGGGCATGTATGACCACTACGTGCCGGCGCTGATCGACATGCTGATGGAGCGCTCGGAGTTCCTGACTCCCTACACCCCCTACCAACCGGAGATCTCCCAGGGCGGGCTGCAGGTCATGTTCGAGTACCAGACCGCGATCTGCGAGCTGACCGGACTGCCCGTGTCCAACGCCTCGGTGTATGAGGGGCCGAGCGCGGTCGCCGCGGCGGGATATCTGGCGAAGCTGCACAACGGCCGCGGCCGCCTGGTCGTGAGCGCGGGCATGCACCCGCACTCGATCGAGACGCTGCGCACGCTCGCGCACGGGTATGGGATGAGCATCGTCGAGGTCCCGCTCGTCGATGGCGTCACCGACGTGGGCGCTTGGACGGAGGCTATCGACGCAGACACGAGCGCGGCCATGTTCGCGCAGCCGAACTTCTACGGCGCGGTCGAGGACGCCGCCCGGCTGAGCGCCGCTGCGCGGGAAGCTGTGTCAACCGGTGCAGCCGCGAACGGCGCGGGTGGGGATTCGGTGGCGGCATCGGTGGTCGTCGCCCAGGTCGATCCGATCGCGCTCGGGATCCTGAAGCCGCCCGGGGAGTGTGGGGTGGATGTGGCCGTCGGCGAGGGTCAGCCGCTCGGCAATCGCCTGGACTTCGGCGGGCCCTCATTCGGGCTGTTCGCCGCGCGTGAGGAGTATCTGCGCCGGATGCCGGGCCGGATCGCCGGGGAGACCGTGGATGTGGACGGGCGGCGCGGGTTCGTGCTGACGCTGCAGACCCGCGAGCAGCACATCCGCCGCGAGCGGGCGACGTCGAACATCTGCACCTCCCAAGCGCTGAACGCGCTCGGGGGGGTCGTCTACCTGGCGTGGCTGGGACGGCGCGGGATCGTGGAGCTGGGCGAGCTGCTGCTCGTCCGTACGCACTACGCGCGCGAGACGCTCACCGCGCTGGATGGCGTGCAGGCGATGCACTCGCAGCCCGTGATCCGCGAGTTCGCGGTTCGACTCGACGCGGATGTCGCGGCGGTCAAGGCGCGCTGCGCACGCGCGGGCGTGAACCCGGGCGTGGACATCCACGCGCTCACCGGGCGCGACTCTGATCGCGGCGGGCTGCTGGTGGCGCTGACCGAGCGCCGTACGCGCGCCGATATCGACCGGCTCGCGGATGTGCTGGGGGCTGCCGTAGCCGCAGAGCGCGAAATGGTGGCCACCATATGAGCACGTATGGCGGTGCTGGATCGGCGTCTGTATCAATCGGAGGTCACAGGATCTCCGATCGGCCGGCACAGGTGTCAAGCCCACTGCGCGCGGTGCGTGCGTGCCCAGCTTGCCCTGCGCACTCATGCGAAGGTGATCTATGAAAGCCGAGACTCCGCAGCAGCGCGACCGCGCCAGGACGATCTTCGAGAAGGGCGCGCCGGGACGCCGCGCGTTCGTATGCCCGCAGCTGGACGTGCCTGTAGTGGATTCCGAGCAGCTGCTGCCGGCGCGCTACCGCCGGACCGAGCCCCCGTGGCTGCCGGAGGTCTCAGAGCCCGAGATCGTGCGCCACTACGTCGGTATCTCTAAGCGTAATTACGACCTGGACTCGGGGTTCTACCCGCTCGGATCGTGCACGATGAAGCACAATCCGCGCCTGCACGAGCGCGCCGCCGGGCTGGCCGGGCACGCGCGGCTGCACCCGCTGCAGGACCCCCCGCGCGCGCAGGGGGCGCTGGAGCTGATGTGGCGATTGCAGGGCGCGCTGGCGGAGATCGCGGGGTTGCCGTACGTCTCGCTGCAGCCCTCGGCCGGGTCCCACGGCGAGCTCGCGGGGGTGCTGTTGACGCGCGCCTATCACGAGAGTCGGGGCGAGATGCGTCATCGGGTGTTGACGCCCGACACCGCGCACGGAACGAATCCGGCGACCGTGACGATGGCCGGCCTTCAGGTGGTCAAGCTCGCGACCAACGAGGCGGGGGGAATCGACCTCGACGATCTGCGCGCCAATGCCGACACGGACGTGGCGTGTCTGATGCTGACGAACCCGAACACGCTCGGGGTGTTCGACCCGAACATCGAGGAGATCGCCTCGATCGTGCACGGGGTCGGCGCGACGCTGTACTACGACGGGGCGAACCTGAACGCGGTCATGGGCGTGTCACGCCCCGGGGACATGGGGTTTGACATCGTGCACTACAACCTGCACAAGTCTTTTACCCAGCCCCACGGCGGTGGCGGCCCCGGGTCCGGCCCGATCGCGGTGTCCGAGCGGATCGCCCCGTTCCTGCCCACCCCGATCGTCATCCGGCGTGACGCGGCGCTGGGTGAGGAGGCAAACGGCGCGGCGCCGGCGGCAGGGGCAGAGGCAGGGGAGCCTGTGTTCGACCTGGATTACGGTGAGGCGGAGGACGACGGGCCGGGCTCGCGATCGATCGGGCGGCTGCGCGGGTTTCACGGCAACTACGGCTGTTTTGTGCGCGCGTACGCCTACATCTGCTCGCTGGGCGCCGATGGGTTGCGCGACGCGTCGGAGACGGCTGTGCTGAACGCGAACTATCTACTCGCACGGTTGCGTGAGGACGACGTCGCGGAGTACCTGCCGCTCGCGTACGGCGAGCTGTGCATGCACGAGTTCGTGCTCTCGGGCGGTCCGATGAAGCGCGAGCTGGGCCTGAAGACGCTGGACCTCGCCAAGCGCCTGCTGGATCACGGGTTTCACCCCCCGACCGTGTATTTCCCGCTGCTCGTGGACGAGGCGCTGATGGTCGAGCCGACCGAGACCGAGACCCGCGAGACGCTCGACGCGTTCGCCGACGCGATCGCCGCGATCCTGCGCGAGGCCGCCACGGACGGACCCGAGGTCGCACAGAACGCGCCGTACTCGACCCCGGTCAGGCGCCTGGACGAGGTCGCCGCCGCCAAGCGCCCGATCATCCGCCAGGCTGTGAAATCTATATAACTTTTTTGCTTGGTGATACGAAAGTTACACCGAGTAAAAAATAGAATGACATCTCCCGGCCCCGACCGACCATCCATGCGAATCTTCTCCGGCATCCAGCCCACCGGCTCAAAGCACCTGGGCAACTACATCGGCGCGATCGCCCAGTACGTCGCCGGGCAGGACCGGGGCGAAGCGCTGTACTGCATCGTCGATCTGCACGCGACGACCGTCGCCTACGAGCCGGCCAGGCTGCGCGAGAGCGTGTATGACCTGACCGCGCTGCTGCTCGCCGCGGGCCTCGACCCGCAGCGCTGCATCCTGTTCCGCCAGGGCGACGTGCAGGAGCACACCGAGCTGTGCTGGCTGTTGTGCAGCGTCACCGAGCTGGGCCGGCTGCAGCGGATGCACCAGTTTCGCGACAAGTCGACCGTCCAGCGCGAGCTGGTGTCCGCCGGGCTGCTCGTGTATCCGGTGCTGCAGGCCGCCGACGTGCTCGCCTACCGTGCGCACGAGGTCCCGGTGGGCGAGGACCAGCGCGAGCACCTGGAGCTGATGCGCGATGTGGCGCGGCGGTTCAACGCGCGGTTCGGCGGGGATGGCGAGGAGGACGTGCTGGTGGTGCCTGAGCACCGGATTCCCGAGGTGGGCGCGCGGATCATGGATCTGCAGGACCCGACGCGCAAGATGTCCACGACGGGGGGCAGCGAACAGGGAACGGTGTACGTGCTGGACGAGCCGCGTGTGATCGAGAAGAAGATCAAGAGCGCCGTCACGGACTCCGGCACGGAGATCAAGCGGGCGCAGGACAAGCCGGGCGTGTCGAACCTGATCGAGATCCTCGCTGTCACGCGCGCGAGCACGCCTGAGGTAGTCGAAGCGGAGCTGGCGGACGCGCGAGGATACGGCGAGTTGAAGACCGCGGTGGCCGCGGCGACGATCGAGTATCTCGCCCCGGTGCGCGAGCGCTACACGGCCCTGCGCGCAGACGAGCCCGCGCTGGAGGCGATTCTCTCAGCAGGAGCCACGCGCGCGCGTGGCATCGCGACCGGGACGCTCGCGGATGTGCGCGAGCGGATGGGCGTCGGCGCGCCCACCCGGCGCCGGTGAGCCCCACGACGCGACGGGCTCTGTACGCCGGCTGTTGAGCCGGCGGGTCTCGACTCCGGGTCGCTGGGTGCGACCGTCGGGGCCGATCGGTACCGTGGAGCGCATGACCATCGCTGCCCTCGATCTCGACCTGGACCTGTTCAGCGGGCCGTTCGACCTGCTGCTGACGCTGATCCTGCGCGAAGAGATCGACCTGCTCGAGCTGGCGCTGGCGGATGTGGTGCTCGCGTATCTCGACCACCTCGAGCAACGCGGCGAGCTGGACCTGGAGACCGCGACCGAGTTCATCGTGCTGATCGCGGCGCTGCTGGAGCTCAAGTCCAAGTTGATGCTCGCGAGTGAGGACGAGAACGAGCTGCTGGACATGGAGCCCGAGGAGGCCGCGGAGGAGCTGCTCACACGGATGCTGGACGCACGCCGCTACCGCTCCGCGGCGGGCCACCTGAAGGAGCTGCTAGCGCGTGAGCATGGGACACGCTTTCGCGAAGCGCCACCGCCCGCGCACCTGCGCCGCACCGAGTTACAGCCCGAGGAGGGCTCACAGGACCCCGCCGTCCTGGGCGAGGCGATCGGACGCCTGCTGGCGATGCCCCCGACGATCAGCCTGCGTCACATCGGCGCACAGCGTGTGACCGTCGCCGAGCGCCTCGCGCACCTGCGCGGGCTGCTGCGCCGCGGAGCGTTCAGTTTTGACGAGGCCGTGCACGGCGCCGATCGCATGACGGTCGCGGTCACGCTGTTCGCGCTGCTTGAGCTGTACAAGCGCGGCGAGGCCGACTGGCGCCAGCCGGAGAGTTTTGGCGAGATCGCGATCGAGGCCGTGGCCGCCCAGCCCGCGGCGCGGGTCGCGGCCGTGGCAGGATAGGCGACGTGGATCCGCAGATGCAGGACATCGCTCAGGCGCAGCCTGGCGCTGAGGGCGAGATTCGCGCGCAGGCGCCTGGACCCGCGACCGAGATCGACTCCTGGGCGCAGCAGGCGAGACCCGAGGGCGGCGATGGCGCCGGTCCTGATGAGCCGGCGCGGACGATCGAGGCGCTGCTGTTTCTCTCGCCTGACCCGCTGAGCGTCACCGAGCTGGCCGAAGCGGCCCGGGCGGGCGAGCCCGATGTCGAAGCGGCACTGGGTGTGCTCGCCGAGCTGTATGCGCCAGGGGCGCGCGGGATCGTGTTGCGCGAGCTGGGGGGCGGGCATACGTTCGCGACCGACCCTGCCACCGAGGATGCCGCCAGGCGCCTGTTCAGCCGTCCGCGCACGGCCACGCTCACCCCCGCGCAGGCCGAGACGCTGGCGATCGTCGCCTACCTGCAGCCGGTGTCGCGCCCGGAGATCACGCGCATCCGCGGTGTCAGCGCCGATTCGGCGGCGACCACGCTGCTGGAGCGCGGCCTGATCGAAGAGGCCGGCCGTTCGCAGTTCGGCGCGGTGATGTACCGCACGAGCACGCTGTTTTTGAAGCTGTTCGGGCTGCGCTCGCTGGATGAGCTCCCCGATGTCGCGCGCTGGGACCCGACTCCCGAGGAGCAGGCGGAGCTGCGCGAGCGGCTGTTGCGCGCGGGGGAGGCCCGCGCGGGGGGCGGACCGACGCCCGAGTAGGACCTGCATACGGGAAACCCGTGAGCCAGTTCCTCCGTGCCGGCGCTGTTGGCGCCGGTTACCGCAGCTGCCGGCGCTAGACAGCATCCGTCGTCACGCGCGTGGCGAGTTACGAGGCCGAACCCTAATCTGGGCAGACGATGCGGCTCGCCAAGCACCTGGCCCACGCGGGCGTCGCCTCCAGGCGTGCCGCCGAGACGCTCATCGTCGCCGGGCGAGTGATGGTGGACGGCGAGATCGTGACCGATCCCGCGCGCGACGTCGGTGATGTGAATCGTGTCGAGATCGACGGTCGCGTGCTGGCGGGGGCCGAGCCGAGGGTCGTGTATGCGCTGAACAAGCCGCTCGGTGTGCTCTCCACGGCGCGTGACACGCACGGGCGCCCAACCGTCGTCGAGCTCGTGCCCGCGGGCGCGCGGGGCGGGCTGCGGCTGTATCCCGTCGGGCGCCTGGACGCTGACAGCAGCGGCCTGATCCTGGTGACGAACGACGGCGCGCTCGCGAACCGGCTGACGCACCCGCGCTATGAGGTACCCAAGACGTACCTCGCGCGTGTGGGCGGCGGACATGTTGGGGAGAGCGCGCTGGGGAGGTTGCGCGACGGTGTCGAGCTGGATGACGGTCGCACGGCGCCCGCGCGCGTGCGCCGCATGCGGCGCGACCTGATCGAGCTGACGATCCACGAGGGTCGCAACCGGCAGGTGCGGCGCATGTGCGAGGCGGTCGGCCATCCCGTGCTGGCGCTGGAGCGCATCGCGTTCGGGCCGTTGCGCCTGGACGGCCTCGCCCCGGGGGCGCACCGGCGATGCAGCGATGCCGAGGTCGAGTGTCTGCGCACGCTCTGACACAATCGCCGCCATGTCCCAGCAACGACTGTTCGCCCTGCGCGGCGCCACGAGCGTGCCGCGCAACGACGCCCAGGAGATCCTGGACGCCACGACCGAGCTGATGAGCGCCATCATGGAGCGCAACGCGCTCACGCCGGAGCGTGTCGTCAGCTGCATATTCACGGCCACGAACGATCTCAACGCCGAGTTTCCCGCGGTCGCGGCGCGGGCGCTGGGGTTCGAGCAGGTGCCGCTGCTGTGCGCCCGAGAGAATCCCCGTTCCACGGGCGATGCCCCGCGTGATCAGAGTGCTGATCCATTACCACGCGCAGGACGACCACGAGGCCAAGCACGTGTACCTCGGCGAGGCCGCCGAGCTGCGCGCCGACTTACAGTCCGCGCAGTAGGCGTCCTGGGCCACAACGCGCGGGTCGCATCCGCGATCTCCCGGGCTGAGGGCCTATCCCAAAAGGGACGTGCGGCTGGGGCGTTCTAAGGTCGAGCGGAGCGCGGACGCAAGGGCGAAGGCATGGTGGTGCCATGTCGAGCCCGAGGACAAAGCTCCGCGAAGGCCATCGGGCGCATCCAGACGTGCGGGCCTTGCGGGATAGGCCCTGCACGTCATGGCGATCGGGTCCCGGGCGGCGGTCCGTCACAATGGCCGATATGAGCATCGAGTTCGCGCAGCGCATCCGTCGCATCCCCGTCTACCCGGCCGCGGGCGGCTACGCCGAGCAGGCTCCGCTCGTGCGCCTGGCGAGCAACGAGTCGCCGTATCCGCCCCTGCCGGCGGTGCGCGAGGCGATCGACCGCGCGCTGGTCTCGCTCAACCGCTATCCCGACCCGTCCAACTCGATCCTGCGCGAGCGGCTGTCCGACCGCTACGAAGTGCCGAGCGCTCAGATCGCGATCGGCAACGGCTCGTGCGACATCCTGCTCGCGGCCGGCGAGGCGCTGCTCGAGCCCGGCGCGGAGCTTGTGCACTCCTGGCCGTCGTTCTCGGTCTACCCGCACCTGTCCGCGGCCTCGGGGGCGCGTGCGATCACCGTCGCACTCGACTCCGAGCAGCGCCACGATCTCGCGGCGATGCTGAGCGAGATCACGGTCGCGACCCGGCTGGCGATCGTGTGCGACCCGAACAACCCCACCTCGACCGCGCTCCCCACGGCGGACATCGCGGCGTTCGTCGCCGAGGTCCCGCCACACGTGTGCGTGATCGTCGACGAGGCCTACTGCGAGTTCAACCTGCTGGGCGACCCCGACGCGTCGATCGATCTGCTCGACGCTCATCCCAACCTCGTGCTGCTGCGGACGTTCTCCAAGGCCTATGGCCTGTGCGGGCTGCGCGTCGGGTTCGCGCTGTGCGGCTCAGAGGACCTCCCCCGGGCGGTCGATCAGGTCCGCCAGCCGTTTTACTGCAACGCGCTGGCCCAGGCCGCCGCGGTCGAGGCGCTGGCTCATCAGGACGCCGTCATCGAGCGGGTGACGCGCACCGTCGCCGAGCGTGAGCTCGTCGCCGAGGGTCTGCGCGGGCTGGGCCTGGAACCGGCCGACTCGCAGGCGAACTTCTGCTGGATCGGGCTGGGCGAACGTGACGAGGCCGAGATCATGCGTGGGCTGCAGGAGCGCGGGGTGCTCGTCCGGGGCGGCGGCGCGCTGGGCTCAGAGACGCCCGCGCTGCGCGTCACGTATGGCACGCCCGAGGAGAACGCGCGATTCCTGGCGGCGCTGGCCGAGGTGCTGTGAGCACTCGCTGAGCACGATCGGTGTGCACCCCGGGCGCAGACGCGGGGCGGGATGCCCCGCACCCATGGCCGCAGGACACGCAGGGCCTGCGCGGATGCGACCCAAAAGAACCCGACAACGGAGACCACGCGTCACGCACGGCAATCGGCTCGAATCGCCAAATCGTCTCCCACCCATAGACCACGCGTCGCATGTCTGCTACAAAGACTCCTAGACGACCTATGACTGCGTCGGTTCGTACATCCGGTTGCACATCCCACGCGCGCAGCGCGTGGCCGTCGTCCCGCGCCTACTACGCCTGGCGATTTATCTAGGCGCTTCGGCCCCTGCCCGCCCACGTGAGTGCGGGCGCCGGCGGCCGCACCGGGTCCAGCGTCTGGACCGAGCGCCATACACGGCGTGCACAACGCCCAACTCACGCGCTCAGTCCATAATCCAGGCGTCAGTGAAAGGATGAATCGATGATGATCGTAATGCAAGAGACCGCGACCCCCGAGGAGGTCGAGGCGGTCGTGGAGAAGATCGAGCGAGCCGGGGCGCGCGCCCATCGCAGCACGGGCGCGCGCGTGACCGTGATCGGGGCGATCGGCGACGTCGAGCAGGACGCGAACGTCGAGAGCCTTGGCCTCGAGGGTCTGCCCGGGGTCGACCGCGTCGTGCCGATCCTCAAGCCGTACAAGCTCGCCTCGTTGCAGTTCACCCACGGCGAGCGCACGGTGCTCGACATCGAGGGGCGTCTCATCGGCGGGGATCACTTCGCGCTGATCGCGGGGCCGTGCACGGTCGAGTCGCGTGAGCAGGTCCTGCAGACCGCGCGCGTCGTCCGCGACGCCGGCGCATCGCTGTTCCGTGGCGGCGCGTACAAGCCGCGCACGTCCCCGTACGCGTTCCAGGGCCTCGGCCAGGAGGGCCTGCGGCTGCTCGCCGAGGCGAAGGCCGAGACGGGCCTGCCGATCGTCACCGAGCTGATGGACATCCGCGACCTCGACGCCGTGCTGGAGGTCGCCGACGTGATCCAGATCGGCGCGCGCAACATGCAGAACTACCCGCTGCTGGCGGAGATCGGCCGCTCGGGGCGCCCCGCGCTGCTCAAGCGCGGTCTGGCCGCGCCGCTGGACGAGCTGGTGATGGCGGCCGAGTACATCCTCAAGGAAGGCAACCCGTCGGTGATGCTGTGCGAGCGCGGAATCCGCACGTTCGAGACCGATCATCGCCGCGTGACGCTCGACCTGATGGCCGTGCCGATCCTCAAGGAGCTCTCGCACCTGCCGGTGATCGTCGACCCCAGCCACGCCGCGGGCCGGCGCGAGCTGGTGCAGCCGCTGTCGCTCGCCGCGGCCGCGATCGGCGCAGACGGGATCATCGTCGAGACCCACCCCAACCCCGAGGAGGCGGTCTGCGACGGCCCCCAGGCGCTGCGCGCGGACTCGTTCGCGGAGTACACCCAGGCGGTGCAGCGCGCGACGGAGCTGGCGGGCAAGGCGCTCAGCGCGGTCTGATGGGCGTCACCCGGCACTCCTCGATCCAAGCCGTCCCGAGCGCATGACGACGCCCCGCAAGCGCTCGGGGCCGGGCGGCCCCCGGACTCGGGCGTGAGGATCGCGGTTCTCGGGGTCGGGCTGATCGGCGGCTCGATCGGACTGGCCGCGCGTGAGCGGGCTGGTGCGCAGGTGTGCGGGTATGACCCCGACGAGCGCGTGCGTGCGCTTGCCGTGGAGCTGGGCGCGATCGATCAGCAGGCGGCGGACATCGCCGGTGCGGTGAACGGTGCTGACGTGGTGTTCGCGGCCGTGCCGGTGGGGGCGCTCGGGGCGACCGTGCGCGCGGCCCTCCACGGTGCCGGTCCAGGCACCGTGGTCAGCGATGTCGGCTCGACCAAGCGTGCCGTCGCCGAGGTGGGCGACGCGGACGAGCGCTTCATCGGCGGGCACCCCCTGGCGGGGGCGGAGACGGCGGGCGTGGAGCACGCTCGCGCGGACCTGTTCGACGGCGCCACCTGGTACCTGACGCCGGCGCGGGAGAGCACCGCCGGCGTGTTATACGAGCGGCTGCACCGGCTGTTGGTGAGCTTTGGTGCACAGCCTGCCGCGATCGACGCTGACACCCACGATCGTCTGATGGCGTCCGTGTCGCACATGCCGCACGTGCTCGCCAACCTGCTCGTGGCGCAGGCGGCAAGCGTGCTCGGGGGGAGGATCAGCAACGCCTGCCGGCAGTTGGGCCGAGCTTCCGGGACGCCACGCGCGTGGCCGGCGCGAACACCGCGATCTGGACGGACATCTACCTGTCTAACCGTGACGCGTTGATCGCGAGCATCGATGGGCTGACTGAGCGGCTGGGCGAGGTGCGCGCCGCGCTCGGACGAGGTGACGCGAGGGCTGTGTCGGAGTGGAACGACCGCGCGCGCGCCGACCGCGAGGCGCTGCTCGGCGCGGGCCTGGTTGGCGGGGCGGGTGGAGATGCGGTGCTCGAGCTGCGCGCCTCGGTGCCCAACCGCCCGGGCGTGATCGCCGAGCTGGCGCTCGCCCTGGGCCAGGCGGGCGTGAACATCCTCGACATGGCGCTGTCCCCCTCTGAGGACAACCGCCAGGGGGTCATCGCGCTGTGGGTCAGCGGTGAGCAGCATGCCACGCGCGCGCAGGAGTTGATCGCGGGCCTCGGGTTTCCGGTGGCGCGCGTGAGGTGACGCGGCTCACGCGGCTTGCTGGGTAGCCTCGCGCAGCTTGCCGTCGATGAACTCGCCGGCGGCGTCTGGGCCGAGAAAGGGCGCGAGGGCAAGGTAGGTGGCGTGATATACGAGGCTTGGCAGCTGGTCGGCGCGGCCGCGGCGGGACTGCTGGTAGCCGATCTCGAAGATCGCGGCGGCGATCGCTTCCATCACCGTGTGAGTTTGGGGTTGGGTGTGCTGGTTGCCTTCCTGGAGGAAGATCGTGAAAGCCTGGCGGGTGTCCTCGATGCGTTGGATCGCGGGGGCGCCGATCGCGTGGGACTCGACGTAACCGATGCGGGCGATGGCGGGGTGGGTCGCGGTCAGCTGGTTGGCGGCGCCGATGCCTCGCCAGATGCGCTCGGGCCAGGTGTCGGCGCTGAAGAACGCGCCGGCGGCGATGGCCATGGTTTGCTGGAAGCCGAGCTCGTGGGCGGCGAGGAACGCCTGCTGCTTGTCGCGGAAGTGGGTGTAGAACGCGCGCTTGTCGACACGCGCGACCGTGGCGATGTCGGCGATCGTGGTGGCGGTGTAGCCCTTTTGCATGGCGACCTGTGCGGTGGCGTAGATGATGCGCTCGCGCTGGTTGCGCGCGATCTCGGCGGCGGGTAGGCGGGATCTCCTCGCGAGCAGGGGCGGGGGCGCCTGCATCGAAAGCTCGGATGTGTGCGGTGACGTTTGTGGTGGGGGCCCGGGCTGCAGGGTGCGCCAGCGGTGCTCGCCGGCGGGTCGGTTGTAGCTCTCGATCCAGCCGATCAGCTCGTCGGCGAAAGCTGTGTAGTCGTGTGCGCCGCGGCGCACACGCGGCGAGAGCAGCCAGTGCGCTCCGCCGATCAGCGCTTTGGTCGGCAGATCGGGGGCGGGTGCAGTGGGTGGGATGGCGGCTTGGGCCTGTTCGATGGTCCGCTCGATCTCGCCGATCGTGCGATCGCGCTGGTCCAGCGCACGTGGGCCGCCCGCCATCGCCTCGTTGGCGAGGAACTGAGCTTCGGCGGGCTCGGCTTCGGCGCGCTGGATCAGCCGCCGGATGGCCGCTTGGGCGGCCTGCTCGGGCGGCGCTTGCGCAACGGCATCGCGGATCTGCTCGAGCAGGCGCCCGGAGATGTCGCGGTGCACCGCGAGGAAGCAGTCGTCCTTGTCGGCGAAATAGTCGTAGAAGGTCGGCCGCGAAACGCCGGCGTGGGCGATGACCGCGGAGACGTTCGCGCGAGCATATCCGTCGCGGTTGGCGGCGGCGAGCATGCCCGCCAGCAGCCGTTCGCGTTGGGTGGCCTTGCGCCCGGTCGGAGGTCTCGTGTTTATATCGCCGACATTTGCCTTGGCGGTTGCCATCCTCGTCTGAACGGTAACCGAATGCTCCATCCTGGCCGAGCCGGCCGTGGGCTTTCCCGCCCGGTCATACTGCGCGCATGAACATGCGCTTCGAGCCGTCGCGCGGGCTCACCGGGGAGCTGCGCGCGCCGGCGGACAAGTCGATCTCCCACCGCGCCGCCCTGCTTGGGGCGATGGCCTCCGAGCCCGTGCGGATCGAGCGCTACCTGCACGCGGCCGACACCACGTCCACCCTGGAGGCCGTACGAGCTCTCGGCGCGCTGGTGGAGATCCGCGACGGTCAGACCACGATCCGCGGCACGGGGCTGCGTGAGGCGCGCGAGCCCGACGGGCCGATCGATGTGGGCAACGCGGGCACGCTCATGCGCCTCCTGCCCGGCTGGCTGGCCGCGCAGGAGGGCCGCTCCTTCACGCTCGACGGCGACACTTCGATTCGCCGCCGCCCGGTCGATCGCATCGCCGTGCCGCTGCGCTTGATGGGAGCGGAGCTCGACGCGAGGAGTGGGCGTTTCCCGCCCCTGACCGTGCGCGGCGCCCATCTGCGCGCGATCTCCTACGAGCTCCCGGTCGCAAGCGCCCAGGTCAAGTCGTGCGTTCTGCTGGGAGCCCTTGCCGCGGACGGCGCCACCACCGTCGGCGAGCCCGAGCGCAGCCGCGACCACACCGAGCGCCTGCTGCTGCGCGCGGGCGTGAACATCCACCGCAACGGCCGCCACGTCACGGTCGTCAACGCCGACGAGCTGATCCTCGACCGTGTGCGCATTCCCGGCGACCCCAGCTCGGCGGCCTTCTTGATCGCCGCCGGCGTGCTCGTGCCCGGCTCGCGCCTGCTGCTGCGCGATGTCGGCGTGAACTGGACGCGCACCGGCTTCCTGCGGATCTTGCGACGCATGCGCGGGATCGTGCTCGGCGATCTCGAGGACGAGTCGGGCGAGCTGTCCGCTGATGAGCCTGTCAGCGACCTCGATGTCGCCCATGGCGCGCTGGAGGGGACCGTTGTCGAGGCGGAGGAGGTCCCCCTCGCGATCGACGAGCTCCCCTTGGTCGCGCTGCTCGGCTGCTTCGCCGAGGGCGAGACGGTCGTGCACGGCGCCGGGGAGCTGCGTTTGAAGGAGTCCGACCGCATCGCCGGGGTGGTGGATGGCCTTCGTGGTCTCGGTGCGGACATCGAGGCGACCGAGGACGGCTTCGCGGTGCGCGGCTCGGGCGGTCTGCGTGGAGGCGTGCTCGACGCGCATGGGGACCATCGCATGGCGATGATGGGCGCGGTCGCCGGTCTCGCCTCGCGCGAGGGGGTCGAGGTCGTGGGCATCGAGGCCGCGGCCGTCTCCTATCCGGGGTTCGTCGAGGACCTGGCGGAGCTTTGCTCGTAGCGATCGACGGGCCTGCGGGAGCGGGCAAGTCCACGGTCGCGCGTGCGCTCGCGACGCGGCTGGGCTTCAACTATCTGGACAGCGGCGCGATGTACCGCTGCGTGGCGCTGCTTTCGCTTGCCTCGCCCGGGGAGGCGCAGGCCGCGCTCGCGCGTGAGGCGAGCATCGAGCTCGGGGCGGGCCCATCGGGAGCGACGGGCCGGGTGCTGCTCGGCGCACGGGACGTGACCGAGGCGGTCCGTGCGCCCGAGGTCTCCGAGGCGGCATCTCACGTCGCCGCGGACCGGGGCGTCCGCGCGGCGCTGGTGGTAAAGCAGCGCGAGCTGATCGCTCATGGCGACTGGGTCGCGGAGGGTCGTGACATCGGTACGGTGGTGGCGCCAGACGCTTCGCTGAAGGTCTTTCTCACCGCCGACCCTCACGAGCGTGCGCGTCGGCGCGCGGTCGAGTTGGGCGCCGATCCGGATGCGGTGCTCGCCGAGCAGACCCTGCGCGACGAGCGCGACTCCACGCGCGCGCACAGTCCGCTGAGGCCCGCCCCGGGCGCCGTGACGCTCGACACGACCGGTCTGAGCGTGGAGGAGGCGGTAGACCGCATCGCTGGCCTGCTGGAACCCTGAGCGCTCGCGGCGGTCTCCTACCCCATCACCGAGGCGAATCACGGCGGGGGCGCGAACCGGGATACCGTGCCCGGCCGGTCATACTGGCTGCATGCTGAAGGTCGCCGTCGTCGGCTATCCCAACGTGGGCAAGTCCTCCCTGATCAACCGTCTTACGGGCACGCGCGAGGCGGTCGTGCACGAGCGCCCGGGGATCACGCGCGACCGCAAGGAGCTCGACTGCGAGTGGAACGGGCGCCGGTTCACGCTGATCGACACCGGTGGGGTGGACTTCGCCGACGAGGACCCGTTGGCGGGCTCGATCCGCGAGCAGGCCCGCGCGGGTCTGGCGGACGCGCAGGTCGCGGTGCTCGTCGTCGATGCGCGCGCGGGGGTCAGGCCGGGCGATGAGGAGATGGCCGACCTGCTGCGCCGCTCGCCCGTTCCGAGCATCGTCGCGGCCAACAAGTGCGACGGTGTCGGCGACATTCCTCAGGCCGCCGAGTTCCACCGGTTGGGGCTGGGCGAGCCGTTGGCTGTGTCTGCGACGCAGGGCCTTGGCAGCGGCGATCTGCTCGACCGGATCGTGGGATTGCTAGGGGATACAGACGACGAGCCCGATGGGGACACCATTCGCCTCGCGGTGATCGGACGGCCAAACGTCGGCAAGTCCTCGCTCGTGAACCGGTTTCTCGGCGAGGAACGCACGATCGTCTCGGATCTCGCCGGCACCACGCGCGATGCGATCGACACGTCCCTGATCGTGGACGGGCATAGGCGGCTGACGCTGATCGACACGGCCGGGATCCGCCGCCAGTCGAAGGTCTCCGACTCGGTCGAGTACTACACCTCGCTGCGTTCGCATCGCGCCGCCGAGCGCGCGGATGTCGCGCTGGTCGTGTGCGACGCGCGCGACGGCGTCACCGCCCAGGACCAGCGCATCGCCGAGCTGGCGATGAAGGCCGGATGCGCGACCGCGATCGTGCTGAACAAGTGGGACGTATACGAGGGCTCGGAGGAGGACCTCGATCATGAGCGCGCGCGTGTGGCCGAAAAGCTGCGTCTGCGTCCGCGCGTGCTGACCGTGAGTGCGCTGAGCGGTCGTCACGTCGCGCGTCTGCTGAGCGAAGCGATCACACTCGGGGATCGCATGTCCGGGCGCATCCCCACGCCCGAGCTCAACCGCTTCCTGGCGGAGACCGTCCAGGCGCGCCAGCCGCCGGTCGGGACACGGCGAAGCGCCGGTCAGCATCGTTTGAAGCTCATCTACATGGCCCAGATCGGTGAGCGCCCCCCGCGCTTTGCGATCCAGGTCAACTCCCGCACGCGCGTGACACGCGACTACGCCTACTTCGTGGAGAACCGCCTGCGCGCCCGCTATGGGATGGACGGTGTGCCGCTGATCATCGACTTCGTGCAGCGCGGAGAGCGCGGACGCGAGCCTGCCACGTCGCGGCGAGCGGCGGCCGGTCGCTGAGAGCCGCGGGCGCGGGCTGCGCGTTGGGGCCGCGAGCGGTGTCGCAGGAACGCGTGTGGATCGGTGGGCGATGGTGTCCCGGCGGGCCAGAGGGACAGCGCGTGGTGGGCGGACCCGCACGTGGGTAGACTCTGCCGACTTTTTCCTCTCTCCCAAGCGACGAACGCGGAGCCCACCCGAACCCATGAGCCAGCATGCAGACAACGAGTTCCTGTTCACCTCCGAGTCCGTCACGGAGGGCCATCCGGACAAGATCGCCGACCAGATCTCCGACGGCGTGCTCGACGCCGTCCTGAGCGACGACCCCTACGGCCGCGTGGCCTGTGAGACGCTCGTCAACACCGGCCTGGTCGTCGTCTCCGGGGAGATCTCGACTGACACCTACGTCGACATCCAGCAGATCGCGCGCGAGACGGTCCGCCGGATCGGCTACGACAACGCGGCGTACGGCTTCGACTGCGACACGTGCGCGGTCATCAACGCGATCGACAAACAGTCTCCGGACATCGCCCAGGGCGTCGACGCAGCGTATGAGACCCGCCACGATCCCGCCGACGAGGATGAGCTCGACGTCGCGGGCGCCGGCGATCAGGGCATGATGTTCGGCTACGCCTCGCGCGAGACCGAGGAGCTGATGCCGCTGCCGATCGCGCTCGCGCACAAGCTCGCCAAGCGCCTGGCGGAGGTGCGCAAGGGCGAGGTGCTGCCCTATCTGCGCCCCGACGGCAAGACCCAGGTGACGGTTCGCTACCGCGACGGCAAGCCCGTGGCGATCGAGAAGATCCTGATCTCCACCCAGCACGCCGACGGCATCGACGCGGAGGCGCTGATCAAGCCCGACCTGTTCGAGCACGTGCTGCGCCCGGTGCTCCCGAGCGGGCTCTACGACGAGAACAAGCTGCTGAAGAACTTCCTCGTCAACCCGACCGGGCGCTTCGTGATCGGCGGGCCGATGGGCGACTGCGGGCTGACGGGGCGCAAGATCATCGTCGACACCTACGGCGGCATGGCCCGTCACGGCGGCGGCGCGTTCTCGGGCAAGGATCCCTCCAAGGTCGATCGCTCCGCCGCGTACGCCGCCCGCTGGGTCGCCAAGAACATCGTCGCCGCGGGCCTGTCCGAGCGCGCCGAGGTGCAGGTCGCCTACGCGATCGGCGTCGCGCACCCCGTGTCGGTGATGGTCGAGACGTTCGGCACCGAGCTCCTCGGCCGCGCGCAGATCGCCCAGCTCGTGGACGAGCACTTCGACCTGCGCCCGGGGGCGTTTCGCGAGGAGTTGAAACTGCACCGCCCGATCTACCAGAAGACCGCCGCCTACGGGCACTTCGGCCGCGACGACCACGACTTCACCTGGGAGCGCACCGACAAGGCCGCCGCGCTGCGTTCCGCCGCCGGGCTCTGAGCCGCTCCCCCGGTTCTCAGGCAGGCGGGCACTTGGGCTTCCCCGCTTCCAATTGTTTGACATTAGGTAGATTCTGCGTGCTCACGGGCGCCGGCGGGTCCCGCGAGCCATCTCGATCGCCCTCCGGTCGGGTTGGTTTCGCATGTGTTGTTGCACTGGGAAATTCCCTTTACCCATGCTGATCTTCGGGATATCTTGCGGTCATGGAGAGCGCTCCGACCTCGAGTGTCGTCGGGGGTTGCGTATGGTTGGGGCTTGACTCCTAGCTGCGGTTGTGCATATACTCGAGAGCGTCACGGTAATCACACCGATTGCCGGGCGCGACATAGGATCAGGTTGGGACCGGGCTCTCGGGGCCGGCTTTCAGCGCAAAACGGGACTCTTGGGAGAGGGGCCGGATCAGAACGATGAAGGGGATGTTGTTCGCATGAGTTCGTTGGGGATGAATGTGATGGGAATGCCTGGGCGCCCGGGTGCGCCTGTAGGTAGATGCGTCGGCACTGCCGATGCATCTCTCTCTCTCTCTCTCTCTCTTGTCCCAGTAGCGCCCCTCTTCTAGCAGCCGGTTCTCCCCGCTCTGAGCGGTGCTCACGGGGGTGGGCAGCCCGCGGGCGAAGGATCGCTTGCGCCGCCCTTCGCGGCGCTCGTCCTCTGCCGGTCGCTCGTGTTCGTGTTCGTGCTCGTGCGCGTGCGCTTGCAGGTTTTGTTCGTCCTCCCCATAACCCCTGGAGGACGCTCGAGGAGGCCCCGTCGCGTGTTCCCTCGCGCGCCGGTGCTGTCGTAGGCAATCCCGAGCGCCGCGGTCCTTCCGATCTGGGACCGCGGCGCCCTCTGCTTGCTGGGGGTGAGCGCTGATGCCGCCCGCCGCTGTGCGTGCCCGTTCACGGGGAGGGCGTGTGCTGCGTGGCGCTGTGAGGACGCCGGCGCTCGGACTCGCCGCTGGCAATGGCCGCGTGCGGGTGGCTGATATGCAGCGTTCGCGGTTGTTGGGCGGGGCTGTCGCGGCGGTGGAGGAGTTGGGCTGGTCGCGTGTGACGGTGGCGAGTATCACTTCTCGTGCGCGGGTGTCGCGGCGCACGTTCTATGACCTGTTCGGCGATCGCGAGGATTGTCTGCTCGAGGTGTTGCGGGACACGACCGGGCGTATCGCCTCAGAACTGGACACGGCGAGTCTTGACGGTTTGTCCTGGCGTGAGCGTGTGCGTACGGGCCTGTGGATCGTCTTGTCTTTCATTGATCGTGAGCCTGAGCTCGCGCGGTTGTGTGTGGTGGGAAGCGCGCGTGGTGGGCGGCGGGTGTTGGAGTGGCGCGAGGGGATTCTTGCGCGCCTGACCGTGATCGTGGATGAGGGGCGTAGGTCTGAGGGTGAGCGTGGGGCGCGGGTTCCGTCTTTGACGGCGGAGGGTTTGGTGGGGGCGGTCTTGACGATCCTTTCCAGGCGCCTGTCCAACGGTCAGCGCGAGCCGTTGAGTGATCTGTTGGGGGATTTGACGGGCATGATCGTGCTGCCCTATTTGGGAGTGGCGGCTGCGCGCTCGGAGCGCACGCGTCCCGCGCCAACCCAACCGGCCGCTGTGACGAGTGCTCCTGCGTCTCGTGGGTTTTTGCAGGCGCGTGTGTATCGTGCTGGGGAGGACCCGTTGCGTGATGTCCCGATGCGTTTGACGTATCGCACCGCGCTGGTGTTGGAACAGGTCGCGCAGAACCCCGGTGCCAGCAACCGCATTATCGGCGAGCGGGCGGATGTTCACGATCAGGGGCAGATATCGAAGCTCTTGGGGCGCTTGGAGCGTCTCGGGCTTCTGGCGAACACTGGTGAGGGTCACGCCAAGGGCGAGCCGAACGCGTGGCGCCTGACACAGCTCGGTGAGCGTGTCACCCAGCACCTCAGCCTCAGCACTCAAGCGCAAAGGGGAGCGACGTGAGATCGATTGCCGCTACCCCCACCAGATCAGCGAAGCAGGACGGGCTTTTCAGTCCGGTCGGGTTTCCAGCTGGGATGAAACCGTCTCGTCCCTGCGCTGCGCCCCCTCGGCGCGTCCTCAACACACCAACCGAGGGGCGTTCGTCCCTTCCGACTCTCTGGAGGAGAGATAGCCATGTTCCAACGAGTACGCAAGCACATCAATCCCGCGAGCATCCTCGCCCTTGTGGCGCTGGTCTTCGCGGTGACCGGCGGCGCCTTCGCCGCGACCGGCGGCAACGGCAACGGCGGTGGCTCATCGACGGCTAAAGCAAGCGCTTCGACCGGGCGGACCGCGACGTTCACCGCTGTTGCGGCGAAGAAGAAGACCGCGCCCAAGCCCAAGGCCGGCGCCCGCGGTCCCGCCGGACCCAGGGGCGCGACCGGTGCGACGGGTGCTGCTGGGCCGGCTGGTCCGCAGGGGCCTGGTGGCGCCGCGGGCGCGAAAGGCGAAAACGGGGCGCCGGGTTCTCCCGGGGCGCCGGGTGAACCGGGGGTGCCGGGCAAAAACGGCAGCAACGGGAGCAGTGTGAGCACGAAAGAATTCACCGGCGCTAAAGAAAGCTGCACAGAAGGCGGCAATGAATTGAAGGCCGGTGCGAGCGTGACGTATGTGTGCAACGGCAAGGAAGGCTCGCCGTGGACGGATGGTGGCACCCTGCCCCCCAAGGCGACCGAGACCGGGTCGTGGACCACCACCGGTTTGTCGCCCGTGGTTGGCGAAACGTATCCGGAGATCTCCTTCCCGATACCGCTTGGCGGCGGCAAGGAAGGCGCTGCCGAAATCAACACGCATTTCATCAACGCAGAAGAAGAAGAAGGCGAAGGGTGCAAAGGCGGAACCGCCGAAGCGCCGACAGCCGAACCGGGGAACCTGTGCATATACACAGCCAGGCTCGAAGGAGCAAAACCGGTCATCGAGCCGAACGGCAGACCCGACTTCTTCAACCCTGAGTTCAATTCCGAAGCCACACGCGTGGGCTCGACCGGAGCGTTCCTCGTCCTACAAGTCGAAGTTGGCGCGACGCCCAAGGGGTTCGGTACGTGGGCAGTGACCGAAAAAGAAGCGTAGTCATCTCCACCGGATAGATAGGTAAAAACAGTGAACTCCACCGAGCGAGCCAGCCAAGCAAGCCCGACATCCATCCAGGTCGTCAAGCGTGTGAAGTGGCCTTCGCACGCTGTTCTGGCCCTCGTGTTGCTCGTCGCGCTGGCTGGGGTGATGGCTCTCGCGAGCGCCCCTGCGCTCGCAACGAATGTATACGTGCCGGGCGTCTCGTTTGGTAGCGAGGGATCTGGCGACGGCCAGTTCAACGAACCTGCCGGGGTGGCGGTAAACGATTCGACGGAATTGGGTACCCCGCAGGCGGGTGACGTGTATGTGGTCGATGAGGGCAATGATCGCGTCGAGTACTTCAGTGCCGCGGGGGCATATGCGGGTCAGTTCAACGGCAGCGCGACACCCGCTGGCTCGCTTTCCGAACCGACGGGGATCGCAGTCGATAATTCGGGCAAGTCGGTGGTGGAAGATCCATCGGTGGGCGACGTGTACGTGGTGGATGCCGGTCATAGGGTCATCGACAAGTTCAGCTCGACCGGCGCCTACCTCGGCCAGATAACCGCGGGCGCCTGTCCCCCAGCGGTATTTGAAGTTGAAGAAGAAGCCTGTCCGCCGGGCTCGGCGGTTTCCTTCACCGCCGTTCATGGTGTCGCCGTCGATCGCTCCGGCAATCTCTTCGTCGCCTACGAGCTACTGGTACCCCTTGGGAATGGAGCGTACGGAGACGAAAACGTATCCGAGTTCAGCGATACCGGCAAACTGATCAGCACATTCAACGCCGGCGGTGAAGGCGACGTCGGCTTGGCCATCGACTCCACCGACAACGTATATATCCAGCGCGCAGGAGAAGCGATCCGGAAGTATAGGCCAAGCGGCGAAGAAGCCTGGACAGCCGTCAACGTTGAACCCGTCACCGCGCTGGCGGTAGGCCCTTCCACGAACAACCTGCTCCTCGACAAAGGCGAAAGCATCGTGCTGTACGGGCCTTTCGGCGAACCCTACTCGCAGGTCAATTCAGTCGAGGTGGACCTGGATCCCCTCGAAACACTCCCGACCGAAGGCCTCTCGAGCTCCTACGGCTTGGCGGTCAGCGCCACGGGCACGGCGTATGCGACCGAGCGTGGTGCCGGTGTCGTCAAGAGCTTCGATTACGTACCGCTCCCCGGAGCGAGCACCGAAGTGGCCTCCGATGTCACGGAAACAAGCCTGACCCTGCACGGGACCGTGGACCCCGAAGGAGAAGAAGTAACGGAATGCTACTTCGAATACGGCGACCAAGCAGGCGTGTACACCAACAAGGTCAGCTGCGAACCGTCGGCGCCGTTCGCGGGCACGGCACCGGCGGTGCATGTCAGCGCGCGGGTGTCCGGTCTTCCCCCGGGCGGCCCTCGCAGCTTCCGCGTGGTCGCCGGTAACGCCAACGGCACCAACATGCAGGCCAACGGCATGACGATCAGCCGTCCGGCGATCGGCGGTGAATCGCTATCCGGCGTCGGCTCGATCGCCGCGGCAGTGGCCGCGCAGGTCAACCCGGGTGGCCTCGCGACCACGTACAGCATCGAATACGGCACGAGCGTCGCGTATGGGTCGCGCAGCGAACCGGCGAGCCTCGGCGCCGGGGACACCGGGACGGAACCGGTCGGCGCGTCCGCGCAGCTCTCCGGCCTGCAGCCCGAAACCGTCTATCACCTGCGGGTCGTCGCGAGCAACGCGCTCGGCGCGACCGACGGCAGCGACTTCACGCTCACGACGTTCCCTCCTCCAGCTCCGGGATTGCCAGACGGGCGGGTCTACGAACTCGTGAGCTCATCACCGGAAGGTCGTGACACGGACGTCTATGTACCGACACCGCTGGCCGAGATGACCAACAACGAGGAACACGGCATCTGGACGGGCTTGCCGTTCGATGTGTCCTCAGATGGTGAAGCGGTCGTCTACGCAGGCGACCCGCCACCCACGGGTGGAATCGGCCAGGTGGGCGGATCTTTTGGAGACGAGTACATAGCGAGACGTTTGCCCGGAGGCGGCTGGGCACAGACCACTCTCGCAAAACACGTCGTAGGAGAAGACAGCGGAAGGTATATCGAGTTCTCAAGCGATCTATCCGTCGGGATACTCGAATTGGGAGAAGCCATCCCAGGGACGGGTGCACCGTCCAATTACATTAACTGGTATGCACACGCTACCGGAAACGGCGCGGAAGGTGAATATCGTGCGGTATACACGAGTGTCCCGGATCGGTCCGCACATGAAGTGGATGCCAGCAATGAAGAAGACGTAGACGCTCCACCTTTTATGTACGCGGGTGCGAATGCCGGCACGAGTGCTGTCCCGGCTTTCGGCCATCTATTGTTCGAGATAAACGCGGGGTTGCTCGACGGGGAAGGGCAGCTCGAAACTGAACTCGGGGAAGACGTCGCGACGGAAGTGACGGAAGGCAAAGACCGTCACGTTGTCCACTATTTGTATGACAGCGTGGGGGGGCGGGCGTATCTGGTGGATGTGTTGCCGGATGGGAAGGTGGCACCGGGTGCGACGTTCGGGTCGTTGCAAGAACAGGTCTCGAATGGGTATACGCATCCTGGTTTTACGCGTGTGATCTCGGCTGATGGATCGAGGGTGTTCTGGACGGCGGCGCCGGAAGCCCATGAACACGGCGAAGCGATCGTGAATCGATCACAGGGGCTGTATGTGAGAGAAAACGACACTCGGCCGCAGAGTCCTTTGAACGGTGAAGAATGCACGGTGCCTGCCGATGCATGCACGGTGCAGGTCGGTCCGAGTGGCAGCATCTTCCAGACCGCGAGCGCCAATGGATCAAAGGTGTTCTTCACCACCAGTGAAAACGAACTGTATGAGTATGACGTGGAAACTGGGGAAACGATCGAATTGACGCCTGGTGTCAAAGTGGAGGGTGTGGCGGGTACGAGCAAAGACGGTGAATATGTGTACTATGTCGATTCGAGCGGGAATATCGAGCTTTGGCATGCTGGCGTGACGACTCGTGTCGCGACCGAAGCCGGGCTGGGAAGCGCGACCCCGTTCGCCCCCGGTAATGGGGGTGGCGGCTACCACAATGACTACATAACGGAACTCGGCAGTCGTACGGCCGAGGTGACGCCCGATGGGCAAGGTCTGATTTTCATGTCGAAGGCAAGTCTCACCGGCTATGACAATGTCCTTGGCGGCGCGCCGTTGGATGAGGTGTACCGGTACGAAGCGTCGTCGGAGAAGCTCACGTGCGTGTCGTGCAACCCGAGTGGCGAGGCGCCCGTCCCCAACGAAGCGAGCATCGCCACGGAGAAGGAACTTCACGAACCAGTTGGTGCGTTTTTCGCGATCAGTGGACAGGCGACGTATCAGCCGCAGTCGATCTCGGCGGACGGGAGTCGTGTGTTCTTCGATAGCGCGGAGCCGCTCGTACCTCAGGCGACAAACGGCTGGGTGGATGACTATGAGTGGGAGCGGGACGGCACCGGCAGCTGCCGCACGAGCGGGGGTTGTATCTATCTGATCTCGAGTGGAACGGATCTGGAAAACTCGTATCTGATCGGGACGAGCGCGAGCGGCGATGACGTGTTCTTCATCAGCCGTGCCGACCTGCTCGCGGCTGACCGGGGTGGCGATGATTTCGTGGTGTATGACGCGCGTGTTGCCGGTGTGCAGCCGCCGGCGGCGCCGACGTGCTCGGGCACGGGCTGTCAGGGCGTGCCGCCGGCGCCGCCGATCTTCGCGACTCCGTCGAGCGTGACGTTCAACGGTGTCGGGAACTTCCCGCCGGCCTCGCCAGCGACGTCAAAGTTGGCGGCAAAGGAGCCGGTGAAGTGCAAGAAGCCGAGAAAGCTTCGTCACGGCAAGTGCGTGAAGGCGAAGAAGAAGAAGGTCACGGGCAAGCGGTCTGGTCGGGGGGTGAAGTGATGATGTTCAAGCGGCTGGGGTGTGTGCTGTTTGCTGGCTGTGTTGTGGGTGCGTTTGCTTGTGTGTCGTCGGCGTCGGCGGAACCGACGGCGGGTACCGGGTGGGGTGTGTTCACGGTCGTGTCTCCGTCGAACTTGGCGCCGGGTGGTGATGGTGTGATCCAGCTGGACGTCATGAACGACGGCGCCAAGGCGAGCGAAGGGGTTGTGACGGTGACCGACACGCTGCCGCCCGGCGTGAGCGCGACCAACGCGGGCGGCATGGGCGAAACAGGGGAACCTCCCTCGGGGTATGCGGTCGTGCCTATCTTTGGTACGTCGGTCCTTGACAGGGAAGAAGAAGAAGAACAGTTCGGTGGGGCGCGGTGGGTTTGTGAAGGCAACGGGTCGGGTGTGCGTGGTGTTGACGGCGCGACGGTCATCACGTGCAGGAGCAACCCGGCGTTCATGCCGACGGTGCCGGCCTCGGAGACACAGGAACATTTCGTAGCAGTGGTGCGTATAACGGAACGGCTTGGTATAGTTGTGAAGGTCGGCGGGGGTGCTGGGGCGGGTGTGTTGGAGAATCATGCGACTGTGGCGGGTGGTGGTGCGCCGGTGAGGACGAGTGTGTCTGGTCCGGTGAGGATCAGCTCGGCGGAACCCGGGTTTGGGTTTCCGAATTGGGATGTGTGGTTCACGAACGCGAATGGGACGCCGGATACGCAGGCGGGGTCGCATCCGTATGACGCGACGTTCGCGTTGGACCTCGCCGAACGCGTGACACTAGAAGGTAAAACGCGTCTCGCGGGTGGATGGGTGAGGAATCTGGAAGTGGATTTGCCGCCGGGGTTCTTCGGTGACCCTCAGGCGGTGCCGGAGTGCACGCGCACGCAGCTGAACGGGAAAGAATGCCCCGCCCAGACACAGATCGGCATCGTCGGGTCCGGAGGAGAAGAACTGAAAAATGGAGGCCAGGTGGGCTATATTGAGAATCCTGTGTATAACATGGTGCCGCCGCCGGGAGTGCCGGATGAGTTCGCGGTGTCGATCAACGGAGTTTCAGCGTTCTTCGATGCTGGTGTGCGCAGCGGCCATGGCTACGGGATCGTGGAGCATATCGACAACGTGCCCGAAGCCGCTGAGCTCGATGCGAGTATTGTGACGTTGTGGGGTGTCCCGGCGGCAGCGAGCCATGATGCACAGCGCCGGAGCGACCCGGGTTGTGAACACGGGTGTGCGTCTGGGCTTGTTCCGCGGCCGTTTTTGACGTTGCCGACGTCGTGTGCGGGTCCGCAGGTGTTCACGATCCATGGGTTGGGGACGTGGCTGGATGAAGGTGCGCGGACCGAAGCGAGCGTGCTCACGCACGACAACAATGATGCGCCGGTGGGCTTTACGGGTTGTGAAGATTTGTCTGTGGCGCCGTCGTTGTCGGCGGTGCCGGATACGGGTTTTGCAGATACGCCGGCGGGGTTGACCGCGGAAGTGAATGTGCCGCAGGAAAACTTGACGAACCCGGAAGGCGTGGTCGCGGCGACGGTCAAGAACACGTCGGTCACGTTGCCGGAAGGTTTGGTGATCAACCCGGGCCAGGCCGCGGGTCTTGTGGCGTGTGGGGAAGCGGAAGCGAACCTTGATGGTGAAGGGCCGCAGTCGTGTCCGCAAGCGTCGAAAGTGGGGACGGTGAAGATTCAGACGCCGTTGCTGGAAGGCGAGCTGGAAAGCGCACTGGAAGGCAACGTGTACGTGCTGCAGTCCGACCCGCCGGAAGTGAGGCTGCTGGTCGCGGCGTCCGCGGATGGGATCTATCTGAAGCTCCCGGGGACGGTGCATTTGAATGAATCTACGGGGCAGTTGATGACGACGTTCGAGGAAACCCCGGAGTTGCCGTTCACGAGCTTCACGCTGGTGTTCAGTGGTGGCGCGCAGGCGGCGTTGGCGACCCCGACACACTGCGGGACATACACCACGGACTGGGACTTCACGCCATGGACGAGCCCGTTCGGCGGGGAAGTACCGGGGTCTGACAGCTTCGGTATCTCCGCCGGCCCGGGCGGCGGCGCGTGCCCTGCGGCGTCGTTGCCGTTCAGCCCCGAACTGATCGCGGGCGCGACGACCGATCAGGCGGGGGGTTATACGGACTTCTCGCTGCTGTTGCGGCGTGGGGACGGGCAGCAAAGGATCGATGGGCTGCAGTTCAAAGCCCCGGAGGGCCTGACCGGGTTCCTCTCGAGGGTGACGCTGTGCGCGAACGCGCAGGCGGAAAGCAACACGTGCCCGGCGGCGTCGAAGATCGGCCACACGGTTGTGGAGTCCGGTCCCGGCCCGTACCCGCTGGTCGTGCCCGAACCGGGCCAGGAACCAGCGCCGATCTATCTGACTGAATCTTATGATGGCGCGCCGTTCGGCCTGTCGGTCGTCGTGCCGCTGCACGTCGGCCCGTTCACGCTGCCCACACAGCGCGTGCGGGCGAAGATCGAAGTGGACCCGCACACCTCGGCGTTGACGGTCACGACGAACCCGTTGCCGCAGGTCGTTGGTGGTGTCCCGACGGATCTGCGTGAGATCGACGCAGTGATCGAACGCCCCGAATTCATGGTCAACCCGACCAACTGCAACACGTCGGAATTCTCGGGCACGGCGTACGGGACGGCCCCTCCCGGTCAGGATGAACCGGGCTCTGAAGCGCACATCTCCAGCCACTTCCAGGTGGGTGCGTGCCAAGCGTTGAAGTTCGAACCGAAGTTCTCGGTCACGACGTCAGGGAAGACCTCGAAATCAGATGGCGCCAGCCTGACCGCGAAGGTGTCCTACCCGAGCGTGCCGCAGGGCACCGACGCTGACATCGCCAAGGTCAAAGTGGAACTGCCCAAGCAGCTCCCCTCACGCTTGACGACGCTGCAGAAAGCGTGCACGGCGGCGCAGTTCGAAGCCAACCCGGCGGGTTGTCCGCCGGCGTCGTTTATCGGGCACGCGGTCGTGCATACTCCGTTGTTGCCAGTGGTGTTGGAAGGCCCTGCGATCTTCGTATCGCACGGTGGGGAAGCGTTCCCGAGCCTGGAGATCGTCCTGCAGGGCGATGGCGTCACGGTGGACCTGGTAGGCGCGACGTTCATCAGCAAAGCCGGGATCACCTCGACGACGTTCAAGACGGTCCCCGACGACCCCTTCAATACGTTCGAACTGACGCTCCCTGAGGGCCCGTACAGCGCATTGGCCGCGAATGGGAACCTCTGCGCGCCGACCATGACGAAGACGGTCAAGAAGAAGGTCACGGTCAAGGGCCACAAGAAGACCGAGACGCGCGAGGTCAAGCAGACCGAGCCCGCCAGCATCCAGATTCCCAACGAATTCGTCGCCCAGAACGGCGCGACGGTCAAACAGACCACGACGATCGCGGTGACGGGTTGCCCGAAGGCCCACAGGACGACGAAGGCCACCGTGCACCGCAAGCGTAGGAAGCGGAAGAAGTGAGTGCTTCGCAGTAAGGTCGGATCGGTCGGGGATGTCCGTGTCGGGGTGGTGGGGCGTTTGCGTGCGCGGAGGGGGGAGATCGTCGAGGCGATCTTTGCGCGGGTGCGCGACGATGCGTTTGGCGCGGTCGGCGCGCGGGACGCGGAGTACTTGGCGGGGTTGCGCGCGGCCGTTGCGGCGGCGGTAGGGTACACGCTTGCGGGGATCGAGCGTGGGGATGAGGGGGTCGGCCCGGTTCCGGTGGTCGCGGTTGAGCAGGCGCGTCGCGCGGCGCGTGTGGGGGTGAGCCTGGACACGGTGCTGCGCCGGTATGTGGTCGGCAGCGCGCTGCTCGAGGAGTTCGTGCTGGAGGAGGCCGATCGTGGTGAGCAGGCCGAGCACCCGGGTGCGCGCGAGGCGTTGCGTGGCGCGTTGCGGATGCAGGCCTCGGCGCTGGATCGCTTGCTTGAGGCGATCACGGGCGAGTATCGGGGTGAGCTTGCGCGGGCGGGGCGCTCGCCCGAGCAGCGCCGCGCCCAGCGCGTAAGGGGGTTGCTGGCCGGTAGCGGTGTTCTCGAGCTCTCAGAGCTTGCCGAGCTCGACTACGAGCTCGATGCGTGGCATCTCGGGGTGATCGCGCGGGGCGCGGGGGCGCGGGAGGCCGTGGATGGCCTGGCGGTGAGTGTGGATCGCCGAGCATTGTGCGTGATTAGTGGCGAGGAGACTGTGTGGGCGTGGCTGGGGGGATATCGTCGTCTGGAGATGGTGGCGCTCGACCGGGCGCTGTCGGGACTCGGAGAGGTCTCGTTCGCGGTCGGTGAGTCGGCGCGCGGCCTAGCGGGGTGGCGGTTGACCCATCAGCAGGCGCAGGCGGCGCTGGTGGTCGCGCTACGCCGTCCACGACAGCTCACGCGCTACGCCGATGTCGCGCTGCTCGCCAGTGCGCTCAAAGACGAGGCGCTGGCCGGAGCGCTTGTCGATATCTATGTCGTGCCGCTGGAGGATGATCGCGGCAGCGGCAGCGGCAACGGGGGCGTGGTGCTGCTCCAGACGTTGCGCGCGTACCTGGTCGCCGAGCGCAACGTCTCCTCCACGGCCGCCGCGCTGCAGATCGCCCGCAGGACGGTCGAAAACCGGTTGCACACGATCGAAGAAAGACTCGGCCGAACGTTGCATCCATGCCCGGTGGAGATCGAGGTCGCGCTGGAGCTCGATCGGATCGGCATCAGAGCGGAGATCGAGCCGGTCCAGGCCACGGCCGAGAACCCATTTTTGAGCGAGAGATAGCACGATTCGGCGGTTGTCAACAACATTGGCGACGCGTCGCCGTGTCGTGTTGCAATGTGCGCATTTCGAGGCTGCGCAGTTAGTCACATTGCGATAGCGCGCGCCGGCTGAAAGCGAATATAAACAGCGCGTAGCTGTTTATAGACACGGTTCCGGCGGCGTTCCTTTGTGAGACGGCGCCTGGGGCTGGACCGATACGAAGGAGTGCTGATTTATGAGATCGACGTTCAGAACCGCGCTCGTGGCGATGCTCGCAGTGCTCGCGCTCGGCGCGGTTGCGGCGAGCGCGGCACAGGCAGAAGAAGCGCCTCATTTCAAAGTCTCCGGATTGAGATTGGCGCACGGCGAAAGCGCGGAAGTCAAAGCGGCAAGCGGCTCTAAATTTGAGACAACCACTGAACAGGGATTCGTCCGGACCGTTTGTAATGTTGCGTTTGCATCGGGTGCCAAACTGCTCGGCTCGAACGCTGGTGAACCTGGGACCATCGAAATGACGCTGGATTTCTCCGCGTGCAAAGTGGGCGGCGACGGGGAACACTGCACAGTCGAAGTCAAACCCACGGTGCCGATGAAAGCCATGCTCGTGGACCTGGAAAAAGGCGGGAAAAAAGGTGACCTGGGGGCCTATATCTATCCCGCCAAAGGCAAAACGATAGCGGATGTGCAATTCAGTCGTGAAGGAACGTGCATAGGCAAAGGAGAAGGAAGACTGGAAGGGTCGATCGCCGCTGAACTCACCAGTGGTGGTAAAGCCGTGGAAATAGGAAAAGAACCAGCTGAAGCAAAGACGCTCGAATTCCGTTTTCCGGGGAATCCAATCAAACACGTCTGGAAGATCACGGGAGGCGAAGGAAAAGAAGTCGCCGGCATCGGGCTGTTGAATTTCGAAGAAGCCGCGGGCGTTGAAGGCAACATTGGCCTTGAACTCGGCGCGGACCCGTCGTGGGGAGCGTTCGACTGAACGACCTCGGCTGATGAGAGGGACGGTGGTGGGGTCCCGGCGATGCCGGGACCCCACGCCGCATTGGTGGTCGTATGCCGCGCCCGCTCAGCGGAGATGAGACAGGTCTCGCAATTGCTGCCTGACCGCGCCCGCGTAGGGCTGCGGACACCCGGGCGATTGGGTTGCGGCACGAGCGGGCTCGGAATGGTGCGCCTTCAGGGGCGATGTTTTTGGGAGCTGGGCTCCTTACCCCGCAGATCCCTGGCGGTGATCTTGGCCAGTCGCCAGTGGGCGATTTCGTAGACGTTGAGTGCGTGCGATCCCTTGGGGTGGTGGCGCACGCCGAACGCCAGGACATCGAGGGACAGTCGCCCCTTCTTGTCGCGGGCGATCAGGTAGACGATTCCCCAGCGTCCGTTCGGCCAGGGGACGCGGGTCTTGATGCATTCGGGCAGGCTCGTCCCGTCGCGCGCCTGCTCATCGCAGGCCAGCAGCTCGTTGATCGTTTGGCCGTCTCGTTCAAGTTCCGCTCGCTTCTTCGTGGCGGCCGTTCGGCCCTCATCGGTCGTGTTGCGTAGGTCTTCGCTCCACGCCTTCTCGTCGAAGGCGACGGGGGCGTGGCCCCGCATGGTCTACCCCTCGCCGTCGGGTGCGCCAACGGGTCCGTACTCGGCCTCGAACTCTGCCAGCGTGGCTCGTTTGTGGCCGAGTCGGTCCAGGATCGCCTTGGCACTGATGTCGGTGCCGTCGGTCGCCTGGCAGGCAAGCAGCCGGGCTATCGGCTCGAGCCTGTCGTCGGGAACCCGATCAAGCAGCGCATGCACGGTCTCACGCGTGGTCATAGGGCCATTCTAGCCAGGCGGACGTCTATGACCACGACTTCACCTGGGAGCGCACCGATAAGGCCGCCGCGCTGCGTTCCGCCGCCGGGCTCTGAGCCGCTCCCCCGGTTCCCGGGCGAGCGGGCACAGCACTTGGGCTTCCCCGCTTCCAATTGTTTGACATTAGGTAGATTCTGCGTGCTCACGGGCGCCGGCAGCTCCCGCGAGCCATCTCGATCGCCCTCCGGCCGGGTTGGTTTCGCACGTGTTGTCGGCACTGAGGATTCCCTTTACCCATGCCGATCTTCGGGATGTTTTGTGGTCGTGGCGAGCGTTACGGTTGGCGGGTGTTGTTGGGTTGCGTGTGGTTGGGGCTTGACTCTTAGCTGTGGTTGTGCATATACTCGAGAGCGTCACGGTAATCGCAGGGATTGCTGGGCGCGACATAGGATCAGGTTGGGACCGGGCTCTCGGGGCCGGCTTTCAGCGCAAAACGGGACTCTTGGGAGAGGGGCCGGGTCAGAACGATGAAGGGGATGTTGTTCGCGTGAGTTCGTTGGGGATGAATGTGATGGGGATGCCTGGGCGCCTGGGTGCGCCTGTAGGTAGATGCGTCGGCATTGCCGACTCATCTCTCTCTCTCTCTCTCTCTCTCTCTTGTCCCTGTAGTTCTCCTCTTCTAGCAGCCGGTTCTCCCCGTTCTGAGCGGTGCTCACGGGGGTGGGCAGCCCGTGGGCGAAGGATCGCTTGCGCCGCCCTTCGCGGCGCTCGTCTTCTGCCGGTCGCTCGTGTTCGTGCTCGTGCTCGTGCGCGTGTAGGTTCTTGTTCGTTCTCCGCATAACCCCTGGAGGACGCTCGAGCAGGCCCTGTCGCGTGTTCCCTCGCGCGTCGGTGCTGTTGTAGGCAGTCCCGAGCGCCGCGGTCCTTCCGATCTGGGACCGCGGCGCCCTCTGCTTGCTGGGGGTGAGCGCTGATGCCGCCCGCTGCTGTGCGTGCCCGTTCACGGGGAGGGCGTGTGCCGCGTGGCGCTGTGAGCACGCCGGCGCTCGGGTTTGCTGCCGGTGATGGCCGGTTGCGGGTGGCTGATATGCAGCGTTCGCGGTTGTTGGGGGGAGCGGTCGCGGCGGTGGAGGAGTTGGGTTGGTCGCGTGTGACGACCGCGAGCATCGTCTCGCGTGCGCGGGTGTCGCGGCGCACGTTTTATGACTTGTTCAGCGATCGCGAGGATTGTCTGCTCGAGGTGTTGCGGGACACGACTGGGCGTATCGCCTCAGAACTGGACACGGCGAGTCTTGACGGTTTGTCCTGGCGTGAGCGTGTGCGTACGGGTTTGTGGATCGTCCTGTCTTTCTTTGATCGTGAGCCTGAGCTCGCGCGGTTGTGTGTGGTTGGAAGTGCGCGTGGTGGGCGGCGGGTGTTGGAGTGGCGCGAGGAGGTTCTTGCGCGCCTGACCGTGATCGTGGATGAGGGGCGGTTTGAGGGTGAGCGTGCCGCGGGGGTTCCGTCTTTGACGGCTGAGGGTTTGGTGGGGGCGGTCTTGACGATCCTCTCAAGGCGCCTGTCTATCAGTCAGCGTGGGCCGTTGAGCGATCTGGTGGGGGACCTGATGGGCATGATTGTGCTGCCTTACCTTGGTCCCGCGGCCGCGCGCTCGGAGCGCATGCGTCTCGTGCCCACCCCGCCGGCTGCCGCGTCTGTGACGGGGGGCCTCTCGTGTCTTCTTGTGCCACGCGCGTATCGTGCGGGGGAGGACCCGTTGCGGGATGTCCCGATGCGCTTGACCTATCGCACCGCGTTGGTGTTGGAACGGGTCGCGCAGAATCCCGGCGCCAGCAATCGCGTTATCGGTGAGCGGGCGGAGGTCTATGACCAGGGGCAGATCTCAAAGCTTTTGGGGCGCTTGGAGCGCCTCGGCTTGTTGGCGAACACGGGTGAGGGGCATTCCAAGGGGGAGCCTAACGCTTGGTGTTTGACCGTGCTGGGGGAGCGCGTCGTCCAGCACCTCGCATTGAGCACCGATCTTTCCCAGGAACACGACGCATGAGCACCACACACCACAACCAAGGAGCAAGGGTGAAACCGACAGAGCAGGCCGCGAAGCCCGTGTCCACGCCGAAGATCGGTTCTTTTCGCCACGCTGCGTGCTCTGCTCCCCAATCAAGGGAGTGGTGTGTCCGAAAACAGTCGTCGTGGGGGCGGGGTGGTCTCCGTGCGCCGGTCAGGGCGAGCATTTCATCCGCTCTCACGGCTGAAATGTTGCGTCCCTGCCCTGCTTTGCGCCGCTGCTGCCGGGCTCCTCGCCTTCACCGCCGCTCCCGCGCTCGCCGCCGGCCCGCCGCAGGTCGAAGAAGAGTGGTCCGCGAAGGTCTCCGCGACCGGGGCGCAGCTGTGGGCGAAGATCGACCCGCAGGAAAGCGAAACTAACTACCGCTTCGAATACGGGCCCACCGAAGCGTACGGGATGAGCATTCCGATTCCGGACGGCCGTCTTGGCGCGGGCGCGGTTGGGGTGAGTGTGAGCGCGAGCGCGGTCGGTCTCTCGCCGGCGACGACCTACCACTATCGCGTCGTCGCGATCGTGCCTTCAGCGGGCGAAACGTTCTATGGCGCCGACGCGACGTTCATCACCCAGCCGGCGGGCGGCGAGTTTCTGTTGCCGGATGGGCGCCAGTGGGAACTGGTCTCGCCGCCGAACAAGCACGGTGCTGGAATCGAACCGATTAATGTCGAAGGTGGGCTGATACAGGCAGCTGCCGGCGGCGGTGCTTTCACCTATATAGCGATCGGGCCGACCGAAAGCGATCCTGTGGGCAACACGGCGATCGAATTCACGCAGCTCCTCTCGACTCGACGAGGCGCCGGGGGGTGGGAATCGCAGGACATCGTGACTCCCCACGACGCGATCTCCACGCTTACGTCCGGGGACGAGACCGAATACAAGTTCTTCTCCAACGACCTTTCTCAGGCGCTTGTCGAACCGAAGGGGGGAACGCCGTTGCCGCCTTTGGAAGAAGGGGCCGAAAAGACGATCTACGTGCGTAACAACGGCACGTGCGCCGAGCCCGACAGATGTTTCGTTCCGCTCGTGACGAAGTCGAACGTGCAGCCTGGGGCCGCCATCAAGGGCGTAGAATTTGTGGGAGCTTCTCCCGATCTCAGCCATATGGTGTTGCAATCTCCGGAAGCCCTGACGGCTAACGCCGTCAAAGATGCCGAAAATCGGCACAATCTATATGAGTGGGCTGGTGGAGAACTTCAGCTCGTGAGCATTCTGCCTAACGCTGTGTCGGCGAGCGCGGAAAACAGGGAAGCGTCGTTGGGTTATCAAGGTCGCCTCGTCAGGAACGCGATCTCGGATGACGGTTCACGGATCGTCTGGGAAGCGGGCGCAGGCGAAGAAGAGCATCTGTATTTGCGTGATATGACCAAGGGGGAAACTGTTCAGCTGGATGTGCCGCAGGCGGGTGCCGGACCGAGTTCCCCTCTTCTTCTGGGGGGACCGAGATTTCAAGGTGCCAGCGACAATGACTCAAAGGTATTTTTCACCGACGAAAAGCGGCTGACGTCTGGCTCTCATGCGGGGGAGGGAGAACTGGATCTGTATGTCTTCGAATTAAACGGCGGCAGCGTTCCGTTGTCTGGCAAGCTCACCGATTTGAGTGAAGACACTGCCGGCGGCGAACCTGCGGCGGTGCGAGGCAATGTTCTGGGGGCCAGCAAAGACGGCGCCTACGTTTACTTCGTCGCCAATGGCTCGCTTGCGGCACCTGCGGTGAAAGGCGAATGCCAGGAAGGCGGAACGAGCGGCCTGTGCAACCTCTACGTGGACCATTACAACGGCAGCGACTGGGAACAACCCGTGCTCGTTGCCGTACTTTCCAACGAGGACGAACAGGACTGGGTCAATCTGGGAGGCGATAACGGCTTTCTGGGCCAAGTCACGTCGCGGGTATCGCCGAACGGTGAATATGTGGCGTTCATGTCGGAGCGGCCGTTGACGAAATACGACAATCTGGACGCCGTGAGCGGCGTTCCTGACGAGGAGGTTTATCTCTACCATGTGGGGCATGGTGGTCCGGTGTGCGCGTCGTGCGATCCGACCGGTGCGCGGCCGGTCGGGGTGTTCGATCCCTCGTCTATCAATGTGCGCCCGCTGCTGGTTGACCATGGACGCGATTGGTCCGGGCGCTGGCTGGCGGGCAGTGTGCCGGGATGGACGCCAGTATCGGACAGGGAGGCTTTTTACCAGTCGCGGTACTTGTCGAATAACGGCCGCCTCTTCTTCGACAGCCCGGACGCCCTCGTTCCCGCGGACGTGAGCGGCACGGAGAACGTGTATGAGTTTGAGCCGGAAGGGTTAGGTAGCTGCAGTGGTGCGAGTGGTAGTGCGAGCGAAGTGTTCGATCGGCAGGCGAGTGGCTGTGTGGCGTTGATCTCCTCGGGCACCTCGAGCGAAGAATCTGCCTTTCTGGATGCCAGCGAAGGCGGCAGTGATGTGTTTTTCATGACCACTGCGAGGTTGAGTGGTGAAGATGTGGACAGTGCGTTTGATGTTTATGACGCGCATGTGTGCACAAGCGTCGCGCCGTGTCTGTCGGCGGCGGTGGCGGTACCGTCGTGCACTACGACTGAATCGTGCAGGGGTGCGGCGACGCCGCAGCCGGAAGTCTTCGGTGCGCCGTCGAGCGCGACGTTCTCCGGTGAAGGCAACGTCGCGCCGCAAGCCGGACCGCCCGCCAAACCGGCGGTGAAAAAGAAGACCGTCAAGTGTAAGCGGGGATTTGTGAAGAGGAAGGTCAAGAAGCAGGAGCAGTGCGTCAAGGTAAAGGGTAAGAAACAGGCCAAGAGAGCCAGCCGCAACCGGGGAGTACGCTCATGAACCGTGTGCAACCACAGGCCAATGCCGGCAAGCCAAGCAAACCTCAGGGTAACCACGAGCAACTTAGCGTAGCTAAAATCGCAGCCCCGCTCACAGTTCTCCTATCTCTCCTCGCGATCCTCGCCGTTGGGACTTCCTCGGCGCATGCTGAAGCGCCGTCGTGGGATACTCAGGCGAGCTTTCTGCCGAGTGTGCTGCCTCGCGGTCAGGCAGCGCATCTGGAACTCGTGGTGCTCAACCTTGGCGATGCGGGCGTCAGCAGCGCGACGACGCCGGTCAGGTTCACCGACAGGCTGCCGGCCGGCATGAAGGCGACCGGCGTGGGCCTTGCCTACGCGGGCGAGTTTTTCAGCCGCGGGGCCGCGTCGTGCGAACCGGCCGCGCCCGCGACGGCATTTCCCGCGAGCGCCGTTACATGCACGTGGCAAAACTCCGGTGAACCGCTGGAGTCGTACGAACCGCTGTACGCGGAAATCGATGTCGAAGCGGAAGCCGGAGCGACGCTTGGCCAGGTGGAAAACGAAGTGAGTGTGTCCGGCGGCGAAGGCTTTCTCTGTCATCCCGCTGCGACACCGGGTACGGGCAACTTCGAGCAGGCGAACTGCAATCCACACGAAACAGGTGTCACCAACGGAGAATTCGAAGGCCACGCCAGCGGTGTGCCTGTGCCACCGGCATCGCAGACGCAGACGGTCACGATCGGCGAAGGCCCGACGTCGTTCGGGGTCGAGAACTATCGGCTCGCGCTGGAAGAAGAAGGCGGCGCGCCGCTGACGGAAGCGGGGGCGCATCCGTATCAGCTCACGACGACGGTGGCTCTCAACCAGGGCGCGAGCCTTGAAGCGCCGCCCGCTGTCGTGAAGGACATAGCGTCGAGTTGGCCGGTGGGCCTGGTCGGCAACCCGAGCATCTTCCCGCAGTGCCCCGAAGCGCTCTTCGACGAATCGGACGAAGCCAACAATGGTGACAACAACTGCCCAAGCGACACGGCGATCGGCGTCGCGATCGTGCACAACGAGCTAAAGGAAGGATTTCCGTTCACCTTCACGGTGCCCTTGTTCAACTTGCCGCCGGCGCCGGGCGAGCCGGCGCGCGCCGGATTTGTTCTCGAGAAGGCGCCTGTCACATTCGATACGGCCGTGCGCACCGGCGGCGACTACGGCGTGGTCGTGACCTCGCCCAACCTCACCGAGGTTCAGGGACTCGGGTTTGCGACGATCGTCACGTGGGGGACGCCAGGCGCCCCAAGTCACGACAAGGCGCGGGGATGGGATTGCATCGATGGCGGCTTCCACCGGACGGAAAGCTCCCCGTTGTGCACGGCGCTTGGGGAGTCGCAACAGCCGCCGTTTCTCTCGGCGCCGACGTCGTGCACGGGGCCGTTGCAGAGCACCGTCGCGGTCGATTCGTGGCGAGAACCGAACAACCCGATCGTGGCGCCGCTCAGCGAACCGATGGGCGCTCTGGCCGGCTGTGATCGGCTGCCGTTCAGCGCGAAGATCGCGGTTGCTCCCGATCTGCAGTCGGCGAGCACCTCGACGGGGTTGACCGTGAAGGTGAGCGTCCCCCAGGAAGCGGGCGCGAACTCGAACGGCCTGGCCGACGCGGATGTGAGGGACACGACCGTGACATTGCCCGAAGGCGTGCAGCTGAACCCCTCGGCGGGTGATGGGCTGCAGGCCTGCACCGGCGATCCGGGCTCATTGCCGGCCGGGCAGCTTGCCAGCTCGGGCGATGAGATCGGGTATAAGGGCGAAGCGGAAGTCGATCCGGGCCTTAGGGCGATGACGTTCAGCGAACGGTTGCCGAACCCGCTGTCGTTGGAACAGGGGATCGAATTTTCGTCCGGATGCGTCGAAGATCGCGAACGTGAAGATCAAGACGCCGCTGTTGCCCAACGAACTGAAGGGGTCGGTGTATCTAGCCTCGCAGAACGCGAACCCGTTCGGATCGCTGGTCGCGATGTATCTGGTCGCCTATGACCCGGTGTCGGGTGTGCTCGTGAAGCTGCCCGGGGAAGTGCATCTCAGCCCGAGCGGGCAGATCACGACGACGTTCCAGAATACGCCGCAGGTGCCGTTTGAAAGTCTCGAACTGGCGTTTTTTGGTGGCGAACGCGCACCGTTGGCGACCCCCGCGAGGTGTGGTTCCTATACGACTGAAGCGTCGTTTATGCCGTGGTCGGGCAATGCGCCGGTGGCGGCCTCCTCGACGTTTCAGGTCACGAGCGGCCCCGACGGCAAGCCGTGTCCCGGCAGCTCGCTGCCGTTCAAGCCGTCGCTGACAGGCGGCACGGTGAACAACAACGGCGGCGCGTTCAGTTCTCTGACCACGACGATCGGTCGTGAAGACGGCGAACAGAGTATGGCGTCGGTGACGTTGCACATGCCGCCGGGTCTCTCGGGGCTGCTCTCGGGTGTGGAACTGTGCTCGGAAGCGAACGCAAACGCGGGGACGTGCGGGCCGAACAGCCTGATCGGGGAAACGACGGTCTCGGCGGGCGTGGGCTCGGACCCGGTCTCCGTTACCGGCGGCAAGGTCTATATAACCGAAAAATATCACGGTGCTCCGTTTGGCTTGTCGATCGTCAACCCGGTGAAGGCCGGTCCGTTCGATCTCGAGCATGACACCGCGAACCCCAATCAGGACTCCGCGTGCGATTGCGTGGTCGTGCGCGCGAAGATCAACGTCGATGAGACCACGGCGGCGCTGACGGTCACGACCAACTCGGAAAGTGAAGGCTACGCGATCCCGCACCTGCTCGACGGGATCCCCGTGCAGATCAAGAAGGTCAACGTGCTGATCAACCGGCCGGGGTTCACGTTCAACTCGACGAGCTGCAAGCCGCTGAAGATCACCGGTTCGATTCAGAGCGACGAAGGCGCATCCTCGCCGGTTGAAGTGCCGTTCGAGGTCGCGAACTGCGCGAGCCTGAAGTTCACCCCGAAATTCTCCGTCTCAACGAGCGGGAAAACCAGCAAAGCGGACGGCGCGAGCCTCACCGCGAAGCTCTCTGAGCCCAACGAACCATTAGGGTCCCAGGCGAACATCGCGAAGGTCAAAGTCGAACTGCCCAAGGCGCTGCCGTCCCGCCTGACGACGTTGCAGAAGGCGTGCACTGCGGCGCAGTTCGAAGCAAACCCGGCGGGCTGCCCGGCGGAATCGAAGATCGGTTACGCGAAGGTCATCACGCCACTGCTGCCGGTACCGCTGGAAGGCCCTGTGATCTTCGTCAGTCACGGCGGGGAAGCGTTCCCGTCCCTGACGATGGTGCTGCAGGGCGACAATGTCACCGTCGAGCTTGTCGGCACGACGTTCATCAGCAAAGCCGGGATCACGAGCACGACGTTCAAGACAGTCCCCGATACTCCCTTCAGCACCTTCGAATTGACGTTGCCCGAGGGCAAGTACAGCGCCCTGGCGGCCAACGGCAGCCTGTGTGCCCCCACCAAGACCGTCACGGTCAAGAAGAAGGTCAAGGTCAAGGTTCACGGCAAGAAGAAGACCGTCACGCGCAGCGTCAAGGAGGCGCAGGCGACGACATTGTCGATGCCGACCGAATTCGTCGCGCAGAACGGCGCCGAAATCCACGAGACGACCACGGTCGGCGTGAGCGGTTGCGCCAAGACGAAGCAGCCCAAGAAGAAGGCGGGGAGCGCTCGCAAGGCCAGGAAGCGCAGGAGGCGGAGGTGACGTGGTTCGAGGCTCGGACTTAGCTCGCGCGGGTGGCGGGCTTTGCAAGTGTGCGTCCCGTGGGTGGCGGTTTTTGTTCTCGCGTGGCGTGCTGGTTAACAGACCGGTGGCGGGATGCGTCTTATTGAGGATGGCATCCCGGCGCTGAATGAGACGAAAGGAAGGTCTAGCAGATGAGATCAATGTTCAGAAACGTGCTTGTAGCCGTCATGGCGGTATTCGCGCTCAGCGCGGTCGCGACAGCGACCGCTTCGGCAGCACTCCCGGAAATCGTCAACAGCAAAGGCGAAGAACTGGTCAAAAAGAAATTCACGGGCGAAGTGGGCGGGACAGATCCTGTCGGTCTCGAAATATCCAATCACGGTTGGGAACCATGTGAGGAACTCTCGTTTGCCGGTGGAGTCAAAGGACAAAAAGGGGGCGAAGCGACGTTGACGCTCCACTGTGTTGCAACCTGCCACACCAAGAGCTCAAAAGAAAAAGAAATAAAATTGCCGGTTTCAGTCAACCTGGTATGGCTCAACAAAGCCACAGAACGAATCGCGCTGCTGCTATCCATTTCGGGCGTCGTCGATCTCGAAGACTATTGTTGGGGGGATGCTATGCCGTCGCAGTTTCCCCTTGAACTGTCTGGTTCACTCCTCGTGCCCGTCGGCGCGACAAACAAACTAGGCACCGAATATACCTTGGCGCCTATACAGAAAAAAGGCATACAGGAACCCGACGAATATGAAAATGAAGCAGGCGGAAAAGTGAAAGCGCAACTAGAGACCACATCAGGTCTTTATTCGGGATGGAAAAATAAGCCCCTGGGAATTGAAACCCGGTTCCCGATGAAGTTCGAAGAAGCAGCAGAGTTCAAGGCATAGCGCGCTTGATAGTTGAGCGATGAGCTTGGTGCGTGGGGCAGGAGTCGGTCCCACGCACTGTCTCGACCGCTTCGGTGAGTAGCGCCGGCGCGTTCTTCGGCCAGCGGAGCGGGTTCTCGATCGCCATGCCCTGTCAGCCCGGCCGGGGCTTGAGCTGGGTGCTGGGGCTCAGTCATATCCTTCTTTTTCTAGCTGGTTTTGGAAAGAAGATGGTATAGTGCTTGCCATGACCAAGAGTGAGCATCGGCAGTTCGTCGCCAGCTTCGTGATGCTTGACGATGCGATCACGCGCGCCAGTCACGCCCTTTCGAGTGGCGATGTGGCTGTGGCGGAGCGCGTGCTCGAGCAAGCTAAGCGGACCGTCTACACGGATGCGCCTGCGTTGACGGTGCCCGAGGTTGCGGATGAGCTGGGCGTGAGCCGTCCGACGGTACGCAGCTGGATCGCCAAGGGCTTGTTGGATGTCGTCGCGGACACCTCGCCGCGGCGTGTGAAGTTCGCAAGCGTTCAGGAGCTCAAGGAGCGCTTGGCTAGGTTGCGCGCTCTCGCCAAGGACGAGCGCCGTTTCTCGCAACTGCTGCGCGAGGCGGCTGATCGGCGAGCTCTCGCGCAGCCGGGAGCACGCGAGGGTCTGCAAGACGCTTTGGCGGGCGACACCGTGGACCTCTGATCGCAGACTTCACGGCCCCCAGGATCGGCTTATGGCATCACGGTTCAAGGTCACCGTAGCTCGCCGCTGTGAGCCGCGGGTCAAAGCTCTCCGCGGGGAGGTGAAGAAGAGGTTTGACGGTGTGGTTGAGGAGTTGCGGCATCGCGGATGCGAGGCGGGCGGAATCCGCATGCGAGCCGACACGGGTCAGGACCACCGGGTATGCGAGAGGCGCTTCTACCGAGACTGGCGTATGCATCTCGTCTTTGGGGACGAAGACGACATCGTCATCTCCTGGGTGGGCCGGCACACCCAGGACGAGGACGTTCATACACAAGGCGCGCGAGGCATCCCAGGCCTTGGCGGCATCGGTCGTGCTCGCGACGAGCAGCCGAAGTGCTGTGACGACCTTGAAGATCCACCAGCCGACCCAGACCTGGTTCATCTCGTCAATCAGATCCGTCCCGCACGCCGACAGCGTCGAGCCGATGAGTCGGCGGAGATATAGCGGCGTATCGTCTCCCAACCTCGCTCGGCAGCAGCCCGCTTCGCCGCTGGCGATCGTCGGGGTTCGACCCCGAAGGTCGCCGGAGCGCGCGCCGTCGGTCGGGCCGCGCGGCGCGCGGTGCCGGCATTGGATGCAACCAGGCCGACATTCGTGGCAGCAGGCGCTGGAGCGCGCGCAAGCCGTGCGGTCGATCCAGGCCGCCGTGCTGCGTTCCGTGGCTGGTCTCTGAGCCGCTCCCCCGGTTCCCGGGCAGGCGGGCGCTTGGGCTTTCCCGCTTCCAATTATTTGACATTAGGTAGATTCGGCGTGCTCACGGGCGCCGGCGGGTCCCGCGAGCCATCTCGATCGCCTCCGGTCGGGTTGGTTTCGCGTGTGTTGTTGGCATTGGGGATTCCCTTTACCCATGCCGATCTTCGGGGTATCTTGTGGTCATGGAGAGCGCTCTGACCTCGAGTGTCGTCGGGGGTTGCGTTTGGTTGGGGCTTGACTCTTAGCTGCGGTTGTGCATATACTCGAGAGCGTCACGGTAATCACACCGATTGCCGGGCGCGACATAGGATCAGGTTGGGATCGGGCTCCCAGGGCCGGCTTTCAGCGCAAAACGGGACTCTTGGGAGAGGGGCCGGGTCAGAACGATGAAGGGGATGTTGTTCGCGTGAGTTCGTTGGGGATGAATGTGATGGGGATGCCTGGGCGCCTGGGTGCGCCTGTAGGTAGATGCGTCGGCACTGCCGACTCATCTCTCTCTCTCTCTCTCTCTCTCTCTCTTGTCTCGGTAGCGCCCCTCTTCTAGCAGCCGGTTCTCCCCGCTCTGAGCGGTGCTCACGGGGGTGGGCAGCCCGCGGGCGAAGGATCGCTTGCGGCGCCCTTCGCGGCGCTCGTCTTCTGCCGGTCGCTCGTGCTCGTGCTCGTGCGGGTGTAGGTTCTTGTTCGTTCTCCTCATAACCCCTGGAGGACGCTCGAGGAGGCCTCGGCGCGTGTTCCCTCGCGCGCCGGTGCTGTCGTAGGCAGTCCCGAGCGCCGCGGTCCTTCCGATCTGGGACCGCGGCGCCCTCTGCTTGTTGGGGGTGAGTACTGATGCCTGCCGCTGTGCGTGCCCGTTCACGGGGAGGGCGTGTGCTGCGTGGCGCTGTGAGCACGCCGGCGCTCGGGTTCGCTGCCGGTGATGGCCGGTCGCGGGTGGCTGATATGCAGCGTTCGCGGTTGTTGGGGGGAGCGGTCGCGGCGGTGGAGGAGTTGGGCTGGTCGCGTGTGACGACCGCGAGCATCGTCTCTCGCGCGCGGGTGTCGCGGCGCACGTTCTATGACTTGTTCAGCGATCGTGAGGATTGTCTGCTTGAGGTGTTGCGAAACACGACCGGGCGGATCGCCTCAGAACTGGACACGGCGAGTCTTGACGGTTTGTCCTGGCGTGAGCGTGTGCGTACGGGCCTGTGGATCGTTTTGTCCTTTTTTGATCGTGAGCCTGAGCTCGCGCGGCTGTGTGTGGTTCAGAGCGCGCGTGGTGGGCGGCGGGTGTTGGAGTGGCGCGAGGAGGTTCTTGCGCGCCTGACCGTGATCGTCGATGAGGGGCGTAGGTCTGAGGGTGAGCGTGGGGCGCGGGTTCCGTCTTTGACGGCGGAGGGTTTGGTGGGGGCGGTCTTGGCGATCCTCTCAAGGCGCCTGTCTATCAGTCAGCGTGAGCCGTTGAGCGATCTGGTGGGGGACCTGATGGGCATGATCGTGCTGCCCTATCTTGGTCTTGCGGCTGCGCGCTTGGAGCGCATGCGTCTCGTGCCCACCCCGCCGGCTGCCGCGTCTATGACGGGGGGCCTCTCGCGTCTTCTTGTGCCACGCGCGTATCGTGCGGGGGAGGATCCGTTGAAGGATGTCCCGATGCGCTTGACCTATCGCACCGCGTTGGTGCTGGAAGGTGTCGCGCAGAATCCCGGCGCCAGCAATCGCGTTATCGGTGAGCGGGCGGAGGTCTATGACCAGGGGCAGATCTCAAAGCTTTTGGGGCGCTTGGAGCGAATCGGGCTATTGGCGAACACGGGTGAGGGTCGTAACGCCAAGGGCGAGCCCAACGCCTGGCGTTTGACACAGCTCGGTGAGCGCGTCACCCAGCAGCTCAGCCTCAGCACTCAATCGCTAAGGGGAGCGACGTGAGACCGATTGCCGCCGGCCCCACCAGATCAGCCAAGCAGGACGGGCTTTTCAGTCCGGTCGGGTTTCCAGCTGGGATGAAAACCGTCTCGTCCTTGCGCTGCGCCCCCTCGGCGCGTCCTCAACACACCAACCGAGGGGCATCTGTCCCCCCCGATTCTCTGGAGGAGAGATAGCCCATGTTCCAACGAGTACGCAAGCACATCAATCCCGCGAGCACCATCGCCTTTGTGGCACTGGTCTTCGCGATCACCGGCGGCGCCTTCGCGGCAACGGGCGGCGGGAGCCCTCCGCACGCGACAATGACGGCCACCGCCGTCAACTCCAAGGCCAAGGCCAAGACGGGGCCGCGGGGTCCCGCAGGACCCAAGGGAGCGGCCGGCGCGACCGGGCCGGCAGGCCCGACTGGTCCCACAGGCTCCGCGGGCGCGGCGGGCGCCAAAGGAGAAAATGGAAGTCAGGGCGGCCCGGGGTCGCAGGGTGAAAAGGGCGAACCTGGTCCAAAAGGTCCCAAAGGCACGAGCGGCGCGAGCGTCACGAGCACCGAATTTGTAGGGGAAAAGAAAGGGGAAGATGCCACATGCAAAGAAGGCGGCAACGAAGTGAAAGCCGGTGCCGCCGGCGCCGTGACGTATGTCTGCAACGGCAAGGAAGGCTCGCCGTGGACCGATGGTGGCACGCTGCCTCCCAAGGCGACCGAGACTGGGTCGTGGACCACCACCGGTTTGACGCCCGTGGGTGAAGGCAACGAAACGTATCCGGAGATCTCCTTCCCGATACCGCTTGGCGGCGGCAAGGAAGGCGTGGCCAAAAATATCAACACGCATTTTCTCAAAGAAGGAGAAACAGGCGCGACAGGGTCAGGGTGCGCAGGCGGCAGCGCCGAAACGCCGACGGCCGAACCGGGGAACCTGTGCATATACGCAGCCACACTCGAACACGCAGCGCCGGTCATCCTGCCGAGCGGCCGCCCGCAGTTCATCAACCCTGAGTACAATTCCGAGGTGTCTCGCGCGGGGTTGACCGGAGCGTTCCTCGTCCTGCAAGTTGAACCTGGCGCGACGCCCTACGGGTTCGGCACCTGGGCAGTGACCGAACAAGAAGCAGCATAGTCGGGTGTATCCACGAGAAAGGCGCGCGCGCGAGAATGAGTAAACCAAGCGACATCCTCAAGTCCCCGTTTCACCGTATCGGTGTCGCCGGGTGTACTCGCTCGCGTGCGTTCGGGGGGATCGGTGTGTCCTTGCGCTTTCCTCCTCGCGCCTGCGTGTTTCTCGTCGCGATCGCCGGCGCGATGGCCTGCTCGAGCGTCCCCGCCTCGGCCTTCAAAGCGTACATCCCCAGCACTTCCTTCGGTGAACCGGGTTCCGGTCCGGGCCAGTTCTCCGAACCGGTCGGGGTGGCGGTGAACGATTCCACGGAACTGGGCGACGAACAGGCGGGCGATGTGTACGTCGTTGACAAGGGCAACGACCGGGTCGAGCGCTTCAGCGCCGCGGGCAAGTTCGAAGGGGAATTCAACGGCAGCGGCACGCTGCCCGGCGAAGGCATAGCGGCGGGCAGCGGCGGGAAGCCCGGGGAAATTTCGACGGGCCGGTTCTCCTCACCGGAACAGATCGCGGTCGACAACTCGACCGAAGTGGGGGATCCCTCCAAAGGCGATGTGTATGTTGTCGATACCGGCCATGAGGTGATCGACAAGTTCAGCGCGACCGGTGCGTATCTCGGCCAGTTCACCGAAGGGTGCACGCCGAAGCCGGGGTGCTCGGTGGGTGCACTGAACCGGTTCGGCGATGTACACGCCGTGGCCGTCGATCTCTCCGGCAATCTGTGGCTGTACGGAGGACCAGACGGAGTGGAATTCGGCGGCCCAGAAGGAGAAGAGATAAATGAGTTCAGTAACACCGGCAGTTTTGTGCAGGTGTTTGGTATCCATTCCAGTCCCGATAATAATAATGCCTTTGCTATCGATTCTCAGGACAGCACCTATGTAGGCAACAGTCCAAATGCCTCTGTCATCAAGTTGACGGCGACAGGCCAAGTAGCGCGCGAATACTCCCAGTTCAATGGCGTGAAGGCGGTGGCGATCGACCCGTCCACAAACGGTCTGTTCGTGGACAAGGGCGCCGGCATCGAACGGTACGGGCCGTTCGGCGAACCCGAACCGGGCAAGGAAGTCATGCCGTTGGAAACATTCCCGAGTGAAGGTCTCTCGGAATCGTCCGGCTTTGCGGTCAACGCAACAGGCACGGTCTATGCGTCCCAGCGTTCCGCCGGCAACGTCGAGAGCTTCATCTACGTCGCGGTGCCGGAAACGAGCACCCAGGCCCCAACTGGCGTGAGCGAAACCGGCCTGACGCTGCACGGGAGCGTTAACCCCGAAGGCGAAGCGATCACGGAATGCTATTTCGAATACGGCACTGAAGTCGGCAAGTACACGAACAGAGTCGAATGTGAACCTCCTGCCGGCGAAGGCGCCGGGCAGATCGGCAAAGGGACCGCTCCGGTGCCCGTCAGTGCGCAACTCTCCGGTTTTGCGCCCGCCAACGCTCGCAGCTTCCGACTGGTCGCGGTCAATCCCGCCGGATCCATCGGACGCGGCCACGACGTCACGGTCAGCCGCCCGACGATCGCCGCCGAATCGTCCTCGGAAGTCGGACCGTCCAACGCCACCGTCGGCGGCCAGATCGATCCGGGCGGCTTGCCCACCGAATATCACGTCGAGTACGGCATAACGGAAGAATACGGAGCACAGACCCCGCAGGTCTCTCTATCCGGCGGATACGAAGGCAACGAAGCTCGTAGCGCCGCGGAAAAGCTCACGGGGCTGCTGCCGGGAACCGTCTACCACGCGCGGATCGTGGCGAGCAACAGCCTGGGCACCACCGCGGGAGGAGACCTCACGCTGAGGACGTTTCCGCTCGCCCCCAAGACGCTGCCGGACGGGCGGGTGTACGAGCTCGCGAGCACGCCTCCGTACGGGCGCGACGGGGAGGTCTATATCCAAGAGCCGATGCAGGACTTGAGCAACAACGAGGAACATGGCATCTGGACTACCCACCCGTTTGAAGCGTCGTCCGACGGTAACGCGGTGGTGTACGCCGGCGATCCACTCGCCACCGGCGGAACCGGCAAAATCGGCGGATCGAACGGCGACGAGTTCATCGCCAGGCGCTCGCCTGACGGCGAATGGACCCAGGCCGAGCTCGAAAGTGAAAATGAAGAACACGGCCAGTTCGTGGCGTTTACCCCCGCCCTATCCACCGGCGTGACGCTGGGCGGCGCTGTGCCGGGCACCGGCGCGCCCACCGGGTATCACAATGTCTACGTCCATCCCACCGGCGCCGGGGCGGGCGGCGAATATCAGCCGTCCTTCACGACGACGACTCCCGACGCGCCGTTTTTCGAAAGCTCGCCATACGCTGACCAGCTGGTATACGCGGGCGCCAATCGTGGCACGGCGACAGTGCCGCCCTTTAGTCGCGTCCTGTTCGAGGACAACGCCGGTCTCATCGAAGGGGAAGGTGAGCTTGAAAAGGAATTGCGCGAAGACGTCAAGAAAGAAGTCGACGAACACGTCAGCAACGAATTCGTTCACTATCTCTACGAGTCCGTCGCCGGGCGTTCGTATCTAATCGATGTGCTGCCCAACGGCAAGGTCGCGCCCGGGGCCACGTTTGGCTCGCTCGAGGAAAACGACTCCAACGGCTATACCCACCCCGGGTTCTCGCACGTGATCTCGGCGGACGGGTCGCGCGTGTTCTGGACGTACGCTCCGAAGGCGGGTCTGAATAGCAAGAATGAATTGGTGAACCGCTCGCAGGGCCTCTACGTCAGGGAGAACCCGACGCAGCCGCAGAGCCCGCTCGAAGGCGAAGAATGCACGGTGCCCACCGATGCGTGCACGGTGGAAATCGCGGGCGAAGGCAGCACCTACCAGACCGCGAGCGCAGACGGCTCGAAGGTCTTCCTGACAGTCGCCGACGGCGAACTGTACGAATACGATCTGGAAACCAACGAAACGACGGACATCACCCCCGGCACGAAGGTCCTGGGGGTGGCTGGGGCGAGCGAAGATGGCGAATATCTCTACTACGCCGATTCGCATAGAAACCTCATGCTGTGGCACGAAGGCAAGTTGACGTTGGTCGCCGCCGCCGCGGCGCAAGGCAGCGCAGCGCCATTTGCTACCGGCGAAGGCGGAGGTGGCTTTCACAACGACTACATCACGGAAATCGGCAGTCGCACCGCCGAGACGACATCCGACGGACACAATCTCGTTTTCATGTCCGCTGCCAGCCTGACCGGTTACAAAAACGAAGGTTTGGAGGAGGTCAACCTGTACAACGCGCCTACGGGTACGCTGACGTGCGTCTCCTGCAATCCAAGCGGGGAGCCGCCGGTGCCGACGCGGGCGCACCCGTCGAGCGCAACCGGCACTATCGGAGCATTCATCCCGCTCACGGGGGAAGCGACAAACCAGGCGCGCTCGGTGAGCGATGACGGCAGCCGCGTCTTCTTCGACACCGGCGAGCCGCTGGTGCCGCAGGACACGAACGGATTCATCGACGTCTACGAGTGGGAGCGCGACGGCACCGGGAGCTGTCAATCGAGCCGGGGCTGCGTCTATTTGCTCTCAGGGGGCACCGACCCCGAAAACTCCTATCTGATCGGGACCAGCGCCAGCGGCGACGACGTGTTCTTCATCAGCCGCGCGGAGCTCACTCCCGCCGATCGCGGGGGAGGCAACTTCGTCGTCTACGACGCCCGCATCGGCGGCGTGCAGCCGCCCAGTCCGGCGTCGTGCTCGGGCACCGGCTGCCAGGGCGTACCGCCCGCGCCGCCGATCTTCGCCACACCCGCCAGCGTCACCTTCAACGGCATCGGGAACTTCCCACCGTTGTCGCCGTTGACGTCAAAGCCGGTAGTGAAGAAGCTGGTGAAGTGCAAGAAGCCGAGGAAGCTCCGCCACGGCAGATGCGTGAAGGCGAAGGTAAAGGTAAAGGGCAAGAAGGCCGGTCGGGGTGCGAAGACCAACGGCGGAGCGTCGGGCAAGGGGGCGAGGTGAGAATGCTCAGGCTCCTGGGTGTGGCGTTTGCTGTCTGCGTGCTGGGGACGGTTGCTTTTGCTTCTTCTTCGTCGGCGGAACCGACGCCGGGTATCGGGTGGGCGGTCTATACCGACGTTGCGCCCTCCTCCCTGCCCCCGGGCGGCAGCGGTGAGATACAGCTTATGATCATGAACGTCGGCGCCGGGCGCAGCAGCGGCCCAATCACCGTCACCGACACGCTGCCCGCCGGCGTCAGCGCCACCCGAGTCGGCGGGCTGGCGGGGTTTTCCGAGAAAATCCTCAGCCCGCTGGAAGAAGCAAACGGAGAAAACGGGCTCAATGAAGTCGATGGCTACCGCAGCCACGGCGCGCGGTGGCGCTGCGAAGGCACGACCACGGTGACGTGCACGAGCGATCCGGCGGTGCTCCCCGGGCTACCCGTGCCCCATCCGGCGCTTCGCATGGGGGCCAACATCGTCGAACGGATCGGCATCGCGGTGAGCGTGAGCCCGGAAGCGGCGAGCGTGACCCTGCAGAACAGGGTCACGGTGAGCGGCGGAGGCGCGCCGGTGTCCGCCACCAGCTTGGACCCGCTGACCGTCAGCAGCTCCGAACCGCCGTTTGGGTTCTCCAACGTGAACCTATGGTTCAGCAACCCGGACGGCACGCTCGACACGCAGGCCGGGTCCCATCCCTACGAAGCGATCTTTCTCATCAACCTCAACGAACGGGCGAAATCGGAGGACGGCTCGTTTATGGCGGACGGATACGTCAGGAATATAGTCGCCTACCTGCCGCGGGGCTTCTTCGGCGATCCGCAGGTGATGCCCCAGTGCACGCGCACGCTGCTGAACGCCCATCAATGTCCGCCACAAACGCAGGTGGGAGTCCTCGGGGCCGGGAAGTCGGACGAAATCAACGGCGGGCTTGCAGGCTACGTCCAAAACCCGGCATACAACATGGCGCCGCCACCAGGTGTCGCCGATGAGATTGGCCTTTCCATCAACGGGGTTTCTGCTTTTCTAGACGCAACCGTGAGCAGCGCGCACGGCTATGACATCGTCGTGCACGCCGACGACATCCCGCTGGCCGCCAGCCTCGACAGCAGCCTGGTCAGGCTCTGGGGCGTGCCGGCGGCGAGCAGCCACGACCCGGAACGATGCACCGTGATCGAAGGAAAGGCGGGCATCGAACCAGTCTGCGGCCTGCCGGCCGGTATCGCGCCAAAGCCGTTTCTGACCGTGCCGACCTCCTGCGAAGGGCCCCAGCCGTTCACGGTGCAAGGGCTCGGTACCTGGACGGACGAAAGCGCCAAGGCAGAAGCGAGCGCTCTCACGCACGACGGCTTCGGCGCAGCGGCCGGATTCAGCGGCTGTCAGCAGCTCTCGATGGAACCGTCGCTGAACGCGGCGCCGGAAACCGCCTTCGGCGATACGCCGACCGGACTGGGCGTTGAAGTGAACGTGCCGCAGGAAAGTCTCACCGACCCCGAAGGCTTGGCGGCCTCGACGCTCAAGAACGCGACGGTGACGCTGCCCGCCGGCGTGGCGATCAACCCGGGGCAGGCTGCCGGTCTCGCCGTCTGCGGGGAAGCCGAAGCGAACCTGCACGGCGAAGGCCCGGCCTCCTGTCCCCTGGCCTCGAAAGTGGGCACGGTGAAAATCCAGACGCCGCTCCTGGAAGGGGAGCTGGAAAGCGAACTGCAGGGCAATGTGTATGTGTTGCAGTCCGAGCCGCCCGAACTGCGGCTGCTGATCGCGGTAGCCGCCGACGGGGTCTATATCAAGCTTCCCGGCACCGTGCATCTCAACGAAGCCACGGGGCAGCTGACAACGACGTTTGACGAAACCCCGTCGTTGCCGTTCACGAGCTTCAAACTCGCCTTTTCCGGCGGCGCCCAGGCCGCGCTGACCACGCCCGTGCGCTGCGGCGACTACACGACGCAGTTCGACTTCACACCCTGGGCGACACCGTTCGCCGCCGACGTGCTGGGCGACAACAGCTTCACGATCGCCTCAGGCCCGGACGGGTCACCGTGCCCTCCGCAGCAGTTGCCGTTCACACCCGAACTGATCGCGGGCGCGACGACCGACCAGGCGGGGGGGTTCACGGACTTCTCGCTGCTCTTGCAGCGCGGCGATGGCCAGGAGCGCATCGAACGGCTGCAGTTCAAGGCGCCCGCGGGCCTCGGCGGGATGCTCTCGACGGTGCCGTTGTGCGGCGAACCGCAGGCCGCGCAGGGGACCTGCTCTGCTGCTTCGCAGATCGGGCACGCCACTGTGGCGTCCGGTTCGGGGCCGTATCCGCTGGTGCTGCCGCAGCCGGGCGACCCGGAAGTCCCGATCTACCTCACCTCCGGCTATGGGGGTGCGCCGTTCGGGCTCTCGATCGTGACGCACGTGATCGCGGGCCCATTCAACCTCGGCACGATTGTCACACGCGCGAAGATCGAAGTGGACCCGCACACGGCGCAGATCACGGTCACGACCGACCCGCTGCCGCAGGTTGTCGCGGGTGTGCCCACGGATCTGCGTTTGATCGACTCGGTGATCGACAGGCCCGGGTTCATGTTCAACCCGACCAACTGCGACGCCTCGTCGTTCTCGGGCACCGCGTGGGGTACCCCTCCGCCCGGTGCGGGCGGGCCGGGCGCGAGCGCCCCGATCTCGAGCCATTTCGGCGTCGGTGCGTGCCGCAGCCTCCAATTCGCCCCGAAATTCTCGGTCAGCACCAGCGGGAAGACCAGCAAAGCCGATGGCGCTAGCCTCATCGCGAAGGTGACCTACCCCTACGGGCCACAAGGCACCTACGCGGATGTCGGCTACGTCAAAGTCGAACTCCCCAAGGCCCTGCCGTCACGCTTGACGACGTTGCAGAAGGCGTGCACGGACGCGCAGTTCGAAGCAAACCCCGCGGGTTGCCCGTCGGCGTCGATGATCGGCCACGCGACCGTCCATACCCCGGAGCTGCCCGTCCCGCTGGAAGGCCCCGCGATCTTCGTCAGTCATGGCGGCGAAGCGTTCCCGAGCCTGACGATTGTCCTGCAGGGCGATGGCGTGACGATCGAGCTCGTGGGCGCGACGTTCATCAATAAATCGGGGGTCACGAGCACCACGTTCAAGACCGTCCCCGACGCCCCGTTCAGCAGCTTTGAATTGACATTGCCCGAGGGGCCGTATTCGGCCTTGGCCGCGAACGGAAACCTGTGTACACAACAGCTCACCATGCCCACTGAATTCACCGGCCAAAACGGGGCGGAGCTCCGCCAAGACACCCACATAAATGTAGAAGGGTGTCCTAATACCCTGAGTGTTGTCTCTAGGTCTGTGAAAGGGAAGACCGCCACGATCCGGGTGTCCGTCCCGTCGGCCGGGAAGCTGGTGGCGGCAGGCAACGGTTTGAGCACAGCAAGCAAAACCTCTACAGGCGCGACTACCCTGACGGTGAAGCTCTCGCTGACAAAGGGAAAGGTGGCTTTCGTGAACAGGCACCACGCCCGGCGGCTAAAGGCCAAGGTCGACCTGACATTCACTCCGAAGAAGGGCAAGAAGCTCACGACCAGCACGACGGTCTTGATCGGCTGAAGATGCGCAAACCATGCGCAAAGTGATTTGTACCTCCCGTGCCTCTGTGGTCGCGATGCCTGGATTACCTCAAGGGGGCTCTGCGGGCCACGACCCGTAGCGCTGCGGCGAGGAGGGAGCGTGCGTCCGTGCGAGATGGTCCCTGTCGGGTAGGGAGCACGCGCTAGTAGCAACAGACCCGGTGTCGGCGTCGCGCGCATCTGGAGCGAGTTACGGCGCTGAAACGATACGACCAAGAAAGGCAGTGTCAAATGAGAATAGTATTCAGGAACACCCTCGTGACAATGCTGAGCGTGCTCGCGCTCAGCGCGGTCGCCGTGAGCGCCGCACAGGCGGCCGAAGGACCGTTCTACAAGGTCGCGGGAACGAGGCTAGCGGAAGGTGAAAGCAAGGAACTGACGGCTAAAGGCGCGATTACATTCACTAACCCGTCAACGGAAGCAACCATTAAATGCGAATCCGCAAAATTTCTGACGGGCGCAAAGATAGACGGCTCGACCGGCGCGAACCTGGGATCCGGGGAAGTGAGAATAGAATGGCCGGATTGCACAACGACTGGGCTCGGGAAAGAATGTAGGATCGAGGGCCCCGACCAAACGGTCGCGCTCAAGGAGGATCTCGCATTTCTCAACACCACACGCAGCGGTGACCTCGCGGTAGTTTTGGTACCCAAAGCTGGAACACGCTTCATAACTGTATCGCTCAACGGTAACTGTACCTTCACGCAAACGTCATTTGCAGGATCTCTGGTCGCCTATCTCGAGAACAGCAAAGGAGAAAAGATCGAAGTGGGCAAAGAACCAGCCGAGGCGAAAACGCTCCAGCTGAAGCTCGCCTCCGGAATCAAACAGGTGTATCTCGAAAGCGGCGGAAAACTAACCGCGAAAGCGACCGAAATGGAAATCTTCAGTGAACCCTGGGGGTTCGAAGGCACGTTCACCCAAGAACTGGTTGGCGGGACGGAATGGGGGGTGTTTACAAAATAAGGCTGGTCTAATCTGAGGTAGCTGACCCGTGGGGTCCCGGTGTCGCCGGGACCCCACGACGTGAAGCCTGGTGATCTACGCCGCTCGCTCAGCGGAGGTGAGACAGGTCTCGCAATCGCTGCCTGACCGCGCACGCGTAGGGCTGCGGACACCCGACGATTGGTTGCGGCGCGAGCGGACTCGGCATCATTGGGGAGCAGGTGGTGGGAGCAGCCCGATCTGCGCCGATAAGACGTAGAGGTCGTCGTTGAGGGGATCGCATCGCCCGGCGCCTGACGAGAGTCCCGCAAGCGGTCCGGTGGGCCGTCTACAGTCGAAAGAGGTCACGGGCGAGCTGACTCTCGCCTTCGCCTCTGTCCGGCCCTGGGAAGACCACGGGCCTCGCATCTTATGCCCGCTATCGCCCAGGGTAGAGCCAATGACGGCCGCCCGCGCGCTGCGCGGCCCGTTTGACTACCGCCTGCCGGAGGAGCTGCGCGGCGGTGTCGTGGACGCCGGCTCGATGCTGGTCGTCCCGTTCGCCCGCCGGCAGGTGCTCGGTGTCGTCGTAGGCATGTCTGAGCGCAGCGAGGTGTCCGAGGAGAGACTGCTTGCCCCGTTGAGGGCTCTAGAGCTCGGCGTGCCGGTCGAGCTGGTCGTGCTGGCGCAGTGGATCGCGGCGGAGTACTGCTCGACGATCGTGCGCGGGCTGACGCTGGTGCTGCCTCCGGGCGCCGCGCGACGCTTGAGTGGGCGCAAACGCCGGGCGGTCGTGCGTTCGGAGCACCTGCCCGTGGGCGCCCGGCGGCCTGAGCCGCCGGCTCTCACGGCCGTGCGGGAGCGGGCGCTGCGATCGCTGCGCGCGGCGCTCGACGTGGGCTCCCGAGCGGCCTCTATGACGAGAGCAAGCCTACGGGCACTTCGGCCGCGATGACCACGACTTTACCTGGGAGCGCGCGCCGACAAGGCCGCCGCGCTGCGTTCCGTGGCCGGTCTCTGAGCTGGCTGCTCCGGTTCCGGGCAGGCGGGCATTTGGGCTTTCCCGCGCTTCCAATTGTTTGACATTAGGTAGATTCTGTGTGCTCACGGGCGCCGGCGGGTCCCGCGAGCCATCTCGATCGCCTTCCGGTCGGGTTGGTTTCGCGTGTGTTGTTGGCATTGGGGATTCCCTTTACCCATGCCGATCTTCGGGGTATCTTGTGGTCATGGAGGGCGCTCTGACCTCGAGTGTCGTCGGGGGTTGCGTTTGGTTGGGGCTTGACTCTTAGCTGCGGTTGTGCATATACTCGAGAGCGTCACGGTAATCGCAGGGATTGCCGGGCGCGACATAGGATCAGGTTGGGATCGGGCTCTCAGGGCCGGCTTTCAGCGCAAAACGGGACTCTTGGGAGAGGGGCCGGGTCAGAACGATGAAGGGGATGTTGTTCGCGTGAGTTCGTTGGGGATGAATGTGATGGGGATGCCTGGGCGCCTGGGTGCGCCTGTAGGTAGATGCGTCGGCACTGCCGACTCATCTCTCTCTCTCTCTCTCTCTCTCTTGTCTCAGTAGCGCCCCTCTTCTAGCAGCCGGTTCTCCCCGCTCTGAGCAGTGCTCACGGGGGTGGGCGACCCGCGGGCGAAGGATCGCTTGCGCCGTCCTTCGCGGCGCTCGTCTGCTGCTGGTCGCTCGTGTTCGTGCTCGTGCTCGTGCGCGTGCAGGTCTTGTTCGTCCTCCCCATAACCCCTGGAGGACGCTCGAGGAGGCCCCGTCGCGTGCTCCCTCACGCGCTGGTGCTGTCGTAGGCAATCCCGAGCGCCGCGGTCCTTCCGATCTGGGACCGCGGCGCCCTCTGCTTGCTGGGGGTGAGCGCTGATGCCGCCCGCCGCTGCGCGTGCCCGCTCACGGGGAAGGCGTGTGCCGCGTGGCGCTGTGAGCACGCCGGCGCTCGGACTCGCTGCCGGCGATGGCCGCGTGCGGGTAGCTGATATGCAGCGCTCACGGTTGTTGGGCGGGGCTGTCGCGGCGGTGGAGGAGTTGGGCTGGTCGCGTGTGACGACCGCGAGCATCGTCTCTCGTGCGCGGGTGTCGCGGCGCACGTTCTATGACTTGTTCAGCGACCGCGAGGATTGCCTGCTCGAGGTGTTGCAAAACACGACCGGGCGTATCGCCGACGAGCTTGAAGCGGCGAGTCTTGACGGTTTGTCCTGGCGTGAGCGTGTGCGTACGGGTTTGTGGGTCGTACTGTCCTTTTTTGATCGTGAGCCTGAGCTCGCGCGGTTGTGTGTGGTTGGAAGCGTGCGTGGTGGGCGGCGGGTGTTGGAGTGGCGCGAGGAGGTTCTTGCGCGCCTGACCGTGATCGTCGATGAAGGACGCTTGGAGGGTGAGCGTTCCGCGCGTGTCCCGGTCTTGACGGCTGAGGGTTTGGTGGGGGCGGTCTTGACGATCCTCTCAAGGCGCCTGTCTACCAGTGAGTGTGAGCCGTTGAGCGGTTTGTTGGGGGATTTGATGGGCATGATCGTGCTGCCCTATTTGGGAGTGGCGGCTGCGCGCTTGGAGCGCGCGCGTCTCGCGCCCACCCTGCCGGCTACCGCGTCTGTGAGTGGGCTTCTCGCGTCTTCTGTGCCACGCGCGTATCGCGCGGGGGAGGACCCGTTGAAGGACGTCCCGATGCGCTTGACCTATCGCACCGCGCTGGTGCTGGAACGGGTCGCGCAGAATCCCGGTGCCAGCAATCGCGTCATCGGCGAGCGGGCGGATGTCTATGACCAGGGGCAGATCTCAAAGCTTTTGGGGCGTTTGGAGCGCATTGGCCTGCTCCAGAACACTGGTGAGGGTCGTAACGCCAAGGGCGAGCCCAACGCATGGTGTTTGACACAGCTGGGTGAGCGTGTCACCCAGCAGCTCGCGCTCAGGACTGATCTTTCACAGGACGACGGTGCGTCATGACGCACGACCATCACGATCAAGGAGTCAGGGTGAATTCTACCGAGTATGTCGCGAAGTCTTTGTCTATCTCGATGACGGACATCTGCGCGACGCTTCGTGGCCTGCTCCATATCAGCGGAACTGGTGCGTCCAGAGTCACTCGTGGGGGTGGTGCGTCTTGGCTGCGCGGTCTCATCCTCGCATCGTTCTTGACTGCTCTTTACTTGATCTGCTTCGCTCCGGGTACTGCTCTGGCCAGGACCGTGCACGTCTTCTCGTCGTCCTTCACTGGTTCTGGTGCGAGCGCGTTGTCTGAACCCGTGGGTGTGGCTGTCAGCGACGAAACGCAAGATGTCTATGTGGTTGACAAGGGTCACAAACGCGTCGAGTGGTTTAATGCCACGGGGACGAAAGTGGAAGGCGAATTCGATGGCAGCGTTGGTCCCCCGACGGGTGCTTTTGTCTCACCGGAATTCATCGCTGTGGATAATTCGGGCAGCGGACTGGATACTGCTGATGGCGATGTGTATGTTGGGGATACCGGCGATAATGTGATCGATCGGTTCACGGCTTCCGGTACGTATGTCGGTCAGTTGACGGGGACGTGCCAGACAGCGAGCGAGGTCCCGCCGGCGTGCGTGGGGAGCACGTTCATCGCCTTCAAAGCCCTGCATGGCGTGGCGGTGGACTCCGAAGGGAACGTGTGGGTGTATGAGAACGAAGTCGCGGGGGAGGGCGAGGTCGCGGAGTTCAGCGACACCGGAACGTTCCTCAAAGCGTTCAAGACCGAACGCGGTACCAACCCCGGTATAGCGCTCGATGCCAGCGGGCATGTGTATGTGGTGTTCGGCAGTGGTGACGTCGGGGGGTATGAAGCCAGCAACGGCACGGAAGTCGGTAAAAACGGAAACGAAAACGCCAAGGGAATCGCTGTCAACGCAAGCGACCTGTTCATCGATAACGGTGGGCGTATAGAAGAGCACGGCCTCACCGAACCATTCGCCTCAGGCGCCGAATCCATCGAAGTGTTCCCCCGCGAAGGGCTCTCCGGCTCTGAAGGCATCGCCGTCAGCGCTACGGGCACGGTCTATGCGACCCAGCGTACCGCAGGCAGCGTCGAGGTCTTCGACGAAGACCCGTTGCCGGCTGTGAGCACTGAAGCGGTGTCCGATCGCGCGGTGCACAGCGCGACACTCAACGGGACGGTCAACCCCGAAGGCGTAGCTGTCACGTCCTGTATCTTTGAATACGGCACCGAAACAGGTGTCTATCCGCACCAAGAACCATGTGCCCATACCGCTCCGTTGACCGGCAGCGCCCCCGTGTCCGTCACGGCGAATCTCACCGGACTGTCGCCCGATGTGACCTACCACTACCGTCTGGTGGCTACCAACGCCGACCATCTCAGCGAAGCCACGCCTGACGAAACGTTCACGGCTCGTGGGCCCGGGATCTCAGAAGAGCAGGTCACTCACGTCGAAGCCACCGCCGCGACACTGCAGGCAAGCATCGACCCTAACGAAAGCGAAACGACCTACCACTTCGAATACGACACGACCCCCTATACCAGCACCGCCGCGCACGGCACGAGCCTGCCCATCCCGAACGCTTCTGTCGGCTCGGGGATGAGCCCTGTGCCGGTCAATGTACGGTTGAAGGGACTGCAGCCGGGCACGACCTACTACTACCGTGTCGTGGCGGTCAGCGAACCCCTGGACGCCCCGGAAACGTTCTATGGCCCCGATGAAGCCCTCACGACGAATGCCGCGCCGAGCGCCACGCCGGAAAACTGCCCCAACGCGCAGCGCCGCTCAGAACAGCCTTACGGTCTCACGCTCCCGGATTGCAGGGCGTATGAGATGGTCTCACCGCTGGAAAAGGGCGGTTACGGCGTTGAATTCCCGGGCGCCGTTGCTTCGGTGTCCGGCGGAGCGATCACGTATACAGCCGCGGGCTCATTCTCGGAAACGAAGTCTGCGCTGATCTCTGTCCGGTATCTCTCGCGGCGCGGGCAGGGTGGCTGGTCAACCCAGAGCATCATGCCGCCTTACAACCCAGCTGTCGCGAACCCGGAGAGTGTTCCGTTTCAGGAACTGATATTCACGCCCGAACTCTCGAAGGGGCTGCTGTGGAGCAAGTACACGCCCCTAGTGGAAGGCGAACGTGAAGGGTACATCAACCTCTACGTGGGTAACCTCGCGGCGGGTTCCTACCAGACTGTGTCGAACGTCAACCCACCCGAAAGCGAATGGAAACCATATGAAGAGCAAGCTGAAGGGTCTGGTGGGGGGCAGCCCCAAGCCGAGGGGGGCTCCACCGATCTCAGTCGTGTCGTCTTCAGACAGGAAGCGAGCTTGACGGCGGGAGCGTCGCCTAACCACAAGCACATCTATATGTGGGCTGGCGGGGTCCTGCGCCAGGTCGATGTGGCGCCCGCGGGAGCGAAGCTCGAAGGCAACGACGAAGTCGGAACGCCCGGGGACGAGTTCCGTTACCGTAATGCTTGGCATGCGGTTTCCGCCGATGGCTCGCGGGTCTTTTTCACGGGCGGGGAAGGCGAACAAGGCGATGCCGCCCATGAAAATGCGGGGCAGCTGTATGTGCGGGAGAATCCCGAACAGGAACCGAGTCAGGTCAACGGGGAGAGCGAATGCAGCGAAGCGGCGAAGGCATGCACGGTCGAGGTATCAAAATCACAGCGCAACCCGGAAGATCCGAATACGCATACGTGTTCCCCGCCACGGTACCGCGCGGAGGCTCCTTCTTGCGGAGCCGCGTGGTATGACGACGCGAGCGTGGATGGCTCGCATGTGTTCTTTACGAGCAGCGTGGAGCTGACAGGAGATGCGAACACGGGTCCCGACGACAATATTGGTAATCTCTACGAATACGATCTGGCAACCAAAAAGTTGACCGATCTCACGGCCGTCACGGAACCGGCGGAGAAGGCGGAGGATCCCAACGGCGCCGCGGTCCTGGGCGTCGTCAACGCCGGTGAAAACGCGGGCGAAGCCAACTCGTATGTGTACTTCGTCGCGAATGGTGTGCTGAGCGACGAACCAAACGGGTACGGGGCGAAAGCGGTTCCCGGAAACTGCGAAGAAGGATACGGCGAACGGGGAGTGGAGAGTGAACGGACGTGCAGCCTGTATGTCGAGCATCGCGGGAGCATTGGGTGGGAAGCGCCGAAGTTCATCGCGACGCTCACCGGCGGCGATGAAGGCTTCGGGGGAGGAACACAAGGCCTGGAAGGCGATAGAGATGACTGGAATAGTTACGAATTTGCTGGCACAAATTATGGTCCGGGGCAGCACACCGCGCGTGTGACGCCGGACGGGACACGTTTGGCGTTTGAGTCCGAACGGAGCCTCACGGGCTATGACAACCAGCCCCCGGGTCCCGGAGACTGCGAAGCCGTAGTATCTAATGCTGTCGGTCAGGAACAAAGCGCAAAGCATGTGTCTCGTCCCTGCGCCGAGCTCTATCTTTATGATGGTGAAACCGGTAGGCTGGTATGCGCGTCGTGCAACCCGACGGGAGCGCGGCCCACCGCAGACGCGAGCTTCGGAACACAAGCAATCTCTGGGGAAGAAGGAGCAGGACTTGACAGTGGGCCTTCTCCGTTCTATCTTGCTCGTAATCTTTCCGAAGATGGCGGGCGGTTGTTCTTTCAGACCGCGGACGCGCTGGTGCCGCGTGACAGCAATGGTCTGGGGGATGTGTATGAGTGGGAGCAGTCGGGCGAAGGCACCTGTGCCAGCGGTTCCGGTACGTATGTTCGTGTCTCCGGCGGCTGTGTCTTTCCGCTCTCGGATGTGGCGGGCAGTCACCGATCGGATTTCATGGACGCGAGCCCGAACGGGAATGATGTATTCATCGGGACGGGCGACCAGCTGGTCGCCTCCGATACCGATTCTCGCGCCGATGTGTACGACGTGAGGGTGGGTGGGGGCTTCCCGTCGTCGTCGCCGCCGCCGGCGTGCACGAACGCCGACTCGTGCAAACCGTCCGTCTCGCCACAGCCTTCGGTCTTTGGATTGCCCGCGAGCGCGACGTTCTCCGGTGAGGGGAACCCCGTGCCTGCGCCAGGTACGAGTAAGCCTAAGGCAAAGCCTCGGAGCGCCGCTGAGGTACGAAAAGAAAAGCTGGCTAAGGCGCTCGGTGCCTGTAGGAAAGATAGGGTCCGAAAGCAGCGGGTCGGTTGCGAAAAGAAAGCCCATCGTGCCTACGGGAGGAGCAAGTGATCATGCGAAAGAGATTTGTGCTCTTCGTCGTACCTTTTCTGCTGCTCGTACCGCTGTTCGTGCCTGTACCCGCGATGGCGGGGAGCTTTGGGCTGCAGAGCCTTGAAGTGTCGGCGACCGAAGCGCCATCGGCCGGTCAGGAACCGGGGGCGCTTGGTCCCGCCGATGCGCAGGCCGGGTCGCATCCATACGCCCTGACAACGAGCTTTACGCTGAACGAATCAGAAGAATACGAACCGGAACGTTTTCGGCTCAATGGTGGTGCCCTGAAGGATGTCAGGCTAGAATTGCCGCCGGGTTTCGTGGGGAACCCGAACGCGACACCTAAGTGCCCATACCACGTATTTATCGCCAATGTGCTCGGACATGAATGCCCGAACGATACGGTCGTCGGCTTGGCGGTCACAGAATTCGCTGCCAGGCTAGGCTATATAAATAAACAGGGCAAAAGGGTCAACCAGATACTCTATAAGACCAATCCTGTGTATAATATTGAAACTCCGGGAGGTGTCGCCGCCGAGTTCGGCTACCTCGCCGACAGAGTCGCGCCGATTCTCCTGAACGCGTCCGTGCGTACCGGTGGGGATTACGGGATCACGGTGAATGTCCATGACGTGACCGAGGGCGTCATCGTGAGTGGGTCCAAGGTGACGATCTGGGGTGTGCCGGCGGACCCGAGTCACGATCTGATTCGCGGGGAATGCCTCGGCGAAGCCCAAAGTAGCCGCGAAGGAGTCGAAGAATCCGGAAAACCGTATAACGACGAACAATCGATGAGGAAGGAAGAAGAAGAACGGGGGGTCGAACATCCGGTCGCGCCCGTGAGCTGTCCGGCGAATGTGCCGTCACAGCCGCTGTTGACGAACCCGACGTCGTGTGGGGAACCGCGTACCGCGGTGTTCAGCGCCGATTCGTGGAAAGAACCGGGAGATTTCGTCTCGAATGCTGTGGCGTTGCCGGAACTGACGGGGTGTGAAAAACTCGATTTCTCACCGACGTTGACGGTGACACCGGACGGCACTGCCGGGAGCACCCCGACGGGGTTGAACGTCGATGTGCACGTGTCGCAGGAATCGACGTCGAATCCCCTCGGGCTGGGGGAGGCGGACGTGAAGGACACGACGGTGACGCTGCCGGCTGGGGTTCAGATCAGCCCGAGCGCGGCGGATGGGTTGCAGGCGTGCCCGCAGCTTCATGGCAAAGAAGCCGTGAAAGAAGAAAGGGAACACAAGCGCGAAGAAGTTGGTATCGACCTCGAATCGGATGCGCCCGCGAACTGTCCCGACGCTTCGAAGATCGCGACTGTGAAGATCAAGACGCCGCTTCTGGAAGGGGAACTGGAAGGAGCGGTGTATCTGGCGTCCCCGCAGAACTTCGCGGGTCTTCCGGAAAATCCCTTTGGGTCGCTGATCGCGATGTACCTGGTCGCTGAAGAACCGGCGACGGGTGTGCTGGTCAAGCTCGCGGGGAAGGTCAGCCTCTCAGAAACGGGGCAGATCACCACGACGTTCGAGAACACGCCGCAGCTGCCGTTCAGTGATCTCAAGCTCGAATTCTACGGCACCGCGAGGGCGCCGCTCGCGACCCCCGGTACATGTGGGACGTATACGACCGCGAGCATGTTTGCGCCGTGGTCGGGGGAGGCGCCGCAGAGCCCATCCGCGAGCTTTGAAATCACGTCCGGTCCGAACGGGAGTGCGTGTGCTGACCCGTTGCCGTTCTCGCCGTCGCTTCAGTCTGGTAGTCCGAACATCAACGCGGGCGCGTTCTCGAACCTGACGACGACGCTGTCGCGCGAAGACGGCCAGCAGAACATTCAGCAGGTCACGCTGCACTACCCGCCGGGCCTGTCGGGGATCCTCACGGGCGTGAAGCTCTGCGGCGAAGCCGAAGCGAACACGGGGACTTGCGGTCTCGAAAGCGAGATCGGGGAAACAATCGTCAGCGTGGGATTGGGCAACGATCCCTTCAGCGTCACGGGCGGCAAGGTCTATCTCACCGGACCATACGAGGGCGCACCCTTCGGACTATCGATCGTCAACCCCGCGAAGGCCGGCCCATTCGACCTCCAAGAAGGACACCCGGTAGTCGTCAGGGCGAAGATCGAAGTGGACCCCCATACCGCGGCGTTGACAGTCACGACGAACACCGCGGCGCAGGGGTATGCAATCCCGACGATCATCGAGGGCATCCCCCTGCAGATCAAGCACGTCAACGTCAACATCACACGCCCGGGCTTTACGTTCAACCCCACGAACTGCAACAAAACGGAAATCACGGGTAGCGTCGGAAGCGATCAAGGCGCTGTCTCGCCGGTAGCGGTTCCGTTCCAGGTGACGAACTGTCAGGCGTTGAAGTTCGAACCGAAATTCAGCGTGTCGACGAGTGCCAAGACGAGTAAAGCGCTGGGGGCGTCGCTGACGGCGACGGTGTCCGAGCCGCCCGGGTCGCTGGGCACGCAGGCGAACATCACTAAGGTCAAAGTCGAACTGCCGAAAGCTCTGCCGTCGCGCTTGACGACACTGCAGAAGGCGTGCACGCAGGCACGGTTTCAGGCCAACCCGGCGGGGTGCCCGCCGGAATCGGTGATCGGCTCAGCGATCGTACACACGCCATTGGTGCCCGTGCCGCTGGAAGGCCCCGTCTATTTCGTCTCAAACGGCGGTGAAGCGTTCCCGAACCTGATCATGGTGCTGCAGGGCTATGGCGTAAAGATCGATCTCGTCGGCGACACGCTCATCAGCAAATCCGGGATCACCTCAACCACGTTCAAGACCGTCCCCGACCAGCCGTTCTCGAGCTTCCAGATCACGCTGCCCGAGAAGCCGTACTCAGCGCTCGCCGCGAACGGGAACCTGTGCGCCCCGACACGCACAGTCACGGTCAAGAAGAAGGTGAGCACCAAGGCGAAAGGCCATAAGCGCACCACGACACGCGAGGTCAAGGAGACGCTGGGAGAACCATTGTTGATGCCTAACGAATTCGTTGCCCAGAACGGCGCCGTGATCCACCAGACCACGACGATCAGCGTGACGGGCTGCGTCAAGGCGAAGAAGGCGAGCACGAAGAAGAAACACAAGAAGAAGAAAAAGCAGTAGTCAAAGCAGTAGTCATAAGAGGCATAATGGGCGGCCTTCGAGGCGAAGGACTTATCAACGATCTTGCCCGTGTGTGTGCCGGGCTCAGGATGTGCGTCTGGACGGGGCGGTTCGTCTCGTGTGGGCGTGCTGGCAGCAAGACCGGGCGCTTGGACCCCTCTTGTTTTAGGCGGGTTTCGGCGTTTGAATGAGACACAGAGATGATGAGAAAGGCATAGTGATCGATGACTGTTATGAGATCCATGTTCAGGAGCGTGCTCGTGGCGATGCTGGCGGTGCTCGCGCTCAGCGCGGTCGTGGCGAGCGCGGCTCAGGCCGCCGAAGGACCGTTTTTCAAGGTCGCCGGAGCGAGGTTGAAAGAAGGCGAAAGCAAGGAACTGACAGGAAAATTGAGCTCTAACGAGGTCGTAATTAGCTTCCCTGGTAGTAGTATCTCCTGTACTAAGATGAACTTCGCGGCCGGTGCAAAGATAGCTGGCTCGACCGGCGCCAACTTTGGGTTCGGCGAAGGAGTTCTCGAACTCTCGAAATGCGTTGGGGAAGGCCCACTAACGGCGGGATGCGAAGTGACAGGATTTAAGTCAAAGCCGCTCAAGGAGGAGCTCGCGTTTCTGAGTTCCGAACGCAGCGGTGAGCTTGGAGTTGATTTTACACCGGTTAGCACTAAACCCGCCAGTGGCGACTTCGGGGAAATCAAACTCGTAGGAACGTGTTCGAATAAAAGTATAAAACTCGAAGGGTCGATCGTCGCTGACGTAGGGAAAGATGAAGTGGGTAAAGAACCGGCGGAGGCGAAGGCGCTCTTGCTAAAGCTCCCGTCTGAAGGAATCAGGAAAGCGTGGCTGGAAAAGAGCGGCTCCCTAACCGAAGTGCGCCCAGAACTGCAATGGCAAATTGGAGAAGCCCTGGCGATGTCCGGCGAATTCAGCCTCGAACTGGCCAGCGGAGCGGAATGGGGGGTGTTCACGAAATAAGACCGAGCAGAACCTGACGCAGCAGGCGTGTGGGGGTCCCGGCATGCCGGGACCCCCACCTCACACGCCAGGACCCCACCTCATAGAGCATGGTGTCCCACCCACGCCCGGCAGCGGGGATAAGACAGGTCCCGCAATCGCTCTCTGACCCCGCACGCGCGGGGCCGCGGACACCGGGCACTCGGGTCGCGCCACGAGCGGACTCGGCATCAGCAGTAAAGGCCGCGCGGCACAGCGGCGAAGGCGAGGACGCCGGCGCTCGAGCGGGCGATCCCGCCGGCACGCGGAGCGGTCCGGCGGGCCGTCTACAGTCAAGAGGTCGCGGGCGGGCCAACTCTCGCCTGCGTCCGGCCCTGGGAAGACCACGGCTTCTCTTTTTATGTCCGCCATCGCTCAGGTAGAGCCAATGACGACCGCCCGCGCCCTGCGCGGCCCGTTTGACTACCTCCTCCCGCAGGAGCTGCGCGGCGGTGTCGTGGACGTCGGCTCGATGCTGGTCGTCCCGTTCGCCCGCCGGCAGGTGCTGGGCGTGGTCGTCGGCATGTCCGAGCGCAGCGAGGTGTCCGATGAGAGACTGCTTGCTCCGCTGAGGGCTCTAGAGCTCGGCGTGCCGGGGGAGCTGGTCAAGCTGGCCCAATGGATCGCCGCCGAGTACTGCTCGACGACCGCGCGCGCGCTGACGCTCGTGCTGCCACCCGGCGCCGCGCGTCGCTTGAGTGGGCGCAAACGCCGGGCGGTCGTGCGCTCGGAGCATCTGCCCGTGGGCGCCCGCAGACCCGAGCCGCCGGCTCTCACAGCCGCACAGGAGCAGGCGCTGCGGTCGCTGCGCGTGGCGCTTGACGCGCACTGCTTCCAGCAGAGCCTGTTGCAGGGGGTGACGGGCTCGGGCAAGACCGAGGTCTACCTGCGCGCCGCCGCCCGCGCGCTGGAGCAGGGCCGGGGTGCGATCGTGCTCGTGCCGGAGATCGCGCTGACACCGCAGATCGTCGGGCGTTTTCGGGAGCGCTTCGGCGAGACCGTCGCGGTGCTGCATTCGCGTCTGCGCCCGGGGGAGCGCTACGAGGAATGGCGGCGTCTGCGCATGGGCGAGGCGCGCGTGTGCGTCGGTCCGCGCTCGGCCGTGTTCGCACCGATCGAGCAGCTTGGCCTGATCGTCGTCGATGAGGAGCACGACGCCTCCTACAAGCACGAGGGCGACCCTCGTTACGACGCGCGCGATATTGCCGCCGAGCGTGCGCGTTGCAGCGGCGCGTTGCTGCTGCTCGGCAGCGCGACTCCGCGCCCGGAGAGCGTGCATCTCGCAGGGTCTACGCAGAACGCCGCCGTGATCTCACCCCCCGCCACGTCCGGCCAACCGTCACGGACGTCGCTGTTGCTACGCCTGTCTGAGCGCGTGGACGGACGTCCGCTGCCGGAGGTGAGCGTGCTCGATATGCGCGGCTGCGAGAGCGCCGGATTGCACCCGCTGACGGCGCAGGCGCTCGCCCAGGTGCGCGAGGAGCGGGGCAAGGCGATCGTGCTGCTCAACCGCCGTGGCTGGTCGAACTTCCTGTCGTGTCGTTCGTGCGGGTGGGTGTGGAGCTGCCCGCAGTGCGACGTCTCGCTCGTGTTGCACCGCCACGGCGGTTATGTGGCCTGTCATCACTGCGGGCATCGTGAGCCCGCGCCGCAGCGGTGCGGCCAGTGCGACTCGATCTCGGTCGCGCGCCACGGCGCGGGGACCGAGCGCGTCCAGCACGATCTCGCCGTCGCGCTCGGCGAGGAGAATGGTCGTTTTCCCGTCCTGCGCCTAGACGCCGACACGGTTTCGGGCTCACCCGCCCAGGGGATCGCCACGCTGCTGCGCCGCTTCGAGGCGGCCGAGTCTGGCGTGTTGGTCGGCACGCAGATGGTCGCCAAGGGTCACGACTTTCCGGACGTGACGCTCGGGGTCGTGCTCGACGCCGACGCGACCCTGCGGTTCCCCGACTTTCGCGCGGAGGAGCGCACGTTCGCGTTGATCGCCCAGCTCGCCGGGCGTGTCGGCCGTGGCTCTGAGGGGCGCGTGCTCGTGCAGAGCATCGCCCCCGAGGCCCGCGCGATCGTCAATGCCGCCCGGCACGACAGCGACGGGTTTCTCGCGGGCGAGCTGGAGCGCCGCGAGGCGCTGCGCTACCCGCCGTTCTCGCACCTGATCCGGATCGTGTGCGCCGCCCCGGAGAGCGCCCCGGCGCGGGCGGCGGCGAGCGCTGTGGCCGAGGAGCTGAGGTCGTCGTTGCTGGTCGGTTCGACGGATGACGACCGATCTTCGATCAGGGGGGCGACCGACGATCGGTTCGGCGCAAGCGTCCTGGGGCCCGCGGCGCTGTTTCGCTTGCGTGGTCAGGAGCGCCAGGTGCTCGTCGTCAAGGCCGTCGAGCGCCGTCCGGCCGTGCGCGCCGCCGGTGAGGCGGTGCGGTGTGTCGCCCATGATCGCGCGCACAAGGGCGTGAGCTTCAGCGTGGACGTTGACCCGCAATAAACTCGCTCGTATGGCTGTCGACGACGAGGATGTGGAGGTCGAGCGCGAGGAGGACTCGCCCGCGGGCGAGGCGCTCGACGATGAGACGCGCGCCAGGCGCGACGCGGCCCTGCGGCACGTGCGCAAGCTGGGAGACCCCGTGCTGCGCGCGAGCGCGGTCGCGGTCGAGCGCTTCGACGACGCGCTGCATGCCGAGATCGAGCGCATGGGCGAGCTGATGGCAGACGCGCTCGGGATCGGCCTGGCCGCGACTCAGGTGGGGGTGCTGAACCGGGTGCTCGTGTATCGGGTGCACGCCGAGGATCCGATCACGGCGCTGGTGAACCCGGAGCTCGAGTGGTCAAGCGATGAGCTCGAAACCGCCGAAGAGGGGTGTCTCAGCCTGCCCGGCGTGCACGTCGAGGTGGAGCGCCCCGCGCGGGTGCGTGCCCGCGCGCGCGACGCCACCGGCGCTGAGGTCCTGATCGAGGCTGAGGGTCTGCACGCCCGCGTGATCCAACACGAGATCGATCACCTCGACGGCGTCCTGATCCTCGACCGCATCTCGCGCGAGGCGCGCCGCGAGACGATGCGATCTCTGCGCGAAGCGCGTGAGGGCAATGACGCTGACGACCCCAGGCCCACGCGGGTGGCCGACCCCGACGCGAGTCCCGCGTAGCCGCGTCCGCGCGGCAGGAGACGGGACGACGATCATGCGCACCGTCTTCCTCGGCACGTCCGCGTTCGCGGCGTCAGTACTCGAGCGGCTGGCCGCCGGCGGCGAGCACCGGCCGGCGCTGGTCCTGACCCGCCCCGACCGTCCACGAGGGCGCGGACGCAAGCTCGGCGCACCGCCCGTCGCGGAGTCCGCACGCCGGCTGGGGATCGCGCTGGAGCAGCCGGGGAACGTGAACGAGCCGCACACATGCGAGCTGATCGCGCGGGCGAGCCCCGACGCGGTGATCGTGTGCGCGTTCGGTGCGCTCATCAAAGAGCCGCTGCTGTCAGAGCACGAGCTTTTGAACGTGCACCCGTCGCTGCTGCCGCGCTGGCGGGGCGCCGCCCCGGTGGAGCGCGCGATCATGGCCGGCGACGAGCGCACGGGCGTCTCGATCATGCGCCTGACCGCCGGCCTTGACAGCGGTCCGGTGTGCCTGACCGAGTCGCTGCCGATCGCCTCGCAGGACACTTACGGTTCGCTCGCCGAGCGCCTGCAGGCGCTTGGAGGAGAGCTGCTCGTGCGCGTGCTCGACCTCTTCGCGAGTGCTGGTGGACCGCCGGCGTTCGTCGAGCAGGACGAGCGGGGCGTCACATATGCCGAGAAGATCGGCCCCGAGGATCGCCTGCTGGACCCGGTCCGTCCGGCGGTCGAGCTGGAGCGCACCGTCAGGGCGCTGCACCCGCACATCGGTGCGCGGCTGGCACTTGACGACGGGACGCTGCTGGGGGTGCACACCGCTCGGGTGGTGGTAGATAGGCCGGTCGATGCGCCACCTGCGGGCACGCTCGCACGGGATGGCGAGCGGCTGTTGTATGGCACCGAGGATGGGACGCTCGAGCTGCTGAGCGTGCAGCCGCCGGGCGGCCGTGCCATGGACGCCGGCGCGTATCTGCGCGGACATGCCCGCTGAAGCCCGGTCTGCGCGTACGCTATGCTTGTTGGCATGACCGGTGGCGGCTCCAGCAATGGCGGCAACGGCGGGTAGCAACCCGTCGCTGTCCCACACGTGCCATATAGAGTTTGCTGAGTGAGCCAGCCGTTCGAACGGGCGCTCGGCGAGGCGATCGACCAAGCGCTTTCGAAGCCGCGGGCTACTGCGGCAATAACGCTGGTGGGCTTTGTTGGAAGTCTGTTCGCGGTAGTCGTAAACGTGATCGCTGGCGCGATTGTCTTTGCTGCGATGTTTGTCGCGCTGGTGGCGATTTTCTTGTACGCACTGCGGCAGCGGACTCTGTTTGATGGTCCCTACGAGCTTCTCGAAGATGAGACGATCTGGGATCTGAGAACCCCTCGAGCGGACATTGCGGTTGTCACAAAGCGACAGAAGGTCAAGTTTAACTACCAGACGATCGTCATAGTCAACTACGCATGGGGTGATGGGAATCAGTTTCAAGCATATGACCCGGCGTACGGCCAACACATCTTCACTGGACAGCACGGCTCTCAGACGTACGCCATCGTGGCTCTGCCCGATTACAGGCAACGAGGAGAGGAAACGACGCTTGCCTCAGACCGCACCGTTACCGATGCGTTCCGTACTGCTCACGAGTGGATAGAGTTGAAGCTCGATAAGGAGACCCGCCGATCCAAGGTCAAGATCCGGTTTCCGCTAGATCGGTCTCCGCGGACGATTAAGTTGCATCGAGAGAGCACGGACGTAACCGAGGACTGGACAGACCGTCTCACCAAGGAAGGCGGTCGGTCTGTTTTCGATCTCGATTTGCCCAAGCCCCCGCGAGGAGAGATTTTGAGTGTGCGCTGGGAGTGGTAGCTGCGGTGGCGAATGTCACCAGCGCCGGTAGCCGTCGTCCCCGCGCGCCGCTGCGCGTACGCGGTCCTGCGCCGCGTGTTCGAGCACGGCGCATACGCCGACAAGGCGCTGCACTCCCAGGCGCGGGGCCTGGACGCGCGCGACCGCGCCCTGGCGATGCGGCTCGCCTACGGCGCGGTCCAGCGCAAGGGTACCCTCGACCACCTGATCGGGCTGCTGGCAGAACGCCCGCCGCGGCAGCTGGACGCGCCGGTGCTGGCGGCGCTGCGGCTCGGCTTGTATGAGCTGCTGTACCTGCGGGGCGCCCCCGACCATGCGATCGTTGCCGATACGGTCGAGCTGGCCAAGACGAACGCCCGGGCAGGGCACGGACTCGTCAACGCGGTGTTGCGCCGCGCCACGCGTGAGGGCGCGGGCCTGCTGGAGGGTCTGGAGGACGCCACGCCCGAGCAGGCGGCCGTCAAGCACTCCCACCCGGAGTGGATCGCGCGCATGTGGTGGGAGGAGCTCGGCGCGGACGACGCGCGTGCGCTGATGGCTCACGACAACGAGCCCGGCGAGGTGGCGTTGCGCGCGAACACGCTCGTGACCGATGCGTCCACGCTCGCGCGTGAGCTGGCCGCGGGGACCCCGGCCGGTGGCCCAGCGGAGGGCCCAGCGGGCGATAAAGCCGGTGGTTCGGCGGGAGGCCCGGCGGGCGACAGAGCAGGTGGCGGATCCCCGGTGAGGACGCATCTCGATCCGGATATACCCGAGGCGCTCGTGCTCGAAGGCCCGTTCGACGCGCACGGCTCTGACGCGTGGCGGGAGGGGGCATTCGTCGCCCAGTCACGGGCGGCGATGCTCGTCGCACGTGTCGTTGCCCCCGAGCCGGGCGAGCGGGTGCTCGACCTGTGTGCCGCGCCGGGTGGCAAGAGCACGCACCTCGCGGCGCTGATGGACGGGACGGGAGAGGTTGTGGCGGTGGAGCATGACCGGCGCAGGGCGGGGGCGCTGGCACGCACCGCGCAACGGCTGCGTGCTCACACCGTACACGTGGAGCTGGCGGACGCTGCGCAGGCGCGGCCGGAGGGCGCCGTGTTCGATCGCGTGCTGGTGGACCCGCCGTGCTCGGGTCTGGGGACGCTGCAGGCGCGCCCCGATCTGCGCTGGCGGATGGAGCGCTCTCACCTTGCGGAGCTGGAGCGCACGCAGGCGAAGATCCTCGCGGCGGGGGCCGGCGCGCTCCGTCCGGGCGGCGTGCTGGTCTACTCTACGTGCACGATCTCCCCGACCGAGAACGAGCGCCGGATCGCCACATTCCTGGATGCCAACCCCGATTTTGCACTCGATGATCTCAGCGTCGAGCTGCCGGGGCGCGCCAACCCGCGCGCGCCCGAGACCGTGCTGACCCTGCCCCATCGCGACCGCACCGCGGGCTTCTTCATCGCCCGGCTGCGCCGGGATGGTTGACACGATGGCCCGCGAGCCCGAGACGCCCGTCAAAGCCGCCGCCGAGCTCGGACCGCGCTGCCCGCACTGCGGCGAGCCGTGGCTGCGTCCGACGAACCTGCCGGGGCGCTATCGCTGCGTGTACTGCCTGCACCGCTTCGAGCTTACTTCTGTGTGCCCGAACTGCGGCGAGCACTCGACGATCGTGCGCATGTCCTCGACCGCGATTCTCAAGTGCAATAACTGCGGCGACAGTATGTTGCAGGCTATATGAGCGGATCCGTCAGCGAGCTGCTGGGAGGAGTGCGCGTAGCCCCGTCGATCCTGTCCGCCGATTTTGCGCGACTGCGTGAGCAGGTCGGGGAGGTGCTGGACGCGGGCGCGCGCGTGATTCATGTGGATGTGATGGACGGGCACTTCGTGCCGCCGATCACCGTTGGTCCGCTGGTTGTCGCGGCGCTGCGCGAGCAGGTGAGCCAGGCCGGCGCGATGCTTGATGTGCATCTGATGATCGAGCGGCCCGAGCGCCACGTGACCGAGTTCGTCAAAGCGGGCGCCGACTCGATTACGTTCCATGCCGAGGCGACCCCGCACGTCGCCTACACCGCGGACTTGATCCGCCAGGGCGGGGTGGGAGTCGGCCTGGCGATCAACCCCGCCACCCCGGTCGGCGCGCTGGCCGAGGTGGTGGAGCTGCTGGACATGGCGCTGTGCATGACCGTCAATCCCGGCTGGGGTGGGCAGCCGTTCATCGCGCATTCGCCGCAGAAGATCGAGCGTGTTCGCGCGATCGTCGGCGCGGATGTGGCCGTCGAGGTGGACGGGGGCATCGACCCCGGCACCGCGCCCACGTGCAGAGCCGCGGGCGCGAGCGTGTTCGTGGCCGGCTCGGCGATCTTCGGTGAGCCGGACCCGGGGGGCGCCTATCTGGCGATCGCGCGCTCGGTCGAGGCCGACTGAACGTCAGCCGGCTGAGCGTCAGTCGTCCCCCGGGCAAGCGATGCTGCGGCTCCCCCGCGCCAGTACAGCATCGCCAGCATGAGGGCCAGCAGCGCGGTCGCGCCCGCGTAGCCGATCTCGGTGCGCAACAGCTGTTCGCTCACGGCCGGGGTCAGCATCCACGCGAGGAACAGCACCGCCGCCAGTCCCCAGCAGCAAACGGCGGCGCGCGCGCGGTCGCGCGCCAGGGCGGCTTGGTTCAGCGCTCCCGAGGTCAGATGCAGGCCCATGCCCAGCCCGATCAACGCGAGTCCGAAGCGGTTGTAGGTGAAGTGCTGTCCAAACAGGTGGCTCATCACGAAGGGACCGATTATCAACAGCCCGAGGGTCACCGCCGCGGCGAAGGCGGCGATCGCTCGGACCGTCACACGGATCGCGCGGGCGAAGGCCGCATGGCCGTCTGTCACCTCGAGACCCGTCAGGTGGGGCAGCAGCGAGGTCTGGATCGCCTGGAACAGCTGCAGCGGCGCGCGGGCGATCAGCAGGACGTTGAACACTATGCCCGCGAGCGCCTTGTCGGGCGAAGTTGCCGCCACGGTCAGTACCGCGGCGTTCAGGATCGTCTGCTCGGAGAGCATGATGCCCGACACCGAGCCGGCGAAACCCGTCCCTCGCCTCAGTGACAGATCGTCGTGGGCTGCCGCCTCCTGTACCCCCTCCGTACCTGGTCCAGCCAGCGCCGCGACCGCCTCGTCCACTGTGATCGGAGCCCCACCCGCCCGGACCGTCAGCGCAGCTTCGGCGTCATCGATCCTCGTCGGGGTGGAGCCCTCGCGCTCGTGCCGTTCGCTGCCACGCCGCGCAAACGCCACCGGCACGACCACCAGCGAGACCAGCGGCGCCGCCGCGATCCCGAGCGCGACCGCCGTCTGTCCGCTGGTGACCCCCAGCGCCGCGGCGATCACGAAGCAGATCCGCGAGACCGACTCCATCAGCACCAGGCCGCCGAACAGGGCGAAGTATTCATGCCCCGCCAGCCACCCTCGCGCGAAGTAGCTGGCCGCGTAGGCCAGGGTGCCCACGATCAGGACGTCGTACAGCGCCGAGTAGCCGTCGAAGACTTCCACCAACTGTTCGTGCAACGCGAGCGCGACCGCGAGGAACAGCAGCGCGAAGCCGGCCTGGATCGCGATCGGGATGCGCAGCGGATGGTGCGTATGTCCGCGTGCCCGGCGTTCGGCGATCGTGCGCGAGAGCAGCTGTTCGATCGGCCGGTAGATCACCGAGATGACGACGAACATGACCGACCACAGCACGTCTAGGCGCTGCGCCGATTCTTCCCCGAGCACATGGCTCGCGATCGAGAAGAACGCGAACGTCAGCAGGCCGGTGGCGGCGATTCCGATCGACAGGATCCTCGCGCCACTCCCATAAGAGCGCGACGAGCGGTTAGAGCCGGACAAGCAGCATCGTCCACGGAAACGGCGAACGGACCCCGATCACCTCGCCGTAGCGCGAGAGCAGATCGACGAACGAGCGCTTGGACCAGTGGTTGAGATGCCCGGGGGTGTTGCCGAGGTCTGACCAGTACGCGCCGCGGGCCATGTTCAGCATTCGCCACAGCGGCTCGCGCGGGACCGAGACGAGCAGGTGGCGCTCGGCGCAGCGCGCCATCTCGCTCAGCGTGTGCTCGGGGTCGGGGACGTGCTCGAGCACCTCGATCGCCGTGGCCAGGTCGAACTCACCGTCGGCGAACGGCAGGTTCTCGGCCTGCATGACGCGATACTCGAGGTTCGGGCGCGCGGCGCTCAGACCAGCCGGCCTGGATCGACTCCTCCTCCAGGTCGATGCCGACGACGCGCCGCGACTCGCCCAGACGCCGCGCCCAGCGGTGCACGAGCACGCCCTCGCCGCAGCCGACGTCGAGTAGCGAGCCGGGATCGGCGTGGGCGAACAGCTCGTCCAGCGCACCCTCGAAGCTCGGCCATCATGCGCCGTACGAACGGGTTGCGCGAGCCGTACTTGTCGTAGGTGTTGCCGGTGACGATTCCGTCATCGGACACGGTCACGCCGCCCGTGCTCACAGCCTCACCGCCTCCGGTTGCTGCGTCGCCGTCTCAGGACCGGGTCCCTCCGTGTCCACGCCGTTCGCCGCGTTCGTGGCATGGGTGGCGCTCACGCGGTCCTCGCTCGTGGCGCCCTGACCGGGTTCGTAGTGAGACGGCGCCACGTCCAACTGCAGCTCGATCCGGCGCACCCGCTCGAAAGTCCGCTGAGTCATCACGCGCTGCGCGGCGAGCAGGTCGCCGATCACGCCGAGCGCCCACAGCACGACGGCCGCGATGAACAGGACCGCGCCGAGGATCAGCGACTGCACGTGACCCTTGCCGTTGCCTTCGACGTAGGCGACGATGAAGCGGATCCACACGGCGATCGAGATCACGCCCATCGCCAGCGCGAGGCTCCAGAACACGCGCAGCGGCTCGTACTGCGCGTAGATCCGGAAGATCGACACGGCGTTGCGCCGCACGTAGGCGCCCATCGACGGGAACAGGCGCGACTCGCGCGTCTTGGGGTTGGTGCGGACCGGGACATGGTCGATCGCGACCAGCAGCTTGCCGGCCTGGATGATCGTCTCCAGGGTGTAGGTGAATCGCGACACGACCATCATCTGGATCGCCGCCTCGCGGTTGTAGGCCCTGAAGCCCGAGGTCGTGTCGGGCACCGAGGTCGAGGAGGCCTGGCGCACCACCCAGGAGCCGAGGCGCTGCAGGGCCTTCTTCAGCGGCGAGAAATGCTCGATCTCGCCCACCTCGCGGTCACCGACGACCATGTCGGCGCGTCCGTCGAGGATCGGACGCACGAGCCTCGACACGTCCTGTCCGTAGTACTGGTTGTCGGCGTCGGTGTTGACGATCACGTCCGCGCCCAGCTTCAGCGCGGTGTCGATGCCTGCCTGAAAGCCCGCGGCCAGGCCCTTGTTGTTGGTCAGGCGCACGAGATGATCGACGCCGTGGGCGCGCGCGACAGCGACCGTCGCGTCGGTCGAGCCGTCGTCGATGACGAGCCACTCCACGACGTCGAAGCCATCCACCTCGCGCGGCAGGTCGGCGAGCGTCTGCGGGAGCTGGTCGGCCTCGTTGTAACAGGGGATCTGGATGATGAGCTTCACTGCGTGAAAGCCTACCCCGTGGGGCCGCGGCGGCGGGAGCGGTTGCTTGCGGAGGGTGCCGTCAGGGGCAACTGCTTGCACGGATAGGCTCTACGCCCCTGCAAGCCCCGATCTATTCTCCTACGAACCTAATGGCCAGCGCGACGCTCAGCACCCCGCGGCAGGACTCGACTCCGCTGCGGCGGTTGCGGGCGGTCGATGCCTCGACGTGGGCGAAGATCGGGTTCGCGGTGCTGTGCGCGGCGGCGCTGTTCGGCTACTTCGCCTATCCCGACCTACCCGACGTACGACTCCTTCTACGCGCTGCTGTGGGGCCGCGATCTGCTGCACCTGCACCTGCCCGACTTCCGGGTCTATCGCGGGCCGACGGAGCATCCGCTGGCGATCGCCTTCGGGATGGTCTGCTCGATCTTCGGCCAGGGCGGCGCGCGGCTGATGGTGCTCGGATCGATCGCCTCGTTCGTCGCGCGTCGTCGCCGGCATGTACCGGTCTCGGGCGACTGTGCTTCGGTCCGGTCGTCGGGCTGGTCGCGGCGCTGCTCGTGCTGAGCCGCTTCTTCGTCGAGAACCTCGCCGCGCAGGGATACCTGGACATCTCCTACGTCGCGCTGATCGTGTGGGCGGTCGTGCTCGAGGTGCGAGCGTCCCCGGCGCGGGACGCTCGTCCTCGCTGACGCTGGCCGCCGCCGGGCTGTTGCGCCCGGACGCGTGGGTGCTGAGCGGCGTGTACTGGCTGTGGTGCGCGCTGGCCACGTCGTGGGGCCAGCGCAGTCGTCGATCGACAATCGCCGCGCGGGTGCAGTACCTCGCGCTGGCGGCGATCGGGCCGGTCGTATGGGTGTGCGTCGACGCGATCGTGACCGGCAATCCGCTGTACTCGCTGAACTCCACCGCCGGTCTGGCCCAGGAACTCGAACGCACGCAGGGACTCTCGAGCGTGGTCGCGTCGGTGTGGACGTTCGGGGTGCGGATCGACAAGCTGCCGGTGATCCTCGGCGCGCTCGTGGGCGTGCCGATCGCGGTGTGGCTGGCCCCGCGCCGGGTGCTGACGCCGCTGGCCGCACTGGTCGTGCTGATCGCGCGTGTTCGTCGCCGAGGGGGCGGCCGGAGCGTCGGTGATCGACCGCTACCTGATGGGGGCGGCGACCATGCTGCTGCTGTTCTGCGCGGTCACGATCGGGGGCTGGGCGATGCTCGAGCCCGGCTCGGCGCTGCGGCGCGTGTGGATGCTCGGCGCCGCCGCGCTGGTGCTCTACGGTGGCGCGTCGGTCGCCACGACGCTGAGCCTGTCCAGCCTGCGCACGACGCTGGCCTACCACGAGGACTTCCACGAGGGCCTGGCCGCGCGCTCTGTCCAGCCCGCGCGGTGAAGGCCGACCCTGAAGCGCTGCCCACTGCTGTCGCTGCCGGACAACAAGCTGATCCCCGACGCGCGCTGGATCCTCGACAGCGTCGGCCAGCACGACATCGTCGCGCGCAGCCAGGCGCGCGCCGACGTCGCCAAGGGCTCGCACCACGCTGGAGGACCGCATCCGCAGCCGGGGCAGCGTCGCGGTCTACCCGCTCGGCAGCGCGGTGTTCTTCGAGGCGATCGTCGATGTCGGCGACGATCCCCGCGACCAGATTCCGCTAGCCGGGCTATCAACGCATCTACACGAGCCGCTACTACGCCGTGTATGGCAACTGCTGAGCGATCGCAGCTCCCGCGCCAGCCCGCCAGTGCGACGCACCGCGCGCGCGCCGCTGGGTGTGGCCGGGGCTGGCGGTCGTGCTCGCCGGTGGCCTGGGGCTGCGCCTGTGGGGCATCGGGCAGGGGCTGCCATACGCGTACAACGCCGACGAGGCCGACCATTTCGTGCCCGCACGCGGTCGAAATGTTCGGACAGCACGACCTGAACCCGCACTACTTCGCCAACCCGCCCGCGTTCACGTACGTGCTGCACTACCTGTTCGCCGTCTGGTACGGGGGGGCCGCCGGCGTTCAGCACGCGTTCGCGGCGCACCCCGGCGACGTGTACACGCTCGCGCGCGTGGCCGCGGCGGTGCTCGGCACGGCGGCGCTGTGGCTGCTGTATGCAACCGGGCGCGCGGCTGTTCGGCCGCGGCGTGGGCGCTGCTCGCGGCGGCGATCGAGGCGGTCGCGTTCCTGCCCGTGTTCTACGCGCACCTGGCGCTCAACGACGTACCGACGCTCGCGCCGCTGACGCTGTCGCTGCTGGGAACCGCGGGCGTGCTGCGCAAAGGCCGCGCGCGCGACTACCTGCTGGCGGGCGTCGGTCTGGGGCTGGCCTGCGCGAGCAAGTACACGGCCGGGATCGTGCTCGTGCCGTTCGCGGCGGCGGTGGCCGCGCGCTACCTGCAGGCGCAACCCGACGCCGGGCGGCGCGCGCTGGGCGGGATCGCGCTCGCGGGTCTCGCGGCGCTCGGCGCGTTCCTGATCGCGAACCCGTACGCGATCCTCGACTACTCCAAGCTTCCACTCCGAACTGGTCCACCAGTCGACGCTGTCCGCCGAAGCCCAGGGCAAGCTCGGCGCGCCCAGAAGACGGGGGGTTGGCCTACTACCTGTGGTCGCTCACCTGGGGGCTCGGGCTGGGTGCCGGCGCTGGCCGCGCTGGGAGGCGCTGTGAGCGTGTGGCGCCGAGAGCGCGCGCTCGGCTGGCTGCTGGTGCCGGCGCCGCTGCTGTATCTCGCGTTCATGGGGCTGCAGGGGCGCTACTTCGGCCGCTGGCTGCTGCCGATCTTCCCGATCCTGTGTCTGCTGGCGGCGTTGTTCGCGGTGGAGATCTTGCGTGCCGTGGCGAGGGCGCTGGAGCAGGGGAAGCATAATCCGCGTGTCGGGGGTTCGCCGGCAGGGCGCTCGCCGCTGACATATGGGCTCGCAACGCTGCTGGTCCTCGCGCTGTTGGCCCAGGGTCTCATCTACAGCGTCCACTCCGGCCTCGTGCTCGCGCGCGCCGACACGCGCAACCTCACGCGCGACTGGATGCTCGCGCACATCCCGGCCGGGGCGCCGATCGTGGTCGAGCCGGTCGCGCCCGACGCGTGGGGCACGCGCTGGAACGAAGTACCCGTCGCTGATCGCTCGCCTATCCCCAACCGGGGCACTCGAAGCGAATCCGACCGAAAAGGTAGGCATCGAGGACTACGAGCGCACGCTCGCTCCGGCACTGATCGGCTACTACGAAGCGCACGGCTACTGCTGGGTGGTGAGCGGCTCGACCGAGTCCGGACGGGCGCTCGCCGACCCGAAGGAGGTGCCGGCGGCGATCGCCTACTACCGCGAGCTGGCGCGCCGCGGCGAAGTCGTCTACCGGGCATCCCCGTACGCGCAGGGGCAAGGTCCGGTCGCGTTCGACTTCGACTGGAGCTTCGACTACTACCCGCTCGCCTACGACCGTCCGGGGCCGGATATGACGGTCTACCGGCTGCGGGGCGGGCGCTGCGCGCGATGATTCCGGGGCGTTCGCCCAACCCTCGCCCAGGCGCCTCACGGGCGCCCAGCGAGCACGGGGTTATCCTGAACGCATAGATGATGACCTGTACGGACACCGACAAGGAGCATCTGGCGCGCGCGATCGAGCTGGCGCGCAACGGCGGAGGGATGGTCAGGCCCAACCCGGTCGTCGGCGCGGTGGTGGCGCGCGACGGCGAGGTGATCGGCGAGGGCTGGCACGAACGGTTCGGCGCGGCGCACGCGGAGGTCAACGCGATCGAGGCGTGCGGCATGACCGATCTGAGCGACGCGACGCTGTACGTATCGCTGGAGCCGTGCTGTCACGAGGGCAAGACGCCGCCGTGCACGGACGCGATCGTGCAGTCGGGGATCAGGCGCGTGGTGGTCGGCTCGGACGATCCGACCGAAAAGGCTGCGGGGCGCGGCCTGGGGATCCTGCGCGACGAGGGCGTCGAGGTCGTGCTCGCCGACGGTCAGCTGGCAACGAGCGCGCGACTGCTGAACCAGGCGTTTCGCAAGCACGCGCGCGTGGGGCGACCGTGGGTGCTGTTCAAGTCCGCGATGACCCTCGACGGCAAGGTCGCCACGCGCACCGGCGACTCGCAGTGGATCAGCGGCGAGGCGAGCCGCGAGCTGGCCCACCAGTGGCGCGCGTCGGTCGACGCGGTGGTGGTCGGCATCGGCACCGCGCTGGCTGACGATCCGCGGTTGACGGCACGTCCGGAAGGTCTCACGGACGAGCTCGAGCGATACCAACCCCGCCGCGTGGTGTTCGACTCGCTCGCGCGCCTGTCGCCCAGCTCACAGCTGGTCACGGCGGCGCTCGAGATACCACTCACGGTCGTCGTCTCCCGCGCGGCGGCGCGCGCGGACACCGACGCACTGGAGGCCGCCGGCGTGCAGGTGCTCGTCGCGACCGGCGAGAACGAGCCCGCGCGGGTGCGCTCGGCGCTGGAGCAGCTCGGCTCGATCGGCGTCGGCTCGGCTCTGCTGGAGGGTGGGCCGCATCTGGCCGGGGCGTTCCTGGACGCGGGCGAGATCGACGAAATTCGTCTGTTCCTGGCGCCGCTGCTGCTCGGTGGCAGCGCCGCGCGCGACCCGCTGGAGGGCAAGGGCGTCGAGCAGATCTCCGAGGCGTTGCGCGCGCTGACGTGCGAGTGCGAGAGCGTCGGCGAGGACCTGCTGATCAGCGCACGGCTACGGGAGTGGTAAGCGAGCCATGTTCACCGGCCTGATCGCGGATATCGGCAGCGTGACGGCGCTGGAGCTGGACGGGGGTGGGGCGACGCTTGAGATCTCCACGCGCCTGGCGAGCGAGCTTCGGCGAGGCGACTCGGTCGCAGTCAACGGCGTGTGCCTGACCGCGACCGACGTTCGTGACGGGAGGTTCGCGGCGGTGGCGATGGCCGAGACGTTGCGCCGCTCCGCGCTGGATGGGTTGGAGCCAGGAGCGCAGGTCAACCTTGAGCTGGCCCTGCGCGCCGATGGGCGGCTCGGCGGGCATGTCGTGCAGGGCCACGTCGATGGCACCGGTACTGTGAGTGAGGTCCGCACAGAGGGGGTCGCGCGCGTGCTGAGGATCGACACCGGGATCGACACCGACCCTGGGCTGAGCCGCTATCTCGTCGAGAAGGGGTCGATCGCGGTGAACGGCGTCAGCCTGACCGTCAGCGCGCTGTGCGACGACGACGATGGGTTCGAGGTTTCGCTGATACCGGAGACGTTGCAGCGCACGAGCTTGGGGGAAGCGACTGTCGGAGATCGGGTCAACCTGGAGGTGGACGTCCTCGCCAAGCACGTAGAGCGACTACTGGAGGCAGCACACACATGACCCAGTCCAAGACGACCACGACACCCCCGGAAAAGCAAGCAACCACGCCGTTCGCCACGATCGAGGAGGCGCTGGAGGAGATCCGCGCCGGGCGGATGGTCGTCGTATGTGACGACGAGCATCGCGAGAACGAGGGCGACCTGACGCTCGCGGCGCAGTTCGCGACGCCCGAGGCGATCAACTTCATGGCCAAGGAGGGGCGCGGGCTGATCTGTTTGTCGCTCACGCCCGAGCGCTGCGAGGAGCTGGGTCTCGAGCTGATGGCCGCCAAGAACGAATCGTCGTTCGAGACGCCGTTCACGGTGTCGATCGAGGCGCGCGAGGGCGTGACCACGGGGATCTCCGCGCACGATCGTGCGCGCACTATTCAGGTGGCGGTCGACCCGGAGACCCACCCGCGCGATCTCGTGCAGCCCGGGCACATCTTCCCGCTGAAGTCCCGCGCCGGGGGGGTGCTCGAGCGCACCGGGCAGACCGAGGCCGCGGTCGACCTCGCGCGCCTGGCCGGGCTGAACCCCGCCGGGGTGATCTGCGAGGTGATGAACGACGACGGCACGATGGCGCGCGTGGGCGATCTCGCCGGCTACTGCGAGCGGCACGGGCTGAAGATGATCACGATCGCCGATCTGATCGCCTATCGCCGGCGTCATGACAAGCTCGTCGAACGGGTCGCCGCGGCGCGGCTGCCGACCGCGTTCGGCGAGTTCGAAGTCGTCGGGTATCGCTCGCTGGTGGACGAGAAGCACCACGTGGCGCTCGTCAAGGGCGAAGTGGCGGGACGCAGCGACGTGCTCGTGCGCGTGCACTCGGAGTGTCTCACGGGAGACGTGTTTCACTCGCTGCGCTGCGATTGCGGCGAACAGCTGGAGTCCGCGCTGGCGATGATCGAGGCCGAGGGCGAGGGCGTGCTGCTGTATCTGGCCCAGGAGGGCCGCGGGATCGGCCTGCTGAACAAGCTCAAGGCGTATCGCCTGCAGGAGGACGGCCTGGACACGGTCGAAGCCAACCTCCAGCTCGGGCTGCCCGCCGACCTGCGCGACTACGGGATCGGCGCGCAGATCCTCGTCGACCTGGGACTCAGCTCGATCCGCATCCTCACGAACAACCCCAAGAAGATCAAGGGCCTGGAGGGCTACGGGCTGTCGGTGAGCGCACAGGTCCCGATCGAGCATGCGCCCAATCCGCACAACGAGGAGTACATGCGCACGAAGGCCCAGCGGATGGGGCATACGCTGCACCACCAGGGGCTGAACCTCGACGCGGAGCTGCTGCGCTCAGAGCGTGCGCAGGACGCCGCTGACGCTGAGAAAGAGACCGAGCGGTGAGCGGATCCGGACCCGGGGGGACGCGGAGCGCCGGGTATGCGATCGCCGTCGGGCGCTTCTACGAGGAGCTGGCCGAGCGACTGCTGAGCGGCGCGCGTGAGGCGTTCGCGCAGGCGGGGCACGACGAGGTCGAGGTGTTCGACGTGCCGGGCGCGTATGAGCTGCCGCTGGCCGCCTCCTACGCGGCGCGGTCGGGACGCTACGCCGGCGTCGCCTGTCTGGGCGCGGTGATCAGGGGCGAGACCGACCATTACGAGTTCGTCTGCGCGCAGACGGCGAGCGGGATCATGCGCGTGCAGCTGGACACGGGCGTGCCGTGCGCGTTCGGCGTGCTCACGTGCGCGACGATGGAGCAGGCGCTCGCGCGCTCGGGCGGCGGTAAGCGCGATCAGGGACGCCACGCGGCCGAGGCGGTGCTGCGATTGGCCGCGTTGCGCGGCGAGCTGATGAGTCCGGGCGATGACCGCAACGTGCTGCCCGGGCACGTCGTCGGCTAAACTGCCGAGCGCGATGGCCAAGGTATGTCACAGCTGCGGTAAGGGCCCGGCGTTCGGGCAGAGCCGCAGCCACTCGATGGTCGCAACCAAGCGCCGCTTCGACCCGAACCTGCAGAAGGTCAGGATCCTCGTCGGCAAGGCGCCACGGCGCGTGTATGTGTGCACACGTTGTTTGAAAGCCGGCAAGGTCACGAAGGCCGCCCGCGGGGTGGGACCCGAGGCCGCCTGACCAGGCCGCCGGGCGGCGCAATACGGAGTCCTCGGTCTCACTCGCGTGCCAAGCACTCCACGCGGGTGGGTGAGCTTTTATCCGTTGTCTGTCTTGCCCACCGGCCCTGCAGGAGACCGCGAGACGGATTCTGCGTTAGAGCGCCGGGCGGCGAGCCCGCGAAGTCATCCGGACCTGTGGCCGCCGGACCTGATAAGACACAGCGCAGTGAGCGACACCAACCTGGTTCGTTTTCGCGCGGCGGTGGCGGGAGCGCTGGCGCATTTGGAGTCCCGCCGGGAGGAGGTCAACGACCTCAACGTGTTCCCGGTCGCCGACGGGGATACGGGCGACAATATGGCACTGACGCTGCGCGCGGTGCTGGCCGAGCTCGACCGCCTGCTGGGAGCCAACGGCGAGGCTCGCACGATCGATGAGATCGGACGCGAGGAGATCGTGCAGTCGGTCGCGCGGGCGGCGCTGCTGGGCGCGCGTGGGAACTCGGGTGTGATCCTGTCGCAGCTGATCCGCGGCGCCGCCGAGGAGCTGGTCTCACGGCCGGGCCAGCTGATCGACGCGACGTTGATCGGAGCGGCGCTGGCGAACGCCGCGGACCGTGCGTACGCGTCGGTGCGCGAGCCGGCGGAGGGCACGATCCTGACGGTCGCGCGCGAGATGGCGCACAAGATCGTGACCGACGTCGCGCACAGCCCGGAGAATCCGCGCCTGGGCCCGGCGACCGATCCCGGCATGCAGGACGCCGCGATCGCCGACGCCCTGGAGCGCGCGGTGGTGAGCGGTCAGGAGTCGGTCAAGCGCAGCCCGGAGCTGCTGGCGGCACTGCGCGAGGCGGGTGTAGTGGACGCCGGCGGGTACGGGCTGACGATCATCTTCGCGGGCGTCGTCGCGGCGTTGCGCGGCGAGGACGCGCCCGAGCTCGAGCACCATCACGCGCCGGCGCAGATCACCCATCCGCAGCACATCTCAAGCACGTATCGGTTCTGCACGAACTTCGCGGTTACCGGCAGCGGTCTGAGCGCGGGCAAGTTCATCGCTCCGCTGGAGGCGCTCGGGGACTCGGTGCTGGTGGTGGGCGACGAGAGCACGCTGAAGGTGCACCTGCATACCGACGAGCCCGAGCATGCCACCGCGGTGTTCGCGCAGGCGGGGGAGATATCGCGGCTGGACATCGCGGACATGCGCCTGCAGGTGGCCGAGCGCGACGAGCGTCTGCACGGTCATGGCTCGAGCAATGGGGACATGCCGGGCGTCGCTGCTCCCCGGGCGCGCTGCGGAGCACTGGCAGTGGTCAGCGGCGACGGGCTGGCTGCGATGTTCCGGGAGCTGGGTGTGCACACGATTGACGGTGGCCCGACGCTGAACCCGTCCACGTATGAGCTGCTGGCCGCGATCCACGAGGTGCCGGCCGAGGAGGTGTTGGTGCTGCCGAGCAGCCCCAACGTGGTGATGGCCGCCGAGCGTGCCGCGGAGCTGTCGGACAAGCAGGTGCTGGTCGCCCCCGCCGTCGGTCAGCAGGCGGGGCTGGTGGCGGCCGTGGCGCTGGAGGCCGATCGCAGCGTGGAGGAGAACGCCCAGGCGCTGGTGGGGACGCTGGCACACGTGCGTACGGGCGCGGTCGCGCAGGCCGCGCGCGACGACGCCCAGGGGCGGTTCAGGCGCGGCGAGGCGGTCGGGTTCGTCGCCGAGGAGGTGCACGCCTGGGGAGATCCAGCGCAGACGCTGGCCGCGGTTATCTCGAGGCTCGCTGAGGAGGCCGAGCTGATCAGCTGCCTCACCGGCGAGGGCGCTCCGCTCGGACCTGCGGAGGTCGAAGCGATGGTCAATGGCAAGGTGGAGCTGGAACTACGCGACGGTGGGCAGCACGCGTACTGGTGGTTGCTCGCGGCCGAGTGATCGCTTGCGACTGCTAAATACTATAGTTATACGCAGTCCAAAAAGTTCATACGCTCCACGGCTCATCGGCCCACCCCAAATCGAGTGACGACTGCGGCGATGGGCATCATGCAGGTTGAGGGATGTTGCCGACAGTCACAACCGAGGTCAAGCTCTCCTCCGATCGGGACCGAGACCGAGATCGAGACCGAGACATCGGTCCGCGTGCGTTTGCGTCCCGTGAGGGGTTGACCGCCGAGGAGCTGGCGGCCGCCCCTGTGCGCTGGCCGAAACCGTCGCGCCTGGAAGACCCGCTGGCCGTGCCGTCCGGCCAGAAGAAGCTGGCGGAAGGACTGCAGACGCTTGGGCTGACGAGCGTCGGGGCGCTGCTGGAGCACCTGCCGCGAGACAGCAGGGACGCGCGCACGATCAGAGGTCTCAAAGCGGGCGAGGGGGCCACGGTCGCGGTGCGGGTTCGCACGATCGCCGCCAGGCCGGTCAGACGGCGCGGGATGAAGCCGCTGGTCGAAGCGACCGTGTTTGACGAGACGGGGACCATGCGCGCGACGTTTTTCAACCAGCCGTGGTTGGCGCAGCGATACAAGCCCGGGACGCGTCTGGTGCTGCACGGCAAGACGACTGACAGGGGCACGTTCAACGTCGCCCATCACGCGGTCGGCCAGGATCTGGATGCCCGCTCGACTCCTGGCCCGACCCCCGGCTCGACTGCCCGTTCGACCGCCGGCCCAATCCCCGGCCCGACTGCCGGCGCGACCCCGGACCCCGACGATGCCCCGGGCAAGAGCACGCCTGACGCGCCCCCGCCGGGCGAGGTCGTATCCCACTACCCGGCGAGCGAGGGCGTGAGCTCCACGCAGATACTGACGCTCGTGCAGGGCGCGCGAGATGCGCTGCGAGACGTGCCGGAGGCGCTGAACGCGGCGGTGAGGGTCAGCGAGCGGCTGCCCGACAGAGCGGGGGCGCTGGCGGCGATGCACTATGCGCGAACAACCGAGGAGCGCGAGGCGGGCAGGGAACGGCTCGCGTTCGAGGAGCTGCTGCTGGCGCAGCTCGTGTTCCTGCGCCGCAGGGCCACGCGCCGGGCGCGCCGGAACGCGCCGATCCTGAACGAGGCGCCGTCGCTGAGCGAGCGCTGGCGGAGCAACGAGCTGCCGTTCGCGCTGACGGGAGATCAGCGCAGGGCGATCGCGACGATCGGCGAGGACCTGGCGCAGGAGCGGGCGATGCAGCGGCTGCTGCTGGGAGAGGTCGGCAGCGGCAAGACGGTGGTCGCGGTATGGGCGCTGCTGCGCGCGGTAGAGCACGGGCTGCAGGCCGCGCTGATGGCGCCGACGGAGACGCTCGCCGAGCAGCATTTCGCGACGCTGCAGGCACTGCTCGGCGGCGAGCAGGCGAACGTCACATGCGCGCTGTTGACGGGCTCGACCCCGGCGCGCAGGCGTAAGGACACGCTCGGCAAGCTGGCCGACGGCGAGCTGTCGCTGGTGGTGGGCACGCACGCGCTGATCGAGCCGGACGTCCAGTTCGCCGCGCTCGGGCTCGCGGTGGTGGACGAGCAGCACCGGTTCGGCGTGCGCCAGCGGGCGGCGCTGGACACCAAGGCAAGGGAGGGAACCGCTCCGCACGTGCTGCACATGACCGCGACGCCGATCCCGCGCACGCTGGCGCTGACCCAGTACGGCGATCTGGACACGACGATGCTGCGCGAGCTGCCCCAGGGGCGCCAGCCGATCGACACGCGCATCGTCTCCGGCGAGACCGAGCGCGCGCGCGCGTACGAGGAGCTGCGCGAGCAGTTGCGCGCGGGCCGGCAGGCGTATGTGGTGTGTCCGCTGATCGAGGACGCCGAGGGGGACACGGACCCAGCCACTGCTGCCGCCACCCACACCGCGGCTACGGACATGCGTGCGGCCACCGCAGAGCTGGAGCGGTTGCGCAAGGGCGAGCTGAAAGACCACAGCCTGGTGTTGCTGCACGGCGGGATGAAGCCGCGCGAGAAGGCGCAGGCGATGGCGCAGTTCGCCTCGGGCGCGGCGGATGTGCTGGTCGCGACGACCGTGATCGAGGTCGGGATCGACGTGCCGAACGCGACCGTGATGGTGGTCGAGAACGCCGAGCGGTTCGGCATCTCTCAGCTGCACCAGCTGCGCGGACGGATCGGCCGCGGCGAGCATCGCTCCAGCTGTCTGCTGATGGGACCGCCCGGCGCCGCGAGGCTGCGGGCGCTGGCCGAGCTCTCCGACGGGTTCGAGCTGGCCGAGATCGACCTGCGCCTGCGCAAGGAGGGTGAGCTGATCGGCGTCAGGCAGTCGGGGATCGGCCAGCATCGGATTGCCTGCCTCCCGGAGGATGCGCCGCTGCTGGAGAGAGCCCGCGCGCGAGCTGAGACGATCGTGGCCATCGACCCGCAGCTGCGCGAGCCCGAGCACGTGCTTCTAGGCGATGCACTGGAGCGAACGTTCGGCGCCGAGGCGCTGCAGCCGATCCCGGGGTAGACCGGGCAGTTCCCCGCCCCCGCTGACGCAAACCACAGGCCCGGGTCACGCCGGCGGCGGGCGAGGGCGCGTTACGGTGCGTGGATGAGGGTGATCGCGGGCCGCTACGGCGGGCGCCGGCTGCAGGCGCCGCGAGGCAGGACGACACGGCCGACGTCCGACCGCGTGCGCGAGGCGCTGTTCGCGATGCTCGGCGACATCGACAGGACGCGCGTGCTGGACCTGTTCGCGGGCACGGGCGCGCTGGGCATCGAGGCGATATCCAGAGGCGCGCGACAGGCCGTGTTCGTGGAGCGAGATCGGGCCGCGATCGAGGCGATCGAGGCGAACATCACGGCGCTCGGGCTGAGCGAGGAGCAGGCGCTGATCAGACGCGAAGACGTGGAAAGCGCGCTGAAGACGGCACGCAAACGCAAAGAGACATACGATCTCGTCCTGATCGATCCTCCATACGGACGGGCAAACGAGGTGGGGCCCTGGCTACAGGCGGGGCTGGGAGGGGTGCTCGCGCCGGGAGCGCGCGTCGTGCTCGAGAGCGATCGGCGGACGCCGCTCGGGCTGGAGCTGGCGCTGGAGAAGGAGCGCCGCTACGGAGACACGATGATCGCAATCCACCGTCACGCATGACCGAGAACAACAACAAGTTAAGGGCCCGCGTCCCGATATATGCCGGGATTGATGCGGCCGCTCCGCGGCGTCATACGCCACCCACGATGCTCGACGTGCTGGCCGATCCCGGACGATCGGTAGCACGCCTGCGCTCGTGTTCGGCGTCTGCCATCCACGGCCCAACCACCTCAACCCACCATCTCTCGTGACACGAACCCGCATCGCCGTGTGCCCGGGCTCGTATGACCCGATCACCAACGGCCATCTCGATGTGATCGGGCGCGCCGCGGCGCTGTTCGACGAAGTGGTGATCGCGGTCGTGAACCGGTCGGTGCGCAAGGACAAGACGCTGTTCGCGATCGAGGAGCGCCTTGCGTTCGTCGAAAACGCGACCGCTGAGATGCCGGGGGTGCGGGCGGAGCCGTTCAACACGCTGGTGGTCGAGTTCGCCCGCAAGGTCGGCGCGCAGGCGATCGTCAAGGGGCTGCGGGCGATATCGGATTTCGAGTACGAGCTCGAGATGCACCAGCTCAACCGCCGGCAGGACCCAGAGATAGAGTCCGTGTATCTGATGGCGAGCTCGCAGTACAGCTTCCTGTCCTCGAGCGGCGTCAAGGAGCTGGCTATATTCGGCGGGCGGATCGACGATCTCGTGCCGGCCGAGGTGGCCAAGCGGTTGCAGGAAGAGCTGAGACGTTGACGAACTGGACTGGAAACCCGCGGCGCGAGCCCGGTGGCGGGCCGCACGACTATGGTGGCCGGTGCGTAATCACACCAATCACAACCAATCGCGCCGACGCGGGCGACGCGAACGGAGATAGTGTTTAGAAGAAGATGGATGTCCTGGTACTGATCGACAAGCTTGACGACCTGGTGCACAACGCCAAGTCCGTGCCCATGACCGACCAGGTCAGGGTCGACAAGGAGGAGATCTACGACATCCTCGACCAGATGCGCGCGACGATCCCCGAGGAGATCAAGCAGGCCCGCTGGATCGTCAAGGAGCGCCAGGAGATGCTGGCAGAGGCCAAGAAGGAGGCCGAGCGGATCCTCAAGGAGGCGCGCGAGCGCCAGGAGCGGCTGGTCGGTGAGGAGGAGGTCACCAAGCAGGCCGAACGCGCCGCCGAGGACATCGTCGAGGACGCCCGGGCGCGCGAGCGTGAGATCCGCCTGGGCGCGGAGGATTACGCCGATGAGATCCTGAACACGCTCGAGGTCAACCTGTCGAAGTTCATCGCCGCCGTGCAGCGCGGCCGCGAGCGGTTGCAGGGTAAGGACGAACCCGCCGAAGTCAGCTAGCGCCCGTCGGATCGGGCGCTGCCGCGTCGCAATCGACTCAAAGCCCGCGTAAACGGGTAGGGTCCGCGCGCAATGAATACGCGCGAAGCGAAATACAAGCTGAAGGTCGCCCAGACGCTGCTGAGCACAGGCATGTTCCAGCCGGCGCGCCCGGACAGGACGGTGCGCTCGCTGACGGCGCTGCACCGGTGGGGTCCGACGCCGGCGGCGGCGTATACGTCCGCGGCGATCAGGTATCCCGACCGCCAGGCGATCGTCGACGAGAAGGGGACGCTGACGTTCGCCGAGGTGGACAGGCGCACGAACGCGCTCGCGCGTGGCCTGAGCAAAGCGGGGGTCAAAGAAGGGGATGGGGTCGCGATCATGTGTCGCAACCACCGGTGGTTCATCGAGGCGACACTCGCGTGCTCGAAGCTGGGCGCGCGCGCGCTGTACCTGAACACGGCGTTCGCGGGGCCCCAGATCGCCGACGTGATGCGGCGCGAGGACCCGGTCGCGCTCGTGTACGACGAGGAGTTCGGCAACCTCGTCGGCGAGGGCGGCGAAGGTCGCAAACGGTTCGTCGCCTGGCACGAGCCCGGTGGACGGCCGCTGTCGGAGTCCGATCCGCTGCTGGAGGAGCTGATCGCCTCACAGACCGACTCGCCGTTGACGCCCCCTGCCGAGAAGGGGAGCGTGGTGATCCTGACGTCGGGCACGACCGGGACGCCAAAGGGGGCCGCGCGCAAGCAGCCCGACTCGATGGAGCCCCTGGCGGCGCTGTTCTCGAAGATCCCGCTGAAGGCACGCGAGACGACGGTGATCGCCGCTCCGATGTTCCACTCGTGGGGCTTTGGCCATTTCACGCTCGCGCTGCCGCTCTCCTCCACGCTCGTGCTGCGGCGCAGGTTCGACCCCGAGGACACGCTGCGGGCGGTCGCTCAGCATCGCGCCACGGCGCTGGCGGTGGTGCCGGTGATGCTGCAGCGGATGCTCGAGCTGGGGTCGGAGACGATCGCGAAGTACGACGTGAGCTCGCTGCGGGTGATCGCGCTGAGCGGGTCGGCGCTGCCGGGCGAGCTGGCCACGCGCGCGATGGAGGCGTTCGGGGACGTGTTGTACAACCTGTACGGGTCCACGGAGGTCGCGTGGGCGACGATCGCCACGCCCGAGGACCTGCGCGCGGCGCCGGGGACGGCGGGCCGAGCACCGATGGGGACGGTCGTCAAGCTGCTGGACGCGGACGGTCGCGAGGCCAAGCCGGGCGACGGCGGAAGGATCTTCGTCGCCAACGAGATGGTGTTCGAAGGCTATACCGGTGGTGGCAACAAGGAGATAGTGGGCGGGCTGATGAGCACGGGCGATGTCGGCCACTTCGATGCCGGCGGGCGGCTGTTCGTGGACGGGCGCGACGACGAGATGATCGTCTCCGGCGGCGAGAACGTGTTCCCGCGCGAGGTCGAGGACCTGCTGGCTGACCACGAGCAGATCGAGGAGGCCGCGGTCGTGGGCGTGGACGACGAGGAGTTCGGGCAGCGGCTGAAGGCGTTCGTCGTGAGGCGCGAAGGCGGAACGCTGGACGAGGAAAACGTGAAGGCGTACGTGAAGGCGAACCTCGCCCGCTACAAGGTCCCGCGCGAAGTCGTGTTCCTGGAGCAACTGCCGCGCAACGCGACGGGCAAGGTGCTCAAGCGCGAGCTGAGATCACTCGCGTAGTTCTCTGGGGGCCGAGACCGGGACGGGCGGCAATCCCAAGGCGAGATGACCGCGGCCGGGCGCGTCCGTGTCGTAAAGCGATTCCAAAATGATGCTCATCCCCGCGGATAAGCGCGTCCGCGAAAAGGCGCGCGGGCGCTAGCCTCAAGGGGAAATGACCGCGATGGCACACGATCTCGACCTGGCGGGCCTGCGGCTCAGCCCCGGAGAGGGGCGAAAGCTCGAGCTGCGGGTGCCGATCGACGCTCTCGAGCTGGGCGGCGAGCGGTATAAGGCGCGCCCGTCGAGCGCGCCGGCGGAGCTGGACGTGTCGCGCATGACGGGTGGCGGGTACGCGCTCAAGCTGAAGCTGGGCGCGACGCTGACCGGGCCGTGCATGCGCTGCCTGAAGGACGCCGCACCTGAGGTCGAGGTGGAAGCGCGCGAGGTCGATGTGCCGGGCGAGGGCGAGGAGCTGGCGAGCCCGTACGTGCATGGTGAGACGCTCGACGTGTCGGCGTGGGCGCACGACGCGTTCGCGCTGGCGGCGCCGACGAAGGTGCTGTGCAGAGAGGACTGCCTGGGACTGTGCCCGGAGTGCGCGATCGACCTGAACGAGGCCGGTCCGGAGCACGGGCACGAGCGCGCAAAAGACGCGCGCTGGGCGAAGCTGAGCGAGCTGAAGCTTGACTAGCGGGGTGGCAGGCGCGCCCGATCCGCGCGGGGATGCACCGGGCGGGCGAGGCCCGGAGGAGGACGCACCAGGTGCGCGCGGGGGGGATGCACGCGTGGAGGCGATCGACGAGCACGATGCCGTGCCATCCGCACCAGATACGCGCACAGAGGCGGTGATCGCCGTGGACTGCAACGGTGCGGATCTCGGCCCGGAGGAGGTCGCGGCAGGCGCCGTGATGGCGGGGCGCGAGGGCGCGAGAACGATCCTGTTCGGCCCGGCGGACGCGCTGAGGGCCGCGTGTCGGGGCGCGGTCGAGGGCACGATCGAGATCGTGGACGCGCCGGTGTCGATCGCCAAGAGCGCCGATCCGGCGCGCGCGGCAAGGGGCAATCTCGACGCCTCGATCGTGCAGGCCGCAAAGGCGGTCGCCGAGGGCAGGGCACACGCGCTGGTGTGCGCGGGTGGGACCGGCGCCGCGCTGGCGGCGGGGCTGTTCAACATCAGGCGTGCGCGCGGGATCCACCGCCCGGCGCTGGCGCTGGTGCTGCCCGTGCCCGGGAGCCCGGTGACGCTGCTGGACGTCGGCGCGAACGCGCAGGCGCGGGCCGAGCACCTGGAGCAGTTCGCGTTCATGGGCGCGGCGCTGGCGCAGACCGTGCTCGGGGTGGAGCATCCGCGCGTGGGACTGCTGTCCAACGGCGAGGAGGCCGAGCGCGGGAGCCCGCTGGTAGTCGAAGCGCACGATCGGCTGCGCGCGCGGGTGGTGGACATGAGGGCAACGACGTTCGAGTTCGTCGGCAACGTCGAGGGCGGCGATCTGGTCTCGGGCGCGGCCGATGTGATCGTGACCGACGGGCTGACGGGCAACATCGCGCTGAAGACGATGGAGGGTGTGTCACAGGCGATGCTCAGAGCGATCAGGGATGCGGCGATGTCATCCACGAAAGCGAAGCTGGGGGGGATGCTGCTGCGACCGGCGCTGGGCGGGCTGCGCGAGGAGATCAACCCCGAAGCGCAGGGCGGGGCATACCTGCTCGGGTTGCGCGGGCTGGGGGTCGTGCCGCACGGAGGTTTCACCAGACGTGGGTTCGCGCAGGCGATCCTGCGCGCCAAGCGCGCCGCGGAGGAGGATCTGATCGGCCGCACGCACGCGGCGCTGGCGCAGGCGGGAGCGCTCAGAAGGGCTACTACGCCCGTGTCCGCGCGGGTCGCTAGCCTGCCGGGGAATGACGCATGAGGAGGTGTTCGAGCTGATCAGGGACCATCTGGCCGACGAGCTGGACGTCGAGCCGAGCGCGATCGTGGAGAGCACGCGGTTCAAGGAGGACCTGGAGGCCGACTCGCTGGACCTGTACACGCTCGTGCAGGAGCTGCAGGACAGCTACGACGTGCGCATGAGCGACGAGCAGGCGGCCGCGATCACGACCGTCGGGCAGGCGGTGGACTTCGTCATGACGCATGCCGCGGCCTGATGCCTGCAAATGAACCTGCTCAACGAACTGCTCGAAGAGCTCCCCGAGGACCTGGAGCGCCAGGTGTTCACGCACGCGTCGTGGACCGAGCGCCGCGATGAGCACGCATGGCGGCGCTGGATCTGCGTCCTCCCTCGCTCATGTGCGGAGCACACTTCACTCGGTGCGTCCTTGCCCAGCTTGCCCTGCGCACTCATCGGAGCGTGGGGGATATGAAGATGCTCAATCAACTTCTAGAGGGACTGCCCGAGGACCTGGAGCGCCAGGTGTTCACGCACGCGTCGTGGACCGAGCGCCGCGAGGAGTCCTACCCGCGACTGGCGTTCCTGGGCGACAGCGTGCTGGGGCTGGCGGTCACAACGCACCTGTATCCGCGCCTGGAGGCAGAGCGGTTCGGGGCGGGACGGCTGACGAAGATCCGCGCACAGGCAGTGTCGGGCCCGAGCTGTCGGGCGGTTGCCGAGCGCCTGGGCGTACCCGAGCGGCTGCGCGCCGCGGCGCCCCAGAGCGCGTCCGGCGGGGCGGTGGCGCTGGTGGAGACCGAGCGCGTGCTGGCGTCGGTGATCGAGGCGGTGATCGGCGCGTGCTACCTGACCGCCGGCTACGAGCGCACCGCGGAAGCCGTCGTGCAGGCGTTCACGCCGGAGATCGAGCAGGCGCTCGAGCATCCGGTCGATTTCAAGTCGGCGTTGCAGGAGCTGCTGGCACAACGCGGGTCGCTCGTCAGCTACGAGGTCACCGGCGAGAGCGGACCGCCGCACGAGCGCACCTACGAGGTGGCGGCGCGCGTGGATGGCGAGACGCTGGGCTCCGGGAGGGGCAGAAGCAAGAAGCACGCCGAGCAGGAGGCCGCGCGCGAAGCTGTGGACTGGCTGCAGGGGCAGGCATGACCTGGGCGGAAGCACGCCGAGCAGGTCGCGGCCCAGGAGGCCGTGGAGCGACTGCAGGTGACTCCATGGGCGAGATGATGCGGGGCTGGATGCCCCGCGCCCACCACATCGGGATGACCATGACCTGCGCGGATGCGACCCACCCAGACAACCAGAGCCGGTACACGCGATGCGGCTGAAGTCACTCACGCTCAAGGGGTTCAAGTCGTTCCCCGACCGCACGCGCCTGGACTTCGGCCAGGGCGTCAGCGTCGTGGTCGGGCCGAACGGGTCGGGCAAGTCGAACGTCACCGACGCGGTGCTGTGGGCGATGGGCGAGCAGTCGCCGCTCGCGGTGCGGGGCCAGTCGATGCAGGACGTGATCTTCGGCGGCGGGCGTGGCGTGCAGGCGCGCAGCTCCGCCGAGGTCGAGATCGTGCTCGACAACTCCGACGGCACGGTCGATCTGCCGCTGAGCGAGATCTCGATCGTGCGTTCACTCGATCGCACGGGCGAGGGGGGATACCGGCTCAACGGGGCGCGCTGCCGGCTGACGGACGTGATCGAGGTGCTGTCTGACACGGGTCTCGGCAAGGAGACGCATTCGGTCATCTCCCAGGGGCGCGTCGAGTCGATCGTGACGTCCAAGCCCCGCGACCGGCGCCTGTTGATCGAGGAGGCCGCGGGTCTCGGCAAGCACCGCAAGCGCCGCCGCCGCGCGCAGCTGAAGCTCGAGCGCACCCAGGAGAACCTCGATCGTGCGCTCGATGTCGAGCGTGAGGCGCGCACCCGGCTGCGTCCGCTCAAGCGCCAGGCCGAGGCGGCCGAGCTGCACGAGCGCTTGGAGCGCCAGCTGCTGGAAGCCCGCTGGACGCTTGCGTGCGAGACGTTGCGCGTCCGGGGAGTGGATCTGCGCGAGGCCGAGACACGGGTGCACGCTGCACGTGAGCAGCGCGAGCAGATCGAGTCCGAGCTGCAGGGCATCGTGGCCCGGCGTGGGCAGGCAGAGACGGCGCTGGCGGAGCGGACCGAACGTCATGACGCGCTGTCACGGCGCGCGTATGAGATCCGCTCCGCGCGCGAGCGACTGGCGCTGCGTGGCGAGCAGGCGCAGGCGAGCGCGGTCACGCTGAGCGAGCGCGCGAGCCGCATCGAGATCGAGCTGGGCGTGCTCACCGTCTCCGAGCCGGCAGCCTCGGGCGAGGGGAGCGCGGAGGGACACGAGGAGGTGAGCGAGGATCGCGTACGCGGGCTCGAACGGGAGCTGGCGGAGTTGGAGCGCGAGCGTGAGCGCGAGGTCGAGCGCGAGATCGAGGGCCTGCAGACCGAGCGCGAGCGGGCCGCCCAGCTGACGGGCGAACTCACCGACACCGTCGAGGCCATCGGTGAAGCGCGCGCGCAGGCAGACGTTCTGGCCGAGGGCGCGCGCGCCGCGCTGCGCAGCGCGGAAGCCGCCGCGGAGTCCGCACGGCGAGAGGCCGCGCGGGTCGGCGCCGAGCTGGCTGCGGCCAACCAGTTCCTGAGCAGCCATGCCCGTTACGGCGGCGCCGGTGCCGGCACGGGTGGAGCGCGCGCGCTGAGCGAGGCGCTGAAAGTGCGGGACGGCTACGAGCTGGCGCTCGCCGCCGCGCTGGGCGGGCGCCTGGACGCGGCGCTGGTGCGTGACCTGAGCGGGGCGAACACGCTCCTGGACGGGGCTGGTCCCGACGGGGCGAGCGCGCTGCTCGCGGGGGACGCCGCCGACGGTGATCCGGCGGATGCGGCGCAGGCCGTGGGTATGAGCGAGGACGGGCGCCCGGACCTGGACCCGGACCCGGGACTGGGCGCGGGCACGCTCCCCGCGCCGGGGGCGGTCAGGCTGATCGAGCTGGTGAGCGGATCGGGCGCGGCGCGGGAGCTGGCGCGGCGGCTGCTCGACGACGCGTGGGTGGTGGAGCGAGTGGAGGACGTCGCCGAGGGGTTCACCGGGATCGCGACGACGCGGTCCGGACGGGTGCTGTTCGCCGCCTGGGGCGAGGTGCGCCAGGTGAGCGAGGGCGGCGCCGAGCGGGTGCTGGCGCGGCGCAACGAACGCGAGCGGTTGATCGCCGCGAGCGAGGCTGCGCTTGGAGCCGAGCATGCGGCCGGCATGGCGGCACAGACCGCGTTGGCAGAGGTGCGTGATGCTGAGGACGCGCGTGCGCAGGCCGATGAGGCGCTGCGCGGATCAGAACGCGAGCTCGCCGAGGCGCGCGAGTCAGAGCGCCGTGCGGGATGGCTGATCGAGCAGCGCCGCAGCGCTCCAGAGCAGGGTCCACTGGCGGTGCGCCGCGCGCAGTTGCAGGGCGAGCTGGCGGCCGAGCGCAGACAGGTGGAGCGGCTGGCCGCCGAACGGGCCCAGCGCGAGCAGCGCATCGCGCGCCTGCGTGGTCGGCATGCGGCGGATGTGGCGCTGGCGCCCCGTGCGCAACGTCTCGCCGCGGTGCTTGCATCTGTCGGTGAGGGCGCCGGCGGGCTGCTGGTGGAGCTGGAGGAGCAGCTGTCACACGACCATGCGGCCGGCGAGCAGGTGGCCGCCGAGCTGCGCGAGTGCGCGCACCAGGAGGCCGAGATCCAGGCACGCCTGCGGACCGTCGGCGAGGATGTGACCGGCGCCGAGGTGGCCGCCCAACGCCTGCGCGACCAGGCGGGGGAGGCCGCGGAGGAGCTGAGCGCCATCTCCGAGCGCCTGGAGCGCCCGCTGCCGGCGATGATGATGGCTCTCGCGCCGGCGGTCGAGACCGATGAGGCGCCGAATGATGTCGGCGAGGGCGTTACGGGTGAGGGTGTGCCCGGTGGGGGTGTGGCGGGTGAGGTGAGCGAGACCGGTGCGTCCGGCGACGCCGGCGAGGGCATTGAGTCTCGGGAGGGCGTCGAGCCCCTGACGGAGGAGGAGGCGCAGGCGCTCGAGGGCCGCGTGCAGCGATTGACGCGCAGACGCGAGCAGCTGGGTCCCGTGAACCCACTCGCACAGGAGGAGTATGCGGAGGCGCTCGCGCACGTCGAGGAGCTCGAGTGCAGACGGGCCGATCTGGAGACCGCGCTGCGCGAGTTGAAAACGCTGATCAGAGACACCGACCGCCAGATCAGAGAGACGTTCGAGGAGACGTTCGCCGCCGCGGCACGCAATTTCGAGGAGCTCGCCGGTGATGTGTTCCCGGGCGGCAGCGGGCGGTTGCGGCTGGTACGTGACGAGCACACTCCTCGCGCCGTGCTCGGTGGGCAGTCACCGGCGAATGGCGCATCCATGGATGGCGGCGGGGACGCCGCTGCGGTGGCCGAGGCGGCGGAGGCCGCGGCCGATGCGGAGGCCGAGCAGGACGAGCGCACCGGTGAGGGTGAGGAGGACGTGATGGGCGTGGAGATCGAGATCACGCCCGCGGGCAAGTCGACCAAGCGCCTGTCGTTGCTCTCAGGCGGTGAGAAGTCGATGACCGCGCTGGCGTTCCTGTTCGCGGTGTTCCTCGCGCGTCCATGCCCGTTCTACATCCTCGACGAGGTCGAGGCGGCGCTCGACGATCTCAACCTCGACCGGTTTCTGGCGCTGCTGCGCCGCTACTCCGACAGGGCCCAGTTCATCGTGATCACCCATCAGAAGCGCACGATGGAGGCCGCGGACTGGCTGTATGGGGTGTCGATGGGCGGAGACGGCGTCTCCAAGGTGATCTCCCGCCGGCTGCCCCCCGAGGCGGTGGCGCCCGGGCAGGACGGGGAGGACGACGGCGATGAAGCTGCCCTCCTCGCCGAGGCCGTCGCCGAAGTCGCCTGAGTCGAGCTCCTGTTCGCGCGGTTGGCGCTGATCGCTATCAGCGTCGGTATACCGTTCACTGCACCGGGCTCGCTGCTATCGTCGCGCGGCCCGTGGCGCGCGACTGGAGCGATCTGTTCATCACCGACGCCCCCGCGCGCGAGGCGGAGTCGGGCGCGTCCGCTGGGCCCCGGCGCGGGCTGTTCAGGCGCCTGCGCGAGAACCTGTCGAAGACCCGCGAGGCGCTGGGCGGGGAGATCCAGGCGACGCTGTTCGGCACGCTCGACGTCGCCGCCTGGGAACGGCTGGAGGAGGCGCTGATCCTCGCCGACGTGGGCGCGCGCACGACCGCCTCGATCGTGGGCACGCTGGAGGCAGAGGCGCAGACGGGCGAGCTCGCGGATGGCGAGGCGCTGAGCGAGCGACTGATCGGGTTGCTCGCGCAGACCGCGCGCGTGGGCGACGCGCGCATCGATATTCGCCCGCGGCCGACCGTGATCATGGCGGTCGGTGTGAACGGGACCGGGAAGACCACGACGATCGGCAAGCTCGCCTGGCACCTGCGCCACGAGTGCGATCGCAGCGTTCTGCTGGGCGCGGCCGACACGTTCAGGGCGGCGGCGAGCGAGCAGCTGGCGGGCTGGGCTGAGCGTGCCGGTGTGGAGATCGTGACCGGTCCCGAGGGCTCCGATCCGGGCGCCGTTGCGTTCGAGACGATTGCTCGTGCGCGGGCCGAGGGCGTGGACGTCGTGATCGTCGACACCGCCGGGCGGTTGCACACCCAGGACGATCTGATGGCCGAGCTGAGCAAGGTGCGTCGCGTGATCGCTCGCCAGCTGGAGGGCGCTCCGCACGAGACGCTGCTCACGATCGACGCGACCACCGGTCAGAACGGGTTGCGCCAGGCGCAGCTGTTCGCCGCGGCGGCCGATGTCACCGGGGTTGTGCTGACGAAGCTCGACGGGACCGCTCGGGGCGGGATCGCGCTCGCGATCGCCGGCGAGCTGCAGTTGCCGGTGAAGCTGATCGGGATCGGCGAGACGGTGCAGGATCTGCGCCCGTTCGATGCCGAGGACTTCGCGCGCGCGCTGATCGCCGACCCATAAGGCGCGCGCCAACGCGCGACGCGCGCGCGGCCCCGATCGAGAGATCGCACGACGTGCGCGCAGGATTAACATCGATCAGGGCGTCCGGCGTAGCTCCAATCAGTGGGTCCGTTGATCGCCGAGGGGTAATCTGAAGATATGAACGTATTGATCGTATGGCTGGTTGCCGCGTGTCTGCTCGGGATCGGGGAGATGCACCAGGGCGGGTTCTATCTCGCTCCGTTCGCAATCGGGGCGGGACTCGCCGCGGTCGTGGGGCTGATGGGCGTGGGGGCGCTGCTCAGCACGATCGTGTTCGTGCTCGCCTCGGGGATCGTGTTCAGCACGCTGCGCCCGATCGCGCAAAGGCATCGCCGGCTGCCCCCGGCGATCAGGACGGGCGCGGCGGCGCTGATCGGCAAGCCCGCGATCGTGATCGAGCGGATCGCCAACGGCGAGGGCGTCGGGTGCGTGAAGATCGACGGCGAGGTGTGGACCGCGCGCAGCTACGACGAAGATGAGGTCATCGACGCGGGCGAGCGGGTCGAGGTGGTTGAAATTCGAGGCGCGACGGCGCTGGTGATGCACTGAGGCGGCCGTGGACGACTGAGGCGGCCGTGGACGCTTTGCTAGCCGATCGGAGATCATACGATCTCCGATCGGTGCTTGTCCTCGATCACTCGTGTGCCGAGCACACTTCGCTCACCGTGTTCTCGCGTCGCTCGATCCACGACCGCCTCAGAGGCGGGCTGCGATCGAGATAGGCTCAGTAGAGAAGTAGAGAACTTCCCAGAAAGGAAACCTCACCCCAATGATCCCGCTCATAGTCCTCGCCGTGGTCGTCGTGTTCGCGCTCATCGTGGCCGCGCGTACCATCCGCGTCATTCCCCAGGCCAAGGCGGGAGTGGTGGAGCGGCTGGGTCGCTACAGCCGCACGCTCGAGCCGGGGCTTACGATCATCACGCCGTTCATCGACCGCGTGAAGCCGCTGGTTGACCTGCGCGAGCAGGTCATCAACTTCTCTCCCCAGTCGGTGATCACCGAAGACAACGTGGTGGTGGGAATCGAGACGGTGCTGTACTTCACGATCACCGACCCACGCTCGGCGACGTATGAAATTGCCAACCCGTTGCAGGCGATCGAGCAGCTGACGGTCACGACGCTGCGAAACGTGATCGGCGGCCTGTCGCTGGAGGCGACGCTCACGGCCCGAGAGAACGTGAACACCGAGCTGCGTGTGGTGCTGGATGAGGCGACGGGTAAGTGGGGGATCAGGATCAACCGCGTGGAGATCAAGTCGGTCGACCCGCCCCAGGACATCAGGACGGCGATGGAGAAGCAGATGCGCGCCGAGCGCGACCGTCGCGCCGCGATCCTGACCGCGGAAGGCGAGAAGCAGTCTCAGATCCTGACCGCCGAGGGCGCCAAGCAGGCGGCGGTGCTCACGGCCGAGGGCGCTCAGCAGGCAGCGGTCCTCGACGCCGAGGGCGAGCGCCAGGCGGCGATCCTGCGCGCCGAGGGCGAAGCCAAGGCGATCGACACCGTGTTCAAAGCGATCCACGAGGGCAAACCGAATCGCGAGCTGCTGAGCTACGAATACCTGCAGATGCTGCCCCAGCTCGCCGAAGGCGACGCGAACAAGGTGTTCGTCGTCCCGAGCGAGTTCGCCGAGGCGTTCGGCGGGATCGGCGAGGCGCTCTCGCGCCGTGTGTCCGGGCGTGAGCCCGAGCCCCCGCAGCCACCGTCTGTGCCCGACGGCGCCCCCAAGCGTTCGTTGACTGCACCAGCCCCGCCAGCTCCGCCAGATCCAGCAGACTCCTCCGCCGGGCGCCACGACTGAGGAGATCCCTCGGCTGACGAGCCTCCTCTGGGCCTCGCGGCTGCGAGAATCAGCACAACCCATGTTCGACGCGCTCGCCGAGAAGTTGCAGGCCACGCTCGCAGACGTGCGCCGTCACGGCACGCTGACCGAGCAGGACATCGACGCGGCGATGCGCGAGATCCGCCTCGCGCTGCTGGAGGCCGACGTCAACTTCAAGGTCGTGCGCCGGTTCACCGCGCAGGTCAAGGAGCGCTGTCTGGGAGCCGACGTCATCGGCAAGCTGAATCCCGGCCAGCAGGTCGTGAAGATCGTCGCCGAGGAGCTCGCGTCGCTGATGGGCGGCGCGTCGGCCGGACTCAGTTTCTCCTCGCACCCTCCGACCGTGATCCTGATGGCCGGGCTGCAGGGCTCGGGTAAGACGACCGCGACCGCGAAGCTCGCCCGGCACCTGCGCGAGGAGCGCGGCGCGGCGGTCGCGGTGGCGGCGTGCGACACCTACCGCCCGGCGGCGGTGCAGCAGCTCGTCAAGGTCGGCGCGCAGGCGGGAGCGGAGGTGTATTACCGGGACCCCACCCACCCCGAGCGCGACCCGGTCGATATCGCCGCGTGGGCGCTGGAGCGCGCCACGCAGGAGGGCAAGGACGTGCTGATCGTCGATACCAGCGGCAGGCTGCACGTCGACGAGGAGCTGATGGCCGAGCTCGTGCGAATGCGCGCGGCGGTGAAACCGACCGACGTGCTGCTGGTCGTGGATGCGATGACCGGCCAGGACGCGGCCGCCGTGGCCGAGCGGTTCGCCGCGGAGGTGCAGTTCGACGGCGTCGTGATGAGCAAGCTCGACGGTGACGCCCGCGGTGGCGCGGCACTATCGGTGAAGGCGATCACGGGCAAGCCGATCATGTTTGCTTCCACCGGAGAGAAGCTCGACCAGTTCGAGCGCTTCCATCCCGACCGCATGGCCCAGCGAATCCTCGGCATGGGCGACGTGATGAGCCTGATCGAGCACGCCGAGCGCCAGTTCGACGAGGACGAGGCGCTTGAGCTGCAGAACAAGCTCAAGCGCGACGAATTCGGTCTCGACGATTTTCTCGCACAGCTGAAGACCGTCCGGCGGATGGGCCCGCTGACCAACCTGCTCGGCATGATTCCCGGGGTCGCGGGACAGCAGTTGCAGAACATGAAGGTGGACGAGCGCGAGCTCGATCGAGTGCAGGCGATCATCCTCTCGATGACCCCCACAGAGCGGGCGAAACCCGAGCTGATCAAGGGCTCGCGCAGGCTGCGCATCGCGCGCGGATCGGGCACCAGCGTGCAGCAGGTCAACCAGCTCGTCAAGCAGTTCGGCCAGACCCGCAAGCTGATGAAGCAGGTGGGACGCGGCCGCATGCCGGACATCGGGGCGCTGATGCGCCAGGCGCGGTAGGGCAGGCTCTGGCCGGGCATGGCACGGGCTCGGTGTGGGCTCGGCGGGGTGCGATGCGTCACAGTGATGACGGTGCGCGGGCAGGGCAATCGTGGTCCCGGGCTTTGGCGACGTGCCAAAACCACTAAGCTCTGATTGCATTTCGCATCATCGAGACGCATACATCCAGACGCACACAAGACGTATAGAGAGGACGCACAAGTTGTCGGTACGGCTGAGGCTCACACGGGTGGGCGGCAAGAAGGATCCGATCTGGCGCGTGGTCGTCGCCGACCAGCGCTCTCCACGCGATGGTCGCGTGATCGAGACGATCGGCCAATACAACGCGCAGACGAACCCCTCGACGATCACAATCGACGCCGAGCGCGCGCGCAGCTGGCTGGCACGTGGGGCGCAGCCGTCGGGCACGGTGCGCAAGCTGCTGCGTATCCAGGGCATCACCGCTCAAGGCGACTGATACTCGCGGCGAGCTCGGGATGCACGGACGGTGGCCACGCAAAAGAATATGTCCAGCGAGATCCCGCGACAGCTGCTCGAATATCTGGCCGAAGGTCTGGTCGATGAGCCTGAGGACGTGTCGGTCGAGCAGTTCGAGGAGGACGACGGCACGATCGTGCTCGAGCTGTGCGTAGCCGACGGTGACTACGGCAGGGTGATCGGGCGCGGCGGGCGCACCGCTCACGCGCTGCGCACGGTCGTGAAAGCCGCCGCGACGAGCGCGGGACGCAGGGTGCTCGTCGACATCGTCGATTGAGCCGCGTCGAACGCTCCTCGTGGACAGGGAGGACTCGAACGGCGGTGGACCTTCAACAGCTCGGCTCCGGAGGACCCAACAGCTCGGTTTCGGAGGGTCGGCTGCACGCCGGCCGGGTCGGTCGTGCGCACGGTCTCGACGGCAGCTTCTATGTGACAGGCGCCCGCCCGCGCCTGCTGGAGCTCGGGACGGATGTCACGATCGCGGGCGCGACCGCGGCGATCGTGCGTCGCGCGGGGACTGATCAACGACCAATCGTGCGCGTACAGGGCGTCGAGGATCGCACCGGCGCGGAGGCGCTGCGCGGCCAGACGCTGGAGGTGGCCGCGGTGGACGCGCCCCGGCTCGCGGAGGGCGAGTGGTGGGCCCACGAGCTGGAGGGGTGTGTCGTCGTCGACGGTGAGCGTCATGTCGGTACGGTGACGCAGATGATCGAGCTGCCCTCGTGCGAGGCGCTGGAGGTACGGCTCGCCTCCTCCGACATCGATCCCACGGACCCCGCCGACGCCGATTCTTCCAATGTCCACCCCGCCGGTGTCGATTCCTCCAAACCCGGCCCCCGGCTGCTGCTCGTGCCGATGGTCAAAGATGCGATTCGTCACGTGGACGTCGTCGCCGGCCGGATCGACGTGAACATGGGCTTCGTAGAGGACTGAGCGGCGTGGAGATTGACGTGTTCACGCTGTTCCCCGAGTGGTTTGAGTGGTTCACCGAGCAGCGCCACGTACGCAACGCGCTCGCGGCGGGCACTCGCATCGAGTGCGTGAACTTCCGCGAGCACACCCCGCTTGGCGCCGGCCAGGTAGACGACACGCCGTTCGGCGGCGGCGCGGGGATGGTGCTGCGCGTGGACGTGCTCGACAGCGCCCTGCGTGCCCGCTACGGGGTCGACCCGGTGCGATTGCGCGAGGATCGCCGGGTGATCGCGCTGACGCCGGGCGGGCGGTTGCTCGACGACGAGCTCGCGCGCGAGCTGGCGGCCGAGCCGGCCCTGACATTGCTGTGCGGTCGCTACGAGGGGTTCGACGAGCGCATCGTCGAGCACTTCGCGACCGAGCAGGTCTCGATCGGTCGCTATGTCCTCGCCGGGGGCGAGCTCGCCGCGATGGTCGTGTGCGACGCCGTCCTGCGCAAGCTGCCCGGCGCGCTCGGGCACAAGGAGTCGGCGATCGAGGAGTCCTTCAGCCCCGCCCTGCAGGGCCGCCCCGAGTATCCGCACTACACCCGTCCCGCCGAGTATCGCGGCTGGCAGGTGCCCGAGGTGCTGCTGTCCGGGCATCACGAGCGCATCGCACAGTGGCGGCGCGCGCGCAGCTCCGAACGGGATGACCCGGCCGCTGGGCAAGACCCGGATGGTCCGTCCGGCCGGTGATCCACTTGCCGAGCGCCGCGGGGGCGGCGAGTGATGTCCGGCCTGTGAGGCGCTCGCCGAGCACTGCGGGCGGGGTGGGCGTAGTCGGGAGCGGGCGCGCGAGGACTGACCGTCCGCTACCATTGCTGACCGCGCCGACCGCCCATCCCGTCCCGGGATCTTGTGAGCGGTTGTTGGGCGCGCCTCAGCACCACATTCATCATGAGCAGCGTCATCGAAACCATCGAGCGCGCGCAGTTGCGCCGCGTCCCCTCCTTCGCGCCGGGCGATCGCGTCAAGGTGCACTTTCAGGTGATCGAGGGTTCGCGCCGGCGCGTGCAGGTGTTCGAGGGAGTCGTCATCAAGCGCCAAGGTCACGGCGCGCGCGAGACGTTCACCGTGCGCAAGCAGTCTTTCGGCGTCGGCGTCGAGCGCATGTTCCCGGTGCACTCTCCGAAGATCGAGCGCATCGAGCTGGCCGCTCGCGGCGATGTGCGCCGCGCGAAGCTCTACTACCTGCGCGACCGGGTCGGCAAGCGCGCGCGTGTCCGTGAGCGCCGCTACACCGGCCCGGAGGAGACGATCGAACCCGGTCTGTTGCACGAGCCGCAGGGAGCGACCGACGCCGAGGGCATGACCGCAGATGAGACGGTCGCGGAGGGTGTGCAGGCTGCACATGACGGGGGTGAGACCGGCGGAGAGGATCTGGCCGCCGGGGCGGACGCAGCACAGGCGCAGACGCCCGTGGGGGATGGCAGTGGACCGCAGGCCGGTGAGCCGGCGAGTGCCGGGACGGGCGAGCCTGATCAGGCTGACGCGTCCGCCGAGGGTGCGGCATCGGCCCAGGCCGAGGCGCCTGTGGAGGCCGAGGCGCCTGCGGAGTCCGAGGTGCCGGCGCAGGCCGAGGCATCTGCGGAGGTCGAATCTGAGACGTCCGGTGCCGATTCTTCATCCCCCGATTCCGGCGATACGCAGGGAGGCGAGCTCGCCGGCGACACGCCGGCGTGAGCTCCACCGCAAAGCGCTCCAAATCGACGACCAGCTCGATCGTCGAGCTGGTCGTGATCATCGCCGTCGCGCTCGGTCTCGCGCTTGGGATCCAGGCGTGGATCGTCAAGCCGTACCGCATTCCCAGTGGCTCGATGGAACCGACGCTCGCGGTCGGCCAGCGCGTGCTCGTCGATCGCATCGGCACCCATTTCAGCAAACCGCACGTCGGTCAGATAACGGTCTTTCACCCGCCCGAAGGAGCTCAGCAGGAGCAGTGCGGGCCCGTCCCGCACACCGTCAAACTCGGCGGCACGGCCTGCGCGGAACCGGTCCCGAAGGAGGCGAGCGTCAACTTCATCAAGCGCATCGTCGCCGGTCCGGGTGACGAAATCTACATCAAGGAAGGCCACGCCTTTCGCAAGGCCGCCGGCACCAGCCAGTTTGTGCGCGAGCAGGACTCCTACATCCGCGAATGCGGTGCGAGCCCCGAGTGCAACTTCCCGACCCCGATCAAGATTCCGGCCGGACACTGGTTCATGATGGGGGACAACCGTGGCGAATCCGACGACAGCAGGTTCTGGGGACCCGTACCCACCGGGTGGATCATCGGCGAGGCGTTCGCCACCTACTGGCCCCCCGACCGCATCGGATTCTTCTAGGAGCCCTGCCCGCCCGGCCCGCGTGGCTCGCATCGCGCCCGCCGCGGCGACTACCAGCGCCACCGCGCCATCCTCCACCGCGACAGACTCTGCTGCGAGCTCTCCCGCCCTGGCCGTCACTCCCGCCTCGGTGACAAAGTCCGCTAGGAAGGCTCCGAAAAGCTCATCGGCTCGCGCTAGGCGCAGGCGCGCACGCGCGCGAACGAGTGGACGGCGCCTGTTCGCGTTCGACCGCCGTCTCGGCGTCCCCCTGGTCGCGGGTGCGGACGAGGCGGGCCGGGGCTGTCTCGCCGGACCGCTCGTTGCCGCGGGTGTGATGTTCGACTACGAGGCACTGACCATGCGCGAGTTGCGCTCGCTGAGCGCGCTCAACGACTCCAAGCAGCACACCGCACAGGCGCGCGAGGAGCTGTATCCATTGGTGCTGCGCTGCGCGGCCCGTGTCGCGGTCATCTCCCGTTGTGCCGGGGGGATCGACGAGCGTGGCCTGCACAACACGAACCTCGCGGCGCTGCGCGACGCCTTGCGCAATGTCACCGACGGCGTGCCCGGCGAGGTTCTTTGTCTCGTGGACGGTTTCTCCGTGCCCGAGTTCGAGCGTCCCCAGCGCGCGATCGTGGACGGGGACGCCACCAGCGCCGCGATCGCCGCCGCGTCGATCGTCGCGAAGGTCACCCGTGATCGCTACATGCACCACGCCGACACCCTGCATCCTGGCTGGGGATTCTCCGAGCACGTCGGCTACTCCACCCCGGTACACCGTGACGCGATCGCGCGCCAGGGCGTTTCGCCTTTGCATCGGATGTCGTTTCAGTCGCTGGCTTACCAGCAGCTGGCGCTGTAGTCGCTCGACGCTGAGACCCGGGACAGCGGTGGGGGGCGTGGGAGCGCTACGCGGGAACGAGATCGGTTGCCGGTTCGACCTGGAAGACCGTCGGGAAGCGGTCAGCCAGCCCGGTGGCGTGCAGCGCCTCGCTGACGATCCGGGCGGCGTTTTCCGCGGCGGTCGCAGGGTCGGGCTCGTCATTGGCGAGGATGAACACGATCGTTGTTCCGTCGTCTTCCCAGGACCCAACCGGCCCGAGCTCGGGGTAGTTCTTGTCCAGATGTCTGCTCAGCGCCAGCCACTTGGGTTCGTCGCTAAACGGCACATCTGCCACGGAGGTCCAGGTCCGATACTCCATGATCATGCTTTATACCCCTTTTTCTTGAGACACGAGAGGAAGTTCACCCACGATCGTAAGGACGATGGGGTTCCCGCTATCTTGCATGGTGGCTGTTTCTTGTCGAGGGAGAAGAACAGCCAGTACTCCTTGCGCTTCTCCACGCGCCACCCCTGATCTTCGGCGCGGCGTCGGATCTTCTTGAAATCTCCCTTGGCGCTCATACGCGCCCCGTTCCGTATCGGCGCTCGGTCCTCACCACGCCCCCTCGACGTGGTCCAGGCGCAGGAGACGGTTCTGGCTGTCCACCATCACGCCGATCGCGTCGAAGCGGATCGTGTGGGCGGTGGGGCGGATGTGCTTCTGGTCGGCCAGCCAGGCGGTGGCGAGTTTGCGCAGGCGGATACGCTGGCGGGGGCGCAGCCAGACGAGGGGCTGCTGGTCGGGTCGGGGTCCGCGCGGGCGGACGTCCACGCGCCGGGTCTTGACCTCGGCGAACACGAGCGTGCGATTGTCAAAGGCGATTAGGTCGATCTCGCCGTGGCGGGTGCGCTCGTTGCGTCCCAGCAGGGAGAAGCCGAGCCGCTTGAAGTGGGCTGCGGCCAACTCCTCGCCGAGCCGGCCGAGCGTGTGACGGGGGTCTCCGCGTGGGGCGCCTGAGGGGGATGGTGGGGATGGGCTGTCAGAGGCGACGTGCATGATCGGCAACGCTAGGTCGCCGATCGTGTCCTGCGAGCGCGATCTGTGTCAATACTGTCGCCGAACTGTGACGTAACCCGCACAAGCCGAGCCATGCGGCTGGGATCTCAATCCGCGTGCGTCAAACACGCTGAAGGAGCGCCGTGGCGAGCGAAAAGCGGGGTGAGCCAGATTGCGCCCAGTCCGCAACGTTGCGGTCGGTCCTCGCAACGGCCGAGAGAGAAACATCTTTGCTTCTCAGTTGGGTGCCTCGAAGCCTGATTGATAAGGCATTTCGTGCGCCGGCGGGCTTGGGAGCGCCATGATCGCCACTTTGCGTCGGCTCTCTGGCACCATGACGCCGCGGCAGCCACATCGCGCTATCCGCATTGTTTGGGGCAAAGTCATGGCTACAAAGCGCTCGTATTCAGAAACAGTCTCGCCCAAGTCTTTTTGGCGGCGTCGCTGTGGCGCGAGTGTCAGGGCTGTGCTCGCCTGTCGCAGCCTCGCGTGCGGCGCCTCGTTGCTCGTGGCGATATTCGCGCTGAGCGCGTGTGGGGGTGGTAGTGGTGGTGGTGGGACCTCACGTCATGATGCGGAACCCTCCGGATCTGTCGCGGCGCCGTCGGCTGATCCTGTGGCTGAACCCAACGCCGTCGTCGTGTGGGTTGGGGGGCATGCGATCACCAGGGCGATGTTCGCGCATGCGCTGGCGGGCCTTGTGAAAAGCGAAGGCCCGAATGAGGTGGCGCCCGTGCCGCCTGATTTTGTCGCTTGCGTCAAGCATCTGGAAGCGGCCTCGGCCCAGTCCGGGTCGAGTGGGTCCAAGCCCAGCGTGGCAAAGCGTGAATGCCAGCAGCAGTATCAGAAGCTCGAGACGCAGGCGCTCGATCCCCTGATCGTCGATCAGTGGGTGATCGGCGGGGCGGTCGAAGAGGGCGTGCACGTCAGCGATAGGGAACTCCAGCAGGAACTCAACAAGGCCGAGGCTGGACAGCAGGTCGCGCAGGAACTGGCGAGATCAGGCAGGACCCTGGCGGACTTTGTGCTTGAAACAAGGGTGCAGCTGCTTGCCGAAGGGATCCGGCATGTGCTTGCCAGGAAAACGAGCCATCTCACCAGTGTGCAGGTCGTCAACTACTACAACCAGCACAAGGGCCTCTTTAGCGTCCCCAAGCGGCGTGACCTTGAGATCGTCCGCGCCGCAAGCCAAACAGAAGCTCAGAAGATCAAGAGCGAAATAGCATCCGGAAAAACCTTTGCGAGCGTGGCGAGAAACCTCCCACCTGCTCACCAGCCGATCCACAGCAAAGAAGGCCTGGTCTTGGGCTACGAACCGGGCTTTTATCGCGAGCCCCCTCTCGATCACGCCATCTTTGCCGCAAAGCCAAACGTTCTGAGCGGACCCGTGGGAATCTCGTTGGGTTACTACGTCTTTGAGGTGACGCGGACCTATCCACCTTACCACAAGACACCGATGCAGGTGCAGGCCGAGATCAGGACGCTGCTTTCCAGTGAACTGTATAACCAGACGCTGGTCGCGTTCATCAGGGAATGGCGCGCCAGATGGAGGGCCAGAACGGACTGCCAAGCCGGCTATGTGGTGGCGAAGTGCAGGCAATTCAAGGCATCCTCCGCGGCGCTGGCCGAAAAAGAAGAGCCCTACACTTTCAACTAGATCCGATCGGCAATCGTGCCGCCAGGCCGCGCGCGGAGGGAGAGGTGTCGACGGGCACGCCTAGACACCTCGCCGGTGAGCGCTCTCTGTGCAGTCAGAAACAATCTCTGACTTTGCTTGACTAGCGCAGCCGATGGGTGGGACACTTTGCAGTGCAGTTGCACTACATCCCAAACAAGGAGTCAAAATGAGATATCTCAAGATCCTGGGCGTGACGCTGGTGGCGATGTTCGCCTTCGGCATCACGGCAACGTCGGCGCTCGCGGCGTTACCTGACATCTCGATAGAATTAGGCGGAACATATCCCCTGCATCTGAATCTCGAAAATAACGGAACAACGAAAACGAGACTCAACAACACGGCCGGTGGCAAACTAGAAGGCGTAGGCCTGGCGACGTTACTCTTAGTCACCGAATTATCCTCATTAGGGACCTTCCGAGCAACATTCTCAGGCGTCAAACAGGGCAAAGTAGCATGCAACAGCGAAGGTGATGCAAAAGAAGTAGCCTTAACAAAAGGCACCTTCCATGTCGTCTTCCTGACATTAACATCAGACCCGGAAAAAAAATTAACGATCGGCATAGCATTCTTACCTGAACTAGTCAACCTCACATGTGGATCGGTGAAAATCAAAGTAGAAGGTTGCGTAGTCGGACCCATCACCGACCCAGCAACCGAACTAGAAGACGTCACCTTATCCACAGGAACACTGTTAGGCAACGGAAAAGGCAAACAAAACCAGTCGAAATACTACAACAACGAAGGAAAATTAGTCGGCTGTGTTCTCTTATCTAACTTTGGGACCGGATTCGTGGAATCCGAAGAGAATGTCGGCGAAACAATTCACATGGAAGCCTTATTCGAAGGCACACTACAGCAGATGTTCAAGATCAGCCCAATCTGATCTAGTCACGGGCGCTTAGAAGGCAAGATCACAGCAATCGCGGGATAGCGCCTGCGGGCGAGACGGTGCGCGGGATCGGTCACGGTTCCGCGCACCATCGTCGGTGGAGCAGAACGCAAGGACGCATGAGATAAGGGTGGCCGGGAGGGTCGCAGTGACCGGACTCGTTCATCGGTCCACGCCAGACGAGAGTTGTTGGGTTGGTTGGTCTGTTCACTGTGCCAGATTGCTGCGAAGCGAGTAGGGGCATTTATGTCGAGCGCGGAATGCGGCCGGCGGTGGTTGTAATCGCGTCAGTCCTCGATCAGCACTCTGGCTCGGCGACGGTTGTAAACAGCTCTTGGGAGTGCAACTCGTCCCGGATATGTGAGCCGAGGGACTCGACGTGGGGGGTTCTGCCACTGTGAGTCTGGTCGATGTAGACGTTGCCGGTGCCGGAGAAGTGGCACCGGTCGCGGATCGCGTTGGCAGTCAGCTCGGGTCCGTCGTCACAGCGGATGTGCTCGGGTGCTCTGCCTCGTTGGCTGACCAACTGCCCGAGTGTGATGACGGTCTGATCGGCGTCGATGATGCGCTCGCAGCGAACAGCGAGCGCCTCGCGGGTGTGCTCGTCGACGACGTGCAAGAACTTCAGGACCTTGCCGTCTGAGATCGGGTCGAAATGGTAGTCAAGCGCCCACACATGATCGGGACGCTCAGCGTGAAGACGAGCAGCGGGCACCGTGGATACCCCGGGGTGCTGGCGCTTTCTGCTCCGCGCAGGTACGCGTACGCCCTTCTCACGCATAGGCGCGGGGTGCGTGATGCTCCATCCCTCCTCCAGAAGCACGGCGTGGGCGCGACGATAGACTCCAGCGAGGACGCTTATTACACGACAGCTCGCGCAGCCGGCCATCAGAGCCTTGTCATCTGGCGCTTGGCGTGGCTGATAGGGGGGGTTGTGCTGATGTGCGATCTGGCACGCCCGCCGCTCGGAGAGCCGAGACGATCCCGGAGCATCAGAATCGCCCGCGCCTGCGCGACGGCTCAGAAGATTCTCTTCGCGATCTCCGTGAGGGCCACGTTCTCGGGCTCCTTGCCGACGATGATCCGCTTGAGCCTGGTTCTCGCGCTCCAGGTCCTTCAGGCGCTTCATATCGTCGGCCTTCATGCCGCCGAACTGCGCTCGCCAGCGGTGATAGGTCGGCTCTGATAGTTGGAGGGCCTTAGCCACTCAGGGACGTGGCTGCCCTCGGACAGCCTGTCTGACTTCCTGAGCCTTCGGAGGATCTGCTACGGGTGGTCGTCGCCTCTTTATGTCGGTTCGCCTCTGTCCCATTGTGCCGGTCCGGTAGAACTCTCACACGGGGAGGACCGATCTCACTTGGTCGGGCCAGCGGCACGTGAGGACTCGGCAGAGCAGGGAGTGGGAAACACCGATTGACGGTATGAGCAGCTATATGAGATCATGGGACTTTGTTGTGAGTCCTGATTTAAACGGTCGAACACGTGTCATGAGGTGGAAGACTTGAGGAGGACGAGTGTGCGTCGGGGTGCTGCTCAATGGGCCGCTGGTGTGCTTGGCGACCTATGCGCGACCGTGGAAGCGTGCGAGCGTTAGCCGTTTCTGATGAACGCCTGTAGGCTGACCGCTGCCGTCGTCTTTGCCACCGTGGCGTGTGTCGTGTTCGCGGTGGGTGCCACCCCAGCTCTTGGCCCCCTCCGGAAGCTCCCGAACCCTCGGTCGAAGCGATCACCACCACCGAAGCGACTACCGGCCTCGCCTGGCGGATGGCTGTTCGCGCGGTGGCGGGGTTTCCACCGGCGACTCCGCTCGACCCTTCGACCGCGCCCGGATCGCGCCCTGAGCATGAGTACGCGCCTAATTCTAGAGGCACCAGACACCACACCACACACGAACTGACGAATGCACCACATCCACACGAAAGGCACCCCAATGACCAAGCTATGCGACACCGCCAGGTCCCTACTGCACCGTACCGGTGTTGCCGGGCCTGCTCGCTCGCGCGCTTTGCGAGGGGCTGGTGCGCCTTCACGTCCTCGTACCCTAGCCGCTCTGGCGACCCTCGCCACCGCGCTGGGTATCTTGGCGCTCACGACGGCCCCGGCCTCTGCGGTCGAGACCCGCTCTTTCGAGGCGAGCTTTGGCCCCGGCGGCACCGCTGCTACGGCTTTCGGACAGCCCGCGGCGGTCGGCGTCGATCAGTCCACCGGTGATCTCTATGTTGCTGATGTGAGCGCGGGCACGGTTCAAAAGTTCAACTCTGCCCACGAACCTTCGATCTTCACGGGTGTCAGCCCCAATATCAGTGGCAGCAGGCTCACGGGCTTCTCGTTCCACGCCGGTCTGCCGGTGAGCGAGATCGCCGTGAGCTCGTCCACCCACGATTTCTACGTCGTCAATTTCCCGGGTTCCCTGAGGGCCTATCAGTCTGACGGGGAACCCGCGAACTTCACTGTGGGCCCGGGTGCCGGTACCAACGAACTAGGCGGGTTCGAAGCGCTCTGTGGTGTCGCCGTCAACGCTAACGGCGACATATATGCCGGCGACAGCGGCAGAGGAGCAAGCCAAGGTGTGCACGTCTATGCGCCGAGTGGAGAACCTCTCGCGACTATCGCCGCATCGAACGCATGCAACGTCGCTGTTGACTCTCACGGTATCGTCTACCTGAATCACTTCGAGGCCGCTGTCGAGAAGTTCACTCCTTCTATATTCCCAGTCACCGCCTCTACCACCTACACGTCAGCTGGCATTGTCAACGCAAACCCCGCCTGGGGTGTCACGGTGGACCCCGCCACCAACGCCCTCTTTGTTGACGAGCACACCCAGATCGCTGAATACGACGAAGCTGGCACCCGTGTCCTTAGCTTCGGCGCCCGTGGGCCGGGCGCCCTCACTGCCTCTGAAGGTCTCGCAGTCAATGGCGCCTCCGACGTGCTCTATGTCTCCGATGCCGGCGGCAACCACCTGGTCGAGATCTTCGGCGCCGCCGCGAACGTTCCCGAAGTCGTGACCGGCGCGGCCACCGAAGTGACAGGGTCTTCCGCGACGCCGAGCGGCGCGATCAATCCCGAAGGAGTGAACGTCACCGACTGCCACTTCGACTATGGCACTAGCACTTCTTACGGCCAGACGGCTGCTTGTGAACAGACGGTCGGCTCAGGCACGGGGGAAGTGGCGGTCACGGCCAGGCTCACGGGCCTCATGCCCGGCACGACTTACCATTTCCGGCTGCAGGCCTCGAACGCGAACGGCACGAACTTCGGCGAAGACGCGACACTCGAAACGCTGCCGGCCCCGTCGATCGCCTCAGAAATGGTCACGAGCGTGACCGCGAGCTCGGCCGATCTGCAGGCGACGGTCAACCCGGTGGGCTTCTCCGTCACCTCGTGCACCTTTCAATACGGCACCTCCACCGCCTACGGCAACAGCGTTCCTTGCGAACAGTCGCTCGAACAGATCGGCAACGAAAGCCTTCCGGTCCCCGTCAGCGCCGTGATCTCGGGCCTCTCCGCGAACACCACCTACCACTGGCGGTTTGTGACGAGCAACGCGGCCGGGACCGCCACGAGCACTGACCACACCTTCGTCTACCCGACGACGGGTGAAGGTCTCCCTGACAACCGCGCCTACGAGATGGTCACACCGCCGTTCAAGAACGGCAGCCTGATCGGCGACATCTTCCTGGGCCCCCATCCCGATATCTCCGAAACCGGTTCGCGTGTGATCGCAATGTCGATTCAGTGCTTCGCCGCCTCGGAATCATGCACCGGTTTGCGCCTAACCAACGGTGAGCCGTTCGAGTTTACGCGTACCTCTGCAGGCTGGGTGACGAGCGCGCTCGCGCCCTCCGCGCAACTCTTCACCAGCAACTCCCCGTTTCAGGTCAGCGCGGACGCAGGCACCGCGCTGTTCTCGATGCCGACAGGGCCCCTTGGAGAAGACGAATGGTACGCGCGCTCCTCCGAAGGGTCCCTCCTTCCCTTCGGCCCGGCAACCCCCCCAGAGGTGACCGGCGTTACAGGCTACGGGTTGCCTACCCATGCGTCGACGGCCGATCTCTCCCACCTCGTCTGGGAATACGGCGTTGAAAACGGTTCGGCATGGCCTTTTGACAAGACCACAGAACGAACGTCTCTCTACGAGTATGTCGGTACCGCCAACCCGCAGCCGTTCCTTGTCGGTGTCAGCGGTGGCCCGGGCAGCACCGAACTGATCAGCACCTGCGGGACGGAGTTGGGCGTCTTCGGTGTCAGCGTCTGGAGTGCGTTGTCGGCGGATGGGCGTACCGTCTATTTCACCGCCGAACCCAAACAAAACGGAGCCCCCTGCCCAGGCGGTTCGGGTGTCGCCAACGAACACACACCTGTTCCGGCGCGGGAGCTTTACGCGCGCGTCAACGGCGAACTCGCCGATGCGCACACGGTCGCGATCTCGCGGCCCGAGTGCGGGAGTGGAGTGGCGCCGGCTGAACAGGAATGCAGGCAGGCGCCCCCGAGTGACGCGGTCTTCCAAAGTGCCTCCGTTGATGGCTCGCGCGGGTTCTTCCTCGATACCCAAATGCTCACCGACGGGGCCACCGAGGGCACGGGCACCGCCGATCACTGCGCTGCTGGAGGCAATGCTTGCAACCTCTACCTGTATGATTTCGGACGCCCGGGCGGGCAGAACCTGATCGATGTCTCGGCTGGCGACACGAGCGCTCCCGGCCCGCGGGTGCAGGGGGTCATGGCGACCTCCGCGGATGGCTCGCATGTTTATTTCGTCGCGCAGGGCACCCTCACCGCTGTGCCGAACAGGCAGGGTGAGACGGCCCAGTCTGCTCAGGACAACCTCTACGTGTATGAGCGCGACGCCCGTTATCCCGAAGGCTATACAGCGTTCATCGCGCCTCTCCCCGCCTCAGATTCTGAAAACTGGAGCCAGTCGTTCCGTCTGGCGAACGTGACTCCAGACGGGCGTTTCCTTGTCTTCGAAAGCCACGGCGATCTCACACCCGACGCTCACGCCGGCGGGGCGCAGCAGATCTTCCGCTATGACGCCGCCAGCGAAGAGCTGGTTCGTGTCTCGATCGGCAACGACGGGTTCAACGACGACGGCAACGCGGGTACCGGCGAAGCCTCGATCGTCCAGGCCGGAGAAACTGAAGAAGGACGTGCCGGTCCGCCGCGTGGCGACCCGACCATGTCACACGACGGCTCCTATGTCTTCTTCCAGAGCCCCCGCGGCCTCACGCCGCACGCGCTGAACGACGTCGTCGTCGGCCATTTGAACGGAAAAACGCAGCAAGCACAGAACGTGTACGAGTACCACGAAGGGCACGTGTACCTGATCTCCGACGGGCGTGACGCGGGCAACACAAAGACGTCTTGCAGCAGCAGCGTCCGGCTCTCAGAAGGAGGACCCGAAAGCTTCGGCTCGGCGGTATGTCTGCTAGGCACCGATGCGACAGGCTCGAACGTGTTTTTCACGACCGCGGATCAGCTCGTGCCGGAGGACACGGACACCCAGGTCGATATCTACGACGCGCGGATTTGCGAACCGCAGAATGGGAGCCCCTGCATCCAGCAGGCCCCGCCCGCGTTGCCGCCGTGTCTGGGCGAAGCCTGCCATGGCATCCCGGCCGCGACCCCCAGCCTCCTGGCGCCCGGCACCGCGAGCTTCAACGGCGAAGGCAACACTACCCCGCCGCCGCCCTCCGCCACAAAACCATTCACAAACGCGCAGAAGCTCGCCAAGGCGCTGAAGGCCTGTCGGGCGAAACACAACAAACGCAAGCGCAAGATCTGCGAAGCCCAGGCTAGAAAGAGATATGGCGCGGCGCACAAAGCCAGAAAGTCAACCCATCGTACGGGGAGCAAGTAACTATATGCATATTTTACAAAAGCTCCCCATATTGATTCTTGGTGTTTTGTGCGCGTCGCTGCTGTTCGGCGCTTCGGCGAGCGCCGCCAGCCCCTCTCCGGGCTGGCGGATGGACTCGGTTGCCACGCCGACCAACTTTTTTTCCTCGGCGGCTGAAACCGCCAAATGTCTCAACGTTGGAGGCGCTACTCCGCCGTGCGATGCTTACGAAGTGTCCGCGATAAACGCGGGCAGCGAACCGACCGATGGTTCGGCGGTGACGCTCACCGACACGCTGCCGCTAGGGGTAGCTGTGGTGAAAGTTAGCGTGGTCCTGATAGAAAACGGGAACGTTACCCACGGAGAAGTACCTGTCCCCTCCGAATGTACGACCGCGCCGGTGGTGACCTGCACGGTCTCGGGCGTCGTGGTGGCGCCGGATGACTGGCTGGTGATGAAGGTGTTCGTAACAGTGAACGAAGGAGTCTCGGGGTCCTTGCGGAACGCGGCGACGGTCTCGGGTGGAGGTGCCGCGAGCGTTTCCACCGAACTGTCGAATGAGATCGACTCGGCCCCGGCCCCGTTCGGGCTCTCGCGTTTTGACTTCTTCAAAGACGGGCTGAATGGTCTAGAGGAAACGCAGGCCGGCGGTCATCCGTATGAGCTGACGACGACAATCGACCTGAACAGCGAGCTTAGTAATGACCCCGAAAGCGGGCCCGGAGACGAACAGGGTAACCCTGTGAGTGTTGAGCCGGTGAAGGATATCGTCGTGGACCTGCCGCTTGGGTTCGCCGGCAGTACCCTCGCCGCGCCGCAGTGCACGGAGGCGCAGCTTGACTCCGAAGCTCATTGTCCGCCCGAAACGATCGTCGGGCACCTCACAACCCAGCCAGCCTACGCGGCCTCGATCAACGGTCCGATTTACAACATCGCGCCCGAGCACGGTCATCCCGCCGAGTTCGGGTACGTTGACCTGCTCAACGGCAGCCACATCGCGGGCTACGTGAGCGTGGTGCCGACCCCCGCCGGTTACGTGCTGCGGTTCGTCGCCTCCGATATCCCGGAAGTCATGCTCAGCAGGATCGTCGTGACGTTCTACGGCGACCCCGCTCTCAGGGACGGCACGGGAGCGGCGCAGGTCCCGTTCTTCACGAACCCGACCGCCTGCTCCAACGGCCCCCAGGAAGCGACGATCTGGATGGACTCCTGGCAGCACCCCGCCAGCTTCCAACCCGGCGGCCTGATCCCCACGAACCTTGCCGAAGAAGCGTGGGCGAAGGCCGAATCGGTCTCCCCCCCGGTCACGGGCTGCGACGCGTTGCAGTTCACCCCTGCGATCGGCTCGCAGCCGACGACCCACGAAGCGGACAAGCCCTCTGGGTTGGAATTCGAACAGCGGTTGGCGCAGAGCGAGGTGTTCGGCACGAATGCGACGCCCGCGCTGAAGAACACCGTGATCACCTTCCCGCTGGGCATGACCGTCGATCCGTCCTCCGCGGATGGGCTGGGCACCTGCTCGAACGCGCAGATCGGCTGGGAAGGCCCGACGCTGTTCGACTTCAGCCAGGCCCCGCCGGAATGCCCCGAATCCTCGAAGATCGGCTCACTGGAATTGGAAACGCCGCTGATCCCGGGCAAGCTGTTCGGTGAAGTGTTTCTCGCCGCCCAGAACGAAAACCCGTTCCACTCCACCTTCGCGACGTACATCGTCGTCAACGACCCCGTCACGGGCGTCGTGCTGAAGCTCGCGGGCGAACTGAAATCAGACCCGAACACCGGACGCTTGACCGCGGTGTTCGACGAAACACCGCAGCTGCCGTTCAGCGTTCTGAAGGTGCATTTCTTTGGTGGCCCGAGGGCTGAGCTCGCGACCCCCCCCAACTGCGGCACCTACACCACCAACTCGGAACTGGAACCGTGGTCGGCGCCCGACTCCGGTCTGCCCGCCACGCCGTTCGATAACTACGTGATCGACGAAGACTGCGCGATCGGTTTCAACCCCGCCTTCACGGGCGGCTCGACGAACCTCCAGGCAGGCGCCTACACGACCTTCCAGGCGTCCTTTGAACGCCAGGACTCAGACCAGGAACTCCAGGGCGCGACCGTGACCCTCCCGCCAGGCATGCTCGCCGACGTCGCGAGCGTCACGCAGTGCGGCGCAGCGGAAGTCGCCGCCGAAGAACATGAAGCGCTCGGCGGTTGTCCGGCTTCGAGCAAAGTCGGCACCGTGGAGGCCGGCGCGGGCCCGGGTCCGAACCCCCTGTTCGTTCCCGGCAACATCTACCTGACGGGCCCCTATAACGGCGGACCCTACGGCCTCGCGGTCGTGGTGTCCGCGAACCCCGGCCCGTTTCACTTCGGCAACGTCGTCGTCCGCCAGTCACTGCGGATCGACCCGTACGACGCGCACGTCACCGACGTCTCCGACCCGTTTCCGACGTTCATCCACCCCGTGGGCGCGAACGGCCAGACCAACGGCATCCCGATCAAACTCCGCCGGGTGGATGTCGAAATCAACCGTCCGGGGTTCACGTTCAACCCGACCAATTGCGCGAAAGAAAGGTTCCAAGTTGGTGGTGCGATCACGAGCGTCGGCGGTGCGAGCAAGACGCTCTCAACACCGTTCCAGGTGACGAACTGTGCGCACCTGAAATTCGCGCCGTCGTTTTCGGTGACGACATCGGGTAAAACATCGAAAGCCGATGGCGCGAGCCTGACCGCGAAGGTGACCTACCCCAGTGGGACACAGGGCATCTATGCGGACATCGCGAAGGTCAAAGTAGAACTCCCCAAGGCCCTCCCGTCCCGTCTGACGACGCTACAGAAGGCCTGCACGAACGCACAGTTCGAAGCCAACCTGGCGGGCTGCCCGTCCGCGTCGAAGATCGGGTTCGCGACCGTCAAGACCCCGATCCTCCCGGGCATCCTGTCCGGCCCGGCGATCTTTGTCAGTCACGGCGGCGAAGCGTTCCCGAGCCTGGAGATCGTGCTCCAGGGCGACGGCGTCACGATCGACCTGGTCGGCACGACGTTCATCAGCAAAGCCGGGGTTACGAGCACGACGTTCAAGACGGTCCCCGACAGCCCGTTCTCGAGCTTCGAACTGACATTGCCCGAGGGCAAGTTCTCGGCGCTGACCGCGCTCGGGAACCTGTGCACACAGAAATTGGCGATGCCGACCGAATTCGTCGCTCAGAATGGCGCTGAAATCCACGAGAAGACTGCTGTCAGCGTGACGGGTTGCGCGAAGAAGGCCCTGACCCGCGCCCAGAAGCTCGCGAAAGCGCTGAAGGCGTGCCATAAGGATAAGAACAAGGCAAAGCGCGCGAGCTGTGAAAAGAGTGCGAGGAAGAAATACGGTCTGGTGAAAAAGAAGAAGAAAAAGTAGCCTATCCATGCTGCCCTGACCGTCGCCTGCAGGCTTTGGCTGAACACAAAAGTGGCGAACTCTGTTGCCGCTGCGGCTCATCGCTGCACGTCTCGTTGTTTATTTACGGTGGCTAGAGAGGTGGCTTGAACTGTTGACACTCGGGCACAACGTAGCCTGAGCTGCAGTCGGTCCGCGCTTTCCACGTCGTCTTCCATTGCTTCATGAATGTGGAGAGCGCCTGTTGCTGCAGCGGGCGCGCTAATTGGAGGCGGATCGCGGCTTGGACCTGCGCGAGGGGTGTCTCGTGTTCGAACCTGATCCTGGTCACGTCGAACACGAAGTATCCGTAGGAGGTGCCGATGGGCCCGGTGAGCACCCCTGGAATGGCTGTAAAGATGGCTCGGTTCAGCTTGGGCTCGCCGTACTCGTGCAGCGGCAGTTCCAGCACTAAGCCTTCATCGCTGCCAAGAGCCTGGTGAAACCTGAGCCCCTTCACCACGCTCGCAAAGCTCTTGCCGGATGCGATTTCGGCCTTGACCTTCGCGGCCGAGGCTTCCGTCTTGGTACGAGCGATCTTCAGGTCTCGCTCGGCCGTCGTTAGATATTCAAACTTGTGCGACTTGTAGTAGGCCGCGATCTGGGCGTTCGCTATCGGTCGGACGCGGTCCTTGATAGCCCGCCTGATGGCCTGCGAGGCGAGTTTGGCCTTGGTTTCGAACGCGATGTCCGCAAGGGGTCCTCCCGCGGGGGTGTTGCCGTGCCGGTACCGGCCGAGGCTTGCCTGCACGGCTTGGTCGCTCACCGGAACGTCGAGCTCGCGGGCGCCGGCGATCAGCCACTCGTCTGAGATCAGCCGGTCGAGCACCGCTCGCAGCAGGGTCTGATATCGCGTTTGACATTCACGCTTGAGCTGCGACGGCCCCGGCGAGGGTTCGCCAAGGGCCGTCGCTTCCGACTGCAAATGCACGACGCAGGTACTGAAGTCCGGTGGAGCCAGTCTTTCTGACGCCGGTTCATCGTGCAGTTCTGATCCCAGGAAGCGATCGAACGTGGCGCCGGTGATCGAATAGGGCCCGACTCGCGCCACAACCACCCTTGGGGTGGCGGGCCCGCGGAGCTGCTCTGAGGCGATGTCGATGCGTGCAAGAGGATGCACGGGCTTGCTGCTTTCGCCGCAGGCCGCGATACCCGTCGTCGCGGCGAGAGCTCCGACGAGGCCAAGCAGTGCCATAAACCACGACATATGCGCTTCGGTCGCACGGGATCGACATTTTCGCGACTTTGTCTCTCTCTGACGTTGCTTGGCCTGCACGTTTTCTGCCTCCGACTTATTTTTCACAGGACGAGCATGTCTCCAGCACCGAGAGAGAAACATTTTCGGTCCTCGCTCGTGTGCTTCAAAGCCCATGAATAGAGCGTTTTGTGGTCAACGGGCTCGGAGGATGCATGATCGCCACGTGGTCTTCTGTCTTTGGCATCATAACGCGCCGAACAGGCGACTTCGCGATACGCGTCGTCTGAGCAAACTAGACTACAAAAGCTCTCATATTCAGAAACGGTTGCACAAGAGTTCGTGGCGTAGCTGCACCGCTGCTCGACAGTACCCCCCACCAAGGATTATCCCTGGCGATCTAGCGCAGCCGTGAGGCAGCTGCTCATCGATCGGTCGCGGTGGCGGCGGCTCCAGTCGCTGCGTGGAGTGGTTGCTGGCCGGCACACAACGATCTTCGCAGTCGGAAACAATCAGCGATTTTGCTTGACTAGTGGCAATCTGAGGTGCGACACTGGGCAATGCAGCAGCTCTACCAACCACAAGTACAGGAGTTCAAATGAGATACCTCAAGGTAGTGGGCGTGGCCGTAGTGGCTACGTTCGCCCTCGGCCTCTTGGCAACCTCAGCATTGGCCTTACCTGACGTTCACGTCTTATCAGGCGAATCATACCCCCTACATTTGAATTATAGCAACGCCACAGTGGGCACTAAACTAGTAAACACGGGTGGTAGCAAACTAACGGGCGAAGGCCTGAGTCTATTACTTTTATGGAAAGAATTAAGTGCATTAGGTACCTGGGAAGCGACCTTCTCAAAAGTAAAAGATGGCACGACACCCTGTAACAGCGCTAACGATGCAGCCGAAACGGTGTTAGTATCGGGCGAAGTCCATGTCGTGGAACTGGCACCCAAAAAAAGCAATAAAGCCGCAGTCCTTTACTTATTTAATGAATTTGAAATCATATGTGGCAAAGTAAAAGTTAAAGTAAAGGGTTCAGCTCTGTCGAATATTACTGATCCTAAAGCAGAAGAATGCGTCGAATTACTGACCGGTGAACTGACAGGCAACGGCAAAGGCAAAAATACATTCCTGAAATACATTAACGACACTCCCGAAGAAGTAGAAGGAAAGCTCGAAGCCAACTTCGGCACCGGGTTTCTGCAGGCGTCCGAGGAAGTCGCAGAACCAGTCCACCTCGTGGTCTTAGAAAAAAAGATGTTCTCTATCTTAGAAATCTAACCCGCAGTCACAGGTGCTCGCAAGGCGTGAATAACGAATCGCGAGCGAGTGCCGGTGGATACAGTGGCGCGCGGAGCCTAATGATCGCTCCGTGCGCCACAGGCCTGGATCATGGCATCAGGCACTGCTCGTCTGGACCCAGACGCTGCTGAGCAAGAGTAGGAAACACGGGTTGACGACCTGGCCCACTACGTGAAAAGCTACATGGAACGGGTTCTTGCTCGCGAACCGATCGGCGAACCGATCGTAAGGGTTCGGCTCGGTGTCGTGTTGAATGCGGGATGAGGTAGGAGGCTTGGCAAGGATGAGGATGCAGTGGTTGATCGGTCAGCGGTTGCTGCTATGGTTCATAGTTGGTGTCGTATTCGCATTGACGGGTGATCTTGCGTTCGGTCCAGGGTCGGCTCCCGCTCTCGCTGCCACGGTTGTACCCAAGCTGGGCGAAATCGCTCGACCCGATACGGACAAATCGATTAGCCAGCTGGACTCCGGCGGCTGCCCCGACGAACAGGCGCGTCAGGAACGGCGCTCGACCTCACTTCCCGACTGTCGAGCCTACGAACTCGTCACGCCGCCCCAGAAGAACGGGGCGCTGATCGGGGCGCTGTTCCTCCAGGTCGCTCCGCAGATCGCAAGCGACGGCGAACGCGTGATCGCGCCGAGCATCCAATGCTTCGCGGGACCGGAATCGTGCGTGGCCGTACGCCAGAACGAGGGCCAGCCCTACGCCTTCACGCGCACCACCGAAGGCTGGGTCCCCGAACCGCTCGCGCCGCCACGCAACTTCGAAGCCGACAGCTGGTGGAGCATGGACGCCGACGCCGGCACCGTACTGTTCAGCGTCCCCAGCCCACCCGAAGGACAGGATCACTACTACGCACGCGGACCCACCAAAGGCGCATTCACCGCGATCGGACCCGCGGGAGAAGATCACGAAGACCTGCTCAGCCGGATGGGCACAGGTGAAGGCACCGTCGCAACTGCCGACCTCTCCCACATAGTCTACGAAACAGAAATACCGTTCTGGTCCTTCGATCCGGGAAACCCGGGCCAGACACCATCGCTATACGAGTACAGCGGGACCGAAAAGGACACGCCCCAGATGGTCGGCGTCACAGGCGGCTACGAACACGGCGAAAACCACAACCTCATCAGCAAATGCGGCACGAGCCTAGGCAGCCGGGCCCCAGGCCTGCAAAAGCACGACGGGTCGCTCTCCGAAGACGGTCTCACAGTCTACTTTACCGCCAAGGGAGCCGAAGAAAGGGAAGGCTGCCCGCCGGTAGACGAGCTCTACGCCCGCATCGACGGTGAGCTCCCCGACGCCCGCACCGTTCTGATCTCCGGACCGACCGCAGAAGCGTGTAGCACCGAACCGTGCCTGAAGAACAGCACCGATGAAGCCTCCGCGCGCAGCGCGAGCTTCGAAGCCGCAGCGGCCAACGGATCCAGTGTGCTGTTCACCGACACCCAGCAGCTCACCAACGGCGCAAGCCAGGACGAAACACCTGGCTCGCTCGCCGGCAGCTTCTGCGCGACCGGCGCAGAACCGGGTAACTGCAACCTGTATGAGTCCGAATGCCCGAACAGCAACCGTTGTGCGCAGCCCTCCGAACGCCGCCTCATCGACCTCTCCGAAGGCACCGGAGGCGCGCCCGTTCCAGGCGGCCCGCGGGTGCAGGGACTTCTCGCGATGTCCGCCGACGGGTCACACGTCTACTTCGTAGCCCACGGGGTCCTCACCGGCGAACAGGAAAACACCAACCACGAAAAGGCGCAAGATGGAGCAGCCAACCTATACCTCTACACCGCAGGGCACCTCACGTTCCTAGCGGCGCTCTCGTCATCCGACGCGCCGGAGTGGACCGCCAGTGCATTCAACAGCCTCTCGGCGAACTCCACCCCCGACGGACGGTTCCTCGTCTTCACGAGCCACCGCGCGTTGACACCGGACGACATGCGCGAAGAAGAACCCGCCCCGGCACAGGTCTACAGGTACGACGCGGTCACCGGAGCCCTGACACGCATCTCCATCGGTGAGGAAGGCTTCAACGAGGACGGCAACGCCGGCGCCGGCGACGCGAGCATCGCCACCGTCGCTCATGTGACCCAATCCGCGAGCGCCCCCGTGCGCTCGGACCCGACGATGTCAGACGACGGAGCGTTCGTGTTCTTCCAGAGCCCCGTGGCACTCACACCACAGGCGCTGAACGACTTTCAGATCGGCATCGACCAGGAAGGCAACCACATCTACGCCCAAAACGTCTACGAGTACCACGACGGCCACGTGTTCCTGCTGACCGACGGCAAAGACACGACACTACAGAGCGACGTCGAAGTCTCCCCGACCGAACTGCTCGGCAGCGACACCACGGGAGAAAACGTCTTCTTCGCGACGTTCGACAGCCTCCTCCCGGAAGACACCGACACCCAGCGCGACTTCTACGACGCCCATATCTGCAGCGAATCTCACCCCTGCTCGCCTCCTGCCGCTGGACTGCCGGGCGCGTGTGAAGGTGAAGCCTGTCACGGCAGCGCCCCCGCCACGCCCGCCACCCTCACGCCCGGCAGTGAGACCTTCACCGGCCCGGGCAACCTCACCCCGACAGCTCCCCCTCCCGCGAAACCGAAGACCGCCGCCGAGATCCGCGCCGAGAAGCTCGCCAAGGCACTGAAGGCGTGCCGCAGGAAACACATTCGCGCAAGGCGCAGCACCTGCGAACGGCAGGCCAAGAGAAGGTACGGCGCAGGGCACGGCGCGAAAAGAACGAGCACGTCGAAAGCCGCCGCCCACCGCCGCGGGGCATGGCGATGATCCGCTTCAAGTCGCCCCGCAGCCCCGGTCGAGCGGACCCGAGCTTCAAGGGCCCGAGATGTCCGCGACGTCAACCCGGCCGCACGGCCGCTGCCCTTCGAGTGCTGCGATACGCCGTCCTGGCTGCGGTCCTCGCGGGGATGCTCGCCACCGCCCCGTCTGCGCTCGCCGCATCTCCGGCTTCGCATCTCATCATTCACGCGCTCCCGACCCCGACCGCGTTCTCCCCGGCCGACACCCAGGAATGCGAAACCGAAGGATTGCTCGCATGTGACGCCTATCAGGTGACGGTGACCAACACCGGCAGCCAGCCGACATCCGGACCGATCGTCGTGACCGACGAACTGCCGGCGAAGCTGAAAGTCCTCCAGGTTCTGTTCTTCCACGCAAAGAGCCAGGCGAAATTTGAAAGCGAAGCACCAGAAGGCGAACCGGTCGAAGGGGCCTGCCAGCCCGAAGCGGCACCGCTCAGCTGCGAATTCACCGAACCGCTCCAGCCTGATGAGCGGCTCGAGATGCAGATCTACCTCACCGCCGAACCGGAAGCCGTGAGCGGGCTCAACGTGGCGAGCGTCACCGAAGGCGGCAAACCGCTCGCCTCGACCGAAGCGGACGATCTCATCAGCGCCACGCCGCCGCCGTTCGCAGCGAGCTCGTTCGCCGCGCAGATCACGGGCTCCGACGGGCTGCCCGACACGCAGGCCGGAGACCATCCCTATGAGCTCGTGACGAGGATCGACCTCAACACGCAGATGGCGGTCTCCCCCGAAGGCCAGCTCACCCGCACCACCGTCGAGCACGGTCTCAGAGACACGGTCGTCGATCTGCCACTGGGCTTCCTCGGCAGCGCCACCTCGACCCCGAAATGCACCTTCGCACAGCTCGAGTCGGCACCCGCGAGCTGCCCGCAGGACACCATCGTCGGGCATCTCACCACCGAGCCGATCGGCGGCGGCAGCGTCAACTTCCCCATCTACAACATGGTCCCCGAGCACGGTGTCGCGGCCGAGTTCGGCTTCCAGGACGTCCTCTTCGGCGCGCACGTGCTCGTGGCATCCGCCGTCCCCACGCCCGCCGGCTACGTCCTGCGCGCGACCGCCCACGAAATCCCCGACATCCCGCTGACCAACATCATCGCGACGTTCTACGGCGACCCCGCCGCCAAGAACGGCGCCGGCGCCACACCAGCAGCGATGTTCACCAACTCCTCCGACTGCTCCGGACCGCCGTCCGCCACCACGCTCTACGTCGACTCCTGGCTTCACCCAGGCGCCTTCAACACCGACGGCACCCCCGACCTCACCGACCCCAACTGGAAGGAATCCGCCAGCGAATCCCCGCCCGTCACGGGCTGTGACGCGTTGCGCTTCGAACCTGAAGCGCTCAGCGTACAGCCGGAAACCTCTGCGGCGGACAGCCCGACCGGCCTGAGCTTCGACCTGAAGATCCCGCAGTCGGAGACCCCGGGCACGCTCGCGACCCCGCCGCTGCGTGACGCGACCGTGACCCTCCCGCCGGGCCTGACGGTCGACCCGTCCGCCGCGGGCGGACTGCAGGCCTGCTCGGAGGCCCAGATCGGCTGGCTCGGCCCCGTCAGCGCGACGAACCCGGGCCTGACGAACTTCGCGCCCGCCGCTCCCACCTGCCCGGAAGCGTCGAGGATCGGCTCGGTTGAAGTGAGGAGCCCCCTGATCGAAACGACGCTTCAGGGATCGGTGTACCTGGCGACCCAGGACGAGAACCCCTACGGCAGCCTGCTCGCGGGCTACGTCGTGATCGACGACCCGACGACGGGGACGATCGTGAAGGTCCCCGGCGAATTGAGAACGAACCCGACGACGGGCCAGATCACCGGGGTCTTCGACGACAACCCCCAGATCCCGTTCTCGCAGCTGAAGATCCATTTCTTCGGCGGCCCCCGCGGCGACCTTGCAACCCCGGAAGGCTGCGGCACCTACACCACCACCAGCGAACTGGAACCCTGGTCGGCCCCCGAATCCGGTCCAGACGCCACCCCGTCTGACAGCTTCGCCATCAATTCGGGTTGTGTCTCGGGTTTCACCCCGGCGTTCTCGGCCGGCACCACGAGCCCGCAGGCCGGCGCCTTCTCCCCGTTCACGCTGTCCTTCTCCCGTAATGACAATGAAGAAGCCCCCGCCGGACTGGCGGTCTCCCTGCCGACCGGCCTGCTCGGCAAGATCGCTGGTATCGCAGAGTGCTCGGACGCACAGGTCGCCGCCGCGGCCGCCAACTCGGGCGCCGACGAGCAAGTGAGCCCGAGCTGCCCCGCCTCCTCATTGCTCGGTACGGTCACGACCGCGACCGGCCCCGGCCCGAATCCGTTTGTCGTGGGCGGCAGGGCCTACCTGACGGGTCCCTACAGGGGAGCCCCATTTGGGGTGGCCGTAATCGTCCCGGCTCTCGCGGGTCCGTTCGACCTGGGAACTGTCGTGATCCGCCAAGCCCTCTACATCGATCCGCACGACAGTCACGTTACCGACGTCTCCGACCCCTTCCCGACGATCCTCCAGGGTATACCGCTCCGAATCAAGAGCGTCAACGTCACCCTCGATCGCCCCAGCTTCACCTTCAACCCAACAAGCTGCGAACCGAAAGCGGTCAACGCTGTCGTGACCTCAATCGGCGGTGCCCACGCCGCGGTCTCAAGTCGCTTCCAAGCGGCAGGCTGCCAGAGCTCGCCGTTCAAACCAGTGTTCACGGCCTCGACACAAGGGAAAACGAGCAAAGCGGATGGGGCGAGCCTGACCGTGAAGGTGACCTCGGCCGGGATCGGGCAGACGAACATCGCGAAGACGGACCTTACAATCCCAAAGATCCTGCCTGCGCGGCTCACGACGCTCCAGAAGGCGTGCACCGAAGCGCAGTTCAACGCGAACCCTGCCGGATGTCCCGCTGCGTCGGACATCGCTACCGCGATCGTGCATACGCCGTTGCTAAACAGTCCGCTGTCGGGGCCAGCGTATTTCGTGTCTCACGGAGGTGCAGCGTTCCCGGATGTGGAGATCGTACTTCAGGGCGAAAACGTCACGCTTGTTCTGGACGGGCATACGGACATCAAACACGGCGTCACCTATTCGCGATTCGAAACGATCCCTGACGCCCCATTCACCATGTTTGAATTCAACGCTCCAGAGGGCCCGTATTCGATCTTCACTGCTAATGGGAATCTCTGCGCGACGAGCACGACGAAGACCGTGACTGTCAAGAAGCGCGTCGCCGTGGTCAGTCATGGACATGTCAGGCATGTCACCAAGAATGTCAAGAAGACCGTCACGACACCTCAGTCGCTGGTGATCCCGACCACGATCGTTGGACAGAACGGCGCCGTGATCAACAACAACACGAAGGTTAGCGTCACCGGGTGTCCCAAGGCAAGACAGGCCGGAAAAGCCAAGAAGGCCGGCCGTAGGACCAGCAAAAGACACTGACCCGACGAACCTTCTCGGCCTAGCTAGCCCCACGCAATGCTGACAGCCGAACCGGTCTGCTGTCTCCGACCTTATTCCATAGGATAGGTCGAGCGCGTTCTCTCGACCCGGATCGTGCGGTTGGGGCACTCAAATGCGATCCGTGAGCTCGGCCGGTCGTGACCGCGACGCCGCTGCTTCAGTGCGGCCAGTCCCACCGACAACGCTCGTGTGTGAGCCCGAGCTTGTCCGCGACCTGTGCCAGTAGCGCGCTACCGGTGTGCGGGACCGGCCCCACCCCGTTCGAGGTCACATTTGCAGTTACCCGGCGCCATCACGCACCACCTTCAATGTGCGCCTCCCAAAGCTCGGGATTCAGGACTTCAGCAACCCAAGAATCCCCGGTCAGCCGGACGTTTCCGCGCCCGTTACTCCGGGGGCGCGGTCGTTACGCTCCGGGCTGACACCGAGAAAGAAACATTCTGGTCCTCGCCTGCGCGCCTCAAAGCCCATGAATAGGACGTTTATGCGCTAGCGTACTCGGATGCAGCATGGCCACCCTTTGGCGTAGCTACAGTGCGATTGTCATGGTCACGCTCGCTTGTCGCAGGCTCGCTTGTGGCGTCTCGTTGCTCGGCGCCATATTCGCGTTGAGCGCATGCGGTGGTGGGACATCAGGGCATGATGCCGAGGGCCCTGGAGCTACAGGGCCCTCCGGGTCGGTCGCGGTGTCGCCTTCCGATCCGACTACTGGTCCTGTGAGTGAACCTAACGCCGTCGTGGTGCGTGTCGAGGGGCATGCGATCACCAGGGCGATGTTCGCGCGTGCGCTTGCTGGCCTTGTGAAAAGTGAAGGCACGAACTATGTGGCGCCGGTCCCGCCTGACTTCAATGCGTGCATCGAGCACTTGGAAGCGTCCTCCGCCTCGTCGGCGACGAGCGGGTCAAAGTCGGGCGCGACGACACTCAAGGGCCAGTGCGAGCAGCAGTATCAGACGCTCGAGAAGCATGCGCTTGATCCGTTGATCGTCGATCGGTGGGTGATTGGTGGTGCGGCTGAAGAGGGCGTACACGTTAGTGATAAGGAACTTGCGCGGGCGCTGAAAAAGGCGGAGGCTGGACAATCTCAGGCTCAGGCTGAACAAGAACTAGCGAGCTCCGGCCGGACGTTGGCAGACTTTGCGCTTGAAACCAAGGTGCAGTTGCTCGCAGAAGGGATTAGGCACGTACTCGCCCATAAAACTGCGCACGTAACCCAAGCGCAGGCAGCCGACTACTATGACGCGCACAAAAGTCTTTTTGGCGTCCCCAAGCGGCGTGACCTGGAAATCGTCCGAGCCAGCAGCGACGTGGAAGCGCGGAAAATAAAGAGCGAACTGGCTTCTGGAAAGACATTTGCGAGCGTGGTAAGCAAGCTCCCGTCTACCTACCAGCCGATTTACAGCAAAAACGGTGTGGTGTTGGGCTACGAACCAAAATTATATCGCGAGCCTCCTCTCGATCACGCGATCTTCGATGCCAAGCCAAACACTTTGAGCGGACCCGTAGGAATTTCACTGGGCTACTATGTCTTTAAGGTAACGCGGACCTATCCTCCTCACCAGAAAACGCTCGCGCAGTCAGAGGCGACGATTAGACAGCAGTTGCCCAACCAGATGTACAAACAGGCACTGGTCGCATTTATCAGGTCGTGGCGGGTGAGATGGATTGCCAGAACGGATTGCGAGACCGGCTACGTTGTACCGAAATGCAGACAATTCAAGCCCTCCAGCACGGCCCCACCCGAAGAGGAAGACGCTTACACGCTCAACTGAGAGCCCGCCGGCGGTTTGTGCCTGTCAGGTCCAGCGCGGAAGGTCGACTGAACTGGGAAGATTGAGGATAGATTTGTGTAGACCAGGGGGAAGATCTGGGCCACTAGTGGTGAGCTGTGCCGTGAGGACAGGCTCGGCTACGTCAGCCATTGTATGCGAGAGGGCCGGGATATCCCGGCCCTCTCGTTGGTACGTACTATGTAATAGGAGTGTGACTCTATACTAGGAGTATAGCCCTAGAATTTTTCGCTGGCGATCACTGCTTCTGGTGTCGCGGCGTTCAGTTCGCCGTTGAAGATCGCAGTGTTTTCGCCCGCTTTATTCGGTATTTTGATTTTTCCGTCGAGGAGGGAATCAAGGAAGCCTTTAAAGATGAGGAATTCTCCGCATCCTTCGGCTCCCGGGGCTGAGAACGTGTTGTCAACCAGAGAGTTCCCTGTTATACGGAGCGCTACTTGTCCTTTTTCTTCCAATGTTTCCGGTTCTCCTAGGGTGCCGTGAAGCGGTTTGAATCCTTTCGGCGGATGTGTTTCCCCCGTGGTCAGGTGCAGCTGCAGCGGACTGGATTCAGACCCGATGTAGCAGGAGTTGCCCAAGAGGGAGTTTTTGAGGTGGACCCGGAGCGGTAGGGTCAACGCCGTGCCTTCTTCGGCCGCTAGGGCGAATTCATTGAAAATCACCGGATTTTTTTCGTTGGCCACGAGTTCAGCAGTAGCCGTCACCGCTGTCGCACCTTTTTCAAATACGCTTTTGCACAGTTCCCGAAGGAATTTTTCTGCAGGCCCTTCGCCTTTGATTTCTTCGCATTTGATGCCAAGCAACCCGCCGGGCACGTTCAATTCGGTTTTGGACAGGCTTTCACCATTCTTTGCCGGCAGCGCAAAGAATTCCCTCGGGTTTTCGGGATTCCCGGTCGGTAGGGCACCGCCCTGAAGGGTGATCGGCTTGTTGATGGGGACTTTGGTGGTCCCAATCGCGAATTCGCCACTGGTGGTGACGTTGTACGTGCACAGCTCATTTCCTGGTATTTCTGTAGGACACTCCTTGAATATTTTAAAGATGCCCTTTGGTTCCGCCATCGCCGGCGAAGCTGATGCTAGCGCGGTGAAGGGCACGATAAGCGCCATTGCCGCCATGACAAGGGTGCGCTTGCGTATGCTCGCCAAGCGCTTGCTTCGATCTTCCAGCATGTCTGCACTCACTTTCTGTTGTTGCCAGTAGAGGTGCGTTTGAGCGTCGTATATAGCCCGCAGTCGAAGCTGCGGTACGAGCGAAACGAGCCTAACCGTCGGTGCAGCTTTCGGCAAGGGGTGTTTCTGACAGTGTTTCTGACTGGTAAAGGAATTGTTGCTGACTCGGCAGAGAAATGTTTCTCACTGCGCAGCAGTCCGAACATGCAGAACTATGTGGGCAAGGGCCCGCGCATCCTCGCGCCGACCCCGCGCCGACCTCGCGCAGACGCTGGCGGACGCGCTCACGTAGCCTCCCGGCATATGAACGACACTCCCCAGAACCAGCCCACCGACCAATCCACCGCCTCGCGGGCAGACGGACACGCTGAGCGGACACCCGACTCGACGCCCGGCGACGCGCTCCTCGACGCTCGTCATCCCGCCCGTGGCCCGGGCTCGTTCGACGGCGTCAGCGGGTTCATGGGGATGCGCTGGGACGATCCGCAGACCGTTCGTCTGCAGATCCGGCCCGAGCTGATCAACGCCGGCGGGTTGCTGTCGGGCGTCGTCACGTACGCGCTGGTCGACTACTGCATGGGTTCGACGTTGTGGGCGCAGACGACCGCGGAGGAGCGGATCGCGACGATCAGCATCGCGATCAACTACATCCAGACCGCGACCGAGGGCGAGATCGTGTGCTCGACCACGCTCGACCGGCGCAACCGCAGCACCGCGGTGCTGCGCAGCGAGGTGCGCACCGAGGACGGCCGCCTGCTGGTGACGGCGATCGGCAGCTACACGATCTTCCCGCGCCGCCGCCGCAGTGAGTAGTGCCGATGGCGCGCACCGCGGTACTGGATAAACCGCGCAACGGGAATACCTGCCGTCGGTTGGTAAATCGTTCGCACTACACACGCGCCCGCACACGCACGCGTGTGCGTCGTGAGTTCACACCATGACTGATACGCGCACCCCCGTCGCCCTGACGATCGCCGGCTCGGACTCGGGGGGTGGGGCAGGTATTCAAGCCGACCTGAAGGCGTTCGCGCGCTGTGGAGTGCACGGCACGAGCGCGATCACCGCGATCACCGCGCAGAACACGGTCGGCGTGCAGGCGATCTACTACGTGCCGCCGGAGATGGTGCTCGCGCAGGTGCGGGCGGTCGTGCGCGACATCGGGGTGGACGCGGTCAAGGTGGGGATGCTCGGCAGCGCAGAGGTCACGCTCGCAGTGGCGCACGCGCTGGATGAGCTGCCCGCGGGCACCCCGGTGGTCGTTGACCCGGTGATGGTCGCCGAGTCGGGTGCGCGCTTGCTGGACGCGGACGCGCAGCATGCGCTCATCGTCGAGGTGTTGCCACGCGCGAGCGTGCTGACCCCGAACCTGCCAGAGGCACGGGTGCTCGCGGGATTGCAGGAGACGGGCAGACGTGCGGCGCAGGGGGGCGCAGCAGATCAAGATGCGACGTACGAGGATGCGACCGAGGAGGAGGAGGCGCGGGAGCTGGCGCGGGCGGTGCTCGCGCTCGGCCCGGGCGCGATCGTACTCACGGGGGGCCACCGCGCGCGTGCGATGGATCTCTTCGTCGACTCTGACGGGCAGGTCGTGGAGATTTCCGGCGAGAGACACGCCGACGGCGCCGCCCACGGCTCCGGGTGCACGCACTCCTCGGTGCTCGCCGCCCGCCTCGCGCTGGGCGACACCCCGCTGGAGGCCGCGCGGATCGCCCGCACGCTGGCGGGGGAGGCGGTCGCGAACGGGCTGCGCGACGTCGGCGCGGGCGCGGGGCCGGTTGACGTGCTCGGGCTCGCGCGGATGCGCGCCCGCTGATGGGATCATGGCGTGGAGGCCCGCGCGCGGCATCGTCGCCGGGCGAGGGAGCGAGAGCTGGAGCGAGCGATAGCGGCTCGCTTGGCCCCCACCGGCACGCCTGGCGCTCACGCGCGGCGGCGGTGAGGAACAGCTGCCATCCACCCCGCCGTGGCGTGCCATAATCGACTGGCGATGAAACTGCTGCGGATGAAGCCCGGTCATGGTGAGATCGTGCTCGTTGAGGGGGACGTGGAGGTTGCCGAGGAGGAGCGCGAGCTGATCGAGGCGTTCAGGCGCGAGCTGGACGCGGGGATGTGGGCGGCTGTGCCGATCCAGACGACCGATGGACGGCGCGAGGCGGAGATGGTGCGAAGCTTCGCCGAGGTGCCGCGCGACGCGGAGCGCGTGATTTTCTTTCCCCGCGCGGCCGGCGGTGCGCCCGGTAGGGGACTGTCCGATACGGCGCCGCCCGCGATGGCGCGCCCCGGAACGCCGTCCGCCACGGCGCTGTAGGGACGCATGCTGCTTGGGCTGGCGACCGCGGCGCTGGTGTTGGCCGCGCTCGTGTGGGTGCTGGCCTGGCCGTCGCTGCGCGCGGGATTTACGCGCGCGCGGGCACGCGTACGCACGTGGCGGGCCGAACTCACCCACGGCCCGCATGCCACCGGCGAGCTGGACTACGACCCGGGCAGGGAGCGTCGCGCCGAGCAGCGCGCGCGCGCGCTGCTGCGCTCGTGCGTGAACGAGCACGAGTGGGCGATGTATCGCGACCTGGGGTTCCTGCGCGTGTTCGGTCGCTCGGGCGCGCGGTACGCGTACCTGATCTACCCGCACAAGCCGATCGTCGCGTACGTGCCGCGGACGGGGGCGCTGCTGAGCGAGTACTGCGTCGCGTTTCCCGACCACTCGCGACCGTACGGGAGCGCGCGGCTGCCGGACTCCGACGATGTGCTGGCGAAGTGGATGGCGCTGAGGGCGGACGAGCGCAGGCTGATCGCCGACGCGAACATGCACCTGCCGGGCAGGCAGGTCGATCCGCAGCGGGTCAGGCGCGACCTGACGCGGCTCGTCGCCTGGGAGCGCGAGCACGCCGGGATGCCACACGCCGGGGGCGGTAGTACGCGCGGAGACATCGCACACGCCGGGGCCGAGGGGATGTCGCGCACCGGGCAGAGCGGGCTGGGTGGATGGGATCCCGATAACGTGCGCGCTGCGTGAGCACTGAGGCATTCGACGTCAAGCACCGCAGCCGTGCCCTGACCGAGGGTCCCGAGCGCGCGGCCGCGCGCGCGTACCTGCACGGGATCGGCTACTCAGCGGAGGATCTGGCCAAGCCGATCGTGGGCGTCGCGCACTCGTGGATCGAGACGATGCCGTGCAACTTCAACAACCGCGTGCTGGCGGCAAAGGTCAAGGAGGGGATTCGCGCCGCGGGCGGGACGCCGATGGAGCTGAACACGATCGCGATCTCCGACGGGATCACGATGGGCACGGCGGGGATGCGCGCGTCGCTCGTCTCGCGTGAGCTGATCGCCGACTCGATCGAGCTGGTGGCGAGCGCGCATCGTTTCGACGCGCTGGTGACGATCAGCGGCTGCGACAAGACGATCCCGGGCACCGTGATGGCGCTCGCGCGGCTGGATATCCCGGGGCTGATGCTGTACGGCGGGTCGATCCGGCCCGGGCACTACAAGGGCGAGGACGTGACGATCCAGCAGGTGTTCGAGGCGGTCGGCGAGTATGCCGCCGGCAAGATCACAGAGCAGGAGCTGCACGCGCTGGAGGAGGCCGCCTCGCCGGGCGCGGGGGCATGCGGGGGGCAGTTCACGGCGAACACGATGGCGATGGCGTTCGAGGCGCTGGGGATCTCGCCCGCGGGCTCGGCGATGGTGCCGGCGGAGGACGGGCGCAAGCTCGAGGTGGCAAGGGAATGCGGGGAACTGGTGATGGACGTGCTGCGCGCGGGGCGGCGGCCGAGCGCGGTGATGAGCAGAGACGCGCTGGAGAACGCGATCGCGGCGGTCGCGACGAGCGGGGGCTCGACCAACGGCGTGCTGCACCTGCTGGCGGTCGCGCGTGAACTGGAGGTTCCACTGCGAATCGACGAGTTCGACGCGATCTCCGAGCGCACGCCGTTGCTGTGCGACCTGCAGCCGGGGGGGAGGTACGTGGCGACGGACCTGTACGAGGCGGGCGGGGTGCCGCTCGTGCTGAAGCGACTGCTGGACGCGGGGGTGCTGCACGGCGACGCGGTGACGGTGACGGGCAGGACGATCGGGGAGTGCGCGGCCGACGCGAAGGAGACGGCGGGCCAGCAGGTCGTGAGGCCGCTGAGCGATCCGCTGAAGGCGACGGGAGGGTTCGCGATCCTGCGCGGGAACGTCGCGCCGGACGGGTGCGTGGTCAAGCTCGCCGGGCACGAGCGCCGCACGCACACCGGCCCGGCGCGGGTGTTCGACGGCGAGGAGGCGGCGATGGCGGCCGTGCTCGCCAAAGGGGTCAAAGCGGGCGACGTCGTGGTGATCCGCGGTGAGGGCCCGGCGGGAGGGCCGGGGATGCGCGAGATGCTGGCGGTGACGGCGGCGATCGTGGGCGAGGGCCTGGGGGAGACGGTCGCGCTGATCACCGACGGGCGGTTCTCGGGGGCGACGCACGGGTTCATGGCGGCGCACATCGCCCCGGAGGCCGTCCGGGGCGGGCCGATCGGCGCGCTGGCAGACGGAGACGAGGTGAGGATCGACGTGGACGAGCGCCGCATCGACGTGGCCCTGTCAGACGAGCAGATCGCGCAGCGCACCGCCGCCTACTCCCAGCCCCCGCGCGCGGACGAGCACGTGGACGTGGCGATCCAGAAGTACGCAAAGCTCGTCGGCAGCGCCGCCGAGGGTGCAATAACGCGCTGATAGGCATGTCACCGATCCGGGGTGCGGCTACGCTGATGCGCAGGCGTCCGCAGGGCGAGCCGGTAAAACTCAGGCTAGGATTCAGTGGCGTTTCGCCCGACGGCACCTCTGTCCGCGATGAATCCTCTCAACAGCACGAGCACCCCGAGCACGCGTGGCGATGTGCTCACGGCCATCTCCGATGGAATGGTCGCGTTGCTCAAGGAGTTTTACGGGCACGGGCCGACCCGCGCGAAGTCCTACTACGAGGATGACCTGGTCGTGTGCGTGCTGCGCGGCGGTTTCTCACGGGTGGAGCAAACCTTGCTCGACGGTGGTCGTGGCTCTGCTGTCATACAGCAGCGCATGGAGTTTCAGGAGGTCATGCGCGATCGCTTCACCGGGGTGATCGAACATGCGACTGGCCGGGCGGTCATCGGCTTCATGAGCGGAAACCAGCAGCATCCTGATCTGATGTGCGAGGTGTTCATCCTCGGTCCCACCGACCTCGTTGACGACCACGAGTGGGGCGACGCATCGGGTGGATCGGGCCTTACAGCCTGACTCCGCCGGGGGACGCAAGCAGCCAGGTTAGTCGGGCGCTTGCGAATCACCACGCACCTAGTAGACTCCTTGGCAGAGGGCATTCGGTGTGCGGTCGGTCCTTGCTGGGCGGGCAACATGACGTGACTTCCGAGGTTTCGCTGCCATGTCTAGCGACCCGGAGGTCACAATGCCCCAGCCGCACACATCTCTGTCAGGTTCGCGACGGAGCATCGCCGCGTGATGGTCGTGCTGGCAGCCGTCTTCAACCTGAATCACCCCGCGCATGTCGTGGAATGGCATTTCATTCAGCTGTCCGTCGCGAACCTGATCGTGATCGCGCTGATGTTCGTGGTCTTCGCCCTGGCGATCGCGCTGCCCTTCCCCGGTGCGAGCGCTCGCACCGTCGCTCGCCGGACCGGTGAGGACGCCAAATGAGTACCGTCCAGCCCCCCGAGCCCACCGCCCAGACACCGAAGCCCACCTGGACGGGCCGCGTGCGGGAGGCCGCGGTCGAGGCGCTGCCCCCCGAGAAGCTCCTGCCAGACAGTCAGCCGACGTATGTCGCCTCGTGGATTTACATCTTTGGCGTCGCCAGCATCGCCGCGCTGATCGTGATCGTCGGCTCCGGCACGATCCTGGCGCTGAAGGGCCCGGCGTGGTGGCACTACACCGGCATCGGGCACTTCTTCAACAGCGTCCACCTGTGGGCGGTGGAGCTGTTCTTCTTCGCGATGGTCGTGCACCTGTGGGGCAAGTATTGGATGGCCGCTTGGCGCGGCGGGCGCACGCGCGTGTGGATCACCGGAGCGATCACGTTCCTGGTGGCGGTCCCGACCGCGCTCACGGGATATGTGTCCCAGCAGAACTTCGACGCGCAGTGGATCGCAACCCAGGCCAAGGACGGCCTGAACTCCGTCGGCGTCGGCGCGTTCTTCAACGTCACGAACTTCGGGCAGATGTACAGCTACCACGTGTTTCTGCTGCCGCTGGCCGTCGTCGGGCTCGTCGTCGCCCACGTGCTGCTCGTGCGCCGCCACGGCGTCGTGCCACCCTTCGAGCTCGACCGGCCCGCCCTCGCCAAACGGTCGTCGCAGGCTGGCGGCACGCCACCCGCGGTCCCCGACGGCAAGCCCTCGTCGGTTACGAGGGGAGTGGCGTCGTGAGCTTCCTTGCCTCCAAGGACGACACCGGGCGGTGGAAGGGCGCCTACGCCTCCTACGACCTCGTCAAAGAGCTGTGCATCGCCGTCGGCGTCGTCGCGCTGCTGGCGATTCTGCTGACCGTGCTGTTCTCATCGCCCGACGAGAAGCCGAGCACGGTCGCGCAGTGGTCACGCGCAATGCCGATCAACTTCGTCGCGACCGCCGCGAAGGAGCTCGACGGCACGAGCGACACCGCCGAATACGGCCCCCCGTACAATCACAACTCGGGGAGCGTGCAGCACTTCCTCTTCCTGCACCCGCAGCGGTGGCTCGGCGTGAGCCATCCGATCGACACGGCCGAGGACTACGTGATCGGCCCGCTCGAGACGGTTCCCGGCGATCCGGCGCTGCGGAGCGCCTTGGCCGCATATCGGTCGGCGCCGGAAAAGACGCAGAAGGCGTGGGGCGAAGCGTACGCCAAGCCGCTTGAAGCATACGAAACGGCTCAGGAAGAAAAGAAGACGCCGCCCAAGACGGTTGCCCTCGACGCCTCGAGCGGCGCGGTGACGGTCAAGGCGAGCGGGGCCGGACCGGTCCCGGCGTTGATGACGGGGCTGCTGAGCCTCGCCCAAAGCGGCGGACTCGACGGCGCCCTGTTGACCAGCAACCAGTTCTTCCAGACCGACTACACCAAGCCGCTGCTGTTCATGGCCGACGGCGGCCTGCTGGGCGAACGCGCCGAAGGCGACCACCTGCTCGGCGACCAGTGGGGAATGATGAACGAGACCGGCAGCTACCCGGGCCAGGTGTGGCTGTGGCTGTACACCCTCTGGTATCAGGTGGAACCGATCAAGTCCTCGTCCAACGCCGATATCCAGGTGATGCTGATCATGGGCCTGCTCAGCCTGGCGTTCATCTGCATACCGTTCATCCCGGGCGTGCGCGCCCTCCCCCGCCGCATCCCCATCTACAAGCTGATCTGGAAAGAGCACTACCGGGCACAGCGAAGCGGGTAGCAGCGCTCGGACGAAGGAGGCGTGGTGAACAGCTGGGAGCTCAAGGCGCTTGACCTCGAGGCGCGGTTGCCGGAGATCCTCTCCTCCAGCGAGCAGGCGCGCGCGATCGTGCTCGACCTCGCGGCGGGCGAGAGCCTGTCTGAGCATGAGGTCCACGAGCGCGCGTGGCTCCTCGTGATCGATGGCGCGATCGAGGTAACCACGGCCGCGGGCGAGCGTGTGAGTGGCAACAGTGGGCTGCTGATCGAGCTCGCTCCAGGAGAGCGCCACGAGGTCATCGCGTCCTCGGCTGCGCGGCTGCTGCTGCTCTTGACCCCCTGGCCCGGCAGTGGACACCCCGGTGTGATGACGATCCAGCAGAAGCTCTATACGCGACGACACGCAGCCAAGCGCGCCCGGTAATGGATTGACGGCCTGGCTCGACGATCTGAATGAGCAGACTGCTCGCGGAGCGTTCTGCGCGGCGGTGACCGGGTTCGCGGTCCTCGGCACGATCCCAGGCGCTTGAACCGGGCGTCTGGAGTCCGTAATCGCAAACGTGTGCGGCGTATTCGGTGGCGTTGAGCCGCTCAGCGACAGGGTTGGCGGCGTCAGTGGGCTGGCGCTGGGGGTGCTGCGCCAGGGCTGGTGCGCGACTCGATCAGCTTGAACTTCGCGCTGGGGCCCTGCTCGCGCGGCAGCTCGGGCACGATCTTGACCTCGAGCCGAGGATCGGCGACGCCCACGTCGAGGAGCTTCGAACACAGCGTCTCCTCAATGCGCCGGGAGACCTCATCGACCGCGGCACCGTCCCGGACCACGACGAGCACGTGCAGGCCGTCGTCGTCGTGCACGACCTTGTACTGGCGCAGCTCTCCCAGCGCGACCATCGGACTCTTCAGGGTGTGCGGGTGCACGGCGATGGTCCGCCCGTCAGTTCCCGTCATGCGCAGAATGTCATCGCTGCGCCCTTCCACCGACACCATCCGTGCGAGCGGTCGCCCACACGCGCAGGGCTCGGTCGTCAGCGCGACCATGTCTGAGAGCTCGTAGCGGATCAACGGCTGGGAGCGCTTGATGAAGCTGGTGATGAGCATCTTGGCGCCGAGTACCCCATCAGGGGCCGGGGCGCCGCGCTCGTCCAGGATCTCCATCAGGCCGAGATCCTCGAATAGGTGCATCCCCTGGTGGTGCTCGCAGTCGCAGGCGTACATGCTCTCCGTAGTGCCGTACACGTCAAACGGCTCGACTCCCCACGCGGCGCGGATGTTGGCGGTCATCTCCTCGGTGTGGGCCTCGCCATTGAGCGTGACGACGCGGGGAGCGATGTGCAAACGGCCCTCGAGCTGCTCGACCGCTAGGAGTGAGGCCATCGACGGGTACCCCACTAGTACCTCCGGGCGGTGCTCGTTGAGGGCGGCGACGAGCTCGACAAGCGGTGTGCGCGCGTCGAGCCGTCGCAGCGCGGTAAGTCCCACGTCCATGCTCAGGCTAAAGCGCGCCGTCATATGCAGCGGGCTCGTCGCCGCGACGCTCGCGACTCGAACACGGCGCCCGAGTCGCGGCCGCACTCCGGTGAGCTCGCTCCAGCGCACGAACGAGGTCAGGCACTGACGCCACTCGTCACGGTCATAGACAAACACGCCCTTGCGTCCCGTGGTGCCGCCGGTCGGCATGCAGCGGTACGCGTCGAGGTAGAGCTCGTCACCGCGCAGACGCTCAAGATGATTCTCGACCTCTGAAAGCTTCAGCCGCGGATCAGTCACCCATTCGTCGAAGCGCTCCATCAGCATCGCCTTGGTCACGACCGGAAGCGCCCGCACGTCGAGGTCGTCGGCGAGCTCGATCCCGGCATACAGCTCGCGGTAGAACGGTGAGGCTGCCGCCGCGTGACGTGCCGTCGCCACCAAGCGCCACTGCTGAAGCGCGAGCAGCTCCTCGCGCGGCGTTCCCACCGACGTCAGCCGCCGGTAGTGACGCCTTGACCCAGCGATTTCGCCGAGGCGGCGGATCACCGATCCCTCGCTCACAACATGTCTCCCGGCGCTGGCGCGCTGCGCATGAGCAGTGTGTTGGTGCAAGCCGGGCGCACGGTAAGGAAAAGACTATTCGGTGGCTTGCGGTAGCGTTATCAGGGGGATGATCGACCGGTGAGCGCTACGGAGACGGTGTCGGTTTTGATGACCGATCTCGTGGGTTCAACGGCGATGGCTGACCGCGTTGGTCCCGAGGCGGCGGAGGCTCTGCGCTTGGAGCACTTTGGGCTGCTGCGCCGTGCGCTTGACCGCAACGCCGGCCGGGAGGTCAAGAACCTCGGCGATGGGCTGATGGTGGTATTTGACAGCGCTGCCCAGTCGCTGTCGTGTGCGGTTGAGATGCAGCAGGCCGTCGAGGCGCGCAACCGCCGCGCGGAGGAGCAGCTCGGCGTGCGGATCGGCGTGAGCGTCGGTGACACCACGGTGCAGGACGGCGACTATTTCGGTGAGCCGGTGATCGAGGCGGCGCGGCTGTGCGCGGCGGCCCAGGGCGGCCAGATCGTGATCAATGATCTGGTGCAACGACTTGGTGGCGCTCGTGATGCTCATAGGTTCCACTCGCTCGGCGGCCTCGAGCTGAAGGGCTTGTCCCAACCTGTCCAGGCATTCGAGCTGCAATGGGAGCCGGCCGTGGGGGGAAAGATCGCGTTGCCGGAGCGGCTGCGTGAGCTGCCGGCTGCCGGCTATGTCGGACGGGTGGCTGAGCGCGAGCGGCTCACAGAGCTGTGGGTAGAGGCGCGAGAGGGTTCGCTGCGGCTGGCGTTGATCGGCGGAGAGGCCGGTGTCGGAAAGACCCGGCTTTCGACGCATCTGGCGCTGCAGGCGCACGGTGAAGGCGCGACGGTGCTCTACGGGCGCTGCGATGAGGACCTCGGCGTGCCATACCAGCCGTGGGTGCAGGCGCTCGGCTACCTAGTCAAAGAGACGCCTCAGCCGGTGCTCGATGGGCATGTCGAGCGTTTCGGCGGCGACCTCGCGCGCCTCGTGCCCGCCCTCGGCGATCGCGTAGCTCGAGCTGCCCGCTCCACGCCGGAGCGATCCCGAGACAGAGCGTTATCTGCTGTATGCGGCGATCGCGGGCCTGCTCGAGACGGCGGGCGAGCACGAGCCGCTGCTGTTGATCCTCGATGACCTGCAATGGGCCGATTCGCCGACGCTGTCGCTGCTTCGCCATGTGGTATCGGCGGGCTCGGCGATGCGGGTGATGGTGCTGGGGACCTATCGGGATTCTGATCTCTCGCGCGAGCATCCGCTGACGGCGCTGCTGGCCGACCTGCACCGCGAGCAGGGGGTGGAGCGCATCAAGCTCACCGGCCTTGACTCCGAGGAGGTGCTCGTGCTGATGGAAGCGGCGGCCGGGCACGAGCTCGACGAGGACGGGCGGGCGCTGGCCGCCGAGATCACGCGCGAGACGGCGGGCAACCCGTTCTTCGCGGGTGAGGTGCTGCGTCATTTGACGGAGTCCGGCGCGATTGTGCAAGCGCAGGACGGACGCTGGCGCCTGATGGGGGACCTGGCCGATCTGGGCCTGCCCCAGAGCGTGCGCGAGGTCGTCGGGCGGCGCGTGGAGCGCCTTGGCTCAGACGCCCGTACGGCACTGAGCGCGGCTGCGGTCATCGGCCGCGACTTCGACCTGGATCTGCTGCTCGCGGTGCTCGAGCTCTCTGAGGATCGGCTGCTCGACCTGCTGGATGAGGCGGTCGCGGCGTCACTGCTGAAGGAGAGCCCAGAGCGGGCGGAGCGCTTCACGTTCACCCACGGGCTCGTCGAGCACACGCTGTATGAGGATCTCGGGCGTGCTCGCCGCGCCCGATTGCACAAGCGGGTCGCGGTGGCACTGGAGGAGCAGTGCGGGGATGAGCCCGGCGAGCGGTTGGGTGAGCTCGCGGGCCACTGGGCCGCGGCGGTCGTCAGCGCCGACCCCGCCAAGGCCATTCACTACGCTCGGCGAGCCGCGGAGCGCGCGCTGGCGCAGCTCGCCCCGGATGAGGCCGCGCGCTGGTATCGCCAGGCGCTCGAGCTCTACGACCAGGCGCCCGGCGGCGACCGCACAGAGCGCTGCGAGCTCTTGATCGGCCTGGGGGAGGCACAGCGCCAGATCGGGAACGCGGCGTTTCGCCAGACACTGCTCGACGCCGCCGGGCTTGCCCAGGAGCTGGGGGACGCCGACCGTCTCTGTCGCGCGGTGCTGGCCAACAGCCGGGGATGGGTCAGCCAGGCCGGCGCGTTGGACTCTGAGCGGGTGCAGGCGCTCGAGGCCGCAGCGGGAGCCCTTCCGGATGATGATCCGCGGCGAGCGCGGGTGCTCGCGCTGCTGGCCGGCGAGCTTCACTTCGCCGGCGAGCCGGCGCGGTGTCGGCGGCTGGCCGCGGAGGCCATCGAGATAGCTCGAGCCGCCGGCGATCCGGGCGCGCTGGCCCACACGCTCGCCAACGCCTACTCGGCCATCTGGGTGCCCGACACGCTGCAGGAACGCCAACGGCTGACCGACGAGCTGGTCGAGATCGCGCAGATCCTCGATGACCCCCGGTTGAGCGTCTGGGCGGCTGTCGGACGCATGCAAGTCGGGCTGGAAACCGGGGATCGATCGCAGGTCGAATCCAATCTTGCAACGATGCGAATGCTGGCTGCCTCGGTGCCGGAGCCGTTCATCGCTTACGTCCGGCTGTTGTATGAGTCCGGCTGGGCCTGTGCCCGGGGCGACCTCCAGGCATCTGAGCGATGGGCGATCCAGGCGTTCGAGGCAGGCACGGCATCGGGCGAGCCCGACGCCGCGATGATCTCCGGCGCGCTGCTTAACCAGGTTCGTCGCCTCCAGGGCCGGTTCGGGGAATTTGTCGAGCAGATCGTGCAGTTCGCCGGCGAGCCGGACGGCCTCGCGGGGTGGCGGTCAGGCGCGGCGCTTGCCTTGATCGAGAGCGGCCGCGCGGATGAGGCGCGCGAGCTGGCGCTCGCCGAGGACTTCCAGAGCGTCCGCTGGGACTACACATGGTCCATAGCCATGTTTGGCTGGGCCGACGTCTGCTCCCGTCTGGGACTCCGAGATCGCGCGGGCGAGCTCTACGAGCTCTTGGCGCCCTTCTCAGGCCAACTCGCGGTCGGCGGCGCTCTCGTGTCCGGGTCGTTCGCCTGGGCGCTGGGCGCGCTCGCCGCGACCCTTGAGCGCTACGAGCAGGCCGAGGGCCACTTCGCCGCCGCCGCTGAGATCGAGGCGAGCCTCGGCGCGCCGCTCTTGCTCGCCCGCACCCACGTCCGCTGGGCTCGCGCGCTGATCGCCCGCGGCCGGCCCGAGGACCTCGACCGCGCACGGCCGATGCTCGAGCAGGCCGGCGAGACCGCCGAGCGCCTGGGCGCGGAAGGGATCACGCGCGAGATCGCGGAGAGCCGCGCCGCACTGGCTTGACATCAGCTCTGCCACCGCGGCGTGTGCGCCGATGTCGTTATTGGTCGCCTTGCCGGATCCTCGCTCCCGTGGCATGGATATGATCCGGGCCGGCCGGCCGCGAGGGCTCGCCGTGAAATCTCGCAAGGGGGAATCGTGTTCAAGTTGATCGTGGTCGGGACCGACGGCTCCGACACCGCCACCCAGGCGGTGCGCCAGGCGGTCGACATGGCCGGCGCCGTGGGCGCCACGCTCGAGCTCGTGAGCGCGTATGCGCCCGTTCCCGAGCAGCGCCTGCGCGCCGAGCGCCGGGACGCCCCGGAGGACGTGCAGTGGGCGATCAACCCCCGCCAGGAGGTCGAGGCGTCCCTTTCCGCCGCGGCGGACATCGCACGCGAGGCGGGGGTGAGCGTCAACACCCACGCGCGCCAGGGAGACCCCGCCGACGCGATCCTCGACGTCGCCGAGGAGCGCGAGGCCGATCTCGTGATCGTCGGCAATCGGGGAATGACGGGCGCCAAGCGCTTCCTGCTGGGCTCGGTGCCGAACAAGGTTTCTCACCACGCACCCTGCTCGGTGCTGATCGTCCGAACCAGCTGAGCGCTATGGTCCCGCAGGGCCTGCGTGTGCGGCTACGCGAACGGATCCCACAGCAACCGATACAGGTGGTCGGAGCCAGGTGATACCGATGAATGGGGCGCCAGAGACAGCAATCACGGGATTGAGCACTCGCGAGGGTTTGGCGCTGGACGCGCTGACGTTGTGCGAGGCGTTTCAGCGGACCGCAGGCCGCCACGCCGAGGAGGTTGCCCTGCGAACGCCGGGTGGGGCGTTCCAGATCGGCTGGGGCGAGTATGCGGAGCGCGTGCGCGGGCTGGCCGGCGGGCTGGCCGCGCAGGGCATCGGTCGCGGCGACACGGTGGCGATGATGCTCACAAACCGCCCCGAGGCGCTGATCGTGGACAGCGCGGCGTTGCACATCGGTGCGATCCCGTTCTCGATCTACAACACCTCGGCGCCTGAGCAGATCGAGTACATGTTCGCGCACGCCGAGTGCCGCGTGGTGGTCACCGAGGCACAGTTCGCCGATCGGGTGCTGGCGGTACGCGAGCGGTTGCCCGCGCTTCAGGAGGTGTTCGTCCTCGACGGCGCCCCGCAGGGGACCAGGCCATTGACGGAGCTGGAGGCTGGTGGACAGGCGGGTTTTGACTTCGAGCGGGCCTGGCGGGCGGTGACGGGCGCGGATGTGGCGACGCTGATCTACACCTCGGGTACGACGGGGCCGCCGAAGGCGGTCGAGCTGACGCACGAGAACCTGATGTGGCAGTTGCGCCTTGTCGATCGGATGTTCTCGGTCACACCCGCCGGACGGAGGATGTCCTACCTGCCGATGGCGCATCTCGCCGATCGCCTGAGCCATTACTTCAGCATGGTGTCGGGTGCGTCGATTACCTGTGTGGACGATGTCATGCAGGCCATCGCGGCGCTCGGAGATACACGTCCGACGACGTGGGGCGCGGTGCCGCGGATCTGGGAGAAGCTCAAGGCGGCACTGGAAGCGCGCTTCGCGGCCGACCCGGACGAGCAGCGCCGCGCGATGGTCGCCGAGGCGCTGCGGGTCGCGATCGAGGTGGTGCGCTGCGATCAGTCGGGTGCGCCCGTCGCGCCGGAGCTGCGCGAGGCGTGTGCGCGAGCCGACGCGCTGATCTTCTCGAAGGTGCGCGCTCAGCTCGGCCTCGACGAGGCCGACCCCCTGCTTTCAGGGGCGGCCCCGATCGCTCCCGAGGTGCTCGAGTTCTTCGCTGCGCTGGGATTGCCGATCTGCGAGCTGTGGGGGATGACCGAGACCACCGCTATCACCACGGCGAACCCGAGGGACGCGATCCGGATCGGCACGGTCGGGCGAGCGCTGCCCGGCGTCGAGGTCGTTCTGGCGGACGATGGCGAGCTGCTGGTGCGCGGTCCGACGATCATGCGCGGCTATCGCAAGGACCCCGAGAAGACCGCCGAGACGATCGACGCGGAGGGCTGGCTGCACACGGGCGACATCGGTGAGATCGACCTCGATGGGTACGTGCGGATCGTCGATCGCAAGAAGGAGCTGATCATCAGCGCGGCGGGCAAGAACATGTCACCCGCGAACATCGAGAACAAGCTCAAGGCCGCCTGTCCGCTGATCGGGATCGCGGTCGCGATCGGCGACCGGCGCGCTTACAACACCGCGCTGATCGTCCTTGAACCCGATGCCTGTGCAGCCTTCGCCGCGGCACGCGGCCTCTCCGATGCCCGACCAGCGACGCTCGCCGCCGAGCCCTCGGTCCAGCAGGAGATCCTGGACGCCGTCGAGCGCGCCAACTCCAGGCTCAGCCGCGTGGAACAGATCAAGCGACATCAGATCCTGCCCCACGACTGGGAGCCGGGTGGTGAGGAGCTCACGCCGACGATGAAGCTCAGACGCAAGTCGATCGCCGAAAAGTACGCCGCGGAGATCGAGGCTCTCTATACGTGAGCAGGACTGACGCTGAGGCGAGGCGGTGGCGCCCTACTCGCTCAGAAACTCCCTCAGCAGCGCGTTGAATGTGTCCGGGCGCTCGAGCATCGCCAGGTGAGCGGTGTCCTCGAACACGACCTTGCGCGAGTCGGGGATCAGCTCGGCGTACATGTCCGCGTCGCGCGCCGGCACGATTCGATCGTGCTCGCCCCACACGATCAGTGTCGGACAGGCGATCTCGGGCAGGCGGTCGCGGACGGAGTAGGTGGCGAGGGCCCGCAGCGCTCCGACGAAACCCGGCTTGCCCCCGCCGCGCACCAGCTCGGCCGCGATCGCGGGCGACAGTCGGTCGGGATGGCGGGTGACGCTGCTCAACAGGAGCCTGCGCATGCCGGCTCGACGCGTGATCGTGCTCGCGTTGGCCGCCCCCCAAGCCGTGTACTGGGCGAGCAGCCGCTCGAACCGGTGCGCCAGCGCCGACGCGCGCAGCGTCGCCGGATTGTGGTAAGTGCTCAGACCGGCGGCGGACACGAGCACGAGACGCTCCACGCGCTGCGGGAACCCGATCGCCAGCTCGGTGGAGACGAACCCGCCCAGCGAGTTGCCGACGACCGCGGCCGCGTCGATCTGAAGCTCGCCCAGCAATCCGTCCAGCAGGCGCGCGTATCCGGAGATCGAGATCTCCTCGCGCGGCATCGGCGAATGACCGAACCCCGGCAGGTCCATCGCGACCACGCGGCGCTCCCGCGCGAACACCGGCAGCTGCTCCAGCCAGTTCGACCACGAGCCCGCCAGGCAGTGCACGAACACGAGCGGCGGGCCCTCGCCGAGCTCGATCGTGTTCACCCGCTGACCATCGACGCTGACCCAGCGCTGGTGCTCGCGCCAGTCGATGTCAAGCCACTCAGACCGTCCGGACGGGCCGTAAACTTGGGTGGCGTGGTGTCCGTTGTGAGAGGCGACCCCGACGGCTGCTCCGCCTGACATAGACGCGGTGGGTTTCATCTGAGTACTCTACCGCGGCCTGGTGGGGGCACTCGCAGGATGGCGGCCATCGTTTTGCCACCGGCCGGCGCAAGCGCCGACCGCCGCGCTCAACCCCCGCATTGCCACCGACGGCTGCACCAACACCCACACCACACCCATACCACCCCGACACTCACTCACACCGACACCCATCACACTCACACTCACACCCACACCGATGAGGATCGCGATCGACATCGATTCCACGCTGCACCACTACTGGGACACGCTCTCGGAGATCGCCGTGCGCCGCTTCGGGATCGAGCTCCCGTACGAGGAGCAGTTCACCTGGGGCATCACCCGGTTGAAGTCCGAGCAGTTGGCGATCTGCATCGAGGAGAGCCACAGCGAGACGTGCATTCTCGCGGGCACGCCATACCCGGGAGCGGTCGAGACCGTGCGCCGCTGGCACGACGGCGACGGGCACTACATCCACGTGACCAGCCACCGCGATCCGCGCTGCGCGACTGCGACCGCGCGCTGGCTGCAAGCGGTCGGGCTGCCGTTCGACGATCTGTGCTGCTCGTGGGACAAGGTCTCGCGCTGCGCGGAGCTCCAGATCGACGTGCTGATCGACGACAGCCCGCTGAACCTGCTCGCGGCGCTCGAACGCGGGATCGCCGCCGCCACGATCGCTCACCCTTGGAACAGGGACGTATGCGAAGAAGAGGACGTCCTCGTCGCCGGCGACTGGCCAGAGCTCGCGCGGGTGCTGGAACCACTGCTGAGCGGCGATGCGCGTTCGCCCCTCGGCATGGGCGCCGGGCAGGGCATGGGGGCCGCGGCGGCGGACTAGGCCGGCATGAGACGCACCATCGCGGCGGCCGGCGGGCCACGCGCGCGCACACCCGCGCGCGTGAGCACTGCAAAAGAACAACTCGAGCAACCGCGCGCGCACACGTGAGCGCTCCAAACGAACAACCCGAGAACTCGCGCACGCACGCACGCACGCACGTGGGCACTCCAAACGAGCAACACAACACGACCGTCCGCGCATGGCACGACGCGATCGAACTCATGCACAACGACCTGACTCGCCGCGACGCCGCCCCCAGGACCGTGCGCGCCTACCGGGTCGATCTCGACCAGTTCGCCGCGTGGGCGTGCGCGCGGGGACTCACACCCGGGGACGTCGGTCCCAAGGACGTGCGCTCCTACGTCGCCGCGCTGTCGGAGCGTGACCTCGCGCCGAGCACGAGCGCGCGCAAGCTCGCCGCGCTGCGCGCCCTGTTCGGGAGCCAGCGCGAGCACGGCCTGATCGCGCAGAACCCGGCCGAGCTCGTGTCCACGCCCAGGCGCTCGCACGAGCTGCCACGGGTGCTCAAAGCGCGCGAGGCCGCCGCGTTGCTCGATGCGATTCCGAATGGGATACCCGCCCGCCCACTCGAGCTCCGTGATCGCGCGATGTTCGAGCTCGCCTACGCCTGCGGGCTGCGCGCCGAGGAGCTGATAACGCTGCGCCTCGGCGACGTGGATCACGACGGCGAGCAGCTGCGCGTCGAGGGCAAGGGTCGCAAGACTCGCTTCGTCCCCGCCGGGGAGGTCGCGCTGAAGGCGGTGGGGGAGTACTTGGACCGGGGCCGTCCGCAGCTGGCGGAGCCGCCGAGCCGGGTGGACACGACGGGTTCGGTGGGCGTGTCCAGGGCGGCCGTGCCCGGAGCGATGCAGACCTCCTCCCCCCTGCGCTCCTCGTCCGCGCGGGCGCAGGGCGATCGTGAGGACGCGCTGTTCCTGTCAAAGACCGGCAGGCGCCTGAGCACGAGCGACGTGCGCCGCCGCCTGCGCGGGTGGGCGCGGGACAGCGGGGTGGAGTCCACGGCGGGCGCGATCAGCCCGCACGCGCTGCGTCACAGCTTCGCGACGCACCTGCTGGACGGGGGCGCGGACCTGCGCTGCATCCAGGAGCTGCTGGGGCACGCGAGCGTGTCGAGCACCCAGATATACACTCGGGTAGAGTCCGCCAAGCTGAAAAGCGCCTATGCGCGCAGCCACCCCCGGGCCTGACCAGGGGGAAGGGGCGGACCTGGATGGAGACGAACGTCAAAGCGATCGAGCTGCGCGAACTGTGGCGGCAATACAAGTCCGAGGAGGACCAGCGCGCCCGCGAGCGGCTGGTCGTCGCGTACTCGCCCCTGGTCAAGTATGTAGCCGGGCGTACCGCCGCCGGGCTGCCGCCGCACGTCGAGGAGGCCGACCTGATCTCCTACGGCCTCGTCGGGCTGATCTCCGCGATCGAGCGGTTCGACCTGGCGCGCGAGATCAAGTTCGAGACGTACGCGATCATGCGCATCAAGGGCGCGATCATCGACGAGCTGCGCTCTATGGACTGGGTGCCGCGCAGTGTCCGCGCCCGTGCCCGCGAAGTGGAGCGCGCTAACGCCAAGCTCGAGAACGCGCTGCAGCGAGCCCCGACCGACCAGGAGATGGCGGCCGAGCTGAAGATCACGGTGCAGGAACTGAACGACTCGCTGCTGGCGATCTCGCACTCCTCGATGGTCGCGCTGGACGAGCTGTGGAGCACGTCCGATTCCAGCGGCGACCAGGTCTCGCTGATGGACACGATCGAGGACCCGACCGCGCCCGATCCGGCGAAAGCGCTCGACATGGGCGACTTGAAGGATCGCATCGCCGAGTCGATCGCGAAGCTGCCCGAGCGCGAGAAGCTCGTGATCGCGCTGTACTACTACGAGAACCTGACGCTGCGGGAGATCGGCGAGGTGCTCGGCGTGACCGAGTCGCGCGTCTCCCAACTGCATACGAAGGCGGTCCTGAGGCTGCGCTCGCGGATGCAGGAGGAGGCGTTCGAGGCGTAGTTGCTTGGGTGGGAAACCCGGCAGCTCCTCCCGCGAGTGTCTCGATTCAAAAATTCGGTGAGGGTTTGCCGAGTGGATGGTCGTGATCTGACGTTCGATGGCGGCGGTCTGCGTACCGCGGTAGTACGTGGGCCGTCGACGGCGGGCGTCAGGCGCGGGCAGGCGCCGGGAAACGCCATCGAATTTTTGAATCGCGACACTAAGCCCTGCCGGCGCCGGTTTCCTTGCCGTCCGCATATCGAGAGCGATCGCCGTCGGGCGGGATGGAGATCGTCAGCCGGCGCGAGTAGGCGATTCGCGCCGCGAGCGGTTCGCGCACACGCCTCGCGCATAGATCATCGGGCGCGTCCCCGAGCATTCGGCGACGCACGCCGAAGGGAGCGGCGACGCGCGCCGGAGCGCGAGCTGGCGGGTACCGATAGTCTCATCTGTCGATGGCCACCCGCATGATCGTCACCTCCATGCCCGACGTCGTCTGCGACGTGTGCGGGCGCAGGCTGCTGCGAGGCGAGCAGCCGGACGTGTTCCTGGCGAGCGGGCGGCGGCGGACCGTGTGCGAACTGTGTGCTCCGCGCGCCACCCACGAGGGCTGGCTGCGCGAGACCGACCGCCATTCCGTCAGCCTGCCCCCGGGGCGTCCACGGCGGGGACGCAACCTGCTCGGGCGCCTGCGCCAGTTGCGCGAGCCGGCGCCGCCTCAGTCTCAGTCTCAGCCGGCGGACGAGGCCCTCCTGTCGCCGCCCGTGTCGCCGGCGGAGGACCTGATGCCGGCGGGATCCTACGACCCGCTCGAGGATCTGCCGGTGCTGGCCGAGGAGCCTCTCGTCGCAGGCATCTCAGCCGCCGCCGGCGTCGCATTGGAGCCTGCTCCCACGGGCGGGGACGTGAAGGTGCAGCGCGCGCTCGAGGTGTTCAACGCCGGCGAGCACCCGCGTCGCGTCGCGGGGGTCGCCCGCTCGCTCGGGGCGCCGAGCGTGACCGTCCGTCCGCTGGCCGAGTCCGGTAGCGCAGTCACGATCGTGATCGCCTGGGAGCTGTCGTGGTACCGGTACGAGGTCGATCTCGGCGACGAGGCGGCCGGCGTGAGCGTCGTCGCGCAGGGGACCGAGCTGGGCGAGCTCGCCGCCGAGGATCGTCTCGCAAACGCGTCGGCGGCCGCCGATGGGGCGCTGTCGCTGGTAGGATAGGTGGGCGATGATCTACTGCGTGGTCCCCAGAGAGCTGTCCGAGGAGCTGTATCCGAAGCTCTCAGAGCATTACGCGAGCGAGGACAACGTCACGGTGATCGTCGACCGGCGCGAGTCCGACCGTCGCGCCCGCGGGGCTCGTCCGACCGCTGCGATCAAGCAGCAGCGCGTCGTACGCAACCGCCGCCGCGCCCGGGTCCCCGGGGATTTGCCGCCCCTGGCACGCGCGCTGTAGCTCCTGGTCGCGACCGTCACGGAGGACGCTTGTCAGCGGGGATGAGCGCGGTGTTGCGATCGCCGTGTTTTGCCCACGCGTAGCGCCGCGGTCACCTCGCTTCGGTTTGGCGCCGGCCCTGGTCTCGGCACCCCGATCCACACGCTGGGGCGTCCTATGCGATCTGCATACTCCCGTCGCGTATGAGAGCGATCGTGCATGTCGATGGTGGCGCGCGTGGCAATCCCGGCCCGGCGGCCGCGGCGTGCGTGATCTCTACGCCCGCGGGCGATGTCCTGGGTGAGTATGCCGAACTGCTCGGGGAGGTCACGAACAACGTCGCCGAGTATCGCGCGCTGCTGCTGGGTCTGGAGCGGGCCGCTGAGCTGGGGGTGAACGACGTCGAGGTGGTCAACGACTCGGAGCTGATCGCCAAGCAGATCAACGGCCAGTACAAGGTCAAGCACGCGGCGATGCGCCCGTTGCACCTGCAGGCGATGGCGGCGCTGCGCGGGTTCGAGCGCTGGCGGGTGCGGACGGTTCCGCGTGCGCAGAACGCCGAGGCTGACGCGTTGGTGAACGCGGCCCTCGATCAGGCGCGCGACGCCGGGGCGGACTGAGTCTCAGTCACCCGCGCCGGTCTTACGGTCCAGATCTCGCGGGGCCGGGCTTGGCGGTGATGGGCTGAAGGGGCCAGATCTGCGAGGATGGGCCGGGGCGGGCTGAGGAGCCCGGCGTCCACCGGACGGCGCCGCGGGGCTCAGTGCAGCGGCTGGGCGGATTTGGCGAGTGTCAGCATCTGCGGGTTGGAGAGTTCCTCGAGCAGCGTGTTCGTCAGCCAGTACAGCACTTTGCCCGAGCGCCAGCCGATGACGTGGATGTGCGCGCCGTCGTCCACGAGCCGGTAGGCGCGCCCGTCGATGCTCTGGACGCGGGCGTGTGCGAACAGCGGGGGGTTCAGCCAGTCCGAGCCCTCGAAGTCGTAGTAGCCGCCGATCGCGTTCTGCTTCCAGACGACCACGTAAGCGTGATGGGTGTTGCCCTGCTGGTCTTTGAGGGTGTACGCGCGTACCTGCTGCTGTTCGGCGGGACCGGTCTGCAGGGTGGGGTAGAGGACCGGGAACGGAACTTCGACGGCGGCTTTGACCGCTTCGTCATTGCCCGCCGAGGACGTTCCGTACAGGCCCAGCGCGCGCGGCGAGAAGCCCCCCGAGCCGTGCCGCGAGTGGCTGGAGACGTGCGCGGGCGCCTTGGATGCCGGCAGGCTCAGGTGTTCGTGGCCGTGCAGGAAGTCCGCGAGCGTGGCCTGCATGAGCTCGGGGGTCGTGGTCACATACGAGCCGCCGTTCGGCCCCTGGAAGTTGACGTTGGCGCTCTGGAACTTGACCTGGCGCAGCGGCTTGCCCTGCGAGAACGCGATCAGCTTCGCCAGTTCGATCAGCTCGCTCGCGGAGGCGTGGAACGTGGTTGAGATCGCGCGCCCGACCGCCTTGGCGACCGTGTCGATCTGGCCGAGCTCGTTGCTCGGGTCGATCTGCTCGCGCAGGTCGCGCAGGAAGTCCTGCTGGCGGGCGACGCGCACGAAGTCCGAGTCGGTGTGGCGGTAGCGCACGTAATCGAGCGCGTTTTCGTAGCACAGCTTCTGATAGCCGGGCTGCAGGTTGATGGACGTGTAGTCCGTTTCGGTGGATCCGACGTTGGCGTTGTAGTAGCGATGGTCGACGTTCACGTACGCGCACCCGAGCGTGTCGACGACTTTGATGAAGCCCTGGAAGCTGACGTCGACGATGCCGTTCAGCGTCAGGCCGGGGAACACTTCGTGCTCGATCGTTTCGGCGGCGAGCACCATCCCGCCCTTGGTGCCGCCGAGCTTGTTGCCGATCGTGTACGCGGCGTTGATCTTTTCCTTGGGGTAGCTTTCCCCGTTCTTGGTCGTGATGTTGACCATCAGGTCGCGCGGGATCGACAGCACCGAGGTCTGTTCCTGTTCAGGGTCGAAGCGCACGAGCAGGATCGTGTCCGAGTGCGGCGGGTCTTCGCGGTCGTAGGCATCCTTGGCGCCCACGCGCCGGTCGGAGCCGAGGATCAGGAACGTCTGCGGGCCGCCGCTGTATTCGGCCGTGACGACGCTCTTCGGGGCGTTGATCTCGTTCAGCTTCGGGAACACCTCTTCGGCGATGCCGGTGATCTTGTTCAGCGCCACCGTCGCGGTCGCGCCACCGCTGAGCGCGACGATCAGCACCGCCGCGAGCACGAACCGCCTGGCCATGCCCCAGCCCGGCGCGGGCGGGCGCTCATCGTCCTGGGATGTCACCGGATAGCCGCTCATAGGCACGCTCGTGCGCACGCAGACGCCGCTCCCCACCCGGCGCGCGTCCGCCAAGGGTAGCGGCCGGTTCGGCGTCCCACGCCGCGTATGGCCCGTGTTTGCCGGCCTGCCCGTTCGCGCGTCCTGTCTCCCCATAGCGCCCTGCCTTCCACGGGCCATGCGCGCACACGAGCACGCGCGTGGCCTCCAGTTCGCGTGCCAGTCCCCCGCCGTCGAGATGCGACGCGCGTCCCCGAGCCCCCAGCCCCCGAGTCCCACCACTCACACGCGGCGTAAGCCCACCGGGCCTGCCGGTAGGCTCGCAACGATGCTCAGCCCCCGAAACCGCGAGCTGTTGGGCCTTGTCCCCGCCGCGCTGCTCGTCACGGCCGGGTTCACGGCGATCTTCATCCAGCAGCAGGACACCGCGCGCTCCTCGGCGACCAGCCTCACGCTCAACCACGCCTCCAGCGTGTCGCTGACCTACGGCGCGCTGTTCCTCGCGCTGTGCGTCGCCGGGCATCTCGTGATCCGCTTCTGCCTGCCCGACGCCGACCCGTACCTGTTCCCGCTCGGCGCGGTGCTCGCGAGCGTGGGGATCGTGATGGTCTACCGCATCGACCCGGTGCTCGCGCGCCAGCAGGCGCAGTGGATGGTGCTCGGCCTGGTGCTGTTCGCCGCGACGATCCTCGTCCTGCGCCGGCGCGGCGTGGGCGTGCTGGAGCGCTACCGCTACACGATCGCCGGGGTCGGCATCCTGATGACGGTGCTCCCGCGCGCGCCGGTGATCGGGGAGCAGGTCAACGGCGCGTATCTGGACATCCATGTGGGCGGTATCTCGTTCCAGCCCGCCGAGCTGGGGAAGGTCGCGATCGTGATCTTTCTCTCGAGCTACCTGCACGACAACCGCCAGGTGCTCGTCACCGCGGGACGGCGCGTGCTCGGGCTGACGATCCCGCCGATGAAGCAGTTCGGGCCGATGCTGATCGTGTGGGGCGCGGCGATGGCGACGCTGCTGATCACCCGCGAGCTCGGCACCTCGCTGATGTTCTACGGCGCGTTCCTGGCGCTGCTGTATGTCGCCACCGGGCGCTTCTCGTTCCCGCTGATCGGGCTCGTGCTGTTCGCAGGTGGCGCCTGGTTCGTCGCCGTGCACGTGGGCCACGTGCACGCGCGCGTGCTCGCCTGGGAACACCCGTTCGACGAAGCCCTGTACAACCAGCCGGGCGGCAGCTACCAGCTCGCCCAATCGCTGTTCGCCCAGGCCGACGGCGGCCTGCTCGGCACGGGCTTCGACCAGTCGCTGCTGCGCTATCCGGTCGAACTGTCCAACCACGTGGTCGTGCACCGCTCGATCCTGCCGGTGCCCGAAAGCGATCTGATCTACGCGGTCATCACCGACGAGCTCGGTCTCGTCGGCGCCGCCGGGTTGCTGCTCGTGTACCTGCTGTTCGTCGCGCGCGGCCTGAAGACGGCGATGCTGGCGCGAGACTCGTTCTCCAAGCTGCTCGCCACGGGGCTGTCGTTCATCGTGGCGACGCAGGTGTTCGTGATCGTCGGCGGCGTCACGCGCGTGATCCCGCTGACCGGGGTGACGCTCCCGTTCGTCGCCTACGGGGGGTCGAGCGTGGTCATGAACTTCGTGCTGCTCGCGCTGCTGCTCGTGATCTCCGACCGCGCGCGGCGGCCGTACTCGCGCGCTTGAGCAGGGATGCGCAGGTTTGCTGAAGGTTTTGGGCCGAAACCTCCATATCGACGCCCGGCGCAGGGCGCCGGGCGGATCGTGTCGAAACCCTGGGTCGTGTATTCCTCGACGCTTACCTACGACGCCACGCCCCGCCTGTGTCTGCGCACGCCCGAGCCACCTGCGCGCAGTCATCGCTATCGAGGCGCCCTCACGGAGGGGGTCTCCTCACCCGCGGGGCTGCACCGCCGTCCGTGGTTGGCACGCCTGCGCCGCGCGCTGCACGAGAACCTGTTCGCCGTGCACTACCAGCCGATCGTCGCCCTCAGCGACGGGCGCCCCTCGCACTACGAGGCGCTCGTCCGCCTCGCCGACGAACCCTCGGGACGGCTCGTCGCTCCCGGCCGGTTCCTGCCCGCGGCCGAGCGCTACGGCCTGATCCGCGAGATCGACCGGCTCGTGCTGGCCCATGTCGCCGCGCTGCTCGGCCGGCATCGCGAGCAGGGCGGCGCGGATGACGGCGGCGCGCGGGTCGCGGTCAACATGTCCGCCCTGTCGGTCACCGACCCTACGATGCTCGCGCACATCGCGCGCTGCCTCGACGATCATGGCGTCGACCCTCACCGGCTCGTGGTCGAGATCACCGAGACCGCCGCGATCTCCGACATGGACCACGCCCAGGCGTTCTGCCGGGGCCTCTCCGCGCTCGGCTGCGCGATCGCGCTCGACGACTTCGGTGCGGGGTTCGGCTCGTTTCAGTACCTCACGCGGCTGCCGTTCGACTATCTCGAAGATCGACGGCGGCTTCGTCCGCGCGCTGCCGGACTCGCCCAACGACCAGCTCGTCGTGCAGGCCCTCGTCGGCCTGGCGCGGGGGATGGGCAAGCGCACGATCGCCGAGTACGTCACCGACCGCGCCACGCTGGAGCTGCTGCGCCGCTATGGCGTGGATTACGCCCAGGGGTTCGAGGTCGGACGGCCGCATCCGCGGATGCGCTGAGCCGGGCGCGGTTTGGTCTCGCCTCGCGCCTGACAGAGGGGATGAGAGCGGTGCTGAAAACGTCACGGGTTTGAGCACGCGCTGGGCCGCGGACACTGCGAGCGTAGTTGCTGCCCGCGTGGGCCCGGCACTCCGACCACGCGCTCCTTACTTGGGCTGCGGATATTGCGAGCGCATCGCGGCGTCCCACACCCGGTCGGGCGTCAGCCGGCGCTGCAGGATCGCCAGGCGCGCCGAGGGCGTCACGCGCACCCGGGCGGGCGGACGCCTGCGCGAGATCGCGCGCTCGATCGCCTTCGCGACCGCGTCCGGGCCGCCCCCGAGATGGCGCATCGGGCCTTTGTACACGCCCGTCGTCAGCGCCGCGAGCTTCGCGTTGAACTCGCCGTAGGGCCCCCCGTCGCCGGCATCGTCCATGCTGGCCACGGCGGCCGTCGCGAACTCGGTCACGATCAACCCCGGCTCGATCAGGATCGTGTCGATCCCGAAGCCGCGCACCTCGAACCGCAGCGCGTCTGAGATCGCCTCGATCGCGTGCTTGGTCGCGTGGTAGTAGCCGCCGCCCGGCAGCGTCAGCCTTCCGCCCATCGACCCCACGTTCACGACCTTGCCCCAGTGCTGCTCGCGCATCTTCGGGAGCACCAGCTGCGTCAGGGCGACCAGGCCGAACACGTTCGTCTCGAACTGCCGCCTGATCGCGTCCAGGCCCACCTGCTCGACCGGCCCGCTCTGGCTGTAGCCGGCGTTGTTGATCAGCACGCCCACAGCGCCGTGCTCGCGCTCGACCTCCGCCACGGCCGCGCGCATCGACTCCTCGTCGGTCACGTCCAGCGTCAGCGTGTGGCAGCCCGCATCCTTCAGGTCGGTGATCGACTCCGGGCGGCGCGCGCTCGCGTACACCGTCCAGCCCCCCTTCGCCAGCCGCAGCGCGGTCGCGCGGCCGATGCCCGACGAGCAGCCCGTGATCAGCACCGCCTTGGAGGGAATTGCCACGGCTCGGAGCATACGGGGCGATGGTGTTCTAGGGTGAGCGACTCATGCGCGCCGTTACCTTCCAGTCCCCCGGCGAGGTCGCCGTGCAGGAGGTCCCCGAGCCCGAGCTGCGTTCGCCCGACGACGCGATCGTCCGTGTCGACGCGAGCGGCATCTGCGGCTCGGACCTGCACATCTTTCACGGCCGCGTCCCCGTCGAGCAGGGCTTCACGATCGGCCACGAGTTCGTCGGCACCGTCCTTTCCGCTGGACCGGAGTTTGAGCGCGCCGCGGTCGGCGAGCGCGTGCTCGGCTGCTTTCACACCGCCTGCGCCACCTGCGTTGCGTGCGTTCGCGGCGACTACCACCGCTGCCTGCACGGCCGCACGTTCGGGCACGGCTCTCGCCTCGGTGACCTGCAGGGTGCTCAGGCCGAGCGCCTGCTCGTGCCGCGCGCCAACCTCACCCTGCGCCGCGTCCCGGACGGCATGTCCGACGAGGTCGCGCTGTTCGCCGGGGACGTGCTCGGCACCGGCTACCACGCCGTCGCCCACGCCGGCCTGCGCTCCGGCGACACCGCCGCCGTGCTCGGTCTCGGCCCCGTCGGACTGTGCGCCGTCCAGGCCGCGCGCGCGGCCGGCGCCACGCAGGTGTTCGCGATCGACACTGTCTCTGACCGTTTGGACATGGCGCGGCAGTTCGGGGCTGTGGCCATCCACCTGACCGACGAAGACCCCAAGCGCGCCGTGCGCGCCGCCACCGACGGGCTCGGCGTGGACGTCGCCGTCGACGCGGTCGGCGACCCCGGCCCGCTCGCTTTGGCGATCTCGCTCACGCGCGACGCCGGCACCGTCTCCGGCATCGGCGCCTACGCCGGCCGGGGCGAGGTCCCGCTCGGCCTTGCCTGGCTGAAGGGCCTGACGCTCAGGACCGGACTGGCGAACGTGATCGCCCACGTCGACCGTGTCCTCGCGATGGTCTCCGCCGGCCTGCTCGACCCCGCGCCGCTCGTGACCCACCATATGGCCCTCGACGATGCGGCCGCTGCGTACGCGCTTTATGACCGGCGCGAGGCGTTGAAGATCGTGCTCACGCCGTAGCCCGCCGCGCCCGCGACAGGTAGGCTGCATGGTATGACCACCGCCTCCATCACCCTCCCCGACGCGCTCGGTGACGCCGCGCGCGAGTTCATCGCCGGACCCCACCGTCTGCTGATCGGAGCCGAGCGCCCCGACGCGGCCGACGGGCGCACATTTGCCACGCTCGACCCGTCCACCGGGCGTGACATAGCCGAGGTCGCGCTCGGCGGACCCGAGGACGTCGCCCGCGCTGTCGCGGCCGCGCGCGCCGCCTTCACCGACGGCCCCTGGGCATCCATGCCCGCCGCCGGACGCGAGCGCCTGATGCACGCGCTGGCTGACGCAATCGAAGCGCGCGCCGAGGAGGTCGCCCAGATCGAGTCGCTCGACAACGGCAAGCCCGTCGGGCTCGCCCAGTACGTCAACGTGGCCGGGGCGATCGGGCACATTCGCTACTTCGCGGGCTGGCCGACGAAGATCGAGGGCGGTGTGCTGCCGGTGAGCGCGCCGAACATGCACTGCTACACCCGCCGCGAGCCCGTCGGGGTGTGCGCGCAGATCATCCCCTGGAACTTTCCCCTGCTGATGGCCGCGTGGAAGCTCGGCCCGGCGCTTGCAGCCGGTTGCACGGTCGTGCTCAAGCCCGCCGAGCAGACGCCGCTGTCCGCGCTGCGCGTGGGCGAGCTGGCGCTCGAGGTCGGGTTCCCGCCGGGTGTGCTGAACGTGCTCACCGGCGATGGCAGCACCGGCGCCGCGCTCGTCGATCACCCCGATGTCGACAAGATCGCCTTCACCGGTTCCACGGTCGTCGGGCGCGAGATCGGCGCGAAGGCCGGCCGCGCGCTCAAGCGCGTGACGCTCGAGCTCGGCGGTAAGTCCCCGAACATCATCCTGCCCGACGCCGACATCGACGCGGCCGTGAAGGGCTCCTTTCAGGCGATCTACTTCAACTCCGGGCAGGCGTGCAACGCCGGCTCGCGGCTGTTCGTCCCCGCCGAGCGCTTCGACGAGGTCATGAGCGGGCTGGCCGAGGCGGCGGCGGCAGCGCGGCTCGGGCCGGGGCTGGACGCCGGCACGCAGCTCGGGCCACTGGTCTCCGCCGAGCAGCACGAGCGCGTCCTGGGTTACATCGACTCGGGTCGCGCCGAAGGCGCCGAGGTCGTTGCGGGAGGCGAGGCCGCGCTCACCGACAGCGGCGGCTGGTTCGTCGCCCCGACGCTGTTCAGCACCACCTCCGACGAGCTGCGGATCTCCCGCGAGGAGATCTTCGGGCCGGTGCTCGTCGCCTCGCCGTATGACTCGCTCGAGGAGGTCGCCGCGCGCGCGAACGCGGGCGAGTACGGGCTCGCGGCCGGCGTGTGGACACGCGACGTCGGCAGTGCCCATCGCCTGGCGGCAATGCTGCACGCGGGCATGGTCTACATCAACACCTGGGGAGTGGTCGATCCCTCGGCGCCCTTCGGTGGCTTCAAGGCCTCGGGCATCGGGCGCGAGCACGGTCACGACGGTCTGGACGCCTATCTGGAGAGCAAGACGGTTTGGACAGCGTTGTAGGGGCCCGCGAATTAATAGATGGCGGGATCGGGGTGCTCGGATGGTGGATGCCAGACGCCGCACGCGAGCGCAGGCGTACCGGTAGTACGTCGAGCATCGTGGGTGGCGGCTGGCGCCGCCAGACGAGTGCATCCGGACCGTCAGATATTGATTCGCGGGCCCTAAGGACCCGGATTCGCGCTTTCACGTCCGCCGGGGTCCAGCTGTCGTGACACGAACGCTCGCTGCGGATATCCCAGCACAGCCCACGCCCGCGGACCTTGACTCCGGCTTCACGGCCAGGCGCTGGACCGCGCCGCTGGCGGGCGTCTGCGGGCTGGTGCTGCTCGCCGCGACCGTCGAGATCGTGCTCGACGCCGCTCAGGAACACTCGCCGCTGATCCCGCGCTCGCCGCACATCGCGGGCTGGCTGCAATCTTTCGGGGGCGAGCGGCTCGGCTATCGCGTGTTCCTGATCGCGCTGCTGGCGTTCAGTGTCGCCTATGGCGTCCTGCTGATGGTGGTGGTTCGCGCGCGCGGGCGAGACACCGCCGATGGGATCGGCGCCGGCGATCCGGTGGGCACACGTGGCGATGAGGTGGTGGCCGGCGCTCGGGCGAGCGGCGAGGACCGGACAGTGGCCAGGTGGGCGATCGGGCTCGTCGCGCTGCTGAACCTGATCGTGTTCGCCGGGCCGATCCTGATCTCGACCGACGTGTTCAGCTACATCGCCTACGCACGCATGGGCGTCGTGCACGGCATCAATCCGTATACGCACGGCCCGGTCGCGATCGTCGGCGATCCGGTGTTCCGCTACGTCGGGCACGACTGGCTGCGCGTGGCCACCGCCTACGGCCCGCTCTACACGCTGATCACCTATCCCCTCGGGCTGCTCGGCGTGGTCGGCGCGCTGTGGGGGATGAAGCTCTACGCGCTGCTCGCCTCCGCGGCCACGCTCGTGCTCGTCTGGCATGTCGCGCGCCGGCGCGGGCACGATCGGGTGTTCGCGCTGCTCGCGGTCGGCGCCAACCCGCTGTATGTGATCTACGGCCTGGGCGGCGCCCACAACGATCTGATCATGCTCGCGCTGATGATGGCCGCCGTCGCCTTCACCCTGTCCGGCCGCGACGCCGCCGCGGGCGCGGCCGTGGTTGCCGGGGCGCTGGTCAAGGCGACCGTCGCGGTGCTGCTGCCGTTCATGATCCTGGCCCGGCGGCGCTCGGCGGCGGTCTACGGCGCACTGGCGGCGCTCGCCCTCGCCGCACTCGCCGGTTACGCCGTCTTCGGCATTCACGGCATCGACGTCGTCTCGGCGCTGAACCGCGACTCGGCGTTCGTCTCGACCGACAGCTTCCCCAACGAGCTCGCGCACCTGTTCGGCAAGCCCGGCGTGTTCCCCGTCGACCACGACCTGCTCAAGGCCGCGCTCGTGCTGATCGTCGCGCACCTGCTGTGGCGCACCTGGCGCGGCTATGACTGGGTCGCCGCCTCCGGCTGGGCGCTGCTGGCGATCGCCGTCACGAGCACCTGGCTGCTCGCCTGGTACATCCTCTGGCCGCTGCCGCTCGCGGTGCTCACGCGCGACCGGCGCCTGCTCGCCGCGACGCTCTTCGTGCAGGCCCTGTTCGTCTTCCACCAGACCTCGCCGCTGTTCGCCCCTGTCGTCATGAGCGCGCGCCAGATCACGACATCGCATGCACGACCGTTCGGTGGCCGTCCTGGATGGCGGTTGCGATGAGCCGCGTCCGCTTGATCGAGACGACCGTGCTGATCCTGGTCGGGCTGCTGCTGGCGGGGGCGACCGTCAACGACGTCGTTCGTCAGACACATGTCAACCAGCGCCTGATCGACGACCTGCGCACCTGGCGCACATACACAGGCCACGACTACCACAACCTCTCGATCGAGCAGACGCTGTTCGGCGAACGCTCCCAGCGCGATGTCGTCTGTGGCAACACCGCGCCCGGCGCTCCGCGGACGCGCGTCCAGATCTGCCTGGCGATCTGGGGACCCGTCGTCGATGGCAGACGCGCGGTGCGCGGCGGCTGGTATCTGCCGGCACACACCGAAGAAAACCTGCGCCGACACCGCTACGGCTGCTTCGGTCCCGCCTCCGCGGGAATATGCCCGACCGCGGCGGAAGCGGCAGCGAGAGTGGGGGACGTGGCACCGGTGCGGCATGGCCCCGGGCAAATCGGGAGCGGCACATGAGCGCGAGCTCGTCCTTCGCCGCGGCCCGGCCGCAGGACGCAATGAAGGGAGCGAGGGAGGGGGGTGCAGCTCTGCCCGCGTGGTGGCCCCTGGCGGCGCTCACGATCCTCGCGGCGGCCCTGCGTCTGTCCACGCTCGATCTGCAGAGCTTCTGGTACGACGAGGCGTTCACGCCCGTTCACGTCCTGCACCCGAGCCTGTGGGCGACGCTGCGCTCGGTCGTCCATACCGAGAACACGCCTCCCCTGTGGTACGTGATCGCGTGGGCGGACGCGCGCGTGCTGCGGGACCGGCGAGGTCGCGCTGCGCCTGCCCTCCGCGCTCGCGGGCATCGCGACGGTGCCCGTCGCCTGGGCGATCGGGCGCGAGCTGACCGGCCGGCGCGCCACCGCGATCGCCGTCGCGGCACTGGTCGCGGTCAACCCGCTGCTGGTGTGGTACTCCCAGGAGGCGCGCGCCTACGCGCTGTTCGTGCTGCTCGCCGCCGTCGCGATGCTGTGCTTCCTGCGCGCCCTGCGCACCCCCACCCGTGGCTGGATGGCCGCGTTCGCGCTCAGCGGCGTCGCTTGCGCTGCTGAGCCACTACTTCGCGGTGTTCCTGCTGATCCCGATGGTCATCTGGCTGGTGTGGCAGCCCGCGCGCCGGCGCGCGGCGCTGGCCGCGGTCGCAGCGCTCGCGCTCGTCGGCGCGGCGCTGCTGCCGCTGATCTCCGCGCAGGGCGGCCACGGCACGCAGTGGATCGGTGAATGGGCGCTGTCCAGCCGCCTGCAGGCGATCCCCCAGTACTACCTCACCGACTACTACGGATCGCTCGCTGGGACACGGGATCGAGCTGCTCGTCGCGCTGCCGATCCTCGCCGGGCTGGGGTTCGGACTGTGGCGCGTGCTGACCCCGCGCGAGGAGCACGGCGCCCTGATCGCGCTCGCGGTCGCCGCCGGCGGGGTGCTGATCCCGCTCGTGCTCGTCGCCGTCGGCGCCGACTATCTGGCGCCGCGCAACCTCGTCGCCGCGATGATCCCCGTCACCGCGCTGATCGCCGTCGTCGTGGTCTCCCAGCGCGCGGGCCTGGTGGGAATCGCGCTCGCCGTGACGATCGCCGTCGCGTTCCTGGCGATCTCGGTCGACGTCAATCTCAGCCCGCGCCTGCAGCGCGGCAACTGGCGCGGCCTTGCCCGGGTGCTGCGTGACCGAGAATCCACGAGCGCTGCCGGAGCAGCGGGAGTGGGCGAGCGCGCGATCACGACCGTCGAGTTGGGGGCTGCGCCGCTCGAGTACTACATGCCGCCGCTGGGCAACCTCGCGCCCGGCCGGACGATCACGGTGAGCGAGATCGACGAGGTCGGCTACGCCCCGTTGCGGGCCTCCGCGGGCGAGCCGCCCGCGCCCGGCTTTCGCCTGATCGACCGTGTGGACGTCGATGGGTTGATCGCCTACCGCTTTGTCTCGCCCGTGCCACGCACGGTCTCCGAGGCCGCGCTGCGCCGCCACACGATCACGCTCGCGCACCCCGAGGTGCTGGTCTCGCCCGGCCCGAGGACGATCGGCGCGCGGGACTCGCTGCGAGGCTCGTAAGCGTCACGCCCGACGGGCGCGTGCAAAATGTGCGTGCAACTCGTCCTCACCCGCGAAAAGGTTCTAGGTTTCCCGCATGTCCACTTCGACCGTGCAGGCGCCAAGCGACGCTCAGGTGGCACTGGAGCGGGCGTGCGAGCACCTGCTCTCGCTGCAGAACGGCGCGGGCTGGTGGCAGGGCGAGCTGCAGACGAACGTGACGATGGACGCCGAGGACATGCTGCTACGGGAGTTCATCGGCGTGCGCCTGCCCGACGAGACCGAGCGCTCGGCCGCCTGGATCCGCTCCCAGCAGCGCGAGGACGGCACCTGGGCGAACTTTCGCGGCGGCCCCGGTGAGCTGTCCACGACGATCGAGGCCTACTGGGCGCTGCGCCTCGCCGGAGACCCCGCCGAGGCCGAGCACATGCGCCGGGCGGCCGCGTTCGTCCGCGCGCAGGGCGGGATCGAGCGCGCGCGGGTGTTCACGCACGTGTGGCTTGCGCTGTTCGGACTGTGGTCGTGGGAGGAGGTGCCCGCGCTGCCCCCCGAGATCGTGCTGCTGGGAGGGTGGGGGCCCCTGAACGTGTATGACTTCGCGTGCTGGGCCCGTCAGACGATCGTCGCGCTGTCGCTCGTCAAAGCCCACCGGCCGGTGCGCGCGCTGGGGTTCGCCCTCGATGAGCTGACCACCGGGGCACACAGCCCGGAGGGCTGGGTCGGCGGCGGTGCCCCCGATCGAGGATCACGTGGATCGTCGAACGGCGACGAGCATCCCCAGGAGCGCCGCCCCGCCTCGTGGCATGGCCGGCTGCTGGCCGGACTGGACCGGGCCCTGCGCGCGTACGAGCGCCACCCGATCGGTCCGTTGCGGGCGCTCGCGCTCGGCCGGGCGGAGCGCTGGATCGTGCGCCGCCAGGAGGCCGACGGCTCCTGGGGTGGGATCCAGCCCCCGTGGGTGTACTCGCTGATGGCGCTGCACCTGTGCGGCTACTCGCTCGAGCACGCCGTGATGAGGAGCGGGCTGGAGGGCCTCGATCGGTTCATGGTCGAGGACGAGGACGACATGCGCGCGGTGGGCGCCCCGGCCGGTCTGAGCCGGCGCCTGGAAGCGTGCCAGTCGCCGGTGTGGGACACGGCGCTGGCGATGATCGCGCTGAGTGACGCCGGCGTCGCAGGGGACGATCCGGCGATGGTCGCGGCCGCGCGCTGGCTGCTCGGCGAGGAGGTGAGCATGACCGGCGACTGGGCGGTCGCCCGGCGGGGCCTTGCTCCCGGAGGCTGGGCGTTCGAGTTCGCGAACGTCAACTACCCCGATGTTGACGACACCGCCGAGGTGGTGCTCGCGCTGCGCCGCGTGGCCGGCGCGCTGAGCGTTGCTCGGGGGAGCGCGGCTTGCAATGGAAACAATGGAAACAATGGAAACTCCGCCACGGCCGGGTTGCGCTCGGAGATCGACGCGGCGATCGGGCGGGCGCAGCGCTGGGTGCGGGGCATGCAGAGCTCCGGCGGTGGCTGGGGGGCGTTCGACGCCGACAACACGTGCTCGCTGGTGCGCGAGCTGCCGTTCCTGGACTTCGGCGAGGTGATCGACGAGCCGAGCGCCGACGTGAGCGCCCACGCCGTCGAGATGCTCGCCGCGCTGGAGCTGCTCGACACGCCCGCCGCGCGCCGGGGGGTGCGCTGGCTGATCTCCCAGCAGGAGCCCGGCGGGTCGTGGTTCGGGCGCTGGGGCGTCAATCACGTGTACGGGACGGGCGCCGCGGTGCCCGCGCTGATCGCAGCGGGCGTGGCCCCCGAGGAGGAGTGCATCCGCCGCGCGATCGGCTGGCTGGCGCGCCATCAGAACGAGGACGGCGGCTGGGGCGAGGACCCTCGCTCCTACGACGATCCCGCTTGGATCGGCCGTGGTGAGAGCACCGCCTCACAGACCGCCTGGGCGCTGCTCGCGCTGCACGCCGCCGCCGTGGGGATCGACTCTCAGCCGGCGATCGGGCGCGGCGTGGACTGGCTGGTGGCGAATCAGCGCTCCGACGGAACCTGGGACGAGCCGCAGTACACCGGCACCGGGTTTCCTTCCGACTACTACATCAACTACCACCTCTATCGGCTGGTCTTTCCGATCGTGGCTCTTGGTCGCTGCCTGCGCTCGGCCGCCGAGGGGTGATGGCTGGGCCGTCGATGATCGCGGCCTCGCCACCGTCGCGGGACGCCCCCGACCCCCGGGCGGTGATGGGGCGTGCCGCCGGGGAGAACTTCCCGGTCGCCGGCCGCGTGCTGCCGGGCGCGGTGCGCGCGCATCTGCTCGCGCTGTACGGGTTCGCGCGGCTCGTTGACGAGCTCGGCGATGGCGGCGCGCCGTCGGACGGTATGGATCGTGTGGATGGCGCTCCCCCAGGCCCGACACCACAGGAGCGCCTGGCGGCACTGGACGAGCTCGAACGGGATCTCGACCGGGCCTATCGCGGCGAGGCCGAGCACCCCCTGTTGCAGCGTCTGCAACCGACGCTGCGCGCATGCTCGCTGCCGCGCGGGCCGTTCGTGCGTCTGATCGAGGCCAACCGTGTCGATCAGCGCGTCTCGCGGTATGCGACCTGGGAGCAGCTGCGCGGCTACTGCGAGCTGTCCGCGAACCCCGTCGGGGAGCTCGTGCTCGGTGTTTTCGGGCAGGTCACGCCCGCGCGCGTGGCACTGTCGGATGCGATCTGCACCGCGCTGCAGTTGGCCGAGCACTGCCAGGACGTGGCCGAGGACAGTGACCGCGGGCGCGTGTACCTCCCGGTCGAGGATCTTGCCCGCTTCGGCTGCACGATCGCGGACCTCTCGGCCGAGCACGCGGGCGAGCCGTTGCGCCGGACCGTTGCGTTTGAGATCGCTCGCGCGCGGGGGCTGCTCGTCCAGGGGGCTGCGCTGATTGACGAGCTGCACGGTGTGCGCGAGCGGCTGGCAGTCGCGGCTTTTGTCGCCGGGGGACGCGCGGCGCTCGATGCGATCGAGCGCGCCGGGTGTGATGTACTCGCCGGCCCGCCTCGCGCCGGTGCCTGGCGACGCCTGCTGGCGCTGGCCGGAACGCTCGTGGAGCGCCGTCGCCGGTGAGTGCGCAGGAGGCATACCGGCAGTGCGAGGCGATCACGCGGCGCACGGCGGCCAACTTCTACTACGGCATTCGCCTGCTCGCGCCCGAGCGGCGCCGGGCGATGTGCGCCGTATACGCGTTCGCGCGGCGCGTCGATGACATCGGCGATGGTGAGCTGGCGCGCGAGGAGAAGCTGCGCCGGCTCGATGCGCAGGCCCGGGCGCTCGCAGGGCTCTCCGGGGCTTCTGTCTCGCGGGCCGGGGTTGGTGTGAAGTCGGCCGGAGACCCGAATGCCGGCGTGGAATTGCCGCACGCTCCGGGTGTGGGAGATGGGGACGCGGGTGTGGAATCGCTGCACGACCGGTCCGCCGGTCCGCCGAAAAGCTCCACGACCGACCCGGTGATGGTCGCGCTGGCGGATGCGTATGAGCGCTTCGGCGTGCCGCCCGACGCGCTGGAGGCGTTGATCGAAGGGGTGCGCATGGATGTCGAAGGCGTCTCTTATGAGAGCTTCGACGAGCTCGTGCTCTACTGCCGGCGCGTGGCCGGGGCGATCGGCCGGGCCTGTCTGGCGATCTTCGCGTTGCGCGACCCGGCTGGGACGGACCTGATCGAGGCGGACCGGCTCGCTGACGATCTCGGGGTGGCGCTGCAGCTCACGAATATCCTGCGCGACGTGCGCGAGGACGCGCACAACGGACGGGTGTACCTGCCCGCCGAGGATCTGCGCCGCTTCGGGCTGATCGCGGCCGGGGACGAGCACGAGGCGGGGAGTACGATCGCGCGGCTCGCGGACCGATCGGAGATCGGCCGGCGCGGCGCTGGGCGAGGCGGGGGAGACGGGCGAGGTGGGCGAGACGAGGGCGACGGGGGAGATGGGAGAGGCCGGAATGATCAGGCAGATACGGAGGGGGAAAGGTTGGAGGCGCTCATGCGTTTTCAGGCCGATCGCGCGCGCGGATGGTTCGAGCGCGGGATCGCACTGGCGCCGCTGTTGGACAGGCGCAGCGCGGCCTGCCTGCTGGCGATGAGCGGCATCTACAGCCGGCTGCTGAGACGTATCGCCGCCGATCCCGAGCGCGCGCTGGGTGAACGGATCGCACTGCCGATGCACGAGAAGGCGTGGGTCGCGGTGCGTAGCATGCTCGGGGGCAGCGCTTGAGCTTCGAGATGGGCCCGGGAGAGAATCCCGCCACGAGTCCCGGAACAAATCCCGAGGCAAGCCCAGGGGCGAACACCGAGCGCGACGTGATCGTGATCGGCGGGGGACTGGCGGGGATCGCGGCGGCGCTGGACTGCGCCGATGCAGGCGCGCGGGTGACGCTCCTCGAGGTCAGACGCAGGCTCGGCGGCGCCGCCTACTCGTTCGAGCGTGACAGACTGCGCGTCGACAACGGCCAGCACGTGTTCCTGCGCTGCTGCACCGCCTACCGCGGGCTGCTGGCGCGGCTCGGAAGCGAGCACGGCGTCGTCCTGCAGGAGCGGCTGCGAATCCCCGTGCTGAGCCCCGGCCGCGAACCGGTCGTGCTGCATCGCAGCGCGCTGCCCGCGCCGCTGCACCTCGCGGGTACGCTCATGCGCTACCGCCACCTCACGCTCAGCCAACGTCTGCGCGCGGCGCGTGCCGCGGTCGCGCTCGGGCGGCTGGACCCCGACGATGAGGCGCTGGAGCGACAGACCCTGGGCGAGTGGTTGGCTGAGCACGGCCAGGGCCCGGAGGCGGTGGCCGCGCTGTGGGATCTGATCGCGCTGCCGACCCTCAACCTGCCCGCCGCGCAGGCGTCGCTGGGGCTCGGCGCGTTCGTGTTCAAGACGGGACTGCTCGCGAGCGCGAGCGCCGCTGACATCGGCTTTCACGAGCGGCCTCTGAGCGCGACGATCGGCGAGCCCGCCGGACTGGCGCTCGCGCGGGCCGGAGTGCAGGTGCGCCTGGGCTGGCGCGCTCAGCGCATCGAGCGCAGCGGCTCGGGCTTTCAGGTGCGCGGCTCGGGCGCGGGGGATGTGCCGGACGCATTGGACGCGCCGGCCGTGATCGTGGGGGTGCCCCACGCGCGCGCGGCGGGACTGCTGCAGACCCTCGCGCCCGAGATCGCCGGCAGGCTGAGCCGCATCGAGAGCTCGCCGATCGTGAACGTGCACGTCGTCTATGACCGGCCGGTGTGTGAGCATCGCTTCGCGGCCGGCGTGGGTACGCCGGTGCAGTACCTGTTCGACCGCACCGCCGCGGGCGGCGTTCCGCCGGGATGTCAGTATCTGGCGGTGTCGCTGTCGGGCGCCGAACGGGAGATGCGGATGAGCGTGGACGCGCTGCGCGAACGCTATCTTCCCGCCCTGTCGGCGCTGCTCCCGCGCGCGCGTCATGCACGTGTGGAGACGTTCTTCCTCACGCGCGAGCACGCCGCCACGTTTCGCGCCGCGCCGGGGGTGGCCCGGCTGCGTCCCGGCGCGCAGACACCCGCACCGGGGCTGGTGCTGGCGGGAGCCTGGACGGATACGGGCTGGCCCGCAACGCTGGAGGGAGCCGTCCTGAGCGGGCATGCCGCCGCGCGAACGGCATTGGCGGCGTGATGAGCGATCTGCTGATTGCCACGCCGCTGCGCATCGAGACCGCGCTGGTCGGTTGCGCGACGCGCACGGCGCAGGTACGCAGGACCGGCATGGGTTACGAGCGCTCGCTTGCGGCCGCCCGGGAACTGCACGAGCAACCCGCGGGCGCGTTCTTGGTGATGGGCTTCTGCGGAGGACTGGAGGAGTCCTCGGAGCCCGGGGACGTGATCGTGGCCGATCGGCTGCTGCGCGACGAAATAATTGGCAGGGATGCATACCCGGCCAGGCCGACCACTTGTGCGGGCGCCGACGCGCTTGCCGCGCTGCTCGCGAGTCGTGGGCTCAGGGTCCGTCGCGGCATGGTGGCGAGCGTGACGCGGCAGGTGCACAACAAGTGGCGGCGAGCGGAGCTTTCAGAGCGAGGGGCGATCGCAGTCGACATGGAGTCGGCGTGGCTGGCTCATGGCTTGGAGGAGCGGCCGTTCGGCGTGGTGCGTGTTGTGGTGGACACCCCTGCGCGTGGGTTGACGCGCCCGCTGGCGACCTTGACCGGGGGGGTGCGTGCGGCGGTGGTGCTGCGCAGAGCGGCGGGCGCTATCGATCGGCTGGTGGCAGAGCACGGTGTGCATACTGTCTTTGGCAGCGGCAGCGACGGATACCCAAGCAAGTGAGGTCGAGATAATGGCGGTCCGGATGAGGCAGAGCACGCGGATGGGTTGGTATCTGCTGCGCCAGCGGCTGGCGCGACGTGAGAAGTTTCCGCTGATCGTCGAGCTGGAGCCGCTGTTTCAGTGCAACCTGGCGTGTTCGGGCTGCGGCAAGATCCAGCACCCCGAGCACGAGCTGCGCCGGCGGATGCCGGTGGCGCAGGCGCTCGCCGCGATCGAGGAGAGCGGCACGCCGATGGTCTCGATCGCGGGCGGCGAGCCGCTGATCCATCCAGAGATCCACGTGATCGCGGACGAGCTGGTGAAACGCAAGAAGTTCGTGTACCTGTGCACGAACGCGCTGCTGTTGGAGCGCAAGCTCGAGCAGTTCAAGCCGAGCCCGTACTTTGCCTGGGCGATCCACATCGACGGGTTGCGCGAGCGCCACGATGCCTCGGTCGAGCGTGAGGGGGTGTTCGACAAGGCGGTCTCGGCGATCAGGGCGGCCAGGGCGGCCGGCTTTCGCGTGACGACGAACACGACGTTCTTCACGCACGACTCGCCCCAGACGGTGCGCGAGGTGCTCGACTTCCTCAACGACGATCTGCAAGTCGACGAGATGATGATCTCACCCGCGTACGCCTATGAGAAAGCACCCGATCAGGAGCATTTTCTCGGCGTGACGCAGACGCGCCAGCTGTTCAGCCAGGCGTTCGCGGACGGGCGGCGCAAGCGCTGGCGGTTGAACCACAGCCCGCTGTTCCTGGACTTCCTGGAGGGCAAAGCCGATTTCGACTGCACCGCGTGGGGGATTCCCAGCTACTCGCTGTTCGGCTGGCAGCGCCCGTGCTACCTGATGTCCGACGGCTACGCACAGACCTACAGGGAGCTGATCGAGACGACCGACTGGAGCGCATACGGCCGTGGACGTGACCCACGCTGCGAGAACTGCATGGCCCACTGCGGGTATGAGCCGACCGCGGTGCTGCAGACGACGCGCTCGCTCAAGCAGTCCCTACGGGCGCTCGCCGGGTAAGCCCCCGTCTCCGCCCCCGGGTGATCCTCCGTCGCCTCCATACTCCTCCTCCTCCTCCTCCTCCTCCTCTCCGTCCTCATCCCCATCTCCGCGCCCTCCGGATAGGCCCGGCATCATCGCGGCTCCGGCTCCGGGCGCGGCCCCGTCCCCAGGCTCGCCACGCACAGTGCGGATGTCGCGCCAGGTGAGACCCTCGCCGAGCAACGCCGGCACACCGAGGGCCAGCGCCGTCACGACCTCAACGGCCTGCAGGACGATGCCGTAGGCGATGGCCTGCCCGGCGCCGACACCGTAGGCGGCGAGCACCACCAGGCAGGCGGCCTGGAACACGCCCACGTTGGATGGGGTCGCGGGCAGGATCGCGCTGACGTTGACTGCGAGCAGGACCGCGGCGGCGGCGATCAGCGCGGGGTGGGCGGGCAGGCCGAGCGCGAGCACGACCGCGTAGCACGCCAACCACTGCAGCGCCCACGCGAGCAGCTGGGCCGCGACCGAGGCGAGCCCATGACGGGGCGTCACGAACACGAGCAGCCCCTGTCTGGCGAGTCCCAAGAGCCGCGCGATCGCCACGCTGGCCAGTCGCACACGCACCGACGGCGCTCGCCGGCCGACGCGCAGCAGCCACGGGCCGAGCAGCACGAGCGCGCACAGCGCGAGTGGGACCGCCGCGACCGCGAGCACACCGACCAGGCGTCCGTGCCCGAGCGGAATGCTGCTGAACGTGACGGACGCGAGGATCGCCAGGGCGAGCAGGTTGATCAGCGTCTGTGAGAACACGGTGCCGGTCACGATCGGCAGCACGCGTCGCGAGGGCCCGTGCAGGCGCCGGGAGAGCACGACGATCCGTGTGGGCTCGCCGATGCGTCCCGGTACGACCGCGGAGGCCATCACGCCGATCATCGTCGCGCGAGCGACGGCGATCCAGCCGATCGGAATGTCTGGGAGCGCGGCGCGCAGGATCTCTCGCCACGACACCGAGCGCAGCAGCAGCGAACCCGCCATCAGCGCGAGCGCGAGCACGATCCAGCCGGGAGTTGCGGTGATCAGGACATGCCCGACATGGCCGAGATTCAGGCGCGACAGCGCGTAGATCGTCAGCCCGGCGAGCAGGAGCACGACGAGGACGAGCCCGGCGCGCCGGGCGGAACGGAAGCAGTAATCAGCCAAGCGGTCCCGGAGGGCTTTGGCTCGGCCGGCAACGCCCGGGGAATCGGACCCCGCCCGCCCGGGCCGGGACGGAGCTCCGGGACTGCGCCGCTCGGGATCGTCCATCCCACTGGGGTCTATCAGAGCCCTGCGCGAATGGAGTGGCCGGACGAGGCAACCGGCAAGTCCAATACAGTTCCGCTATCTGGGGTAGCCGATGATCCGAACACGGCTGGTATTCGAAAAGAATCAAAGAAGGGGCCCGTGGTCGTCTCTCGCGGGCCCCTCAGGCAAAAACTAGAGACCCTGGGGAGAACCAGAATGAGCAAACACGACAACAAGGACGACATCTCAATCACGCTGTCACCGGTCCAGGTCGAGCAGGTCATGCGCGCGGCGAGCAAGAGCCCCAACGGAATCGTGTCGAATCTGCTGCTGGCGGCGCTGGACAACGCCCATGAGCCGCCGACGGGCAGCAGCCGCAAAGTCTACGATCTGCAGCGCTCCTCGCAGGCAGCGCTGAACGCCGCGCTCGAGGACCCGCAGCTCTCGCAGTCGCTGCTGCGTGGTCTATCGGTGCTCGCGTGCTACGGCCCGGACAGGCCGTGGCGTCCGATCATCGAACTCTCCCACCAGCTGGGCATGTCGCCCTCGACGACACACCGCTATGTCAAGACGCTGAAGACGATCGGGCTGATGGAGCAGGACCCGACGACGAGGGAGTATCGCCCGGTCGCTTTGCAGAGCTGAACAGAACAGACAGACGGCCGACGAGCCAGCCGCCGGAGCCCGGTCGGCCCGACCGGGGCGGCCTACGCGAACACGCGCGGCGCCGGCAGGCGCACCGCGAGTATCTGGCCCTCGCGCAGCTCCAGCTCCTGCGCGTTCTCGCGGGTGACCTGCGCCCAGATGTCGCGGCCGTCGCCCAACTTCAGCTCGACCCGCACCTCGAACCCGAGGTGCACGACCCGCTCGATCAGGGCCTCGGTGCCTTCGCCCTCCGCCGACGGCAGGATCTGGATGTCGTGCGGGCGTAGAAACGATGCGTCGCCGAGGTGGTTGACGGGACCGATGAACGACATCACGAACTCGTTGCGCGGGCTCTCGTACAGCTCGCGCGGCGTCCCCGCCTGCTCGATCCTGCCCTTGTTCATGACCACGATCTGCTCGGCGACCTCCATCGCCTCCTCCTGGTCGTGGGTCACGAAGATCGTCGTCACGTGGATCTCCTCGTGCAGTCTTCGCAGCCATTCGCGCAGCTCGCCCCGCACCTGCGCGTCCAGCGCGCCGAACGGCTCGTCCAGCAGCAGCACCCGCGGCTGCACCGCCAGCGCCCTGGCCAGCGCCATGCGCTGCAGCTGACCGCCCGACAGCTGTGACGGGTAGCGGTCGGCCAGCCCTTCCAGCCTGACCAGCCCGAGCAGCTCATGCACGCGCGCGCGGATCTCCGCCTTCGGGCGTTTGCGCACGGTCAGGCCGAACGCGACGTTGTCGTGCACGGTCATGTGCTTGAACGGGGCGTAGTGCTGAAACACGAATCCGACGTCACGCGTGCGCGCGGGCGCGTCCGTGACGATCTGCTCACCGATCTCGACGTCCCCGGAGTCGGGTGCCTCCAGGCCGGCGATGATTCGCAGCAGCGTCGACTTCCCGCTCCCGCTCGGGCCCAGCAGCGCCGTCAGCGCACCATCGTTGACCCTGATGCAGACATCGTCGAGCGCGACGAACTCGCCGAACCGCTTGCCCACGTTCCGCACCTCGATCGCCATGGCTATACGGCCGTCCTTCTGCGCGTGCGTCGTGTCAGCAGATTCATCGCTACCAGCGTACCCAGGGCCAGCAGCGCGAGCACCACCGCGCTCGCATACGCGCCCGTGATGTCGAAATTCTCGAACCGATCCTGCACGTACAGCGGCAGCGTCTGTGTCTGACCCTCGATCCGGCCCGAGACGATGCTCACCGCGCCAAACTCCCCGAGCGCGCGGGCAGTCGTCAGCACCACCCCGTACACGACGCCCCAGCGGATCGCCGGCAGCGTGATCCGCCAGAACGTCTGCCACGTGCTCGCTCCGAGCGTGGCTGCGGCCTGCTCGGAATCCGTCCCCAGCTCGCGCAGCACCGGCATCGTCTCGCGCGCGACGAACGGCAGCGACACGACCGCGGTGGCGATCACCATGCCCGGCACGGAGAATATGACCTGAATGCCATGCCCGATCAGCCAGTTCCCGAACCAGCCGGTCTTCCCGTACACGAGCACCAGCGCCAACCCGACCACCACCGGGGAGATCGCGAACGGCAGGTCGATCAGCATCCCCAGCAGCGCCTTGCCCCGGAACGTGCCGCGCTCCAGCAGCAACGCCATGCCGATCCCGAACGCCGTGTTCAGCGGCACCGCGATCACGACGATCTCGATCGAGAGCCAGAACGCGTGCACCGCGTTGGGCGCGGTCACCGCGTCCCACACCGGCGCGAGGCCATGTTCGAAGGTCCGGTAAAAAATCATCGCCACCGGCGCCATCAGCAGCAGGGCCAGGTACCCGAGCGCCACTGTACGCACACCCAGCTTGCGCGCCCTGGCGGCGCCCACGTCCGTGCGCGGGGCCGGACGCCTCGCGGGGCCACGCCCTGAACGAAGCACAGACCCGCCAGGATGCGCGCCCAACGAAACAGACTCAGACATTTCCGACAGGCCTCGATTGCGTGAGCCGCGCGCTACTGCACATGGCGGGACCTCCAGCGCGATACGAGCGTCAGGGCGCCCAGGACGATCAGCGCCGCCAGCAGCAGCACGACCGAGACGGCCGCGGCCGCCGGCAGGTTTTCGTTCTGGATCTGCCCGAACACGTACACCGAGCCGACCTCCGTCTTGAACGGCAGGTTGCCCGTGATCAGCACCAGCGAGCCGAACTCCCCGACGGCCCGCGCGAAGCTCAGCGCGACCCCCGAGACGATCGCCGGGGTCAGGGTCGGCAGCACGATCCGCCGCAGCACCATCAGCGGTCCCGCGCCCAGCGACGCGGCGGCTTCCTCCATCGAGCGGTCCATCTCGATCAGCACCGGCTGCACCGATCTGACGACGAACGGCAGCGTCACGAACAGCAGCGCCAGCGCGATCGACGCGCGCGTGAACGCCACGTCGATCCCGAGCGGGCTGCCGTTGCCATACAGAGCCAGCAGCACCAGCCCGGCGACGATCGTCGGCAGCGCGAACGGCAGGTCGATCAGGGCGTTGACGATGCGCTTGCCGGGGAACTCGTCGCGCACCAGCACCCACGCGATCAGCGTGCCGAAGATCGCGTTGACGACCACCACGATCGCCGACATGACGAGCGTCAGCTTGATCGCGGCCTGCGCCTCCGGCCCGGTCACCTCGCGCCAGAACGCGCTCATCCCGCCGCTGCCCGCCTTGGCCAGCAGCGCCGCCACCGGCAACAGCACGAGCACCGACAGGTAGATGCCGAGCAGGCCCTTGCCGAGCACGCCGGCCGCCCGTCCGCTCGCCCGTTCACGCCGGCGCCGACCGAACGAGCCCGTCACAGACCCACCCGCGGGCGGTTGCACGCCGCCGCCCGCGCCGGTTGCGCCCGCGGGCGCCGGGGCTGGTGCGCTATTTGGCAGTGGACACTCCCAACGACTGCTCGATCTTCGTGACGATCCCCGTTTCCGGTTCGAAGAACTCCTTGTCCACGGCCTTCCAGCCGCCGAGCGCTTCGATCGTGAACAGGTTCGGGGGCGTCGGGAACTGACCGGGCGCCGCCACCCCGGGGATCACCGGCCGGTAGCCCTCGGACGCCCAGATGTGCTGGCCGGCGGGGGACAGCAGGTAGCTCACGAACTTCTCGCTCGCGCTCGTGTTCGAGCCGACGACCGCGAGCGGGTTCTGGATCAGGATCGTGGCCTTCGGGATCACGTATTCGATCGGCGATCCCTTCTTCTGATCGGAGATCGCCTCGTCCTCGTAGTCGATCAGCGCGTCGCCCCGGCCCGCGAGGAACGTCTGCAGCGCGTTGCGCGCCGAGCTGTCCTGGCTGACGACGTTGTGGAACAGCTGCGTCAGATATTCCTGCGCCTGCGCGGGGGTCTTGCCTTCCTTGATCTGCGCCCCGTACGCGGCCATGATGTTCCAGCGCGCGCTCCCGCTCGTGAACGGGTTCGGCGTCAGCACCTGCACGCCCGGCTTGACCAGATCCGACCAGCCGGTGATGTGCTTGGGGTTGCCCTTGCGCACGATGATCACCGCGACCGAGTTCGTGACGAACCCGTGCGTCGCGTTCTTGTTCCAGTCCGCGGACACGAGCCCCGCCTTGACGAGCCGTTCGACGTCCGGTTCCAGTGAGAAGTTGACCACGTCGGCGTGCAGCCCGTTGGCGACGGACCTGCTCTGTTCGCCGGACGGACCGTAGGACTGGCTGAACGAGACGCCTTTGCCTTCGGGTGTCGCCGTGAACGCGGGGATCAGCTTTTCGTAGGCGCCCTGGGGCGTCGAGTAGGCGACCAGCGTCAGGTGGCTGCTGCCGGAGCCGGAGCTCGAGGAGCTGCTGCCGCAGGCGGCGAGGCCGAGGGCGGCGAGGATCAGGGCCAGGGCAACAACAGGAGTGCGTATGGACATAGTCACTTTCTGCATCGACGACATGATGAAGATCAACGTCAGACTAATACCAGAAATTGCATCCGGATTAGGCAGTATCGAGGATGTGGTCGTTTTGGGCTACGCTTAACGCCCTACGCCTCGTTCAGAGGCCCATCCCGCAGCCGCTCGGCGCTCAGGGCGCCCACATCCAAAGGAGATCCCGCCAGATGTCAGCCACGACTACGACCGTAGCCAGCCCTGAGGTGAGCACCGAGGCCGCCGAGGCCGCGGTCGAGGCGATCACGAGCTCGGCCAACCAGGACGCGACGTTCTCGCTCGCGCTGACCCAGGACCAGAAGGACATCCGCGACTGGGTCCACGGGTTCGCCGCCGACGTGATGCGCCCCGCCGCGCACGAGTGGGACGAGAAGGAGCAGACCCCGTGGCCGATCATCGAGGAGGCCGCCAAGATCGGACTCTACGGCTTCGAAGGGTTGGCGCAGTTCTTCGCCGATCCCACTGGCCTGACCCTGCCGATCGTCAACGAGGAGCTGTTCTGGGGCGACGCCGGCATCGGCATGTCGATCATGGGCACCGCGCTGGCGGTCGCCGCGATCTTCGGTCAGGGCTCCGGCGAGCAGATCGGCGAGTGGATCCCCCGCTGCTTCGGCACGCCCGAGGACGTTGAAGGTCGCCGCGTTCTGCGCTTCGGAGCCCAACGCGGGCTCGGACGTGTCGGGCGTGCGCACGCGCGCCAAGTTCGACGAGGCCGCGGGCGAGTGGGTGCTCAACGGGCAGAAGGCGTGGGCGACGAACGGCGGCATCTCCGACGTGCACGTCGTGATCGCCACCGTCGACCCCGAGCTGGGCTCCAAAGGACACGCCGCGTTCGTCGTGCCGATGAGTGAAGCCAAGGGCATCTCCCAGGGCACGAAGGTCTCCAAGCACGGTCTGCGCGCGTCGCACACCGCCGATGTGTTCCTCGACGACTGCCGTGTCCCCGCCGGCTACGTGCTAGGCGGCAAGGACAAGCTCGACGAGCGCATCGCCCGCGTACGCGAGGGCAAGAAGGGCAACTCGCAGGCCGCGATGCAGACGTTCGAGTCCTCGCGCCCGACCGTCGGTTCACAGGCCCTGGGCATCGCTCGCGCTGCCTACGAGTACTCGCTGGAGTACGCCAAGGAGCGCGAGCAGTTCGGCAAGAAGATCATCGAGAACCAGTCGATCGCCTTCACGCTGGCGCGCATGAAGATGGAGATCGACGCGGCCCGCCTGCTCGTGTGGCGCGCCTCCTGGATGGGCCGCAACCAGGTCCCCTTCGAGAACGCCGAGGGCTCGATGTCAAAGCTCAAGTCGGGCGAGGTCGCCGTCTGGGTGACCGAGCGCGCGATCCAGATCCTCGGCGGCAACGGCTACACGCGCGAGTTCCCCGTCGAGCGCTGGCACCGCGACGCGAAGATCTACGACATCTTCGAGGGCACCGCCGAGATTCAGCAGCTCGTGATCGCGCGGGCGATCTCGGGGATGCACATAAAGTAGCGCTGGGACTGGGTTTTGGGGATGGTGCTGGTCGTGCTGGGGCGTCACTGAGGCCCAGAGCGGCGGCGCTCGAAAAGACTGGTCGCGCCAGTTCTCGCGCCAGTCATGCAAGATCTGGGTCGTGTCCGGCGTCGCGTAGCGCGTCCGTTTGACTCGGCGAACGCTTGGACGGCCGGCCACAGAGGATGATGCTGCCGAGCTTGGGACCGTCGCCGCTTTCGCTATTGATGCGGCGGCGAAAGAAGCAGGACGACGAGGAGTAGGCGCGTCGTCCGGGGCCGTCCCGATCATCTACACGATGGCGACCGTTTTGGCGATGCTTTCTTCTACAGCCACGAGGACGGCTGGACATGCTGGCGATCCGCTCACATTTTACAGCGTGTCGGCGACCGTCATTCCAGTGCTTTTTATCACGCTCGTCTTCCAGGCGAAAGCGTTTCACCCACCGCACGAGGGGGTATTCGTGGTGTTCCCGATCGCCACCCTCATCATGGCGCTAACGATCATGGGCGAGGTCGAGGCGCTGAAGGTTCTTCACAACGGCCACGCAACGGAAACCGCAGGTACGTTCGTGTACCTCGCGCTGTCGTCGCTTGCACTCGGCATCGTTACAGCCCTCCAGCTCGACCTTGTGGCGCCCGATACACGGGTGATCGAAAACCGGGCACAGTCGATCGCGCTGCTCGTATCAGACGTTGTGATTTTCGCGGCGGGATTCGCCGCCTACCTTCTGCTTTGACTGAGCGGCGGAGCTTCGAGACTCGGCGATCTCGTGCGCTACCGCTCGCGCGGCTTCCGCTCGGCTCGGGTTGTAGATTCTCACGGCATGACACGGAACCGGCTGTCGCGTTCGTAGCGGAGAGGGGTGCGAGGTGTTTGGTCGCAAGAAGGGCTTGATGTGGGCTCGTCGTTCGATGTCGGCGCTCTCGGCCGAGGACCGCGAGCGCGGCATGGATCTGCTGGGCGGCGCCGAGGATGTGTTCGTTACCCTCGGTGCTCCCTCTCGGCTGGGGACAGCGCTGATTTCGACACTGCTCACAATGAGCGATCTGGAGGACGAAAGCCAGCTGTTCGTGCAGGCCTCGGGAGTTGCGTTGATGGGCTACGCGACGCGTATGTCGCAGGGCTTGTTGCCCTCCATTCAAGCCATCGCGGTAGCCCAGCGCGAGATACCGAGGCTAGAGGACGACGAGATCGACTATGAGCGCCTCGGAGACGAGCCAGACCGGTTTACACCCCTGCTGGAGTTTGTTGCCACTCTCGCCGACGAACGGGACGTGATCTGCTACCTGGCCAAGTGCTCGATGGAGGCATGGCAGGCGTTCAGCGTCGCAGCCACGATGCAGTTCCATAAAAATCTCGCCCGGAATGGAATGGCACGGCGCGACCTCTTACCACCTGGCGACGTCGAGAACCTCCTTGCCGTCGGCTACGCGTTGCGAGTGCTCGACGAGGCCGCAGGCCAAGAGCCCTTGATGAAGGCCGACATCGCTCGCGAGCGATGACGCTCGATGCCCATTGCCTACGGCGACTCGTCTAGCGCAACTATTGACGGGTCGTCGACTTGCGCGAGCGCTTCGGCCATCCGGTACATGGCGGTCGCTTGTCCGAAGTCGAGGGGGATGCTCTCGCCGCTTAGATCGCGGTGAATCTCGAAAAGGCGCTTGCAGACTGCTCCTACGTGCTGCGTGACCTCGCGGGGCCGTTCGTGAGCGATCTGCTCCATCATGCAAAGAACCCCGTCGGCAGCGATCATCGCGTTCCGTGAGTGAAGAGCCACAAAGGGCGCGCTGCCCTCATGAAGCACAGCGCGCAACCGCCGCTTTTTCCCCCTGCGTCGCTCGTCGCAAACCCGCGGAAACTTGATCGTCATCATCGTTTCGGTCGAGAGCTTTGTGCCGGTGATCTCCGCCATGCTCATTTCGTATTCGAGTAGCCCCACGACGTCTTCCGGTCGCACGCCTGCCGCGATGCTGAACTCCCCGAGGTCAGCGTCGGCTGGCGGTTCGGCGAGTTCTGCGCTAACGATCCAACCGTGCTTCGAGAACGGCTCGGTTATATCCGGCGTGTGGACCGCGTTTCGGAGCATCGCGACAACGCACATGCCTACAAACCGAGCTAGCTCCTTAGCGTCGTCAGGTGCGTCGATCGTAACTGTCGCGACCGGGTCAGCCTTCGTGATGTCGCGCACGTCGAAGCCTGAGAGGATCACCTGAGCGCGACAGCCGCCCTTCGACGCCCTACGCAACACGACAGTCGAGTCCTTCAGTAGCGCCGCACACATCGAGGTTGTCGCCGTAGTAGAGGACGTTGCCTGCCTCGGCCATCGGCAGAAGGCTATCCGCCCCTCCGGCTGCCCGCTATAGCCCGTCAAGTTCACCGCCGCATCGCCATGACGCTCATCCCCGGCGTGGCGCTGATCGCGCTGCTGATCAACAACCTGCTGCTCAAAGTCCCGCTGCTCATGGGCTTCCCGTTCTACCTCGCGTACCTTGGCGTTCGCCGGGTCGTCACTAGGCGACGCAGCGAGCACTGAACCGGCGCGCCCGCCTGGCGATGCGGCTCACGCAATGGCAGACCGCCGTCACTTCCCCACTTCGACCGGCCTGGGTGCCGCTCCCGGATTCAAGTTCTCGAAGCCGAGCGCTCCCGAGCCTTGCCGGAGATACCGAAGATGGTGCAGCGCCAGAAGAGCGTCCGCGAGCTGACGTTTACGTTCCTGATAGCCGGCCGTGTCAGGCTTCTGCGCCGCCTCGACCAGTGCGTCCACGGCATCGTGGGCGACTGTCGCCAAGCGAGCCTCGGTCCTCCGCTGCGGCTCGTGTTCCTCGACCAGCACATCCGCGAGCTGCAGCGGCGTGTTGAACCAGTGCGTTTCTCGGCCGAATGCAGTCTTTGCCCGGTCTACGGACCTCCAGCCCTCGCGCACCCAATTGGCGACGTCGGGCCAGCGGCTCCAGTGCTCGCCGATGTAGTGGCTCACCTCCCGATACGGTGGCCGTTCGCCGATGATCCGCATGGCCCGAGCAAGCCTTTGGCCCTGCTTTCGGTCCAGGCACACGATCTGATCCGCTTCGTACGCTTCCCAAAGCCGGTCGATCCCGTGCTGCCAGAGGGGCTTCGCTGACGCGCGCTCCATCCTTCAAGTGTCTCACCGGCTCCGGCGCGTCAGACTCCCCGATTGGCCCGCAGCTTTTCGAAGAGTCCGGTGACGTGTTCGAAGTCGCTTCGACCGCTGAAGACCTTTTCGCCGCCGAGTTCCTTGTATACGGCTTCCCCCGCGGCAACCGCCGCCCGGAGGTACGGTATGCCTTCTTTTCCTACGGCGTCGCCGTGTTCGACGCGCTTGATGTCATTGGCGCGCAGGCCGACGGCGTAGTCGCGCCACGCGGCTACCTCGTAGTCCGCAGCCTTGATGAGGTTCTGGTTGGCGTCGAGGAGCTGAGGATTCGCAGGGAGGCGCTCGAAGCCGCGCCGGTAGTCTTGGGCCTGCGAGTACCCCCGGTCGAACTCGCGTTGCAGGCTTGAGACGTCGGGGTGGCTTTCCTTCTCGATTGCGACCGCGCGCTTTTCAGTCCTGGTAATTGCGGCGTGCGACCCGAGGGCTTCGACGTAGGCTTCGAGCCACCGGACGAAGGCGTCCTGACGGGTCCGCAGCGCGGCAACAGTGGTGTGGGCCGCCGATGCGGCTTCGCTGGTAGCTCGGTCCCTCCGTTCCTGCTCGCGTCCGACGCGCGCGCCAGCGCCAAGGACGAGCGTGATAAGCATGACCGGGACGGTGAACGTGGCCTGCCACCAAGTCCTGGGAGAACGGCGGATGCGGCGGATGAGCCAGCCGAACGAGCCGACCATCGCCATCGCCAGAAGCGTCAGCAGAACGCCCTGCACAATTTCGCTTGCCGATGCGTTCCAGATCGTCGTTTCGTTCTTTAGAAACAGCGGCCACGCGGCGGCGAGCAGCAGGATGAAAACGACCACGCGAGCGATCCGTCGCCATAAGGCGGGCTGCGACCGATGGGCGCTTCGCTTCTCGGTGACGGGATCGTCTGCCGGTGGCGCAGGCGGTTCGTACCCTGGCTCGTCTACGCCGTGCTTGTCCTCAATTCGCCGGAAGAGCGGCATGAGCCCTGCTAGGCGCGTTCCAAAGCGCGGGGCACGTACTTGGCCGGCTTCTCCGGGACGTCTGGCCCTTTCCACTTGACCCAGACCACGTCGTCGCCAACCTCGACAACGATGCCGACGTTGTCATTGCGCCCCGGCAGCCCCGTCGAGAGCACGACGTGGTCGCCGACCGCAAAGTCGTCCATAGTCGACGAGCTTAGCGCCGCGCCACGACGACGAACCTTGTGGCTCATCGTGTTCGCTCCTGTGCTGGTGGGTTGACGATGCGGTTGATGGCACGGGCAATGCCAGGTATTCGGCTGGTGCGGCTAGGCGCGATCGGGTGATGGAAAGCGGATCCCCACTCGGGGTCGGGTAGCTCGGGGTGCGCCAACGATGGGGTCTGCGCGTGGCTTCGGCGCATGTTCTCGGCGAGGCGCTGGATGCGGGCGGTGTCGTGTCCTTCGACGCCGAGATCCTCGCGGGAGACGAACCAGTCGGCGCCCTGGCGAGCGCGGGACGCCTCGACGTAGGCGGGCTCCTTGCTGGTCTGCCAGCCTCCGGTCACGACGAGGGTGCGGGTGACGGTCGCGCCCTGCGCGCGGTGGATGTGCTGCGCGTAGCCGAGGCGAACACGGCCGAGATCGTCCCCGGCCAAGGTTCGTTTGCGGCCTGTCACGTCGAACTCGATCAGCACTTCCCCGGCGGGGGTGACATCGAGGACTTCGCCGCGGCTGCCGTTCTCGATCCGCTCGACGCCTGGCTCGTGGTGCTGGTCGATCATCGCTACCCGGTCGCCCTGGCGGATGCCGTAGTGGACGCCGGGCACCGGGACTTCGAGGTCGCCGAGTTCGCCGCGCTCTGCGCGGAAGTGCTGGGCGCGGGCGTTGAGGCGGTGGATCTCCTGGTTTGAGGCGTCGGAGACCAGCGCGACCTCGCTCGGGTCGTGGGTCTCGGTGAGCGCCGCCCAGTTCTGCGCGGCCTGCTCGACGGCCTCATCGCGGGTGTTCTCCATGTGCAGTTGCCCGCGTGCGTGGTAGTGCGCCATCGCCCTGTCGGATCGTCCGGCGCGCAGGTCTGACCACGCGCGCTGTTCGTCGGGGTCGAGGGTCCGGCGGATGTTCGATAGCTCCGCGCTTGGAGCGATCAGGGCGAGCCGCTCGAACATGCCTCCCGCGCCGATCGAGGGCAGCTGCGCGGCGTCGCCGATCGCCACGAGCTTCGACCCGCTGTGCTCCACGGCCTCGGTGAGCCGATCGAGGCGGTTAGTGTCCGCCATGCCGGCCTCATCGAAGTAGATCGTCGTGTCCCTGCCGATGTGGAGCTGGCCGCGCTCCACGCGCGAGACGAGCGCGTCCAGGGTCAAGGTCTGACCGGCGAGCGCGGGGCTGTCCTGGCCGAGCCGCTGCGCGGTGGACCCGGACACCGCGATCCCCAGCGTCTGATGGCCGCCGTACTGCTCGGCGCGGGCGGCGGCGTCGATCACGACCCCCTTGCCGGTCCCGGCTGGCCCGACGAGGATCGCGCCGCGCTCGGGGCCGGTGATGACCTCGAGCGCGTGAGCCTGCTCGGTGCTGAGGCGTCCCCCGATCCGCTCGGCTACCTGATCGCCTGCGAGCGCGCGAGCCTCGACCCCGACATCCCGACCACTGTCAATTGCGAGCGTGCCGAACCTGCGCTCGATCGCTTGCTCGCGGGCGCGCACCCTGAGCGTCGTCATCAGTCCGCCCTCCAACGGCAGGACGCGGCGCTCGGCGATCATCGCCCGTGAGAAGTCGAGGGCCTCGCGTGGTGATAGCTCGCCGACGGACTGCTCGAGCAGGACCGCGCGGAACTCGCCGGGCTCGAATGTCGCGGCGCGCTCGGTCAGGCGCTCCTCGACGCGATCCTCAAGGGCACGCTCCGGCGCCGGCTCGCCGGTCGCGCCGAGCAGCCGTGCGGGCTTGTCTCCGGCGAAGTCAAAGCGCTCGGCGGTGTCGTTCCATGCCGTCTGCAAGTCGGTGCGCGTGACGAGCACCTTGGCCTTGCGATTCTCGAGCTTGAGCTGGCGTAGCTCGCCGCGCTCGGGCGCGCGACCCCATTGCGCACGGAAGCGCTCTGCGGCTCTGGCGACCTCGCGGCTGCGCGCGGAGAAGGCGTCGAGCAGACCGCGCGGCACCCCGGCTATCTCGAAGTAGCGCCCATGTTTGCCGGTGCCCCGCTCGATCGCATAACCCCGCTGCTGAAGCTGGTGCGCGAGCGCCGAGCGGTAGTAGGCGCCGACCTCCCGTGCGGAGCGGAAGATCGGTCTGGAAGCGACCGCGACGATCTTCCCGTCCTCGCGGATCGCGTTCGTGATGACCACGTGGCTGTGCAGCTGCGGGTCGGGACCGTCTCCTGCAAGGACACCCCGCGAAGTGGTGTGGCGGTACTCGGCGGCCACCACCTCTCGCGCGTGCTCCTCGACCTGCTGCCCGCTCGTAGCGGCGGCGCACCGTTGGCACCGTCTCGGTGAGATGAGCCATCGCTTCGCTCACCGCCGCAGCGTGCGCCGCCTCCATCTCACGACGCTGGTTCGCGTCCCCGAGCGCCCACACGGCAGACACGGACTTCGGGGCGCTGAACGTCAGGTCGATCCCGCCGCCACGGCCGCCGGTGGCGCCCGCCCGGCGAAGGAACTCACCGCTTCGAGGGTGACGACCTTCCATCAGCGCGATGAACTCCGGGCCCTCGATCGAGCTGCCCTCGATCCCCAGCCGCGCGAGCGTGTCAGGGCTCGCAAGCCACTGTCCGGGGGCTTGGGTGAGCTCCCCGTCGGGGCTCAGGTAGTAGTCCCCGCGCTCTGGCTCCACGGTCTTTGACTCCAGGTAGCGCGCGTACCCGCCGCCCTTGGCGGCACCGATGCTGGCTGCGGTCATCACACCCGATACAGACCACGACCGCACGAAACCGGCCAACGAATTTGCACAGCGCGTCCACAGCGCCCGCTCAGGTGAGCATCTACGGATGAAAAGTCAAGGGCTGGGCGAGCTTTTCTTCGGGGTTGCTGAGGGTGCTGCTCGGCACTTGAGGGTGCGTTCAGGCGGGACAGCGATGGCACAGCGCCAGCAGTGCCGTGCATATGGTCTGTCTGGCTCTTTTGTTGCGCCGGTGGGCGTGTCGTGGCGCAGGAGCGAGCATCGGCGGTGGGATCGCGCCGGGTGTCGGGGAGTGGGATGATTTGTGGGTGGTGCGGGTGACTGACGTAGCGAAGTGCAGGCGTCAGGGGCTTGTGGCCTGCCGCGCGGCTTTGCCCTTCGAGGGCTTGTTGGATGCGCGCCCCGGTGTCGCGCCCGTACCACCCTTTGTTGATGCTGTTGTGCGCCAGTCATCGACCAGGCGCCGGTAGGCGAGTTCGGCCTGGGCTTGCAGCTGGAGCTCGGCCACGCGCTGGCTGCTGGTCGGGCTCACGGGCGCCCCACCGTGACGGCGCGGCAGTGGCGGAGCGCCGGCCAAGAGTTCCAGGCGACGCGTCTTCTGCCGGGTCAGCGACGGGCGCGCGAACGCGTAGTCCTGATCCTTTGTGAGGAGGTGCCAGCAGAGCACGACGAGCTTGCGTGCGACAGCGACCGCGGCGATCTGCGCGCCGCGGCGGGCACGGACGCGCTCGCCGAATGCCTTCAGTGGGCCAGGGCTTCGGATCGAGATCCACGCGGCCTCGACCAGCATCGAGCGGGCCTGTGGGTCACCTCGCTTTGAGATGTGCCCATAGCGCGCTGGCTCTGACCCGGACTGGCGGACCTTCGGGTCCAGGCCCAAGTACGCGACGAGCTGGCCGGGGCTCTGGAAGCGCGTGATGTCCCCGATCGCCGCGATTACTGCCGCCGCGGTCCCGACGTCGACCCCAGGAATCGTCAGCAGCCGCTGAAACCCGGGGAACGCGAGGGCCTGCTGGGCGATCCGCTGGTCAAGGCCGGTGATCTCGCCGCCCAGGAAATCGATGTGGCGCAGACAGCTCCTCACCGTCTCGGCCTCCTCCTCGGGCAGCTGCTGCTCGAGCAGCCACACACGGCCCTTCTTCCCAAAGAGGTCGCTCACCGGGGGACGGCCGATCAGACACCTTGCGAGGACCGCGTGCACCTCGTTCTTCACCCGCGTGCGTGCCCGCACCAGCCCCGCCCGGCGAGCGACACGCCGACGCAAAGCAGACGTCGCCTCGTCGGGCACCCACACCGCTTTGAGCATCCCGGCCGACAGGAGCTTGGCGAGCATCGCCGCGTCGAAACGGTCAGACTTCACGCGGGCGTGAGAGATCGCACGCGTCTCCGCCGCATTGCACACCACCACCCGCCCAACCGGGCCCTCTTCCAGTAACCGGGCGATCATCATCGCGCCGCAGCTGGCCTCCAACACCACCTGGTCGCTGCCATTCAGGCTGCCCGCGAACTCTCGGATCGCCTCCGGGGTGCTCGCGATCCGTCCGACACGCGAGACTCGGCCGCCCTCGGCGACCGCGACCTCGCAGAAATCGAGGTGAACATCCAAACCAAAAAACCGCACGAGAAAACCATCCTCTCTTCACGAAATCGCTCTATGAGATGGAAGGCACCGCGGGCAGCGACAACTACGGATTCGGGCTCTCAGCCCAACCGGGTGAGTCGCAGGGGCGGCCATCTAGTCATTGACGGGCTCGCAGCCCAAATGCACGGCGGCCTGCCCACAAGCGTCCTTCCCACAAGGCCCCTGTCCCGGTCAAACGACCCTACGAACACGACCGGACAGCAGCCCACCTGGTATTTCATACCCGTAGTCTGTTTGGGCTTTGGTGCTGTGCGTCGGCAGCGGAGCCTGGTGCGATAGCGAGCGGCGAGCGAGCAGCCCGAAGGGCTGCACAGGTCGGAGCGACACAGCGCCGGGGACGGTAGGAGAGCCGACCAGTGGAGGCTCAGTCACTGGCGGGCGAAGCCCGCGTGCTCGCAAGGCCGTTCAATCGATAGCCGAAGGCGATCGGTTGCGCGCTTGTCGCACGAAGGCGTCGCGTCTGTACCTGATGCGTTGGCCGGTTCGGGCAGGTTGGGGTCTGTAACCGCGATGGCCTCAATCTCGTCACGTACGGCAGCCACCCTTATTGACCAGAATCGGAGCGCGCCCGCTCTGGCGCTCAGTGTCGAACAGGCGTGCGAAGCGCTGGGCGTGTCTTGGGATACCTGGCGCGCGCATATCGAGCCCGACGTGCGGCTTGTGCGCGTTGGGCGCCGCAAGTTGATCCCGGTCAGCGAGCTTCAGGCTTGGCTCGACAGGCACGCCGAAAGCGTCGGAGTGGGTGAGTAGGATGCCGAGCACCTACAAAGCGCCCCCGCACCGTTGTCGCGGCCGGGGGCATGGCACAGGAGAGTTAGCTCCCATGCAATCAGCACGGTATACCGTCGTAGCACCCGGGCGAGGTTTCTGATGGCTACCGGAGTGCGTCAGCGCCACCGCCGCGAGTGCAATGGAAACGGTCGCTGCAAGTGCCCATACGAGGCATTTGTATACAGCAAGCGCGACCGCAAGAAGATCCGCAAGACGTTCCCGACGCACGCCGCGGCGCAGGCGTGGCGCGACGACGCCAAGACAGCAGTCCGCAAGCGGACGCTGCGCGCGTCAACGTCGACCACGGTGGATCAGGCCGCCGAGGTGTGGCTACAGGGCGCGCGGGAGGGTCTGATCCGCAACCGTAAGGGCGACCCGTATAAGCCGGCAACGATTAGGGCGTATGAGATCGCGCTGCGGCTGCGCTTGCTGCCCGAGATCGGTTCGATGCGACTATCGGAGGTCACACGCACCGATCTGCAGGACCTCGTTCAACGGGCTGCTCGCCTCCGGCCTGAGCGAGAGCGCGATCGGTGTGACGCTGCTTCCGCTCCGTGCGATCTACAAGCGGGCGCTGGCACGGCCCGAGACGGGGATCGCGGTGAACCCGACGAGCGACCTGGAGATGCCAGCGGTGAGCAGTGGTCGCGATCGGATCGCCTCGCCTGATGAGTGCACCGATCTGCTCGCGGCACTCCGACCGGCGGACCGGGCGCTGTGGGCGACCGCTATGTACGCAGGGCTGCGCCGTGGTGAGCTGATGGCGCTGCGCCGTGAGGACGTGGACCTGGCAGCCGGCGTGATCCACGTACGGCGCGGCTGGGATGCGGTCGAGGGCGAGATCGCCACGAAGTCCGGCAAAGATCGGCGCGTCCCGATCCCCGCGATCCTCCTGGACCACCTGGATGAGCACCTGCTGAGTCTCGCCTGGACGGACGGACTCGTGTTCGGTGTCACGGCCGACCGGCCGTTCAACGACACGTCGATGCGAGAACGTACCCGCAAGGCGTGGGGCTGGCGGGTTGACGACCAAGGCGAGTTGATCCCGTCAGGGTCGCTCGAACCGCCGCTTGAGCCGATCACGCTGCACGAGTGCCGGCACACCTTCGCGTCGCTGATGATCGCCGCCGGGGTCAACGCGAAGGCCCTCTCGACATACATGGGCCACGCGGGCATCCAGATCACGCTCGACCTCTACGGCCACTTGATGCCCGGCAACGAGAGCGAGGCGGCCGCCCAGCTCGACGCCTACCTGGGCCGCGCGGGCAGTCGGGCGCCGACTGCCCAGCTCACGCGATGAGTGTGTACCAGGCGTCCATCTCAGGACGAGGCGGCGTAACTCAGTGGCTTACCAAAACCCGGGGGGTAAACGGCATATGTCCTCACCAAAATAGGGGGGGGGTGGCAGCCATTGCATAGAGGGCCGTTCCTCGGTGCTGGGCCGCAGAAGGCGCGGAGAGTCAATGCGTTGCCGAGAGCTACGGATTCACGGGTTCTGCGCCGATAATGTCGAAGCGAGCGTCGGCTGGCCGATTGGCGGGGAAGATCACGAGGTTCGTGCTCGGGCTGCGCGCGGACGGCAGCAGCAGCCCGTCGCGCTCGAGCCAGTGGACGGCGCCGCCGAGCTGACGGCACGCGATCATGTCGTCGGCTGTGAGCTCTGCTGGGCCGATGCCGAGATCGAGTAGACGCTCGGCGTCGGTGAGGTCGAGGACGCTGGTCAGCGAGGACTCAAGCGTGTAGATGGTGCGGCGGGCGCGAGGTGGGATCGGCTGCACAGCGATCTGGTGCTCGGCCTCGGCGAGTGCGCCGTCCCTGGTGAGGCTTGTGTAGATGGCGGCGACGCCCTGTGGGTTCCAGCGCGCGCCGCGGGTGTTCTCGGCGTCGGGCGGATAGTCGCCGAACATGTGCCGAAACGCTTGGCCACTCCACGGGGTCGGTGTGATCGCCTGCAGGCGGTCGAGCAGCTCTGGGGGGTAGACCACGTTCGCGGGTACCGGCGGTGGCTATCAGACGTAGGCGCCGTCGCGCAACTGGGCGATCAGGGCGAGCACGTCGTCGAGCTTGCCCTGCTGGATGCGGTCTGCGGGACGTTCGCCGCCGAGCAGGCGGTGCGGAGCGAACAGCCACAGATGCGCCTCGTCGGGCTCGTAGAACTCTGCGAGCTCTGCGAGCAACCACTCGAGTGAGAGCAGGCGCTGCAGGCGGTCGGGCTGTGGTTCGACCTTGCCGGTGCGCCACCGCGAAACGGTCTGCGGGGTGGTGTCGAGCAACTGGGCGACCTCGCGGGACTTGATTCCGCCGCTGTCGCGGATCGAGTCAAGACGGCTGGCTACGGCACTGGCCACAAGTTGCTCCTCGCGTAGGCAGATACATGAACATTCACATGAACACTAGCATGAACCTCGCCGCTTGGACGTCCATAAAGTGCGCGCCAGTCTCGCGCCAGTCGTGTTCCGATTGGGCCGGATTCCACCGGATTCCACCGGAGCGGTTTTGGCTCAACCAAGCCAAAACCGCGTCAGCGCGCGGCCGAAACGTGATCTACGACATTTTTGAGGGCACCGCCGAGATTCAGCAGTTGGTGATCTCGCGCGCGATCAGCGGGATGTATATTCGGTAGGTCTGGGGCTGGGTTGTCGGGCGACGCGGGCCGTGGCGGCGTGTCGCTCCGCCCATGGCAACGACGTCCGCTGTGCTGGCAGTGGCGCCCCCGCCTGTGCTTGTTGCTGCCGCGACTCCCACGCCCGGGGTAGTGGCCTCAACGAGCGTGCTCGCCGGGCGCGGCGGGTGGCCAGAGAACCTCGGCTGCGTCCCATGAGTTCCTCGCGCGCCCTCCCGAGCTGTCCCCGCCTGGGCCTCATTGGTGGACTTGGCTCGCTGCTGCGACCTTTGGGACCCGATGTCGTGAGAGCTCGCCGTCGATACCGAGGAATAGAACAATTGTCCAGAGGTACACGATCTCGTCACATCGGGACTTTCACTTCTGATTCAATACTCGGCAACTTTCGACTGGAGGGGAGCGGTCGCATGAGGTCGCATGAACTTCCTGGAAGCACGGACTGCGGGGAATGCTGGGACGTTCAGCCAGCATCGGCAGTGGTCTTTGGGGTGCTGGCAACGGCCCGTGACATGAACAGCCACGCCGCATCGCTGGAGGAGGATCGCGCCGGTTTGGTTGAGCGGTTGCGAACGCGCCAGCCGGAGATCGAGGCGGCGGTCGTCGCGCTGGTCGAACGTCTGGTCGCCTCGATCGCCGATGAGTACAAGCGGGAGCCCGAGCGAATAGAACGCTCGCCCGAGCGGCGGCGCGCTGAGCGTGTGCAGAGACTGCTTGACGGTGTGCCGGTCGATGTCGGAGAGTTCGGCTACGAGCTCGATGCCTGGCATCTCTGTGTGATCGCCACAGACGCGAACGCGGAGAGGGCCGTCCGGGGCTTGGCGGCGGCGCTCGGGCGCGAACTGTTGGTCGTCGCGCGTGATCGGGAGGTGTGGGCGTGGCTCGGCGGACAGCGCAAGCCTAGAATGAGCGACGTCGAGCGGGTTCTGTCGGCGCTGGGCTCCACGGACGTGTCACTGGCGATCGGAGAGGCGGCGAGAGGAGTCGAGGGGTGGCGCCTGACCAACCGGGAGGCGCAGGCCGCGCTGCTGGTGGCGCAACACAGCCCGCAGCGGCTCACGCGGTACCTGGACGTGGCACTCGAGGCGGCAGCCCTACAGGATGAGGCGCTGGCGGACTCGCTGATCGAGAGATACCTCTTGCCCCTCGATGACATGCGCATCGGCGGTCAGGCGGCTCGCAGGACGCTGCGCGCTCTCTTCGATACGGAATACAACGTGTCCTCGGCCGCGCACCCACTCAAGGCCCACCGCAGCTCCGTCCATCGCTGGCGCGAGGAGATCGAGCGGCGGCTGGGCTACCGACTGCACGAGCATCAGGCCGAGATCGAGATCGCGCTGCGCATCGAGGAGCTGCGTGGAACACCACGGCGCTGAGCGTTTGCCTTCCAAGCACTTGGACCGACAGCTCCCACGCCAGTCTCTGTGCTGTGATGCGACAAGTGACGCATCTTGCGTCGCCGAATGCGACACATTGGTGTAGCGCGCGACGCCGAGGACTGTTTGGATTTCCCCAAATCAGCCGCGCACCGGCGCGGGCAGCCTCGAGCAAAGGGGAAAAGATATGAGGGTTTTGCACTTCAGTCCAGTCCGGCGAGCCGGCCAAAGCGAGCCAGTCCCAAGACGCCGAGCAAGCCGGTTGGCCTGCCTGGCGGTCCTCTCCGCCGCTCTGCTGGGGTGTGTCATCCCTCAGGCTGCAAGCGCAGCGTCGGGGTTCGCGCTTTCCATGACGGCGAAGCCATACGCCATCTGTCCCGAACCGGCAACCACTGAAGACGCGACATGCGAAGCGATCGCCGTCCCAACCGTTGCTGCCAGCTCTGCCGAGGCCACAGGACCGGAACTCGAAGGCTCGGGGGAACTGGGGGGATTCGATCCGAAAGACCTACACGAAGCATACAAATTGCCTGCGACAGGCGGATCGTCCACCACGATCGCGATCGTGGACGCTTTCAATGATCCCGACGCGGAATCCGACCTACAAAAATATCGCGAAAAATACAAAGTGTACTTCAAAGGTACCGAATCTGCCTGCACTGAAGCTAACGGTTGCTTCAAGAAGGTCAACCAGAAAGGCGAAACCAAAAACTACCCGGAAAATGAATCAGTCTGGGCCGGCGAGATATCACTCGACCTCGATATGATCTCGGCTGCTTGCGCGGAATGCAAAATCCTGCTGGTCGAGGCAAATGGGGAAGGGGATCAGTAATCTGGGTCCTTCCGACGAAGAGGCAGAAACACTCGGAGCGACGGTGATAAGTAACAGCTGGAATAACGGCTTCGAGGGCTCAGGTGAAAAGGAAATCCACGAAGCGGAAGAGAAAGAACGCAATAAATATTTCGATCACGAAAAAGTCCCCATTCTTTTCTCTGGAGGCGACTATGGCTACTCGGTCCGCTACCCGGCCGTGTCTCAGTACGTCATCGCCGTTGGCGGCACGAACCTGAAAAAGACATCGGAAGGCTCTCGCAAATGGACTGAAGAAGTTTGGTCGAACACCGAATACGGATATCGAGAAAAGGGTCGCGGCACCGGCAGCGGATGCAGCAAATATGAACCGAAGCCGAAATGGCAGGCCGACAAAGCATGCACGCATCGCATCCAGAACGATGTCGCTGCGGTGGCAGCGCCGGAATCGCCGGTATCTATCTACGACACCTACAAAGGCGGATGGGCAAACTCCGGCGGAACCAGTGCATCGTCGCCCTTCGTGGCCGGAGTAGAGGGGCTTTCAACCAGCCACTCGAGGTCACTCAAAGCCGACGCCTTCTATGTTGGTAAAGGCTCACTCTTTGATGTCACGAAAGGGAGTAACGGCACGTGTACGCCCCCGACGGAAGACGAATACTTCTGCACCGCTGCGGTAGGATACGACGGCCCAACGGGCAATGGTGCGCCCGATGGTGCCCTTGCGCTCACCGGTGCGCCCATCGCGATCACAGGGGTCGCGACGAACATAGTGGCCGAAGGTGCGACTCTGAACGGCACTGTGAATCCGGAAGGTAAAGAAACGAAATATGATTTTGAATACGGTCTAGAAAAAGAAAAATACACAAACAAAACAGCGGAAGTAAGTGCTGGTTCGGGCACGAGCAACGTTGAAGAGAGCAAAGCCATCACCGGTTTTACACCGGAAACGACCTATCACTTCCGGATCGTCGCGAGTAACGGCACCGAAACCACGCATGGTGAAGATCACACATTCACCACAACGCCTATTTGGTCAGCTCAGGAACTACCGCTCCCGGAAGGGACGAGATTTACCTCACTGGAAGATGTGTCGTGTACATCGTCAACGACATGTACCGCTGTAGGGGTTTTTACCGACGGTCTCTTGGGCGAAGGCGAAGAAGTGCCGCTGGCTGAGAGCTTGAGCGGTACGACGTGGTCGGTACAACAGCCTCCTCGTCCCAGGGAAGCGTCAGCAGTAAGCGACCGCTTGGAAGGCGTGTCGTGTACATCTTCCAAAGCTTGCGTCGCCGTTGGGCATTACTACAGTAAATCGGCTAAATATGTGGCACTGGCAGAGAGTTGGAATGGCACGGCATGGTCGCTGCTGGAACCCAAGATCCCGACAGAAGCGAAAGGCAGCGAATTGTACGGCGTGTCGTGTACGTCCTCTACGGCTTGTACCGCGGTCGGGCGCTTCAAGAATAGCGCGGGCGTTTTGGTTCCATTGGCGGAGAGTTGGAATGGTACAACATGGTCGGTTCAGGAACCGCCTATACCGGCAGGTGCGAAACAGAGCGAACTACTAAGTGTATCATGCTCAGCATCTAATGCCTGTACTGGTGTCGGGGTTCTCTACAATAGCTCGGAAAAATGGTTGCTCCTGGCGGAGCGTTGGAATGGCACAGAATGGTCCCGTCAGGAACCGCCGCTTCCGACGGGGGCGACTAAATACAATGGTCTGACTGGCGTCTCGTGTACCTCTGCTGCTGCGTGCACGGCTGTCGGGTACTTCGGAAACAGTGCAGGGAAAGAAGTACCGCTGGCAGAGAGTTGGAATGGCACAGCGTGGTCAGCTGAACAACCCCCAGTGCCAACAGGGGTGACGACGGGAAGAACGACATTGCGTGGTGTTTCGTGTACATCGTCTGTGGCATGTGTCGCGGTTGGAATATTCCGCAACAGTGCGGAACACTTCGAGTCGCTCGCTGAGATCTGGAATGGCACGACATGGTCGCTCCAGGAACCACCTCCCGCGCCCGGAGCAAAAGAAGGCAGCCTGGTTACTGTGTCGTGTACATCGTCCACAGCGTGTACCGCTGTCGCGGGGACGGTTGCGGACACCTACCGCTGAACTCCAGACTGCAGGTTAGGTTGATACTGTAACGCTATCTAGTCCCTCAGCGCCTTCGGGCCTGGGGGACTAGTGTTCCCTGCACCGCGACGAGCAGGGTCGCTATACTTGCGACTGATGAAATCGCAGGCTATCGGCGAGTATGTGAGGTGCCGTAGCGGTCATAGATTCCGTTGCCGCAGCGCTCGGGGTGCGCGACGCGCGACGCTCTGGTTCGCCGGACTTCTCGCGTTGATGCTTGTAGGAAGCGTTCTATTCGGTGCCAGCCCGGCGTTGGCTGCCTCGCCGCTGAGTTGGTCCTCACCGGCCCTAATCGATGCGGCGCCCCCCGAACCGATCCTCGACGGCGTGTCGTGCATATCGGACGAATGCGTTGCCGTCGATGAGTTCGGAAACATTTTTGCCTCGACTGACGCGACCTCTGGGTCGCCGTCGTGGAGCGTCAGCGACGTTGACGGCAGCGCCGAACTGCTCGGCATCTCGTGCACCCCCGGGCCGCTGTGTGTGGCTGTCGATGGTGCCGGCGATGTCGTCGTGTTGACCGATCCGGCCGGCGGCGCGAGCGATTGGAGCGTATCTCACGTTGATGGTAATCATGCTCTGCTAGGGGTGTCCTGCGTATCGGGGCCGCTGTGTGTAGCCGTTGACAGTGCCGGCGATGTGCTCACCTCGACAGATCCCACGGGCGGCGAACACGCATGGACGGTCACGCACTTGAACGAAGAAGTGATACACGCCGTATCGTGCGCGAGCGCCTCGCTTCTGCGTCGCTGTCGAGAACGACGGGAACGTAATCACCTCCACAGAACCGACGAACGGCGAACACGCGTGGGTGCCCGCCCACGTTGACGGCGAAAGGTCGATCTTTGATGTGTCCTGCCCATCGACCTCGCTGTGTGTCGCCGTGGACCTCGCGGGGGACGTGCTGGCATCGAGCAAACCGGCGGACGGCGCAGGCACCTGGACCTGGACGGAAGTGGACGAACATGCGCTTGGCGCGATCTCGTGCTCGTCGCCATCGAGCTGTGTCGCGGTCGATAGCGTAGGTCGTGTGCTCACTTCGGCGGAACCGGCCGGCGGCAAGAGTGCGTGGTCCGCCGCCCACATCGATCCTGGCGAATATCTGTTTGGTGTCTCATGCACCAGCAGTCTGTGTGCGGCGGTGAACGGATACGGCGATGTGTTCACCGCAACCGATCCAGGCGGTAGAGCTGGCGGCTGGACGAGCACGCACGTAGACAGCAGCAATCCCGCCAGCATCCTCGGTGTCTCCTGCGCCTCGACAACGCTCTGCCTGGCGGTTGATAACGCACATGACGTTCTCAGTTCAACCGAACCCACAAATGCCGCCGCTTGGGTTACGACGGGCTCGCACGAAAGAGGTGGAGGGACCTTTCGAACAGTGGCGTGCCCATCTGCATTGGTGTGCTTGGCTGCAGAAGAATACGGCGTATATACATCTGACCCAACAGGCCAGAGTCCTGATCTTTGGACCCAGCGGTTTGAACACACATTCCCCGAAATCTTGGAACCCGGCGTGGAATATCTCGGACCGCTCGGCAACATCTCATGCGCCTCTGCGACATTTTGCGTCGCAAATCTGGACTCCTTCAACGATTTTGACAGGCTCGCAACTTCGACCGACCCTGCGAGCAGTGCTTGGCACGCCGTCGTCGGAGAAGGTCGCATCGTGGGCAGCGGCAACCACCGTCCGCCGCCAAACGAGCACGATGACCCCATCCTCGGTGTTTCGTGCGCCTCGGAATCGCTGTGCGTCGCCGTCGATGCCGCCGGCAACACGATCACCTCCACCGATCCCGCAAGCAGCGAAAGCACATGGACGATCGCCCCGGTCGAGGCTCAGCCCATCTGGGGTATCTCATGTCCGTCGAGCTCGCTGTGCGTCGGGATCGATCACGCAGGCGATGTTTTCACGACCACTGACCCGACCACAAGCACGCCGAGCTGGACTATCACCGATGTGGACGGGACGAACCATCTCACTGGTATCTCGTGCGCTTCGGAATCGCTGTGCGTCGCCGTTGACGCCGCCGGGAACGTGCTGTCCTCGACCGACCCGTCGGGTGGCGCCGGCGCTTGGAGCGTTGTCCCAGCCGACCCGGGCCACGCGTTTACCAGCGTGTCGTGCACACCCGCGGGCCTGTGCGTCGCCGTCGATAACGCGGGCTACACGGTCACGAGCACGTTCTCGCCGCAGACCGAAGGCGAAGGCGGTCATGGCGGCGGCGGCGAACAGGGCGGCGGTGGTCAATCTGGCACCGGCCAGACCGGAGGGTCCACAACTCCGACAGGGCCTTCGCCGTCGATACTGCCACCCGCCCCGGTCTCCGGCACATTCAGTATCTCTGGCGTCAAGGTTGAGAACAGCGGTCAGATCGTGCTCACGCTCAAGGCTCCTGCCGCCGGCATGTTCAACGCCCTGGCGACTGCGGCGATCGGCAAGGCAGCAGCCGGCTCGGGCAAGGAGACCAAGCACAAAACTGGGCGTGCTCGCAAGATCACCTATGGGACGGGCTCTGCCACCGCGCTCGGGGCGGGCAAGATGACGGTCACGATCAAGCCGACCAAGGGCGCCCTCAGCGCTCTGAAGAGCTCACGGACGCTGCGCGTGCCGGTCACGATCATCTTCCACCCACATAGCGGCTCGCCGACGAGCGCGAGCGAGACCGTGACCGTTCGCTATCAGTCGCCTCGACGCTCCCACGGGAAGCATTGAACAAGTCCGCTTTGCCATGCCTGGCAATCGTAGTCGCTGCTCTTGGATTCTCAGCTCTTGGATGCAGCGCATCGAGTCAACCGCGACACGGCAGCGTCGTGTCATCCGTACGGGCAGGCGGCCCTTCTAGCCTCGAATCGTCATTAGGCAGGCGGGGTTGAGTTGGGCCGAGGCTGGGAATGTCCGCCTGGGCGGGGAGGATTGCGGTTGCTAAAGCCTGCAATCCATCCGCTCAGGAGGTTCACCTTGAAGGTGATGGGAAGTGGGTCGTTGCGAACGACCCCTAAACCTAGCGGCGCAAAAGAAAGCGAACTAGAGGGCATTTCGTGCTCCTCGGCCACGGCCTGTATCGCCACTGGTACTACCAGAACAGCTCAGGTACTAGCGTCACACTTGCGGAGGGCTACGGGTGAGCATTTGAAAAGTGAGCAGGCGCCGGGGCGTGATGTTTCGGCCGGGCAAGATTTGGTGACTGATCCGACTCGTCGAGAGATGATGAACATAGCGGGAGGCGGTACAATGACGGCGTGCTGACGATGAAGAACACGCTGGCAATAGGTGTGCTGAGTGTTCTGCTGCTTACAGGTGGCTCGACGCTTTGCATCTCCTCGGTGCGGGCGAGCACGGTCGCGCCGCTGCCTGCCTCGGACTACACGGTGCGGCTCGCGTGTCCTGTGCCAACACCCGGGCACGTTAGCTGCCAAGCGCTGGAACTCGTCCCGAGGACCGCCGCGGCGCGTGCGCATACGCATCCGCTGGGGATCACGACACGCCAAGCGATCACTGCCAGCAAGGCGGCAGAAGGCGCTTATGGCCTGGGCCCGCAGGACTTGCGCAACGCCTACTTTCCTGGTGAACCGCCCGATGCACCCAGCTCGGAACCCCAGACGATCGCGCTGGTGGATGCCTATGACGACTTTGCCGCCGAAGCCGATCTAGATGACGTGCCCAAGGACGTTCAGAACGCGGTGTAGGTAGGTCCGGGCCTACCGAGAGGCTGTGGGTGTCAAAGCTCACCACCTCAAGGAGGCCCGGAATGCCGCACCATAGAGCTCGTTTGACCCCGCGTGGGCGGGAGATGGTCGTTCGTCGTGTCGTTGATGATGGGATGTCCTTCGCGCAGGCCGCCGCGTGGGGGAACGTGTCGAAGTCCACGGTGTGGGAGTGGGTGCGCCGCTGGCGGGCGGCGACCCCTGCTGAGCGAGAGTCGTTGGCGTGTCTGCTTGAGCGTTCCAGTCGCCCTCACCGTTCTCCCTCCCGGTGTCCTGTTGAGGAGGAGCAGCGCATCTGTGAGCTGCGCCGGCGAACGGGCTGGAGTCCCAGGACGATCGCGATGCTGATTGGACGGCCTCACTCGACCGTCCACCAGGTCCTGCGACGCGGGGGCTGTTCGCGGCGGGAGCCATCCGAGCGCGCGACGGTCGTCCGCTACGAGTGGCCTTGCCCCGGGAACCTGCTGCATATGGACGTCAAGAAGCTCGGTAAGTTCACTGAGCCCGGGCACGCCCTGACGGGGGATCGCACCAAACGCTCCAGGAGGGCGGGCTGGGAGTACGTGCACTCGATCGTCGATGACTGCAGCCGCCTGGCGTACTCGGAGATCCACGACGACGAGAAGGCCCCTACCGTGACCGCGTTCACCCGCCGTGCACTGGACTGGTTCCTTGACCGCGGGATCGTCGCTGAGCGGCTGATGACCGACAACGCGTTCACCTATATCCACAACAAGACGCTACGCGAGTTGCTCTACCGCCGCGCGATCCGTCACCTCCGTACCCGGCCCTACACGCCCCGCACCAACGGGAAGGTCGAGCGCTACCAGCAGACCCTGCAACGCGAGTGGGCCTACGCCCTGCAATACGCCTCAAGCGACGCCCGCCGCGCATCACTGCCACACTGGATCCGCCACTACAACGAGCAGCGCACCCACAGCGCCCTCGGCAACCGCCCACCCACCGCACGCGTTCGGGACGTCACCGGGCACAA
>CAVPKX010000008.1:0-329396 GCA_963705845.1 uncultured Solirubrobacterales bacterium | reverse complement strand
AGGAGGTCCCTGGCCTCCAGCTGAGCTCCGGCGAGGAGCGGCCCGCTTGCCAACGCTGCGCTGCGGCTCGGAGGGGCGGGGGCGGTTTGCGTCTGACTGTTCTTGTTCTTCATCTCCTGCTCCTTGCTTGCGCCCGGCGGGTCGAGCCCGAAGGGCGACTGGTTGTTGGCGCGCGTCCGCCGCGCCGGCGGCGCCCCGGTACGACGAAGGCCCGGTCCTCTGGGGCGAGGGGCCGGGCCGGTGGGCAACTGGTGTGATCGTCGGCGGCAGATGCAGACGACTCGCGCGAGGAGCAACGGACCCGGCGACACGGCTTGGCAGGTGGCCGGCCGCAGCTCCACGTCAGGTCGTTGAGTCGGGCATCCGGTCGAGTGATTCGGGCCCTATCTGGGCGCGTCCCCGGGCTCGGGTGGCGGCTCTGGTTAGGCCGCCGGCGGTGAGGCGTTCTTTTCCGGCAACCAGGGTGCCCGCGTCAGCTGCAGGTCTCCCAGCTCACGCCGTCACTGTCGATGCTGCCGCAGATGTAATCGCCGGCAGTTCACGCGTCGTTTGACGTCTGACATTCCACGACGAACGCCCACACGTGCCCCTTCTCGCGCTGCTCGATTGCCCACTGCACGAGCTCCCACTCACCCACCAGCCCTTCCCGTTCTCGCCACTCCAAGAGTTGAGCGTCAGCTGAACTCCAGGCATCTGGCTCCTCTTCCTCCGCCTCCTGTTCGCCGTCGTGGTTGACGTGCTGCTCCGCCCGGCGAGCGTGAGGAAAGACCTGCCCCTCGTCGTCATAGCAGTATTCGCCCTTGACGCCAAGCGCCTCAACGGCGAGACGGGTCTTGGAGGAACGCCGCGATCTGCGTGGTGAGCCATTGGCGGGCGGCCGTCTGATAGAGACGTCCTCTCGCGCGCGCGGCCTCCTCACGCAGGCGCTCGAGGTCGTCGGCTGCAGGCATCATTTACTCCTCGATCAGGGGTCAGGTCGTGAGCTCGGCGGTGCGCTGGCCAACTCGTCCTCTTGCGCGCGCACGGCTTGCGGGGCTCATTCGGAGGGTCGACCGCGAGCAGGTCGCGCTCGATGGGCTCGAGCTGTTCTACCTCCACGGGACGTTGTGGTAGGGCTCGTGTGTGAGGTGGCCGGTACGGAGGTTGACGCGGATCCTCCCACGGCCGCCGTCGCAATCCTCATAGCCGCGGTCTCGGCGTAGACCGGTCTCCTCGAAAGCCACGCTTCGAGGGCCGCGAAGTCGCTGGCACTGCCGGCAGCAAATGGACGTGCGCGCCAGCACCGTCGCGCTCTGAGCCGAGGCTCGTGCCGTCGAGCTCGATGTCGTGGATCCAGCCCTCATCGCCCTCGCCGGAATACTCGCAGTGGGAGCCGCTCGTGGCCTTTGATGAGCAGCGCGTGGAACAGCGCGGCGATGTCGCCGGGAACTGGGTCGGTGTCTTGCTGCGTTGTCATGTTGGTGCCTTTCCTGGTTTTGCAGGCTGCATGGCGCGCCGCGGATCGGTGTCCGTCTACGCGACGGGCCGCGGCGGCGCGATCGCTACGGGACCGTCAGCCGTGAACGGGCGAACAAGACGGCGCTCCTCCTTGCGTTTGTGGTGGACCCGGTCGACGGACGACCGGTCGACCCGTCGACGTGGCCGCTCAGCCCACCCCGCGCAGCGCGGCGAGCACGCGCTGGCGAACGCTTAGCTGCGGTGGCGCGATCAGGCCGAGGGCCACCTGCCGCGCCTGGTCGCGGCGCGCGCGCCCGAGGGCGCTGCTGGCGCCGGCGGCGAGCTCGGCGTCATTGGCGAGCCGCTCGCCCAACGCCTTGGCTTGGCGCAGTTCGCCGGCATGCTCGGCCTCGACGATCGCCGCCACCGCCCGCTCGAGCGGCCCCTGCACCTCGGTACTGCAGGCCGGCGCCGATCAGCGTGTTGAGCTCCGCGCGGGCGGCGACGACCAGCTGGCGTAGCGTGATCGTGCGCTGCGCGAGGATGTGCATGTTGCGCTCCGCCAACAACGTGAGCACTCCCTCAACGTGCTCCTCGGGGAGCGTTCCGTCGAGCAGGGTGCGGTGCACGTTGCGGCTGTCGCGCTGATTGAAGATTCTCGATCAGCAGAGCCTCGATGTGGTGCGACATGCCGCCGACCTCCCACTCGAGCTCGCTGAGCTCGAGGGTCGGCCTCGCTGCGCGCCAGGTTTCCGAGGCCTGGTGCTCGCGCACGCGCTGAGCGAGCTCCTCGACGCGCTGGCGGCGGGAGCTGTTTGCCTTCGGCGTCCATCGGACGGGTGATCATCATGCTGGTCATTGCTGCCGTCCTCGGGTTCGGTCAACACCAGCGGCTTGTCTCATCAGCGAGGGAGGAGCCACCTCCCTCGGACCCGGCCTGGTCTTGCGGGCGGGGTTTCGATGGCACCGTCGGGGCCGCGAACGACGAAAGGCCCGGCCCGCTGATCCGGGTCCGGGCCTCTGGTTGCTGTGCCGGTGTTGTGCTGGACGCGCCGAGCGGTAGGCGAAGTCGCCGGCATCGCGCCCGCGGCCAGATAGCTGGCTTCAGAGCCCGCCTCGACCCCAGCGTTCGCCGTCCGCTACTGCCCACGGTCGGCGCCGGGACCGATCTTGATCACGACGAGCCCCTCCGGGTCGTCATCCATCGAGCGACCGACGTCCGGAGCGTTGCCTCCTTAACGCTGTCGCGTGCAGCAATACCGAGCCGTCAGGCGTGCGCGCTCAGCTTCGGCGAAGGCTCAGGTAGTTGCCGTCCATGGTGATCGACTCCTCGTCGGCTGTCGCAGCGCGGATGATCGCGCCGGCGGCGAGGTGGACGACGTCGCCGCTCGGCGATGCGCAGCGGCGGATGGCTGCACCACCCGCTTCAGCGAGTAGACACGGGTCGATCGGCATGTGCCCGTGCAGGTCGCGGTAGCCGTCCGGGGAATCGACCTCGACGGTGGAGCGGGGCGCTCGCCTCGAGCTGGATTCCGCGGTGACGTGGCCGTCGCGTTCGAGCCCGTCGCTGTAGCAGCGCACCCGTACCCGCATCCCGGGCTGCAGGTGCGCGGTGTGCACTCGGTCGCTTGCTGCGTTGACGGCGTGGCGGGCACGCATGCCGTCGTAGGCGCTGAGTTTGTCTGGTGGCTCCGGGAGGCGCTGGCCGTGTGTGCGCTTGCTGGCGAGGGTCGCAGCGGCGACTTCGCGCCCGTAGGGTTGCATGTGGCGGGCAGCCCACGAACGGCGGCGTGGATGGCGCTCTCCAGGGCGGTGTCGGGAGCTCACCGGCCGGCGCGGGCGGCTTGACTCGGCGGGTTGGAAGGGTCGCACGGATGGCTCCTTTGTGTCCGCCGGCGAGCCCGGCGAGGTGAGAGGTGGCGGAGTGCGCGGCCCGCGCATGTGGGGCGGGGCGGGCGATAGGTGAACGGAGCCGTCCGACGCCTTCGTGTTCCGAAGCCCGACTCAGATCAGCCACATCAGGACGTTGACGACGGTCACCACACACGACCGCGGGGCACTCGTCATCACCGACGCAGACATCGACGGCGACCTGCGGATGCTGCAATGGCCAGAGCTCCGACGCGCGCAGGCGATGGACCAACATCCCGACGGCACGCCCTTCAGCTCACGCCGTTCGTCCTTTGAGCCCGTCGAGGACTCGATCGCCCGGGCGTTACTCTCCGCTTGCCAGTACTGATCGGTGTCCTCGGGCCGGCCTGGGGAGCTTTCGCGAGGTCACGCTTGACTGCGAGCAGCCGCTCAGGCAGGCCAGCAACGCCCACCGGTGCGCGGAGAGGTCTGGATATCGACGAACGGTCCGTCGCCAGCCAATCTCCGCGTCGAGCAGGGCGCGGTGGCGATCGAAGCGCTGCAATGGATCAGTGATCCGCTCCAAGTGCTTGAAGCGGTCGCTCAGCACGCCCGCGTAGGTGATCTCCGTCGCCGGTCGTCCAAGCCTCTCAAGCAGGGCACCGCGCAACTGCACCACCACCTCGGCGGGCACGGTCAACATCTGGGTCATCTCAGTTCCTCCTTTTGTCTTGGCACGGGTCCGCCGCGCCTGTGGCCCCTTGAACGGAAAAGGCCCCGTAATCTGGGGTCTCCGGGCCAGGCCCTGCGAGTCATTCGTCCCAGGGGGCGGGCACCAGTTGTCGTCCGCGTTCGCGCTCACGCTCGACGAACCGCCCCACCTTGAGCAGGCCTTCGGCGACCGCTCCCTCCCACCTCGCCAGGTGCTCGCCGTCGTCTTCGAAGAAGCGCCAGTTCGGCGCCGGGGCGACCGAAGTAGCCAAACGCGAGCGGCTCCTTCGCGTTGGGTTGAGCACCGGAACAGCGCCGCACCGCGGGGCCACCACGAGAACTCGACGTCGCCGAAGCCGGGGTCGAGAAGCTCCTTGCGGTCAGCCCGGCCGATCGCGCAGAGCCGCTCACGATCAGCGCGCGGCGCTCCTCGGTCATTGCCGGCAGCGCGTTCATGGCTGACGCGAACAGCTCCGCCTCCAACGACACCTCCTCCAACAACTGCACTTGCCTGATGGACATGGCATTGCCTTCCTTTCGGGATCGAACGAAAGCACCGCCGGCGGGATGAACGCGCAACGGCACCAACATGAACTACGGAGGGACCGGGAGCGATGAGCTTAAGGTCAAATCCACACACGCCGCCACACGCCACCGAAGGTAGGTCTGGAGCGAAACCGAAGCGAGTCTCGGGCTTCGGCCACGGTGGTCTTGTGGGCCCCGGACGCGGGGAGGACCAACGAGCGAACGCGGAGAGTCTGAAACAAGAAAGCCGGGACGCTCAGCCGCGGCGAGGGACAACCACGACAGACCGCCAGCTCCGCCGCTCTGGCGCCTCCACCGAGCCATCCGTCTGCCTGCGCGCCCCCGTCCGCTAGAGGGGCCGCTGTACCGAGAAGAACCGTGCCGCGCCGCCCAACCGTGAGCGGGTGGACGCAACAGTCCGGGACCAGTGGTCCGGCTGACGGGAAGCAAGGTTTGGGCCCTGCCCCTGGGAGCGAAGGGAACGGTGCTCTGCATGGGCAACTGGCCATGCGCTGCGGGCGGCCACGGACGCTACTGATTGTCTCGGTCGTGCAAGTACTAAATCGGAACCTCTATCTAGTTGCCGCCTATGCGCAAAGCGGAAACTGGCCTAGGACCATGATTGCGGGCCTCGGCCTTGCGCGACGGTGCCCGAACAGCGAGATGTGGGTGATTCTGGGCACAGGTTTGCGCGAAGCCCTGAAACGCCCGCGCTTTAGGCCTTTCGGCCTCCGGCCGCCAAAGCTGGTCAACAGGTCGCGCAAGGGGCGACCCCCTTCGCGCTGAGATGGCCCCAGCATCGCGCAACGCCACGTTCCTACTGCCGGGTGATGTGCGAAGCGCGCTCTCTACTGTTGCCGCTCAACCCCCTTTCCGATATGACGCGTAGCGCAGGTCGCGGAGCGTCACGGAAGTGCCGGCGTTGAGAGGCGGCCGACCGGCCCCATAACGAGCGCCGGAGCCATGGAGGAAGGGGCCACGGCTGGGGCGGTACGACCGAGCGGCCCTGCACGTCCTGCACGTGTCACGCACGAACAAGCGTCCGTTCTATGACACGGGCGGGGTAGTCGAGGAGTTCTTGGCCGTGCTCGCGTAGCCAGCGTGCCTGTTCCTGCCAGCCCGGCCGGACGGCTCCGAGCAAACGCCAGAACGGCTTCGAATGGCTCGGTTCGTGGAAGATGGCAGAGTTCGTGCACCACGACGTATTCCAGGATCTCGCGGCGCCGCGGCGAGCCCCGCCATGAAAACGACAGGTTGCCGTTAGGCGAGCACGAGCCCAACGCGTGCGTGCATCGCGGATCGCGATCGACTTGTACCGACAGCCGAGGCGCTCCGCTTCGCGCGCTGCGGCCTCCTCAGCGGCGGGCCTCGCGGCGATACCACCGTTCGACGGCGCGTCCCGCATCCTGTTCTGCGCCGTACAGCAGTAGGCGTCGCCCTTGCAGCGTATCGCGATCGATCTTTGACCGTCGCGGCGCTCGGCGGGCAACGCGTCGCCGTCGAGCCAGATCGAACCAGAGCGATTGAGAGAGGACCCGCGGCGGGCGGGCGGCGTCTGCGGCCCCGACCTTGCGCTGTACCCAAGCCCGCCTGAACTCGAGCAACTCGTTCACCTGCGCGTCCGAGGTGCCACATGGGACGATGACTTCCAAATGGGCGCCGTGGACCGACGATGATTCGAGCCGTTTTCGCTTGCGCCGAGTCACGGACGCGGACGGTCAGCGTTTCGTCTCCGATCGAGGCGGGGCGGTCGGTCGCGTAAGCCCGCTCTACGAGCCTCGTGAGATGCTGAGTGCCTTCGCCGGCGCCAGCGGGTCTCATGCTGGACCGCTCTGACGTGTCGTCGCCACCTGGAGCACCTCATCGATGAATCCGCCTGAGACAAGCGCCTTCGTTCCGCCCCCTCGTTAGCGAGCAGGAGCTTGCATCCGTGTCCTTTCGGATGTCGCGCAGGACGTCGTCTCGGTCAGCCCTATTCGGCGAAGGTGGCGTTCTGGTTGGACCCGCAGCGCCAGGTCAACCAGCATGTTCTCGTCGAACTGCTCCCGTGCGTACGCGCGAGGCTGAGAAACCCTTGCGCGCGCTCCGACAGGCCGAGCGCCTCCCGCGCGTCCTTCTCGAGACGACCTCCCCACAAGCAAAGCCGCAACAGCGTGAGCATGTCGGCGTCGGCCTCGACCTTCTGCTGGCGTATATGCTCGATGTTCCGCGAGCGATCGAGCTACCGGGTTCTTCTTCCCGCCGCCGATCTTGATCTCGTACTCGAGCGCCGCCTCGATCTCCGCAGCCTTGCCGGCGCATCGTCGAGTTCCTCACGTAACCGCCGTCGATGCGGTAGACGGGAGATCGACGCGTAGTCGTTCGATTGCGACGGCATCACGAACGAGTGCCCAGGTCTGCGGGCGATACTCATCGAGGTCGAAGTCGCTGTCACGCTGGTCGAGGCGGGCGCCACGCCGCCAGATCGCGGCGGCATGCGGACCAGGCGGCGGTAGTCGGGCAGGTGCGGCAGCAGGAACGGGGTCGGGCGCCTTGAACGCCGACTCGGTCGCCTGGAAGCGCGCCTCGCGCTCGGCTGCCTCCTGGTTGTCGCTGAAACGCTTCAAGAGCCACATCATCTGCTCGTACTCGCCGCCTTCGGGCATGCCGGGAGCGAGCGCCAATGCCTCAGCAACACGGACCGGGAATTCCTCCTTGAGCTCCGAGAGGTCGAGGTGGCCATCTCGACATGTCCGGAAACTCCGCGAAGGCGTCCTCGAGCCGCGTCGAACACGCCCCAGTGACTGACCGCGCCGCGTTTCTCGGGTAAAGGGCCGGTTGGTGCGCATGATCGCCTGGGAGCAACTTGGCCCCAAGAGGCTTGTCGAGGAACATCACCTGTTCGACCGGCGCGTCGAACCCCGTCAGGAGCATGTCCAGCAGCTTCAGCGGGTCCTCGGGGTCCTTGAATGCGTCGATCAACTTCTTGCGCGCCCGGACCTCGCCGATGTCGAGCTCCGAGTCCTTGTCAACTTTGAGCTCCGTCTCTTCGGCCGGGCGCCCGTGCATGCGCTTCCATTGCGCGTCGGCGTACCAGCGGCGGAATCCTGGCGTTCGGCGTGTAGATCACAGCGAACTCCTCCGGGGTTCAGGTGTAGTTCCAACAGGCGTTCCGCGAGGACCGCACAGCCCGCAGCGGTTCGGACGGCGACGAACTGCGCCTTGAAGCCCTGCGGAAAGGTGCGCTCCCGGAGGTATTTGGAGCGCGTCCTCGGCAATCGCCTCGATGCGTTCCGGCGCCTGAGCGATCACCTTGGCGTTGCCGCGTCGTCCCTGACCTTCTCGCGCTCCTCATTGGGCAGATCGTTGACCAGCGCGTCGAACGAGCGGTCGAGCTTGTCGCTCTTGAAGTGTGCGATTCGACTAGCGCCGGGGCCCAGTGGTTTCGACGGTCGCTCCGTCCACGATCGCCTGCTTCGGGAGGTCCAGGTAGTTCTCGTACCTGCCGTCAATCTCCGGCGAGAACGCCTTCCGTGTCGAGCGGTCGGTGGTCTCGATCTGGGTGCCGGTGAAGGCGAACAGCTTCGCGTTTGGCAGCGCGCCGCGCATGCTGATGCCGAAGACGCTCTTGCGCAAGCTGCGTGCGGTGCGCTGTTTGAAGACGATCACGTTCTCGCGTGCTGCGAGGGCGCTCTTCATCTTCTCCTGGAACTTCTGGACGGTGGTGAGTGATCACGCCGCGTTGATCGCCGGCAAGGAGCTCGTTCAGGCGCATACGGCTCGTCGCCCGCTTGACCCCCGGCGAACGAGCATGCGGTGAAGGTCTCGTTCGATTTGGTCGTCAAGGTCGCGGCGGTCGATGACGATCAGGATCGTCGGGATTGTTGTTGAGGCCGACGTTCTGCTACTTCCGCGCCGCGAACAGCATCGTCAGGCTCTTGCCGGATCCGGGTGTGCCAATGACGACGCCGCGGTCGTACGTCCCGTTCACGGACCACGCGCACGAGCTTGTCCGCGGCGCGGTACTGCTGATAACCGAGCCCAGCTTCTTCGCCTCGTCTTGGCGAGCCGCGTGTCTCGAACACGACGAAGTTGGCGGCGACGTCGGCGAGCGTGTGTGGGTCGAGCAAGCCGAGGAGGCCGATCTCAAGCTCGCGCTCCTCATTGGGGCGCGGGTTTGCGAGGGCGCCCATTGGCGCAAGCACCGAGACGGCTCGGCGCTGCTCGGTGCACAGCGGAAGCGCAGTCCATTGGTCTCAATGCAAACGGCGGCGTACTTTTCCAGCTCGGGGGCATCGACCCAGTACTGCTTGAAGTCGCGCGCCGCCTCCTTCACATGCGTTGGCGCCTTCGTCTCGATCAGACCGAGTGGGATGCCGTTGACCAAGCACACCACGTCGAGGCGCGGCTCGCGCTGCGTGCTGGTTTCAACTCCATCTCCGTGGTCACCACATAGTCGTTGCGTTCAGGGTGCTGCCAGTTGACGATTGTGATGTGCGGTGTCCCTTTCTCCGCATCAGCAACACGTCGATGCTGTCGCGGAGGATTCGAGGAACGACTCAGAGTCGGTCACCCTGCGTAGCTGGTCAACGATCTGCAACGCCTCGGTCTCCGTGAGGCCGTCATTCAGTTTGCGAAGTGCGTCGAGGAGTAATGGCTCGACGAGGGGCTCGCCCATGCCGCCAACGTACCGCCGCTGTCACCTCCTTGCGCTCGACCGGCCGATACCCGATGCCGGCCAGGTCATCGACGATCTTCTGCTGGATCGGTGCCTCGACGCCGATCATCATCGAGCCGATCCGCCAGCTCCGAACGCACTCGCCGATCGCCGCCGAGAAGCGACTCTACGAGAGACGTACGAAGGTCGCAGAGGCGCTGGCGCGCTCGGTATGCGCTGATGGCCGCCGCGCGAATGCCGTCACTTTGTCGCCACGATCTCCCTTTGCTCGCCGAGCGGAGGAGGCAGCCGGAGGCCTGGACAGCTGTGTCGTTGATCGAGGCGAGATTTGTTCTTTGCTTTGTCGAGGCAATAGGCGCGTCTTCCGTTATGCCTCGACAAAGCAAAGAAGACAACAAATCTCGCCTCGATCAACAAGACACAGCTGTCCAGCCTGCCGGTGCCGCTGCCTCCGCTCGGCGAGCAAAGGGAGATCGTGGCGAAGTTGGACGGCATTCGCGCGGCGGCCATCAGCGCATACCGAGCGCGCCAGCGCCTCTGCGACCTTCGTACGTCTCTCGTAGAGTCGCTTCTCGGCGGCGATCGGCGAGTGTCGGAGCTGCGCACCGTTTCGGAGCTGGCGGGATCGGCTCGATGATGATCGGCGTCGAGGCACCGATCCAGCAGAAGATCGTCGATGACCTGGCCGGCATCGGGTATCGGCCGGTCGAGCGCAAGGAGATGACGGCGTTGCGTTTTGGCCGCATGGGCGAGCCCCTCGTCGAGCCATTACTCCTCGACGCACTTCGCAAACTGAATGACGGCCTCACGGAGACCGAGGCGTTGCAGATCGTTGACCAGCTACGCAGGGTGACCGACTCTGAGTCGTTCCTCGAGATCCTCCGCGACGGCATCGACGTGTTGCTAGATGCGGAGAAAGGGACACCGCACATCACAATCGTCAACTGGCAGCACCCTGAACGCAACGACTATGTGGTGACCACGGAGATGGAGTTGAAAACCGGCGCGCAGCGCGAGCCGCGCCTCGACGTGGTGTGCTTGGTCAACGGCATCCCACTCGGTCTGATCGAGACGAAGGCGCCAACGCATGACTGGAAGGAGGCGGCGCGCGACTTCAAGCAGTACTGGGTCGATGCCCCCGAGCTGGAAAAGTACGCCGCCGTTTGCATCGCAACCAATGGACTGCGCTTCCGCTGTGCACCGAGCGGCGCCAAAGCGGTCTCGGCATACGCCGAATGGAAGGACACCTGGCCAAACCCGCGCCCCAATGAGGAGCGCGAGCTTGAGATCGGCCTCCTCGGCTTGCTCGACCCACACACGCTCGCCGACGTCGCCGCCAACTTCGTCGTGTTCGAGACACGGCTCGCCAAGACGACGAAGAAGCTGGCTCGTTATCAGCAGTACCGCGCCGCGGACAAGCTCGTGCGCCGTGTCGTTGACGGGACGTACGACCGCGGCGTCGTCTGGCACACCCAGGGATCCGGCAAGAGCCTGACGATGCTGTTCGCGGCGCGGAAGCTGAAGAACGTCGGCCTCAACAATCCGACGATCCTGATCGTCATCGACCGCCGCGACCTTGACGACCAAATCAACGAGACCTTCACCGCATGCTCGTTCGCCGGGGTCGAGCGGGCGACGAGCCGTATGCGCCTGAACGAGCTCCTTGCCGGCGATCAACGCGGCGTGATCATCACCACCGTCCAGAAGTTCCAGGAGAAGATGAAGGGCCTCGCAGCGCGCGAGAACGTGATCGTCCTCGTCTACGAAGCGCACCGCACGCAGCTTGGCAAGAGCGTCTTCGGCATCAGCATGCGCGGCGCGCTGCCAAACGCGAAGCTGTTCGCCTTCACCGGCACGCCGATCGAGACCACCGACCGCTCGACACGGAAGGCGTTCTCGCCGGAGATTGACGGCAGGTACGAGAACTACCTCGACACCTACTCCCCGAAGCAGGCGATCGTGGACGGAGCGACCGTCGAAATCCGCTACGAGCCGCGGCTGGTCGAAATCGCACACTTCAAGAGCGACGAGCTCGACCGCTCGTTCGACGCGCTGGTTGACGATCTGCCCGATGAGGAGCGCGAGAAGGTCAGGGACGACGCGGCGAGGCTGAAGGTGATCGCTCAGGCGCCGGAACGCATCAAGGCGATTGCCGAGGACGCACTCAAATACCTCCGGGAGCGCACCTTTCCGCAGGGCTTCAAGGCGCAGTTCGTCGCCGTCGACCGTGCGGGCTGTGCGGTCCTCGCGGAACGCCTGTTGGAACTACACCTGAACCCGGAGGAGTTCGCTGTGATCTACACGCCGAACGCCAAGAAAGACGACGAGTCGTTCCGCCGCTGGTACGCCGACGCGCAATGGAAGCGCATGCACGGGCGCCCGGCCGAAGAGACGGAGCTCGAGGTTGACGAGGACTCGGAGCTCGACATCGGCGAGGTCCGGGCGCGCAAGAAGTTGATCGACGCATTCAAGGACCCCGAGGACCCGCTGAAGCTGCTGATCGTCACCGACATGCTCCTGACGGGGTTCGACGCGCCGGTCGAACAGGTGATGTTCCTCGACAAGCCTCTTAGGGGCGCCAAGTTGCTCCAGGCGATCATGCGCACCAACCGGCCCTTACCCGAGAAACGCAAGGACCGCGGCATCGTCGTCGACTACTGGGGCGTGTTCGAGCGGCTCGAGGACGCCTTCGCGGAGTTCTCGCCGGAAGATGTCGAGATGGCCGTGCTCGACCTCTCGGAGCTCAAGGAGGAATTCCCGGTCCGTGTTGCTGAGGCATTGGCGCTCGCTGCCGGCATGCCCGAAGGCGGCGAGTACGAGCAGATGATGTGGCTCTTGAAGCGTTTCAGCGACAACCAGGAGGCAGCCGACCTGTTCGAGGCGCGCTTCCAGGCGACCGAGTCGGCGTTCGAGGCACTTGCTCCCGACCCCGTCCTGCTGCCGCACCTGCCCGACTACCGCCGCCTGGTCCGCATCCGCGCGATCTGGCGGCGTGGCGCCCGCCTCGACCAGCGTGACAGCGACTTCGACCTCGATGAGTATCGCCCGCAGACCTGGGCACTCGTTCGTGATGCCGTCGCAATCGAACGACTACGCGTCGATCTTCCCGTCTACCGCATCGACGGCGAGTACGTGAGGAGACTCGACGATGCGCCGGGCTCTCCCGAGGAGAAGGCTGCGGAGATCGAGGCGGCGCTCGAGTACGAGATCAAGATCGGCGGCGGGAAGAAGAACCCGGTAGCTCGATCGCTCGCGGAACGGCTCGAGCGTATACGCCAGCAGAAGGTCGAGGCCGACGCCGACATGCTCACGCTGTTGGAACTGCTTGTCGGGGAGGTCGTCTCAGAGAAGGACGCGCGGGAGGCGCTCGGCCTGTCGGAGCGCGCGCAAGGGTTTCTCAGCCTCGCGCGTACGCACGGGAGCGGACTCGACGAGAACATGCTGGTTGACCTGGCGCTGCGGGTCGACGAGATCGTCAACCAGAACGCCACCTTCGCCGAATGGGCTGACCGAGACGACGTCCTGCGCGACATCCGAAAGGACACGATCAAGCTCCTGCTCGCTAACGAGACGACGAAGGCGCTTGTCTCAGGCGGATTCATCGATGAGGTGCTCCAGGTGGCGACGACACGTCAGAGCGGTCCAGCATGAGACCCGCTGGCGCCGGCGAAGGCACTCGGCGTATTCACGAGGCTCGTCAAGCGGGCTTACGCGACCGACCGCCCCGCCGGTTCTCGATCGGAGACGAAACGCTGACCGTCCGCGTCCGTGACTCGGCGCAAGCGAAAACGGCTCGAATCATCGTCGGTCCACGGCGCCCGTTGGAAGTCATCGTCCCATGTGGCACCTCGGACGCGCAGGTCGACGAGTTGCTCGAGTTCAGGCGGGCTTGGGTACAGCGCAAGGTCGGGGCCGCAAGGGCGATCGCCGCCCGCCCGCCGCGGCTGTCTCTCAATCGCTCTGGTTCGATCTGGCTCGACGGCGACGCGTTGCCCGCCGAGCGCCGCGACGGTCAAAGATCGATCGCGATCGTCAGAGGGCGACGCCTACTGTTGTACGGCGCAGAACAGGATGCGGGACGCGCGGTCGAACGGTGGTATCGCCGCGAGGCCCGCCGCCGCGTTGAGGAGGCCGCAGCGCGCGAAGCGGAGCGCCTCGGCTGTCAGTACAAGTCGATCGCGATCCGCGATGCACGCACGCGTTGGGGCTCGTGCTCGCCTAACGGCAACCTGTCGTTTTCATGGCGGCTCGCCGCGGCGCCGCCCGAGATCCTGGAATACGTCGTGGTGCACGAACTCTGCCATCTTCACGAACCGAGCCATTCGAAGCCGTTCTGGCGTTTGCTCGGAGCCGTCCGGCCGGGCTGGCAGGAACAGGCACGCTGGCTACGCGAGCACGGCCAAGAACTCCTCGACTACGACCCCGCCCGTGTCATAGAACGGACGCTTGTTCGTGCGTGACACGTGCAGGACGTGCAGGCAGCTCGGTCGTACCGGTTCCCCCCGGCCCGTAGCCTTCCTCCATGGCTCCGGCGCTCCGTTATGGGGCCGGTCGGCCGCCTCTCAACGCCGGCACTCCCGTGACGCTCCGCGACCTGCGCTACGCGTCATATCGGAAAGGGGGTTGAGCGGCAACAGGTGAGAGCACGGCTCGCACATCAGCCCGGCAGTCGGGTTGAACATGGCGTTGCGCGATGCTGGGGCCATCTCAGCGCGAAGGGGGTCGCCCCTTGCGCGACCTGTTGACCAGCTTTGGCGGCCGGAGGCCCAAAAGGCCTAAAGCGCGGGCGTTTCGGGCTTCGCGCAAACCTGTGCCCAGAATCACCCACATCTCGCTGTTCGGGCACCGTCGCGCAAGGCCGAGGCCCGCAATCCGCTGGTCCTAGGCCGGTTTCGCTTTGCGCATAGGCGGCAACTAGATAGAGGTTCGGATCTAGTACTTGCACGACCGAGTCAATCAGTAGCGTCCGTGGCCGCCCGCAGCATGGCCAGTTGCCCATGCAGAGCACCGTTCCCTTCGCTCCCAGGGGCAGGGCCCAAACCTTGCTTCCCGTCAGCCGGACCACTGGTCCCGGACTGTTGCGTCCACCCGCTCACGGTTGAGCGCCAGCACGGTTACTTCTGGGTACAGCGGCCCCTCTAGCGGACGGGGGCGCGCAGGCAGACGGGGGGCTCGCTCGGTGGAGGCGCCAGAGCGGCGGAGCTGGCGGTCCTCGTGGTTGTCCCTCGCCGCGGCTAACGTGCGGCTTTCTTGTTTCAGACTCTCCGCGTTCGCTCGTTGAGTCCCCCCGCATTGCCGGGGCCCACAAGAACCACATAGCCGAAGCCCGAGACGTTTCGGTTTCGCTCCAGACCTACCTTCGGTGGCGTGTGGCGGCGTGCCTGTGTGGATTTGACCTTGAGCTCATCGCTCCCGGTCCCTCAGTAGTTCATGTTCGTGCCGTTGCGCGTTCATCCCGCCGGCGGTGCTTCGTTCAATACCCGAAAGGAAGGCAATGCCATGTCCATCAGGCAAGTGCAGTTGTTGGAGGAGGTGTCGTTGGAGGCGGAGCTGTTCGCGTCAGCCATGAACGCGCTGCCGGCAATGACCGAGGAGCGCCGCGCGCTGATCGGTGAGCGGCTCTGCGCGATCGGCCAGGCTGACCGCAAGGAGCTTCTCGACCCCGGCTTCGGCGACGTCGAGTTCTCGTGGTGGCCCCGCGGTGCGGTCGGCGAATGTCCGGTGCTCAAGCCCGACGCGAAGGAGCCGCTCGCGTTTGGCTACTTCGGTCGCCCCGGCGCCGAACTCACGCTCTTCGAAGACGACGGCGAGCACCTGGCGAGGTGGGAGGGAGCGGTCGCCGAAGGCCTGCTCAAGGTGGGGCGGTTCGTCGAGCGTGAGCGCAACGCGGACGACGACTGGTGCCCACCCTGGGACGAATGACTCGCAGGGCCTGGCCCGGGACTCCCAGGGGACCCGGGCCTTTTGCCGTTCAAGGGGCCGCAGGCGCGGCGGACCCGTGCCAAGACAAAAGGAGGAACTGAGATGACCCAGATGTTGACCGTGCCCGCCGAGGTGGTGGTGCAGTTGCGCGGTGCCCTGCTTGAAGAGCTTGGACGACCGGCGACGGAGATCGCCTACGCGGGCGTGCTGAGCGACCGCTTCGAGCACTTGGAGCGGATCACTGATCCATTGCAGCGCTTCGATCGCCACCGCGCCCTGCTCGACGCGATCGGCTGGCAACAGACCGCGGAGACCGTCGATATAGACCTCTCCGCGCACCGGTGGGCGTTGCTGGCCTGCCTTGAGCGGCTGCTCGCAGTCGAGCGTGACCTCGCGAAAGCTCCCAGCCACCCCGAGGACACCGATCAGTACTGGCAAGCGGAGAGTAACGCCCGGGCGATCGAGCGATTCCTCGACGGGCTCAAAGGACGAACGGCGTGAGCTGAAGGGCGTGCCGTCGGGATGTTGGTCCATCGCCTGCGCGCGTAGGAGCTCTGGCCATTGCAGCATCCGCAGGTAGCAGCCGTCGATGTCTGCGTCGGTGATGACGAGTGCCCCGCGGTCGTGTGTGGTGACCGTCGTCGACGTCCTGATGTGGCTGATCTGAGTCGGGCTTCAGAACACGAACGATCGGGGACAGCCCGATGAACCCTCACCTATCGCCCGCCTGCGCCCCCGCATGCGCGGGCCGCGCACTCCGCCACCTCTCACCTCGCCGGGCTCGCCCGGCGAGCACCCAAGAAAGGAGCCATCCGTGCCGAACCCTTCCAACCCGCCGAGTCAGCACAAGCCGCCCGCGCCGGCGGGTAGCCCCGACACCGCCCTGGAGAGCGCCATCCACGCCGCCGTTCGTGGGCTGCCCCGCCGCATGCAACCCTACGGGCGCGAAGTCGCCGCTGCGACCCTCGCCAGCAAGCGCACACACGGCCAGCGCCTCCCGGAGCCACCAGACAAACTCAGCGCCTACGACGGCATGCGTGCCCGCCACGCCGTCAACGCAGCAAGCGACCGAGTGCACACCGCGCACCTGCAGCCCGGGATGCGGGTACGGGTGCGCTGCTACAGCGACGGGCTCGAACGCGACGGCCACATCACCGCGATCCAGCTCGGAGCGAGCGCCCCGCTCACCGTCGAGGTCGATTACCCGGACGGCTACCGCGACCTGCACGGGCACGAGCCGATCAACCCGTCCAACTACTCGCTGAAGCGGATCATGCAGCCACGCGCCCTCCACATCGCCGACGGCGACGTCGTCCACCTCGCGGCCGGCGCGATCATCCGCGCTCGGACGGCCGACGAGGAGTCGATCACCATGGACGGCAACTACCTGACCTTCCAACGTTTGACGCGCACGCCTGACGGCTCGGTATTGCTGCACGCGACAGCGTTCAGGAGCAACGCTCCGGACGTCGGTCGCTCGATGGATGACGACCCGGAGGGGCTCGTCGTGATCAAGATCGGTCCCGGCGCCGACCAGTGGGCCATAGCGTTCTTCGAACGCTGCATCGAGGAGGGCTCTGAAGCCAGCTGACAGCTGGCCGCGGGCGCGATGCGGCAACTTCGCCTACCGCTCGGCGCGTCCAGCACAACACCGGCACAGCAACCAGAGGCCCGGACCCGGATCAGCGGGCCGGGCCTTTCGTCGTTCGCGGCCCCGACGTGCCGTCGAAACCCCGCCCGCAAGCCCAGGCGGGGTCCGAGGGAGGTGGCTCCTCCCTCGCTGATGAGACAAGCCGCTCGTGTTGACCGAACCCAAGGAGGACAGCAGCAATGACCAGCATGATGATCACCCGTCCGATGGACGCCGAAGGCAAACAGCTCCGCCGCCAGCGCGTCGAGGAGCTCGCTCAGCGCGTGCGCGAGCACCAGGCCTCGGAAACCTGGGCGCGCAGCGAGGCCGACCTCGAGCTCAGCGAGCTCGAGTGGGAGGTCGGCGGCATGTCGCGCCACATCGAGGCTCTGCTGATCGAGATCTTCGATGAGCACGACGGCCGCAACGTGCACCGCACCCTGCTCGACGGAACGCTCCCCGAGGAGCACGTTGAGGGAGTGCTCACGTTGTTGGCGGAGCGCAACATGCACATCCTCGCGCAGCGCACGATCGCGCTACACCAGCTGGTCGTCGCCGCCCGCGCGGAGCTCGACACGCTGATCAGCGCGCCCTGCAGTACCGAGGTGCAGGGGCCGCTCGAGCGGGCGGTGGCGGCGATCGTCGAGGCCGAGCATGCCGGCGAACTGCGCCAAGCCAAGGCGTTGGGCGAGCGGCTCGCCAATGACGCCGAGCTCCAGGCCGCCGGCGCCAGCAGCGCCCTCGGGCGCGCGCGCCGCGACCAGGCGCGGCAGGTGGCCCTCGGCCTGATCGCGCCACCGCAGCTAAGCGTTCGCCAGCGCGTGCTCGCCGCGCTGCGCGGGGTGGGCTGAGCGGCCACGTCAACGGTGGACCCGGTCGTCCGTCGACCGGGTCCACCACAAACGCAAGGAGGAGCGCCGTCTTGTTCGCCCGTTCACGGCTGACGGTCCCGTAGCGATCGCGCCGCCGCGGCCCGTCGCGTAGACGGACACCGATCCGCGGCGCGCCATGCAGCCTGCAAACCCAGGAAAGGCACCAACATGACAACGCAGCAAGACACCGACCCAGTTCCCAGCGACATCGCCGCGCTGTTCCACGCGCTGCTCATCAAAGGCCACGAGCGGCTCCACTGCGAGTATTCCGGCGAGGGCGATGAGGGCTGGATCCACGACATCGAGCTCGACGGCACGAGCCTCGGCTCAGAGCGCGACGGTGCTGGCGCGCACGTCCGTTTGCTGCCGGGCGGTGCCAGCGACTTCGCGGCCCTCGAAGCGTGGCTTTCGGAGACCATCTACGCCGAGAACCGCGGCTATGAGGATTGCGACGGCGGCGGTGGGAAGATCACCGTCGACCTCCGTACCGGCCACCTCACACACGAGCCCTACCACAACGTCCTGGAGGTAGAACAGCTCGAGCCCATCGAGCGCGACCTGCTCGCGGTCGAGGCCTCCGAATGAGCCCCGCGAGCCGTGCGCGCGCAAGAGGACGAGTTGGCCAGCGCACCGCCGAGCTCACGACCTGACCCCTGATCGGAGGTAAATGATGCCTGCAGCCGACAACCTCGAGCGCCTGCGTGAGGAGGCCGCGCGCGCGAGAGACATCTATCAGACGGCCGCCCGCCAATGGCTCACCACGCAGATCGCGGCGTTCCTGCAAGACCATCTCGCCGTTGAGGCGCTTGGCGTCGAGGGCGAATACTGCTATGACGACGAGGGCGGGTACTTCCTCACGCTCACCGGGCGGGCGCGCGTCGACCACGACGGCGAACAGGAGGCGGAGGAAGAGGACCGAGATGCCTGGAGTCAGCTGATCGAAGGCTGCCCAATCGACCAGTTCGACGATCACCGAACTATTCGGACTCGATGACAATTACGTAGGTGAAAGCCTGCGCGAGCGCGAGGACCTGCTCGCCGAGGCGCGCGCCGCTCACCGCATCAGCGGAGCGTCGTGATGGCTCATCCATACCACCACGCTGTCTCAAGCGCCCGACGACACGGCGGTACGCCCGAGCAGTACCTGGCGGTGCACAGCTTCTTTGACGGCTCGAAGAGCTCGCTCGCTGACTTCCGTCACCGCGCGCTACTGCACCACACCCACGGGATCTTCATCGCCGAGATCGTCTTCGGCGCGACCCTGACGATCGCGCTCGCGGACGGTTCGACCAAGCAGGTGCCGACGCGGTTCATCGGCGAGCAGCACGTACACGAGGACCTCGGCCGGATCCCGACCGCCGCCGACTGGCTACGCCACATCAGGCCCCAGCCGTGGATGAACCGCGCGCGGCCGCTCAGCCGCGAGCTCGAGGTCGGTGCTCGCTGAGGGCGGCCGGGGCACGCGCCCATCGCCGACCCCGCGCGGGAAGGCATCGCCCTGCCGCCGATCCACGATCGAGCTTGTGGCCATACAAGTAAGCAGAGCCTGAGGAGCACGCCATGAACAGTCCACAGCGGGACCGCACAACCGCCGAAGCGGTCCAGTTCGCAGCCGAACAGAATCCGGCCAGCTTCCCTGCCGGCACGGCGCCCGCGATCGCGCATTTGATCGAACGCGATCGAGAAGCCGAGCGACGTCGAGAGCAGGCAGTCTCGACTCACCCCGCGCAAGTCGCGGCGATCGCAGGTAACAACCTCCGCCACCAGGTCAGACGCTTGAGCGACAACGAGAGCGTGCCCGACCGTGTCGGACTGACGCTCGCGGCGAACATCGCTGACCAGCTCGCTGACGCGCTCGATCGACACTGGCAGCTGACCCGCCGTCACCTGGAAGTGTAGGTGCCACGGGGCGGAGCGCCACTGGACGCCGGCCGCTCGGACGCACCTGGTATCGCGCCTACTCGCCGCGCACGCACCCGGCGCCGGGGCCTGGGTGGGCTCGGCCTGGGGCGGCGGCCACAGCCTGGCGCCGGACGTTCGGACAGCCGCATCGCGGTCGGTCGTCGCGCGAGAAACCAACCCGGAACGAAGGGGGAGTCGCAGAGTGCTGAGAGAAGTGACGAGCAGGAGTTGGCGGCGTTCGGGCGAGGGGTCCGCCAGTTGCGCGAGCAGCGCGGGATGAGCCCGAGTGACCTCTCCAGCGCGAGCAGACTGCCAAGGGGGGCGCAAAATTTCGTCGGGACGCATTGGTCGCATCGAAGCCGAGGAAGTTGATCCTCGGTATGACGAGATGCTGGCGCTCTCTAGAGCGCTCGGCGTCAACGCTTCGGTGCTCGTCACTCAACAGCGATGACAGATAGCCAGTTATTCGATCGAGACCAAGCACCTCGTCAGCCGTGAGGACACCAACTTCGCGGAGTGCTGCGCGGCAATCAAGGAGGTGCTGCGCCATGGCAGCGAACTGCTCCCCGCGCTGCGCGCGGTGCAGGATGTCGAGCGCGCGTGACCGCCGAAGTGCACGGACTGTCCAAAGGGTGAACTGGCCAGCATTCACTGGCCAAGCCGCGGGGGACAACGTGCCAAGACCAAAGGAGAAGAGAGATGAGACAGATGTTGACCGTGCCCGCCAAGGTGATTGTGCATCTACGTGGTGGCCTGCTCGAAGAGCTTGGAGACGCAGCGTCGGATATCTCCGACGCATGCGCGATTAGCGACCGCTATCCAGACCGGCTCGCGGGCCCACTGAAGCGTTTCGATCGGCATCGCGCCCTACTTGCCGCGATCGGCCGCGGACAGACCGTGGAGGCCCTAGACATAGACCTCTCGGTGCATCGGTGGGCGTTGCTGGCATCGCTTGAGAGTGTGCTTGCCGCCGAGCGCGGCCTTACGGAAGTCCGTGTCCACTCGAAGGACACGACGCCATACCAGGCAGCTGAGAGCAACGCAAGGGAGATCGAAAGCTTCCTCAACGAGCTAAAAGGGCGAAGGCCGTGAGGCAGCGCAGTTAGCTTCGGCACCCAAGGACGGAGCAGAAACAATCACCCTGACGAAGGAGGAGCTATGCCAAATCCTGACGACCACGATCGGCGTCATCCGCGCGCGTACGCAGTTCCGTTGATCCTTATCAACCACGCCAAGAGCGCCGAGGAGGCACATGCGAACGCGACATGCTTCGCCTCGTTGCACCCGCAGGTCGCGTACGTCGCCAGCCCCCGCGGGCCGCTCCCACCAGACATCCTCGAGCAGCCCGGCTGGAACCTGCCGGTCATCGAAGCCGCTGGCCGGCCCATACCAGCCGCGCGACGGCGACCCCGCCAGCACGGCGCTCAGCGATGCTGCGAGCGGCAATCGTCGCCCCGGGCCGACCATCCTGCTCTCGCCGGGGACGACGCCCTCGCTCAACTCTTGGAGTGGCGAGAACGGGAAGGGCTGGTGGGTGAGTGGGAGCTCGTGCAGTGGGCAATCGAGCAGCGCGAGAAGGGGCACGTGTGGGCGTTCGTCGTGGAATGTCAGACGTCAAACGACGCGTCGACTGCCGGCGATTACATCTGCGGCAGCATCGACAGTGACGGCGTGAGCTGGGAGACCTGCAGCTGACGCGGGCACCCTGGTTGCCGGAAAAGAACGCCTCACCGCCGGCGGCCTAACCAGAGCCGCCACCCGAGCCCGGGGACGCGCCCAGATAGGGCCCGAATCACTCGACCGGATGCCCGACTCAACGACCTGACGTGGAGCTGCGGCCGGCCACCTGCCAAGCCGTGTCGCCGGGTCCGTTGCTCCTCGCGCGAGTCGTCTGCATCTGCCGCCGACGATCACACAGTTGCCCACCGGCCCGGCCCCTCGCCCCAGAGGACCGGGCCTTCGTCGTACCGGGGCGCCGCCGGCGCGGCGGACGCGCGCCAACAACCAGTCGCCCTTCGGGCTCGACCCGCCGGGCGCAAGCAAGGAGCAGGAGATGAAGAACAAGAACAGTCAGACGCAAACCGCCCCCGCCCCTCCGAGCCGCAGCGCAGCGTTGGCGAGCGGGCCGCTCCTCGCCGGAGCTCAGCTGGAGGCCAGGGACCTCCTGCCGCCGCTGCCGGCGCGGCGCGGCATCAGCCCGCTCGCGCGCGACCGCGCCTCGCTGCTAGGGAAGCGTGCGATGTACCTCCCCGTCTAACACCAGGCGCCCCAGCAGGACGCAGCAGTCAGAGCAGCGCCACTCGGCCCGTGTCCCCTTCGTCCCTGGGGCCCGGGCCTTTCGTCGTTCAAGGGGCGCCGGCGGCGCGACGGCCACGCGCCGACACCAACTCAAAGGAGCAAGACCATGAAGAACGTAGCCGCCTCCGCACACATGGGCAGCTGGACAACCAGCCCCGCCACCACAACCACCCTCAAACAGCAGAGCCCGCTGCAGCGCTACCACGCAGCCCGCGCTGCCGTAGCCCGCCTGCGCACCCAGGTTCAGGGGCTCTTCGACAAGGCCCGCGCCGGCGGCTTTGACCTCGCCGAAGCGCTCCGGATCCCGGCGCTCTGCCAGGCGCTGATGGCCGCCCGCCAAGCGCTACGGGAGCTCGCCGTCGCGCGCGCCCTACTGGCCAGCTAGACGCACCCGCGGCCCGGCCCCCGGCGGCTCGGGGGCCGGGCATCGCGTGCCACGCAGCACCCACCCGTCAACACCTCGTGGGGCTCGCCCGAGCCCCACGAAAGGAGCCAGCCGTGCCGAACCCCGGCAACCCACCGAGTCAGCACACGCCGTCCGCGCCCGTGGGCAGCCCCGACACCGCTCTGGAGAGCGCCATCCAAGGGGATGCGTGTACGGGTGCGCTGCTACAGCGACGGCTCGAACGTGACGGCCACATCACGGGAATCAACAAATGCAAACAGGTACTTCAACCGCGCGGGTCAGCGACCGATGCGCTGGCTCGACGCGGCGACGAGACCGAAGATACGACGCTACGAGTTCGAAGGCCATGCGAAGGACGCACAGCTTGAAGAGGTACGCATGAACAGTTCACACCTAGACCGCGCAACGGCAGAGACGGTCCAGTTCGCAGCCGAGCAGAGCCCGGCCAGGTTCCCTGCCGGCACGGCGCCCGCGATCGCGCATTTGATCGAACGCGATCGAGAAGCCGAGAGACGTCGCGAGGAAGCAGCCACGACGCACCCCGCCCAGGCCGCGGCGCGCAGCTAACAACCTCCGCCACCGGTCACGACTGGTGGCAACCACATGCTCGTGCAGGTCAACCGCGGCGGCGAGAGCGGCGGCCGGCGCGCCTTCTCGCTCGAGGAGCCGCACCCGACGGTCGCCGGCCACGGCGAGGTGGGGATCGTCGAGTTCCGGGGCAAGCACGGCACCGTCCGCGCCTCCCAGGAGCCATTGCACACCGTCACGGCGGAGGGCACCCATCACGGGATGCTCGTCTACAACGGCGTCCCCGGGTTCGTCCGCGAGCTGGGCGACGCGACCGGCACGATCACCGCCCGCGACAAGCAGTCGCTGCTGATCCCCTACTTTCGTACAGGCGTCGCACGGGCGCTGGGAGAGCCCGCCGGGGCGGTCACCACGCACGACCGCGAGGCGCTCGTGATCACCGACGCGGACATCGACGACTGCTACCTGCGGATGCTGCAATGGCCAGAGCTCCTACGCGCGCAGGCGATGGACCGCCACCCCGACGGCGCGCCCTACGAGCTGACGGCACGCCGGCGCAACAAGCGCGGGCAGATGGTGAAGCTCTCCAACGACGTGCGCACGAAGATGATCGGCAACGCCGTCTCCTCGCCGGTGGCGACGATGCTTGCCGCTGCGATCGTTGACGTCTTGATGTGGCCCGATGAGAGTCGTGCCCGCGCAGGCTCGTCGACGACTCGATAAGGGGCCGCCACCCAAACCGCTTGACGCGCGCCGCCGCGAACGCGACCGAGACGATCAGACAGGACCCGGCCGCGAGCGCATCGCGCACGAGGGCCACCAATGAACAGCCGGGGCGCGTCGGCTACGCGCCCTCGTAGAAAGAAAGGGGCGGATCGCCCATGGACATGCCGATTACCGCACCGCAGAGCGGAGACGACGGCCGGCGCGCACCGGCGAGCGATCGCCTGGCCCGCGGGCTGCAGTGAAGTTCTACCTCGGCACGCACGAAACCTCATGGCTGGGCAAGCTCGACGTGCAGTTGTCATCAGTCACCGCAGACTCGCGAACCGCCGCGTGCTGCCGTGCGCCCATTGCGAGTGGGCGCTCGACTCGGGCGGCTTCACGGAACTCGCGCTGCACGGTGCCTGGCGTACCAGCGCCGCCGAGTATGTCGAGGCCGTCGCCCGCTACAGCGAGGAGATCGGCCGGCTGCAGTGGGCGGCGCCGATGGACTGGATGTGCGAGCCGTCGATGCTCAGCTCGACCGGGCTCACCGTCCGCGAGCATCAGGAGCGCACCGTCGCCAACTATCTGAGTTGCGCGACCGGGGACCGTTCATCCCGGTGCTGCAGGGGTGGACGGTCGCCGACTATGAGACGTGCGCAGAGCTGTACTGGAGCGCCGACGTCAACCTATGCGCCCAGCCGGTTGTTGGGGTGGGCTCTGTGTGCAGGCGGCAGAGCACCGCTGCGATCACACAGATCATGCACGTACTCCATGAAGCCGGGATCAGGACACACGGCTTCGGCGTGAAGAAGGAGGGCGTCACGCGCTACGGGCGACTGCTCAGCTCAGCCGATTCGATGGCTTGGAGCTACGCCGCCCGCCGGCGGTGGCCGATGCCGTCCTGCACGCACCGCCACTGCACGAACTGCTCACGCTTCGCCCTGCGCTGGCGTGAAGAACTGCTCGCGCGCGGTGACTGGCTGGAGCTCGCGCTCTGAGGAGAACCGGGCGGGTCCGGCCCCGGACCCGCCCGAGGCTCCTCGGACCAGGACCCTTACGCAGACCCCGACGGGAGACTTTGGTGCTACGCGGGACGGTCGCCGTTGCCGGCGAGCGCCTCGGCCTGACGCACCGCTTCCTCTCCGCCGAGCGCTCGTATGGCCATCGGAGACGCTCCGAGGCGGGCGAGATCGATCGCTAGGGCAACATCGCGCTCGCCGTTCGGTTGCGCGTGCTTGAGGACGACGGTCCCCTCTGGAAGCTCGTTGTTCTCGGTCATCGACTTGCTGGCCTCATCCATGACTATAGCTTCGCACCAGCGTCGGTCAGGATCCTGGCGCACGCGCCGGTGTAGTTGGTTACCGGCCACTTCTGGGCCTGCTCGCGGATGCAGTCAAAGCCTTCGCTACCGACGTAGTCGAGAATCAGCATGCCGAGCAGCTTCGCCTTGCCGTCGGTTGAGAACAGCCGGATCGCGACAACCCCGGTGTACACCCGCGTGCTCTTGAGCTCGGCAGCGCTCAAACCAAGGCGCGCGCTCTCCGGGAGCCGCTCAAACGCCTGCGGGTCGGGCTCGTCGAGCTTCGCGATCAACGGACGTAGGTCGGAGAACAGGTCTTCGTTCGTAGCCCACGCCCACCCGGCCACACCCTTGCCCTTGTGCCACCGCACCCCGAGCGCAGGCCGCTCATAGGGCAGGTAGAAGCGGGCGACCTCGTCGAACGTGTCATCGTCGCGGCATATCCAGATGCACGCTGCAAGCGCGGTGACGGACACATTCGCGCACGAGTGCGCGATCGCGCCGACGATCTGCTGGCAAAAGAGCGCGAGGGACCGCCTCGCCTCCCTCCCCAGCTCCGCGCGGGCCTGTAGCCGCGCCTGGATCGTCTGAATCAGCGCGTACACCGGGACCCAGACGGCGGATACCAGCAGCGCCACAAACCAGCCGCTCCACGGGGTCCAGGTCTTGTGGTCGGGGAAGTTCGCCGCCAGCAGGATCGTCCCGGCGGCCAGGTACACGCCCAGCGCGAACGTGACGAGAACGAGCGGGAGCTCGAGGGCCTGAAAACGCTTGCGGATAGCGCGGCGGAATCTGGTCATGACGGGCTGCATCCCGGTCGTCGGGCGCGAGGGGCGCCTTGCCCCCGCCGGCGACTGCCGAGTGACCTCTATTGATAACCGCCCGATCGGCTGGAAAGCCATGCGCTGACCGCAGCCACGCAGCTCGCGCGTCCCTGGCTAGAGCGAGCGCGAGGTAGCTCGTTGCGCCCGCAGCCCATTCCACACCTGACCCAAAGGAGACCTTGACATGAGCACCGACGACACGACTGCATCCGGCTCCGCCGCCCTGTACGGGGCGCGGACTGCCCGCGAGACAACCGCGCGGGAACTCGAGCGTGCGGGATGGCCCGCGGTCGCAGAGGACATCCGCGCCGGGCTGAGCGCCGGGCAGATCCTCCAGCGCCTACGCGATATCGGAGAGCAAGACGGCGACGCCGCGACGATCGTCACTTGCGGGCACGAGCGGCACTGCATTAGCACGGTCAACGATCGGCTCGCGACCAAGTCCATCGAGGAGCTGGTAGGCGAAACGACCGCGCGCCTCGCCGCGTTGCACGGTCGCGTGAGCGTCGAGTGGGCGGCGCTCGAGTGTGCGTGCGACGCATGGGACGACGTCGAGCAGGCGATCCGGTGCACGGACTGCCCAACCGGCGAACTGGCCGGCATCCACTGGCTGGCCGACCCGGACGGCTTCGATCCGCCCGGGGGCTGGTCGTGGGTCGAACGCTGCGACGCGTGCAACCGGTACCCCGACGACGAGAGCCCGGCCCAGAGGCTCCACGAGCTCGGGCACGGCACTGAGTGTCGGTACTTCGACCGCGAAACGCTCGAGGAGCGCTCGTCCCATGCCGAGTGCCCCGATCTCGAAGGCTGCAGCGTGGCGATCAACGCGTTGGTGCCCGTTGGCTTCCAGGATCCGGTCGTCGTGGACGACGCCGCATTCCGTCCGTTCCCCGCCTGCCCCGGTGAGGAGGAGAGGTGAGCGGAGTTCCAGGACCTGACGCACGCGCGCGGCGAGCGCGCAAGGCTGCAGAGAGAGTCGAACGACGGGAACAGGCCCGTCGGCGGGGCGGGGACGACGCGGGCGCGCTCGAGCCGTGCGCCTGGTGTGGCGAGCGGCACCCGCCCGGCTTCTGCACAGTCCCGGCCGAGCACGAACTGGTCTGTGCGCGCCGCAGCGGGCGCTGCCCGCGCGCGTGCATCGCCGTGTGCCTACTCAGCCTCGAGTGCCCCCAGTGCCACGCCAAGGACGGCGCCTGGTGCACACGACCGTCGGGGCACAAGGCGATGGACATCCACGAGGACCGCCTGCGCGCGGCGGACCGGATCGCGATCGAACGGGCCGCCGACCAGGTGCGCGCCGCTTTCGGCGATGAGGGCCTGCGGCTGTGGCGCCGGCTGCTGGGGATGGAGGGCTGCCGCGGAAGCGACCTGGACTCGATCGCCGCCGGCGCCGGGCGGATCTGCCCGGTCGCCAAAGTGCCCTGCGAAGCGGCTGTGTGCATAGCCACCGGCTGCACATCGGCGGAGGCCGCCAACGGTCAGGAGGCCCTCGACTTCGGCTGATCCGCGCCAGACACCCGTGCGGGGAGCTGTGACCTATTCGGCACTGATGCGACCGAGGCCGCTCGCAATGCGCCGCGACGGCAGAACAAGAGAACCAAGAACAGGAGAAGAGCATGAGCGAAGCCCAAGAGCTCGTCACCCGAGCGCGCGAGCGCGCTGCGACACGAGAGCAGGCACGTCCGCGCGTTGACTACACCGCGCTAAACCGGATGGTCCGCCGCCAGCGCGCCGCGCTCACACGGGCCATCAACAGCCGCGACCCCGAGAAGGTGATCTTGGCCGCACGCGATGCGATGCGCGAGTGGAACCAGCCCGGGGCGATGTGGCCCGATGACTGGTCTCGCTGGCAGCGCGCGGTCAACGACGCGGTGCCACTCGGCGACTGCATCGACATCCGCGACCTCGTATGAGGGACGACCGGGTGCCACGCCAACTCCGGTCGCCGGCAAAGACAAGGAGCCCGATCACGATGACACACACCAGAGCGCGCCTGACAGAGGTGCGCCGATTCGAGGAGGATCGCGCCGACGGACAGCCCCGCCCGCACGTACTCGCGATCTATGACACGGGAGCCGTCCGCGTGCTGATCGACCGTAGCGAGGGGTTGGCGACCCGGCTGCTGGCGGTACTGAAGGCCGGGCAGGAGCACGAGCCTGGGGACGGTCCACCGCAGGTCGAGGCGATCTGCGATGACTACATCCGTCAGTACCGGCGCGACGGCGGACCGCTGGCCTGCCGCCTGACCCGGGAACACCTCATCGCTGGCGGCTGCCGTCAGGCGAACGCGGGCGGCGGATCCGAGTTAGAGCCCGACCAGGGGTTCGCCATCGCGGCCTAAGCGCGGCGGATGCCGCCCGCCTGACCGAGTCACGCCCCGCCCCGCGCTGACGCGCTAACCACGCCCGGGCCAAACCTCGCCCACCGCTCACGGCCCGAACGCCGTGAGCACCGCGACGCCCGTCGGGTCAGACCCGAGATCGATGCCGACGGCGCCCAGCGGCGCTGCCGGTGCTCGAAGCCCCCGCTCGCTCGCGGCAGCGCCCACGCCAGCACACCTGAACGACTCTCGAGGAGAAGAAGACGATGACGAACACACACACCCTGTGCACTGATCGCGTGCGGCCTGCCGTGCGGCGGGCTCTCGGCGAGGGGCAGAAGCGATGCTGATGTTCAATACGCAGGGCTGCAACCGCATCTCGCGTGAGCGTGGGTCGGGGCGGCTGATTGCGACCATCACCGGCGGCGATGCCACCGGCGCTCTACGCCTGCGCCAGGACGAGCAGCACACCTGGTGGGCCTGCTCGGAACCGACCCGAAACCTACATCCCGCTCGAGTCCAGCGAGCTGCTTGACGACCTGCTCGACGCTTGAGTGCGAGTTTCGTGCCAACGAGCTGATCGGCTGGGAGCACCGGCCCCGCCGGCACCAAGCGCTCGCGAGCGAAATCGTTCGGCGCGCCTCGCAGGCCCGCGTCGCCGAGCTCGAGCGCGAGCAGCGTCGGCGTCGAGGCCAAGACGAGTCGCTCGGCCGGGACAGGACGCAACGTCGCGCGAGGGGCATGGGATGAAACGCTCACCGCTGAAGCGGGGCAAGAAGCGGCTCGAGCGCCGTACGCCAGTCTCGACGCGAGGACGCCCGCTTGTGCGCAAGACCGCGCTCAAACGGCATCCAATCAGCCCCGCGAGTCCCGCCCAGCGCGCGAAGATCAAGGGCAAGCGGTGCGTCCATTGCCCGCGGCCTGCGTGCGATCCGATGCACCTCTGCCCACGCGGCCGGGGCGGATGCGATGACCCTCTGTGCGTTGTGCCCGGATGCCGGCGCTGTCACCGCGCGTTCGACGAAGATGGCATGAACGGCCGGTGATTCGGGCGGTCCGGTTGGTGGCGTGAAGGTGGCCGGTCCTCCGTGTCGAACGGCTGTGTGAAGGCACGCGCGGATTGCACCCGCGCGGCCGGCCATTGCGAACAGGAGGTACCGACCGTGAGCGACGGTATGTCATCGGTCACCCAGAACGCTGCGCGCGTGATGCCCGAGCGGTATGCGGGCGCGATCGTCGCTGGGCTGGACGTTCATCTGCGCCAGATCACGTTTGACTGTCTGGACTCGATGACTGGGGAGGTCACGCGCGGAAGGATCGCAGCGACCCCGGCAGCAGTCGAGGAGTGGGTCGCGCAGTTCCCGGGCCGGGAGGTGCATGCAGCGATGGAGGCGTGCACCGGCTGGCTGTTCGTCGCTCGCGCCCTGGAGCGCGCTGGCGCGGTCGCGCATCTGGCCGAGACGGTCGAGACCCGCGCGCTGCGGGGTCGTAACCGCCGGGCGAAGACCGATCGCCAGGACGCGTTGTGGCTCAGGGAGCTGTTGGCGGAGGGGCGGCTGCCCGAATCATGGATCGCGCCGGAGCACATCCGCCAGTGGCGTTCGCGGCTGCACTTGCGCAAGGCGCTGATCGATGAGCGCACCCAATGGCTGCTGCGGATTCGCTCGACGCTGTATCACCATGGTCTGAGCCTGGGCGCGCCGGGTGAAATCTCGGGTCCCAGCGGCCGGGAGTTCCTCGCCAGCCTCCCGCTGCCCCTCGATGCTTCAGAGCGCGTCGTGATCGCCCTGCGAATGATCGACATGCTCGGCGCGCAGATCCACGAGCTGGAGCGCGAGCTGCGCAAGATCGCTCGCCACCAAGCCGGCTGCCAGGCGCTGATGACCCAGTTCGGAGTCGGGGAACTGATCGCCCTGGTCACGTTGACCGAGCTCGGTGACGTCAGGCGAATGTCCAGCTCGCGCAAAGCGGTGCGGTTCGCCGGGATCGACATCGGCGTGCACCGCTCGGATCAAACCAGCCGGGTCGGGAAACTCACCCGCCAGGGATCGCCGACGCTACGTTGGGCGCTCTATGAGGCCGCGCAGTCCGCGACGCGCCTGCAGAGCCCCGACTACTCCGACTACCACGCGCTCAAAGCCCGCGGTCTCACTCACACTCGCGCGTCGCTGACGATCGCACGCAAGATCGCGCGGCGCAGCTACCACCTCCTCCACGCACTGGGCCCAGCCGCGATCAAACCTGTGACCTAACACCCGCTCCCTCATCGCCCCCCCCCTTTAGATGTCGAAAGCTCGCAGCCAGCTCCCCCAGCTTCCCCGGAACCCACCACCGGTGGCGACCCTGACAAAGACTGAGCGGCCGCAGTCGCCCCGCGGGACGACCGATCAACCATCACGTCGCGGCCACCACAGCCGGTGACCGACGACCCAGATAAGGCCGGGCGCCCACGGAGCAGGCCAACCGCAAAAACGAGGCCTTGACACGAACGACCGTACAGATAAGGGAAGCTGGACCTGCTGGGCGACCTCGTCCGACACTTCAAGCCCGAGCTCGCGCACGCACTGCTGCACATGAATCCGATCGCGCTCTTGGAGCGACTGACGGGCTGCACCGTCGTCCTGCGCGAGCGCGAGAACTAAGCCAGGACCAGGCCGCACCAGAGCGGGCGCCGGAGCATCGAGACATCACGCGCGCGAGGCAACCCGCCCGCCGCCAGAGACCAACAACACAGGGGAGAACCTTTATGGGTGATCGTGCCTCTACAACAGTTCTCGCCTGGCCGTGGCCAGGTGAGACCAATCTGCCAGAGGAGGCGTGCCGAGCGCTCGCTGAGCATGGCATCGACGGAATAGATCAAGCGCCCGACAGGACGTCGAAGGACGCGAGCCTGCTCGACGGCGAGGAGCACTTCGGCGTGATCCTCGCGATCGCGGACGATGAAGCCAACTACGGCACCGAGGCCTACCGCGCGCTGATAGGCGCGCTGCACGAGACTGGCCTCAACGTCTTTGCCAAGAACGGCGCCGGGTACGAGTACGACCCCGGGTGGGAGTTCCACCCGGCCGGCGGGGAGATGATCCAGCGAGGAATGAGCGCTTGGCTCGGAGCGACCGTGATCAGCGCGGGCGAGTTGCTCGAAGCCTGCCGCGCAGCGGGCTCGGATGCCACGGAGCTCGCCGACGTCGACGACGGCCCCGTCGGGGCCGCAGCGAAGCGGCTGCTCGCCGAGCCGGAGCTGCCACGCGCCGTATGGGAGGCAATGTGATGGCGTCCCCGACCTTTGCATCAGACCCGATCGGGCAGGCGGGCTACCAGGTCATCGACAACCCTCGCAGCACCGGAGTGACGCGAGTGGACCACATGCCGGCGGAGCGAACCCAAATGGGTGAGGTGACAACGGCTGCGGCCGCCGGGCCCCAGTGCATGCGAGCCCTCGAGTGCGCCAACGAAGTGCGCCTCGCGCGCGCCGAGCTCAAGCGCAGGATACGCAGCGGCAAGCCGTCTGTCGCCGAGGTAATCCTCGGCCGCTGCTGGGAGACCGACACGATGACGGTCGCCGATCTTCTGGTCAGCCAACACGGGTGGGGACCGCACCGCGTGCGCAAGTACCTGAAGCGGATCCCGATGTCCGAGACAAAGACCGTCGGCTCGATGACTGACCGCCAGCGGCGCGTGCTCGCGGCGCTGCTCTCCTAGCCACACCGGCCGCCCCCTCTCGGGTGGGCGTTGCGTCGTTCCCGGGCGCACCGACCTGACGCGCTCAGACCTCGATCGCGCAGGCGACACGCCCGCGCCCAGGCGGCCATCGCCAGGCCGCGTGCAGCACCGGTGGCCGCCCAGGCGGCCGTCCTCACCAACCCGCACAGGCGCCCACTGATGCCGTGGCGGCTAATCCACACACAGAAAGGCAGTTCAGATGAGCAACCAAATGCAGCGCCTACTGTCCCGCTTCGACGCCGTCCAGGCCCCGATCGGGCCCGTCAGACTCCTCGACCCCGCCACACCCCCAACGCCGAGCGACAGTCGGCGCGCTCGCGAAGCGCACCGCCGCGCGATCCGCATGACCCGGCAGCGCGCCGGGGTGCTCAGCGGCCGCGCCCCGCGCGGCGTCGAGGCCCTGATCGCGAGCGAGGCCAGCGACGTCCACGACGACCTGCTCGCCGCCGGACTGCTCTGAGGTCCGGCGATTCCAGCCGTGGGTCGGCTGCGGGCCCGGTGCTCTCGCCCCGCGAGGCCGGGCCCGCCGTCGCTCACGGGTCCGCATAAAGAACTGGCGGGACCGCCGTGCCGCGGCGGGTCCGCATAACCCCATCAACAAGGAGTAGTTAGCCATGCTGAACCACACCATCACACCTCCGCGCGCGCAGGGGAAGCTGAGGATTCCCTGGCCCGCAAGCCTCGCCGGCGAGCCCGAGACGTGCTGCGTCGCGTTGCGCGTCCAGGTCACGCAAGACCGTGTTGAGGAGGACGTAGAGATCTTGGAAGATCTGCCGCGGGTCACCATCGGTGAACCCGAGAAGACGCTTCGCGAGTTGATCGAGTACCGCTTCGAGGGGGCTGCGCGAGCGGTGCTCCTCGCCGAGCTCGACGCGCTCAGCTCGATCGATCCCCACTGCCCGCTCGTGCTTGAGCGCCTGCACGTGGACGGGGGCCGGGCAGTGTACGCCGAAGCGCTGATCCTGCCGGTCGGGCGCGAGCAGGTCGCGGAGCTCGACGAGCTGCTTGATGGCGAGTCGGACCCATCCACTCGCCACGGCCTCGGCTGGCTCTACGCCGAGGACCTCGCCGAGGTCTGGCGCGAAGCCTCACCGGACGGGCGGCTCCCAGTCCGCTACCTCGCGGACACCCTCGAGGAGCCGCGCACAAGGCAGCGCCCGCAGGAGCTAGCGGTGTCACGATCGCAGGCAGCCACGCTCCTGGCGGTATGAGGAGACCGAGATCCCCCGAGCGTAGGCGGCCAGCGCTCGGGGGATCTCGGCAAGGCGGCGAGTACATGATCCGATCGACGGCCGAGGCGCCTCGATCCGGGTCGCCTGCGAACGTGTGTGCGTGCCGCCGCAGATGCTATGCCCGAGCTGCAAAGTGTGGTCCTCGCCAGCGGAGTGGGACCGCGCGAGCGGCGACTGGAGGGACCCGGCGAAGACGTGTCCTCGCTGCCGCGCCCAGGTTGACAGCCGCGACGTCGCGTACCGGATCTACACGGTCGCCGGTGATCGCCCCGAACCCTCCGGCGGTCAGTAGCCCACGAGAAGCTGACGTCGCGCCGGCGCCGGATCGACGCCGCGCGATCGCGAACGAGCGCGATCGCGTCTCGCCGTTTGGAGCTGTTCCGCGGCCGAGAGGTGCCAACGGCCAGGCAGTCGCGCCCGTTGACCCGCTGTCACATCCGGCCGTGAGACGCGACGAGCGCCGACAGCTCACCCGTCCGAACCCAGGCCCGATACCTGGGACCCGAAAACCAAACCAGGAGGACCACAGATGAGTCCGGATCAACACACTCCCGCGGAGCAGTGGCGCAACACACGTCGCTTGCAGCGCCTCAAGGCGTTGGTCGCCCGCCGGATCCCGTCCGCTTGGGGCACGGGCCACATTGAAAAGATCCTTGCCCAGGATCCGTGCGAGCCACACACGCGCTGCTCACGCTACGCCGGGATCCTCGAGGAGTCAGGCGATCAGACCGTGATCCTGGCCGAAACTGTCGAGCAACTTGCCCGCGACATGGGCGCCCTCGCTGACGCGGACTTTCCGCTCGTGCCGATCGAACTGATCGACCTGGACAGCTGCGAGCAGCGGCTCGCGTGCCGCAGCACAAACGTCACCTTCGCGCCAGCCGTCGCCCCGGCGAACATGCGGACGTTCGGGCCGCCGCGATGAGTACTCCCGACGAGCTTGTTGCGCACGACCTCGCCCGCAGCGCGCCGCTCTGCTGGGCAGCTACCGGCACGCACTCGGTCGCGAGGATCTCGCGGACGCGCTCGGCCAAGCCGTGCTCGAGCACAGATCGAGCAGCACCCAACATCGCGGTGTCCCCGTCGGGCCGATCCGTCGCGTGCATGCGCCCAAGGTAGCCGGCGGCCACGCACCGAGCGGCGTGCGCAGCCGCTCCATCACCGCCATATCTAGACGAATGGGACCTGCGCTGGGAACGATCGCGCCGCAGAGAACCGGACAAGAAGGAGAACCACATGAGTACAGCCACACAAACGCATCAGATCACCGTCGACCGCGACCGCGTCGCCACGCTCGTCCGCGAAGGGGCGCTCGCCGGCGTCGACGAACACAGCCTGACCAGCGGCGAGGACGTACGCTATCTGCTCGAGGAAGCGATCAACAAGAGCGCGCTGAGGGAGCCCGAGGGCCTAGCGGTGCTCGTCGATTCGGACGACGACGAGGCTGGCTGCTGGATCCGCCTGATCCTCACCACCGACCGGCCCGGCGGTCTCGAGTACAGCAAGGGCTGGGACAAGGTGACCGGCGAGCTGCGCGGCGGCATCATCGGCGCGCTCGAGTACGCCGCCGACGAGCTCAACGAGATCCTCGCGCTCGTCGACCCGCGCGAGCCCTCGACCCGCGAGGCCCTTGTGCGGGTGATGCGCGCGATCGGCAAAGACGGCGAATTGCCCGGCTCCGACCTCGTGATGGAGCTCGCGGCGCGCTACCAGATCAGCGACGCGGACATCGGGGAGACGCTGCGCTAATGAGCTGACCGGCCCGGCGAGCGCGCGCGGCTCGCAAGTCAAGGCCGCGAGCACACCGCATCGGCCGACCGCGCCTTACCGACCGCGCCTTGATCAGTTACGCGCGCGCGAGGACATGGCCGAACCCTCGCACGCGCCCAGTTGCGCCCGAGCCATGCGCCAGCCCCATCGCGCGCGGCTAAGCGACGCGCCGAACCCGCCGCAACAAAGCGGCGGCTCGTCACCGCGCGCGCATCGCGTCGCGCGAAGGAAAGGAGAACACCATGCCCAGATTCCAACAGCGCGCCAGGCTCGTCTTCGACGCCGAGGACGAGCAGGACGCTTACGTCGCCGAGCACGCCGCCGTCAGCATGCTGAACGCCGCCGGCGCTCAGCTCGACTGCAAGGCACGGCTGCACATCGATCCCGCGCCGCCGCGAGAGCTGTTGCTGCCGCCGCGGGTCGGCGTGCTCGTCAGCGCCGAGCAGGTGATCGCCGCGGCCGCGGACATCTACGACGCCGAAAATGCCGCACCAGTGCAGCTCGAGCTCGCCGGCTCGATCCTGAGCGTTGGCCAGGGTGACTGGGGGGAGAGCTACAGCCTCGACGGAAGCCCCGTCGAGTACCCCACGGTCGGGAACGGGCCGTCTCGCCCGGCGCTCGTGCTGACCGCAGCCGAGCTCAAGCGCGCAGCGGCCGACGCGGTCGCCCGGGGCGGCGAGCGCGGTGTCCTGCTCTCGCGGCCGGTCGGTGGCGAGGAGAACTCGCGGTCCACCGAGTAACGCGGCGTCAGCTGAGCACTAAGCGCATCCAACCGGCCCGTCCCCTTGCCCCAGGGTGCGGGCCGCTCGTCGTTCAGGGGTCCACTGGCGGCGCGGACACGCGCCATCCAAATCAGCCGGGCCGACGCCCGGACGACACAGCAAGGAGACCATGATGAGCAATCAGACGCGGATGATCACCTCCGGGCGCCAGACGCTCTCGCTGGCCTTTCCGCCGACCGTGGCGCGCCGCGTGGCGGAAGCCGGCATCGAAATCAAGGACCTCGTCCGCACGCCGGCGGCGCGGCGCGGCGTGCGTCCGCACGCGGCCGACCCGCTTTCGCGCCTCGAGCGCCGCCGCGCCTCGAGCGCCGCCGCGCCTACCTGCCGATCTAGGCAGGCCACACCGACCGCGGCGAATCGCGCAGCGCAACGCCCCGGACGGGCCGATGGCCACACCCCGGGGCGAGAGCGTCCGCCAGCACCGTCGCCCGCCTCACCCTAACGCCCTATGACGACATCGAACACCAGGAGGACGAACCGTGCTTACCAGCGATCACGCGGTGATCACGACGCACCGCTCGCAGCGGTCGAGCAGCACCCACGACCGGCGGGAGGTGGCCGCAGCGACGTTTCGCAGCACCCGAGCCAGCATTCAGGCGGCGATCGACTTTCTACCGCGACCGCGGTGTGGACGCGCGCGACGTTCCCGGACTTAGACAAATGCTCGCGGGCTGCCCACAGGCGCAGGCCGTGGTGCGCGTGCTCGATCTCGAGCTCGCCGACGCCTAGTCGATCCTCCAAGCGACAGCATTTCCGCGCGCCCGCTCTCCCAGCCGGGACGCTGACCAAACAAGGAACGGGGCAAACGCCTCTGCGGTCCGACAAGCAGACATGCAGCCCCGGACCAAGGACGGCGCACAGCCCCGGATCGAGGCCACCGAGGCGGACGGCCGTTTGCCTCCAGATAGATCAGTCATCCGCAGGACAAACGTAAGGAGAAATACATGAGCACTGTCAACCTCAATCGCGTCGTGATCACCGGAACTCTCACCGCCGATCCCGACTTGCGTTCGCTGCAAAGCGGAATGTCGGTGTGCAGCCTGCGGATCGCATGCAACACGCGCCGCAAGAACGGGAGCACGGGCGAGTGGGAGGACAAGCCCAACTACTTCAACGTGACCGTATGGGGAGCGCAGGGCGAGAACGCCGCGCGCTACCTGTCCAAGGGACGTCCGGTCGCCATCGACGGGCGCCTGGAGTGGCGCGAGTGGGAGGCACAGGACGGCACGAAACGGCAGGCGATCGACATCATCGCCGACACCGTGCAGTTCCTGGGTGGACGGGACGCGGCCCCGAGGGAGCAAGAGCTCGCCGGCGTCGCGCAGCACTCCTCGCCGCCACCGGTAGACGACGACATCCCGTTCTGAGCTCCGCGCTCGCGGGATGTCCGAGCGAGTCGCGACGGCTCTGCCGCTCGCGCGAGCGAGCGGCACGGGTTCAAGGACGGCCCGAATCGAATAGTTACCACCCAAACACAAGAAAACGAGGTGTTTCGATGACACACGACCGCAGTGACCAAGCCAGTGACCGAGCGATTGCCGAGCGGGCGATCGTCTTCCAGGTACTCCGCGACGACCACTCTGAGGGCTGGTCACGCGCCGAACTCGAGCGCGTGACCACGACGATCGAGCCGCTGGCGATCAGCGACGCGCTCGCGCACCTGGACAGCGAGGGCGTCGTCGTCCTCGACGGCGAGCAGGTTCAGGCGTCCGCGTGCGCGCGCTACCTGAATGCCCTCGAGTTGATCTGCATCTGAGCGAACAGCACTGCTCGGCGTCCGCGCGTCGGTCTCACGTGACGCGCTGCCAGTAGGGCTGGGTTACCGCCACAACTCGCAGGGGGGAGCGCCCCTGATTCCCGCGACCTCCGAGCACAGCACCGATGGCGAGCCTCAGCCCCGAACTACGCGCTGCATCAGCCACCGACCGGCGAGCACGCCGCGCTGATGCACCCAAGCCCGTCGGCGGCGTGGGAGTCGAGCGCCGCCGACGCCAAGCGCCACGCCGCGCCTCCTCCCCCGCGGCGTAGCGCGCCATCACGCCGGCTGCCGGCGCCCCCAACCTCCAAGGGCGCCGGCAGCGGCATGGACGTCAACCGAAGGAGTCCAAATGAGCAACCGATCCACGCCCGCCGGGCGCGCACGCGCGCAAGGCGGGCGCCAGAACCCGTGGCCCGCCGGAATCGTCGATGAGACCGACAACTGCTGCGTGGCGCTGCGCGTGCGGGTCACCACCAGCCGCGAGGACGGAGATCACGACGTGATCGAGGATCTCCCGCGCGTCGCCTGGGGCACGGCGCTCGCGACCCTACGCGAGCTGATCGCCTACCGCTTCGACGGTCCACAGCGCGAGATCCTCGAGTTTGAGGTGCAATCGCTCGGCTGGATCGACCCGCGCGCCCCGCTGCGTCTGGAGCGGATCACCGACACCGGCGAGCACACCGTGTTCTTCGAAGCGCTGATCCTGCCGTTCGGAGAGGAGCAGGCAGCCGAGCTCGGCGAGATGTTCCGCAGCCAGCCCGACCCCACCGTGCGCCACAGGCAGGGCTGGGAGTACGCGCTGGTGCTCGAGCGCCGCTGGCAGCAAGTCGCGCCCGACGGGCGGATCGCCCGCCGTTACCTGGACGCAGACTTCCAGATCCTCCGCGCCGAGGACGCGCCGCCCGAACCGGACGCCAGCGAACCGCCGGCGCCACGCCCCGCACCGCTGCCCGCGAACTTCTAACCCGCACCACCGGCGCGGCTGGGGGCACCGCCCCGCGGCCCGGACGTGCGAGTCGCACCGAAGGCCATAACAAGAAAGGAAACAGCAATGTCACAGGAAACTGACCACGACAGCGAGGGACCTATCGATGGAACCATGGTTCCATCGATACCCGACGGCTATGAGCCCGTCGAGCACAATGTCATCGTTCGCTCTCACATGGCCGAGGAGCAATTCCGGAGCGTCGAGCGAATCCTCGGGAATCCGCCCCTCTTGCGGGAGCGGTACAAGGCGTGGGCCGACAAGTACGCCTTCGCGCCGGCTACGGCGGCGGCCGTCGAGGCGCTCTGCACATATCTGCGAGACCGAAACCTTGCGCACGAATACGATCTCAGATACCGCTGGCTCAAACCTGAATCGTGACTGGCCCAAAGTAAGGGGTAGCGGTTCGTCCGTGGCGCAGAGCTCAGAGCGTTCTTGGAGGAACATCCAACGTCAACTGACGCCGCGCTGGCTGACGCCACCGACTTCTGCTCCGCGGCCTGCGAAGCGCTGGCGGCTAGCGGCGCCTCCACGGGAGACTGAGACCCAAAGGTCGCGTAGTCGGCCCTCGCGCGGCCTTCCCTCACGCTTGGGCCAAAGCGGCGGTTGACTGACGGCCGAGCCTCGCGGATCGGCTAACTGCTGGCGTGCTCGCGGGTTGGCTGCCTGTTGGCGCCAGCAGTCTCCCCGCGATGGTCTCGCGGCAATCGAAGGACGGAGGTTCCCGCTAGTCGGTGAGCGAGTTGGCGTCGCTCTCGATGAGCTCGGCGAGCAGCGGGCCCGCCCGGGCCAGCAGTGGAGCGAGTTCTTCGGCCGATGCCGACGGCAGCTCGAGTGCCACACCGACCAGGGTGCCGCCACGCGTGCGGTGGCCGCGTGTGGTCAGCTCGACTGTCCAACTCGCCAGGTCAGGATCGGATCGGTCACGTACCAGCAGATTCACCGTCATATCGGCGCTCTCGCCGACACGGTAGCTCTCGACCTCGTCAGAGATTCCCACGAGGCTGACTGTCGTTGAGATCACAACGTCCCGAGCCGCCGCCGACGGCGTGGCACGTGCGGTGCCGCGGCAGCACCGGCCAGAGCAAGGAGATCCCGACCGGCAGCTACTGGGTCCTCGAGATCGCCCGCGAAGACGCCGTGCACCGCGCCGAGGAGCACAAGTGGACACCGGGCTCTATGACAGCGCCCGCACGGGATTGGAGGAGCTCGTGGACTGTCGGCGAGCCATGCGGTTGGCGCGTCCGACCGGGGGCCCGCCCCCGCGGAGACCGCTTGAGCGCGCTCCCGCCGCGCCTCCACCGCCACATCGCAGCCGCGTAACCCCGGCTTGGCCGCGGGGCTTTGCCGGGCGGCCGGGCCGAGGCAGCCGGCCTCGACGGCGCCCGGGCGCAGCGACCAGCTGTTCGCCCATCGCGGACAGCTCCAGCAAAAACAAGGAGAACCCGATGCAGCCCAATACCCTGGCGGGCGGACGCGCGCTTCGCGCGCTGCCACCCGCGATGCTCGACCCGGCGGCGATCGCGCCGCTGGCGCCAGTCAACCCGCCCAGTATCGCGGTCGCGATGCCAGACGGTTCGACGGTGCAGATCCCCGGCGCCCAGTGGCCGCAGCCCGACGTGTGGGCGGCGAGCGAGCGCCGCGCTTTGCTCGGCGAGCGCCCACCAGTGCAGATCAGACGCCTCACGCGCAAGGAGGCCAACCTGCTCGCGGCCGACTGGCACCCGCTCGGCGCCGAGACCCGCCCGTTTGGTTACCACGCCTTCGCGCTGTTCGTGGCGCGCGAGCCGCTTGCCCTGGCCACGGCCGGCCGCGCGCACAGCGCGATTGTCAACGGCCCGCTCGGGCTGCGCCGGGAGAACTGCGTCGAGCTGACACGGCTCTGCCGCTCCCCGCAGGCGAAGGCCCACGGCAGCCTGCGGGTGATGCTGCGCCTGTGGCGCGACTTCCTCGCGATCCCTTACTGGCCCTACTACGCGCACGTCGAGAAGGTCGCGCTGATCTCCTACTCGATGCCGGGTAAGAGCGGCCACGTCTACCGCCACGACGGCTGGGAGCGCGTGCGCGCGTGCAAGCGATCCGGCGGGGGCGGCAGGTGGGCGCGACCGTCTCGTGTCGGCTCGCTCGGCCCCGAGGCGCTGTGGGTCTACTGGCTGCCGCGCGAACACGCGGCCAGCGATGCGGTCAGCCCGCGCACAAGCGCAGAGCAGCCGCTTTGGCTCCCGAGCGCAACAGCGGGGACGGACGCGCCACACACGCGAAACGCAGCCGCACCGCACGGCGGATCGCAGCAGCGACTTGCGGCGTGAGCCCCGCGTACGCCGCAGCACAGCAACCCGTCTCTGATCGGAAGGAGAACACCGTGATCACCCGACTACTCGACGCGATCGAGAGCGCCAGCAGATGGCCGACGCTGCGGCCGATGCCGCTGCGCTGGCAGATCGTGACGCTCGCCCTAGTCCTCGGTGTGCTCGGCGCCGCCGCGCGCGCCAGCGCCGACGAGCTGAACGTCACGCAGATTCACTACCTCGCGAGCAGCGGCGCGATCGCCGCCGCCGTGAGCACCAGTGGGCCGCCGAACACCGCGCTCGCGATCGACCTCTACCGCAGCCGCTGCCCCGCGCGGCCGGCAGAAACCGATGTGGCCCCCGGCGCCAGCGCCGACGGCGAGCCGCAACTGCTGCTCGCCAACCCGCCCCAACCCGGTGAAGGCGGCCGCTTTGAGCTGTGCGTATGGACGCTCCACGAAGACGGGGCGGTCGGCGCGCGCTACAGCCACACCGTCACGCTCCCGGCACCGAAGACACCCTCGTGGAACCCGGTGGCGGGCACCAGCCATCCCTGGTGGTGGCCGTTCGTGGGCTGGCCGACGCTGTTCGTGATGCTCGTGGGGTTCGCGCTCTGCATCCTCGTGCCGGTCGCGCTCATCCGCAGGCTCCTGCGGGGGGCTCGGCGGCATTTCGGCCGCTCACCTGATGCGGAGCGGAGCAGCGGCGAGGACGGCGCGATGCTCGACGACGTGCGCCGGGCGGCCGCGGCAGCGGCCGCCGCCGGCGTCGCCGGGGCCGAGAGCCCGACGCTGCGCCACGACACGGTGCCGCCCCCCTCCCAGCCCGACGGCCAGCCCGGCGCCTACGCGCCGCGCGAGCCAGGCGAGCCGCACGCCGCCCGCGGCGCGAGCTCGGCGACGGGCCGGCATCCGTTCACGCCGCCTTCCCGGCACGCGTCAGGACAGTCCTCGACCGAACAGCCCGCCGATGAGGCCGCAGGCAACCTGCCCGGTGACCGGGATCCGGGCTCAAGCGATGGCAGCGAGTGATCTCCCGCTTGGAGGCGACGACCGCCGCCACGCGACAGGGGGAAACCAAGCTCGCGGTTCGACAACCAGACAGACCCGTAAGGCCATCAGATGACCCCGACCGCCCCGCTCGCTCTCGCCGTCTGCCACGCCATCCCGCGTGTCGGCGCGCCGGAGCTTGGCGATGCGCAACGCGACGCTCTGGAGAAGCTGCGTGAAAACCCGGCAGTCCAGAGCGTCGAGCTGGTTTCGGTGACGCTCGTCACCGCGAGCGTCCAGGCGCTCGTCCAGATCACGGCGGTCGGCCAGCGCCCATATCGCGCGCTGCTCGCCCCCTCCGGGCGCACGCATCGCATCTGAATCGCTCTGCCCCGCGGCCGGCAGGGCAACACCACCACCCAGTCAAAGGAGGGCCACCGATGACCACAGACATGCTCGCCCGTGACCCGTTCGACCTCGTTGCCGAGCGCGAGGAACGAGTCGCGCGCATCAAGCAGGCGCTCCTCGCGATGAGCGAGCGCGAACGGCAGGTGCTCGTCGAGCACGAGCTGCGCGGTGCGTCGCTTGCGCGCGTCGCCCGCGCGATCGGAATCTCAAGCGAGGAGGCCGACCGCCACCTCGCGCGTGCGCGCCAGCGCCTGTCCGGCATCCGCGGCGCGTGAGCCACCTCATAACTCGCTCCGGGGAACACCTGCGCCGGCGGCGACAACCAGTCAGATGAACGCGCTCCTCACAGATCCGCCTGCCGAGCTCGCGGCGATCAAGGCGCTGATGGACGAGCGCGCGTTGATCTACGACGCCGCCGAACACGGTGATCTCGAGCTCATCGCCAGCTACCCCGCCAGCGATGGCGAGCGCCACGAGGTGTGCATCAACCAGCACCCCGACCTCGACTGGCGCGTGATCGACCTGAGCCCAGACGGTTCGGCGACGCTCGTCGGGCGCCTGGACGGAGTCGATGACCTGCGCAGCCAGGCGGTCGCCTGCGCCGAGGACTACGCGACCCAGTGCCTCCTGTTCCACGCCCGTCGTCGCGCGGACCCGCCGATCTTGCGGCCCAAGCAAATGCAGATGAACTCGCCCCGCGCCGGACATCGTCAACAACCCGAGATCTCCGAAGGGAGGTGCAGGTCGTGACTGGCACGCTCATTGAAACCTCGCTTCACGCAGTGATCCGCCTCGACGCCGGCACCGTCTTCGACGACCAGCTGCCTCCCGCCCGCCACCGGCGAATCCACCTCGAGATGCTGCACCGGCACACCAGTGGCCTGGTCGAGCTCGCCGCCGGACGCCGTCCGCCGGGAGGCAGCGTCGCGATCACCACCCGCGACCACGAGGACCACTTTCTCCCGGGCGGAGCCGCCGGCCACGAAGACTGGCTCGACGAGCTGCTCGAGCTCGCCGCATTCCACGACAAACGCGACGAGGAGGTGTTCGTCGGCGTCGGCGAACGCGACGCGCCGAGGGGTCACAAGTGGCACGTGCGGGCAACCCGCTGCCTGTGGGTCGATGTCGACAAGCCCGACCGGCTCGCGGCGCTCCGCGCGTTCTTTCGCGAACCGACCAAGCGCTTGCCGGAGGGCCGTCAGCCGCATCTGGTGATCGAATCCGCCGGCTCGGGCGGTATGCACTCCTACTGGATGCTCGAGGAGCCGCTGGCGGCGGTAACGGTTCGGACCGCCGCGAGCGAGACGATCGTCAATCCAGCGATCGTCCGTCCGCCCGACAGCGATTGCGTGATCTACGCCGATCCGAGCACCGGCGAGGTGTTCGACGGTGAGCTCGAGGTCGTCGAGCCGATCGAGGCGGCCAATCAGCGCCTGATCCACGCGATCGGCTACCGCATCGACGAGCGCGGCCGGCAGGTGCCGACCGTCGCGGACGCTGTCTGCCGAGAGCGCGCCAGGGTGCTCCGGCTCGCTGGTACGCGCAACTTCAAAACCGGCCGGCACGCGCGGATCGTGTTCGCCGATCTTCACCGCCCTCCCTACAGGCTCGACGAGCTTGTCGGCGAGCTCCCCGACCCCCGTGATTGGCCGATCGCGCGGAAGCTGCGAAACGGTGGCCCGAGCTTCGACGACGACGATCCCTACAAGCGGATCCCGATCGCCGAGGTGTACGAAGCGCTCACGGGCCATGAGGCGCCGGGGCGTGGAAAGGTGCGCTGCCCGCACCGCGATCATGTCAACAACTACCCGTCGTGCAGCCTCGGCGCCGACAGTTTCTTCTGTCACGCCTGTGGCGCCGCCGGCGGCAACTATCAGCTAGCCAGCGCCGTCCTCGGCGGTCCCACCGAGCACCTGCGCGGCGCGGAGTTCAAGTCCGCCAAGGCGCTGCTCGTCGAGCGCTTCGGCGAGCGCTGAGACACAGCTCGGCTCACGCCCGCGCGGCGGATCGGCCTCCGGGCACTGAATTGCCAAAGGGCGATACACGCCCACCCGCCAACCGCGACCCGGACATCGCCCTGGCGAGCGAGCGCCGACCAATCCGAGAGGAGACCCCTTGCCTTACGCCACACTCCCGTGGGAGGTCCCCGGGGTGACCTGCCCGCTGCCGCTCCCCGACGGGCAGACGGCACCAGAGAACCCCGACGCGGCGCCGGTGCTGCTACGCGAGCTCCCGGCACCGCCGCCTGCGCCGACGCGCAAACCCCGAGCCAGGCCGCGCGCTCGGCCACCCGGGCGCGCAGACGACACCGCCGAGCGCTCGCCGTTGCTCGACGGGCTGTCCCGCGACCAGCGCGAAGCCGTGATCCAAGGCGAGGGTGCGCTGCTGATCTACGCCGGCCCGGGGACGGGCAAGACGATGACACTCGCACGACGCGTTGCCTACCTCTCCGAGCAGCGGCTCGCGCGACTGCAGCAGATGCTCGCGGTCACGTTCACCGTGCGCGCCGCCGATGAGATGCGCCTGCGCCTGATCGACCTGATCGGCATCGAGGGCGCAGAGCGCGTGACGGTCTGCACTATCCACTCGCTGTGCTGCAAGATCATCCGCGCACACGGCGGCGGCTTCGGCCGCGACAGGGAGCACGTGATCGCAGACACCGCGACCGTCGCGCGGATCGCGCGCGCGATCATCGCCAACGAGGGCAGGCCCCAAGTCCGCGGAGCGCACCACCGCTTCGACGAGCTGCCGGTCACGGAGGCGCTGGCGGAGATCAGCCTCGCCAAGAACCGCCTATGGAGCGTCGAGGAGTACATGGAGCGCTCCGAGCACAAGCAAGGCACGCTGATCGGCGCGCTCTGGCGCGAACTCGACGCGCAGATGCGCGCCGCCAACGCGTTCGACTTCGACGACCTGCTCGTGTGCACCGCCGCGCTGCTGCACGACGACGAGCGCCTGCGCGAGCACTATCGCGAGCGCTATCGGTGGATGCTGATCGACGAGTTCCAAGACGTCAACGTCGCGCAGATGGAGATCGTGCGGCAGCTGATGGCACCCGGCGGCAACCTGACCGTGGTCGGCGATGACGACCAATGTCTGTACGAGTGGCGCGCCGCCGAAGTCGAGAACATCCTCAACTTCACCGACGACTTCCCTCTGGCCCGCACCGTGAAGCTGAGCGTCAACCGTCGCTCGCGAGTAGAGATTCTCGCCGCGGCAATGCGGCTGATCGCCCACAACAGGGGTCGAGTGGCCAAGGACGTCGTCCCGTACTGCGGCGAAGGCGGCTTCGTCGGCGAGCGCTTCTATCCCACCGACGAGCACGAGGCCAGCGACGTCGCGGATCTGGTCGAGACCGAGATCGCGATCGGACGCGGCCCGGGCGAGATCCTGCTTCTGTGCCGAAACACGATGCCGCTGCGCTACCTGCAGCAGCGTCTGCAGGAACGCGGCATCAAGGTCCGGTTCCTCGGCGACCAGTCGCTTTGGGAGCGCTCAGAGATCCGTGACGCGATTGCCTACCTGGCGCTCCTCGCCAACCCCTACGACGCTGCAGCATTCCGGCGTGCCGTGAGCGCACCGCGCGACCGCAAGCCGTTCTCGCAAGGCAAGGTCAGGACCCCCACGCGCGGCATCGACAAGGGCGCCGGAAGCATCGTCGCGTTCGCGCGCGCGCAGCGCATCGACCTGATCGACGCCACGCTGCGAGCCGAGGAGGTCGCACAGGTGCGCGCGAGCGCCCGTCCGGCGCTGCGAGAGCTCGCCGCCGCGCTTGACCGGATTCGCCGCGAGTCGTGGGCGGGCGGGCCGGCGCGTCCCTCCGTCGGAGCGTGCGTCGATCTAACCCTGAACATCGCGGGCGGCCCGATTCAGACCTACCAATATCTGCGCGATCACGCCCAGACACGACCGGTACGTGAGGACGCCAACCGGGTGCTCGAAGACCTGCGCTCGCTGGCTCGCAGCGCCCACAGGTACGAGCAGGCGACGACAGAGGAGCAGCCGACGATCGCCGGGTTCCTCGAGAGCCTCGGCCCGAGCGACGGGCTCGAAGTCGACGCCGCCCACGACGATCGCGTGACCGTCTCGACGATCCACAGCGCCAAGGGCGCCGAAACGGAAACCGTAATCGTGATCGGTCTCGAGGAGGGTCTCCTGCCGGACTACCGCTCAAGCGGGGACCGGAAGAAGCTCGAAGGCGAGCGGAGGCTCGCCTTCACAGCGGCGACACGGGCCAAGGACAACCTGCTCTTCACCCACGTCGCAACGCGCAACGGGGCACCCACGCAGGGACCGAGCCGGTTCCTCGGCGAGGCCGGGCTGCTCTAAAGGGGCGCTTCCGCTGCGCCCGCGCGGGCTCGCGGACGCGCTGGCGGCACACGGCGCGCTCGCGGCGCGCCAGCGAGCGATACCACGAACAACTCTCAACCTCCACGGAGGGCGCATGAACATGACACCGACCAACACGAAAACCATTCTGCTTGCCGAGGAAGACGACGCGATGCGCGCCTTCCTGGCCGACAACCTCGCGGCCGACCGCTACGAAGTCCTGATCGCCGACTGTCGCGCCAAGGCGATGGCGCTGCTGTCGGTCAAAGAGCCAGACGTGATCGTCGTTGACGTAAATGGAGACACGCTCGAGCTGGTCGACGCGCTCCGCTCCGGCGACGGCCTCGCCGGCCGGGCGGATCCCGACACGCCGCTGATAGTTCTCACCGCGCAGGCCGATGAGCTACACCGGGTCCGGGTGCTCGAGCGTGGCGGGGACGACGTCGTATCAAAGCCGTTCTCCTATCTCGAGCTCCGCGCCCGGATCGTCGCGCTGCTGCGCCGCGCCGAGCACCGGCAAAGCCCCCGAGTCCTGTGCGCCGGACCGGTGAGGATCGACCTGCGCTCACGCGAGGTGCGGGTCGGCGACCGCCCGGTCGAGCTCAGGACGAAGGAGTACGAACTGCTCGTCGCGCTGGCCGCCGAACCGACGCGCGTATACAGCACGCAGGAGCTACTTCGTCACGTGTGGGGATTCAGGGCGACCGGCACGACGCGAACGCTCCACAGTCACGCGTCCCGACTGCGCCAGAAGCTGTCCGACGAAGGGCAGGAGTTGGTCGTGAACGTCTGGGGCGTCGGGTTTTGCTTGTACCGCGATGTCACCGTCAGCGATGAGGCTGCCCCGCAACAGCGCTGAAAGAGACGTGCGGCGGCACGCCGGCGCGCCGCGCGTGCACCGAGGGACGCGCCCACGGCCAGCGCCCCCGCCCGAAGGGCACCACCAAGGAGACCGATGAGGACCACTACAACACCCCACGCGCCGGCGCGCCGGGACGGAGTGCCGCGCCGGCGCGCACAGCCGGTTCCCGCGCGCCTGGGCCGATATCGCGAGGATCGCTCGCGCGCGGTTCGAGAGATCGTGCTCCTGCCGGGGGCCGGCGGGAGCAGCCTCGTGATCGACCGTGACGCGGTGACACTGGGTGACGGGCGCCTGGTCGCACTCCTCGCGGCCGACGAGCCACCCGTCAACGCCCGCATCGTCGCCTCGCTGTACGTGGCCGACGAGAGCAGAGGCCGCTGCCGGCCGCGAAGTGGTTCATCGAGCGCTCGGAGAACCTCCCGTCGTGGGAGCGACCGGCGCTCGAGTTGGCCGACGAGGACCTCGACGCGGCGGTCGCCTACGGCGCTGCCTACACCGAGCCCGGCGAGCACGGACACGTGTGGATCCACGACCGCGCCTGGCTAACCACGCAGATCAACGACGTCGTGCTACCGCGGATGCACAGCGAGTCAGAAGCGCAAGCCGCCGAGAAGGCGAACGCCAAGAGAGCCGACAAGCACGAGAGCGAGGACCTGACGAAGGTCAGCCCGCTCGCGCTGGCCAGCAAGCTCGCGCAAAAGTTCACGCGCGAGCTGAAGCTGCCCGCGCAGGCAGCCAACATCGACCTCGGTTGGGCGCTTCAGAACGGCCTCGCGGCGCCCAAGCTCTCCAAGGACATGGCGGTGTTCTTCGCCCACGAGGCGCTCGGCCGAGCAAACGGCCCGGGCAATCTTGGCGGGCACTCGCCGGCACGCAGATACGCGGAATGCGCGGCGCGGGTGATGCAGGCGTGGATCACGGTCGAGAAGAAGGAGCTGAAGAGTGGCAAGGTCAAGGAGACCGTTGTCTACCTCGACGGTGAAGCTGCCGAGCAGCGGATGTGGGGCTATATCGAGGGTGCCAAGTCCGCCGAGGAAGTGCTCGGGCGCACGCTCGTGATCATCGCCGCCGGCGGGCGGTTCGCTCGCGAGTGCGGAGCCAACGGCCAGACGCCGCAGCGCCAGTACCCCGCGAACGAGAAGGCCCGCAAGGCGCTCGCGCGGATCGTGGGACGCATCGTGCCCGCGTCGATCAAGCGCCTCGAGCGCGAGAAGAACGCATTCGACGCGCACGCGGAGGCCGAGCGGCTGATCACCGAGGCCAAGACCGAAGCGGCAAGCGACACCCCCGACGCCGCAACCAATGGAGTTGCCAAGGCGGCCGATCGGGATGCCACGGTCGTGGCACTGCCGGTCCCCGATCACGGGGACCACAAGCGCGAGCTCGCCGCGTAGGCGCTGGCACGCGGTCACTCAGCCGCGCTGCCCCCAGCCGGACACCAAGAGCCAGGCCCGCCGGCACCCAGCCAGCCGCTGAGCGGCGGGCGGCCAGGGACCGCCTGCGGGCGCACGGCGCTTGCACGTGGGCCGCTCGACCGCGCCCCAATACACCACCCACAACAGGAGGAACGACATGAGCCACGGGCTCACAACTACCGACCAGATGTTCTCCGTGCGGAAGATGCCGTGGCACGGCCTCGGCGTGATCCTGCCCGAGCCGCCGAAGTCGATCGATGAGGCGCTCGACAAGGCCGGTCTCGGCTGGGGTGTGCGCCACGGTGAGGTGCAGATCGTCAAATCCCCAGCGTGGGTCGACGACTTCGGCTCCGAGCACCCCGCCCAACTCGTCAAGGCCGAGGGATGGAAGGCGAACATCCGCTCGGACACCGGCGACCTGCTCGGCATCGTCAGCGACGAGTACCAGGTCGTCGATAATCGCGACGCGTTTCGTTTCCTCGACGCGCTGATCGGCTCGGAGCTGTACTTCGAGACCGCCGGGTCACTGTGGGGCGGGCGCCGAGTCTGGTGCCTGGCCAGGGTGCCCGAGTACATCGAGATCGGCGGCGACCAAGCCGCTACCTACCTGTACGTCGCCAACAGCCACGACGGGTCGATGGCGGTCACCGCAGCGGTGACGCCGATCCGGATCGTCTGCGCCAACACGCTCGGTGCCGCGCTACGCAACGCCGAGCACGGTGCTCACGCCAACCGCACGTTCCGTTTCCGCCACACCGGCAATCTGCAGGCAAAGTTCGCAGAGGCCCGGGACGTGCTCGGCATGACGCTCAACTACCAGGAGCAGTTCAAGCTGCTGGCTGATCGGCTCGCGCGCGAGCCGATCACCGCGCAGCGGTTCGAGCGGAGCGTGCTTCGGCACCTCTGGACGATCGACGAGCAGATGGGCAAGATCGCGCGGGCAAACCGGGAGAGAACGATCGAGAACGTGCTCGCGATATTCCGAGGCCGGGGAATCGCCGGCGACACCACCGGCAACAGCCCCGGCACCAAGTGGGTCGCGTTCAACGCGGTCGCGGAGTACGCGGACTACGGTCGGCGCTACTCGAAGCGCACCGACCAGGTACAGCGCAGCTTCGAGGACGTGAGCCTGAAGCAGCGCGCGCTCGAGCTCATCACCAACGCGTGAACTAGCCCGAGCTTGCATAGGCGCCCGCGCGCTCCCGGCGCGGGCGCCAGACGAGACCCATCGCAACCTCGCGGCAGCCGATCGGAGCATCTCGAATCGGCCCGCGGCGGCCAACAACCAAGGCGGCTCCGCGACGCACAGCGCAACTCCGCTCCCGCCGAGCTCAGCTCGGCGGGGCCGTCGCTCACCGCCTGCATGCGACGACCGTCGCGACATCTACCGAAAGGCAGGACACATGCCAAGCATTCACCAACCAGCGCTCGCCAGCATGACCGATGGCGAGCAACCAGACAGCGGCGGCGCGGCCATTGGCGCTCCCCCGGCGGCGGCAGCCTTGACTTCGGCGAGTGAGCTCGATGGCAGCGCCCCCGCCGTCGAGGGCCAGAGCGCTCAGGCCGCTCCGGCTGTAGGAGCGGACGCGCTCGAACTCTACCGGACGCGGCGCGAACGGGCCAAGGCGATCCGCGGCGCTAAGTTCAACGGCAGGCTCACCTGGAAGCTGCTCGAGGCGCTCGAACCGCTGCTCGAAGAGCCCACGCCCGAGCAGTTCAAGGAAGCATTGACAAGGTATCCGGGGAGTAGCCGCGATCCCGGGATGACGGTCTCGCTGTACTACCAGCTGCGCGTTATGGACGACACGCTGACGCGCGCGCATTGGACCTATCTGACGCACTACGAAGACGGGGGCAGCACCGCTCGCACGTTCGTCGTGGTCGGCAACAAGCTCGGCAGGGTGACGCTCGATGAGACGACCGGCGCACTGATCCCTGGGGAGCAGGCGGAGATCCTGTTCGCCCGCGAGGGCCGGGGCGGCGTCGACCGGGCCAACGGTAAGGGGGACCTGCTGAAGTCCTCCCAGACAAGTGCGCTTAAGCGGCTGCTCGGGCAGATCGGCCCGGGTCGCGACGTGCTCGAGGCTCCGCTCCCGCAGGACGGCGGCGCCGGCGCCCCGGCGGCATCCGCCGAGGTCGTGAAGCTGCGGCGCTACCGTCCCGACCTCACGGCGGTGGCGGGCGCTGGGGACCGTAAGGCAAGCGAGCTCCAGGTGAAGCTGTTGTGTCGCATCACGCGTGCGCGGGGCCTGCCGCCCAGTCAGGTCGCGAACCTGGTGCGGAAGGTGGCCGGCGTCGCGCCCGTCGAATACGCCAGCGAAGCCGACGCGCAGGAGTTCCTCGACGTCAAGCTCAGCGAGCGGGTGATCGTGTTCCCGTTTGACCTGGTCACGCCGCTCAAGCATCTGCTGGAACAGGCCAGCCCCCAGGAACCGGTCGTGCCCGTCCCCTCGCCGGAGGACGGGCAGCCGGCAGGCGGCAAAGCCGACGACGACGTGGTCGCCTTTGACCCGTCCAGAGCCGAGGCCGCGTGATGGGCGGCGCAGGAGAGACCCTCGCCTGGCAGCTGCGCGTCACCGGCTACGGCCCGGAGCTGCTCCCCGCGATCACCGAGGCGACGCTGCCCACCCGCGACCAGGACGCGCTGCTGAGCGAGCACGAGCTCGCGGCGCTCGTCGATGCCGTCGAGGTCCTGGCGCAAGCCGGGTGGCGGGCGGCCACGCTGCCCGCCGCGCTCGAGTACTGCCGCGAGCACTTCGGCGAGCGGTGGCGCGCGCCGTTCTGGCGGGGCACTGTGCGCGTGGCCTGCCGGCACTTCAACAGCGCTCCTCGCTACGGCGTCAGCCCGCTCGAGACAGACCCGGTCCGACTGGCGCGGTGGGGGCCCGCGCCGGACTGGGCCGCGACGCCGAGCGCTCCCGCCGGCCCCGGCGCGACGCCAGCGCCGGCGACCTAGCGCAGCGCGGGCACCGGGGAGAGTCCCGGCGAGCAGCGACAACCCAGAAGAGAAAGAAGAAAACCTTGTCACCCCACACGATCACAGCACCGGGCAGGCCGGCGGCCGCCCAGTCCCCCGATCGACCGCCCGGGCCGAGCGCGCTCGAGCTCGCCCGGCGAATCGGGATGCCACGCCGGCTCCCGATCACCTACAAGGGCGAGCCGCTCCCCTGCCTATCGAACAGCTCGATCGAGAAGTTCCTCACCTGCCCAGACGACTGGCGCCGTCACTTCATCTGCGGCGAAAGGGCCGCGCCCTCCGGCTCGATGTTCCTCGGCTCGCGCATCGACGACGTGCTCACCGCCTACTACCGCGCACGGATCGAGGGCGGCGGGCCGCTGAACGTCAACCAGTTGCGCGACGTCTTCAACGAGTCGTGGAAGCGGTCGCTCGCCGATGAACAGGACGCACACGGGCCGGTCCGGTGGGATGCAGGCACCGACGAGCGCTGGACGTTCAACGTCGGCCTCGAAGCCGTCGCCGTGTGCCTGAAGCGAATCGTGCCGCAGCTCGGCGAGCCCTTGTACACGCAGCGGCGATTCGAGTTCCGCCTCGCGCCCGAGCCCGAGCTCGAGTGGACGGTCGTGGGCTACGTTCACCTCGACACGATCCGCGAGCAGAGCGTGTTCCTCGATGAGGACGGCGACGAGCGCGCCGTCCAGGACCCGGGCGCGCCGGAGCCGACCGTGGAGGTGCCCTGGGACCAGGCACCGGAGGACCTGCGCCCGGCGATGAAGAAGAGCAGCGACACGCACAGCGACGAGGAGGCGATCGCCTACCAGGATCCGGTGGCCGTCCCGGCCTCGCGGCTTCGCGGCGAGATCGTGCGACGTCGGGTGATCGCGATCAACGACTACAAGGCCAAGAACGACCCGATCTACCAGTACAAGGCCGACCGCGAGGCGCAACCGACGCTGTACCTCGCCGAGAAGGCGATCATCCAGCACGACCCGGCCCACGACTTCACCTTCGCCCAGGTGCTCAAGCCCAAGGCAGGCAAACGCCAGCGCGTCTCGGAGAAGGTCATTCGCACCAGGCGCACCCGGCACCAGCTCGAAAGCTTCCTCGCGCGGATCGCGATCGTCGCGACGCAGATCAACGCACTGCACGAGTCGCTCGGTCCCGAGCGTCCGTGGGGGTTCGCCGCGCCCGGGACCTGGAAGTGCGAGCCCAACGCGGCAGGGACGGAGGGCAAGTACTGCCCGCACTGGTCCACCTGCCCGGCGGGAGCCGGACTATGACCGCGAACAAGCTGAGCGCGAACGGCAGCCACAGCCGCACACGCGCGTGCGCCGAGCCGTCCACCGCCGAGCACAACTACTGGCGAGACCCCGACGGCCAGCGCAGCGGGTTCAGCGAACTCGCTGCCGGTCGCGACCCCGATCAGGTTCGCGAACTGGCAGAGCTTCACGTGCGGGCGATCTGCGCGCTGTTGCGTGCCGGGTTCGCGGCGCAGACCGGGGGTGAGCAAGGCGACGCGCGGCGCCTGTTCGCCGGCGCGTCCCGTCTGTGCACCGAGCCGCTTGGCCACTGGCCCGCCGCGGCGATGCGCAGCGACCAATAAGAGCACCACAGGCCGCGCAACGCCGAGGAGGGGAGTTTCACGCCGCGTGACGACAACCGAACGTGACGCGCTCGCCATGAACTCCCCGGAACTGCCTTGCGATGCAGGAAGGAGAACGACAATGACCCACCGCAGAATCAGAAAAGCGCAACCCCCGCAGAAGCGGCCGGCCCGCTACGAGCGCCGAGCCTCGACACGCCAACCGCGGCCACGCAAGCCGCACGGTGCCCCTCGGGAGGACGGCGCGCGATCACGCCGGGACGCGTGCGAGCCGCCGACGGGGTCATGAAGACCGCCTCGGTCAGGCCGCTTGACCTGGTCCGCTGCGACCGACTGGGCCGCAGATTCTGGGCGCTCGTGACAGGACACGAAGGCGGCGCACTGGCTCTCACACCGGTCTCGCGCAACGTCACCTATTACCGCGTCAGCAGCCGCGAGGTGCTCGAGCACTACGCCCGCCGCCCCCGTCGTGGGGGTAAGGTCTCGACGCGCTCGATCCTCCCAGGAGACATGGTCGCCTACCAGCAGGATGGGGTCAGCGTGCTCGCGAGCGTCCTGACACGCAATCGGGCGCGCCTGCGTGTGCGCCCGATCGCGCCGGGCGCGAGCGACTGCGAGCTGCTCACGCGCGAGGTCACCGACCACTACGCGCGTCGCGGCCGCGTCCGCCCATCAACGGTTCGAACTTGAGGGCGCGACGCCCGTCCGCGATCCCCAGCCGCAACGGCAGGGCCGATCCGGCGGTGCTACAGCGCGCGGCACAAGCTGTACAGGGAGGAACCCAACCATGCCCATGTCAGAAAGCGCCGACAGCCGGCGCTGGCAGGATGACATCAACGTCAGCGTCTTCACCGGTGAGCTCGCGCGCGAACCCGAGCTGTACCGCACCCCGGACGGGCTCCCGGTCGCGCACCTGCGCGTAGCCTCATCGGACACGCGCGCGAACGGCACGAGGCTGGTCAAGCACACCAACTTCATCGACGTCAAGGTGTTCGAGCGCGACGCGGAGCGCTGCTGCGAGCATCTGCGCAAGGGCTCGCCCGTGACCGTGAGCGGCAAGCTCGACTACCACGAGTGGCCCGACCGCGACGGCAGCAGGCGCAGCGGGCTGAGAGTGCTCGCCCACGACGTGCGCTTCGGCCGGGGCTAGCTGTCCTGCCCACAGTGTCTCGGCGGGCCCAGTTCGGGGCTCGCCGAGACGATGCCGCACGGCGATTGCTACCGGCCCTGGGGAAGCTCGACGGCCGCCCTTCCCTTTTTTTGCCCTGAGTCGGATTGCGCGCATGGGTCGCGAGGCGCAGGCGCGGCAGGACGCGGACGAGCAACCCTTTTTTTGCCCTGATACGGAACACCTGCGAGGGCGACGCCGCGACACGCAGCTTGCTGGGCGGCCGGCCGAGCCGGTGAATCCCAGACGCTCGGCCGGAGGAACACTCCGTCGCGTGACTCGCGGTTGCGTGTCCGAACCCCGCAGCGCCGACGTGCACTTGCAGGGGGGAACGGGCTCGGTCTGGCCGACACCCAATTGAAGACTGCCCACTCCCACTGCATCCAGTACGACGCTGACCTCCGAGAAGACGATGAGCACGGTTGCGCTCAACTTCAAGACCACACGGTGTGCGAGCTGCCGCGAGAACCCCGACCGGCTGTGCAAGAGCTGCGCGGCGCGTCGGCGGGCGGCGCTCCGCCGCTTCGAGCAGTGCAACGAGGCGATCACGGAGATCGCTCGACATATGGGACTGAGCGCGTGGCGGGTGATGCGGCTGATCGAGGAGTCCTACGACCGACGCGACCTCGACGGCCTCACGGAGCGGGAGATCGAGATCGACATGGTGCGCGAGAAGTTCGAGGCTTGGCGGCGCGAGGATCCCCAGCGGCGCACTTTCCTTGAGCTCGCGCGTCTGGCCGGCTTTGACTCCTCGAGCCGCGTGCAACGGCTGCTCGGCGCGATTCCGACCTCAACTGTCGTCAAGGGTGGCGTGGTCTATCCCGGGAAGATCAAGACGATGATCTCCTGCGAGAACGGCGGTCGCCTAGTCCGCGCGATGGGTCACGCGCCTGCCGAGATCCCGGGGCTATGAGGCGGTCATGATCTCCGCGACCGTCATCGTCGTGCTGGCGGCGCTCGCAGGCTGGCTGATCGGCCTGACCGCACACGCCTTCCACGTGGTGCAATGGAAGGACCCTGGTGCCCGCGCGACCTGGGCCGGCACCGCCGGGCTTGGCGTTGGCGCCGCGCTGCTCGCCTCGCTGGCGCTGGGCCTGCTCACGGGTCGGCTCGCGTTTCTGCTCGCCATCCCGGCCACTGTGATCACGGGCTCGATCGCCGCATGGCGCGTCAGCGAGGCACTCGGCTCGACCAACTCTGGCGGAGATCTCACCCGCGCGAGACGCCCTTGCAAATCCGGGACTTTCGCGGGATCCGGGCCTACGCTTCGCCGGCTTCGTGGAGCGAAACGTAATCAATCGACATGACGGAGCGAGACCATGCACACTTACCACCGCCGCTTCCTTGCTAGCTGGGGACGTCGCACCGGCTACGTGATAGCGACGCTCGAAGCCGCGTCGTTCTTGTGGGCCGCGGCAGCCCGTGCTGACTATCACGTCGAGGTCTGCTCGGACTTGAGCACCGGCGCGCCGTCGAACTCGAGCGGCTGGACCGCGTCGCAGCGGGGACAGTTCGTCGGGGCGAGCGGCTGCGACGGCGGCGGCTACATGGACGCGGCGCTCTATGCCGGCGTCAGCCACAACTACACCGACAACGGCACGCTGCTCTTCAATGCCCCGGCGAATACCTCGATCACATCGTTCTCGCTGTGGCGGTGGGACGAAGCAGCCCCCGCCCAGCCTTATGGGGCGCCAGTCAACACGATCAGCTACGACGGGCAGGCGATCGACGCATGCTCGCAGGGTCTCGGCTGCAGCGGCGAGGGAAGCACGACGAGCTCATCGGCCAGCGTCGTAGGCGCGAGCGGGCTGAACGCCCATCAGATCGCCGTCATCGCCGCGTGCGGTGGAGGGTCGGGCGGCGTGTGCCCCGCTTCGAGCGAGGACGACGAGATCCGCATCTACGGCGGCGACATCCAGCTGACCCAGGCGACCTCTCCGAGCGCCGGCCCGGTGTTCGGCTCGCTGGTCGCCGGCGGCGTGCACACGGGCACACAGACCGTTAGCTACAGCGCGAGCGACAACGGCTCGGGCGTCTACTCGGCGTCGCTGATCATCGACGGCCGGACCGTGGCGTCGGCGATTCCCAACACCAACGGCGGCCGGTGCCAGCCCACGCGCCAGAACGCCGACGGGAGCCTCGTCTTCAACTACGTGGTCCCCTGCCCGTCGAGCGCCTCCGGGACGTTCAGCTTCAACACCGCCGACCTCGCCGACGGAGCCCACGACGTTCAGATCGCGATCTCCGACGCCGCCGGCAACACCACGCCGGCGTTCGACGGCACGATCGTCACGCAGAACGCCGCTCCGCCGGGCAGTGCCTTGCGGTGGAGCGTGTCGTTGCGCGTCTGGCCCCGGCGGGTTCGCCTTCACACGCGGATTACGCTTGCCGGTCGGGTGAGCACGTCGCCTCAGCCCCCGGACGGGAAGCTCGTCTACCTACAGGCCCGTAGTGTCGCGCTCGCATGGAAGGGCCGGGGCCGCGCTCGCCATCGCGTGATAGAGGGCGGGCGGTGGATCATCTTCCAAGCGCTGCAGGCGCAGGCAGACGGAGCCTTCAGATCGACCTACAGGTTCCGGCTCGGTGGCGTTCACCGCTACCAATTCCAAGCGGTCGCACCTCAGGAGGGCGGCTACGCCAACCCGACGGGTGCCTCGGCTGCGGTGACGGTCACCGAGAACGTGCGAACTCGCGGAGCTGGCCTGGCGCTATGAAATCCAACACCACCACGATCCAGATGAAACCAGCAGTCCAAGCTGCCACGCATCACAAGCGCCGAGCCCGATCAACGCGTCGGATCGCAGCCGCGAGACTCGCAGGCGGGCTCATGACGGCTGGGATGCTGATAGCCGCGCCGGCGGCGAGCGCCGGAACGTACCCGATGTATCAGTGCGGGACCAACACCCCCTCGGTCGCGCCGGGCTGGTCGGTGTACGGCATCAACACCCAGGCGAGCACTGTGCTTAGCAACGGCTGCTCGGCTGGAGGAACGATTGGCGACTACGTCTTCAGCAACGGTCAGGCCGGCGCCGTAACCGAGAACGGCAGCAGCGGCAGTCAAGTCGGGCTCGCCCTCAACGTCCCGGCGAGCGCCCCCGATGTGACGATCCAGTCGCTGTCCGCCGAGGCGATCGCGTCGCCGGTGACCGGTGACGACGCTTACCTCGGGTTCTCCTCAGCGGGCCAGCAACTCCCCGGCATGGTTGAGCTTCCCTACGGCGCCAGCGACGACTACACCGCCAATGAGAGCTGGCGCCTGCCTGGGGGCGCTCGCGACTTCGAGGCTTTCGTCAACTGCACGACAGATGACTCGTCGCCGACCTGCAACTTCGCCGACAACGTCCGTGTGCCCGCTCTTAGAAACGTCCTGCTCACGCTCGCCGACGCAGTCCCGCCGACCGTGACCAGCGTCTCGGGCCCGCTCGCGACCGCCGCAGCGGCGGGAGCCACGGTGTCCGGCACGCAGTCGCTCAGCTTCAGTGCCTCCGACGCCGATAGCGGCGTGCGCTCCGCAACGCTTACGCTGACGCCCTCGGGGGGCAGTGCGCCAAACGTCCAAACGATCGACTACGGCGCGCAGTGTGCTTACGACTCCTGGAACGCCTGCCCACTCACCCAGAGCGGGAGCGCGTTCACGGTGGACACCTCGGCCCTCAGCAGTGGCGAGTACTCGGTCGAGCTCACGGTCGCCGACGCCGCGGGCAATGTCGTCCACGACCAGCTTGGCAGCATCATCCCGGCCGCAGCATTCGACCACCTGCTCGGCACGAGCGCGAAATGGAGCCTGTCGCTTCGAGCCTCGCCCCGGCGTGTTCACCGCCACTCGGTGATCACGCTCGCGGGCCGCGTGGCGACGGCGCCGCGTCCGCCGAGCGGAAAACTGATCTACCTCGAGGCTCGTGCAGTCAGTATCACATGGAAGGGTCGGGGTCGCGCTCGCCATCGCGTTAGGGACTACGGAACGTGGATCACCTTCCAGACGTTGCGAGCTCAGTCCGACGGAGCCTTCCGGTCGACCTATAGGTTCCACCTCGGCGGCAGGCACCGCTACCAGTTCATGGCCGTCGCACCCCAGGAGGGCGGTTATGCCAACGCGACGGGGAGCTCTGATGCCGTGATGGTCACCGAGACATAGACGCCGAGTCGGGCCGCGTCCCATCTGGGATCGGCGGCTCTCACGGACAGGCCCGATGCGCGATTGTCTCGCTGCTCCTGCGGCGGGAGCGCAGTAGACGCTCTTGTCGGATGATTAGACCACCGTCTACTATTGCCACGCCTTGCCTCGTTTGCACCGAGAGATGATGCGCGTGCTGATCGACGACATCGTCAACGGCCAGATCCAAGTCGGGGACAGGCTACCGCGCGAAGCGGACCTCGCCGAAAAGTTCGGCGTGAGCCGCGGAGTCGCGCGCGAGTCCATCCGGGCGATGGAGGAGCGCGGGCTGATCTCGGTCACACACGGCAAAGGCGCCGTCGTGAACGGCTCAGACACCTGGAACGTGTTCGACTCCGACGTCGTCGGAGGCATGCTCGACAGTCCGCGCAGCACCGAGGTCCTGCAGTACTACCTCGAGTTCCGACGGATCATCGAAGTCGAGGCGGCCGGGCTCGCCGCCCAGCGCGTCCGCGACGCGGACGTTGACAGGATGGACGATGCGCTTGCTCGCATGGAAGCGAGCGTCAAGCGGCCGAGCAGCTCCGAGTCTGAGCGACTGTTCCACGAAGCTGACGTCGCGTTTCATCAAGCCGTCGTCGGAGCGACCGGCAACCCGGCGCTGATCGGGATGGCCGAAACGATCCAAGCGGCGCTGCTAAAGGCTCGCTACCCGCTGGCGCGTCCCCAGTACCGCAAGAAGCGGGCGCTGCCCGAGCACTGGGAGATCCGCAACGCAATCGCCAACGGCGACGTTGAAGCAGCCAAGACGTCGATGGCGAAGCACCTCGAGACCGTCGAGGGGTACAGACGTGAGCACGCGGCGTCGGTCACCGCCACCGACGGCAACCTCGGCTAAGACGCCAGCGCAACTCGCCGGCGCCTCGACAGACCCTGAAATCGGTGGCCGTCTGGTCGTCGCCCTGACGCCGTGCTTGAACGCGGAGACATTCAGTGATTATATTTCTCACCCGTCCGATGAACAACTCAAATCGCCACGTCAACGGGCGGTCGGTGCTCATCACCTGGCCCGACTACCCGGATGAAACCTCCACCGTTGGGATGCAGCTAATGACGGCCGGGCTGCTGATGCGACGCGCACCGAGGGTTGGCGACCGCACGCCCGACGAACTCTGTCAGCTCGCCGGCGACGCGGTCGCTGCGATCGTCAGCACAGATCCGTTCAACGCGCGAGTGTTCGAATCCTGCCGGGCATTGCGTGTCGTCGCCCGCGTCGGCGTAGGCGTTGACTCAATCGACGTGCAAGCGGCATCGGCCGCCGGGGTGGCAGTCACCACAACGCCCGGGGTCAATGAATCAACGACCGCCGACCACACGGTCGCGATCATGCTCGCGGCCGTTCGGCGTGTCGCAGAGCACGACGCCGCGGTACGTCGTGGTGAGTGGTCGCGCAGCGGCGAGCACGTGCCCTGGGACCTGGCGGGCAGGACGATCGGGCTGATCGGCTACGGGCGGATCGGGAAGCTCGTCGCCAAGCGACTCGGCGGCTTCGACGTTCGGATTATCTTCTGCGACCCAAACGAACCAGCTAGTGAAAACGCACAGCCCGTAGAGCTCGATCACCTGCTCGGCATCGCGGACATCGTTTCGATCCACACGCCGCTGTTGCCCGAAACGCAAAGTCTTATCGGCGAGCGCGAATTCGCGCTGATGCGCCGCGAAGCGATCTTCGTGAACACGGCGCGCGGAGGGGTGGTCGATGAAGAAGCGATGCTCGACGCGCTCGATTCCGGGCGGATTCGTGGCGCGGCGCTCGACGTGTTCGAGTCAGAGCCGCCGCGCAACCGGCGGCTGCTCGAGCTCCGCAACGTCGTGCTAACGCCGCACATCGGCGGGATCAGCGAGCAGTCGGTGGGGGAGATGGTCCGCCTGGCAACCGGGTCGGTGCTCGACGTGCTAGCCGGCCGGATTCCCGATGGTCTCGTCAACCGCGACGTGCTTGAAATCGCCCAGCTGGTGCCCGTCCCTGAGCGAGCGGGCCAGCGGCAGGAGACACGGTGATCGCACGGCCGAACCGGGAGGACGAGACAGTGCTCGAGGTCCGCTCGCCGTACTCGGGTGAGCTCGTGGGGATCGTGCCGCGTGCCGGCGCGGCCGAAGTTGACCGGGCACTCGCCGCCGCCGAGCGGGGGGCGGAGCAGATGGCCTCCCTGCCCGCGCACGAGCGCGCCGCGATTCTGCACCGCGCCGCAGATCTCGTTCAGGCGAGCGAGCAGGGGCTCGCAGCGACGATCACCGCCGAGCAGGGCAAGCACCGGGCTGACGCATACGCTGAGGCTTCACGGATCGCCGGCATTCTGCGGATGTGCGCCGAGGAGGCGCTCCGCCTGTCCGGTGAGCTGCTGCCGATGGACGCCGCGCCGCAGAGCGTCGGGCGGCTCGGGTTCGTCCGGCCCGAGCCCGCGGGCGTTGTCGCCGCGATCGCGCCCTTCAACTACCCCGCGATCCTTGTAGTCCACAAAATCGGGCCAGCGCTCGCCGCTGGAAACGCCGTTCTTCTCAAGCCGGCCAGCACAACGCCGCTGACCGCGCTGTTCCTCGTCGAGCGACTGGCCGAGGCGGGCCTGCCCGAGAACGCCCTGCAGTGCCTGGTCGGCTCCGGTGCCGAACTGGGCGAGCCGCTGGTCGCCGACCCGCGGGTGACCCGCGTCACGTTCACCGGCAGCTACGAGGTGGGCGCCGCGATCGCGCGCGCAGCCGGGCCCAAGCGGATGGCGGCTTTCGAGCTCGGCTCCAACGCGGCGATGGTCGTGCTCGACGACGCAGACCTCGACCGTGCGGCGCGCTCGGCGGTGCTGAGCGGTTACACCAACTCGGGCCAGAACTGCGTCTCGACCCAGCGGATCATCGTCGATGAAACGGTTCGCGACGCGTTTCTTGAACGCCTGGTCGCGCTCGTCGATCAGTTCGTCCTCGGCGATCCCGCAAATCCTGCGACCGACGCTCGCACCGGTGACCGAAGAGCGTGAGGCGGAGCGCATTCTCGCGTGGCTTACCGAGGCGTCCTCGGCCGGGGCCGACGTCGTCCGCGGCGGCGAGCGCAACGGCACGCTGGTCGAGCCGCTGGTCGTGCTCGAGCCGCCGCGCGCGTCGCGGATCTGGCGCGAGGAGCTGTTCGGACCTGGAGTCGTGATTCACGCCACGCGCGGCGAGGACGAGGCGCTGGCGGCCGCCAACGACACCCGCTTCGGGCTCGGTGCGAGCGTGATGACCGCCAGCACCGACCGCGCACTGCGGTTCGCCGCTGATCTGCGCGCCGGGATCGTCAACGTCAACCCTCCGCGCGGCAGCACCTGGCGCTCTGACTTCATGCCCTGGGGCGGGGTCGGCGACAGCGGCTTTGGCCGCGAAGGCGTCAAGTACGCCGTCCGCGAGCTCTCTGACCACAAGCTGGTCGTGATCCATCCCGGTGACAGCGAATGACCGCCACCGAGACGATCGCGTGGACCGGCGTTCCGCGCCTGCCCTTGATCGGCACGGTGCTCACGCTTCCGGGGGCGGTCATCGCCGAACTGATCGCCGAACCGTTCGACGTTGTCTGGATCGATCTCGAGCACGGCGCTTTGGACCGCGCGCAGGCGCAGGAGATGATCCTCGGAGCGCAGGCAGCCGGCACGCTCGCGCTCACCCGGCTGGCGCAGTCCGATGCCGGAGGCCTGGTGGGGGCGATGCTCGACGCGGGCGCGGACGGCGTGGTCATCGCCGACGTGCGAACCGCCGTCCAGGCGGAATGGCTCGCGACGCTGCTGCAGTACCCGCCCACCGGCCTGCGCGGCTACGGGCCGCGACGGTCAACGCTTCGCGGGCGCACACGCCACGAGGACCGTGACCCGGCGCGCCTGTGGCTGCAGATCGAAAGCCAGGGAAGGCGTCGCCTCCGCGGTGGAGATCGCGCGGGTTCCGGGACTGGAGGCGCTGGTCGTCGGGATCGCCGACCTGTGCATCGACCTCGAAATCCCGATCGGCCTGGGCGATCCGCGGCTGCACGACGCGCTTAGAGCAGTCAGCGGCGCCGCCGACCAGGCAGGCGTGCGCTTCGGGCTCGCCGGACCGCTGCAACAGGCTGAGCAGCTGCGGGACCTGCTGGACGCGGCCGTGCTCGTGCACAGCACCGACGCGCGCCTGTGCGCCTCGTCCGTCGACGCGAGTGCCAGCCAGCTTCGCGCGCACGCGCAACGAGCGGTCGCTCGTGCAGCCCGGACCGCGGAGGTCAGCGCCGGTGGCTGAGTACCTCAAGCAGGCGCCGATGTATAGCCCGCAGGCGACCGAGCAGGTGCGCGACACGGTCGCGGAGATGCTCAAGCGCATCGAGGCAAGCCCGGAGCGGGCCGTGCGTCAGTACTCACGTGAGCTCGATGGCTGGGACCCGCCGTCGTTTTTGGTCGGACAGGACGAGATCGCGCGCGCCACCGCGGCGCTTGACCCCGCTCTGCGCGAGCACATCGCGTTCTCCCAGTCGCAGGTCCGGGCGTTCGCGGAAGCACAGCGCTCGACGTTGACCGACCTCGAGATCGAACTGCTGCCCGGGGTCACTGTCGGCCACCGGCACATCCCCGTTGGCACGGTCGGCTCCTACGTGCCAGGCGGGCGCTACCCGATGCTCGCCTCGGCGTTCATGACGATCATCGTGCCCAAGGTCGCGGGCGTCAGCCGGGTGATCGCGTGCGCGCCGCCGCAGCACGGCGGCGGGGTGGACGCGGCGATGTTGCACGCGATGGCCAGCAGCGGGGCCGATCACATCCTCAGCCTCGGGGGTGTTCAGGCGCTCGCGGCGATGACGTTCGGGATCGAAGGGCTCGATCTCGCCGACATGATCGTCGGCGCGGGCAACGCGTACGTCGCCGAGGCCAAGCGCCAGCTGTTCGGCCAGGTCGGGATCGACCTGCTCGCCGGGCCGACCGAGATCGTCGTGATCGCCGATCACACCGCTGACCCCGAACTGGTCGCGGCCGACCTCCTCGGCCAGGCGGAGCACGGGCCGAGCTCACCGGCGGTGCTGATTTCCACCTCGCGCAGCCTCGGTGTCGCAGTCCTAGAGGCGATTGCCCGGCTGCTGATCACCTGGCCGACACGCGAAGTGGCAGGCGAGGCGTGGCGCGCGCACGGCTCGATCGCGCTGGTCGGCGATCGAGACGAGGCGATCAGCCTCGCTGACGAGCTCGCACCCGAGCACCTCGAGCTGCAGGTCGCCGAATCCCAGCTTGACGACTACCTGGCCGCGCTCCGCAACTACGGCTCGCTGTTCGTCGGCGAGCAGGCGACCGTCGCGGTCGGCGACAAGGGCGCGGCCGGGGTCAACCACGTGCTTCCGACCCGTCGTGCCGCTCGCTACACGGGCGGCCTGTGGGTAGGCAAGTTCCTGAAGACCTGCACCTATTCGCGACTGACCGAGGAGGGGACGCGCCAGGTCGCGCCGGCGACCGAGGCGATCTCTCTCGCCGAGGGCTTCGGCGGCCACGCATTGACCGCCACGATGCGTGCCGAACGACTGGCGGCGGATGTGAGCGGGTGAAATCTCTCCTCGCACCCCTTGTCCGCGGCCCCGGGCGGCTATGGCAGACGCTCCGGACGGAGCGTGCTGCCGGGATCGCAGCCGGAGTCCTCGACGTCGGCGACGCAAGCGTCAGGCTCGCGTGCGCCGGCGTCGAACGCCATCGTCGCACGCGCTCGGCCGCACGCACAAGATCCAGTGCCCCGGGTTGGTTTGGCGCCAGTAGATCGACCGGCCTCGGCGCGACTCGGTGAGGTAGGCGAGCTCGTCTACGAGCTGCTCGACGCGCACGATGACACCGCGCAGATGGCGGCCGGCTTGGCTTATGACCCCGACTGGCAGGGGCATCTGGACTACCTGCAAGCGCTGCAGCGCAAAGGACGTGAGGCGCTGGCCCACATGTCCGTGGATGCGGCGCGGTGACCGCGACGTTCGCATCCCGCCCGCTCCAGGCACCCGCGCTCGCCGGCAAACGTGTCGCGATCACCGGCGCCAGCCGCGGCATCGGTGCCGCGTGCGCAGTCGCCTACGCGGATGCGGGCGCCGAGCTGGTCGCGCTGATCGCCCGCACCGAGCCGCTCCTGCGCTTGGTCGCCGGCCAGGTCGAGCGTGCCGGCGCCCACGCGTCCTGTCACCCGTGTGATGTCACCGACACGCCGGCGCTGGTAGCGACGCTTGACGCGCTCAGGCCCGCTGGATGTGCTGGTCAACTGCGCCGGCGCCAACCAGCCCGAACCGCTGCTCGACGTGCGGCCGCAAACGTTTGAGCGGCTGTGGCGGCTCAACGTGCAAGCCGCGTTCTTCGCCTCCCAGGCCGCCGCACGGTCAATGATCGAGCACCGACGGGCTGGCGTGATCGTGAACGTGTCCTCGCAGATGGGGCATGTCGGCGCGCCGCTTCGGACCGTGTACTGCACGACCAAGCACGGCGTCGAAGGCATGACCAAGGCGATGGCGGTCGAGCTCGCCGAATGGGAGATCCGGGTGGTCTCGGTCGCTCCAACGTTCACCCGCACCGAGATGACCGAGCAACAGCTCGAGGACCCCAGTACCCGCAAAGCGCTGCTCTCCCAGATTCCCCTTGGCCAATTCGGTGAGCCTGAAGACACCGCCGCCGCAGTCGTGTTCCTGGCCTCGCCCCAAGCGCGAATGATCACCGGCGAGAGCCTGAAGGTCGACGGGGGATGGACCGCCAAATGACCGCTCAGGCAGACACCGAACCAGAAGAAGAAGAAGAAGAAGAAGAAGAAGGCGCCGCCCGTCTCCCTGCCCGACGCGAACCGACCGTCGCACTGACGGCCGGGCAGGCGTTAGTCCGCTACCTGCAGGCGCAGCACAGCGAGCGCGACGGCCAGCAGCGTCGGGTCATCCCGGCGATCTGGGGGATCTCCGGTCACGGGTCGCTCGGACTCGGCCAGGCGATTGTTCAGGAAGGCGCAGAGCTGCCGCTCTACCAGCCCAAGAACGAGCAGGCCATGGTCCATGCCGCGCTCGGGTACGCCAAGGCGACCCGCCGGCTCTCGACGCTCGCGTGCAGCGCGTCGATCGGGCCCGGCGCCACAAATATGCTGACCGGCGCGGCGACGGCGACCGTCAACCGTCTGCCGGTGCTGCTGCTGCCGGCCGACACGTTCGCCAACCGCCGCCAAGATCCGGTGCTACAGCAGCTCGAGCATCCGAGCGCCGGTGACGTGTCAGTCAACGATGCGTTTCGCCCGCTCAGCCGCTTCTTTGATCGTGTCTCGCGCCCCGAGCAGATGTTGACCGCGCTGCCGCAGGCGATGCGGGTGCTGCTCGACCCGGCCGAGACCGGCGCGGTGACGATCGCGCTACACCAGGACGTGCTCGGCGAGGCCTACGAGTACCCGGCCGGTTTCTTTGCCCGGAGAATCTGGCATGTGGTGCGCCGACCACCCGCGGACGAGGAGATCGACCGTGCGTGTGCGGTCATCGCCGCGGCAAAGCGACCGCTGATCATCGCCGGCGGCGGGGTGCGCCACTCAGCCGCCGAAGAGGCGCTGTCCGCGTTCGCGAAGCGGTTCGGCATCCCTGTAGCGGAAACCTCCGCTGGCAAGGGCAGCGTCAATCCGAGCCTCTGGGGCGTCGGCGGGATCGGCGTCAACGGGACCCGGGCGGCGAACGAGCTCGCCGAACGTGCAGACGTCGTGATCTGCGTCGGGACGCGGCTGAGTGACTTCACCACCGCCTCGCACTCGCTCTTTCAGCACGAGCACGTCCGTTTCGTGTCGATCAACGCCAACGCTGCCGACGCACACAAGCTCTCTGCGGTGCCGGTCGTCGCCGACGCCCGCGAAGCCCTGGCGGCGCTGACCCACGCGCTCCCCAACCGCTACCAGGGCAGCTCACCGGAATATCGCCACGAAGTGGGAGACCGCTGGGAGCGATGGACCGCGGCTCTCCACGCCGATCTCGCGCCCGCGCCCGCAGGAAGCCGAATCGGGCAAGGGGAGGTCCTGCGGGTGCTCGCCGACTCCGTGAAACCGGGGGACTGGGTTGTCGCCGCCGCCGGCTACCAGCCCGGAGACCTGCTGAAGATGTGGACCGTCCCGGCGGGAGCGTTCGCCCATATCGAGTTCGGCTACTCCTGCATGGGCCACGAGATCCCAGCCGGACTCGGGATCCGGCTCGCCGGCGCGACCGGCGAAGTGTTCGTCGTGATCGGCGACGGCACCTACCTGATGAACCCGACTGAACTCGTCACCGCCGCTCAGGAAGGTCTGAAGATCACCGTGCTCGTGCTCGACAACGGCGGCTACCAGTCGATCAACCACCTCGCGCGGCAGCTTCGCCGCCTCCGCAGCCAACGAGTTCCGCTCGCGCAACGGCGGGCGGCTGCCCGACGGCGATCGGCTGTCGGTCGACTACGAAGCCAACGCGCGCAGCATGGGCGTGAACGCTTTCCGCGCCAACAGCGCCGAACAACTGCGCGACGCGCTCCAGGCCGCGCAGCGCGCACGGACGACAACCGTGATCGTGTGCCAAACGGACCCCGACCGACCGCTGCCTTCCAGCGGAGCATTCTCGGATATCGGCATGCCCGAGGTAGCCGAGTCACCACGGACCGAGCGACTTGCCGACGAACACAAGACAGCCCGCACTGCGCAAAGGAGCTACTGACATGGCCGCCACCCAAATAGAACTGGCGGCGAGCCCGACGAGCTGGGGAGTCCACTTCGCCGAGCACCCCGATAACCCAGCATGGCGCCTCGTGCTTGACGAAATCAAAGCGTCAGGTCTCCGCGCCCTCGAGCTCGGTCCCGTCGGCTACCTCACCGAGGATCCAGCGACTTTGCGCGAGGCCCTCGCAACTCGCTCGCTGACGGCCGTCGGATCGTTCGTGTTCGAGAGCCTCCACGATCCCGCCTCCCGGGAACACGTGCTCGCCGTAACCAAACGCGCATGCACAACGATCGCGGCGGCCGGCGGGAACGTCCTTGTGATCATCGACCGGCCTGGACGGGAACGTGCCGCCACCGCCGGCCGCTCGCAGGTCGCCGCGCGGCTCTCGGAAGGCCGCTGGATGGCAATGATCGAAGTCGTCAAGGCCGTGGCCGACATCGCACGCGAGCACGATCTACTCCCGGCGTGTCACCCTCATGCCGGCTCGTACGTCGAGTTCGCTGACGAGATCGGCCGGTTTCTCGAGAGCACTGATATCGGACTCTGCTTGGACACCGGCCACGCCGCCTACGCTGGCATCCGCGCGGAGGAGGCGATCGCCAACTACGCCTCACGATTGGTTCACGTGCACCTCAAGGACACCAATCCGCGCGTGCTCGATCGTGTGCGCCGAGAGCGGCTCGGCTTTTGGGAGGCGATTGGCCGCGGGGTCTTCTGCCCACTTGGCCAGGGCGAAGTTGACCTCTCGCTCACCTCGGCGGCGCTTGACGAGATCGGCTACACCTGCTTCGCCACGATCGAACAGGACCGTGTGCCGGGCGCCGGCAACCCGTTGAACGACCTCAAGCAGAGTCTCGGCGTGCTCGCCGCCGTAGGGATCGGCTCGTCGCTCCGGTTGGAGCCAAAGCGAGCATGACGCTCAACGGCACGGCAGTCGTCGATTCTGACGGCATAGTGCCGCGGGTGAGCGTCGGCGTGCTCGGCACCTCGTTCATGGGGCGCGCGCACTCCCGTGCGTTGTACCTCCTGCCGACACTCGAAGACTCCCCAGCGGCGCTGCCCGCACTGCACACGATCTGCGGCCGCGACCAGCGCCGCCTGGAGCAGATGCGCCACCGCTTCGGCTGGCAACACGCGCGAACCGACTGGCACGAACTCATCGCCGACCCACAGGTCGCCGCGTTGGTCATCGCGGCGACCAATGACCTTCACGCCGAGCCCGCGATCAGCGCGCTGAACAGGGGCAAGCACGTCCTGTGCGAGAAGCCATTGGCGCGCAGCGCGGTCGAGGCCAGATTGATGCTCGACGCCGCGAATGCGGCCGGAACGGTCCACATGTGCGCGTTCAACTACCGCTTCTTTCCCGCGATCCGCCTCGCCCGCGAGCTCATCGGGGCCGGCGAGATCGGGGACATCCTGCACTTTCGCTCGCGCTTCCTACTCGCCTCGGCCGCCGACCCCAACGCCCGGGAGACCCCGTGGCGGCTACGCCGCGACAGCGCGGGCAGCGGGGTCATCGGTGACCTGCTGGCCCACCACGTCAACCTCGCCCGCTACCTCGTCGGCGAACCCTCCGCCGTTTCGGCCGCCACGCGCACCGGTGCCCCCACCCGACATGGAGTCACCGTCGACGTCGAGGACGCGGTCGTCTGCGCCTTCGAGTTCGCCGACGGGGCGCTGGCCACGATGGAAGCGACCCGGCTAACCCCAGGCCATGTGCTGGAAAGCGCGATCGAGCTCGACGGCACCCGCGGCACGATCAGCTTCGACATCCAGACACTCAACCAGCTCACGGTCTCAACCACCGCCGGACGCCGCGCCATCAGCGTCACCGAACCCGAGCATCCGTTCCTCGCGCTGTGGTGGCCGCGCGGACACGGCATCGGCTGGGGCGACAGCTTCATCCACCAGGCCCGCCACTTCCTCGGCGCGATCGCGGGCGCCTGGCCGGTTGCGCCGCACGCCGCGACGTTCCACGACGGTTACCGCTGCGCCGCGGTCTGCGACGCCGTGAGCGCAGCGGCCGAAACCGGCGAGCGTCACACCATCGCTTCGACTCAAGCGATACGGAGCTGATCCATCGGTGAACGAGCTTCGGATTGGCATCGTCGGGGCCGGCTACATCGCCGGATTGCACAGCGCCGCCTACAAAGTCGTCCCCGGCACCTACCTCGAGGCGCCACGATCGCTCACTCTCTCCGCGGTCGCCGAGATCGACATCGAACGCGGACGGGAACTTCAGCAGCGCTGGGGGTGGGAGCAACTCGTCAATGACTGGCGGGCGATCACCCGCTCGCCAGACATCGATCTCGTCGACATCTGCGTGCCCAACCACCAGCACGCCAACATCGCAGTTGACGCGCTCGAGCACGGAAAGCACGTCATCTGCGAGAAGCCGCTCGCGCACAACCTCGCCGCCGCGCAGCGCATGTGCGACGCGGCGGCTGCAAGCGACCGCGTGGCACAGGTGTGCTTCTACTATCGGCTTTGGCCGGCGATAGCGCACGCCGCGCGCCTAATCGCCGACGGGCAGATCGGAACCGTCCGCCACTTCCGCGGCTGGATGCTGCAGGACTACGCCGCCGCGCCGGGACATCGTCTCGGGTGGCGGACTCAGCCTGACGTTGCCGGCGCCGGCGCGCTCGGCGACCTCGGCTCCCACATCCTCGACCTAGCACGGCACCTGTGCGGCGACATCGCTGCCATCACCGCCGTCACCCGGCACCCGCTATCAGGCGAGACCGACGAGGCACTCGACGACCAGGTCGCGATGCTCGTCGACTTCGCCGCCGGCGCGAGTGGAGTCATCGAAGCGGGCTGGGCGATGCGCGGCCACAAAGCCGACCTCGGCTTTGACGTCATCGCAAGCCAGGGCTCGGTCCGCTTCTCCTGGGAGCACGCCAACGAGCTCGAAGTGCTCACCAATCCCGACTCAGATCCCGCAGCCGGGGCCACCCGCGTCCTCGTCGGTCCCACGCACGGTGACGCCCGGCACTTCGCCGGCGTGCCCGGCCAGGGCCTCGGCTACCGCGACGCCTTCACCATCGGCATCGGGCACGCGCTGAGCGCGATCGCGCGCGGCGAGCACGTAGCAGCTCCCACCTTCGACGACGGGCTGGCCGCCGCACGCGGAGTCGTCGCCGCCGCCACATCTGCCGAGAGCCGCAGCTGGGTCACCCTCGGCGCGGCGGGCGTCGCTGCGCGATGACGGCGTGGCCGCGCCGTCACCCGCCGGGACGGCTCTGACGATCGTCAGCCACTACGCCACAGCACACGGTTGCGCCTACAGACCCGAGTCGAGATAGCACGAACGCGGGGCTGGCGTGTTCAGCTCATGACCTGGAGCCTGGTCCATCGCACCGGACGCTGATGGCTAACGCCCCGTCTCGTCACCGGCAAGGGCCGTGAACGCTGGGGTTCCGGGTCTTACGCCGCTAGTAACGCGCCTGATACAGGCACTCCCAAACAGCACCGGCGAGAAGGCCGACGTCCGCGGCCGTCTGCCGCTCGAGGTAGCCAAGTACGGCGACATGGTCGTAGTGTCCGTGCAGCAGCTCAGCAATGACTGGCGCGGTTGCGGCCCAGACCTCAACGAGGATGTACGTTGGGAGGAACCGCGGTGTCTGAAGACCGCGCAGCACTTCGGGCTCGAACCCCTCGACATCGAGGGAAAGGAAGTCCACAGAATCGATCTCGGCCTCCACCAAAAGGTCTGACAAGGTGAGCGCGCGAACGCTGATGCTTCCGTCGTCCGCGTCGCCGTGGAGCACCGATCCTCGCGTTACCCAATCCTCCTCATCCTCGACGGTGTCACGAGCCCCGCGTACTAGAGAATGGCGTCCCCCCGCGCGGATCGGGATTGTCGTGCCGCCGTACGCGTCTGAAACGAGCGCGACCTCGGCGACGGTCGCCGCCCGGCGAGCCTCACGACATGCCGCAGCAGGCCGTGGCACCGGCTCGACGAGAAGCCCGGTCCAGCCGAAGTCTCTTTCGAGAACAAGCGTGTTGCGCTCCGTAACACCGTCGAACGCGCCAGCTTCGACGAACGTGCCGCCACGCTCCGGCTCCAAGTAGTCGAGGAGCCGCTCGTCGATGCCGCTCCTTCCGCTAAACACCCGCTGCTGCCGCTTGCCGCATGCCGCATGTGGTTCCGCGATGTGATTGGGCCTAGCCGACATTGACCGTAACATCGTCGCGCGCCGCTTCACCGGGCATCCGCCAGGAGGCGGATTGCGTCGTTTTGCCCCGGTAGTCCGGTTGGGCGGCGCGTTAGGTAGCAACAACGACCGCTTGGGGCGCCATGTGCGTCGGGATACTGACCTGGCCTCCCACCTCGGCGATGTCAAAATCCGGAAACTCCTCCAAGAAGACCTCCACCGCGACGCGTGCTTCAAGCCGACCCAGCGGTGCTCCCAGGCAGTGGTGGATTCCCTCACCGAAAGCCAGATTTCGCTTTTGCTCGCGATGGATGTCGAACCTCTCGGGTTCGCTCCACCGCTCTTCATCGCGGTTTGCGGCCCCAAAAAGCAATAGAACCCGCCCGCCGGCTGGTATCTCCGTACCCCGCACTGTCGTCTGCTGCTGAACTGTACGGAACGAGTGCTGCAACGGGGTCGCCCACCTGAGCGATTCCTCAATGGCCGGGACAAGAAGCCGACGGTCCGCCGCGAGGTCTCGTCGCTGATCCTGGTGCTCCCCAAGCGCGACAAGCGTATTCGTGATGAGCGATACGGTTGTGGGAGTGATCGCCGCGACCAGCAGAGTTGCCATTCCAATCAGCTCCTCAGACTGAAGCGCCCCCACGCGAGTAGCGGCGTACAGATCGGCCAAGATTCCAACGCCGCTCGAGGCCTTTGCGCGAGAGTCGAGGTGGGCGCGGAGCTGACAGGCAGCGTCACGAGCACGCGCGGGCAGGTGCGCGGTCCCGTCTCGATAGAGAAGGTTGGCGGTGAGACGTCGCAGGAGAGTGTGGTCGTCAGCCGGCAGGCCGAGCACGTCGCAGGCGATGGTGAATGCGAGAGGCTGGGCGTACGAGGCCACGAGATCAGCCGAACCCTCGTGAAAGCAGGTCGTCAGCGTTCGGCTCAGCTTGCGAATGCGCGCTTCGAGGCTGGCCACGCGCGACGGGGAGAACGCAGCCTTCACCAGTCCGCGCAAGGCCGTGTGTTTCGGCGGATCGGTCTCGAGGAAATCGCCTGGGCCGAAGAACTCGAGGTCGCTGCCGTCCAGGTTGACCCCGCGTGCATGACTGTAGGTCTTCCAGTCCCGGGCGACCGCCTGAACGTCTTCGAACTTCGAAAGTAGCCAGATATCCCAGTCGGGCTCGTACAGGACCGGATACTGTGTGCGAAGCACCGCGAAGATCGGATACGGGTCACGCGGCTGCGCGAACGGATCGTACCGCGGAGGGTCCGTCGAACGGACGAGGGGCGATTCGTCTGTCACCAAGGACTCCTTTGTTTCTCTGATCCCTCGACCACATCGCCGCTCCAGGGCGGCGTTTCCACCGATCGTGCGATGTCGGGATCGGGGCTACGGGTAATAGTGTCGGACGCGGGCACTAAGGCCGCGCTCGCCGAGGACGTATAGTTGACACTTGCGACATTCAGTGATTATATCTCACAGTGCCGGCCACTGGTAGCTGGGAACGAACGGAGACGGGCATGGCACTAGTCGAACAACTCGCGATCGCCGGCGGCGTCCCAACCGTGCCCAAGGATGCGCATGTCCCGTGGCCTCAGGTTACGACTGCCGATCGGGAAGCGGTGCTGCGCGTCCTGGACCGCGGCACGTTCTCGGGCGCCAACGCCCCCGAGATCACCGCACTGCAGCAGGAGTATGCCGAGTACATCGGCGTTGACTACTGCCTGGCCACCAACAGCGGCACCTCCGCACTTCATTGCGCGGCGGCGGCCGTGGGGGTGCAGCCCGACGACGAGGTGATCGTACCCGCTCACACGTTCGTCGCCACCGCGATGGCGATGGCCCACCAGGGCGCACAGGTCGTCTTCGCCGACATCGACCCCCGCACCTACAACATCGCCCCCGCATCGGTCGAGGAGAAGATCACCGACCGCACACGCGCGATCGTCGCGGTCGCGATCCACGGCCAGCCCGCCGACCTCGACGAGCTCATCGCGCTCGCCGACCGGCACGGCCTGGCCGTCATCGAGGACAGCGCGCAATGCCACGGCATCGACTATCGCGGCCGGCGCACCGGCAGCATCGGCGCCGCATCCGCCACGAGCCTCAACCAGTCCAAGAACCTCTCCGCCGGCGAGGGCGGCCTGTTTACCACCAACAACGAGGACCACTACATCACCGCCCGCCGGTTGTGCGTGTTTGGCGAAGACCTCGTCCCGCTCGAGCAGCGCGCGTTCTGGTCTCACGGGATCGGCTGGAACTACCGAAACCAGGAGCTTTCCTGTGCCTTCGCACGAGCCCAGCTGGAGCGCCTGGACGGCTACAACGAGCGCGCCCAAGAAAACGCGAGCCTGCTCACGAGCCGCCTCTCGCAGCTGGACGGGATCACGCCGCCCTACCAGGCGCCCGATCGCGGGTGCTCGTACTGGAAGTACGCGGTTCAGGTTGACCCCGACGCGCTTGGATTCGACGGGGATCCTCGCGATCTGCGCGACCGGATCCTCCAAGCGCTGCGCGCCGAAGGGGTCCAGGCGATGGTCTGGCAGCCGCAGCCGATCCCCGCGCAGCCCGCGTTCCGACGCACCCAACAGGTGTGGCATCCCCGCGCCGAGCAGGAACCACTTCGCCCATGGGATCCAAGCGAGTACCCCGTCGCCTCAAGGCTGTGCGACATCACACTCAACCTCGCCACCGAGGCCTACCCGCTGTACGTGCAAGACCCGTCGCTGATGGAGCTCTACGCCGAGGCCTTCGCAAAAGTGCTTGCCAGCCTCGACGATGTCCTCGCCGCCCCGTTCGAGCCGACTCGAAAGATGCTCTAGAGGTCATGGTCACCGAGAACACACCACTGCGGCGAAGATCACCGACGGACGTACCCATGGCGCGCTTGGGGCACCTCGGATTGACCGTGCGAGATCTCAAGGACGCTGTGCGGTGGTATGAAACGGTTTCGGCTGGGAGCTGCTCTCCGGTCCAATGCTCGTCAGCACGCGCGACCCGCGCGTCGCGCCCCAACTGCGTGACGTGTTCAGCGCCGAGACGGTCGAGTTCGTACAGGCCCACATGCGCACCGGCGACGACACTGCGCTCGAGCTGTTTGAGTTTCACACGCCTGGGGCGACGCGCGGGGACGCTGACTTTGACTACGTGCAGCCCGGCTATTCGCACATCTGCCTCGTCGCACCGGACCTTGACGCTGCCGTCGCGCGCGTCTCCGAACACGGTGGTCGGATATTGACCGGGATCCACGCGATCTTCCCGGGAGAGCCGTACCGGTTCGCCTACTGCCGAGATCCGTACGGTAACGTGATCGAGCTCGCGAGTCATGACCACGCTGAGGCATTTGCGCATCGCAATAGTTACTAGTGGACGAGGAGCATGTCCCCAGATCTGAAGACGAGACGACCACGAAGCTGGGTCAAGGGGAATCACTCCAACCTCACGCACTCGCCGACCTGGCTCGTGCCGGGAGCTTGCCGGTAGTAACACGCTCCAGAGCTGCCGCGTCGTCTAGGGTTCGCGCCCGTGCCAGCAGGCCGCGTACGGCCGCTGCTTGATCTGGGGCGTGCTCGAGCGCGAGGGCCTGCCCGGCCGGAGCTTCCGCGACCAGTCGTCTGATCGCGTCCAGGCCGTCGGCTCCGGCCACGAGCGCGATGCGCGGCTGATGCAACGCGGTCTCCGGTGGGTGTGTCGCCTCGAGCGTGGCCTCGACCGCGTAGGGCAGACACGCGACGACTAGGTCATAACGCTCCTTGGGGAGACCTGGTGTGCAGGTGAACGCGATGTCGGCGTCTTCGTGCACGGCGTTCTCGCGCGCCACCTCGAGAGCCTCTGCCGAGATGTCCGAGGCGCTAACGACGAGGTCCGGTCGCTCCGTCTTGATCGCGATGGCGATCGCGCCGCAGCCGGTCCCGACGTCGTGCACGCTGCTACCGAAGGGCAGTTCGAGCGCGACGTTGACGAGCAGTCCGCTGCGATCATCGCGGGGAATGTGCACGCGCGGGTTGACGTGCAGCTCGAGGCCGCGAAAGCGGACGGTCCCGAGAATGTAGGCGAGCGGTTCGCGGCCGGCACGGCGGCGCGCCAATGATCGGATCCGGCCCAGAGCCTCGACGGTTGGCGTCTCTAGGCTTGCCCGCAGGTGGCCGGGGGGCGTGCCGATGGCTGCGGCCACTAGCTCCATGGCGTCTGCGCCCGGAGCCGGGCAGCCGGCGTCACTCAGCTGACTGGCGACACCCGCCACGATCTCGTCGAGGGTCGCGTGCACTCGCGTGATGTTGATGCTCTCGGCGCCAGGGATCGCTCCGGCGGTCGGGGGAGCGGCGGACGCCAGCGCGATCCCCCAGCTTCGCTATGTCGTCAGGGCGCCGCCAGCGACAGTCCGCAGCGCGAGCGCGGCAATTGTCAGCGTCGGGCCGCCGGGGCCTGCGCCAAGCGACGGCACGACCGAGGCGTCGATCACCCAGACATTTTCGAGGTGATGGACCTTGCAACCCGGGTCGACGACCGCGGTGGTGGGGTCCTGGCCGAAGCGCAGCGTGCCGGCCTGGTGGGCGTTGGCGGATAGACCGAAGCGCTGGGAGATGCTGACCGGGTAGCCGGCGCGGCGCATCATCGTCTTGACGTTGGCGACGAGGCGGCGGTGGCGGGCGACGCTGGTGGGCTTCCACTCGAGACGGATTCCGCCGCCCGGGCTCAGCAGGACGCGGTTTTCGGGCAGCGGGACATCTTCGGTCATCAGCCACCAGTCGATCGAGCGGCTGGTTGCCCAGCGTGCCAGGGGGTATGGGCAGCGGGGCCGGACGGAGCGGACGTGCTCGGGGAGCAGCCGGCCGGTGAGCTGCAACGATCCCAGGCGAGGATGCCGCTCGTCGGGGCTGAGGTAGAAGTCATTGAGGCCGAGCGTCTTTTGAAAGACGGTCGAGTTCACCCGCCACGGGGCGATCGAGCTGACGGCCGAGTTGGTGTGGTGGATGTAGTTGCTCCCGACCTGGCCAGAGCGGTTGGCCAGCCCGTGGGGATGCGAAGCACTCGAGGAGCGGAGGAACAGCGCCGCGCTGTTGGCGGCGCCGGCGCTGATCACAAACCGCCGTCCGGTGACGCGCACGAGCTCACCAGCGATCCGCGCCTCGACTGCGATCACAGACCGGCCGGTGCGGTCGGTGATCAGTCGCTCCGCGTACGCGCCGGTCTGAAGCCTGACCGAGGGGGCCTCAAGCGCCGGGCTGATGCAGCGGGTCTCGGCGTCGCATTTGGCGCGGCGCGGACACGGGAACCCGTCGCAGTACTTCGAGCGTACGCACTGGCCGGCGGGCCGGACGTTGACGCCCATCGACAGGCTGTAGGGGTGAAGGCCCTGGGCGCGCAGCCGCTCGGCGAGGGCGGCGATCGCGGGCTCGTGCTCGAGCGGCGGGAACGGAAACGGGGCCGAGCGGGGCGGCGCCATCGGATCGTCGCGGTCATCGCCGCGCACGCCCCAGATCCGTTCCGCCTCCGCGTAGAAGGGCTCAAGCTCGTCGTAGGTGATCGGCCAAGCGGGAGAGGCGCCCTCATCGAGACCGTACTCGTCGAGGTCCTGGGGGCGGAAGCGGTCAAGCGTGCCGCCGAACACGGTGGTCATGCCCCCGACGTAGTAGTGGTTGGAGCCCCGAAACTTCGTGGCTTCGTGCTCCCAGGGCTCGCAGTTGCGATAGCGGCTGCCGCTGACGACCTCGCGCGGGGACCAGTTGGCCTCCTCTCGGGGCATGAACCCGCCGCGCTCGAGGATCAGCACGTCGGCGCCAAGCTTGCTCAGCGCGTAGGCGGTCATGCCGCCGCCGGCGCCGCTGCCGACGATCACGATCTCGGCCGACAGCTGCGCCGGCTGAGACGCTCGAGCTATCGGACTCACCGCGGCGCTGGGTGGACGGCGTAGAGGAGGACGACCCGGTCGGGTCCGGTGTTGAGAAGCGTGTAGATGCGGCCGGGCGGAAAGTAAAACGAGTCGGTGGCGTGCAGATCGGCCGAACCGGGCGCGGACCCATCCCAGGAGACCCGCAGATGGCCCGCCTGGAGCGTGTAGGTCTCGTGGACGTCGGGTCCTGCGGTCCAGGTCACCGGGGCAGGGCCGGGATCCATGTGGACGGTCCCGAGCAGGAAGGTGCTCCCGTGCCGGTCGCGGCTGACGATCGTGCCGACGTGGAAGGTGTCGGTCTCCGAATGCATCTGGTGCTCGCCGAGCGTGACACGGGTCGGCTGGCCGTCGGGCGTCATTGTTCCTCCGGCTCATCGCGCCACGGCAGCCGGTCGCCGATCCGGGCTCGCGCCCGCCACTTCAGCGACTTCGGCGCCTCGTTGACCGCGCGGCGCAGCTCGGTCAGACTGAGCATCACCCGCTCACGTGCCCACGGTGTGAGCGATAGTTTCCCAAGGTGGGCGGGAACGCGCGCGAGATTTTCGGTGAGGCTGCGCCACCACCCCCAGTCCGTGGCCGCCAGGCCCGCGATTCGCGGCACGTTGATGCCCTCATCCGTATCGCCGAGCGCGTGGTCGAGCACGAGGGCGGCGACATCGGTGACGTCTTTGAGATTGAGCTCGGCGATCTGGAGCTTTGTGAGGAGAAGATCAGCCGGGGCAAGAGCGGTCTGGCCCAGATGCAGACGGTCGCGCAGCGGCAGCTCGTGGCACATCACGAACGTGTTGACGAACACGTCCGCGTGAACGCCGGCCGCGCTGGTAAAGAGCATGCGCCGGCGCCCCTGCAGCGCGTTGAAGCGCTCGTCCGGCTCATAGCCGGCGTGTCGAAGTGCCTGCGCTAATGGCGGGCAGTCTTCGCGTCGGACAGCGACATCGATGTCTCCGTACGAGCGTTCCAGCGGACCACCCGGCCGGGCCGACGGGCAGACCGCCGCCACACCGACCCCGCCGAGCAGGCGGGCACTAGCGCCGGCCCTCTGGGCGTGCTCGACGATGCCCCGCGCCAAGGTCGCAAGATCTGAGCTGTCGCTTGTCGCGCTGACGGCGCTCATCCAGCCGTGAGGAGATGGCTCATGTACGAGCCGTCGGGGGCGAAGTTGACGATCAGGCCGTTGAGGATGCCCGAGGAGTACTCGCTGCCCGGGTTAAAGCACCAGGACGGTCCGAGCCGGTACACGCCCGCGCTTTCGTGGATGTGGCCGTGCAGGCCACAGACGGGCCCGTAGCGCTCGATCGCTTCCCGCACCGCCATGCTCCCGGCGGCCATTTCGACAGGCCGCCCACCCTGAAGCACGGGACGCAGCTCGGCGTCGAGCTTGACAACGGTGTCGAGGCCGCTCGAGGCTGGCGGGCAGTGGAAGTTAAAGACGAGCGGTCGGTCGGCGCCGCCGGGCTCGAGCATCTCCTCGATCTGGCGGGCGAGTACCGGCTCGTCGTACTCGCGCTCGGTGTCCCAGGGGGTGCGGTTGGTGTTGCCCAGGCTCGCCAGCCACACGGGACCGACCTCGACCACTTCGCGTTCGGGGCAGTTCGACCGCCTCTGCAGTACGCAGCACGTCGTCGAGGACGATCGGGTCGTCGTTTCCGGGGGTGATGATGCAACGCGTCTTAGCCCGGTCCAACCGCTCTGCGACCTGGTCGCACCAGCGGCTGATCTGCGCGCACATCGTTTCCTCAAACAGGCCGGCGCGATAGGCGCCGTCGTCGCGGAGGCGCTCGTACTCGTCGGGCTCGATGACGAGCGGGTAGAGGCCGTGAAGGCGAATCCGAGCGATCTCCTCGTCGAGGTCGGCGGGGTCGATCCGCCGCTCCGTGCTGTCGTCGCGGGAGATGTAGGAGCCGTTGTCACGCACCAGCGGAACCATCGCTTTTCCGACGATGTCGCCGCCGAGGATCAGCGTGTCGGCGCTGTACACCCGGGCGGCCGAGAGGAACTTTCCAAAGCAACGGTCCGACCCGTGGACGTCAGTTGCGAAGAAGATCCGGTACCGAGGCTCGCGTCTACGCCGAAACACGGCCTCTGCCATGGTGTGCGCGCGCGCGTGGCCCGAAGTGCCCGCGCGCGCCGGAGGTCCTCGATGGGGCCCGGCTCATTCGGGCGGGAGCTCGCGCATCGACAGTGCCAGGTCTACCCCTTTGACCCGCGCGAGGTAGAGCCGGGAGATGATGTAGAAGACCGAGCCGGCGCTCACGGCCACGCAGACTGTCGCGACCGATACGAAGTCGTATCCGTTAGACAGTGACGGCTTCGCGGCGACCTCGTAGAAGAAGAACGCGTTGATCGCCGTGGCCAGAGCAGCGATCCAGGTGATGGCGGGTACGCCGAGCCAGCGCCTGTCGATCACCTTCGGACCGGCGCCGTAGAGGTCGGGCCGCCGGTGTGCGAGTACGGCAGCGCCAAGGCAGCTGATGGTGAAGAGCAGGCAAAAAATGAGCACACTGTTGCGGGTCATCTTGACGAATCCCGTTGAGTAGATCGTGAGGATGACGAAGATCACCGAGCCGATACCGCCGACGATAATCGCCACGTAGGGGGCGTGCGTGCGTTTGCCGACTACGGACAGACGGGTCGGGAGGATGCGATCAAAGGCGAGCGCGAACACTAGGCGCGACAGGACCGCCATCAGGGCCATCAGGAAGGCAAGGCTGCCGATCAGAAAGCCGCCGGCGATGACGATCTTCGTCACGGGATCGCCGGCTACCAAGGTCGCGTAGTACTGCGACAGCAGTGGGGCACCTCCCGTGATCTTGGCGTAGGCGCTCGGGGCATTAGCGTTGAGATAGTTCGCGGACTGCAGGAAGGGAAGTCCTGCCATATGACGGAGTGCGAGCCAGGCAACCACGAGCATGATCGCACCGACGGCGAGGGCGACGAACGTTCCGATGCGATAGGTGCGGCTTACGCGCTTGATCTCCCCGGCGGGATAGTTGGCGGTCTGATAGCCCCAGTAGCCGAGTGCGGCGAAGAAGGGCATGCCGGCGATGACCTGGGAGAAGTGCGGACCGGTGTGGAGCCCCGCCTTACGGGCGGCCGCGATCACCTGAGAATAGGCCGCTCGGTTGTGGACAGAGTGGTCGAAGGCGGCGACGAACGCGCCGTGGCTGTGAGTCAGCGTCTCGAACAGGAATACCGCCTCTGCGATGAGCGCGGCGCAGATGCAATAGAACATCGCTCGCCCGAGAGCGTGGACTCCGCGGAGCGCGATCGCGCCGACGAGCACCACGAAACCGGCTCCTACGAGGCATTCGGGGAAGTGGTGGGAGAGCGTTTGCGAGAAGGATGTAAAGGCCGAGACGTGCGCCGCGCTTCCCAGCGTCGCGAAGAAGTTGGGCGTGAAGAGCTGGCCGTCGAAGACGGCATTTCCACCGAGGTTGAGGAAGGTGGCTACGAAGAAGCCCACCCCGAGCATCGCGCCGACGATTGGATGGAAGATGCGGCTGAGATAGATGAACTCGCCACCCGAGCGGGGAAAGGTCGCGACGAGCTGCGCATACGCGAACGCCATGGGAATCATGAGCACCGCGCCGATGATCCAACCCCAGGTGAGGTCCACGCCAGGAAACAGAGTCAGCGCGATGCCGAAGGAGACGGCGATTGTGGCGATCGCGTTGACCCCGCCAAGGCCCATGCTCGTCGCGTCGCGACCGGTCATCTCGCGCACGAGGCCCGAGGACTTGCGAACAAAGAGCCCGGAGGACTCGCCCGGAAGTGGGACGACGCCGGTGGCGTCTTCCTCGATGTTGATGCCCATACCTCTCCCTATTCGTCGGAACTGATTGAATGATTAGATCACTGGCGTCTCGTCGTGTCAAGCGCTCGGAATGGGCGCCCCCCGGACGGGCCTCTAGCGCGGGGAGCCGGCGGGCGGACCGAGTGCCGCGCACTCGCGGATGCACGACGCCGGTAGCGATGCGGTTGCAGGGGTCAGCGCATAGTCGATTGCGCCCCCCGAGGAGAGGTGCCTCGTAAACTTGGCCGTCATCCCGTTCGGATTGGCCTCACTGATCATCGTGCGCCAGAATGTTGCTGGCGTCCCGCTCAAGAGAACGTGTACCGGGCTCTCCTCGTCGAGATCCTGCTCTCGATGAGACCGCCGTAGCGCCCGTCTCGCAGAGATCATGCCCCGCACGCGGGGCCGGATACGCGTGGTTGCCCTCCGCGTCGCCTGGGCGCGAGCTCATTGCGCGTTGCCGCCTATCTCCATCCCACTGCCTCATCAATCTCGCGCGTACCTTCGCTACCCAAGTGAAGCAATGCCTGTCTCAGCTGTCGCCGTGCTGTTTTCACTCTGTGCTCGTAGCCTCGTGCACCCGCCCCACTCTTTTCTACAAAACTCCATAGTCGTCCTCTCGCTGCAGCGTCACCTTCTAGCTACCCATTTCGTTCTCGCCTCCGACGAAGGAATCGAGAAATCTGTGATTCATTTGGGAGAAGCTGCTTGCTGGTGCGCGGCCGTGATTTCCGTATGAAGTGTACGAGCAACCTGCAAGCGATTCCGGCGCCAACCACTGCCCACAGATATTCGCCGCGGGCAAGCCCCGCTACCGCCAACATGACACCAACGAGGGTCCCAGCCAGAGGCCACCAGTGAAGGATCCGGTCCGAAGTCATCTTTTATCCGGGTGATCGTGAGATGTCGCTTCGGGTATTGACATGGCTTTCAAAGGGCACCTGATTCGCAGGCGCTAGTGTTTCGTAAACTCTCTTGCGCTCCCATATACCCCGCAAGCAGCCGCCGCCGCGGGACTTGTCCACCAAAACATCGCACACCAAGCATCAGCTGGTTCCCATGGATTTGATTCGATTTCATGGCATAGCTTCGGGTGTTCCTTTTTGTATTTCTTCGAGTCGGTGTTGCCTTCACACTGCGCGCCAGCGGGGAGACCGGGATCCGTAATGAAGTGGCTGCCGCCGATATTCACCGTGCCAACGCTACCGCCACTGCTACCGCCACCGCATTCTGCGTCTTCCTGACCTGTTTCCGCAGCGTATTCGCAGGCCCAGCCCGCGGAGCCGCCGAGTGGCTCTTCTGCTGCCGCTGGGATCGCGGCCGCGGCTGCGGCCGCTTCTTCGGCTTCCTGGGCTTCTCTGGCGCGGCGTTCGGCTTCCTCGCGTTCGAGGGTTTCGCGGGCCACTTCGCGCGCGACGACTTCTTGGGCTTCCTGGTTGTTGGCTTCCTTTAGCCAGCCCGAGAATCCGTAGGTGAGTGCGCCGTTGGGGTCGGAGGTGTTGACGGGGTCGCCGAAGGTGTACGTGTAGGCGTTGGCTGAGCCGCCGGGGATCGGGTCTGGCTGCAGGAACCGCCCGAGTTGCGGAATGTAGGAGCGGGCGCCCATCGCGATCTCGCCGCTGGGGAGTTCCGTCGGCTGCTGTTCGGCGCCGAGCCATGAGTATTTGGCCGGAGTGCTGGTCGTCGGAACGCCAAACTCGCTGCTATCGGTCGTGGAGAGGAGTTTCGTTTCGGTTTCGCTGAGAGCTGCCGTGGCGACGATGTCGCCGTGCAGATCGGTGAGCTGCAGCACGGGCGTCGCGCCGTTGACCTGGATCGCCGCGAGCCCACCGATACCCTGGATGTTCCGGGTCCAGTTCCCCGACGGGGTTTCCACTGTCCACGCCGGAGCGTCGCCACCGCCGGCATAGTGGTTGATGATGTCCTGGCTGGTTTTGCCGGTGGACACGATTTCACGGGTGCGTCCCGAGGGGTCGAGGTTGTAGCCGATCGTCTCCCCGTTCTGGGTCTGGCTCTGAAGCTGATTATCGACGTAGAACGCGCTCGTCAGTGCCGAGCCGCCGGCGTCGGCCGCGGGCAGCGCGGTGACATTCCCGAATTCGCTGTATTTCGTGCCCGTATCGGTGAGGCGGTCGGCGCTATCGTAGCTGTGTTTTTCGACGGTGCCGCCTTCGGCCGCGCATTTGCCTTCGGTCCCAGGTTCGCGAGTCGTGAGGCTGGTGCGGTTGGTGTCTTCTTCGTAAGCGTAGATACGCGTCGTGCAGCCTTTACCGGCTGGAGTGTTCTGGACTTGAGTCAGTCTGCCGGCGGCGTCGTAGGTGTAAGCCTGGTGGGAGAGGGTGCTCGTCTGTTCAAGCGACTGACCGTGGATCGAGGGAACGAGCGTGTCGCTGAACCAGGTGCATTTTTCGGTGCAGTGCGTCGTCTTGACGTACTCCAGGCTGGTCGGCGTACCTGTCTGGCTGTAGGTGTAGTTCGCGTTCATGCCGTTGGGGTAGCCCTCAGTCAGCAGGTTCCCTTCGACGTCGTAGGTCGCCGTGAACGTGCCCGCGGTGGAGTCCACGAGCTTGGTCAGATCGCCCGTGGTCGCTTCATACGTGTAGGTCTGAGTGCCCTTACCGTCGTTGACTTTGGTGGTGCGACCGTCGATGTCGTATTCGTAGGTCGCTGTGTTTTCGTCCGCGTCGGTATAGGACGTCATCTCGCCGAGCTTGTTGACGGCGCTCGTGACCGTCTTGGTTTTGCCTTCCGTGGTCGTGCTCTGCTTTTCGAGCGCGCCGGTTTCTTTGTTATATACATCTGTAACGGTCGGCAGCGCGGTGCCCACCGTCGAGCTGATCGCGCTTTTTGCCAGACGCCCAGAGGCTTCGTAGGTCGCGGTCTTTGTACGAGTGGTGGAGCCGACCGCTTCGGTGGTTTTTTCCGGCTCGTCCCACATGTTGTACGTGCTGGTCGTTACGGGCAGCTTCGGCAGCCCGCTCGTTTCCGGCTGTTTCGCCGGCTGGGTCTCGCACGGCAGGTTCGCCCATTCGGGGTGTTCCCCGCACGCGGGCACCGACGTGTTTTTCGCGGTCGTGTAGTAGATCGTTTCGGTGCCGTGCGGCGTCTTTTCTTTCGGGTTGCCCGCCGGCATGACCGTTTCCTTCACTTCGCCCGTGCTCGCTTCATAGACGACGGTGTGGGTCAGTTTCAGCCCTTTCGCATTGGCGGTTACCGACGTCGGTTTGTGCAGCTTCCAGCCGAGGTTTTCCTGACCAGCGTAGGACGTCGTGGTTTCGCGGACGTCTTCTTCTTTGCCGGAGTACTCCGCCCCTTCGGTGGTCTTTGTCGGTAGGCCATACGGGCCGCCTTCGGCCGGAGCACCTTCGTTGTAGTAATCCTGCTTGTGGTCGCGCGCCTGGACCTGCGTGCCGCTCGGCAGCTCGACATTGTGCTGCGGTCCGAGCGTGCTCTGCAGTTCGCTGCCTTGGCTGTTGTACGTGTTCTCGGTGTCGAGCAGTTTCGAGGTTTCCGCGGATTTGGTGCCTTCTTTGAGCGCTGCCGCCCTGTTGTTTGGCGAGAGCGTGCGTTCGACATCGTTCTCGGAGTTGTATTCGGTGGTCGAGATCGCCCCACCCGGGTGGGCCACATTGACAGTGCGGGCGCTACCGTCCAGGTAGTTGACAGTCGCTCGCCGATAGTCCTTCGCGGGCCAGCTCATCGGCTCATCCGCCGGGAAGATTGCTGTCGCTTCGGTCGGGTCGTCTTTCTGTCCCCATGCTTCGACTTCAGTTTTGCCCATCGCATACGGTGCGCCGGCGCCGGACACCGGGACGTGGTACTCGACGGTCGTGACGGCGCTGCCGCCGGGGTTCGGCGGTTCCGGGGGGTTGATCTGCGGGGGCTCAGGCGTCCACTTCGTGATCCTTGCGGAGCTCGAGGTGGCGGCGCTGACGATGTACAGATCACCCTTGTTCGAGCCGGACTGTTCGTCGAGAGCGAGGCTTTGGCGTCCAGACCCGAAGTTCCACTCGAACGGTGTTCCGCCGGTCTGCGTGGACATCTGCACCCTGTTGTTACCGCCGTCGGATACGAACAGCTGGCTGTCCAGCGCCGCGTATGCCGCGTATTCTGGCTCAACGATGATGCTTTCCGGCGTTGAGAACTGGCCTTCGCCGCTGCCTTCCGAGCCGAACACCGTCACATACCGCGCTTCATCTATGCGCGGTTCGAACACATCCACCTCATGGCTGCCCTTGTTGGTCAGATAGATCTCGTTGCCTTCACCTTTCGTCTGGCCCTTTTCGCTGATAGCGATACCCGTAGGTTCTTTGCCTCTACTATCGAAGATCAGGCCTCCGTGAAGTTCACCATTGCTACCGATGCCGTGGCATTCGACCCGTCCTTCGCTGGAGCTGGGAAACGTAACGCAAAGCTGGTTGGTGTAGCCGGAGATCGGGAACTTTCCCGCGGCTATCGCCGCAGGGTTGGCTTTGCCGCTTTCGTTCACCTTGAGCTGCGAGAGGTATTTCCCGGTTTTCGCTTCGAAGACCTCGATCCGTTTGTTACCGGCGTCGGAGACGTACACGTATTTGTCCGTTTCGCTGAGCGCGATGCCCACAGGACCTTCGAACTGCCCGTTACCAGCCCCAGCGGTTCCCGCTTTACAACTACTCGTACAGACCTGGAATTCCGCTTTGCCGCCCACATCCCAGCCGAACGTCTTGATAAACGTCCCCGATGCGGAGAACTCCTCGACCCGATTGTTGCCGGTGTCGGCGACCCATACGTTGCCTTCGGAGCCGCTGGCAGATTCAACGGCGACCGCCGACGGTTCTTTGACCTGCCCGCCTTCGGCGCCTTCTTTACCGAACGACGCCGCTTCTGTGAATGAGACCCCAAGAAGGACGATTTCGATCCGTTTAGCGGTGTTGGCGGTCGTCGAGCCATCGGCGTTAGTCGCTGTCACCGTCACATGCAGGCCATACCCTCCGTGCGGCGCCGGCGTGTAGGTCTGGCTCGTGGCGCCGAGGATCGGCCCACAAACTTCATGATAGGTTTCGTGTTCCAATTCACTGTGGCACGATTCCCACTGGTAGCTGTAGCTGAGCGGACTATTGCTCCAGGTACCGGTCGAGACGCTCACCGGAATGCCTTCCCTGGCCGTTTCGACCGAGAACGCGGGCGCGGTCGTGTTCACCGGCGCCGCGCCATTGCCCGCCGGCGTCGAAGCGCTCGGACGCGTTACCGACACGATCCGCGCCCGTGGGTCGCCAGTGGTCGTGCCGTAGTTAAACAGCCACGGCTGCTGGCCAGGCGGCGTCATTGCGCTCACGTGACCGGCCGCGTCATAACCGTAGGTCGTCTCGAGCGCTGGGGAGATGCTCGGGTTCCACTCGCCTCGCAGCTTGCCCTCCTTGTCGTACACGTACTCAGCGATCGCGGTCGTCTTCATTTTGCCCGATGTGGGTTCCCACGCGGTGAAGGTCACTTCCTTCAGTCGCCCTTCGTATTCGCCCCATTGGCTCGAACTGTCGCCTGTCGCTGTCGTTTTCGTGGAGTACACAAAGCCCAGAGCCCTGCACCCCTTGACCAATTCGGCCGTGCACGACACACCTGCGGGCACCGGCGCTAGCACCTCGGTCGGCTCTGTGATCGCGCCCACCGTCTGAAACCTGTAGGTCACGACGTTCGTCGCACCTGGCCCTTCGAGGGTCGCGGGCACCCACGTGCTCCCGGTGCCGCCTGCCGGCAGCGTGAACTTCGTGACCTGACCGCTGCCGTCCTTCAGCAGGAATTCCTTAGTTTTTTCTTTTTCGAGCACTTCAGTCAAGGTCAGGCTCGCGGAGTCCGGCGGCGATTTGAATTCGCCTTTCCCCTTGCTCGCGAACACCGACTCCTGGCCTTCGGCGTCGGTAAGCACAACCGCGCCTTCGGCAGCCTTCGTCAGGCTCTGCGACCCGCCGACGCTCATGCTCCACTGCGCCCCCAACGGACCTTCCGCGCCCGCCGCCAGATGCGACGAGCTGTAGCTGCGCTTCACCGACAGCGTCGCTCCCGGGCCACCAGCCGACACGTCTGTCGCATTCAAGAAGAACTCGCCCGTCTCCGGGCTCACCGAACCAGGCCCCAACGCCACAGGAATCGCCAGATGACCTGTATCGAACGTAATTCTTCGGTAGCTACGTTGCCGGCGTAGGAGGTCGCCGTGACAGTGGCCTTGTGCTGCCCGGCGGCATATTCAGCGCCATTGATCGTCCATTCGCCACTCGTCGCGGTACACGGCCCCGGAGAGCACGAGCCCGACGCCGTCCCTACTTCTTTGCCGTCGATCTTCAATCCGATCGATTCGATACCCGACCCGCTGAACGCTTCCGACCCGTCCTTCGCTGTAGCTTTTACTTTGACCTCGCTATCGCCTAGTTCTTTGTTGGCCGGGAGACCCTGGAGCTTGACTTCATAGGGCAACGTCTTGTCGTATTTCACTTTCTCGCTCAGATGGGCTTCGAGCCCCACGATGTCGCGGGCGTAAAGTTCCACGGTGTCTTCACCGTCGGATAGTTTTTCCGTGTTCGGCCGGTAATAGGTGGTCATGCTCTGCGAGCCCAGCACACCTTTGCGAGCAGTGCCTTCAAAGCCGAGTCCCGGGTCCGTCGCCGAGAGTTCGACCAAACCCCTCTGCGGCCCAAGCCAATTACCCGGATAGAGCACGTTCGGCTGGCCCGCAATCGTTTTCGACGTGGTGTTGGCACCCGTGATCGTCGGCCCTTTTTCCTGTAGGATCTCAACATCGGCAGTCAGCATGGTGCTGGAGAATTCGCTGCCCGAATTGGTCGCGGTCTGCTTGAACTCGGCGGCATTGTGCTCATTGGCCGCAGTGACCGTGCCCGTGGCGCAGCCCGATTCGACGCACAGTTCCTCCTTGGTCGCAGGATACGCTGACCCCGTCACGACTTCCTTTTCCATGCCGCCGCCAGCGCTGCGAATAAAGAGCTTGTTTTCGATGTTCCCCCCAGCATTCGACGCCCAAGTTTCTGAAATGAACTCATAGATGCGGGATTCGCCCTGGGTTTCATACGCCATCGCACCCCATTCACCCCGAGCGTAGGCGGTGCCGCTGTCATAGTCCTTCAGAGTTTCTGGGTGTTCACCTTCTGCCCCTTCTTCGAGGAAATGGAACGGGCTCGGGGGAGCGGGTTCCTCCCTCCAGTTGCTTGGGCCCGGAAAACGATACGATTCAACCAGCTGTTCATCGGTGATCGCCGGATCGACCTCGATCGGGTACTGGTACTCATTCGCCTGATCAGCGACGCTCAACACCAGCGTGTCACCCGAAACACTCATCGACACCGGTACCAAAGTCCCCGCGGCATCGCGCGCACCCGGCGCAACCACCGTCGCGATCACCGTGCCTTCCTTGACGACCTGCACAGCCCCAGACCCAGCCGCGCCCTGAGCCAAGCTCGCACCTTCAGGCAGCCCGACCCCGAAGAAGAGCTTCTGCGGACTTGCCACCGAACGCAACAGCGTGTCGGTCTCAAATCCCGCCGTTACCGGCTTGACGACTGTATCCGAGTCGGTTTGCGTATTGGCATAGAACACCGAAGCGCCGTCGATGGCCCCTTCCGAGCCTTCCAGCGGGACTCCCTGCGCATCAACCGGCGTCAACGACAGACCAGTGCTCCCCAGGGTAACCCCATCACTCAGCCGCTTCGGAACCTGGACCCCAACGACCGGTGCCTTCGGCTCAAACATGCCGCGCACTTCGGTCAGGCCCAGATCAACCGGCGTTCGGTGGCCAGGCGAAGTTTCGATCGCCATGGGCGCGGTCGATTCGATCACCGCATGCTTGCCTTCTGGAAGATCGACCTGCGCGGCGTCATCGGCTGGAAAACCCGTGATACTTTGCCCCGCCGGCAGCTTCGGGGGCCCACCAGCGGGATCGTCGATCACCGCCGGGAACGCTTCCCCTGCCAGCTTGATTGCCGCTTCGGTATCGAGGCCCTCGAATTTCGTACGAGACGCTTCGGTTTCGGCGACCGTGTTTGGACTCGCCAGCTTCGCTTCTTCCGCTGCCTGCGCCTGTTCGCCTTGCGTCGGCGACCCCGGAGTCACGAGCGAGCCCCCCAGCGACGAGGACGCGCCAGGCCCACCACGAGTGGATGTGCCCTCTCCCAACGCGGCGGACGAGCAGGTCGCCAACCCCACCAGTAACCCTATGAATACGAACAGCGAGCACAACCGTTTCATCCTTGCCCCTCCTGCGGTCGCAGCGACTTGGTAGAGATGTGGCGAGACGTTTGTCTACTGCAATGATTTCTACCGGTCGCTAGACGCCCGCGCTATTGCTATGTGCCTGGTTGAACCATCGAAAATGTGGCATAGTGCCACTTTGCGGCCAAGGCTCAACCGCTTGTGCACTGGAACAGTTGGGTCGATTTGGATCAGTCGCAACCCGCCTGGCCCCTTCCGCTGCGAGCGACATCGCGCAGCTCCTCCAAGCGCAACGCCAGCTCAAGCTCGGTCAGGCACGTCGGCAGCCCGCGGCCAAGGACGTGCTCAACCGTCTGCAGACGCTGTTCGACCGTCTGGCGAGCGACGCTGAGCTCGGCACCGGCCGAGGACGCGTTGCGCCCACCCTTGAAGTAGGCGCGCAACGTCGCACGCGACGCCGTCCCGCCGTCGCGCTGGCGAGCAAGCGGCGAGAGATACATCTCCTGCAGCGATCTGGCGAGCGTTTCGTCCCGCAGTACGGCCGCGAGAAGCATCTCCTCGGCATACCGCGTGAGCCTGGGTGGCCTGTTCAGTGCGACTAGCAGTGCCGCCTGTGCCTGCTGGTGTGTCAGGCGCCAGCCGTCGAGCCCTCTCCCTGGCTCGCCCATCGTCAGTCTCACGCTCCCACGCTCCTTGGCCTGCGGGACGCGTTCGATGTCCGCGAGCGCCAGCTTTCGCTGCCCACCGAGCCACGCCCACACGGTGTCCGCGCCAGGCGAGGCGGACAGCAGTTGGCGATCAGCGCGTGCGGCCAGAACCCGGATCGCCTCGCTCGCCCCTGCGCCCGTTGCGATCACCCCAAGATGCCAGGCGTCGAACCTATAGCTCAATTCAGCCGTCGCGACGGGCTCGCCGGCGAGCAACCTCCGCACGAGCTCCGCACGGCGCTGCTCAAGCGAACGCCCGGCGCGCTCGGCCTCGCGCCTGTATTCGATTGAGACCTGGGCCATGAGACGTTCGAGCAGTGACCCTTGCAGATCCAGCACCTGGCGCAGTGCCTCGGGTGCGAAGTCACCGGCTTCGGTCATGACAAACCCAACCAGACGCCTGTGGCCAGCGGCGTAGCGGAGCAGGACCGTCTCGAGGCCCACGCCGGTGCGAGCGGCGCGCTGCGCCTGCGCAACCAGCACCGAAGGGATCGGTCCTGAGCGCTCCTCTCCCCGCTCGATGCCAACGAGGATGTAATCCAAGGCGCCCGCGACACTCGCGTGCAGGCCGGCCACGTACTCGGCGTCGGCGCTGCCGGCCAGACCAGATGACACTGCATCGCGGATGTGGGCAAAGATCGCCTGCTCGATCTCTAAGCGGCGCGAACGCAACCGCTCGACCAGCCCGGACCGGACGGTCCCGAGCGATCCGCCGCGACCGTTTTCGACCCGACTCACAGAGCCCCACCCTCACGCCTTGGCAGCCGGTGCCGCTCAGCGCAACAGCGCATCATCGGGCGCCGCGCCCGGCGCAGCAAACGAGTGTCCTCGGTTCTTTCTGCGTGCTCGGGCGCGGCATGCCCTCTCTACATGAGTGTTGCACAAGTCACAGACCCACACAGTGACATCGTATCGTCCACTGACACACTCAAGGTGACGTCACCTAGCTATAGCTAGCTGGATCAATCAATCAGGCGTCGGCGAACCGCTTCGGCGACCGCCGCTGTGGGGGCGCTGACGTCGAGGGCTTTGTAGAGACTGTGCAGGCGGCCCTTGACGGTGGTAGGCGAGACGTGCATCTGCGCTGCGACCTCGATCGGGCTCAGGCCGGCGGCGGTCAGTACGACCACCTCGCGTGTCGCCGGGTCCAACGCCGACTCTTCGGCATGGCCTCGGCGCCGAATCTCACCAACGAGCGCCGTGTGCAGCCGCCGAGCGATCACCGCGCCGCCGGTCGCGGCTGCGGTGATCGCTGCGCAGATCTCCTCCTCCCCCGCATTGCGGGTCAAATAGCCGCGTGCGCCGGCGGCGAGCGAGTCGTAGGGGCGCCGATCCTCAGGGTCCCCGGAAAGCATCACCACGCGCGTGGGAAGCTCGTCGCGTTCGATCGCGTTCAGGATCGCGAGACCGGCCAGGCCAGGCAGGCCTGGGTCGAGCACGGCGACGGTCGGTACGGCGCTGCGGATCAGCTCAAGCGCAGCGAAGCCGTCAAGACTTGTCCCTACGAGCTCCTGGCCCGGACTCCGCTCGATCAGCGCCGACAGCGCCCCCAAGTACAGCTGGTCGCGATCGGCGACAAGCACAGAGACCACACGGTCGCCGCCGTCGGCCCGGACTGACGCGAGCGTGTGCCGACCATCGTGACCTCGAACGTGATCCGCGTCTGCCATCGCGATGCCGGTCGCCCCCGAGCGTGTCGGACGAACCGCTGTGGTGGACTGCGCCACACTCACGCCACGAAGCCTGCTCGGCCGCGAACCACCGGACCATCGTCTGATCGACGGATCTGCCCGCGTAGCCGGCAGACCGGCCGCTGTAGACCACCCGGTTGACGATCGAGCGGGCCTGCAGCGGGCCTGCGCCACGGGCCGCGCCGCCCACCCTGCCGAGTTGGCCTCGCAGTCGAGTCACGGAGCGGTGCCCGGACCGCCGGCGTGTGGGCTGGTGGCACCGCGAAAAGCACCCCGCTGCTGGGAGTGGTTCGGGACCGCAGTCGTGGTGTGCTCGGTGCCAAATGTGATCGCGTTGAGGAGGCTTGCGCCGAGTGGATCGTCGGCCAGCGGACTGAGCCGCTGGGAGCCGACCACCGGCACGCCGGCTGGTGCGCTGATCGCGGTCGGCTGTCCGTAACGGTTGAAGGCGGTCAGAACGACCAGCCGCTCGCCGCCGCGGGCGGCCAGCTCAAATACACGTTCTGCGCGGAGCAGCCGGTTTGCGCTGTCCTGCCAGACCTTGACGGTCACGGGAGTCGACGCTGTCGCTGCCGGGATTGGTTGGCCGTCGGCGGCGAGAAAGTCGCCCAGCGTCAGCTGGAGGCGGTACTCGCGGCTCAGCTCGCCGTCGATGTGCTCGACACCCAGTCGCTGCGCGTGGGTTGTGCGTGCCAGCACGGCGAGCAGGCCGAGCGGGTCGCCAAGCCCACCGCTGCTGCCCTCGCGAGTCGTAATCACAGCCGGGGGACTTAGATGCGAACCGAGCCAAGGGCGTGGACCACGCGGCCCGATCGCGCGAACGTAGACGACGTCCGGGAACACGATCCGTTCAAACCCGCTTACGTGCGAGACAGCATGAATGCGGACGCGAAACGATGGGGCTGCCAGGTCGACTTCGCCGCTCGCCACAGAGACCTGACCGGCGCTTCCCACGGCGCGAAGTTCGCTACGTGTCTGAAACGCAAACGTGGCCGCGCGTTCCGCGGCCGCAGCCGCCTGGTTTGGATTCGCCAGCGCTCTCGAGGGCTTCTGCAACGCGATCGCCGCCACAATGATCGCCGCCGTCATCGCCAGTCCGGCGCCGCCGAGCAGCATCAGCCGCGCGCGCCGCCTCGGCCGACCTCGCCTCGGCTTTTGAGCGCGTGTCTGCTCGAGCGCTGAGAACTCCCGCCCAAGGCGCTCCATCGATCCGAGCCGCCAGTCCTGCTCCTCGGGCCTATCCATGCTCGCCGCCTCCTTTCACGCTTACTCGAAGTGTCTGGTTGTCCGCGAGCTTGCGAAGCGCGCGCGAACCGCGGGCGCGGGCGGTCGTCTCGGTCAGCTCGAGCTCCCGGGCGATCTCGTGGTAGGGCCGTTCTTCGATCACATGCATCTCAATTACTCGCTGCTCCTCGCGCGAGAGCTCGTCGAAGGCATCGGCGAGCACGCCCTTTGAGGCATCTGCGTCCACGAGTTCCTCGATCCGTCTCACCTCGTCCTCGGTGGCGGCCGGGCGCCGCAGACCCAGCCGGTCCATTGCCTCAGTTTCGACCCTCCCCCGGCGGTAGGCCATGTTCAGCTGCGCACGGGCGATCGCCCACAACCAGCCGATCGCCTCCGCTTCGCTGTTGCCGCGAAACACCTGCCGCGCTTCAAACGCCCGTGCGAACGTCTCGGCCGCCAGGTCCAGGGCCTGGTGGGTTGGGTGGGTGCGATGCGCGAAGTAGCGCAGGACCCTCGGGTACAGACGCTCGTAGAAGGCCGCAAAGCTTTGCGGGTGTACCTCGACGGAACGGGCGCCCCCACTTTCAGAGCCCGACCCCTGGTGTAGCCGGACCACCCGTTCACGGTAGCGCGCCTGCGGCAACCATTCCGCTACTAGCAACACGCCCGGCCAGCCCGGGCGTCCCGGCGTGTGGGCAGGCTGCGGCCCGAACGCCAACCTTGCCCGCCGGCCTGCTTGCCGTGTCTACCGTATACCGAAATGGCACCAACTATCGGCGGCAGCAAGTCGCATCACACGGCGTTTGCCGAAGTGTTCGCTGTCACGAAGCCGACAGAGTGCCTAGCGCGTCCCGTCACACTTTTTCGCGTCAAGCAGCCTAGTTCGTAACAGCATCACGGGACCGTGCGGCGCCGCACTCCCGAGTTGAACACAACAGAGGAGACTCAGGATGGAACTCGGCACTCGCCGCAGCGGGTCACGGCTGCTCGTCGCGCTACTCGCCGCAGCACTCATCTGCGCATACGCCGCGATCGCGCCGGCACCCGCATCGGCCACAGTCAGCACCTTCTGTGTGGGCACCTACGGAGGCGGCGGCTACTGCAACCAGGGGCACTTCCATAGCATCTGGTGGATCGACGCCCAGGCCTCCGCCGACGCGTTCTGCGTGATGCGCGCAACCGAAGGATGGGCTGGAGCACCCACCTACAGCGGCATCGAATACTGCGCCGGCGGCGGTTCCGGCGGCTTCGTATACCAAGAATTTTACGGTTACGGGGGTTACGCCCAGACTCACAACCGTCACTCCTACGAAGTATCAGCAACACCCGAGTTCGAATACTCATGAAAGGGCGTGAACCATGATTCTGCGACACCCCGCAGTGCGCGCCCGCAGGCGCGCGGCGATCACGGTCGGTCTGCTGGCGGTCGCTCTATCCGTGCCCGCTGTGTACTCGCTCACCGCGCAGGCACACCACGGACTGGCAGCACGAGCAAGTATCGCAACCGTGGTCAGCCGCTTCGCGCTGCTGCGCAACCCCGGCGCCAGCCCGCCCCCACCGGGGCTTGTGAGCGCGTCGGAACGGGCCCCAGCGGGCTACGGCCTCGACATCCAGGCGGCGCGGCAGGCTGCCAACGGAACCTGGCTGGTCCCCGGTACCGGCTGGCTGTGCCTAGCCACCACTGACGATGAAGGCCTCGGGATGAGCTGCGCGACGGCAGCTGCGGCTGAGCGAGGCGAACTCAGCTTCAGCCAGCGCACCGCCGGCGACGGGGAGGAACAGATCGTCGGTGCCGCCCCCGACGGCTACACGAAGGTCGGGGCTGTTGCCGGAGGTGGAGACGTTGCCAGCAGCCCGATCCTGGAAAGCACGTACACGCTCTCGGCTCGCAATGTCTCCCGCGTGACGCTCGGACAGGCACCATGAACCCTCAGCGCGATCGGTCCTCGTCAGCGAAAAGGGCGAACTCCTCGGGTCTGGGGTCGTGGGTTCGAGCGCTGTAGAGAGCAACTCACGGGACGGGGTGGCAGCAGCGCTGGCGTCGCGTTCCTTACTGGCGCGTGCTCGTCGTCCCGGTTCGAATGGGAGGCCTCGACGCGACGGTGGCGTTCCGCGCCCCCACACTGGGAGGGTGAGCGTGCTCGTCGCCGACGCCCACCCGCTGTACCGTGAAGCGCTCGAACGAGCGGTCAAGGCCTGGCCGGAGTTCGCGTTGTGCACCGCCAACGAGGGCGAGGCCCTCAACCAGGCCCTCGAGCGCGTACGGCCCCGCGTGCTGCTGATCGACCCAACCACCACAGGAGTCGATTCGGCCCGACTGCTCGCTAGCGCCGCCGAGCACACTCGCGTCCTATTCATCAGCTCCACTCCCGAGCCGGCACAGGTCTACACCGCGCTCGAGGCCGGCGCCTCGGGCTACCTGGGGAAGGACTGCCCCGCGCGGGAGGTGTGCGATGCGATCGCCGCCATTGCCCGAGGCGACGAGATCCTCGGGGCCAGCATCCAGCCGGCGCTCGCCAGCGAGATCCGGCTGCGCGCGGCGGCGCCGCGCGACTTCCTGACCGACCGAGAGCGCGAAGTGCTCGTCCTGATCGCCGAGGGGATGAGCGCGCCCGAGATCGCCCGGCGACTGACGATCGGCACCGCGACAGTGAAGACTCACCTGAGCCACATCTACGAGCGGCTCGGAGCTCGCGATCAGGCCGAGGCGGTTGCCGTCGCTATGCGCCGGGGGCTGATCGAGTAGCGGGCCAACGCGCCGGCGCCACTCACCGCGCACCACGCGCTTGGAGCTCGGACTGGGGCGGACGCAAGCACCGGATGGCTAAAGGGAATCGAGCCTCCGGGTCGCCCGATCGCCTGATGGTCCGGCGCTGGCTCGGGGTGGAGAGTGCGGGCACGAGCTCAAGCCATCGAGTGAACTGGAGGCAGAACCATGTCGTCGGCCAGCACCATCGACACTGAGCACTTTCGAGTCCGCGATGAATTCACGCTGCCCACAACCGAGGCGGTGATCCACGCGAGCGCGTTTCGCGAAGACGTCTATCCGATCCACGTGACACGCAGCCTCTCCAGCGCCGTCGAGCACCTGCGCGTTCTCACCGCCGGCGCGCGGCTGGCGATCATCACCGACGCCCGCGTCAACGACCTCCACGGCGCCGCCCTGCGGGAAGCGCTCGATGAGGCGGAGATCGCGTATCAGCTCTACCGGCTTCCGCCAGGCGAGCCCAGCAAGAGCACGGCGCGGGCGCTCGAGCTGTGGGACTGGCTGGCCGCCTCGGACATCAGCCGGCGAGACTTCATCGTGACGTTTGGCGGCGGCGTGATCAACGACCTCGGCGGCTGGGTCGCCAGCGCGTACATGCGCGGCCTGCAATACATCAACCTGCCGACGACGCTGCTCGCCCAGGTGGATGGGGCGATGGGAGGCAAGGTAGCCGCGAACCATCCGAGCGCGAAGAACCTGATCGGCGCCTTCTACCAGCCCTCGGGGGTGATCTCGAACGTCGGCTTCCTGTCTACGCTCGATCGCCGTCACGTCGCCGCGGGCCTGGCCGAGTCGATCAAGAAGGCCGTGATCGCCTCACCAGCGTACTGGCGGTTCATCGACGAGCACACCGAGCCGATCATGGCGCGCGACCTCGACGTGCTCGAGCAACTCGTACGTGCAGCGGCCGCGATCAGAGACCGAGCTCATCGAACGCGACCCCTACGAGGAGGACCTGCGCAGGCCCTTGAACTTCGGGCACACCATCGGGCACCCGCTCGAGACCCTCGCCGGCTACGGCACCCTGCTGCACGGCGAGGCCGTCGCATTCGGCATGATCGTCGAAACCCAGATCGCGGCCAACCGCGGCCTGCTCACCGAGCCCCTTGACGAATGGCTCCCCGATCTCCTGCAGCGAGTCGGTCTCCCCCACCACGGCGACTGCCTCCCTGATGACATCTACCTTGAGGCGCTGATCGCCAAGATGGCACCCGTCTATCGCATCCGCGGCGGCAGCTACCTCACGTCCTGCCCGAGCACCTCGGCACTACCATGATCGCCTCCGACGTCACCGGAGAGGAGCTGCATGTTGCGGCCGTGCAGACCGGAGTCAGAGTGTCCGATCCGCTGTGAGCTGCACGCTGCCTCCCCCGCCGCTGCTGCTCCCTCACTGGTTCATGGCTACAGCTGAAGCGCCTGCTGGCTAAAGCCGGGTGGTCGCTGCGCAGGTCAGGTATGTGACGGGCTCAGTCGAGGCGAGGTGGGTCTATCGCGGCCAGCGCCGGCGTCGTGGGCGGGTGAAACTCGATCATAACCCGGGTGTCCTCGAGCGATTTTGTTGTGTAGGCGCGCTACGCGGCGCCATTGCCGCCGGCCCCTCTTCCACGGGCGGAACCGTACGAGGCATTTGTCTTGACTGCGGGACGTCGAGCTCGTTTCGCTTCCCCCAGGTCTCGGGGACACATGGCGGGACGCTGTAGCAGCAACCCGCTTGCGCGGCAGGCTTGACTTCGATGTCTTCGTTTGCTTCGATGTGATCTAATGACTAGAACTCTGCTGCTGAAGCGTGCTATAGGGGGCACGCGACGAAAGTGACGCGCCGTCTGCGATGAGCGAGCCTCTCGCTTACGAGCCGCTGGAGCTGCATGAGGACCCCTATCCGCTCTACGCGCGCTTGCGCGATGAGGCACCCGTATACGAAACGACGAGGGGCGCGTGGGCGCTCTCTCAGTACGCGGATGTGCAGTCCGCAGCGAGGGACTGGAGAACGTTCTCAAGCGCTCACGGGAACGACCTGGACGATACAGCTTTGTTGTTCTCACCCGCCGGAGAGCTGACGCACGCAGATCCGCCTCTTCACGGGAGATTGCGAGACGCTGTGAAAGGGGAGTTTCGAGTCAGCGCGGTACGCGCCACGCTCGAGCAGATCGTCCGCGAAAAGGTCAGAGCCCTTCTCAAGGATCTGAGAGAGCTGCATGAGTGCGACCTTGCGGCCGACTTGGCGTTGCGACTGCCGTCGAGCATGATCAGCGACTGGCTGGGATTCCCCGAGGAGGAGCATCCGATGCTGCTCGCTTGGTTCGAGGCGATGAGCGAGCGCACGCCGCGCCAGGTGGCGCTGCCGCCAAGCGCACTTGAAGCACGTGACGTCATGCGTGAGTACATCCTGGCGTATATGCAAGAGCGGCGAAGGCGCCCCCGTCAGGATTTCCTGAGCGTCATGGTCGCGGCGCAGGACCGCTCGGAGCTGTCGCCAGATGAGGTCATCGGTATGGCGATGTTGCTCTATTTCGCCGGAATCACGACGACGAGCGCCCTGATCGCCGGAGCGCTGCTCCACCTGGCGCGCTTCCCCGACCAGCAGCGACTGCTGCGCGACTCGCCCAGGCTGATGCCTGAGGCGGTCGAAGAGCTATTGCGATTTGATGCCCCGATCCAGTGGCTGACGCGCACCACAACGGCTCCTGTCACCGTCCATGAGCGCGACCTTCCGGCGGGCGCGCGCGTCGTGTTGCTCTGGGGCTCGGCGAATCGCGATCCGCGACGCTGGAAAGACGCCGACGCACTCGTCGTGACGCGCCAGCCACAGCGCCATATCGCGTTTGGCGAAGGGATCCACCATTGCCTCGGCGCTCCGTTGGCGCGCCTCGAAGCACGCGTTGTGCTTGAAGAGTTACTTGCCGCCACGGGTGGTTACGCGGTCAGCGGCAACGTCGTACGCCGCTATACACAGTCCGAGCGCACAATTTCATCGTTGCCAGCCACGATCGACTGGACAGCCGCGTACGTCACGAGTTAGAACGCGGCGGGCGACCGATCGACGATCAGCGGTCCGTGCGAGTCGCTCGGCTCCAGCGATCGATGGATAGGACTGCCCGCCTGACGTGATCAGAGTAGTCAGCGTGAACACTGCGTATGCAGACGTCTCCCCCGATGTGCGGCTGCAAGCTAACTCGCGGCGAACTCTGATTTGTGCATGGCAGCACGTTTCGGCGATCGTCGACGTTGGCGCAAATGTCGGTCAGTTTGCCCGGAGGATGCGAATCGCCGGCTTTACCGGCCCAATCCACTCCTTCGAGCCAGGACGGGACGCTTTCGCGCAGCTCGAGGACGCGGCGGCCGCGGATCCGTACTGGACGGTGCATCGGATTGCGTTGGGGCGCGAAAATGGACGCTCCGAGCTACAAATTGCTGAGGACTCCTGTTGCAGTTCGCTCCTGTCCGTCGCCGCCCGACAAGTCGAAATTGTGCCACGCTCGGCGTACGTGGATGTAGAACCGGTAGCGGTCGCGACGCTAGACGGGATCTGGGACTCGATCGTTGGGTGTGAGCGCGTATATCTCAAGCTCGACGTCCAGGGCACCGAGCTCGACGTGCTCCGTGGCGCGCAAGAAGTGATGGCAAGCATCGCCGTCGTCGAGGTCGAGTTGTCGCTCGTGCGACTCTACGATGGCTCGCCGCTGTTCGAGGAGGTCATTGGCTTCCTTCGCGACCGCGGCTTTCGGCTGGCGAGCGCTGACCCTGGCTTCGAGGACGCTCGGACCGGAGAGATGCTCCAGTTCGACGGCATCTTCGTTCGATCCGGATGCGACCCAGGCTCGCCCGGGCCTTCGCGCCGTGACGCTCTTCCCCAGCCGCCAAGAGCTGCTCCAGCCGCCCTGTGCCCGTGATTATCGCTACGCACGCGATCCCGCCTGGCCAACCTCCCGCCGGACACTCCGTTCGGCCTCCGGCGTCGGCGAGGCGGCCTGCACGGTGTCCGGGTTAGCCAGACGAGAGCTCGGCGGGTGGTGCGTGCACCAGAAGCGCACCATCAGGGGCGCTGCCAGCTTGCGCGGAGCGGGATCTATGCTTGACAAGAAAAGACGTGCAGTGATCTAATCTCTGTGTGTCAACGAACGCTTGGGCCGCCTCGACGGTGGGTGGTAGCTTCGAACCCTCGTTCAGTGAGCTACGGCACGAGTTCGAGAGGAGCTTCGCCGAGCGGGGTGAGCTCGGTGCCAGCGTATGCGTCGTCCTCGATGGCCGTCGTGTCGTGGACCTGTGGGGAGGATTTGTGGGGCCCGGGACGCAGGCCAGATGGGGGCCCGAGACTGTCACTGTCGTATTCTCATGCACGAAGGGGGCCGTGGCGCTTTGCGCCCACATGCTGGCCAGCAGCGGCGTACTGACGCTCGATCGCCCTGTCGCAGCTTACTGGCCCGAGTTTGCTCAGAGCGGGAAGAGCGAGATTACGCTCAGGATGGTGCTCAATCACCAGGCCGGTCTGCCCGGTGTTTCACAACCGATCGCCCCCGAGATGGTCTATGACGCGAATGTGATGGCTTTGACTCTCGCTGGGGAAGGCCCTCTGTGGGAGCCGGGGACGCGGACTGGCTATCACCCGCTAACGTTCGGCTGGGTGCTCAGCGAAGTTGTCCGTCGAGTGACCGGGCAAACTGTGGCTCAGTTCTTCCAGGAAAGCATCGCGCGGCCGCTGGGGCTCGACTTCTGGATCGGCCTTCCTGCGAACCAAGCACATCGAGTCGCTAGCCAGGTCATCCCGCAAGCCAGCGACTGCGGGCTGGGGCCGCATTTCCTGCAGGCACTGAGAGCTAAGGAGCCGTTCGCCCTAGCGATCTGGAACTCCTACGGTGCGCTGCGGGATGTGGACGCCTACAATCGCCCCGAGACGCATGCGGCCGAGATCCCCGCGACGATCGGCATCACAAACGCTCGGAGTCTGGCGATGATGTACGCCCCCCTTGCGCTCGACGGTGCTCTCGGCTCCGTGCGCGTCGTTGACCAGGAATACGTCGCCACGTCGATTGAGGTCGATGGGACCGCAGCGGTCGACCTGGTCCGGGGGGAGGCGACACGCTATTCGGGTGGCTTTGAACGGGCGTGCGGGCAGACGCAGGGCGCCGATGACGAGGCGACGTGGCCACCGGAAGCACTTGGAAGCAGCGGACGAGGGGGTGCCGTCGCCTTTGCCGACCCGGCGCGTCGCCTTTCATTCGCCTACGTGATGAACCGCCATTCCGACGGCGACGAGCCGAGAGCGGCGCGGAGTCAGCCGCTGATCCAGGCCGCCTACCGCGCAGTCAACGCATTGCCCTGACGATCACCGAGGCCCGCGCTCACCGGCCGCGTGGGGCACGCGGCCACAGCGGCAACGCGCGACGGCGTCGATCCTCCAAGCTGCACCGGTCGAGCGCTCAGGGGACCCGGGCCAGGGGTTGACCGCGATCCGCGAGCCCACATGCGCCCACATGTCATCCCGCGAGCTCGTGGAGGGGGCGACGACTCGACCGTCATCAGATCATGTCCCGGGCTTCGCGAAGGAACAACCCGCACCGGAGGCTTACGGGCGAGATTGATGTCCTTCCCGCTCCCGTCGCGACCGGTGCGGGGATCATGGCCGGCAGCCCGATCGCCGAGAGCGCGCAACAACGTACCGATCGGTTGACGCGACACCACCGGCTGATCCTCCACCTGCCCGGTCGCCCTGCTCGCCCCACGACGTCATGGTGAACCGGTGCCAATGAAATGGGGGATCTGCCTCCTAGGCACAACCATCAAACGCCGTGGCCACTCGATACGTCAGCGATGCAGGCCTCACCGACTCACGGGCGGTGGCAGCGCCTCTAGAGCAGCAGCGTGAGTTCGTCCTGTCTCACGAGCGGATCGCACGCGAAAATATGTTCTTGGCTGTGCGCATCATCGGCCGGCTGAACGCAGCGGCCGCTGAACAGACGCTCGAGCAGATCCTAGCGCGACACGAGATTCTGCGGAGCACTCTTGAGCTGCGCTACGGCGAGGTCGTCCACGTGATCGCCGATCCGCGGCCCGCGCCGCTGATGCGTACTGACCTCGCCATCTGCCATCGGCCGCGCAGCCGCGTGCTGGCTCAGACCGTGCTCAACGCGCTCGACGTTGGCTTTGACCTTTCGTCGCCGCCACTGACGCGCCCGCTGCTGCTCCGGCTTGGACGCGAGGACCATCTGCTAGCCCTCGTCGTTCCGCACACGATCGTGGACGGGTTCTCGCGCCGAGTCTTCTTTCGCGATTACGCGGAGCTCTACCTTGCCGCGGCCACAGACCGAGCACCTGCCCTTGGCTCGGTGCCCGCTCAACCACGTCACATCGCCGACTGGGAGCGCAACGAACCGCATACCGCGGCATTGGCGTACTGGCAGGAGCGTCTTTACGACGTTCGGGCGCCCGAACTCAATCCGTTCACCGCCGGCATGCCGCGCCGGCGTGTGTTTCGACATGCGACCGCCCCACTGGGAACGATCTCGGGGGCACTCGCCGGCGCTCTGACGACCCTGGCAAAGCGCCATGATTATGTCGCGCCCGCGTCACTTCTGGCCGTGCTGGCGATCCTGCTGTATGGGCGAAGCGGTCGGCGGCGGCTGATACTCAGCGTTCAAGATGCGAATCGCTGGCTGCCGGGCACCCGCGATGCGATCGGATGTCTTTGCGACGTCATCCCGCTGGTGGTTAGCCTCGATCCAGGGCTGACCTTCAGCGCGTTGGTCCGGTCAATTGGCGCGACCGTCCAAGACGCAAGAGCTCACGCGCTTCCATGGGCGATTGCGCGGTCGCTTCTGCCCGGTCCATGCGATCTGTCGCTCAACTATTTTCGAGATCTGCGACAAGCGACCGTGTCTTGCTCGACGCCTGCGGGCCCGGTTCGGGTGGCGGATTACCAGCCTGCTCACCGCCGCTACAGCAGTTTCCCCTGCCACGGTTTTTGGGGAGATGCGCTTGCCACCATCTCGGCCGCTGCCCAGGCTGATGGCCGCGTTAATTGCTCTGTTGACTATCACGATCCGGCAATTCGCACAGCACTTCCAGCTGAACGACTCGGGGGCTATCTGATGACGCTGACACGGTTGGCCGGGCGTGAGCCGAGTCGCACTATCGCCGAGTTGGCGCGGGCAGCCGGTCTGAGCACCACACGCTCCAGCTGTCACCCGCCCCGGCAAGATGCGGAGCAGACCGCTAACGGGCGCCACGCCCGCGCCGGGATGTGCCGTCGTTAGCTACAACGGCATCAACGGTCGTTTTCACGGGTGCCGTCACGTGCAGCTCCGCTCAATATGAGCGAGACCGGGCGCCCGCGCTACCCAAGCCTGTCTACGCGGGAGTGGCGATCCGGATTTCAATGGTTACCCCCAAAGAGGCTCCGGGGGCTCGACAATGATCGTGTGCAGGCGCTGCCATCCAGCGCGACCTGTGGGCGGCATGATCCCGGACAGTGCCGTTGCCATCCGCCAGGGGGATGGGTCCGCTCCGGACTGCGGCGCACAGTTACTGGAAATCGGTCTACGGGCGCCAAGCCATGTGCCGAGAGTGGCGGGAGCGGACTACTAGTGCGCCGGTACAGGGCGATCCTGGCGACACCCGGCGTGCGACGACTTGTTGTTGCGACCACGGTCGGCCGAATGCCCATTGGGATGTGTCCGCTTGCCCTCATTCTGCTTGCGCGTACGACCGACCACACATACGCAACCGCCGGCCTCCTCGTGGGAGCGTATTCGACAGGCTGCGCCATCGGCCAGCCGCTCGGCGGCCGAGCAGCGGATCGCGGCGGCCATCGAACCGTTTTGATCCACTTTGGCTTGGCGTTCCCCGGCGCGTTGTTGGCGGTCGCCCTTCTGGTCACGCAGGGCGCCCCCGAAGTAGCGGACGCCGCCGCCGCGGTCCTCGCCGGCATGAGCTGGCCGCCGATCGGCGCGTGCATGCGTGCAGCATGGCCTATGATCCTCAGCTCCCGCGAGCTCGACTCGACCGCGTACGCACTGGAGACCGTGCTGCAGGAGATTCCCTCGATCATCGGCCCGGTCATCGTGAGCGCCGTCGTTGTGGCGACCAGCGTTGCCACCGCGCTCGCCGTCGCCGCTGCGTGCGGAGCGCTAGGCGCACTCGTGTACGCAACAGCTCCGAACACGCGCGCCCCGAAGCCTCCGGAGGCCAACGGACCCCGGGTCACATACGAGCTGATGCGAACCGCCGCTGGCATGCGCACCCTGTGGCTGACAACGGTGGCACTGGGCATGTCCTTCGGAGCAATCGAAGTGGCAATCCCGGCGTTCACCGATTTTCACCACCGACAGGCGCTGTCAGGCGTCATCCTTGCGGCGTTGCCGGTCGGCTCGTTGGTTGGCGGCATCGCGTGCGGCCTCATCACAGCGCGCGTGAGCCCACTGCGCCTATATCTTGTTGCGCCAATTGTGTTTCTGGCCGCGCTGGGGCCGGCGTGCGCGACCGACTCCTTCGTTGCTCTCGGGCTCTTGCTCGCGAGCGCCGGCCTTGCGGTCGGACCTCTCCTGTCGGCGACGTTCTCTCTCACGAGCGTCCTCGCCCCTCGCGACATGGCAACCGCATTTGGGCTTCTCACCGGCTGCGTCTTGGGCGGTGTCGCGATTGGCAACGCGATCGCCGGCGTCAGCGTTCCACTCGCGGCCGGGCATGGCGGCTTCATCGCTGCCGTGATGTCTGCCGCCATCCTCGTGCTCCTGGCGTGGGCCCGCCGCCGGACGCTGGACCGCGGGTCTCCGATCCCGCTTCGATGCTCCGCCCGATGCGGAGGACCGAGACGCACGGGTCGCCCTGCCCCGGTCCCGCGCGGTGGCTGAGCGCGGACGCCGCTCGGCACGCCTAGCAGCGCCAAGGCCGCGCCGCCGGGTGCTTGAACACGGCCACAAGAGCTGACCACCGCGATGAGGCGGCTTCGATCGTCCAGCATTGAAAGCCAGACGGCGGCTCCTCTGATCGACTGACCTCTAACCGGTCATGTACCAAACCCCGCGACGAGTCGCAAACGGCGCCCGGGGTCGCGCGGGGCCTGCGATGGCCGCGCGCGACCTCCTCCGAGCCTGACAGACAGCCGCGCCTGCGGGGCCGTCGCTGCAGTTTCTCTGTACATGTTCAATCCGGCGTCCAAGGAGCGGTCCCGGGCGGTGCCCACTGCTGGATCGTCGCAGTGCCCGGAGTTGGCCCGCGCGACGCTCATTCTCCAGGGCGATGTCAAGCTCGCAAGCCGCGGCGGACCGTCCCTCACCCGACCGCCATCGGGGTCGTTTGTATTTGCACGTCGCCGGCTGGCCGGCCCGCTGCGTGGACTGCCAGGGACTGGTGCGCAAGGGCGAGCCGATGGTCTTCCGCCACGCGCAGGACGCTCGCATCCGCTGGTGCTTGGACTGCGCCGCGATGCTCGCCGGCGAGATCACTCCCACGCGCGCGTACCTGCGAGCGTTCGGTGACGATGATCGTGTGGCGGCGCTCCGCGCGACCGCGTGGCACAAGCGCGGCGCGCGCGCGGACTGGCGCCAGCAGGTGCGCCAGCCGCGGGCGCTGCGGGGTCGCCGCGTGCGGATCCGGCGTGGCGCGGCGATCTTGTCCGACACGAGACCGCGCGCCCGCGTTGCGGCGATCGCGCATCGGTCGCAAGTCGTCAAGGTCCACCAGGTGCTGCTGGGCTTCGAGCGCGTGCAGGGGCCGGACAAGCCGACCACGATCCGCTGGGCGGGCGCTGGTGGCTACCTGCGCGAGGTGTCGATCAACGACATCGTGGAGATCGTCGAGTGATCGCTGCGATCGACCCCGAGCTGCGCGCGCTGCTCAGCGACGAAACCATCGGCGCGATCGCAACGGCGGTCGAGCGCGGCGTTACGTGCATGATCTGCGCCGGGTCGATCAGCCCGCAAAACGGGGGTCGGGCGAGCGCGGTCGCGCTGCGCCGCGCCTCCGACGGCGAGACGCTGATCCGCTTCGCGCACGAGGCGTGCAGCCCCTCACGGCTGATCGAAGTCGAGGAGCTCCCGGGGGTCGGCGAGCGCCAGCACACGCCCCGGAGCGGCGAGCACGAGTGGACGCTGTCGGTGCGCGCCGCCGTGCTGCCGATGGTCGTGCTCGTCTGGGACCTTGAGCGCATCGAGCAGCTCGAGGTGACCGGTCGCGCGCTGTCGGCAAGCTTGCGGCTTGACGGCCTCACGGGCGGGCGGTCCGTGGAGACGATCAAACCGCCGCTAGTTACCAGCGTGAGCATCCAGCGCGAGCGAGCCACGCTGCGGATCACTACCCGCCACGGCAGCGAGCGCCTTGCGCTCGGCGACCAGCACGCCGCCCGGCCGGCCCTTCACCTGGCAGCGCACCAGAAGCAGCTGCTGCTCGTGGTGGGCGAGCGCCTTGACCTCGGAGGTCAGGATCTCGACGAGGTCGACCGCCAGCTGCGCTACGGCGACGCCATCGCGGCAATCGTCGCCTACCGCGACGACGAGCTCGCCGCGATGCCGCTTCGCGATGGGCGAATGCGGCGCCTCGGACGAGGGGTGCTCTCCGTGATGCCGTCTCGGCGGCGCCGCAGACGCCTGTGCGGGCGCTAGCGTGTCTTACGTGACGCAACGTTCGTTTCCCCAGCGGGCCGCCGAGCTCCGCGAGGCTCGCGGGATGCGGTGGCTCGCGGTGTGCGCCCTCGCCATCCTGGCCGCCGCGTTGCTAGCGCTCTCACCCGAGCCCCAACCGCAACTGGCGCCGCTCGCCGTGATTGGCGCGCTGCTCGCGGGCTGGCGCGCCCGGCGGCAGTTCGCACTCGCCCGACGCGCCGAAATCGGCGCCCGATCAGAGCAGCTGGTCGATGAAATGCTCGAGCCGTTGCGGCTCGAGGAATGGGATATCCACACGAACGTACGCTGGCCGGGGAACGGGGGACATCGACGCTGTCGCGATCGCGCCGGGCGGTCCGACGTTCGTGATCGAGACCAAGACACGCCGCTACATGCCTGAGCACGTGTGGCGCACCGCCCGAGCGGCGCGACTATTTACGGCGGGGATCCCGATCCTCGTGACCGCCGTGCCGGGCAAGCTGCGGATCGAAGATGGCGTCAGCGTGTGCGGATGCGAGCGCCTCGTCCCGTTTCTGCGTGAGTGCAGCGCGGACTATCAACGCCGCCTCGCCGAGTCCCTCACCACGACGGCGTAGCGCTCGGTCCCGGCCGACGACTCAGAGCCAAGCGAGAAAGCGATTGCAGGGGCACACCTCCTAGTAGTCCCTTGCCGCGCCTACCGTGTCTGGACCATGGCACTCAGGCGCTTCGCCTATCTGGCAGCGACGTTGACGGCCGCGGTCGCGATCGCGGGATGTGGCGGAAGCGTCGGCTTCACCGCACCACCAGCCGCGCCGTCGAGCGCGACGCTCGCCCAGATCCGCTCGGTGATCGCCGGCTTCGCTCGGGCGATGGCCGGCGGAGAGGGCTCGAGCGCCTGCGCGCTGATGGACGCGCAAGCTCAACAGCAGATCGCCCAGCAGGTGACCAACGGCCAGAGCGACGGATCCCTCTCCAACGCCGAGCTCTGCCAGCAGGCGATAACCACAGTCGGGGCACAGCTCAGCCGCGCCGAGCGCGCGGTCCTCGACACCGTCCAGGTCGGCAAGATCACGGTAGAACAGGACACCGCCACCGTTGACCCGAGCCAGATCACAAGCCCGGACAGCGGCTCTCCGCGCGCGGAGGCCGCCAGCCGGTTCGATTCCCCCGTCCACCTGGTGCTCCAGAACGGCCAGTGGCTCATCGATAGCCTCGAATGAAGTACGCGGTCCGGCCGAACGCCGGCCGCCGGGCTGTGGACCAACTCACAGGGGGGGACCCTGGCCTGCCCGTCGACAACCGACACGATAGCCACTGTTTCGGCTACTGATATCTACCCAGCATGGGTAACGTGGTAGGGGTGCACGTCACTTGACACCGCCACGGACATAAGCAAGGGGCAACCATGACCACGCACATACCCGCAAGACCAGGGCACCGCACACTTGCAAGCGCTGTGGTGATACTCGCCGGCATATCAATCCTCGCTTTCGCCCCGAACGCCAACGCCGGGACTTGGGCCCTCGTCTCATGCCAACAGACGGATGGACAGCCGGCACCGACGGATGGATGGAGCACCGTACCCCTGGGCAGCCCGGGCTTTTACACCGAAGGGGTGAACTCGTGCGCCGAACCGGGTGGCGCACTCGTGGCCGTCAGCAGCGGCAAATGGGTGCAGCCGGCCAGCAGCGGCTACCAGTGGCGTTTCACCGCTCCTATCGGATCTGAGATCACGGGGGGTCGGCTTGATGTAAGCCTCACTGCACCGCATGGCATTGCCGCGGTGCTGACATCGGAACAAAGCTATGACACTGCCTACCAGGTGGTGGTCTGCGGGCTAAGCGAAAGCTGCGGCATAGCCGGGCCGACGACGTGGGTCCCGATCAACCATGCCAGTGTCAGCAGCCTGTACGCGAACGCGATCTGCTTCCCGTTCAGCGAAGGTTGCGGCGAAAGCAGTGGGGTCAACGCGAGGATCGCGATCTACGCGGCGCAGATCGTGCTCGAAACGAACGTGAGCCCCGCCGGGTCGGGCTTCAGCGGCGGCCTGCTTACGCCCAACGCAAGTGGTGTCCAGGACCTCGTGTTCACGGCCTCGGTTCCGACCGGTCCAGGCATCTGGCAGGTCACGGCGGCGATCGATGGCCACTCGGTCTATAACGAAAGCCCCGACACAAACTCCGGAAAATGCAAAAGGGTCGGAACCGCCGCCAACGGCGTACCTGAGTTCCTCTACGAGCAACCGTGCAAGCAGACCGAGACAGTCTCGATCCCCGTCGACACGAGCGACTTCGCGACCGGAGCGCACGAACTCGTTGTCACGGTCACCGACGCCGCGGGCAACAGCGCCACTGTCTTTGACGGCACGATAAGCACCTTCAATGCGTCTTCGCAGGTGCCTTGGAGCGTCTCGCTCCAGGTCTCGCCCCATCACGTGCACCGCCACACCGTGATCATGCTCGGCGGTCGCGTGGCCGCAGCGGGGCGATCGGCGAGCGGGAAGCCGGTCTACCTCGAGGCACGCACCGTGCGCATCGCTCGACGCGGGCGCGGCCGGGCTCGCCACCGGGTCGCTCTCGACGGGCCCTGGATCACCTTCCAAGCATTGCGAGCGAAGCCCGATGGCAGCTTCGCCGCCCGATACCGCTTCCGTCTCGGCGGCCTCCACCGATACGAGTTTCGCGCTGTAGCGCCGCAGGAAGCCGGCGGCGACCCTCCGACCACTGGGGTTTCTGCCGCGATCGGCGTAACAGAGACCTGAGGGCAGTGGGCGCCGCTGGAAAGAAGCTTCGGGGGCAAGGCGCTCGCGTCAAGGCGCGCAGCCCGGCGGCGAGCCCTTCTGACGGGGGCTGGGGCCCGCCCGCGCATCCTTGCCGCGTGGTCAACGGCCAGCGGTTCACGGCGCTTCACGGCAGGGGACGCCGGCCCTTCCGGGTCACCGACCACCTCAAGAACGGCCGCGTGTTCGCCGTCAAGGCCGACGGTCTAAAGGAACGGATCGAGCTGAGTGCCGAGCGGCTGCTCGCAGTTGACGAGAGCGGCAACGGGCGCCACTACCGGTTCATCGGGTACCTCGCCGGACGTCGCTACAGGACATACGCGTGGGTGGCTGGAGTCGAGGCTGAGGAGGCGTTGCTTGTGCTACCCGAGTGGCACCCGCGCCGTCCGGTGCGCTTCCCGGCACGATTGCTTCCCGCCGCCGCCAACCGGCCGGGTGTGTGGATGAGCTGCACCGCCGACCTCGGTAGCGCACATGGAGCCGCGCTCAACCTCGCCGACCTCACTGCGTGTGGGGATCCCCCATCGTACGTCTGCCATCGGCGGGCGGCGTTGCCCACGAGGTGCGATGGGTGATCAACTACTGGCTCGGTCGAGTCGCGGACCACGTAAGGGCTAGGACCGGGTCCTCGCCAGGGCTTGCAGGCGAGTTACGCCGCTCGAGCCGTGTGCTGCGGGGTCGAGCCAGCGTGGGCGGCGCACGTCGAGCAAGGGCCCGCGTGCACCGGTGCGCGCTCTGCCCCGGGGGCCGTCCCGCACAGCGCGACGCCGTCGGCATCGAGGATGTGTAGCTTCGACGCGCGTTTGCGCGTCGTGCGCCAGGCGACGACCTGAAACCCCGCATGCGACGCTGCGAACTCGCGCAGCTGCGAACCCGAGTCCGCCTCCGTTGCCAGCCGCTCGTCGAGCAGCGCAATCAGTACGCCGGGCGGGACGTTTTCCAGCGCTGCGATCTCCTCGGGCAGCATCTCGTTGCGGATGATCTCGGTGCGGATCTGCCGGAGCAACCCCCGATCCGTGAAGACGCGAATGCCGACCCCATAGCGCTGGCGCGCCGGACGCGGAGTCAACGTGATGTTGCTTGCTCGGAACAGCTGCGTCTGACTCAACAGCGCTTCCAATCCTCCGGACGGAGGCGCGCGTTCGGTCGCGTTCCTCCTCATGAGCAGTATAGCCGTCTGATGTTTCTAAGGGCAAGGCCATGTATCTGGTAGCCGCGACGTGTGTTTGGGCGCTCCGTGGGAAGATGGCGGCCGTTCGCCAGACATTCGCCCGACACCCAGAGCGCTGCTGCAAACGCTGGGTCCGCGGGTACCGGAGTGGGTACGCTGCGCGTGCCTGCGGTCCACCCGGTGCGCGTAAGCGGCCTGCCAACTGTTAAGTCCCGGGGCCTCGGGCAACGCAATGCTCGATGATCCAGCGGAGAACCGCTCGCGCTACGCGAGGATCCCAAGCGGCCAGCACGGCCTCGCGCCCGAGCTTGTCAGTGCCGATCAGCGAGCTCGGCTACACGCCGCGATGGTCCAGGTCGTGGCCGAAACCGGGTACGTGGGTACAACCGTCGAAGCTGTGCTGTCGCGAGCGGGCGTATCGCGGCGGACCTTCTACGAGAACTTCAAGGACAAGCAGGATTGCTTCATCTCGGCATTCGACGCCGTTCTGCGTGATTGGATGCGTCAGGGTGCCCTCGCCTACCAGGAAACGCTCGCGAGCAACGGCATCGAGGACGCAGTTCACGCGAGGCTTCGCGCGGGCCTGCTGGCGCTGTTTGGACGGGTTCTGAGCGACCCACTCGGGGCGCGAGTGGTCTTGATCGAGGTGCTGAACTGCGGCGAGCGTGGTCTGCGGCGTCTCGAACAGGCGGTCGACGAGCTCGAGCGAATGGTCGAGCAAGCCTTCGCGGCACCGGAGCCGCCAGGGCTTCCGCCTGAGATGATCAAGGTGATCGTCGGGGGCGTACTCGAGATCGTCACCTCGCGTCTTCGACACGACAAGACTGACGAGCTCCTCTTGCTTGCCGACCCGCTGCTGGCGTGGATGCTCTCCTACCGTTCGCGAGACGCAGCGGCGATCGTCGCACACGCACGCGCGGACCTCCCCGCCACAGCGGTGCCCACCGACACGCCTGCGGCCGACCTCACTGGGGAGAGGCTGGAGCGGGAGCTCGGCAGCGCCCCCCTGTGGCGAGACGAGTCTGCGCGCCCCATAGCGCTACAAGAGCAGCAGGCGCGGATCATTCAAGCGACGACGCGCATCGTCAGCGACGGTGGCTACGCCGCACTGTCGCTGAACAAGATCGCCCGCGCCGCCGGCGTCTCCCACCACACGATCCGCAAGTACTTCAACACCGCGAACGAGGCGTTCACCGCGGCTTACCGCGCCGGGAGTAGAGCGATGATCGCCTATTGCCTGAAGGCCTACAGCGCCGAAACGGACTGGCGGTCAGCCGTCCATGCTGGACTCGCCGCCCAGCTTCGCTTCCTCGCGACAAACCCAGAGCTGGCCCGGATCGGCTTCTTGGAGATCTACGCCGCCGGTTCGGAGCTGTTGGAGCTACGGGAGACCGAGCTCCAGCTGGTCACCGCTGCGTTGGAGCCGGGATACCGCGAGACCGCCGCCATACCGCCGCCGCACGAAGTCGTCTCCGAGGCCATACGCGGAGGTATCTACCGCATCACTCAAGCGTTCCTCCTTCACAATCCGCCTGAGCAGCTCCCCACCCTACTACCGGAAGAAACGTACGCGGCGCTCGCGCCGTTCGTCGGCGCCGAGGCGGCGGCGTCCGTCGCCGAACGATGGTGACCGGCGGCTGCGGGGGAACGTCTCTCGGATCGATGAGGCCCCGGTCTCCGGGTTCTAGGGCCCGGCGCCCAGGTGAAGCCGCTACTCGGCCAGGCAGTAGCAGCGGTTGTCGAGCTGGCCGCCGAGCACGTCAGCCGCCCAGCGCTCGAGCGCCTCACGATCGCTCCCACAGATCTTGACGTACTCGCCGCAGGTCCAGGTCGTGGCGCCGGGGTGCAGGGTGGTTATGTGGTCACACCACGCGCGGTGAAGGCGCAGGTAGGCGGACGTGATGCGCTGGCGTGCGTTGACGACGAAACCGTCGCGGTTGGCACGCAGCCAACGCTCGTAGCCGTCGTCGTCATGGCGGAAGATCTCGATCGCCATCGGCCCGATCCTGACACGGTTCGCGCGCATTAGGCGCGCTCGCAAGCGTGGACGGTGACGAATGCTCGGCGGGCGTGGTCATGGCGCAGCACGTGCCAGCAAGCCAGCGCGCGGCAGTGCTCGCGTCAGAGAGGGGACCGCTGACGCGAGGGCTCGACGCCGTCAGGCGCACGGGCTTCGGCTCGTCCCCTGTCGGGACTACGCTGATCGGTGTGATGTCTGGCTTGTGTGCGCTGCGACCAACAGGCTCACCGGCGCTGCCGGTCCCATCGCACGTTCGTCCCGCCGATGCGCCGTCAGTTGGGACTGAGGTGCCACACCGCGGGTGGGGGTCGGTGCATGGCGGCTGACATCCTTTCGACGATCGGCGCGGATCTCCGTCTTGCCGGGCTGCTGGCCATCGCGGTCTGCATCCTCGGGCTCCTCGTAAGCCTCCGGTCTCGGCGCGTTGGACCGAGCTCGAGCGTCCAACGCGGCTCTCCAGCGCCTGCGGAACCGGTGGTGGCGGACGGCCAGGGGCGCGACGTGCAGGATCACCGATCGTGGGCGCACCGCACAGACGCTCAATCCGATCTGATCTCGACCGCGAGGCGTCCCCTCGCACCGGAGTTGCAGGTCGACGAGCAGCATGATCTCGACGCCGAGCTTCAGGAGCTTGGCGTCAATCGCCTGGCAGAGCGCATTCAAAGCAGTCGGCGCCTGTGGTTCGCACGCGACGCGGCCGACCATCAGATCCGCGCGCTCGCAAGCGAGGACGTGCTCGTCGAGCTTGACCTCTTGCTCGGCGGCTCATCGGTTCCTCACACGCTCTTCACCCGGACCGGCGCTTACGCGGTCCTGCCGCTGGACGGATCGATGGACGACGCTGCAACCGTTCAGGCGATCCTTCGGGACCTGCCGGCGATCGACGCGATCGTCCGCGACCTGCGATCGCTGCTCAGTGCCCAGCTCGCGTACGCGACCAAGGTCGTGTTCCTCTGCCCCTACACCGACGAGCCGCCGCGGGTCTGGTACGGCCCCGAGGGCGGGGAGGCCTGGACGATCGGGGGCATCGGGCAGCTGCAGGGATGGCTCGCCTCACAACCTGGCCCGAGGATCAGTCGCGAGCCGCTCAAGCTGCTACGTCAAGGCGCCAAGCCGCGACGCGCCACATCAGGGGCGTCGATCACGGCGCACGCCGGCGCACGACGCGACTGATCGGCGACCACGGCGGCACTGGCGGTGGCTACCGCGACCCGAATGGGTACCGGATGCTTGGCGTGACGGTAGGAGCCCCGTCGCGCTGGAGCTGACCGGTGAAGCTCACCGTCGGGCGGCGCCGGGGGGCGCGTTGTGGCTCCTCGCGTCGCGCGGTCGTAGGCCACGGCGGTGCTTGGGTGGCGACGGCGGTCCGGTGGCGTCCAGCGCCGACCCGCTCGCCGCCCTCCGCGCTGTACGTGCACAGCCGCGTCAGCTGATCTCGCGTCGGCTCGAAATCGGTGTCGATCACCTGTGCGTAGACGTTCAGCGTCGTGCGTGCGTCCGCGTGGCCGGCCTGCACCTGTGTGGTCTTGACCGAGTTGCCGTGAGCGAGCATCAGTGCAACGAACGTCCGGCGGAGTGCGTGCGGCGAGATGCGCCCCGTGATCGGCGGAAGGTCGCCCAGGCGCCGCACTCTGTTGGCCTCGCGCAGCGCTGGCGCCACGACGTTACGACGCAGGTTGTCCTTGTCGCGTTGGCTCTCTGTAGCTGTCGGAAAGACCAACGCATCCGGATCGGTCGAAGGTGCCTCGAGCCTCCAGCGCAGGAGCTCCTGGCGCAGAAGGTCCGCAATCTTGATTACGCGCTCAGCGGCGTCGCTCTTGGTGCCAGAAACGGTGATGCGTCGGTTGGTGAAGTCGATATCGCGCCATCTCAAGGCACAGAGCTCCGATGCGCGGACTCCCGACAGTGCCAGCGTCGCGATGATTGCGCGACGCATACTCGGCTCGCGGGCTGGAAGCGCGAGTCCGGCGTAGTAGGTCGCTGTCGAGACATTGAGCCCGAGCTCAGTGGCAGCCTGCGCGAGCGTGAGCCCCGCCTCCCGCCTAAGTCTCTGGACCAGCTGGGCCTTTTCGCGTGTTGACGGCCCGGTCTTGCGGTCGATCCGCTCGGCGGCGTCGAGCAGGTCGAGCACCTGGTCGGGCATCAGCCACGTGCGCCGCGGCTTGCGCGCCGGTAGCCAGACGTCCTCGTCGGCCGCCGGGTTTTCAGCGATCAGACGGTACTTGACGGCTCGGCGCAGCACGCCCGAGAGCACCTCGAGCGTCTTGTTGATCGAGGCGTTCGACAGCGGCCGGATCGGTCGGCCGTCCTTATCGACTACGCGCTCGCCGGCGGCGATGCGGCTTGCGATCTCGTCGCGCTCGGCGAGCTTCGCTTCCTTGTAGCGGTCGGTCAGTATCAAGTCGATCGCATTGACGCGATAGTCGCCGAAGAACGGCAGCAGGTGCAGCGTCAGGGCCCAGTGCAGGTACTCGGCTCCGCGCTCGGACAGTTCGCGGGCCTTGGCCATGTACCACTGGCTTGCGAACACATGGAAGAGCACATCGCCGCCGGTCGGCTCGCTCGAGCTTGGATCCGTCCACTGCCCGAGCGCGACCCTCGCCTCTTGGCGTCGGAGCTCCGTCAGTGCGCCCTCGCGATCCATGCCCTCGCGGCTGTGGCCGAGCGTGACGTGCCGGCGGTCCCCGACGCCGACCGTGATCCGGGCGCAGAACGCCACACTGCCATCGCCAAGCGGCTCTTCTTGCAGCTCTGCCCTACGCGGTCGTGGCATCCCGATCAGCTCCAGGAGCCGTCGCTCAAGCGGACCGCCGGGCGCGCCGCGGAGCATCCCCCGTCATGCGGTGGCCTCCCGGTGGGGTCGGCTGACCGATCGCTTCTGAAGCGCTTGTGCCGCGCGCGCCCAAGCCGTTCAGCGCGTTGCGCTCGAGCCCGCCGGCGGGCGCTACCCCGGCCACGACGGTCGTGCCTCTCGGCGGGCGGGCCGCTTCGAAGTGGCACGATCCTGTGCTCATCCGCGCGAGGGCACTCGCGCCTTGCGCGGCAGAAGGACGATCGAGGGGCTGGTAGTGGCAGCGTGCTGACGGCGGCGCGTGCCCCCATGACGCGCGAGAGTGCTCTGTGGCGGCGGGGGAGCTTCGAGCGCGCGGCGGCTGAAGCGCCACGGTCCGCGATCGCCCAGCAGCCGCCAGCCGCCCAGCTCACGGGCGTGGGCGTAGACCCACTCGCGTCTGACCCGGAGCAGCCTCGCCGCCTCCTCTGCGGTAAGCAGATCCGGATGAGCCATATAAGCCCCGTTAGGCTCGGGCTCGGTGAGCGCCAGAGCACGCTGTTTGCGGGAATCCATTCCCAGAAGCGTGGCGGCGGCGAGGGACAACCCGGCCGATTGGCGTCGCTCGCCGGCGCGTGATCGACAGGGGTTTCGGCAGGAGTTTTGGCAGTCGCTGCTTCAGAGGCGCCGTCACGGGCTGAGGATCCGACACGGCAGTGAGGCATTTGCAGGCCTTTCGTTAGATAGGCCAGACTGCCTCACGTTCCGTCCCTCCTGGGTGCGATCCAGGCGCTCTCCCAACTGAGCTATAGCCCCGTGCGGCCCGCGCGATGGGCGGGCGGGACTCTGCAAGTGTAGTGGCGCGATCGCGCCACGGGTCGCAAGGCGAGCGCCCTCGTCTTTAAGGCGGACGGCGAGGAGCGGGTGGCCGGCGCAGTATGGTGTGCCGGCGCATGGGACTGCTCGATGACGCCATCCGCGAACACCTGGAGCTCAGACGCCTGCGAGGCGCCGATCCGGGACTGGTAGCCCGCGAGGAGCGCGAGGCGTTTGGGCCCGTTCGCGGAGGCGAGCCGGCGGACACAGACGGCGATGTCGCAGCTGGCGATGGCCTTGCCATCGAAGACGCTCACTCGGCGGAGGGCGATCTCGGGCAGGCATCCCAGCCAGGCCAGGCTCAAGCCTTCTCGAACGTGGGCCAGGAGACAGCCGAACTGGACATGCGGACGGTGCTAGGCGACGAATCCGATGGCGATGGCACTCCGGTCGGGGACAAACCCTTGGCGGCAGGGGACGCGACGGAGCATGGCGCAGCCGATGACTCACTCGAATGGGAGATGCCCGGGGACGGCGAGTCAGGCGATGCCGGCGAGCGCCTGGACGACCCGCACGGCGGCGAGTCGGGCGAGGATCATCAGGGCGAGCCCGTCGAGGATGTCCTGGAGGAGACTCCCGACTTCCTGCGCGATACCCCTGAGCAGGAGCGGCTGTGGTTCGAGCAGCGCCCGCCACGGGACTTCGACTTCGATAAATAGACGTCCCAGGGATCAGGTCATCCGAGCTACCGAGCCGGAATGATGTGGGCGTGTCAGAACGCCGGTCAGATCGCCTCGGCGGTGGCGGTCTCGATATAAGGTTCGTTGCTGGTTAAATGGCAGGGCTTGCCCGACGCCGCCTCGAGTCGGACACCGGTCGGACTACAGTCCGGCGAACAGGTCACCGACTGGGATGCCGAGTGCGCCACGGGAAAACCTCCTCTACGATCTTGGAGTGGCTTCAGGCGTCGCGTACGGCACGGCCGGGCTAGCTGACTTGTGCGGTTTCGCGCGGCCGGCCTCGGGAGCCGGGCGCCTAAAGGCGATCTCATTTGCGCTCGCGCGCCGCCCACGCCGGGCGCGAACGCTCCTGTCGCTGCGAGAGCTGCCCATCGTCGAGCTACGCTTGTCCGCTGCGGAGCATGATTGCTGGCTGCATGCCCGGTGGCCCGCCGGTGGCAAGCGGCTGTTCGGCAGCCACTGGGCACAGGCGGTCATCCAGACCTATCTCAAGGAGCACGAGTACCTCACCGGTCGGCACCGTCAGGCAGTGCGCACGAACATCCACCGCGCCCGAGAACTGGGCGTCACCGCGACACGGCTAGGCGGATACGACGAGTTCGCCGCCGCCTCCGCGCCGGTGTACCGCAGCCGTCGCGGCGGCGACGCGGTTCTCGCCGGCATGCGGAGTCCCACCCCATCGGACAAGTTCGCCTGGTACTCAGCGTCCACAGCCGCTCACGAGGCACCCGTCATCGTCGCCGCGGTAGCACTGTTTGGCGACTTCGGCGTGCTCGCCGTGATGGTGGGAAACCGGCACTACGCACGCGTCGGTCACGCTCGCTATCTCCTGCACACCTTCATCCTCAGCGATCTCGCGGCGCGCGGGACCCGACATCTCATCGTCGGCTCGGTGCTGCACGAGTCGAACGGCAACCTGTATTTCCAGAGGCTGCTCGGCTACCGCGTGTGCAACGTGCGACCGATCCTGCTCCCCTCATCCGGCGACCGGAGAGGGGACACCGCCGCCGCCATGCGCCGGCTGCTGATGACCGGGCCGGCGGTCGAAAACGCCCACCAGTCCCCGCGCGATGATTCTCAGAGAATCACGTCACCGGCGTCCGCGCATGTAGGCCACGCTGAATGGGCAGCAGCGAAGATCCAAGCGCCTCAGAGGTCGCCGTGACGACTGGCGCGAGGACCGGGGGTCCGCTCATGACGGCGTATATTGGAGACTCTTGGGGCCATAGCTCAGCTGGGAGAGCGCCTGCTTTGCAAGCAGGAGGTCACCGGTTCGATCCCGGTTGGCTCCATAGACAAGCGTCTGCAAGGGCGCCGCCGCCGCGTTTACTGGCTTCTGTCGCGAGGCTCTCGCTCGTAGCGTCCGGCCAGGTATTCGTTGACCCAGGCGCGCGTGCTGCGCCACGTATCGTCGGCGGCCTTGGATGCTTTGAGGCGCCCCCGCGTCGCGGCCACGCGTAGAGCGTTTGCGGAGATCCGTTCGGAGGCCAGAGCGGGCAACGGGACCAGGCGCGATGGGCCGGCGATTGCGGGGACGACGAACTTGTGGAGGTTGTCGAGGATGGCGCGGGCGAGCAGCTCTCCGAGGGGCCTTGTACGAACATCTTTCTAAGTGTGCGGCTGGAGGCAAAACAATGCACCGAACAAATACGAAAGGCAGACCCCCCTCCGTTCTCGCAGCAGGGCAGGCTTGGCGGGCTTTTGCCCTGCTCGCCGGACACGCGTTTGGCCTTGGAACCGACGGGGAGAGAATCCTTTTCGCGACGGCAGACCTCTTATACATAACGCGTTGAACGCTCGATCGAGCGCGCACAGGACGCTCATCTCAACCAGAGGGAGACGCCTCGTCGTCATGACCATCGTCATCTATCTCATCGCAGCGGCAGTCGTCGTCTGCGGCTGCCTCTTCTTCCTCACGAGAGCCCGTTCTCGTGATTGACCCGCACGCTCATCCAAGGTTTATCGGGAGCAGCGGCGGCTCAGGCGCTGGGCCTCAGTCGTACGGCAATGAAGTCACGTCTGCATCGCGGACGCGACTCACTCCGCTCAGCACTCAGCCACCAGACAACACGACCAGCTACGGAGGTTCCGAGGATGCCTGACCATGACCGAAGCGCTCTCGCCAGTACCTCCGTCGCCGCCCACCTCATGCGCGGAGCGATCGGCTTCGGACTGATCGGCTCGGCGCTCGCACTGACCCCGAGCCATGGCCCGGCTGCGCTCCTGTTCGCGGCACCCGGCATGGTCGCACTCCGCGGCTGCCCAACGTGTTGGATCGCCGGGTTGATCGAGACCATCTCCGCCGGGCGACTCCAGCGCACCTGCACCGACACCGGCTGCACGCTGCACCCACCTTCCACCCCAACAACCTTCGACGGCCCGCGCAGAGCGGCTCACGATTAACCTCGCTGCACCGAGCCTCGGAGCCTGTTGTGTTGGGATGCGCGATCCAGGAGTGGAGAGAACTGTCGTTGCTCGTGCTGGACGTCGAGGCGATATTCGGTCGCCGGACAGCCGACGCGCGGCGCACGCCAGGATGGCGACTCAGTACCCGACGGAGCGCCCATCACACCGCGTCGAAATCGTCGAGTCGTGCGCTTGATAGCCGTACCCGCTCACCGCTGAACGGGACCGCCTCGGCTTCGAGCAGGCGCCGCTGACGAGCTCCCTTCGCGAGCGACCCGTCGGCCCGGACAACGCGATGCCATGGTGCATCGCGCACACCGGTGCGGCTCAACACGTAGCCCGCCAGGCGCGGTGCGCCCGGCGAGACGTCGCCATAGGTGCGGACGTAGCCAGGAGGGATCTCGCGCACCCGCCGCAGGATCGCGGCCTGGGCGTCAGTGCTCGCCTGCCGTGCCACCCGCCGGATGGTGCCACAGTCGCGGCGCTACTTCACGACTCGGACTCGTATACCCACGGTAGGCACATGTCAGCCGGCCAGCAGGTCGAGTCACATCCTGCACGGTTTTGACGACGGACGACGCCCGTCTCCGGGGATGAGCCTCCTTTTGAAAACGCTGCTTCTTACCGACGCGCCTTGCCGCGGTCACTTCACGCTCCCTGCCACGCGCGGGGGCTCGGCACCCTATCCACGCGCCGACGGAGTCTCTACGAACCTTTCGATCCGCAGGCTAGGCCGTGCCCGGCTGCTCGTGTCGCCTGACGAGCTCGCTCTTGGCTTCGGTGCGCCTCGCGGTCTTCCCTGCAGCTCGGCGAGCGCTCGCTTCGGCATCGTTGACCGTGCAAGCCAGCGCCCACTGTTAGGGCACCCTAACTCATGTGCTAGCCTGCCGATCGACGCAATCCCGATCAGCTGGATCGGGTATCGACGAATCGTCCCCCGGGCGAGATCCGCAGAGACCGACACATGCCTCGCCACATCACACCCTCGATCGCCGGCACGGCTGCAGTCGCGGCGGCACTCGCGCTCGCCGCGTGCGGCGGCTCCTCCACGCACACTTCGAGCGACTCCACCGCCCCCGGTTCGCTTGCCGGCCAGTCGATCACGCTGTACAACGGCCAGCACGAACAGACGACCGCGCGAGCTCGTGCAGCGCGTTCGAACGGCACACCGGCGTGAACGTGAACGTGCGCTCCGACGACGAGGCCGAACTCGGCAACCAGATCATCCAGGAGGGCTCGACCTCGCCCGCGGACGTGTTCTACACCGAGAACACCCCCGTGCTCGAACACCTGCGCGAGCAGGGCCTGCTCGCGCGCCTCGCCCCTTCGACCCTCGCCGCCATTCCCGCCCGCTACAGCTCCCCGCAGGGGAACTGGGTCGGGGTCTCCGGGCGCGTGTCGGTGCTCGTCTACAACACCTGCCAGATCTCGCCCTCACAGCTGCCCAGCTCGATCCTCGAGCTCGCCGCATCCGAAGTGGAACGGCAAGGCTCGGCTTCGCGCCCTCGGAGACCGATTTCCAGCCGCTGATCACCTCGATCATCAAGTTCGACGGCATCGCCGCCGCCGAACAATGGCTGCAGGGCCTGCAGGCCAACAGCAAGATCTACCCCGACAACGAGACGGTCGTGGCGCAGGTCAACAACGGCGAGAGCGCGATCGGGCTGATCAACCACTACTACTGGTATCGCCTGCGCGACGAGGTCGGGCAGGTGGCATGCACTCCGCGCTTCACTACTACGCCCCGCACGATCCCGGCGATCTGCTGAACGTATCCGGGGCGGCGGTGCTGAAGTCCAGCTCACACCAGGCGGCGGCGCAGGCGTTCGTGGCGTTCCTGGTGAGCGCCGAAGGACAGGAGGTGCATCGCCCACAGCCACAGCTACGAGTACCCACTGCGCCCGGGCGTGAGCCCGGCGCCGGCGCTGCGCCCGTTCGACCAACTGCAGCCGGCGCTCGATCACGCTCTCGGAACTGGGCGACGGCAGCGCGCCGCTGGCGCTCGAGCAGAAGCTCGGGCTGCTGTGATGCGACCTCTACCACTACACCCGCCTCCGTCACCGCCGCCGCTGACGCCGGCCATGATCGGGATCTGAGCACTCGACTCGGCACTCTCAGATGCACAACAGCCGATGAACACGCTCGCGCCCCCCACGCCCGGCATCGCAAGCAGGTGGGCGCGCGCCTGCTCACGCCGGCGCCGCCCGCCGCTGGTGACTGTCCTCGGCGCGGCGCTGGCGGCCGGCCTCGTGCTGCTGCCGCTCGTGTTCCTCGTGATTGAGGCCCAGCAGTCGGGGTGGAGCGAGACATCGCGCCTGCTGTTCCGCCACAACACCGCCGTGCTGCTGTGGAACACGTTGCGTCTGGTGGCCGCGAGCACGGCGCTGTGCGCGGTGATCGGGGTGGCCGCGGCGTGGTGCGTGGAGCGCACGACGATCCCGGCGCGGCGCATGTGGGCGGTGCTGCTGGTGCTGCCGCTGGGCATCCCCGACTTCGTGATCGGCTTCGGCTGGGTCTCCCTCGATCACAGCCTGCACGGATACACGGCGGCGGTGATGATCATGACGCTGTCGCTCTACCCGCTCGTGTACCTGCCCGCGGTCGCGGGCCTGGCCGGCGTGGACCCGGCGCTCGAGGAGGTCGCGCGCAGCCTCGGGCTGGGCCCGTGGCGGGTGTTCTGGCAGGTGACGCTGCGCCAGATGCTGCCGGCGGTGCTCGGCGGCTGCTCTGCTGGTGACGCTCGGGCTGCTGGCCGAGTACGGAGCGTTTGAGATCGTCCAGTACCAGACGTTCACGGTGGCGATCTTCACCGAGTTCAAGCTCGGGTTCGATACCGCGGCGGCCTGCGCGCTGTCGCTGGTGCTGGTGGCGCTCGGCGTCGCGGCGCTCGCCGGCGAGCTGCCCCTCGTCCGTCGTGGCCGCTGGACGCGCAGCGGAGCGGGCGCCCGTCGCGTAAGTGCGCGGGTGCGGCTGGGTCGTCGCTGGACGATCGTGGCGCTGTGCGGCCTGCTCGCGCTGTGCGGCCTGGCGCTCGGGGTGCCGCTCGGCTCGCTGGTCTACTGGCTGATCCACGGTGGCTCGACGACGCTGCCGCCGGCGTCGATCCTCACCGACGCGGCGCACACGGCGGAGTTCAGCGCGGCCGCCGCGGCGCTGGCTACGGCGCTCGCGATCCCGGTGACGGCCGCGGCGATGCGCCATCGCAACCGCCTGACGATCCTGATCGAGCGCTTGGCGTTGCTGCCCCAGGCGCTCCCCGGGCTGGTGATAGCGCTGGGGCTCGTGTCGTTCACCGTGCGCTACGCGCTGCCCCTGTATGAGAGCGCGCTGGAGCTGATCGTGGCCTACGCGATCCTGTTCCTGCCGCTCGCGATCGTAGGAGTGCGGGCGGCGCTGGCGCATGCCCCGCCGCGCCTGGAGGAGGTGGGCCGCTCGCTCGGCCGGCGCCCCGCCACGGTCTGGCTGCGCGTGATCCTGCCGCTGATCGCTCCGGGCCTCGGCGTGGCGTTCTCGCTCGTGTTCATCTCCTCCTGCACCGAGCTCACCGCGACGCTGTTGCTGCAGCCCCACCGGCGTGGACACGCTCGCCACCCAGTTCTGGGCGTACACGAGCGACTTCTCCTACGGCGCGGCGGCTCCCTACGCGGGGCTGATGGTGCTGATCTCGGCGATCCCGGCGTACGTGCTCAGCCGGCGCATGGCGACGCTCGCGCGCAGAGGACGCCGGACATGATGACGATGAGGAGGAGGACAACGATGAGCCCCTCGGCCGGCGATCCGGCGGCGGCATCCGGGTGCTCGGCCAGCGACCTGTGGGTGCTCGACCTGTGGAAGGGCTACGCCGCGGATGCACCGTCGGTGCTGGCCGGCGTGAACCTGAGCGTCCCCGCGGGATCGCTGGTCGCCGTGCTGGGCCTGTCGGGCTGTGGCAAGACGACCCTGCTGCGGGCGATCGCGGGCTTCGAGCGCGTCCAGCGTGGGCGCATCGCGCTGGGGACGCGCACGCTCGACGACGGGCATCGCGTCTACGTGGCGCCAGAGCGCCGCGGGATCGGCTACGTGCCGCAGGAAGGAGCGCTGTTCCCCAACCTCAGCGTGCGTGCCAACGTCGCGTTCGGCCTCTCACGAGCCCAGCGGCGCACGAACGTCGTGGACGAGTTGCTGGAGCTCGTCGGGCTGGTGCCCCTCGCGCGGCGCTTCCCACACCAGCTCTCCGGCGGTGAGCAGCAGCGGGTGGCGCTTGCCCGGGCGCTCGCACGGCGGCCGGAGGTGCTGCTCCTGGACGAGCCGTTCTCCTCCCTGGACGCCTCACTGCGGGCCACGGTGCGCGAGGAAGTGAGCGCGCTGCTGCGCTCCCGTGGCGCGACGACCGTGCTCGTGACGCACGACCAGGAGGAGGCGCTGTCGCTGGCGGACTCGGTCGCGGTGCTGCGCGACGGGGTGATCGTCCAGCAGGGGACCCCAGCGGAGCTCTACAGCACGCCTGTCGACGCACGCGCTCGCGAGCTTTCTCGGCGCGGCCAACCTGATCGAGGCCGCGTTTGACGGCGACTGGGCGCGCACCGTGCTCGGTCAGCTGCGGCTGCAGCCGGACCCAGGGCGTGCGCCCGGCATCACGAGCGGGGTTGTGATCGTGCGCCCCGAGCAACTGCGGGTGCGCCGGCGGGACGATGAGTCAGCTGCCACCGCCTGGGCGGGCCTGCCCGGCACAGTCGAGCAGTGTCGCTACTACGGGCACGACGCCCTGCTTCACATCCATCCCGATTCGCCGCTCGGCGACGCAAAGGAGGGAACGGAGACGGGGGCGGGGGCGATGCTGATCGCGCGTGTGCGTGGCGAGCAGGCGCTGGCGCCCGGCACGACGGTCCTGCTCAGCGCGCAGGGGCGTGTCAGCGCGGTCCGGTAGGGGTCGCGTCGGCGCGCGGCGCTACTCCAACCCGAGCGCGCGGGCGACCTCCGGGTCGGCGAGGCTATCGGCGAGCAGGTCTGCAGCCAGGCAGCTGCGCGCCGGTGAAGTAAGGCACGCCGATCACGTACATCCCCGCGGCCGCGGCCGCCGCGACGCCGATAGGGGAGTCCTCCAGCGCGGCGCAGGCCCCCGGCTCGAAGCCCAGGCGCCGGCACGCCTCCAGGTAGATGTCGGGCGCGGGCTTGGGCTCTTTGACGTCCTCGACGGACACGACCGTCGAAACCGCCCGTCCAACATCCCGGCGCTGGACAGCGTGCGCTGCGACAAACTCTCGTTGCGAGTTCGACGCCACCGCGACCGGCACGCCCGCGCCGATCAGCCGCTCGAGCAGCTCGAGCGCGCCCGGGCGGGGCTCGACGCCCGCGAGCGCCTCCTCCATCACGAGCCCGTGCAACTCGTCCATCAGCGCCTCGCCGTCGCCCGCGAGGTCGAGCATCGTTTCGAGCTTCCTCGCGGCGGCCACGCGCGCGGAGCCGATCAGCGAGCGCTTGTGATCGAGCGTGAACACCCGGTCGCGCCGTGCGAACAGCGTCTCCTCGGCGCGCGTCCACGCATCCTCGGTGTCGAGCAGCAGCCCGTCGTTGTCGAACATCACCGCCTGCGGGGGGCTCGGCATCGAGCGCGGATGTCTACCACACCCCTCGGCGCGCGCCCGTGTCCAAAGCGCACCGTGCGATCATCGCCCCCGTGCCGGGTAACGGATCGCTGATCCCACGATACGGCCGTGCGCGGCGCGATCCGTCGCTGGTCGTGCTCGAGGGATTGCACCCGCTCAAGCACGCCCTGCGTTTCGGCGCGCGCGTCCTCGAGGTCGCCTGCGCCGACCTCGCCGAGCTCGAGCGACTGGCCGTCCCTGCTCGCGCCCGACGTCTGCGCGCAGATGCTCGCGCTCGCGCGTGAGGTCCCCGCGGACGTGTTCGCCCAGCTCGCGCCGCTGCTGCCGCCGACCGGCGTGATCTCACTCGCCGAGCGTCCGCCCGGTCGATCCTGACGCGGTGCTCGCCGACCCGCGCGGCGACGGCGGCGCGCCGTAGTCCTGCTGGAGGACCCGCGCGATCTCGGCAACATGGGCGCCTGCGTGCGCGTCGCCGCGGCCGCCGACATCGCCGCCATCCTTACCACCGGCGGGCACGACCCCTGGCACCCCGACGCGCTGCGCGGCAGCGCCGGCCTGCACTACGCGCTGCCCGTGGCCCGCCTGGCCGAGGGCCTGCCGCCCGCGCTGGACCGGCCCCTGCTCGCGCTCGACCCCGACGGGGAACCATTCGACCCCGCCGCGCTGCCCCCGCGAGCGATCCTCGCGTTCGGCACCGAGCGCCACGGGCTCACCCCCGCGCTGCTCGCGCGGGCCGATGCCCGGATCGCGATCCCCATGCGCCCGGGCGTGTCCAGCCTCAACCTCGCGACATCCGTCGCCGCCGTCCTGTTCGCGTGGCGACTGTCCTCGGGTGGCGGCAGCGACAGTAGTAGAGTACTACTATAGTATTAGGTATAGGAGAGGATGAAGGGGAGGAGGGGTGGGAGTGTTGTAATAAAAAATTAACTGCGTATAGCGATAGTCGTACCGAGTTTTAAACTCTGCACAAGACCCCACCGTCTTTATCTTCTCGCGCGCGCCCGTCAACGCCCATCAACGGCCCGCACGACTGCCCCACTCCGGCAGAAGGCGAAACCCACATCAGTCTCTAGGCGGTGGCTACCCCGCGCGAGGCGGATTCCACGCCGCCGAGCAGCTCCCAGTTGCCCGCGCAGCGCCGCCTGCGCGCGTGCGACCATCCGGTCGGCCACGGCGTCGGCGTCGGAGCTGCCATCCAGCAGCCTCTGCGATCAGCTCGCCCGCCTGCCGTGCGTGCTCCACGTCGAGGCGCTCGTGCAACGTGAAGTACTCGACCGCGGGCCCTCCGCGATGTATCCGTAGTGCTCGGTCAGCCCCTCCAGCTTGGTCCGGGAGATCTCCGGCTGGCCCGCCTCGATCGCGTACAGCACCGCCAGATGCTCCAGCACGTCCTCGCCGGCCGTCCATGCCGCCACGCACGCCTCGCGTCTGCGCCGCCGGGCGACCGGCTGCTCGCCCGACGTCCGCGTTCATCCGCGCTCGACCCCGCCGCGCGCCATCCGCGGCCCGCGCGAACTCGTCCCACAACGTCACGTGCGCGGCCTCCTCCTCGGCGTGGCGCTCCAGTCCCGCCCGGTGCTCGGGTGTCGGCCTTCGCCGCCACCTGCGTCGACGCCTGCGCCAGCGCGACCACGGCGTGGCGATACTCGCCGGCGTACACGGCTCAGCTCATCCGCGCTCAGCTCGCCCGTGCTCCAGCGCTCGTAGAACGGATGCTCAAGCACATTCACAGCGCGTCTTGCCTCGTCGAGCCTGGCCATAACGTCCATAGAGTCGATCCTCTCTCGGTGCGATACCGATGTTTTATCGTCGCGATACGGGGGTATCCGGGGTGGTGTGTCGAAGTATTACGGACATAGCGGATTCCATCCGGGCACAGGGGTAGACGTGCGTCTGCCGTTTGTGCGAGTGTTCGCGCGGGAGAGCGACTGCGGAGGGCTGGCGCGGTGATTTCGTCCACATTCATTCTGGCAATGGTGATTGGCGTCGTGGGGTTGAGCACGCTGTTCGCGCTCGCCCTCGGCAAAGCCGCCTCGCGCGGGGACGCCGAGCTGGACGAGCACGGGCTGTGGGCACGCGACACGCGCGAGCTGTCGATCAGGGTCACGCACCAGAGCTACGCGGGGTTGGTGGCGGCCCAGTCGACGATCGCGCGCGATCCGTCGAGCACGGCGCCATCGTCGAGCAGAAGCGTCGGCACCCAGCGATCGCCGGTCAGCTCGCTCACCTCCCGCCGCCCGCGCGTGCGATTGAACACGCCCGGCAGCGGCGCCAGGCCGTAGGACTTCACGATCTCCGGCTCATACCCGCCTGCTTCAGCGCCACGTAGGCGTTGCGACACGGATGTCCGCCCGGCCTCGGGGTCGCGAACGTGCCCCAGCAGACGTACAGCTTCATCGCCGCTCCTTCCCCGATTGCGGCTCGGGCCTCCGAGTTGCCGCCACCGCTGCCGCCGCCCGCCGCGGACGCCGACTTGGCGGGCGTGCCGACGTCACCACGGCCATCGAGGCGGCGAGCGAGCACCAGCACCGTCGTGACCGCGATCACCGCTCGCTCGCCCGGCTGCGCTGCCGGGGAAGTCCGGTCTGCGCAGGCCCAGCCCGAGCGACAGGACCAACGCCCACACGACCAGCGCGCCACCGGCGATGTAGAACGGGACCTTGCTCTTCTCCGCGCCGATGATCGGCGCCAGTTGGATCGCCACCGTGCGTCGCAGCTCGCATGCGCGCGGCAGCCTATACGATCGGCTACGCGGTAGCCCGCGCGCGATGGATCGCCCGGTGCGCACACCCGAGGACGCGTTCGCCGGCCTGCCCGACTTTCCGTTCGCGCCCCACTACCGCGAGGTCGATGGTCTGCGCCTGGCCCACATCGACGAGGGTGACGGCGCGCCCGTGCTGTTCATGCACGGCGAGCCCACCTGGTCGTTTCTGTGGCGCCAGGTGATCGGGCCCGGTGCGCGACGCCGGCTACCGCTGCATCGCGCCGGACATGGTCGGGTTCGGGCGCTCGGACAAGCCGACGGACATCGGCTGGTACTCCTACGACCGCCACGTCGCGCTGGCGGCGAGCTGCTCGAGGACCTCGATCTGCGCGACGCCACGATCGTCGTGCACGACTGGGGCGGTCCGATCGGGCTGCGCCTCGCGGTCGAGCACCCCGAGCGCATCGAGCGCATCGTGATCCTCGACACGGGCCTGTTCACCGGCCATCAGCGGCATGACCGACGCGTGGATGGCGTTCCGCGACTTCGTCGCGCGCACCGAGGACCTGCCCATCGGCATGCTCGTGCGCGGCGGCTGTCACTCAGATCCCGGCGATGAGGTCATCGCCGCCTATGACGCGCCCTATCCCGACGCCGCCTCCAAGGCTGGCGCGCGCGCGTTCCCGGAGCTCATCCCCCTGTCCCCCGACGCGCCCGGCGCCGCCGTCGGGGCAGCGCGTGCTGGAGGCGCTGCGCGAGGACCGCCGTCCGACGCTGATGCTGTGGGCCGACTCCGACCCCGTGCTGCCGCTGTCCGTGGGCGAGCGCTTCGCCTCCTCGATCGGCCGGCCCTCCGCCGCGCGTGATCGAGGGCGCCGGGCACTTCCTGCAGGAGGATTGCGGCCCGCTGCTGGGCGGTCTCATCGCGGAGTGGCTCGCGGCCGAGCCGGTGGGTTAGCGGATCAGGGAGTCGCACCGCGGGATTGCGCCGCGCCGGTTGCTCGGCAGGATCGGTTTTGAAAACGCTGTGTCACGCACACGCGCAGCGCCGCGGTAACTGCGACTTGATTACCGACCGAGGAGGCTCGGCCCCCTCCACAACTCGCCTGAAACGATCAGGAACCTGCGTTCTCCGCGATCCGTGCGGGCTCGGACCGCCGGACTCCAGTCCGGGCTCGGATGCGGCCGCGCGCAGCTCGTATGTCGCGCGCACGTTCGGGTCGGCGTCGGCCAGCACCCGGTCGGCCCGCATCGCGTGCGCCATTCCCTCAGCCAGCCTGCGCGGCAGCAGCGTTCCCAGCATGGTCGTGCGCTTCGAGGACTTCGGCACCCACACGTCGACCGTTCCGTGCTGGAGCGCGTCGACGATCGCGTCGGCCACATCGGCGGGCTGCAGGTTCTTCAGCCCCCGCGCCTGCCCGAGTCCGCCACCCAGTTCGGTGTTGACGACGTACGGCATCACGTAGCTGAGCTGGATGTCTGTGGCTAGGCCCATCAGCCGCAGCTCGCCGCGCACCGCCTCGGTCAGCCCGACGACGGCGTGCTTGGTCGCGGAGTACGTGGCGCCACCGGGCGCGCCGAACTTGCCGGCCTGCGAGGAGATGTTCACGATGTGCCCGCGCCCGCGCGGAATCATCCGCTCCAGCCCGAGCTTCATCCCGAGGATCACCCCGTGGAGGTTGATGTCGATCATCCGCCGCGTCGTCAGGTCGTCCTCGTCGAGGAACCTGCCGACCGGCATGATCCCGGCGTTGTTGATCAGCACGTCCACCGGGCCGAGCTGCGCCTCGGCCTCGTCCAGGAACCGGGCGAACGACTCGCGCTCGGTCACGTCCAGGCTCAGGGCGACCGCGGTCGGTCCCAGCTCCTGTGGCGGTCTTGCGTGCCGCGTCCAGGTCGAGATCGCCGATCGCCACCCTGCACGCCCACGCGCGTCAGCGCCTGTGCGGTCGCGCGCCCGATCCCGCGCGCCGCGCCTGTGATCGCGGCGGTCTGGCCGGCCAGGATGCGCGGCTGCTTGGCCATTCAGCTAAACCTAGCGCACCTTTGCCGTTCGCGGCGGGTTTCAAATATGGGAGAGGGTAACCGGGTCCGGGCGAACCACGGCATCGCCCGGACCCGTATCTCAGTCTCGACAGTCGCTCCAGGGAGTACGCTGAGGAAGATGTCCACGTTCGAGTTCGATGGCCAGCGCATCGCCTACACCGAGTACGGCGGCGGGCCGGCCGCGGTCGTCACGTCGCTCGGGCGGGCGCGCGCGGACCGCCAAGAGCGCACCCGCCGCCGGTCGGCCGCTGATCCTCGTCCACGGGCTGCTGCTCTCCCAGGAAATGCACCGGCCGCTGGCGAAAGCGCTCGCGGCGCGCGGCAACCGCGTGATCACCGTCGATCTGCTCGGCCACGGCCAGTCCGATCGTCCGCGCGACATGTGGCGCTACTCGATGGCCTCCTTCGCCGAGCAGTTGCTCGCGCTGATGGACCACCTCGAGCTCGAGCAGGCGGCCGTGATGGGCACCTCGCTGGGCGCGAACACGGCGCTGGAGGTCGCCTCGCGCGCGCCCGAGCGCCTGCGCGGGATGGTGATCGAGATGCCCGTGCTCGACAACGCGCTGCTGGCCTCGGCGCTCACGTTCACGCCGATCCTCGTCGCGCTCACGTTCGGCGAGCCCGCGATGCGACTGCTCGCGCGCGGCGCGCGCGCGGTCCCGCGCCGGCTGCTGCCCCACTACGGCAACGTCCTGCTCGACACCGTCCGCCAGGAACCGGGTCCCGGGGGCGCGCTGCTGCAGGGCCTGTTCTTCGGGCGCATCGCGCCCCATCGCAGCGAGCGGCGCACGTTCAAGATGCCCGCGCTCGTGCTCGGACACCGGCGCGATCCGGTGCACCCATTCTCCGACGCGGGCATGCTCGCCGCCGAGCTGCCCAACGGGCGCCTGCTGGAGGCCGACTCGCTGGTCGAGCTGCGCCTGAGCCCCGAGCGTCTGACGGACGAGATCGCCTCGTTCCTGGACGACATCTGGCGCCCGCGCCGCGCGGCGCGGAGCAGCTCCAAGAGCGCTGGCTGAGTGGCGCTACGCGGCGTTGTCAGGGACCACACGCCCTGACGGACGGGGCCAAGCTGGCCAGAGAAGAGGACAAAACGAGGGGCTACACCCGCACGCTCGCGGACTGGGCGTACTTGATACGTGGTATGCGTCGTGCCGGCTGATCGGGATCCCGTCGATCCGATCGGTAAAGGACGCCGCATGGCGCCGTCCCCCGGTCTCGTCAGGCGGTTATTCGGCCGCGAACAGTTCGAGTTCGTTCACGCTGACGTGCCCGGGCGCCTGAGGCGTGCCGACCGCGGACGCGGGGCGCTTGGCTGATCCACAGCGTCATGAACCGGAACGCTTTAGTCGAGTCACGCAGCTTGATGTGGGTCGTGTGCTTCTTCGCGTCCAACGACGGGCTCAGCGCGATCCAAGCCGGGTCGGTGATCGACGCCGGCAGGGTGTTGCCGTTGGCGCCGTACACCTGCACGGTCATGCCCGGTGTGGAGGTGATCAGCTCGAGCGTCCCCACCCGCTCTGCGCGGTCTTCAGATCGATCGCGAGCCCCTCCGCCATCTTCGGGGCGACGGCCGGGTTGACCTGCGCGGTCCAGGCGGTGGCGGATTCGCCATCGATCGCGAGGCTCGGATCGCCGAAGTTGCTCGCCGGGTAGCCGTAGGGGTTGTAGGTGCTCGCGGCGTTTGTGTCGAGCAGGATCGGCGGTGCTGTTCGGTGGTGGTCGTGCCGCCAGATTTTGGCGTCGATTTGGGCGTGCCCGTGCCCGCTTCGCCGGAGCCGGTGTTCGTGTTCGTGTTGCCCGTTCCGCTAGACGGCGTGGTCGTCGTGCCCGACGATTTGGGCGTGGGCGCGGTGAGTGGAATCTTCGGAGGTGTGCTCGTGCCCGGAAGCGGTTTGATCGTCGTCGGAGTACCCAGCGCGCCGGGCGTCGTGGCCGTAGCCGTGCCGGGAGTCGTGGCGGTACCCGGAGTGATCGGGGTGCTCGGCGCCGGGAGTCGTGGCGGGCACCTGTGCGATCGTCACGACTCTGGGCGCGACCGTGTGCGGGCTGGGCTGGGTGAGCGCCGCGTATGCCGCCGCGGCCGCCCCCAACACGAGTGCGGTCGTGGCGGCGAGCACGATCGTAGCCGAGCGCCAGCTCGGGCCGCCCCCGTCGAGGCTGCCGGGCACGGAGGCGCCGCACTGCAGGCACCAGTCCTGGCCGTCGTCCAGCTGCGCGCCGCAGTTGGCGCACGCGCGGGCGGGCGCGTTCGCGGACGCGGACGTGTCCGTGGGCGGCGTGACAGAGTTATCTCCGAGACCGGACCCGCCGTTTGCGGAGGGCTGGGAGGACTGAGACGGCTTGGACGGCTGCTCGGACTCGGGCGCCGCCGTCGGATCGGCGAGCACTGTCGGGTTCACAGCCACTGATTCTTGCATGGTCACTGGATCTGTCGGGGAGGTTACTGCTTTCTTTTTTACTTGGTATGACTATCGTATTGCCAAACGTTTTGACGCGATACGATAGTAATACTAGAGGGTTTATGTGGGTGCGAAGGGCAGGAGACGAGCAATGAGCGATACTATAGTATCAGTATGTAGGGGTAGGAAGGGGATAGGAGGTGAGAGGAAGGAAGTGTTGGTATAAAAAATAAACTGCGTATAGCGATAGTCATACCGAGTATAAAAAACTATGTACAACACCCACCGTCTTCATCTCGTTATCTCGTTATCTCGCGCGCGCCCGTCATCGGCCCGCACAACTGCCACTCCGGCGGAAGACGAAACCCGCATCGAGCCACTGGTAAAAATATAGAGAGATAACACCCCCCAGCGGCGATCTCTCTCCCTCTCTCCCTCCTCCTCTCTCCCCTGCCCCCCCGCCGCCGCGCGCCCCTCACACGCCAGGCATCGGTGAGCCGCCGGGCACGATCTCGCGGCCGGTCGGACGCAGCTGCGAGTCGAGCTCGAGCTGCCAGTAGTAGCGCGTGAACGTCATCCCCGCGGCGAACTCGCCGACGTGCGGCGCGACGGTCTCCCCGGCGGCGAGTGCGCACGATCAGCTCGGGGTAGGTGCGGCCGGGCAGCGCCGCGTAGGTCGGGAGCGGGAAACGCGCCGCCGAAGCGGGTGTTGACGTCGGTGATAGCCGAGGCCGATGTCGGGGTCGCGGAAGACCTGGATCGTCGCCGGACCGCATACGCGCAGCGCCTCCATGACGCGCCGCCCGAGCTCGATCAGCTCGGGGTCGTGGATCGACCGCGCCCTTGATCGACTCGCCCCCGCGCGACTCGAGCATCGTGCGCGGAATCGCGTTCAGGCAGCGCCCGCCGAGGTCGCCGAGGCAGTCGATCGACAGCTCGGGGCCGCGCATCGCGCGTTGGACCATCGTCGGCTCGGGCACGTAGTCGACGAAGAACCGCGCCTGCGCGGGGTCGTGGGCGAGGTGGATCGAGCGCGCGCCGGAGCCCCGCCGGGGCTTGACCATGACGGGGTAGTGCAGCGCGTCGAGGTCCTCCTCGGGCAGCACCGTCGGCGGGGAGGGCAGGCCGAGGCGGCTGAGCAGCAGGTGGGCCTCGTACTTGTCATACGTCGCGCGCGCGACCTCCGGCGAGGGCACGAGCGCGGGCAGCCGCCCGTCGGCGCGGGCCACGCGCGAGCATCTCGATGTCGAGGTCGGTCAGCGGCAGCACCGCGCCGACGCCGTGCTCGGCGCACAGGCGCTCCAGCGCGGGCACGTACTCGGGGTCCTCGATCAGCGGCACGGCGGCGCGCACGTGCGCCGCGTACTGGGCGGGCGCCAGCGGCGAGGGGTCGGCGACGATCGTGGTCGTGAGCTGCGGCGAAGCAGGACGACGATGTCGTAGCGCTTGCCCGCGCCGGTCAGCAGGATCGCGGGCGGGCTCAGGATGCCGGTACGGACTCGGGGGCGTCGGCGGCTCGAGGAGGCCGCGGGCTCGCCGGCTGAGCGTCCGGACGATCCACGCGCGCATCGGCGGGTCCGCGAAGGTTCACAGCTCGTCCTCCCAGCCGCCGGTCGGCGCCCTTGTACAGGCCGCCGCCGCCGAGCACGAGCGCGGGCGTGCGCCACAGGATCCGCAGGTCGAGCGCGAGCGAGCGGTGCTCGATGTAGTACAGGTCGAGCTCGATCCGCTCCGACCAGGGCAGCGACGCGCGGCCGTTGACCTGCGCCCAGCCGGTGATGCCGGGCCTGATCGCGAGGCGCCCGCGCTGGCGCTCGGTGTACTGGGCGACCTGCACGGGCAGCGTCGGACGCGGGCCGATCAGCGACATCTCGCCGCGCAGCACGTTCAGCAGGTTCGGCAGCTCGTCGAGCGAGGTGCGGCGCAGCAGCGCGCCCGACGCGCGTGATGCGCGAGTCGTTCGCGTCGATCGCCAGGCCCGCGCCGATGTGCTCGGCGCCGTCGACCATCGTGCGCAGCTTGAGCACGTCGAACCGGCGCCCGTGCATGCCGACGCGCCGCTGGCGGTAGATGACGGGGCCGCGCGACTCCAGCCGGATCGCGACCATCGCCGACGGCGAGCACGGGAGCGCTGAGCAGCAGCGCGACGCCGGAGACCGCGATGTCGAGCGCGCGGCGGATCATCGCGTGCCCTCCGCGGCCTCCCAGGCGGCGTCGGTCCCGTGGCGCAGCCAGTCCCACAGGCCGGCGGCGGGCGAGGCGGTCGTGAGCACGTAGTAGCGCGCGATCAGCAGCGGGCGGACCCGCAGCACGCCGCCGAGCGCGGCCGCGAGCAGCAGCGCGAGCTGGAGCGCGAGCGTGACGGCATACAGCGCGCCGGCGCCGCCGGCCAGCAGCGCGATGTTCGCAGCGAGCGCGAGCACGTGCAGGGCGGGCGTGAGGTAGCGCAGCAGCCGGTGGGAGACGATCATCAGCGCGTAGCCGGGCGGGTAGCCGCGCGGGGAGAGCATGCCGCCGCGCAGCACGATCGGCCAGGTGTGGCTCATCATGCGCCGCTTGCGCGCGAACTCGCCCGTCGAGCGAGGGCACCATCTTCTCGCGTGGCGCGCGCGGCCGGCACGTAGACCGCGCGCAGGCCGCGCTTGACCATGTTGAACGGGAGCGACAGGTCGTGGCCCATGATCGGGTCGACGACGATGTAGGCGTCGCGGCGGGTCGCGTAGATCGCGCCGTTGCCGGCCGTGATCGAGGACAGGCGCGACTCGAGGCGCGCACGGCGAGCTCATAGCGCCAGTAGACGCCCTCCTGGTTGGTGGCCTGCGCGCCGGTCGGCGGCCTGCACGAAGCGAACCTGCCCGCAGGCGTAGCCGACGCGCGGGATCGGCGAACGCGCTCGACGAGCTCGCGGGCGGCGTCGGGCTCCCACAGCGCGTTGGCGTCGGAGAACGCGACGATGCTCCCCGCGCGCGCGCTGCACGGCGGCGTCCTGGGCGCGGATCTTGCCGCCGCGCGGCAGCTCGAGCACGAGGTCGGCGCCGGCCTCGCGCGCGCGCGACGGCGGTCGCGTCGGTGCAGCCGTCGCAGGCGACGATCACCTCGAGCAGCTCGCGCGGGTAGTCGAGCGCGAGCGCGTTGGCGACCTGCGCGGCGATCACCGACTGCCTCGTCGTGCGCGGCGACGATCAGCGACAGGGAGGGCAGCGACTCGGGCTGCGGCGCGGCGGGTCGCGGAGTCGGCGCCTCGCCCGAGCAGCCGCGCGAGCGACGGCCAGCGCGGCGGCGTAGCCGACCTGCGTCCACACGATCAGTGCGGCGCAGACCCAGAAGACGATCTCGAGCGCGGTCATCGCCGGCGGAGGGCTTGCGTCTGGCCGGCGAGGTCGCTAGGCTTGCAGGTGGCCAATACGCTGATCGGATCGGTCAGCCTCCTTTGCGGAGTTCCCTGGTGGCCGCCGGGACCGTCTGAGCTGCGACCACCAGGGCGCCCCGCTACCGCGCTAGCCGGTTGATGACCAGCATGGCGATCAACAGAGCGATGGTCAATACGCTGATCGGATCGGACATTGGCTACCTCCTTTCTCCGGGGCGTACGGCCCCGGAACGAGCCCGGAGAGAAGGGCCTGCGATACGCAGCGATCAACCATGCCGATAACTCTACGGTCGGCTTCGGGATGCCTCTCACCGAGAGGCCGTCAGCGAGCGGTACAGATCCAGCGTCTGACCGGCGATCGCGTCCCATGAGTACGGGCCGCCGGCGGCGGCGCGGGCGCGCTCGGCCATCGCTGACAGAGCGTCGGAGTCGGACAGCAGCTCGCTGCAGCGCGGCGCGCAGGGCGGGGACGTCGCCCGCGGGGAACGTGCGCGCGGCGCCGGTCGCGCGCCAGCTCGGGAAACCCGCCGACGTCGCTGAGCAGCAGCGGCACGCCGAACGCCGAGCGCGGTGAACAGCAACGCCCGACTGGTCGATCTCGCGGTAGGGAAGCACGACGAGGTCGGCGCGGCGAAAGTACGCGGGCAGCTCGGCGTCGGACGACGAAGCGCGGGACGAAGCGGACGTTCGGTGGCGCGCTGCGGCGCAGGGCAGAGATGTCGAAGCGCGGCATCCCGACGATCCACAGCTCGGCGTCGTCGATCTCACCGCCAGGCGTCGAGCAGCACGTCGATCCCCTTGTAGGGACGCAGCAGCCCGAAGAACAGCACGACGGGACGGTCTGTCTGGCGCAGCGGCGGCGGCTGGGGCGCGGTCCCGCCGTGAGGGGATGCGCGAGCGCTCCGTGCGGGATCACGTGCACGCGCGCGGGATCGACGCCCAGCTCGTCGGTCAGGCGGTGCGCGACCGTGCGCGGAGTGGACGACGATCGCGTCGAAGCGCTCGTACAGCCGCCGCTGGGCGGCGAGCTGCCCGGGGCGGGGCTCGCGCGGGAGGATGTCGTGCGCGGTGAGCACCAGCGGACGCCGGCGCCCGCGCCGGACGGCGGCCGGCAGCAGATGCGCGTCGAGGTGCTGGACGGGCAGCCACTGGAAATGCACGACGTCGGCCGCGCGCGGCGAAGCGGCGGTAGCGCAGCATGTCGGGGACGTGCTCGGCGAGCTTGGTGCGCGGCGCGCGCATCGTGAGCCGGGCGGGCCGAGCGCGGCGCGGTAGAACAGCTCGCGACGTGCATACCCGTCGGCGAGCCGGCACCGAGCCGTAGGCGAAGCGGCTCGTGACGAGCGTGACCTCGGCCCCGGCCGCGCGCCGAGCGCGCGGCAGAGCGCGTGGTCGTACGGCGGCGTGTAGGCCGAGGGGTCGACGACGTGGACGCGCACGGCACGGGACAATAGGCGCGTGGACGCTGCGACTCGATCCGAGTCGAGCTGACCTACTGCGTCGTGAACACCTCCCAGCGCGAGCTGCTGCTGCGCGGGCTGGACGCGATCGCGCGCGAGCGCGCGGCCGGAGCTGCCGTTCGCGACCGAGGTGCTCGTGCTCGACAACGGCTCGCGCGACGGCTCCGCACAGGCGGCGCGCGCGCACCCGGCGGTGGACGAGGTGATCGCGCTCAGCGAACGACGCGGCAAGGCGCTGAACGACTCCGAGCTGATGGGCCGCGCGCGGGGGCGCTACGCGCTGCTGCTGAACGAGGACTCCGAGCTGCTGGCCGGGCGCCACGCTCGCGCTGTGGCGGGCGCTGCAGAGCACGCCCGGACGCGGCCTGCGCGGGGGCGCAGCTGCTGCGCCCGGACGGTTCCGCAGCAAGCGTGCGCGTGGCGATTTCCCACACCCCTGACCGCGCTCGCGGGCGCGCTGTTCCTGCACCGCCTGTACACCGTGCAGAGCCGCGGCGCGCGCACGCGCGAGGTGGACTGGTGCCAGTCGGCCGCGCTGCTGGTGCGGCGCGAGGCCGCGGCGCAGGTCGGCTACATGGACCCCGAGTTCTTCGTCTACTCCGACGAGGTGGACTTCGCCCGCCGGCTGCGCGACGCGGGCTGGCGCAGCCTGTACGTGCCGAGCGCGCGCGCGATCCACCACGAGCAGCTGTCCACCGAGCGCCGTGCCCGAGCGGCGGATCGTGGAGCTGGCGCGCAACCGCGACCTGTACATGCGCAAGCACCACTCGCCCGCCGCCGCGCGCGCGGTGCGCTGGCTGACCGCGTGGTCCTACGCGCTGCGCGCGCTCGCGGCGGTGGTGCTGCCCGGACACTCGCCGCGGCGGTACTGGCGGCACGTGACCGCCACGCTCAGACCCGAGCGCGGCGAGGGGGCTGCGCGAGGCGGCGGATGAGTACAACCGCGCGGGAGCGGGAGCGGCATTTCATTCGGCCGAAAAAACCTCGGCCGAATAAAATTATCCGTCCCGCTCAGCTGATTAGGAGGCGCGTTCGACGTAGCGAGGGAATGAGCAATACATCGCAGTACGTTGCTATACTCGTATCTGAGATTATATGGCCGTCCCTACGACCAAGCAGAGCGTTGCGTTTCGCTTCGACCGCATCACGGTAGCGCGCCTGAAGCAGCGCGCACGGGAGACCCACGCCCCTCAGACCGCGCTGGTCGAGCGCTACATCGAGGAGGGTCTGCGCCATGACGAGCACCCGCTCATCTACTTCCGCGACGGTGAGGCCGGCCGCAGACCCGCGCTGCTCGGTACGCGACTGGACCTCGCGAATGTCATCACCACCATCAGGCAGAACAACAACTCCGTCGAGGAGGCCGCCGAGTATCTCGAGATCCCAGTCGAGCACGTCGATGCCTGCCTGCGCTACTACGCCGACTACAAAGACGAGATCGACGCCTGGATAGAACAGGTCCGCGCGATCGCCGAACGCGAGCGTGAGCGTTGGGAGCGCCGGCAACAGGCGCTCGCGTGAGGCTGCTGCTCGACGAGATGATCTCCCCTCGGACAGCTCGTGAGCTACGAGAACATGGGTACGACGTGCAGGCCGTCAAGCGGGATCGGCCCGACCTCACCGGCCGTAGCGACCGCGAGCTCGTCCGCCAGATGACCGCGGAGCGCCGGGCAATCGTCACCAACGACATCGCCGACTTCCAGGCGGTCCACGACCAGCTCCTGGCCGCTGGAGACGAACACAATGGGATGGTTTTCACCTTCGACGCGACGATGCCCCGCAGCAAAGACGCGATCCCCCAGTGGGTGCAGACTCTGACCAAGCTGCTCACCGAACACCCCGACGACGACCCACTGCGCAACCGGATCTATCACCTGCCCTGGACCAGCTCACAGGTCTGACGGCCGTGGACCAAGTGGGGCAAGGACACAAGGAGCGAAGTGTGCTCTGCACACGAGCGACCGAGGACGCCGCATCCGCGCCGTGTCCACGGCCGTCAGAGGTCTTTGAGCGGGTCCTCGGCGTATGCCTCGACATCGCCGTGCCCTGCCCGGAACGCAGCGACGCGGCGGCGGCCGTCGGTCACGAGCGCCCGGGCCTGAGCGCGCTCGTGGGGTCTGACGAACCGCGTGGCGAGCAACAGCGCCGGGACCAACGCGAGCCACAGTACGCGCAGCACCAGGCCGTCGAGGCCACTGGTCGGCAGCAGCAGCTCGCCGGACACGGCGACCGCCGTGAGGATCGCCGTCAGCTGAGCGAGGCGGTCGCCATTCGAAGCCGACCGGGAACAGGCGGCGCGTGAGCAGGTGCATGACTCCCGAGCATCGCCACGTACGCGCCGCACAGCGCGATCCCGGCGCCCGCGATGCCGAGGTTCAGGCCGCCGTGCGGGCACGAGCCACGAGCAGCAGCGCGATGTTCGTCGGCCAGCCCGGCCGCGGCCGCGGGCAGGTTGCGCGTCGTAACGCGGGCGCGACCCGTGATCACGATCATCACCTGATACAGCCCGTACAGCGTCCAGCCGAGTGCGAGCCACGGCAGCGCGGCGTGCGCGCCGAAGTACTGCGGAGCCGCCAGCAGCCGCACGATCCAGCGGCCCGAGCAGCGCGACGGCCGACGACCACTATGCCCGTAGCCAGCACGAAGTAAGTGGTGACGAGCGAGTACAGCCGCGAGGCCTCGGCGTCGCTGTCGATCGAGTACGCCAGCGGCGGCCAGGCGTACTGGAACCCGCGCACGACCACGAACACGACCGTCGCGAACTGCAGCGCGACCGAGTAGTCGCCGGCGGCACTGTGCGAGTACGCGCGAAACAGATAAAACCGGTCGAACACCTGCAGCGCGTACACGCTCGCGTCCGCCGGCACCGTCGGCAGGCCGAACCGCAGCATCGCGCGCAACTCGCCCCCGCGGACGCGCAGGCTGACACGTCGCGCGCAGCACCCACCACAGCCCGAGCACGACCACCGCCGAGGCGCCGAAGTTGCCCAGCAGCAGCCCGCGCGCGCCCTGATTCGGCGAACACCGACGAGCACGACCGTGAACGTGACCGTCATCGCGACGTTCGCCCCCGACGCGTACACGTACGCGCGCGCGCGTTCGTCCACGCGCAGCTGGGCGTAGGCCATCTCCAGGTTCGTGAACGCCCACAGCCCGACGATCGCGCAGTCAATCAGGGTAGGGTCATGAAACCCGAGCAGCAGTTGCGATATCTGACTCGCGAACACGACCGCCACCAGGGAGGCCACGGTCGTCGTCCACGCCACGGTCGCCGTCGCGGTGCGAGCGATGCGCGTGCGCCGCGCGGTGTCGGAGTCGTCGAAGTAAAACCGTATGAACGCCTCGCCCACGCCCACGCGCAGAAAGATGCTCGCGAGGATCACCGCCGTCAGCAGCGAGCTCGCGGCGCCGTAGCCTTCGGGGGATACGTGGCGCGTGTACAGCGGGATCGTGATCAGGGCGATCCCCTTGGCGAGGATGTCTCCGAACTGATACGCCGCCCCCGTCGTGACCAGTCGCTTGAGATAACTCAACATGCCCGCAACCGACCCCTCTGACACGACCGCTCCCGTGGGGCTGCCATACGCGTGGGCAAAAGCGCTCCCGCATCGCCAACAGCTGTGTTGAGCGGTGTCAACAGCACTTAGACGGAGCACCTACCTCTCGGCTCACCCATAAATATAGCCCGCGCGGGCCAACGCAACTCCGATCCCCAGCAGCGTCCACGTGATTGGATCCTCCAGGAAGTCGGCGTACGTCCAGGTGTGCAGCACGAGCGCGGCGAAGCACGCCGCCAGGGCGATCCGCGGAGGTGAACGACCGGCATCGCGGAACAGCACGGCGAACGCGGCGATCAGCAGTGCCACATACACGGCCAGACCGACGATGCCCTGCTCGGCGGCGACCGTTATCGGGATCGTGTGTGACGCCGACGTCGCGTTGGCGGCCGTCGTGTGCGTGTTGCCATGACGCTTGTACTCGGTTTCGAACGAGCCCGACCCGTACCCGTACAGCGGCCGGTCGGCGAACAGTTCCAGGCCACCGGAGATCAGCGTCGTGCGCCCGCTGGTGGCATTGCTGGTCGAGCCGCCCGAGCCCTTCAGTCCGAAGTGCAGGCTCGTCGGCGCGGCGCAGCACGACCACGGCCGCGATCGCGACCAGCGCCCCCGTCACGTATACCGTCGCGCGCACGTCCCAGCGGTAGGCGGCGAGCACCGCCAGTCCCGAGCAGCAGCGCCGCGATGCTCGACTGCGAGAAGCTCGTGACCAGCCCCGCCAGCAGCCACGCGAGCACGCCCGCGCCGATCAGCACGTCGCGCCGGCGGCGCGCTCCACAGCACGACGGTCGTGACCGCGATCATCACGATCGCGAGAAACCGGCCGTAGATGCTCGGGTCGAAAAACAGTGAGTTGACACGAAAGTAGTTGTCGTACTGATTCGCGGCGACCACCTTCGGGTTCAGGAACAGCGTCTTGCGGTAGTACTCGACGAACCCGATCCCGGCGAACACGACCGCCAGCGCGACCGCCACGCCCAGGCATGCGCAGCACGAGCTCGCGTGTCCAGCGCACGTCGCGCAGGAGCATGAACAGCAGCCCGAACGGGATGTAGAAGAACGCGACGTTCTCCGCCGCCTTGGCGTGATCGGTGGAGTAGACGCCCTGCAGCGCGTACAGCACGACGGCCCCGAGCAGCAGCCATTCCAGGCCGCGCGGGGACAGCCAGGTGGAGATTTTGGCGGCTCCTCGGAAGCGCTCATCCCGCAGTGATCGACTGCGCACAGAATCGCCACCACCTCCGCTGGGCAGGTCGGAGACTTCGGGCCGGGCGGCCCCGCGGACGGGCTTTCCGGGCGGGACGAAGCTCCGATCCTGCGCCGGCCGAGCCAGCTGGGCACAAGCAATGTGAGCGTCCCCGCGGCCACCACCAGGTAAAGCGGGATCAGCAGGTTGACCGTTCGGCCGTCCGCGGAGATCGGCAGCCTGAACGGCAGTGCCGCGATCGCCAGCAGCGGTAGCGCCTCCGGGCGGCGGCGCATCGAGCAGTGAAAGCACGCCGACCACCGCCAGTGCGGCGATCAGCACCCGCCGCGATCACCCCGGTGCTGGGGAGAGTCGTAGCCGCGATCCCCATCGTCACGTAACTCACCTCCTCACCAACGTGAAACTGCGAGGCGACAGCACCGAGCGATGCTGTTCGCCGCAGGGTCACGCGCACGCGATATTCACCCGCGGGAGCCGGCCTGCCGGTGTTGACGGGCGTAACGATCGTCGTGCCTTCGGCGCCGACGGCCACCGTGTAGGTATGCGCCGTGCCCCTGACGACCGTTCCAGCGCAGCGAGAACTGTTTGTAGCGGGCCACCGGTCGGTCGCGTACGAGCGTTGCGACGGTGTTGCCGGCGGAGTTGATGATCGTGACGGTCACCTCGTCGGCGCGGGCGAGCTTGAACGAGATGCGCTCCGTTTTGATGTGACCCGCCGGAGTCGGTGAGAAAAACGGTGTCAGCTGAAATCGCTGCACCGCCGTCGGGCGTGTGCTTGAGCCGCTGCGTGAGGAAGAACGCGGCGAAGCAGGCGAGGACCAGCAGCGCGAACACGACGCCGCGCGCCGAGCGGGTCGCGTCGCTCGGTCAATCGCCACCGCCCGGCGCGAACCGCTCGACCGTGTCCGAGCGCAGTCCGAGGCGCAGCGTCTCCAGCGAGAGCACGTCGTCCGGGGCGATGTTGCCGAGATTGCACTCCGTGCCGAACCGGTGCAGCAGCCACACCTGCTGCTCGCGCCGGGGCGCCTCGAATATCAGCCGCTCGGCGTCGATCGCGTGCACGATCTCGTCGATCAATCCCGTGCGCACCTCGCCGTCGGCGCGGTAGATCCCGGCGGTGCCGGACTCGCGCGCCTCGGCGATCACCTTCCACGCGCCCGCCTGCAGGTCGCGTTCGATCTGCTCCACCCACACGTACGGCGCCATGATGAAATCGGCGTCCTTGCTGCCGACCTCCGACAGCACTGTGAACTCGTCCGCGGCGAGCTGACGGATCAGGTGCGTCTTGACCTCGGGCTCCAGCGCGATCGTGCCGTCGGAGACCTCGACGTGGCGCAATCCCAGCTCGTGCAGCCACGCGATCAGCCCCTCGACACGGCCCTGCCTGATCGCCAGCTCGGTCAGCGTGCCCCCGAGCACGACGGGAATGCCGTGCGCGGCGTAGCGCTCGAGCTTGGGCTTGAGGTTGGCGCTCACCAGCGCCGTGCCCCAGCCGAGCTTGACGATGTCGACGCGTCGCCCGCCACCTCGAGCAGGCCGTCCACCTCGGCGACCGACAGCCCGCGGTCGATCACGTGCGTGATGCCGTGCTCGCGCGGCTTGGTCGAGCGCGCGGGGATGTCCAGAAAACCGGCTATCTGTCCGCTCCGGTTGCGCTCACCGGACGCGGCGCGCGACGGAGGCGATCATGGAACCGCTTCGTTGGAGGAGGCGGACGAGGGCGAGGAGGACGACGACGAGCTTTCGCCTGGGGCGCCCGCCTTGTCCAGACCGGCGATCACCACCACGGTCGAGCCGCCGACGAGCGGGGACACGGACGCTTCCATCGGCTGCACCTGGGTCACGCCGAGCGCCTGCGCCACCAGGGCGGCTTCGGCGTGGTGGCCGGAGTCGTACTCGACGACCGTCGTCTGATGGCTGCCCGGCGGGGTGCCGTCCAGCGGGGTCGCCTGCGAGTAGCCGCTCTGCTGCAGGCTCGCCGACAGCCGGTGTGCGAGCCCGGACGTGCTCGTGCCGTTGAGCACCGCCACCTGCGTTTCCGCCGGGCTAACCGCGGGCGTGGAGGATTCGCTCGGGTGCGAGCTGGTGGACGTGTGCGTGGAGGCTCCCGTGTGCGCGTGGTGAGCGTGCGCTTGTGCGGTCGTGGTGGAGGAGGCGGAGGTAGTAGCGCTTTTGCCCGAGGAGCCACCGAGCGAGCTGACGACGAGCACGACCGCTACTACCCCGACGATCACGGCCCCCACGATCAGCGCGGTCGCCCGGGCAGGGGATCGTCCGCTCGTGCCGCCGCGTGTGGCCGGGGTGGACGAACCGTTTGCGCGCCGGGGGCGCGACGGAGCGGGCGTTGTTGATGGAGCCGACGCGGAGGACCCGCGCGCAGGGCCGGAAGACCCTGTTCCCGGAGCTCCCGATGCGGTTCTGAGCGCCGCGCTGGTGTCACCGGTCATGGCGGCCGCGGCCGTGCGAGGCCGCGGAGCAGCCACAGCAGCGGGGGCGGGTGGGCGCGCAGTCGAGGGAGCTTTGGCGGGCGCCGGAGTGATGGGGGCAGGTGTGGCGGGCGCGGGAGTGGCGGGAGTGGTGCTAGCGGACGAGGCGCTGCCGGGAGACGATCCTTCTCCGTAGGCCGCAGGCAACGGCGGAGGCGGAGGCACGGGTGCGCGCGGGACAGCCGCGGCGGCTCCGGCCGCAGTGGCGGGCGCGGGAGAGCCAGACGTGGAGCCGGGGGCCGGTGCGGGTTGGGAAACCAATGGTTGCGCAGACTCAGGAGAGACAGACGCACCACCCGCGGGGCGGGGCAGTGGTGACGCTCGGCGGGGCACCCTCGGAGGAGGGCACTCCAGGAGTCGGCGTCGTGGCGGGAGCGGACCCCGAACCTGAGCCGGCGAAGACAGTCCCGGCAGCTGTCTGGGCCCCCGGAGCGCCTGCTGTGAGGGGAGCGGCACTCGGCTGTAGCCAAGGGCTCCCTGCTGCGCCGCGGATGGCGTCTGAGTCGCGGGGGAAGCAGCGAGTCCCGGGCGGTGCGGTGGCTGCGGCGCCAGGCTGGCGGGCGCTCACATCCGACGGGGAGGCCGCGTCTGCGGTCGGTTGAGGGACAGTGGCGCCAGCCGGCTGGGTGATGGGCCCGGTCACGGCGGTTGCTCCGGTGCCCAGCGGTGGCGGTGGCCGCCGCCACCTGGGCGGGCGTGGGAGTGGCGGGCTGGGGCGCCGCCGGCTGCGGGCCGGCGGCGGTCACAGGGCGTGCGTTCAGTGGAGTCGTGCGCGGTACCTGGCGCACGGCGGTAGCGCCTGGCGCGGTACGCTTGCAACCGCGCCGCTGCCTCGGCGCTGACGCGCTGCTCCTGTTCGGCGGCGCGCTCCGGCGCGCGGCCCGCCCACTCGCGCAGACGCTTGAGCTCGCGCGCCTGCGCGAACACGAGCAGCGACAGGACCGCGATCCCGACGAGCGCGGCGAACGCGGCGATCGCCCCGATCTTCGTGAACGAGCTCGACAGCGACAGCGCCAGTAGCGAAGCGGCGACGGTCATGAATCCTGGGAGTGTACGAGCGGCTCAGGCGTCCTGCGTCTGTCGCGGCCGTGAGCGCTCGGTCGCGGGTCCCGTCCGCCACCGAAGCGCGTCAGCGTTCACGGCGTCGGTCCCGCGCGCACCGCCGTCCCTGCGGTCGGGCTGGCCACCCAGTATCCCCGGCCACTCCGCCGATCGTCGGCGGCCGACAGCGCCGACACCTTCGCCGCCAGGCCGGCGGCGTCGCCCTCGAGCACGAGCAGACCGATCTCGGCGAACATCGACTCGACCGCCTCAGCGCCGAGCGGGGGACGCTCGGCGAGCATGATCTTCTCCGCGGGCGTCGGCCGCGCGCGCTCGTAGTCGTTGAACAGCTCCTCGCTCAGCTTCTCACCGGCGCGCCGCCCGACGATCTCGATGTCGATGTCGCGGTCGGGATCGAGACCCGACAGGTCGATCATCGCGCGCGCGAGCTCGACGATGCGCACGGGCTCGCCCATGTCGAGCACGAACACCTCCGCGCCGGGCCGCCGCGACGCCGGTCGCACCTGAGCGCTGCGCGCCTCCTGACGCGTCCACCGACCCACCAGACGCGAGCCGGAGCGGATGATCAGCTGGACCGCCTCCGGGATCGTCATGAAGTAGCGGGTCATCCGCTCGTCGGTGACCGTGACCGGTCCGCCGCGTGCGATCTGGCGCTCGAAGATCGGGACGACGCTGCCGGAGGAGCCGAGCACGTTGCCGAAGCGCACCGCGTTGTAGCGAGTCCCCGGGCAGCGCGCGGCGGCGGCGTCCAGGGCGAACTCGGCGAGCGCCTTCGACGCGCCCATCACGGTCGCCGGGGTCGACCGCCTTGTCGGTCGATACGAGCACGAACCGCCGCGCCGCGAGCTGGCCCGCGACGTGCGCGACGACGCGCGTGGCGATCGCGTTGTTGCGCACCGCCTCGACCGGGTTGGCCTCCATCAGACCGACGTGCTTGTACGCGGCGGCGTGGAACACGACCGTGGGGCGGTGCTCGGAGAAGACCTCGCGCATGCGCTCCTCTTCCTTGCAGTCGGCCAGCACCGCCACCAGCACCGACGGCTGGATGTGGCGCTCGTCGAGCAGCTCGCGCTCGATCTGGAACAGGTTGTCCTCGGCGTGGTCGAGCAGCACGATCTTGCGCGGCCCGACGCGCGCGATCTGCCGGCACAGCTCCGCGCCGATCGAGCCGCCGGCGCCCGTCACGAGCACCGTCTCCTCGGCCAGATAGGCGCCCACGCGGTCGAGCTCCATGTGCACCGGCTCGCGGCCGAGCACGTCCTCGACGCGCACCTCGCGCATCTGCCGCGCGATCGTGCCGTGCTCCTGGAGCAGCTCGAACACGGTCGGCAGCGTGCGCACCGCGATCCCGCGCGCACGGCACTCCCGCACCACGCGTGCGCGTGTGGACCCGGGCGCAGAGGGAATCGCGATCAACACTTCGTCGGGGTCGGACTCGTCGAGGATGCGCGAGCAGATCCGCTGCGCGTGTCGCCGCGTACGCGCACCCCGTCGATGCGCAGCCCGCGCTTGCCGGGTCGTCGTCGAGGAAGCCCACCGGCGACAGACCGAGCCCGCGGTTGCGGGCGATCTCGCGCAACACCAATCGCCCGCCGTCACCGGCGCCGACGATCAGCACGCCCCGCTCGCCCTCGCGAACGCCGCGAAACGCCGCCAGCGGGCGGCGCTCGTAGATCATCCGCGCGAGCACGCGCACGCCGATCAGGAACAGCAGGCACAACAGGCCGAACAGCACGATCACGCCGTTGGGCAGCCCGACCGTCGCTCGCCCTCCTGTCCCATGCACGGAGTAACGCTGCACCGGGCGCAACGCCTCGATGCCCACGACCGTGAGCAGCACGATCACGACGATCGCGCGGGCACCGCCTCGATAGTCGCGCTGGCCGGAGTAGCGCCAGCGGCGCTGGTAGACGCGCGAGAACACGAGCACGACCAGGCTGCCGGCGAGCACCCACCAGATCGTGCGTTCGCGCAACTCGGCGTAGTGCCCGGTCGGAGCCGTTGTCGAACCGCAGCTGAAACGCGAGGTAGTAGGCGAGCGCGACCAGCGCGCCGTCCACGGCGAGCTGGGGCAAGGACCGGCGATGCAGGGGTGTGAGGGCGGCCGATCTGAGCCTTCGGCGCATTGGTGAGATTGTACGGGCGGGCGAGGATAGGGGCGCTTTGTGAACGCCGGCGACCGTGCAACGCCGCCCAGCAGCACCGCTCGGGCTTGGAGTCCTATCGGGCTCCGTTGCCGGCGCCGGAAGGCGTTGTGGCTATCGCTCGGTCAGCGGTGACAGGAGCAGGTCCACGAGCAGGGTCGGGTCGCGACGCGTTCGGGTGGACTCGGCGCCGGGGTCGCGGCGCTTGGCGAAGCTCAGCTCGGCGGGGTCGGTCAGCTTGCGTAAGCGGTGTTCGGCGATCAGGCGCTCGTCCACCGCCCCGAGACGTCCCTCGAACGTCGTGTACACGGGAGTCCCGAGCGCGACCGCCTCGCGGTTCATGGTGCCGCCGGCGGAGATCACGAGGTCGGCGAGGGCGATCAGGGACTGCGCGTCGATCGCGTGGGGCGGGCACGACGAAGCCGGGGACACGACCCAGCTCACCGCGCTGGTCGGCGGTGCGGGGCAGCACGACCACCTGGACGCCGTCGTCGCTCGCGGCGGCGTCGCGCGCACGGTCGAGCACATCCGCGAACAGGTCGTTGGCGAAGCGGTGATACAGCGACACCTCAGGCGGCGTGCGGATCACCACGATCGGGCGCCGCGGAGTCGAGTGCCAGCTCCGCGAGCACCGCCGGATCGGGGTCGAAGTCGGCGAGGTAGTACTCCTCCTTGAGGCCCTCGTATGCGCGGATCTTGCCGGCCGCGCCGTACGGCTTGCAGGCGCTCGGGTGGGATCGCAGTCGGGCACAACAACCGCGCGCGCGAGGCGGCAGTTGACGTGGTGCTGGACTGAGGCCCACTCGTAGTCGAACATCGTCGATGACGGAATCCGCAGCGTCGCGGCCGCGACCGACACGTCGTTGGAGCCGTGTCCGAGAGCGATGTCGAACCGAGCCCCGCCGCGGAGCGCGTGTCTCTGCCAGCGCCCAGCGGACGAGCGCGGACGAGCGCGAGGCGAGACCCCCGAACTTGGCCGCCAGCCGCTCGCCGCGATGGTGCCCGATCGCGGTGTGGGCGATGCACAGGCGCTCGCACAGCTCGATCGTCTGCGCGAAGTCGCGCGCGGTCACGCGCACGTCGTGGCCATCTGCCTGCAGGCGCTCGATCACCGGGCGCATGACGAGTACGTGCGGGCTGTTGGTCAGGTCGATCCAGATGCGCATGGCATGGGACGGTAACGCTCCGGGGCCATACCTCTCTACCTATGCGGCACCCATGCGGCCATCCGTACGGCTCCGGAGCCGTACGCCCCAGCCCCCAGGTATCGTTCGCCGACCGATGCTCGTCATCGCCTCGATCTCTGAAACGCTCGTCAACGAAACGTCGCACTTCGTGCGCGACGCGGGGCTGCCGGGCATATTCGCGCTGATGGCGATCTCCAGCGCCTGCATCCCGATCCCCTCGGAGGTGGTGATGCTGTTCGCCGGCTTTGCCGTCGCCGACCCGAGCCAGAGCGCATCGCAGCACCACATGACGATGGTCGGGATCATCCTCGCGGGCCTGCTCGGAACGATGGTCGGCTCGTGGATCGCCTATGGCGTCGGTCGCGGTGGGCGCCTGGAGCTGCTCGAACGGCACGCAGGCAAGTCCACATGGATTCCCACCCACCCCGCGCAGATCGAGCGAGCCGACCGCTGGTTTCAGCGTTACGGCGATTCGGCGGTGCTGTTCGGGCGGCATGGTCCCGCTGGTCAGGGCGTTCGTGTCGCTGCCGGCCGGGATCGCAAAGATGCCGTTCGCGCGATTCACGGTGCTGTCGCTGATCGGCGTCGATCCCCTGGGTCGTCGCGCTCGCGTTCGCCGGGTACGCGCTCGGCGGCGACTGGACGAGCGTGCGCAAGGGGTTTGAGTACGTCGACTACGCGATCCTCGCGCTTATTGTGATCGGGATCGCCTATGCGATCGTACGCCGGCGGCGGACCGGGCGATCCTGCAACCGATGCGACGGCAGGGGCCTATCCGCAAGGCCCGCACGTCTGGATGCGCCCGATGGCCTTCGCGGAGCTCGTCCTCGGCTCGACATGGACCACCATGCCTTCGCCCGGCGTCCGCGCTCCGCTCGACAGAACGCCCCAGCCGCACGTCCCTTTTGGATAGGCCCCAGGCTGGTCAAGCTGGCACTGGGCCTTCTACAGGGCCCGACCGAGCTGCTACCAGTCTCCTCCTCGGCCCACACGACCCTGATCCCATGGCTCGTGGGATGGTCCTATGCTGAGCTCGATCCCGAGCTGCGCAAGTCCTTCGAGGTCGCCCTGCACGCGGGCGCGGGCGCGGCGCTGGCAATCGATATGCGTGCAGAGCTGATCGAGAGCGACACTGCGACTGAATCGGCGTCGCGTCGCCGTGATCGCATTGTCGCTGGGGCCGCCCGTGCTCGCAGGGTACGCGCTGGAGCGACCGATCGAGCGGTGTCTCGGCGGACCTCGCTCAATCGCGGCGGGGCTGATCGCCGGAGCCGCTCGCGATGGCGCTCGCCGACCTGTGGCCCGGGCAGGGGAAGGACGCCGAGCCAAGGCAAACGGCCACGAGGGCGGCGCGCCGGCGGAATGGCGGCATCCGCGGGAGGACGCCGCAGGACAAGCCGGGCGACGGACTGGCGCTCGGCCTCGCCCAAGCAGCGGCGTTGATCCCTGGCGTATCGCGCAACGGAGCGACGCTCACAGCCGCGCGGGCTCGGGGATTCCGCGCGCGAGGACGCCCAGAGTCTGTCCTGGCACGCGGCGCTGCCCGTGATCGTCGGCGCAAGCGCGTTGAAGTCATGGCGTATGTGGCGGCGTGGCGTTCCGGCCGGAGCCTGGCCCGCGCTCGCGGCGGGCGCTGGCAGCGCGTTCGTCTCGACAACGGTGAGTGCCAGGCTGCTGCGCCGGCCACCGTGAGCACGCGGGAACTGCTGCCATATGCCGTCTATCGCTGCACGATCGCGGCCATTGCGATCGTGCGCCTGCGCAGCGCGCAAAATAGGGACGGATGAATCTGAGGGTCCACGCCCCGATAGCTGCCGGGATCGATACGGCCACTCCGCGGCGCCATACGCCACCCACAATGCTCGACGTGCACCCAGCGTCCGCCATCCACGGCCCAACCACCTCAACCCATCGCCGATCGTGACGCGGACACCGATCGGAACCCTGCTCGGCGGGCGCTATCGCCTCGACGCCGAGATCGGCGCGCGGAGGGATGTCGACCGTCTATCGCGCGTTCGACACCGTGCTCGAACGGCCGGTGGCGATCAAGCTGATGCACCGCGAGATCGCCGCGGACTCCGATCAGCTAGAGCGTTTTCGGCGCGAGGCGCGCGCGGTCGCACAGCTCAACCACCCGCACATCGTGACCGTGATCGACGCCGGCGAGGAGCCTTCCGGGGACGGTGAGCGCAGCGGAGACAGAGCCACGGGAGCCAGGAGCCCGGAGGTCGGCACGCCGTACATCGTGCTCGAGTACGTGGACGGCGAGACGCTCAAGCAGCTGATTCGCCGCGACGGTCCGCTGCAGATCACCCAGGCGATCGCCTACGCGATCGAGATCGCGCGCGCGCTCGGCGTCGCGCACGAACGCCTGATCGTGCACCGCGACGTCAAGCCCCAGAACGTGCTGATCTCGAGCGAAGGCTCAGCCAAGATCACCGACTTCGGGATCGCGCGCACACTCACCGAGCAGGGACTGACGATGGACGGGCGCGTGCTCGGCACGACCGACTACGTCTCACCCGAGCAGGCGCTCGGCCAGCCCGTCACGGGGCAGTCGGACCTGTACTCGCTGGGGGTCGTGCTGTACGAGATGTTGACCGGCGCCGTCCCGTTCAGCGGCGAGACGCCCGTCGCGGTGGCGATGCGCCACGTGCGCGAGCAGGTGCCCGACGTGCAGTCACGCCGGCCCGAGGTCTCCGCCGCGACGGCCGCGGTAGTCGAACGCGCGACCGCCGACCGACCTCGCCCAGCGCTATCCAAACGCCGCGACGATGGTCGCCGACCTCGAGGAAGCGCTCGCGCTCGAGACCTCCCGCTCCGGCCAGGCGACCGGCGAGGTCACGAGCGTGCTGCGCACGCTGCCACGGCGCTCACGCCGGCGGCTGCCCTGGCGCATGCGCCACCCATGGCGCTGGGCGGTGTCGCTGGCGCTGCTCGGGGCCGTTGTAGCTCTCGTGCTGGTGCTCGCCGCCGGGCACACCCACAGTGGCGTGGCCCCCAACGTGCCCTCCAGGCAGGGTCTTGCGGCGGTCCGCCTAAGTCAGACCGCCGCGCACGACTACAACCCGTTCGGCACAGGCCCCGAACACCCCACCCAGGTCTCGAACGTCGTCGACGGCGACCCCAACACGACCTGGAGCACCGAGCACTACCTCGAAGGAACGCTCGGCAGCAAGCCCGGTGTGGGCCTGTACCTCGACGCCGCTCCGGGCGTGCGGGCGCGGGCGATCGAGATCCAGACGCCGACACCCGGGTTCATGGCGGCGATCTATGCGTCCAACGACTTTCACCAGAGCCTGCCCTACGGCAACACCACTTCTTGACCCAGCGTGGGTGGACCCAGGTGGCGGGCGCCCGGACGAGCTCGGCGCGCATGACGATCCCGCTGAGCATGCCGGGTGATGGGCGTTATCGTTACTACCTGATCTGGATTACCGCGCTTCCACCTTCCAGTGAAATGGCGGAAATCTCGGAGGCGACGTTGTTTTCGTGAGGGAGAGTTTGTTGCGCAGCCGCACAGTAATCCCAATCACTCAGGCGAGGGGATAACCCCCAAATGGGCGCACACGTATGGCCTCCTCTCAAAACACAATCTCTCGCCGGTCCGGCGACACCGAAGGCCACGCGCCAATGTCACACCAATTGGGAGAGCCTCAGCCGAGGTGCGCCCCCCGCGCAATGCCGCCGCGCCCGCCGCTCCGAATGGCGTTCGATCCCCAACGACACAACGATCGAGCAGCTCCGGCGTAAGCAACGCCATAGGCGGACATCAGCTTGGCGTAGACGCTGGTCGGGGTGAACCCGGGCATCGTGTTGAGCTCATTGACGAGCACCGACTCGCCGTCCACGAAGAAGTCCACGCGCGCAAGCCCCTCACAGCCGACCTGCGCGAACGTCTCGACGGCGAGCTCGCGCACTCGCGCACTCGCGGTCGTCGGAGATGCGCGCAGGGACGATCAGCTCCATGCCGCCGGGCGTGTACTTCGCGGCGTAGTCGTACCACTCGCCTGCAAACGCGATCTCTCCCGGGCTCTGAGGCCAGCGCCGGCGCGCCGTCCGCGATCCGCTGCGTGAACGGCAGGCCGAGCACGCCGCACTCCACCTCGACGCCGGTCGCCATCGCCTCGACGATCGCCAGCTCGTCGTGCGCCATCGCCTGCTCCAGCGCGTCGACCATCTGGGCGGACTCGGTGACCCGGACGATCCCCACGGACGAGCCGAGGTGGGCCGGCTTGACGAACACCGGCAACCCCAGCTCAGCGATCTCCGCCAGCACCCGAGCGGGCTCGCCACGCCAGCGCAGTCTCGCGTACGCCGACGTAGTCGACCTGTGGCAGCCCGGCCGTCGCGGACGCGGAGCCGTCGCGACAGCAGTCGCTTGAACAGGACCTTGTCCATGCTACCGCCGACGCCGCGACGCCCGCACCGACATAAGCGACGTCGAGCGTCTCGAGCAGCCCCTGGACAGACCCGTCCTCTCCAAACGGACCATGCAGCGCCGGAAACACGACATCGACGTCCGCATAGCCCTTGTCCGGACTGAACGCTCACGACCTCCCCCTCGCATCGCCACGTACCGTCGCCGATCGATCTCGACCGACATGACCTCATGGCCCGCCGCGATCAGTCCGTCGCGAATCGCGGCGCCGGAGGCCAGCGACACGTCGTGCTCAGAGGAGCGCCCACCGCTCAGCACCGCCACCGTGAGCGTGCCTGCCGGAGCGGCCTGCGGCGGCTGGGCGGCGGCTGTGCTCGGGTCCGTGGCCGAGCTCGAGGAGGTGTCCAAGCGGGCGTGCGCGCGCCCGTTGGCAGCGGAGCGATCGCTCATCGACTCACCCGCTCGCCGCCGGTGGAGTCGGCGTCGCGGGAGTGCTCGGCGTGGTGGTGGTGGTGAGAGTCGGAGTCGTCTGCGCCCAGCACGCCAACCGCGATCATGACAGTCGCGCCTTTACGGGCCTTATGGCCCGCCGCCGGGCTCTGCTTGAGCACGAGTGCCGACCTGCGACGCTTCCGTCGTCGTCTGCGAGACCGCCTGTGGCGTGAATCCGGCCCGTCCGAGCGCCGGCCGAGGCCTGTGCCTCGTTCTGGCCGATCACGTCTGGGACCGCCATTTCGGTGGGCGCCTGGGCCACCGTCAGGTTGACCGTGCCACCGGCGGGCAGCGAGGAGCCCGAGGTGGGGGACTGTTCGAGCACCGTGCCCGGACGACTGTTCGGTCGAGGTCTGCTGTGTGACCGCACCGACCGTCAGCTTGGCGTTCGTCAGCGTCGCTTCGGCGGCTGCGCGCGATTGGCCGACCACGTCGGGAACGGCCGCTCTGCGCGGGACCGCCGGAGACGAGCACCGTGACCGAGCTGCCGGCCTGCGCCTCGGTTCCCGCCGACGGATCGGTCGAGATCACACGGCCGCTCGCCACCGTGGCGCTGGGCTGCGTTTCGGTGGTGGGCTTGAACTCAGCCTCCTTCAGCTTGGCGGTGGCCTGCGCCGCGGTGAGACCCGCGACATTCGGCAGCGGAGAGCTACCAGGGCCCGTGGAGACGGCGATCGTCACGTGCGCACCCTTGTGCCACGATGCTGCCCGCAGGCGGTGTCGCGCGATGACCACGCCGTCCGCGACCGAGCTCGCGGTCAGCGCAGGGACGGGAACAAGGCCGGCGCGGCGCAGCGTCGCGCCAGCCGCCGCTTCGCTCTGTCCCGCGACGCTCGGCACCGTCACTGGCGCACGCGTCGAGGGCCGTGTCGCGCCAGCACGAGCGCGCCAGCGCGACGATGGCCGCGACCGCCGCGGCGACCAGAGCCAAGCGCAGATGTCGGCGTCTTTTGGTTGCCTGCGCGTCCTCCTCCCGGGCCGGCGGTGGCGAGGAGCGAGCGAGTCCGTCGGGGGGCAGCAGCAACGCCGCGGGGGGGACGCCGGTGGACAACGCCATGCCCGAGGCACGAACCCGTGTGTCACTGTTCCCGATGTGAACTGCGGTTGCGCGGCGCGGCGAAGATCGCGGTCGCGGCCGAGGCAGGGCAGCCGCTCGCGAGCAGCGCGGAGAGCCGCGATGAACTCCTGCGCGTCGACGTAACGCGCCGCCGGGTCCTTGGCGAGCGCGCGCAACACGATCTCGTCGAGGATGGCGGGCACGGCCGGGGTTCACCGCGCTGGGGACGGGCGGCTGCGCGGAGACCTGCTTGAACGCGATCGCCACGGCGGTGTCGCCGTCGAACGGGACGACGCCGGTCAGCAGCTCGTACAGGATCACCCCGACCGAGTACAGATCCGACGTCGCGCTGACCGTGTGACCCTGGGCCTGCTCGGGGGACAGGTACTGGGCGGTGCCCATGATCGAGCCCGTCATCGTCATGTCCGAGGCGCCCGCCTGGGCGATGCCGAAGTCCGTCACGCGCGCGCGCCCCTCCTCGTCGAGGATCACGTTGTGTGGCTTCAGGTCACGATGGATCACGCCCCGCGCATGTGCGAACCTGCGCGGCCTGCAGGATCTGCGTGACGATGTCGATTGCCACCACCGGGTCGAGCGGGCCCTGTTCGCGCACGAGCGCCTTCAGTGAGCGGCCGGGGACGAACTCCATCGCGATGTAGTAGGTGCCGTCCCACTCGCCGCGATCGAAGATGGCGACGATGTTCGGATGCGACAGCCCGGCCGCGCTCGAGGCCTCGCGACGAAACCGCTCGACGAACTCCTGGTCCTCGGCGAAGTGATGGTGCAGCACCTTGACCGCGAGCCTGCGCCCCAGCAGCTGGTCTTCGGCGAGATACACGTCGGCCATTCCTCCCGACCCCAGGCGCGAGAGCACCCGGTAGCGGCCGTCGATGATCGTGTCCGGCTCAACCATTGCTCGACCCCCTCAGCACCGTTTCCATGACCTGACGTGCGACGGGCGCCGCGAACTCGGCTCCCTGGCCGGGGACGTCCTGCAGCGTCACGGCGATCGCTACCCGCGGGTCCGCGGCGGGAGCAAACGCGATGAACCAGACGTTGTTGACCGCGGAGCCGATCTGCGTCTCGGCGGTGCCGGTCTTGCCTGCCACCTGCACGCCGGGAATCTGTGCCGCCGTGCCCGTGCCTTCGGTGACGACGGCTTCCATCATCCCCGTGAGCGAGGTCGCGGTCGAAGATTTCATCACGACCGACTGCACGCGGGGAGCGACGCTCAGAACCGTGCGCCCTTCGGGGTCTACGATCCGGTCGGTCAGGTGCGGGACCATCAGACGCCCGCCGTTGGCGACGGCCGCCGCCACCTCGGCCATCTGCAGCGGCACGACCTGGAGTTTGTCCTGGCCGATGCCCAGGCGCCCGACATCGACGTAACGGCTTGTGGGCGCGAGCAGACGCTGACCGAGATACTCGCCGCTGGCCGACATCTGTTCGCTCGGGTAGTCCAGCTGGGGCTTGCGGTCGAACCCGAACCGGCTCATATAGCGGGCGAGGGTCTGCTTGCCGAGGTGTTCGGCGACCTGGGCGTAGACCGTGTTGACCGATTTGACGAGCGCTTCGGTGAGCGTCAACCGGCCGAAGCTCTCATGTTCGTCATTGGCCAGCGGCACGCCCGAGACGAGGATGCCGTCCTTGCCGCTGAGGAGCGACTGCGGCGTGTACTGACCGGTGTCGATCGCGGCGGTGGCCGTCACCACCTTGAACGTCGAGCCGGGCGCGTACCCGAACTGGGTCGCGCGGTTGACCAGCGGTGTTCCGGAGGAGTTGTGGATAAGTCGTTCGTATGCGCTGGGAGAGCTCAGCAGGTTGGGGTCAAAGCTGGGCGTAGACGCCATCACCTCGACGGCGCCGGTGCGCGGGTCCAGCGCGACGACCGCGCCGCGGTGTTCACCGAGGGCGGCGATCGCCGTGCGTTGGGCCGCCGGGTCCAGGGTGGTGATGACTTCGTCGCCCTGCCTGCGCTTGCCCTGCAGCTGGTCGAGAATCGCCTGCAGGTTGGTGGCGCTCGTTTCCCCGTCGAGCGCCGGGTTGCGGTAGCGCTCGATGCCCGACTGGCCGAGGTCGGTGTAGGAGTAGCCGACCGTCTGGGCGAACAGCTGGCCGGTCGGGTACGTCCGCCGGTAGGTGCCTTCGCGACCGCGTACGCTGCGGGCGAGCAGCGTGCCGTCGGCGGCGAGGATACTGCCGCGCTGGATGCGTTCCTGCTGCAGCAATGCGCGCCTGTTCAGCGCGTTCTGGCGCAGCGCACCGGCTTCGAAGATCGTCCAGCGCGAGGTGAACGCGACGAGCAGCGCGAACAGCACGACGACCAGGCCGTATAGGCGGACGATCGGCTTATTCACCTAGCTGCCCCAGTTCCAGGCTGCGCATGAGACCGGTCGCGTCGGCTTCCGAGCGCAGCGAGTGGTCGAGCAGGGTGCGCCTGCGGGCCGCTGACAGCGTGGCCGCGCCGACGCCTGAGACATAGTCGCTGCCGTACAGCTTGATCCCGCCGGGCAGCTGGTAGGGCACGCCGCGATACAGCGTCACGAGGCCGCGGGCGTTGGTGCCGATGAAGTAGACCGACTGCGCTGCCAGATATGCGCCTGACGCGATCAAGCCGAGGACGACCAGCGCGATCACCGCCGGCACCAGACCTCGCGGGCGCCGGCGCTTATGCCTCCCGGCCGCGTCGGCTGGCGTGGGTTGACGCGGGGTACGGGGTTGCACGGGCGGCGATGACCGCTGCGAGGATGGAGCGGGGACGGTCGATCCAACGGCCTGCCCCGCCGGGCTGGCTTGGACGGCGGCGACGGACGCGCCCGGCTCGATCGGTCCGTCCGGGTCTGAGGGGTTCTCCGCATCCGCGGGGGACCCGGCATCGCCGCGACCGTCCAGATCCACCGGCGCGAGCAGCGTCTGCTCGTCCGTCTGCGGATCGATCGGGCTCGCCGGCGCGGAGGGGTCCTCCAGGCGGAACAGCACCACCGTGATGTTGTCTCGCCCGCCCGCCTCGTTGGCGGCGGCGATCAGCGCCTCACCCGCGTCGCGCAGGCGTGGGTGCGAGCGCATTACCTCCGCTATGCGCTCCTCCGCGAGCATCGTCGTCAGGCCATCGCTGCACAGCAGGTAGACATCGCCCGTGCGGGCGCTGTAGGAGCGCGTATCGACCTCGACCGACGGCTCGGGGCCAAGCGCGCGCGTAATCACCGAGCGCTGCGGGTGATCGATGGCTTCCTCGGGCGTGATCTTGCCCTGGCGCATCAGCTCGTCGACGAGCGAATGATCGTCGGTCAGGCGCATCAGCTCGCGCGCGCGCAGGCGGTAGGCGCGACTGTCGCCGACATGCGCGATCGCGACCTCCCGCGGTGCGACATACACCGCCGTCAGGGTCGTGCCCATCCCCGCCTGCTCGGCGTTGTTGTGGGACAGCTCGTGGATACGGGCATTGGCCGCACCGGCGCGCTCCGCGAGACCTCCCTCGGGCTCGGCGGTGTCACCCAGACCCTCCTCGAACACATCCACCGCGATCTTTGACGCGACCTCGCCGGCCTGCGCGCCACCCATCCCGTCGGCGACGACGAACAGCGGCGAGCGCGCCAGCAGCGAGTCCTCGTTCGCGCGCCGCTGCAGGCCGGTGTCGGTGGCGGCGTACTGCTCTGCGACGCGCAGCATCAGGCCGTTCCGGTCGCGTACGCGTGGACGAGCGTCACTCCGAGCGTCGCCGTCGGCGAGTGACCGGGTGTCGCATCGAGTGTCGCTGCGGGCACCTGCATGACTAGTCGACCTCGAATGTGAACTCGGAGTCGCCGATCCTGACACGATCGCCGGGATGCAACGGCCGGGGGGTCTCGAGCAGCTCCTCGTTGAGGTAGGTGCCGTTGGTGGAGCGCAGATCCTCGATCACCAGGATGTTCCCCTGCCGGTAGACGCGTGCGTGTCGCGAGGAGGCGAACGGGTCCTCGAGTCGTATCTCGGCGCGGTCGCCGCGACCGAGCACGACATCCCCGTCGAGGTCGTAGATCATCCCGGGATCATGGCCCGGCGCGCGCTCCACCACGAGCCGAGGCGCACGTCCGGCGAGGTCGGCGACGCCGGCCGCCGAGGCCGAATGCAAGCCGGTCGCATCGGGCGCGACCGGGGCGCCGGGAGACGGCAGTGACGCGGAGGGCGCGCCACGGAGGTCGCGCAGCGCGCTGCGCGCGACCCACAGCAGGAACAGGTAGAGCACGGCCAGGAAGCCAAACTTGAGGGCCACCGATACGGGCGCCAGACTTGTCATGAGACGTCGAACACGATCTCGGTCGAGCCCAGCTCGAGGCGATCTCCCGCGTGCAACGGGTGGGCTCCGTGGATGTCGCGGCCGTTGATGCGCACGCCATTGGTCGAGCCCAGATCGGCCACGGTCCAGCTGCCACCGTCCGGACGAAGCTCGGCGTGGTGGCGGGACACGCCGGTGTCGTCGAGCACGATCTCGCAGTCGCGGCTGCGGCCGATCACGCCTCCCTGGGCGGCAGCGGCAGGCGCCTTGCCGCCGACCGCAGCAGCGCCCGCGCGAGGCGGCGCGCCTGCGCCTGCTCGACGGGACCGCGCGTGCGCGCCGAGGTGCTGTAGATCATCGTCTGCCCATGTTCGTCCAGGGGATCGACCGGATGCGCGGTCGCTGCCGATCGGCCGAGCGGTCGTCACTGTGACCGTCCGCCCGGACGAGCCGTGCCTGGATACCGAATTCGCCGAGCGACAGCTCCTCGTCGGTGTGGAATGAGATCAACGGCTGCGAGGCGAGAATCAGATCCTCGCGGCGCGCATGCTCGAGCAGGTAGGCGCACAGCTCGTCGATCACCTCGTGCTCGACGCCCTCGTAGCGAGCACGGTCCTCGGGCGACAGCCAGACCGAGTACTCGTTCGGCGCGTACGTGCGCGAGACCGACGCCGTGCGATGCTCGTCCATCTCGCGCGCGAGCTTGTGTGCCAGTTCGATCGGTCGCACCTCGGAGCGGAACACGCGCCCAAACGCGCCCTCGACGAGATTGGCGATCCTGGTCTCGAGTGCTCTCAGCGGGTTCATGGCAGGGGCCTGGCAGGCGGCCGCAGGTCGACCTCCGGCCGTTGCTCGCACTCTAAGGATGACGGACGTAGATCGGGCCGCGCAATGCGCGTTGCGGCGATCGCGATGGCGGCTCCGAGATCGCTCCGAGGACGGCGCCGCGTGGCTGCGGGAGGGTCGCGCCGGATGACAGGCCGGCGTCGAAGTAGGGCGTGGCGGCGAGCAGCACAGTAGACCAGACGACCGCTGCGAGCGTGTCGAGGATCGCGTTCGAGCCACGTACGACCAGCGGCAGCATGGCCGCAGCCGATGGCCCACAGCGCATCGCTCCGCACAGCAGCCCAATGCTGAGCATCGGTCCGATCACGTGGACCGCGGTGCCCTCGAGCGAACCCTCCCACACCGCGCGCGGCGGCGCGGCGGCAGGCGCTCCGAGCCATAGGCGCGCCCCATGCGCGCCCGGAGCGAGCAACGGCTCGGCGAGAATCAGCCACCAGTAGCCCGAGAGCGCCCAGCGCGGCGCGCTCGTGACCAGTGCGACGCCTGGCCTGCAACGGCGGGATATGCGCCCGCCAGGCCCACAAAGCCGAGCGCCGGCGCGAGGACGGCCGTCGACCAGCCGATGCCGGGACGCGGACCCATCAGCAGCAGTGGCGCCGACGCGGCGAGGAGCAGCAGCGCGACACCCGGACGCGCGCTCGCCACCTGCCAGGCCGCGACTGCGATGACGCACCCGGCCCATACCGCGCGCGGCAGCGGCAGGCGACGGGATGTGGCGGCGGGATGCACAACCGACGCCGGGTCTTCGGGCGCCGAGTGAACGTGTGTGTCGAATCGGTTGGCGTGAGCGATCCCAGCGGCGGTTCCGTGGCGCTCCAGAGCGCGGTGCTCGGTAGTCATCGTGGTATGAGCCGTAGCCGCCGGCGAAGGGCGGTCCGATCTGCCTGACTCATGCGACGATCGGTCGGCCCTCCGGCGGAGCAGGCCGCGCCCGCGCGTCAGACCCTCAGCCAGAGCCAGCTCGAAGGCAGATCGCAGATCCTCCAGGGTCCCTCGGTGAGCGGGTTCGATCGCCAGCGCCATGTCTAGAGCATCGGTCAACGCGCGGGGAAGGTCGGGGCGGCGCGCGGCGAGCGGCGGCAGTGGGCGGCCAATGCGCCGGGCGGTCGCCGCCGGGGTGGGACCGCGCACCGGATTGACTCCCGCGAGCCCCTCATACACGACCAGCGCCAGCGAGTAGACATCCGCGGACTCACCGACCTCAAGGCCCTCACTCTGCTCGGGCGCCATGTAGGCGAGCGTGCCGAGCGTCTCGCCGGTGCGCGTGAGCGCGTCTTCGCCCGAGAGGCTCGCGCCGCCGAAGTCAGCCAGCTTGGCCGGCGTCTCGTGCGCGCCGGGGTCGTGGGGCACGAGCACGTTCTGAGGCTTGACGTCGCGGTGGATGACTCCGCGGGCATGGGCGTGGGCGAGGGCGTGGGCGAGGGCGAGACCGATCTCCAGCAGCTCCTCGTCTGACAGCGCGTCCTGCGCCACCAGCCGCGCGAGGGTGTCGCCGTCGACGAGCTCGGAGACAAGATAGAACGCGTCGTCATCCACGTACGCCTCGTGCAGCGCCACGATCGCGGGGTGGGCCAGGCGCGCCGAGGCCAGCGCCTCGCGGGTCGCGCGCTCGCCGGCCCGTGGGTCATCACGCTCATTGAGTGAGGACGGATCCGGAGGAAGAGGTATTCGCTTGAGCGCGACCTCGCGGTGCAGCAGCTCGTCGTGCGCCCGCCAGACCACGCCAAACCCGCCCGCGCCGAGGCGCTCGAGCAGGCGGTAGCGGCCGTGCAGCACCGCGCCGTCGCATGGATTCGAGTCGGCGACACGCGCCGCGGTGCGATCGAGACGAGCACCCGCGATTGGGGTGGGCGCGATGGTGCTCGCGGAGCGCTTCCCGGGGCGAGCCTCCGCCGGGGCGCCGATTCGCGGGAGACGATCCTGGACGAGGGTTTCGAGCGAGTCCACCGGATGGCGCGTTCGCCGCCCGTAGGCATGCTCCCTGCACGAACGTGGAGGAATATGCGGACTGACCGAGAAGTTGCAGGTTCACAGGCGACATGGCGGGCAGTCATACTGGTGCCCTGCGCCTGAACAAGTCCCTGCAAAGGAGCACATAGCTATTGTCGTTTTTTGACGACGGCGAGGAGACAGCGCCTCGCCCTGCAGCCCGAGCGCCGCGCGCGCCGCAGAGGTCCCGCCCGCGCCGTCCGCAACACGCGGAGGGGCGCGGACTCGCACGGCGAGCACACCGTGATGGTGCGCCGTCGCGTGGCGGCGGGCATCGGCGTCGTGCTGCTGATCGTGATTGTGCTGGTCGTCAACGGCTGCCTGAAAAGCCAGAAGACGCAGGCGCTGAAGGAATACGCCCACAACGTGAGTCACGATCGTGACCGAATCCGACCAGCAGGTGTCGCGAGCCGCTGTTCGCGGCGTTGTCCGGCGCGAGCTCGAAATCGGCGCTCGACGTCGAGACGCAAGTCAACCAGCTGCACCTCGAAGCCGAGAAGCAAGCCACCCAGGCGAAGGGTCTGAGCGTCCCCGCGGAAATGGACGCCGCGCAGCGCGATCTGCTGCTGGTGCTGGACCTGCGCACCGAAGGAGTCGAAAAGGTCGCGAACCTGCTGCGTACCGCGCTGGGCGGCCAGGCCAAGCAGGCGAGCACGCTGATAGCGGGCGACATGGAGAACTTCCTGGCCTCCGACGTGATCTACTCGCAACGAGTCGCGCCGCTGATCGAACAGACGTTGAAGTCGGCCGGCGTCGGAGGTCAGACCGTCGCCGAGCTCGCACTTCCTGCCGAACATCGGGTGGCTGGAACCGAACACGGTGCTCTCACGCATCACCGGGCAGCCGGCGAGCTCCGCCCAGAGCGGGCGCCGCGTCCGGGCTCCCACGGCAGCGCGCTGATCGGAGTGAGCGTCGGCGCCAACACGCTGGCGAGCGAACCGACGCTGAACCACATCAGCGGCGGGAGCCAGCCCGACCTTCACGGTCAGGTCGAAAACTCCGGCGAAAACCCCGAGACGAACGTCAAGGTGAACGTGACGGTGACCGCCCGGCGGTAGCCAGCTCGAAGGCGACCAGGACGATCAACTCGATGCAGGCCGGGACCAAGCAGAACGTGGAAATACCTGTCGAAAAGGTCCCCACGGAGTCGCGTCGAAGGTCGAAGTCTACGTCGAGCCGGTGCCGGGCGAGACCGACACCGAAAACAACAAGGGCACCTACCTGGCGATCTTCGGCAGCTAGAAAAGACATCCATCAGCCACTCCCACGTGTCTGTCAGACGCCGGCGGCGCTTGTGGTACCCGGCCTGTCCGGGAATACTCGGGAACAGATGACGCAAACGCTTGGAGGCGACCGCCAGGAACCTCCGATCAGACGGTATGCCCATGATCGCTTGTGCAACGCAGAGCGTGACGACCTCCGCGTCTGTGACGATCCGCTTGGCGTTCCCCGGCCTCTCGGGCAGGAGATCGTCAGCCGTGACGTAAACAGCGGTAAGCAGCAGGTCGAGGTCGGCGTCCATCGAGCCCCCTTCGGTCGGCGCTGGTATTGAGCACCGCCGACTTCGACCCTGCTGCCCACAAACCCTCGAAACCACGACCCCACCCGTGGAATCAATCATCTAGCTCAGCGTGAACGGTTCGCTGCGCGTGGTGCGGTGTGCCCCGGAGCCGCTGGTGAGCGTGAGCGTGAGCGTGTAGCGGCCGGGGCGCAGGGAGCGAACCGCGATCAGTTGCAGGCTCAGGCTCATACGTCCACGAGGCCGACGAGCCGTCCCGGCGGCATATACGACACCGTGGCGGGAGATCGTCGCCCGCGCCGAGGCGGCCGTGAACTTCACCGTGCCCGAGACGAGCTTAGTCGTGCACCTCTGCTGACCGCCGACCTTCTTGCACGTCACGAGCTCGACCTTGCCCGCCGGTCCTTCCTTGCCGGTGGAACCCGCGGGGCCCTTCGCGCCGGGTGGGCCGGCGGAACCTTGTGCGCCAGCGGGGCCCGCGACTCCGGCGGAACCCGTTGCGCCGGGGGTGCCTTCTTTACCGGCGGATCCTTCTTTGCCGACTTTACCTTCGCTGCCTTCGGTTCCCTGCTTGAGGAACACCGTCGTCACTTCGCTCGTGGGCGTAGTGATTTCACAGGTGTCGGATCCCGTGTGTTTGCATCCCAGCCAGCCGGCGAGCACATAGCCCGGCTTGGGCGTAGCCGTGAGCGTCACAGCGCCTTCGAACTCATGCGAGAGGCATTCTTCGGCTTCGCACGCGATCCCGGCGGGGCTCGATTCGACCTTGCCTTCTCCGGTCACGAACACGGTCAGCGCGTAGTCGGATGACGGAGCCATAAAGGCGGTGACGTTGCCCGTCGTGTCGGCGGTAACACAGAGCGCGCTCGAGGCGCACGAAACGCTCGTGAGGTCCGTGCCGGTAGCAAGCTCTTTGGTCCAGCCAACGCCCCCGTTGCCCGACACGAACACGTTGCCCTGTTTGTCCACGGTGGCGCAGGTGAAGCCGGTGCACGTGATCGCGGTCAGGTTGTTCGCCCCGTCGATATCATCTTTGGACGCCGTTGCTTCGCCACCGCTGTTGATCCCGATGTCAAGGACATCGCCCGTTTCATCAACGGCGACGCACGACGCCCTAGCGGCACAGGCGACACCGTGCAACGCGGTCGAGCCGTCGATATCCGTGGACTTCCAGCCAGACGTTTCCTTGATCTTTGCTTCGGTGTTGGCGATATGGACGTTTCCCTTGCTGTCCGCGACTGCGCAGAACGACGACGAGAGACAGTCAACGCCCTTCATTGCGCCGGACCCCCCACCAATTTCGTCCAGCGCGAACCATTCTCCAGAGGCGGGCTTGCTCGTGTAGCGGATGGCGCCATCGCCTTCCTCTCCGGAGACACAGAGCGTTGTAGACGCACATGAGACGGCCACTACGCCATACGCCGGGTTGAACGCCTCTGTCCACGAGCCACCCAGAGAAGTCGCGTAATACATGTTCCCGCCGAAGCTTGGTTCTGGTTCTTCGGCTACACCGTCGGCGAGCACGCACAGCGAACTCGACGGACAGGCGATAGCCTCGCTAGGGCTTTCCGGCTCGCTCCAGGATTTCCAGGTCGCTTCAGCGCTAGCGCTCACGTCCGTCGAGTACAGCGCGTTCCCTTTGCTGTCGGACACCACACAGTCCGTCGTTGCCGGCACGCACGACACAGCATTCACGCTGGCGCCAGAGTCGATCGACTGGGTGTGCGATTCTCCAGCCGCGAGTGCACCAACAGGAGCCGTCAACGCAAGGCATACCATTACGACTAGTCCGGCGAAACCGAGTCCCCCACGGCTGCCCCGGACACGCCGCCACTGATCCCCGAAAGACATCGGGCGGAGACTTTATCAAAGCCAGGCACGAAGTTGCTGCCCCCCTCGGCCGCCCCGGTCCACGCTACGGCATCGAGCAAGTCACGATCGACGGGCACGTCGGCCAGCTCGTCAAGGAGCAGCGGGGACACCGCCAGGACGAATCGACGGTCCCGCCATGCTGTGACGAGACACCCCTCCGCCTCGGGATCGCCGATGAACGCCGATACAAGAACGCTCGGGATCTACGACGGCACGGATCAAGGGCGGCTGTGCGCTTGACCTGCAAGGACATCCTCACCCTCGAGCGCCACGGCGCCAGAACACTCCCCGGCCTCAGAGAGCGCATCCTGCAACGCCTACTCACCCTCACCGCCGCCATCACCCTCAACCATCAACTCAACCGACCCACCCGCGCCCTCGCCAACTACTGCGCCTGACCCCGTGGAATCAATCATCTAGGTCCCGCGCTCGTGCCGGCCCGCAACGCCCCGGTATCACCAATGGTGTTCCTGCGCACCCCCACCGCGCCAACGATCGCTAAGTTGTGGCGAGGATGACCGCCTCGATAACCGATACGCAGGGCATCATCGCGATTGCCGCAGCGGCGTTGGCGGTGATCGCATTGATCGCGTGCGCGGCTCTGGCGATGGCCCTGCGCAGACTGAAGCGCTCACAGCGGCTCGTCATCGGCGAGCGGGGTGAGCGCGACGTGGTCGCGCATGCTGTTGAGATGCAAGACGCGTTCGCGGCGCTCAGAGACTACGTCGAGGACGTCGCGGCGCGCCTGGACGGTCGGCTGGCGGGCGCGGAGACGGCGCTGCACGGGGCGATCGCGCACAGGGCGCTGGTGCGCTACGACGCCTACAACGAGCTCTCCGGCCAGCAGTCGATGTCGATCGCGCTGCTCGACGACGCCCAGTCGGGGATCGTGCTCTCGTGCATCCATCACCGCGACCAGGCGAGGGTGTATGCCAAGCAGGTGCATGGCGGGCGCGGAGAGCTCGAGCTCTCGCCGGAGGAGGCCGAGGCGGTGCGCCTGGCGGTGAGTCCGGCCGGGAGCGGGGAGCGGGATACCGATGTCGCCGGGCAGCGCGCCAGCTGAAAACGCCGGCGGGGCGCAGCGCCCGCGTGTCGGGTATCTCGGTCCGGAGGGTACGTTCACGGAGGAGGCGTTGCTGGCGAGCGTCGAGCCGGGCATCGTGCAGTCGGTGGCGCGGGGGACGATCTACGACACGATCGTGGCGCTCGCGCGGGGTCAGGTGGAGTGGGCGGTCGTGCCGATCGAGAACTCGCTGGACGGCTCGGTGAGCGTGACGCTCGATCTGCTCGCCGCGGAGAACGGGGTTCTTGAGATCGTCGGTGAGGCGCTGCTGTCGGTGAGACACTCGCTGATCGCCTGCGCTGACGTGGGGCTCGAGGAGATCGAGACGGTGCTCACCCATCCGCAGGTGCCCGGCCAGTGCGAGCGGTTCCTGCGCGGGGAGTTGGGGCACGCGAGAGTGCTCGCGGCAAGCTCGACGGCGGAGGCGGTGCGGCTCGTCTCCACAGGCGCTCGCCGGGAGCAGGCGGCGCTTGGGACGGTGCTGGCGGCCGAGATCTACGGCGGGACGGTGATCAGGGAGGGAGTGCAGGACCGTGACGACAACGAAACGCGGTTCGTGTGGCTCGCGCGTGTGGCCGAGGGCGAGGATCGGGACGCACAGAGAACGCGCGAGCTCCCGCCGTTGCGCTCGCGTAGCAAGGAGAGTGAGTGGAAGACATCGCTGGTCTTCTGGGGGCCGGGCGCCAACAGCCCCGGCTGGCTGGTGCGCTGTCTGGACGAGTTCGGGCGGCGGGAGCTCAACCTCACGAAGATCGAGTCTCGGCCCAGACGCGAGCGGATGGGCAGCTACATGTTCTTCGTGGACCTTCAGGGTCGGATGGACGATCCGGCGGTCACACAGGCGGTCGCGGGGCTGCGGGATATCTGCGAGCAGGCGCGCGTGCTCGGCTCCTACCGCGCCGGGCGCAGGGCCGGGGAGGACCTGTCGGACGGGGGCCCAGACGGGAAACACGCCTTGGCCGAGCGCCCCCACGAGACGGCGCCATCGCTACACTCCGGCGCTACAGATGGATAGCACCGTTCCACCTGTAGTACTGAGGTCCGTGCCGCCACCAGAGCACCGGCGGCGCGGGCCCGACAGTGGCCGGGTGCTCGTCTTGAACGCGACATACGAGCCGATCAACGTGTGCTCCGTGCGCCGGGCTGTGGTCCTGCTGCTGAAGGAGAAGGCCGAGCTGCTTGAGCGCGGGCGCTGGGCGCTGCACTCGGAGAGCTCGACGGTCGCGCGGCCGGTTGTGATCAGGCTCGTCAGCTACGTGCGCGTGCCGCGCGACGCGCACCGGCGCAAGATCACCAGGCGCGCGGTGTTCGCTCGTGACGGATGGGCATGCCAGTACTGCGGGTCGCGCTCGAACCTGACCGTGGATCACGTGATCCCGCGTTCTAAGGGCGGCAGCTCGAGCTGGGAGAACATCGTCGCCTCGTGCGCGCCGTGCAACCGCCGTAAGGGCGACCGGCTGCCACGCCAGGCGGGCATGCACCCCAAGCGCGCGCCACGCACGCCGCGAGCGGAGATCTTTATCCACGTCGCCTCACCGACGATCCCGACGGCGTGGCTGCAGTATCTGCCTCAGGCGGCATGAGGGCCTCTGAGGCTTCTGGCGAAGCTCGCGAGGCTCGCGGCCCACATCTTCGCTGGCCCGCCGGCTTGGGCTCCGATCCGGCGCCCGGCTGCTAATTCCTATGCTTGCTCGACGAGCGAGCTTCGCGCGCGAGATGGACGGTTTCAGTCTGCGCTTGTGATGGGTCGGGGAACAGCTCGAGGATCGCCAGGCTGGCGCTCAGTCGTCCGTGATCCGCGTTCAGCAGCGCGCGTCCGGCTTCATTGAGCCTGAGTCTGACGATCTGGGCCTCGCCGAGTGGGATCGAGAAGGCGCCGGCTCCGATCAGCGTCGGCTTGGGTCGCGTGTGCTTGCCTTTCGCTTTGGCCGTGAGCGTCAGCCTGCCGCCGCATGTACCGGCGCCCGTCCCAGTCCAGATGAGCTTGATCGCCGCCATGCCTCCGGTCTGGGCCCTGACGCTCGTGCTTGCGAGCGACACCCTGCAGGTCGCCACCAGCGTATTGGACGTTCTCGGGGGTGTCGTCGTTGTTGCTGTCGCCGTTTTCGTCGGTGTTGTTGTCGTCGCCGTCGTTGTCGGAGTGGTTTCCGGTGTCGACGTGGTCGGAGGCACAGGCGCGGTCGTGAATGACTGGTCGCTGCCGAGATTGGCGCCACCCGGGTTGGTCGCGACGATCCGGAAGTGGTAGGTGGTGTTCGCGGTGAGGCCCCCGAGCGCCGCCGACACCGGCACGGGGCTTTCGCCCGATCCTGCCGGCAGCGACGAGCACGGCATATTGGACCCGTAGGACATCGAGGCGCCGTATTCGAAATGACAGTCGCTCACCGTCCCACCGTTGGGATCGACGGTGCCGTTCAACGTCGCCGAGGTCTGCGTGGGCGAGGACGCTGCAGCCGTGACAGCCACCGGCGGGTTGGGCAGGGTCGTGAATACCTGACCGCGGGTGTCCTTGCTCGTACCGCCTGGGTTGGTCGCGACGATCCGGAAGTAATACGAGGTATTCAAGCTCAGGCCCTGCAGTTTCGCGGACACCGCCACCGGGCTGGCGCCCGACCCCGGCGGTGTAGAACACGGCACACTCTTTCCGTAGGATTCGCTGGTGCCATATTCGAAGTGACAGTCGCTCACTTCGCCACCGTTGGGGTTCACGGTCGCATTCAACGTCACCGAGGTCTGCGTGACGGACGACGCCGCGCCGGTAACGACCGACGGGCCCGGAAGTGTTTCGAACTCGGGCGGTTCGCCTTCGGGGGGAGGGCTGAAGGTGGTTTCGCCGAACGAGTTTTTGACTTCGATTGAAAACCGGTAGCTGGTGGCCGCGCCGAGGCCTTCCGCCAACGCCGACACCGGCACTGGCTTCTTACCAGACAGCGGCAACCCCACGCACGGCGTAATGATTACTTCCGCTCCTGGCGTCGCCTTTTCATAGTGAAAATAGCACTGAGTTATTGCCCCGCCATTTGGATTTATTTCCGCGTTCAATATCGCCGAGACCTGCCCGATGGAGGACGGCTGCCCGAGAATGACCGTCGGCGGACCAGGCGCGGTTTCGAACGTCTGGTCGGCGCCCCGGCCCGTGCCGCCAGCATTGGTAGCCACGATCCGGTAATGATAGGTCGTGTTCTTGATCAGCCCCGTCACCGACGCGGACGCCGCCGCCGGACTGCTACCCGACCCCGGCAGCGACGAGCACGGAGCACTGGATCCATAGGAAATCGTTTCGCCATATTCAAAGTAGCAATTGCTGATTTCGCCCCCGTTGGGGTTCACCGTTGCGTTTAGCGTAGCTTCCGTCGGTGTCGGAGGGAAGGATGCCTTTTCGGTTTCGACCGTGGGCGGGTTGGGCAGGGTTTTGAATGTCCCATCGCTACCCGTGCCGGTGCCGCCGGCGTTCGTCGCGACGATCCGGAAGTGGTAGGTGGTGTTCGGACTCAGCCCCACCACCGCAGCGGACACCGCCACGGCACTGCCGCTCGACCCCGGCGACGGCGAGCACGCGGCACTTGAGCCATAGGACTGTGCCGGGCCGTATTCCAGCTTGCAGCTGCTCACTTCGCCGCCGTTCGGGTTCACCGTCGCGTTCAACGTCGCCGAGGTCTGCGTGATCGACAACGCCGCTTTCGTGACGACCGTCGGAGGATTTGGCAGCGTTTTGAACGTCTGGTCGCCACCCGAGCTCGTCCCACCCGGGTTGGTCGCTACGACCCGGAAGTGATAGGTCGTGTTCGGACTCAGACTTCCCACCGCGGCGGACACCGTCACGGCGCCGTTGCCCGATCCCGGCGACGGCGAGCAGGCGGCACTTGAGCCATAGGACTGTGTCGGGCCGTATTCCAGCTTGCAGCTGCTCACTTCGCCGCCGTTCGGGTTCACCGTCGCGTTCAACGTCGCGGTCGTCTGCGTAACCGGCGAACCAGACCCCGTCACGACCGTCGGCGGGTTGGGCAGAGTTTTGAATGTCCCATCGCTGCCCGTGCCGGTGCCGCCGGCGTTCGCAGCGACGACCCGGAAGTGATAGGTCGTGTTCGCGCTCAGCCCTGTGACCGCGGCCGAGACACCGACCGGGCTGCTGCCAGAACCGGGGCTCGGCAAGCACGAGGCGCTCGAGCCATAGGATTCAGTCGGCCCATATTCAAGCTTGCAGCTGCTGACCGACCCGCCGTTGGGGTTCACGGTCGCGTTCAGCGTCGCGGTCGTCTGCGTCACCGCCGAGGCCAAGCCCGTCACCACCGTCGGCCGGTCTGGCAGAGTCTTGAACGATGCGTCGGCGCCTCGGCTGGTGCCGCCGGTGTTCGTCGCGACGATCCGAAAATGATAGGTGGTGTTCGGGCTGAGGCCCGTCAGGGACGCGGATACTTCCACCGGGTTGTTGCCCGACCCCGGTGAGGGTTTGCAGGGCACAGTGGTTCCGTAGGACGTCGTCGGGCCATATTCGAAGTGGCATTCGCTCGCTTCCTGCCCGTGGGGGTTCACCGTCGCGTTCAACGTCGCCGACGTTTGGGCGATCGAGGAGACTTCTTCCGTCACGACCGCCGGGGCGTTTGGCAGCGTTTTGAACGTCTGGTCGACCCCGGAGCTAGTACCACCCGCGTTTTTGGCGACGACCCGGAAGTGGTAGGTGGTGTTCGGGCTCAGTTCTTTCAGCAACGCGGACACCGCCACCGGGCTGGTACCAGACCCCGGCGACGGCGTGCATGACACGCTAGACCCATAGGACGCCGAGGTGCCGTATTCGAGTTTGCAGTCGCTGACCGACCCGCCATTGGGGTTCACCGTCGCGTTCAATGTCGCCGACGTCTGGGTTTGTGAAGACGCCGCCCCCGTCACGACCGTCGGGGCGTTTGGCAGCGTTTCGAAGGTCTGGTCTTCGCCTTTGCTGGTGCCACCCGGGTTGGTCGCGACGATCCTGAAGTGGTAGGTCGTGTTCGGGGCGAGGCCTTCGATCCCCGCGGACACTGCAACCGGGCTGTTGCCCGACCCCGGCAACGAGGAGCACAGAGCGCGTTTGCCATACGCTTTTGTAGTGCCATAGTCGAATTCACAGCTCGTTACTTCACCCCCATTGGGATTCACCGTCGCGTTCAACGTCCCCGTTGTCTGCGCAATCGAAGAGGCTTCTTCCGTCACGACCGTCGGCGTCGGCACGTAGCTGAACTGGTCGGCCGTGCTCGTGCGGCTTGTACCCCCGGCCGTGCTCACGGTCACGTCCACAGTGCCGGCCCCCGCTGGGGACACCGCGGTGATCGAGGTTTCCGAGTCCGCCGTGACTTTGGCCTTCGCCGAACCGAATTCGACTGCCGTGGCTGCGCTGAGGTCGGCGCCGGTGATGGTCACAGAGGTGCCGCCGGCCGTAGGACCCTTGTCAGGCGATATGCTCGCAACAGTGGGCAGCGCCACATAGCTGAATTCGTCTGCCGAGCTTGTCGCGCTCGTGCCCCCCGGGTTGGTAACGGTCACATCCACCGTGCCCGTGCCCGTAGGGGAGACGGCGGTAATCGAGGTTGGCGAATCGACTTTGAAGCTCCTCGCACCGTTTGAGCCGAACTTGACGGCTGCAGCTTCGCTGAAATCGGTCCCGGTGATGATTACCGAGGTCCCACCGGCTGTCGGGCCGGCGTTGGGGTTCACGTTGCTGACCGTCGGGGCGTTTGGCAGCGTTTTGAAGGTCTGGTCTTCGCCTTTGCTGGTGCCGTCCGTGTTGGTCGCGACGATCCGGAAGTGATAGGTCGTGTTCGCGCTCAGGTTTTTCAGCGGCGCGGAAACCGCCACCGGTTCGGTGCCCGACCCCGGCGACGAAGAGCACGGAACGCTTTTTTCGGAGGACGCCGTTGGTCCGTATTCAAGTTTGCAGTCGCTCACTTCGCCCCCGTTGGGGTTCACCGTCGCGTTCAACGTGGCCGTGGTCTGCCCGACGGATGAGGCGATGCCGGTAACGACCGTCGGCAGCGGCACGTAGCTGAACTTATCGGCCGAGCCGGTCGCGCTGGTGCCCCCGGAAGTGCTCACCCTCACATCGACAGTGCCCGCGCCCGCCGGCGCGAACGCCGTGATCGAGGTGGGCGAGACCACTTCGAAGCTCGTCGCGTTGCTCGAGCCGAATCTGACCGCTGCGGCTTCGTTGAAGTTGGTCCCGGTGATGGTCACCGACGTCCCGCCTGATTCCGGGCCTCTGTCGGGGCTCACGTTGCTGACGGTCGGAGGGTTCACAAACGCCCACGCCGCCCCGGGGGCGCTGCCGTCCGCGGGCCCGCCGGCGAGCGCGGTGTAGCCATCAGAGGACAGCGCCACGCTGGCTCCGAAGGCGCCCTTTTGGCTCTCTTCACCGCCGTTCGCGGTGAGCTTTGCATCCTGCTGGGTCCAGGCCCCTTTCGGGGAGCGCGCAAACGCCCACGCCGCGCCGAGGGCTTCGTTGTCGCCAGGGCCTCCGATCAGCGCGGTGTTGCCTTTGAAGGACAGCGCCACGCTGGAGCCAAAGGCGCCCTTTTCGCTCTCTTCACCGCCGTTCGCGGTGAGCTTTGCGCCCTGCTGGGCCCAGGCCCCTTCCGTGCGCGTAAACGCCCACGCCGCACCGGTTTCTTTGCTATCACCAGGGCCACCGATCAAGGCGGTATTCCCTTCAGCGCCCAGCGCAACGCTTGCGCCGAAGCGCCCTTCTTCGACCTCTTTGCCGCCCGTGATCTTTTCGCCCTGCTGCGTCCAGATCGCGCCCGTCCACGTCAACACCCACGCCGCGCCGACGTTGCTGTTGTCGGCGGGGGCGCCGACGGCCACCGTGTTTCCTTCGGCGGACAGAGCGACGCTTGCCCCGAATTGACCGTTGCCGAGCTCTTCGATGCTTACGGGGGCGAGCTTCAAGCCCTGCTGCCTCCAGACTTCTTCTCCTTCTGGGAGCGTAAACACCCATATCGCGCCGGCTTCACCGCCATCGCCCGGAGCGCCCACGGCGGCGGTGTCGCCTTCCGCGGACAGCGCAACGCTCTGGCCGAACTCACTGCCGGCGCTCTGTTCGGCGCCCGTGATCCGCTGCTGTGCCCAGGTCGAGCCCGATCCGCGTAAACACCCACACCGCGCCACCACCTGCGTTGGCCGGCGCGCCGACCAACACCGTGTTTCCATCGGCCGACAGAGCGACGCTCGCCCCGAACTTGCCGTTACCATCCTCTTCGCCGCTGTTCGGCAAGAGCTCGGCCTGCTTGGTCCAGGTCGAGCCCGTCCGCGTAAACACCCACACCGCTCCGGCTTCGCCGTTGCCGGTGGGAGCTCCGACCACCGCCGTGTTCCCATCGGCCGAGAGCGCGACGCTCTGACCGAAGTGGCCTTCGCCGCTTTCGCCGGCAGGGAGGAGCCCGTCTGGGGTCAGCGTGGCGTGCGCGTTGCCCGAGAGCGCCGTCGCGCAGAGCAGCATCGACAGCAGCGCAACCGCCGCCACGGAGCGCCAGGTAACCACGGCTCCGGTCAGGGGGGAAGCCATCCGATCAATCAACGCACGAGGCATCGCGAAATTGCTGAGTGGTCGGTCCATGACATTCCTCTGTGCAGAAGGATCGAGGGCCCGCTCTAGGCGGGCCCTCGATCTCATTGCCCTGCTTTCTGTCCTACTGCTGCTACTTCTTCTTCTTCTTCGCTGAATGTGCCTTCTTGGCCTTCGCTTCGCACGCGGCGCGCTTCTTCTTCGGCAGCTTCTTGCATGCCTTGAGCGCCTTTGCGAGCTTCTGCGCTTCGGTTTCCGTCTGCGACTTGGAGCCGCTTACCGTGCCCAGACTGATGGCCGGTGTGAGGCCACTGGTTGTGGTTGTTGTGGTTGCAGCCGCGCCACTGCCCGAGCTTCCACTACCCGACGGGGTAATGACCGGGGCGGGCGACGGAGCAATGACCGGGGCGGGGCCTGTGGTGCTACCCCCCGAGCCTGAGCCGCTGCCCGTGGTGCTACCCGAGCCGGAGCCCGAACCGCTGCCCGAGCCGGAGCCTGCACCCGAACCGCTGCCCGAGCCGGTACCGGTGCTGCCCGAGCCACCAGTCGGTTCTTCCGCCGGCGGCACGAACTTGACCGTGTGATCGCGAATGATGTTCTCTTCGACATATTCGACGTTCAGGTTGACTTCCGTGAGCGTGCTGTTGGTTACCTCAATGGCAGCCAAGCCATTCGAGTTTGTCGTCTCGCAGAGCTTGCCTTCCTTGCCTTCGGGGTGCACGATCGTGGACGGGCCCACTACTACGCTGCCCGCGCCGAACCCGAGTAGGTCATTTACGTCGTTGACCGTGTTGCCAGGGAAGTGAGACACGGTTCCACCATTCGGGGTGACGAAGCACACTACCTCGTCCACAAACGGCTTACCGTCGATGTCCTGCGCCTTGGCGACGACGATCTTGACTGTGTTTTCATTGGTGCCCGGACCCTTGGGGAACTGGAACCATTCCTTTTCCCATTCGGACGTGACCGTCTTGGTCAGCGATTCTGAGGTCTGAGCCGGGTAATCGACGGGCTCGTACGGATACACGGCCCTTGCCGAGATCGCCGATTCACCGATGACCGTACCCTTCAGGAGCTTCAGATCACAGCCGCCATCACCGTTCTTGATGATTTTGCCCGGAGCTTCCGCTTCGCCTTCCTGCAACTCAGGCAGGTTTTCCAGGTAGAACCCATCACCCGGGGTGTACGTGACATACGCCTCGCCACGCTCGTCCGTGTAGAACGTTTCCGTCAACGGACCATCACCGGGGGTCTGGTATTCGCTCGGATCTGCGCCTTCACGCCGCAGGCATTCTGTCGAGTGCGAGCTGCGGTAGTTGGCGCTGTGAACCGAATCCCAGAACGTATACGGTTCCGGATGCCTGTTCAAGAACCCGGGGAAGTCTCCACCGGGGCTCGGTCCCGTCACGCCCGAGGACTGCGGCAAGCCGCGATCGGTCGCAGGGATGTACGCGCCGTAGTAGGGGTTGTACAGGTTGCCCTCCGCTTCGGGATCGCCGGTGAAGTCATGACTGTAGATCATGGCCTTGCTGGCACCCGAGATCTGGCCCACGCCGCCGAGACCGCCTGATTCATTCTTGGCGATCGAGACGTCGATCCTCATCGCGGGCATCGGGGCGTCGTCAGCGTTGATTTCGTTGTCGCTGAGCAACGTCTCTTCTGCGGACTGCGGGTCAAATGGCCCGATGGTCGCAGTTGCACCCGAGGTGAAGTTGCCGAACGCCGGACGGAAGTACTCACCGAACAGCGCGGACGTCGAGCCGGCGTTGAACGTCCCACCAATGCTCGGCGTGCCGTGGATGTCCCACAGACCCGGGTTGGTGCCCGGAGGTTCGGTTTCTTCCTGACTGCTAGACAGCGTTTCGGCCAGCTTTGGCCAGGCTTCCGGCAGGGTGTAGCTCGGTTCAGGCAGGATGTTGTGCAACGGAGATGAGAGATTTTCGTTGCTCGGATCAAAGACGACCGGGAAGTTGCCCGTCACCCTGATCTGCACCAGGCCTTTATCTGTTTCTTCTCCCGAGAACGGCGAGGGGATGAATTTGCCGTCGCCGGCCTTATCGCCCAAGAAGCTCGACAGGTTGCTCTGGCCGGTGCCGTTCAGCTGCGGCTGGAAGGTTTCGCTGCCCGTGGCAGTTTCTCCCGCCTCCGACAGCGTCGGCTTGTTGGCCGTCAGCCAGATCACGAGGAACTGGTGAGAGAAGATGACTTCGCCCGTTTCGTCGTTCTTCACGACGGCGCGGATGCGTGTCAGCCCCGGGTTGAGCGACTTGTAGTCGGTCGCGATGCAGTCCCGGCCTTCCGAGGATTCAAAGAACGCGGCCGGCCCCGGATCAAACGGCTGACCGATTTCGCTGCCGGCGTCCCCGTCTGGGGTCGGCGGCTGGAACTGGTAGCCAGACCAGTCCTCAACGGCGAAGTTCACGTTGGCGAAGTAGCCGAGGATGGACTTGGGGGTGACGTTGCTCTCCGCGGCCTTCAAACTCAGGTCTTCCGTGAAGACCGCGTCGCACGCCACGAGGCGCACGTGCTCTCCAACCCACGCGACGTACGGAACGTTCGTGGACTGGGCCCCGAAGGGATTTTCTGGATTCGGAGCCGCGAAAGCGCCTGCCGTGAGCGAACCCATGGCCAGCACTGCCGCTCCTGCCACGGAGACAAGCCCCGCGGTCAATTTCCTTTTGATTAGTGGTCGCATGTTGTGTGCGGCCTCCTCCTTGATGAGTGGGCTTAGTGCCGTCCAACGGCACAACAGACGTTTACGACAGGCCCAAAACGGGCATATCGCGGCGAGACAGTACAGGCGACCTGGGCTCTCCACAATCATCATGTGGGGTAGTCTTTAGACCCGTGTGAACGGGTAGGTTGAGTCCTACCCTAAGCGGTGGCCTACTGGGGATTCCCAGTGCTGGGGCGGTAAAACTGCGGGCGCCGAAGCTCCTCGTCAGTCCGCCCAGAGCGGATCCGAGTGGGCTGCCGACCCGTCGCTGTCGGAGGTATTCGAGCTGTCGGTCAGATCTTCCTGCTTGCGACCCATCGCCCGCATCGCCTCCACGCGGTTGCGCACGCCCAACCTGGAGTAGATCGTGCGCAGGTGGAACTTGACGGTGTTGGCGGAGATCGTCAGGCGCTCGGCGATCTCCTTGTTGCTCATCCCGGAGGCGGCCAGATCGAGCACCTCGCGCTCGCGTACGCTCAGCGCGGCCAGCGGACCATCGGGTTCCGGCTCCAGCGAGGCCGCCTGCCAGCCGACGGGCATCACCGCACGCCCCTCGAGGACATGGCGCAGGGCCAGCAGCACCTCCTCGGCGGTGTCGGACTTCAACACGACGCCCTCCACGCGCTCGTCGATGGCGCAGCGGACGACTTCGCTGGAGACGACGCCGCAGATCAGCAATATCTTCAGCTCCGGATACGCGCGCCTGATCTCAGCCACCGTCGCCGGGCCGGTGGAGAGCTCGTCGGTATCGACGATCACGGCCTGCAGTCTTGGCGCGCGCGCGGGTGATATAGCCGCCAGCTCATGCAGGGTCGGAAAGATCCCTACAACCAGGTTCCCGCTGCTCGTGAGCATCCACGCGAGCGCCTCGGTGGCCAGCGCGCCCTCTCCACTGACGATCGCGACCCTTGGCTCGTCGTGAGTCACCGTCGGGAGAGACGATCGTGAGTGCTTGTCAAGTCGGCCCGCCGGTCATCTGCGCATGTCGATGGGCCGCCTCGACACGATTTCGCACTTCCAGCCGCGAGTAGATGGCACGTATATGAAACTTGATCGTGTTGGGGCTGATCCCCAGCTCGCCGGCGATCTCCTCGTTGCGCCGTCCCTGGGCGATCAGGGAGAGTATCTGGCGGTGGCGCGGGCTCAGTCCGAGCTGCCCCTCCCGAGGCTGGGCCACCACCCGCTGCCAGTCGGCCGGCATGATGGTGCGTCCAGTCGCCATGTATCCAATCGCCGCCCGGATGTCCTGCGTCGAATAGCTCTTGAGGACGACGCCGCTCACCCGGTGCTCCATCGCACAGCGAACCACCTCCTCGCCGGCCTCCTGACAGAGCATCACGATCCTGGGCTCAGGAAGTGCTGAGCTCAGCGCCTCGACGGCGCTCCGCCACCCATCGGGGTCGTCTCCATCGCAGTCGAGCAGGAGCAGCGAGGCCGGGCACTCGCTCCCGGCGCTCAGAAAATCGGCGGCGGACTCGAACGTCCCCAGCACGCTGAGCCCGTCCTCCGCCGTCAGCAGGCTTGCGGTGATATCCCGCAGCAGGCGCTGGCCACCTATCAGCGCAAGCGTCACGGTCGGGCCGGAGAAGGCGAGCGAGTCGGCGGCGGGCGCGTGGCCTATGCGCTTCCGCTCCGGTGGCCCGCTCGGCGAATCCACGGCGAGCAGAGGCCGTGCGGGCCCGACGGCCTCCAAGCGTGCGGCACCATCTCGATACAGCTCGTTTGTCCTGCGCGGCATATTCAGATCTTCCGTGTCTGGAGCCAGAACCATCGGGATCTCACAGTCCGGCTGGGCGCGAGATCCAGAGATGGTAGAGAGCTTTAGCCCAAGACGCAAGTCTGGACATTTGTCCGAGCAACGACCGCTGCGATCGCCGGCGGTCATCAGCGAGCGAGGGGCGCCCTCGACAGGGCGCCCCTCGCTCCTACGACAATGACTGGAAGACCGAGACGGCTCCTAGCTGCTGCCGGAGGGACCAGGTCCGGCGGTCGTCTCGGGGTGTCCCGGGTTGGATTCCGCCAAGCGGTCCAGCCTGTCCGACCTAGCGGCCGGTCACCTCCAGGGTCCCGCGAGAACTGTGACTAGACGTTTGGACCACCTCCTTTCTCTGGTCTGGTGAGAGTAGCGGACGGAGATGACGGGCGCCAGCGTCTGGCGTCGATGGTCGGCGACCCAATCCTTCGGACTGCGTGCCCACGATCGGGGGAGCGCATCTTGGTCTCCGATCGGTTGCGTACGTGGTCATGCCACACGGGACGGGCGGGTTTTCGATCGATGACCTGCTTGGCCCTCGCGCGTCGGCTTGGCCCTTCGCGCGTGGGACGTCTAATCAGACGACAGGGGCGCGGCGCCGTTCTCCTCGACCGTATCGACGACAGTGGCCTCGCCGGAGTCGCCATCGTCGGTGTCAGTGTCGACGACGAGCGCAACGGCGCTGACGAGGTCCTCCTCCTTGAGGTTCATGACGCGCACTCCGGTAGCGGAACGGCCCTGCTGGGAGATGCCGCCGGCGGAGGTCCGCTGGACCATGCCGCCGACCGAGATGAACACGAGCTCCTGGTGCTCGCGCACGACGAGCGCTCCCGCCAGGCCGCCCTTGCGCTCGGTCAGGCCGACGGTCTTGACGCCTTTGGCGCCGCGGTGGGTCTTGCGGTACTGGCCGATCAGGGTGCGCTTGCCGTAGCCGTTCTCGGTGACGACGAGCAGGTCCATGTCATCGCGCGCGACGTCCATCGCGATCACCCTGCCCTCCCTGCCGACGTCCATGCCGCGCACGCCGGTCGTGTCGCGCCCCATCGAGCGGGCGTCTGACTCGGCGAAGCGCACCGCCAGGCCCGCGCGGGAGACCATGATGATCTCGTCCTCGGGATCGACGGCGCGGACGGCGAGCAGCTCGTCGTCGTCGCGGATGTTGATCGCGATGATGCCGTCCGCCTTGATCGGGGTGTTGTAGGCGAGCAGCTCGGTCTTCTTGACGGTGCCGTTGCGAGTGGCGAACACGAGGTATTTCGTCTCTGAGAAGTCCCGTGTCGAAAGCACAGCCTGGATCCGCTCGCCCTCGCGCAGCGGCAGGACGTTGACCAGCGCGCGCCCCTTGGCCGTGCGCGAGGCCTCGGGCAGCTCATACACCTTGGAGCGGTAGACCTTGCCGCGGTTGGAGAAGAACAGCAGGTAGTCGTGCGAGGAGCACACGAACAGGTGCTCGATGAAGTCGCCGTCCTTCATGTCCATTCCCGTTACGCCGCGCCCGCCACGCGCCTGCTGGCGATAGGTGGCCAGCGGCAGCGACTTGATGTAGCCGGTCTGGGTGATCGTGATCACCATCTGCTGGTCGGCGATCAGGTCCTCGATGTCGATCTCGTCCTCGGAGTGACTGATCTCGGTGCGCCGCTCGTCGCCGAAGCGCTCGGAGATCTCTGAGAGCTCCTCCTTGATGACGGCCATCACGCGGGTCTCGTCGCCGAGGATCGCGCGCAGCTCGGCGATCCGCTCGGTGACGTCGGCGTGCTCCTGCTTGATCGAATCCGCCTCCAGCGCCGTGAGCTGGGAGAGGCGCAGATCGAGGATCGCCGAGGCCTGGATCGCGCTCAGCTCAAACCGGGCGATCAGCTGCTCGCGGGCGTTGTCACGATCGCGCGACCCGCGGATCAGCTCGATGATCGCGTCGAGGTGCTCCAGTGCGATCAGCAGGCCCAGCAGGATGTGCGCGCGGGCCTCCTTCTCGGACAGCTCGTGCTTGGTGCGGCGCACGATCACCTCGCGCTGGTGGGCGACGTAGTTGTGGATCACCGCGCGCAGATCGAGCGTGCGCGGGACGTTGTCCACGAGCGCGACCATGTTCACGCCAAACGTCGACTGCATCGAGGTGTGCTTGTAGAGCTTGTTCAGCGCGACCTTCGGGATGACGTCGCGCTTGAGCTCGATCACCAGGCGCATGCCGCGCTTGTCGGACTCGTCGCGCAGGTCTGAGATCTCGGAGATCTTTTTGTCGTGCACGAGGTCGGCGATCTTCTGGATCAGCCCGCCGTCGCCGCCCTTCTTGACCATGAACGGCAGCTCGGTGACGACGATCGCCTCCTTGCCCTGTTTGAGCGGCTCGACGTGGGCGCGGGCCTGCACGCGCACCCGCCCGCGACCGGTCTCATACGCGTCGCGGATGCCCTGGTGTCCAAGGATGATCCCGCCGGTCGGAAAGTCCGGGCCCGTGATGTGCTTGAGCAGCCCATCGATGTCGATCTCGGGGTCGTCCATGTAGGCGATGGTCGCGGCCACCACCTCGCGCAGGTTGTGCGGCGGGATATTCGTCGCCATACCGACCGCGATCCCCGAGGAGCCGTTGACGAGCAGGTTTGGGAATCGCGCCGGCAGCACCAGCGGCTCCTGGCGCGAACCGTCGTAGTTGGGCACGAAATCGACCGTGTCCATGTCGAGGTCGCGCAGCATCTCGGTGGCGATCCGAGCGAGCCGGGCCTCGGTGTAGCGCATCGCGGCGGCCGGGTCGTCGTCGACCGAACCGAAGTTGCCCTGGCCGTCGACCAGCTCGTTGCGCATCGAGAACTCCTGGGCCATGCGCACGAGCGTGTCGTAGATCGCGGAGTCGCCGTGGGGGTGATAGTTGCCCATCACCTCGCCGACGATCTTGGCGCACTTGGCGTACGGCCGGGTGGGACCGAGACCCAGCTCGTTCATCGCGTACAGGACGCGACGATGCACCGGCTTCAGACCGTCGCGCACGTCGGGCAGCGCGCGCCCGACGATGACCGACATCGCGTAGTCGAGATACGCGGTGCGCATCTCCTCCTCGAGCGCCCGCGGTTCGATATTGCCTCCGCTCAGTGTCTCAGGAGTAGCCATCTACGCCCTACACATCCAGGTTCACGACCGCGCGCGCGTTTTCTTCGATGAAGTCGCGCCGCGGCTCGACCTGATCGCCCATCAGCATCGAAAATATGCGATCGGCCGAGGCGGCATCCTCGAGCGTGACCTGGGCCAGCGTGCGCGAGGCCGGGTCCATCGTGGTTTCGCCGAGCTGGTCGGCGTTCATCTCGCCGAGACCCTTGAACCGCTGCAGTTTGATTCCCTTCTGTGCGACCGTCATCACGGCCTCACGCAGCGCCTCGAACGAGGGGGCGCTCTCGCGGGCGTCGCCGAGGCGCACATCGAACGCGGGCGTCCCGGCGAGCTCGACCAGCTGAGCGTGCACGCGCGCGAGCTGACGGAACTCCTGCGAGTCAAACAGCGCGCGGGCGATGCGATGGGTGCGGGCGAAACCGGTGCTCGTTTCGACCGCCTTGACGCGCAGCTCGACCTCGTCCACCGACAGCAGCTCGGTGGCGTGCGTCTCGCCCTCCAGCCCCTCGCGCGAGAGCAGCGCGACCGCGGCGTCGGGGTCGAGCGCCTGCTCGCCCAGCAGCGAGGACTCCTCCAGGAACTGGACCATGTCGTGACCGTGCACGGCGCGCAGCGACGAAGCCCAGCCCTCGTACTGCTTGAGCAGGCGTGTGAACCGCTGCCAGCGAGACTCGGTCAGCTTGAACTGACTGCCGTGGCGGTCGAACACGTCGAGGCGATCCCACTTGTCCGCGAGCAGGATGTCCTCGAGCTCTGAGTCCTTCTCGATGTAGCGCTCGCGCGAGCCCTGCTTGAGCTTGTACAACGGCGGCTTGGCGATGTAGACGTAGCCGGCCTCGATCAGCTCCTGCATCTCGCGGAACAGCAGCGTCAGCGCGAGCGTGCGGATGTGCGCGCCGTCGACGTCGGCGTCGGTCATCAGGATCACCTTGTGATAGCGCGCGTTCTCGATGTTGAACTCGTCGCGCACACCGGTGCCGATCGCGGTGATCAGCGCCTGAATCTCGACGTTCTGCAGCACCTTGTCGATGCGCGACTTCTCGACGTTGAGAATCTTGCCGCGCAGCGGCAGCACCGCCTGAGTGTTGCGGTCACGGCCCTGCTTGGCCGAGCCGCCGGCGGAGTCGCCCTCGACCACGAACAGCTCGGCCAGCGATGGATCCTTGACCGAGCAGTCCGCGAGCTTGCCGGGCAGCGTCGAGTTCTCCAGGGCCGACTTGCGCCGGGTCAGGTCGCGCGCCTTGCGCGCCGCCTCGCGGGCGCGCTGCGCCTGCACGGACTTCATGATCACCGCCCGCGCCTCGCTCGGATTCTCCTCCAGGAACTCGCCCAGCCCGGTGTTGACGATCGACTCGACGAACCCCGCCATGCCGGGGTTGCCGAGCTTGGTCTTGGTCTGGCCCTCGAACTGGGGATCGCGCAGCTTGACCGAGATCACCGCGGTCAGGCCCTCGCGCACGTCCTCGCCGGAGAGGTTGTCCTCTTTCTCCTTGAGCAACCCCTTCTCGCGCGCGTAGCGGTTGAGCGTGCGCGTGAGCGCCGAGCGGAACCCCGACATGTGCGAGCCGCCCTCGCGCGTGGAGATGTTGTTGGCGAACGAGTGAATCGACTCCTGGTAGGAGGAGTTCCACTGCATCGCGATCTCGGCGGCGCCCTCCTGCGACTCGCCGGCAAAGAAGATGACCTTGCGATGGACGGTGTCCTTGTTCTCGTTCAGGTACGCCACGAAATCCTCGATGCCGCCCTCGTACTGGAACTCGGCGGAGTGGCCCTCACCGCGCTCGTCGACGATCGAGATCTTCAGGCCGCGTGTGAGAAACGCGGTCTCGCGCAGGCGCTCCTCGAGCGTGTGGAAGTCGAACTCGAGCGACTCGAAGATGTCCGCGTCCGGAAGGAACGTGATCGTGGTGCCGGTCCGGCGCCGGAGCCCAGTTTCTCGCCCTTGGCCAGCTCGTCCTGGGGAGCCCCGCGCGAGTACTCCTGCGTCCACAGATGGTCGTCGCGGCGAATCTGCACGAGCAGGCGTTCGGACAGCGCGTTGACGACCGACACCCCGACGCCGTGCAGGCCGCCGGAGACCTTGTAGCCACCACCGTCGCCGAACTTGCCGCCGGAGTGTAGAACCGTCAGCACGACCTCGACCGCAGGGCGGCCCTCCTTCTCCATCGTCGCCACCGGGATGCCGCGCCCATTGTCTGAGACGGTGACCGAGTCGTCGGGGTGGATCGTGACGGACACCTCGGTGCAGTAGCCGGCGAGGGCCTCGTCGACGGAGTTGTCCACAACCTCATAGACGAGGTGGTGCAGGCCCATCACGCCGGTGGAGCCGATGTACATGCCCGGGCGCTTGCGGACGGCCTCCAGGCCTTCCAGCACCGTGATGTCTTGCGCGTCGTAGCCGGCGGAGGCCTCCGTCATCGACGGATCGTTGACGCCGCCCTTGGTGGCGCCCCCGCTGTCAGAGTTATCGCTGCTTGTGGTCAATGGTCCCTCGATGACGTGCGAACGCCCCGGATTCCGGGGCGCTGAGACCGCGGTCCGGGGCGAATATGGAGTTTGTAAAACAATAGCACATCGAGCCCCTGGACCGAGCCCTGGGGGTGTCCAGAAATCCCTGCAAATCAGCACAAACCAGCGGCTATCTGGGGGCACCAGACATAGCCTCGCGGGCGGTATGCGGAACGGCTTCTACCCCGCAGCTGTCGCGCAAGGGCGACGGGAGTCAGTCGCATATGACGGTGGATGTCGCACAAAGGGGTCCAGAACCTAAAGCGTGGGAGAGCTACGCCTCTGGAGCGGGCTTCTAGTAGCTCCCGTCCCATTCTCCGCACGGGATCGCGCCGATCCGTGGGGACTGTCCCACCGCCGGAGGTTTGTGCGACAGCCTCGACGCAACGACGGAGCGGGGTCCGAACCATCCGTCGCTTACCCAGTGCGGCAACGCAGCTCGCAGAGCGTGTCGGCGCCCAGCTGCACCGTTCAAATGGGATAGGAGCTTCGACTCCATCAGGTCGAGCTCCTGCGCCCACACCGCGGCCTCGCAGATCACCGTGAGCACGCCGTCGCGCTCGGCGGTTGGATCGGCGGACGCCGGCGATCGCCGGCCCGACCACGCGCTCCCAAATCTCCTGCACGCGCGCGAGCGTGGTCGCCGGTGCGATGGTCGGCGGTGAGCCACGCATCGAGGCGCAGCAGCCAGCTGAACGTGCGGGCGCGCTCCTCGCCTCACGCCGCCAGCGCCTCCTGGAGGATCGCGCCGGGTGAGATCCGCAGTCGTGTGACCGAGCCACCGCCGGCGCCGGGCACGTGGGCGAGATCGGTCGTCGCGATCACGCTCTGTCCGCCGCTCGAGAGCTCGCGGGCCAGCAGCTCGCGGCGGTCGGAGTCGAGCTCGCTCATGACGTCGTCGAGCAGCATCAGCGGCATCCGCGCGCGCTCGCGGGCGAGCACCGATGCGCTCGGCCAGCAGCAGGGCGAGCAGGGCCAGACGCTGCTCGCCCTGAGAGCCATACACAGCGCAGCTCCCGTCCGTCGCGCAGGAGCGCCAGCTCGTCACGGTGCGGTCCGTGACCGGAGAACCCGCGCTGCAGGTCGCTGTCCAGACGCTCGCGCAGCTCGGCCAGGAGCGCCTGCTCGTCGGCCGCGCGCGTGCGTGGGCGGTACTCGAGGGACGTCCGCCCGTTGAGACCGAGCTGTTCGGCGCGTTCGGCGAATGGCTCGGCGAGCAGCGTGACCACGCGCGCGCGTGTGTCGCGCAGTGCGAGCGCATGCCGGGCCAGCTGCTGATCCCACGTGGCAATGCTCTCGCGTGAGGCCGCCCCCGAGCGGATGCGGCTGAGCAGGGCGTTGCGTTGCGCGAGCACGCGTGCAGTAGGCGCGCCGCTCAGCCGCGCGCAACGGCCAGAACGCCGCCACGACCTGATCCAGATGGGCACGGCGAACGCTGGGCGGACCCTTGAGCAGCTCCAGGCGATCGGGCATGAACACGCTCAGCAACGGACGCTGCTCGACGTCGAGCAGGCGCTCGACGGGCGCCCCGTCGGAGCTCATGCGCTTGGGCTGCCCCGGCTCGAACCCAACGCTCAGCTCGTGGGCGTGCTCGCCATCGCGCAGCTGCACGCTCACGCGCGTGGCACTCTGCCCGAAGCGCACCAGCTCGCGCTCGTTGCGGGTGCGCGGCGAGCGTCCGGTGCAGCCGAAGTACAGCGCCTCCAGCAGGTTGGACTTGCCGGCGCCGTTCGGTCCGTGCACGACGGTCAAGCCCTCCCCCAGCGTCGCCTCGGCGCGGGCGTAGGTACGGAAGTCGCGCAGCTGCACGCTGGACCCGCACCGCACCTCATCGCCCGAGCCCGCCACGCTGTTGCCGTCGGTCAAGCAGATCAAGAGACGCGAGGGAGCGCGGTCGTACTACGACGCGAGTGACCGAGGACGCCGAGACGCGCCTGCCAGGCCCTCACGTGTCGAGCCGGATGGGCATGATCAGGTAGACGAAGTCGCCCGACTCGGGCGATTCGATCAGCCCGGGGCGCAGCGGGCTGATCAGCTTCAGCACGAGCTCGTCGGACTCGACGCTCTCCAGCCCGTCGCGCAGGAACTCGGGGTTGAAGCCGATCTCAAACGGCTCACCGGTGAACGGGACCGGAATCGTCTCGCTGGCCTCGCCGACATCAGGGGTCTGCGCGGAGATCGTCAGCTCGCCCTCGTGAAAGCCGAGGCGCAGGGGCGTGTTCTTCTGCGCCAGCAGGCTGATGCGGCGCACGACGTCCCCCAGCTCAGCGCTCGCGAGCCGCAGCTCGTGCTCGACCGACTCTGGCAGCAGCTGGCGGTAGTTCGGGAACTGACCGTCGATCAGACGCGACGACAGCACGACGTCGCCCAGCTCGAAGATAACCTGGTTCTGCCCGACGCTGACGGCGAGCGAATCGCTGGTGTCCTGCTGGGCTATACGCACGAGCTCCTGCAGCGCGCGGGCGGGAATGTTCGCCTCGAGCGCGCCCTGCAGCGGAGCTCTCGAGCGCGGTCTCCTTGACGGACAGGCGGTAGGAGTCGGTCGCGACCATCCGCAGCTGCTGCCCGGACGCAGACATAAGGATGCCGGTCAGTACGGGTCTGGTCTCATCGCGCGAGGCTGAACGCGCCACCTGAGAGACGGTCTGCACGAACGCGGCCGTGGAGGCAGTCGTTATGCGAGTCTCCGGAGAGGGGGCGGGCAGCGCCGGGAAGTCCTCGGAGCGGAGCGTCCGCAGATGAAACGTGGCCGAGCCACAGATCAGCTCGACATCCTGCTCGGTCGTCCGTCAGCTCGAGCGTCAACCGATCGGCGGGGAGCGTACGGACGACGTCGAGGAACAGTCGCGCCGGCAGTACGGCTGACCCCGGGCTCTGCAACCTCTGCGGAGAGCGGGACGCGCAGTCCGATCTCCGTGTCCGTCGCAAGCAGCTCTGGCGTTGCGCCGTCGAGCGCTGAGATCATCACGCCAGATAGAGCTTGCACAGCGCTGCGCGTCGAGGCGACACGAGTGACGGTTTGCAGTTGCGCCAATAGATCGGCGGTGGGAGATGGATAGCTTCACTGATGCACCTCTGAGGAGGATAGAAGTCAGTAGGGGCTGTGGATATGTGATCTTGGGTGGTTATTGGCTTGTGCAGGCTTGATGCTGTCGATCAGCCTGTGGACAAGTGTGTCGGAGTCTTTCAGCCTGAGCGGTCGAGCTGTGATGGACGTCTGGCGTCGAGTGGTGCGTTGAGGTTGCTGACGAGACTGTCCACAGCCTTGCGCGAAGAGTTGTCCTTGGCAATTCGTGATGCCGTTCGGCGACATGCGTGCAGGACAGTCGTATGGTCGCGCCCGCCGAACTGGCGGCCGATAGCCGGGAGCGACTCGTCGGTCAGCTCACGGGCCAGGTACATAGCCACCTGTCGCGGCCAGGCGACGCGTGATGTGCGCGAGGCGGAGAGCAGCTCGTCGGGTGTGAGGCCAAAGTGCTCACACGCGGCCGCCTTGATCTCACCGACCGATGGAGGCCCATTGCGAGCCGGCGTCTGCGAGTGGCGGGTACAGGCCGTCGAGGACCTCGTGGGTCAGCTCTGGCGTGAGCGCTCGTCCGGTCAGGGAGCTGAACGCGACCACCCGGATCAGCGCTCCCTCGAGCGCGCGAACGTTGTCTCGTACACGCTCGGCGATCAGCCCGAGCGGCGAGTCGTCGGTGAGCTCGAGGTGGTCGTGGTGTGCTCGCTTGCGCAGGATCGCCATGCGCGTGGCGAGCTCGGGAGGTTGGATGTCGGCTACGAGACCAGCCTCGAAGCGCTCGCGCAGACGGTCCTCCAGCGCCTGCAGGTCACGGGGTGGGCGATCGGAGGTCAGCACGATCTGGCGTCCGCCGTCGTACAGGGCGTTGAACGTGTGGAAGAACTCCTCCTCGGTGCGTGTCTTGCGCTCGAGGAACTGGACGTCGTCGACGAGCAGCACGTCGATATGGCGGAAGCGAGCCTTGAACTCACCGGTTTGGCGGCCGGCGAGGGCGTTGAGGAACTCGTTGGTGAACGCCTCTCCGGTCGTGCTGCGGACGGTGAGCCCGGGGTTGTGGGCTAGCAGCAGGCTTGCGATCGAGCTGAGCAGATGGGTCTTGCCGACGCCCGGCGGCCCGCAGATGAACAGCGGGTTGTAGGCCTGCGCCGGCATCTCCGCGACGGTCAGCGCCGCGGCGTGCGCCAGCCGGTTGCAGTCGCCGATCACGAACTGGTCGAACGTGAGCTTGGGGTTGCCCAGTCAGCCCGCGATCTAGGCGCGATCTGCCTCCGCTCGCGCGCTGGCGCCAGCTGCTCGAGCTGTCCTGCTCGCCACGTCCTCTCGATGGCTGAATCGAACGGGCGGCCTTCGGGACTCGAGCTGCTCTGCTGGGCCGAGCCGGCGCTCGGGAAGCAGCTCGACGACGACGTCCTCGCCGAGGACGCCCGTCGCGCAGGCCTGGAGGACGCGTCCGAAGCGATCTCGCACCCATCCACAGGCCTGCGGTGGCGCCTCGACCGCGAGGCGTCCATGCTGCGAGATCGCGGGCTCTCAGCGGCTCGAGCCAGATGCGGTAGGTGGGCTCGTCGACGACGCCGGCGAGCTCGGCCTGCACGCGCGACCATATGTGCTCCAGCTCGGCGCTCACGGCAGCGTCAACCCGCTCCTCCCCGGGAGAAAGTGCGTGGGAACTATGGACGGAGGGCCCGCGGAGGGCCCGGTCCGGCGACTATATCCGACGCTCGCGCGCGCCTCACTCCGAGCTGGCCGCAATTGGCGGGAAAATTCCGCGACGGCTCGTCGGTCCTATACTTCTGAGCCGGGCGTCGCTCAACCCGACCGGCGACTTCAGCTGCGCCGGTGGTGCAGGAACACAGCCCGCGGCGGAGAACGATCGACCATGAAGCGCACCTACCAGCCAAAGAAGCGCAAGCGAGCCCGCACCCACGGGTTTCGTGCCCGCATGCGCTCGCGCGCGGGGCGGCTGACGCTCAAGCGCCGCCGCGACAAGGGCCGCAAGCGCCTGTCCGCCTGAGATGGCGGGCTCGTGCGCGAGCGGGCCGGCCACGATGAAGCCGCGCGCCCCACGCCGGTGGCCGGCGCCTGTCGCGCAGTGCGGAGTTCGAGCGGGTCTATCGTCAGGGCCGCTCGACCGCCAACCGCCATCTGGTGCTCTACACCTTCCCGAACCCGTCCGCGCAGCGGCCGCGGCTGGGGCTGTCGGTGTCGCGCAAGGTGGGTGGGGCGGTGGAGCGCAACCGCGTCAAGCGATCTGCTGCGCGAGGCGTTCGCGCGGGCCGAGAACGAGCTCGAGCCCAGGTCAGGACATCGTCGTCGTGGCTCGCCCTGAGGCCCGCGAGCTGGCCGAGCGCGAGGGGCTCGCGGGGATGGACGCGGCGCTCGCGGAGCTGATCGACCGCGCCCGGCTGCGCGAGCGCGAGGGATCGAGCGTTGCGAGCGCGGCGGCGGGAGAGTCGTGAGCGCCACGGCTCCATCGCTCGCCGAGGAGCGGACGTTGAGCCCGCTCGCGCGCACGGCGCGCGCACTCGTGGTCGCTCCGATCGTCGTCTACCGGACGCCTGATCTCGCCGGCGCTGCCCAGGCGCTGCAAGTACGAGCCGACGTGCTCGCGCTATGCGGTCGATGCGATCCGGACGTACGGCATACTTAGGGGCATCGTGCTCGCGACATGGCGTGTGCTCAGGTGCAACCCGTGGAGCGACGGCGGGTACGATCCAGTGCGAGGCTCAGCGAGTGTTCGAGGTCCGTGCGCGCACCGGCGGCTGAGCGGGCGCGGGTCGAGGTGCAGCACAGCCGCGGCGAGCGGCGCGACGCTGCACGCCAAGCCACCAGTCAGACCGACACCACTCACACAGACTCTGATCTCAGCCATAGCGCATGCCCATCTTCGCCAACATCATCCAGCAGGCGTTCTCGCCGCTGATCAGCGTGTTCGAAGCGATCATGGTGTTCATCCACGCGCACCTCGTGGGGGGCAGCTGGGGGCTGGCGATCGTCGGGCTGACGGTGCTGATCAGGGCCGTGCTCGTGCCGCTGACGTTCAAGCAGCTGAAGCTCGATGCAGGAAATGCAGCGCTTGGCGCCGCAGATGAACGCGCTGAAAGAGAAGTACAAGGACGACAAACAGCGCCAGCAGCAGGAGATCATGAAGTTCTACCAGGAGCACAAAATCAATCCCCTGGCCTCCTGCCTGCCGTTCCTGCTGCAGCTGCCGGTGTTCATCTCGCTCTTCTACATGCTGCGGACCGACCTGAAGTTCGACATCTGCGGACAGCAGCTGCGCGAGTACTACTCGCGGGAACTGCACCATCCGATCGTCAAGAACAGTCAGATCCCCGAACACGCGGTCAAGGTCATGGGCCATACGGTCAAAGGCCTGACCGAAGTCGGCTGCAACGTCGTCGCTCCGGGCTCGGCGAAATTCCTGTTCATACCCGACATCACCTACAAGGCGACGGGCGCGGTGCTGATCGTGCTGATCGCCGTCTACATCGGCTCGCAGATCGCCTCGACGCTGATGGCGACGGCCTCGGCCGATCCGAATCAGCGGCGCATGATGCTGCTGCTGCCGCTGGTGATCGTAGCTTTCCTGTTCCGGTATCCGGCCGGCCTGCTGGTGTACTGGATCACCACCAACCTGTGGACGATCGGGCAGCAGTACTTCATCCGACAGCGCATCGGACCGTCGCCGGCGAAGCCACCGGATGCTGGGGGAGGGTCCTCCAACGGTCAGGCGAAGGTATCGCCAAAGGCGCGCCCTCGCCGGCGCCACTGTCGTTGGCGGGAGCAGCGCCGCCCCGCCGCCTCCACCGCGCAGGAAGAAGAAGCGCTCCGGCAGGCGACGATGAGCGACATCGAGCACGACGGCGATGTGACCGCGACGGACGAGGACGATCCGGTGGAGGTGCTCGAGGACCTGCTTGCGGAGATCGCCGACGGACTCGGCCTCGACGTGGAGGTCGAGATCGACGAGACCGAGGGCGTGTTGAAGGGCTGCCTGCAGGGCGAGGACGTCGGCCTGTTCATCGGCCGCCGCGGACAGACGATCGACGCGGTCCAGCACCTCGCGCAGCGGATCGTGTTCCACGACGGGCCATCCGAGATACGGGTCGTGATCGACGCGGACGGTTATCGCGAGCGTCGTGCCGAGTCGCTGCGCGCCGACGCCGACGATGCCGCCGAGGAAGCGCTGCGCTCTGGTCATCCGGTGGAGCTCGATCCGATGCCCGCGTCCGAGCGCCGTGTCGTGCACGAACATCTGCGCGACCGCGGCGACGTGGAGACGCACAGCGAGGGCGAGGAGCCCGAGCGGCGGTTGGTGGTCTCGCCACCCGACGACGAGTAGAGCCTCGCAAGGCAGCGGCCGCACCGCGACGTTTCACGTTTTTCTCCCCGGTGAAACAATGTGCGCATGGACGAGTCGCAAGGCCGCGAGCTCACGGATATCGAGAGGGGGCTCGTTACGGGCCTACTCATCGGCGAGGGGCACTTCGGCGGGGATGGGAAGCTGCCGCAGATCACCCTCAGGATGCATGTCAGGCACGAGGCGATCTTTCACTGGCTGGGAGAGCTGTTCCCCCGCGCCCGCCTGTACGGCCCCTATCACCACGGCGGGCGTTCCTACTACCAGTGGATGGCCCGCGGGCAGGCGCTGGCCGAGGACGTGTTGCCGGTCGTGGAGAGTGTGTTGACCGACCGGATCGACACGCATGTCGGTGCTCGCATCCGCGACATGAGAGCCAAGTATCCCGAGTTCTTCGCACGTCGTGAGCGACCCACGGAGCGTCGGGTCCAGATGCTGGCGCGCCAGTATGGGTTGCCACCTCGCGCGCACATCCAGATGACGGCGATCCTCGAGACTCTCGCTGCGGACGAGCGGGCACCGACGACCGTTCGCGACCCCGAGGAGGCCATGGACATACATCTCGCCGACTCACTGGTGGCGCTCGGAGTCGACCGCCTCCGAGCGGCAAGGCGAATCGCCGACATCGGGACAGGCGCTGGGTTCCCAGGGCTGCCGCTGGCGGTGGCGTTGCCGGCGAGCGAGATGCGGCTGGTGGAGAGCCAAGCGAAGAAGTGCCAGTTTCTGCGCCGGGCGATCGCGGCGGCAGGGGTCGACAACGTCCGCGTGGCTGAGCGTAGGGTAGAGGAGTGGTCTGAGGGTCTAGGCGCACACGACGCGGTGATCGCGCGAGCGCTTGCGCCTGCACCTGTGGTGCTGGAGTACGCGGCGCCGCTGCTCGAACACGGAGGCGTTCTCGTGGACTGGCGCGGTCGCAGGGATCCCGCCGACGAGGAGGCCGCGCTCGCGGCAGCGGACCAACTGGGACTCGCGCGCGTGGAAGTACGCAGCGTCAAGCCGTTCGCGGGCGGCACGAGATCGGCATCTGCACGTCTACCTGAAGGTTGCGAGAGACGCCGCCCAGGTTCCCTCGACGCGCGGGAGTCGCCCGCAAGCGCCCGCTTGCAGGGTGAGGTTGAGGTCAGGGATCTGGTCGGTTCGGCGCGCCGGCACAGCTCGACCGCGATCAGCGCTAGCGTTGGCTGGCGGACGATGGGCACGATGTATGCGATCGCCAACCAGAAGGGCGGCGTCGGCAAGACGACCACCGCGGTCAACGTCGCGGCGTGCATCGCCGAGGCCGGCTACGAGACGCTGCTCGTGGACGTCGATCCGCAGGCGAACGCGACGGTCGGGCTTGGGTGTTGCGCGTACGCAGGCGCCCGGGCTGTACGAGGTCCTGACGGGCGAGGCGACGGCGTTACAGGCGCTGACGGACGCGAGCGTTTCCGGGCCTGCGGGTGTTGCCGGCCGGCGCTGGGTTGGCGGGCGCCAACGTCGAGCTGCCCCGCATCGAGGGCTTCGAGCAGCGCCTGCGCGAGCGCTTGGACGCCGCTGCGGGAGCACTTCGAGTACATCCTGCTGGATTGTCCGCCTTCGCTCGGGCCGCTGACGGTGAGCGCGCTGGTGGCGGCCGACAGGGTGATCGTGCCGGTGCAGACCGAGTACTTCGCGCTGGAGGGCCTGGCGGGACTGCTGGAGACGCTGGCGCTGGTGCAGCGCGAGCTGAACCCACGACTGACGGTGGCGGGGATGCTGCTGACGATGCACGACAGCCGCACGCGGCTGGGACGGGACGTCGAGCGCGAGGTGCGCGAGCACTTCCCCGACCTTGTGTTCGACACCGTGATCCCGCGCAACGTGCGGGTCGGGGAGGCGCCGAGCTACGGATCTGCCGGTGACCCACCACGATCCGCACAGCGCGGCGCGACGGCTATTTTGAGCTGGCCAAGGAGGTGGCGGCCCGTGGCTGAGGCCTTGATCACGTCCTCGCGGTGTCATCGGCCCGAGGCCGTGCCGAGCACTGTCCCCGGACCTTTCCTTGCGAGTACGCGCCAACAGGCCGCTCAGGGCGCGATTGGGAGAACGAGGTGACCCTCGAGACGAGGGATGGGCGGGGCTGGAGGCGATCCTGTCGGTGTCGGCCGAGGGGGCCAAGGCGCGATCGGACGAGCTGCGCGAGCTGCCAGTCGAGCTGATCGTGCCCAACCCGACAGCAGCCGCGGCGGCGGTTTGACCAGGAGACGCTGCAGGCGCTTGCGGGATCGCTGGGCGAGCGGGGCGTGCTGCAGCCGGTGCTCGTGCGGCCGAAGGCGGGCGGGACGTACGAGCTCGTGGCCGGCGAGCGCCGCTGGCGCGCGGCACAGATTGCCGGCCTGGAGACGATCCCCGCGCTCGTGCGCCCGCGCGACGATGCCGAAGCGCTGGAGCTAGCGCTGATCGAGAACATGGCGCGCGAGGACCTCAGCCCGATCGAGGAGGCGCGTGCGTGCGCGGCGCTGGTCGAGGAGTTGGGGCTGACGCGGGAGGAGGTGGGACGCCGCGTCGGGCGCAGCCGCGTCGCGGTCAGCAACCTGGTTCGCCTGCTGGATCTCCCGGAAGACGTGATCGAGCTCCTGCAGGAGGGAGCGTTGAGCGAGGGTCACGGCAGGGCGCTGCTGCTCGCCGAGGATCACGGTGCGCGCGGGGCGCTCGCGCGCAGCGCCGTCGCAGGAGGGATGGTCGGTGAGGGTCGTGGAATCGCGCGCGCGTGAGCAGCAACGCCGCGGCGGGCGGAGGGCGCGGAGGGCGCGGCCGGGCTGGGCGGCGTACGGGCGCGGCCGGTGAGTCGCTGCACCCAGATCAGGAGGCTGCGGCCCGGGAAATCGCGGACGCGCTCGGTGGGGCTTTGGGGGCAGATGTGCAGGTCAGGCCCACGCGGGATGGCGGATATCGCGCGGAGCTGTCGTTTGCCACGCCCGAGGAGGCGCTTGAGCTGGTGCGAGGTCTGCGCCCGCGCGCGGTGGCGTAGACACCGCGGTGAGGTGTCGAGGGGCGATTCGAAGGGCATCCGTATTCATGCCCGCTCCCATGAAGCACAGGCTGAAGCGAACGCTAGAATCGGCGGCCGCGGGCGATTAGCTCAGATGGTTAGAGCGCCTCTCTGATAAGGAGGAGGTCCCAGGTTCGAGTCCTGGATCGCCCATGCGAGCCAATGGCGGTTAGGGGACGCGGGGGCAGTCTTCCTTCAGCACTTTCAGCAAAAGCAGGTCGGAAACTTCGGGCCGGCCAAAAGGCCGCGCAGTCGGCCGGCCGGACGAAGTTCGATCCTGCGCCGGTTCGAGTCCTGGATCGCCCACTACCGAGCCTCCTCGCAAGCCATCTGGCAAGCACGTCCGTCGGGGCTAAGGCATCCGGCACGCGCTGCCGATGATGGGTTCGTGAAGATCTCCTCCCGCTCTCCCCTGCCGTCCGGTACCTCGCGCAGCTTTTTCCTGCTCCGATTCAGCTTGCTCTTCGCACCGGTTCTCGCCGCGCTTGCTTTTGTCACCGCGCCGGCGAGCGCTCACGTGGTCGAAGTCGGTGGCACAAAATTTGGGGTGCAGCGGCATAGCGAAACGCTGTTCGAACCGGCAGCGGAACCGCAGACGTTCGCCAACGCGAGCGGCAACCCGGTTCTGCATCAGAGCTCCACCTACGCGATCTTCTGGGATCCCGACTATCGCTACCTCGACCCGTGGACGGAAGTCATCGACCAGTTCTTTCAGAACATGGGCACGGCGAGCGGCTCACTGGCCAGCGTGTTCGCGGTTGACACGCAATACACGGACAGGACCGACAAGCCCGCCTATTATCACTCCGCCTTCTACGGCTCCTACGCGGACAAAGTCCCGTATCCCTCGTCGGTGGGCTGCAAAGATCCCAATCCCTGGGAAGTCCCATTCGCGATTACCTGCCTGAGCGACAAACAGGTTCGCGAACAGCTCGAATCATTTATTTTGCGCGAAAAACTCCCCAAGGGGATGGAAACGATCTATTACGTGCTGACCCCTCCCGGCGTCACCGTCTGCACCGACGAAGGGCCGTCCGCGTCGCACTGCTCGAGCGATGCCACCGCGAACAGCTTCTGCAGCTATCACGCGGCGATCACCCCGACCAACCCCACCGCCGGTGACAAGAACACGATCCTCTACGGCGTCATCCCGTGGGTTGCGGGCAGCGCCGGCGACCCGCTCCTGAACGTCAGTAACCAGCCGCCCGCCTTCCAATGTCAGGACGGCGGTTTCGACCCCAGCACCAAACCGATTGCCGAGGAAAAGGAGCACCCGAAGATTTCTTCTAAGGAAGAAGAAGAAAAACGGCTCAGCGCCGAAAAGAAAGAAAACGAAGAACTGTTGACATACGAAGAACAGCAGAAAAAAGGAATCATCTCAGAAGCGGAACTCAAAAGCAAAAAGGAAGAACTTCACAAAAAGCGTGTCGAACGCGAAGGCGTAGAAAACAAGGAACGCGAAAAGAGAGAAAAGCTCGAAGGCCCGCGCATACAGGAGCCCAACCAGGCCAGTACCCCCAACCAAACCAGCTGCCCAAACGCTTACGACGGCGGCTGCGATGTTGGTCTGGCCGACGTCATCGTCAGCCAGATCGCGTCCGAGCAACAGGACATAGTCACCGACCCGCTCCTCAACGCCTGGCAGGACAAAAAAGGCAACGAGGTGGTCGACGAGTGTCGCAACGTATTTGCGCTCGTCGCGGGAGGCTCATCGGCCGCCAACGAAGAAAGCGACGCCGGCAGCCTCTACAACCAGACTTTCGGTGCGGGCAACTACTATCTCAACGACGCCTTCAACGCCGCTGCGCTCAGGATCTACCAGCCGGGCGGTGGATGCCTGAACCATGCGAACCTCGTGCCGGCGTTCACCGCGCCGACACCGGTCAACCACGAAGAAATCGTCGGTTTCAACGGCCTGGAGTCTAACATCGCGCTTAACGCCGCGGCCAGCTTCCCCGGTGGCGTCGAAAAGCCCACCTACGCGACCTACACCTGGAACTTCGGCGACGGCAGCCCGACGGTCTCCGGCTATGCGCCGGGCGCCCCGCCCTGTTCTGAAGTGCCTTGGCTCAGCCCGTGCGCCGCGAGCGTCTTCCACGCATATAAATACGGCGGCACCTACGAAGTGACGCTGACAGTGCGCGACGTGGGCGGCAACGAAGCGAGCGTGACCCACCAGCTCACCGTCAACGGCCCGCCGCCGCCGTCCCCTGAACCGACGCCTCCGCCCTCCCCGACCCCAGGCGGCAACGCCGGCTCGGGCACCACCCCCAAAACCGGCACCACCACCAAACCCCCCGGTCCGCCCCCCGTCGCCAGCGCGGCTGCCGTGCCGAGCTCGCTGGTCAAGACCACGCGCAAGGGCCTGACCGTCCGCTACTCGGTCAACCAGCAGGTCGCCGGGCGCTTCGAAGTACTGCTCGCCGCGTCGATCGCCCACCGGATCGGCCTGCACCCGCCGCTCGCGACGGGCCTGCCCGCCGGCACCCCCCCGCAGGTGGTGGTCGGCAATGCGATCCTGATCACGACCCGGAGTGGTCGCGGCACGATCAAGATCCAGTTCGGCAAGGTCACCGGCGCGCGCCTGCGCCGCCTGGGCAAGGTTTCATTGATGCTGCGTCTGAGCCTGCGCAACTCCTCGGGCGGGACCACCTCGGTCCTCAGCAAGTTCACCCTGCGCTGAGGCTTCCTCCTTTCCCCGCCTCGACATGCAAACTCGCCGGGCGCACGGCGTGGGCGTAGCGACAACTCGCCGGGTTGATCGATTCGACTCCGGCGCCCCCGGGCTCAGCCTCGCCGGTCGGGTGGTTCCCGACGCTTGAGTTTCGCTCGCTCGCTGAACACGTACCGCCACAGCGCGAACAACAGCAGGTACCCGCCGACCATCGACACCACCGAGATGACCGCGATCGCGGTCCCGTTGCCCCCGGTTTCCGCCGCCGCTTCCCCGTCCAGCGCGAACGGGATGACGAGGCTCGTCGCGAGCGTGGCCAGGGCCGGGATCATCGCTGGTTCGCCCCAGGGCACCTGCTCGGATCCGCATCATCGGATCGACCGGTGGGCCCGGATCGTGCATCGCCAGACGGTCCGGTCCGGTCGGATCGCCCCCCTCGCGCGAGCACGCTCAGCCCGGCGATCATGCCCGCTCCGCCGTCAATCTCCGCCTACAGTCCAGGCGGGTGGCGTACCGCATAGCCTTCCAGCGGCGGAGTCGAGACGAGCCAGCGCGACGCATACGGCCCGCTTCGCCCCGCGGTGTCGAACCATACGCCGTCCACGTTCATGAACGTGTGACCTGCATTGGCATAGATCGTGATCCAGCGTCCCGGGCCCGGTTCCCCCCAGCTGGCCAGATCGCCCGACACGAGGGGAGCGCTGAGCAGGCCGCCCGCGGCCAGCGCATAGCTCACCGAGCCCGAGCAGTCGTACCCGTTGGCGATGAACGACGCGTGTCCTCCACCCCAGATGTATGGGAAGTCGGCGATCGCGTTGCCACCGGCGACGACCCGCTGCACGGCTTCCGGAACATTCGCCGGGATCGGGATCGTGCCGTTGCCCCCGACCGAGTACCCTCCCGCCACGGGTGTGAGCACGCGATGCTCGGTTGCTCGTTCCTGAGCCTTGGCCTGTTCCTCTTCGCCGAGCTCCTTGCGGACTTCGGCGTCGGAAGCCGCACCCGCCGCCACCGCGGCTTCGCCCGCCGCGCTCGGCGAGCTGGCGGATCGATGGTGCACCGACGCGGGCAGGGGAAAGCTCTTCGCTTCTTCGGGGTCCGCCACCTCGTGCACGACCCCGCTTGCGCCCGTCGCTCCCTTCGCCCCGGCAGCCCCAGTCGCTCCAGCCCCACCTGCGGCCCTCGTAGGGCCAGTCGCCCCGGCTCCCGTCGCTCCCCCGGACCCCGCAACTGCGGCCACGTATGGCGACGTCGGTCCCTGCGCCCCGGTCTTCGACGCGCGGGCGTCACTCGACGGGCCGCCGACCTGTGCTTCCCCGCACCCGGCGAGCGCGATCACCGCCGCCAGGCAGCCGAGCATGGCCATCTTTGGCACCCTCATCGTCTGAAGGCTAGCGCCCATCCCGTCTTCTTCGTGGCAGCAGCCCCGCGTCCTCTCGCCCTCGCGTCTTTGGTCGCATCTGCCCACCCGTGTCGCTACCCTGATCGGATGCACGACGACGCCTCCGTCGTGGACGTCCCACGCGCGAGCGGGCCGGCGTCCGTGGACATCCGCCCGCACATCCGTCTCCTGCACGGGATGCGCCGGCCTGCGAACTGGCTGCAGCTCGTCCGCTTCGGTCTGGTCGGCGGCACGGGCTTCGTGGTCAACGTCGGTGTGTACGCGCTCTGCGTACACGCGCTCGCGATGAACTACCGCGCCGCCTACGTCCTGGCGTGGCTGGTCGCGGTCACGAACAACTTCGTGCTCAACCGCCACTGGACGTTTGACGCGCGCGCGGGCAGCGTGCGGTTTCAGGCGATTCGCTTCTTCGCGGTCAGCGTCGCGGCGGCGGTGTTCGGCTTCCTGCTGCTGACTCTGTTCGTCGAGAGCGCCGGACTCGCCAAGGTTCCGGCCGAGGCGCTCGCCGTGGCGGCTTCCACCCCGCTGAACTTCCTCGGCAACAAGCTCTGGAGCTTCCGCCACCGGAGCTGAGCCGGTCGATGGCTGCGCGAATGCGGCGTCCTTACCGATCGGAGGTTGACGGGACCTCCGATCGGGGGCACACAGCCCGAAGGGCTGGGTCACGTGTGCCGAGCACACTTCGCTCGGTGCGTCTGGCTCGATTGCCCCTCGACCGGCTCAGCAGCGTGGTTCTTGCCCCATGCCTCGGGGCCCGCGGACCGGTCCACGCCTGAACGATCGGCCCCAGCGGGTACCTATACTCTGAAGCTGCTATCCACTCTCAGAGGATCTGCCTTGCAGGAGATGGTCATCTATGGCGTCAGCTTCGACATGGTCGGCAAGCAGCCGATCGTGCTGTTGAAGACCGCCGACGGCAACAAGTTCCTCCCCATCTGGATCGGCCACCCCGAGGCCGCCTCGATCCTGATGAAGCTCCAGGGCGCCGGCACCCCACGGCCGATGACCCACGATCTGCTCTGCGACGTGCTCGGCGAGCTCGATGCCAAGTGCACGCAGGTGGCGGTCACCGAGCTGCGCGAGAACACGTTCTTTGCCTCGATCACCCTGTCGGTCAACGGTCGCGAGCTCGAGATCGACTCGCGCCCCAGCGACGCGATCGCCCTTGCCGTGCGCTCCGGCGCGCCGATCTTCGTAGCCGAGGAGGTCATCGCCGAGTCCGCGATCGAGTTCGAGCACGACGTCGAGGAGTCCGAGGACGTCGTTGAGAAGTTCAAGGAGTTCTTGGACCAGGTCACACCGGAGGACTTCGCGGCGGGGGACTCCTAGCGCGTAAACGCGCTCGCCAGGATCCGCCCGACCAGCAGGTCCAGCCAGATCTCGGCGGCGTCAGCCGCCAGCGGCAACAGGCTCGTTTCGGTCAGCCCGGGCACGACGTTCGTCTCGAGCACCGTCAGCTCGCCGCTCGACTCCTCCAGCATCAGGTCCACGCGCGCGACGCCGTGGCACCCGAGCAGCGCATACGTCGCAAGCGCGAGCTCCTGCGCGCGCTCGGTCACTGCATCGGGGAGCTCGGCCGGGCATACGAACGTCGTCATTCCGATCTCGTAGCGCGACTCGTAGTTGTAGAACTCCTCTTCGCGCGGTATCGCCTCCACGACCGGCAGCGCCACCGGCGCCTCGCCAGGGGCCTCTGAGTCAAGCACCGACACAGCCAGGTCGCGCCCACGCACGTAGCGCTCGATCACGACAGCGCGGTCGTACGACAGCGCGCCCACGATCGCACCCGGCAGCTCCTCGGCTGAACGTGCGAACTTGACCCCGAACGCAGAGCCCTGGCTGGCGGGCTTGGCGACCAGCGGAAACCCGATGCTCTGCTCCAGTCCTCCCAATGCGGCCGCGACACCGAGATCTTTGATCGCGCTCTCCTTGAACGCGGCGAACTCGGGCGTCGGTATGCCTGCCTCGCGCATCAAGTACTTCGCCAGGGACTTGTCGGTGCAGCGCATGCACGCTCCCGGCCCCGAGCCCGTGTACGGCACCCCGATCGTCTCCAGCAGCCCCTGCACGGTCCCGTCCTCGCCGTCGCTGCCGTGCAGCGCGATGAACGCCGCATCGGGTCTCATCTCGAGCAGCTGCGACACGAGCTCCGGCCCTACGTCGATCGCCGTAACCTCGTGTCCCAGTTGACGCAGCGCGCTCTGCGCACGCGCGCCCGAGCGCAGCGAGACGGTGCGCTCCAGCGAGCCCCCGCCCTTGAGGACCGCGACCCTCTTGGCGCCGTCGCTCATTGATCCTGGCGGCGGCGTGTCGAGTCCTGCCCCGGGCGCCGTGGCAGCTCAAGCACCTCCGCCAGTTCCGCGTCGCCGGTCTGATCACCGGTCTGTGAGTCCGCCCCCAGGTCCCCGAGCGTTGTCTCCGCCCCCCTCATCAGCCCCACGTCCGGTCCCACGATCGCGCTGATCCGGCGGATGCCCTCGCGAATGTCCTCGTCCGCCACCCCCGCGAAATTGAGGCGCATCGAGCTCGAGCCGCTGCGTCCGTCCATGTACGCGGAACGCCCCGGCACGAACGCGACTCCTCTGCTGCGCCCCATCAGGTCGGTCGTGTCCACGCCGTCGAGTGTGGCCCAGATGAACAGCCCGCCCTCGGGCCTCGTCCAGGATGCGCGCCCGCCGAAGTGCTCGGTCAACGACTCCAGCATCACGTCGCGCCGGCGTCGATACAGATCCCTCAAACGCTCCACGTACTCGACCCAGGCCGGCCGGTTGGAGTGGGCTCCGGTTCCCCGCTCTGCGAAATACGCCGCCACGAACAGCTGTGTCACCGGCGAGCTGCACAGGTCGGTGCCCTGTTTGCCGAGGTTCAGCTTTTCCAGCACCGCCCGCGGCGCGACTGCCCAGCCGAGGCGCAGCCCCGGGGAGAGGATCTTCGAGAACGTCCCCAGGTAGATCACGAGATCCGAGGAGACCCCGTCCCCGCCCGCGCCGCCCGCGCCGAGCGAGGCGTCCAGCGAGTACAGCGTCGGCAGCGCCTCACCTTCGTAGCGCAGCAGCCCGTACGGATTGTCCTCGAGCACCAGCAGCTCGCGCTCGCGCGCGACCTCCACGAGTCGCCGCCGTCGTGGCAGCGACATCGTCACCCCGCCCGGGTTCTGGAAGTTGGGGATCGTGTAGATGAACTTGGGCCGCCGCCCTTCCCCGGCGAGCCGGTCGAGCACGGACTCCAGCTCGTCGATCGGCATCCCGTCCGAGTCCATCTCGATCTGCACCACGTCGGCCTGATAGGACCCGAACGTCGGCACCGCGCCGGGGTACGTCGGCGCCTCCGCGACGATCACGTCGCCCGGGTCGATCAGCGCCTTGCAGACCAGGTCGATCACCTGCTGACCGCCGGTCGTGACGATCACGTCGTCCGGGTCGATCTCGGTCCCCTCGGCGGCCATCACCTCGACGATGCAATCGACGGCGACCGCCATCCCCTCGGTCGGGCCATACTGCAGCGCCCTCGCGGTGGACTCGGCCGCGACCTGCGACATCAGCTTCGCATACAGCTCGGGCGCGAACGTGCTCGTGTCCGGCAGTCCCCCCGCGAGCGAGATCACGTCGGGGCGTTCGGTCAGCGCCATCATCTCGCGCATCGCCGAGCTCTTCATCCCGCGTGTGCGCGCGGCGAACAGCGCCTCGTAGCGCGCCAGCTCGTGCGCGGTCTCCCGGGTTCCCCGCCCGCCTGGTCCGCCGATCGGTCGATCCATAGCCTGTGCGCTCTATTCGCCGCCGCGCGCCGCGCGCCTTGTGCTGCCGTCGCCTGGCCGCCGCGCGCGTCGTTTATCGTCTCGGCCTCGCATTCCCGCACGGTAGCGCACACCCACCACTCACTTCGACACGCGCGCGCACGTACTCGCGACCTCAACCCACTATCTATCCTGGCGCCAGCCCTAACGGGAACTGCATGAGCAATCTCGTCTTCTACATCGGACTCGGACTCGGCCTCGCCGCCGCCTGCGGGCTGCGCCCGTTCCTGCCGCTGCTGCTGGCGGGAGCTCTGGCCTCCGCCGGGGCGCTCGGCGTCAGCTTCGGGCCCGCTGGACACGCGTTCCATTTTCTGGAGGCCGACTGGTGGCTGCTGGTCGTCACGGTCGCGCTGGCGCTCGCGTACGCGTTGCAGCTGGTCTTCCAACTCCCACCTGCGATCGACCCGAAAGATCGGTACCGTCGCAACGACCCCCTCGCCGCCTCGCTGGCTGGTCTCGGTATCGGCGCGGGCGCACTGCTGTTCGGAGGAACACTTGCTGCGCACGGCGGCTCCGCATGGCCGGGCGTTATCGGCGGCATCTTCGTCGTGACCCTCGCTCAACGCGCGTCTGGCCCTGTGGTTCTCGGGGCCCGCACACGCCTGCCCGACCGTCCCGCGCGTGAAGCCCTGACCGTGTACCTCGACGCCGCTTCACTCGCGCTGGCCGCCCTCGTTGCGCTGCTGCACCCGCTCGGCTACGTCGCGGTCGCGCTGCTCGCCTGGTTCGTCTGGCGCGGTCGCTCGCGTAGCGGAGACGATCGTTACGCGGGGCTGCGCATCCTGCGCCGATGATGTTGTTGAAGCGCTCCCGTAACGCCAACTGCTGCAATGAGCGGTTTCGCAGGCAACGGATGAAAGGATCAGTGTCCTTCTCACCCATAAAAACACGCCCTAACCACCACCCAACATGAGTGCGAAGCCACCCAAGCTCGTGTTGTGCGTGATCGACGCGATGGCGCCCGAGATGCTCGTGCGTGCCGCCGAGTCCGGCGCCGCTCCGGTGCTGGCGACGCTGCTGGAGCGGGGCACGTACGTCCCCGACTGCGTAGCCGCGTTCCCCTCGGTCACGCCCGTGTGCGCCGCCTCGATCGTCACCGGCACGGCGCAGGACGAGCACCACATCCCCGGCATGAACTGGTACTCGCGCGCGGAGTCGCGCTATGTCGAGTACGGCTCCAGCCTGCGCGCCGCCCAGCGCTTCGGGATCGCCAGGCAGCTGACCGACACCGTCTACAACATGAACCGCGCCCACCTGTCCCATGACACCCTGACCGTGTTCGAGACGCTCGACGACACCGAGGATGTGCGCACGGCCGGCACGACCTACCTGATGTACCGCGGGCGCCACCGCCACGAGCCCCAGCGCGACACCGCGCTCGCGCGGTTTGCCGCCAGCACGCTGGCACGCCACCCGGTGCTGGGCCCGCGCGAGCTGTTCTACGCCGACATCTTTGCCTCGCGCCGTACGGGCTGTCGCTCGACGCTCGGTATGCCCGGGGTGCGCGATCGCCACTCCGGTTGCGTGTCTGAGTACATGGTCGAGCACGACCTGTTCGATTTTCTCCTGCTGTCCCTGCCCGACAACGACTGGCACTCGCACAAGCACGGCCCGGACGGCCAGCTGACCTCGCTCGCGGCGGCCGACCTGCAGCTCGCGCGCGTGATGGAGGCGGCCGGGGGTGTCGACGAGTTCCTGACCGAGCACGCGTTCATCGCAATGGCCGACCACTCGCAGGCGCTGGTCACGGACACAATCGATCTTCAGGGCGAGCTCTCGGAGCTGGGGGTGCTGCAGCCGGACGGCGCCAACCTCCTCGGCGTCCTGACCGGTCATCGCGCCCAGTCCCGCTCCCACGCGAGCATCGAGCGGGAGGGCGGGGTGGATGGGCCTCAGATTGCCGTCTGCCCGTCCCAGCGCGCGGCGATGGTCTACGCATTGGCGCCCGAGACCCGCGATGCGATGCGCGCGTCCGTGGTGGCTCGCGCGCTCACGATCGAGGGTGTGGACCTCGTCGCGTGGCTCGCTCACGACGCGCACGACCGGCCCAGCGAGGGAGTCGTGCTCAGTCCGGCCCACGGCGAGCTGCGCTTCGCCCCCGGTGGAGATCTGCGCGACGCGCGGGGCGTGGCCTGGCATGTGGACGGCGAGCTGTCGGTGCTCGACGCGGCCGTCCACGGGGGTGATAACACGCTGGCGACACCCGCCTACCCCGACGCCCTCGCACGCCTGTGGTCCGCCCTGACCTGCCCCACCTCTGGCGATGTGTTGCTGTCCGCCGCGCCCGGCTACGAGTTCGTGGACTGGGGCGGCGCCGCGCACGTGGGCGGCGGCAGCCACGGCTCGCTGCATGCCTCCGACTCGCTCGCCCCGCTCGTGCTGTGCGGCGTCGATCTGCCGGACGATCCCCCGGGACAATGGGCGATTCGGGACGTCGCCGCGCTTGTGAACGGGCACTTCGGACAGGTCGCGAGCTGATCTGCCTGCCGCGCGGGGGCGTACGAGCAGCCCACATTTATGGGTAATCCGTAAGCCGGTCCGCGCTGTGTCGCCACCAGAAGAGATTGCGCAGCTCGACCACCACCAGGCCCTTGATCCTCTGCTGCCGTCGCGGCTCATCCACCCGCGGGCTGGACGTCTTGACGAGGGGGGCTTGACATTTGCTCCGCCAGGGGCTATGGTGTTCTCGCAATGGCAACCCTGGTGGTTGTCGAGATAGAACATAGATCGGGTTTGGGTCTTCCCTTGTGGTTGACCTCGCAGCGCTTATAGAGGGTTTCTTTTTTGGAGAGGGACCTGTATCGCTTCGGTGAGGGAGTTGTTTTCGCGTGAGTTCTTGCAGGACACATGTGGTGGGAGTCCCCGCGCGCCCGGTTGGGCTTGTTGGTAGATGCCTCGGCACTGCCGATGCATCTCTCTCTCTCTCTCTCTCTCTCTTGCCCCTCGGGTAGCCCAGGTCTAACCGCCGAGACGCGCCGGGCTGCCAGCCCCCTCGTGGGGAGGGTCAGCTGTTGCCACGCGCGCGGTGATGTTCTCCGTCCCGCGCGGTGTCGCGTCAGACCGGACGCCTTCTCGCGACTTTCTTGCAGCGTTGCCCGCGTGTCGGGTTTTCAAGCGTGCGCTCGCGCGTGGCGGTTTCGTCGCGTCCGGGTGCGCTGTTGGCAACAAGACCGGCGCCGGGATGATGCCTCTCCCTCGTGGGAGGTCACCCCGGTGCTGAATGAGACGAAAGGAAGTTGATTTTCAGATGAGATCCAAGTCAAAAGTGGTACTGGCGGCGCTTGTCGCGGTCTTCGCGTTCACCGCGGTGGCGGCGTCCTCGGCGCTTGCCTCGCCGGAATGGTACGTAAAGAAAGCTGGCGTGTGGGAAAAAGTCACCGAAGCCGTGAAAGTCGTAGGAGAAGGTTCGTGGGAATTGATCGATACCGGCAATGAAGTGATGGGTGAAAGGGGCCTTGAACCGCTAAGGGTTTCATGCACCTCAACCAGCACCGGGGAAATCAAGCCCGGTGGCATAGAGGTCATTACGACCCGCACCATTGGGAAATGTACAGGCCACCCGGCAGGATGCGGAACGATCAAAAGTTCCGAAGGGCGTAATTTCCCATGGAAGACAGAACTGTATAAGGAAGGCACCACAGTCAGGAGCAGGATTCTGAGCGAAGTTGAAGGAGGGAAAAAAACGCCGGAATGGAAGTTTACGTGTTCGCCAATTACTACGTGGACAGACACGTGCGGGGTTAACTCCACTACCTCGACGAGTAACAATGCGTCTGGTTACGTTGAAGAGGCGTTCGACACTAAATCCAATAAAACGCACTGCTCGGTAGGCGGGGAAAGCAAGGGCGAATGGAAGGGCTCTTTTGACAAGGTCAAAGCGAGCAGCGGATCTGCGATCAAGGTGGAATAGGCCTCGTCATCGGGAGCCGTACTGCTGAGAGGCGTACTGCTGTACGTCTCTGCTAGCAGGGGAGAGGTTGTGGGGCCGCCGCCGACGGCCCCACAACCCCCTCTCCTTGGTGACGCGGATAGGTAGACGGGCGAAGAGGACATTTACGTAAAAACCAACCGAGAGCGAGCATGGGAAACACACGCACATCAAGCACACTCACTTCGTCTTCAGCGATGGCGGCGGGAATGGCTCGCTGTGAGCGCGGCCCGCGTCTGCCTGGTCGTCGTCTCGCTCACTTGGCTGTAGTGGTCGTGCTGGCCGGCCTGCTGGGCCTCGTGGCGTGTGTGCTGCCGGCGATGGCCGGCGCCGAACCCTGCCCGAAGAACGAACCGCTCCGCACCGGCCTCTCGGCGAACCTCCCCGACTGCCGGGCGTACGAGCTGGTTACGCCGGCTGAAAAGGGCGCCACAGAGGACATGTTCGACCCCGGGGTCAAGACCTCGGCGGTCCCGGCCCCTGGCGGCGACAGCATCGCTCTGGAAGCGCTTGCCGCGCTTGAACCTGGCCCCAGCTCCGGCACCACCCACGGCTATATTTTCTCGCGTACCGCCTCCGGGTGGGCGATGACGTCTCTCACCCCGCCCGGCAGCCAGGCTCGTTTTCCCGAGCCTGGCTCATGGATATTCAGCCCCGACCTGTCGCAGGTCGGGTTCGCATACTGGACGGAGAAGACCGCATTTATCGCCCCGAGCGAACAGACCTTCGAGGTCGGCCCGCCCGGCGGTCCACATTCGACGATCGCCACGACGCCGTGGGAACCGGGAGCATTTGATGAACTGCAGGGCGCGTCGTCGGACTTCAGCCGCGTCGTTCTGGCCTCGACGGACCATACGCTGCTCTCGAGCACTCCCACGGGTACCGATAAGAATGTACGCGATCTCTACGAGTTCGTAAATGGTCAAGAACCGAGGCTCGTCAATGTCACGGGGTCCGGGTCGGTGATCGGCACGTGCGGGGCGACGCTGGGTTACGGGCAGTGGGAGGAACCTCGTCCTTTTCACCGGAACTTGGCAAACCACGCCGTGTCATCCGATGGGTCGAAGGTCATCTTCACGGCCCCCGACCCAGTTAAGCAAGGCAGCGGAATAGAAGGTTGTTCGTTCAACGCAGGAGGCGAAGAATTTTCTACGGAGGGGCCGAATCCGGAGCGTCTATACATGCGCGTCAGCGAAACGGTGGGAGGCCGTGAAACTAGCAAGACTCTCGACGTCGCAGAACCGGAGGGCGTCACCCTCTCAGCCGTAGAAGAAGAAGAGGGGGTTGTCTACCAGGACGCGTCCGTGGACGACTCGAAGGTCTTCTTCGTCACAGACATGGCGTTGACGCCCGACGCTGAAAGGGGGAGCGCCTCTCGGCCGGTCGGGCATCTGTACCAGTACGACACCGAAGCCCCCGTGGGCGAAAGGCTGAAGCTCATCTTCCAGAGCGAAGCATTGGAAGTGGGCGGGGGTGCCGAAAGTACGGTGTACGTCTCCGAAGACGGATCGGTCGCCTACTTCTACACGCATATAGGTGAAGGGGGCCTGTACCGCTACGAAGCGGCCGGCGGAGGCTCCGTGCATGCGATCGCGACGCTGGGCCGTGCCGAGAACAATGGGGAAGCTCCATATATAACACCGAATGGTGAATTCTTCCTGTTTACGAGTGTGGGAGTCTCCGGTGAACCACGTGGCGCGGGGCACAACGAGCGTTACGTGTACGACCACGCCGCCGGCGGCAGCGTGACGTGTGTCTCGTGCGGCCCCGGCGTTGCGCCCGCGGAAGGCGAAGTGTTGGGGTCCAGTATTCTCGGCACCGAATTTGACACGCCGGATCGAACGCCCGAACTGATTCCGATGTCCGATGACGGAAGGTATGTGTTCTTCAACAGCACGGCCTCGCTGACGCCAAGGGCCGCCTACAGTGGTTTCAGCAACGTGTACGAGTGGGAGGCCGACGGCGCCGGCGCCTGCACTCAGAGCGTCGGCTGCACCTACCTGATCTCCCAGGGCAACAGTCCGGGCAACTCCATACTGCTCGGCGCTAGCTGTTGTGCCCGGTGACGTCCCGAACGCGTGCGGTGGGTGGGCGGTTGCCGAGGGCGCTGTGGGTGCGCTGCTCGTTGTAGTGGCGGATCCAGTGTGGCAGTGATGCGCGGCGGGCGTCGCTTGAGGCGTATTGCAGGGCGTAGGCCCACTCGCGTTGCAGGGTCTGCTGGTAGCGCTCGACCTTCCCGTTGGTGCGGGGCGTGTAGGGCCGGGTACGGAGGTGACGGATCGCGCGGCGGTAGAGCAACTCGCGTAGCGTCTTGTTGTGGATATAGGTGAACGCGTTGTCGGTCATCAGCCGCTCAGCGACGATCCCGCGGTCAAGGAACCAGTCCAGTGCACGGCGGGTGAACGCGGTCACGGTAGGGGCCTTCTCGTCGTCGTGGATCTCCGAGTACGCCAGGCGGCTGCAGTCATCGACGATCGAGTGCACGTACTCCCAGCCCGCCCTCCTGGAGCGTTTGGTGCGATCCCCCGTCAGGGCGTGCCCGGGCTCAGTGAACTTACCGAGCTTCTTGACGTCCATATGCAGCAGGTTCCCGGGGCAAGGCCACTCGTAGCGGACGACCGTCGCGCGCTCGGATGGCTCCCGCCGCGAACAGCCCCCGCGTCGCAGGACCTGGTGGACGGTCGAGTGAGGCCGTCCAATCAGCATCGCGATCGTCCTGGGACTCCAGCCCGTTCGCCGGCGCAGCTCACAGATGCGCTGCTCTTCCTCAACAGGACACCGGGAGGGAGAACGGTGAGGGCGACTGGAACGCTCAAGCAGACACGCCAACGACTCTCGCTCAGCAGGGGTCGCCGCCCGCCAGCGGCGCACCCACTCCCACACCGTGGACTTCGACACGTTCCCCCACGCGGCGGCCTGCGCGAAGGACATCCCATCATCAACGACACGACGAACGACCATCTCCCGCCCACGCGGGGTCAAACGAGCTCTATGGTGCGGCATTCCGGGCCTCCTTGAGGTGGTGAGCTTTGACACCCACAGCCTCTCGGTAGGCCCGGACCTACCTACACCGCGTTCTGAACGTCCTTGGGCACGTCAGCTAGCTCCGATGGCGCCAACGTCTTCTTTGCCACGCGCGCGCAGCTCGTCGTGCAAGACATAGACGCCTATGGCGACATCTACGACGCGCACATCGGCGGCGGATTCCCCCCCGCACCTTCGGGAACGGGCGTCTGTGAGGGGGATGCCTGCGTGAGCCCGCCCGCTGCGCCGAATGACCCCACGCCGGCCTCGGGCGCGGTCTCCGGGCCCGGCAATTCGGCGCCGCTGTTCACCACGCCGAAGCCCAAATCGACACCCAAGGCAAAGAAATGCAGAAAGGGCACGGTCCGCAAGAAGAGCAGGTGCGTCAAGCGCAAGGCGAAGCAGGTCGCCCCTCAAGCCGTCAAGCACAATCGTGGAGGTTCCAAGTGAGCGCCCGCCGAGACAACCACGTCGGTACAGTCGCTCTGGCGGCGCTCTGCTGCGTTGCCTGTGCGGGTCTCGCTCCCGCGCGGGCCTCGGCTTCGACGCAGAGTCCCCAGTGGACGGTGAGCGCGATCTCCGCCCCGACCAACTTCGCTCCGGATGATCACAGCGGCGAAGACGTTTACACGGTGAGGGTCACGAATACCGGCGACGCGCCGAGCGACGGCAGCACCGTCACGATCGCCGACACGCTGCCACATGGGCTGGTGCTCGCCCCGGCCGGCGCCTCGGGGGTCGAGCTGCTCTCGCACGGCTCGTTGAGCTGCGCCTCTCTGGCCTGCAGCTACTCCGGTGTCGTGCCCGTCGATGACGCCCTGACCCTCACGATCCCCGTCTATGTCGAACCGGGGGCCGGCTCGTCGGAGACCAGCACGGTGACTGTGTCCGGCGGTGGCGCTGCAGAAGCTTCGGCAAGCACCACGACAGCGATCTCATCGACCGCTGCGGGGTTCGGCATGGTCCCGGGCTCCTTCTCGATCGTCCCCTCCGACACCCAGGCCGGCGCGCACGCCGACCTGACGACGATCTTCAACCTGAACAGCGAAGGCGGTGGCGGCGACGAAGGCGCGGGTGGTCATATAAGGACGGTCACCGTCGATCTGCCGTCCGGTTTCGCCGGTGACCCCAACGCGATGCCGACCTGCAACGAGCAACAGTTGATGGGGAAGACCGATGTAGCGGAATGCCCTGTCGCCTCGCAGGTCGGCACCTTCAGCATGCCGCTCTACCTCTACGCCGGTGAACCACCTGTGCCGGTCACCTTGCCGGTCTACAACATGGAACCGGCGCCGGGCACAGTGGCCGAGTTCGGCTTCAACTACAGCGGCATCATAGTCCAGAACTTCGCCGTCAGGCTTCGTCCCGACGACTCCGGTTTTGAAGTGACGACCCCGAACATCCCGGGCAGCGCGGAAATCGAGGGCGCCTCTCTCACGGTGTGGGGCGTTCCCGCGGACCCCAGCCATGACCCCATGCGCGGCGCGGTCTGCTTTGACGACAAGTGCTCACGCGGTGGCCAGTCCGCGGGCGTCCCTCCCGAGCCGTTTTTGAGCAACCCGACCGCGTGTATGCAGTCGCCGCTGGAAGCGACGATCGCATTGAACTCCTGGGAGCAGCCGGTCCAGGGAGCACCGACCTCGGCGGACATCGGGCCGCTGACCGGCTGTGAACGAGTCGAATTCGGCCCCGCGCTCACGGTTGCTCCCACGACCGACAACGCCTCCTCGCCGACCGGGCTGAACGTCGATATCTCGATCCCCCAGAGCTACGGCAACCCCATCGCGCTGGCGAGCGCCAACCTCAAGGATGCGGTCGTCACGCTGCCTGAAGGTATGACGGTCAACCCGTCGGCCGGCGCCGGGCTCGGCGCCTGCACCCCGGCGCAGTACGCCTCAGAGACGCTGCACTCGCTCCCCGGCGAAGGCTGCCCGAACAATTCGAGCCTCGGCACGGTCACGATCCACACCCCCGTCCTGAAGGAAGAAGCCACCGGCACTATCTACCTCGCCAAGCCCTATGACAACCCGTTTCACTCATTGCTGGCGCTCTATATAGTCGCGAGGATCCCCGAGCGCGGAGTGATCGTCAAGGTCTCAGGGAAGGTCACGCCCAACCCCGTCACGGGGCAGCTCGTGACGACGTTCGAGGACAACCCGCAGTTGCCGTTCAACGAATTCGTGCTCGGCTTCCACCAGGGCCAGACCTCACCCCTGGTGAGCCCCCCGGCTTGCGGCGCCTACAGCGCGCAGGGCGAACTGACCCCGTGGTCTGAGCCCGGCGAAGTGTTCAACCTGGCCAGCTCCTTCGAAATCACCAGGGGCGTCGGCGGCGGCGCGTGTCCGTCGGGCGGCGTGCCGCCGTTTGACCCCCAGGTCATCTCGGGCACGCTCTCGAACGTCGCGGGCGCCTACTCCCCGTTCTACCTGCGGATCATCCGCAATGACGGCGAACAGGAGATCACGCGCTTCTCGACGGTGCTGCCGCCGGGCCTGACGGGGAACCTGTCGGGGATACCGTTCTGCCCGGGAGCCGACATCGAAGCCGCAAGACACGTGAGCGGCGCCCAGGAGACGAACGAACCGTCGTGTCCGGCGGCGAGTGAAATCGGGCACACGCTCGTCGGCGCGGGCGTCGGTAGCGTCCTCGCCCAAGCTCCCGGCAAGGTGTATCTCGCGGGTCCCTATCACGGCGCGCCGCTGTCGATCGTCTCGATCACATCCGCGACCGTCGGGCCGTTCGACCTCGGCACGGTCGTGATCCGCTTCGCGCTGCGCATCAACCCGAGCACCGCGCAGGTCGAAGTCGACTCTGCGGGCTCAGACCCGATCCCGCACATCATCGACGGGATAGTCGTGCACGTGCGTGACATCCGCGTCTACATCGACCGCCACCAGTTCATCATCAACCCCACGAGCTGTGACCCCATGTCGATCGCGGCGAGCATCACCGGGGCGGGCGCGGATCCAGCCAATCCCGCAGACCAGGCGCCCGTTGCGGTCAACGAACGCTTCCAGGTCACCAACTGCGCCGCGCTGGCTTTCAACCCCGTGTTCAAGGTCTCAACCTCAGGAAAGACCTCCAAAGCCAACGGTGCGAGCCTCACCGCGAAGCTGACCTTCCCCAACACACCACTGGGCACGGAGGCGAACATCACAAAGGTCAAGGTGGATCTCCCCAAGCAGCTCCCCTCCCGCCTGACGACACTGCAGAAAGCGTGCACGGCGGCGCAGTTCGACGCGAATCCCGCGGGTTGTCCCGCGGCATCGGTCGTGGGGTACGCCAAGGCGATCACCCCGCTGATTCCCGTCCCGTTGGAAGGCCCCGCCTACTTCGTCTCCCACGGTGGGGAAGCGTTCCCGAGCCTGATCGTGGTGCTGCAGGGCTATGGTGTCACGATCGACCTGGTGGGGACGACGTTCATCTCAAAGGCCGGGATCACCTCGAGCACGTTCAAGACGGTCCCCGACCAGCCCGTCACGAGCTTCGAACTGACGCTCCCTCAAGGCCCCTACTCCGCGTTGGCGGCGAATGGCAACCTCTGCGGCCTCACGCACACCGTCGTTACCCGCAAGACCGTCACCCGGCGCGTTCAGGGCCACAACAAGCGAGTGCGCGTCACGGTCAGGCAGCAGGCCGCCACCAGCCTGAAGATGCCCACCGAAATCACCGCCCAAAACGGGGTGGTGATCCATCAATCGACCCCGATCGGTATCACCGGTTGCGGCCAAGTCAAGAACGCAAAGAAGAAGGTGAAGGCTCGTCGTCATGGCAGCAGTAAAGGCAAGAGGAGCGGCAAAGCTAAGAAGCACTAACGCCAGTCACGACGGTAGAACAGGACCCACTGCCGTCGTCGTGGTGTCCTCGCGTAATCGTCGTGGTGGGGGACCGTCCGCGAGCGGCCCGACCACGTCAGTTGAGCAGGTCGGAGAGCTTCGGCCGGGCCGGTCCCGTGAAGCGGGCTTTCCGCCGCCCGGACGAAGTGCGGATCTTGCGCGGATCCAGCGCGCACGGATGCTCGCGGGGATGGTGGAGGTGGTGGGTGAGCGTGGTGTGGGTAACGTCACGGTCGCGCATGTCGTAGCGCGCGCGGGGATTTCCAGGCGCACGTTTTACGAACTGTTCGAGGACCGCGAGGATTGCTTCTTGGCGACGTTTGACTACGCGCTTGGGCAGGCCGCGAGCGTGGTCGTTCCCGCATACCAGGCACGGGACGCTTGGCGTGAGCGGATCAGGGCGGCCCTCGCGGCATTGTTGGGGTTTCTGGCAGACGAGCCGGGATTGGGTGCGCTGCTCGTAGTGGACGCGCTCGGTGCTGGCCCGCGCGCGTTAGCGCGCCGCACGAGCGTGCTGAGCGTGCTGATCGAGGCGGTCGATCAAGGACGGACCGAAGGGAAATCCGGCGGGCAGGCTCCGTCCCTGACAGCGGAGGGTATCGTCGGTGCGGTGCTCAGCGTGATCCACGCGCGCCTGCTCAAACAGCGGAACGGCACGGGTCTGGCCCTGAGCGGTCTGCTGAACCCACTGATGAGCATGATCGTGATGCCCTATCTCGGACAGAGTGCTGCCCGACGCGAACTGGAGCGCCCAGTGCCCACGGTCCGCAACGCCCAGCCCCCGAGAGCGAACCCGCTCCGTGACCTGGACATGCGCTTGACCTACCGGACGGTGAGGGTCCTGCTGGCGATCGCCGAGCACCCCGGCGCATCGAACCGTCAGATCGGAGAACACGCGGGGGTGCACGATCAGGGCCAGATCTCAAAGCTCCTGACGCGCCTGCACAAGCTCGGATTGGTCAACAACATCGCGGGAGAGAGGCGTAGTAACGTCACGGGCGCCCCCAACGAGTGGACCCTCACCACCAAAGGCCAGGACGTCCAACACGCCATCAACGCACAAACCGGGGCTGACTGATAACCAGACAGCGCTTCTATCTGCTGATGCGGCGCTCGCGGGCTGCGCGCAGCAGCAGTTCTGCCGCTCGCTGGGCTCGCTTGCGGTCACCGGCACTCATTGACTCGTAGCTGTATCCCGCGCGGGTCTTCATGGTAAGCAGCGTGCGGAGCGAGTTGCCGAGATCGCTTCCGTCTGGGCGCACTTTGGAGAGGTGGGCAACGGCCTCGTTGTGATCGTCGCCCTGCACGTGCTCGCCCAGAGCGATGCAACAGATGACGTCTGCGGCGGCGATACCGGCGTGTATGCACAGCGTGACGTAGGCGTCTGTAACGTCGTGCTCAGTGTCGGCGAGCTCACGGATGGTCTCCGCCCCATCCATGAACTGCTCGGCCTTGTGGAGACGCCCCGAGATGGTCGCCTCGTCGCACTTGCGCATCTTCGGTGTCAACGCGGGCTCCCAGCACGTGTGCGTCGGCGCAGCGGGCGTGGTGAGCCGTGGAGCTCGATGCCGTCCCGTAGCACGTCTTGCAGCAGTGGCTTGATCTTGCCCCTCTTCAACTCGTCCTCTCCGTACTCCATGACACGGGCGTCGTTGCCGGTCCACGCGGTGGCGTTCGCTTCGAGGGTCGCGATCTGCTCTCGCCACGCAGGCGCGTCGGGGTCGCATTCGCCGGGGCGTACGATCAGCAGGTCGAGATCGCTGTCGGGGGTGGCCTGTCCGGTGGCGACCGAGCCGAACAGCATCGCCAGGAGCGGAGGTTGCGCCCACGTCCCGACGAGGTTGCGCAGCCGCTCGATGATCTGCTCGGGCAGGCTCGCCAGTCCCTCTATCCAGTGGGCGGCGACGTGCTCGCGGTTGAGTCTGTACAGGTGGGCGTTGCCGACTGACCGGCGCACCACGACACCCTGTTGTGTCAGGCGGTCCGCCGCGTTGCGAATCCCCTGATGGGAGCCGTGTCCGGTCAGGCGCTGGATCTGGCGCCCGGTCATGTCAGTGTCGGCACGGGCGAGAACGCGGAGCACATCTCCGTCAAGTGTCGGTGTCACGGCCTCCAGTGGCCTGCGGAAGTCCATGACTCAATCATACTAGATTGCCAAGGATAATTGGTATTGGTCAATAATAATTGTCAATCTCAAGCTTTTTTCCAAGACGAGCTGACGGCGCCGCCGCTCAAGCGCGGGGACGCCGCGGGGCACACGACTACCAGACGACGGGTCCGTCGTAGGCGGTGAAGGCGCTGTCGCCGTTGACGATCGCCCAGCCCTCCAGCCGGGCTTGAGAGATCAGCAGCCGATCGAAGGGATCGCGGTGGTGCAGGGGGAGCTTGCCGGGGACGGGGGTGTGTTGGGGAGTGATCGTGAGCATCTGGGCGCCGGCTTCGTCGGTGCGCTCGATTACGTCATCCGGCGCCTCCAGCTTGCCGATCGAGCGGTGGTGTCTTGAGCTGCCGCCGTAAAGTCGCCGTTACTCTCGGCAGATGCGCTTTTCGACTCCCCTGGCCGTCGCTCTGCTCGCGCTCGCCGTCACATCCCCGGCTGCAGCGAGCACCGGCTCGCGCGCGTCGCCGTTGAGCACGTCTTCCAGCGCGACGACCGCCGCGCGGAGTGTCACCACGACCGCCGCGGCGACGACCACCCAGGCCACGGTCTCCGAATCGCCCGTGCCCGTCCCCGAGTCGGAAGTCCCCCCGGCCGGACGCATACTGTCCGCGGACCGGGTTCTGGCGATCGCCGAAGCGTTGCCGAAGATGCGGGCCGTCAGGGCTAAATACCCCGGCTCCTACGGTGGCGCCTACCTGAAGGGACCGCTGCGCTGGCAGGTGAGCTTCTTCTCGAGGAAAGGCGCGCAGGAGATCGGGCAGGTGATCATCGCCGACGCCTCCGGGCGTGTGCTCGAACAGTGGACCGGGTTTCAGGTCGCGTGGACGATGGCGCGCGGGTACAAGGGCGCGTTTGGCAGGCACGTCAACGCGCTGTACATATGGCTGCCGCTGTGCCTGCTGTTCCTGCTCCCGTTCATCGACCCGCGCCGGCCGTTCTCAATGCTGCACCTGGACCTGCTCGTGCTGCTGTCGTTCTCGGTGTCGCTGGCGTTTTTCAACCACGCGAACATCTACGCGTCGGTGCCGCTGACCTACCCGCCGCTGGTCTACCTGCTCGGACGGATGCTGTGGCTGCTGCGACGGCGCCCGCGGGCGGGCGGGCGACCTGTACCGCCGCTGCGCCTGCTGATCCCCGCGCCGTGGCTCGCGCTCGGAATCGTGTTCCTGCTCGGGTTCCGCATCGGCCTGAACGTGACCGACTCGAACGTGATCGACGTCGGCTACGCGGGCGTGATCGGCGCCAGCAAGGTCGTGCACGGCGACGCGCTGTACGGGCACTGGCCATCCGACAACGAACACGGCGACACCTACGGCCCGGTGACGTACGAGTCCTACGTGCCGTTCGAGCAGGTGTTCGGCTGGAGCGGGACCTGGGACGATCTGCCCGCGGCGCACGCCGCCGCGATCGTGTTCGACCTGCTCGCGCTCGGACTGATGTTCCTGCTTGGGCTCCGCATCCGCGGCCCTACGCTCGGCGTCGCGCTGGCGTACGCGTGGGTGTCCTACCCGTTCACGCTGTTCGCGCTGGAGAGCAACTCCAACGACACGCTCGTCGCCGTGCTGATCCTCGCGGCGCTGCTGTTCGCCTCCTCTCCCCCAGCCCGGGGCGTGTTCGCGGCGCTCGCCGGCCTGAGCAAGTTCGCCCCATTGGCGCTCGTGCCGGTGCTGGCGACGCACGGGCTGTTCACGCAGCCGTCCGAGGACGCAGCCGCCGGCGGTGTCGCGGGCTTGGCTGGTGGCGACGGCTTGGCCGGTGGCGATGGTTTGGCTGGTGGTGAGGGCATGGCCGTCGGCGAGGGCCTGGATCAGCGAGAGAGACCCGGGGCCGGGTCAACGACAACCATTCGGCGTCGGGAACGCGCGCGTACACGCGCACGCGCGCTGACGACTTTTTTCTTTGCATTCATCCTCACCGCCGCGATCGTCTCCATCCCCGCGCTGACACACGACTCGCTGCACACGATTTACGAGCGCACGATCGAATACCAGTCCAACCGCGGCTCGCCGTTCTCGGTGTGGGGACTGTACGGCGGGCTGCACGGCATCCAGACAGGCGTTCAGGTGGCGGCCGTCGTGCTCGCCCTCGCGCTCGCGGTGGTCCCTCGTCGCCCTGATCTGATCGGCCTGGCGGCGGCGTGCGCGGCGATCGTGATCGCCACCCAGCTCGGAGTCGAACACTGGTTCTACCTGTACATCCCCTGGTTCTTCGGGCTGGTGATGATCGCGCTGCTGGGGACACGCCCCGAGCTGCCCCGCCCCGCGCATGCGCCGGCGGCCCCTAGCCCTGACTGGGAGGCACGACCTGCGGCGGCGGCAGCGGACGCGGCATCAGGATCTGCTCGATTGCGGCTGCCGAGCGCGGCGTGGCCGAGCAGCGGATGAGCACGCCCATCAGCCACGGATCCTCCTCGGAGGTCTCAAACCGGACGGGCATCTGCGTCAGCAGCGACTCGATCGCCTGCTCGCGTTTGACGCCGATCACGCCCCCGCGCGGCCCGGTCATGCCGACGTCGGTGATGTACGCGGTGCCGCCCGGCAGCACGCGCGCGTCCGCCGTCGGCACGTGTGTGTGCGTGCCCACGACCGCGGTCACGCGGCCGTCCAGCAGCCAGCCGAGTGCGATCTTCTCCGACGTCGCCTCGGCGTGCATGTCCACGAGGATGTGATCGACATTGTCCCCCAGCTCACCCAGCGCGACCTCGATCTCCGTGAACGCCGACCGCCCCGCGCGCAGGTACAGGTTGCCGCTGAGATTGACCACGCCCAGGCGCAGCCCGTCGCGCTCCACCACACACGTGCCGTGGCCCGGCTGGATGCGCAGGAAGTTCGCCGGACGCAGGATCCGCGGCTCGGAGTCCAGGTAGGGATAGATCTCGCGGCGATGATAGGTGTGGTTGCCGAGCGTGATCGCGTCCACCCCGGCGGCGAGGAGCGCCTTGGCGGCCTTCGGCGTGATTCCCAGCCCGCCCGCCACGTTCTCGCCGTTGACGACCACGAACGTCGGGTCATAGCGCTCGCGCAGGAGCGGCAGGCACTCCAGCAGCGTGCGTCGCCCGACGCCGCCGACGAGATCGCCGACGAACAGGATGCGCGCGCCAGGCGTCTCTCTCCCCCCGGCCGCGCCCGAGGATCCACTCCTCGACGCGCCCGCCGATCCGCCCGGCGCGGGTATGCCCTCCGGCCCGCCCGTCGCGGTGACCTCCTGCGGCTCAGCCATACTTCGCCAATGTTGGCGGGAGGGTGCAGATGAGCGGCGTGGAGAAAAGCAGTAGCGCGCCCGAGGCCGCCCCGCCAAGCGAGATCGAGCGTGAGCTCGCGCCGGACACTCCGGATGCGCCCCCCGCCCGGCGCGCGCCGCAGCCGGCAAGTCCCCCGCGGGCGGTGGTCCCCAGGTGGGTGCAGCTCGTGCTGCTGCCGGTGGCGCTGCTCGCGCTGTGGGCGCTCGCCAAAGCGGCGGGGAAAGTGCTGTTGATCTTCGTCATCGCCGCTGTCATCGCGCTGATCCTCAATCCCGCCGTCGCGTTCGTGCAGCGCCCGCGGATCCCCCGCGGGCTGGCGGTGCTGATCGTGTATCTCGCATTCTTCCTGACGCTGGTCGGGATCGGCTTTCTGCTGGCCAACCCGATCTCAAACCAGGTGCGCACGTTCACAGACAATCTGCCGCACATCGTCAACGAAGCGAACAAACGGATCGCCACGTTCCAGGGCGAACTCGAACACCACGGCATCCACCTGCACCTCGTCAAGCAGGGCAAAACCGCGCTGCAGAGCATCCAGGACAAAGTCGCCAAAAGCGCCGGCAAGCTCGCGTCGTTCGGCGGCGGCCTGCTGACGGAAGCCGCGAGCGCCATCTTCGACCTCGTGCTCGTGTTCGTGCTGTCTGTGTACATGCTCATCTACGGCGAGCGCATCGGCGAGCTCGTGCGCCGCGCGATGCCCGACGGCGATGGCACCCCCGCCGACGACTACCCGATGTTGGTCCAGCACGCCGTCTCCCGCTACGTCGGCGGACAGCTGCTGTTCAGCGTGCTGATGGGCGCCTCCGCCGGCCTGTCGCTGTACCTGTTCGGGCTGATCGGGATATTCCCCGACGGGCGCAAGTACGCGCTCGCGTTCGGGGTGTTCTACGGGGTGATGGAGCTCGTCCCCTACATCGGCCCGATCCTGGGAGCGCTGCCGGCCGTGATCGTGGCGCTGTTCACCGACCCGATCGTCGCGCTGTGGGTCGCGCTGCTGTTCGTCGGGCTGCAACAGCTCGAGGGCCACGTCGTGGCGCCGCAGGTGTTCGGACACACCCTGCGGATCAACCCGCTGCTCGTGATCTTCGCGCTGCTGCTCGGACTGCAGCTGCACGGGATCGTCGGCGCCCTGGTCGCGCTGCCGATCCTCGCGATCCTGCGCGAGACCGTCGTCTACCTCAGCCGTCACATCGAGCTCGAGCCGTGGGAGCGTTCGCGCGGGGGCATGCTGTGAGCGCGGCTGCTCGGTGCCTGCGAAAGGCATGTTTTTTGGGGGGAAACCCGTGAGCTGGTTGCTTCGGCCAACGCTGTCGGCGCCGGTTACCACAGCCGCCGGCATTGAGTACGGCGACATGGCGCGGTTGTGAACGAGGGCACGCCGGTAATCAGTGTGACGGGGCTTGCCAAGCACTACGGCGAGCGAACCGCGCTGCGCGGGATCGAGTTCGACGTCGCCCCCGGCGAGCTGGTCGCGATCGTCGGGCCCAACGGCGCCGGCAAGACGACGCTGCTGTCGATCATCGCCGGGGTGCAGGCCGCGAGTGCGGGGGTTGTGGAGGGCGTTGGTGCTGGACGCGCGATCGGCTGGGCACCCCAATCTCCGGCCGTGTACGCGAAGCTGTCGGTCGCGGAGAACCTGCGCCTGTTCGCGCGCCTGGAGGGACTGGCCGACCCCGCTGCGGCGGTGGCGCGGATGCTCGAACAGACGGGATTGGGCGACCGCGCGGACGAGCGTGTGGAACGGCTGTCGGGCGGCAACCGCCAGCGCGTGAACGTGGCCCTCGGCCTGATCGCCGACCCGCCCGCGCTGGCGTTGGACGAGCCCAGCTCCGCCCTGGACCCCGGCCAGCGCGAACGGCTGTGGGAGTTCGTCGGGGGGCTCGCCCGGGGCGGGACGGCCGTGCTGTTCTCCACGCACCATCTCGGCGAGGTGCGCCGGTATGCAACGCGCGCGATCGTGCTCGCCGACGGTGAGCTGCTGTTCGACGGCCCGCCCGCCGAGCTGATCGCCGCCAACGGCGGGGATGGTGGCGACGGTGGCGGGACGGACTTCGAAGGAGCTTTCGTGGCGTTTCTGCGGGCGCGAGGGCACGGGTGAGGGATCATCGGGGAAGCGTGGATGCACTCGCGCCTGTAACCGGCGTCCGGCCTCTTTGGTCGCGGCGTGCTCGCTCGTCGATTGAGTTTGTGTTCGCTGCGCCGCCACGACAGGTCACGGAGGCCGGCCACCCCGGCCGGCCTATGGAAGGCGGGCTGTCCTCATGAGGTGGTTGTTGCGCAAGGACCTGTTGATCCTGGCGCGCTCGCGGCTGCTGGTGGGGGTCCTGGTCGTGTACCCGATCGCGATCGCGTTGCTGATCGGCCTGGCGATCTCACGCGGACCGGGCAAGCCGCGCGTGGCGATCGTCGACGAAACGCCCCCCGGGCAGACGATCGCCATCGGCAACGAACACGTCGCCGTCAGCCGGTACGCCGAACAGCTGTTCAGCCAGGTCACCCCCGTCTCCGTCGCCTCGCGCGAGGAGGCGATCGCCGACATCTCCTCCGGCGACGTGGTGGCCGCCGTGGTGATCCCGCGCGACATCGCCGCCCGCATCACCTCCGGCGTGAGCCAGGGCAGCATCGAAGTCCTGTACAACGGCAACGCGCTGGAGCAGTCGCTCGTCCAGTCCCAGCTGAATGCCGCGCTCGCGCAGGCGAACCTGGGGTTCTCCGAACAGATCCAGCGCGCCGCCGCGCAGGCGATCGGGCTGCTGCTCAGCGGCGGCAACCTCGGTGTGCTCGGCGCGCCGGCGAACCTGATCGGCCTGCATCAGATCCCGCCCGAGCTGCACGGCGTGATCGCGCGTCTGCCCCCCGGCGCCGAACGCAGCGCAGCTGGAACGGATCGACGCGTTCGCGGAATTCGCCGACCGCAACCTGAGCCTCTCAAAGAACGTGCTGTCCACGATCGGCCAGCCGATCCAGATCCACAGCACGCTGATCCATGGCCGGCGCACGCCGCTGAACACGTTCGCGGTCGTCGTCGCGGTCAGCGTGTCGCTGATGTTCGTGTGCGTGCTGCTGGCGGCCGGCGGGGTCGCCCTCGAGCGCGAGGAGCACACGCTCGCGCGCCTGGCCCGCGGTCTGGCTCACGCGCGAGGCGCTGCTCGTGGAGAAGCTGCTGCTCGCCGCCGGTTGCGCGTTCGTGCTCGCCCTGGCGATGCTCGCCGGGATCGGCGCGTTCGTCAGTCTCGACTGGTCGCGCTTCGGGCAGTGGCTGATCGCGCTCGCGTTCGGCGCCATCGGGTTCGGCGCGCTCGGCATCGCGATCGGCGCGCTCGCGCGCGAGGTGCGCGCCGCCTCGCTGCTCGCGTTCGGACTGTCGCTGCCGCTGGCGTTCCTCGCGCTCGTCCCCTCCGGCGCGGTGTCGCGCGGTCTGTACGACGCGATCGGCGCGCTCTCGTTCGTGTTCCCGTTCAAGGCCGCCCTGCAGGCGCTCGACTGCGCCGTCAACGGCGCTTCGCCCGGGCTCGGCGTCTCGGTCGCGCACCTGCTCGGGCTGACGCTGCTGTTCGGCGCGCTCGCGCGCGTGGGCCTGCGACGGCTGGACTGACGCGGCTCGACGGCGGGGCGGCGCGGGCGAGGGATCGACCCGGGTGCCCTGCGGGCGCTTGACTGCGCGGTCAACGGCGTCTTCCCGGGCTCGGTGTAGCGGTCGCGCGCCTGCTCGGGCTGACGCTGCTATTCGGGACGCTCGCGCGCGTGGGGCTGCGACGGTGGACTGACGCGGCTCGACCCCGCCCGCTGCCCCCGACGGCCAGGGATGCATGCCGGACGGTCGCCGCCAGCCTGAATCCGGGGGGATGAGATGTGTATTGAAAACGTTCGCGCTCAGCGGACGCGCAGGGCCGCGGTCACTATGCGCCGGCTCACCGCCCGAGTGGGCTCGGCACCCTGACAACGGGCGAGTATCCTCGGTGGACATATGGCTTTTCCACAGACGCGCATGCGCAGACTGCGCGCATCGGCCGGCCTGCGCGGGCTGGTGCGCGAGACGGAGCTGCGCGCCGGCCAGCTGGTGCTGCCGATGTTCGTCTCCCAGGACGGACCGCGCACACGAGCCGATCGCGACGATGCCAGGCGTCGAGCGGCTGTCGATCTCCGCGGCGATCGCGCACGCGCGCGAGGCCGGCGCGCTTGGGATCGGCGCGGTGATGCTGTTCGGCGTGCCCGCGGAGAAGGACGAGCAGGGCTCCGGCGCCTGGGACGAGGAGGGCGTCGTGCAGCTGGCCACGCGCGCGATCAAGCAGGCACTGCCCGACGGCCTGCTCGTGATCACCGACGTGTGCCTGTGCGAGTACACCGACCACGGCCACTGCGGTGTGCTGCGCGACGATGGCGCCGTCGACAACGACGCGACCGTCGAGCTGCTCGCCCGCACCGCGGTCAGCCACGCGCGCGCCGGCGCCGACCTGGTGGCTCCGTCGGACATGATGGACGGTCGCGTGGGCGCGATCCGGGCCGAGCTCGACGGCGAGGGCTTCGCCGACACCCCGATCCTCGCCTACTCCGCCAAGTTCGCCTCCGCCTTCTACGGCCCGTTCCGCGACGCGGCCGGCTCGACGCCCGCGTTCGGCGACCGCCGCGCCTACCAGCTCGACCCGGCCAACGGCCGCGAGGCCGTGCGCGAGGCGCTGCTCGACGTGCAGGAGGGCGCCGACATGGTGATGGTCAAGCCCGCGCTCGCCTACGGCGACCTGATCCGCGCCGTCAAGCGCGCCACGCGCCTGCCGGTCGCCGCCTACAACGTCAGCGGCGAGTACGCGATGGTCAAGGCCGCCGCCGCCGCCGGCTACCTGGACGAGCGCGCCGCGGTGCTCGAGATCCTCACCTCGCTGCGCCGCGCGGGCGCCGACACGATCATCACCTACCACGCGAAGGACGCCGCCCGATGGCTGGCGCCGAGGCGCTGTGAGAGGATCACCGACAGCATGAGCGTCACGAGACCGCCACAGCCCCCGAAACATCCATCGCGGGACCCGCTCCGCAGTCCACCGACGGCATCCTCGCCGCCGACGCGGCCACGCCGAAGATGCGCAGCCGCAAGGACGGCGCGGCGATCCCGCTCGACGACCTCGACCGCCGGCTGCTCAACCTGATGCAGGGCTCCTTCCCGATCGCCCCGCGCCCCTACGCGCGCGTGGCCGAGCTGGGCGGGTTCACCGAGCAGGAGGTGATGGCGCGCGTGCGGCACCTGCTCGACAAGCGCATCATCCGCCAGGTCACGCCGATCTTCGACACGCGCGCGCTGGGCTACTCCTCGATGCTGGTCGCCGCGCAAGGTCGATCCCGAGCACCCTCACCGCGCCGCGCAGATCATCAACGCGCACCCCGGCGTCTCGCACAACTACCTGCGCAACCACGACTTCAACCTGTGGTTCACGATCGCCACCGAGCCCGACTCGCAGCTCGGCCTCGAGGGCACGCTGGAGGTGCTCGCGCGCGAGGCCGGCGCCGAGTCGGTGCGCCAGCTGCCGACGCTGAAGCTGTTCAAGATCCGCATGGACCTCGAGATGGAGGGCGACACCGAGGCGCTCGTCGAGCGCCGCCGAGGTGAAGCGAGCCGATCGAGCTCGAGCGTCAGCCCTACGACGAGCTCGACATCGCCGTGATCCGCGCGCTGCAGGGCGACATGCCGGTCGTGCCCGAGCCGTACGCCGACGCGCGCGGCTGAGGTGGGTATGTCCCAGGAGCGGTTCCTCGAGCACCTCGCGGGCATGCAAGAGCGCGGCCTGCTGCGCCGCGTCGCGGCGATCCTCTACCACCGCCGCGCCGGCTTCTCCGCCAACGGCATGGGCGTCTGGAAGGTCCCCGACGAGCAGATCTATGAGATCGGCCGCCGGATGGCCGCCGTGCGCGGCATCTCCCACTGCTACCAGCGCCCCACCTACGAGGACTGGCCCTACTCGGTGTTCACGATGGCCCACGGCCGCTCCAAGGAGGAGTGCGACGCGGTGCTCGACGCGATCGCCGAGCAGACCGGGATCGCACGAGCGCGCGACGCTGTACTCCTCGACCGAGTTCAAGAAGATCCGCCTGCTCTACTTCACCGACGACTTCAAGGCCTGGGAGCGCGAGCACGCAGGCGTCTGAAGTGACGGCGTCGCTCCGCAACATCGGCGCTGCCCTGCGCGCCTCCCGGTGTCGTCCTGTCGCGGACCCGTGCCGGCTGCCGGCGCCGACTCGGGACACTAGGCTGATGGCTGCCTTGACCGACACCCGCTCGGCGGCGCTCTACCGGCGCGCGCTGGAGGTGCTGCCCGGCGGGGTCAACTCGCCCGTGCGCGCGATGCGCGCGATCGGGCGCGACCCGATCTTCATCGAGCGCGGGGCGAGGGCGCCGAGCTGATCGACGTGGACGGCAACCGCTACGTCGACTACGTCTGCTCGTGGGGTCCGCTGATCCACGGCCACGCCCACCCGCGACGTGCTCGAGGCGGTCGCGGACGGCCGCGGCGCGCGGCACGAGCTTCGGCGCGCCCACCGCCGGCGAGGTCGAGCTCGCGGACGAGGTCGCGCGGCGGATGGAGGGCGTGGAGATGCTGCGCATGACCTCCTCCGGGACCGAGGCGACGATGACCGCGATCCGCCTCGCGCGCGCCGCCACCGGCCGCGAGCGGTGCTCAAGTTCGCCGGCGCCTACCACGGCCACGTCGACGGCCTGCTGGCCCAGGCCGGCTCGGGCCTGGCCACGCAGGCGCTGCCCGTCCAGCCCCGGCGTGCCCGCGGGCGCGGCCGCCGCAGACGGTGGTGGTGCCGTGGAACGACCCCGAGGCGCTGATCGCGGCGACCGAGGCGCGCGAGCTCGAGCTCGCGGCGATCCTCGCCGAGCCGCTGCCCGCCAACATGGGCCTCGTGCCCGCCCGCGCCGGGCTTCCTCGAGCTGCTGCGCGAGCGCGCCGACGCGAGCGGGGCGCTGCTCGTGCTCGACGAGGTGATCAGCGGCTTTCGCGTCGCGCGCGGCGGCGCCCAGGAGCTGACGGGCGTGCACGGCCGACCTGACGATCATGGGCAAGGTGCTCGGCGGCGGCCTGCCCGCCGCCGCGGTCGGCGGCCGGGCCGAGCTGATGCAGCATGCTCGCGCCCGCCGGCGAGGTCTACCAGGCGGGCACGCTGTCGGGCAACCCGCTCGCGGTCGCCGCCGGCCTGGCGACGCTCGAGCTGCTCGACGAGGCCGCCTACGCTGCGCCTGGCGGCGCTCACCGAGCGGCTCGCGCGCGGGCCTGCGCGAGGCGGCCGGCGAGGCGGGTGGGCATCCGGTCCAGGTCGTCGAGCTGCCCGGGCTGCTGACCGTGTTCTTCAGCGAGCGTCCCGTGAGCTCGACTTCGAGGACGCGCGCGGCGTGCGACCTCGACGCCTACGCCGCCTGGTGCCGCGAGCTGCTCGCGCGCGGCGTCTACCCGCCGCCGTCGCAGTTCGAGGCGTGGTTCCCCTCGCTGGCGCACACCCCCGAGCAGATCGAGCGCACCGTCGAAGCGGCCGCCGCCGCGTTCGCCGCGCTGGACGCGCCTGTCGCCGCCGCCCGGGCGTCGGATGAGCGCTCACGACGGCAGTGCGCTCGGACGACTGGCGCGCGCTGCTGCGCGAGCAGGGAGGGCTGATGGCGAGCCTTGTGGCTGCGGACGGTCCCGCGACCGCTGGCGAGCACGGGCCCGAGCCCAGCGCGGCTCGCCGCCGCGGGCCGCGCGCACGAGGGCGCGCGCGAGGAGTACGAGCTGCTCATCGAGGCGATCTACGAGGGCTACCTGCTGCACTACGGCTCCCCGCGCGTCGCTGCGACCCGCCGGAGGCCGACCTCGGCCTGCTCGCCGGCGACCGGCTGTATGCGCTCGGGCTCGCGCGGCTGGTCGCGCTCGGCGACACCGAGGCCGTGGCCGAGCTCGCGGACACGATCACGCTCAGCGCGCTCGCGCAGGCCGCGGGCGAGCCGGCGCTGGCCGAGGCGGTCTGGGCGGCCGGCGCGCGCGCGGTCGGCTGGGGGTCGAGCGAGGCTCACAGGCGCGCCAAGGCAGCTCGCCTTCGCCGGCGCCCCTGAGGCGATCGAGGCGATGCGCACAAGCTTATGGGGGTCGCGGAGGGCCTCCCGGCGCCGCCCTGAATCGCGCCTCGATATTGTTCGAGGCGGTGTCCGACAAGCACGCAAAGCACAAGTCCAAGTACACGCTCGACCGCGAGATCCCCGGCGCCTTCGAGGGCGAGACCGTCACGCGCCGGCGATTCATGACCGGCGGCGGCGCAGGCGGCCGGCGGCGATCGCCGCCGCTTCCTTCCTGCTGCCCGCGCTCGGCTTTGCGATCGGGCCGATCTTCAAAAGCAGCCCGCACCGCTGGGAAAGCGTCGGCCCGGACGGACATGTTCACCGAACAACAACTACGTCCCGGTCGTGATCACGCTCACCCCCGGCATCGGCGAGGCGGGCAAGTCGACGGTGTACGTGCGCAAGTTCAACCCCGCGATCGACACCGACCCCTACGACCGCGACACGCCCTACATCGCGATCTCCAGCGCTGCGCGCACCTCGGCTGCCCGGTGCGCTGGGTGGACGCCGCCGAGCGCTTCATCTGCCCCTGCCACGGCGGCGTCTACGACCTGCTCGGACGGCGCGTGGGTGGGCCCCCGGTGCGCCCGCTCGACCGCTTCTACACGCGCGTCAACGCGAGCGGGGAAGTCGAACTCGGCCCGCGCTTCAGCGTCAACAGCGAGCTGAAACGCTTCTCGCCGCGCGACCCCGGAGAGCCGCTCGACGGCATCGGCCAGTACCTGTATCCATCGCGCCCGGGCGCGCAGAAACTGTAGGACTGCTGAGCTGCCACGATGCCCAAGCTCCCAAGCTCCCCCGATTCCCTCGCGCCCTGCAAGGCGCCGCCTCCGCGCCCGGGCGAGAGCAACGGCAAGGTGACTCCGCTCGACCACGCCGCGGAGGCCGGCACGAGCGTCGTCGACTGGGTCGACGAGCGCACCTCGCTGAGCGGCGGCGCGCGCTGGCTGATGTTCCGCAAGGTGCCCAAGGGCACCAACTGGTTCTACACGCTCGGCTCGGCGACGATGTTCGCGTTCCTCTCCCAGGCCGTGACCGGCGTGTTCCTGGCGATGTACTACCGCCCCGACCCCTCCGGCGGCGCGTACGAATCGATCCGCCACGTCACCAACGACGTGTTCCTCGGCCAGTTCGTGCGCGGCATGCACAAGTGGGGCTCGAGCGTGATGGTGATCCTCGTGTTCCTGCACATGGGGCGCACGTTCTTCTTCGGCGCCTACAAGTACCCGCGCGAGCTCAACTGGGTGATCGGCGTCGTGCTGCTGATCCTGACGATGGTGATGTCGTTCACCGGCTACCTGCTGCCGTTCGACCAGCGCGCCTACTGGGCGACGATCGTGGGCGTCAACATCAACGGCACCGGCCCGCTGATCGGCCCGTATCTGAGCGACTTCCTGCGCGGCGGGTCCGAATTCGGGGCGACCACGCTGTCGCGCTTCTATGCGATCCACATGCTGCTCATGCCCGGTCTGCTCGCTGCGCTGATCGGCGCGCACCTGTACCTCGTGGCCAAGCTCGGCACGACCGCGCCGCCGTGGCTGAAAGCCGAGCAGAACCCCGAGCTGCGCGAGGCCGACGCGTGAACCAGCGCGAGAAGGAGGAGTACCTCCGCGAGTACGCGATCCTGAAGTCCCAGGGCAAGCCGTTCTTCCCCTACGCGGTCGCCAAGGACGCCGCGATGGCGTGCGTGGTGATGGCGGTCATCATCACGATGTCGCTCGTGCTCGGCGCCGAGCTCGGCTCCAAGGCAAACCCGACCACGACCACCTACGTGCCGCGCCCGGAGTGGTACTTCTTCTTCCTGTTCGAGGTCCTGCGCGTGATCAAGCCGCCGAGCCTCGTGCCGCTGGCGACGATCGGCATCCCGACGCTCGGCATGATCCTGCTGTTCCTGCTGCCGTTCTACGACCGCGGCCCCGAGCGCCGTCCCGAGCGCCGGCCGATCGCGACGCTGACCGCCATCTTCGTGATCGGCGCGATGGCGCTGCTCACCTACCAGGGCGCCAACGCGGGCTCGCCGACCGTGATCGAAATGGCCACGCCGAAGCCCGTCCTGCAGGCGGGCGGGCAGACGCTCGCCGAATACGAAGCCGGCAAGCTGGTCGTGGCCCAGTCGGGCTGCCTGGCCTGCCACAAGATCGGCGACAACGGCAACAACGGGCCCGGGTCCCGAACTGACGCACATCGCCTCGCGGCTGCCGCGCCAGGGGATCGCGCGCACGCTGGTCAACCCGACCGCGCCGATGCCGTCGTTCAAGAACCTGCCGCCGCAGAAGTTCAAAGCGGTCGTCGACTTCCTCGTCGCAGCTGAAGTAGCGTCAGGCATGCCAGCCAGCAGGCTCCGGCGCACCGGACCGAGCGGCGCGAACGGGCCTCGCCGGAGGCGCTGAGCCGCCTGCGATCCGCCGCCGGACGGCTCGAGGCGGGCCAGGTGCGGGCGATGTTCGACCGCATCGCGGGCGTGTACGACCTGCTGAACAGCGCGATGACGGCCGGCCTGCACCACCGCTGGCGCGAGCGGGCGGTCGACGTCGCACAGGTCGGACCGGGCGCGCGCGTGCTCGACGTCGCCACCGGCACCGGCGACCTGGCGCTCGAGCTGGCGCGGCGGGTGGCGCCGGGAGGGGAGGTGGTGGGCAGCGACTTCTCCGAGGGGATGCTCGGCGCGCGCACGGGAGAAGGCGCGCAAGCCGCGGGTGCGAATACTGCGCTTTGAGTGGGGCGATGCGCTCGAGCTGCCCTACGCCGGATGACTCCTTCGACGCCGCCACGGTCGGCTTTGGCGCGCGCAACTTCGCCGACCTCGCGCGCGGTCTGGCGGAGATGGCGCGTGTCGTGCGACCCGGCGGCAGGGTCGTGGTGCTCGAGATCACGACGCCGTCCGGGCGCCGCTGTCGCTCTTCTATCGGTTGTGGTTCGATCGCGTGGTACCGCTGCTGGGACGCTTTGCGGCCGATCCCGACGCCTATGCCTACCTGCCGGAGTCCGTCAAGCGCTTCCCCGATCCGCCTGCGCTGGCCGCGGAGCTGGAGCGGGCCGGTCTGAGCGAGATCCGCTACGTGCTGACTGCCGGAGGCATTGTCGCGATCCATGCCGGCACCGTCGTCGTGCCCAGGCGATGAGCGACGTGGATGCCGTCGAGGCGATCATGCGCCGTGGCGGGGACGGCTTGCGCGAGCGCATGATCCGGACCGAGCTGCACCTCGAGCGGGTGACCGCCGAGGCCGGCGCGCCGCTCGCCTCCCACGCCACCGCGACGGTCCTGGCCGGCGGCAAGCGGCTGCGCCCGCTGCTGGTCGTGCTCGCCGCCGAGTCTGCGGGTGGGCCGCGGACAGATGGGCCGCGGACCAACGGATTGGAGGGCTCAGACGAGGCGGGGGAGCGGCCGCCGGGAACTGACGGTTTAACGGCCGGCGCCCCGGAGGCGAGGCTCGCCGACGGCGATGGCGAGGACAGCCTCGTGCGCGCGGCGGTGGCGGTCGAGCTCGTGCACTCGGCGACGCTCGTGCACGACGACGTGATCGACGGCGCCCAGCTGCGACGCGGCCATCCAACGGTGGCCGCGGTCGCCGGACGCGAGCTCGCGGTCGCCACCGGCGACCTGCTGTTCTCGCGGGCGTTCGCCGAGCTCGCGCGCAACGGTGATGCGGCACAGCTGCGCGCTCTGTCGGACGCCAGCTCGGCGCTCGCCGAAGGCGAGCTGCTGCAGCGCGAGGACGCCTACGCCGCGCACGTCGCGGTCGAGCGCTATCTGCGGCGCTGCGAGCTGAAGACCGCGGCGCTGTTCGAGGCCGCCTGCCGCCTGGGGGCGCTGGTGGCCGCCGAAGGCTCGCGCGCGCTCGCCGACGCGCTCGGCGCGTTCGCCCGGCGCATCGGCCTCGCCTTTCAGATGCTCGACGACGTGCTCGACGTGTCCGGCCCGGTCGAGCGCACCGGCAAGTCCCGCGGCACCGACCTGCTCGACGGCACCGTCACGCTGCCGTTCATCCTCGCGCGCGAGCGCGACTCCGAGCTCGCCGCGTTCGACCTCGCCTCGCTGCGCGGACCGCGGGAGGCAGAGCAGCTGTGTGAGCGGATCGCCGCGACAGGCGCTCTCGAGGAGGCCCGCGAGCAGGCGCTGGCGCTGGTCGCGGAAGCCAAGTCGGCGCTTCCGCACGAGCCTGCCCGACGGTCGTGCGGCGCTGCTCGACCTCGTCGCGGACGCGGTCGTCGAGCGCTACCGGTGAAAGTCGCAGGGTACGATCAGGTCGGCGTCGAGCGCGCGGACGAAGAACTCGACCTCATCGGTCATGTTCGCGTGCGTCATCCGCTTCAGATCGCTCAGCAGCGCACCCGCGCCGCGGTCGAGCTCGTCGTCGAGCTCCTCCACGACGGACTGCTCGAACACGCCCTCGCGGCGCGCCTCGCACTCGGGGCAGCGCAGCACGATGCGCCAATGCCGGGCTCCCTCCTCGATCCAGTCGAGCGGGTAGACGAGCTCGCCGGCGCAGTGGAAGCAGACGTGCAGCGGATCCGGCGCGTACGGCGGATCCGAGACGCGCCGGTGGTCGTGGTAGACGACCTCGAGCTGCTTGCCGTCGGGCATCTGCACGTGGTGGCGTATGTGGGGGCTCGTGTCTGACATGGCTTGCCCTGAACTCATCGACGCTGACCGCGATCGCCTTTAGCGCCGCGCCGTAGCTCGGCGTGCGGCAATGACCACGCAGATGCGGTGCTAGTGTCCCTAGTCACAAATTCGATGGCGTTTCCCGGCGCCTACCGATTGAAGGTCGATGACCTTCAATCGGCCAGCACCTGACGCCCGCCGTCGACGGCCCACGTACTACCAGGTACGCAGACCGCCGCCATCGAACGTCAGATCACGACCATCCACTCGGCAAACACTCAACGAATTTCCGACTCGGGACACTAGGTTCATTGGGCATGGCCACCGCGATTCGCACGATCGGCCACGAAGACCGCCTCAGCCTCGTCGACCATCTCGAAGAGCTGCGCACCCGCCTGATCGTCAGCGCGGTGGCTGTGGCGGTCGCGTTCGGGGTGTGCCTGTGGCAGAACCACGCGCTGCTGCAAATCATCAACCGTCCGCTTGCCCACGCAGACCCAGAAGCAGGTCGCGAAAGGCCACGGCCCGCTCGGGCAGACGGCGCTCGCCCAGCAGGGCGTGCTCAAGGTCGCGCGCGACGTGCAGGGGATCGCGCGACGCTCGCCAAGCCCGCCAGCAAGCTCCCGCCTGCGACCCGGGCGCGCGCTCGCCGCGGAGATCCCCCGCCTGCAGGCCGACGTCGCCAAGATCCCGCGCGTCCCGCAGGGCAACAAGCCGGTGACGCTCGGCATCGGCGAGCCGTTCACGACGACACTCGGAGTCACGCTCCTGTTCGCGCTGGTGATCTCGCTGCCGGTGATCCTGTTCGAGCTCTACGGCTTCGTGCTGCCCGCGTTCAGCCCGAGTGAGAGACGCATCGCGATGCCGCTGCTCGCGGCGATCCCGTTCCTGTTCGCGATCGGAGTGCTGTTCGGTTACTTCGTCGTGCTGCCCGCGGCGGTGCGCTTCTTCCAGAACTTCAACAGCGGTCAGTTCAACGTGCTCGTGCAGGCCGGCCCGTACTACAAATTCGCCGCCACGATCCTGCTGGCGATGGGTCTCGTCTTCCAGGTTCCCGTCGCGATCCTGGCTGCCACCCGCGTCGGGATCGTCACCCCGAAGCAGTTGCGCCACAACCGTCGCTACGCGATCGTGGCGTGCGCGGCGATCGCCGCGTTCCTGCCCGGGGACGCGATCACGCTGCATGCTGGAGACCGTGCCGCTGTATGTGCTCTACGAGGCGAGTATCCTGCTCGCGTCGTTCGTTGAGCGCCGTGAGCGCAGACGCGAGCGTCAACAACCCCCGGGTCCCGGGCAGCCGCCGGGAGGCGGGTCACCCGCAGATCGAGAGGACACAGCCAAGCGTGCAACAGATCATCGACCACTTCGACCGAGAGCTGAGCTGATGCTGTTCGATCTGCGAGGACGCGGCCGTCGCCGCACGGTCCAGATGATCTACCTCGGCCTCGCCCTGCTGATGGGCGTGGGCCTCGTCGGCTTCGGCGTCGGCGGTGGCGTCGGCGGCGGCGGGATCCTGAGCTCCCTGACCGACAACGAAGGCTCCAGCAGCGCGAACTTCGCCAGCAAGATCAAGAAGTACCAGAAGCTCACCCAGCAGCAGCCGAGCAGCGTGTACGCGTGGGAACAGCTGACGCTCGCGCAGCTGCACGAAGCGGGGCAGCGAAGCGTACGTCGCCAACAACAAACTGACGAGCAAGGGCAAGGAACTCTTCACGCAGATCGCTCAGTCCTGGAACCGCTACACTCGCGCTGAACCCGCCCCAGCCCGAACGTCGAAGCTGGCGCAGGAGATGGTGCGGGTGTTCGGCGAAGAAGGCCTCAACGAACCCGCCGAAGCGGTCAAGGTCCTGCAGATCGTGATCGCCGCCCGCCCGGAAAGCGCGTCGCTGTACGCGGCGCTGGCGGAGTACGCCTACAAGGCCCACAACACGCGCATCGGCGACCTCGCCTCCGAAAAGGCCGTCAGCCCTCGCACCGTCCGCGCAGCGCGCGCAGCTGAAGACCGAGCTGGCGGAACTCAAGAAGAACCCGAGCGGCAACGCCGGCGGACAGTTGACCATCACGCAGAGCAAAAACGGCACATACACCGCTACCAGCAAAGGAAAAACCTACGCCGTCAAGCCGGGCCCGCACGGAACCTTCACCGGGACCTCCACGAGCACCCCTGCTCCCGGCGGGCTGCCGGCGAGCAAAAAGTAGTCCGCGGGAGGCGCGCGTGGCTGGATTCGGGGAGGCTCGCCACGTCGCGGAGGCCCTCTCGGAGCAGGGCGCGGAGGGCGTCTCGGAGGGCGAGGGCGCCTGGCCCGCCCAGGCGCCCGGTGAGCCCGATCGGAAGCGCTATACCGCGCGCCTGCTGATCGGCTGCGCGGACCAGCCCGGGATCGTCGCGGCAGTGTCGGGATTTCTGTTCGAGCAGGGTGCGAACATCGTCTCCTCACACCAGTACTCCTCCGAGGAGGCCGGCGGGCGCTTCTTCATGCGCACCGAGCTGTTCCTGGACGAGCCGGACGAGCCGAGCGGCTCGCGGGAGTCCAGACGGCGCTTCCAGGCGCGCTTCGTCGCGGAGGTCGCCGACAGGCTGGGGATGGACTGGGAGATCCGCTATTGGGGTGAGCGGCCACGGATCGCGATTCTCGTCTCCCGCCAGGACCACTGCCTTGTCGATCTGCTGTGGCGCTGGCGCCGGGGCGAGCTGGACGGGGACGTGGTCGCGGTGGTCTCAAACCACGATGATCTGCGTCGCGAGACCGAGGCCGCCGGCGTCGCCTACCACTACGTGCCAGTGCCCGAGGACGGCAAGCCCCAGGCGGAGGCGGCGATGCTCGAGCTGCTGGCGGGCCAGACCGACCTGCTCGTGCTCGCTCGCTATATGCAGGTCCTCAGCGGCGACTTCCTGGAGCGCGTCGGGATGCCGGCGATCAACATTCACCACTCGTTCCTGCCCGCGTTCGCCGGCGCGGACCCCTACCGGCGCGCACACGAGCGCGGTGTCAAGCTGATCGGCGCGACCGCCCACTACGTAACCGCAGAGCTCGACGATGGCCCGATCATCGACCAGGACGTCGTCCGCGTAGACCATCGTCAGAGCGCCGAGGATCTCGCGCGCGTCGGGCGTGACGTCGAGCGCCTCGTGCTCGCCCGCGCCGTGGCTCTGCACCTCGATGACCGGGTGATCGTGGACGGGCGCCGGACTGTGGTGTTCTGAGGGGGACGCGGGAGTCCGCCGCGCGACGCGCCGCCGCCGTGCGTACGGACAGCTCCATGCGCGTGGCCCTTCCACGGGGCGGGCCGCGCCCGCGCTTGGCTAGAATCGAGCCCTGAAGCCGGCCGCTCGTCCGCCGGTGCCCTCACGGGCCGTTAGCTCAACCGGCAGAGCAGGGGCCTCTTAAGCCCAAGGTTGCAGGTTCGATTCCTGCACGGCCCATTGAAAAATCCAGTAACGGCAGGTGATTCGCGGAGAGGTGGGGGGCAATCGCGGACAAGTTAGGGCAAGGAGGATAACAATCTGCGGTGTCGGTGCGGTGACGGATCTGGGGTGATGCGGAGCTGGCCTAGGAGGAAGCTTGGTCTGGCTTGTCAGCGCCCGAGCATCGATCCGCTTGGCGCGGAGAGCGGATCGGGGGCCGGACTGGCAGGGCGCGAACTCACACGCAGCAGACGAAGGCGTGGATGGTGGCCGAGGTTGCCGTCGGATCGTGCGCGTGCGGGCTGACGGTCGGTCAGCGCGTAAAGAGTGAGAGCGGAAGCGGGCAGATGATCGTGAGGACTTCTGCTTGGTGCTCCCGCTCCTCCTTTGCGCGAGACCGAGCGTGGCCAGCGGTCCGGCTGGCAGCTCCCTCTTCGTCCATTCCGACGATCTCAGCGACTTTGGCCAGGCGCCTCCTTTGCCGCGTAGGCGATCGTCCTCGTTTCCGCGCAGATCGGGAGAGCCGCCCTGGTGACCGAGGTGCTCGTCGCGACGCGACAGGCAGGTCTTGACAGGACGAGGCCGGATCTCGGGTGGTCACATCCTCAAGTCCAGCCGCGAAGTACCCTGACGCGGGACGGCGTGATGCTTGCGACAGGAGGGTGAGCGGTGAATAAGCCAGTGTTGTTTTGCTACGACGGATCGGACGGCTCAACGACGGCGCTGGCTGCCGCGGCCGAACTGATCAAGCCCGCCGATGCCGTGGTATTGGTTGTATGGGTGCCGGCAGCGGTGCAGTTGGCCCGAGCCGGCTCGTTCCTAGTTGCCGTACCGAACGAGGGTGATTTCGACGAGCAGGAAGCGGCTGCCGCGCGACAAATCGCAGAAGAGGGCGCCGCGGGTGCCCGCAGGCGCGGCTACAACACGTCCGCACGAGTCGCGCAAGCCAACGAATCGGTGGCCAAGACGATCGATGAGATCGCCCAGGAGATTGACGCCGGGCTGGTTGTCTGCGGCCAACGTGGCCGGGGCGTCATCGGCAGCGCTCTCCTCGGCAGCGTCTCCCACGCACTCGCGGCACACACGAGGCGGCCAGTGCTCATCGCCCCGCAGCACCCGTCGTAGCGCCAAGCACATGCCGGGCGCCATCGGCGGCCTCGGAGTGGTGGCAGTTGCCGATCGCGTGACGGGCGAGCGCAGCCCTGACGGTGGGCGCGCGAGGCTTGGCCCGGCCGGGCAGGATCACCATCGCCAGGAGGAAGGCGAGAGCGAAGATTCCGACCGCCCACAAGAACGCCGTGGTGTACCCGTGAACCGCCGCGGCGTTGGCCAGGCCGGTGGTGTGCAGGTGACCAGCCGTGTAGCTCGCGACTGCGCTGGCGAAGATCGTGCTCAGCAGGGAGGTGCCGACCGAGCCACCGACCTGCTGGGAGGTGTTGACCATCGCTGAGGCGACGCCGGCCTCGCGTCCCTCAACGCCCAGAGTCGCGGTCGAGAACGCCGGCGCGAAGATGCATCCCATCCCGACGCCGAGGACGAGCAGACCGGGAAGGACATTGCTGGCATAGCTGGAGTCGGGCGTAAGGCGGGTGAACAGGAACATCGCGATCGCCCCGAGCGTCGTGCCGGCGAGTACCAGCGGCTTGACCCCTGTGTGTTGGATCACGCGAGTCTGCACGGTGGTCGAGGTGACCACCAGAACGCCGGTCAGCGGCAGGAACGCCAGTCCGGTGGTGAGCGGCGACAGTCCGAGCTGCTGCTGCAGGAAGTAGGTGAGAAACAGAAATACCGCAAAGATTCCCGCGCCGGCCAGCGCGATCGTGGTGTACGCGCCGCCGCGGGCCCGGTCCCAGATGATGTGCAGGGGCAGCAACGGATGCTTGGCTCGGCGCTCGATCAGCACGAAAGCCGTCAGGAGCACGGGGCTGGCGACGAGCGCCACGATCGTGGCTGTGGCACTCCAGGAGTGGGTCTCGGCGTTGGAGAACCCGTAGACCAGCGCGAACAGGCCCAGCGCTGAGGTGAGGACCCCGGGTATGTCGATCGGATCCCGCTCCGAAGCACCGTGATTGACCAGCAGGCGCAACGCCACGATCGTCGTGGGCACGGCGATCACAAGGTTGACGTACAGGCACCAGCGCCAGGACAAGACTTGCGTGAGCGCACCGCCGAGTATCAACCCGAGCGAGGCGCCACCGCCGGCGATCGCACCGAAGATCCCGAACGCTGTGGGCCGGTCAGGAGACCCCTCGAAGGTCACCGTCAGCAACCCCAGCGCCGAGGGTGCGAGCAGCGCGCCGAACGCCCCCTGGAGCGTTCGCGCGGCCACCAGCACGCCGAAGGACTGAGCCAGACCGCCGATCGCCGAGGCGATCGAGAACCCGACCAGCCCGGCGATCAGGGTCCACTTACGCCCGAACAGATCACCGAGCTTGCCACCCAACAGCAATAGGCTGCCGAAAGCCAGCGCGTAGGCGGTGATGATCCACTGCCGGCTCTCCGTGGAGAAATGCAGCGCCTCCTGGGCCGAAGGGATCGCGATGGTCACGATCGTCGCGTCCAGCACCACCATCAGCTGCGCGACACCGAGCAGGGCCAGGACCGCCCATCGATTCGGTTCACGATCCGTCGAGGCCACCGACATCAGCCGGGTCGCATCCCGATCGATCCCGCGACCCTCGACCTCGGCCATCCCCCGACGGTAACACCACCCCAACGCTGATAGGGCCCTGCTCGTCGCCGATCGCCGGGCTACCGCGCCTGTTTGCCCGTGCACAGCAGTAGCCATCGTCGGCACCAATCACGTCGCTGCTTTGGACGATCGCCGAGCGTCTGGTGCGATGCTCGGTGGACGACTGCTTCGCCCGAGCCAAGCAGTCGCGTTACCGGAGTCACGGCTCAGTTCTGAGCGCCGTCCTTTGCGGCTGTGTCGCCACCGGGGGTGGCGACGCTCGCATCCACGCGAACCCAGTAGCGCGATCCGAGAGCGCTAGCCACGTCTCGGTCAATGCCGGCAAGGCCGTTCGAACCGGGCATGTAGGTGGCTGGCGCAATGGATGACCGTGGCGGGCGGCGGGTGGTGCCACGCGCGCTCTGCGGGCGAGAGGGTTCGTCGCAACTTCGGCATTGGCGGCGCGTTAGCTCGTTAATGGGCCGATCGAGTAGTCGCAGTCGCTCAGATGGAACCATTCGGGATATGGTTGGCCACCGGTGTGCGTGTCGAGTCGGGGCGACGTGTGCGCGCCCGGCTCGGGCGCGCGATTGGAGCTGTACTCCTAGAAGACCCCTGAAATAGTCGTTGTGTCGTCCGGTGGGTTTAAGACCCTTGGGGGCATGTTTGCTACTGCGTCTGATCAGGTCGGGTTGTTCGATGTTGCGGGGCTGGTTGGCCCGCTGCCGGAGGGGTCTTTCTTCGCGCTCTTGGCCGAGCATGGAGAGCGGATCGTGCGTGACGAGGACTTCGCCGAGTGCTATTCGCAGCGTATGGGTCGCCCGTCGATCCCGCCGTCGCTGTTGGCCAAGATCCTTCTCCTTGAGTATCGCTGTGGGCTCTCGGATGAAGCAGCTATGGAGGCGCTTGAGTGGGATCTGCGCTGGAAGGTCGCGCTCGGGCTGCCGGTCGATCATCGCGGCTTTCACCCGACGACGCTCACGAAGTTCCGTGCCCGGCTTTTGCTGCACGGCGAGGAGCGCCTGGCGCTCGAGAACACGCTGCGTCTAGCCGAGGAGCTTCAGATGCTCGACGCACCGGCCGAGCAGATCGTGGACTCCACGCCGATGCTCGGGGCGGCGGCCACGCAGGACACGGTGCGCCTCGTGCGCCATGGCGTCAGGAAGCTGATCGATGCCGTCACAGCCGTTGACTGCGATGCCGGCGAGACCTTGGATCGTGGGCTCCAGTTCGACTACCGGCGTCCGTCGGAGAAGCCCGACTGCCATTGGCGCATCAAGGCCGAGCGCGAGCGGATGCTGACGCGGGTCGCCCAGGACGCCGAGCGTGCCCTCACCGCCGTGCGAGCGCGTCGATGAGCTGCTCGATGACGAGCTCATCGCCGATGCACACCGGCTCCTGCGCGAATTGATCGGCCAAGACTTCGAGATCGACGAGGATGGCGTTCCCGCGATTGCACCGGGGAACCCGCTCAGGCCGGATCATCTCGACGGTCGATCCCGAGATGCGTCACGGGCGCAAGAGTCAGCACCAGCGCTTTGATGGCTACAAGCTCTCGGCCGCTGCGAGCAACACTCCCGAGCCGTTGATCACGGCGGTCGAGGTAGCGCCCGCCTCAGAGCATGACGGGGGCCAAGCCCCTTCTCTCATCGACGTTCAGCTACCCGAGCGCCGTCCAGCCCGGATCCTCGGCGACACCGCCTACGGGAACGGGCCGGTTCGCGCCGCACTCGCCGAGCGCGGCGTGCAAGTGCTCGCGCCGGTGCCTGGGCCGCCGATCCGTGAAGGCCACCTGGACAAGCGCGACTTCACGATCGACCTGCAGGCCGCCACGGTGAGATGCCCTGCTGGGCAGCTCACGCCGATCCGCACCGAGCCATCCGGGCAACGACGGGCGAGCTTTCGCCAAGGCCAGCTGCGACGCATGCTCGTTGCGGGAGTGTTGCGTCTCACCAGCGCGGGGCAGACGCCAGATACTCATCGCCCACGAGGAAGAGCTGCTGCTCGCCGCCCGCCAGGCGCTCGAGGATCCCGGCATCGCAGAGCACCTGCGGCGCACGCGACCGCGGATCGAGCGACTACTCGGCCTGCTTGCACACCGCTACGGCGCCCGCAAGAGCCGCTACATCGGCACCAGCAAGGCCCGATTACAAGCCGCCTGGGCCGCAGCCCTGGTCAACCTCAACCCGATCGCAAACCACCTCACCAGCACCACCGCATAAACCCCGGGCCTCGCCCCATCAACAGCACCGCGACCGAGAAACGAAGCAACCCGATCCACAAAACCGACTATTTCAGGGGTCTCCTAGAGTGGCTGTTCTGGCGAGCCTTGTGGGTGCCGTGCTAGCGGCCATCGCGTTCGTAGGAGTGGCCGACGCGGCGTCCCTCCCCCTGGGTCCGTCAACCGGCGCGGCGTTGCCGGCCAATGCGTTCTTTTGGACCGTTCAGTTTCCCGCCGGGGCCGGGCAGGCCGTACGTGTTTGGATACCTTTCCTCTGTTGCGTGTCCCCCGTCGGGGTCATGCGTTGCGGTGGGCACCTATGCCTACGACGGCGAAGCATCGAGAGGTGATGCGATGGTGCTGAGCGAATCCGACGGGGTCTGGAACCAGGCGTCTGAGATCGTGCCGCCGTCAAGCCCGGCGCTCCGCGTCGAAGCTAGGCTCGATTCAGTTGCGTGTCCTGCGGCGGGCTCATGCGTTGCGATTGGCGGATACCTCGACAGCGCGGACGAAGAGCGGGCGATGGCGGTGAGCGAGTCAGACGGCGTGTGGGGCCAGGCGATCGAGATCCACGGTGTTGTTCTGCAGTCGATCGCTTGTCGTGCGCCAGGCTCGTGCGTCGCGATCGGAACGGCCTCGGGAGACGCTAGCAAGATAGTGGGGGTGATTGAGTCGGGTGGGGTGTGGGGCCAACCGCAGGGGATCGCACTGCCGGCGAATGACGCACCGGTATATGGAGTTGAACTGGCCCCTCTGGCATGTCAGGTTTCAGGGCCGTGCGTCACCGTGGGCTCCTATACCGACATCTCGCATCAGCAGCGTGCGATGGGCGTGAGCGAGTCAAACGGGACCTGGGCGCCTGCCAGTGAAATCACGTCCACGCCCGATCTCGGGGGTGCCGCTCGCCTTTACTCTGTTGCGTGCCCGGCGTCGGGGCCTTGCGTCGCGGATGGCCTTGCCTCGGTGGCTTTTGGCGTAAGTGAGACCAACGGAGAATGGGGTGAGGCGAGCCCCATCACGCCGCCGCCTGACCCGCTGGCCAAATTGACCACCTTGTACTCCGTTGGGTGTCCCGGGTCCGGGCAGTGCTTCGCGGTTGGCTATGACGAGACCAACTCGTTGGGCTCCAACGCGGTGGTGGCCGGTGCATCGGGCGGTGTGTGGGGTCAGGCCAGAGAGATCACTCCCCCGCCCAACGCAGCAAGCCAGCCGGACGCCCATCTGCGGCAGGTGGCATGTACTGAATCGGAATCGTGCGTGGCGATCGGCGAATATACCGACAGCTCTGGCCTTCCACAAGCAATGGCGGTGACCGAGACGAGTGGGAAATGGGGTCGGGCGAGCGAGATCACAGCGCCGCCCACAACGTCGAACAGCCAAACTGGCGACCGAGCCAACCTCGAACTGGTGGCCTGTCCTGCACTGGGAACGTGTGCAGCGCTCGGGCACTACCAAGACGAATCGGGGACTTGGCTGATGGCAGCGGGGATGACGACATCTCCCGAGAAAACGACAGAAGACGAATCGGGGACTCGGCCGCTGGCACCGGGGATGACGACATCTCCCGAGAAAACGACAGCACTGTCCGCAAGTGTGTCACTCGTCAGCCGCGCGATCACTGTCCAAAGGAACGGCCGGGCAGCCGTCAAACTGTCCTGCACGGGCACAGTCAAATGCGTCGGCAGCCTCGAGCTAACCACCAAGACACGACCCCGTAAGAAGCGACATCCCGGCAAGACCGAGATCATCGCTATCTCGAAGTTCGCCGTCGCGCCCGACACGACCGCCATAATCGAGCTAAAGCTCAACGCTGCTGGCCGTTCCCTACTGAAGGCTGCTCACGGGCGTCTGAGCGCGTCGCTGACCGTGATGGAGACTTCGCCGGCTCCTTCACACATAGACAAGCAGAGCGTCCGCCTTTCCCAACCTCGCTGATCAGCCCTAACCTAAGTAGCCGATGGCAAAAAGGAAATTCGTGTAGTGCGGCTCTTTCGCTGAGCGCGAGCGCCTCCTGGATGCGCAGCCCGCTGCGCATCCAGCACGACGATCAGAGCACACAGCCGAGCGCCGTGGCGGTGGGTGCCTGCGACTCGCTGAGTCGCCTCGATAGACGTGAACCGCAACGCGGGAGTGCTCTTTCCACCGAAAGCAGCCGTGTCAGCGATTTAGCCGAGCGTGCCTGCTTTGGACGATCTCCGAGCACACCGACTGACGATCCGCGCATGCTCGTTCGTACCGGGCGTTGCGGAAGCGTTCATCTCGTCGCTCGCCGCGCGCGATCCTCGTCCATTACGACAGCATGATGAGCATCTGCGCTGACGCTTGCTGCAGTGCGAAGCGGGAGTGTTAGCGCTTGGTCCAGCTGAGCACCGTGGCCGTCCCGGCACGCTTCGGGGCCCGGCCGACCGCGATGTCCTCTCGTAGCCGCGCGAGCCCTGCTCGTAGCTCCTCGGGATGGTCGCGCCACATCCGCTCAAAGTAGCTCGTCTCGGCCCGCTCTGCAGCCTCCAGCAAACGATCGGGGTCAGCCGAGAGGGCGGCGAGCGACGCGTCCTCCAAGTCCTCGAATTCGAACGCGAAGAGCCGCGCGCCTGGTAGCTCCTGAAGTATCGCCGCCCGCGGCGGATGAGTCGCCTCCATCCAGCGTCGGCTGCTTGGAAAGTAGTCGAGAATCCAGAGGCTCGCGGCATCCTCACCCGTGTAGCCCTTAAGCACCAGGCGTCCTCGGGGCCTGAGCACGCGCCGCGCCTCAGCCAGGGCCGCACCGCGATCTTCGACGTGGTGAAGCATCGAGATCATCGTCGCGGCGTCGAATATCTCGTCCTCGAACGGCAGTCGCTGTGCGTCCGCCTCTACGGTCTCGAGCCCCTTGGCGGCGGCCCAAGCCAGCATGTCGGCCGAGCGGTCGACCACAACGGGCTCCCATCCCTCCCGCCTGAGGGCAAGTGCGTAGTTGCCTGTTCCACCACCGATGTCAGCAAGCCGTCGGCCGGGCGCACCTTTGAGGGCCTCGCGCAGCGCCCGCAGAACCGATGGGCTGGCCGAGCGCGTCTCGTCATAGCGCTCGGCTTGGCGAGAGTAATCGGGCAACAGGCCCACGCTATACAGCTTGACAGAGCTACGGGGCGCTCGACGGCCGGCGCTGTCACCCGTCGTACCAGTCCAAGCGCCCCAGACGGTGCTGCGCGCTCCTCGTTGGACGACTTGGATGCGCTGGCGCTGACGATCTAATCGCGTCGGCTTCGCCCGTCGTAAGCAGACGTGCGCCCGCCCTCCGTCGGCGCGATCGAGAATCGTCCAACTCAGGAGCGTGAGCCGTGCGTGCCGAGGCGCTCGCTTTCGGCGAATGTGGGCGTGTGGGCTCGGCTCCGTCGGGCGCGCGGAGATCCCCCAAGCGAGCATAGCGGGAGGACGAGAAGCTCGTGTGTGAGCCGGTCCGATTTACTGAGGGTGGGGCCATCGGATCAAACGTGGTGGCCTGTAGCTGTACCGTGGAACGAGATGGAATCCCTGATCATCGGGGTATCGTCGGTAGACCCCGTGATAAGCGGGGTATGAGTCCCAACCAGTGGAGGTGGCATATGGCCGAGCTCAGATCGCCGGCAGAGGAAATTGTGCTGACCCACTTCATCGTCTCGGACGACGTCGAGCGCTCTCGGCGCTTCTACACCGACGTGCTCGGTGGCAAGGTGGCCTTCTCCGGCCCGGGCGGAGAGCCGACCAATGTCGCGCTCGCCAACAGCTGGATCGTCATCAATGTGGGCGGAGGCCCGACCGACGACAAGCCCGCGGTCACTCTTGAGACGCCACGCGACCTCGACCGGGTCAGCAGCTTCGTAACCGTTCAGTTGGTCGCTGGTCAGGCTAGTAGTGGTACGGGATCGCTGCGGGCGTGCGCGGTGAGCGCGTCCGTTAGGTAGACGAACAGCGAGCGATGTTGTAGGCGGCAGGTGGTGTGTGCTGAGAGCAGCCGCCCGATGCGCCGCTCGCCCTCTTCGGACTGGCTGCCGAACGAGAGCTTGCGGTAGATGACCGCGCCGCGGAGCGCGCGCTCGGCGTGATTATTGGTTGGCTCAACGCCCGGGTGAGCGGCGAAGGTCCACAGGGCCGGCCACGCCTTCAGGGGGTTGTTCGCCATGCCTCGGCAGCGCTTGTTGCGCGCTCGCTTTGCGCCATAGCGACGGATGATTGGCTTGTATTGGCGTTGCAGGGAGCGGATAGTGCGCTTCAGCTCTCCTCGCTCGCTGGTGTGCTGAAAGACCTCCCAGGCCCAGAAGATGCGCTCGCACAGAGCGAGGCCGTGCTCGCCGAACTCCTTCTCGGCGGCGAGCCCTTCGGTGTGCGCGGCGAAGTCGCGCTTCAGGTGAGCCCAGCAGAGTTGGCGGCGCGCCAACGGGAGGTGCGCATAGGCCCACCAGCGATCTGAGGTCACGATCGCCTGCGTGTCGGCCAAGAGCTCCTTGGCGTGATCCTCGTGGCGGTCGCGCTCGATCTGCAGATAGGCGTGGCGTCGATCGAAGACGCCCCACAGCGCGCGGCGCTCACCGGCGGTGCGCCAGCCCGTCTCGTCCATGTTCAGCGCGCCAGCGCCACGAAGCCGGGCCAACAGATCGGCGTGCGGCTCGGTGAGCGCGTCCGCGCTGCGGCCGAGGATCGCGTCCACCGTGCCCGTGCTGATCCTCGCGGAGAACAGTTGCTCGCAGAGCTCCACCACATCCCGGCGGGATATGCGGTTGCGTACCGAGAGGGTCGCCACCGCCGCCTGGAAGCGAGGACCGAACGCGCTCTGGCCAACCTGTCTCGGCAGCTTCCCCCGCGTTCGCTCACCGCAGCCCGGACAGCGCACCCGCTGGCAGCGGTGCTCACTCACCCTGACCGAGATCACGGGTAGCTCCTCGACCTGCCAGCGCACGGGCTCGCCCACCGCCACGTGCTCCTCCACGGTGAAGGCATGGCCACACCCACAGCGCTCAGGCCAGTGATCAATGACCTCCTCCACAACCCACGCCGGCAAGAGCGGACGTCCGCGACCCTCGTGGCCCAGCTGAGCGCCCTGTCCTCGACCCGAGGAGTCCTTGCCACGCCGTGGCGGCGAGGCCGGCAGCGGGTCAGCGCTCGGCGGCTGCGAGGAGTTACGCGAGGACCGTTTGCCCTCGCGCTCCAGCTGGGCAATCCGCTCCTCTTGGCGCGTCACCCGTGCCGAGAGGGCCTGCACCTGCACCATCAGTCGCTCATTCTGGGCCGACAACTCGACCAGCACCCGCACCACCACCTCGCGGCCCTGATAGTAAACCGCCTCCGCCCCAGAGCGCTCCACACCATCAGATTCGACACCGCGAGGTTATGTCCCCCAACCCCACTGAACGGTTACGCAGCTTCCTCAATATCCGGGTCAAAGACATCGAGGCCGTGTACGCCGAATGGAGCGCCCGTGGTGCTCACTTCCTGACGCCGCCGAAGCAGCACCAGTACGAGATCCGTTGCTATATCCGCGATCCCGACGGTTATCTGATCGAGGTGGGGCAAACCACGGACCCGGGGGACTGGACCCCCCCTCAGTGGCTGTCGAGTACGGCCGGCGAGGAGCTCGAGTGAACGCCGAGGGTCGCCGTCGTTAGTCCCGTGACGCTGAGGAGGTTTGACGCGTCGGCGGCCGTAGCTCCGCGGCCCCACGATGGAGCCAATCAATGGCCTCGACTGGGTGAATGAGCGGGCACACACGGCGTGCATGCCCGCTCATTGGGTTGCTATCGCAACGACCTGAACCCCGCTCGCATCTCGTCGGAAAAGAGTTGTGGCTGTTCCCAGGCCGCAAAATGCCCGCCCCTGTTGAGCGTGTTGTAGTGGATCAGGTTGTCGGGAGCGCCCGTTCCGCCCAACTCCGGGGTGCTTGGTACAGCTCGCCGGGAAGGACGCTGATGGCAAACGGAATGGAAACGCTCTTGGCGTCGAAGAAGCCTGCCTTGTTCTCCCAGTACAGACGAGCTGAAGAAATCCCGGTTTTCGTCAGCCAGTACTGCCAACAGCGCTACTGCGAAAATTGCGCAAAGAGCGCTGTTTATGCGAGGCGAGCCGCGAAGATGACGCCCAACTCGCGCGGGCCCTCTGAACCCTCGTGGGTGTACTGGCCGCCTGCGGGCTCCCAAGTCGGTGTGTCAAGAATTGTAAGACGACGGCGTTGACTGGGGGGAGCGTTTGTTCCATCCGTGGAATGGCGAGTAGTCGCCTGCGTCCCATGCTTCGCGTAGCCCGGGCTTGCTGAGATCCCAGTCGGGGCGGAGCTCGCGGGTCACGGTCCGTAGATCGTGCGAGAGATCCACGAAGGAGGGACGTCCCCAGAACCAGTAGCCGTTGTAGATGCTGTGGATGACCAGCCCCGGCTTGAGCACGAGGGTGTAGGGGATCATCGGGTCGTGCTCGGGGTCGGTGTACTCCTGGATTTCGAGGTCCTTCTGGACGGTCCGCTCCGGGTCGGAGAGGAAGGGCCACTGCGCGCCGACCGACGCGCGGAACTCCTGGCTGGAGTGATGGGTGTCGGTCGAGATCGTGGCGACCTTCGTGTAGGCCACTGCGATCTTGGCGTAGTTGGCGGCGAGCTCGAGGTGCTGCTGGTGCTCCTTGGGGCAGTAGTTCCCGCGCGCGAGCGTGAGGATCAGGGGGTCCTCGCCTTGGATCTCGCTGAGCTTTCGAGCAAGGTTCTCGTGATCGGGCAACTCGTAGTCGGGGAAGGTGCCGCCGGGGGCGATGTCGCTGCGCATGATCTGCTCCTGTCTATGGTTGAGGAGTGGCGAGCGTCTACATTGAGCCTAGTCAGCCGGCGCCGCGGGCGCCAGAAAGGTGGCCATCCGATGAGCATCCACACGTCGGTGTGCGAGTTGCTGGGGATTGAACACCCGATCGTTCAGGCGCCGTTGTCTGCGGATCCTCGCCTGCCCGCCGCGGTCTCCGCTGCCGGCGCTCTCGGCAGCGTGGCGCTGTGGTGGGCCGATGATGCGGGAGACTGGGTTCGTGAAACGGCGGTGCTCACCGGCCGGTCCTTTGCCGGCAATTTCGTGCTTGCCTCCGATCAGCACCGTCGAGTCGATCAGGCGCTTTCCGCTGGTCTGCGGATCGTGTCGTTTCTGATGGGCGATCCCGACAGCTATGTCGAGCCGGTGCATGACGCCGGAGGGCTTGTCATGCACACGGTCGGGAGTGCCGAGGAAGCGCGGCGCGCGGTCGGATGTGGAGTGGACATCGTCGTTGCGCAGGGCTGGGAGGCCGGCGGGCACGTATTGGGTGGCGTGGCGACGCTCCCGTTGGTGCCGGCGGTAGTCGACGCGGTGGCACCGGTACCGGTCATCGCGGCCGGTGGGATCGGCGACGCTCGAGGGGTCGCGGCCGTGCTCACCCTCGGGGCGCAGGCCGCCTGGCTGGGCACCCGGTTTCTGTTGGCCGAGGAGATGCCGATCCACGAGGAGTATCGGCGGCGCCTGATAGCCGCGACCGAGACCGATGCCGAGTGGTACGCCAACCTTTATGAGGTGGGATGGCCGGACGCTCCGCACCGCGCCATCCACAACTCGACGGCCGAGATGTGGGAGGCCGCGGGCGAGCCGCCACCGGGTAGTTGACCGGGAGAAGGGGAGGTGATCGCGCACTTCGCTTCGGGCGAACCGATCCTTCGATATTCCCCCGCGCCCCCGCTGGTTGGAACAACAGGCGAGATCGAGGCGCTATCGCTGTGGGCCGGACAGAGCGTTGCGCTCGCCAGGCAGTCGCAACCGGCGGCGGAGATCGTGGCCGAGCTCGTCTCGCACTTGTAGCCCCACCCAGGTCAAGGCTTCGTCTCGCCGCGGAGCGTCTTCAGCGCGGCGACGTAGATCTCCGAGAATGTCGGGAACGGCTGGATCGTGTCGGCGAGCACGTCGAGCGGGATGTGGGCGCGGATCGCGAGCGTGGCCTGCTGCAACCACTCGCCCGCCTCGGGGCCGAGCGCGTAGGCGCCCGTCAGCCGCTCGCCGTCGCTGAGCAGTGTCAGGAAGCCGTTCTGGTCGGCGTACGCGCGTGTGTAGGTGGCGGTCTTCGCCACCTCCGACAGCGGGACCATGGCGCTGAAACGTCCGGCGGAAGCACCCACCGCCGCGGCTTGCGGGTCGGTGTAGACGACGCGCGGAACGGCCTCGTAGTTGGCCTTTCGCGGCTCGCCGAGGATGTTCGCGGCGACCACCTCGCCCTCGTACTTGCCGACGTGGGTCAGCGGCCAGAGGCCGTTCACGTCACCGATCGCCCACAGCGTGCTCCGCCGCGCGTAGGTGCGCGTCGACCGGAACTCCGTGCGCGTCCGACTCGACGCCGACGGTCTCCAGGCCGAGCCCGAGCACCCGCGGACGCCGGCCGGTGGCGACGAGCAGCTTCTCACCGCGCAGCTCGCGTCCGTCGTCGAGCTCGAGGACGTAGTCCTCGCCCTCGCGGCGTGCGGCGCTCACGTTCGCGGACAGGACGAGCTCGATTCCCTCGCGGCGTAGCACCTCGCCGAGCGCCTCGCCCAGCGGCGCCGGCTCCCGCGCGAGTACGTGCTCGGCCATGTCGGTCACCGCCACCTCGCCGCCGAGTCGACGAACGGCCTGTGCCATCTCCACGCCGACCGGACCGCCACCGAGGATCAGCAGACGGCGTGGAATGGCCTTCATGGATGTCACCTCGCGGTTGCTCCAGACGCCGTCGAGCTCGCGCAAACCGGGTACGGGCGGCACGACCGGATCGGCACCGTTGGCGAGGACGACGTGGTCCGCGGTGTGCCGCACGCCGTCGACCTCGACGACGCCAGGACCGGCGAGCCGTCCGCTGCCGCGCAGCAACTCGATGCCGTGATCGGCCAGCCAGCGCTCCTGTCCCGCGTCGGAGTAGTCGGAGACCATGAAGTCACGCCAGGCGAGCGCCGCCTCGACATCGACCTCGGCGCTCGCGGCGGCCTCGCGCGCCCCGTGGACCGCCTCGCCCGGTCGCAGCAGCGTCTTCGACGGAATGCAGGCCCAGTAGGAGCACTCCCCTCCCACTAGCTCGCGCTCGACGACGGCCACGCGCAGTCCGCCCTCCGCCAGCGCGCCCGCGCAGTGCTCGCCCGGCGAGCCGCCGCCAAGCACGATCACGTCATAGTCGCTGCTCATTTCGGCAGCTCCTCTCAGCGACCGGGCAGCCGTGTCGTGATCTCCTGGAGCAGCCAGCTGTTGCCATCCGGATCGCTAAAGGTCGCGAACGAGCCATAGGTGCCGTGGTCGGGCGCCGGCCCGGGCACACGGCCGGGGTCGTGGAACCGGGCGCCCAACGCGCGCTCGTGGAATACTCGCTCACCTCCACGCCGCGTGCCAGCAGCTCCTTGCGCGCCGCCTCGATATCGGAGACGCTCAGGTAGACGCTCTCGGTCGAGCTGGGCTCGGCGGATGTGACGTTCGTGCCAAATTGAATGGAGCACCCGGAGCCCGGCGGCGTGAACTGGGACCAGGTGCAAGTCCCCATCCGCAGTCACGTCCGCGTCGAGCCTCCAGCCGAGGCCTTTGCCCGATCGACATCCGAGACCGGCACCACCACGACCTCGAGCTTGAACTCCCCGGCCTTCACAGGCGCGGTGCCCGCCGCGCTTTGGCTGCTCGCCTCGATATCGCTCATATCGCCTCCACGATCGCGTTGGGTCGCGCATACTTTCCTCTGATCCGAACAGAAGTCAAGGCCGTCCGCGCGGCGCGTGGCGAGTCCGGCGATGCTGAAAGCGAACCCGCTTTGCGGCCACGTCGCCAGGCATGCGCGCGACGCTGGATCGATGCCAAGAACCGAAACCGGCCTGGGGATGCCAACATGAGCAGCATGACCATGAGCGGTCAACTTCCGGATCCTCGCCTCAGGAAGGTTTATCGCTTGGAGGCGATCCTCGGAGTACCACTGGATCTCGGCGAGGTCGCGCAGGGCCACCGTCGGATCGTGCCCCAGACGGGCGGGACATTCACCGGTCCCGAACTCAACGGCAAGCTGCTCGGAGGCGCCAGCGCGGACTGGCAGATCGTCCTGTCGGATGGCACCTCGTTCGGCGACATCCGCTACACACTGCAGACCGACGGCGGCGATCTGCTCTACGTCCAATCGCGAGGCGTGCGCCATGGCAGCGCCGAGGTTCTCGCACGTCTCGGGCGCGGTGAGGACGTCGACGCCGGCGAGTACACGTTCCGCACCTCAACCCAGATCGAGACCGCCGCCCCCGAGCTCGACTGGCTGAACAAAGGCATCTTCATCGGCGTCGGTGCTCGCCAGGCCGCGGGCGTGATCTACGAGACCTACCTCGTCGAATGACCTCGCCGCCTGAGCGCGACAACGGGAAGGTCGCGATCATCACCGGCGCCTCGCAGGGGATCGGCGCGGGCCTTACGAAGGCATACCGCGAACGCGGGTATGCCTTGATCGTGACTGCTCGATCGATCGGGCCGTCAGAGGACTCCGGCATCGTTGCAGTCGAGGGCGACATCGCGGACCCCGACACCGCGCAGCGCATCGTGGACGCGGCGATCGAGCGCTTTGGCCAGATCGACACCCTGATCAACAACGCCGGGATCTACATCGGCAAGCCCTTCACGGAGTACACGCTCGCGGACTTCAACGCCCTGATCGCCGTCAACCTCGTCGGTTTCTTTCACATCACGACGCGAACGATCAAACACATGCTCGACAGGGGCCGTGGGCATGTGGTCAATGTCTCGACGACGCTCGTTGAGCAGGCCGACAGCGGCATACCAGCCGCGCTGTCCGTCCTGACCAAGGGGGGCCTTGTCGCGGTCACCAAATCGCTTGCGATCGAGTATGCGTCGCGCGGGCTGCGAATAAACGCCGTGTCCCTCGGCGTCGTCAAAACGCCGACACACGACGAGAGCTCCTACGCGGGGATGGCCGCATTGCACCCCGTCGGTCGGGTCGGCGAGATCGAGGATGTGGTCGGTGGAGTCCTCTATCTCGAGTCGGCGCCCTTCGTGACCGGAGAGGTCTTGCACATCGACGGCGGCCAAAGTGCAGGACACTGACCGTGGAGCTGTTCAAACAACGGAGGTCATTATGAGCAACATCAATGAGGAGATGGTCCTGGCCCACTTCATCGTTTCAGATGATGTCGAGCGTTCCCGCCGCTTTTACACCGAGGTACTGGGCGGTAAGACGGTCATCTCCGGCGAGGCGGGTGACGAGGTGACGTACGTCGCGCTGGCCAACAGCTGGATCATCATCAACCTCGGCGGTTCTCCGACCGACGACAAGCCGACCGTCACGCTCGAGACGCAGCCCGACCCAGATCGGGTCAGCAGCTTCCTCAACATCCGGGTTGCGGACATCCAAGCTGTGTACACCGAGTGGAGCGCACGGGGCGCCCAATTCCTAACGCCGCCGAAGCAGCACGAGACCGAGATCCGCTGCTACATCCGCGACCCCGACGGCTACATCATCGAGGTGGGGCAAACGACCCTGGCCAGAGGCTGGCGTCCACCGTCCTGATCACTCGTGAATTCCCGACGCTGCGGATACCCATACTCGGTTCGACGCCCTGGCAGCCCTAGACGTGACAGGCGGAGAACTTCAGCCTGCGTAGAGGTCTTCTTCCTCGAACCAGCGTAGCTTCAGACTTGCGCTTCGCGCGGCAAGCAGGCGCCCCCCGTAGCCAGCGAGACTCCTGAGTTGGACGGTGGCTGTCGCACAAACCCCCGGCGACCTCGCTGGAGTCTTTCTAAGGGTGGGTTCCGAAGCTGCAACTCGATTGCTCGGTTCGTCACGCTCAACCCGGCGTCCGTCCTCTCACCAGCTCCAAGGCGCATCACAGCCACCGCGGCGCAGCTTTTCGCGGAAGGCTTTGTACGACAGCCACGACGAATTCCAGTCGTGCCAGCGTTGACGCTGCACACGCTCGCTTACACCGGGCGAAGCTGTCGTGCGCTCGTCGATGCTAACGAGGGGCCGTGTCGGAACGATCCCTTGTCGTTTTGCGGCGCTCTGGCGCCGAGCCCTGGTTAGGGGATCGTCTCTGGCATGAGGGAAAGCCCGGTGGTGCGGGCTGCGGCGTGCAGCTTGCGGTCCCAGGTGGCGATCACCGAGTCGTCGCGGGGTAGTACCAGCGCGGCGGCGAGATGCAGTGCGTCCAAGCTGCGCAGGTCTAGATCGGTCGTCAGTGCGGCTGCGTGCTCGACGAGGCGTTGATCAATCTCGATGACACCGATTGCCGGCCACTCTTCCCGTACCGTCCTTGCGGCCTTCTTGCCCGCTGCAAGGCCCACGGCACGGATGGTCTCGACGTAGCCCGCACGACACATGAACCATCCGTCGGCCTGGGCCATGGCGTCACGCACCACATCGCTCCCCGGCTCTGCGACATAGCGCTTGACCAGCGCGCTCGCGTCCAAGTAAAGGTTCAGCGCTCGGCGTCCCGCTCCGCGAGGACCAAGGCGGATGCGCTCCGGGAAGCTTTTACGAGGCGCGGAGCCTTGCCGGGCCGAGTGCGGGTCGGCGCAACGAGTCGCCCCTCGGCAACCAGTTCACGCAGGCGACTATCCCCGGCCGAGGCGCCGGCAGGAACGATGTCCGCCACCGGCTGGCCGCGAACAGTCACCCGCACCTGCTGTCCTCGGCTGACGGTCCGCAGCGTCTCGCTCAGTGACTGCTTCAACTCCCTCACACCGATCTCGCGCATGTGTCCACTCTACCAACGTTGTGGTCTCATCCACACATCCGGGCTCTTCAGCTCGAGGACAGCGGTATTGCGATCGACGCCTACCGCGCCTGGGAGCGTCGCCAGCGCGCCGCAAGCCATACAGAGAGCATCCGCCGGGCATCGCTGCGAAGACGACATCTGAAGCTACGTCGTCTTCGGGCAATGCTTCTCCGGCCACCCCGGAAGTCATCACGACCCCAGGATTGACGAACGAATGCTCAACACCGCTTGTGACAGGCGGCCCGCTCTGGGTGAGGGAAGACATAACCGACTTGTATCTCGGGGCGTGGGACCGGCAGCGGCGGAAGCACCGGGGACATCAATAGCCGGCTGCCCTGGCAAGCTGCATCTGACACACACCATCATGGGTCTGTTCGCGTACACGCTGGAAAGAGCAGCGCCAGCAACCAAACGCTGAGCATCGCTGTCGATTCCGCGTATGGCCGGGGATTGTTCCTTGCACCAGCGGTCAGGCCCGTTCTGCGGCTGATTGACAAGTTCGGGGTGATCGGAGGTATGCGTAGATTCTCTGTGGACGGCGGCGACTTTTATCCGGTGGTCACTCGCGATGGGACATATATCTTGATCCGCCGCGAATCCGGTAGTGAACAGGCTGCGGAGCCGTATCTGGTGCTCCCGCCGGTGGTCGCAGAGGCATGGTCATTGGCGATAACTAGATCGGGAAGATTTTGTGGCCTGTGTCGAAGCACGAACGGCGAAGAGATTTACGACTTCGACAGCAACACCACGCCATCACAGGTCGCCTATACCTTCCCGTATCGCCCCTCGAACACGGTCGAGCCGGAACTCAGCGAAGCAGAACTACAAGCCGACGCCAGCTATGCCGGATAGAGCACGAAACGTCGAGCCCCCGACGGCCTCGGCGTGCCTGTCAATCAGGGGGCGAGACCCTCCTTCACGATCGGCACCACACCGCGAACCAAGCCGAGGCGAGGGACGCGCGCCCCGGGACCGTCGAGGTAGTCCTGCCCGAGGCAGACAATGGCGCCCGTCGCTATGACGGAGCCGGATACCACGGCGATCTGACTCCAGGGGGTTGCCGCGTGCATCAGCCATTTGCGGGTGCGGCCGACGAGCCAGGCAACATACCTGGCGAATCTCATCTGGGTATGGAAGCGGGAGGCAAGCAGGTCTAATCCGTCAGCCACCCCAGCCACAGTCAACGGTGACTGCCTGTTCTGTGCGACGAGGACGCTCAATTCGGATCTCAGTTCCTGCATCCCGTACCGCGTCGCCAGCCAGCTCTCGATCAGACCCGTCTCGAAGTCGGTAGCCCGTTCCGATATCCATTCACCGACTGCTACGCGAACGGCGTCTCGCTTGTCGCCCAGTGTCGAGAGCAGCTTCTGCAGGCCACTGTACAGGAAGCCCACGACACGCTGCATGCGTTTGGAGTGGAATGCAAAGTCCTGGTGGATCTCGTTCGGGAGCTTAGACAGCGCGGGTCCCACAGGAATTCCGCGATGTCGCCCACGAGAATCGCGATCGTGGAGACAGAGGTTGAGGCCGAATCGCCGAGGATGCCGCGGGTGGCAGCGTTGATGCTCGCCTCCAGGAGCGCCGTAGCCTCCGCGGCATCGATTTCCGCGCCGCCGGCGATCCTGCGACGACTAAACGGATCGCCTGACCGCGGTTCGAGCACCTCGAGCGCATCCGGGAGCGTCTCGACCAGTGCCGGACCGTCCCAGGCCTCCGGGTCCGGTGGCTCGTCGTATGGCACAAGGTCGTTGGCGATGCTCAGATCGATGCTCGCCGCGGCGAGCAGCCTTAGCACCCCGGCCTCTTTGTGCTCTGCCTCCGCAGAGTTGATGTCATTGACGGCCTGTCGTTGAGGTTCACGGACGCGCGCAGCGCCTTGTTGACCAGGTCATCGCTCGGGTTCCGTCCGAAACCGGCCCGCTCGCCCGCCGGGATCTCCTTGATCGTCGCGTCGTAGAGCTGCTCGATCGCAGCCCGGTAGCTCAACCAGGCCTCGCCGTGCTGGTTCGCTGCCATTTGGCCTCACCTCGCTGTCGGGTTGGCGCCCACGCGTCCGTTACGTTATAGGAGAGTTCGGGACAGATCGCAGCGACCGCCCGGTCCTTGGAGGTCGTCGAACGCTGCGCTATCTTGCGCTCACGATGGTTCTGGACTCCGCCACGCTCAAGACGCAGGCCGTCAGCCTCGGTGAGCCCGTGATGTTCGAGGGCGCCGACGCGGAGGAGTTCTTGGCCGAGTCCAGGACGGTCCCTCTGCGGAGCGTCAGGCGCAGTTGCGTGCCGCTGTCGCCGACGCGCGCGCCGTGAAGAGCCCCCGCAACGCGAACGAGCTGTTCCGCTAGCAGGAGCGCAGCGGACGTGGGGGTGAAGGTAGGCTGGTTGGAGCCGTCGCTCGTCGATAAGCCGCCAGTTCGCTGCTGCAAAATCGGATAGTACCTTGGAGTAACAGTCTCTTAGCCCAAGGTTGCAGGTTCGATTCCTGCACGGCCCATTTTAGAATAGCCTGCAAATCAGCGGGTTTGGGTAAGCGTTCAGTTGGTTGGGGGACATGGTTTGGGCGTGTCGAATTCTTGTGTGTGGAGCGGTCTGAGGCGGAGGCGATCTACGGTCAGGGCCGTGAGGTTGTGGTGGCGGTCCTTTTGCGGATGGATGAGCAGATCGGTCGCCTCGACGCTCGGGTCGCGCGTCAGGACGAGAGGATCGCTCAGCTCGAGCGCAGGCTGAATCGCAGCTCGCGTAATAGCTCGGTGCCGCCGAGCGCTGACCCGCCTTCCTCGCTGCCCAGGCGTGGCAAGGATCCTTCCGGACGCAAGCCGGGCGCCCAGCCGGGCCACGAGGGACACGGGCGTGAGCTAATGCCGGCGTGCAAGGTCGATGAGATCGTCGAGCATTGGCCCGAGCGGTGTGGCTGCGGCCATGTCTTCTGTGAGGCTGGACTTTGCCCGGATGGTGAGCCGGCGCGCCACCAGGTCGAAGAGCTACCAGTCTTGACTGTGAAGGTGGTCGAGCACCGCGCGCAGCGTCTGCGGTGTCCTGAGTGTGGAGAGCGTGTGCGCGCTGAACTCCCGGATGAGGTGACCGCGAGCTCTTTCGGTCCCCGGCTTCAGGCCGCGATCACGACCCTGTCGGTGCGCAACCGTGTCTCGCGCCGTGACGTGGTCGAGGTCGGCGAAGAGCTGTTCGGTGCCCGCCTGTCCACTGGATCGGTGGATGCGATCCTCGCTCGCGCCTCGGAGGCGCTCGCTGAACCCTATGAGGATCTGCTCGAGCGGGTTCGCGCCGCCGGAGCGCTCAACGCGGATGAGACGGGCTGGCGCACCTGCGGGGAGCGCCGTGCGCTGTGGGGCTTGTTCACCACCCGCCATGCGTTCTTCCAGGTCGCGCGTGACCGTCACGAGAATCACGCCAAGAGTCTGCTCGGCGATACCCGTGCGGTCGTCACCTCTGATCGCTGGTGGGCATACCGGAGCCTGCCGATCCGGCGCCGTCAGCTGTGCTGGTCACACCTCAAGCGGGACTTCGCCGCGCACGCCGAAGGACTCGCCGCGGAGAAAGAGTTCGGCGAGCACGGCCTGCAGCTATCACGGCAAGTGTTTGCTGCATGGGAGGCCTTCGCCCACACGCACGACCGGCACGAACTGAAGCGCACCATCACCCGGCTGCAGCGCACCTACAAGCCGATCATCCACGGCTACGCCGCGAAGCGCGCGCGCAATAAGCGCTGCCGCGGCATGGCACGCAACCTCCTGAAAGTCTGGCCAGCACTATGGACCTTCGCCAAACACGAGGGCGTGCAGCCGACCAACAACCACGCCGAGCGCTCGCTCAGGGGCGCGGTCATCTACCGCAAGCTCTCGCTCGGCAGCCAGTCCGAGAGTGGCGAGCAGCGCATCGCCAGGCTGCTCTCAGCACACACCACCTGCCGCCTACAACACCGCTCGCTGTTCGCCTACCTGAGCGAGACGCTGGCAGCCCATGCACGGGACGATCCGGTGCCGCTGCTGACCTGAACAGACCCAACTGAACACTTACGGGTTTGGGGCGATTTGGATGAGTGTTCGTTAGGCGCAAAAGTCCGTGGGTACCACTCGTGGGTACCAAACAGCGCCGCTATTTGTTGTCCGAAGGCGCATGGGCTTAGATCTTCTCCTTGAGCAGCCGCTGTGCCTCGGCCACGACCTTGGGTCCTTCCAGTAGTGGCTTCTGGGGTAGGCCGTCGATGCTGAGCGTCATCGGATCGCACGTCCCGGTACCGGTCGCGGCGGCCGGCTCGGTCGCTACGGCTAGCACGGAGCCGCCGGGCGAGGCACGGAACGTGAACGTGATTTTCGGCCTGACAAAGCCCACCGGGACCGCCGTGTTGCAGCCGTCGAACTCTCCTGGCTGAATGGTCGGCAGGCTGTTGGTCACCGCGATGATCGCCCTGACCCTGGCCGCATCGCTCACAGCGAGGGTCTGCGAGGGCGCATGTCCAGGCAGGCCCCGCGTGATGTCGATCGCCTGGACGCCGCCGGGGATTTGCTCGGAAGCGGATCTGCGCAGCAGCCAAACGACATCGGCGTCCACGCGCAGGTAGGTCGCACCGCCTGGCGTCGCTGCCACCGACACAGTCAGCTGCCGCGTACGGCTCCCCGCGGTCATTGGCCAGCCGAACACCACGAATGCGCTCGTCCCCCGTCCGTTCGTGCCGCCTGATCCCGACGTGAAGTCGCGGGACCCTGGCGGCGGGTGGGCATTCACAAACGCCAGCACGGAACGCCAGAGGCCCGGGACACGCCACCACGCGTGGCGGTCCACGAGGTCCGCGTAAGCTTCGTGCGGACCGCTGCTCCCCAGCACTCCGCCGTCCCCGCGGGGCTCACGGCTCAGACGCTGCGAACCTGCTGGCAGCACGATACTGCGAAGCACGAAGGCAGCGTCGCGTGCGGCGCTCTGGCGGGTGTGCGGTGGCGTGAACGTGGCCTTGCTGGTGACCTGGTCTGCCACGGCGAGGACCGCTGCGACGGCAATACCGGCAATCACCGCAACGAGAAGATGTCGGATACGAACCGCGCGATCCATCTTGGTTCAAGCTAGCGCAGCCACTCGGGAGGCTCGATGAAGAATGAGGACCACATGGGGGCTGACCCCCTCGGCAGGGGCGACCTCGTGGACCAGTTCGACCGCCTTCATCCCGTAGCGTGAGGAGCCGCCGTCAGCGAGCACCATCAGGTCGATGTCGGACCCGGGGTGTGGCGTCTCTCCGCGGGCGCGTGAGCCGTAGAGCCAGATCGCGTGCAGATCGGAGCCGAGCTCATCGCGCAAGAGGTCCACGAGGCGCTCCAGGACGCGGCGCTCGGCGCGTGAGCGAGGCAGAAGCCAGGACATCAGAGAGCTGCGTAACCATCGCTTCAGAGGACAGGCGGCCCACCGGAACAGCAAGTCTCAGCTAACGTCTGGAGCGCTTCTCGCGTAGTTCATCGGTGAGAGCCATCAGCCTGCCAGGGCTGACATGCAGGCCCTTGCTCAGCCGCAGCAGAGTCGTGTAGGTCGGATTGCCCTGACCGCGGACCAGATTGCCGATCTGCTTGATGTTCATCCCCGACTCGTCGGCGACCGAGTCCTGGCTCATGTTCGCGTCCTCGGCTATCAGAACCTCTATCGCCTGACCCAGCGCTGCGAGGTCTGGACTGCGGGGCTTGGACTTTCTTTGAGGCGGCATGGCGGCAGCCTTACGCATGCCCACGAGCAGGGGTTAGGACATTTATGGGGAATAGGGCTCTAAGACAGTTGTCTTCACGCAATTTGGGAGCTTTCGTTGTCTGCGAACAAACAGCACCAGCAGGATTTGATCGTTCTCGGGCGGGCGATCCAGCAGGTGCGCACGCAGCAAGGCGTGAGCACGGGCGAGCTTGCCATCGCGACTGGTATTGAGCGACGGCGGATCGACGCGCTCGAGGGCGGACAGCTCGACCCATCGTACGAGCTGCTACTCGCGCTGGCTGAGGGACTCGACGTACGACCTTCGCGGTTCGTCATCCATGCCGAAGAGCTCGGTGAACGGGATGAGTCGTAGTTTCGCCGGCCGAAGCCAGGCTCATCGAGTACGCCTGACTGACCAACCCAACTATGGTCAGCCTCCAGCGAGGTCGTGATAACTGACCCCGACCGCTGAGCACAGTCGGGCGGCGGAGCCTTCGGGCTTGCGCCTGCTCAGTCGGTATCTCCGACTGCGGTTACGCTCAGCACGTAGATGGGGACGGCTCAGCACCTCGCCGCGCAGCCTCAGTCCGGCGAGTTCCCGTTGCGCGCGACGAGCGTCGCCTGGCCGGCTTCGGTCCAGATCGTCTGCTCGCGTCCCGGTCCCACGCCCACGAGTGTGACGGGTGCGCCGACCTGCTCGGCGACGAACCCCAGGTAGTCCTGCGCCGCGCGCGGGAGGTCTGAGAACGCGCGGCACTCGCCCAGGTCCTCCGACCATCCGGGCAGCTCGGTCAGCTCGGCGGTCGTGTGGTGCAGGACCGACTGGTGGTAGGGAAAATCGTCGAACTCGGCGCCCTCGGCGCCGCGGTAGCTGGTGCACACCTGGATCCGGTCGAACCCCGACAGCACGTCGAGCTTGGTCACGGCCAGCGCCGTCATCGTGTTCAGCCGCGCCGCATAGCGCAGCGCGACGAGGTCCAGCCAGCCGGTGCGCCGCGGGCGGCCGGTCGTGGTGCCGAACTCGCCGCCGCGCTGTCTGATCAGCTCGCCCGTCTCGTCGTGCAGCTCTGAGGGGAACGGGCCGGCGCCGACGCGCGTGGTGTAGGCCTTGGAGATGCCCCAGATCTCATCGATGTTCTTCGGACCGACGCCCGTCCCGACGCAGGCTGCGCCCGATAGCGGGTTCGAGGATGTCACGAACGGATAAGTGCCGTGGTCGATGTCGAGCATCGCGCCCTGCGCTCCCTCGAAGATCACCTTCTCACCGTCGTCTAGCAGATCCCACATCAGTTTCGCGGTGTCCGCGATGTGCTGCTCCAGACGGTGCCCGTAGATCAGGTACTGCTCGGTCATCGCGTGCAGGTCGAGCGCCGGGTCCTTTTCGAATGGGCGCAGCGACAGGCGCTTGGGCTCCATCGCCGCGACGATCTTCTTCTTGAGGATCTTCTCGTCGAGCAGGTCCTGCACCCTGATGCCCAGCCGCGCCGCCTTGTCGGCGTAGCACGGGCCGATGCCCCGGCGCGTCGTGCCGATCTGCAGGCTGCCGAGCTTGGCCTCGCCCGCCGAGTCCAGCAGCAGGTGGTAGGGCATGATCAGGTGGGCGTTGGCGGAGATACGCAGCCCGCTCACGTCCACGCGTCGCGCGCGCAATGCGTCCAGCTCCTCGATCAGCACCTTCGGGTCGATCACCACGCCGTTGCCGATCACGCAGCGCTTGCCCGGATACAGGATCCCCGACGGGATCAGGTGCAGCTTCCACTCCACCCCATCGCGCACGATCGTGTGGCCCGCGTTGTTGCCACCCTGAAAGCGCACGACCGCATCCGCCTGCTCGGCGAGCAGATCGGTGATCTTTCCCTTTCCCTCGTCGCCCCACTGGGCGCCGACGATCACGATTCCGGGCATGGCCTGTTGAGTGTAGGGGTCGCAGTCAGGCCGAACGCGCGACGACCTCGAACTCGCGCCGGCGCTTGTCCTCGCCGAAGAACGCCAGCGGGTCTCCACAGATCTCCTCCAGCCGCGACACCGTCCGTGGGCCGATCTGCTCGGACAGCTTCTCCGGCGTGAGGTTGGTCGTTGCCAGGATCGCCCGCTGCGCCTCGTAACGGGCGTTTACGATCGAGTACAGCTGCTCGAGCACCCAATCCGTTTTGCTCTCCGCCCCGAGATCGTCGATGTGCAGCAGGTCGACCATCGCCAGTCGATCGAGGAAGTCGAGCTTGCCTACGTCGGAGTCGATCGTCTCGCGGATCAGGTTCAGCAGGCGCGGCAGCGAGTAGATCGCGACCGATCTGCCCGCCTGTATTGCGGCCTTCGAGATCAGCATCGCCAGCGTCGTCTTGCCTGTGCCGACGTCTCCGACGAGCCACAGGCCCCGGCCCTCGTCGAGGTTCACATCGATCGTGTGGACGTACCTGCGCATCACCCGGATCTGCTCCGGGGCGATCCGCGCGATGTCGCTTACCGGCGGACGCTCGAACGAGACGTCCTGGTATCTGCGCGGTATCCGCCCCGCCAGGTTCCTGGTCCGCGCCATCGCGATCCGCCCCGCCCGGCAGCGGCAGTCGGACGCCGTGTTCGTGACTTCGTCGATCACGAACCCGCCGCCGTCGCACGTCTGGAACGGGCAGTTCTCGGTGCTCATCGGACGCTCTGTTCCTCCACCACGCACGCTTTGTCCCGGCGCGCCTCCACGGGTTCGCAGGCCAAGCTGGGCAATAGGATGCAATGGAGCGCTTTGGTGTACTCGTTGGTACACGAGTGACCGAGGACGCCGGTCCGGCGCCGGCATGCCCGGCGCGCCTCCACGGGTTCGCAGGCCAAGCTGGGCAAGGACGCAGGGAGGGTGGTGTACTCGGTACACGAGTGACCGAGGACGCCGATCCAGCGCCGGCATGCGGACCCGTGGCTCATTGCGTGTAGCGCTCCCCGGCATAGCTCAGGAACTTCGGGTACTCCTTCTGGAACGTCAGCGTCACTTTGCCGACCGCCCCGTTGCGATGCTTTGAGATGATCAGATCAGCCTCGCCCGGACGCTCGGAGTCCTCGTCGTAGTACTCGTCGCGGTAGATGAACATCACGAGGTCAGAGTCCTGCTCGAGGTTTCCGCTCTCGCGCAGGTCTGAGAGCTGGGGCACCTTCGGCGAGCGGGTCTCCACCGCGCGGCTGAGCTGGGACAGCGCGATCACAGGCACTCCCAGCTCTCGCGCGAGGATCTTCAGGCCGCGACTCAGCTCGCCCACTGCGGTCACGCGGCTGTCGTAGCGACTGTCGGTGCGCATCAGCTGCAGGTAGTCGATGATGATCAACCCCAGCCCGCCCTCGCACTGGCTGTGCAGACGCCGCGCCTTGGCTCTGATCTCAAGCAGGCCGACGTCGCTCGAGTCATCCACCCACAGCGGCGCGGCCGCCAGGCGCTGGCTCGCCTTCAGGATCTTTGGCCAGCGCTGCTCGGCCACCCGTCCCTTGCGCAGCTCCTCGCCCTTGATCCGCGCCTGGGAGGCGACGAATCGCTGGGCCAGCTCGGCCTCGGCCATCTCCAGCGAGAACAGCGCCACGGGCTTTTTGTGCTCGACCGCCGCGTTCTCGGCGATGTTGCACACCAGCGCGCTCTTGCCCATCGCCGGGCGGGCGGCGATGATGATCAGGTTGCCCGGCTGAAACCCTCCGGTGATCTCATCCAGGTCCTTGAACCCGGAGGGCGTCCCCGTCAGCGAGGTGCCTTCGATCGACAGCCGGTGCAGCTTGTCGAGCTCCTCGTGCAGCACCTCCTCGATCGCGCGGAAATCCTGCTGGCGGTCGTCCCGGGCGACCTCGAGCATCGCCTTCTCGGCCTGCTCGACCAGCTCACGCGGCGCCGCGGAGTGGCCCAGCACGCTCTCCTGGATCTCAAACGTTGCGCTCAGCAGGCGCCTTAGCAGTGCGTTCTCGCGCACGATCTGCGCGTAGCGGCGGGCGTGCCCAGCGGCGGGGACGACACCCGTCAGCTCATCCACCGCTGCGGGTCCGCCGATGTCCGTGAGCTTGCCCAGCTGGCGCAGCCGGTCGGTGACCGTCAGCACGTCCACCGGCTCTGACTCGTTGTACAGGGCCAGCATCGCTGCGTAGATCGCGCCGTGGCGCTCGCGATAGAAGTCCTCCGGGCGCAGCCCCTCTTCGATCACCAGCGCATACAGCGCCCTGTCGGACAGCAGGATCGCGCCGAGCACCGACTGCTCGGCGTCGAGGTTGTGTGGCGGCGCGATCGCGGCAGCCCCATCCGCGCCTTGGCGGCGTGGGGTCCCGCTCCCCGCGCCATTGGTCGTAGCGACGGCGCTCATGATGTGAACTCGCGCGAGTCTAGATCGGCGCAGGCCTCGGGTCGAGGGGACTCCCCGCTATCTCGGACTGAATTGCGTTTGGCGCTCCCCACGAACACATGTTCGCAGGTGCGCTGGATGGCCGGCCGGCCTACTTCTTGGCGACGACCATCACTCAACCCGGGGAGGACGAACTCTCCCCCTGAGCCCCCCCGTGCGTTCTGATCACTTCTTGGCGACGACCATCACTCAACCGGGGAGGGCAGGCCCTCCCCGGGCCCCTCCCGCGTTTCGTCGTCGGGAAGAGCTCATACACTCCCTGATCACTTCTTGGCGACGACCATCGTCTTGATCGTGGCGGTCACGCCCTCGACCACCTCGACCACGACCATGTAGGTGCCCACGTTCTTGATCGGCTCAGGCATGTGCACGCCGCGTCTGTCGATTTTCAGCCCTCGCGCTTCGCGGATCGCGGTGGCGATGTCCTGCGGGGTGACTGACCCGAACAGGCGCCCGTCCGCGCCTGCCTGCTGGGGGATCGTCAGCACGGTCCGGTTCAGCAGGTTCACGTTCTCCTGGGCTTTCTCGATCGCGTTGCGCTCGGCCCGCTCGGCCGCCTCCTGGCGCTGTTTGATCGCTTCGATCACGCCTTTCGTCGCCGGCTGGGCGAGCTTGCGTGGCACCAGATAGTTGCGCAGGTAGCCCTTGGAGACATCGATCACCTTGCCCTGCTCGCCGAGCTGCTCGACATCCTGCAGGAGTATTGCTTCGGGCACGATCTAGCGTTCCCGGTCGCGGTCGCCCCGCTCGCGGCGGGGGCTGTCATCGCGACCACTCTCGTTCACGTACGGCAGCAGCGCCAGCTCGCGCGCGCGCTTGACAGCCGTGGCGATCTGGTTCTGGTGGCGCCGGCACGCGCCCGTGATCCGTCGCGAGCGGATCTTGCCCTTCTCGGAGACGAACTTGCGCAGCGTGCCGACATCCTTGTAGTCGACCTGCTCGATCTTGTCACGGCAGTGCTGGCATGGCTTGCGCCTGCCGCTTCCGGGACCGCCCTTCTTGTCTCGCCGGCGCACCGGCTTGCCGCGACCGCGCTTTGCCACTTGAACGTGCCTCGCTATGTGCTTTGTGTTTGGGGGAAATCAGAACGGAATGTCGTCGTCGCCGGATCCTCCGGCGACCGGCGCGGGCTGGAAGTCCCCTTCGTGCACGGGGACGTCGGCACCCTGTGAGGCTCCGTTGCCCGCGTGCCCGCCGCCACTGCCGGCGTCGTCGCGCGAGCCCAGGAACTGCACCGAATCGGCAATGATATCGGTTGCCTGGCGTTTCGTGCCGTCCTGTGCCTCCCACTCGCGCCACTCCAGGCGTCCATCGATCGCGACCGGGCGTCCCTTGGACAGGTAGCGCGCGGCGTTCTCGCCCTGCGCTCCCCATACGGTCACGTTGAAGTAGTTGGGCTTGTCCTCCCACTCGCCTGTGCTCCCGTTCTTGCGGCGCGTGTTGCACGCGATCCGCAGACTGCATACGGACATGCCGCTCGGCAGCGAACGCAGCTCTGGGTCGGCGGTGAGGTTTCCGGTCATAACGATCCTGTTGATGTTGGTGGCGGCCACGGCTATTCCTTTCGTATCTCTCTGTGTTTGTGTCTCTGGGCTATCGGTGCCCGAGGCCGGCCTGTGCACGAACTCCCGCTCGTCTGTTGGGCCACCGGCGAGTGTAGACACGACTGCGGCCGTCTTTTCGCCGGGCACCCCGCAAGGCCGCTAGAGGCTTGATGTGGGTTTAGCGTCCGTCGTAGGTGGCGAGTGCGCGGGGTGGTCGGCCGGTGAGGTTGTTGATGAGCATTGCGAGGGTGAGCGCGAGGAGTCTTTGGGCGATGCGGGCAGCGAGTCCTGGGAGGGTTTTGGCGAGATGGGCCTCCATGCGCATCTGGCGCTTGAGCGTTGAGAAGACGGACTCGATCACGAGCCGGATGCGGGCCTTGGCGGTCTCGGCTCGGGGGCGCTGCCCGAGCTTGTGTTTGTCGGGGACGATCAGATGGACGTCGATCAGTTCCAGGCTGTTGTGGTACTCGCGGCCTCGGTGGCCGGCGTCAGCGAACAGGAGTGTGCCGGGGTGCGCGGTCGCGAGTTCATAGACGCCCTCGCGCTCGTTCTCGTTCGCGGGCCGCAGGTCATAGCCCAGCGGTGCGCCGTGGCGGTCTGTGATCAGAAGTAGCCGCATTCCCCAGTACCACTGGCTCTTGGACGCGCAGTAGCCATAGCTGGCGTGCCCGGCGAACTCGCTCTTTGAGGCGCAACCCGCGTAGTTGGCACAACCCAGCAGAGTGCCATCAACCAAGCGCACGTGACCGTCGCAGATCAGCTGCGCGATCCCGAGCTGGACGGTCGTGATCCACGGTGTCAGCCTGCGTAGCCGCCGGTTGTACTGCGGCTGGTCGGGCAGATCAGGGAAGTAGCCAGGCAACAAGCGCCCGACCGTGCCGAGGAACTGACGGTCAGAGACCAAGCCCGTGACGGCTTGGGCGACCGCGAGCGCGATCAGCTCCTGGTCGGTGACCTTCCCCGCCGGTCCTGGGCGAGGGATCGACAACGAGCAAGCGAATACATAACCTGCGACAACGAGGGTCTCCAGCGAAGCGTCCATCTCGTGCTCCAATCACGAGTTGACAGGGCTGGAGACCCTCTTCTTATGTCAACACCGCGATTCCTGCCCACAACACAACCCACATCAAGCCTCTAGTTGCGGATTATGCTGGCGGACTGCTGGGGTTGTCTGTCGCCGTTGTACGACGGCCTCTGGTGTTAGGCAGGTGCTCGGGGAGAGGGCGAGACGCGCGTGTGGAGCCGGCTTCGGGGTGCAGCGAACCCGCCCGCGACGGCGGGCCGGCCACGATCCAGTCGGTCCGGTCGCAAGCCTCGATCTAGCGCTCGATGCCCCGTCGCGCGCGCGAGGAGGTCCGGAACACCTCGTCCCAGTACGGCGCGCTGATGCCGAACCCCTTGGTGTCGTCCTGAAAATGGTGGCGCATGTGCCGCTCGCGCAGCATCCTGCCCAGGCGCCCGCGCGGACTGAAGTGATGCACGTAGTAGTGGATCATGTCGTACGCCAGGTACCCGGCGAAGAACCCCGCCCCCAGCCCGGGGGCGTAGGAGCTGCCGAACGCCAGATACAACAGTCCGAACACGACCGCCCCCAGCGGCACGCTCACGGCGGGCGGCATCACCAGGCGCAGTGGGTCGTTCGGGTGCTCGTGGTGGACGCCGTGGATGATCCAGTGCAGCCGCGCCCCAATCCCACGGTCGGGCTCGAAATGGAACACGATCCGGTGCAGCCAGTACTCGAACAGCGTCCACAGGCCGTACCCGCCGATCGCCAGCGCGATCGTGACGATGAGGCTCATGCTCGACTCACTCCACGCCACCAGCACCGCGATCGCCGGGCCGAAGATGAGGATCGGCACCAGCGGATGCACCCGCGAGCAGGCATCCAACAGTCGGGATTCGAACATCGGCGGGGAGTCCTTCAGCACGTCGGTCCTACTGGTCGCCGTCTGCTCTGTGTCCTGCACCCAGGCCATACGCCGAGTGTATTACCCGTTTGGGGGACGCGCCTACGCCGGCCCGGTGACGGGGACCTCGACCGGCGCCTGCTCCTCGGTCGGGGTCGGCGGCGCCTCGACGTGCCTGCCGGCCGCCACTGCGCTCGCGTGCATGTCGGGCGCGTCGGGCGTGCCCGGCTTGAGCTTGACGATCCGAAACCGCATGATCCCGTCGGTGATCCGCAGCGTCCGATCCAGCTCGCTCAGCAACTCGGGCTTGCCCGCATGGAACTGCAGCAGGTGATACTCGGCGTCGGTTTTGCGCTCGATCGGATACGCCAGCGCCCGGTCGCCCCAGTCATCCTCGCGCGTCAGCTCGCCCTTGGCCGCGATCGCATCGCGCGTGTCCGCGAGGATCTTCGCGCGCACCGGCTCCTCGACCTGCGGGTCGAGGAGCAGTACCAGGTCATATGTGGGCGCTTGCGGTGCCATTGGATGATCGCTCCCGGGGAGCGGCGGCGCATGATACCAGCGCCCGTCGCCCCGCTCGACGTGTCTCCCGTCGAATCCGCTCAGCAGGATCGATTTTGAAAACGTTGTGTCACGCGGACGCGCTACGCCGCGGTCACTGCGGGTTGGCTTGCCGCCCGCGCGGGCTCGGCACTGGTCAACTACTCGGATCCTCGGATCAGTTGCCACACGCGCGCGTACGCGCACACGCGTTCAACGACGAACAATAGACACGATTATCTGCCCCGTCCCCGCCTCTCGGTCCGCGGCGCACGCACGCGCAGGCGTTGACCGCCGCAACACAACGCTCCATCCCATCCCGCCCCATCCCATCCCGCCCCGCCTCGTACGCGCGGCACGCCGCCGAAGCAGACATCACTCCCCGCCGGCGCCCACCTTCGCGCGGATATCCGCCAGCTGCTCGTCGATCCAGTCGCCGGGGTCGCGCGAGGTCACGATCTCCGCCAGCCCGCGCGACCGCCGGCCGCGCTCGGACGGGTCCATCGTCAGCGCCGCGTAGATCGAATCGGCGAGCTCCTGGATGTCGAACGGGTTCACCGACAGCGCGTACTCGCCGAGCTCCTCGTGCGCACCGGTGTTCTCCGAGAGGATCGACACGCCCTCGCGCTCGTTGACGATCGGGCCCTCCTTGGCGACCAGGTTCATGCCGTCGAACATCGCGTTCACCAGCAGCACGTCGTAATGCTTGTAGGCCGCCATCGCCTCGTCCAGATCGTCACGCAACTTGAGCTGGATCGGCATCCAGTCCGGCGTGCCGTGACGGTGGTTGACGACCGCCACCACTGCCTCGATCCGCTCCAGGTACTCGGCGTACTGGGGCACGTCCGTACGCGAGGGCATCAGCTGCGCCATGAACGTCACCCGCTCGGAGAACTCGGGGTGCTGCTCCAGGAACAGGTCGAACGCGGTGAACCCGCGCAGCACGTTCTTGGATAGGTCCGCCCGGTCCACGCGCAGGATCAGATGGTCGCGGCGGCGGCGCATCAGCTCGGCCTCGAACTCCGACACACGCGGGCTGTGGGCGAGCTTGCGCGTCGCCTCGTGGTCGATCGGCAGCGGGTACGCGCGCACCCACACCTCGCGCTCTCCGTACCACACGATCCCGCGCTCGAAGTCCACCTCGAGATCCATCAGATCGCGGCAGCACTGCAAAAAGTTGCGTCGATACGAGCGCGTGTGAAATCCCACGATGTCGTTCGCCAAGAGGCCCGCGTAGATCTCCTCGCGAATCCGCGCCGGCAGCACCCGCCAGGCGTCTGATTGGGTCCAGGGAATGTGGATGAAGTGGTGCAGGAACACGTCCGGACGCGCGCGGCGCACGAGATCCGGCAGCGTGTACAGGTGATAGTCGTGCACCATCACGACGGGCTCATCGACGCCCTCGAGCTCCTCGACCACCGCCCGGGCCAGATCGTCGTTGACGGCGTTGTAGCCGAACTCGAACGCCTCGATCTCCTCACGGCGGATGTCCGGCGCGTTGGACAGGTCCCACAGGTAGTGCTGGATGAACCACAGCATCGGGTTGGCGAACACGTTGTAGAACCGGTCGTACGCCTCCTCGTCTGAGACGACGAGCCGCACCTGGAACTCCCCCCCCGCGGGCGAGACCACCGGAAACGCGCGGCCGCCCGCGGCGCGCGCGGCGTCCGCGTCGTGCTCGTTCATCGCCGAGGCGATCCAGATCGCGTCGCGGTGTGAGGCCAGCCCTGTCAGCGCCGTCACCAGGCCGCCCGAGCCGCGCTGGATCTCACCGCCCGCCTGGAACGTCACGGGACCGCGATTGCTAACCAGCACCAGCGGTCCGCGCTGCGCCGGGGCATCACTCATTACGCGGCTCCTCTGTCGGCAAACAAAGCTGTCATGGGCGTGCAGGGCAAGCTGGGCAAGATTGAAGGGGCCCGCCCACCCCGCGTGGTGTGCTTCGCACACGAGCGACCGAGGACGCAGATCCAGCGCCGCCATGCGCGTTCATGACTGTGCGAGCTCCGTAAAGATTCGCAAATAGTCGCGCAGGTAGCGCGGCGTCAGGAAGTGGGTGCGCACGTGCTCCTTGCCGCGCCTGCCCAGGAACTTGCCCAGGGCCGGATCGGCGAGGATCTCCAGGACGCGCTCGGCGCACTGCTCGGGGCTGGAGACGAGAAACCCCGTGACGCTGTCCTCGATCTGCAGGGGGATGCCTCCCACGTTGCCGCCGATGAACGGCTTTGCCTTCCAGATCGCCTCCGACACGGTCAGCCCAAAGCCCTCGCGCGTGGACTTCTGCACGACCACATCGGCATGGGATTGGAACGCGTTGACCTCGATCGCGCCGACGTTGTTGAAGTTGTTGAGGATGTGTATGTCCGGGTCGCCGTCGGCGTGGGCGATGGTCGCGTTGAAGAAGTCCCAGCCCTCGGGGTCGTCGCTCGCCATCGAGCCGACGAGCGCGAGCTGCACCTCGGGCATCGTCTGCTTGACCGTGCGGTAGGCGTCGATCACGCCGAGCGGGTCCTTCCAGGGGTCAAACCGCGAGACCTGGCAGATCAGCGGCCGGTCGACGTCGATCCCGAACTGCCCGCACACGAACGACGCGTCCTCGGGCGAGAGCGCCATGTTCTTCGGCGTCAGCGGGTCGATCGCGGGCGCCACGACGTTGACCGTCCCACGCATCCCCTCGGGCACGTACTCCCGCATGTGAAACAGCGTCTCGGGATAGCTCGAGATGTAGGGGAGCAGCTGGGCGATCGTCTGCGGGTTGGGTGTGGACAGATCGATGTGGCAGCGCCAGATCCAGCCGGCGGCCTTCTCCGGTACCAGGCTGTACAGCGCCGCGGGCTGTGGGTCGTGGATCAGGCACACGTCCCAGCCGCCGGACAGCTCGCGCGCGTTCATCTCGTTGTACTGCCGCCAGGTCGCCCACTGCTCCTCGTCGAGGTCCTGCGGGGCGCCCTGCAGGGCGTTGTGCATCAGCTTGGTGGCGTTGAAGAACTCCTCGCGCCCGTAGATCACCTGCCACTCGCAGTCCAGCCCGACGTCGCGCATCAACGGCACGAGCGTGTACAGAATCTCCGAGACCCCCCCGCCGAACGCGGTCGCGGAGATGTGCACGACCCGCTGGCCGCGCAGCGGCTCGGCGAGCTCACGGATCTCCTCGATCAGCTCGCGTCCGCAGATATGCGTGTAGTCGGCGAGCGTCTTGTTGCCTACGGCCACGGGCTGAAGCACGCGCGGACGATACCTGACAGCTGATGGTGTGCCTGCTTATGCCGAGCCCACGCGCGGCGCGCACCGGGCGTCGTGTCCGCGGCCGTTCGCGTGCGTGGTCAGATCGCGCTCGCAAAACAGTGGCTCATACGTCAGGGTCCGCGCGCCGATCGGTCAGCCCTGCCTGCTCGTCCACGCCCAAAGCCCGACCCGCCTTGACCCACTGCTCGCGCGGGGACTAGTGTCTGGTCGCGACTATGCTCAATGGACGCCTATACCGCGCGGCGTTCGCCCCGTTCGCGATTGTGCTGGCGATCGCCGCGTTCTCGCTGACCGCACGCCCGGCGCCACTCACATCGACGCTGGCGCCCGACGCGTTCGATGGCCGGCAGGCACTCGACGAACTGACACGGCTCGCCGCCGAATTCCCTCAGCGACGGCCGGGCAGCGCGGGCGACGACGCGCTGGCCCAGCGAATCGCGCAGACGATCTCCGGGCTTGGTGATACTGCCGGTGGGGGGTTCTCGGTGCACGTCAGGCAGGTGCGTGCGCAGACGATCGACGGCGAGCAGACGCTGCAGAGCGTGATCGCGCAGCGTCCGGGCTCCACGGGCGAGAGCCCGATCGTGATCCTCGCCCATCGTGACGCCGCTGCGGGCCCCTCGCCGGCACAGCTGTCGGGGACCGCCGCGCTGATCGAGCTCGCGCGAGTGTTCGCCGCGCGCGAGACCCGGCGCACGATCGTGCTCGTATCGACCAGTGGCGGTTCGGGTGGCGACGCGGGGGCGGCGGACTTCGCCACCCAGTCGCAGGGACAGGGACAGGCCCAGGGCGGGCACGTCGCGTCGGGACCGGTGGACGCGGCGATCGTGCTCGGCGACATCGCCTCCACACGCATGCGTGAGCCGATGGTGCTGCCCTACTCAGACGGGTACGGCAGTGCCTCCGATCAGCTGCAGCGCACGGTCGCCGACGCGATCAAACACGAAGCCGGCATCGATCCGGGCGCCCCGAGCGTGATCGGGCAGCTCGCGCACCTCGCGTTCCCGGTGGCCCCCGGCGAGCAGGGGGTGCTCGCCGCCGCGGGGCTGGGAGCGGTGCTCGTGCAGGTCTCAGGCGAACCCGGCCCCAGTGCGCACGCCCCGGTGAGCGCGGAACGCATGGAAGGTTTTGGCAGGGCCGCGCTCAGCGCGGTGGATGCGCTCGACGTCGCGCCCGACGTCGAATCTCAACCGCAGACCGGGCTCGTGCTCGCGCGCCAAATCGTGCCCGCATGGGCACTGCGGCTGCTGATCGGCACGCTGTTGATCCCCCCGGCGCTCGTCATCCTCGACGGTCTCGCGCGCGCGCGCCGTCGCCGGGAGCCGCTCGGGCGCTGGAGCGCATGGGCGCTCGCGTGCGGGCTGCCGTTCGCGGTGTGCGCGCTGTTCGCGCAGCTGCTGGGCGAGCTCGGCGCGATCTCAGCCACTCCGCTCACCCCGGTGCTGGCAGGCGCGATGCCGTTCGACGACGCTGCGGCTACGGCCGTGCTGGCATGCGCGCTCGTGCTCGGGTTGGCCTGGCTGGCATGGCCGGTGCTCGTGCGGCGGGTGGGTCTGGCGGTGCGCCCGACGCCCGAGGCGCCCGGCGGGTCAGATGCCGCGGGGATCGCGTCGCTGCTCGTGCTGCTGCTCGTCGCCTGCGTGGCCTGGGTGCTCGACCCCTACGCGGCGCTGCTGGTCATACCGGGGTTGCACCTGCTGCTGGGAGTCGCCTCCCCCGAGCGTCGCCCCCGCCCGATCGCGAGCCTGGGACTGCTCGTGCTCGCGCTGGTCCCGCTGGGACTGCTCGTAGCGTTTTACATCCACGAGTTCGGCTATGGCCTGGGCGGAGCCGCCTGGACGGCGGTGCTGCTGCCGGCCGGCGGGCACATCGGGGTAGGTGGCGCACTGCTGTGGAGCTGCGCATTCGGCTGTGGGGTGGCGATCGCGCTGGTCGCGCTGACACCCCCCGCGGATCCCGTTGGTCTCGGGCCGGATGAGCGTTCGGAGGTCACGATCCGCGGACCGCTGTCCTACGCCGGTCCGGGATCGCTCGGGGGGACGGAGTCGGCGCTGCGTCGTTAGCGCGGAGAGAGCCCAGATGGGGAGCCCAGATGGTGGGGCCCAGGTGGTGGGGCCCAGGTGGCGGTGCCCAGATGGGGCGAGCGCGGTGTCGAACACCGTATCTGGGGGTGTTCGACATCTGATCCTGACATCTGACTCCGTGCCGGCGCTGCGGCTCTGCGACGATATGTGGGGTGGGCGAGTCACAGTGAGGTCCCGAGGTCTCAGGGTCCCAAGCAGTCCCAGCTAGTCCCAGTGGCCCGGGTGACCCGCCCCCACAGCCCCGTAATCCAGGTTGCAATGACCGATGTCTGACATCTCGTTCACAACCAGCTCGCCCGCCGGCCGCACCTCATGGTGGCGAGACGGGTCGCGCGGTGTGGGCGCCATGGCGGCGCGCGGACTGGCGTATGTGCTGATCGCGCTCGGGGCGCTGGCCCTGATCGATGCGGGCGTGACGCTCGTCTGGCAGGAGCCGATCACCGCGCTGTACGCGAAGCTCAGACAGGACAGTCTGAGCGGGACGTTGCGCGCGGCAGAACGGGCAGCGCCCACACTCCCTGAGCGGCGAGAGCTGGCGAGCCTGCCCGACGAGCGCCGCCGGATCGCGTTCCTCGCGAGCGAGCTACAGCGCCGCGCGGGTGACGGCAGCCCGGTGGGACGGATCGAGATCCCGCGGATCGGCGCGAACTACGTGGTCGTGAAGGGGACCGACACCTCCGATTTGGAGAGCGGCCCGGGGATCTACTCCGAAACGAGCTTCCCAGGGGCGCCCGGCGCCGCCACGACAGCGATCGCCGGGCACAGAACCACCTACCTGGCGCCGTTCCGGCACATCGACTCGCTGCGGCAGGGCAGCAGAATCCTCTTGAACATGCCCTACGCGCACTTCACCTACACCGTCATCGGCGAGCGGGTGGTCGCCCCGACGGACGTGAGCGCCGCCGTCGGCGAGGTCGGCTACAGCCGGTTGGTGTTGAGTGCTTGCACACCGCTGTTCAGCGCCGCCAAACGGCTGCTCGTGTTCGCGCGCCTGACCCGCACCGTGCCGGTCGGCGCGGCCCGCGTACTGCCCGGTCAACCGGTGATCCAGCCGATCGAAGCGTCGCGGACGGCGCTGCCTTCGCATGGGCAGCTGCCGGCGGCGCTCAAACCCATGCAGCTGCAGATTCCTCCCGCCTCGTCCTAGCGAGGCTTGATGTGAGGTTTTCGCCTTCCGCCGGAGTGGGGCCGGAGTGCGGCCGGAGTGCGGAGTGGTCAGTCGTGCAGGCCGATGACGGGCGCGAGATTAGAGAGGGTAGGGTTGTACATAGGTTTAAAACTCGGTATCACCATCGCTATACGCGGTTAATTTTTTATAACAACGTTCCTGCCCTTCCTGCTCTTATACTAATACCATAGTAGCACTCGCTGCCCATTTCCTGCCCTTCGGCTCCTTCGACCCCTCAATCCACTAGCGAGCTTGCCCGCGGCGGGACAGCGGACTGCGGGACTGCGGGGCTCGACTCATCACCAGCGATGCTCGTACCCCTCCAGCCGGTGCTCTTCGCCGTGTGAGTCCAGCAACCTCGCGCCCGGCGGCCCTGAGCGGACGTGACCGATCCAGGTGAGCGGTGCGCCGCCCGCTTTGTGCAGGGCGCGCTCCACGCGGGTACGCGCGGTTGGGGGCGCCGTGAAGCACAGCTCGTAGTCTTCACCGGCCGTCGCCGCCTGTGCGGAGCTCGGCACGCCCACGTCGAGCGGCAGCAGCGCCAGCTCGATCTGAAGGCATACGCCGCTGCTCTCACCGATGTGGCGCGCGTCGGTGGCGATCCCGTCGGAGAGGTCGATCATCGCGTGGGCTCCGGCACGGACGAGAGCTTGACCCTCGCTCAGGCGCGGAAGCGGGCGTACGGGCCTGCCACCGAGTCTGCCGGTCACCCCGACGAGGTCTCCTACACGCGCACCGTCACGCCCAAGCAGCTCCTCGGCGGTGTCCGCCCAGCCGACGACCGTCACGCATGCGCTCAGCACGGGCGCGCTGACCACATCGCCACCTGCGAGCACGGTTCCCGTCGCGGTGGCCAGCTCCAGGGCTCCGCGCATCAGCTCGAGCGCGCCTGTCTCGCCCATCTCGGCAGAGACACCGAGCGCGATATACGCCTCGCCTGTCCGCGCGCCCATCGCCGCGAGGTCCGAGAGCGCCCCTGCGAGCGCCCGCCAGCCGATATCGAACGGGCTGTTCGTCGAGTCCTCGCCGAGGCGGAAATGCACGCCCTCGACCATCGCGTCCACGGAGGTGACGCACAGCGCTCCACCTGAGCGCACCACCGCCGCGTCGTCGCCCACCCCACGCACGAGTCGCGACGCCGAGTGCGAGTGAGAACCCGCCAGCTCGGCCGTGATCGAGTCGATCAGGGAGCGCTCCATGGAGGTTACGAGATTCAGGCGGTCGGGCGTGGATGAGGTGCGACGCACCCCGGCAGACGTGCTACCGATCGTCCAGGATCGGCCAGCACGGCGAGCATCGCGAACCGATCGTAGACCATCGGGATCTCCGATCGTCCAGCAGATCTCCGGAACGACTGCTTCTCAGCGGTGCCGGTAGACGATCCGGGCCCGGTCGAGATCGTAGGGGGAGAGCTCGCAGCGGACGCGATCGCCGGGGAGGATCCTGATCCGGAAGCGGCGCATCTTGCCGGCTACGTGCCCGAGCACGACGTGATCGTTGTCGAGCTTCACCCTGAACATCGCGTTCGGCAGCGCCTCGATCACCTCGCCCTCGAATTCGACCTTGTCTTCCTTTGCCACGGATCTAACCTACCAGCGCGGCGCGTTTGCCGGTTGCTCACGCGCGAGCGTTCACGGGTTGGGTTCGGCTCCGCCGGTGGGCGCGGGTGTGGGTGTGGGTGTGGGCGCCGGCACGGGTGTCGGTTTTTCAGCGGGCGCGTGTTCGGCGGGGGGGCCGGTCGTGGGTTCGCTCGGTTCTGGGGTCGCGGGAGCGTGTTCAGGGGTTTCGTTCGTGCCCGCGCGCGGAGTGGCGTGACGAGGGGCCGGATGTTTGGTATGCCCTGGTTCGGGCGATTCTTCGCCCGACTGTTCGCCGCTGCTCGACAAGCGGCCGGTGCTCGCGAACTTGCCGAAGAACGGCTCGTAGGAGATCGTTTCTTTGGGTGTAGGAAATTCGACGCACGGCTTGCCTTCGGTGACGGCGGACATGTACGCGTGCCAGATTTCCGCGGGCAGGTAGCCGCCCTGCTGAGGCTCGCCGTGGACGTCGGTCATCGAGACACGCTTGTTCGGGTAGCCCATCCACACGACCGTCGAGTAGTCGGGCGTATATCCGTCCAGCCAGGCGTCCACCAGTTCGCTGGTCGTGCCCGTCTTGGCGGCCGTCGGGCAGTTGATCGCCGAACGCGTGGCGGTCCCCGAGTGGACGTTCTGCTGCAGGATGTTCGTCTCCTCGCCGGTGACGCCTTCTGAGAGCACCTTCACGCGGTGTGGCTGGCCCCAGTTGCCGTCGACGTGGCCGTCGGGGAATACGACCTTGGTGATCGCGATCGGCGAGTTGCGCCAGCCGCCGTCGGCGAGAGTCGCGTAGACGTCGGCCATTTCCAGCGGCGTCACACCGAGCGTGAGCCCGCCGAGCGCTTCGGCGGGGAAGCTCGACAGGTGCGTTTTGACGCCCATCTCGTACGCGATCTGGGTGATCGTTTCCTCGCCGAGATCCGCGGCGAGCTGGGCGTAGACGGTGTTGTCGGAGGTGAGCGTCGCGTTGACGAGGTTGAGCGACTTGTTCAGCGAGGTGCCCTCGAACGTCTTGACTTCGTAGGTCGGGTATGCCGGGCAGCCAGCCGGGATCGAGCGTGTGTGAGAGGTAGTAGGTGCTGTTCGGGTCGATCCCGCGCGAGAGCGCGTCGGCGAGGTCGATCGCCTTGAACGTCGAGCCGGGCTGGCGATGGCCGTCGGCGGCGAGGTTGTACTGGGACTTCTCGTAGCTCTCGGACTCGGCCATCGCCTCGATGTCGCCGTTGTGCGGGGTTCAGCGTGACGATCGCCGAAGCCGGGTCTTCGGGCTCGTTCAGCACTTCCGCGATCGCCTTGCGCGCGAGTCGCTGCATGTTCAGGTCGATCGTCGTGTAGACCTTCAGCCCGCCCTGTGCGACCGTGTGCTTGCCGTAACGATGTTCGAGCTGCTCGCGCACGTATTCGAAGAAGAAGTCCTCGCGCCGCTGGGAGTAGAACGTGCCGAGATGCACCTCCAGCGGAGCGTGCTCGGCCGCGGAGGCCTGCGCTGGGGTGATGTAGTGCAGTTCGGCCATCTTGGCGAGCACCTCGTTGCGCCTTTCCTTGGCAACTGAGGCGTCGCGGAACGGGTTGTACTGCGAGGGCGCCTGCGGCAGGCCGGCGAGCAGCGCCGACTGCTCGAGGTTCAGTTGCGAGGCGGGCTTGTCGAAGAAGATCCGCGCGGCCGCCTGCACGCCGATCGCGGTCTGCCCGCCGACGGTCCCGTAGGGGACGCTGTTGAGGTAGCTCGTGAGGATCGAGCGCTTGCGAGTGTTGTTCGTCGTAGTCGATCGCGAGCTTGGCCTCGATGATCTTCTGGCGCAGCGTGTGCTGGTCGCCGCCGAGATACAGGTTGCGCACGAGCTGCATCGTGATCGTCGAGCCGCCCTGCAGGGCGGCGCCGTGGGTGATGTCCTTGACGGCCGAGCGGAAGATTCCGGTCAGATCGACGCCATCGTTTTTGTAGAACCGCTGGTCCTCGATCGCGACCGTCGCGTTCTTCAGGTCGGTGGGAATTTCACTCCAGCCGACGGGGCTGCGCAGGTCGTCGGACTGGATGAAGCCGAGGCGCGTGCCGTCGGCGGCGAACACCTGCGAGGAGCCACTCGACAGGATCGGGTGCAGCGAGCTGAGCGCGGGTGCGGACCCGGCGACATGCAGGACGTAGCCGACCGCCGCGATCGCCCCGACGATGAGCATCGTCGCGAGCACGCCGCCGCCGACGAGCAGGATACGTGTTGGACCGGCGCGGTTGTGCCTGCGCCGGCGTTGCCGTGCTTGCCTGGACATTGCTCGCTGCAGCCGAGAGTACCGTGCCGTGAGCCGTCGCTGTGACACTCGCATCGCAGCGGCCGTCTACGCTCCCACGTGATGAACCCGGACACGGCCGAGATTGCCATCGTGGATGCCGCACCCGTGCGCGCACCCGCGTGGGGACGGTGGGCACGGCTACGGGCGGACCCGGCGCGGATGGCGGCAGTGCGCGACACGTGGCGCGCGCTGTGGATCTCGCGGCTGCTGGTCTGGGTCGCGGGCGCCGGCACGGTGGCGACGCTCGGGTTCGGGCCCATCCGGGGCGCGTTCGACCCGCCCGGCGTGACACGTGGGTTCGGCTGGCTGGGCAACCTGCTGGCGGCGCCCGCGGCGCGCTGGGACTCGGCGTGGTACCTGGTGATCGCCCACTACGGGTACCGTCCCGATCTGGACTCATACACGGCCCCGCGCGACGCGTTCTTTCCGCTGTATCCGCTCGGTCTGCGCGTGCTGTCGGACCTCGGCCTGCAGGCGGTGCTCGTCGGCGTGCTGTTCTCACTCGCGGCGCTGGCGCTGGCGCTGTACGGCATCCATCGCCTGACCGAGCTCGAGCTCGGGCGCTCGGGGCGCCCGGGAAGCGGTGACGTGGCGAGGCTGGCGGTGCTCCTGACGGCGCTCGCGCCGATGGCGTTCTACTTCTCCGCCGTCTACTCCGAGTCGCTGTACCTGGCGCTGTCGGTCGGGCTGTTCTGGTTCGCGCGTCAGGGTCGCTGGGCGTGGGTGGGCGTGCTCGGCGCGCTGGCCGCGGCGACACGCAGCACGGGCATCGTGCTGGCGCTGCCGGCGCTGATGCTCTACCTGTATGGCCCGCGCGAGGACCTGGAGCCCGACTTCGAGCCCGAGGACTTCAGGCCCGAGGAATACTCGCTTGCGCACGCGCGAGACGCTGACCGAGCGTCTTACGCCCGGCCTCGTGAGGTCGGGGTAGATCGCGCGCATGTGTTCGCGATGCTGGCGCTGCTCGCGGTGCCCGCACGCCGGCTTCGTCCTCGCTACCGGCTGCGTATGAACATTCTCTGGCTGGGACTGCTGCCGAGCGGTCTGATCCTGTACATGGTCTACCTGGGGCTGCACGGTGGCGATGCGCTGGCCCCGTTTCACGCCCAGGACGTGTGGGGCAGGCATTTCGCCGGACCGTATCTCGGCGCGTGGGATGGGGTGAAGGCGGCGTTTGCGGGTGTGCGCCAGCTGCTGTCGGCGCAGACCGCGCACGTGTACTTCCCGATCGCCGCGGGCAGCCCGTTGATCGCGGCGGAGCACAACCTGATGCTGCTCGCGTTCCTGCTCGGCGCCGTGCCGCTGTTCGTCATGGCGCTGCGTATGCTGCCGCTCGCCTATGGCGTGTATGTGATCGCCGCGCTCGCGTTGCCGCTCTCCTATCCGGTGGCGGCGCAGCCGCTGATGTCGCTACCGCGGTTTCTGCTCGTGCTGTTCCCGCTGAGCATGGCGCTGGCCGCGTGGCTGGCCGCACGCCCGCGTGTGCGCACGCCCGCGCTCGTGGTCTCTGGCGCTGCTGATGGCGTTCTTCGTCGCCCAGTTCGCCACCTGGCACTGGGTCGCATAGGCGATGGCGATGGACGATGTGAGCACTCCGCCGCCCGTCGAGTCTGTGCCGGGAGATCCATGGCCGGGTGAGCCCGCGCGGGGGGATGTGACGACGACGCCTGTGCCCGAGCCTCGCCCGAGCGACCCCAGGCGCTCTCCGGACATGGGCTGGTCGCCGTGGACCGCCCCCGCGGCGCTGTTCGGTGGGCTCGTGCTGGCGGCGATCGGCGGGCTGATCGTGGATCTGCCCGTGACGCTCGCGTTTGGGGTGAAGATCTCCAGCTCGCACACCCCCCCCGGGATCGAGATTGCCGACACGGTCGTGCAGGACGTCGCGTTCGTGCTGGCCGCCGTGTTCTGCGCGCAGATCGGCGGGCGCGTCGTGCGGGCGTGGCAGTTCGGGCTGCGCGCGCCCGGCGTGGGCTGGCCGTCGGCCACGGGGCTGCTCGTGTTTCTGCTGGTCGCGTTCCTGGTGCTCAGCGTCGGCTGGTCGGAGGTGTTTCACCCGAGTAAAGAGAAGCTGCTCGAACAGCTAGGGTCCAATGAAGGCGCGGCGCTGCTGCTGCTCAGCGCGGGGCTGACGTGCGTGGTGGCGCCGATCTGTGAGGAGTTTCTGTTTCGGGGTTACATATTCACCGCTCTGCGCAGCTGGCGCGGGACATGGCCCGCCGCGGTGATCACGGGATTGGTGTTCGGCGCGGTGCACGCCGGCTCGGCCCCCGCGCTGGATCTCGTGCCGCTGGCCGGGCTGGGATTTGGGCTGTGTCTGCTGTACCGCTACACGGGCTCGCTGTACCCGTGCATCGCGGCGCACTCGCTGAACAACTCGCTCGGCGTTCGCCGCGCTGGAGGGCTGGGGCTGGCAGGCGCCCGTGCTGATGATCGCCGCGCTCGCGACGATCGGCGCGCTCGTGCTGGCGTGCAAGCGCATCGGCCTGATCACGCCCGAGGTTCCGGCCGTCCCCGCGGGCCGGCTCGCGGGACTCTGACGGCTCTGAGCGGCATCGTGCAAACGTTCGCCGTCGGCCTGAGCACGTAGGATCAAGGATATGCGTAAAGCCATTCGCTCCGTCCGTCGTGTGGCCGCCGTGCCCGTGGCATTGCTCTGTGTGGGCGCGATTGTGGCGCCTACCAGCTCTGCGGCCCCCACTACTTCCACTCCCACTCCGACGTCTCCGGCCCCGAGTCCGGTTGCGGGTCAGATCAGATTGGTTACGCAGCACGTCGGCGGCAGCCCGCCGTTTGCGCTGCTCGGTCAGCGGATCGTGGTGCGTGGCATCGTCACGCCCTACGTCGGCGGGCAGACGGTGAAGGTCAGCTTTTATCGCGACGGGCGCAAGGTCCAGGTGAAGACTGTCAGCGTGTTGGCTATCGGCAACGGCGCGGGTCAGTTTCACATTAACTACGTAAGTGGATTTCCCGGGCTCATACAGGCGCGTGCGGCGCACTACACGACCCCGCAGCAGGGCGCGTTCAGCGCCCGTTCGCCGAGCGTGCAGTACGTGACGCCGAACCTCGGACCCGGTGGGCAGGGGCCGTCCGTACGCCTGCTGCAGTCAGAGCTTGACGTGCTGCATTACGCGGTGCCGCTGACCGGTGTGTTCGACGAAGGGACCGGCCGCGCGCTGATCGCGTACCGCAAGATGACGGGCCTGGCGCGCGTGCCGTACGCGGGGACGCAGGTTTGGAGCCGGCTGGCGCGCGGGGCGGGCAGCTTCCATGTGCGCTATCCGGGCGACGGCAGGCACGTCGAGGCGGACCTGACACGACAGGTGCTCGCCGAGATCGAACCGGGTGGGCGGGTGCGCACGATCTACACGATGAGCTCGGGCAAGCCCTCCACGCCGACCGTGATCGGGCGGTTTCAGGTGTACCTGAAGACCCCCGGATTCAATTCGGAGGGTATGTTTGAATCCAACTACTTCATCCGCGGATATGCGATCCACGGATATGCCGAAGTGCCGACGTACGCCGCCAGCCACGGATGCCTGCGCGTGCCGATTCCGGACGCGCCCGCGATCTACGCGTGGGTGCGGACGGGCACGCGGGTCGATGTGTACAACGACTACGGCGGGGGTAGCACAGACGTGCGCGGCAACGCCGGTCCGTGACGTGTGGACGCGGCGCGTATCGGCGTCCTCGGTCGCTCGCGTGCGCAGCACGCCACGCTCTCTGCGTCCTTGATCCGCTTGGTCCACACGCCACGGGTGTTTGTGAAGCCACGGAGGTTCCTGTCAAGCAGGCGCCGGCTATACCCTGACACGGATAAAGCGCACGAGAAAAGCCACGCCGAGCCCGTAGACGAGCAGCGCGAGAGCGGTCCGGACGATGTGGGTGACCCACTCGCTGTTCGACCCTGACACAGCCCCCGCAAACGGTGAGGTGAGCGCGTCGGAGGCTTCGTCGAGCGTGCGGTGCACCGTGCTCTCGTGCTTGGGGTCGGGCGCGCTCGATTTCGCCGCCGAGCCTTCGCTGACCTCGTTCTGTTGGTGAGTCGAGGCGCTGCTGGTCTGATTGACGACGAACACGACGAACGCGGCGAGCACGATCAGGCAGACGATGCGACTCGCGAGCAGCAGCAGGCCGGCCAGAGATGAAGACGGCCTCGAGGTCATGGAGCTAGATTAGACCCGGACATGGACGCCCTGGCCGAACGTATGAGCGACGTCGAGAGCGCTGTTCTGCGGGCCGAACCGAGAGGGCGCGCTGGTCAGACCGGTGACCATGCAAGGATATGCTCCTCGTGAACATGACGACCATGACAACGCCTCACGTGAGCACAGATCAAGAAGCCCTCATCAACCTCTTGGCTGAGTTTGCCCTCGAAAAGGGCGAGTTCACGCTCAGCAGCGGAGCTCAAGCGAAATACATAGTCGACGCAAAGCGAGTCGTGATGCGTTCAGATGGCTTCCGAGTCATCGGTCGGCTGATCGCTGAGCAGATCGCTGAGCATGGGGCCACTGCGGTTGGCGGCTTGACGCTGGGCGCCGATCCGATTGCATATGCAGCCTTGGCAGCCGGCGCAGACGTAAAGGCGTTTGTCGTTCGTAAGGAGCCCAAGGAGCATGGGCTACAGCAGCAGGTCGAGGGTCGGCTGCTTGACGTGAAAGACCGATGTCTGGTTGTAGATGACGTTGTGACGACGGGGAAATCAACCATCACGGCCATCAACGTGCTCGGCGAGATGGGCCTCACGATTTGTGGTGTGGTAAGCCTGCTCGACCGACTGGCGGGTGGTGCCGATGCGATCCGCGAAGCCATCGACGGCGCCCCGTATGTGGCGCTAACCACGATTGACGACGTCTATCCCGAGCGCCCCGATTGTGATTGACACTGCAGGGCTGGCGTCGGCATGGGCACAGCGCGCCGTTCAGAGTCGGCAGGGCGTTCCGTACTGACGCTCGTCCGCCCTGCCGAGTCGCGGGATGTGCCGACACTGCTGGAGCTGTTCGCCGAGCTGGCCGAGTACGAGCATCTGACCCACGAGCTGCGCGCCACCGAGCCGGGACTGGCGACGGCGCTGTTCGGCGAACGCCCGGCCGCCGAGGCACTGATCGCCGAGCGGGATGGCGAGGCGCTCGGATACGCGCTGTACTTTTCGACGTTCTCCAGCTTCCTGACCGGCACAGGCGTGTGGCTGGAGGATCTGTTCGTGCGCCCCTCATATCGCGGCGAGGGCGTCGGCAGGGCGCTGCTGTCGGCGGTCGCCGCGCGCGTGCGCGAGCGGGGCGGGGAGCGCCTGGAATGGGCGGCGCTTGACTGGAACGAGCTCGCGCTCGGCTTCTATCGGCGGCTCGGGGCGGAGACGATGGGCGAGTGGATCACGCACCGCCTGGACGGCACGGCGCTGGAGCGCGTCGCGGCGGAGGGCGGGGATTCCCCGATCGAGGCGTGAACCAGGCTCTCGCGTCGCCGGGACACGCGCGGCCGCGGTTCGGGCTCGTGGACAACGGGCAGAGTGCAGAGATATGAGAAGCGACGACCCAGAGCGCACCCAAGCCGAGTCAAGCGGAGAGCTGCCGCGCGCCCGGCGCAAGCTGGTGCTCGCCATCTGCTGCATGAGCCTGCTGATCGTCGGGCTGGACAACACGATCGTCAACGTCGCGCTGCCGTCGATCGGGCGCGAGCTGCACACGTCCGTCTCGGGACTGCAATGGACGGTGGACGCCTACACGCTCGTGCTCGCCAGCCTGCTGATGCTGTCCGGGTCGATGGCCGACCGGTTCGGCCGCCGGCGGGTGTTCGAGATCGGGCTCGTGCTGTTCACGCTCGGTTCGCTGCTGTGCAGCGTGGCGCCCAGCCTGGGCTGGCTGATCGTGTTTCGCATGCTGCAGGCGGTGGGCGGATCGATGCTCAACCCGGTCGCGATGTCGATCATCCGCAACGTGTTCACCGACGCGCGCGAGCGCGCCCAGGCGATCGGCATGTGGGGGGCGACCGTCGGCATCAGCCTCGCCCTCGGCCCGGTGGTGGGCGGCGCGCTGGTGCAATCGGTCGGCTGGCGCTCGATCTTCTGGATCAACATCCCCGTCGGCCTGGCCGCGCTGGCGCTGACCATCCGCTTCGTCCCCGAGTCGCGCGCTCCGCGCCCACGTCGTCTGGACCCGCTCGGCCAGGTGCTCGTCATCGTCCTGCTGGGCTCGCTGACGTACGCGATCATCGAGGCGCCCTCCGCCGGCTGGACCTCGGACCAGAGCATCGGCCTGTTCGCGCTCGCCATCGCGACGCTGGGCGCCCTGGTCGCGTATGAGTCCAGGCGCGTGGAGCCGCTGCTGGAAATGCGCTTCTTCCGCAGCGTCCCGTTCTCCAGCGCGAGCGTGATCGCGATCTGCTCATTCGCCGCCCTGGGCGGGTTCCTGTTCCTCAACACCCTCTACCTGCAGGAGGTCCGCCACCTGTCGGCGCTCACAGCCGGCCTGTACACCCTGCCGATCGCGCTGATGACGCTCCTATTCGCGCCGCTCTCGGGGCGGCTGGTCGGCCGTCACGGACCGCGCATCAGCCTGCTCGTCGGCGGGTTCGGGATCATGCTGGGGGGGCTGCTGATGACGGGGCTCGGCCCGCGGACATCGCTCGCGTCGCTGCTGCCCGCCTACTTCATCTTCGGGATCGGCTTTGGCATGGTCAACCCGCCGATCACCAACACCGCTGTGCTCGGCATGCCTCCCGAGCAGGCCGGGGTCGCCGCCGCCGTGGCATCGACCTCACGCCAGGTCGGCCAGACGCTGGGCGTAGCCGTCGCGGGCGCCGTGGCGGCGGGCGCCGCGTTCGCGATCGGGCCGGGGTTCGTCGCGGCCAGTCACACGTGCTGGTGGCTGATCGCCGGCTGTGGCCTGGCGGCGCTGGTGCTCGGTCTGATCAGCACGACCGCCAGAGCGAACGCCAGCGCGCGGCGAGTCGCCGATGAGCTTGGTGGGGGCGATGTGGGCGGTGGGGCTGTTGACGTTGAGCCCGCGCGGGCTTGAGGATTGGCCGGGTGATCGCGCACCATCGCGGATGGCGCGCCCTGTTTTGAACAGGCTGCCCCCGTTGGTCGGCTGAGGACACACTGACGCCTGTAGCCTTCTGTGGTGTCGCCTCGCGCGGACGGTGCGCCCTCGTAGTCCAATGGATAAGACGACCGCCTCCTAAGCGGTAGATCCAGGTTCGACTCCTGGCGGGGGCACTCAGTCGGTGAGTTCGCTGATTCGAGGTCCGGCAAATACAAGAGTTGCTATCGGTGGCCGCCGATACACCAAGCGATTACCTCTGGCACGGCGGCAATGATCCCCTTGCGACCAAAAGGCCAAGGGCAGTCGTCGGATCTAGGCTGTGGCGGACGCATGCCGCTGGGCGTGCGCATACAGCGTCTCGGGCGCGATGTCCGCACCGTTGGGCCAGACGATCGTCCCGGCTTCGGCGTCGGCCCGCAGGCGGGCGAAGTAGGCCGGGTCGCGCAGTGGCGCAAACACACCGCCGTAGTCGAGCAGGTAGGAGAGATCGACGTCGGCCGTGGTGCCGTCCTCGAAACGGACATGCGCGGCGTTGCCGTCGAGCGGCTGGGCCTCGGTGAGAAGGGGTGTGCTTCGCATCACCACAATGGTAGAGCGTTCAGCGCAGCGGGTCGATCGATTGAAGCGGCTCGTTACGACGTGCGCGAGTCCAGTTCTCGCGCAGCTCGGCCTCGTGTGCCCGCGCCCACTCGATGACGAGCCGTCGGCCGCGGGATGGCAGCCCGCCGGCGATGATCGTCATGCTCTCGATATCAATCGTGGCCTCGTCCTCGCCGTAGGTGGCGTGGAAGTGGGGGCGTCCGCTGTGATGGGCCTCGTCAAAATACATCCAGATCACGATGCCGTAGAACGTGCTGATCCGCGGCATCGCCTACGCCGTCCAGATCCACCCCGCCAGGGCCACTGTTGCGGGGGCGCCTCGCGGCTGGCGAGCAGGGATTGGATGATTCGATGCAGTCATGACCAGTGCAGACTACTCACGGGCTCGGGGGTAGCTCGTCAATGGGCACCAGCCCCGCTCCAGCGCCCAAACCCAACCGAATCGCACCCAATCCAGCCCAATCCGTGAGGCGTTCAAATGGCCAATCTCCCTGTAACCGCCTGCAAATCGGCTTCTCCGGTCGCGTCCTCGTGTGTCCTCCTAGCGGTAGATCCAGGTTCGACTCCTGGCGGGGGCATTTGTGGGAATCCGGTAGCGAACTGGCCAGCGAGGGTCAACCCTGCACGGCGCTCGTCAAACGCCGAGACAAAGACGCTCGGGTCTACGACGGCGCGGATCACGCAGCTTGGCTGCGCGCCCGTCGCACCGCCCGAACTTCTTGCACCGCGAGCCGGTCGGCCTCGTCGGGCGTCAGGGTTCCCTGTGCTCGTGCGTCATCGAGCGCACGCAAGCTGAGGAACACCGCGAGCGCGTCCTCAACGACCTGCCCGTCGCTCTTACCGGCCTCGCCGGTATCCTGCCGACGTGCGCGGCGGACCAGCTCCTCATCGAGCGTCAGATTGATCTTGCGCGTAGCCATCGTCGTCCAGGATACCGCGCGATCAACGCGCTCACTCTGGCTGGAATCTGGGGTAACAGCTGGTCCTCAGCCTGCCGGATCGTTTGAGCAGCAGCCCGATTCCGCTGCCCAAACCCCGCCAAATCGCCCCCAGTCGCGGCGTAGTGGGTTGGCGGAGATGGCTCAGCGGTGGAGCGGGTAAAGCTCGACCCATTCCTCGTAGGCGTTGATGCTCACCAGGAAAGGGTCGAGGCCGCCGAGTCCCAGGAGACCGAAGGCCCATGGCCACGGGTCGCAGAAGTAGACGGTGGGAGCCCACGTATGACTCTTCTTGCCTTGGCGGAGCTCCAGCTGGACGCTCGTGGGGTGGCCGGTCGTTTGCAGCCCTCCCACGACGATCTGATCGTGGTGGGTGTCACCGAGGTCGATCCCCGCCAGTTCGGCGACGTGCCGGCCCATGCGGATCTCGCTGGCTCCGGTGTCCAGCAGGCAGGCTTGCGGCGCGAGCTCCAGTCCTTCGACGACGAGGTCAACGACGGGACGCGCACGGCCGGTGTGACCGGGGAGGGCCTGAAAAGAGTGTTTCACCAAGGCGCTGCGCCGGTGGCCCGCGGCTCATCGCTGGGCACACGGAACATGCTGTCGGCTTGCTGGCGATGCTCGGCCAGCCAGCCGACGACGGTGCGCGGCTCGGGCGCGGCGACGAGCACGTCCGCGTCCTTGGTGGCGACCCATTGCCCGATGAACGGCTCGAGGGTCTCAGCGGTCGGCCGGGCTCGCATGCCCCGCGACCGGGTCCCCCGGGAGTTACCGGGCGCCTTGGAGTTGGCCTGGCCCGTGCGCCGGCCGGCAGGGAAGCCCAGTCCGGTCAAGATGCGCCGCGCCTGATGTGTGGTGAAGTCAGCTCGATCGAGGCCGGTGACCAGGCTGATAGCCTGCTTGGGCGGGTAGCGGCGCTGGCCGATCACCACGTAGTGGCTCGTGATCGGCTCAGGCAGGGCCTGTCTCAGAGCTCGCTCGACGCGGTCCGCTCGCAGCTGGAAACGACGCTTGGCGATGGTCACGGTCTTGGGCGATGTCTCTGACATAGTTTCTCCGATCCGTCTCTGAGAGTAGCATCGGTTGCGGTCGCGATCCAGCGGGTCGGCCTGCTGCTGACGGATATCTCAGGCACCCTCCTCAGCCGGCTTGCTCGCGCTCGGAGCATCGGGAGCCGCCGCGACCGGCGTAGGAGCGATTTCGTCCAGCCGGTCGAGGATCGCCTTCAGGCCGCCCTGCGTGTGCAGGTCGAGACGGTCGAGGATCGTCTCCGCGTCTTTGAACGTGTTCGTGGCACGCGCGTCCGCGGCCAGGCTCTGCACGTTCTGCCCGACCATGATGACCGAGAGCAGAACGAGCTGGAGAAACGTCTGGGCGATCCACGCGATGATTCCCTCGCCGCCTGGTTGCAGCGCCGGACCCAGACCGATCAAAGCTATGACGCCGAACAGGTAGGCGCACCACATCGTGCCGACCAGCCTGGTGATGAGCACGGCGAACTTCGCGTTGAAGCCGTCAACCTCGCCCATCGCCTGCCTGACCGCATGCGGGGTGGGGTGCAGCGCCTTCGCGAGATGGTGCTCTGTCCTAACCGGGCCATTTACCGGACCACGCTCTGTCATCGATCCTCCTCGCCCCCGTTCTGGCTCTCCTCACCTCCATTCTCGCCGTTCGCCAGGACGTCATCCTCATCCGCGTCGTTCTCGTTCCCCGCGGCGCCATCCTCACCCGCCACGACGTCGTCCTCCCCCTCATCGTCCTCCCCCGCGTACAGCGACTCCCGGGCCAGCTCCTGCCCCTTGCCCCCGAACAGCTTGATCTCGAGCAGATCTCCCCGGTAGTCGTCGGGCGCGATCAGCGTGAACCGCTCCTCGATCAGTTCGCACTGGTCGACCGCGAGGTCGGCGAGCTCCGCCGTGGCGATGCGTCCACCGGCGAGCAGGGGGCGGCCCCAGACGAGCGTCATCGCGGCGACCGCGCCGGAGTGTCCGCGCCAGGAGCCGATCGGCTCCTCGCACAGGTCGAGTGTCCAGTCGGGGTTGCGCTCGGCGGTCTCGTCGGTGAAATCGGCGTACGCGTGGAACTCGCCGGGGTCCTCGCCCTCGGCGGCCGGGACGAACCGGACGTAGCCGAACAGCTCATACCCGCGTGCGGTGATCGCGCTCGCGGGGACGTACGTGCGTCCGTGCCAGGTGCGGTCGGGGTACCACGCGATCTCGCCGGGCTCGCCGAGGTCCTCACCGTCGTCGTTGAGCGCGAGACACGCTCCGAAAAACTCGGCGCTCAGCCGCTGCGCCCAGCGCCCGTAGGGCAGGAGCTCCTGCGGGGGCTCGGCGGCGAAGCGGGGTAGGACACGTTCCTCGGGTGGCATGCGCCGTCAGCCTACCTACGCATCCCTTAGCAACGACGCCGCGTGCTCGGGCGCGACGATGTTCAGGTTCAGTCCCGTCGACAGCTCCAGTCCCGCGAGGTGGGTCAGGCGCGGGGCGATGTCGATGCGCCAGCAGAACTGCTCGACCCCGCGCGGGGCCGTACGCACCCACAGGTTCAGGGGCGGACTGGAGCCGAGCACGCGCGCCAGCCGGCACAGCCCCTCATACAGCAGCCCGGCCCCGACATTGTCGGTCTCAAAGCGCGCGCACGGCCGTCGCGGGGCGAGCATCAGCTGGAACGGCAGCCGCGAGGCGTACGGCGCCAGCAGCACACACTCCTCGTCGATCGCGACGATCCGCTCGCCGCGCCGTACCTCCTCGGCGATCAGGTCCTCCAGCAGGGTGTGACCCATCGTGCGCGTCGTATACGCGCCGGCGCGCTCGCGCTCGCGGGCCACGTCGGCCGGAACGAAGTCCAGCGCGTACAGCTGCGCATGGGTATGAGGCAGCGACGCGCCCGCCTCGCGACGCTCGTTGACGATCAGCTGCACGTATGCCGCATCCTCGTGCACGCGCATGCGCGTGCGCCACACCTCCACCGCCGCGGCCACCTGCTCACCGGGCAGCTCGGCCAGTGACAGGACGGACTGGGGACCGTTGACGATCACCTCGTGCGCGCCGCGCGCGGGCAGCACCATGAACAGCTCCGAGTCGGCCATACCCCGGGAGCCGCGCGACCACTCCTCGACACCCGGCCCCACGCCGCTCGCCTCGGCCTCAACGCCACGACTGCGTCCATCCCCGCGATTGGCCTCGTTCTCCTTCTCCTCTTCGCCCTCCACCTCGCCCGCGTCCGGCGCCAGCGCCGGATACAGGTTCGGCACCACCCGCACCGTCCACCCAGGCGAGTCGGCGACACCGCCCCCGGGCCGCACCGCATACAGCTCGGGCGGCGTGCGCGACTCGTGACCCTCGGCGAACGGATCGCGCTCGGAGTCGATCGGCTCGGGTGGCTCACAGCGCGACGGCTCTCCCCCGGGGCGCTTCGAGCGCTCACCGGCGACGATCGTGCGATGCCCGCTGAGCGGGTCGATGCGAATCTCGGGCACGGGTTGACGGGGGTTCAGAGAGGTCCGGAGAGTCGAGTCGAGTCGGGTCGGGGCTTACTCGTCCAGCGCGTAGCGGCGAACATCTCGTTCCAGCCGGGCGGCGCTCGGGTAGGGGCCCTGGTGGATGTACTGGTGCCCGGCGCGATCGTAGAACACGGTGACGGGTGTGAACGACGAGTCGGCGATCGCGGCGCCCAGCCGCCCGCTCTGGTCGTAGTAGCTGGGGTAGCCCACGGGCACGGCGCGCTCGAACGCGCGCCCGTCGGCGCGGCTCGTGTCACCGGAGTCGATGCCGATGAACGCGACCGTGCGCCCGAGCGACACCGACGCGCGCTGGAACGCGACCCGCTCGTCCTGGCAGGGTACGCACCAGGAGGCCCACTTGTTGATCACCAGCGGGTACCCGCGCAGGGCTGCCACCCGCGCGTGCAACGCGTCCGCGCCACCGGACAGGATCTGCCCGGCCTGGGCGTGCAGCACGGTCAGTGGCGCGGGCGAGCCCGCCAGGCGCGCGTCCACCTGTGTGAGCGTCAGCCGCGACGCCGACCCGCTTGCGCCAGGCGAGGAGGACCCCGCGAGCTGAACCAGACCGACGACGAGCAGCGCTATGACGGCGACGATCGCGAGGGTCGCGAGCAGACGGGTGGGGGAGACCCCGGTCATCGCGCACAGGGTCGCAGATCGGTCGTGACCTGATGGGGAAGGTCACGTCGCATGCGACGTGACCGGCAGGGCCGCATGCGGCCCTGCCGCGAGGCCGCGCATGCGCGGCCTCGCCGAACGGCGCATGCGCCGTTCGGAAGACGTGCCGCATGCGGCACGTCTCGGGACCGCACATGTGCGGTCCCGCCTGGCGGCGCTTGCGCCGCCAGGGACAACATCAGCTTTTTTCCAGGCATGTGCCGTCCCCAACTGATGAGTCGCACGCGCGGCCTCCTCAACGGGGCATACGCCACTCGGAACAGACGCGTCGTATGCACCGCCCGGAACCACCCCACACCAGCGCCCCTTCAATTCCACCGCGACGTGTTATATGCTGGACCCACGTCAACCCGGTTCGCCTTGAGCATCCGCGGTGACGTCGCCGGCACGGGCCGGCAGTTCTGCTGAGTACCGCCGAAAGCCACTACGTGCGGCGGCTCCGTCTCGAAGTCCAGAGCCCTTAGATGGCCGAGTCCACTTCAGTGGCCCTCGCGGCCGCGCCAACGCCTAGCTCCGCCGATATCGCTCGCGCGGAGGCTTTCGTGCGCGATTGCTTCCTGCACGAGGGCGAGGATGCCGCGGTCGCGCTGGCCCCCGGCACTCCGCGCAGGCGCGCGCTCGATCGGGCGCTCACGGAGCTGGACGCGGGTGCCAAGCACCCGTCGAACGGAATGGCGCAGGGAGTACTCGCTGCTGCTGGGGTTGGAGCGGCTGCTGTCCGACGAGGAGCCGAAGCTCGCGGACGGCACCGTGCTGTCTGCCCACCAGGTGGACGCCCTGTCGGGCACGCTGACGGCGCTGCTGGCGGAGGCGCAGCGGACCAATGGGAACGGCAACGGCAGGACCGCCGCGTCCCCGGAGCTGCTGGCGTCGGCCGCGATCCTCGGGCCGGACGAGGCGCCCGCGACGGACGGCCACGATCGCGACGGGGACGCGAGCACGACCACTGCCGCGGAGGCGACGGGCGCGCGATACGACGATGACGCCTCCGACGCGGACGCGGACGAGGACGACGACGAGGACAACGAGGGCGAGGATGACGAGGACGACGACGAGCTGGGCCCGGTCCAGCGCGCCGCACCCGACGAGGACGACGACGACGAGGACGATGAGGAAGACGACGAGGAGATCGTCGAAGCGGATGAGGACGAGGAGCCGGAGGAGCTCGAGGCGGACGACGGACGCCGACGAGGAGCCCCGCGACTGGGTCGACGACGAGGACGACGACGAGGAGTCCCTGGCCGAGCAGCCGGAGGACCCGAACGCGGCCAAGCGCTTCTGGTTCGAGCACGCGACGGGCGCGGGCAAGACGGTCGCGGCGCTCGGGTTCGTGGAGGCGTCGCGGACCGGCGGGATCCTGATCCTCACGCACCGGCGCAACCTCGTCGACCAGTTTCACGGCGAGCTGCGCGAGCGCGGCTACTCGACGCGCATCTCGCGGCCGCTGCTGAAAGGCGAGGACTCGGTCAAGGGGCCGGTGACGGTCGAGACGTATCAGTGGTTCGTGCGCAACGCGGGCGAAGATCTCGAGCGCGTACACGATCGTGATCTGCGACGAGGCGCACACCGCGCTGGGAGAGAAGACGAGCGGCGCGATCCGCCAGCTGGACGGGGCCGATCTTCATCGGCATGACCGCCACGGGCGCGCTGATCGCGCGGCACGTGACCGACCTGTTCCCGACGCAGACCTCGCGCTTCGACCTCGCCCAGGCGGCGCGGCGCGGGGTGATCGCGCCGCTGCGGTGCGTGCGCATCTCCCCGGGGGTGGGGGTCAGGACGATCGCGAAGGTGCCGCTGCGCCGCGGTGAGGTGGACACCGAGTTCGACCAGGACGAGCTGGCGAAACTGCTCGACCAGCAGCCGTTCAACATGGCGGCGGCGAACCTGTACAAAACGCGGTTCAACGGCGTGCCGGGCGTCGTGTACGCGGCGGGGGTGCGGCACGCGTACAACCTCGCCGAGGCGTTCAGAGCGGAAGGGATCAAGGCGCAGGGCGTCTCGGGCGAGACGCCCAAGCGCGAGCTGGCGGAGATCCTCGCCCGCTACGAGCGCGGCGACATCGACGTGCTGATCAACGCGCAGCTGCTCGCCGAGGGCTGGAACAGCGCCGCGGGCGACGGTCTGCGTGCACCTCGCGCCGACTGCCTCCAAACGCATCTACCAGCAGCGCGTCGGGCGTGTCACGCGCCGGCACCCGGGCAAGGAGGCGGGGCTGGTCGTGGACTTCGTGCACCCCGCGACCAAGAACGACGATCCGGTCGTGACGCTGCACTCGCTGCTGGACCGCGACGTGTACCGGGGCGGAGCGATCGTGGTCGGGCCGGTCAGGCGCGGGCGTGGGCGGCGGATGCGCGTGGAGCGGCGCGTGCTGCCGGTGTGCGCGGAGGAGGAGCGGCGCTTCGCGGTGTTCGAGCGCGAGCTGTGGCGGATCGCCGTGGAGAACCTCGACTACGGCGAGCAGCACGTGTGGGCGGCGCTGGCGGGCGCGCGCGTGGCGCCGGCGGGCTGGCGCAGGGCGCGGGCGATGCTGCACTTCGACCGGGGCGGCGAGCTGAAGAGCCGGTTTCTGATCACCGCGGTGCAGCGCAACAAGAACCCGCAGCTGCGGCTGCGCGCGCTGGCGGACATCGCCGCGCTGCGCGACCCCGACGCGTTCGACACCGCGATCGACGTGATCGGCGGCTGGCCGCGGGACGAGCGCAGGGAGGCGACCAAGATCATGCTGCGCGCGATGGTCGAGCGGCGCATCGGCCGCCGCGATCAGGCCAACGCGTGGATCTGGCGCCTGGCGGAGTACACGCGCGATGTGCACGAGGAGTACGCGGTCCAGCGCTGGCCGGAGACCAAGCGCCTGCTGGGGCTGCTGGTGAACTCCTCGGGCGGCGCGCACGCGCGCAACGCGCGCCGGCTGATCCACGCGGCGCGCAAGCAGGACCGGCGGCTGGCCGCGGCGCTGCTGGCCGCGGCGCTCGCGCACACGCCCGAGGCGGAGGAGGCGCTGCGCGGTGCACGCACGCGCATGGCGCGCAAGCCGCCGGCGCTGGCGCGCGAGCTGTTGCGCAACTTCCCCAAGCGTCGCGCGCGCAACAACCGGCGCCGGCGCAGCAAGGGAGGCGCGAAGGGGACAGGCGCGGTGGCGGGTGGTGCGGACGCCAAGCGGGCCCCCGCGGCCAGGAACGGCGCCGGCAAGCGTGGTCGGGGGATGCGGCAGGCGCCGAGCGAGGCGGTGCTGGACGAGGCGCTGGCAGGCGAGTCGCCGGCCGGGAAGGACAACGGCACGGGGCTGGGGGCGGCGGCCGAAGGCGAGCTGGACCGGGATGTCGCCGAGGCGCTGGAGCACGCCGGGGAGTAGGCGGTCCCGCCCGCGAGGCGGGTCACAGCCGCAGGTGGACCTCGCCCGCGTGCAGCGTGGTGTGCCCGCCGGCGGCGAGGGCGACCACGAGCCGTCCCTCCCCGTCGATCCCGGCGGCGCGACCGCGGCCGGCGGACCAGGAAACCTCGCGCCCCAGCAGGGCGTCGCGCGCGCGGTAGAAGTCGAGGATGGTCGCGGTCGGCTCGCCGAGCCGTTGCTCGAGCGCGGTGAGCAGCCGGACTAGCATGGGCTCGATGGCGTCGGGTGACTTACCGAGGGTGGCGGCCGTGGCGCGCAGCTCGGGGGGGAGGTCGTGCAGGCGCACGGCGACGTTCAGGCCGATGCCCAGGACGGCCCAACCGTCCTGGGGGCGCCCCTCGGCGAGGATGCCCGCGAGCTTGGCGAGGGGGCCAGAGGGCCGGACGAAGACGATGTCGTTGGGCCACTTGATCATGGCGCCGGACCCGGCGGTGTCACAGACCGCGACGGCGGCGATCAGCGGCAACAGGGGCGGGGGAGAGCGCAGGACGAGCGAAGCCAGCAGCGAGCTGCCGGGCGGCGCCGACCAGCGCCGTCCCTGACGCCCGCGCCCGGCAAGCTGCTGCGCGGCGCTGACCAGGGTCCCGTGTGGCGCTCCGGCGATCGCCAGCGCGCGCGCGCGGTCGTTGGTCGAGTCGGTCAGGCGCAGGTGCAGGCGGGGGTGGCCAAGCGCGGGATGTGAGCGCGAGCACGGCCGGCTAGACCGCCGGCCGTCTCGCATCTCACACCCGCTGAAGCTGATGAGATGGGGGATGCCACATGTGTTGTGGCGTCTGCGTGTTGGCCGTGCGAGGGCGTCGGGGGCATGTCTCTCAGTGGCAGTGGGAGCGCTAGCGTCTCGTGGCGTCTGACAGCAGCGCCTGGACGAGGCCGTCGATGTCGTGGCGCTCCGCCTGGATGTGGGGCTGCAGGTTGTGCTCGCGCAGGGCTTCGCTGGTGATCGGGCCGATCGAGACGATGCGTGTCGTCCGGTGACATGTCGCCGGACCCGGCGGCCTGCAAGAAGAAGCGGACGGTCGAAGCGGAGGTGAACGTGATGTAGTCGGCCGCGAGTGCTTCGTGCAGGACATGCGCCGGCGGGGCCTGCGCGACCGTCTCATACAGCGCGAGCACGTCCACCTCGATGCCCTGTGCGCGCAACGCGTCGGGGAGCGCTTCGCGTCCCTCGCGCGCACGCGCGATCAGCGCGTGACGGACGGGCGGCGACACATCGGCGAGCGCCGCGACGAGTCCCTCCGCGACCGAGCGCGCGGGCAGGATGTCCGCGCGGACCCCATGCGCGGCCAGGGCGGCTGCCGTGCCGGGACCGATCGCCGCCGCGCGCGTACCGGCCAGTGCGCGCGCATCCAGGCCATCGGCATGCAGGCGCTCGAACAGCATGGCCACCCCGACGGGGCTCGAGAAGCAGACGAGGTCATACCGCGCGAGCTCGGGCGCGGGTCCGGGCAGCGGCACGGTGCGAATGACTGGCGCCTGCACGACGCGCGCACCGAGTGACTCCAAGCGCGTGGCAAGCCCACTGGCCGACGCACGCGCGCGGGTCACAGCAATGGTCAGCCCGCTCAGCGGCGACGGCCCCAGCCAGGAGAGCTCGCCCGCGAGCGTGGCGACCGGGCCGACGACCGTGATCGACGGCGCGCGCACGTTCTCCGCGTGTGCCACCTCGGCGATCGTGGCGAGCGTGCCCGTGAGGGTGCGCTGGCCGGGGAGCGTGCCGCGTTCGACGATCGCCACGGGCTCCCGCGCGGAGCGCCCGGCGGCGATCAGCGACTCAGCGATCGCGGGCAGCGCGCGAACGCCCATGTAGAACACGAGCGTTCCAGGAAACGCCGCGAGCGCGGGCCAGTCGATCGCGGTGTCTAGATCCTTGTCCGGGTCCTCGTGGCCGGTGACGAGCGCGACCGCGCTCGAGAGCCCGCGGTGGGTCACCGGAATGCCCGCGTACGCCGCGGCGGCGACGCCGGCGGTGACGCCGGGGACGATCTCATACGCGATGCCGGCCTCGCGCAGCGCCAGCGCCTCCTCCCCCCCGCGGCCGAACACGAACGGATCGCCGCCCTTCAACCGCACGACGGTCAGACCGGCCCGGGCGCGGTCTACCATCAGCTCCTCGGTCCGCTCCTGGGGGACAGACTCGCCGCCTCCCTGCTTGCCCACGAACAGCAGCTCCGCGTCCGGGCGCCCGCCGTCGAGCGCGGCGGCGGGGATCAGACGGTCGTACAGGATCACGTCGGCCGCGGCGATCAGCTCCAGCGCGCGCATGGTCAGCAGGCCGGGATCGCCGGGACCCGCGCCGACGAGATGGACGCGAGCGCTCGTCACTCGCCCACGGACCAATGCTCCACATCCAGCTCGGGCATGGGGGAAAGCCCTCGGTGTCGCCGATGGCCAGTCGCGCGCCACCGCATGGCCGCAGGCTAGCACACAGGCTCTTTTGGGCGAGAGCTCTGTTCCCCCTTGACAACCCGGCCGGGAGGGTATATGTTTCGCTTGTCGTGGTATCCCACTGTGGGGTGCCGGGCATAAAATAGATCGGGTTTGGGTTTCGGTCTTCTGGATCGGTTTTCAAGCGCTTTTGCAGGGACCGTTTGCGGGGAGAGGGATTTGGTCGTATGAAGAGGGGTTGTAAACGCATGAGTTCGTTGGGGACAGGTGTGATGGGAGTGGTTGCGCGCTCGGGTGCGCCCGTTGGTAGATGCGTCGGCATTGCCGACTCATCTCTCTCTCTCTCTCTCTCTCTCTTGCCCGGGTCTTCTAGGCTCTAGAGCCGCTTTCGGCGCCCGTCGGGGCGCCCACCACGATCTTCCAGCAGGCACTCGCCGCGCTCCTACGCGCGGTGTTTGTCGTTCTCGGACGCTCGTCGTCCGGGGTCTGTTCGAGCGTCGTCCTCGTCCTCATCTGGGGATGGCGTTCGAGGAGGTCCCGTCGCGTGCTGGCCGATCGGAGATCCGTGATTCTTCGATCGGTACACGCGCCGGTGTTTGCAGCGCCGAGCGTCGTAGCGGTCCTCACGCGAGACCGCTACGACGCTCCCCAAACGGGGGCAAACGCTGATGGCCTCGTCTGCCGCCGCGAGGACTGCGCGTGCGCGTGCGCGAGGCCCGCAGGTGGGGGCGTCGCGTCGTGAGGCGCTGAAGCGCAGCGCGCGTAACGCCGCTGTCTCTCCGCGCGTGCAGGTCGCCGAGATGCAGCGCGCGCGGTTGCTCAGCGCTGCCGTGGCGACGGTCGATGAGCTGGGGTGGGCGCGAGCGTCGGTTGCGCACATCACCGCGCGTGCGCGGGTGTCGCGGCGCACGTTCTATGACCTGTTCGCAAATCGCGAGGATTGCCTCGCGGCGGTCCTGGATGATGCGGCCGCGCGGGTTGAGGATGAACTCTCCGCGATGAGCCTGGAGGGCCTGTCGTGGTGTGAGCGTGTGCGTACGGGCCTGTCGGCGATCCTCGGGTTTTTTGATCGTGAGCCCGTGCTGGCGCGGGTATGTGTGTTGCAGGCGTTGCGTGGCGGTCCGCGGGCGTTGGCGCGGCGCGATGAGATCCTCTCGCGCCTGGCCGGAGTGTTGGATCAGGGTCGGGCGAAGAAAAGCGCGCGGGCGGCGAAGTGCCCGCCGTTGACCGCGGAGGGTCTTGTGGGGGCGGTGTTCTCGATTCTCTACGCGCGTCTGGCGCGGAGTGAGAGTGAGCTGCTCGGGGGTTTGCTGGGCGAGCTGATGAGCATGATCGTGTTGCCCTACCAGGGTTCCGCGGCGGCGCGTCGTGAACAGGATCGTCCACTGCCACCGGTCCCTATCAGCGGTGGGGGTGTGAGGGATGACGCTACGCGCGTGGTGGTCGAGCGCAACCCGTTGGTGGACATCCCTATGCGGTTGACCTACAGGACCGCGCGGGTGCTGGAAGTGAGCGCACATAACCCTGGTGCAAGCAATCGCTCGATCGGTGATAGCGCCGGTATTTATGACCAGGGTCAGGTCTCGAAGCTCCTGGCGCGCTTGGAGCGCCTGGGGTTGCTGACCAACACCGGGCAGGGCCACTCAAAGGGCGAGCCCAACGCCTGGCACCTCACAGGACTGGGTAAGCGCGTCACCCAGCACCTCAGCCTGGGCACACAACCACAAAAGGACGCGACGTGAGACCGGTCGGCGCCGCTCCCGAAACAACAGTTCCCACCGTCAGAGCGGGTGGGCTCAGAAAACCGACGTTACGGAAAGGCTTGCATGAGCATGATCAGATCAGTTGCGCATAACAGAGGCTCATGCGAGGACCCCGCTGCCCCGCCGATCACGGCGAGACAACGCAGGTTTGGGAGAGGGAGGAGATTGAGAACGAGAACGGGAGGGGATGCAATGAGGAGTGCCCGCGGGCTTGCGTTGAGGATGGTGGTCGCGCTGTGCGCGTCCGCCGCCGTGCTCATAGGAGCGACCCCGCCCGCCGGCGCGGAACCACTACCCGACGGCCGAGTCTACGAACTCGTCACCCCACCCGGCAACCAAAACGCCGACGTCTACGTACAGAACAGCCGCGTGGTGGACGCTGGCGGAACATTGACCGAACATGGCATACCGACCGAATTGCCGTTCGAGGCGGCCGCTGAAGGTAACGCCGTGGCGTATGCCGGCGGCCCGACGTCGGGCGGGAACGGCGGCGCCGGTCCGGGCGGAGGCAACCAGTACCTCGCGAAGCGTTCACCGAGCGGCGGTTGGACGCAATCCGCGCTCCCCCCGCCGGACACGGGCACAGGCCGTATCTATTACCAGGCGTTCTCGAGTGACCTATCGGTTGGCATCGTCAACCAGATCTTCGAACAGACTCCACTATCGCCTGAAGTCACGGCTCCGCGCTACGACGTGCTGTACGCGCACGATTTTGACGCTAATATCTATCACCCGTTCTTCACCCAGGCTCCTCTTGATCGTGCGTGGTTTGAATTCCAGACCGCCGGGGCTTACGCGCTCCCCGGCGCAGAATATTCCATGCTTCTCTATGCGGGGTCGTTCAACTGATCGCGAACACCTTCTGTTCGAGGCGAACGATGCGATGAGCGTCAATCCGTCCGGTGGGGTGGTCCCGGTAGACGGCGGGGAAGGAGAGAACAACCTGTACGACTCGGTCGACGGCCAGCTGCAGCTGGTGAACGTGCTGCCAAATGGTAACAGCGAACCAAACGCGACGTTCGGCGGGCCGACGATCTATCGGGAAGCACATAACGCACCAGACTTCAGTCATGCGATCTCAACGGATGGGCGGACTATCTTCTGGACGGATCTGAACACGCACAATCTGTATGTGCGCGAGAACGACGCGCAGCCACAGAGCCCGCTGGGCGCGGAAGACGAATGTCTCGTATTGGGCAATGCGTGCACTGTGCAGGTGGATGCATCTGCGCTTCCCGGAACGGAGAAAGAAAAAGCAGAAAAAGGCGGTGGTGGACAGTTCTGGGCGGCGAGCAGCGACGGGGCGAGGGTGTTCTTTACCGATTGCATTCGGTTGACCGAAGACTCGACGGCGGTGCCGCACGGCGAATGCGAGGAACTCGAAACCAACTCAGAACACTATGGGGGTGAAGAGTCGTTGATGGGCAATGACCTCTATGAATACGATGTCTCGACCGGGCACCTCACCGATTTGACGGTTGACCACAACGGCTCTGACCCGTTCGGCGCCGACGCGCAGGGCGTGGTCGCCGCGAGCGAAGACGGGGAATACGTCTATTTCGTCGCCGATGGCGTGCTGGCCAGCGGAGCGACCGGAGGTCAGGCGAACCTCTATCTGCGTCACGATGGCGCCACGACGTTCATCGCGACGCTCTCACTCAAGGAGGATGGATGGTTGACGGAACCGTTTGGTGGGTTCAGAGGCGGTGGGAATCACGGCGATTTTCAGGTTGATATGGGGGATCGTACCGCGCAGGTCACTCCAAATGGTCACACGCTTGTCTTCATGTCAGAGAAGAGCCTGACAGGCTACCCCAACGAAGGATTGCAGGAGGTCTATGTCTATGACGCCGAAGAAGGTCGCTTGTCATGTGTCTCCTGCGATCCGGGCGGGCAAGCGCCTTCGGTGCGGACAGTAGGGGGTGTGGCTAGTTATATACCGGTGAGTGGTAGCGCGACGTATATGCCGCGAGTGGTCTCCGAAGACGGCAGTCGGGTGTTCTTCAACAGTCTCGAGCCGCTTATGCCGCAGGACACGAACGGCATGGGGGATGTGTATGAGTGGGAGCGCGCGGGCGCCCCTGGCGGGTCTTGTCCTGAAGGAGCGCCGAATGGCGGCTGCGTGTACCTGCTCTCCGGTGGCACGAGCACCGATGACTCCTATTTCTTGGACGCGAGCGCAAACGGCGATGACGCGTTCATGATCACGCGCGCACAGCTGGTGCCGCAGGATCAGGATGAAAACTTCAAGGTGTATGACGCGAACGTCAACGGCGTGCTGCCGGTCTCGCCGCCAGTTTGCTCGGGTAGTGGCTGTCAGGGTGTGCCGGCGGCTCCGCCGGTGTTCGCGACCCCGTCGAGCCTCACGTTCAACGGTATCGGGAACTTCCCGGCGCCACCGCCACAGACGGTGGTCAAACCAAAAACAAAGCGAGCCAAATGCGCCAAAGGCAAGCATCTGAGTCATGGCAGGTGCGTGAAGAGCATGAAGAAGGCGAAGAGGGGAAAGAGAGCCGGCCACGACCGGGGGCCAGGCCGATGATTATTTTCAAAGCTCATCCGAAAATCAGCCGCCGCTTGACTCCCGTTCTTCCGGTTTCCCTGGTATCGCTGCTCGTCTTTGCCGCTCCCGCTTTCGCTGCGAGCGGGCCGCCCGCGGTCGAAGGCGAGTCTGTCGCGGCCGTGGCCCAGACGGAAGCGATGATTCAGGCGCAAGTAAACCCTGGTGGGTTTGAAACCAATGCTTACGTCGAATACGGCGTTGTGCCCTCCATACTAGGTGAAGGCGTGGCCCCGAACAACTACACGGCGCCCCAGTATTTTGGAGTGGGGGAAAGCGTTCAGAGTCGTGACTTTGCGCTGACGGGACTGCAGGTCGGCACGACTTACCATTTTCGTATCGTCGCGGTCAACGCGGATGGTGAAGTAAGCGGCACGAGAATGACCTTTATCACACAGTCTCCTGGGGTGCCGGGATGGGAGGTGAGTGCGGAGCCGGTGCCGACGCACATGGTTCCGGGTCGTACGGGGCGGATCGAAGTCGCGGTGTACAACACGGGCGGGGACGCGAGCGCGGCCGGCGCGACGGTGACGGATACGCTGCCGGCGGGTCTCACCGCCGTCAGTCAGGGTGAATGGACGTGCTCGACTGGCAAGCCCGTCGTGTGCAGCGAGCCGCTCCCGGCGATCGCCCCCGGTTCGCCCAGGGTTGAAGAGGAAGCCGGCGCGACGCCTCTCAGGTTGGAAGTGAGCATCGAAGAAGGCGCGTCTGGGACTGGCAGCAATAAGGTGACGGTGAGCGGTGGCGGCGCGTCGTCGCCTGCGAGCTTCGCCGGCCCGGTGACCTTCAGCAAGACGCCTGCCGGCTTCGGCGTGGAACACGCCGATGGTTGGTTCAGCAACGCGAACGGCACGCCGGACACGCAGGCCGGCTCGCACCCGTATGAGGCGACGACTAGGCTCGACTTCAACATGCGCAACGGACCGGAAGCCGAAGAAGAAGGTAGGCTGAGTCCCGAGACGGCTGGTGGCGAAGTGAGGAACGTCGAAGCGCTGCTGCCGCCTGGGTTCGTCGGCGATCCGACCGCGACGCCGCAGTGCACGCGCCAGCAGTTCGACGCGGAAGGATGCCCCGCTTCGACACAGATCGGCGTGAACAACGTGAACCTCAGCGGTCAGCAGTACGATCCGATCCCGGTGTATAACTTGGTTCCGTCTTCGGGTGTACCGGCGCAGTTCGGGTTCACCCTCCTCGGTATCCAGTCGTTCCTCGACGCGGAAGTTCGCAGCGGTCGGGATTACGGGCTCACCGAGCATGTCAACAATCTCCCTCAGAGGGGTATAGAGTCGAGCACCTTGATTTTTTGGGGTGTTCCGGGCGAAGCGAGTCACGATAGCGAGCGCGTAGGTCCGGGATGCCTGGCGGGGTGTTCGTCGAGCGCGGCATTGAAGCCGCTGTTGACGTTGCCCACGGCCTGCGAAGGCCCGCTCACGACGACAGTTCACGCGAACGCGTGGGAAAACGCGAGCACGAGCGAAGCAAGCTACATCTCGCACGAGCAGAACGGCGAACCGCTCGGGATCACGGATTGTGAAAATCTGAACTTCGCTCCGGCGATCAGTGTTGCACCGGACACGGCGTCTGCGGATACCCCGGCGGGGTTGACCGTCGAAGTGCGTGTCCCGCAGCCAGGCTTGCTCGCGCCCGAACAGGTCTCCGCGGCCGATATCAAGGACACGAAGGTCGTATTGCCGGAGGGTGTGGTGATCAATCCCGGTCAGGCGAACGGCTTGGCGGCGTGCCAAGAATCCGAAGATGGTCTCGGCCGGTTGCCGGACGGCGAAGAAGACAACGGTCCTGCGTCGTGCCCGTCGGCGTCGAAAGTCGGGACGGACGAAATCGAAACGCCCTTGCTGAAGAACACGCTGCGGGGCAGCGTCTATGTGTTGCAGTCCAACCCGCCGGATCTGAAGCTGCTGGTGACGGCGTATGGTGAAGGCGTGAACCTGAAGCTCGTGGGGAACGTGCAGCTCAACGAACAGACAGGGCAGCTGACGACGACGTTCGAGGAAACTCCGGAGTTGCCGTTCACGAGCTTCAGACTCGCGTTCAGTGGTGGTGCTCAGGCGGCGCTGGATACCCCGACGCAATGCGGGACGTACGCTACGAGCGCTGACTTCACGCCGTGGGCTAGCCCGTTCCTCCCGGACCTGCTGGAATCGAGCAGCTTTCAGATCACCAATGGTCCGGGTGGTGGTTCGTGTTCGTCCTCGCCGTTGCCGTTCAGCCCTGAATTGGTCGCTGGCGCCACGACCGACCAGGCGGGAGGTTTCACCAACTTCTCGCTGCTGTTGCGCCGCGGTGATGGTCAGCAGAGGATCGATGGCTTGCGGTTCAAAGCCCCGGAGGGCCTGACGGGGTTCCTCTCGAAGGTTTTGTTGTGCACGAACGCGCAGGCGGAAGCCAACGAATGTCCCGCGGCGTCAAAGATCGGCCATACGGTGGTGGAGTCCGGTCCGGGCCCGTATCCGTTGGTGGTGCCCGAAGCGGGTCAGGAACCAGCGCCGGTCTATCTGACCGAATCCTATGGTGGTGCGCCGTTCGGCCTGTCGATTGTGGTTCCGTTGCACGTCGGTCCGTTTGTGTTGCCGACGCAGCGGGTGCGGGCGAGGATCGAAGTCGAACCCGTATACCTCGGCGTTGACTGTCACGACGAATCCGTTGCCGCAGGTTGTGGCTGGTGTCCCGACGGATCTACGTGAGGTGGACGCTGTGATCGAACATCCTGAATTCATGGTCAACCCGACGAACTGCAACCCGCAGGAATTCTCGGGTACGGCGTATGGTACGCCGCCGCCGGGGCAAGGTGGTGTGGGCGCGCAAGCATCGATTTCCAGTCATTTCCAGGTCGGCTCGTGTCAGGCGCTGAAGTTCGAACCGAAATTCTCGGTCTCCACGTCGGGGAAGACGAGTAAAGCGGATGGTGCGAGCCTGACGGCGAAGGTCTCCTACCCGAGTGTGCCGCAGGGCACCGACGCGGACATCGGCTCTGTCAAAGTCGAACTCCCCAAGCAGTTGCCCTCACGCCTGACGACGTTGCAGAAGGCGTGCACGGGGGCGCAGTTCGAAGCGAACCCGGCGGGCTGTCCGTCAGCGTCGTTCATCGGGCACGCGGTCGTGCACACCCCGCTGTTGCCGGTCACGTTGGAAGGCCCGGCGATCTTCGTCAGTCACGGCGGGGAAGCGTTCCCGAGCCTGGAGATCGTCCTCCAGGGTGACGGTGTGACGGTGGATCTCGTCGGCGCGACGTTCATCAGCAAAGCGGGGGTCACGAGCACCACGTTCAAGACGGTCCCCGACGACCCTTTCAGCACGTTCGAACTGACGTTGCCCGAGGGCCCCTACTCCGCACTGGCGGCGAACGGAAACCTGTGCGCGCAGAAGCTGGTGCTGCCAACAGCGTTTACGGGCCAGAACGGCGCTACGCTCAACCAGGACACGCCCGTAGAGGTAGAAGGGTGCTCCAATACCCTCTCCATCTCTTCCCACTCGATAAAGAAGAGGACGCTCACTCTTGCCGTCTACGCCCCAGCAGCAGGAAAAGTCAGTGTTTCCGGTAAGGGATTGACGTCGGCGTCCAGGACCGTCAAGGGTCGTGAAACGGTGACGTTCAAGCTCACGCAGAAGAAGGTCGGGAAGCTGAGGACGAGGGTGGAGATCAGCTTCACGCCAAGCACAGGCAGTGCGCGTAAGAAGCAGGCTAAGACACTGGCGGTGAAGTTCAAGAAGTGAATAAGAGGAGGTAGTACCCTAACGTGAGTGGTTAGTATTTTGGCAGGGAAGTGAGCAAAGCAGGACGGATATTTTCATCTGGCCGATCCGCGAAGCGGGTTCTTCGGCCGGATGAAAATGCCGCCCCTGTGCGGTGTTCAGTAAAAGACCGCCGCCATCATGGCGGTGAATGAGACGAAAGGAAACGTTGCTCAATGAGACCTACCTGCAGGACCATGCTGGCGACCATCGTCGCGGTGCTCGCATTCAGCGCTGTAGCCGCTAGCGCCGCCTCGGCGCACGAATTCCGCATCGCGGGCAGCCCCCTCACCGAAACGGTCAACGCCAGTGGCACCGGTGGTACCGCTGAAATGGTATGGCACATCCTCAAAGCCGAAGTGCGTATCGAATGCAAAAGCACAAAACTGACCAATCTACTCAAAACTGGGGGCAAATCGGATGGCGAAATCACATTCGAAAGCTGCAAGATACCCGCAAACGCGAACTGCAGCGTGCCAAACGTGAACTATCATTTCGACGGCAGTTTGGCAGGCGTCAAAGGCGCGCTGACCGACGAAATCCTGCCGCCAAGCGGAAATACACTATTTGAACTTATCATCAAAAACGCCGGTGAAAAAAGCTGCTCGGTTAAAGGTACATATCCTGTGGCGGGCAAATATGTCTGTACGCTACCGGGGATCGAAACCGAAGCGGTCGAACACGAAGTCGCGTGCAAACCCGAAGGCAGCGCATTGAAGATCAACAACGAACAATTCACGCTGTCCTACTCCGACAAGCTGAAGCTCTCTACAAGCCAAGACTGGAGCGCGTCCTGACACCAACCTGCAGGTGACGCTCAGCGTGGGGTCCCGGACCGTCCGGGACCCCACGCGCTATTCACTGCCATCACCAGCGGCCCAGGGTGGTGGGCACAGCCTGCGGTGCTGTCCGCCTGGAGTCGGTCGCCCCTCCGAGACGGCTGTCCGTCGAGCCTTTCGTCCCACGGTCCGCGGATCGCCCCTGGCTCAGGCGCCGGCACGTGTGGCGATCTTCTCAGCGCCCGCCAGCAGCTCCCTCGCCCCAGCCGCGCTCATGCGCTCGGCCACGCGCCGGCCGAACGACTCCGGGTCGTAGCGCCCGCCGAGCAGCTCGTCGGCGATCCAGGCCGACCCGTCGGGCAGCCCGATCCAGGCGCGCAGCCCCAGGCAGCCGCAGCCCGCGGGCGTCGCGTACGCGCCGAGGGGGGTGTGACAGCTCGCGTTCAGCGCGCCCGCGACCGCGCGCTCGGCGAGCAGGCAGGCGGAGGCCTCCTCGTCGAGGATCGCCGCGACGGCCTCCCGCACGCGGGTCGTCCCGCGCGCGGGCCTCCAGCGCGAGCGCGCCCTGACCGGGCGCCGGGCACGAACCGCGCGGGGTCGAGCACGGCGCCGATCTCGTCCCTCGCGCCCGAGCCGCTGCAGGCCCGCGCGGGCGAGCACGATCGCGTCGAACTCGCCCTGCGCGAGGAGGCGCAGGCGCGTGTCCACGTTGCCGCCCACCGCGACGACGTCCAGGTCCTCGCGCGCGGCGCGCAGCTGGGCCGCGCGGCGGATGCTGCTCGTGCCGACGCGGGCGCCCTCGCGGAGCCCGTCCAGTCCCGCAGGCGCTGCGCCGCTGCCATCATCGTCGTCGCCCGCGGCGCGGACGCCCCTGCCGCCGTCGCTTCCGCCACCGGCCGCCTGAGTGGCCGCGAAGCACAGCACGTCCTCGGCGCCGCCCGCGCGGGTGCGCCCAGCAGCTCCAGTCCGTCGGCGAGCTCGCCGGGGACGTCCTTGGCGGAGTGCACGGCCAGGTCGATCTCGCCGGCCAGCAGCGCGTCCTCGATCGTGTCCACCCAACGGGACTTGTCACCCCCGCCGCCCGATCCGCGGTCGCCGCTTGTCGTCACGGTGACGATCTCCGCGTCCCCGCCCCCGTGCCGGCCGATCCTCAACTGGTCGGCGACCCACCGCGTCTGCGCGAGCGCGAGCGCGCTGCCGCGGGTGCCGATGCGCAGGGCGTTTGGGGTCCGGGTCATGACGGCTGCCGGGCTGGATGGTCAGGACGTGCCGCTGCCGCCGGCGCGGGTGCGGCGCGAGAACGGGCGCACGTTGTCCGGCATCTCGTCAGACCGTCGGGCGATCCGGGGCGCGTGTCGGGCGCCTCGTCCTCGCTCAGCCCGAACAGCTCGCGCACGAGCTCGATGCTGGCGTGACCGCGCTCGCCGTGGCTGCGCAGCCGGATCGTGGGCTCGTGCAGCAGGCGGCTCATGACCGCCCGCGCGATTGCCTCCACGCGCGCGAGATCGCGCGGCGAGGCCGACTCCCAGCGCCCGTCGTTCTCGGTGAGCACCTGCTCCACGAGCGCGGCGCCGTGTTCGCGCAGCGCGCTCACGGTCGGGAGCACGTCGAGCTGGCCGAGCCAGCGGGCGAAGCGCAGGATCTCCTCCTCGACGATCTCCTGCGCGCGCGGGACCTCGCTCGCGCGGGTGTCGAGGTTACGCGCGACCACGGCCTGCAGGTCGTCGATGTCGTACAGGCTGACGCCGTCGAGCTCGGCGCAGCCCGGGTCGATGTCGCGCGGGACGGCGATGTCGATCAGGAGGAGTGGAGCCCGCCCGCCCGGCGTGTGGCGCTCGCGCATCACCTCCGCGAGCTCCTCGCGGCCGACGATCGGGTGGGGCGAGGCGGTCGAGGACAGCACGATGTCGGCGCGCACCAGCTGCTCGGGCAGCCCGTCGAGCCCGACGACCGAGCCCGCCGAACCGCTCGGCGAGGTGCAGCGCACGGTCGGCGTGGCGGTTGGCGACGAAGATCGTGCCGGCGCCCTGCTCGGCCAGCGCGCGCGCGGTCAGCTCGCTCGTCTCGCCGGCGCCGAGGATCACGACGTGACGGTCGGCCAGCCCGCCGAGCACGGTCTGTGCCAGGTCGACGGCGACCGAGGGTACGCTCGCGCGGCCGGAGCCGATCGCGGTCTCAGAGCGCACGCGCTTGCCGGTCGTGCAGCGCCGCGGCGAACAGCCGGTTGGACAGCGGCCCGGTGCAGCCTGCGCGCAGCGCGGCCTCGTGCGCGCGCCTAACCTGGCCCTGGATCTCCGCCTCGCCGACGATCATCGACTCGAGGCCCGCGGTCACGCGGTAGAGCTGGCGCGCGGCGTCGCAGTTGCGCGGCGAATAGATCGATTCCGCGAGCTCGGTCGGGCGAATCTCCGCCCGCTGGGCGAGCAGGCCCGAGCACGTCGCCCTCGGCGCGCACCGAGTCGCCGACGACGAGATACACCTCGGTGCGGTTGCACGTGCAGATCACGACCGCCTCGCGCACCTCGGTGGTGGCGAGCGCCGACTGCGCGAACTCGCGCGCCTGGGGCTCGGTGAACGCCAGCCGCTCGCGCAGCGCGACCGGCGCCGTCTTGTGCGAGATGCCGAGCGCCAGCAGCTCGCTCATACCTTCTCGCGCTCCCGGGCGTGGTCGGGGAGCTCGTCTTGCGTGGAGGACTGCCCAGCGTGCTGGGGCTCATCCGCGCGGGTGCGCAACTCGCGCAGGTTGCGTTCCACGCGGGTCAGGCGGAGCGCCATGATCGCCACGTAGATCAGCACGATCGCGAAGAACACGATGTAGGCGGCGGCGACGTAGCCGGAGCCGGTGTTCTGGGGCAGGGTGGCGGCGAACATGCTCATCGGTAGCCGAGGATCCTGCTGCGCGATTTGCAGCAGTATGCGCGTGCGCTTGGCGGTCAGCTCAAACGAGCACAGCGTCGTGAACAACAGCGCGATCGCCGCCAGCGACACCACGAACGTGAACGCCATCGGGGCGGGCAGGTTCGAGGAGCTGCCCAGCACGCGCGGATGCAGGTAGGAGCTCGACAGGCGCACGGCGAGGAAGTTCATCGGCACGAACGCCCCGGCGGTGATCGCGAACACCGACGCGTAGCGCGCCTGGCGCTCGGGGTCCTCGATCGCGAAGCGCAGCGGCTGGTAGGTCGCGTACAGCAGCATCACGATCAGGAATGACACCAGCGTCGGCTCATTCCACACCCACCAGTGTCCCCACGAGCCGCGTGCCCAGATCGAGCCCGTCAGCAGCACGCCGACGCCGAAGATCAGGCTCATGTGGATCGTCACGTATGAGCGCAGGTCCCAGCGCTGATCGCGCGTGCGCAGGTGCGCGATCGCCATGATCCCGCCCAGCACGAACCCGCACAGGCTGACGATCGCAAGCGGCACGTGCAGGTAGAAGATCTTCTGCAGAAACCCTTCTTCGGCTTCGATCGGGGCGTAGAAGAACACCAGCCCGAGCGCGACGCCCATCGCGGCGACCGTGGAGATGCTCAGTGTGCGCAGTCCCCGTCCGTAGGCGTAGGCGGCGGCGGTCCGCCCGATGCTTGCGTCAGGCGTCATGGGCGCGGGGGCGCCGACCGACGGCACACAGCCCCCGGGGGCCAGGTCGGGCCGGCCTGCGAAAGGCGGCCGGGGTTGAACGTGGGGATCACTAGTCCTCCAGCAAAAAGTCGAATACGGCGTAGGCGATCAGCCCGAACACCAGATCATAGAGCCCCAGCGTCGCCAGCCAGCGCAGCTGCGGCTCGCCCGGGTGGGTGAGGGCCAGCAGCGGCGAGGTGGCCCGGGCGCCGGCGATCACGACCGGCACGAGCAGCGGCAGCGCCAGCAGCGGTCCGAGCAGGTCACGCGCGCGCGTGCGCACCGCCAGCGCCGCGATCAGCGTGCCGATGACCGCGATCCCGATGTCGGCGAGCACCAGCACCGCCACCAGCCCCGGGAGCGCCGGCCCGAGCGGCGGCCCGAGCAGCAGCAGGCCGAACGCTGGCACCGCGACCAGCTCCAGCACGAGCAGATAGGCGAGCAGCGCGAGCGCCTTCGCGGCCAGCATCGCGGTGCGGTCCACGGGCGCGAGCAGAAACCCGTCGAATCCGCCCTGCTCGGCGTCGGCGACGAACAGCCGGTTGACCCCGAGCATCGCCGCGAACAGCAGCGTCACCCACAGCACGCCCGCGGCCAGATCGCCGTCCACGGTGGTGCGGTTCAGGGCGAAGTGGAACACCACGATCGTGCTCACCGCGAACAGGGACATCCCCGGGACCGACTCCAGCGTGCGCAGCTCGACCAGCAGCTCCTTGCGCAGCAGCGCGGCGACGACGGAGAGCGTCCCGGGGGGATTGGGTCGCCCGGCGGCCCGGTGTGCCGGGTCGATGTCACGACCATCCCGAGTGTCCGCAGGGCTGGGTCTCGCCACGCCCGTCTTCTCGCTGCTATGCACAGCGCCCGTGTCGGGCAGCGCGGGCTGAGCGCCGTGGACTGCTGGGGTCACCGGTACAGCTCCGCGATCTGGCCAGGATCGATGTCCGCGGCAGAGCTAAGCAGTACGGGCCGGCCCGCGCGCAGCCCGAGCACGAGGTCGGCTTCGGCCAGGCCGCCCGTCGGGTCGTGGCTGCAAACCACGCGCGTGCGCGTGGACTGCGCGCCGATCAGCGGCCCGACCAGCTCGATCGCCGCCGGATCGAGGTTGGCGTAGGGCTCGTCCAGCAGCAGCAGCTGTGGGTCGTGCAGGACCGCGCGGGCGACCGCCACGCGCTGGACCATGCCGCGCGAGAGCATGCGTAGGGGCTCGTGCGCGCGGTCCGCCATCCCCAGCGCGCCCAGCACGTCATCCACACGCGTGGCTCCTACGCCGTGCAACCGTGCGTGGAACAGCAGGTTCTCGCGCGCGGTCAGCTCGCGATACAGCAGCGGTTCGTGCCCCAGCAGCCCGATCTGCCCGCGCACCGCCCAGGCATCGTCGGGCAGGCCGGCGCCGAGCACTTCGACACTGCCGGAGTGCGGGCGCAGCAGCGTCGCCAGCACCCGCAGCAGGGTGGTCTTGCCCGCGCCGTTCGGGCCGAACACGACGAGTGTCTGGCCGTGCTCCAGCGACAGCGACACGCCGGCGAGCGCCTCGCGTTCGCCATAGGAGCGCGCGAGCCCCTCGACTTCGAGGACCGCCACTCAGGCGCTCGCCACCTGCGGGGTGTGCTCGTCCTGGGCTTGCGCGATCAGCTCGCGCACCGCCCGCTCATCGCCGGTGCGCAACAGCTCGACGGGATCAGGCCTCCCGCCCACCCCGTTGACGATCGACTCAAAGAACTCCTTGCGGTCCTGATAGGTCGGGAGCGTGCCCTTGGCCCAGCCGCGCACGTCGTTCAGCAGCACCGCCAGGCGCGCGTACTCCGAGCCGAACTGGCCTTCGATCTCGCGCTTCATCCGCTTGGCCAGCGCCGGCGAGGCGCCCGCCGTGGAGATCGCGATCGCCAGCGGGCCGGTGCGCACGATCGCCGGCAGGATGAAGTTGCACAGCGGCGGCACGTCCACGACGTTCACGAGCATCGCGCGACGCTCGGCGTCGTCGTACACGGCGATGTTCACGTCGGAGTCGTCCGTCGCGGCGATCGCCATGAACACGCCCTCCAGGTCGGCGCAGCCGGCGTAAGGGCGCTGCTCCCAGCGAATCGACCCCTCACGGGCGTAGTCGGCCAGCGCCGGCAGCGCCTCGGGCGCGATCAGCGTCACCTCGCCGTCGCACGCCAGCAGCCCCTCGACCTTCTCCAGCCCGATCTCACCGCCGCCGACGACCACGCACCGGCGCCCGCTCAGTCGCAGGCAGGCGATGTAGAACGGGGTGTCGAGCATCCCCTGCACGCAGCTCTGGTCGCAGATACCGCGACGCAACTGGCACACGCACTCCTTGCCTGCATAAGCCTGGGCGGGCATGCGTCACAGGGTAGCCGTCATGAGTGTGGGGCCGCATGCTTGATCAAAGCTGATGGGGGTGGGCCGTGCCGCGTACGGCACGGCCGACAGGCCCGCATGCGGGCCTGTCCCGAAGCCGCACATGTGCGGCTTCGCCGGGGTCGTATACGACCCCGGTTCGGGGACGTGCATGCACGTCCCCGCCTGGCGGCGCATGCGCCGCCAGGAACAACATCAGCTTTTTTTACAAGTCATGCGCCGACCTGGTTCTCGATCCCTACCGCGGCACGCCCCGTCCCAGCATCCGCGCGCTGACCCGCGCGATCGCCGGCCCTCCCCGCCGCCACGCGCCCTCACGGTCGGACTCGCGCCCGGAGCGCAGTTGCGCCACGGCTCGAGCCGCGCGCGTGGTCGTCTCGTCGTACGGCCCCCACCACAGCCCGCGCAGCCCGGACGGGCTCCACGCGATCAGCTTCTCCTGCGCGCAGGCCCTGAGCCCGGTCTCGCCGAGGGTCTTGCCGAGCCCCCCGCCCGCGGCGGCGCCCCACGGTCCGCGCGTCAGCGTCGGGCCCGGCAGGTGGTCGTTCAGCCACACCATGCCCGCGTGCAGCTCGCGCGCGATCCGCGTCCCGCGGTAACGGTCCGCCGTCCAGATCGACGCGCCCAGCCCGTACTCGCAATCGTTGGCCAGCGCGACAGCCTCCTCGACCGAGTTGACCGTCACGACCGCCAGCACCGGCCCGTCCAGCGGCTCGCGCATCAGCCGCATCGCATGACTCGCGCCCGTCACCACCGCCGGCGCGTAGAACGCCCCCGAGCACCCGGTCGGCGCCTGCGTCAGCGGTCCGCCACAGCGCAGCTGCGCGCCCTGCTCCACGGCCTCCTCCACCAGCTCGGTCACGTGGCGCAGCCGGCGCTCGGAGGAGAGCGGCCCCATCTGCACGTGGGGATCGACCGGGTCGCCCACCGTCAGTGCCCGCGCGCGCTCGATCAGCTGCTCCACGAACGGCTCTGAGACCTCCCGTGCGACATACACGCGCTCGACCGCTCCCCGCGCCTGCCCCGCGCCGGCGCAGCCCGCCCACAGCGCGCCGTCCACGGCCCTGCTCAGATCCGCGTCGGCGAGCACGAGCATCGCGTCCTTGCCCCCCAGCTCGACCGTCACCTCCCGCTCGCGCGAGACGCATTCCCGCGCCACCGCCCGCCCGGCGGTGGGAGAGCCGGTGAACAGGATCTTGCCGACGGGCGCCCGCGCGAGCGTCACTCCCACCTGCGCGCCGCCGTGCACGATCGCCACCAGTCCCTCCGGCAGCCCGGCGCGTCCCAGCACCCGCATGATCGCCTCGCCCGCCAGGCATGCGCGGCGCGCGGGCTTGAACACGACGCCGTTGCCCGCCAGCAGCGCGCCCGCGATCTGTCCCAGCGGCTGCGCGAACGGCGCGCTGCCCGCGCCGATCACTCCGATCGTCCCGTACGGCTCGTAGGCCACGCGCGCGCGTGTGGCCACCGTCAGCGAGCGGTGCGTCCCCACGCGCCGGCCGCCGAGCACGTCAGCTCCCTCGTCGGCGATCCAGTTCAGTGCGTCGATCCCCGCCAGCAGCTCCAGCGTCGCGACCTCCGCGCGGGGGCGGCCCTGTTCACGCGCGATCGTCTCTGTCAGCGCGTCGTACTCGTCCACGATCGCCTGCGCCATCCGGCGCATGTAGCGCGCGCGGTCCACCACCCGCAGCAGCGCCCACAGCGGCTGCACCTGCGCCACGCCCGCGACGACCTCGTCGATCTGCTCCGGCGGTATCGCCTGCACCTCGCCCAGCAGCGCGCCGGTGGCTGGATCGCGTGACTCCACGAGCGCATTATCGCCCCTCGGCCGCCGGGCGCGAGCGCTACGTCGGGGCAATGGTGAAAGAGACTTCATCGGTTTCCTCTTGACATGGGTTTATATATACGCTACGTTCTTTTTGTCATGGCTCCGTATGGAGCCGGCACATAGATCGGGTTTGGGTTGTGCCTGCGGGTTGACTCAAAGCGCAAATTCGGGACTCTTGGGAGAGGGGCCGGGTCGCAACGATGAGGGGTTGTCTTCGCGTGAGTACAGGGTTGTCCGACGTGACGGGGATTGCTGCGCGCCCGCATGGGCCCGTCGGTAGATGCCTCGGCATCGAGGCATCTCTCTCTCTCTCTCTCTCTCTTGCGAGACCTAGCGCCCTCGGCCTGACGGCCTCATCTGGCAGGACCACGGCCCCGCTCGCGGGGAGGGTCGTCGCGTGATGTCGGCCATCAGGCGCCGCCCCGCCTCGATCCCCGCGCGACGCGGGGGGAGCATCGAGGTCTCCGATATTCAGCGGGCGCGGATGCTGCGCTCCGCCGTCGCGGTCGTCTCCGAGCACGGCTACGGCCGCATGAGCGTCGCGCGCATAACCGAGCGCGCGCGCGTGTCGCGGCGCACGTTCTACGAGGTCTTCGCCGACCGCGAAGACTGCTTCCTCGCGGTCTTCGACGACGTGCTCGCGCACGCTGCCGCGGCCGTCGTCGGCCCGTACGAGCGTGGGGGCGCATGGCTCGAGCAGGTCCGCGCCGGCCTGGCGGGGCTGCTCGCGTTTCTGGACGAGCGCCCGGAAGTGGCCTCGCTGTTGATCGTCGAAGCGCTCGGCGCCGGGCCGCGGGTGCTGCATCGCCGCGCGGAGGTCATGGCCACGTTAGGTCAGGCGCTCGACGCGGGCGGCGCGCGCGCCAGGGGCGCCAAGACCGCCGAGCGCCCGCCCGAGCTGACGGGCGAGGGCCTCGTCGGCGCCGTCTTCAGCGTGCTGCACACGCGCCTTTTGGCCAAGCGCCCCGGTCCGCTGCTCGAGCTGCTGAACCCGCTGATGGCGATGATCGCGCTGCCCTACCGCGGCGCGGCGGCCGCCCGGCGCGAGGCGCGCGGGACGCGGACGCCACCACCCGGCTGGCGGGAGCCGGGCGATCCGCGGAGCCGGACCCGCTCGGCCGGTTCGTCGATGGACCCGCTGGCGGATCTGCCGATGCGCCTGACCTACCGCACGCTGCGGGTGCTCGGCGCGGTCGCCGAGTCGCCCGGCGCGAGCAATCGCGAGATCGCCGAACGGGCCGGTGTCGCCGACGCCGGGCAGATCTCCAAGCTGCTCGCGCGCCTGGAGCGCCTGGGGCTGATCCGCAACGGCGGTCGCGGGCAGTCACACGGTGAGCCCAACTCGTGGCGCTTGACCGCGCTCGGGTGCGAGGTCCCACAACGACTTGGTGCGAGCACACCCCGTGAGCAGGCGGTCGCATGAATTTTCGTGTCAACACGAGCAAGGGAGTCAAGGTGGGGATTTACAGCGCGGCGCAGGACCCGGATGTTTCTTCGACCGTAAATCCGCTATGCGGGTCGGGCGGCCCGAGGTCCCACGCGCGCATGGCCGATTCGCCTTGTGTCAGAGGGAGTGGTGCGCCTTCGGGCAGGTTGATCGCCACCCCTCTGACAGTCCTCTGTGCCTTCTTCGCCCTCCTCGCACTGTCCGCGGGCGCCGCCCAGGCCGAAGCTCCCAGGCTCGCCCCTGACGGCACTTTCAGCACGGGTCCGTGGCTGGTGGACGGCGTCGCGGTCGATAATTCCAGCGGTACTTCCCAGGGCGATGTGTACGTGGCGAGTCTCCTCAACAAGGCACAATCTGCTCTCGGGCACGTTGACGGGTTCGATGGCTCCGGAAAGCTGCTCTCGCCGCCCTCGCCGCTCGCGGAAGGGGCTAACTCCGGCACGGCCGTGAACCCGGTCAACGGGGACGTCTACGTTCTCGGCAATGCCCTCGCCTTCTTAGGCGCCCCGGTGATCGACATGTATGACCCGAGCACCGGCGCTCTGATCTCGTCTTTCCCGGTGCCGGAAGCGGAATCCAACAACCAATTCGACGGGAGCGCCACGGTCGTGCAGATCGCCGCAGACTCCGCGGGCAACGTCTATGTGCCTGCGCCACTCAAGAAGAAGGAAAAGAGTCCGCCGGGATCGGGCGAATATGAATATGTAACCAATGATGAAGTGCTTGAGTACCCTCCCGGTGGATGTGAATCAGCAGTACCGCCTTGCCCAAAGGTGTTCACTGGCGGTTCGGGTGGGGGTCAACTGAAGGAACCTACCGGTGTGGCGGTTGACTCCTCCGGCAATGTTTGGGTCGCCGATCATGGCAACAACCGGATCGAGGAGCTCAGTCCGGCCGGCGTGCCGCTCGGTGAAATCAAGAGCGAAGGTGTGCAGGATGTCGCGCTCGACGGCCATGGCGACGTGTTCGCGATCGTCAAGAACAACGCCGATTTCTGCGGCTCGCGGACCCCGCCGTGCTCTCACCTCGTGGAGTACAGCTCAACGGGCGTGCAGCTCGCCGACGTCGGCGCCGGCACCTTCGAAAGCGGTAGTACTTTGGGCTCCCCGGTTCCCCCCATGGTCGCGGTGAACCAGGCGAGCGGTCGCGTGTACGTGACCGATGCGACGCAAGCGCTGGTGTTTGTCTTCGCCCCGCCCGCTGCTCCGATCCTCGGCAGGGAGCTCGCGGCCGAAGTGACGACCTTCTGAAGCGAAGCTCGGCGCGCTCGTCAATCCCGGCGGTATCGAGACGACGTATCGCTTCGAATACGACACCAGGGAATATCGGGGAGGCGAAGGGCCGCACGGTCAGGGCACGCCGTTCCCGGAAGGGAGCGTCGGTGAAGACTTCGCCTCGCGCACCGTGTGGGGCGCCGCGAGCGGTCTTGCGCCCGGCACGACCTACCACTACCGCGTGATCGCGACGAACGAGCTCGGCACCGTCGTCGGCCCGGATCAGACGTTCACGACCGAGACCGCCGAACAGGCGGCATGCCCCAACGAACTGCTCCGCGGGGGCTCCTCGGCGATACTGCCCGACTGCCGCGCCTACGAGCTGGTGACCCCGCCCACCAAGAACTCCTCGCAGCTCGAAGGCGCCAGCGGCGCGGCTGTCGACGGGGACGCGATCTCGTTCACCACCAAGGAACCGCTGCCCGGTGCGCCGGCCGGGGGGAAGTTCTACGTCGCCACGCGCGGCGCCGGCGGCTGGGGCTCGGAAGAGATGAACCCGCTCGAATCCTACACGGGAATACTCTGTCCCTACCAATCCGGCAGTGTAGGTGCGTATTCAGACGAGCTGTCGAGTTCGCTCGTCGAGTACGGCAAGGGGACCAGCGCGTCCCAAGGTCCCAACGAGGAGTATGAGTGTAACGCGGAAGGCCTGCAGGTGGCGCCCGGCGAACCCGTGGGCTATGAAAACCTGCTCGTGCGCGACAACGCCACGGGCGCCTACCGGTTGGTGAACGCCCCGCCGGGGGGTGTGACGCCGGCCGACGCGCACTTCAAGGGGGCCTCGTCTGACCTCAGCCACGTCGTCTTCACCGAGCTGGCGGCGTTGACGTCCGATGCGCCGGCTGATGTGGAAAACCTGTTCGAATGGGACGAAGGCGTCTTGCGCCTGTTGACGGTGCTACCGAACGGCACGCCAGCCGGCGGGTCGCTGGCAGCGGAAGGAGACGCAGCGCAGGTCAGTCACGCGATCTCTACCGACGGTTCTCACATCATGTTCACCTCGGGTGGTGGCCTATACGATCGCATCGACGGTGAACGCACCGTCCAGATCGACGAAACCCAGGGTGGAGCAGGCGCGAGCGGCGGTGGCTCCTTCCAGGCGGCGAGCACGGACGGCTCGAAGGTCCTCTTCCTCGACGAACGCAGGCTGACCGCCGACTCGACCGCGGAAACGGGCGAACCGGATCTATACGAGTGCGTCCTGCCCGAAGGCGCGAGCAACTGCGAATTGAGCGACCTGACCGTAGCCAAAGCCGGTGAACACGCGGACGTGCTGCACGTCTCCGGGCTCGGCAGTAAAGACAGCTCGCATGTGTACTTCACCGCCAGGGGGGTACTGGCGGGCAACACTCGGGAATACACCGAAGCCGAAGGTAAACAGGTCGTCGAAGGCGCACAGAGCGGCGATAACAACCTGTACCTCGACCAGGCCGGCACGATCACGTTCATCGCGACGCTCGCGAGTGGCGACTTTGGCACTGGGGCGGTCTCGCCCGACGGCACGTGGTTCACATTCGATTCGACAAAGAGCCTGATGGGCTATGACAACAGCAACCCAGGCGGTGGCGTGGCCGGTGAGATCTTCCTCTACAGCGCGGCGACGGGTCATCTGGCGTGTGCATCGTGCAATCCGAGCGGCGAACCTCCCGTCACCGGCGGAGCTCAGGGCGGGGCCTTCCTATCCAATGGCGGACGCCTGTTCTTTAACACGGCCGAAGCGTTGGTGCCGTCGGACACGAACGGCCAGACCGATGTCTACGAGTACGAGAACGGTCAGCCGTCTCTGATCTCCAGCGGAACCAGCTCGAGCGCATCGTCGTTCGTTGGCGCGAGCGAAAGCGGCGATGATGTTTTCTTCGAGTCGCGTCAGGCGCTCGTGGGAGAGGAAACCGGGCAGGAAACGCTCGTCGTCTACGACGCGCGCGTCGATGGCGGCTTCCCCGCCACCGCCGTACCGCGGTCGTGCACGACCGCTGACGCGTGTCGTGTCCCGGTCGCGCCGTTGCCGTCGGTCTTTGGCGCGCCGGCGAGCGCGACGTTCTCCGGTGCGGGCAACCTCGCGCCGCCGCCGGCGGTGAAGCCCAAGGTTAAGCCCGTGGTGTGCAAGCGGGGGCTCGTCAGGAAGAAGGTCAAGGGGAAGACCAGGTGCGTCAAAAGGCAGGCGCGAAAAGCCAGGAAAGCCGCCCATGCAAACAGGAAAGGCCACTGATCATGCGTTCTAAGACCTTCGCAATGGCGGCATCGCTGGCAACTGCGCTCCTCGTGGCGATGGGCGCGGGCGCGTCCCCGGCACTGGCCGGAGAAGCCCACCCAATCATCGAACACACAGGCTTCGAAACCGATACGTTCACGAATCCGAACGGGATCGCGATCGACGAATCGACCGGCGATGTGTATGTCGCGACGTTGGGTGTCGATGAGCAGCAGACCGTCACCGTCGAAGGGGAACCCAACGGCGGCAGCTTCACGCTTGAATTCGAAGGAGAAAAGGCCTCTTTGACGGTCGGCGGCGGGCGCCCCTACGCCGGCGAAGTCGAAACCGCATTGACATCCCTGAGCAAGATCGGGAGTGGCAACGTGTCGGTCTCCCAGACGGGTGAACTGCCGGGCACCGTCGCGTACACCGTCACCTTCCAGGGGTCGCTGGCGGACCGTGGCGTTCCGCAGCTCGCCTGCGACGGCTCCTTGTTGACGGGAGGAACAAGCCCCTCGTGCAAGGTCTCCACCACGATCGCGGGCGTCGAAGGCAAGGTCTCGAAGTTCGACGCCAGCGGCAATCCGGTCAACTTCTCCGGCCTGGGTTCCAATGCGCTGACGGGCAGCGCCACGCACGCCGGGTCGTTCTCGTTTCCCGACGTGCCTGGCACCCCCGCCGCGATCGCCGTCGAACAACTCGACCAGCCCGTCGGACCCCTCCGCCGGGGACCTGTACGTGATGGACGCAGGTCACGGCGTGATCGACAAGTTCAACCCGGAAGGCAAGTACCTCAGCCAGATCACCGGCTTCCCCCCGGCCACGGGTTCGCCCGAAGAACACGAACTGTTGGGGCTCGCCGTTGACGCGACAGGCAGCGTCCGGGTGGACCTGAGGCCTCCTCACTTTGGCGGGGCCGCGATCGACGTGTTCGACGACTCTTCCACCAACCGGCTCGTTGCGCAACAGTTCAATTGGGAAATAGCCGCTTGGACTGGTGTGCCCCATGCGTTTCCAGAAGACAGCTTCGCTATCAGTCCGACGGACGATGCCTATCTGCTCTATCAGGAATGTTCGTGCGCGGTGAAGTTCGGACAGCAGCTCGCGCCGCTCGGTCGCCTCGAGAACCTGGAACCGGAATCTGGTGTCGTGGCGGTTGCCGCTGACCCTGCGACGGGCCACGTCTATGTCGATGACCAGTCGTCGATCGGGGAGTGGGATACCGGTGCGATGAACGGCAGCGCAGCCGCGGAAACCCAAGCAGCGGGGTCTCCACCCGAAGGCGGTGGGACGCGCGTGGGCGAACGCTTCGGCTCGCCGCTGCTCTCGGGCTCCTCGGGGCAGGGTGGCCTCGCGGTCGATGGCGCGACCGGCGAGATCTATGTCTCCAACCCTACCCCGACCCGCGGCCAGGTGTATGTCTTCGGCAGCGAGGCCCCTGCCGTGGCCGCCGGTGCGGCGAGCGACGTCAGCATGGAAACGGCGACTCTGAACGGCACGGTCGATCCGCGCGGGGTCCGGCCCACCTCCTGCGAGTTTCAGTACGGCGTCGCCGACGAATGGGGCGAGGGCGCCTATGACCACACCGTGCCGTGTAAGCAGACGCTCGTCGGGCGCGGACCTGTGCCGGTCTCGGCGAAGATCGAAGGCCTCACGGCGGGGCTGCTGTATCGCTTCCGTCTGCTCGTCGAGAACGCCGGCGGTTCGAGTGAAACCAGCGGCCTGTTCGCGACCGCCCGCGTCGGCTTCGGGATCAAGGCTAAGGGCTTCGGTGTCTCGTTCCTCAACGAAGACGGCACCCCGGACACGCAGGCCGGTTCGCACCCATTCAAGATGGTCACGAACTTCGAATTCAACTCGCACTACCAACGCGTCGAATCCAACGCCGACTCGCAGTACGTGCGCGAGCCGGACGGCTCGTTGAAGGACCTCGCGGTCGATCTGCCCCCCGGCTTGGTCGGCGACCCCAATGCGACGGCGAAGAAGTGCACGGTACAGGAATTGAACCCAGGCAATGGTGATAGTGCCTGTCCAGCTGCATCGCGGCTCGGCAGCTTGCATCTCGAATGGAGCACACACCTTGATTTCGGCAGTTACGCATTCAACGAGCCCGTCTACAGCATCGTGTCGCCGCGTGGTGTCGCTCTGCAGCTCGGCTTGCTTTACGATATTCCTGATCTGTTCATTAACAATGGGTTGCTCGCTGGTGGTGACTATCCGATCCAGGCGAGCATCATCAATGCCCCGCCCGCGGCGCCGGTGCTCAACAGCACCCTGACGATCTACGGCGACCCGGCCCAACATCAGGCCGAAGAACGCCAGCAAGAACTCGAAAAGGAACTCGGAAAACCGGTCCCGCTTGAACAGTTCACTCCCAAGGCGTTGTTGACGTTGCCGACGGGTTGTCACGGTCCGTTGCGCTCGACGATCGAAATCGACTCCTATCAGGAACCGGGGCACTTCGTCAAAGAAGAAGCGCTCACGCGTAACTCGGCCGGTACGCCGGTGTCTTTGACCGGTTGTTCGAAGCTTAAGTTCCCGCCGACGATCACGGCTGCTCCGGATACGACGAACGCGAGTACGTCCTCCGGCCTGACGGTGGGCGTGCACGTGCCGCAGACGGCGGCGCTCAACGCGAATGGTCTGGCGGAGTCCTCGTTGCGTGATACGACGGTCGCGTTGCCGGCGGGCGTGGCGCTGAACCCGTCTGGTGCCAATGGTCTAGAAGCGTGCTCGGAGGATCTGGCGGGACCTGCACGTGATAACCGGGATCGGCCAACAACACTGTTTTAATTTCGATGTCGCGCTCGATGCGCGTACAAATCAGGTGCTGCAGCTGCTCAATAGTTTTTGGAGCTTTCATCGTTGTACCAGAAGTGCGATAGCCTTCCTATTCGCGAAGTTCATCTCGGTCTTGGCAATCGTGGGTTAACCTGCTTGGCACGCTGAGCCGACGCCCCGCCGTCGCGGTCCTTATAACCCTCACAGGCACCCATTTTTTTTCTAAAAGCAAAAGCCCTGAAGCGCACGGTCGCGACGACAACGCGCTGCTTTACAATTTTACCAGACGTGCGATGGGCCGGCGCGGCTTGAATGATCTGCGTTTCGTCACAGCCACAGAGCGAGACTGCGCGTTCGGACGCGAGGCTGGGCGAAACGCTCTTCGATCTTCAGCAACCGCTTTGCTTGAAACACAAATTCAGTCAAAATAAACACCCTTCAGCATCTTAGGAGAAACGCCTTGAATCTCGCGGTGATTGGTTGCGGTCACGTAATTCTCGTAACGGGAGCATGTCTTGCCGAGACTGGACCCTCGTGCGCACCCGTCGAGAGTAACGGATAGAGGTATGTGAGTTCATGCAGGGTGGAGCGTACCAGTCTGTATCAATGCGGAGTAGGGAGAATCGGTCAGGCGCTCACCCGTGCAGCGCCCTTTAAACTGTCGAGGCCACGTGCCCTTTTTTGCTCCCCCTGCAACTGAACGCGTGCTCAAAACGCAAGTTATGTGCTGTCTATTCACACGAGAGTTTGCGGTCGAGGAGAAAGCTACCTGCGACCAGGGGCAAGGGACTAGCCGATTTTGACAAGTATGGTGCATGCACTCAAATCTGATTCCCGCCCGTCCGGGGTCTGCGCCGAAACAGCAAGCCTGTGTTTCGCAGGGACCCATAGAAATGGCTTGGTCGTAGCAGAAATACCTTTGACATATCCCGTGGCGCCAACAGGAGCGGGAATCGAACCCAGTCTCACACGATTCGGTATCCCCGGAGAAATTTCATACAAGTTGAACTGCTGCACACAATCCTGCGTCGCTTTCGGAGAACAAGCGGGAGTAAGTCTGAAGTCGTAGTCAAAAGTAAAGGTAATCGAGTGCCTGGATGGCGACTTGTGCGTGTTCCCGGACAGCGGGCTCACCGAAGAAGCAAGCAACAGGAATGCAAGGCCGAATTGCAAAGCAACTTTCATGAAGGCAACTGTACAGTCCACGGCAGAATCTAGCTAAATCTAGATTTGTCTTGACACCCGCGGCAGCGGGACTAGAATAGAGTCCAGAGGGACACCATGGTTAACCGAGCGACGGTCAAGATCGGTCCAGCAATCGACGCGAACCTCTATAAGGAATTCGTCGCGGTCGCGAAAGAAAACGGACAATCCCAGCGATTCCTGCTGGAGAAGGCCATCGAGCATTACATTCGTAACGTTGTTCCTTCTCAGCATACGGTGCGGCCGGCAGTGATGGAAGCATTCCGCCGCTCCAACGAGAAATTCCGGGACTTGTATCGGAAGTTGGCCGAGTAAATGTCGGAACGGGTCTACCTGACCGTAGGCGAAGTCCTGCAGATCCATCACCAGCAAATCGACAATTACGGCGGCGCTCATGGAATCCGGGATAAGGGGCTCCTTGAATCGGCCGTTTTCCGCCCACAGGTCGGATACTACAACAATATCGCCGAGGAAGCCGCGGCGCTGATGGAATCGCTAGCCAACAATCACCCGTTTCTCGACGGCAATAAGCGCGTCGCTTTCGCCGCTGCGCACACGTTTCTGCTAGTCAACGGATGTGATCTCGAAGCGAAACCCCTGGCAGCGTATGGGTTTATGATGCAATCCATCTCAAGAGGGGAGTTTCGTTTCGGACCAATCCTCGAATGGATCAACAATCACATTCGAGTAAGCTGAACGTCTGAGGAACGAAACTAAAGAAGTACAGATTGTTTTCCTAGACAAGGACGACCCATAGCCGGCGTGCCCATCCACAAGCCGGCCGCTCACAAAGTCCATGCTCGAGCGCTGATTCGGAGCCGTCGCCAGCCCACGGGGGAGCGGCTCGCTGTCTTCTTCCGATATTTGGTTCGCACGGTTAGGCTTTCCTCGGTATACAAGCGGTAGATGCGTTTCGCGTTCACCCGCCATCCCTATCGCTTCAAGAGTACCGTCAACCGGCGATAGCCAAATCGCACCCGATTGGCGGCCAGTTCGCGCCGCGCGCAATGCTTCCTGCCGATCGCGATGGCCTTGGTAGCGCAGCGTAGAACGCTGATCAGAACCAGCCTCGACACTCGACGCTCACTACGTAAGCGTTCGCTTCTCGCCGCCTTGACGTAGGGCGGGGCGAGTTGTTAGGGGCGTTTCGCGTTTGCGGCGTTGATCCTGGGCGGGCAAGCTGTGCCGCCGCCGGCGGTCCCGCCGTGCCGGGGACCCCCGCCGGACCGCCCGGTTCTCCCTCGCCTAAGGCACCGGTCAGGTTGATGGGCTGGCGCAGATCTCCCGAAGCGCGCAGATCGAAGGGAACGAGAGGCAGCGTCGACTCGATCGCGTCTCGAAATCGGCGACCCATGGGGTGCCCGGGACCCATTTACCTGTCAGCTAGGCAAACCCACAGGCATTTTCTCTGCTTTTGCAAAAAGCACGGTATTAGATGGTTGGACAGGAGCCCTTCCATCTGCTCGAGCAGCTGGATAGGCAAATTCAAATCTGTCCAGGTAGGAGACACTTATGAATACGAATTGTACCGTTGTAAGGGGTTGGCTAGCGCCTACGCCTGAACCACAGCCCACAACCATCGACGAACTTGTCGAGCGCGCCATCGCGGAGCATCTGAAGTTCCACGCCGATGATGGTTTGGGGTTGTTCATTTGGGCGACGCCCGACGTAACCGGAGCCCCGCTCTATACTTACCCCATCAGTACTGCAGATTCGGATCTGGCACTGGAGATAGCCAAAGCCTGCCACGAAAGGCGGGCATACTCCCTAGCGGCGAATGGATCTTGGTGTTTCCCTGGGAGCAGGATAACCTCCCCGCTGTCGGCAACTAGTAACGTGCTTTCCTCGGGGAGCACAATGGCACTTGTGCCTCCCGGGGAATACTCCCTCCAGCGCTTTAACCTCTCCTCCGAAAACCTTCCCGAGTGCCATTCCGCCCGTTCCTCACGACCTTCGCCGCACCATTGTCGTTGACCGCCGCGGCGCGGTCCGTTCTCGCGCGCCGCGCACGATCGGCGCAAACGGCTGCTCTGCTGTAAATCAGAAGGAATGCCCTCGATGCGTTCGGTGAACACTCGGCCTGGACAACTGTGGTACACAGCGGAAGCGCCGCACCCGCAGACGAATCTGCACGGTCAGCCCCTGCCAGGGGACATCCTGGAGGCGCCGGACGCAGCTGCTGCGTCTTTCTATATAAGTTCAGATGGAAATGTGATGGCCGTTGACGTCAACATCAGCGGAGTGTTCCGGGCCGGAATTCCCAAGCCACTCTTTAAACTGCCGGCTGGCGTGCGCTTCGTGGAACGTTTCGCCGGATTGCAAGCAGTTTCTGATGTCTGCTCCCTCAAGCACGGACGAACCCTCACAACCTCCGTTCAACCTTGTGGTGAACCGGCCATCGCTCCTGCAGAAATGACTCCGGGGACCAAACTCGGCCGATACGAAATTCTCGCGTCGGCATGTCGCAATCAAATTTTTGCTCGAACCGTTCGCTCGTGAAGTGTCCGCAAAGACAGGGTGAAGATTCTCGATGTCGACTTGGCGAGAGCGGTGGAGGTCGGCGCTGCGAGCGAAGCAGCCGAATCGGGGCCAGCCGAGCCGAAGTGGCGGCTGGCCGCGCCGTTACGGTCTTCTGTGCCGCGCCAAACAGCTTGGAAAATCCGTGAACGAAGAAACTCAGCTACCAAACCCTCTTGTATCAGGGCACGAATAAGTCGCCCCGATTAGGAGGTGGGAAGATGTCCCACGACAATCAAGAAAGCACTCAAAACATGCAAGACGCACCTTTACCAGCCAAATCTACCGCCGGAAGGGACGGCTACAGGTGCCGCGACAGCCTCCAGCCATCCCCGGAACGGGCAGGCCAAGTCGGTCTCCCCGCGCAAGCTGGCGGCCAATCGAGCCAACGCCCATCGCTCGACGGGCCCCCAGACCGCGGAGGGAAAGGCCAAGAGTAGCCAGAACAGCCGAAAACATGGGTTTTTTGCTCGCCAGCCCCTCCCCGCTGGGGAAGAGGGTGACCAACTCTGGGAGGAGTATCGCGATTTGGTCGACGGATTCTGGGAATATTACCAGCCCGAGGGCTACATGGAAGGCCTCCTTACTGAGAAAATTGCTACCGAGTCCATCCGTTTCTCCCGCCTGCTGGACTATGAGTCGAAATACCTAGGCCAGAAACAGGCCTTCTATTTCCAAGGCGTCGACCGCGTCCTGCGATTCCAAAGCGCCATCAACCGTCAACTCTTTCAGACCATCCACGAGCTAGAACGCCTACAAGCGAACCGCAAAGCCCAGCGGAACCGTCCCGAGGATCAACGGAACGACGGAGTCGAACAGACCGCCCCAGCCCCGACCGAACCGAAGGCTCCCCAGCGTCAAGGTAGCGGCGTCCCAAGGGAGCCTGCCAATGAACAGATGCCTGCGAACCCGAGAAACGAAGGCGTCGCGACTCCGGATGTAGCCGGTCTGGGTCTCTCCGGCCGCAACGGGGCAACGCCTAGTGCCCAGGCGACCACTGACCGCCAGCAACTCTCACTTGACCGTCCGCACGCATCCGATTACGGAACGAACCCAACTGGCGATCAGTCCGAAGAGCCGGATGGCGGCGCAGGCTCGACGCCGTTCCCTCCCGAAGACTTCGCTGGTGGATTTGGTGTCGCAATCGCCAGGTCTTCCGGCGGTCGAGGGTGCAGATTGCGGAAGGAACCAAGTGCCACGGTTGTTAGCGCCGAGTAAGGTCGACCCGGGCTCCATCCCTCCGCTGTATCCTTGGACGGCTCCGCGCGGCCGCGTTGATGCGCGATGGGCCGGATCGGCTTGAATGATCTGCGTTTCGTGCTTTACGCTCTGAAGATTCACTGCCACAGAGCGAGACTCCGCGTGTCGGACGGGAGGATGGCGAAACGCTCTTCGATCTTCAGCAAGCGCTTTGCTTGAAACACTAATTCAGTCAAAATAGAACACCCTTCAGTATCTTAGGAGAAACACCTTGAATCTCGCGGTGATTGGCTGCGGCTACGTAGGTCTCGTAACAGGAGCATGTCTCGCCGAGGCGGGCCACAACGTCGTCTGCACGGACGTCGACACCGCGCGCATCGCGCAACTCCAGGCCGGTAAGGTGCCCATCTACGAGCAGCATTTGGACAAAGTCCTCGACTCCGCGCGAAAATCCGGAAAAATCTCCTTCACCGCCAATGCCGGCGAAGCGATCCGCAGTAGCGATGCGATTTTCATCTGCGTGGGCACACCGCCGAAGGAAAATGGCGACGCCGATCTTTCCGCCATCGACAACGTGGCCCGCCAGATCGCCACCGAAGCGCGCTCCCCGAAACTCGTCATCGAAAAGAGCACCGTTCCCGCTCGCACCGGTTTGGAGTTGCGCCGCGCGCTGAACGCGTACTCGCGCAATAGCGGCTTGACCTTTCGCGTCGTCTCCAATCCGGAGTTCCTTCGCGAAGGCACCGCCGTCGGGGATTTCTTTCATCCTGACCGCATCGTCGTAGGCGTGGAAGACGAGTCCGCCGCTGCTCAGATGCGCGAAATCTATCGCCCGATCCTTGAGCGCAAATTCCGCTGCCCGGTTCACGAAGGTTCTTGCCCCGATGGCCCTGCAGCCCACCTCCTGGTCACCACCATCAACAGCGCGGAGCTGATCAAGCATGCCTCCAATTCGTTCCTCGCCCTGAAAATCAGCTACGCCAACGTCATTGCCGACCTCTGCGAAAAAATCGGCGCGGACGTGGAGGAAGTCACGCAAGCCATGGGGCTCGATCCCCGCATTGGCGGGCAATTCCTTCGTGCCGGCCTGGGCTTCGGCGGCTTCTGCTTCCCGAAAGATCTCCAGGCCTTCGTGCATCTTGCGGGAACCGTCGGCGTCGACTTCGAAATTCTCAAAGCCGCCGAGCGCGTCAACAAACAGCGCATCGACCGCTTCCTCGAAAAGGTTCACCAGGCTTTGTGGGTTGTGAAAGGGAAGCGCGTTGCCATCCTCGGCCTCGCGTTCAAAGCCAACACCGACGACGTTCGCTTCTCGCCCGCTCTGGAGGTCGCCAGGCGGATGCACGCGGAAGGTGCTGACGTTCACGCCACCGACCCCGAAGCCATCTCGCGAGCGCAAGCCATCCTGCCGCAAATTACCTACCACCACGACCCTTACGACGCTCTGCGCGACGCCGAAGCAGTCCTGGTCTGCACAGAATGGGAAGAATTTCGTCAGCTCGATTGGGAGCGCGCAGGCAAGCTCATGGCTCGCCGCCTCGTAATTGATGGACGCAACCTGTGCTCACCCACACACATGCAGGAGCTTGATTTTGAGTATTTCTCGTTTGGGCGAGAGCTGATTCGCAGCGGCCGCACGGAAGTCAGCCGCTGAGTCACTCCCGCGAACGGCTACTCGACGCCTACAGGCATGGATGGTGCGATCCGTCTTCGGCCCGAGGCGCCTCCCAGTCGGGGCTAGTGTAAACTGCAACTTCCGCCAGCTTTGTGCGTACTTAAGTTGAAGGCACCTCGCGAAAGAAGCGTCATGGCACACTCAATTCCTCTAGCGTCCCAAGCGCAGACTCGGACGGCCGTCCAAGCTATTGCGAACACGGAATCGATTCCCTGGTACATCTGGTCCTGCCTCATTGCGGTCATCTGCAGCGTAACCGGCGGCGCATGGGACATTTCATGGCACGAGAGCGTCGGCCGCGACACCTTTTGGACCACGCCGCACATTCTCATCCAGTTGTGCGGCGTCTTGTCCGGCATTTCCTGCGGCTATCTGATTCTCTCGACCACCTTTCAGAAGAATTCGCCCCTGCGCGAGCACTCCATTTCGCTGTGGGGTTTCCGCGGGCCCATGGGTGCGTTTATGTGCGCGTGGGGCGGCGTGGCCATGATCACCTCGGCGCCATTCGACAACTGGTGGCACGCGGCCTACGGCCTGGACGTCAAGATCCTCAGCCCGCCGCACGTTTTGCTGGCGCTGGGCATGACTGCCATCCGTTTCGGCACGCTGGTCATGATTCTGTCGGAGATGAACCGCGCTCAGGGTGAGTACCGCGCCAAGCTCGAGCGCCTGGTGTTTTTGGCGTTCATTTTCATGATGGGTATGACGATCGGCATCGCACAGGAGTACACCTTCCGGTTCCTCATGCACGGAGCAACGTTCTACCTCGTGGTCGCTCTTGTGGCTCCGATTTGGATGGCCGCGGTGGCGGCTGCTTCCAAGCATCCCTGGGCCGCGACCATCATGACGACCATGTACACCGCCATGCATCTTTGCCTCACTTGGCTGCTGCCACTTTCGCCCGCGGAGCCCAAGCTCGGCCCGGTCTATCAAAAAATCACGCATCTCGTCCCGCCGGATTTTCCGTTGCTTCTGATCGTGCCCGCGATCGTTTTCGATCTGGTGCGCCGCCGAGTTGGAGAGTGGAACAGATGGGCCAAAGCAGCAGCGCTCGGCACGGCGTTCCTCGCCAGCTTTCTCGCGGTGCAGTGGCCGTTCGCGGATTTTCTGATGTCGCCGGCGTCACGCAACTGGATTTTCGCAACCAACAACTTTCCTTATTTCGTACGTCCCGGAACTCCCTGGGTACTCAACATCTTCGTTCCCACGGAACCAAACCTCGCCGCATTCTGGATGCGTATGGGCATCGCGCTGGTCACAGCGATACTCATGACCAGAGTCGGCTTAGGCTGGGGCCACTGGATGCGGCGGATTCGCAGGTGAACCGTAGGGACAAATAGACCGAGCCTTAGTTTGAGTGCGAATTCCAGCAAATCGGCGCTCGAAACCGTTCTTTCTCAAAACTTGATGCGACCACGCACACAACTCTTCGCATTCTTAACCTTTCTCCTGGCCGCCGTTCTCCCTGTGAGCGCGCATGTCGGAAGCCCGGACGTCTTTTACGAAGGCAGCGCCGGTCCATACCGTCTTGTTGTCACCGTACGTGTGCCTCAAGTCATTCCTGGCGTGGCCGAAATTCAGATTCGTTGCGAATCAGGTGATGTTCGCGCGATTCGAGTCGTTCCCTTGCGCCTCGCAGGTCCAGGCTCCAACCTGCCTCCCACACCTGACCTCGCCCAGCGGTCCAACGACGATCCACAATTCTTCACCGCTAGTCTTTGGCTGATGGAGTCCGGGGCATTGCAGGTGCGCGTCCTGGTGGACGGTACCCAAGGACCAGCGGAACTCTCCGTTCCGGTGCCCGCCTCCGCACAGCGCACTCTCCCAATGGAGAAATCCCTCGCCGCACTATTGCTTGCGCTCATGTTATTTCTGGTTGTCGGCGTGATCTCCATCGTCGGCGCCATCGCGCGCGAAGGCAACCTGGAGACAGGCGAAATCCCGGATCGGTCCCATCGGCGACGCGGCTACGTGGTCATGCTTGCAACCGCAATTTTCGTCGGCGCCATCCTTTATCTTGGCAAAGCCTGGTGGGGCTCCGACGCGACGGAGTTTCAACGCCGGGTGGATTTCTTCAAGCCTCCAGTCGCCGCGCTACAACTCGTTGATGGCCACCGCCTCGAGATTCGCGCGCAACGCACAGACATCAAATCGCCCGCCTACGTCCGACTGGGAGACGTCCTTCCCGATCACGGTCACCTGATGCACTTGTTTCTCCTCCGTGTTCCGGAATTGGACCGGATGTGGCATCTTCATCCCGATCCCACCAAAGGAGGAGGGTTCGCGGTGGATTTGCCCGATCTTCGCGCGGGTCACTACAAAGTCTTCGCCGACGTTGTCGACCCACGCGGTTATCCATGGACATTGGTCGGAAGCATCGACCTTCCGCAAATTGCCGGCAGTCCTCTCGCGGGTGACGACTCCACATGGTCCGGCGCACCGCTGTCGGCGCTCTCCGAAGATTCCACAACTTCGCCGCTCCCGGACGGTGGCCGCATCGTTTGGCAGCACCCGGCAGGCAACTTGAAAGCCAACGTTCCCCTGGAATTTATATTCATCGTGCAAGATAGAGACGGCAAGCCCGCGCAAGATATGCAGCCCTACATGGGCATGGCGGGACACGCTGAATTTGTACGCGCCGATTTGAGCGTTTTCGCGCACCTCCATCCAGCCGGATCAGTTTCCATGGCCGCGTTGGAGCTTGCACAAGCCGGGCTCGCGGACCCCGCGCCCTCCGCGCCAGACGCGATGGTGCCCATGCTCATGCCTCCGTCCGGTCCGCTTCCACCCGAAGTCCGATTCCCCTATGGGTTCCCGCGGCCCGGCGACTATCGCATTTTTGTGCAGATCAAGCGCGCCGGTCGCGTCGAGACTGGCGTCTTTGACGCTCACGTGAAGTGAGCGATGCCGGTTCAACTAAAGGCGAAGGATGATCTTGAACTTGCAGCTAAAAGCTCAGACGGGAGAGCGTAGTTCGGCGCATTTCCAAGGCGCCCGACGCTCGCAGACGACTGCGCGGAGAGGTATTAGGCGGCGACGCTACGGCTGCGATTGCGGCGAAGCCCGACGATCGCTAGCCCGAGAACGAGGCCTATTCCAGCGAGGGTCATAGCTAGCGTGCTCGGCTCAGGAACTGTGTGGACTTTGCGATCTTTGCGCCAGTCTTTGCCGTTTCCGTCGTCGCCATGGTGTTCAGCGAATACCGCAGCGGGCGTTGCCAGTAAGGCAAAGAGACACGTGCTGGCCGCGAATTTCGGATGGATGAGCTTCATGGGGACCTCCGCGCAAGTCTCTCGAGCCGGAAACCATTCCACGGCTGTGAGAGCGCGCCTTCAATCACACGGAAAGGTACCAGTTTTATAATGACCTTGCAACAACTTTGTCGAGATTCAAGCGTCTTGGTCCCTCGATCGCTCAAAACAAAGCCGAGAGTATCCTAACAAGCGCCCAGAATGGGCCAGAGCGGTCAGACCTTCCGCCTGGACCGCGGCGACTCCACATACGTTTTCTTGGCGCGAAGGAGCGAAGGGAATTTGCAGTCCCAATGCTGGGGTGGACGCTTGGGCGCCCAAGATGCCGTTCCCACCACGTTCAGTGAGGCAACCTTTCGCGGCGGCCCGCGGGCGGAAGACTTACTGCGCTACTTTGGAAATAAACGCGAGTGAAAGACCAATGAAGCGGGAAGATGCGCGGCGAAGTAAGTGGCATCATGGCGCCCAGGGTAGATGTGGAATTCATGCGGGACGTGGCGCGAGGTGAGCACTCTGTCGAGCGCCGTGGCGCCGGAATCAAAGCCAAAGTCGTCTTCGTCTCCACAATCGAAATAGATTTTCAGGCCGGCCAAATTTGCAGTGCGGGCCATGGCAATGGGGCTGTTCTGATCCCAGAAGGACGGATCGGGCGGATTGCCGAAGACGCCTCCAAGCACGCGCGAACGCGGTGAATTGGGCGCCGTACCAGCGAGAAAAGTGGGCAGCTTGTCGATCAGCGCAGCGCTGTGGGCGCTGACGGACGAAAAAAGCTGTGGATGCCGGAACGCAAGATGCTGCGCTCCATAGCCGCCCATGGAAATGCCGGAGATGGCCCGATTGGCACGGCCTGGCGCGGCACGATAGCGGCTTTCGATGTACGGGAAAAATTCCTGCACCAGAAAATCTTCGTAGCGTTCTTTTCCGTCTCTTGCGTTGATATAAAAGGTGGACCGGGCATCCGGCGTTGCAATCAGAAACTCCTTCAACTCACCGGTGTCGCGCATGTCTTCCACGAGATTCCAGGCACCGGAATGGACGAAAAACTGTTCGTTGTCTCCCAGGCCATGGAAGAAATACAGAATCGGGAAGTGCCGCGCCTTGTCAGCATCGAACGAGGGCGGAAGAACAATGCAGTAGGGAACGCGGCGGTCCAGGATTTTGCTT
>CAVPKX010000007.1:0-377404 GCA_963705845.1 uncultured Solirubrobacterales bacterium | reverse complement strand
CCCGGTCGTGTTCGGCAACCCCTTCCTCGTCGAGGGCAACCTGTCGGGGACGGGCGCGGTCAATCACGAGGTCACGCTGCAGGCGAACCCGTTTCCCTATCTCGCCGGGTTTCAGAACGTCGGCAACCCCGAGGTCACGAACGGTGCGGGCGGGTTTTCGTTCCCGTATCTGGGTCTGCTGGAAAACGCCCAGCTGCGCGTGGTCACGGTCGGGGGCTCGGTCGTCACGAGCCCCGTGGTGATCGAGAGCGTCGCGGTGCGCGTGTCCTTCCACGCGCGGCGTGCCCGCCGGCGCGGGTTCGTGCGCCTGTTTGGGACGGTCGCCCCGGCGGAGGTCGGCGCGCTCGTCGGCTTTCAGCTGCTGCAGCCCGGCAACTCGGTCAACGAGGGCGGCACCGTCGTCAAAGCCGCCACGTCCGACGTGTCGCAGTTCAGTCGCATCGTGCGCGTGCGCCGGCCCGGGTTGTACCGGGCGCTGGTCAAGGTCACAGACGGCGCGCACGTGTCGAACTACAGCGAGCCGATCCTTGTGCGCTGACGCGCTCTGGGGGAGGGCGGGCCCTCCCCCAGAACCCCCTCCCGCTGTGTAGGGCTCGTGCGCCGGGCCGGCAAAGCCGGCCCTCGTGGCAAGGAGGAGGCGAGCTGTTATGCGTTTGCGTCGAGCGAGTTTTGCAGTGCCTCCAGCACCCTGACCACGCGCAACCCGCTGTGCCCGTCCGAGCGCGGCGTCTGCCCAGTACGGATGCACTCGACGAAGTGCTCGCACTCCAGTCGCAGCGGCTCGACGTTGGGGACGCGCGGGGAGTAGATGTCGCCCGAGCGGGCGATGTACTCGCCCCACGAGCGCGCGTCCTCGTCGAAGCCCTTGTCGTACACGGTCAGCTTGCCCTCGATCTGCATGTCGTCGAACGTCGCCATCCGCTTTGAGCCGACGACCGTCAATCGCCGCTCCTTGTGGGGGTCCAGCCACGACAGGTGCAGGTGCGCGACCGCGCCCGAGGGAAAGCGCAGGTAGCAGAACACGACGTCCTCGATACCGTCGCGCACGAACGAGGACCCATGCGCGAGGCACTCGACCGGCTCCTCGCCGATCAGCGCCAGCACGACCGACACGTCGTGTGCGCCCAGGCTCCACAGCGCGTTCTCGTCGGCGCGCAGCTTGCCGAGGTTCAATCGGTTGCCGTACACGTAGTACAGCTCCCCCAGCTCGTCCCCGTCCAGCAGCTCGCGCAGGCGATGGACGGCCGGGTGGTACTCGAGCAGATGTCCGACCATCAGCGTCGTGCCGGCGCGCTCGCGCCGCGTCCACGGCCAGCTGCGCGTCGGCGGCGGTCGTCGCCAGCGGCTTCTCCACGAAGCAGTGCTTGCCCGCGTCGCGCGACCCGCACCGCGAGCTCCGACGTGTGTCGGCACGGGCGTCGCCAGTGCGACCGCGTCGAGCTCGGGGTCGTCCAGCAGCTCCTGTGGGTTCGCGCTTGCCCGCGCGGTCGGATGCGCGCTGGCCAGACGCTCGCGGGCGGCGTGAGGCGTCGCACAGCCACGTCAGCTCACAGCCCGCGATCGCCGCGAAGTTACGCGCGAGGTTAGGCCCCCAGTACCCGAGGCCCACCACCCCACCCGAACGGGCGTCTGCTGGCCCTCGCTCTCCGTGCTCACAACGCTCCGATCGCCTCGACGCAGCACTCGGCCGCGTGCCCGTCTCCGTACAGCTCCGGGTGCTCCGCCGGCGGCTGTCGCTCAAGTGCCGCCAGCGCCGCCGGCGGATCGAGGTCCACGAGCGTGTTCCAGCCGGTCTGCACCGTCTCGACCCACTCGGTGTTCGCGCGCAGTGTGACGCAGGGCACCCCGGCAAGATACGCCTCCTTCTGGATGCCCCCGGAGTCAGTCACGACCGCTCGGGCCTGGCACAGCAGCGCGCTGAGCTCGCGCGTATCCGAGTGGCTCGGTCAGCGTCATGCCGGCCGTGCGCCGCGAGTCCGTCCAGCATGTCGGCGTGACGCAGGCGCGCGCGCGTGCGTGGGTGCAACGGCAACACAACCGGCCCGGGCAGCGTCGCGCAGCAGCTCGACCAGTCGGCTCAGCCGCGTCGGGTCATCGACGTTGCCGGCGCGATGCGCCGTGCACAGCAGGTACCCGCCCGGCCGCACGCCGTACCTGCGCAGTGTCTGCGTATCGGCGCGCGCTCCCGGCTGGCGACGCAGCGCGATGTCGATCATCACGTCACCCACGACCTCGATCGTGCCGGGGACCGCCTCCTTACGCAGGTTCGCCGCCGACGACGTCCGACGCGCACAGCAGCAGCTCGCTGAGGTGATCGGTCAGCACGCGGTTCAGCTCCTCGGGCATCGTCCGATCGAACGAGCGCATTCCCGCCTCGACGTGCACGACCGGGATGCGAGCCTGCGCCGCGGCCAGGCCGCCCGCGAGCGTCGAGTTGGTGTCGCCGTACACGACCACCGCGTCGGGTTTCACCTCCGTCCAGCAGTGGCTCCAGCGCACTCAGCATGCGCGCCGTCTGCGAGGTGTTCGTTCCCCCGCCGATCCCCAGCTCACGGTCGGGCTGGGCGAGCCCCAGCTCGGCGAAGAACACGCGCCGACAGCGCGTCGTCATAGTGCTGGCCGGTATGCACCAGCACCTCCTCGTGCTGCTGTCGCAGCAGTCCCGATACGGCGGCGGCCTTGATGAACTGCGGTCGGTTGCCGACGACGGTGAGGATCTTCACGGGCGCAACCTGGACTGACACGGGGGGTGGTCGGGAGGGGGGCCTGCCCCCCTCCCGCTCGATTGCTGGGGCCGGTTGCCTACGACGGTGAGGATCTTCACCGAGGCAGCTCAGACCACACTGAGTGCGGGACGGAGTGCTGCACTCAGACAGCCACCGAGACGGGCGTCGTCGCCGGGATCTCGCTAGCGGGCTCGTGGGCGATGCTGCGTCGCTCGCGCAGGATGACTCGCGCGCCGTGTGCCGGGCTCACCGCGATGCCTCGGCGGCGGGCCCGCTCAAAGCCCTCACCTGCCGGCAGCGGCTGTACGCGCTCGAGCACGGCGCGCAGCACCAGCTTCATCTCCAGTAGCGCGAAGTTTGCCCCCAGGCAGCGACGCCGGCCTCCGCCGAATGGAATCCAGGTATAGGTGCCCGGGGGATTCTCCAGGAAGCGCTCGGGGCGAAACGTATAGGGCTCGGGGTAGATCTGCGGATCGTGGTGCACCAGGTAGGCGTTCGCAAACAGAATCACCCCGACCGGGTAGGTGATGCCGCCGATCTCGATCGGCTGCTTGACCATGCGCGGCTCGGCGTTGATCAGCACGGGACGGCAGCGCATGATCTCCTGGATGGTGGCCGTCAGATACTGCTCGTCCGAATCGCCATCGAGCTCCTCGGCCAGGCGCCCGAGCACGCGGGGCTCCCGTACCAGGCGCTCAAAGCCCCAGGCCAGCTGCGAGGCCGTGGTCTCGTGCCCTGCCACCAGTGCCGTCATCAGCTCATCGCGCAGCTCGGGCGGGCTCATCGGCGAGCCGTCCTCGTGACGAGCGCCGAGCAGCATCGCCAGCACGTCGTCTCCCTCGCCCTCCCCGGCGCGGCGCTCGTCGATCAGCTCGAAGATCAGCTCATCGGCACGGGCGCGTGAGCGCTGCAGGCGGGCGTAGGGACCGCGCCCCGCGTACGTGCGGTGGGCGAACGGGATCAGTGAGATCGGGCTTTCGCCAAACGCCAGGATCTCCGTCAGCAGCGTGCGCAGCTCCTCGAGGTCGGCGCCCTGCTCCAAGCCGAACACGGCTCGCAGGATGATCTCCAGGGTCAGGTTCTGCAGGTGTGGGTGCAGCGCCAGTGGCTGCTCCAGTGGCCATGAGCTCACCTCGCGCTCGATCAGCTCTTCCATCATCCCCGTCAGGCGCTGCATCCGTTCGCCCTGAAACGCCGGGAGCATCAGCTTGCGCTGCTCCAGGTGTGGACCCTCGTCGAGCAGGATCACCGAGTTGCTGCCAACGATCGGCTTGAGGATGCGCGCCCCCTCGCCGGGGTGCAGGACCTCGGGTGGGGCCATGAACATCTGCTTGATCTCATCCGGTGTTGAGATCACCACGAACGGCGGCTGACCCAGCGTGCGCAAGGTGAAGCGCGGGCCGTAGCGCGCCCTGCAGCGCTCGAGGTAGGCGGTCGGCCTGCTCCACTGGCCGAGCGTTTGGATCATGGCCGGCGTGCGGGGGCCGGGCGGCAGCTGGGTCTTCATGGCGGCTCCTTTCGAGGTAGCCGGAGTCTACGCCGCTGCGCCTACGACTGAGGTAGACCAGTCGATCACCGACGTCGGGCGCACCACATGGCGTTGCAGCCCGAGCTCCTTGGGCTCGCACCCGAGCGCGAGCCCGACCAGCTGAGGCAGGTGCAGGACCGGCATGTTCAGCTCGCGCCCGACCGTGCTTTCGGCCGCGGGCTGCTGCAGGTCGAGGTTCAGGTGACACAGCGGGCACGGCGTCACCAGGCAGTCGGCGTCGGCGTCCACCGCGTCGCCGAGGTGGCGCCCGGCCTGCGCCAGCGAGGCCTCCTTGTTCATCGTCACGATCGGAAACCCGCAGCACTTGCGCATCCCCGCGTACTCGATCACGGTGCCGCCCAGCGCCTCGATCACCTGCTCCAGGTAGTGGTCGCGCGGATGCTCTTTGTCGATGCCCAGCCGCGCGCGGGGACGCACGATGTAGCAGCCGTAGAACGGCCCCACTCGCAGGTTCGTCAGTGGCCGCTTGACCAGTGAGCGCAGGTGCTCGAGACCGATCTCCTCGACCAGCAGCCACAGGAAGTTCTTGTTCGTCAGGCCCTTCTCGTATGTCAGTCCCTCGCCGGCGAGGGACTCGTTGACGTGCGCGCGGTACTCGGCGTTGGCGTCCAGGCGCTCCTGGCACTCGCCCTGCGCGCCCTGGCAGGTCGAGCAGATGTTCATCATCAGCTCCGCGCCGTCGACCTGCTGGGCCAGCGCGAACGTGCGCGCGTTGAGCGTGTCCGCGAGCTCCTGGTTGTGCTCGGCGATCACCCCGGCTCCGCAGCAGTTGGCGCGGTCGAGCTGGACCAGCTCGATGTCGAGCAGCGGTGCCACCTTCGCCATCGAGCCATGCAACTCGGGGGTAAAGCCGCGGCTGACGCAGCCGGGCCAGTAGGCGACCTTCATCTGATGCTCCCTTCGGGTCCTTGGGCCGGCCGGGCGTCCGGAGTCATGCGCTTGCCTCAGGCGCCGCGGAAGGGGCGTCGCTTGCGCCGATGACGGCGGGCGTGTCGTCTTCGTCCTCGCCGCTCACGTACAGGTTCAGCTCGTAGCGCTCGGGGCGGCTCTCGACCTTGTCGTAGATCGCCTTTACCGCGTTCAGATCCTGCTTGGGGATCCTGTGGCCGAAGATGGCCAGCTTGGGACTCATCTTGCCACGCAGCATGCCTTTGATGACCGTCGGTAGCGAGCTCAGCAGCTCTTTGCCCGCGGCCGGGTGGAACTTGCCAAACCACGAGTCCCCGCCGTAGGAGCGGGACAGCAGCTCGGCCTCGTGGTTCAGACCGTAGTCTCGCACCAGGCTGGTAAACGCCTGCTCGTGACGGTGACCGTTGTTGCTGTCCACGATGTGCTGATCCGACCCGGCGATCCGGCGCAACCGCATGATCTGGCCCATCGGGTTGACGCCCTTGGGACAGGCCTCGACGCACTTGAAGCAGTGCGTGCAGTCGTAGATCCCCTGCGGGTCTTCGGCCAGATCGCGCAGGCGGATGTCCTGCTGATCGTCGCGCGGATCGCCGACGAAGCGGTAGGCCTTGGCGAGCGCCGCCGGGCCGATGAAGCCCGGGTCGACCTCCATCGCCAGGCAGTCCGACACGCACGCCCCGCACTGGATGCAGGCCATCGACTGGGTGATGTCGGCCATGTTCTCGTGCGGCACGATGTACTCGCGCTCGGGCACCGGCTGCTTGGCGATCAGCCACGGCGTGACGCGCTGGACCTTCTTCCAGTGCACCGCGTCCATGTCGACGATCAGGTCCTTGATCACGGGCATGTTGCCCATCGGCTCGATCTCGATCACGCCCTCCGTCGAGGACTCGCGCGCGTGGTCCAGGTGCGTGTGACAGGCCAATCCCGGTTCGCCGTTGATGCGCACCCCGCATGACCCGCAGATCGCGGCGCGGCAGGAGCAGCGGATGCCGATCGAGCCGTCGTGTCTGGCCTTCGCCTGCAGGATTCCCTCGAGCACCGAGCGGTGGGGCTCCAGCTCCACGGTGTGCTCGTCCCAGTAGGGCGCGTCGCCGGACTCGGGGTCGTAGCGGCGCATGCGCAGCTTGAACGTCTCCGGCGGCTTGTGCGTTTCGGGCATGGCTTTAGTACTTCCTCTCCTCAGGCTGCCATTGGGTGATCGTGACAGGCGAGTAGCTGATTTGAGGCCCGGGCGGGCCATCTCCATTCACGTTCAGCGAGATGTCGATGTGCTTGAGCCACTGCTCGTCGTTGCGCTCGGGGTAATCGGTGCGGAACTGCGCGCCCCGGGACTCGGTGCGCTCGATCGCCCCGAGCACGGTCGCCTCGGCGCAGTCGAGCATGTAGCCGAGCTCGATCGCCCCGAGCACGTCCTGGTTGAACACGGTTCCGCGGTCGTCCACGTATGCGTGCTGTGACTCCTCTTTCAGGCGCGCCACGATCTCGCGCGCCTGCTGCAGTCCCTCCTGGTCGCGGTAGACCGCGACGTGCTGGTTCATCGTGGCGCCCAGCTCCTGCTTGATCTCCGAGACGCGCCTGCCGGCGCCGCGCTCGCGGGCGAGGATCGCGTCGATCTCCGCGACGTCCTCGCGCAGCCGCGCGTCCGCGAGGACGGGCATCGGGATCCCCTGCGCGCGCTTGGCAGCGTGCTCGCCGGCGCGCCGCCCGAAGATCAGCGTGTCCAGCAGCGAGTTCGCTCCCAACCGGTTGCCGCCGTGCACCGAGACGCACGCGACCTCACCGGCCGCGTACAGCCCCTCGATCGGCGTGCGCCCGTCGACGTCGGTCTTGACGCCGCCCATGATGTAGTGCTGCCCGGGGCGGATCATGATCGGCTCGCGCGTGATGTCCACGCCCGCGAAGTCTTTGCCGATGTTCACGATCTCGCGCAGCGCCTCCAGCGTGCGCTTGCGCGGCACGGGGGTGATGTCGAGCCAGATGCCCGAGCCGTCGGGGCCGACGCCGCGGCCCTCGAGGATCTCGGTCTGCTCGGCGCGCGAGACGACGTCGCGCGAGGCGAGCTCCATCTTGTTGGGGGCATACTTCTCCATGAACCGCTCGCCCTCTGAGTTCAGCAGCACCGCGCCCTCGCCGCGCGCGCCCTCCGTTATCAGCAGCCCGTTCTCGACGAGCGTCGTCGGGTGGTACTGGACCATCTCCATATCCATCAGCGGCGCGCCGATCCGGTAGGCCTGGGCGATGCCGTCGCCGGTCACGATCAGCGCGTTGGTCGTCGGGCTGTACACCTGGCCCGCGCCGCCGCAGGCGAGGATCACGTTCTTGGCGTGGAAGGTTTCCATGCGCCCCGAGCGCACGTCGCGCGCGACCACGCCACAGCAGCGACCGTCCTCGTCCTGGACGAGCGAGGTCGTGAACCACTCCTCGTAACGATCGACCGTCTCGTGGTGCTTCATCAGCTGCTCATACAGCACGTGCAGAATCGCCTGGCCGGTGATGTCGGCCACGTAGGCGGTGCGCTTCATCGAGGCGCCCCCGAACGCGCGCAGGTCCAGCTCGCCGCGCTCGTTGCGGTGAAACGTGACGCCGATGTGCTCCAGGTGCATGACCTCGTGCGGAGCCTCCGAGCACATGATCTCGATCGCGTCCTGATCGCCTAGGAAGTCTGAGCCCTTGACCGTGTCATACGCGTGCGAGCGCCAGTCGTCGGCGACGTTGATCGCCGCGTTGATCCCGCCCGCGGCCGCCACCGAGTGTGAGCGCACGGGATGAACCTTGCTCATGATCGCCACGCTCGCACCCTCCTGCGCGGCGGCCAGCGCCGCGCGCTGCCCGGCGAGACCGGCCCCGATGATCATTACGTCGTGTGCTGGCATCGGCGCGAACTCTATATACCGGCGGCGGGCCGGAGCGCTTTGCGCAGCTGCGCCACCGTCACGACGCCTCGCAGCACGCCCTGCTCGTCGACGGCCACCATCGCGCCGAGGCGACCCAGCCCCTCGCTGCGCAGCAGCGACTCCACCGGCTGATCCTCGGCGATCCGCACCGGCATGTCCTCCTCGAGCACGTCCACCACCGGCAGCGCCGGTCGTCCGGCCGCGATCTCCTCATCCACGCGCTGCTCGCGCACCACGCCGAGGAAGTGGCATCCCGGGTCGACCACCGCGAACCACGGCCAGCGGTAGCGCAGGAAAAACTGCTCCTGGGCGTCGAGCAGGGTCAGACCGGCGGGGATCGTCACCGGCTCGCGGTCCATGATGTCGGCGACCGTCACGCCCGCGATGCGCTGCCCGAACGCCCCCTGCGCGACCGCCCCGCTCGCGGCCTGGTAGAGGATGAACGCGAGCACCATCGTGAACAGGCCAAACGAGTCGCCGTACGCGAGCCCAGCCAGCCCGATCGCGCCCAGTGCGAGCGCGAACCCCTGACCGGCGCGGCCCGTCCAGCGCGTGGCGCGGTTGCGATCGCCGGTGCGCCACCAGATCAGGGCCTGAGCGATCTGCCCGCCGTCGAGCGGAAACGCGGGGATCAGGTTGAACACGAGCACGAACACGTTGACTGTTGCCACCCAGCTCAGCCACACCAGCGCGGGCGTGGCGCTGACTTCGCCGCTACCCGTTGCGACTTCGGCGAAGTGCCCTCCCGGCGCCGTCAGGCCGGCTGCGAGCGCGCAGGCAATGACAACGGCGAGGGTTACCGCTGGACCGGCGATCGCCACGCGCAGCTGCACTCCCGGCGTGTTGGGCAGCTCGCGCATGCGTGTCAGCCCGCCGAACGCCCACAGGTCGATCCCCGCCACCGACAGACCGTTGCGCCGGGCGACGAGCGCGTGGCCGAGCTCGTGCGCGATCACCGACACGAAGAACGACAGCACGACGGCAACCGCGACCAGGTACGCGGTCGTCTCCGCCCCCCCGAGCACTTTGTGGAAGTAGGGCGTCGTCAATATGACGAACAGGAACAGCACCACGAACCAGCTGACGCCGACACCGATCCTGATGCCGAACACGCGAGCCAGTTGAAAGTTCGTGCGCGGTGCCATGGTGTCTCAATGGTAGGCGGCGATGCGATGGATGCCGGTCGGGGGTGCCGGTCGGGCGGCGTGGGCTCGGTGGGGTGGGCGGCGTTTTGGGTGGGAGGGCGACGTCTTGATAGGGAGTGGTGGTGATGTATGTACTTTTAAAACTGCGTATAACTATAGTGATACGCAGTTTTATTTTTATACAACCACCCCGTCCCCTCAGCCCAGTTCGGGCCGGCTCCGGGCGATGATCGCCTCGAAGTCGGTGCCAGCCGGCAGCGTCCCGTACTCCAAGCCGCCGTCACCGGCCAGGCGCGCGGCGCAGAACGCGTCCGCGACCGCGGACGGGGCATGGCGCACGAGCAGCGAGCCCTGCAGGCACAGCGCCATGCTTTCGACCACCCGTCGCGCGCGCTGCTCGAGCGTCGCGGGATCGCCGCCGGCGAACTGAGATTCCAGCTCGCCGATCCGGGCATCCAGGCGCGCGTCGGCGCCCTGGGCCTGCTTGACCTCCGCAAGGAACACCTCCAGGGAGCGCGGTGTGCGCACGAGCGCGCGCAGCACATCGAGGCTGATCACGTTGCCCGAGCCCTCCCAGATCGAGGCCAGCGGCGCCTCGCGGTACAACCGCGGCATCCCTGACTCCTCTACATACCCGGCGCCGCCGAGGCACTCCATCGCCTCGAACGCGTGGTTCGGGGCGCGCTTGCACGCCCAGTACTTGCCGACGGCGGTCGCCAGGCGCTTGAACAGCTGCGCGTCGCTTGAGTCCTCGGGCGGGTGGGCACCTATTTCTACGTCGGCGGAGTCCTCGTCGTATGCCCGCGCGAGACGCATCGCCAGCGCGGTCGACGCCTCGGCCTCCAGACACAGGTCCGCGAGCACGTTGCGCATCAGCGGCTGGTCGATCAGCAGCTTGCCGAACGCGTGGCGATACGCGGCATGGTGGGTGGCGCTCACCACCGCCGCGCGCATCCCCGCGGCGGCGCCGATCACGCAGTCCAGGCGCGTGTGACCGACCATCTCGATGATCGTCGGCACGCCCCGGCCCGGCTCGCCGACCATGCGCGCCCACGCGCCGTGCAGCTCGATCTCGCTGGACGCGTTGGAGTGGTTGCCGAGCTTGTCCTTCAAGCGCTGGATGTGCATCGCGTTACGCGTCCCGTCTGCCAGCACGCGCGGCATCAGAAAGCACGACAGTCCCTCCGCCTCGCCGCCGGGCGACTGGGCCTGGGCGAGCACGAGAAACAGGTCGGACATCGGCGCCGAGCAGAACCACTTATGGCCTGTGAGCTCATACTCCGCCCCGGCGCCCCCACCGTTCAAAGGCCGGGCCACGGTCGTGTTCGCGCGCACGTCCGAGCCGCCCTGCTTCTCGGTCATCGCCATGCCCGCGATCGCGCTCCCCTTCTCGGTTGCGGGAATCGAACGCGGGTCATAGGTGGTCGCGGTCACCAGCGGCTCCCACTCGGCCGCGAGCTCGGGCTGGGCGCGCAATGCCGGCACGACGGCGAACGTCATCGTGATCGGACAGCAGAAGCCGGCCTCAGCCTGCATCGCCGTCATGTACAGCGCCGCGCGAGCCACGTGCGGCGCGGGCTTGTCTGGCTCGCGCCAGGGCAGCGCGTGCAGCTCGTGCTCGACCCCCAACTGCATCAGCTGGTGCCACGCCGGGTGGAACTCGACCTCGTCGATGCGATGGCCGTAGCGGTCGTGCGTGCGCAGCACCGGTCGGTTCTCGTTCGCCAGCCTGCCCCACAGGTCCTGAGGCCCACCCACCTCGCCGATCAGCTCGCCCAGCTCGCCGGCGCGCTCGAGCGCCCAGGAGGCTCCCTCGCGCTCGGTGGCCTCGAGGAGCGGCGTGTTGTCGGCGAATACGTTTCGCCCTGTCAACGGCGGGACCTGGTTGAACACCTCGTGCGTGCGCCACGGCGCACTGCCTTCTAGGCCTGTCGCTGCCCTTGGCATGGTGGACATGGACGACAGTGAAGCAGATGTCACAAGCTCTGAGATGTCACAAGCTCTGCGGCGGAGCCGATCCGACCATCGTCAGCTTCCGCAATGCCAACAGGTGCGGTGACCGGCGCCGACAGCGCCGATCGGTGGATCGCGCTTACGGGTCTCCCACCAAATCCACCCGCGAGATAGCATCGCCCGCCCGGCGATAGTTCCCAGACCTCCCCGCGACAGCCCCAAGACCTCCCCCAAGGATCGAGACATGGCTTCCACCAACAACAAGATCAAGGTGCAGAACCCAGTAGTCGAGCTCGACGGCGACGAGATGACGCGGATTATCTGGTCGTTCATCAAGGACCAGCTGATCGTGCCCTACCTGGACATCGACCTGCGGCGTTACGACCTCAGCATCGAGTCCCGCGACGCGACTCGCGATCAGATCACCGTGCAAGCCGCGCAGGCGATCAGGGAGCTGGGGGTCGGCGTCAAGTGCGCGACGATCACTCCGGACGAGGCGCGCGTGCGGGAGTTCGGATTGCACGAGATGTACCGCTCGCCCAACGGCACGATCCGCAACATCCTCGGCGGTGTCATCTTTCGCGAGCCGATCGTCATCGCCAACATCCCGCGGCTGGTGCCCGGCTGGACCAAGCCGATCGTGATCGGCCGTCACGCCTTCGCCGACCAGTATCGCGCGACCGATCTCGTCGTCCCCGGCGAGGGCACACTGACCCTCACCTACACGCCCAAGGACGGAAGCGAGCCGATCGAGCTGGACGTCTATGACTTCCCGGGCCCGGGCATCGCGATGGCGATGTACAACCTCGACTCCTCGATCCGCGACTTCGCGCGCGCCTCGCTGCGTTACGGCCTGGACCACGGCCTGCCGGTGTACCTGTCGACCAAGAACACGATCCTCAAGCGTTACGACGGACGCTTCAAGGACCTGTTCGCCGAGGTGTATGACGCCGAGTTTCGAGTCGAGTTCGAGGCCGCCGGGCTCACCTACGAACACCGCCTGATCGACGACATGGTTGCGGCGGCGCTGAAGTGGGAAGGGGGATATGTGTGGGCGTGCAAGAACTACGACGGCGACGTCCAGTCCGACACGGTCGCGCAGGGGTTTGGCTCGCTCGGGCTGATGACCAGCGTGCTGATGAGCGCCGATGGCTCGACGGTCGAGGCCGAGGCCGCGCACGGCACCGTCACGCGTCACTACCGGCTGCACCAGCAGGGCAAGCCCACATCCACCAACCCGATCGCCTCGATATTCGCGTGGACGCGCGGTCTGTCCGCGCGCGGGCGGATGGACGGCACTCCAGCCGTGAGCGAGTTCGCCGCAAGGTTGGAGCGAGTGTGCGTGCAGACCGTCGAATCCGGTCGTATGACCAAGGACCTCGCGCTGCTCGTAGGCCCCGACCAGGAGTGGCAGACGACGCAAGAGTTTCTCGCGTCAATCGACGACAACCTCAAGCAGGAGATGGCCTGACCGGACTGGCGATCAGGTGCGACCAATGTCCAAGAATTTGCCCCCCAACTTAGGAGCTGAACACCCGTGAGCAATCCCGTAAGAGTCACCGTCACCGGCGCCGCCGGGCAGATCGGTTACAGCCTCGTGTTTCGCATCGCCTCCGGGCAGCTGCTCGGCCCCGACCAGCCGGTAGACCTGCGGCTGCTGGAGATACCGCCCGCGATGGGCGCACTGGAGGGCGTGGCGATGGAGCTCGTCGACTGCGCGTTTCCGCTGCTGTCGGGGCTCGACCTGCACGACGACCCGAACGACGCGTTCGACGGCGTCGACATCGCGCTGCTCGTGGGCTCGCGCCCGCGCACGAAGGGCATGGAGCGCGCCGAGCTGCTGAGCGAGAACGGCAAGATATTCACCGTCCAGGGTCGCGCGCTGAACGAGCACGCCGGCGCCGGGGTGCGTGTGCTGGTAGTTGGCAACCCGGCTAACACGAACTGCCTGATCGCGATGTCCAGTGCCCCTGACATACCGCGTGAGCGGTTCACCTCGATGATGCGCCTCGACCACAACCGCGCCGTGGCGCAATTGGCGGCAAAGGTGCAGGCGCCCGTGAGCGACGTATCGCACATGGGCGTGTGGGGAAACCACTCGCCGACGATGTACCCAGACCTGTTTCATGCCGAGATCCGCGGCGAGCAGGCCGCGGCCGTCGTCGACGATCAGGTTTGGATCGAGCAGGATTTCCTGCCGAACGTCGGCAAACGCGGCGCGGCGATCATCGAGGCGCGCGGCGCCTCCAGCGCCGCGTCGGCGGCGAACGCGGCGATCGATCACGTCAGCGACTGGGTTTCCGGCAGCGATGGCGGCTGGGTGTCGATGGGCGTTCCGTCAGACGGCTCCTACGGCATCCCCGAGGGTCTCATCTGCGGGTTTCCGTGCACGTGCGCGGGTGGTGAGTACACGATCGTGCAGGGTCTCGAGCTCGACGAGCTCTCCCGCGCTCGTATCGACGCCTCCGTCGATGAGCTCGCCGGCGAGCGGGACACCGTCAAAGACCAGGGCCTGATTTGACCGTCAGTCAACGCGGGCAGCAAAAGGGCGCGGCATCTGCCGCGCCCTTTTTCGTGACCGTATCTGTCAGGTGGTTAGCCTGTCAATCCGACGGATCGTCGTTCCTGACACGGAATGAAGTGCCCACCCACCCGCGTGGCGTGCTATGCACGCGAGCGACCGAGAGGACCTGTCAGGGGCATAACGAGACTAGGATTTGGGGTGCCAACCGCGGCCCTGCTTTTTGAGCTTCCCTTCCTGTTCGAGTCCGGGCAGCACGCGGTAGAGGTAGTTCTGCTTGATGCCCATCTTGGCCGCGAGCTCGGGGATGGTGATGCCGGGCTGTCCCCGCACGAACGACAGCGCCTGCGCGGCGCGCGTACCGCTGCCTTTGCGCCGTCCGGCACGACGACGTCCGGTGGCGGGGGCCGTTGTGGTCGCCGCCGCGGCTTTGGGGCGTCCCGGGGGGCGTCCTACTTTTTTGGTTTTAGGCCTGCCCACTTTTTTGGGGCGGCCCGGGGGGCGACCCCGTTTTTTGGCTGGCGCTGCCACGGTGGCGGTTTTGCTGACGGAGCCACGCGGGCGTCCGGGTCCACGGCGGCGAGGAGCGGCCGCGGCCGGGGCGGCGGACGCTCCGCCGATTCCGTCCAGTGCCGAAGCGGCGGCCACGAGACGGTTGTACTCCTCCACCAGCGGGCCCAGCTCGTTCAGTCGGGAGGTGATCTCTCGGCGCTTCTCGTCAAGGAAGTCGGTCACGGTTCAATCCTGTTCACTAGTGTAAATGTGATCTGAATCACATCGAATTGTGCTCACCTTACACTATCAGCAGACAGAAAACGTGCTGTCCGAAGGCAGAAACGTTTCATGCACACGCAGAACCGTCGGCCGAGGGTGGAAACATTGCAGACCCGCGTGCGGGCAGGTTCAGGCGGTTACTTCAGGCGGTTACGCCAAATGAGAGCGCAGCCGATCGAGCGTGTGCGTCGCCTCTCGCTCCGGCATCCCCCCGACGAGCGCTCTGCTGAGGATCGTGCCCAGGGGACCGAACGGTGGATGAAATTCGTTGCGATAGTCAAAGCGCGTGCCTCCGCGCTCGTCCTCGAGGATGTACTCGGTTCGCGCTCGTGAGCGCGTCGGTCCGCGACCTGTCCACACCGCGCGCGCGCAAGGACTGCACTCGACGAGAGTCCAGTGAATGTCGAGGCTGACACCGCGCAGATGAACATGCTGGTCCATCCGGTAGCCGACGCGCGGGGGACCTGCGTCCACGCGCCCCAGCCCGCGGTGGATCGTGACCCAGTCACCCAGCCGGTCCGGGTCCATGATCAGCTCCCACACCTTCTCCGGGGGCGCGTCGATGTGGATGGATGCCGTGACGAGGCTCATCGTTTTCACCGGGCGGCGCTCACCGCGCCGCGAGTGGTTCGACCGCTTCCCACTCGCGCAGCGAGCGTTCGACGGCAGCGTCGAAGGAGTGCAGCTCGACTCCCAGCAGCTCGGCGGTGCGCAGGTGTGACTGACCGCCTGGCCCGCCGGGCAGGAGGTCGCTCTGCAAGCTTTCCATCAGCGCGCTCACCAGCTCGGGGTCCTCGCCGGCGATTGCGGCGGCTATGCGGGCGGTCAGCGGTGTGGCGTTCACACCCAGGCCGACGACCGGACGTGCCAGCATCATCAGCTCGGCGATGCGCCGGATCATCGCGCCGTAGCTGAGCATGTCCGGCCCGCCCACATCCAGTGAGTCGCCCGCGACGGCGGTGACGGTGGCCGCAGCGGCGAGCATGTCGATGACGTCGCGCGCGTCGATTGGACGCGTGCGATGCGAGTGCCAGGCGGGCAGTGTCGAGCACCGGCATGCGCTCGACAAGCCGCACGAGAAAACGAAACGAGCGCGACCGCGCGCCGATGACGATCGACGCGCGCAGGGCGACCGTGTCGGGAACGGCGTCGCGCAGAATGCGCTCGACCGCCTCGCGGCTTGACAGATGGGGCGAGAGATGGCCCGGCATCGCGCGCGGTAGTCCAGCTTGCGGTGGGTCCTCCGAGGTACACGATCCGCGATACACCGGCGCGGGATGCCGCGGCGGCGAAGTTCTTCGCGGCGATGCGCTCTCGCTCGGGGAATGCGATGGGCTGCCCACCCGTGATGTCGCCGCCCGCCGCGGGTGAGCGCTCCATCGAGTGGATCAGGTAGTAGGCGACCTCGACTCCGCGCAGGGCTCGGGCGAGACCCTGACCTGAGAGGACGTCTCCCGTGAGTACATCCATTCGATTGCTGTGGCCACGCGCGTGTACACGCGGGCGCGCGTTCACGGCGAGCAAAGAGTCAGACATACTCTCCGCTCCGGCCACCTCGACCCCAGCCGAGTCACGCGCGAGCGCCCGCACGAGATGCCCGTCGGACAGCAGCCGGGGGATGAGCTGCGAGCCGACAAAACCGCTGGCGCCGGTGACGAGAATGCGCATACCGTCCAGATGATGACGCCGCGGGCCAGGGCATGACCGCAAAGTGCGTAGACCCCTCCAGAGATTGTCACGAGAAAGTGACGTGACGATGGCTATTTCCGGGTAGAAGTCGATTTTCCCTGCGATTTGCGGAATGGCCCCGAGCGGGCGCGAGCGACCGTGAGATGATGGCGCGGTCCGTTCATTCGACCGTTCAATCCGACCCGCAGGGGGGCGCGTGCAGAGAAAGCAGAGCAAGCGAGCGACGAAGCAGGTCAGGTGCGAGGACTGCTACTTCCGCTGCAACCTGTTGTGCGCCCTGAACCTCGACGAGCCGTGCGCCACGTTTCGCCCGAACGAGGCCCAGCTGAGACCGCCCCAGCAACTGCGGTTCGTGTTCCGTCAGGAGCGCCGCACGCGGGCGGCCTGGGCGTTTCCCGTCGGCTCAGGAGCAGGCGGCACTGCACACGTAGTCAGTGCTGATGTCCGTCGGAGCAGGGGCGCGCCAGAAGTGGTCGCCGCGCATGCTTGAAGAAAGCTGATGTTGTTCCGGTGGGCGCATGCGCCCACCGGCGGGGCCGCACATGTGCGGCCCGAGATACGCCGCATGCGGCGTATCTACCGTTGGCGCATGCGCCAACGGCGGGGGCGTGCATCACGCCCCCGGGCGTGCCGCATGCGGCACGCCTCCCGCCCAACCGACGGGCTGGCTACGCGCTCGGCGTGTCTGGCGATCCAGTTGGCGCCCGGGGTGTCGGACAGGCCGTGGACGATGATCGAGCAGAACACGACCAGCGCGACCAGGTCGAAGATGCGCGGGCCCGAGGCGATGTTCGGTCGAGCACGAGCAGGGCGAAAGTCATCGTGGCGACGCCCTTGGGCCCGAACCAGCCCATGAACAGGCGCGTGGCGCGGTCGGTGGGAGTGCCGAGCAGGGCCACCCACACCGCCACCGGGCGAGCCAGCAGGAACACGCGGCGACGAACACGAGCGCCGGCCAGGCCCTCGCGCGTGAGCGCGTGCAGGGTCAGCAGCGAGCCGAACACGAGAAAGATGCCGAGCTTGACGATCTCCACGAGCTCGTCCGCGCGGCGCTCGAAGTGCACGCGCAGGTCCGGGCGGCGGATGCCGAGCACGATCGCGGCGACGAACACCGCGATGAACCCATTGCCGGGGGGCGCGAGCACGGTCAGGCCGTACGTCGCGAACGCGACCCCGAGCGCGAACAGCGACTTCTGGTGGGAGGGGATCGAGTGCTCCAGTGGATGGCGCTGCGCGCGCGGGCTGGCATCAGCAGCGATGCGAGCCACCCGCAGGCGAGTCCGTAGATGAAGCCCAGGCCGATGTCCTGGATGACGAACCGCCACCACACGAACTGATCGGAGCCCGCGCTGAGCGCGGCCAGCAGCGCGAGCACGGCCGGCAGCGCGAGCCCGTCGTTGAGCCCGGACTCGAGGTTCAGCGAATGTCGCACCAGGCGGGGCACGCGCGGGTTGGTGACGATGCTCGAGGTCAGCACCGGGTCGGTCGGCGAGAGCAGGGCGCCGACGAGAAACGACTCCGTCCAGGTGAACCCGATCAGCGCGTGGGCGCGTACGGCGACGATTACCGCGGTGATCGGCATCGCCAGCACGAGCTTGCGCGCTGGCAGGTGCCACGCGCGCTGCAGCATCTCGCCCTCGACCTCCAGGCCGTCGCGAAACAGGATCACGATCAGCGCGACGAACGCGAGATCCTCGACGAAGCCCGAGCGCGCGCGGAAGTCGATCCAGCCAAACCCGCCTGGCCCGACGGCAAAGCCCGCGAGCACGAACAGCGCCGTGAGCGACAGAAACGAGCGCTGTGCCAGTCCGGAGGCAGGGCGCCCACGATCAACAGCAGACCCAGCTCGGTGACGGTCGCCTGGAACGTGGGCACGCATCTCATTCTCACGTTTGCGGCGCGCGCGTACGTTCCCGCCGTGGGAGCGTATATTGGAGCGCAGAACTATACAAGCTCTCCTTCAGAGGCGGTGGCGCAAAATGGCGGCGAAAGACCGTAGTAGCAGTGGTGGCAGTAGATTCGGCAGGGCCGGTGAGGCGGCGCGCGCCGCGCGGAGCAACCGGTACATAGAACGTCTGATCGAAGACGAGGAGCTGCGCGGGAGCCTGCTCGCGGCGTATGGCGCGGCGCGCAGCGCGTACGGGCGCATGAGCAACGGCAAGCCCGCGACCACGGCGCTGTTCGAGGATCGCAAGCTCCAAAAGGAGCTGCGCGAGGCGGCGAGGCGCGCTGCGCGACGCGGCGAACACGCTACGCGAGCCCCCGCGCAAGGAGCGCAAGCGCCGTCGTGGCGGGACTCGGGCGCAAGCTGTTGCTGCTCGCGATCGCCGGCGTGCTCGCGCTGGCGCTGAGCGAGGATCTGCGCGGCGAAGCTGCTCGACCTGCTGTTCGGCGCCGAGGAGGAGTTCGAGTACAGCTCGACCACGGCCCCGGCGAGCCCGCGCCCGCGCCGCGCCGGCCTCCTGAGGACGCAGGACTGACGACACCACTGCCTCCGAGACTGCAGATGACCGCGACCGTCGAGGGACTGACACGCGCGCGGCGGGGAGATTGCCCCTGCCGCGCAGGAGCGCAGCCGTCGCAGGCGCCGGATCGCTGCGGGCGAGAAGGCACAGCGGATCGTCGAGGCGATGCGCTCGCAGCGTCGCGCGGCGCGGGACGGCGGGCTCGACGTTCGACCGTGTCGCGCGCGAGGCGGGCGTGTCGCGGGGGCTGCTGCACTACTACTTCGGCACCAAGGAGCAGCTGCTGGTCGAGGCGGTGCGTCGCGACTGCGAGCTGCGCATGGAGCTGCTCGAGCAGCCAGCTCGCCGGACGCGCGTACGGCCGACGACTTCATCGGCCTGATGGCCCAGCAACCTGCAGGAGACCGTGCGCGAGGACCCGGACTTCGTGACGCTCGTGTTCGAGCTGTTCACGCTGTCGCGCCGCAACGACGACATCGCCGTCGAGTACGCCGAGCTGATGCGCCGCACGCGCGAACAGGTCGCGGGCATGCTCGCGACGGCGCAGCGGGAGGGCGTCGTGCGGCTGCACGCCGAGCCGGACACGGTCGCCGAGGTCCTGTTCGCGCTCGGCGACGGGTTCGCGCTGCGGATGCTGACCGAGCCCGAGCGCGACTTCGACGCGACCGTCGCCGGCCGGGATCGCCTGTGCACGCGCGCTGCTGGCCGACTGACTGCGACCCTCCATCGGGCGATCGGTCGATTGACCGCCCATATAATCGGCCCGATGCCAATCTACGAGTACCGACGTCCCGACGGGAGCACGTTTGAGATCGTGCAGTCCTTCAGCGACGATGCCCTGACGCACGACCCCGACACGGGCGTGCCGGTCGCAGCGCGTGCTGCATGCCCCTGCGGTGCACTTCAAGGGCAAGGGCTTCTACAACACCGACTACGGCACCCGCAAACGCCAGCGCGAGAACGCTGCCGCGGCCGAGGGGTCCTCGAAGGCCGAGGGATCGAAGACGGGCTCTGACGGCGGCTCCTCGGATGGCGGGCAAGGATTCGTCGTCCGGGTCGTCTACTGAGACCAAGGCGAAGTCCGAGTCGGGTGGAGGTGACTCGAAAAGCTCAGAGCCCAAAAAGCCGGTGGCAGCGAAGAGCTGAGCCGGGCGATGGTCCTGCCGGTGTGTCGGGGCAAGGCTCACCTCGCCTCACCCCGCCTCAAACCGCGCGACCGCCGCGCGGCGCTCCGATTCCGAGACAGTCAGGCCCTGCTCGCCGTCGGGCAGCGTGACTACTCCCGACGGCTGTGAGCACGTGCGTCGGCGGTGTGCCGGAGATCGCCAGCGCGCCGAACAGCCCCAGCAGCGTGGGGCCGCTCATGTCGGAGATGATCGCCGGGGGCGCGTTCCAGGCGATCAGGGGCAGGCGCAGGAAGCTCGACGGTGACAGCAGCTGGGACTTCATGTCGGTGAACAGCGCCTGCTGGTGCTCCTCGCGCTGGATGTCGGTCTCGTTGGGCGCACACAGGTTCTCGCGCGTGCGTGCGAGCGCCAGCGCCTGCTTGCCGTTCAGGTGATGGGTGCCTCGCGACAGCCGCAGCGTATAGCCGCCGCGACTGAAACCGCCGTCCAGGCGCGAGACGATGCAGCCCCCGGTGTAGGTGACGCCGCCCATCGCGTCGATCAGGGCGGGGAAGTTTTCGAAGTTCACTTCCACGAGGTGGTTGATCGGGATGCCGAGCCAGCTCTTGATCACCGAGATCGACAGCGCGGGTCCGCCGAACTCGTGGGCGGCGTTGATCTTCTGCAGGCCGTGGCCGGGGATTTCCAGCACCGTGTCGCGCGGGATCGACAGGCGCGCCGCGTGTCCACCGCCGGTGCGGATCAGCATGATCGTGTCCGAACGCCCCGGACCGGTCGTTTCCGCGCCCGGTTCCTTCGAGTCTTTCTGGCGGCGGTCGGAGCCGAGCACGAGAATGTTGTTGACGCTGGTGAGCGGGTAGCCCGCGGGGTCGAGCACGCTCGCGACGTTTGCCGGCGGGGAGGTGCGCTCGAAGTGGGAGCTGACCAGGAACAGCACGAGCGAGAGGATCAGCCAGCACGCGATCAGTCCCAGCAGGCCGATTATCACCCGTTTGGGGGTGATCCGCTCGCGCCATCCCCGTCGGGGCTTGGCTGCGCGGGCGCGCTCGGCGCTCAGGGGGTCGATCAGACTCTCGTCCTCGCGTCGCGGGTGTAGACGGCGCCCTGCGCGGTAACGCGTGTATTGGGGTGGTTGGTCGGGCTCGGTGGACATAGCGGACTTGCGGGGGAACTCGTGGCGGAACCTATAGTTGCGAGATGAGCGCCGAGAACCCTCCGGTTGAATCGTCGACGCACGGGAGATTGCTGGTGTGCGCGACGCCGATCGGCAACCTCGAAGACGTGACGTTACGTGTGCTCGACGCGCTGGGCACGGCCGATGTGGTGGCGTGCGAGGACACCCGCCACACGCAGATCCTGCTCGACCGGCACGGCGTGTCGGCGGCACGGCTGGTGAGCCTGCACGAGCACAACGAACGCGCCCGCGCGCGGGAGTTGGTGGCGCGAGTAGGCGCGGGGGAGACGGTGGCGCTGGTCAGCGACGCGGGCACGCCGCTGATCTCCGACCCGGGGTATGCGCTCGTACGGGCGTGCGTTCGGGAGGGACTGCCGGTGGAGGTGCTGCCCGGGCCGAGTGCTGCGGTTGTTGCACTGGTCGCGTCGGGGTTGCCCGTCGAGCGGTGGCGGTTCGTGGGGTTTTTGTCGCGCAAGCGCTCGGAGCTTCAGCGCGTGCTGGCACGAACCGAGGAGACGCTCGTCGCGTTTGAGTCCCCGCGGCGCCTGGCTGCCACGCTGGGGCTGCTCGCCGAGGTCGATCCCGAGCGACCGGTGACGGTATGCCGCGAGCTGACCAAGCTGCACGAGGAAGTCCGCCGCGGTAGCGCAGCCGAGCTGGCGAGCCACTATGAGGAGAACCCGGCGCGGGGTGAGATCGTGCTCGTGATCGGCGCCGCCGCGCCCGGCGCGGGACGAGCAGAGGAGGCGATCGAGGCGGTACGCGAGCTGGTGCGGGCCGGCGCTAAGCCCAGGCCCGCGGCGGGGGTCGTGGCGAAGCTGACGGGGGTTGGGACGAACGAGCTGTACCGGGAGTTCACTCGCGGAGAGCAGTAGCCTGGGCAATGCGTGTCCCAGTACTACGTAACCACCCCGATCTACTACGTCAACGCGGCGCCCCATCTCGGGCACGCGTATACGACGATCGCCGCCGACGTGATCGCGCGCCACCACCGCCAGCGCGGCGAGGACGTGTTCTTCCTGACCGGCACCGACGAGCACGGCGAGCCGGTCGCCGACGCGGCGCACGCGCTCGGGATCGAGCCCCAGGAGCTGGCGGATCGCAACGCCGAGCGATTCCGCGCGCTCGCGCCGCAGATCGAGGCGTCGAACGACTTCTTCATCCGCACGACCGATCCGTCGCACATCGCGAAGGTCCAAGAGGTGCTCACGCGCGTGCGCGAGAACGGATATGTGTATGAAGGAACCTACGAGGGCTGGTACTGCCCGCGGTGCGCGGATTTCAAGGCCGAGAACGAGATCGATCCCGGCAACCTCTGCCCGATCCATCACATCGAGCTGACGCGCGAGCAGGAGGACAGCTACTTCTTCAAGCTGTCCGCGTTCCAAGAGCCCCTCGAACGGCTGTATGCCGAACGCGAGACATTCGTCGCGCCACGAACGCGTTACAACGAGGCGCTGTCGTTCATCCGCTCGGGCCTGCGCGACGTGCCGCTGACACGCCATCGGCTGACTTGGGGCGTGCCGGTGCCGTGGGATGACGAGCACGTGTTCTACGTGTGGTTCGACGCGCTGCTGAACTACTACTCGGCGCTCTCCTACGCACGGCCGGGCGTCGATCTGACAGAGAAGTTCTGGCCCGCCGACTGCCACGTGATCGCCAAGGACATCCTGCGCTTTCACGCCGTGTACTGGCCGGCGCTGCTGATGGCCGCCGGCCTGGAGCTGCCCGAGCGCGTGTTCGTGCACGGGTACCTGCTGATGGACGGCGAGAAGATGTCAAAGTCGCTGGGCAACGTGCTCGACCCGTTCGCGGTGATCGAGCGGTTCGGCGCCGACGCGCTGCGGTTCTATCTGCTGCGCGACGTGTCGTTCGGCCAGGACGGGTCGGTGTCGACCAGCCTCGTTCGAGCAGCGCTACGAGTCAGAGCTGGCCAACGAGCTCGGCAACCTCGCCAGCCGCACGCTTGGCGATGGTCGTGCGCTACCGCGATGGGGTCGTGCCCGCGGGCGAGCCCGATCCGGCGCTCGCGGCGGATTTCACGGGCCTGAGCGAGCGGGTCGGCGAGCTGATCGAGCGCACCGAGCTGACGGTCGCGCTCGAGGAGATCTGGCAGCGGGTGCGCCGGTGCAACCGCTACGTCGAGGAGCAGGCGCCGTGGCAACTGGCCAAGGACGAGTCGCGCGCGGGCGATCTGGATCGCGTGCTGGGCACGCTGATCGAGGGGCTGCGGGTCGTGTCGGTGCTGCTGCATCCCTACCTGCCGGCGAGCACGGAGACTCTGCTGGCAGCGCTCGGCGCCCCGGACGTGACGCTCGCGGGTGCGCGGCTGGGGGCCGGGACCGCCGGGCGCGTGACGCCGATCGAGCCGCTGTTTCCCAAGCACGCCGAGCCCGGTGGCGGCGCCGGCAATTCCACACCACGCGCGCGGGGCACATCCGGCGGCGGTTCCACTTCCCAGGCTGTCTCGCCTGAGAGCTCGGCCTGAGCATGATCGACAGTCACACCCATCTCGACCTGTGTGAGCAGCCCGACGCGGAGCTGGTCGCCGCCGCCGACGCCGCCGGGGTGAGGCGGATGCTGACGGTCGGCACCGTCGGCGCTTCGTGTCGCGCGGCGCTCGTCGCGGCCGAGGCGTTCCCGCAGGTGTACGCGGCGGTGGGACGTCATCCGAACGAGACGACCGGCTTCGACGACGCCGACCTCGCCGAGCTGCGCGCTCTGGCGGCGCACGAGCGCTGCCTGGCGATCGGAGAGACGGGGCTTGACTTCTACCGTGACGGAGCGCCGCGCTCAGACCAGGAGCGGGCGTTCGCCGCACACATCGCGCTCGCGCGCGAGACGGGCCTGCCGCTCGTGATCCACTCACGCGACGCCGCCGCGCAGACACTGGCGCAACTCGGCTGACGAAGCGCAGGGGTGCAGCGTCGTGATTCATTGCTTCTCGATGCCCGAGCACCTGCAGGAGTGCCTGGATCGCGGATATGCGATCTCCTTCGCCGGCAACGTCACCTACAAAAGCGCCGTCGATCTGGCCGCCGCGGCACGTGAGGTCCCCGACGAGCGGCTGCTGGTCGAGACCGACGCTCCCTATCTGACACCGCAGGCGGTGCGCAAGCAGCGCAACCAGCCCGCGTTCGTCGCGCACACCGCGGCGTTCGTGGCAGAGCTCCGGGGTGTCAGCGTCGCCGAGCTGGACGCGCTCGTGGAGCGCAACGCCGCGCGCGTGTTCGGCTGGGGATGAGCCCCGTGGCCGATGCCCGACCATCCGGCCGGGGCGCGCGGTCGCCGACTCCCACGGAGGGCGAGCCCGCCCAGCCCAGCCTGCGGCGCATGCGTCGCTTCGAGGTGCGCCCCGATCGCGAGCTGGGGCAGAACTTCCTGATCGACTCGAACATCCTCGGCGTGATCGAGCGCGCGGCGGAGCTGGCGGCGAGCGGGACGTCGTGCTGGAGATCGGCGGGGGGCTGGGGGTGCTGTCCGAGTACCTGGCGCAGCGCGTGCGACACGTGCACGTCGTGGAGATCGACGAGCGCGTCTGCGCGAGGCGCTGCTGCGAGCGACCGACCCGCATCGCGAACGTCAGCGTGCACTGGGGCGATGCGATGCGCGATCGATCTGGCGGCGATGAGCCCGGCGCCCGGCAAGATGGTCGCGAACCTTCCCTACGGGATCGCGGCCGGCGTGCTGCTGCGCACGATCGAGGAGCTCGCCGGGCGTCGGAGATGTGGGTCGCGATGGTGCAGCGCGAGGTCGGCGAGCGGCTGGCCGCGACGCCGGGCAGGCGGGTGTACGGCGTCAGCTCGGTGATCGCTCAGCTCGCGTGCGAGGTGCGGGTTCTGCGCGCGATCCCGCGCACGGTGTTCTATCGCCCAGCCGAACGTGTGACTCGGTGCTGGTCGAGATGCGTCCGCCGGGTGCCGGCGCCGTCGCGCGCGCTGCGTGCGCTGGTGGGCAGGGGCGTTCGCGCACCGGCGCAAGACGCTCGCGCGGCTCGCTCGCGCTCGCTGGGCCGGGGCGGTTGCTCGGCGAAGCGAGCCTGTCCGCCGGCGCCGGGCGCGCGGGGGTCTCGTCGGCGGGCGCTCGCGTGAGGAGATTCGCCTCCTGCTGAGCGACCTAGGCCGACCCGAAACGTGCGCGCGGAGCGGCTCTCGCCCGCGGACTTCCGCGGCGCTGGGGCAGCCTGCTCGAGCATATGACCGGCGCTGCCCCACCGCGCGCGCGAGCGCGCCCGCGAAGATCAACCTCGGGCTGTTCGTCGGGCCGGTGCGCGAGCAGGACGGTCAGGCACGAGCTGGCGAGCGTGATGCAGTCGATCTCGCTCGCCGACGAGCTCACGCTGGAGTCCGGCTGGCTCCGCTCCCGGCGGCGCGGCGAGGACGAGATCGTCTGTCCCGGCGTGCCGGCGAGCCCGGTGAGAACCTGGCGGCGACGGCGCTGCGCCTGTTCCGCGAGGCGACCGGCTGGGAGGTACCGGCCGCTGCGGCTGAGCATCGTCAAGCGCATCCCCGTGGCCGCCGGACTGGGAGGCGGTTCGGCGGACGCCGCGGCGGCGCTGCGGCTGGCCGGCACGCGTCGGGGCTCGGCTCAGACGAGCTGATGCTCGAGCTGGCGACGCGCCTGGGGGCAGACGTGCCCGCGCAGATCGCCCCCGGGCGCTGGCTGGCCACGGGCGCGGGTGAGCGCCTGCGCGAGCTGCCCCCGCCGAGCCATCCGTTCGGCGTGCTCGTGCTGCCGATCGCGGCCGAGCTGTCCACCGCCGCGGTGTATGCGCGCGCGGACGAGCTGGGCGGCCGGGCGCACGACGCGGGAGCTGGCGGAGACAGCGTCGCGCCCTGGAGGTCGCGTTCGAGCTCGGCGCGGCCGCGCCGGCCGCGCGCGAGCTGCTGCACAACGACCTGCAGGCCGCCGCGATCTCGCTGTGCCCGCAGATCGAGCCCGCGCTGCGACAGGCGCTGGACGCGGGCGCCGACCGGCGTGTCGTGAGCGGGTCGGGTCCGACGGTCGTGGGGCTGTTCCTGCGAGCCAACGGTCCCGGGCGGGCGCAGCGCGCGGCGGCTGGTCTGGCCAGCGAGCGGAGATCGGCCGATGAGCCGGCGCCGATCTGCGCCGTGCCCGTCGATGTGGACTTCGCGCGAGCGGAGTGACTTAGCGATGCGCCCTATCGACGTGGGGTCTCGATAGGGCGGTCGCGTGCCGGTCGCGTCGGTAGTGAGACATCGCGTCATGTCGCTATACGCCGACGGCCCCATGCGTCACAATCACGCCTGATGAGCAGGACAGCCGTCAACGATCTGGTAGCCGCCTGTGCGGGCGTGTTCGGCCTGGCGCTGTACGCCGGCCTGATTCTCGTGCCGGCGTGGACCAGCTACTCGCGCCTGTGGGAGCGCGTGGCGGCGAGCATCCTGTCGCTGTACGTGCTCGCCGTGCTCGTCGGCGTCGGCGTGGCCGGAGCGCTCGCCGTCGTCTACTTCTGGGGCTGAGCGGTGCCGATGTCCGAGCTCGCGGCGCTCGACGACGTCACCGAGGCGGTCGAGTCGGGCGCCGGGCTGCCCGAAGTGGTGCGCGCCGCTGCCACGGCGCTGGACGCGAGCCTCGCCGTCGCCGACGCGTGGGGCGCGACCCTGGCGGTGGCCGCGCGCTCGCCGGCGGAGGAGCGCGCGCTGCTGTCAGGGGCAGAGGCGTGAGCAGCACGCCGCTGCGCGTGGGCGACACGGTCGTGGGCACGCTGCACATGCGCGCGACGACGCTCCGGCGATAGCGACTCCGCCTCCGACTCGGCTGAGCCCAGCGCGCAGATGAAGCGACTGCTGGTGACGATGATCGCCTCGGAGGTCGAGCGCGTACGCGCCCCCGAGCGTGCCTCGGAGACGCGCCGCGGGCGAGTTCCTGCGCGCGATCCTGCGGACGCGAGCTGACCGAGCGCGAGGAGCTGCTGGAGCGCGCGCAGCGAGCTGTCGCTGGACATCGAGGACGGCGCGAGCATGATCGTCGCCCGCGCCCACCCGCAGGCGCCGACCGACGAGGGCTGGCGCGCGCGCGTGCGGGCCATCGCCGAGCGCGGCGCGCGCGCCGTGGTGAACCGCTCGATCGCCGCCCTGTCAGAGCGCGAGGGCGCCGGCACGCGGTGAGGCGCGGAGGTGCTGCTGCTCGCTGCCCGGCGGCGAGGAGTCCGCGGCCGCCGGGCCGCCGAGGCCGTGCTGCGCGAGATGGAGGCCGGCCTCGCCGGGCTACACGTTCGCGCTCGGCCGCAGCCGCATCGCCGAGGACCCGGCCGATCTGCCGCGCGCCGCCGGCGAGGCGCTGCTGGCCGCGAACGTCGCGCAGGGCGGCTCCGACGGCGTCGCCGCTGGCGTTCGAGCAGACCGGCGCCTACCGGCTGCTGCTGAGCGCGATGAGCGAGAACCCCGCCGAGCTGCAGCGCTTCTACTCCGAGACGGTCGAGCCGCTGCTCGCCTACGACGAGCAGTACGAGACCGAGCTGGTGCGCACGCTCGCGACGTTCCTGGAGGCCGACGGCAACGTCGCCGGGACCGCGCAGCGCCTGTTCACCCACCGCCACACGATCTACTACCGCCTGGAGCGCGTGCGCGAGCTCTCGGGCCTGGACGTCAGCTCGAGCGACGGTCGCGAGAAGCTCAGCCTCGGGCTGAAGGCGATGCGCGTGCTCGGCATCTCCGCCGCCGGCGGTCCCGCCTCGGAGGTCGGCGCTGAAGGTGGGCGCGTGCCGGGCCGCTCCGGCCGGCGGACTCGCTGAGGGTGGTCTACGCCACCTGGAATATTCGGTCGGGCGACGCTCGTGATGAATCCACAAATGGCTGGCGTACCTGCGCACGTCGCCGCAGCCTCGCATACCGGGGTGCGGCTCGGTCGTGAATGATCCGGGTTAGCTGACGAATCTCAGACGGGCGGATGATCCGCGTGTCGGCGATTAGAAAATATGAGCACCGCAATAAGCGGAATAACCCAGCCGACAATCAAAGACGCGATCAGATAAATCGTGAAACTGCGTCCTCGTCTCTCGGCTAGACGCCCTACGAGGAGGGCGGGCAGAACGTAACCAACAACCAAGGCGACGAGTAGGAGAATATGAATTGGGTTAGTCATTCCTGAGACTTAGTTTCAATGTGGAGGGTACGCGGCACGAAATCTCCATGTCAATCACAAATGATATCAACTAATCACACTGTCTGCCTTCTCCCCGGAGCATAGCGGATTTCGCCGCCGCCGCGGCATTGGGCACAGTCCTGACGTTTTACCGATAGCCGAGCCGTAACGGGGGAATGTCAAAATGCAGGTTCTGGTTCAATGCCAAAGAATCGTTCTGGATACAAAACTTCAGGGAAGTCGGGCTTTGGCTTGAGAATCAGCGCCTTACTGCACTGATACAAGTAGATCGCCTTACCAAACTTGTCGAGTGCCGCCGTAGTGGTAGAGGCCGTTGGGTACGTTGCCTGCTCCCGTGTTGCCTCCGGCGAGATGGTAGCCGCCTTGGAAGAGGAATGGGTCGTTGGTGGTGCTGTAGGCGACGGTGCCGCTGGTGTTGGTGTTCTCGCCATAAGGGCCGTAGCGCACCGTCTGGACTAGTGCTCCGGCGCTGTTGAGCAGGCCGACTATGTCTCCTTGTGCGTCGTAGACGGGGTTGTAGCTGGTGCCGCCTGGTAGACGCTCGTCGATCAACGTTCCGTGTGGGGTGCGTGCGTAGTAGCTCGCGTTTCCTTCGATGGTTTGCTTTGTTATGCCCAGCGCGCTGTTTTGGAGCGTGGTGGTGCCGAGGCCTGTGAGTTTGCCCTGGCCGCTGCCGAGATATGTGAGTTTTTCTTCGGCTTTACCGGGCGGTGTCAGGCCTTCGAGCTGGCTGAGGTTGTTGAAGGCGAAGCTCGTGCTGGCGGGGTCGTTGTATCCTGTGATCGCGGTCTCGTTGCCCGCGCCGTCATATTTGTAGCCAGAGATCTCGGTGGTGTTTGATTTTGAACATGCTTCGGCGGTTTTCATGCGACATTCCAGCTCGTTGCCGGCGTTGTAGTCTCTAAATATTTCGTTGGCGAGGCACACTTCGCTGGAAGGTGTGGATTCCTCGTGCGATATGTTCCCGGCGGCGTCGTAGTGGTATAGGTAGCAGGACTTATATGCCGGAGTTTCGCTTTTACTGAGCGCCTCGGTCAAGCGTTCGAGGGCGTCGTAGCTGTAGTCCGATTCGGCGGTTGCCACGCCTGGCTCGGAGAAGGAGTCACGAAAAATCAACGGGGTGTCGTTGGCGCTTTCGAAGTACGAGTATGTGTTGCTTAGCAGCGTTTCGCCTTTTGTTCCATCGGCTTCTGCGGTTAGGATCCGGCCGGTGGTGGGGTCGAGTTTGTATCTCATGCTCGCGCCTGACGGATACGTCGTCTTGGTGAGCGAGCCATCGTTGTCGTAGACGAACTGTGTGCATTTCGAGAGTGTGCCTGTGCAGCTTCCGCCCGGCTCGTACATCGATTCGAGCTCGTTCAGCCCGTTGTAGAAGTAGTGTGTGGTTCCGCCCGCGTCGGTGAGGCTCAAGAGGTTCGAGGCTTCGTCGTAGCTGTAGGCGTTGCTCACGCTGCCGGGCAGCGCTTCTTCGGTGACGCGCCCCAGCGGGTCTAGCGTATACGTGGTCGTGCCCGTCGGGTCCACCAGTTTTTCGAGGCCGCCATCGGCGTTGTAGGTGTATTTGATGGTCTTCGTGGCTCCCGGGCCGGTGTAGACGGCTTCCTTGATGCGGTCAAGTGGGTCATACGTCAACGTGGTCGTGTCGCTTGAAGTGCAGGAGCTTTCAGCTAGGCATTGTACGATGATGTGCGGTCGGCTGTCCGCGTCGACGGTGATGGTCTCCTTGCCGAGGCCGGACCCTGATGGTGGGATGACGGTCTTCAGATTGCCCGAGGAGTCGTATTCGTAGGTTGTGGTGTGACCGTCGAAGTCCGTCGCCGAGCTGACTGTCCCGAGAGTGCGCCCAGGATGCCGTGCAGGACGCGTTCGTCGCGATGTGGTCCTCGCGGGCGACCTACGAACCGGCACGCGGTTCGGTGGCGGGGCGGGCGATGAACATCGTCCGTCATCGCGCGATCTACCTCGCGCAACGCCGATCGACCGCCGCCAAGCGCGACGAGGGGGCGACTCGGCTCGACGACCAGTCGGCCCCAGACGATGTGCCCACCGACTTCGCCGCCCACGCCGAAACAGAGCAGCTCACAGAGCTACTCGCGCGGCTGCCGCCGGCACAGCGCGAGGTGATCCGGCTCGGCTTCTTCGACGGCCTCACCCACCAGGAGATCGCACGCCGCCTCGCCCTCCCACCCGGCACCGTCAAGGGCAGAATGCGGCTCGGATTGACGAAGCTGCGCTCCGGGCTCGACCCTTAGCGAGATGTTACGGAGTGTCCTCGAAGGACGCATCCCGGTGCATAGCGGGGCGGCGCTACGCTCGTGGGGAGGAAGGAGTTGAGGTTTTGGGGAGGTGCAGTTGCCCGACGTCCCCTACGGTCTGCGTGAGGGTGATCGCGTCGCTTTCGTGGCACAGCACCGTCCCGAGGGAGAACGCTATCCGGCACTCAGCCGCGCCGCGCCAGCTCCAGTGCGTATGTGGCACCGGCCTGGCCTTCGGCGAGGCGTGACGGCGCCGTGGCGGTTGCGCCGACGCCCGCTTCGCGGTATTCGCCGGTGAGGATGATTTCGCGATGCGGCGGCGATTGCAGCCAGGCCGTGACCATCTGCGCGGGCGTCGCATCGGATCCTGTGCCCCAGCCGATGTTCTCCGCTGTGGACAGGCTCCGGGCGTCCCGTCCGTAGCTCGTCGCCGAGATCAGCGCCGCCGGGGTTGTTCCCGAAGGGCGGACGTCGGCGAAGTAGTCCAGGTGGACCATCGTCTTGACCTGGGACACCGCCACGGCCTGCAGCTCGCGGTTCGTCTTCAACGGGCGCAGGCCGTGCGCTACGCGTGCCTCGTTGACTAGGCATAGGGTGGCGGCGTCGATCGTCGCGGCGTTTGTGCGATTGGGCTGCAGGTTCGCCTTCGTGCAGGCGCTCGATCCTGTGCGTGCGCGCGTGGTCAGGGCCGGTGAGCCGTCCGCGAACAGCGCGAGCACGCCGAAGGCGAGCAACGTGGTTACCGTGGTTACGAGCGTTGCGCGTGCGCGCGACCCAATTCTCAGGTTCTCCCCCTGCACGACGCACGCATAGTTGCAGAAGCAGGAGTTGCGCGTGTCGCCGCGACGTCACGCGACTGGGTAGGCGACATCGACCGTCGCTCATCCAGGTCGCGGGCACTCGTGCGACGATGTGCTGACTCTTGGGGAGTGGGGTAAGGGCAGCCCGGAAGACTTTGACTCTTCAGGTCCTGGTTCGAATCCAGGCTCCCCAGTAGCGACCGGCGCCGTCTGCGAGCATGAGCGCGGTGAGCATCGCCGAGCTTTGGCGGCGCGGTCAGGTGGGCTGGCCGCGCGGCTTTCCCATCGCGCAGTTCCCGAACCCGCCACTGCTCCTCGCATTCACGGGATGGGGACTCGCCGCCGTGACCGATGGCACGGCACACGACGTCGGCCGTGCGGTGCTCACGCTCGGACTAGGCGTGTGGGCGTGGGAGGAGGCTGTGGGTGGGGTGAACTGGTTCCGCCGCCTCCTCGGGGCGGGAGCGCTCGTATGGATCGTCGCCAGCCTGGCCGGGGAGTTGTGAGAACCGCCGGCTGAGCTGTACCTCGCAATCGAGCAAATCCCCGCCCTCCAGTGGCGAATGGCTACCATCCTCGCAGTGACTCCGGCTCCGACGGTCATGATCCTCGCCGCGGGCAGGGGCACGCGGATGCGCTCGCGCACGCCCAAGGTGCTGCACGAGCTGTGCGGCATCCCGATGGTGCTGTGGCCGGTGCGCGCCGCGCTGGCAGCCGGCGCGGGTCAGGTCGTCGTCGTCGACTCGCCCGAGCGCGCGCTGCAGAGGATGCTGCCGGAGGGGGTCCAGCTCGCGGTGCAGCCGCACTCGGACGGGACCGGCGGCGCGGTGGTGGCGGCCATGGCCCAGCTGGACTCCGCCGACGCGGACGGCGAAGCCCCGGTGGTGATCCTCAGCGGGGACGTGCCGCTCGTGAGCGCCGAGACGATCGCCGAGCTCGTGCGCGCACACGAGGCGAGCGGCGCGGGCGCGACGATGGCGAGCACCGTCCTGGACGATCCCGAGCGGCTACGGGCGGGTGGTGCGCGACGCGCACGGCGCGGTCGAGTGCGTCGTCGAGACCAAGACCGCACGGCGACGCGACGCCCGAGCAGCTCCGGATACGCGAGGTCAACACCGGCGTCTACGTGTTCTCCGCGCGACGCCCTGCGCGAGGCGCTGCCGCGGCTGAGCGCCGACAACGCCCAGGGCGAGCTGTATCTGCCGCAGGCGCTCGATCTGATCCGCGCCGACGGTGGCACGGTCGCCGCGCACGCGGTGGCCGACGAGCGGCTGGTGCTCGGCGTCAACGACCGCGCAGCGCTCGCCCATGTGCGCGCACTGGCCCAGGAGGCCATTCACGCGCGGCACATGGCGGCGGGTGTGACCATCGTCGATCCGCGCGCGACGGTGATCGACGTCGATGTCGAGATCGGCCAGGACACGACGATCGAGCCGTTCACCACGATTCGTGGCGCCACCCGCATCGGCGAGGGCTGCGTCGTGCGGCACTCCTACCTGATCGACAGCGTGCTCGAGGACGGTGTCACCGTCGGCCCGTTCGCCTACCTGCGCCCGGGGTCCGTGCTGCGCGAGGGAGCGAAGGTGGGAACGTTCGTGGAGGTCAAGAACTCCGACATCGGCGCCGGCGCAAAGATTCCGCATCTGTCCTACATCGGTGACGCCGACGTCGGTGAGCGCACGAACCTCGGCGCGGGCACGATCACCGCCAACTACGACGGCCGCGCCAAGCACCGCACCACGATCGGCAGCGGCGTGCGCGGTGGCGTGGACACCTCGTTCGTCGCGCCCGTGACGGTCGGCGACGGCGCCTACACCGCGGCCGGCTCGGTCGTCACCGAGGACGTTCCCGCGGGGGCGCTGGCGATGGCACGGGCCAGGCAGCGCAACATCGAGGGCTACGCCGAGCGGCGCGAGGTCGAGTCCCAGCAGTCCCAGCAGGCAGATCCGTCGCGGGAGCGGTCGTGAGCGCCGCCGTCATGACGTTCGCGATCGCCGGGTCTCGGATGTCTCACCGACGGGCATGTCCCGACAGCCCCCTACACTCCGTGCCACGATGAGCAGCGCGATGGATACGCGCGCGCAGCAGTCCGCGCAGACGAGCCTGCCGATCGACTACAACAAGCGGCTGATGCTGTTCAGCGGGCGCGCGAACCCGCAGCTCGCCGTCGACATCGCCGACAAGCTCGGCGTCGAGCTCGGGCCGGTGACGCTGAAGACGTTCTCCAACGGCGAGGTCTACTGCCGCTACGAGGAGTCGATTCGCGGCGCCGACGTGTTCATCGTGCAGTCCACCTGCGGCAATCGCCCAGACGGGCGTCACCGCGAACGACTCGCTGATGGAGCTGCTGTTCATGATCGACGCCGCCGTCGGCGCCTCCGCGCACCGCGTGATCGCGGTCACGCCCTGGTTCGGCTACTCCCGCCAGGACAAGAAGTCCGCGCCGCGCGAGCCGATCTCCGCGCGCCTGGTGGCGCGCATGCTCGAGTCCGCCGGCGCCGATCGGGTGCTGACGATGGACCTGCACGCCGGTCAGATCCAGGGGTTCTTCCAGAAGCCGGTCGACCACATGACCGCGCTGTTCATGCTCACCCAGTACTTCGCGCGACCTCGGCCTCTCGGACCTGGTCGTCGTCGCGCCGGACGCGGGCAGGGTGAAGCTGAACAAGAAGTTCGCCTCCAAGATCGGCGCCGAGCTGGCGATCCTCGACAAGGAGCGCCCCGCCCAGCAGGTCGCCGAGATCGGCTACGTGATCGGCGACGTGCGGGGCAAGACGGCGGTGATCGTCGACGACATGATCGACACCGCCGGCACGCTCGCGGCGGCCACGCGGACGGTGCTCGACGCGGGCGCCACGCGCGTCTACGCGGCGGCCACCCACGCGGTCTTCTCCGGCGACGCGTTCGAGAACCTGAGGAGCCTCCGGACTGGAGGAGATCGTGGTGACCGACACGATCCCCGTCGGTCCCGACCGTCCCGAGAACATCCGCGTGCTGCCGTGCGCAGAGCTGCTGACCGACTCGATCCGGCGCATCTTCGTCGATGACTCCGTCAGCGAGGTGTTCGGCGGCGAGAACCAGCTGTTCTGAGCGGGTACACCCGACGCTTCGCGACCCATGCGGCCCTGCTCGCAGACATCTCCGCCCAGCACCATCGCCGCCGCCCTCGCCCCGAGCGGACGCCGCGCGCGTGGTGGCGAGCGATCCCGCGAGGCCGGCGCATCGCGATCGTGCGTCGTCCGCGGTGGTCCTGTTCGTCGCGATCAGCGTCCTGCTCGCGCGCTACCTGCTGACCGAAAACGCCGAACGCAACGACATCCTGGCGGTGTTGCAGGCGCAGGCCCGACGGCGACGCTGCCCGTGAGCTCGCGCTGCTGGACGGATGTCGCGCGCGCGTCCCACTGCGCCGCGACCGTACGCGCGAGCGCCGTCAGGCTGCGGCGGCCCGGCGCGGTCAAGATCCTGTCGATCAAATCGACCACCGCCGGGTCGCTGACCGGTGCGACCGGCGCCACGCGCGTGGCCTGGACGGTGATCGGCCAGCTGCCGGTCGTGCAGTGCGTGGTGGTGCGCCGCACGCGGCAACGCCCTACAGGGTCTTCATGTCGCGCTGCTGTCCCTGAGCGCGCCGATCGACAACGAAGCGGAGTGCTAAAGTAGCCGCCGCAATGGCCGACGCCACCACCAAGCTCGACGTCAACAGTCGCGCCGCCGAAGGCTCGCGCGCGGCTCGGCGCCTGCGCCGCTCCGGGCGCGTGCCCGGGGTCGTGTACGGCGGCGGCGGAGAGTCCGGTGAGCTTCGACGTCGACGCGCGCGAGCTGCGTCTCGCGCTGGCCAGCTCGGGCGCCGTGCTGGATCTGAGCGTCGACGGCGAGTCAGGCCACGCCGGTCGTCCTCAAGGAGGCCCAGCGCGACCCGGTGCGCGGCGAGACCGTGCACGTGGACCTGCTGCGGGTGCGCCTGGACGAGGCGATCCACGCGGTCGTGCCGCTGGAGCTGACCGGTGCCGAGGACGCGCCGGGCGTCAAGGAAGGCGGCGTGCTCGAGCAGATCACGCGCGAGCTGAACGTGCAGGCGCTGCCGACCGCGATCCCCGAGTCGATCGTGCAGGACATCGGCGAGATGCAGATCGGCGAGACGATCGTGCTCACTGCCCTCGTCGGCGCCCGCGGGCGTCACGCTGCTGGACGAGCCCGAGACCGTCCTGGCGACCCTGTCGCCGCCGCGGCTGCAGACCGAGGCCGAGGAGGAGATCGAGGCCGAGACCGAGCTCGTCGGCGAGGGCGAGTCCGCGGATCAAGGCGAGGCCGCCGAGGGCGCCGACTCCGAGGGCGCCTCCGGCGGGGAGTAGCTCCGCTGCGGCCGTTTCGTCGTCGCGCGGGCGAGGTGGCGACGGCGGCGCGGGTGCGCGCTGCGACTGGCTGATCGTCGGGCTGGGCAACCCCGGACGCGAGCACGCAGATACCCGTCACAACGTCGGCTTCATGGTCGCCGACGCTCTCGCCGAGCGCTGGGGGCTGTCGCGCCCGAAGGAGCGCTTTCGCGGGCGCATCGCCGAAGGGCGCGCGCGTCTCCCGGAGGCGCCAGCGGCAGGTCGGTGGAGGGGCTGTCGCAGGAGGCCGACCGCGATCGGCGAATCCGCGGACGGGGCGCGCCGCACGCCCGCCGCGCGTGGCGGTGCTGTGGCCGCAGACCTACATGAACGACGTCGGGCGCTCGGTCGGCCCGGCGCGCGGCGCGCTGCAAGCTGCCGCTCGATCGCGTGCTGGTGGTGCACGACGAGATCGACATCCCGTTCGGTGATGTGCGCGCCCGTCTCGGCGGCGGGCTGGCGGGACACAACGGCCTGAAGTCGCTCAAGCGCGAGCTCGGCGGCCCCGAGTTCATGCGCGTGCGCGTCGGCGTCGGGCGCCCCGACTCGAGCGACCCGGAGATCGTCTCCTCCTACGTGCTCGGACGCTTTCGCGAGGACCCCGCGGAGGTGCGCGACCTCGTCGAGCGCGCGGCCGACACGGTGCAGCGCATCGTGCTCGGCGAGGAGCACGTATAGATGGCGCTGCGCTCGCTGCTCGGGCTGATCGAGGACGATCCCGCCGCGATCACGCTCGCGCGCGAGGGCGGGCACGCGTTCGTGTCGGCATCGCTGCGGCCGTATCGATCGCGGCGCTGGCCGATCGTCAGCCCGACGCACAGGCGTCATCGTCGTTGCGGCCCACGCTGGTCGTGGTCGGCGACGACCGTGCCGCGCGCGATCTGGCGGCCGACCTGCGCGCCTGGCTTGCGCCCCGCCGGGTGCGCTACTACCCCTCCCGGGGAGTCGCCTACGAGTCCCACCTCGCCCCGCCCGCCGCACCTCGTGGGGCTGCGCGTCGCGGCCCTGGATGCGCTGCTCACCGCGCCGGGAACGCGAGGAGCCGCCCGTGGTGGTCGTCAGCGCCGTCGCTCTGTCGGAGAAGGTGCCCGACCCGGCGCTGCGCCCGCGCTCGTTCACGCTGCGCGTCGGCGAGCTGCTCGATCTCGAGGAGTGCGCGGCCGAGCTGGTGGCGGCCGGCTATGAGCGCGTCGATCAGGTGGGAGAGCGCGGTCAGTTCGCGCTGCGTGGAGGTCTGCTGGACGTGTTCCCGGCGACCGAGGAGCGGGCGGTGCGCGTGGACATGTTCGACGTCGAGATCGAATCGCTGCGCTGGTTCTCGACGTTCACGCAGCGTTCGCTCGGCGACGTCGCAGAGGTCGAGATCGCGCCCGCGGCGGAGCTCGCGCTCGAGCACCGCGAGCTGGCGGAGATCGCGCGCCACCGAAGACCGGTCACCGATCGCCCCGACATCGCCGAGCTGCTGCCGGTCGAGCGCTTCGGCGCGCTGCTCGACCTGCTCGACGTCGGCACCGAGCTGGTCGTGGCCGCCGAGGAGGAGCTCAAGCCGGCGCTCGCGACCACTGGACCGACGTGTGCGCGGCGTTCGCCGACGAGGACGCGCACCACCTGTACGTGAGTCCCGAGGAGATCGAATCGGCGCTCGCGCAGCGGGCGCGGATCTGGCTGTCGGCGATCTCCGGCGACCAGCCCCTGCAGCTGCGCGCGCAGGCCGCCGACACTGCGGCGCGCTCGCTGGCCGAGGCCGAGCCCGAGCTCGAGAAGCTGGTGCGCTCGGGCTACCGCACGGTCGTCGCGTTTCCCCGCCGCGGCGAGGGCGAGCGTGCGGCCTACAACCTCGGGCGCCTGAAGGCCACATGGCTGGGCGAGGATGTGGACGTCGGCCGTCAGGTGCTCGAGCCGTCGCTGCAGATTCGCGGCGGCGTCGCTGCGCGAGGGTTTCGTCGCGCCCCAGCTGCAAGCTCGCGGTCTACCCCGAGCATCGCCTGCTGCGCCGTCGCCGCGCCGAGCGCGCGGGCGGCACGGCGCGGGGAAGGAGCACGACTGGCGGCCGCGGGGGTGTGCGCCGGGGCGCGCTGCGCTCGTTCACCGAGCTGCGCACCGGCGACATCGTCGTGCACGAGGATCACGGCGTCGCGCGGTTCGCGGGCTTCGAGACGCGCACCGTCGCGGATGTCACGCGCGACTACCTGTACCTCGAATACCAGGGCGACGACCGCGTGTTCGTGCCCACCGAGCAGCTGGCAAAGATCTCGCGCTACGTCGGCGCCGGAGGCGAGCACCCGCCGCTGTCCAAGCTCGGCGGCACGCGCTGGGAGACGATGAAGGCGCGCGCGCGGCGCGCCGCACAGGAGCTGGCTGGTGAGCTGCTGAGCCTGTATGCCGAGCGCCGGCGGCGCAGCGGGCACGCGTTCGAGCCCGACTCCGACTGGCAGCGCGAATTCGAGACAGCGCTTCCCGTTCACCGAGACGGCCGACCAGCTGGAGGCGATCGAACTGGTCAAGGCGGACATGGAAGCGCCACGGCCGATGGACCGGCTGATCTGCGGCGACGTCGGCTACGGCAAGACCGAGGTGGCGCTGCGCGCGGCGTTCAAGGCGGCCAGCCAGGGCAAGCAGGTGCTGATGCTGGCGCCGACCACGATCCTCGCCCAGCAGCACTACGGCACGTTCTCAGAGCGTCTCGCCGACTACCCGATCAACGTCGAGCACGTCTCGCGGTTTCGCACGCCGGCTGAGCAGAAGGAGGCGATCGCGGGGTTCGCGGCCGGTCGGGTGGACATCCTGATCGGCACGCACCGGGTGCTCTCGCGCGACGTGCGCGCCAAGGACCTGGGTCTGCTGATCGTCGATGAGGAGCAGCGGTTCGGGGTCAAGCAGAAGGAGCTGCTGCGCCAGCTGAAGCTGAGGGTGGACGTGATCTCGATGTCGGCCACGCCGATCCCGCGCACCCTGCAGATGTCGCTGGCGGGCCTGCGCGAGATCTCCGTGATCGAGACGCCTCCGGAGGGACGCCGGCCGGTCAAGACCTACGTCGGCGAGTACGAGGAGGAGCTCGTCAGGCGCGCGATCCTGCGCGAGCACGAGCGCGACGGCCAGGCGTTCTTCCTGCACAACCGCGTCGAGTCGATCGACGAGACCGCCGAGCGCCTGCGCGCTCTGTGCCCGGATGTGCGCTTCGCCGTCGCCCACGGCCAGATGGCCGAGGGCGAGCTGGAGACCGTGATGATGGACTACCTGCGCGGCGACGACGACGTGCTCGTGTGCACCTCGATCATCGAGTCCGGCATCGACATCCCGCAGGCGAACACGCTGATCGTCGAGCACGCCGACGCGTTCGGCCTGTCCCAGCTCTACCAGATCCGCGGTCGCGTCGGGCGCAGCCGCGAGCGCGCCTACGCCTACCTGATGTACGACTCCGCCGCCGCGCTCACGCCGGATGCCGCGCAGCGGCTGGCGGCGCTGTCGGACTACACCGAGCTCGGCGCCGGGTTCAAGGTCGCGATGCGCGACCTGGAGCTGCGCGGCGCCGGCAACCTGCTCGGGGACGAGCAGTCCGGGCATGTCGCGGCGCTCGGCTTCGAGCTGTACATGCAGATGCTCGACGAGGCCGTTCGCAACGCCGGGCCATCCGCCGAGGACGGCGAGGACGAGGAGCTTCCCGAGCCGGTGCGCCTCGACGTCAACGTCGACGCCTACGTCCCGCCCGACTACGTCCCCTACGAGCAGGCCAAGATCGAGATCCACCGGCGTGTCGCCGGAGCGCTGGAGGTGGCCGAAGTCCAGCAGCTGCGCGAGGAGCTCGAGGATCGCTTCGGGCCGGTGCCGGAGCCGCTCGAGAACCTGCTGGCGCTGCAGCGGGCGCGGATCAAGTTCGGCCAGGCCGGCGCCACGCGCGGTGAGCTTCCGCGGCGACCGTCTCGCCGTCACGCCGATCGAGCTGGACTCCGCGCGCGCGCGGCGTCTGCGCGAGGAGCTGCCCGAGGCGCTGTACGAGTCCGGCCGCTCGCAGGTCTCGGTGCGCGTGCCCCGCGAGGGTCCCGAGCGCTTTCCGACGGTGGTCCGCGCCGCCGATGTGCTGCTCGCGCTCACGCGCGAGGCGGCGTAGGACCGTCTTCAGGAACTCCTTAGAACACGAAGGTCGCGGTTTCCGCTAGAGTGCCCGCGTCGTGTCAAAGCACTTTCGCTTCATCTCGGCGCTCGGCGCCGTTTTCTTTGCCGTCGTCGGCCTGGCCGCGTGCGGTGGCATACCCGGCAACGCGGTCGTGCAGGTCGGCGGCAACTCGATCACCAAAGCCACGTTCGAACACTGGATGTCGGTGGCTGCCGCCTCGAGCCTCCGCGACGACCGGGGCGACCGCGGCCAAACCGGTGGTTCCCGACCCGCCCAACTACACGGCCTGCATCGCCCACCTGGAAGCGACCGCGCCGAAGCCGGCCAAGGGCCAGTCCAAGCCGACCGCCGCGCAACTGAAGAGCCAGTGCGAACAGCAGTACAAGTCGCTGCAGCAGGAGGTGCTCGGCTTCCTGATCTCCTCCGCCTGGGTGCTCGGCGAAGCCGAATCTCAGGGCGTGAAAGTGAGCGACAAGGAAGTCAAGAAGCAGTTCGAACAGATCAAGAACCAGCAGTTCCCCAAGGCCGCCGAATTCCAGAAATTCCTCGCGACCTCCGGCCAGACCGTCTCCGACCTGCTGCTGCGCGTGAAGCTCAACCTGCTGTCCTCGAAAATCCAGCAGAAGGTCGCCAAGCAGAAAGGCACCGTTACCCAGGCGGAGATCAGCAAGTACTACAAAGAACACACCTCTCAGTTCGGCACGCCCGAAAAGCGCGACGTGAGGATCATCCTCACCAAGACCGAAGCCCAGGCCAAGAAGGCCAAGCAGGAAATCGAATCGGGCAAGAGCTTCGCCTCGGTCGCCAAGAGCACCTCGATCGACCCGACGAGCAAGGCCAACGGCGGCGAACTGAAGGGCGTGATCAAGGGCCAGGAGGAGAAGGCGCTCGACGAAGCTATCTTCTCGGCCAAGAAGGGCGTGCTCGGCGGTCCAGTCAAGACCCCGTTCGGCTACTACATCTACGAAGTCACGGGTACAACTACGGGCAGCAGTCAGACGCTCGCGCAGGCGCAGTCTTCCATCAAACAGCAGCTCACCGCGCAGCAGCAGCAGCAGGCGCTGAGCAAGTTCGTCAAAGAATTCCGCAAAAAGTGGGAATCCAAAACCGAATGCCGCAGTGGCTACACGGTGCAGGACTGCAAGGGCTACAAAAAACCGAAGACGACCTCCACCGAAGGCGCTGCCACGCCGCAGACGGGCACGCCGACGCAGACCACTACTACTGCGCCTGCCCCCACGACGACGACCAAATAAGCGCCTGCTCGGCTGACGCCGGCGCCACACATCGCAGAGCAATCGCTGACTTGCATCTCGTACCGGCAACTAGCACCGATGACCACTCAGAGTTGGTTGGCCCTACAGGCATGAAGGGCGCTTCGGCGTGAGTCAGATCGAGCGAGTCCACGCTCGCCAGATCCTCGACAGCCGCGGCAATCCGACGGTCGAGGTGGAGGTCGGGCTGCGCTCCGGCGCTCACGGCCACGCGGCCGTTCCCTCGGGCGCGTCGACCGGGGAGTTCGAGGCGACCGAGCTGCGCGACGGCGGCGAGCGCTGGCAGGGCAAGGGCGTGACGCAGGCGGTCGCAAACGTCAACGGTGAGATCGCCGAGGCGGTCGCAGGCATGGACGCCTCCGACCAGAGGGCCTCGACGAGGCGCTGATCGCGCTCGACGGCACCCCGAACAAGTCGCGCCTGGGCGCCAACGCGATCCTCGGCGTGTCGCTGGCGGCGGCGCACGCACAGGCGGCCGAGGAGGGCCTCGCGCTGTGGCGCTACCTCGGCGGTGAGGCGGCGCGCGTGCTGCCGGTGCCGATGATGAACGTGCTCAACGGCGGCGCCCACGCCGACAACAAGGTCGACTTCCAGGAGTTCATGGTCGTGCCGTACGGCGCGCCGACGTTCTCGGAGTGCCTGCGGATGGGCGTCGAAGTGTTCCATGCGCTCAAGCGCACGCTGCACGAGCGCGGTCTCAGCACGGCCGTCGGCGACGAGGGCGGCTTCGCGCCCGATCTGAGCTCCAACGAGGAGGCCCTGCAGATGCTCGTCGCGGGCATCGAGGCGGCCGGCTACGAGCCCGGCGTGGACGTCGCGATCGCGCTGGACCCGGCCACGAGCGAGCTCTACCGCGAGGGCGCCGCTACGTGCTCGAGCACGAGGGCCGCACGCTCAACGCCGCCGAGCTGACCGACTACTGGGCCGACCTGATCGCGCGCTATCCGATCGTCTCGATCGAGGACGGCATGGACGAGGAGGACTGGGACGGCTGGGCAGACGCTCACCGAGCGCCTGGGCGAGCGCACCCAGCTCGTCGGCGACGACCTGTTCGTGACCAACACCGAGCGCCTGCGGCGCGGTATCGAGGCCGGTGTCGGCAACTCGATCCTGATCAAGGTCAACCAGATCGGGACGCTGACCGAGACGCTGGACGCGATCGCGCTGGCGCGCGAGGCCGGCTACACGCGCGGTGATGAGCCACCGCTCGGGCGAGACCGAGGACGTCACGATCGCCGACCTCGCGGTCGCGACCGGCTGCGGGCAGATCAAGACGGGAGCTCCGTCGCGCTCGGACCGGGTCGCGAAGTACAACCAGCTGCTGCGCATCGAGGAGCAGCTCGGCGCCGACGCCGAGTTCCCCGGGCGCTCGGTCTTTCGCGGCTGACCGTCGCCACCGCCGTCGCCGCCGTCACCGCCGGGCACGCCGGTCGCAATCAACCGGGTTCGACCGCGCGGCTGGACGGCGCATATCCCGCGGCGGGCTCCCGCCCCACTGAGCACGGCACGCTGGATGGCAGCCATATCGCTTGCAGGCACGGTCGTCAGGACCCTGCGTGCAGGGATCGGCGCAGCGGAAGCGAATGCGACGCACATGGCCAGTGTCCAAGCACCCTCGGCACGCTCCCGATCGATTGCCGCAACGAGCCCCGTCGCGCGCGTGCGCTGGGACAGGCTGGGACGCATTGCGATGCTGTGCCTGCTGGTCGCGCTCGCCTACCTGTACCTGAGCGCCGGCATTCGCATGTTCTCGACCTGGCGCCAGGCGCGCAGCGACCGCGCGCAGGTCGCCGCGCTGGAGCGCGAACACACGGGGCTGCAGCGCCAGCACGAAGCGCTCGGGCGACACGGCACGCGTCGAAGAAGAGGCGCGCCGGCTGGGCATGATGCACGCGGGCGAGCAGCCCTACGTGATCACCGGCCTGCCCAACAACTGACGCCTCGACTGCCCGGCGCCGGGCTGTTGCAACATCGCCCGCTAACCTCGGCGGGTGTCGTTCGAGAACGCGATCTACCAGTGGCAGCAGGGCGAGCGGCGCCTGCGCGAGGCCCCGCCGGAGCGCAGCGCGCTGCTCGAGCGCGTCGTCGCCGCGCTCGTCTCAGAGCTGCGCCGGCGCCTCGGCGGCAGGTTCTCCGCACAGGAGCTCGCCGACCTGTATGCGGCCGGGACGGGTTGGTGCCTGCAGACGGCGATGACAGTCGCTCCGGAGGATCCCTGGGCGTGGGACTCCAGCGTGGTCGTCGATGCCGCGTTCGGTCGCTATCTGCGCGAGGCCGCCGACTACGCCGGAGGTCGCCGGGAGGTCGAGCGAGCCTACGGCCTAGTCGTCGCTGCCGGACGCGGCGAATGACGATCCGGTCCTCCTCGACCGTCACCTCGACGGGGCGGTGGCCGGCCCAGTGCTCGGCGTAGATCGGGTTGTCCTGGATCGCGGGGTCCAGCCACAGGCCGTAGCCCTCCTCGCCGTGGTCGAACGTGCCCTCGAGAGGGTCTGCGCCGCCGCGCGCGGAACCGCGCCTGCGGCCACCGCGGCGACCGCGACGGCGGGCGGGTGTCGCGCGCAGGCGCCTCATCCCCGTCATCCCCATTCGTCCTCGTCATCGCCGGCCGCGGCCCGCTCACGCTCGGCCTCCACTTCGGCAGCCTCCAGCTCGGCTGCGATCAGCGCGTCGTCCTCGGCCCGGAGATCGACTTCGTCGGGATAGTCGGTCGCGATGGCGCCCTCCGCGGGCTCTCCGTCGTTGACGAGCTCGTTCTGGCGCTTGAACTGCTCGATGTCGCGGACGGTCACCTCGAGCTGGTGGGCGACCCAGGCGTCGGTACGGCCTTGCCGTACCCACGCGCGGATCTGGTTGAGGTGCGGGCGCAGAGATTTACGAGCCATGGACGGTCCGGGAGACTAGCGCATACGCGCCGCGCGCCGGTCCAGATGGGGCGGACTCGGCGTTCGCGTCCGCGCGGCGACTATGCTTGCCTGACCGGCGCCCTCGGGGCCAACCCGGTTCAACTGCTCGCCGGCCAAGAGGAAGGTGCGCACCATGCTGGTGCTGACGCGCAAGTCCAACCAAAGCATCATGATTGGGGACGACATCGAGGTATCGGTGCTGTCCGTCATGGGCGACAAGGTGCGCATCGGCATTCAGGCGCCCCAGGACATCCCGGTGTTTCGCACGGAGATCTATCTGGAGATCCACCGCGACGACGCTGAGCGGCACCGCAAGCGCCGCTCCGGCGACCGCGACGGATGAAGGCGCCGGCACGGACGTGGGCGACCCGGTGTCCGGAGACAGCTGACGCTTCTAGCTCCCGTATGCCCGGGGCCGGACTCAGCCGAGCAGCAGGTAGAGCGTGCGGAACATGACCACGGTGACGATCACCGCCGTCATGATCAGCGTCAGCACGAGCAGCACGAACCGGACCGAGCCGCGCTTGTGACGACGTTGTACCTCGCGCTTGAGCGCGCGCTGCTCGGTCGTGCGACGCAGCGACGCGCGGCGATGACGATCGAGTGAGATCTCTTTCGCGAACGCCTGCTCAAGCTCCGCGAAGCTTTGCCTCATCCTCATCGCCTCGTCGCCCAGCCATCCGCCTAGGCCGACCGGAGCCTTGGTCTCGGCGCGCTCGTACACCTTGACGAACCGCAGGTAGTTCTCGGCGATCTGCCTGGCGCCGGCCGAGCGTTCGATCTTGCCGTCGACATACGCTTTGAGCGGGTCCCACCAGATCGAGCGGCCGATCGCGAAGCCCGACGAACCCATCCACCGGCGCGGCCTGCGCGAGCCAGTGATCGACCTTGGCGTCGTCGGCGCCGCGGCCGAGCACCACGCAGACGACGCCGTCGCGGCCGCCGGACGCGGGCCTGGGCGACGAGCATCTCGCAGTCCGAGCGCGCGTCGACGCCCTCGATCTTCCAGACGTCCACCTCGATCCCGGCGTCCTGGATCTCGGCGATCGTGCGCCGCATCAGCTCCGGGCGCAGCTCGGCGTCGTAGCGGTCGAGTCACCGCCGACGGACTGCAGCTGAGCGTTCTCGGCGGGCACGAGCAGCTCGAACAGGAAACTGGCGCTCATGCTGCACGCAGCCAGTCGGAGAGGCGCTTGAGCTTGCCCAGCTGCTCGCGGTTGCCGTCGGCGTCCCCGTCGGGGTTGTAGCGCACGAGCACCTTCGTGAAATCGGGGTCGAACCGCTCGATGTGCTCGCCGAAGGCGTCGCCGTACTGGAAGTCGAACATGCTCTGACCCGAGCGCTCTGCCGGCATCGCCAGCTTCAGGCCACCGGCGCGCGTCTCCTCGGGCACGGTCGAGCCGAACTGCTCGTCCACGAGCACGCCCGTCACCGACGGGTCCGCGCCGGCGGCGACCGCCTGCGAGAGCCCCTCGAAGATCAGGTGCTTGGCGTCGGCGATCATCGCCGTCTGCTCGGCGTCGGGTTCGCCCTCGATACCGAAGAACTTCTTCTGAAACGACCCGCGATGGTCGAACGCGAGTATGTACAGCTTCTGGTCATATCCTGGTCTCATGGCCTGAGTATTCCACGGGCGGGCGCTCGCGGGCGTTGGACGCTGGTCGGGGGCATGTCCGAGCCGGGCCAGACGGGTCCTTAGAATGGACTGACGATGTCACCCGGCGCCGACCTGTTCGTCGTGTGCAAGCAGTGCGGGTCGGAGGTCAGCCCGTACATCACCGAGTGCCCCTACTGCGGGGGCCGCCTGCGTCGGCGCGCGCCCAAGCTGCCGCGTGTCAACAGCCGCGGCCGGTTTCTGCGCCGGCTCACACGATCTACCCGCCTTCGTGCGCACGCCCTCCGCGCGTACCCGCACCTCAGGCGGGCGTGCCCCGCGCCAGCGGGCATACCCGCGGCTCGATTCGCGCCCCTACGCGACGATCGCGCCTGGTCGCGCTCGGCTGCGCGGGATGGGTGCTGGTGCGCGGCGGCTATCTGGGCACGATCCATATCGCGGGCCTTGGATATGTGTCCGGTGAGTACGTCAGCTTCTTTCAGATCGCGATCGGCGGGCCCCTGCACGGCGACTGGTGGAAGCTGTTCACGAGCCCGTTCGCGTATGTGAACGGCCTGTATGCGTTCATCGCGCTGCTGGCCACCGCAATCTTCGGCTGGCTGCTGGAGCGTCGTCATGGGCCGGCGTCGTGCTCGTCGTGTTCTTCGGGGGGGCTGTCACGGGCGCGCTGGCGGCAAGCGCCGTCTACGCCGAGCCGATCGTCAGCGGCGCCAACGGCGCGGCGCTCGCCCTGATCGCGGCATGGTCGATCCCGGACCTGCAAGCCGCGCGCCGCGGCTCCTACTACGAGGGCGACCTGCTCGGCGCGGGCGCAATCGCCGCGACTCTGCTGCTACTGCCCTACGCGCGTCCCGAGGCGAGCTGGCTGGCGGGCGTCGTCGGCGGGGTCGTCGGTCTGATCTTGGGCCTCGGGCTGCAGCTGATCGATCGGTCCGAGTTGTAGTGTGAGGTGCTCGGACTCTCGACTCGATCGCACGCCCTCAGACGTCGATCGAGACCCGGCTCGACTCGATCCATCCCGACACAGGAGCAGAGCGAACGACTATGGACATCCGTTACCTAGGCCACGCGGCGTTCGAGCTCAGCGATGGCGACACCTCCGTGCTGATCGACCCGTTTCTGACGGGCAACCCTAAGGCGGCTGTCGCCGCGGATGAGCTCAGTCCGCAAGCGATCCTGCTGACGCATGGCCACGCGCGACCACATCGGCGACACCGTCGCGATCGCCAAGCGCGCCGCCTCTGAGGTGGTGGCGATCGTGGAGATCGCCAACGAGCTCTCCGAAGACGGCGTCGAGCACGTGCACGACCCCAACCTCGGCGGGACCGTCTCGTTCGAGTGGGGCTCGGTCAAGCTCGTGCCCGCCTGGCACACCTCTACGACCCCCAAAGGCACGGCCAACGTCCCGGCTGGGCTGGTTGTGAAATTCGCGGGCCAGACGATCTACCATCTCGGTGACACCGCGCTGTTCTCCGACCTGAAGCTGATCGGCGAGAGCAATGGCCCGATCGACGTCGCGCTGATGTGCATCGGCGGCCACTACACGATGGACCGCCACGACGCCGTTGCAGCCGCCAAGCTGATCGGCGCCAAGCAGGTCATACCCTGCCACTACGACACGTTCCCGCCGATCGAGACCGACGCGCGGGCGTTCAAGTCCGAGGTCGAGTCCGCCGGGCGTCTCGGAGGTCGTGGTGCTCGCGCCTGGCGAGAGCCACTCGCCATGACGATGACCAACGCCGTCGTCCTGATCGAGGCCGAGCGCGACGCGCTCTCGACGCTCGGCGGCGCGCTCGCCGACATCGAGGGCGTCGCCGAGGCCTACTCGGTGACCGGCGAGTGGGACTTCGTCGCGATCGTCCGCGTGCCCGACCACGAGCAGCTCGCGGATGTCGTCACCGCCGAGATCGGCGGCCTGCCGGGCGTCACCCGCACGCAGACGATGGTCGCGTTCGCCGCCTACTCGCGCCACGACCTGGAAGCGCTGTTCTCGCTCGGGGAATAGGCGCGCCACGTGCTCCCCGAGCGCGGTGGCCACAGGGAGCTTCTCGACTCGCCCACGCTCATAGTCCCCGAATAGACTCGTCGCGATGGCCTCCATCCCCCTGAAGCCGGAGTACGGACCGACGCTCGGGCGCCTGCTCGCGCCCCGCTGGCACGCCGCGTCAAAGCTGGTGCAGGCGCTTGTGATCGCCACCTGCACAGCCACGCTCGCGCTGCTCATCGGAGCCGGGCTCACGCTCGAGAACGCGCACTACTCCCACGGCGGGGCGGTATCGTTCTCGTTCAGCTACCGCGGCCTCTACCGTACGGCGCCCGCTCCCGGGGAGTACGTCCAGATAAGGCGCCCCGCGCACGGGCCGGCTGGAGGACTCATTCGCCGTCGGCCCACTCGAGCTGCCCTCATACACGGTCGGGCTCAGCGCCGAGCTGCCGCTCTACGCGTCGTCCTACATCGCCGGCCTGCGCCGGCGCTACACCGGGTTTGTGCTGCGCGGGGAGGGCAAGACGCGGGTCAACACCGTGCCCGCCTACGACATCGCCTACACCGCACAGATCGAAGGGCGGACCGTCTACGGTCGCGACATCCTGCTCCTGCCCGAACGCAGTGGCGCGCGCGCAGGTGTGCACATCGTGATGCTGAGCTCCGCCCGGCGGCCGACTCGCAGGTCACCTCGCCGTTGCTCGTGGGCGACTGCGGGCGTGCTCGAACGGCCGCTCGAGACGTTCACGTTCGGCTAGCCCACCCGCTACGTCCGCGGCTGGCCCCGGGCGGGGCTAGTTCTGGGGGGCTTCGGTGGGCGAGACTGTAACCGTGGCTTCTGCGCCAGGAGTGGATTGCGGCGCCGTTTCCGTCACCACGGGCGGCGTAGGCGCCGGTTGCGCGGGCGCCACCGGCGGTTCGGCTGGGGGCGTCGCTTCCGCCGCCACGGGCGGAGTGGGTTCGCTGGGCGCCGCGGGCGTGCCACCCGTCGAGTCTGTCGTTTCGGCGGGCGTGCTCGATGTGGATGGCGTTGCCGGCTGGGCGGTTGCGTCAGTCGGCAGGGCGGTCGTCTGGGTCGTCACCTCGGTCACCTGCGGCGGTGCCTGCTTCGGTGGGATGATCGGCTTGACCGCCGGAACCGTCGGCACAGTAGTGCTCGCCGTCGGCGGATGCACCGGCGCCGCGACGAGCTTGGTCGTCTTGGGTGGGCGGCGATGACCGGCGGGCCGTGTCGTTGAGTCGCTCGCCGCGAACCCGTGCGCGGAGCTGACCGGCTGGACGCTGTCGTGCACGACGACCGGTTCGCTTGCGTGCGTCGCGGGTACGTAGGCTGTGGCAGCGATCGCAGCGTGATGACGGTGCGCGGGACGCCCGACGTGTTCGGCCGCGACCGCGCCCGCGGTGACGATCGCGGCGGCGGCCAGCCCGGCGACCGCCTTGGTCGCGACGGCGCCCGCGCCGGCCGTGAGCAGGCCGCCGGACACGCTCGCTCCTCCGCCTGCGGCGGCGCTCGCGGTGGCCCCCGCGGTGGCGCCTGCACCAGCCCCGGCTCCGACATGGGCGCCGCCCGCAGAGGCGGTCGAGCCAAGCTTGGTGAGCAAGAGCTTCTTGGCCAGCAGCAGCGGCCCGACCGGGAAGATCGCGGCGAGCGCGTGGTTGTTGTCGCGCAGCTGCTTCTTGAACGAGCGGCAGCGCTCGCACCCGCGCACGTGCCTGCGCGCAGGCGCCTCCAGCTTGGTCAGGCCCTCGGCGACCTCTCCGAGTTGCAGGCGGACTTCCTCGCAGCTCAGCTTCCGTGCCTCGGCGGCCTCGGCCAGGGAGATGCGCGCGCGCACGAGCAGCGACTTGACCGACGGCACGGTCGTCTCCATCGCATCCGCGATCTGCTCGTATGACAGGGCGTCGATCTCGCGCAGCAAGAGAGCGGTGCGCTGGGTCTCGGGCAGCTCCTTGACGTCGCCGAGCAACTGGCGGAAGCTCTCGCGCCGCAAAACGCGCTCGCCGGTGGACAGGCCGTTATCGGCGTAATGGACATCCATCGAGTCCACGCCGATCGCCGAGGCGCGGCGCAGGTGGTTCAAAGAGCGGTTGCGCGCGATGCGGTAGAGCCAGGGGCGGACGTTGATCTCGCGCTCGTCGGCGAGGACCGCGTTGAACGCGGCGGTGAACACCTCCTGCAGCACGTCCTCGGCGTCCTCGCGCGAGGAGAGCATGTGCCGGCAGAACGCCAGCAGCCGCGACTGATAGCGCGAGAACAGGACCTCGAACGCGGCGTGCTGTCCGCGACGGGTCATCGCGATCAGACGCTCGTCTGACTGCAGGCGCAAAAGCGCGGACGGACCACTCAGGCCCGGCATGCTCTTGTGCGTTAGTGCTGAGACCTCCACGGCGTATGGTCCCTTCTGGCTGGCTGCTATCTACTCCAAATACACCGTAGCAACCGCAAAGTTGCGCTCCTGTGCACGCAAGACGGCCGCCGGCAGCTACGATCGCTGCGCCCGGGTGGACAAAATGGCAAAGTCAGCGGACTTAAAATCTGCCGCTCTGAACGAGCTTGCGGGTTCGACTCCCGTCCCGGGCATATCCTTTTGATGCCGAGACCGCAGCGCGGGCGGTCCTGGTGCTGGTGACCGCGGCGCTGCGCGTGCGCTGGGACAGCGCGTTTTCAATATGGATCTCATCCCCTCTGAGAAGGGACGCTCAACCCGTGCTGTCGGCGGTGTCGCCTGCAAGGTGCGACTGGCGGGGCACGCCTGAGGACGGTGGCGATAGAGTCGCGCCTGATGGCCGCCGAGACCGAGGAGAGCACTGCGACGTTCCATGGCGGGCGCCTGGTCGCGCGGCGGTTGCGCGCGCATGGGGTCAGCAAGCTGTTCACGCTGTCTGGTGGGCATCTGTTCTCGATCTACGACGGCTGTCGCGAGGAGGGGATCGAGATCGTGGACGTACGCCACGAGTCCACCGCGGCGTTCGCGGCCGAGGGCTGGGCGAAGGTCACACGCGAACCGGGCGTGTGCGCGCTGACCGCGGGGCCGGGCGTGACGAACGGGATGAGCGCGATGGCGAGCGCACAGTCCAACCATTCGCCGATGGTCGTGCTCGGGGGGCGCGCGCCCGCGGGACGCTGGGGGATGGGCTCGTTGCAGGAGATCGACCACGTGCCGTTCGTACGGCCGCTGACCAAGCTGGCCGCTACGCCCGAGAGCGCCGCCGAGATCCCGGGACTGGTCGATGAGGCGTTCACGACCGCGCTCGCGCCGCACTCCGGGCCTACGTTCGTGGACTTCCCGATGGATTACGTGTTCATGGAGGCCCCCGAGCCCGAGGACGCGCTGGAGGGGTTGCCCGCGCGCGCGAGCCGGGGAGCGGACGGGGCGTCGATCGAACGCGCGGGCGAGCTGTTGCGCGGCGCCGAGCGCCCGATGATCATGGCGGGCACCGACCTGTACTGGGGCCACGGCGAGCAGGCGCTGCTGGAGCTCGCACAGACACTGCAAATACCCGTGTTCCTCAACGGTCTCGCGCGCGGATGTGTGCCGGCCGACCACGAGCTGTTTTTCTCGCGCGTGCGCAGCCAGGCGCTGAAGGGCGCGGACGTGGCGCTGGTCGTGGGCGTGCCGATGGACTTCAGGCTGGGCTTCGGCGGGTCGTTTGGCGATGACACGGACATCGTGGTCGTTGACGTGGCCGAGCCACAGCGTCCCCATCCGCGGGCGGTGGCGGCGGAGTGCTATGGCGCGCTCGGAGCAACGTTGAGCGACCTGCGCGCGGCGGCGGGGCCGGCAGCGCCGGCGAGCGAGGTCTGGGTGGCGGAGCTGCGAGCAGCCGAGCGTGAACGGCGGGAGGCCGAGCGGGTTGAGTTGGAGGATGGTCGGTCGCCGCTGCATCCCATGAGGTTGTACTCCGAGCTTGGGACGGTGCTCGAGCGCGACGCGATCGTGATCGGCGACGGCGGCGATTTCGTGTCGTATGCGGGCCGCGTGATCGACTCCTACCAGCCGGGCTGCTGGCTGGATCCGGGGCCGTTCGGTTGCCTGGGCACCGGTTGCGGCTATGCGCTGGCGGCGAAGCTCGCCCACCCCGAGCGACAGGTCGTGCTGCTGCTGGGAGACGGCGCGTTCGGGTTCTCGGGGATGGAGTTCGATACGCTGGCGCGCCACGGGGTGAACGTGGTCGGCGTGATGGGCAACAACGGGATCTGGGCACTGGAGAAGCACCCGATGGAGTTTCTGTACGGCTACTCAGTCGCGGCGGAGCTGAGGCCGGGGACGCGCTATGACCAGGTTGTGGAGGCGCTCGGGGGACACGGCGAGCTGGTGGAGCGCCCGCAGGATCTGCGGCCCGCGCTCGAGCGCGCGTTCAGCGCCGGCGTCCCCGCGCTCGTCAACGTGTTGACCGACCCGGACGTCGTCTACCCGCGCAAATCCAACCTCGCCTGAGGCGTCCGCTGCGTGGCGCCGTGGGTGTTGTAATTGATGCGGGCCTCCCGAGGGGCGTTGTCCCCGCGGGAGGAGCGATCCATACTCGTACTCGGGATCGGATGCTGGCGGTCGGATGAGGCGGTCGAACGCTCCCGGCGCTCGCATGAGGAAGCCGCCCGGGCAGGGCGGCTTCCTCGGGCCGGGCCACCCGAGGAACAGGCAGGGGATTGTCCCCGGACGGCTGACCCGGACAACGGGACCGAACTTGCGTGTTCGGCGTCCGGGTCGATGGACCAACTGGGAGGACGTGCCAAGGACACGACTCCACGAAAACAGTATCACATGTCCGAACTACCGTGGTCGCCTGAATGTTTCATGGCAGCGAGGCTGAGCGCCCCTCCATGCAGGATGTCGTGCTCGGAGACCTCCACCTCGTCGAGATCCCACATACGCATCGCCTCCGACAGCAGGATCATCCCCGCGACGATTGTCGGCGCCCGGTCTGGATGCAGGCCTACGAGCGCGCGGCGCTGCGCTTCGTCCATGTCTGCCAGCCGCGCGAGCAACATCTCGACCGTGGCCAGCAAGAGCTCGTATCCGTGCACGCGCTCGGGGTCGTACGGGTCGAGCTCCTGATCGATGGCCGCCGCCGAGGTCGCCGTCCCCGCGACCGCGATCCCGCGCTTCACCGGCGCGCGCTCTGAGGCGGGCAGGCCGGCGAGGTAGGTCGCGCGCGTGTCCGCCGCGAGCTCCTGCAGCTCGGCGGGGGTGGGCGGATCGCTGTGAATATGCCGCTCGCTCATCCTGACCACACCCGCCGGCAGCGACACGTGGAACCCCGCCGTGTGCCCGGTCCCGACGATGAACTCGGTGGATCCTCCGCCGATGTCGATAACCACGGTCGGCTCATCGCTCTCCCGCCGGCCGGACATCGCGCCGCGGAATGTCATCTGCGCCTCAGCCTCACCCGTCAGGATTCTCGCGTCCAGGCCATACTCGGAGATGATCCCGGCGGCAAACTTCTGTCCGTTGCGAGCGTCGCGGACCGCTGAGGTCATCACCGCGAGGTTCGGGCACGGCTCGCTGTCAGCGTCCGTATGCGCGTCGATCTCCGCCCGGAACGTCGCCAGCGCGGCATACACGCGCGCGCAAGCATCCTGGGACAGCGTTCCCTCGGCGTCCACACCCGCGCCGAGCCGCGTCACGACCGAGCGGCGCACGATCTCTGCCACGCGCCCGTCCGGCGTCACGTCGGCGATCAGAAGTCGTGTCGAGTTGGTGCCGATGTCGATGGTCGCCGTGCGCATGTCCTGATGCTATTGGCCGGGCTGCGTGCTCGGCCCGCCGCCTTGCGCGTGGGCCCTGCGTGGGCCCTGTCGCGCGGACGCTGTCGGGATGGATCGTCGGGATGGCAATTTGGGTGGCGCCCTCGTCTGGGGCGCGAATGTTTGCTAGAACATAAGTAACGACGCGGGGTGGAGCAGTCTGGTAGCTCGTCGGGCTCATAACCCGAAGGTCGCGGGTTCGAATCCCGCCCCCGCTACTCGAAGAAGCCCCGCTCATGCGGGGTTTTTTCGTGGGGAGGCTCGCTGGGCGACGGGCCAAGGTTCCAATGGGGTTCCGTTTGTCGTCGCGCTCACGTCCGGTCTCGGCCCTCGATCTGGCTGTGAACGGGTCGGCGGTCGTAGCTCCGGGTCTCATCTCCCCGATTCGACTACGCTCGATGCTGAGGAGAGGCATCGGGGGTTGGCGGGAGAATGTAGGTTCGAGCCCGTAGGATTGCCGCGATGGCGGCCACTAACACCATGAGCAGCCCCGAGGGCGAAAGGGAGCTTGAGTTCGGCAGAGGCTTCCTTGCTATACGCGACCCAGAGGCAAACATTGACACGCACGTACCGGTCAACTTCTCGAGCATTCGCGCCCGGCCGTTCCTGAAGTGGGCCGGCGGCAAGCAGTGGCTCGCGCCGATCGCCGCTGCGCTCATTGAACCGGGGTCAACGCGCCGCTACTTCGAGCCCTTCCTTGGGGGAGGGGCGCTGTTCTTTGCTGCTCAGCCCGCCCGCGCAGTGCTTTCGGATGTGAACGCGGAGCTCATCCACACCTACGCGTCACTTCGCGATCACGTTGACCCGCTGGTCGCCGAGCTCTCGCGCTATCCGCACGACCGGGAGTTCTTTCTGGTGATGCGGTCCAAGCGACCGCGGTCGCCGGTGCGCGCTGCAGCCCGGGTGATCTATCTCAACAAGACCGCCTTCAACGGCATGTACAGGGTCAACTCCCGCGGCGAGTTCAACGTCCCCTTCGGGAGCTACCGGAGCCCGACGATCTGCCAGGAGAACCGCCTCCGCGCTGCCGCGGCTGCGCTGCGCAACGCGGATCTGCGCTGCGCCGACTTCGCCGACGCTACAGCCGACGCGGAGGCCGGCGACCTCGTTTTCTTCGATCCACCCTACGTGACGGGACACCACAACAACGGATTTCTCAAGTACAACGCACAGCTCTTCAGCTGGCAGGGTCAGGAACGCCTGAGTGACGTCACGGCCAAGCTGGTCGGCCGTGGCGTCAGGGTCGCGATGACCAACGCCGATCATCCCTCGCTTCGGGCGCTGTTCGCGGGGATGAAGGTGACGCCCGTGCGGCGACAAAGTCTCATCAACTCCTCGGCCGGGGACCGCGGGCCCGTTCGCGAGGCGCTGTACACGAGCTTTCAGCTCTCGACGCAGGCGCTGCTCGCTGCTGCGGAGGCGGCCGCGTGAGTTCGCCAGGCGCCAGAGGCGCACGCGCAGCCAGGGCAGCAAAATGGATCGCGCGTACTTGGCGCGGCGCGCTCAGCCTGTCGCAGCGTTTGGTCGTCTACCTGATCGTCCAAACCTTCCTCGTTGTCGTAGGTGTACTCGTCGTCGTGCTCGGCAACGGCAAGATAGGGCTCGCGATCGGGACGTCGCTAATCGCCGCGGGGGCGGCCGGAGCCTCCCTGTTTGGGTATGTGCTATTGAGTGACCGCTGGTCCAGCCAGGTTGAGTCGCTGCTCGACGCCGGGCTTCGAGCAATATGGATGGTGCGCTCGGTGCGCATCCGGCAGGAGTACGACCAGCGTCTCGACGCCGCTCGTGAAAGCATCGACCTGCTCGGCTTCGGCCAGCGGAGCTTTCGCGAGGATCACATCGAAGACTTCTCCGCATGGATCGCGCGCGGTGTGGCGATCAGGCTGTTGCTTCTCGATCCGAGCTTCCCCTCGCTCGAAAACTCCTACGCCGATCAGCGGGACCGCGAGGAGGGATCCGGCAACATCGCCCAAGACGTCGAGGCGTTCCTCAACGCGATCAAGCAACGCGGCCTGCACCAGAGCGACCAACTCTCCATCCGACTGTTCCGCTGCCTGCCGGCTATCGGGGTCTTTCGCATCGACGATGACCTGTTTTGGGGTCCATACCTCGTCGGAAGGCCTAGCCGGAACTCCCCGACGCTGTTGACGGTGCGAGGCAGGCCGCTGTTCAAGGCGCTCGAAACGCACTTTGAGGACATCTGGAGCCGTCCGGAGCTCTCGGCTGCGGTCGAACTGGGATCAGGTGGGAAGTGCCTGAGGTGAGCGTCGAGGCGCACGGACGCGTCCACGTAGGGCTCATAGATCTCGGCAGAGCGACACCGCGAGCATACGGCGGCTGCGGGTTCGCAATCGAAGCGCCCGTGGTCCGCGTCCATGCGAGACCTGGCACCTCGCTGGCGTTGAATTACGTCGGGACGCTCGATGATCGAGGCAGAGAAGATGTTGGCGACGCGCTCACACGACTTGCGAAGCACGTGGGCACCCGATCGACGCAGAGCTCGCAATCGACGGCTGGATTCCGCAGCATGTCGGCCTCGGCACGAAGACCGCCTTGCTGCTGGCGCTGCTCGACGCCACGAACCGTGCGCTCGAGCTGTCACTTTCCGACAGCGAGCTCCAGTCGCTCAGCGGGCGCGGCGGGACATCCGGCGTTGGTGTCCGCACCTACTTCCGAGGCGGCTTTGTGCTCGATGTGGGCCATGCGCAAGAACTCGTCCCGACACTTGCGCCCTCAAGCAGCCGCCTCGCCCCTTGTCATCCGCCAATGCTGACCTGGGCCCCCTTCCCACGGCACTGGCGTGTGACGTTGCTGACAGCCCCTGGACCGAGAATCCACGGCGAGGACGAGCTCGCGTTCTTCGCCGCCGCGACGCCGCTGCCGGTAGAGGAGGTTCTGCGCGTTCTTGCGCTCGTGCACCACGGCGTAGCGCCCGCATTCCTTGAGCAGGACTTCGAACGTCTCGGACCAGCGCTGCTCGAACTGCATCAGGTCGGCTTCAAGGCACACGAGCTGGCCCACCAAAGTGGCTCGGTGAAGGCGGCGCTCAGGGACTGCTGGGATCACGGCTTGGTCGCTGGCCTTAGCAGTATGGGGCCAACCATATATACGATCAGCTCGAGCGACGATGACTCGACTGCGGTGCTCGAGGTGATCGCAAGGACTCACGACATAGCCCTAATCGGGCCGTTTCTGGCCTGCAATACGGGCGCTCAGGTGGCGTGAGCCGGCTAGGGCTACGCGACGCCTTCCTGCGGCTCGACCGCCAGCCCCGCCTGTTCTTTTACACCACCTCAAGTGAGAAGTTCGCCCAGGCACAGTTCGCGTTCCAACGCTCGGGTCTCAGTGTCACGGAGTTCAAGAGCCGCCATGACCCCTATCGCGAGGACGAGGAGGGCACATCCCGAGAGCTACTGACACGGGCCATCGAGGAGATCTGTGAGACCGTTCAGCCCGCAGCCTCGACTCTCTTCTTCGTGGAGGACACCTCGCTACGGATCGACGCCCTCTCGGGCCCCACCAGTGAGGTTCCAGGGCTTCGCGTCAAGGATTGGTTCGCGCGGACGAGCTTTGGCGAACTCGATCGTCAGCTCAAAGCCGCCGGCGACGTGCGCACCGCCACTGTCAAGTCCGACATCGCGCTGCATGTGCCGAACCTCGAAGAACCGCTCTTCTTCCACGGAGAGACAAGCGGCACGGTCGCAAGCACACTACCGGGCTTCCAGGCGAGCATCGAGCACCCTTGGCTTCGACCCGACAGCTTCAACGGCTGGCTAGTCCCTGACGGTTCAGACTGCCCGCTCGGCGGGATGACGGTCGAGGAGTCCTGGAGGTATGACTTCCGCGCTAAGGCCCTCACCGAGCTAATTGGAAGGCTCGAGGAGTACGCGGCCGTCCTTAACCTCCCGACCGCGGCGAGCACCCGGCACGTGAAGCGCCTTCGCACGCTTGAGCCGACCCTGTTTTCGGACGATCGTCCCACGTTCGTGGTGATTGGACCGACGTGCGCCGGGAAGACTACGTTCGGCAACCATGCGGCCAAGCCGTCAGAGGGACGCGAGCCGATGCTTCACATTGAGGCGAGTGACATCGTGCGGACGTTTGACGGCGGCCCGAAGGCAAGCGAGAGTCCGCTCGACTTCGCGCTTCGCGTCCTCGGCGCACACGGCTTCGACGTCGCCGCGCGACGCATCGTAGATGAGTACTACGGCGATGAGCTTCGAACCGGCGCGGTCATCACCGGCTTTCGCACGATCGAGGAGCTCCTGTACGTCCGAAGTGCGCTCTCGATGACGCGCGTGCTCTACCTCGACGCTCCCCTCAGAACACGCTACGACCGCTTCCTGCAGCGGCGAAGATCCGCGGACGACACGCTCTCGCTCGAGGAGTTCAAGCGACTTGATCTGGACCAGGGAAGCTTCGGCCTGCTCTCCGCGGGCTCGCAGCTTGCCGATGTGCGGCTCGTGAACGACCAAAATCTCGACACGTACTTCCAGCAGATCGAGGCGATCCTTGCCGGCGCGCCTGCAGAGAACATCCCGGGCTTCGGCGGTACTCCGGCGGGTCAGCGCGCCGACCGTGCGCAGCTCTTTCGTTGTCTGCAAGCGTTGCGGGCGGCTGGACGGCCCCTTGCGACCGATGAGATCGAGAGTTGGACGCGAGAGCAGGGCGGCGCGATCCGGCATAACAATGCGAACAAGATCCTCAAGCGTTACCCGGCACTGGCGCGCAGGCTCGACGGCGGCGGCACACGTATCCGATACGACGTGACCGCGTCTGGCCTCGCGTATCTGAGCTACGTCGAGCAGTACTTGGCGTCGGGTCCCGCTGAGCGCGCCGCAGACAACCGAGCGCACCCAGCCTCACCGTGACGCTGCTCTCGCTGCGCACGACCCTCTCCAGCGGCTCGAACAGACAACATGCACGGGGGTGCGAGCGCTGTGTGATCGCTGTGTGACGAAGTCGATGGCCGTTTGGGCCCGCTCACGGTCATCACTTTATGTGATGACGGCGGCGAGCATAGGTGCGTCCCGAGGCGGCGGCTACGCGCGCTACCTGGAGAGCAAGACCGTGGAGCCCGAGCGCGGGGACTACTACCTGACGCCGGATGGCGAGATGACCCAGGCACCGGGTCGATGGCTGGCCGACGCGGAGACGCTGGGTCGCCTGGGAATCGACGCCGGCGAGCCGGTGGACGGCGCGGCCTTCATCGCTCTGATGGAGGGCCGGCATCCGGGCAGCGGCCAATGGCTCCGACCGGAGGGCGCCGGTGGCGGTCGCGGCGGCGGGATCGACGTAACGTTCAGCGCGCCGAAGTCCGTCTCGACGACGTGGGCGTTGGGCGACCCGTGGCAGCGCGAGCAGATCGAGATGGCGCACGCCCGCGCAGTCGAGCAGGCGGTCCACTACATGCGTGAGCAGGTGCCGGTCGTACGCCGCCGCTACAGCGGCCAGGTTGTCGAGGAGCCCGCCAAGGATCTGATCGCGGTGGAGTACCGACACACCACGGCGCGCGGGGTCAGCGGCGCACAGGCTCCAGACCCGCAGCTGCACAGCCATGTGGTCATCACCGCCGCGATGCGCGAGGACGAGCGTATCGTCGCGGTGGCATCACGGCCGATCTTCCGCTCGGCCCGCGAGGTCGGGGCGTTCTACCGCTCCGCGCTCGCGCACGAGCTGGCCGAGCAGGGCTACGAGATCGCGCAGGCGACCGGCAAGGATGGCCGGTACTTCGAGATCGCCGGAGTGCCCAGGGAGCTGTGTGAGGCGTTCTCGGGACGGTCACGCGAGGTCGCCAGGGCAGCGGAGCGGTTTCGCGCCAGGCACGGCCGGGCGCCGGAGCGCGGCGAGTGGCGTGACCTGGCACTTGAGAATCGCCGCGCGAAGACGCTGACGACGCGCGGCGATCTGGAGCGCGTATGGACCGAGACGGGCCGTCGGCATGGGTTCGGCTCAGGGAAGGCTTTGCAGCTGCTCGGGGGTTCCGAGCGAACATGGTCAGAGCGTCCAGTTGAGGATCGCATTGAGGCGCGTCTGACTGAACACCACGCCGTCTTCCAAGCGGGGGATCTGCGTGCCGTTGCACTGGAGCAGGCGGCGGGGGAGATGGCACCCGAGGAGGCGCTGGGCGTCGCACGAGGCATGGTGCGCGATCGGCGAGTGCTGACCTTGGAGGGCGGGCGGATGACCACGCTCGATGTGCGTGCCCGCGAGCAGGCGATTGAGCGGCGCGCGGCAACGCTCGCCAGGCCCGCCGGACGGGATGCGGGGGTCGCCGCGAGAGAACGCGCGGTGCGCGAAGTTGCCGAGCGGATCGGTGGCCCGTTGAGCCCTGAGCAGCACCACGCCCTGGGCATCGTGACTGGCCCCGAGCGCGCCGCGGTCCTTGTTGGTCCCGCCGGGACGGGCAAGGGCGTTGTGATCGACGCGGCCGCCAGGGCCGAGCGGCACGCGGGCCGCCAGACCATCGGCGTGGCGGTCTCCGGGTCCACCGCCGAGCGGCTTGGCGCCGACAGCCCTGCGCTCGGAGGGCGAACATCCACGCTCGACGCCCTCGTTGCACGCGCGAACACCGGCAGCGTCCACGTAGGCCGGGACACGACCGTGTTCGTGGACGAGGCCGGGATGCTCGATCACAGGCGCATGGATGCGCTCACCGAGTTGGTGGAGCGCTCGGGAGCGAAGCTGATAGCGGTCGGCGACGGCAAGCAGCTTCCCTCGATTGGCCCGGGAGGGATGTTCGACCGCCTGGCCGCCCACGTTCCGATGGCGGAGCTGGCGGGCATCCGCCGCACCCAGGACCCCGCGGAGCGCAGGGCGTGGGCGGCGCTGCGGGCCGGGGAACCGGAGCGGGCGATGGCGCACTACTTCAACCGCGCGCAGCTTCACTTCGCGGACACGCGCGACGAGGCCGGCGAGGCGGCCGTGCGGCATTGGATGACGCTCGCCGACAAGCACGGCGTCCGTGAGGTCGCGCTGATCGCGGACGCCTCCAACCAGGAGATCGACCGGCTCAATGCTCGCGCTCAGTACCTGCGCGCACAGCGCGGCGAACTCGGCGACCGGGAGGTCGCGCTTGAGCACACCCATTACGGGCTGCGCGAAGGGGACGTCGTGGCATTCACGACCCAACACCGCTCACCCGGCCAGCCGCGAGTTGAGAACGGCACCCGCGGCCAGGTCGCCCGTGTCGACGAGCACGGCGGGCTGACGGTCGCGCTGGACGGCTCCGGCCGCCGAGTGCGGCTTGCCGGCGAGGACGTTCGACTCGCTGCGGCTCGCCTACGCGCAGCACGTCTACCGTCAGCAGGGCGCCACCGTCGAGCGCTCCGTCGTCGTGTCCGGAGGCTGGCAGACCAGCAAGGAGGCCGCCTATGTAGAGGCGTCCCGCGCCCGCCGAGGAACTGACTGGTTCATCGCTCGCGACGAGCTCGGCACCGAGGGACAGGACGCTCGCCGCGTCATGCGGCTCGCTGGCAGGATGCGTGCGACCCGCGCGCAGGTTCCCTCGCTTGCCTACCGCGAGCCGTACCAGGACGGCGTCGGGTTGGACGTCTCTCGCGGGCTGCGGCGCTCCCTGGCGAGTCCATCCAGGCTCATCCGCAGCTTCCTCGCGGACCCCGGTCGCGGACAGCAGGATCGCGCGACTGGCCGAAGCCGGTAGGACTCATGGTTCGGAGCGGCTACTCGACTTCGGCGAACAGCTCTGCCGGCGGGATGTCGAGTTGACGCGCGAGACCGATGATCAGGCGGAAGGACGGCTGCGCCCGGCCGGTCTCTATACGCGAGATGTAAGTGTCAACCACCTCGACCTTGCGGGCGAGCTGCGACTGGCTGAGTCCGCGTCTCTCGCGAGCTTGGGCGAGATTCGCCCCGAAGCGCTGCTCTGGCGTCATGGCCCAACTCTACCCAACCAGTATAGCATTTATAGTGCTATACTCCACAGTGCTACACAGGGTCCTCGGCAGGCCCGAGGCATCAATCATCATCAATGACCCCGAGACGGTTGCACCCGTCCCGGGGCCGACACAGGAGGTATGAGCTCCCATGCGCGACGAATCCAAGCAGGTTGACGGCCCCATCAACCACTACACCGAAAATCTGGTGGCCCTGCAGGTTCTCCGCTACAAGCGGGGATGTCCACTCAGCAAACTGCTTGCCACCCTGGACGACATCGATCCCCAGTGGGTGGAGGCGTCGGTCGCAAGTCTCGAGCGCGCAGGGGTCGTGGTCGTCAAGCGCACTCATGTCCACGCTTCGCCAGCATTGCGACGGGTCGACGAACTCGACATGGTCTGCATCTGACCGGAGGCCACGAAATGCGCCGAAATCCTCCAACAACGTGTCGCCGTCGTCCCTCGCTTGGTCAGCGGGCGGGGCCGGTGATCCCCCTCGAAGGTCAATTCGATGGCCGTTTGAGGGCGCTCACGGTCATTAACCGTAGTGAGGCATACCCACGTCCCCATATCAGCGTCCTCGCCCGCCCCGGAGCGGCCCGCCATGCTCGCCGACGGGCCGCTCCTCTCGCCGACAGAGGCCGCCCGGCTGCTGGCGGTGAAGCCGAGCTGGGTCTACGAAGCAGTGCGCGACCGCCGGATGCCATGCCTGCGAGTCGGGAAGCACATCCGCTTCACGCGCCCGATGCTGGAACGATGGCTCACGAAGAACGAGGAGCTGTGATGCCACAGGAACCCCGCCCCGTCGATTGGTGGGCGGTGCGCGATGGCCGGTAGGCGCTCGTACGGCAGCGGACGCCTCTTCGAGGTCGCCGACAAGGCCGGGCGAGTCAGCTGGTACGGCTCGTGGTGGTCGAGCGGCGCGCGCGTGAAGCGCAAGCTCGGGCTCAAGCGCACCCAGGGCACCGCCGACGGGCTCACGCGCGCGCAGGCAGAGAAGGAGCTGCGCAAGCGGATCGAGCGCGACGTGATCGTTCCCACCGCGGCCCGGCGAACCATCGAGCAGGCCGGCGGCGCCTACGTCGATCACCTGGAGCACGTGATGGAGCGCAAGCACTCCACGATCCAGGACTACCGAGGGCACCTGCGCCGACATTTCGTGCCGTTCTTTGGCGAGCGGCCGATCGACAAGATCGACCCGGCGCACGTCGCGCGATACCTCAAGCGCAAGCGCGAGGAGGGCCTGTCCTCGAAGACCGTCCAGAACCACCTGAACTTCCTGCACGGCATCTTCTCGTTCTCGATCAAGCGGGGCTGGGCGCAGAGCAACCCGGTGGCCCACGTGGACCGCCCGAAGAAGAACCGCTCTCCTCATCAGCGCGTCCGCTTCCTACAGCCGGCCGAACTGGACGAGCTGATCGACGCCGTGCCCGATGACGCTCTCGGAGCCGTCGAGCGGACGCTGTACCTCGCCGCTGCGCTCACCGGCCTGCGCCAGGGTGAGCTGCTGGCGCTGAAGTGGCTGGACATCGACTGGCAGGTCGGGCGTGTCCGCGTCGCGGACAACTTCACGCGCGGGCGGATGGACACCCCCAAGTCCCACGAAGGCCGCTCGGTCCCGATGGCCGCTCGGCTCGCCCGCGAGCTCAAAGCCCTGCACCGGGCGCTCCAGCTACGGCGGCGACGGGGACCTCGTCTTCTGCCACCCCGAGACCGGCCACGTGCTCGACCCCTCCAAGATGCGCAAGCGCTTCAAGGACGCCCTCGCAACGCGCGGGCGTACGCGAGATCACCTTCCACGAGCTGCGCCACACGTTCGGCACGCAGATGGCCGCCGCCGGCGCGCCGCTGCGCGCGATCCAGGAGTGGATGGGCCACGCCGACGCCAAGACCACGGAGATCTACCGCCACTACGCGCCCGACCCGACCCACGGGGCGGCGTTCGTCGACCGGGCATTCGGCGGCGGCCAAGGGCCGAGAACCGACGCGGGCGATCAGTACGCTCCGAGGCCAGATGCCTGATCCGCCCGTTCATCGGCCGACCGCGACCCCCGAGTCGCCGCGCAGCTACGAGGAGTTCCTTGAGGACATCAAGGCGCGCATCCGCAGCGCCCAGGCGCGCGCTGCCCGGGCGATCAACGCGGAACTCATCGACGTGTACTGGCAGATCGGCCATGAGATCATGCGACGCCAGGCCGAGGAGGGCAATCGCCGCGGACGCGGGGGCACCAAGATCGTCGAGCGGCTGTCCGCGGACTTGCGGTCGGCCTTTCCCGGTGCGCGCGGTTTCTCCGTCAGCAGCTTGCGCTACATGCGCGCCTTCGCCGCGGCATGGCCTGAGCGGGAAATGCTCCAGTCCGGTATTGGAGCATTGCCGTGGGCTCACGTGATGCTGTTGCTCGATAAGCTCTCTGACCGGCCGACCCGCGACTGGTACGCGGCGCGCGCGTCGAGTTGGTCCAAGGCGGAACTCGAACACCATATCGCCAGTCGATTGCACGAGCGGCAGGCAGCGGCAATCACCAACTTCGAGCGCACACTGCCGGACGGCGACGCCGAAACTGTGCAGCGGATCACCCGCGATCCCGTGGTCCTTGACTTCGTGCGACTGGCCGAGGGCGCCAGAGAGCACGACCTGGAAGCGGCGCTGCTGACCGACATCGAACGCTTCATGCTGGCTCTCGGCGAGGGCTTCTACTTCGCCGGACGCCAGCGGTCGCTTCAAATTGGCGAGGAGGAGTTCATCCTCGACCTCCTCTTCTACCACCATCCGACCCGCCGCTTCGTGGTTATCGACCTCAAGATCGGCCCTTTCCGGGCGGAGTTCGCCGGCAAGATGAACCTCTACGTCAACGCCGTCAACGAGCTCATCGCTCACGACGAGGATCGCGCCACCGTCGGCTTCATTCTCTGCACCGACCGAGACGAGGCGGTCGCCCACCTCACGCTGCAGGGCATCGCCACACCGATCGCGGTCACGCGCTACACCGTGGGCGAGCAGGGCGTCCTGATGGCCGGCGAGGAGGCTCAAATCACCGAGGGTCTTGAGGGGGAGATGGAGGATATGCGGCGCGTGGAGCAGCAGGTCGCCCAGTTCGCCGCTCGACGCGCGCGCGAGCTTACGGAGAACTCCAAAGAGATCGAGCCATAAGGCCTGGCAGGTCCAAGGGATGCCGCCGTTGGCGCATTCTCGATAAGTTTCGGCTATGGCAACTGCCGTTGACGTAAAGCAGCCTGGCTTGGGGCCGGAGGGCTGGCTGCATGCCCGTCTGATCCCGACTTATGGCATACGCAGCCAGGAGGAGCAGGAGAAGCGCGCGACCTCATGCCTACTCGCCGTGATGCACGGAGTACCCGAGTTCGGGCACGCCCTACTCGCGGAGCTGGGCGCGCCGAAGTCGCCCAGCATCGACACCTTTGCGGAGGTCCGCTTCAAGAACGCCGAAGGCAAGACCACGATCCCCGACGGCGCGATTGTGTGCGAACGAGGCGGGAAACGCTGGACCTGCCTGGTGGAGGTCAAGACTGGTTTCGCGACGCTGAAGGACGAGCAGGTCGGGGGATATCTCGACATCGCTCGCGACCAGGGCTTCGACGGAGTGCTCACGATCTCCAACCAGATCACCCACAGCGCCTCGGAGTCGCCCGTATGCGTAGATGGTCGCAAGCTCCGGCGGGCCAAGCTATGGCATTTCTCATGGTGGCGAGTCCTGACCGAGGCGGTCGTGCAGAGCCGCTACCCCGGGGTGTCCGACCCCGACCAGGCATGGGTTCTTCGCGAGCTGATCCACTACCTCAGCAGCGAAGGCTCCGGAGCCGCCGGCTTCGAGGATATGGGCGAACACTGGGTGCCCGTGCGCGGCGCAGCTCACGATGGCACCCTGCGCCAAGGGGACGATACTGTCCGCCACGTAGCCGAACGCTGGGAGCAGTTCACCGAGTACCTATGCCTGAGCCTGTCCCAGGAACTCGGCCGCAACGTCACATCGCTCCGCCCTCGCAAGCAGACAACCAGCGCCCGACTGGAAGAAGTGGCGAAGTCGATGGCCACGGAGGGCTCGCTCCTGGCAGCGATCCGTGTCCCGGATGCAGTCGGCGATTTGCGGATACGCGCCGATCTGAAGTCCCGGCAGACGTCGCTCAGTGTAGATGTCGCCGCGCCCACGGAAGGGCGACCCAAGTCCCGCATCAACTGGCTGCTGCGACAGTTGAACGAGGCATGGCCGGACCTGCGCATCGAGGTCTGGTATCCACACGCTCGCGAGACCGTCGCCGGGACGCTGGAGCAGGCGCGTGAGCGCCCGGAGACCCTGCTCTTCCCTGCCGACAGCAAGCGCGATCCCCGATCCTTCGTGCTGACGCTCAGCCGACCGATGGGCCAGAAGCGGGGTCGAGCCGAGGGCTCGTTCGTCAGGGAGACCCGCGCCCAGACGGTCGCCTTCTATCGCGACCTCGTGCAGAACCTCAAGGCGTGGCAGGCGCGCCCTCCTCAAATTAGGACCGAGGTCCCTCCCGTCGAGGGCGTGACGCCGTCGCCACCTGACCTTCTGCCGCTCCTGCCCGCCAATCGGATGCTGCCGCGCACGGCCAAAGGAGGCGTATCCAATGTCGATGTCGCCGATCGGCCTGCGTCGAGCGACGCGCCCCCGGCGGCTATCGAGGGTTCCATTCAAGGTTCCGTTTTGAGCAAACCCGACCCCAGCGAACCCGACGCAACCCCAGCAAACACGGGCAACCTCACCCAACCCGACCCCCCTCCGGCGATCTCATAACCCGAAGGTCGCGGGTTCGAATCTCGCCCCCGCTACTTCGAGTACCCGCGACCGCTCCCCGGAGCGGTCGCTGTCGGTTTCAGGCAGCAGCTCGGGCGTGATGGTCGCGGCGAGGGTGAGATGCTGGCTGGTCTTGTTGTAGGTGATCGTCACGTCGAAGGCGCCGAAGATGTCTGCAAGCTGTTCGTCGCTGGAGGTTTTCAGGGCTTTCCGCAGGTCGGGTACGGCGTCGAGCATCGCGGCGATTTCGTCGGGATGGTGTCCGGCGGGTCGCTTCGCCTTCAGGGCTTCGATCGCGGTGGTGACGGCGCTCTTGCGGGCGCTGAGTTCTTCTATGCGTTCCGTTGCGAGCACGACGACGGGATGCTTTGGGTCCTCATGCTCCTCCAGTCGAAGGGCCTGTACGCGGAGCGAGCGTTCGATGTCGCGCAGCTCGCCTTCTAGGCGGTCGAGGTCAGCGGTGTGGCCTTCCCAGGTCGCGGCGGTCGCGTCGGCTAGTTCGTCGCGCAAGAGGCCCAGGCGGTCCGGCCCGAATATGCGACGGGCGAGAAAATCCAAGGCAGCCTCCAGCACCTTCGCCTCCTTGATCCCGAGTACTTGAGGGTGGTCGGCATGGGTGGCGGCGGCTTGGCTGCGGCGTCTAACGTACTGGCAGCGGTACCAGTTGGAGCCCTTTTGGTGGGACCCCTCCATGCGGTGCCCGCACATTCCGCAGCGCACGCGCCCTCGCAGCATGTAGAAGCGCCCGGTGTTGGTCCTGGGGGGCGAGTTCTGCTCGCGCAGCACCCCGGCCTTGATTGCGTTGCGTTTGCTGAAGCTGCGCTCCTCCACCATCTCGAAAAGCTCTCTCGACACGATCGCCTCTTGGGTGGGTGTCGGGCTCCAGACCCATTGCTCGCGCGGGCGGATCATTGGTCGGCCCTTGCGGTTATCGTGGCGACCCCACACGTTGAAGCCGGTGTACTTCGGGTTTCTGAGCATCGCGTGCAGGACGGATCGGCTCCAAGTCGGAGGTATGAGCCATCCTGTGTTTGGCGGAGACTTTGCGCTCGGACAAAGACGGCTTGTATTGGGCTCTCGGGCACCAGCCCCTACAGCGTCGAGTCCAGTGGCCATACCTCGACGACACCGTGCGCGACCGCACAAGGGGTCTCCGAGACGAGGCCGACCGCCTCTTGCAGAGTGGCGGCCTCGATGACCGCGAAGCCCGCGATCGGAAGGTCGGAGCGCAAGAACGGTCCCTCGCTTCGCTCCACGCCCGCTCCATCGTGATTGCGCACTTGCACGGGCTGACCGGCGATACCCATCAACGCCCCTTCCGCGAGTAGGCGCTCATCGTGTTGATGGGCCGCGTCGCGGACTTTAGGGTCAGTCCGGTCGTACCCTGCGCGGTCTCCATATCCGATGGTCACGAATCTCGCCATGAGTACCTACCTCCTCAGCCTTGTCGTTGATCCTTGACGATGCGATTACTGTTGCGGCCGGATGAGCCGTGGGTTGTACAGGATCTCCCACAGGTGTCCGTCGGGGTCGCGAAAGTAGCCGGAGTAGATCCCCCATGGACGGTCGTGCGGTTGGTCGGTGAGCGTGGCTCCGGCGGCTTGGGCCTGGGTGAGCAGGGCGTTGACCTCGGCCTTGCTCGCGACCGCGTGTCCGATGCTGAACTCGCCGGTCTTCGGCGGGCCGAACGGGACATTGGCGTCCTTGGCCAGCTCGGTGCGGGGGTAGAGCGACAGCATCAGTCCGCCCGGTAGCTCGAACAGCGCGATCGCCCCGGCCGGCTGCACATCGTCGCCGACCCACTCGGTGCCGATCACTCCGCGCGACTCCAATCCGAGGTCGTCTCGGTAGAAGTTGAGTGCCCGCTCCAGATCGGCTACAGCAAGCGTGATGATGTCGATTCGTGCTTCCATTTTCGGCCTTTCTCGTTGGCTCGCGAGCGTTTGCTTCTACACCGCTCTGGGCGACACTACCCGGCGGATACCCGATTGGCCCGCCGGCCATGCGTACTCGACACAGACCGCTGAGTTCCACAATCTCTGCGCCAACCCAGGCGTCACCTTCGGCGGTATCTCCATGCGCGCGACGGTCATCAGTGACGAGGCCGAGTGCGACAGGATCTGGGCGCTTGCCGACCGTGTCTTCGCGCCCTACGCGACCTATCGCCAGGAAGCGGGGATTTTTTATGGGAGACAACAGCACGAGTTGAACCGAACACAGGTTCCTGTCGCCGGTCACAAAGGTAGTTGGACGAGCCCGGGCTGCAACGGCGCCGCCCAACCGGCAACGCCCCGCCCCACCTCAGCGACGTGCTAATGATCGTGATTAGGGCGGATATCCACAAGAGCACCCACGCAACCGAAGGAGGACCGTCCGTTGCTGGGACACCGCCGCCCGGCTATGCGCAGAGTCGTACCGGGAGCGTCTTCAGCTGGTTGGCGAACGGCGATTCGACATACTGCGGCGTGCCGGCGATCTGGATGTCGGGGAAGCGGTTGAGGGTCTCCTCGATGAGGATCCGCAGCTCCAGCCGCGCCAGCGCGGTCCCCAGGCAGAAGTGCCTGCCGCCGGCGCCAAAGGCCTGGTGCTCGGGGTTACGCATGACGTCGAAGCGATCGGCGTCCTCGTAGCGCGTCTCGTCGCGATTGGACGACGGGTACCACATCACGAGCTTCTCGCCCTTGCGGATCTTCTGCCTGTGCAACTCGGTGTCCTGGGTGGCGGTCCGCGCGAAGTGCCCGAACGCGGGAAACATGCGCAGCGACTCCTCGACGGCAGCTGGCACGAGCGCGGGGTCATCAACGAGCATGCGCAGCTGCTCGGGATTCTCCATGAGGGCACGCATGCCACTGCAGTACGTCGCCTTGGTGCTGTCGTTGCCCGCCGCCATCAGCAATACGAACCCCATGACGATCTCGTGGTCCTCGAGCTGCTCGCCGTCGATCTCGCCGTGCACGAGCACGCTCGTCAGGTCATCGGTCGGGGTCTGCCTGCGCTCGGCTATGAGCCTTCCGCAGCGCTCGAACACCTCCGGCACTTCGCGCTCCATCACCACCTGCGCGCCCTCGGGCGTCACGTCCGGGTCGCCGGAGGCGACCAGCGCGTTCATCAGGCGCGCCCATACCTCGTCGTCCTCGGGTGGCAGCCCCATGAACCTGCCGATCACGCGGGAGACAGCCGGCTGGGCGACGTCGCTGACCAGGTCGCAGCTCTCCCGATCCTCGAGGCGTTCGAGCACATCGATTGCGATCGCGCGGATCTCCTGCTCGTGCTCGGCGATTCGCTTCGGTGTGAAGCCGCGCTGGAACAGCGACTTGAGGCGGTCGTGCTTGGGCGGGTCCATGCCGATGAACATCGCCTGCTGCAGCTCCAGTGACACGCCGGCGTTCTTGGTGGCCGTGAAGCCGCCTATTTCGGAGGAGTACACCTGCCAGTCGCGGCTGACCTCGTACACGTCCTCGGCCGTGGTCACCGACCAGAAGCCGTCCTCGTCGGGGTAATCGGTGATGCCGTCCGACCAGTGCATCGGGCACTCCGAGCGCAGCCGCCGAAACAGCTCGTGCGGCGGCCCCTCCCGGAAGTTCGACAGATCGCCGACGCGCGCGTTCTGCAGATCGCTTTCGACTGATGCCATTTGAGAGCTCCTATCAAGTGGTGAGCATGTTGGCCGCTGTGCAATGCACGGGCGACTTGAAGCCATCTCATCAACTCCTCACTCGTGCTCCGAACGATGCTACATCGACCGTGCTGGCGGCGTCAGCCACAGTGACGTCGAGAGGCTGGCGGTGTGAGTCACCCGCGACGAGCTCCTCCAGCCGTCCGAGGAGATCTGCCGGTGTGGGCATCGAAAGGATCTGGGAAACAACAACACCACCCGCCCGGAACGGGGGTACCTGTCGCCGGTCACAGAGCTGGAAGGGTCGAGCCAAAGGATCACTACACTCGCCGCGATGTTCGACTTGGACGCCTACCTGGAGCGGATCGGCTTGGACGGGCACCCGAGTATCGCTCAGGTGCACAGGGCGCACCTGAGCACGATCCCGTTCGAGAACCTCGACCCGCACCAGGGCCTGCCGGTGTCGCTGGAGGTCGAGGACCTGCAACGCAAGCTCGTGAGAGAACGCCGCGGCGGCTACTGCTTCGAGCAGAACCTGCTGTTGAAGGCAGCCCTGCAGGCGCTCGGCGCGGAAGTGGACATGTTCCTGGCACGCATGCGCCTGGGCTCGGAGCCGGGCGTGGTGCGCCCCCGCAGCCACCTCCTTCTGCGCGTCCGCGAGAACGGCGCAAGCTGGCACGCCGATGTGGGATTCACCCGCGGCATCCTCGAGCCGATCCCGTTTGGGCCGGGCGCCACGCAGGAGCAGTCGGGCTGGAGCTTTCGCGTCGTGCAGGACGGCTCCGAGCTGGTGCTCCAGAAGCTGGCGGGGGACGAATGGGACGACGTTTATGGCTTTCTCCCGCAGCCTGTTCCGCTGATTGACGTCGAGACCAGCAACTGGTGGACCTCCACGCATCCGCGCTCGCTGTTCGTCACCGGCCTGATCGTGGGCGTTCGTGGCGATGACGGCACGGAAACGTTGCTGTGCGACTGGAGCGAGCTATCCCTCAGCGAGCAGACGCCCGCTGGCACGAGCGTGACGCCGCTGCAGCGAACGGCCATACCGGAGATGCTTGACACGCGCTTCTCGCTCCCCGGCTTCACGCTCGACGCAGACGGGCGGCTCCTCCGGGTAGCGCCTGCGCCCTAGTGTCCTCCCCAATGTTTCCTGGTCGCTATCCCGTTGACCCGAAAGCCTCAGCCATCCGGGCGTCCAATAGCTGCTTCACGAGTCTCTTCGGCAGCGGCTGATCGACCGGGAAGTGCAGTGAGCCCTTGGTCTTCGTGTATCCCTCGGTCTCCTCGGCGAGCCCTCCGATCACAGAGCCGCTGTGCGGCAGGTAGCTCAGATGGTTCTTGAAAGCCGCGAAACCAGCAATCGTTTTGCCATGGAGCTTGAACGCCGGCATGCCGTAGGAGATGCACTGCTCCGCGTCAGGGACGATCGCGACGATCGTGTCGCGCAGTTGGGCAAGCGTTGCTCGCTTGGGCTCATCCAGAGTGCCGAGGTACTTGTCGATCTCTTGCTTGGACACAGTGGCATTCTCGCCGTCGGCACCGACGGGGTCAAGGTAGCCCAAGCCGCCGCGTTAGACGCCGCGTACCAACAAATAGTATCGCTACCCGATATAATTGTCATGTGACGAGCAATGGCCATGCTGAGTGGCACCCCGCCGACGCTATAGCTCCACCGCGCAGGAGACCCACGGGTGCCCGTGAGCGTGAGCTGGGGGACTTCACCACGCCACGGTCGGTCCTCGGGCTGGCTGCAGCGGCGCTGCTGGTGGGAGCAGCTGTTGCGCTCCTCGCGTTGGCGCTGTTGGACTTGATCGGCTTGATCACACATCTTGCCTACACGGGCACGATCTCGACCTCGCTGGCGCCGCCCGATACCTCGGTGCTGGGGGTGTGGAGTGTCTTGGTGCCTGTGGTCGGGGGGTTGATCGTGGGTGTGATGGCGCGGGTCGGCTCTGAGCGGATTCGTGGTCACGGGATACCCGAGGCGATGGAAACGATCCTTTTGCGCGGTAGTCGTATGGAGCCGAGGCTGGCGGTGCTGAAGCCGATCTCCAGCGCTGTGAGCATCGGCACGGGCGGCCCGTTCGGTGCGGAGGGCCCGATCATCGTGACCGGTGGCGCGCTTGGCAGCATCGTTGGGCAGCTCTTGCATCTGACCGCGGCGCAGCGGCGAACGCTGCTCGTGGCCGGGGCGGCGGGTGGCATGACGGCTGTGTTCGCCACACCGGTCGCGGCCGTGCTGCTCGCGGTGGAGCTGCTGCTGTTCGAGTGGCGCCCGCGCTCGATGATCCCGGTCGCGCTCGCGGCGTGCTCGGCCGAGGCGGTGCGGGAAGCGCTCGCGAGTGCTGGGTTGTTGCGTGCGGCTCCGCTGTTTGCGATGAGCGTCCGTGGTTCTTTGGGCGTGTCGGTGACGCTCGGGGCTGTATTGGTGGGCCTCGCGTGTGGGGGACTGGCGTGGGTGATGACGCGCTGTGTGTATGGGGCGGAGGACCTGTTCGGGCGGCTGCCTTTGCACTGGTCGTGGTGGCCGGCGATCGGTGGCGTGTTCGTCGGTGTCGGTGGTCTGATCGATCCAAGGGTGCTCGGCGTGGGCTACGCGACAATCGGAGCGGAGCTCGCGGGAGAGCTTGCGCTCGGAGCGCTGGCGGTGCTGCTCGTGGTCAAGCTGGCGGTCTGGTCGATCGCGCTCGGGTCGAATACCAGCGGTGGGATTCTCGCCCCGCTGCTGATGCTCGGCGCCGCCCTCGGCGGACTGCTGGGCGCGGTACTCCCAGGCGCGGGGGAGGGCACGTGGGCGCTGATCGGGATGGCCGCCGCGATGGCCGGCGTGATGCGCTCGCCGTTCACGAGCATCGTGTTCGCGCTCGAGCTCACCCATGACGTGAACGCGCTGCTGGCGCTACTGGTCGCGTGCACGATCTCGCACCTCGTGAGCGTCCTGACGTTGAAGCGCTCGATCCTGACCGAGAAGATCGCCCGCCGCGGCTACCACGTCACCCGCGAGTACGAGATCGACCCACTGCACGCCCTACTCATACGCGACGTGATGGCAACCGACATCCTCACCATCGAGCCCGACACGACCGTCGCGGCGCTGTATGAGCGGCTCCCCGAGGGCAGTGACGAGCGCCGCCAGCGGCTGTATCCCGTGCTCGATGGTGAGCAGGGCCTCGTTGGCGTGCTCCCGTTCTCCGATGTGCTCGCCGCGCACCAGTCCTCGACGCACCGGTCCTCGAGCACGCTCTCAACGGGCGCCATGTCACGCGAGCCGCTAGTCGCCTTCGCTGATGAGACCTTGCGCGAGGTCGCCGACAGGATGGTCTCGAGCGGCCACGGCGTGCTACCAGTCACAGACCGTGAGGACCCCCGGCGGCTGGTTGGGCTGATCAGCCAGTTCGACCTGCTCAAGGCCCACGAGCGTGTGCTGATCGAGGAGCGCCACCACGAGCGCCCACTCGGGCCGCGCCGAAAGATCTCAGAGCCCGGCAAGCTGCTCCCCATCCACGAGCCAACGACATGACCTCCGCCACCACCGCTCGCCCGCTACTCGACGATGACTATCAGCGGCTGCTCGCGTTCCGCAGCGAGCTACGCGAGTTCCTGCGCTGGAGCGAGCACACGGCCGACAACGCCGGTCTTACTCCCTCTCTGCATCAGCTGCTGCTCGTCATTCGCGGACGCCCCGCCACCCCGGGGCCGACGATTGGGCAGGCCGCCGAAGCGTTGCACATACGCCACCACAGCGCCGTCGAGCTCGCCCAGCGCGCGGAGACCGCGGGTCTGATTTGCCGTGCCCGTGACACCGTCGACCACCGCCGCGTGCACCTCGAGCTCACCGATCACGGACGCCAGCAGCTGGAGACCCTGACCAGGGCGCACCTACCACGCATCAAAGCGCTCGCCGGGATTCTCGACCAGGTCCTGCAAGCACCCATGTCCGATAATCGTGAGCGATGAGCAAGCTTAGGTGTCATATCGCGATCTCGCTGGACGGTTTCGTCGCCGGCCCGAACCAGAGCGAGGAGAACCCGATCGGTGAGGGCGGCGAGCGGCTTCACGGGTGGATGGTCTCGCTGGCCGCCTGGCGCGAATCACACGGCAAACAGGGCGGCGAGGTCAACGAGAGCGCACGAATAATCGAGGAGACGCGCGAGAACATCGGCGCCGGCGTAATGGGCCGCAACATGTTCGGGCCGATCGGCGGCGGGGACTGGGGGGATGGGCAGTGGAAGGGTTGGTGGGGAGATGACCCGCCGTACCACAACGACGTGTTCGTCATCACCCGCGCGAGCCGCTCGAGATGGAGGGGGGCACGACGTTCCACTTCGTCACCGATGGGATCGAGCGAGCGCTACAGCGAGCAAAGGAGTCCGCGGACGGTCAGGACGTCCGGCTCTGGGGCGGCGCCCAGGTCATTAACCAGTACCTGGCGGCGGGACCGCTGGACGAGCTCGAGCTCCACCTCGTTCCGGTGCTGCTCGGCGACGGTGCTCGCCTCTTCGAGAACCTCGGAGACGCGGAGGTGCAGCTCGAGCAGGTCCGGGCCGTGCAGGCGCCCGGCGTCACCCACCTCAAGTACAGGACCGTGAAATGAGTCGCGAATGAACTTCGTCTTGGCGCTCACGCATCAGACGGGCAGACGCTTGGCCGAGATCGGCTTCTTGCTCGTTCTGTTCGCTGGTATCTGGCTGGCCGCGGCACAGATTCCGCGGCTCAAGCCGCACACCGCAAGGACGATCGTCGCGGGAATTGCTCTCGCGATCGGCGGTCTGCTGCTCATCATCGCCACGCGCTGGGGTCATTTCGGCTAGGCGACGACAGTGGCGCGCTCGGAGCCCCGGAGCGTGCAGGCCGCCGTCGCCCTCCGATCCTGCTGAGTGCCTTGCGATGAGGCTCGAGGGGATCCAGACCGGCGACATTGTGGAGGTCGATCGCAAAGGCAGGCGCTTTTACGCGCTCGTTACCGGCCCGGCCCCGGACGGTCTCGCGCTGGCGCTGACGGACCGCCGCGTGAACCACTACAGCGCTCGCAGCCGTGAGGTCTTGGGGCATTGGGTCAAGCGTGGCCGGCCGAAAACGACGACGGCGTCGCTACAGCCCTTAGAGCGTCAGCTGAAGATGGACCTGGAGATCCAGCCGCAGGTCAACGAGCTGAACTGAAACGCTAAAAGGGGCGAAAGGGAGGGTCCCTCAAGCGGCCCGGGACCGCTTCATTTTTGTTCTCGCGCTCTTTTGGAACGTTAATCGTCAGCCCGGCAAGCATTCCCTTATCTATCCAGATCGTCGGTGCAGTCCGGTGCGCTCGAGGGGCAAGCGGTGGACGCTCGCGCACAACGCCGGAGAAGCTCGATTACTCCTTGCAGCTGACATGAGCGTAGCTTTAGGCGCGCGCGTTCCAGCTCGGCGCCAATGGTCGGGGTTGGGCAACGCTGCGTTGCTCATAGCCGCGCGCCACGCCCCCGATAGGGACCGAGGAACAGGACTAGCGCGAGGAGCAGTAGCAGCAGAACGAACGGGTTGACGAACGCTCCCCCCGCGACGCTGAGCACGACCAACACGACGATCAGAAGCAGCGCAGATCCATGAGCATCCCTTTCCTTGAGGGTTTGCAAGTCAGTGGCTCATCTACCCCGATTGCGGGGTCTTTTAATCATTTTCCAAACGGGTCCTGAGACAGACCGCATCCTTTTTTGTTCTCCAGTCGTGCGGTTAGCCAGCGTGTGAGTGGGTAGAAACACACGTGTCAATTGCGGAGCTCGTTGCCGCGTTTGTCCGATCGCGACGGGGGGTATCCACAATCTCTGAGCGAGGAGTCACGATGAAGAAAGTCCTTGAGCTAATACTTTGCATCCTGCACCCGATCGCTGTGGTGCTGATCTGGATCAACCTGATCGGACGCCGAGATCTAGAGGCTTGATGTGGGTTGTGTTGTGGGCAGGAATCGCGGTGTTGACATAAGAAGAGGGTCTCCAGCCCTGTCAACTCGTGATTGGAGCACGAGATGGACGCTTCGCTGGAGACCCTCGTTGTCGCAGGTTATGTATTCGCTTGCTCGTTGTCGATCCCTCGCCCAGGACCGGCGGGGAAGGTCACCGACCAGGAGCTGATCGCGCTCGCGGTCGCCCAAGCCGTCACGGGCTTGGTCTCTGACCGTCAGTTCCTCGGCACGGTCGGGCGCTTGTTGCCTGGCTACTTCCCTGATCTGCCTGACCAGCCGCAGTACAACCGGCGGCTACGCAGGCTGACACCGTGGATCACGACCGTCCAGCTCGGGATCGCGCAGCTGATCTGCGACGGTCACGTGCGCTTGGTTGATGGCACTCTGCTGGGTTGTGCCAACTACGCGGGTTGCGCCTCAAAGAGCGAGTTCGCCGGGCACGCCAGCTATGGCTACTGCGCGTCCAAGAGCCAGTGGTACTGGGGAATGCGGCTACTTCTGATCACAGACCGCCACGGCGCACCGCTGGGCTATGACCTGCGGCCCGCGAACGAGAACGAGCGCGAGGGCGTCTATGAACTCGCGACCGCGCACCCCGGCACACTCCTGTTCGCTGACGCCGGCCACCGAGGCCGCGAGTACCACAACAGCCTGGAACTGATCGACGTCCATCTGATCGTCCCCGACAAACACAAGCTCGGGCAGCGCCCCCGAGCCGAGACCGCCAAGGCCCGCATCCGGCTCGTGATCGAGTCCGTCTTCTCAACGCTCAAGCGCCAGATGCGCATGGAGGCCCATCTCGCCAAGACCCTCCCAGGACTCGCTGCCCGCATCGCCCAAAGACTCCTCGCGCTCACCCTCGCAATGCTCATCAACAACCTCACCGGCCGACCACCCCGCGCACTCGCCACCTACGACGGACGCTAAACCCACATCAAGCCTCTAGGGCTTGTGGGCAAGCTTGCCTGGGGTATCTGCGTGATCGTCCCGCTGGTCCCTTCCTCTACGTCCTGACGGGCAACGACTTCGTGTAGCAGAAAGCGAGCGTCAGCCAATGATCAGCCGGCGCACGCGCAGCTCGTCCGAAGCGGTCGTGGTTTGCGCACTGCGTCGTGCCTCGTTTGCCACGACAGCAGCACGGTGGGGTTAGGCGCCTTGCTCTGCCTGCGATGCAGGTCGTGTGGACTAGCGACGTAGCTCTGCTTGTAGCCGGGTTGCCAGGCGGATGGAGGCATCGATCTCGACTTGGCGGATCGAGACGCTCTCGACGCTGAGCCCGAATGGAACACCGACGCGTCGGCAGAATGCGATCAGCTCGAGGGCCGTAGCGACGGCTTGATTGTAGGACGCGTCGAGCGTGTCATCCGCGTGGCGCAGCTCGTTCTCGATCCAGCGCGGCACATCGACTCCGAGCCATTGAACGAACTCCAGTGTCTTCACCGAGCCGCAGACCGAGAACGTGAAGACGATCGGTGCCGGTTTGAGGTCACGAGCGGCGCACTCGTAGTGATAGTCGGAGACCAAGTCCTTCGCGGCATTGACGTCATAGACGATCTGGGTGACAAAGAACGAGCAACCTGCAGCCTGCTTTGTCAGCAGACGGAGGTGCTCCCCGCGCCCGCGCGCGTGCCGCTCTGGGATCGCGACACCTCCGAGGAGGAGATCCGGACGCACCTCGCTCCTGAGTTCGTAGGCCCGCAGCAGAGAGGTTGCGACCACCTTCTCACGAGAGGACGCACCGACGAACACCGACAGCGCTTGCGTTGGCGCTTGTTCACTGAGCCACGAGCGAAGACGTTGCTCAGGGTACTTGCTGACAGCGCGGTACACGATGGCGGGCACTTCCAAGCCGACGAGATCGCGAGCAAGGTAGTCGGCCGGGTCCATCGTGGGTAGGAACGGAAAGGGGCGTTCCTCGGGATTGCGGTCGCTCTCGTCATCAATGTCGTAGAGGACGAGACCGTCGATGCCCACGGGGCGCAGTCGCTCAAGCGTCTTCGCGGCGATCTGACCGGCTTGCTCCGGTTCGGTCGTCAGGCGCGGTGGCGTCAGCGCGAAGAGCAAGAACTCACCAGTCCCCTCGGCAATGCGCCGCTGCAGCTTCACGCGCCGAAGCGTAGCTAAACGTCTACGCCCGACGACTGGGCGTCGGCGGTTATGAGGTTCCGCTAGCGACGGCGCCACGCGGTGTCTCACCGCCACAAGGGCCGCGTCGAATGCTGCTTGGACGCGCCAGCCTGCAGGAGTCGCCGTGACTCACTCGACTCAGCACGAACGCGAAGTAGCCATGCCCGCCCCGTCTAACCCACAGCACGGCCGCGAAGCGGGCTACACGGCGAGGTCTCGCCGCTCTAGACCCTCGTCTGTCGCTGACCGAAGGCCCGCGTACGAAGCGGACGTGCCCCCTTTCTAGGTGGGCAGGAGACAGCGCGGCAGAGTCAGCTCCGCTGCTGCTTTGGACGGTGGGTGTCGCGTAAAGGTTCGCGGTCGTGTTAGTGCCGTGTTGGTAGAGGTGGTTCCCCGGCCCGTCGCTGTGGCTGGTGGAGTGGCGTGTTAACGGCCGGGCCCTCCTTCAGGCCGCCGCGGCGATCTGGTGCTTGTGGAGCTTCAGGAGGTTGTGGGTGGCGGTGATCAGTCGCCATTCGGAGAGCGCGGCCGATCGTCCTCGTCGCTGGAACTGGTTGATGCGCCGGTTGTGCTTGGTCTGTGCGAACACCGGCTCTACTATCGCCTTTCGTCGCCGGTAGAGCCGGCCGCCGTAGTCGCTCGCGAGTGCTTGGCGCATCGCCGTGTACCTTCCGCCTTGCCATCCCGGCCGCGGGGTCTCGCGCTTGCCGGCGTCCGGCGGGATGAGAACCTGCACGTGCTCGTTGGTCACGACATGGTCCATCTGCTGCTCATTCCAGTAGCCGCTATCGGCAACCGCGACCCCTGGCGTCTCTGTAACACCGATCGCCCGGAGTTCGCGCTTGGTCGCCTTGACCATCGGCTCGAGGTGACCGAAGTCCGGTGAGCTCGCGCTCACCTCGGCCGCGAGAACGATCTGCTCCTCGGTCACGACGGCCTGGACATTGTAGCCCTGGGTGTAGCTGCGCGGAGTCTTCACGTTGCGCGAGTCCAGGTCGGTCATGTTGATCTTCCCCGCCGGGATATCGGGTGGCTCATATGGCTTCGGTGGGCGACTGAGTCGTCGGCCTTGCGTGTCGCGTCCGTGCTCGCGGTAGTGCTCATATGCCTCGTTCGCCACACGCTCAACTTCGAGGTCTTGCACCATCCGCCGCTCGGCCTCCAACAACCGCTGCGCACGCGAGCGAACGATCGGCTTCGCCTCCCGGCGGCGATGCTCATCGAGCTGGTGGCGGGCCTCACGCAGCCAGCCCTCACGACCCTGAGTACGGGCCACGATGACATCCGAGTCAAGCTCGATCTTCACCTCGGCCACCTCTACCTCGCCGGCAGCCTCGCTCTGCGCGCCTGCTCTTCCTGCACGCTCGCGCGCGAGCTTCTCTTTGGCTGCACGTAGCGCAGCACGTCGCCCCTCACGCGTGCGCAGATGCTCAGGCAGCTCATCGCCGCGCGCCTCGCCGTAGAGCGCATCCTCGGCAGCGTCGACCTCGCCCGCCTCCTTCAAGATCTCCCGCGCGAGCTGCTCATAGTCAACATTTGAATGATGGGAGGCGTTGGCGTGCACCTTTGTCCCGTCGATCGCGATCACCCCGACCTTCACCAGCCCCGACTCCCGACAAAGCCCCAGCACCTCACTGAATAAGCCGGCCAGCGCCGCCTCGTGACGCACACGAAAACGCGCGATCGTCGCGTGATCCGGCGTCTGTTGCGCGGCGATAACCCGATAGGCGACATCCTCCACGCAGCGACGCTCGATGCCCCTGGAGGAGCGCTCGCCCTATGCGTAGGCGTAGAGCAACAGCGAGACCATCATCGACGGCTCGAACGCCGCACGACCCCACCCATCGCGCCGATAGGCAGCGTAGAACGCGCCGAGATCCATCTCCTCAACCGAGGCCAACACGAACCACGCCAGATGGTCCTCCGGCAACCAATCACGCGGGTCCGGGGGCATCAGGAACGCCTGCTCACGATCGCACGCCAAGAAGTTCATAGCCATGCCCTGAAGTCTCTTAACGACCTCGGACAGACCCCGGTTTGTGCGACACCCACGACGAATCTCGACAGCGTTGACCGAGGACCGGGACACGCCTGCTATGCGGCGAGGAGCGGAACTAATGTGGTGCTTCGTAGCATCGGCGAGTGCTGGTGGCGCCGTCATGCGGTCGGAATGGCCCGTTGGGCCGTCAGGTCCCAGCGGTTTTCGATCCGGTGCGCGAGACGCGACGACATGCTTGGCCCAATGCCCGCGGGGCTCCGTGTAGTCGCGGGTACTGGTTTCGATCCCGCCCCCGCTATACAAGAAAGCCCTCCAAACGGAGGGTTTTTTGTAACCGTTCAGTGGGGTTGGGGGACATAACCTCGCGGTGTCGAATCTGATGGTGTGGAGCGCTCTGGGGCGGAGGCGGTTTACTATCAGGGCCGCGAGGTGGTGGTGCGGGTGCTGGTCGAGTTGTCGGCCCAGAATGAGCGACTGATGGTGCAGGTGCAGGCCCTCTCGGCACGGGTGACGCGCCAAGAGGAGCGGATTGCCCAGCTGGAGCGCGAGGGCAAACGGTCCTCGCGTAACTCCTCGCAGCCGCCGAGCGCTGACCCGCTGCCGGCCTCGCCGCCACGGCGTGGCAAGGACTCCTCGGGTCGAGGACAGGGCGCTCAGCTGGGCCACGAGGGTCGCGGACGTCCGCTCTTGCCGGCGTGGGTTGTGGAGGAGGTCATTGATCACTGGCCTGAGCGCTGTGGGTGTGGCCATGCCTTCACCGTGGAGGAGCACGTGGCGGTGGGCGAGCCCGTGCGCTGGCAGGTCGAGGAGCTACCCGTGATCTCGGTCAGGGTGAGTGAGCACCGCTGCCAGCGGGTGCGCTGTCCGGGCTGCGGTGAGCGAACGCGGGGGAAGCTGCCGAGACAGGTTGGCCAGAGCGCGTTCGGTCCTCGCTTCCAGGCGGCGGTGGCGACCCTCTCGGTACGCAACCGCATATCCCGCCGGGATGTGGTGGAGCTCTGCGAGCAACTGTTCTCCGCGAGGATCAGCACGGGCACGGTGGACGCGATCCTCGGCCGCAGCGCGGACGCGCTCACCGAGCCGCACGCCGATCTGTTGGCCCGGCTTCGTGGCGCTGGCGCGCTGAACATGGACGAGACGGGCTGGCGCACCGCCGGTGAGCGCCGCGCGCTGTGGGGCGTCTTCGATCGACGCCACGCCTATCTGCAGATCGAGCGCGACCGCCACGAGGATCACGCCAAGGAGCTCTTGGCCGACACGCAGGCGATCGTGACCTCAGATCGCTGGTGGGCCTATGCGCACCTCCCGTTGGCGCGCCGCCAACTCTGCTGGGCTCACCTGAAGCGCGACTTCGCCGCGCACACCGAAGGGCTCGCCGCCGAGAAGGAGTTCGGCGAGCACGGCCTCGCTCTGTGCGAGCGCATCTTCTGGGCCTGGGAGGTTTTTCAGCACACCAGCGAGCGAGGAGAGCTGAAGCGCACTATCCGCTCCCTGCAACGCCAATACAAGCCAATCATCCGTCGCTATGGCGCAAAGCGAGCGCGCAACAAGCGCTGCCGAGGCATGGCGAACAACCTCCTGAAGGCGTGGCCGGCCCTGTGGACCTTCGCCGCTCACCCGGGCGTTGAGCCAACCAATAATCACGCCGAGCGCGCGCTCCGCGGCGCGGTCATCTACCGCAAGCTCTCGTTCGGCAGCCAGTCCGAAGAGGGCGAGCGGCGCATCGGGCGGCTGCTCTCAGCACACACCACCTGCCGCCTACAACATCGCTCGCTGTTCGTCTACCTAACGGACGCGCTCACCGCGCACGCCCGCAGCGATCCCGTACCACTACTAGCCTGACCAGCGACCAACTGAACGGTTACGGTTTTTTGTTGGAGGGGCGGACTCTGGAGTCCTGAGCGGGGCCCAATTGGGGCCCAATTTAGAAAAAAAATGTGGCCTGAGCCAACGTCGATGCGTGCCTTTCGCGTGACGTTTTGCGTTCCCGGTTTGATCTGCGACTGAGTGCTGCGGCTGGTCTCATGGGTGCGCCTACACTCGGCCCGGAGGCGCGCGTTCCCGCCAGCCGTCCGACGCACTGAGCAGGATGTGCTCATGCTCATCCCGATTGTGATCTTCGTTGCCTGCCTGGGTGTGGGCGTTGGGGCGAGTTCTCGCTGGCTGCCCGATCTGGCTGGGGGGCCTGTCGGCGGCTTGGCGTTCTTCGCGGTGTGTGGCCTGTTAGGTGCTGCGCTCGGGCTCGTCGGCCTGCATATCTACTCGATCGTGGAGGAGCTGAACAACGTTGGCGGCAGCTTCGGCGGCATTGGGAAGGCGGAGGTTGTGGCCGAGGGCCTTGAGAGCATGCTCTGGGAGGCGGGATCACTGTTTGGGCTCGCCTTCGCCGTCTACTTGCTGGCGCCTGCCATCGGGGTGACTGAGTCTGCGACGGAGCCCTTGACCTGAATCATCCGGTGCCCGTAAGCGAGATGGATCTGTAGTCAACGTCGTCAACGAGCTCGTCGCCCGTGACGAGAATCGCGTCACTCGGTGGTTGCGACCCATGCGCCTCTGTGTGTCCCATTGTCCACGGGCATGCCCGGGGAAGGCTGGGGGCACTTGTGTGCTCATCCGTGCGCCTCGCTGGAGAGGGAAGCTTCGATCGTGCGCCGTTTGTGGCGAAGGGTGGCTTCTTCTTGCAGTTGCTCGCGCGTGAGCAGTCCCCGGCGCAGGGCCTGTCTGACCGCCATCGAGAGTTGCTCGGGTTGGAGGTGGTCTGCGGCGTCGAGCAGCGTTCGCGCTGGCGCGGTCAGCGGTAGCCCGTCGCGCCAGACGGTCGCTATGTGTTCGCTGTCGGGGTGGGTGTGGAGGATCATCCCTGCTGGCCGGCACAGGCCGCGGTGCCGGCGTGGGACGAGCAGGTGCACGGTGTCGGGGATGTGATCGCTGAGATCGAGCAGCGCAAGGGCGCTCTCGTGAGAGAGGAGCGCATCGGTGCCGGCAACGGCCATCCACGCCTCACGCATGTCGTCGTGCTCGGCGGTCGGGAAGCCTTGGATGCGGTACAGCCCGCGGCGGATACGCTTGAAGCGTCAGCGGTGCAGGTGATGGGCAAGGAGCTGGCGGCTTACCCCATGAGCGCGGGCCTGAGCGGCGTTGAAGTAACCGCCCTGCTGGTATGCCTCGGCCTCCAGGCCCAGGACATCAGTCTGCTGATCGTCAGACATAAGACAAGTATAGCTTTACTTTCACGGACTATGCTTGGGGGAGGTCCGCTGCGCAGCCATAGCTGCGCAGCGGCGAATGGTGCTCTCGGGAATCGTGGGGCGCCCGTGGTCCTGAGGCGAGTGTGGGCGCTCAGGCAACGAGGTCCGGGATGGCTTGTGTTCCTTGCTGCACGGCGAGGATGTCGATGCGTCCGCGCGCGTCGTCCGTGAAGTCATACAGCTCGCCGATACGCTCGCGTTCGCACGTCAGGGATTGCCCGTCGGTGTCGCGTGAGATTTCGTAGATCTCCTCGTCGGCGAACTCGAGCGCGCCGTCGAGCGCTCGCATGAGTGCCCAGCAGTCTCCGTCCAGGTCGATCGGGACCGCGACTGGCGGGACGGTCTTCGCCCACCCGATCTTGTCGAGCAGTGCATAGCTTTCGCGTAGGCTCTGTGCCGATGCACGAAATCGCTCTGGGTGTCCTTCGCGATCTTGGGCGAACGCGGCGGTGTCGAGTGCTTCGGCGGCTGTGCCGATCTCGGCGTAGGTGGCGCGGCGCAACCAGTCCACCAGCTGCGGGTGGATAATCACCTGCGCCCCGGCATCCATCACGTGTGTCTCGGGTGCATAATGGTCTTGCATGGGAGCTTAACCTCCTGTGCCGGACCCCCGGCTGTTGGTGCAGCGCGGGGGTCAATTGTCAATTGGTCTCACATTTTACCAGCGGCTGCGGCGGAAACCCAAGAATTTCACTGAAACCCGGCGCGATATTGTCCATGAGTTTGCGAGTTCTCTCCTGGCGAGGTCACGGTTTCACACAATCATCGCCCGCCCCATCGGGTCCGGACCAGGGCCGGGGAACCACGGAGGTCAAGGCGGCGCAGCCGCCGACCCCCTGTGGGTTGACCTTCGTGGTACCCTTTTTTCACCGGACCTGATAGGCGGGTAACTCGGCCGTTCTCCGCATTGAACACGGACGGTGTTCTCGCAGTTTGTGCTATCGCCGGAAAGTGACGGTGAAGCGGCCGACGATGCGGGCGCCTTTGGTGATCGGTTTCGGTGGTCCTTCGGGGTAGGTGTAGCTCTTTGGCTGCGCGACCTTGCCGCATACCTTGCGGCCGTTTTCAAGTTCCCAGCAGGGGCTCGGTGGTTCGTAGGGTTCGCTGCGGCAGGGGTAGGTGCTTTCGCAAGGCGGCGCGTGGGGGACGGCATAGACGGCGCCGGTATATGTTCCTCCTGGGCACCAGTGGCCGGTGACTGATTTCGCCGGTGTCAGCGCGAGCTTGACGGGCTGTTCGGGATGTGGGTAGCCGTAGTCGGTCTTCAGCATGTCGCTGGATGCCGCGCACGGGGGTGGCGATGTGCGGGTGTAGTGCCTGTATGGCTTCAGGACGATCACGGCGTAGTAGTAGCCGCCGGGCGGCAGCTGACCGATGGGGTGGAAGCTGACGTGGACGTTGCCTGTGACGCTCAGCTTATGCTGCACGTGGACGGAGATGGCACCCGGCTGTGTGCTGGCCCAGGCCGCGACCGAGCTGGCGAGGCTCAGCGTGGCGAAGTACACGAGGACTCGCGCGCCCGCTTGTGACCACCGCACCGACCTCAGCTCCTCCATCACTTCATTCTCGCACTAAGAGACTTCGGCGCGTGGATCAGCGTTCTACTCGATCTCGGACCCGGGGTCGTGGTCGTTGTCACGGTCGGGCGGACTCGACCTGCTGACCGCCGGGGAAGTCGCCCTGTTGTTGCGGGTCACGACGGCCTGGGTTTATACCCAGACCCGCGCGCGCAAGATCCCGCACGTCTCGCTCGGACGGTATGTGCGTTACCGGCGCTCGGCGGTGCTCGCCTGGCTTTCGCAGATCGAGCAGGAGTCGGTGGGCGGGAGGCGCTGGTGATCGGAGCACGGGGCGGCGGTGTGATGAGGAGCTTCAGGAAGTCAATGCACGAAACACAAGAGGAGGCACCGACGATGGGCAGCGAGAAGAGTAAGCGGACGTATGGCCTGGGGTCGGTGTTCGTGCACCGGGGCGCCTGGTATGGGCGCTGGTGGGCTGGCAGCCGCCGGGTCAAGCGCAAGCTCGGTCCGATCCGGGAGCCGGGCAGCCGCGACGGGCTGACCCGCAAGCAGGCCGAGATGGCGCTGCGGCGTCTGATGGGCGAGGTCCGGGTCGTCGTGCCCGAGGAACAGATGACGTTGCAGGACGCGGGCGATCGCTACCTGCACCACCTGGAGCACGTCAAGCAGCGTAAGCCCTCGACGATCCAGGACTATCGCATCATCCACAACAAGCACCTCGTGCCGCACTTCGGCTCAAAGCCACTCGACCGGATCGCCGCCCGCGACGTCGCTGGCTACATCACGGCGAAGAGCGCCGGCGGGGGTCGTCGCGGGCAGGGCGGGCTGAGCCGCAAGACGATCGTCAACCACCTCAACTTCGCGCACGGCGTCTTTGCATTCGGTATCAAGCATGGGTGGTGCACTGCGAACCCCGTCGCGGCGACCGATCGGCCACAGATGGAGCAGAGGGACCCCGACATCCGCTTCCTCGATCTCGCCGAGCTGGAGGCGCTGCTGCGCGCCGCGGCGAAGCTCGCGTCCTCGCCGGCGGAGGGCGAGGATGCGCCGGACGTGCGCGGGCACACGGACTATGCGCTGTATCTCACAGCGGCGATGACCGGCGTCCGTGAGGGCGAGCTGGTCGCGCTGAGGTGGCGGGACGTGGACTGGTCGGCGTCGGTGATCCGCGTGGGGCGCAGCTACACGCGGGGGCGCCTGGGCACGCCGAAGTCAAAGCGCTCCTCGCGGGCGCTGCCGATGGCCGACCGGCTCGGTGGCGAGCTCGACCGGCACTTCAAGCGCTCGGCGTACAAAGGCGATGATCACCTGGTGTTCTGCCATCCGCAGACGGGGGAGCCTTATGATGCCTCGCAGCTGCGCAAGCGGTTCTACGCGGCGATGGAGGCGGCGGGCATGGGGGCACCGCTGTGGGCACGAGGGTGGGATCACCTTCCACTCGCTGCGGCATACGTTCGGCACGCGCATGGCGGCACGTGGGGTGCCGATGCGCACTCTGCAGGAGTGGATGGGGCATCGCAATCTGACTACTACCGAAATCTACGCGGACTATGCGCCCGATCCGGCTTACGGCGCGGCGTTCGCCGAAAGCGCGTTCACGGCGCCGCCGGTCAAGGAGGGCGAGGAGGGCGATGACGCCGCGGAGAACCGTGAGGACGTGGCGAGCAGCGAGGACGCGGGTATGGGCGAGGCGGCGTGAGCGCCGCTGCTCAAGCGGGATGGCGCACTGGTCGATTCCTTCACAGAGGCCCGATCGAGGGGTATCATCGACCTATGAACACCACCGAGCAGCTTGATCTAGGGGAGCGCGAGCGGATCCGCTTGCGGTTCTTCCGTGAACACGGTGATCTTGCGGAGTTCTCGTCCGTTTCGGTTCGTCGCCATCCTGAGACGTCCGATTGGTGCGTGTATGTTGGTCTGACCGGAGACGCTGATCTGCCGAGCACCTTCGAAGGCTTGCCTGTCGCCTCCTACCGCACCGGTGTCGCGGTTCACGCGGTCGCGTATCACACTGTCTAGCCCTTGCGCCGTCTGACGCTTGCGCCTGGGGACGCCATGTACCGCGGAGGCGTGGATGTACGCGGGCGAACAATGCAAACCGGTGCGTACGGGCTCCCTGTGCGGGAGACCGCGACCGGTAGGACGTTCCTTCTGACTGCCGCCCACGTGCTAGGGAGTCTCTCATGGGCGCACGAATTTGATCGAGGGGACGTGCTGCTCGCGACGAATAGCGGCGTCCCGGGCTCTGGCGACCCGACGATCGGTCACGTCCATCTGAGCCATCCGTCCGAACCGTGCGAGGAGGTGCAGCTGGACGCGTCATTGATCTCGGCGGTTGATGGCGTGACGCTCAGTGACGTCGTGCGTGAGGAGCACCTCTCCGGGATCGCCCGCAACGTCGAGGAGACAGCGGTAGACGACAACCCGGTCATTGTCTACAAGCGCGGCATCATGGAGCCGAAGTTGACGAGCGGTCTGCTGGAGCCGATCGCAACGCTGGCCAGACTTGAGTCGTCCCAGGCGGATGGGACCACGATCGTGCGCAGCTATCCGCGCGTGTTCTTCGTGTACGGCGACGGAGAGCCGTTCGCCAAGCCGGGCGACTCCGGTGCCGTCGTCACAGATGCCGATGACTGCGTCGTCGGCATGCTTGTGGGGCTGCGATTGACCCGCAGCACGACACTCGACGAGGACACCCCGGGCATCGTCGTGCCGATAGTCGACATCTTAGACACGCTCGGCCTCGAACTGCTTGGGCCGAAGCGGGCGTGCACGGTGGTCTGAGCAGTAGTTGATCCGGCGGGGCTATAGATCAGGCGGCTTGCTCGTCTGATGCATCGCGAGCTTCGGCGGTGGGCCGCACAGGAAGTGGCTCGTCGAGATCGGGTATCGGGCCGACCGACTCGATCGTGTTGGGTGGTGCCAGGCTCGCTGATCTCCCCGTCGCCGGGTCGAGCGTCCACCGCGGGTTCTTGGGTGGCTTGGGGCGTTCGTGCACAGAGTTGAGAATGCCCACCAGGTCGGATGCAATGACACCGAGGTCCTCAACCCGCCCGCAGACGAGCATCGCATAGGCCTCGGCGAAGGACTCGTGGACGCGAACTGCCAGGTCAGCCGAGTACCTGCACCGGAGGTGCTTGAGGATACGTTCTGGCAGCTTGTCGAGGATGTGTGCGAAGTCGGCCTCGCGACCAGCCAGTTGGTGATGGGTGACGGCGTGGCCCAACCCCGCCTTCTCGGCCAGGCTGGGGATCGGTCAGGCGGAGACCGGCCCCGCCTTCTCGGCACCGAGTCGCCATATATATAGTACGGTTCAGACCGTGTCGTACATTATGGATCATCCTTGTTGTATCTTACAGGAGGTATCGTAATGCTCCGCCAGCCCTGCCGTTCGCTGTGTCGCACCGCACCCTGCGGGTCTCGCCGGGTCTGCACGGTCCTTGGTGCGCTGGCGGTCGGCGCCACCGTGAGCGTCGGGTATTGCGCAGCGCTGACACCGGCAACGGCTGGGGCGGCGGGTTCGTGTCCCAACGAACAGGTGCGCATCGAGGAGCCCTACGCGCCGGCGCTGCCCGACTGTCGCGCCTACGAGCAGGTCTCGCCGGTCGAAAAGAACTACGCGGACGCGCTCGGCTCCGTCACGAGCGTGCGCGCCAGCGCATCGGGCGAAGCCATCGCGTTCGACTCGCTCGGCACGTTCCCGCTCGGCGCGGGGTCCTCCGGCGAAGGGTCCTCGCAGTTGTTCAGCGCCTATCTGAGCGTTCGTGGCGCGGAAGGGTGGCCGACGCAGAACCTGGAGCCGGGGGTCAACCCCGGTGGCAGCGCCTCGCCGCTGGCCGTCAGCGAAGACCTCGCCTACACGTTCGAGCTCTCCAGCAACGAACCGCCACTCTCGAGCGAAGCGGGGGTGGTGGAAGGCGGGCAGGCGCTCTACATGCGCAACAACCTTACGGGGGCCTATCGCCTGCTGTTCCAGCTTGCCCCCGGCGAAAGCGCCAGTTTCTTCTTCGTCGCGGCCGCCGCGGGGGATTCGCGGGTCTTCTTCGAATCGGCCAACCCCCTGGTCCATGGGGCGCCGGCCGGGGCGCGCAACCTGTATGAATGGCACGAAGGGCAACTGACCCTGGTGGATGTGCTGCCGGGCGGCGCCGTTGCGGATGGCGGCGCGGCCGGCTGGCGGGGCCCGGGGGCCGCCGAAGAAACGGTCGAACTGCCCGACCATTCGCACGGGCAGATGTCCTACTTCGCCGAAAACGCCGTGTCCGAAGACGGCTCGCGGGTCTACTTCACCGACCTCTCGAGCGAACGCCTCTACCTGCGCGAGTCGGCGCCCGGTGGCACGGGCGAAACGCTGGAAGTCTCACCTGGGCCGGCGGCGTGGCTGGCCGCGACTCCCGATGGCTCGCAGGCGTTCTACACCGAAGACGGCGTGCTCTACCGCTTCGACGTGCAAGGAGGGAGTGGCGGGGGAGGCGCGGGCGGCGGCCAGAGCACCGCGTTGACGCCGCCCGGCGGCGAAGTGCAAGGGGTGCTCGGTGTCGCCGACGATGGCTCCTACGTCTACTTCGCAGCGACCGGCGTGCTCATGTCTGGCGGGGTCTCGGGCGCCGGCAACATCTACGTTTGGCACGAAGGCACGATCGCGCTGGTGAGCAGCACCGGCGAAGAAGACGATTGGAGCGCCCACACGCTGCTCTACGACAGTGTGGCGCGCGGCGGTCCCGCCGAAGGGGTGAGAACGGCGCGCGTCAGCGCCGACGGGCGCACGCTCCTGTTCAGCTCCAGGATGGACATCGCCGGCTATGACAATCACGGCGCGGGCGGGAACTGCGGCGAACACGAAGAACCCGCGTCGTGCAACGAGCTGTACGTGTATAGCGCGAGCATGGGTGGGGTGACGTGCGTGTCGTGCAATCCGCAGGGGGTCGCCGCCACGCACGACGCGCTGCTCTACCACGCCAACAGCGACGGCTCGATCGCGCCACCGACGCTGTACCCGTGGGATCTTCCGCGCAACCTCTCCGCCGACGGCAGCAGGGTCTTCTTCGAGACTGAAGAAGCGCTGCTGGAAGGCGACTCCAACAGCGTCACGGACGTGTATGAGTGGGAGCGCGAAGGGGCGGGCACCTGTGTGGCCGGGCGCAACGGTGGCTGTCTGTATCCGATTTCCTCGGGCGTCAGCAGCGAACCGTCGTATTTCGTGCAAGCGAGCTCCAGTGGAGGCGACGTGTTCTTCTTCACGCGCCAGCCGCTGGTGGGGCAAGACGAAGACGAGCTGGTCGATCTCTATGACGCGCGCGTGGGCGGCGGGATCCCCGCCCAGAATCCTCCGGCGCCCGCGGTGCCGTGTCTTGGTGAAGCCTGCCACCCCGCGCAGGCGCCTGTGCCGGCCGCAGGCCTCCCGGTCAGCCAGCTGTTCTCGGGTCCGGTGGACAGCGCACCGGCGGTGGAAGCGACGGTTGTTGCGAAACCGAAGCGGAAGTCGAAACCGAAACCGAAGTCGTGCCGGAAGGGCTACGCGAAAACGAAAGGCAGGTGCGTCAAGCGGGTGCGCCATGAGCGCAAAGGCAAGCAAACCGGCAACAAGGGGAGGGCAAAGCGATGAGCGACACACACACGACAACGAACGGGGCGAGCATCGACCCGAACGGGACGAGCGTGCGTGGTGCGGGGCGCTTGCATGGCCCCTTGCTCGCGCTGGCCGCGATGGCGGCCGTGGCGCTGCTTGCGTTTCCCGCGGTGGCATGCGCGAGTGGGGGGTTCGGGATCGAAAGCGTCGAAGTGCGCGCCGAAGAAGAAAACGGGACGCCGGCGACGCAGGCGGGCTCCCATCCCTACGCGCTGACGGCGAAATTCGCCCTGGATCGGAAAGAACTCAGTCAGGCACAGAAGGAAGCGGGCTTGGGGGACGCGGGGCCGTTTGGGCAGGAAATCGCTGAAGGCGATCCCAAGGACGTCGAAACGACGCTGCCCGCGGGGGTGGCGGTCAACCTGCTCGCGGTGGCGCAGTGCTCCGAACAGGAGCTCGCAAAGCAGGCGTGTCCGGCCTCGAGCCAGGTCGGGGACATCGCCGTCGATTCTCCGTTTGCCCTGGTCTATCTCGCGGGCGAGATCCCTGTGTTCAACATCGCGCCCTCCTCGCCGCGGGTGGCCGGTGCGCTTGGCTTCACCTTCGCGGGCGTCGGCTTCATCGCGCATATCATCGGCAGCGCTCACGCTGGCGGGGACTATGGGATCTCGGCGCTCGCGCCTGGTCTGCCGCAGGGTCTGGACACGGATGGCTTGACGCTGACGTTGTGGGGCGACCCGTCGGCCGCGAGCCACTGCCACCAGCAGTTCATCGGGGGACCCTGCGTCGCCGTGCCGGCGGGCGAACAGCCGTTTCTGACGTTGCCGACGTCGTGCCCGAGCGAACTGAGCGCGGCGGTCCGCGAAGAACTGTCGCTCTCGGCACGCGCCGACTCCTGGCAGGAACCGGGGGTCTGGACCCCGACGATCCTCTCGGCTCCGCTCGCGGCGATGACCGGTTGCAAGAAGCTGAGCTTCACACCCTCGATCGAAGTGAGACCCGAAACGAGTGTCGCGGAGACGCCCACGGGTGTGAGCATCGCGCTGAAGATCCCACAGGTGGAGGCGTTGGGGTCGCTCGCGGAGGCCAACCTGCGCGAAGCGGTGGTGACGCTGCCGGCGAATCTTGTGGTCTCGCCCTCGGCGGTGAGCGGTCTCTGCGGGGTGCAGCGAAGCGCAGGTAGGCCTGTCGAGCCCCGCCCCCGCGGCGTGCCCGGAAGCCTCGAAGGTCGGCACCGTGCAAGCGCGCACGCCGCTGCTCGACCATCCCGTGGGGGGGTCGGTGTACCTGGCCCAGCAGGGCAACGCGGGGCCTGCTCAGGGCTCCAACCCGTTCGGCTCGCTGATCGCGCTGTACGTCGTCGTGGAAGGCAGCGGCGTGCAGATCAAGGCCGCCGGCGAAGTGAGCCTCAACCAGCTCACGGGACAGCTCACCACCCGCTTCAGGAACCTCCCGCAGCTCCCCTACAGCGAAATGACGCTCAACCTGTTCGGCGGCCCGCGCGCCTCGCTCGTGCCCGACGCTTGCGGCCTGTACACGACGAGCGCGCTGTTGAGCCCCTGGTCGGCGCCGGAATCGGACCCCTCCATCGCGTCGGCCGAAGCGCAGAGCAGCTTCACGGTTGACTCGGGTTGCAATACCGGCGAGTTCGCTCCCGCGTTCACAGCGGGCACGACGAGCAACCAGGCGGGCGGCTACAGCCCGTTCGTCACGACGTTCACGCGCCAGGACTCAGAACAGGGCCTCGCCTCGATCCAGGAGCACATCCCCACCGGTCTGCTCGGTTCGATCGCGCATGTGCCCTTGTGCGGCGAACCGCAGGCCCAGGAAGGCACGTGCGGCCCGGAAAGTCAGATCGGCGCGATCTCCGTCGTCGTCGGACCGGGCACCGACCCGTTCGAGGTCCCGCCCGGGCGCATCTACCTGACCGGCCCCTACCACGGCGCGCCCTTCGGCCTGTCGGTCGTCGTGCCCGCGCGCGGCGGGCCGTTCGACCTCGGCAACGTGATCGTCAGGGCGGCGCTGCAGATCAACCCCCAAACATCGGCGGTGACGGTCGCCACCGGCCCGCTTCCTCTGATGCTGCAGGGCGTGCCGGCGCTTACCCGCAGCGTCACGGTCGAGATCAACCGCCCCGAATTCATCTTCAACCCGACCAGCTGCAACCCCAAGACGATCTCGACCACGATGGACGGCTCCGCAGGCAACGTCGCAAGCGCTTCGGTGCGCTTCCAGGCCACCGACTGCGCGACGCTCGCCTTCAAGCCGCGTTTCTCGGCCTCGACCTCCGGCCACACCTCGAGAGTCGATGGGGCGAGCCTTGAAGCCAAGCTCGTATACCCGCCTGCCCCGCCCGGCACACAAGCCAACATCGCCAAGGTCAAGGTCGAACTGCCCAAGCAGCTCCCCGCACGCCTCACGACGCTGCAGAAGGCGTGCCCGGCGAGGACATTCGAAGCGAACCCCGCGAGCTGTCCGCCGGCGTCGGTCGTCGCCACGGCCAGCGCCACCACACCGCTTTTGCCCGTGGGGCTGAGCGGCCCGGCCTACTTCGTCTCCTACGGCGGGGCCAAGTTCCCCGAACTGATCGTCGTGCTCCAGGGCGACGGTGTCACCGTGTATCTGCACGGCGAAACGTTCATCTCCAAAAGCGGGATCACAAGCTCGACGTTCCCGGCGGTCCCCGACGTCCCTGTCGGCAGCTTCCAGCTGCGCTTCCCCCAGGGCGCCGACTCGGCGCTCGCGGCGAACGGCGACCTGTGCACCTCCAAACTCACGATGCCCACGGAATTCGTCGCCCAAAACGGGGCGCGGCTGAAGCAGACCACGAAGATCGCGGTTACTGGATGCCCACCTACCCGCCCCAAGGCCGCCGGTTACGCGCGCAAGCAGAAGGCCAGGCACCGCAAGCGTTCCGCTGAGGGTCACACCAAGCGTGCCATCAAGACCAATCGCAACAAGCACGAGAGGAGCTGACGATGCGCAGAGCACCGATATACAGAGCACCGATGCGCCAAGCACCGAGGCGCAGAGCACCCATACTCACAGCCGCGCTCGTCCTTGGCGTCATGGGGTCGGCGGCGTGGACGGCGGCGCTTGCCGCGGCGAGCCCCGTGGTCACGCTCAAAGCAAAGGCCGTGCCGATCCCTGTCAACCTGAGCAACCCCCACAGCGCGACCTATCCCGGGACCGGCGCGATCCTCGGTGCCCCGGTCGCCCTGGAAGCGGAACTCACGATCGGCGGCAGCGAATACGGAGGCTCTCCCTCGCCGCTCACGGGCGTCAAGTTCTACATTCCCGCCGGCGCCAAGATACACACGCAAGGGTTCGCCACCTGCTCGGAAACGACGCTCAAGGAACAGGGTGCCGGTGGGTGTCCAAAGCAGTCGCTCGCCGGCGCCCGGGGCGAAGCCAACGGCGTCGTCAGCTTCGGCGAATCGCGCGTGCACGAGAAAGTCACGGTACAGGCGCTGTTCGCCGCGGGCGGCGGTCTGTTCTTCTATGTGGTCGGCGACACGCCCGCCTCGCTCGAACTGATCTCCAAGGGGACGCTCATCGGCAAAGCCAGTCCTCCGTTCGGCATGGTGTTCGCGGGCGAAGTGCCCTTGGTCGAATCGGTGCCCGGGGCACTCGACGCGTCGGTCGAACAGATCAAGGTCAAGGTCGGCGCCGCGTTCAAGCAGGGCAAAAAGCTCGTTTCCTACGCGACCGCGCCCAGTACGTGCCCCAAGAGCCGCTCCTTCCCGGTCAAGGTGGAACTGACGTTTCTCAGCGGAGAAACGGTTCCGGCGGAATCCCGGATTCCGTGTCCCAAGCGGGCACATTAGGCGGTGGGAGCCTTTTCTTTCTGGACAGTATCCGCCAGACGATCTGGCTGGAAGCATATAGCGTGGACCGTCTGGTGATATATGCTGCTCGCAGTGTCTGAGCGGCGTCTGAGCGAGGCCTCCTACCTGGTGCTGGGCGTGCTCGAGCGCGTGCAACCGGCGACCCCGTATGACCTCAAGCAGGTGGCAGAGCTCAGCTCCAAGCACTTCTGGAGCATTCCCCACAGCCTGCTCTACTCCGAGTGCGAGCGTCTGGCCAAGGAGGGCCTGCTGATCGAAGAGCGCGAACCGGAGGGGCGTCGGCGGCGCATCTACAGAGTCACGAAGGCCGGCACGGATGCGCTTGAGGCGTGGCGCGCCGAGCCGGGGAGAGCGGTCAGCGAACTGCGCGACCTCGGTTTCCTGAAGCTGTTCCTCGGAGCCGACCCGGCGATGCTCGCGAGGGCCTACCTGCCCGAACACGAAGCCACGCTGCAACGCTTCGAGGAGCTACGCAACGCCAGCGGGGAATTCCAGGTTCCCCGCGGGCCGTGGCTGGCGTTCGAGGCCGGCATCGGGCACATACGCGAGCGAGTGCGCTTCTGGAAGCAGGTACTCGAGGAGGAGACGGTGCAGATGGCGGAGACGACGGCGGCTGAGGAGGCGAGTGGCGAATGAGCGGCACGCCGGCGTCGAGCGGGTCAGCACGGCCGGTCATTGCAACCACCGATCGTAGGCACACGCCGTCGCGCAAAGGCAACCCATTCTTGCGTTCGGCAACCGGCGGGCGAGCCCTCAGCGCGCTGATGTTGCCGGGCTTCGCGCTCCATCCGCCGGTCGGCTATGGCGTGCTCACCACCACTGGACGCAGGACCGGCAAGGCACGGCGCAGGTGCGTCCACGCGATCAGGCACGGCGACCGCGCCTACATCGTGATGATCCGGCCCACACCCGCGGCCATGGCCTTGCCGTGGACAGCGGCGTGGATGTGGAACATTCGGGCCAACCCGAATGTTCGCCTGCGACTCCGTGGCGGCACCTTCGCGGCTCGCGCGCGCGAGCTCACGGACGAGCAGGAGCTGCAGACGGCAAGGGAGATCTACTGCAACGCGGTCAACCCCTTCGACTACGTCGAGTGCGCTTTCCACCGCAGCGAATGTCCCACGCGCGCCAGGATCCAAGTGCTGCATCGCTCGTGGTTTGACACCGGGATACCGCTCGTGGTCGAGTTGCAGAGCGAGTTCTGAGCGCCACACGCGGCTTAGCTCAACAGCGAGCGATCTCGAGTCGCTTGGCGAGGGGCGGCTCGACTAGCAGGTGGGGGCGTGTCGCTGTTTTCTAGGCTGCTCCGGCTCGCGAGTATTGCGCTTTTTGGTGGCTGACGGCAGAGCACCTTCCACACACCGTTCGGGGAGACGATGATCGCGCCCCACTTCTCCCTGGCCAGCTCCGAGGACACGCGTCTGGGCCCGAGGCCGGGGTGAGCGATCGAGAAGGACACGATGCGCTCCTCGATCATCTTCGGCAGCGCGTTGGGCATCTGCGGTCGCCGGCGCTCTCTGGGGCGCAGCATCTCAAGGCCGTGCCGGTCGACCTGGCGCTTCCAGGCGTAGTAGGTGGAGCGGTGCACCCCGAACGTCCGGCACGCCGCCGAGACGCTCGTGCTGCCTCCGCGAACAACTGTTGGCGGTAGCCGAACAGCACGTCATCCTTGCTCATCAGGCTCAACCTCGCTCTCTTCACTTGGCGGTGAAAGGAGGCAGCCTGAGCACAGGCGCGGACGGGTTCCCCGGCCGGGGAACCCGTCCAACCCTCAAAGACCTATCAAGCCCCCAACTGTCGGGAGCACTCGGAGACAGCCCAGCCTAAAGGTCCAGCGTTCGTGGCCGATAGGTTGCAAGAGTTGCAAATTTTGCTAGCGGACGCTACGATACGCCTATGGAGATACTGAGCCCCGAGGACCGAGTAGTGCTCTGGCGTGCGGCGATTGAGGCCGATGGAAGCCAGCGCGAGGCGCTGATGCACGCGATCGCGAAGGAGATCGTCGACAGTCTCGGTGCGCTTGACCTGTATGAGGACCAGTACGCGCTACTGACCCTCGAGAGCCTTCAGACCCTTGACGATGCGGGACTCTTCGCCAGCGACAGTCTGCGCAGGTGTCTGGAGACCCTGCACGAGCCGGGCTGCGGCGTGGACTTGCTTGCCGCGGAGTTCGCGGGGCTGCTGCGTGCCGCGGCCGACGTCGAGCACCTTGGGGTCGAGCGGCGAGTGCGCGCGGTGGAGACAGCGTCGCAGTGGCGAGAGCATGTGCTTTCTCGCCAGCGTCCGGAGCCGGCCTACCTAAGTGTCGGGGATGTCGCGGCGCGCTTCGGTGTGACCACTCAGGCGGTCTACAAGTGGCTCCAGAGGCAGCGGATAGAGGGGACGCGAGGACCAGGTGGGTCTTGGCGTATCCCTGCTGCGCAGTTCGAGCGCGACATGCGTCCGGCGAGCTCGCGTGAGAGTCTGGACAGCTTGCAGGCAGGGCTCATTCGCTTGCACGGCGACAGCGACCTGCCGTCCGAGACAGACCTCACCGAGCAAATGCGAGCCGAGGACTAGGACACCGGGCCACGGTAGTTGATGCGCGTCGCGTTCGACACCACCGTGCTGTGGGGCGCTTTTCATCGTCCCGCCGGACCTAACTTTGCGTTGCTAGCGCTCGCGGCACAACGCACACCCGTCTTGGACGGGTTCATCACCGATGTCGTTGGTGCCGAGTTCTGGTGGCGAGCTACTCAGCAAGGCATAAAGGGGCCGGGTCGGCGTGTGCCGCGCACCTACTCAGAGCAGGAGCTCGAACCGTTTCTGGAGGCTTTCAAGGTGCTGTTCGAGCCAGCGAGCATGGCACGGGCACCCATGAGTCGTTCGCTCGGTCGGTACGCGGGTTTGGTGGGACTCTCGCTCGAAGAGTTTTTGTACGCCGTGACCGGCAAGGATCGCGAGGCTCTGTTGTCTGCCGCTACCGCTGCGTTCCCGGTCACATTCGAATCAATGGACCTTGCTGATCTTCACCTCCTCTGCGGAGCCCTCCAGAACAGCGCGGGGATCATTTGCAGCAGCGACTCCAAGCTGCTGAGCTATGACCCCATCGGGTCCATCCGCGTAACGCTGCCCGTAGCGCTCGCCGACGAGCTCGGGTTGATCGACAGCCCCACCTCATCGGCCCAGGTCCCACGGACGGCTAGCTGAAGCTCTTGCATCTTCTAGATTACAAGGCCTGTTGTGGGGGTTGTTTGTAGTTCGCTCTTGACAAGTCGTGAGGTTGGCGCTATGTTCTTGAGTGTTCATGACTTCCTGTTGTGGGGGGTTGGGGCACGATAGGTCGGGTTTGGGTCGGTCTTACTGGATCGGTGTCAAGCGCTTTCGCAGGGATGTTTTAGGGGAGAGGGAGCCGGATCGTTAATATGAGGGGTTGTTTTCGCGTGAGTCAGTTGGGGACAGACGTGCAGAGGGTCGCCGCGCGCCCGTTTGGGCCCGTGGGTAGATGCGTCAGCACTGCTGACACATCTCTCTCTCTCTCTCTCTCTCTTGTGCTGCTAGCGCCCCTTCTCTAGCAGCTGGTCTTCCCCGGGCGGGGTATCGTCCGGAGTGCCTCTCAGGGGTAGGGCGTTCCCTGTGCGTATTTCGCTCTTGGCGGGGCGGGGTGAGCGATGCCTGCTGCTGAGAGCGGTATTCGCCGCAGTGTGTTGAAGGGGCAGCAGCGTTCGCGTGGCGCGGTCGTTTCCCCGCGCGTGCGGGTTTCTGAGATGCAGCGCGCGCGGTTGTTGGCGGCGGCCACGGTGAGTATCGCGGAGTTGGGTTATGCGCGTGCCTCGGTCGCGCATATCACTGCGCGTGCGCGGGTGTCACGGCGTACGTTTTATGACCTGTTCGCTAGTCGCGAGGAGTGCCTGATCGCGGTCATGCAGGGCGCGCTTGAGCAGGTTGGGAGTGAGATCGCGGCGTTGGAGTTGACGGGGCTTGGGTGGCGTGAGCGTGTGCGTAGCGGTCTGTTTGTGATCCTGTCGTTCTTGGATCGCGAGCCGATGCTCGCACGGGTATGCGTGGTGCAGGCGTTGCAGGGCGCTCCGCGGGTGCTTGCGTGGCGTGAGGAGAACATCCTCGAGCGCTTGATAGAGATCTTGGATCAGGGTCGCGGGGAGAGCGCGCGGGCGCGGGTGTGCACGACGGTCCTTACCGCGGAGGGTCTCGTCGGGGCGGCGTTCGCGATCGTGTATGCGCGGTTGTTGTCTACGCGCAAGCCTCAGGAGCCGTTGCGTGGCCTGCTGAGCGAGTTGATGAGCATGATCGTGCTGCCCTATCTGGGCCCGGAGGTCGCGCGTCGGGAGCAGCGGCGGCGCTCTTTGCCGCCGGCCGAGCGCGCTGCGCGGGCTAACGGTCTGGTCGCTGCCGTGATCGAGCAGGCGGACCCGTTGCGGGAGATCCCGATGCGTTTGACCTACAGGACCGCACGGGTGCTGCAAGCCGCCGCGGAGCAGCCTGGTGCCAGCAATCGTCGTATCGGCGAGCAGGCCGGGATCCCTGATCAGGGCCAGGTGTCAAAGCTGCTGGCGCGCCTGAAGGGCTTGGGCGTGCTGGTGAACACTGGCGTGGGTCCCGTTAAGGGCGAGCCGAACGCGTGGCGCTTGACCGAGCTGGGGGAACGTATCACTCAGCACCTCGCGTTGAACACGAACGTTCAAAAGGACACAGACCATGCTCCCTAGCTGTCATCCGAGTAGGTCTCCCGCTCGAGCAGGACGTGGTTCAGTAACGATTCTCCTGGAAGATGTCGCACGCGCCCCTCAGGCGAAGGACACACAAGAAACATTTACCGAAAGGCTTGCGTGAGCATGAATAAATCAGATGCGCATAACGAGAGCTCATGCAAGAGTTTCTGCTGTCCCCGAGTCACGGTGAGACAGCACAAATTTGGGAGAGCGCGGGAGGGGGATGGTTTGATGCGTGTTCGTAGGTTGACCCTGGGGCTTGTCTCCTCATTGTGTGTGATGGTGGGGGTGCTGGTGCTCGGGAGCGCTCCGGCGCTGGCGGTTAGGGGGCACGTCTTCAGCAGCTCGTTCGGGAGTCCAGGCTCGGGCAACGGCCAGTTCTCCGAACCGCAGGGCGTGGCGGTCAACGAATCGAGCGGCGACGTTTACGTCGTTGACGCGGGCAACGATCGCGTCGAGCGGTTCAGCTCCGCAGGCGCCTACATCGGAGAATTCAATGGGAGCGGCGCCAACGCGATCGTGGAAGGGACGGCCGCTCCGACGGGCCGGTTCTCATCCCCGAGCAGCATCGCGATGGACAACGATCCCGGCAGCCCTTCGTTCGGCGATGTGTATGTCGCCGATGTGGGCCACGAGGCGATCGACAAGTTCAGCTCCTCCGGGGAATACATCGGCCAGCTCACCGAAACGTCCGCAGGCTCGAAGTTCGAAGAAATCGAGGGTGTCGCGGTGGACGCCAGCGGACTGCTGTGGGTCTACCAGCGCAGCGAGGAGATCGATAGCTTCAGCGACGCCGTCACCAACGAATTTCTCTCGAGTCATAATCCCGAAATCTTCGGTGAAGGAGAAGAACCTGCGTTCGCTGTGGATTCCAACGACAACTCCTACATCCAGACGACCTTCGAAGGAATCTCAAAGGTCAACAGCTCGGGCAAAGTCGTAATCAAACGCTTTGACAGCCTGCTCACAGAACCGTACCTAGCAAAATTCGGCGGCGTCGCTGTCGATCTGTCGAGCAACGAAGTCTACATCGACAACGCGGACGAGGAAGGCTCTGTCGGACGGTTCAGCTCCAGCGGGTCGTTCCTTGAGAAGTTCGGCTCCGAACACTTGACCAAGGGCAGTGGAATCGCGGTCAATTCGAAAACCGGCGAAGTCTATGTCTCCGACGCTGCCGCCGACAAGCTCGACGTGTTCGCGCTGGAAGGCGAATCGCACCCACTCATCGAAGAAGAGTCCCAGCTCGAAATCACCGACAGCAGCGCAAAGCTCACCGCGCAGATCAAGCCGAGGGGTCCCGCGACAAGCTATTACTTCCAGTACGGCAACGCCAACTGTTCGAGCGCGCCGTCCGCGTGCACCGATCTGCCCGCACCGCCCGGAACGGAAGTCGGTAGCGGCTTCGAAGCGATGAGCGTGAGCGTTCGCCTGCAGGGCCTGACGCCGGAAACCACCTACCACTACAGGGTCATCGCCGTCAACGAACTGGGAAGCGAAACGGGCGCCGAACGGACCTTCACCACCCAGACGGCCAGCACCGCCTCCTCGCTTCCCGACGGCCGCGCTTGGGAACTCGTCACTCCACCGGACAAGCAGGGCGCGGGCCTGATCGCCATCGGTAATGAACAAGGCGCGGCGATTCAGGCAGCCGAAAACGGAGACGGTATCACCTACGGCGCGACCGCTCCGATAACGGCCAACCCCGAAGGCAGCCGCTCGTTGGAAGTGACGCAGGCGATATCGACTCGCACGACGCCCGGCAGCTGGGAGACGCAGGACCTCACCACCCCTCACAACGAAGGACCAACGGGCATAGCCGTCGGCAGTGCGGCGGAATACAAGCTCTTCTCTGCCGATCTCTCGGCGGGCCTCGTCGACCCCGTGGGTGACACGCCACTACCACCGTTGGCCGCGGGTTCGGAAAAGACGATCTACCTGCGTAAGGCCGATGGCTCCTACGAAGCCCTGGTGACCGCCGAAAACGTTCCAGCCGGCACCAAATTTGGTGGCAATGGAGAATCGCCACTCAGCGGCGGGGTGGATTTCGTCACCGCTACACCGGACTTCAGCCACGTGATCCTCTCCTCCCGCGAAGGCGTGAAACTGAGCACTATGCCCGGCGACAATGGTCTAGGACTTTACGAGTGGGCCGCGGGCCAGTTGCAGCCGGCGAGTGTGCTGCCGAACGGAAGTTTCACTGCCGCGAGCCTGGGTGACAGAGATAGCGGCGGTGAAGGGAATGCCAGGCATGCGCTGTCCGACAGCGGATCGCGCCTCGTCTTCGAAACCGAGGACAATGGGCTGCACCACCTCTACCTGCGCGACATGTCAAGCAAAGAAACGGTCCAGATCGACGCTGCGCAAGGAGCCCCTGAACCCGAAAGACAGGAAGAGAGCTATGAAACGGCCAACAGCGAAGGCTCGCGCGTGTTCTTCACGAGCAACGCGCCGCTGACGGCCAACTCGTCGGCGTCACCGAACGGTGGGAGAAACGGAGTGAGGGATCTCTATGTCTTTGAAGCGAACGGTGGGAGCGGTCCTCTCGCGGGCAAGCTGATCGACTTGACGGCGGACCACAACGTGGGCGAACACGCGGACGTGCTCGGCGTCATGGGCGCGAGCGAAGACGGAACGTCGGTGTACTTCGTGGCAAACGGCGCGCTCAGCGCCGGCTCAAAGCAGGGAAACTGCGAACGCACGCAAGAATCATCCCGCCAGACATGCAATGTCTATGTCGAGAGCTATGACGAAGCAACCGGCGCGTGGACGACTCCCGTACTGGTCGCGACGATTTCCGGGGCCGACCAACCGAGTTGGGGCGGCGGCACGAGTGACCTCAATGAGCTGATCTCGCGTGTCTCGCCTAACGGCCGCTACCTGGCGTTCATGTCCGAACGGAGCCTGACCGGCTATGACAACCGCGATGCGCGTAGCGGCGTCCCGGACGAGGAGGTGTTCCTCTATGACGCGAGCAGCAAACGGCTGGTATGCGCCTCGTGCGACCCGACCGGCGCCCGCCCGAACGGCATTCACGAGGGCAATGGTTATGAGGAACAGATTGTCGACTACGCGAAGAGCTGGCGCGAACGGTGGCTGGCAGCGAACATCCCGGGATGGACGTCGGAGGACCTCGTATCTGCGCTGTATCAGTCGCGGTATCTGTCGGACAGCGGTCGGCTGTTCTTCAACAGCAGCGATGCGCTTGTGCCGGGCGACGTGGACGGCACGCAGGACGTTTACGAGTATGAGCCGCAGGGCTTCGGAAGCTGCCGGAGTGGGCAGCAGAGCGCGGGCGATGTGTACGACGAAGCGGCCGGGGGCTGTGTCGCCCTGATCTCGGCGGGGACGTCGGCTGGAGAATCGGCGTTTCTGGACGCGAGCGAAACGGGCTCGGACGTGTTCTTCCTCACCTCCTCGCGTTTGAGCTCGCAGGACGTCGATACGAGCTATGACATCTACGATGCGCACGAATGCAGCGCCTCATCGCCCTGCGCGCCGGCGGCGGCCCAACCGGCGCCGCCGTGTGATACCGGCGACTCGTGCAAGCCGGCGCCCTCGCCGCAGCCGGCGATATTCGGTGCGCCTGCGAGCGCTACGTTCACCGGGTCGGGCGATCTCTCGCCGGCGCCGTCGCCGAAGGTCACCCCACGGAGGCTGACCCGGGCGCAGAAGCTCGCACAGGCGTTGAAGAGATGTAAGGCCAAGCCGAGGCGAAAGCGGCTGGCCTGCAGGGCGCTGGCGAGACGGAGGTACGCAGCCACGCGCTCAACGGCCATGCGGTCGCGAGTCGCACGACGCCTCGCAAAGACGCGGCCGTCCGCTGCCGCGAAGAACGGAGGGGGACGATGAACAAGAGTTCGCTGAAGCGCATCGTGGGTGCTGCGGTTCTGAGTGCCGTATGCTCGTTGCTGTTTGCGCTCGCAAGCGCAGGTTCGGCGTCGGCCGAAGTCACCTGCGTGGAATGCGGCAGCTGGTGGGGGCTGACCGCGGCGTCGATGCCGACCGACCTCGCTCCCGGTGGGGAAGGCCGGATATCCGTAACGGCAGAGGACCTCGGCGACCAGGGGGTGAGCTCCACCGTCGTGCTCAAGGACAAGCTTCCCGCTGGGCTCAGCGCACAGAGCGTCGCCCTCAGTCTCGGTGTGGGCGGTCTGGGGCTCGGGAACAGTCCAGTGGAATTCCTCGGAGCGTTCCTGTGCAACGTTCAGTCCAGTGAAGTGACGTGCACCGTGACCGAAGAATTCCTGGCGCTCTTCCAAAACACCGAATTCAATCTCGCCACGCCGTACAGTCACATCGAAGCGTGGATCAACGTCAAGGTGGCTGAAACGGCCAAGTCCGGCGAAATGAACGACGTCAGCATCAGCGGCGGCGGGGCGCCGGCCGTGTCGGTGCAGAGGCCGCTCACGGTGAGCACGCAACCGACCCCGTTTGGAGTGGAACAGTACGAACTGCGCCCGGAAAATGCAGACGGGTCAATCGACACGCAAGCCGGCTCGCATCCCTTCCAGCTGACGACGGTCGACAACTTGAACCAGGGCGTCAACGGGCCGCCGGAAGCGGTGAAGGACCTGCGCTTCAACCTGCCGCCGGGTCTGGTCGGCAACCCGACGCCGTTTCCGCAGTGCCCCCTGGCGAAGTTCACCAACATTTTCCGCGAAGGGAACATGTGTCCCGACAACACGGTCGTGGGTATCGCATCGGTCACGATCAAGGCGCTCGACGGCGACCCGGAGGCGATTACGGTGCCGTTGTTCTCGCTCGCTCCGGCGGTCGGCGAACCGGCGCGCTTCGGGTTCGTCGCCGGCAATGTCTCGGTGTATCTCGACACGTCGGTTCGCACCGGCAGCGACTATGGGGTGACTGTGACGGTGCCGGACATCACCGAGCTGGCAGGATTCATCTCCAGCCGTGTGACATTCTGGGGGGTGCCCGGCGATCCGCGCCACGACCCATCTCGGGGTTGGAACTGCCTCACGCCCATCGAAGGCTCGCCGCCGTGCGAGCCGCTCGGAGAGGCGTCGCCACCGCCGCTGCTGAGCCTGCCAACCGCCTGCGACGGGCCGGTTCGCACCGGCCTTGAAACGGACTCCTGGCAGAACAGGGGGGTCTTCCCCGCGCCTTTCGAATACACGTTGCAGGATGGGTTCGGTCGGGCGCTTGAAATGGATGGCTGTAACCGGCTCCCATTCGCTCCCTCGATCGGCGTCGCGCCCGACGGTCAGGCCGCGAGCACCCCGACGGGGCTGAGCGTGAAGGTCCACGTGTCCCAGGAATCGCAGCTCAACAGCGAAGGTCTGGCGGAGGGGGAGGTCCGCGATACGACCGTGGATCTGCCTGAGGGCGTCGCCCTGAACCCCTCCGCGGCCGATGGTCTGCAGGCTTGCTCTGAGGAAGAGATCGGCTATCTGCCGAGCGAGAGCTCGCCGGGCGAGCTGCGCTTCACGCCGAACCTGCCCTCGCCGTTCTGTCCGGAATCCTCGAAGGTGGGGACGGTCGAGATCAAGTCACCGCTGCTTCCCAATCCGTTGACGGGCGCGGTGTATCTGGCGGCACAGGACCAGAATCCCTTCGGTTCGCTGTTCGCGCTCTACATGGTCGCGCAGGACCCCGTCTCGGGAACGCTCGTGAAGCTCCCCGGTGAAGTGGTCGCGAACCCCGTCACCGGACAGCTCGTCTCGACGTTTGAAAACACCCCGCAGCTGCCTTTCGAAGAACTCGAACTGCATTTCTTCGGTGGGGAACGGGCGCCGCTGTCGACGCCGTCGCGCTGTGGCGCATACGGCACCGAGGCTTCGTTCATGCCGTGGTCGAGCCCCACGCCCGTAGCCAGCTCGTCGAGCTTTGAAATCACGAGCGGTCCCAATGGCGGGCCGTGCCCGGGCGCGACGCTGCCGTTCGGACCATCGTTGACGGCCGGCACGACCAGCATCCAGGCGGGAGGGTTCAGCCCGTTCACGATGACCGTCAGCCGTGAAGACGGGCAGCAGAACATCGGGCAGATCCAGCTGCGCATGCCGCCGGGCCTATCGGGCCTGTTGACCGGCGTCGAACTGTGCGGGGAAGCGCAGGCGAACGCGGGCACGTGCGGCCCGAACAGCCTGATCGGGGAAACGACGGTCAGCGTCGGGTTGGGAGGCGATCCCTTCAGCGTGCGCGGCGGGAAGGTGTATATCACCGGCCCGTATGAGGGCGCGCCGTTTGGGGTCTCTGTCGTGGTGCCCGCGAAGGCCGGCCCGTACAACCTCGGTCAGGTCGTGGTCAGAGGCACGATCCAGGTCGATCCGAGCACGAGCGCGCTTACGGTTACGACGAACACCCCGACGCAGGGTTACGCGATCCCGCGCATCCTCGACGGGATCCCGCTCGAGATCAAGCACGTGAACTTCATCACGACCCGTCCCGGGTTCACGTTCAACCCGACCAACTGCGATCCGATGGACGTCACGGGCAGCGTCTCCAGTGTCGAAGGGTCATCGAGCGCGGTCGCCGTGCCCTTCCAGGCGACCAACTGCGCGACGCTCGCCTTCGCCCCGAAATTCGCGGTCTCCACGTCGGGGAAAACATCGAAAGCGGACGGCGCAAGTCTGTCAGTGAAGTTGACTTATCCGAAGGCGCCGTTCGGTAGTCAGGCGAACATCGCCAAGGTCAAGGTGGATCTCCCCAAGCAGCTGCCGTCGCGCCTGACGACGCTGCAGAAGGCGTGCACGGCCGCGCAGTTCGAAGCCAATCCGGCTGGGTGCCCGGCGGCGTCGGTGATCGGGCACGCGAAGGCGATCACGCCGCTGATCCCCGTCCCGTTGGAAGGCCCGGCGTACTTCGTCAGTCATGGTGGAGAAGCGTTCCCGAGCTTGATCGTGGTTCTGCAGGGCTACGGTGTCAAGATCGACCTGGTCGGCACGACGTTCATCAGCAAGGCCGGGATCACGTCGAGCACGTTCAAGACGGTCCCCGACGCGCCCGTCGGCAGCTTCGAACTGACGTTGCCAGAGGGCAAGTACTCGGCGCTCGCCGCGAACGGGAACCTGTGTGCGCTCACGAAGACGGTGACGGTCAAGAAGAAGGTCAAGGTCAAGGTTCACGGCAAGAACAAGACCGTCACGCGCAAGGTCAAGGAGGCGCGGGCGACGACATTGTCGATGCCGACCGAATTCGTCGCGCAGAACGGCGCCGAAATCCACGAGACGACCCCGGTCGGCGTGAGCGGTTGCGGCAAGACGGTGCAGCCCAAGAAGGCCGGGAGCGCTCGCAAGGCCAGGAGGCGGCGGAGGTGACGTGGTTCGAGGCTCGGACTTAGCCCGCGTGTGGCGGGCTTTGTAAGTGTGCGTCCCGTGGGTGGCGGTTTTTGTTCTCGCGTGGCGTGCTGGTTAACAGACCGGTGCCGGGATGCGTCTTACTGAGGACGGCATCCCGGCGCCGAATGAGACGAAAGGAAGGTCAAGCAGATGAGATCAATGTTCAGAAACATGCTTGTAGCGATTGTGGCGGTACTCGCGCTCAGCGCGGTCGCTTCGGCGACTGCTTCGGCAGCACTCCCGGAAATCGTCAACAGCAAAGGCGAAGCACTGGTCAAAAAGAAGTTCACAGGCGAAGTGACCGAACGCATGATAGACGAAATAAATGGTAGGGGTGCCGAAGAATGTCAGAAACTCGCGTTTGCTGGTGAAATCAAAGGAACAAAAGGGGGCGAAGGGACGTTGACGCTCCACTGTGCCGGGAGCTGTCATACCAAAGGCTTGAAAGAAAAAGAAATGAAGTTCTCGGTTTCAGTCAACCTGGTATGGCTCAACAAAGCTAAAGAAGAAGCCGCGCTGTTGCTGTCCATCCCGGGCGTCGCTGATGTCGAAGACTATTGTTGGTCGAATCCCATGCCGTCGCAGTTCCCCCTCGAAGTGTCCGGGTCGCTCCTCGTGCAAGTCTCGACAAACAAACTGGGCACGGAATATCGCTTTCTGCTTAAACAGAAAAGTGGCAAACAGGAACCCTCCGAATACGAAAACGAAGCAGGCGAAAAAGTGAAAGCGCAACTCGAGACCACAGCGAGTCTTTATACGAATTGGAAAAATCTACCCCTGGGATTGCAAGACGCGTTCCCGATGACGTTCGAAGAAGCAGCGGAGTTCAAGGTGTAGCGCGCTGATGGTTGAGCGATGAGCTCGGTGCGTGGGGCAGGAGTCGGTCCCACGCACCGTCTCGACCGATACGCTCGCTGTTGGTCAACTCCTCGTCGGGCACGCCGTCAGTATGCAGCGGACTGTGTGTGTCAGCTCAGTCGCCGGCGTGCCTTCTGTACCGACGGCAGCGCGGCCTTGGCCTTGGTCAGCGCCCGCGCGCGCAGGTCAACGGATGCGGGTTTTGCGGCAATCGTGATCTCCTCACCGGTTGCGGGATTGCGCCCTTTACGCGCTTTCGAGGCCGGCTTCACGCGTACCGTCAACTGCACGAGCCCGCCGATCTTGACCTTCTCCGCGTTCGCGATCTCGTCGAGCACGACGTCCTCGAGCGCGTCGAGCACGCGCTTGGCATCGGCTCTGGTGATCTCGGCACGATCGGCGACAGCAGCGGCGAGTTGCGTCTGAGTCAACGGCACGACAATCTCCTCCTTGTGGGGTCCAGAGCTGCGGAGAGTAGTCATCCACCCGGCGGCGCCCGGTCATCCCTGGGGGAGGCCAGGTTTTTGCCCGGACAATGCGGGGTTGTCCCCTACCCGAGGTCTTGCAAGACGGCGGGCCCGCGCTTATGCTCGTTCCAGGCGCGGGACTGAGCCGTAAAGAGCGAGGCCACCGAGGTGTGAGGCCGCGCCACCCACGTGAAGGGAAGGTCTTCGGATCGAACTGGAGCAGGGTTCCTCAAGCGGCCCGGAACCGCGTCTTCTTTATGGGGCGCTCCCCCTCATGCTTGCGGGTGGCATATCGCTCCCCCGCTTATGCTGAGCGTCGTTGTGGCCGCTCGCTCCCCCGATTTCGCCCGCACCGCCTCGGACTACGCGCGTCACCGCGCAGGGTTCCCTGTCGAGCTGATCGATCGCCTCGCTGCGCGAGGCATCGCGCGCGCGGGTGCGCGAGTGGTTGATCTCGGCACGGGCACGGGCAGCCTCGCGCGGCTGTTCGCTGCGCACGGCTGTGCGGTCACGGGCGTGGACATCGCCCGGCCGCTGCTGGAACAGGCGCGGCGTTTGGATTGCGAGGCCGGGGTGGAGATCGAGTACGTCGAGGCTCCCGCTGAGGCGACCGGCCTGCCGGATGGCACGTTCGATGTGGTTTGTGCGGGCCAGTGCTGGCACTGGTTCGATCGGCCCGCCGTGGCGCGGGAGGCCAGGAGACTGCTCGCCGAGGGTGGCACGGTCGTGATCGCGCACTTCGACTGGCTGGCCCTCCCGGGCAACGCGGTCGAGGCGACCCAGGAGATCATCCTGCGCTACACCCCGCCCGGTGACCCCTCCCACGGTCCTTGGCGGTTCGCCCACGGTACCGGCGTCTACCCACAGTGGCTCACCGACCTGCAGCAGGCGGGGTCCACCGGGATCGAGACGTTCTCGTTCGACGTGCAGGTCCCCTATTCACACGAGGCGTGGGTCGGGCGTATACGCGCGAGCGGACCGATCGCGGGCACACTGGACGAGCCGGGGGTAGAGGCGTGCTCCCGGGAGCTGACCGCGATGCTGACAGAGCGGTTCCCCGAAGACCCGCTCACGATCCCACATCGCGTGTGGGCGGTCACGGCACAGGTACCCGCGTCGTGAACGACACCGACGCGCTCGGCCTGGTCGAAGCTATACGGGCGCTGCCGAGACCGCGAACGAACAGTGGAGCCTCCGGGCGCTCTGCGGTATCCGCCGCCAGCTTCAGCTCGGCCATCTTCGACGCAACAACAGCGCCCCAACTCCGTAGCTCGCACGGAACAGGCCGTTGGCGAGCATCAGGCTGCGTTTCGACACGTTCGCCGGAGCGCAACCGGTACCGCTTGAAGTGGCGCATCCCTGTGCGACGAGAATACGTGCCTAGGATCACATCGAGCGTCGCTGAGGGGCGCGCGTATTCCATTCTCGTTCGGTCTGTCGCATGAGTGCCGGGTAGACGATCCGGTACCGGAACGGCTTGATGAGCGCCATGTATCCCTTGCCGAACAGGCCGCGTGGCTTGACGTAGACGGCCATCTGTCCCTGGTAGCGTCCGTCGCCCTGATCGGCCCAAGCCAGGTGCATCACGCCGTGCATGGTCTGGTTGGAGATCTCCGCGGCGAACTCGACCTTGGTGCGATAGAGGGACACGAACGGCAGGGAGTCGAAATGCAGATCCGTCGCCGTGCCGCGCAGATCGTCTGGCAGTCTGTCGGCCAGTGAGGTCGTGTCCTCACCGGGAATCGGCGGTTTGCCGGCGAGGCCATTCGCATCGCCGTCGATAGCGGCTGAGATCCTGCCGAGGTGAAACCAACTGCCGAGCCGATCGCGAACATCCCACAGGACGCGTGTCGGGAGGGATTCCGCGTCGGCCGGGTTGGCGGAAACCGTCATCTCGAGCAGCGCCTGGAAGTCCTCGGCGCCACCGTGCACGGGGAGTGCCCAGACGTCCTCCAGTGTGAAGTCTGGGACGATCGCACGGATACGCCAGGGACCAGATTCGTGTGCTGCGTTTGGAAGCCTCATCCTTCTTCCTCTTTCCTCGATCCATACGGTATCGTATGGATGTTAGGCGGACTGCTTGAATCTGTCAATACGGTGGCGTATAGATATGCGGGTGGCCAATGTCCGAACCCCACGCGGCGCCTGGATCGACGCGGCGCTGCAGGCGCTGGCGGTGGGAGGCCCCGATGCTGTGCGGATCGAGGCGCTGGCCGCACGCCTGGAGGTATCCAAGGGTGGCTTCTACTGGCACTTCGCCAATCGCCAGGCGCTGCTGCAGGAGCTGCTCGACGCGTGGGAGAAGACCGTGGTTGAGGATGTCATCGCAAACATCGAGAGCCGGCCCGCCGACCCGAAGGCCAAGTTGCGCCAGCTCTTCGAGCTGGCCTCCGAGCTGGCTTCCTCACCCAATGGGATTGCCGTAGAGCTGGCACTTCGGGACTGGTCTCGTCGCGACACCGACGTGGCCAAGCGGGTACGCCGAGTCGATAACCGGCGCATGGAGTACATGCGCTCACTGTTTGGGCAGCTCTGCATGGATGAGAACGACGTCGAGGCCCGCTGCATGCTGGTCTTTTCGTTGTTCATCGGGAGCTACTACATCGCGACGCAGCACGGTGACAAATCCCGCTCTGAGGTGCTGGGATTCGCGCTCGATCGATTGCTCAGCGAGTCGTGGGATTGACGTGGTCCGCCGTATCGACAAGCGGGCCGCGGCGCGAGACGCGAATTCGCGCGTCAGCCCTCGCGCGCGTCCGGTGCTTCTCTACGACGGGGACTGCGCGTTCTGCAGGAGTTGCGTGCGCGCTCTGGAGAGGATCGAGCCGGATGCACAGATCGTCGCTTGGCAGTCCACCGATCTGGCGGAGCTGGGAGTAACCGAGGAGCAGGCGACCGATGCCGTGCAGTTTGTTCAGATCGACGGAACGGTCCGCTCCGGACATGAGGCGATCGCCGCCATACTGAACAACGCTGGACCGATCTGGAAGATCATCGGCTGTACGGTCCTGCTGCCGGGGATCTCGTGGACGGCGGCGAAGGTCTACCGGCTGATCGCGGACAACCGGTACCGGCTTCCCGGAAGCACGCCCGCTTGCGCGCAATCGCCAGCCCAGACGACAAAGGCGCCCACGACATCCGCCGTCGGCGGTCCCAAGCCCGAGGAGGGCGATGGCGTTCGGGCGAGCGCCGAGTGGCCTGAGGAGGCGTGGACCAGGGCTGGGGTAGGCTGCAGCGTCTACGACCGGAGGACGTATATGCCCGAGACCCCGACACTGTTCGTTTGTCACGGCGATGAAGGCGGCCCGCGGATTCATCCGTGTCGTCGCGTGCAGGAAGCGCTGCATGCCGCGGATATCGAGTACGACAAGGTGGTCGCCGCGCACGGCAACCCGATCCCGTTCCTGCGGAAAGGCTCGCGCGAGGAGCTGCGCAAGGCGACCGGGGCGGAGAGACTGCCGGCGCTGAAGCTCGCCGATGGGACGGTCATCACCCCCTCACGCGCGATCTTCTCGTGGATCGATCAGCAGAGATGAGGCGGTGCCGCATGCGGCACCGCCCCGGTCGGTACATGTACCGACCGGCCGGGGCGTGCATGCACGCCCCGGCTCGGGGCCGCACATGTGCGGCCCCGCAAGCGGCGCATGCGCCGCTTGAACTACTTGCATGAGGTTCATCGACGAGCTGCGCAGCCGCGGTCGCCGGCCCTGCCTTGGGCGGCCGTCTAATCTCCTGGACCAGCGAGCATAGGAGGATGACATGCCAGCGATCGACCGTGTGCGCATCGTGCGCGAGACTTACGGTGCCTACGAGTCCGGCGACCGCGAAATGGTGGAGAAGCACCTAGCGGAGGACTTCAGCTTCTACAGCCCCGCCGACGTCGGGATCGACCTATCGACCTACTGGACGCGCTGCTGGCCGAACGCGGAGATGATCGCTGCGTTCGAGTTCAAGCGGATCATCGACTGCGGCGAGGAGGTCGTGGTGACCTACGAGGCGACCAAGGCTGACGGCCAGCGCTTTCGCAACACCGAGATCCTCACCTTCGAGGGCGAGAAGATCGTCCGCGCCGAGGTGTACTTCGGCTGGAGCCTCGACTGAGCCCATGGCGAAGCTGATCTACTCGGCGATCTCCTCGCTCGACGGCTATGTCGAGGACGCGGAGGGCAACTTCGACTGGGGCAGGCCCGACGACGAGCTGTTTGCGTTCATCAACGCCCTCGAGCGGCCGATCGGCACCTACCTGTACGGGCGGCGGATGTACGAGACGATGGTGTTCTGGGAGACCGCGGGCGCAGGCGAGGATCAGCCGGCGGTGATCCGAGACTTCGCGGAGATCTGGCGAGCAGCCGACAAGATCGTGTACACCAGGACGCTCCAAACCGCATCCAGCGCAAGGACGCGGATCGAGCGCGATTTCGACTCCGATGCAATTCGGTGGCTCAAGGAGACATCAGAATCGGACATCACGATTGGCGGCGCCGAGCTCGCCAGCCAGGCGATCGCCGCGGGCCAGGTCGACGAGTGCCATCTGTACCTCTGCCCGATCGTGGTGGGCGGCGGCAAGCGCGCACTACCGGACAACGTACGCGCGCGGCTGGCGCTCCTGGACGAGCGCCGCTTCAACAGCGGCGTCGTTCACCTGCGCTACCGCATTTGAGCGGCGGTGGAAGCCTCGCGGGACTGGCGGAGTGGACGTGTAGTTCTCCTTCGCGGCGCGGGCGGGCGTATCGATCGGTCCGCGCCGTGCTTCTGCTTGGCCCACCCGGGTACGCCCTCGCGACCTACGCCTGTGCTCCCAGCTCCTCGGCCGAGGGCCATGTCGATCATCCGCCTCACCTCCTCGTCCACTAGGCGCTGGGTTGACTCCGAAGTCGCGCTCACCCCTGGTAGGAACGGCCCCTCACCGTCGGCTGGGGCACCGCAATCGGGCCGACCGCCTCGCTCATCTGCGCAGCGTATGCTTACTCGTCCTGCATGGCGCGCGCGCTCGTTACTGGAGCTTCTGGTTACATAGGCAGCCGGCTGGTCCGCGAGCTGCAGGCGCTCGGTGAGCCCGTCGGGTGTGTGGTGCGCGACCCGAGCCGGGTCAGCTTCGCCAAAGCCGTCAAGGTGCATCGCGCCGACCTCCTCGACGCGAGTTCCCTGAGTGCCATCGGCGACGACTACACGACGGCCTACTACCTCGTCCATTCGATGGGACGCGGGGGCGACTCCAACTATGAGGAACGCGACGCCGTCGCGGCCTCCAACTTCGCACGCTTTGCGACCGTCGCCGGCATCGAGCGGATCCTCTACCTCGGCGGCCTCGGTGATCGTCCCGCATCCCAGCATTTGCGCTCGCGTCTGCGCGTCGGAGAGATCCTGCGCGAGCAGGGACCACCACTGACTTGGTTTCGCGCCGGCATGGTGGTCGGAGCGGACTCGGAGAGCTACCGAACGCTCCGCTCGCTGGTCGAGCGTCTGCCGGTGATGCTCGCACCATCATGGCTGTCCACGCCTACACAGGCGATCGGCATCGACGACGTACTGCGCTACCTAATCGAGGCTCCTCAGATACCCGACACGCGCTCCCGTGAAATACAGGTCGGGTCGGCCGAGGTACTCACGTATGGTCAGATGCTCGACCAGATGGCTGATGCGCTGAGTCTACGGCGGCGCCCACGCATCCCGGTGCCGCTGCTGACGCCGTGGCTCTCCTCGCATTGGATTGGACTCATCACACCTGTTGACGCAGGTGTAGCGAGACCGTTGATCGAGGGGCTCTCCACAGACACGACCGTCACAGACCCATCGGGAATGGCGCTGTTCGATTTCCAACCCAGATCCTTCGAGCAGGCGCTGCGCGAGGCAATCGCCGAGGAGGAATAATCCCAAATGGTTTGCGCGCTGGGAATAAGGCTCGGGCTTGGCGCATCTGCTCCTGGAGGCTATCTACCTTCGGAGCTCAGGCCTCGCTGCTCGCGCCGCTCGATGATCGTTGCAAGCAGGACACTCAGCTCGAACAGCAGGTACAAGGGGACCGTCTCGAGTATCAGGGTGATCGCGTCACCGGGCAGGAAGGCCGCGACCGCTCCGCAGGCGAGGATCGCGTAGCGCCGGTTGTGGCGCAGCTGCTTTGGTGTGACGACGCCCGCGCGTGTGGCCGCGAGTATCCCCACGGGTACCTGGAAGACCAGCCCCATCGCCAACAGTGTCATGGCCGCGAAGTGGTAGTACTGGTTGGCCTGTACCAGCACGTTGAACTCCCCGCTGTTGAAGTTCTGAAAGAACCGCAGGGCCGATGGGAGAACGACGAAGTAGCCGAACGCCACCCCCATCATGAACAGGAAGGGGATCGCGAGCATCAGCGGTGTCGCGAGGCGCTGCCGGCGTCTCGGGCATATCGACGCCAAGAGGAAAACCGACTTGAAGAGTAATGTGGCCGGCAATCGTCGACACGAAAAGAGGATCCCTTGGACCTGCTTCTGCTGCTCATCATCATCCTGATCATTCTCAGCCTCGCGGGCGGAGCATTCGTGAGTCCACTTGTGCTGCTCCTGCTGATCGTCGTGCTGGTGCTGTTTCTGGGTCCTTACCGTGGGCGCCGCGGGCGCCTGTAGGAGGAGACCGAGATGGCTGAGATATCTGCTCGGCAGGGCTGCGCGCGGCGATCGCGGCGGCCGTGGACTTTGTCCTGACGGGTCTTGAGCAGGTGGGAGGGTCCCCCCCGCAGGTCCCCTTGGCGGCGGTGGCGCAGGCGCGGCGTGCGGCGAGCTTGGGGGTGGGTCTGGACACGGTGCTGCGTCGTTATGTCGCCGGCCACGCGATCCTGGAGGACTTTGTGATGCAGGAGGCCGATCCCAGCGAGTTGCTGGGTCAGAGGATCGAGCTGCGTGGGGTGCTGGGCAGCGAGACTAGGCCACCAGCGAGTTCGTCTCAAGTCGGTGAACATCTCGCGGCGAGCCGCCCTCGTATTCATGCGAGCGAGATACCCGAGCGTCCGTCGGACAGCGACAAATATGAGCATGAGCGCCGGATACGCGATGGGGATGCTGCAAGTTGAGGCTCTGACGGCTGCGAGCAAAAGGAATCCTCACCTACATACGTTTTCTCAGCTGGACGGCGCATCTTGGGCGTCGCCTTCCCGAGAGCGACATGGAGGTTTTTCATGAGGGCAGCACGTACCGTCGTCGGACTCGCAGCGGCGATCCTCTTGACAGCGGCCGTGCCCGCGGGCGCGGACATCCTCCCGGTCGGCATGTGGCCCTTCAACGAAGGCAGGGGCACGGTCGCGTACGACTACTCGGGACATCATGACAACGGCTCCCTCGAAGGTCTCGCGCAATGGATGCATGGGCGCTTTCAGGACGGGCTCAGCTTCGACGGCAACGCCGACGCGGTGAACGTGCCCGGTAGCCCAGCACTCGAGCCCGCGACCGTCAGCGTCAGCGCGTGGGTCAACAGCAGCTCGAGCCCCGGTGACTTCAAGTACATCCTCGCCAAGGGCGCCAACTCCTGTCTCGCCGCCTCCTACGCCCTTTACACGGGAGCCAACGGAGGCCTCGAGTTCTACGTGTCTACCAACCAGGGCCTTTCCTGGACGCTCTCATCCGAAGCGGGGCCGAGCAGCGTGTGGAACGGGCAGTGGCACAACGTCGTTGGCACCTACGACGGGTCCAGCGTGCGTCTCTACGTGGACGGGCACCAAGTCGGCTCTGGAACGGCGGACACGGCGCCGATCGGTTACGGGCTGCCCTCTTCGAACGACCTCATGATCGGCGACTATCCCGGGTGCTCGGGCTTGGACTTCAGCGGCAACATCGACGAAGTCAAGGTTTTCAACCGCGCGCTCAGCTCGCAGGAGATCGGGTTGGGTTATCAGTTCTCACGGCTGCTGCCGAGCGGCATCCCCTTCGACCTGGTTCTCTAGCGCGCACCGATCCGACCGTCGTCAGCTCGGGCAATGCGCGATACGCGCGGTCGCGCCGTTTCAGTGCGCGCCGCGCTCGAGCGGCCGCGACTGTGGCGCGCCACCGCCGCGCTGTCCGCCCTGCTGCTGTGCGGATTGGCGCTCGTGTGCGCGCAGGGGTCGCTCACCATCATTCCCTACCCGCCGGCCACAGGCGGGCACGGCGCGGCTGTGTCACCCTCGTGGGCGCGCTGGTGCACGCGGGGTCACCCCCGCCAGGACCGCAGGCGGCTGGCGTTCTGCGCGCGCGTTGACGGACGTGTACTCGCCTGGACCCATGGACCCGGGCCGGAAGAGTCGCACATCGCGGTGCTCAGCGACTTCCATATCGTGATCGTGCGTATGCCCGACGGCGCAGCGCGGCCCGCCAGGGGCGCGCACGTGGTCGCAATCGGCCCGCTGTTCCGTGCTCGTGACGGCCAGCGCGAGGTGCAGGCTTTCTGGCTGGACAGCACATGAGATGGCTGGGCGTCACCGCCGGCCTGCTGAGCGCGAGCCTTTGTCTGGTCGTCTGGATCTATCTGCGCGACCGCGACACGTCGAACTGGCGGCCGCCCGAACGTCAGCTCGCGCGCGTCGATGCGACGGCCGCGCTCACCGCGCTCAGCGGCGCCGAACCTTGCCGCTCGGGCTGCGCGGCCGAGCTGCTGGGTCGCACCCAGCCCCATCGCTGGCTGGTGCGCGTCACCGTGAGGGGGCGGCCACAGTGCCTGCAGATCGACCTCGACACGTTCGCGTTCAGCCGGCAGCACGGCCTGTCCGGCGTCCAGCCGAGCCGCTGCCGAGGTTGACTATTGACACATTTGCGTGCTGTGTTTGTGCTTATGATTTGTCGCGCTAGGATTTGACCCCGACTGACACCGGGGATGGGATTTCTTTTCAAAACGCTTTCTGCTTACGGACGCGATCTGCCGCGGTCACTTTGCGATTATTGTCTTGCGCGTGGGCTCGGCATCGTGACGCAGGTCACCTTCTACTTCGACCTCGGATCGCCCTACGCGTACCTGACGGCGGAGCGCATGTCCGAGCTGCTGCCCGAGCCGGTCGCGTGGCAGCCGGTGTCGCTGGGCGCCCTGTTCAAGCTGAACGGGCGCTCGTCCTGGTCGCTGGGCGATCGCTCGCGCCGCGAGGCGGGGATCGCCGAGGTGCAGCGCCGCGCGCGCCTGTACGGGCTCCCGGCCCTGCGCTGGCCCGACCCCTGGCCGAGCAACTACCTGTTCGTGATGCGCGCCGCCACATTCGCCTTCCAGGCCGGCCGCGGGCGCGAGTTCACCCTGCAGGCGTTTCGCCACGCGTTTCGCCACGGTCACGATCTCGGTGTCCCCGAGCATGTCCTGCGTGCCGCCGCCGATGCGGGACTGGATGCGGGCGCGGTCGGCGACGCGACCGGCGACCCCGAGGTCAAGCTCGCGCTGCGCACGGCGACCGAGGCCGCCCATCAGCTCGGCGTGTGCGGCGTCCCCACGATCTCCGTCGCGGGTGAGCTGTTCTGGGGCGATGACCGCCTGGCCGCCGCCGTCGCCGCTCTGGGCGCCTGAGCCTTCCTCGCCTGCTCGATCGACGAGCCCCTCGGCGCAACCGACCAATCCGGAATAGTGTGCTGACCAATCCGGAATACAGTGCTTGACTAGGAGGTCCTCCGATGGCTGACTGCGCGCATCTCGACCATGTCCACGTCACTCGCCTGCCCGGCGAGGTTGCCGGCTGCGAGGACTGTCTCGCCAGCGGCGGTGAGTGGCTGCACCTGCGGATCTGCCTGGAGTGTGGGCACGTGGGCTGCTGCGACGATTCGCCGAACCGCCACGCCTCCGCGCACGCCGCGCACACCCAGCATCCGATCATCCGCTCGATCGAGCCCGGCGAGGACTGGTCCTGGTGTTACATCGATCAGCTCGCGATGCGCCTTGAGGGGATCGAGGGCGTCACGCGGATTCCGCCGTCACCGCTCGGTTGATCGACTCGGCGGTGGCCCCCGGCCCCGGGCCGGCCCAGCCGGTCTGAGCACGGCTCTCCGCGGGCCGGCATTGCCCAGGCAACGTTCCCGCGATACTCACGGTCATGGCATCAGCCGTCGCGGGCTCCTCCACCGCCGACTCCTCCGCGGGCCGCACCGCCTGGGCGCGCAATCTCGGCGCGCCGGTACGGGACTTCCTGAGCACCGAGACCGGCGGGGCGGTGGTGCTCGTCGGCGCCGCGCTCGTGGCGCTCCTCTGGGCCAACTCGCCCTGGCCGCATTCATACGAGTCGTTCTGGGGGACGCGGCTGACGCTCAGCCTCGGCGACCACGTCCTGTCGGCCAGCCTGCGCCAGTGGATCGACGAAGGACTGATGACGCTGTTCTTTCTCGTCGTCGGGCTGGAGGCCAAGCGCGAGCTCGACCTCGGCGAGCTGCGTGAGCGCAACCGCGTCGCGATTCCCGTCGTCGCGGCGCTCGGAGGCATGGCGCTGTGCGTTGGCGTGTACCTCGCGATCAACGCCGGCGGCAGCGGTGCGCGGGGGCTGGGGAACCGCGATGTCCACCGACACGGCGCTCGCCCTCGGCGCGCTCGCGCTGGTGGCGCCGAGCAGTGCGACACGGCTGCGCGTGTTCCTGCTGACGCTCGCGGTCGTCGACGATCTCCTCGCGCTGCTGGTCATCGCGATCGCCTACAGCACCCACATCTCGCTGCTCGCGCTCGCGATCGCACTCGTGCTGTTCGCGGTGCTCGTGCTGCTGCGGTTCGCGGACCGCTGGCGCGAGCCCGCCGCCGTGTTCGTGGGGATCGGGGTGTGGCTGGCGATGTTCGAGTCGGGGATCGACCCGGTCGTCGCCGGTCTGGCGATCGGGCTGGTGACGAGCGCATATCCGCCGGCGCGCGACGAGCTGGAGCGCGCGACCGAGCTGACGCGATCCTTTCGCGAGCAGCCCACGCCCGAGCTCGCCTACGTCGCCCAGCGCGGCCTGACCGCGACGATCTCGCCGAACGAGCGCCTGCAGTACCGGCTGCACCCGTGGACGAGCTTCGTCGTGGTGCCGCTGTTCGCCCTGGCCAACGCCGGCATCCACGTCGACGGCCATGTCCTTGACGACGCGGTGAGCTCGCCGGTGACGATCGGGATCGTGCTCGCGTACGTTCTTGGCAAGCCCCTCGGCATCCTCGGCGCGTCCTGGCTGGGCACCCGCCGCGCCTTCGGTGGCGCGAGCGCGACGCGGCTCGCCGTCACCTGGCCGGGGCTCGCGGGCGTGGGCGCGGTCGCCGGCACCGGGTTCACGGTGTCGCTGCTGATCGCGGGCCGCGCGTTCACGCGGCGAGCTGCTGGATGAGGCGACGCTCGGCGATCCTCGCCGCCGCGATCGTCTCGCCGCTCGCGGGCTGGATCGTGTTTCGAGCGATCGCCCGGTTGCCCGCGGCGGTGCGGGCACGTCAGCTCGGGCGCACCGCCGAGCAGCTGATCGACCTCGCGGAGGACGTGGACCCCGCGCGCGATCACATCCGCGGCGCGACCGAGGCTCCGGTGACCCTCGTCGAGTACGGCGACTTCGAGTGCCCCTACTGCGGACAGGCCGAGCCGGCGATCCGCGAGCTGCTCGCGGAGTGGGGTGAGGATCTGCGCTACGTCTTTCGCCACCTGCCGCTCAGCGACGTGCATCCCTGGGCTCAACTCGCGGCGGAGGCCGCCGAGGCCGCCGGCGCCCAGGGGGCGTTCTGGGAGATGCATGACCTCCTGCTGGCCCACCAGGGGGAGCTCACGCCTCGACAGCCTGCGCCGCTACGCGCGGGAGCTGGGCCTGGACGAGGAGCGCTTCGCCGGAGAGCTGCGCCGGCGTACCTACGCGGCGCGCGTGAGCGCCGACGTGGCGAGCGCGGACTCGAGCGGGGTCTCGGGGACACCCTCGTTCTTCATCAACGGGCGCCGCCACAACGGTGTCTACGACGAGGCGGCGCTCAGCGCGGCCGTGCGCGCGGCCCGTGCGCGCGTTGCCGTCGTGGGTTTCGCTCCCGCACCGTCGGGGGCGTAAGCCCCGCGAGCAGCTCGACGAGCTCGCGAGCGCGCAGCTGGATGGCGTGCCAGTCCTGATCGGCTTCGCTGATCTCGTCGACGATCCACTCGGCGAGGTCGGCGGCTTGGGTGGTCCTCTGTTCGCAGCTCGTCAACTTCGGCTCCTCTATACGAACACACGTTCGACAGAGCCACCGACCATACGAGTCCTCGCAGTCGGAACGGTCCTCCTACGACGCCTCGTCAAGCCGCTGTGACAGAGAAGTCACGCTCTTGTCACACCTAGCGGGTGGACCAGCGGGTGGATGAGGGTTTTGCCCTTGTGCCGTAGTGGGCGGGCGTGCGGGCATACGGGCGTGCGGGCTGATGACGGGCGCGCGAGATAAAGACGGTGGGGGGTAGGTATATAGTTTTAAAACTGGGTATAACCATCGCTATACGCAGTAATTTTTATAACTAATGCCTTCCTCTTCCTCCTCCAGCTCGCGCCGCCCTACGGACTCAACCGCACCGGCAGGGTCTTCAGCTGGTTGATGAACACCGACTCCACGATCGTCGGCCTGCCCGCCGGCTCCATCGCCGGGAAGCGAGCGAGGGTCTCCTCGAACAGGGTGTTGAGCTCCAGGCGGGCCAGCGCGGTGCCCAGGCAGAAGTGACGACCGCCGGCGCCGAACGCCTGGTGCTCGGTGGTCCGGCGCACGTCGAAGCGGTCGGGGTCCTCGTGGCAGGTCTCGTCGCGGTTGGAGGAGACGTACCACATGACGACCTTCTCGCCTTGCTTGATCTCACGCCCGTTCAGCTCGGTGTCGCAGGTCGCGGTGCGGCGGAAGTGGGCGAACGCGGGAAACATTCGCAGCGACTCCTCCACGGCGCCTGGAATCAGCGCAGGATCGTCCAGCAGCAGCCGGCGCTGATCGGGGTGCGCCATCAGCGCGCGCATGCCGCTGCAGTAGGTCGCCTTGGTGGAGTCGTTGCCGGCGGCGACCAGCACGAAGAAGCCCATCACGATCTCGTGTTCCTCGAGCTTCTGTCCGTCCACTTCGGCGTGCACCAGCACGCTCATCAGATCGTCCGTCGGGGTCTCGCGGCGTTCGGCGATCATCTGACCGCAACGCTCGAAGATCTCCGCGACACCCTCTGCGATGCCCGCCTCGACGCTCTCGTGCGGGTTCAGATCGGGGTCGCCGGGCCCCATCATCATGTTCATCAGACGCGCCCAGGTCTCGTCGTCCTGTGGCGGAATGCCCATGAAGCTGCCGATCACGCGCGAGACCACCGGCTGGGCGACATCGGCGACCAGGTCGCACGTCTCCTGTCCCTGCAGGCGGTCGAGCGCGTCCACCACGATCGCCCTGACCGCGTCTTCGTGGGCGGCGATCCGCTTCGGCGTGAATCCAGCCTGGAACAGGGCCTTGATGCGGTCATGCTTGGGCGGGTCCATGCCGATGAACATCGCCCGCGACAGCTCGATCGGGAAGCCGGTGGTGGCGGCGGTGATGCCCCCGAGCTCGGAGGAGTAGGTCTGCCAATCGCGGCTCACCGTGCGAACGTCCTCGGCTGTGGTCACCGACCAGTAGCCGGCCTCCTCGGGAAATTCGGCGATGCCCGATGTCCAGTGCACGGGACACTCGCTGCGCAGGCGCGCGAACAGCTCGTTCGGCACGCCGTCCGCCCATACTTCGCGCTCGGTGACGAGCACGTCCTCAAGGTCGCTGCCGCCTACCGCCTCCATCATGACCTCCAAGCTCGCTGTCGGAATGCATGTCGATGTTACCGGCCCCAACAGTGCCCGTGGGTGGAACATTGCTCACAGCAGCGCAGGAGTCGGGCTTGCTTGGGTCGCATCCGCGCAGGCGAGTGCGGGCTCGACGGGAGTGGGCGCGGGGCGTCCGGCCCCGCACACAGGACGGGCGGTGTCGGCCTCAGAGCCCGCCGAAGCGTTCGCCCCGCTCACCGGAGATGCCACGACGCAGGCGTTGGACGCGGCGCAGCTCCTGAACGTCCTCGTCCTGGGACGGTGGCGCTACGCCGCTGGCGTGATCGGTCGCGCCGAGCAGCTCGGGCTGCAGGCGCTGGCGCACGAGCTCGCCGGCGACGTGATCGACGCGCTGGGCGCCCGCGCCGGGGCGCGAGCTGACGACGCGCTCGCAGATCGAGGGCCGCGGAACAGCAGGCCGACGCCGTCGTCCACCGACCAGCCTCCCGGCAGGACGCCGTCGCGGACGGCCGCCAGCCACACCGGCAGGCGCTCGGGCTCGCCGTCGGCGTGGACGGTGAGCGAGCCCTCCAGCAGGCCGAGGCCCGCGAGTGGCTCGGGCGGTCCGCTGGAGCGTGTGATGCCGCCTTCAAACCAGCACATCGCCCCGGCGCGAGATCCCGGCGAGGACGATCCCGCGCCGCCAGGCGCTGATCAGCAGGCGGTCGAGATCGTGGGCGCGCCAGATCGCAAGCAGGTTGCGCATCGAGCCGCCGCCGACGTAGAGGATGTCCTGGGAGAGGACGATCTCCTGCAGTGGCCGGCGCGAGCTCGCGCAGGCGAAACAGCGACAGGTGCTCGGCGACGCAGATGCGGTCTGCGAAGCGGGCGTGGAACGCGCCGATCTGCGCGGTCGTGTCGCCGGAGGCGGTCGGCAGGAACAGGATGCGCGGCTCGCGCGCGCGATGCGCGGTGCGAGCGAGAGGACGAAGTCGTCGAGCAGCGGGTTGGACGGCTCCATCGTGAACCCGCCGCCGCCCATCGCGAAGATCAGCGCTGCTCGCGCGCTCGGGGGTGCTCAGCGGCCGCGCCGATGGGCTCGCGGGCGACCGACTCGGACGGGGCCGACTCGGCGCGACGGCCTCGAGCTCGGGCGTCGCTCGCTCGCGCGGCGAGCGCGAGCCTGGTCGAGCCCGAGACGGGTGACCTCGAGCGGGACCTCGACCACCGGTCTCCGGCGGGCTCGACGCGGTAGGCGCGGCCGTCGGAGCGCGAGCTGACGGAGCGCTCCAGCAGGGTGCCGCGGAAGTGCAGCGCGACGCCGTCCTCGGCGGCGAAGCCGGCGCGCATGCCCGCGGCGACGAAGCGGTGGTACTCGGCGCGGCGCTCGGGCTCGGCGTCGTAGTGGACGCAGTTGGAGTAGGGCAGCAGGCCGAGACCGCGCACGCGCCGGGGTGCGCCGTGGAAGGCGGACAGCGATTCGGCGAACCAGCACAGCGACCCCGCGGAGGGACCGCACAGCACGATGCCCCTGCGCCAGGCGCGGCGCAGGACGGAGTCCAGGCCGTGGGCACGCCAGGCGCCGAGCATCGACACGACGTTGCCACCGCCGACGTAGATCAGGTCCTGGGCGAGCAGGTGGGTGGCGAGGTCGTCCTCGACGCCGTCGGCGCCCTGGTCGCGACGAAACAGCGAGACGTGCGATGGCGTCGCACGGGCGGAGAAGCGGCGGTAGAAGCGCACCACGTAGTGGTCGGCGTCGCCGGAGGCGGTCGGCAGGAAGCAGACGCGCGGACGCGCGGAGCAGGTGAGCGAGAGGATGTAGTCGTCGAGCAGCGAGGAGTCTTTCTCCATCGAGAACCCGCCGCCACCGAGGGCCACGATCTGAGGTGTCCGCCTGGGGTTTCGTCGGGAGGGTTCGCATCGCTTCGGCTCGGATGGTCGGCGCGTCGATCAGAGCCTATCCCATGCTGGTCGCAGCTTGCTCGGGGTTGACGCGCAAGCGGTATGGACCGGCGTCTGAGATTCGGATGGGGGCACGATGGACATGCGCCCATAAGGGGCGTTGAGCAAATCATTAGGTTCGTCACACGGTGCTCCTACAGCACGCAGTGATCCTGCTTGACCATGAGCACACACGAGCAGTCTTTTTTGGGGGAAACCCGTAAGCCCGGATCCTCTACAGCCCTGCTGGCGCCGGTTACCGCAGCAGTCGGCACGGTCAGGCTGCAACTGGCGGCGTTGCTGACCCTGGCGGGCGGGCTGAACCTGTGGGCGCTGAGTCGCAACGGCTGGGCCAACGACTACTACAGCGCCGCCGTGCGCTCGATGAGCTCCAGCTGGCACGACTTCCTGTTCGGCGCGATGGACAGGGCGGGGGTGATGACGGTCGACAAGCCGCCGCTGGCGCTGTGGGTGCAGGCGCTGTCGGTGCGCGTGTTCGGGTATCACCCGCTGAGCGTGCTCGTGCCTCAGGCGCTGATGGGCGTGGCGACCGTCGCGCTCGTCTATGACCTGGTCAGACGCCGGTTCGGGCGGCTCGGCGGGTTCGTGGCGGGGCTGGCGCTGGCGCTGACGCCGATCACGGTCGGGATCTCCCGGCACAACAACCCCGACGCGCTGCTCGTGCTGTGCTGTGTGGCGGCGCTGTGGTGCACGGTGCGCGCGCTGGAGGGCGGTCGCACGCGCTGGCTGGTGCTCGCGGGCGTGTGCGTCGGGCTCGGGTTCGAGACGAAGATGGGCGTCGCGCTGATGGTCGTGCCGGGGATCGTGGCGGCGTGGCTGTGGATCGCGCCGGCGGCGCGCGGGCGGCTGCATGCGCTGCGTCAGCTGCTCGCGGCGTCGGTGGCGGCGATGGCGCTCGTCGGCGGGGCGTGGCCGGCGCTGGTCGAACTGACCCCGGCGGCGGACCGGCCGTGGGTGTCGGGCACGAGTGACAACAGCGTGTGGGAGCTGATCACCGAATACAACGGCGCCGGGCGCCTCGATGGGCAGACCGGCGGGCCAGGCGGGGCGGATGGGCGGCACGATGTTCGGCGGCACGCCCGGGCCGCTGCGGCTGCTGAACTCCGCGCTCGGCGGACAGGCGGGGTGGCTGCTGGGGTTCGCGCTCGTGAGCGGTGTGGCGGTGCTCGTGGCGAGTCGGCTGCGGCGTGGCGATGCGCGCAGCGGCTGGCTGATCGCGGTCGGTGGTGCGTTTGTGGTGGTCGCGCTCGTGTTCAGCGAGGCTAAAGGCATATTTCATCCCTACTACGTCTCGCTGCTGGCGCCGTTCGCCGCGGCGCTGAGCGGAGCGGGCGTGGCGCAGCTGCGCGCGGGTGGACGGCCGGCGCGGGTCATGGCCCCGCTGGCTGTCGTCGCGGGCGTGACGTGTGAGGTGGCGGTCCTGCACGAGTACCCAGGCCAGCTGCGCTGGCTCGTGCCGGTGCTGATCGTCGTGGGCGCCGGCGCGGCGGTCGTGCTGATCGCGTTCGAGGATCGGGCGCTCAGGACGGTGGCGCTGAGCTGCGGCGTGGCGGCACTGCTGATCGGGCCGGGGATCTGGGCGGTGGACACGCTCGGGTATGCGACGAGCGGGACGTTTCCCGCGGGTGGGCCGCAGTCGGCGCTGAGCGCCGGTGGCGGTGGTGGGCCTGGTGGAGGTGGCGGCGGGTTCGGCGCACGTCCCTCTGGGACGGGTGGTGGAATTGGTGGCGTGCGGCTGTTTGGCGCCGGCGGTGGCAGCGGCAACGGCAGCGGTGGCGGTTCTAACACGGGGCCGCCGCAACCCCCGGGTGGCGGTACGGTTGGTCTTCCGGCGGGCGCCGGTGGCGCAGGCGCGGGTCCCATGCCCGGCGCGGGCGGTCCTCCCGGCGGCTTCTCGGGTGGCGGTGCGGGTCAGGGCCCGGGCGGCGGAGCGATCGGCGCGCCGCTGGGCAACAGCCGAACGATCGCGCAGGCGCTCGCTTACGCCAAGCAGCACGGCGGCGGCACGGTGGCGGTATCCAGCCAATCCAGCGCGGCCTCGGAGATCGTCTCTCACGACGCGGACGTGGCCGGGATCGGCGGGTTCTCCGGGCGTGAGTCGGACGTCAGCGTCGCGTGGCTGGCGGGCGAGATCGGTCGCGGCCAGATCCGCTGGGTGCTGGCCGAAAGCAGCCAGGCGAGCGGGCCGCGGCTGGCCGGTGACACGCGGGAAGGGTCGCGCAAGGCGATCGCCGCGGTGACCAAAGCCTGCGTGAAAGTGACGTTGCCCGCGAGCGCGACGGGCGGCGAAAGCGAAGCCGCCGGTGGACGGGGCGGTGGCGAAAGCACGCTGTATGACTGCAGCGGGCGCGCGGCGGCGCTGCTGGGCACGCAACAATCCCGCGCGTGAGGGTTCTGGTCGTAGACGACGATCGTGCCGTGCGCGACGCGTTGCGCCGGGCGCTGACGCTGGCCTCCTATGAGGTGCAGCTGGCGCAGGATGGCGAGCAGGCGCTGGAACTGGTCGTGCAGGCGGTCCCGGACGCCGTCGTGCTGGACGTGGGGATGCCGGGGATCGACGGGCTGGAGGTGTGCCGGCGGCTGCGGCGGCTGGGCAACCGGGTGCCGATCCTGATGCTGACCGCGCGGGACGCCGTCTCTGACCGCATCGACGGACTGGACGTGGGCGCCGACGACTACATGGTCAAGCCGTTTGACGTCGGCGAGCTGAAGGCGCGCATCCGCGCGCTGCTGCGCCGGGCGGGGCCGCAGGAGGGCGATCCCGACACGCTGTCGTTCGCGGAGGTGAGGTTGGACGGCTCGAGGCACGGGGCGGAGGTCGGGGAGCAGTTCGTCGAGTTGACCCGAACCGAGTATCAGCTGCTGGAGCTGCTGATGCTCAACCCCAAGCGGGTGCTCGCGCACAGCCTCATCTACGACCGCGTGTGGGGGTATGACTTCGGCCCGGCTTCGAACGCGCTGCGGGTGTATGTGGGGTATCTGCGGCGCAAGCTGGAGGGTGCCGGCGCACGCCAGCTGATCCATACCGTGCGGGGGGTGGGGTATGTGTTGCGCGAGCCGTGACCGTCGCGTGCGTCACGATTGGAGTCCCGCGCCGTGACCCTGCGCACGCGGATCGCCGCGGTGGCGGGCGTGTCGGTCGCGCTGGCGGTGCTGGCGGCGGCGGTGGGGTTGTATGTCGCGGTCAGCTCGGACCTGCGCGGGGAAGTCGACAAGGGGTTGCGCGCGCGTGCGCGCGTGTTCACACAGCCGCAGCCGCCGCCCGGAGGTGGGAGCGGTGGGGCGCAGGGCGGCGCGGAAGGCCCGGGGACCGAAGGCCTATTCGGGGGCGCGCCGCCGCCGAGCCCGGGTGGACCGGGGGCGCGTGGTGGACCCGGGGGACTGCCGAGCAGCGTCCAGCCGGCGCCGTTCGGTGGTGCGTCGGGGTACGTGCAGTTTGTGACGCCTGCCGGCAGGGTGCAGGTGCCGGGCGGCCAGGGGTCCTCGCCCGCGACGATTGTGTCAAGCGCGCGGGACAGGGCGATTGCAAGAAGTGGGAGTGGGAGCGCACTGAGCGATAGGACCGTGCACGGGACGAAGCTGCGGGTGCTCACGGAGGGGATCGGGGCAGCGCGCGGGGCGGTGATGGTGGCGCGGCCGCTGGGCGAGGTGGACAGCGAGCTGAGCCGGCTGCTGGCGATCCTCGCGATCGTGGGTGTGGCGGGAATCGCGCTGGCGGTGGCCTTGGGCGCGCTTGTCGCGCGGGTGGCGCTGGCGCCGGTGCGGCGGTTCACCGCGCGTACCGAGACGTTGACCGAGGAGAGCGCGCTGCGGGGGGCGAGCCTGGATCTGTCCCGACGGTTGGAGGTGGAAGGCCGCGACGAGCTGGGCCGGCTGGCGGACAGCTTCAACCGGACGCTCGACGCGCTGGAGCGCTCGGTCGGATCCCAGCGCCGGCTGGTGGCGGACGCGGGGCACGAGCTGCGTACGCCGATCGCCAGTCTGCGGGCGAACATCCAGGTGCTGGGCGAAGCGGAGCGTCTGCCGGCGGCCGAGCAGGAGGGGCTGCGCGCGGACATCGTGGCGGAGCTGGATGAGCTGACCGCGCTGGTCGCGGACGTGGTCGAGCTCGCGCGGGGCACGGTGTCGGAGGGAAGGGATGCGGCGGACGAGGTGCGCCTGGACGCGATCATCGAAGTGGCGATCGAGAAGGCGCGCCGGCGTGGCGGGGTGCCGTTCGAGGCGCGGTTGGAGCCGACGGTCGTGACGGGGCAGGCGGAGCGGATCGACCGGGCCGTGTCCAACCTGCTGGAGAACGCGCGCAAGTGGAGTCCAGACGGCGGTGTCGTTGAGGTGCAGCTGCGCGGTGGCCTGCTGAGCGTGCGCGACCACGGGCCGGGGTTTGACGAGCGCGACTTGCCGCACGTGTTCGATCGGTTTTACCGGGCGGACAGGGCGCGCCAATTGCCGGGCTCGGGTCTGGGCCTGGCGATCGTGCGCCAGGCCGCGGAAGCGTGTGGGGGGTATGCCGAGGCGGCCAACGCGCCCGGGGGAGGGGCGCTGCTGCGGGTCAGCTTCGGGCCGCGGGCGGGGTTTTCGGCACCCGGAGGATGAGGGATGCTTGCCCGTGCCCGGCGCTGCTTGAGCGCTACGTAGTCTCCCGCAGCACGGCACGGGCGGGTACTGACGCATGGTTGCTTGACGGCGGTGTAAGATGGGGTTTGCAATGGAATATGTGCGGTCTATCGGAGGTCTGTTCTATTTTGGAGATGCAGGCCGTGTTCGTCTAGTAAGAATTCTCGAATGACCGCAACTTTTGAGGGTTTGCAGGGTCAAGGGCCGGGTATGAGAACCCTGGCCGGCTATGGGAGGTAGATCTATGAGGTCCCACGTCCGTATCTCGCTACTCGCGCTGGTCCTGGGCGCGAGTGTCGCCGTCCTGGCGCCCGCGGCGGCACAGGCCGCTGCAGAAGTGCCGGTGGTCGAAAAGCTTGTTGCGACCAACTGCAACGCCACCGGCGAAAAATGCGGAGAGGAAGACGTCGAAGGCCCCTTCTTCGAGCCAAAGGCCAATGTCACGGTCGAAGAAGCCGAAAAAGAAGGCTTCACACAGGCCGGCGGCCGGGTGCCGTTCGGCATCACCGACTTCAAGGTTCTGACCCTTCCCGAATTCGAAGGCAAAAAAGCCAAGTACTCCGAAGGCACCGTGGTGCCGACCCTGCGGGTCACCCACATCCGCACGGACGTCGCGGCGGGGCTTGCGACAAACCCGTTCGCGGTCGAACGGTGCTCGCCGGCAGAATTCGGCAAAGAACTGGTCCCCGGAACCGGATTCTTCACTGCGCCTGGCGCCGAATGCGCAAAAAGCAAGATCGGCAAAAACGATGCGACGGTGTACGGCGGCAACCCCGCAGAAAAAGGGGCGGGCGATCTCCCGCTCTCCGGGATCGCCTACGACCTGGTGCCCGGCGAAAGCGAAAAGATGGCCAACGGCGCCAGGCTCTCCTCGCTGTATGGCGTGGCGCTCGGATTGCCGATGCCCCTCACCGGAGCGCTGCTCAAAAAAGGCTTCGAAGAAGCGGAAGCCAAAGGCGCCAAACCCGGCGTAGGCGGTTTCCCGTCGCTGGCCGAACAGAAATTTCTCGAGGAACAGCAGTACTTCGCCCACACGCTGATCAAAGGCAACGTCGAATGGGGCAAGGAAGCCAGAGGAACCAATGCGGGTGACTACCACGACTACTTCGAAATCGAAGTGTCGCCGGCGCTGCCGCTGATCCGCTCGCGTCTGACCTTCGAAGGCACCCTGGGCAAAGAAGACAAAACCGGGGAAGGCGACTTCATCACCAACGCGACGAGCTGCCCGGGCCACAACACGACATCGCTGAAAGTCACGGACCTCGAAGGCAACGAAGCGCCTGCGAAGACGTTCACGACGCCGGTCGGGCTGAGCGGCTGCGGGAGCCTGCTGTTCGAACCGAGCTTCGCGCTGACCTCCGGGTCGACGCTCTCAGACCAGCCCAACGAAATCACGGCCGAAGCCTCCGAGCCGAACGAGCCGACAGCCAACGCCCAGTCCCAGGTCAAGACGGCGTCGGTCACCCTGCCCGAAGGCATGACGCTCAATCCCTCCGCCGCGCACGGGCTCGAAGCCTGCACGGTCGCGCAGGCCAGGATCCACAGCGAAGCGTTCGGCGTGGAATGCCCGGTGGGCTCGGAACTCGGAACGGTCAGCCTCGACGTGCCGACGCTGCCCGCGGGCTCGCTGACCGGCAGCATGTACCTCGGCGGTCCCGTCACTGGTTCGGAAACAGGCCCGATCACGGGTCCCCCGTACATCGTCTACGTTGTCGCCAACTCCAAACAGTACGGTGTCTCCGTCCGTCTGAAAGGCGAAGTCGTGCCCAATGCGGCGACCGGTCAGGTCACCACCATCCTCCAGGAAAACCCCGAACAGCCGTTCAGCAACCTGAAACTCAACTTCAACCGGGGAGTGCTCACCTCGATTGCCAACCCGCTCGTGTGCGGGACGCCCACGGGCTCAGCGAGCTTCGTGCCCGTGTCCGGTACGCCGGCAAAGAATGTCTCGTTCGGCGTCTCGGTCACCGGATGCGCCTCGCCGCTGCCGTTCTCGCTGAGTCAGAGCGCCCAGATCCAGCCTCCGGGCAACGCGGGTGAAAAAACGTCGTACACGCTCAACATCGAACGGGCCGACGGCCAGCAGTACCTGTCACAGATCAAGACCACGATGCCGGCCGGTCTCGTCGGGTTGCTCCCGACCGTGACGCAATGCCCAGAACCGCAGGCGAGCAAAGGCGAATGCCCGGCTGCCAGCCAGATCGGCGTGGTCGGAGTGACGGCCGGCGCGGGGCCGACACCGTTCGCGTTCTCCGGTCCCGTCTACCTGACCGGGCCCTACAACGGCGCGCCGTTCGGACTCTCGGTCGTGGTGCCCGCCGTCGCCGGGCCGTTCAACCTCGGCAACGTGGTCACCCGCGGCATGATCACCATCGATCCCGTCACGGCGCGCGTAACCGCGACGAGCACCCTGCCGACGATCGTCGAGGGTATTCCTCTGCGCATGAAGCGCCTCACTGTCAACATCAACAAGCAGGGGTTCCTGGTCAGCCCGACCAACTGCGGTCCGCTGGCGACCGAAACGACGTTGACCTCGACGTTCGGCGCGACGCAGAATCTGTCCAGCGCGTTCCAGGTCGCCAACTGCAGCAAACTCGCGTTCAAGCCGTCGTTCGGGGCGGCGACCGGCGCCAAGACGTCCAAAGCCAACGGGGCGAGCCTCGAAACGACGCTCAACATGCCGGCCGGCGGCGCGAACGTCAAATCGGTGCTCGTGCAGCTGCCCAAGCAGCTGCCGTCGCGACTGACGACGCTGCAGAAAGCGTGCCCGGAAGCGACGTTCGCCGCGAATCCCTACAGCTGCCCGTCCGGCTCGTTCGTGGGCGGCGTCAGAGCCAACACCCCGACGCTCACGGCGAAACTGAAAGGACCGGCGATCTTGGTGTCGCATGGCGGGGAGGCGTTCCCGGACCTCGACCTGCTGCTCGAAGGCGAAGGCGTGCGCGTGGTCCTGACCGGCAACACGCACATCAAGAACTCGATCACCACGACCAACTTCGCGACGACGCCGGATGTGCCCGTCTCGAGCATCACGGTGAACCTTCCGATCGGCGGACACTCGGCGCTGACGGCCAACGGCAACCTGTGCGCGAACAAGCTCGTGATGCCGACGACGATCACCGGGCAGAGCGGAGCCACGGTCAAACAGAACACGACGATCAAGGTCAACAACTGCCCCGTGCGGATCGTGGGGCACAAGATCGTCGGCAACACCGCCTACATCACCGTCCAGACCTACTCGGCGGGGCGGATCAGTGGCTCGGGCGGCAACCTGGCGACCGTCTATCGCCACCTCAAGGGGGCGGAGAAGACGGCGTCACTGCACGTCCCGCTCTCGCGTGCGGGCCAGAGCAAGGGCCGCCCGCTGCGGGCCAAGGTGCGCGTCGGGTTTTTCCCGAAGAAGAAGGGCGCGCCGACGTCAGCCGCATTCGTGACCGTCACGTTCGGGTAAGGACGCCCAGCGGCGATCCCGGGGGCCGCGCAGTGCGGTCCCCGGGATGTATTCGCAGAGGCCGACGCGCGCAGCGCGGGCAGACGCGGCGATTTATCCGCGCCGGGCGGGCGGGGGCGTGGAGTGGAGGGTTGCGCCTGAGCGATTCGGGCGGGGAGGCGTGGATGGGAGGTTGCGCCCGAGCGATTCGACGACTAGAAGCGCGCGTAGTGGGTATAGGACCTCTGACGAATCCGGTGAGGAGAGGTAAAAGATGAGGTATCCCGCACGCATCGCATTGCTGATGGCGCTCGTTGGCGCTGCTGTGTTCGCGGGTGGGCTCGCGCCCCCCGCCCAGGCGGCGTTCGGCGTCACGGAAAGCAACTTCGAAGCGGGCACGTGTGTCGTCAACTCGTGCACCTATGAAAGCATCAGGGCAGACCAGTCCGAAGCGTTTACGCAGGCTGCGGGCCATCCTCAGTGGGGTATCACGAAGCTCGAACTGAACCACAGCGGGAACAACGTCGAAGGAGCCGCGCTAAAGCGCCTTCGGGTGGACGTCCCGCCGGGCTTGGCAGCGAACCCCGAGGCTCTCGAAAAATGCTCTGAAAAACAGTTCAGGGAAAACGCCTGCCCGCCGGAATCGCAGGTCGGTACGACCGAACTAAACGCCGTCGCGGCTGAAACCCTGCTGCTCACCGGTCTGAAAGGCAAGGTGTACAACCTGGACCCGCCCCCTGGACTTCCCCTCGACTTCGGCATCAACGTCGAACCTGTCGGCGCTCTCACCGCGCCGGTTCAGCTTTTTCTGGAAGGCCATGTCGACTGGAGCGGCGACTATCACGAGTACTTCGAGATCAACAACGTGCCAGAAGAAGCCGAAGTCAAACTTCTGGTTGTTCCAGTGAAAGCAAAGCTCAAGGTACTGATGTCGAAACTGAACTTCAACGGTCGTGCCGGCGCCGGCAACTTCCTGACCCTGCCCAGCGTGTGCTCGACCAGTACCACCTCGCACCTGGAAGTCGAATCCTACGCCGGGGAAGTCTCACGAACGGAAACGCACACGCCCGTGGGCATCGAAGGCTGCGACAAGGTCCCGTTCAAACCCTCCGCGGAAGTCAAACCGGGCCCAGCGACATCGGAAAAGACGTCCGACGAACCCGATGGCGCCACGACGGTGGTCAAGGTGCCGCAGAACGCCGGTGTAAACGAAATCAACACGGCCGACATCCGCGACGCGCACGTGACGATGCCCGAAGGGATGACGCTGAACCCGGCTGCAGCTCATGGCCTCGAAGCGTGTTCGGCCGCGCAGATCGGGATCGGCACGACGAACCCGATCACCTGTCCGGCAGCCGCCAAGGTCGGGACCGTCACGATCGAAACCGACCTCCCGCCGGGATCGCTTACGGGTCAACGTCTATCTCGGCAGTCCCACTGGCGGTGCGATCACCGGTCCGCCGTACACGATCTACCTCGATGCCGAGAGCGGCCTCGGCGTGTCGGTCCGTCTGCAGGGCTCGGTCAACCCGAACCCGAGCACGGGCAGGCTGGAAGCCACGTTCACGAACAACCCGCAGCTGCCGTTCAGTGAACTTCGCCTGAGCGTCAACGAAGGCGCGCGGGCGCCCCTCGCCAACCCGCTCACATGCGGGACCGCACAGGTGGAATCGCTGTTCACGCCATACACCGGCGGTGCGCCGGCCCTGAGCTCGACCCCGTTCGCGGCCACGGGATGTCCGAACGCGACTCCCGTTCTCGCTGACACAGAGCACGCAGAACACATCCCCCAACGCCGGCGCGTACACCTCCTACACGTTCAACCTCGAGCGCGCCGACGGACAGCAGTACCTCTCGCAAGTCAAAACGGTCCTGCCCCCCGGCTTGGTCGGGGCGATCGGATCGGTCACGCTATGCGGCGAACCGCAGGCGCAGGCGGGGGCGTGTCCGTCCGCGAGTCAGATCGGCTCGGCGACGGTAAACGTCGGAGCGGGCTCTGAACCGTACCCCTTCTCGGGCCCGGTCTACCTGACCGGCCCCTATAACGGCGCGCCCTACGGTCTCTCGATCCCGGTTAACACGGTGGCTGGGCCGTTCAACCTCGGCACGGTCGTTACGCGAGTCGCCATCGACGTCGATCCGTACACCGGCCGCGTGATCGCCACGAGCACGCTGCCGACGATCGTCCAGGGCGTGCCGCTGCGGCTGAGAAACGTCAGCGTGGCGATCAACCGCGCCAATTTCCTGTTCAACCCGACCAACTGCAGCCCGCTGGCAACCGAATCGACGCTGACCTCGACGCTCGGCGCGACACAAAATCTGTCGAGCCCGTTCCAGTGAGCAACTGCGGCGCGCTCGCGTTCAAACCGTCGTTCAAGGTCTCGACCAACGCCAAGATCTCCAAAGCGAGCGGCGCGAGCCTGCAGGTCGAGCTGAGCCAGCCGGCACACGAGGCGAACATCAGATCCGTGTTCGTGCAGCTCCCCGTGCAGCTGCCGTCGCGACTGACGACGCTGCAGAAAGCCTGCCCGGAAGCGACGTTCGCGGCCAACCCGTCAACTGCCGCCCGGCTGGGCGCGGAAGTCGGAGCCGCCACCGTGACCACGCCGGTGCTGCCAGGTCAGCTGACGGGGTCCGGCCTACCTCGTCTCCCACGGCGGTCAGGCGTTCCCCGACCTGGACCTCGTCCTCGAAGGCGATGGCGTGAAAGTGATCCTGACCGGGAACACGAGACATCAAGAAAGGGATCACCAGCATCGACGTTCGCGGCGATCCCCGACGTACCGGTCTCGAGCTTCGACCTGAGCCTGCCGATCGGCCCGCACTCGGCGCTCACGGCCAACGGCAACCTGTGCACGACGAAGCTGATCATGCCCACCGTCATCACCGCGCAGAGCGGCGCGAAGCTCGAACAGAGCACGAGGATCTCGGTTGGCGGGTGCGGTGTCAGGATCCTCAGCCGGCGCGTGCGCGGACACAGGCTCCTGCTCAGGGTCAGAACGCTCGTCGCCGGACGCGTCAGCGTCAAGGGCAAGGACCTGCGCACCGTCTCCCGGCGCCTGAGCAAGGCCGCGACAGTGACGCTGACGATCCCGCTCACGCGGGGCGGCCTGAAGGCCCTGCGCCGCCACCGGCGGTTGAAAGTCCGGGTCGGCGTCGCGTTCGTGCCCAAGCAGCGTGGCCTGGCGAGGTCGAGTGCATCGGCCGCGGTCACGTTCCGCCGTTAGAGGCCCCCTGCGCCGGCAATCGCGCCCCGCATTCCGCTGGCCCAGGTGCGCCCGCAGTCCGGGTCAGAGCCCCCAGTGCGCCAGCGCGGCGCGCCCAGCTCCACCGCATCGGTCGCGGCGTGACATACGGCTGGAAGCGCTACATTCCAGGAGTGGGCAGTGTACGGTACGGATACCAGTCAGCCTGCGTACGCGGACCCGTTGCTGTCCGGAGTGCGGCGTCTGACGCTGCTGGCCGACGGCGCCAGGGGCTGTGAGGGGATCTTCAGGGGGCTCGCGCGCGAGCTGCTGCTCACGCCGGGGGCCGAGGAGGTGCACGTGCACCATCTCGCCAGCCCCCGGTCGCGGACGAGCTCATCGATGTGTACCTCGCCGAGGGCGAGGGGCGCCTGAGCTATCTGGCGCCGCGCAGCGAGCGACCGGCCGGCGTCAGCTGGGTGGCGAGCGCCAGGGCGCAGCTGCCTCGCCGCGGATGCCCGCGAGCTGGCCGCGTCGCTGCCCCGGCTCGCACAGACCGGCGGGGCCGGTTGCGCACTGCTGCTGCCGCTCGTCGTAGGAGGCGAGGTCGAGGCGGTCGTGGTGCTCGTGCGCCGCCGGCTCGCCGAGGCATACACCGAACGCTCGATCGAGCTCGCGAGCACGCTCGCCGATCTCACCGCCACCGCGCTCGCGCTCGTGCGGGCACGGGCGGAGGCAGGCACCGACACGGTCACGGGCTGCATGAACCACCGCGCGATGCGCCGGCGCCTGCACGAGGAGATTGGGCGGGCGGTGCGCACTCACAGCCCGCTGTCCTGCCTGCTGCTCGATCTCGACAACTTCAAGCTCGTCAACGACCGCCACGGCCACCAGGCCGGAGACAGGGTCCTGCGCGAGGTCGGCCAGGCGCTCGTCGGTGAGTTTCGCGCGTTCGACCGCGTCGCCCGCTACGGCGGCGACGAGTTCGTGGCGATCCTGCCCAACGCCGATCTGGAGAGTGCCGCGGCCGCCGCCGCGCGCGCGCTGGCACGACTGCGGGCATTGCCCTCGAGCGAGTCCACCCCCGAGCTGGGCGCCTCGATCGGGGTCGCGCAATGGCAGACGCCGATGGGAACCGACGCGCTGTTGCAGGCGTGTGACGTCGCGCTGCTGCGCTCCAAGCGCCAGGGCAAGGGGCGTGTCACGCGCGCTTCCGCGCCGCAGGCGCGCTGATCGTCGCGGTCGATTCACAATCCGCACGGCAGTCCAACCGCCGATACGCGGCAATTACGCCCACATTGATCCACCGGGCGGTCGGCTGCGAATAGAGAGCAGTGAACACTCCGGGGTTGCATGCAGAGGGTTGCATGCAGAGCCCTGAGAGATACAGCCGGGGCGGAGCAGTCAATAGTCATCCGCGTTCCCGGAAGTCGGTCTACCGGAGGTTTGAAAAATGCCAGTTGACTCTGGAATGGACAGCTACGTGCCGCGGCGGACTGACGCGGACTCACCCGTTCCCGCGATTCCCATAAACGAGCAGGAGGCATCCCCGCAGCCGGCCGGCATCATGGAGCGTCTCGTGCGCGACGACGCCGATCGCAAGCGCTTTCTGAAGATGGTCGGCGCCGGTGGCGCCGCGAGCTTTGGTGCGTTTGTGCTCGCCGCATGTGGCAGCAGCAGTAAATCGAGCTCCACCGCATCGACTGCCGCGACATCGACTGCCGCTACCACCGCGTCCTCGGGCAGTTCCGGTGACATCGGCATTCTCAACTACGCGCTCACGCTCGAGTATCTCGAGACCGAGTTCTATGAAAAGGTGCTCGCCGCACATCTGTTCAGTGGCAAGGTCGGCAGTCTGCTGGCTGACTTCTCCAGTCAGGAGCAGTCACACGTGACGGCGCTGAAAGCGGCGGTTATGAGCCTCGGCGGAACACCGGTGGCAAAGCCCGAAGGGAAGTTCCCGGTCACCTCCGCCACCCAGGTCGCCAACCTCGCCTACACGGTCGAGAACCTGGGGGCGGCGGCCTACCTGGGGCAGGCGGCCAAGATCCAGAGCGCAGAGGTGCTTGCTTCCGCGCTTGCGATTCACACCGTCGAGGCGCGCCACGCGGCGACGTTCGGCACGCTCGTCAACAAGCCGGTCACACCCAACGGCGCGTTTGCCAAGCCGGCGGAAATGTCAACTGTCCTGGCCGCGGTCAAACCATTCCTAGCCTAGAGCGGCACGGAGAAAAAGGGAGCTTTCATTATGTCTACCACACAGCTGACAAATCCCCAGCCGCTTGCGCATCCTCAGTCCGAGCTAGCGGCGATCGAGGTGCACGGCATGAATCGTGCCAGCTTCATCCTGCGCGGCACGCTGGCGGCCGGCGCGGTGTATGGGACTTCGGCGGTCGCGCCGTTCGTTTCGCGTGCGTTTGCGGAAACGTCCAGCAGCGGAGGCAGCTCCGCCACGAGCAGTGACGCGGAAATTCTCAACTTCGCGCTTACGCTCGAGTATCTGGAGACCGCGTTCTACAAGGTCAAGGGAGCCGAAATCGGCCTGTCCGGTCAGGCAAAGGCCTACGCCAAGCAGTTCGGCGACGAGGAGGCCGCGCACGTCGCGGCGCTCACCGCGGCGATCAAGGCACTCGGCGGCACGCCTGTCAAGAAACCCACGTTCGTGTTCCCGGCCGCCAACCAGGCCTCGTTCCTAGCGCTCGCCTCGGTGCTCGAGAACACGGGAGTCGGCGCCTACAACGGCGCGGCGCCCTCACTGAAGAGCAAGCAGGTGCTGGCCGAGGCCGGTGGGATCGTGCAGGTCGAGGCACGCCACGCCGCCGCCATCGACCTGCTGATCGGCAAAAGCCCAACCCCCAACGAAGGCTTCGACAAGCCCCTCACCAAGTCCCAGGTGCTCGCGGCGGCCGGACCGCTGATCAAGCAGTAATCAAGCTCACGGCGCCGCTGGGACCGGCGCTGCACACCCGTAGCGGATCCGCTGCGCGATTCCCTCCCCAGGGGAACGACACGACGGCCCCGGAACGACTCCGGGGTCGTCGTTTGCCGTCTGCGAGACTGCGGGTAGACCCGTAGAGCAACCCTGGAGGCGCCCATGTCGGACAACAGCTTTGGCGCAATGGACACCCTCGATGTCGGTGGGCGCGAGTACGAGATCTTCCGTCTCGACGCCCTGCAGCAGCGCTATGACGTGGCGCGGCTGCCGTTCTCGCTGAAGGTGCTGCTCGAGAACCTCCTGCGCACGGAGGGCACTAACGGCTCGGTCGGTCAGGCCGACATCGAGGCGCTCGCGAGCTGGGACGCCTCGGCCCAGCCGAGCATCGAGATCGCGTTCACGCCCGCGCGGGTGCTGATGCAGGACTTCACCGGCGTGCCCGCGGTCGTGGACCTCGCCGCGATGCGTGACGCGATCGCCGAGATGGGGGGCGACGCAGCTCAGATCAACCCGCTCGTGCCGGCGGAGCTGGTGATCGACCACTCGGTGCAGGTTGACGCGTTCGGCACGAGTGACGCGTTTCAGGTCAACGCCGAGCGCGAGTTCGAGCGCAACCAGGAGCGTTATGCATTCCTGCGCTGGGGACAGGGCGCGTTTGACGATTTCGCGGTCGTACCGCCCGACACGGGGATCGTCCATCAGGTCAACCTCGAGTACCTCGCGCGGGTGGTGTTTCCGAACGAGCGATCCGGATCTCAGCTGCCTCAGGCCTACCCCGACACGCTCGTCGGGACCGACTCGCACACGACGATGATCAACGGCCTGGGCGTGCTCGGCTGGGGCGTGGGGGGGATCGAGGCGGAGGCGGCGATGCTCGGCCAGCCGATGTCGATGCTGATCCCCCAGGTGCTCGGCTTTCGGCTGCACGGCGAGCTGCCCGAGGGCGCGACCGCGACCGATCTCGTGCTGACCGTCACCGAGATGCTGCGCGAGCGCGGGGTGGTGGGGATGTTCGTCGAGTTCTACGGCGCCGGTCTGACCGGCCTGCCGATCGCCGACCGCGCGACGATCGGCAACATGTCGCCCGAGTTCGGATCGACGTGCGCGATCTTTCCGATCGACGCGGAGACCCTGACCTACCTGCACCTCTCCGGACGTCCGCCCGAGCAGATCGCGCTTGTCGAGGCCTACGCCCGCGAGCAGGGCCTGTGGCACGACGAGCACTCCGAGCAGCCCACGTTCTCGGACACGATCGAGCTCGACCTGGGAGCGGTCGAACCGAGCCTCGCCGGCCCCAAGCGCCCCCAGGATCGCGTCGCCCTTTCACACGCGCGCGACTCCTTTCGCGAGGCGCTCTCCGGCTACGTCCAGGACTACGACGGGCGTGACGAGGCCTCGGCCGAGAGCTTTCCATCGAGCGATCCTCCCGCCAACGGCAACGATCGGCCCGTGGCCGACGACGGTGGCCCCAGCTATGCGGGGCAGGCGACCGTCGCCGCCACCCAGCGCCTGCCCGGCGCCGCCGCCACGCTGAGCCCCCGCGCCAACTCCGCCACAACGGTCACGAGCAACGGCGAGAGCTTCGAGCTCGACCACGGACACGTGGTGATCGCCGCGATCACGAGCTGCACGAACACGTCCAACCCGTCGGTGATGATCGGCGCGGGCATCCTCGCGCGCAACGCGCTGGCGCGTGGGCTGAGGAGCAAGCCGTGGGTCAAGACCTCGCTCGCGCCCGGCTCGAAGGTCGTGACCGAATACCTCGACCGCGCCGGCCTCACCGAGCCCCTGGAGCAGCTCGGGTTCAACCTCGTCGGCTACGGTTGCACCACCTGCATCGGCAACTCCGGCCCGCTCGCGCCGGAGATCTCCGAGGCGGTGGCAGACGCCGATCTGGCGGTCGTCTCGGTGCTGTCGGGCAACCGCAACTTCGAGGGTCGCATCAACCCGGACGTGAAGATGAACTATCTCGCCTCGCCGCCGCTGTGTGTCGCCTATGCGCTCGCCGGCACGATGGACGTCGACATCGTGGGCGAGCCGCTCGGCCAGGACGAGCAGGGCGAGGACGTCTATCTGCGCGACATCTGGCCCTCCGAGCAGGAGATCGCTCGGACGATCGGCGAGACCGTCCGCGCAGACATGTTTCGTAAGAGCTACGCCGAGGTGTTCGCCGGGGATGAGCGCTGGAACGGGCTGGAGGTACCCTCGGGCGAACGGTTTGCCTGGGACGAGCAGCTCGACCTACGTGCGCCTGCCGCCGTACTTCCAGGACATGCTGTCCGAGCCCGAGCCGGTCGCAGACGTGGAGGGCGCGCGCGTGCTCGCGCTGCTCGGCGACAGCGTCACGACCGACCACATCTCTCCGGCGGGCGCGATCAAGCGCGACGGGCCCGCGGGGGAGTACCTGCAGGAACAGGGGGTCGCCCCGCGCGACTTCAACTCCTACGGCTCGCGCCGCGGCAACCACGAGGTGATGATGCGCGGCACGTTCGCGAACATCCGTCTGCGCAACCAGCTTGGATCGGGCCCCGCCCTCCCCGAGGGCGGGGTGACGCGTTATCTGGGGCCATCCTCCCCGCGGCCGGATGACTCGACGGGCGGCCCAGGGGAGGGGTCGGTCGCGGCCGAGGAGATGCCGATCTACGACGCCGCCATGCGCTATGCGAGCGAGGACGTCCCCCTGATCGTCCTCGCCGGCCGGGAGTACGGCTCGGGCTCCTCGCGCGACTGGGCCGCCAAGGGCACGAAGCTGCTGGGCGTGCGCGCCGTGATCGCCCAGTCGTTCGAGCGCATTCACCGCTCCAACCTCGTAGGGATGGGCGTGCTGCCGCTGCAGTTCCCCGACGGCGATGACGCCAAGTCGTTGGGGCTCAGCGGCGAGGAGGTCTTCGCGATCGAGGGTCTGGTCGAGGCGATGCACGATGGCGGCGCGCCACCACGCGAGGTCCAGGTCACCGCGCGGCCCGCGTCCGGCGAGCCGATCCGGTTTGCCGCGCGCGTGCGCATCGATACTCCGCGTGAGGCCGACTACTACCGGCACGGAGGTATTCTCCAGTACGTGCTCCGCGTGCTCCTCGCGTCGCCGGCGTCGGACTCGACCTCCTCGAGATCGACTACGCCGGAGGCGTCCGCATGACCGATACGGCCGAGGAGGGCGCGACCGGGAAGAACGAGACCGGCGAGGGCTCCGTCCCCGAGCTGCTGCTCGACCTGCTCGCCGCGCACGGCCCCTCCGGCTATGAGTCCGATCCCGCGGCTGTATGGCTGGGAGCGGCGGAGGACTTCGCGACGACGAGCACGGACGTGATGGGCACGCCGCTTGCGCTGGTGTCTCCCAAGCACGGTTTTGACAGCTCGCCTAAGCGCCTGCTCGTGATGGGCCACATCGACGAGATCGGCATGATCGTCACCCACATCGACGACGACGGCTATCTGTGGTTTGCGCCGGTCGGCGGCTGGGACCCGCAGATTCTCGTCGGGCAGCGCGTCGCGCTGGCCACGCGCGATGGGTTGGTGAGGGGCGTAGTCGGCAAGAAGCCGATTCATCTGCTGCGCGACGAGGACCGCAAAAAGGTCACCGAGATCCGTGAGCTGCACATCGACATCGGCGCCCCCGACGGCGAGCAGGCGCGCGAGCGCGTGCGTATCGGCGACGTCGCGGTGATCGACGCCGACCCCGTGCAGCTGCTGGGCGGCCGGCTGGTGTCACGGGCGCTTGACAATCGCATCGGCTCGTTCGTGGCGCTCGAGGCCGCACGCCTGGTGGCGCAGGCCGGCGGTGGCGAGTGGGAGCTCGCCGCCGTGGCGGTCGCCCAGGAGGAGATCACGTTCGGCGGCTCGCGCACGAGCACGTTCTCGCTGGCGCCCGACGCGGCGATCGTGATCGACGTCACGCATGCCACAGACGCGCCGGGCGTCGAGATCAAGGAGCTCGGCAAGCACGAGCTCGGCTCGGGCCCGGTGATCACCCGCGGCTCGACCATTCATCCCCAGCTGTTCGAGCTGCTCTACGACACCGCCACCGCCGAGCAGATCCCGTTCACGGTCGAGGCCTCCGCGCGGGCCACCGGCACCGACGCCGACGCGGTCCACCTCACCCGCGCGGGCGTGCCCACCGCGCTGGTCTCGATTCCGCTGCGCTACATGCACTCCCCCGTCGAGCTCGTCCAACTCGACGACGTCCACGCCGCCGCCCGCCTGATCGCCGCCGTCGCTCTGCGGCTGGACAGCGATCAGGCGTTCACGCGCTGAGCGCTCGTTCCGGTTACGCGCCGGCCTCGGTCAGTTCGGTGAATTCCGCGGCCTCATATGCCGCTCCGGGTGTGCCGCCCAGCGCCAGCAGGCGCAGTCCCTCGGGACCGGAGTAGATCTTGCGCTTCGTGGCCGGTCCGACGCGCACGATCACGTCGGGATTGAGCGGGATGCGCTCGCCTTCGACGTCGATCTCGCCCGAGCCGCGCATGACCGAGTAGACCTCCTCCTGACCATCGGACTCGTGGTCGTGTTCGGGGTAGTCCTTGTAGTCGGGTGGCAGGTCGACCACCTGCATGCCAAATGACGCCACGCCCAGTTCGGCGCGGGCCTTCTTCAGGCCGCCACCGAAGGCGCCCTCCATCTCGTTGATTTGCTTCGCGGTGTAGTCGCTCATGTCGGGCATCCTACTCCCCGCGCGCGACCGTCGAGGGCCGCGACGCAACTCTTAACGTGTTGTTGTGTAGGTCGCGTTGTGTAGGTTGCGCCTGCGTCCGGGAGGGCTCGGGTGGCAGTTGCTCGGGTTGAAATTCCTACCCGCGCACGAGCCGCTTGTAAGTGAGTCGGTGCGGGCGGTCCGCCGCCGCGCCCAACCGCTCCCGGCGATGCTCCTCGTAGGCGTCGAAGTTGCCCTCAAACCACGTCACCTGCGAGTCGCCCTCGAACGCGAGCACGTGCGTGGCCACGCGATCCAAGAACCAGCGGTCGTGGGAGATGATCACCGCGCAGCCCGGGAACCCCAGCAGCGCCTCCTCCAGCGCGCGCAGCGTGTCCACGTCCAGATCGTTCGTGGGCTCGTCCAGCAGCAGCAGGTTGCCACCGGTGCGCAGCAGCTTGGCCAGGTGCACGCGGTTGCGCTCGCCGCCTGAGAGCTTGCCGATCTTGGTCTGCTGGTCGGTCCCCTTGAAGTTGAAGCCGGCGGTGTACTGACGCGAGTTGACCACTCGGTCGCCGACCTGCAGCTGGTCAAGCCCCTCGGAGATCTCCTCCCACACGCTCTTGTCTGGGTTCAGCGCGTCGCGTGACTGATCGACATAGGCGAGCTGCACGCTCTCACCGAGCTCCAGCGTCCCCGAGTCGGGGGACTCCTCGCCGGTGATCATCCGAAACAGCGTCGTCTTGCCCGCGCCGTTGGCGCCGATCACGCCGACTATGCCTGCCCGTGGGAGCTCGAACGTGAGGTTCTCGATCAGCAGTCGCTCGCCGAACCCCTTGCGCAGCTCACGGGCGCTCAGCACCTTCTCGCTCAGCCTGGGCCCCGGCGGAATGTGGATCTGGACATCCTCCAGCTTGACTGCGCGCTCCTCCGCGACCAGCTGCTCGTAACGGGCCAGCCGCGCCTTGGACTTGGTCCGTTTGCCCTTCGGGTTGGTCCGCACCCATTCGAGCTCCGCCGCGATCGTGCGCTGCCGGCCCTTCTCGGTGCGCTCTTCCTGTGCGAGTCGCGTCTGCTTCTGCTCGAGCCAGCTGGAGTAGTTGCCCTCGTAGGGAATGCCCTTGCCACGGTCGAGCTCGAGGATCCAACCCGCGACGTTGTCCAGGAAATACCTGTCGTGCGTGACGGCCACGACAGCCCCCGAGTACTCGGCCAGGTGCTGCTCCAGCCACGCAACCGACTCCGCGTCGAGGTGGTTCGTGGGCTCGTCCAGCAGCAGCAGGTTCGGCGCTCGCAGCAGCAGCCGGCACAGCGCCACGCGCCGGCGCTCGCCCCCGGACAGGGTGCCGACCTGCGCGTCGGGCGGGGGCAGTCGCAGCGCGTCCATCGCGTACTCGAGCTTCGTATCTAGGTTCCAGGCGTCGGCGGCGTCGATTTGCGCCTGGATCTCGCCGAACTCCTCGGCCGTCTCATCGGAGTAGTTGGCCGCGAGCTCGTTGAACCGGTCCAGCAGCGCCTTCGTCTCGGCGACGCCCTCCTCGACGTTGCCCTTCACATCCTTGCTCTCATCCAGCCGCGGCTCCTGCGCGAGCATGCCCACGCTCGCCCCCGGCGCGAGCGCCGCCTCCCCGCGGTACTCCTCATCCAGGCCCGCCATGATCCGCAGCAGCGTCGACTTGCCCGCGCCGTTGTAGCCGAGCACGCCGATCTTCGCGCCCGGATAGAACGCGAGCGTCAGGTTGTCGAGCACCGTCTTATCGGGCGGGTGTAGCTTCGACAGGCGGTGCATCGTGTAGACGTACTGAGCTGACATCGCGTCGCAGGATAGGCGTTCGTCGCTACCGTTGGAGGGTCATGCCGACCACTGTGCTCGATGTCGAGCAGCATCTGCTCCTGCTGGAGCTCGACCCGCCGTTCGACAAGCGCGACGTCCAGCTCGCGCGTCGTCGCATGGCCAAGCGCTGGCACCCCGACATTGCTCCCGCCGGGCGCCAGTTCGAGCACGAGCGTCACCTGAAGGCGATCAACGAGGCCGCCGACCAGCTGGAGCGCTTGGCGGAGGGCTCGCGCGGGGGACGCGTCTCGGCCAACGCTGTCAAGGTTAGTGCCGCGGCCGCGCGCAGAGAGCGCGAGGAGGCGGGCCGGCGCGCGTATGAGGCCGAGCAGCGTGCTCGTGCGGCGGCCAAAGATCGCGCCGAACACGACCCGTTCGGCAGCCGCGTCCCCGACCACTCGGTCGTGCATCGCTACGCGCGCTGTGAGTCCTACCCGGAGTGGGGCGTGGGAACCGTCGCGGGCATCTACTTCTCCTCCGATCCCGTCGGAGCCGGGGAGGAGGTCCAGCAGTGGGCGCGCGTCAAATTCAGCCACGGCATCCGCACCGTGCCCGCCGGCAGCATGAAATTCGTGGACTTCTCCACTCCCGACCCAGCCGAGGAGCGCGTCGAGCGCTTCATGCTCGCCGCCCAGCGGGCGATGGCCGAAGGCGAGTATGAGTTGGCCGCCCAGCGTCTGATCTACGCGCGCGACGCTGAACCGCGCAACATCGCCGTCCTGCGCCTGATGACGCTCGCCTTCTGGCAGGCCGGCAACCTCGAGGCCGCCGCCCGCTCGGTGCGCGACTGGGCCCGGGTGGATGGCGCCCGTCCCGCTGCGCATCGTTTCGCCGCGCGCATCTACGAGGACATGGGCGCGATCGACCTCGCCGAGGAGGCCGCCGAGCGGGCCGTCGACCGCGGGCCTTCGGATGCGGAGGCCTGGGAGCGCCTCGGACGCCTGCGGCTGCAGCTGCTCGACCGCGAGGGATCGCTGCAGGCGCTGCGGCGCGCCGCTGAGCTCGGTGGCGGCGGTGAGGCCGTCCGGGAGCTGATCGAGCAGGCCCTGGCGCTGGAGCCGCGTAGCGCGGTTTCAGCGGCCTGACGGTCTTCAGAGGATGTTCACCGCGCGTGACACGATCAATCCGATCGTCACCAGCGACACCATCGACTGCAGGCCCATCACGCTCTTGGCCATCGGGCTCAGCGGCATCGTGTCCGTCGGTGAGAACGCCGTCGCGTTCGTCAGCGACACATACAGGTAGTCGATGAACCCCGGCCTCCACGCGCGTGGCTCGATGCGATCGTCTGACATCTGCGGGAACAGCAGGTCCGGCGGCCCGTCGTGACCGGCCGCGCGCACACCCGGCCCGCCGCGGTCGAGCTCCCAGTACCACAGGGCGAATATCAGGAAGTTCGTCAACCAGATCAGCACGCCCGAGCCGATCAGCGCGCGTCCGCTGGAGACCTCGTGGTGCAGCAGGTAGTGGGTCAGCGCCGCCAGCGAGTACACGTTCGCGGCGCTCACGATGGCCGTCAACCCCAGCGCCACCCGCGTCTGCGCCTGTGCTCGTGTTCGAGCTGTCGTGGCGTCGCCACGAACATCCCCACCAGCAGCGCTCCCTCCAACGCGGGCACGAGCCATGTCGGGCCGACCGTCAGGCGCTTGGGCAGCGCCAGCTGCAGGCAGATCGCGATGAGCACCGTCAGCTGCGCCGGCCACGGGGATTCGCCGACGCCCGGTGGTGGATAGGGGCGGCCGGGCTGCGTGAAGGACGCTTGAGGATCCTGAGCCACGCGACCGTAGCCTACGGCCCGATTCGGCGGTACCCTGGACTTGATCGGATATGGCCGGGCCGGCGCGTAACACATCCCATGGGCATCGACAACCCCATCCACCTGATCTTCCTGGCCGGGGTGGCGCTGCTCGTGCTCGGTCCCAAGCGTCTGCCCGAAGTCGCGCGTTCGCTGGGCAAAGGCATCCGCGAGTTCCGCGACGCGATGAGCGATGGGTCCGCCGGCGGCTTCATGCACGCTCACGAGGACGGCGCTCCCACCAGCGCCGCCGTGCCGGCATCCCCGCCCCCCGATGCCGAAGTCGTTGCCGGCGGCGGCTCCGGCTCGGTTCAGGATGCTGGTCTCGAGGGCAGTAGTGCCGGCGGCGGCTCCGGCTCGGTTCAGCCCGCTCCTCCCGAGGGCGTTGCGGGCGGCGATGTGGCTCCCGGCGCCGGGATCGAGGACGCCGCCGTGGTGGATGACACGCCTGCGCAGGTCGATCCGGGCGAGCCTGTACGTTCGGGCGATGCGCCTGATCGTCGCCCGCTGTGAGGTCTCCTACATCGGCCGCACCACCACCGTTCTGCCGGAGGCCGTCCGCCTGTTGATGCTCAAGGCCGACGGCACGTTCATGGTCTGGGCCGACGGCGGCAGCCCGAACGTCCGGCCGCTGAACTGGATGACCCCGCCGACCGTGCTCGAAGAGGAGCGTAGTGGCGCCGGGGGCGATCCCGACGACGACGATGGCGACGGCGACGGCGGAGGCGGTGCGCTCGAACGCCTGGTCGTGCGCAAGCACCGCGCCGACGAGCGCCTGGAGATCGCAGTCTCCGAGGTGCTGGCCGACATCGACCACCCGGTTGACGACGTCGCGTCGCTCGAGAAGGAGGGCCTGGAGCGCGAGCTGCAGGAGCTGCTCGCGGATGCTCCCCACTGGTGCGGCGAGGGCTTTCGCCTGGTGCGCCGTGAGTGGCCGACCGACATCGGTCCAGTCGATCTGATGTGCCGCGACATCGAGGACGAATGGGTCGCCGTGGAGATCAAGCGCATCGCCACGATGGAGGCCGTCCAGCAGCTCACGCGCTATCTGGAGCGCATCCGCCTGGATCCCGCGCTCGCCTCCTGCCGCGGCGTGCTCGTTGCCAAGTGGATCAAGCCCCAGGCGCGCGTGCTCGCGGGCGCGCGCGGCATCGACTGCGTCGAGGTCGACATCGAGGTCCTGCGCGGCAACCGCGAGCCCGAGCTGACGTTGTTTGCGGCGTGACTCCTCACGGCGATGAGCAGATCGTTCGAGTTGCGCTCGGCCCGCACGCAAGGGGAGAAGCGGTGAGGCTACTTCTTGCCGCCCAGCGGCCAGGCGCGCTTTTCTGGGAGAGCGAAGCCGGGCGGTGCGGTGACCGGGAGGTGCGCCGGCGGCCGGGGCTTCAGTGGGGCCTGCGTCGGGGTGACTTTTGTCTTAAGGATTTTGATCACCACACCCTAAGGCTAGCCGATGAGGCTGATGGTCCATAGAATGATCTCGGCGGCAAGCAGCGCGCAACTCACAGCCAGCCAGCTCGACAGCCAGGCGATCTTGTCACGGTTGGCTTCCAGATGGGGTTCAATCCAGATACTGGCGGAGCGGTACGCGTCCGTCATGAGTTGCGTTCCCCGATGATCGCTCTCGGCCAGCAATGCCTCACCGCGGAAGGCGAAGACAAGCGCGTGGGGCAGCAGAATCCAGATGGCGCTACCCACGCACAAGGCGAAGGAGATCATCGCCAGGACGCCCCATACACCGAGAGAGCTGTGGCCGGTCTTGGCTCCGAGGAACGAGCCCGCGATCGACGCCGCCGCGAGCATGGTGCCTGCACGAGCCCTCAGGCCTGACAGGGCACGCTCCTGCTCCGCCAGTGCATTGGCGGTCAACTCGAAACCGAGCTGCTCGATCGAATCAGCCACGCCAGTGGTTCTACCGATCGCCGGGGATGGGACTCTCAGGGCCTCGTCCCGACCGATAGTCTGCGCCTGTGCCCGACGCGAGTCCAGATACATCTGCCTCGACCTCCAGGGAACAGGACTCTCCCGCCGTCCTGACCGAGCGGCGCGCACTCCACCCTCCTCATCACGATCGACCGGCCCGAGGTGCGCAACGCCGTCAACGCGGCCGTCGCCGCCGGCATCGCGGGCGCGCTGGACGAGCTCGACAGCGAGGACTCCCTGTCGGTCGGCGTTCTCACCGGCGCGGGGGGCTTCTTCTGCGCGGGCATGGACCTCGGTGCGTTCGTCAAGGGCGAGTCCCCCTGGTATGGGGACCGCGGCTTTGCGGGCATCGCCCAGCGCGCGTCGCGTCAAGCCGCTGATCGCCGCGATCGAGGGGTTCGCCGTCGCCGGCGGCATGGAGATCGCGCTCGGCTGTGACCTGATCGTCGCGGCGCGGGGCGCCAAGCTCGGGCATCCCCGAGGCCAAGCGCTCGCTCGTCGCCGCCGGTGGCGCGCTGCTGCGCCTGCCGCGGCGCATGCCCTACCACGTGGTCATGGAGCTGGCCCTCACCGGCGACCCCCTGCCCGCCGAGCGCTTCCACGAGTTCGGGGTGGTCAACCGCCTCGCCGAGCCCGGCTCCGCCGTCGATGTGGCCCTCGAGCTCGCCGGTGCCATCTCGCGCAACGGGCCGCTCGCCGTGGCGGCCTCCAAGCGCATCCTGCAGGAGCAGTTCGACTGGTCGACCGCGGAGATGTTCGAGCGCCAGGGCGCGATCTCCGGGCCGGTGTTCGTGTCCGAGGACGCCAAAGAGGGCGCCGCCGCCTTCAAGGACAAGCGCGACCCGGTCTGGCGCGGCCGCTAGGCGGCCGTATACGCGGCGGTCTACGGCCGCCTAGCCTAGTCGTCAGTAGCCGCGCTTCTTGCGTTTACGCTGACGCCAGAATCATGCCGGAATCTCCGCCATAGCGCCGCCATCAGCGATCGACCTGGGACCGTCTCGGGCTTGCCGGTCGAGACATCTGCCTATGGTAACCACTCCCGAGCCAAGCAGGTCCGGAACTTCATCCCGGCCGTCCCGCGAAGCGGATTTTACGGCCGGGATGAAGTCGGATCCTGCTAGCGCTGCCCCGGTGTCTTGCGCGGGTACTGCGATATCGGCACGCCGGGGTCGATCGCGGTCGTCACGATCCGGCTCTGTTCGGCGATGTGCGCGGCTGGATAGCCCTCGCCCGGGCTGGCGCGCTCGGGGCGGCCGATGTAGCCGAAGCCCATCTGGTCGGGCATGATCTGCATCAGTCGCGGGAACATGTGCGCGCGCGGACCCATGTTGCGCGGCTCCTCCTGTACCCACACGACCTCGTTCAGGTTCGGGTAGCGCCCCATCAGCTCCAGGATCTGACCCTCTGGGAACGGATACAGCAGCTCCACGCGCCCCACCGCCAGCCCGTCGTGCTTGGGCCGGTCGGGGTGGCCGACGAGGTCGTAGTAGATCTTGCCCGTGCACAGCACCAGCCGCGTGACCTGCTCGTCCTTGACCCCCGGCTCAGCGAGCACCGGCTGAAATTGCGTGTTCTCCGCCATCTCGGCGATCGAGCTGGTCGCCTGCGGCAGGCGCAGCAGCGACTTCGGCGTCATCACGATCAGCGGGCGCTGCTTGGCGATCCGTGGCCTGACGGCGCAGCAGGTGGAAGTACTGGGCCGGCGTCGTCGGGCTCGCCACGCGGATGTTGCCCTCGGCCGCCAGCGTCAGGAACCGCTCCAGGCGCGCGCTGGAGTGCTCCGGCCCCGAGCCCTCGTACCCGTGCGGCAGCAGCAGCGTCAGCCGCGACGTCTGCCCCCACTTGGCCAGCCCCGAGACGATGAACTGGTCGACGATCACCTGCGCGGAGTTGACGAAATCCCCGAACTGCGCCTCCCACAGCACGAGCGTCTCCGGCGCCTCCTGGCTGTAGCCATACTCGAACCCCATGCACGCCAGCTCTGACAGCGGGCTGTTGTGCAGCTCGAGTGGCGCCAGCGCCTCCGGCAGGTTCTGGATCGGGCACACCGTCTGCCCGGTCTTCGCGTCGTGCAGCACCATATGCCGCTGGCTGAACGTGCCCCGCTCGGTGTCCTGCCCGGTCAGCCTGATCGGCGTGCCCTCGGTCAGCAGCGACGCGAACGCCAGCGCCTCGGCGTGCGCCCAGTCGACCGCGGGATGTGCGCCTGTCGCCTGGTCTGCGACGCCCCGTCCGTCGTCCGCGGCCTGGCTCGACTGTGACTGCTCGCTCGCGGGCGCTGTGCCCTGGCCGTTCAGCGCCTCGCGCCGGCGCTCGAGCTGTTTGACGAGCTTCGGGTGCACCGTGAACCCGTCCGGCACCCGCAGCATCTCCTCGCCCAGCTTGCGCAGCCGCTCCGCGGGCACCGCGGTGCTCACGTCCGGGCTCGGCGAGCGGTCGAGCTGATACTCGCCCGTGCCCGTCGCTCCGCGCCGTGCTCGGCCGCGGCCTTGATCTTCGCCTTCAGGCGCTGGTGCAGGAGCGTCAGGTTGTCCCACACGCTCCTGCCCGAGCTTGTCGACCTCCTCCTTGCTGACGACCCCGTCGGCTACGAGTCGCTCCGCCCACAGCTCGGACACGCGCTTCTTGCTCTTGATCTTCGCGTACATCTCCGGCTGGGTGTACGCGGGCTCGTCGGACTCGTTGTGCCCGAAGCGCCGGTAGCCGATCAGGTCGATCAGCACGTCGTGCCCGAACTCCTGGCGGAACGCGAACGCGAGCCTGACCGCGCTCGCGCAGGCCGGCACGTCGTCGGCGTTGACGTGGATGATCGGCACGTCGAACCCCTTCGCCAGATCTGAGGCCCACTGGGTCGAGCGCGCGTCGTCGGGATCGGTCGTGAACCCCACCTGGTTGTTCATGATCAGGTGCACGGTCCCCCCGACCTTGTAGCCGTCGAGCGCCTGCAGGTTCAGCGTCTCCGCGACCACTCCCTGCGCTGGGAACGACGCGTCGCCGTGGATCGCGATCGGCACCGCCGCGTTTGTGTCCTGATGGGCGTGCGGACCCTGCCTGGTGGTCTGTGCCGCGCGCGTGGCGCCCTCGACGACGGCGCTGACGTACTCGAGGTGGCTCGGGTTGGACTCCAGGTTGACCATGATCTCGCCCCCGTCCGGGAGCTGGTAGGTGCCCTGCGTACCGTGGTGGTACTTGACGTCGCCGGTCCCTCCCTGGGGGATCGTCGTCACGGCCTCGAGTGTCGAGGCGCCCTCGAACTCGGCGAAGATCGTGTCGTAGGAGCGGCCCAGGTTATGCGCGAGCACGTTCAGTCGCCCGCGGTGGGCCATGCCGATCACGACCTCTCTGCCGCCGTGCGCCGCCGAGAGCTGGATCAGCTCGTCGAGCATCGGCACGGTCATGTCCAGCCCCTCGATCGAGAACTGATGCTGGCCGAGGTAGGCCTTGTGCATGAACCGCTCCAGCGCATCGACCTCGATCAATCGCTTCAGCAGCGTCTGCTGCTCGTCGTTGGTCAGCGGCCGGCGGAACTCGCCCGACTCGATCTGCTCGCGCAGCCACACTCGCTGGCGGTGTGAGGCGATGTGCTCGATCTCGTACGCGATCGTCCCGCAGTAGGTCTCGCGCAGGTGCCCCAGCGCGTCCGCGAGCGTCGCACCCGGCACGTACATGTGCAGGATCTTCGCCGGTATCTGCGCCGTGATCGCCGGCGTCAACCCGACCGACTCGGGGTCCAGTCCCGGTTCGCCTTCGGGCTCTGAGCCGAGCGGGTCCAGTCTGGCCGCGAGATGGCCGTGGCTGCGGAACCGCATCACGAGCGTGCTCGCCGCCTGGACCGCTTGCAGCAGCTCCTCGCTCGGTGCTGCCCCGCCTGCGCGGCCGGCGCCTGGGCCTCGGCGCCGCGGCCTCGGTTGCCGCCGCGGCTGCCGCGGCCGGCGCGGGGACTGGGGGGGTGGGCCCGACTCCCACGCCGAGCGCCGCGAACGCGTCGTCGTAGAATCCTTGCTCGCCCTGCAGATACTCCTCGATTCGGGCCAGGATACCTTCCTGACTCCGCCCCCTGGATGATGCGATGGTCATACGTCGAGGTCATCGTCATGACCTTCTCCGCGCCGATCATCTCGCCGATCTGCGCCCAGGCCGGCGGGGTATGCGATCGAGCCGGTCGCGACGATCGTGCCCTGACCGACCATCAGCCGTGGCACCGAGGCGATCGTGCCGATGCCTCCGGGATTGGTCGAGCGTGATGTTCGCGCCCTGCAGGTCGTCCGCGGTCAGCGTGTTCGTGCGCGCCTTCTCCACGAGCGCGTCATACGCCGCCACGAACTCGTCGAACGCTGAGCTTGCCGGCGTCTACGAATCACCGGCACCATCAGCGTTCTCGAGCCGTCCTTCTTCTCGACGTCCACCGCCAGTCCGAGGTTCACCTGACCGTCGTCGATCCGGTTTGGCTTGCCGTCGATCTCGGCGTAGTGGTTTGCCATCACCGGCGTGTCTTCGCCCGCGCGCGCGATCGCGTACGCGATCAGATGGGTGAACGACACCTTCTTGCCCGCCGCCTTGAGCTCGCGTCGGCGCGCGTCCAGCATCGTCACGGTCAGCGTCCGGAAGCTCGTCGCCGTCGGGATCGAGCGCGACTGCTCCATGTATCTCGCGAGCGCCGCCCCGCCGCCTTTCAGCTGCTGGGCGCCCGCGGGCTTCTCGGCCACGGCGCTCGCCGTGCCATTGCCGGTGACCGTACCCTCTGCGGCCGCGCCGAGCACATCGGACTTGACTGATGCGCCCACCCGGCCCGCTGCCGGAGACGTTGGCGAGGTTCACCCCCTCCGCGGCCGCCGCGCGGGCCGCCACCGGGGACACCTTGGCGCCGTCGGGGATGTTCTGCCCGTCTTCCGCCGCCCCGCCGACCGCGTCTCCCTCCGCCGGGGCCGTCGCCGTCGTGCTCCGGCGCCGTTGCCGGATGGCTCCTGCCCGGCGCTCCCGGCGCCGTTGCTTGTGGGCGCTGCGTCGGGTGCGTCACCGTCGCCGACGGCGATACGCGCGATCACCTGGCCGACCGTGACCGTGTCTCCCTCCTGCACCAGGATCTCCGTCACCGTCCCGCTCGCCGGCGAGGGCAGCTCGACGTCCACCTTGTCGGTGGAGATCTCGACGATCGTGTCGTTGACCTTGATCTCCTCGCCGACCTTGCGTGCCATTCGAGGATCGTGCCCTCGGTTACCGACTCGCCCGCGGCAGGGGTCACGACGTCGATTATCTGCTGAGCCGTGGTGATGCCCGACGCCATGTCTGTTTCACTCTAGCGCGGCCCGCCGCCGGACCTCACCGGGTGCTCAGGAGTGTTTTTCACAGAGCCTTCACGGCGTCTGCCCGGCTGCGCCCGCTGGGTGGTCTCGCTGTTCGCGCACGAACTCGTAGCTGCCGAAGAACGGCCCGATCCCGCCCAGCACCGCGACCGCCACGGCCAGCCTCAGCGACACGATCCGCAGGCGCACGCACACGATGCACGTCAGCGACATGCCGATCCACAGCAGCCCGTGTGTCATCCCGAGCACGAACGTCAGTGGTTCGGGCTTGCTCGCGACGAACGCGCACACCAGCAGCGCTGTGTATATGCATGAGTGGGTGAATGACACCCACTTCAACCGTCCGAACGTGATCGGCCCGGCGCTCGGTCTCAGTTGCGGAGTGGAGGGCGGCGGATATACATCTGTCGTGGGCACGCGCGCCGCCGGAGGGGACGGAGGGGATGGCCCGGGTCGGGGTGAGACGTTCGTCTCGGATACGGTCCCCGCGAGGGGCCCCCGTAGGATCACTCCGCCGTCAGCCAGCGCGCCATCAGGCGCAGCGGCGCCTCGGCCTCTGCCGGCCAGTCGTCGATCTCGCGCGGCCACCAGGCGAACTCGTCGTGCTCGTGGTCGGGTTTGACTTCGGCCTCCGCGCCGTCGGCGAGCCATGCCTGTCCGACGAACATCACGAGCCGGTGGGGCAGCTGCACGAGCGCCTCGCCCCGCACCTGCTCGGGCGTGACCGACCACTCCTCTGCCAGCTCGCGCACGAGCGTGTCGGCCGGGTTCTCGTCGAGGTCCACCGAGCCACCGGCCCCCAGCGCCCAGCGTCCTGCCCACGAGGCGACCCAGCCCGCGCGCCTGCCCGCCAGCCAGCGCCCGTCGGCCGAGCGTGTGACGCACAGCGCGGCCACGCTCTGCGACGCGTTGCCGGGGAGCAGTCTCAGCGCCCAGCGCTGGGGCTGCAACACCATCATGATCCCGTCGTCTGTGGTGTGGTCCTGCGTGTAGTCGATGAGTCTTGCGGCGACACCGTCGTGGCTGGGCGATCCTCGTTTGCGCAGCGCCTCGATCGCGGCGTCGGCGGCTTGCGCGTGCTCGGGGGAGGGTTCGATAGTGCTCCTTGCGCCAGCTCGCCTTGACCCGCTCCAGCGGCCAGGGTCCACGCGCGAGGATCTGCGGCTGCTCGGTTGCCGTCGCCTGTGGCTGCAGGGGTTGCGGCTCTGATGCTGCGGGTTGCGATTGGGTTGCCATCTTCAGCTACAGGCTAGTGACCGTAGGGTTCGTGTGAGACCAGATGGTGCGGACCCATAAACTCGTCCCGGTGAGCATCCGTCGGCGCAAGCACTGGGGCTGGGGTTTCGAGGACCAGCAGCCCGCGCTTGCCGAGGTGCGCCAGACGGCCGCGGGACTCGCCTCCCATCTGGCTCCCGTGCTCGGGGACGTGGCGCTCGGCGAGGTCGAGACCCCGGTCCCGTTGTCGCGGTCGAGCTGGCTCCGTCGCGCGTTGCGCCGCCGGAGGGGTTGGTGGATATATGTGCGAGTCGATGTCCACGCGCGTGCGTGTCATGCCCTCGGCAAGTCCTACTCCGACGTGATCTGTGGCTTCCGCGGCCAGTTCGCCCACCCCCCGGACCTTGTCGCCTATCCCCGCGACGAGACCGATGTCGAGCGCCTGCTGGAGTGGTGCGCGTCCGAGCGCATTGCCGCGATCCCATATGGCGGAGGCACCTCGGTCGTCGGCGGCGTCACGCCGATGTCGACCGTGACCGCGAGGCCGGCGAGGCTGCCTGCAACGGCGCGGTCTCGATCGATCTGAGCGCGCTCGATCGGGTGCTCGAGGTCGACCCCGTCTCGCGTGCGGCGCTCATCCAGGCGGGTGCGACCGGTCCCGGGCTGGAGGCTCAGCTCGCGGAGCACGACCTGACTTTGCGCCACTACCCGCAGTCGTTTGAGTACTCAACGCTCGGGGGCTGGATCGCCACGCGCGCGGCTGGTCACTTCGCGACGGTCCTGACCCACATCGATGACTTTGTCGAGTCCACGCGCGCGATCACGCCCGCGGGAGTTTGGGAGTCGCGCCGGCTGCCCGGCTCGGGCGCGGGCGTCAGCCCCGATCGGATGCTCGCCGGCTCGGAGGGCGTTCTCGGCGTGATCACCCAGGCGTGGGTCCGCGTTCAGCCGCGACCGTCGCACCGCGCCTCGGCGGGGGTGCGCTTCGAACGCTTCTTCGACGGCGTCGAGTGCGTGCGGGCGCTCAGCCAGTCGGGCCTTGACCCGGCCAACTGCCGTCTGATCGATGCGGGCGAGGCGCGGATGACGATGGCCGGCGATGGCTCGTTTGCGCTGCTCGTGCTCGGCTTTGAGTCCGTTGACCACCCCGTTGAGGAGGCGATGTCCCGCGCGCTTGCGATCTGCGCCGAGCACGGGGCGCCGTGCGAGGGCCGCGCACTCGGTCCCGACGGGGCGCCCGCGCGCGCCGGGGTGGAACGGGCGGTGCCGCGGGGATCGTACCGCGGCCTCGGGCGCTGACGCCGTGAGCTCCTGGCGCGGCGCGTTCCTCGGCGCGCCGTACCTGCGCGACGTATTTGTCGCGATGGGCGTGCTCTCTGAGACGTTTGAGACGGCGATCACCTGGGATCGCTTCCCCTCCTTCCACGAGCACGTGACAGCCGCCGTCCATGAGGCGATCGAGTCGGTGGGGGCCCCCGCGGCCCGTGGCGCCGGGCTCCTCAGCTGCCGCTTCACCCACGTCTACCCCGATGGTCCCGCCCCCTACTTCACCGTGATGGCGCCCGCCCGCCGCGGTGAGGAGGTCGCGCAGTGGGCGGCGATCAAGCGCGCGGCCGCAGACGCGGTGATCGCCTGCGGCGGCACGATCACCCATCACCATGCCGTCGGGCGCGATCACCGGCCCTGGTATGACCGCCAGCGCCCGCAGCCGTTCGCGCAGGCGCTGCTTGGCGCCAAAGCGGCGGTCGACCCCTGCGGGATAATGAATCCGGGCGTGCTGATCGATCCCTTGACATGACGACGAGCGTATGAGAGTCGCGGTTCTCGGCCCCGGAGGCGTGGGCGGCTTGGTGGCGGGCGTGCTCGCTCAGGCCGGCGCCGACGTGGTCCTTGTTGCGCAGGAGTCCACCGCGCAGGCGATTGACGAGCGGGGGTTGGTGGTGCGCAGTGTTATGTTTGGCGACATCCACGCGCGCGTGCGCGCGTGCGCGCTTTTGCGGGAGCAGGTGGACGTGCTGGTCGTCGCGACCAAGGCGGCCGGGCTTGCCTCTGCGCTGGAGCGCATCGAGGTCGAGCCCGGTCTCGTGCTCCCACTTCTCAACGGGCTCGACCACCTGCACGGTGCTGCGCGAGCGGTTTGGCCCAGACACGGTGCTCGCGGGCACGATTCGCGTCGAGTCAGACCGCCCCGAGCCCGGCGTGATCGTCCACACGAGCCAGTTCCTGCTCATCGACATGGCCACCCACAGCCCGTCCGCGCTCGCGGGGATGGAAGCTCTGGCCCAGGTTTTTGAGGACGCCGGTGTGCCCGTGCGGGTGACCCTGCCGGTGTCTGAGCGCTCCGAGGCGCAGGTCATGTGGTCCAAGCTCGTGCGCCTGAACGCGCTCGCCTGCACGACCAGCGCGTATGACGTCCTGCTCGGTGAGATCCGCTCCACGCCCGCTCTGCGCGCCGATCTGGTCGGCACGATCGAGGAGGCCTGCGCGGTCGGCCAGGCCGAGGGCGCCGAGGACGTCGATCCGCTCATCGCCCTCGCCGAGCTCGAGCTCGCGCACGACACGCTCGGCAGCTCGATGGCCCGTGACATCGTCGCGGGACGCCCGCCCGAGCTGGACGCGATCCCCGGGGCGGTCCTGCGCGCGGGCGCGCGTCATGGCCTGCAGTGCCCGACGATCGAACGGCTTGTCGCGATGATCGCCGCGCGTGCGGGCATTCGCGGTGGACGCACTCTCTTTGAGTTGGGCTGATGGTGCGCTTGACACCGGGGATGAGCCGTGTGGCTGAAAACGGCTTACGGGTCGAGCACGCGCTTTGCCGCGGACACGACGACTTTGGTCTCAGCCCGCGTGGGCTCAGGCACTCCCTCGGCCCGCGCATTTTGCGGATCAGCCCCGTGTGCTGAGCCGGGCTGGCCGCCGACGATTCCCTCCCACCGCCTCGACGACCTCCTCCCGGACTCGGTCTCGCGCTTGCCCTCGTCGTGCTCGCCGTCGCACAGCACCCGAAAATTCCCGCTTGTCTTCCCGTCCGCGTGGATCGTGATGCCCGGCAGCACTTGCTCGCCCTCCTCGAACCCGAGGCGCTCCATGTCGAAGTGCGCCATCCCGATCCCATGCGCGGTGTGCGTCGGGTTCTCGCGGTCGTGCGCCGCCACTGCCTGCGCGAACCGCTCGAGGTTCTTGGCGATCTTGCCTGTGTTCGGCCATCTGCCCAGGGAGATTAGCGCGGGCGTTGTAGATTGGGACAGTGATGGCCGCCGCCCACTCGGTAGATGCACCGCTCCTTCCCGCGGGCGCGACGGACGGTCGGGCCGCTGACGGTGGCGATGGGGCGAGGTCATTCGCACGGTCGCGCTGACCAAGGTCTATCCCGGCAGCGACTTTGCCGCCGTGGACGCGCTCGACCTGAGCGTGCCGGCCGGGGAGATCTTCGGTCTGCTCGGACCCAACGGCGCCGGCAAGACGACGACCGCGGGGATGCTCACCACGCGCGTGATCCCGACCTCGGGCTCGGCGTACGTGGGCGCGATCGACGTGGTCGCCCATCCGGCCCTGGCCAAGCAGCTGATCGGGATCGTCTCTCAGCAGAACACGCTCGACCGCCAGCTGACGGTATGGGAGAACCTCTACTTCCACGGTCGCCTGTTCGGCATCTCCGCCGCCGAGTCCCGCCGCACGGCCGACGAGCTGCTGGAGCAGCTGCGTCTCTCGAAATGGGCCGCCGCGTCGGTGTACGCGCTCTCGGGCGGGATGGCGCAGCGGCTGATGATGGCCCGCGCGATCTTCCACCGCCCGGCCGTGCTGTTCCTCGACGAGCCCACGGCCGGCCTCGATCCCCAGAGCCGCCTGGCGCTGTGGGAGATCCTCGGTGAGCTCAACCGCGAGGGCCAGACGATCCTGCTGACGACCCACTACATGGAGGAGGCCGACGAGCTCTGTGACCGGGTGGCGATCATGGACCACGGCCGGATCCTCGCGCTCGACACGCCCGCCGAGCTGAAGCGCTCGGTCGGCGCCGACACGATCGTCACGGTCAGGGCCGTAGGTGACACGCAGGCTCTCGGCGACGCGCTCGCCGGCGAGATCGCCGAGGTCGCTCGCACGCGAGTGGTCGACGGGGGCGTCGAGCTCCACGTCACTGAGGCCGAGCGGCTTGTGCCACGCGTGGTGATCGCGGCCGAGAACGCCGGCTTCGAGCTCGCCGACCTGTCGGTGTCCGAACCGAGCCTCGAGACCGTCTTCATCAACCTCACCGGCAAGGAGCTGCGCGACTGATGGCCGCGACGGCCGCTGACCCGACCGCGGCGCCGACGCCGCCGACGCCGACCACACGCGCGCATCGCGATCGAGCCCGCGCGCTCCACTATGGCCGCGAGCCGGTCGGCGCTGTTGGCGCTGATCCTGCGCGACCTCGTCGTGCTGCGCAAGAACTTCGCCGAGTTCGTGATCCGCACGCTCGTGCAGCCGTTCCTGCTCGTGTTCGTGTTCCTCTACGTCTTCCCGACGATCGGTCAGGGTGTCGGCGGCGGCGGGGGCAAGGTCGCCGAGTCGGCGTTCGCCACCGTGCTGGTCCCGGGCGTCGTCGGGATCACGATCATGTTCCAGGGCATCCAGGCGGTCGCGATGGTGATGGCCCAGGAGTTCGGCTACACCCGCGAGATCGAGGACCGCGTGCAGGCGCCGTGCCCGATCTGGCTCGTCGGCGTCGCGAAGGTCCTCTCAGGCGCCACCCAGGGACTGATCGCCGCGCTGATCGTCTTCCCGATCGCATCGGTCGTCCACGCCAGCGGCGTCGAAGCCCACCTGTCGGTCAGCTGGCCGATCGTGATCACGCTGATCCCGCTCGCCTGCGTGACGATGACCTCGCTGGGGTCTGCTTGCTCGGGACCGCGTTCGAGGCGCGCAACCTCGGGCTGATGTTCGGATTCGTCGTGCTGCCGCTTGACGTTCCTCGGCGGCACCTACTACCAGTGGACGAGCTTGGCGCCCGTGCAGGTGGCCGGCATCCACTGGCTGCAGATCGTCGTGCTCGTCAACCCCCTGATCTACGTCAACGAGGGGCTGCGTGCCGGCTTGACCCACGCGGCGCACATGCCGCTCTACGTCGTCTACCCGGTGCTGTCGGCTTCTGCGCGTGTTCCTCGCGCTCGGGCTGCGCAACTTCCGTGGGCGCGTCCTGGCCTGAGGCCAGTAATCAGCGCGGGGACAGCACCTCGAGGCCGTGCTCGCGCGCGCCGGCAGCGAGTTGCCTGTCGTAGGTCATCAACGCGTCCAACTGCTCTGTTTCGGCCAGACGGACTGCCGTAGTGAGATGGATGGCATCGAGCGTCCTAACCACGGATGGGGTGATGGTCTCCGCAGCTGCGAGGATCTCCTCGTCCAGGGGGATGAGGACTTTTCCGGAGAGAAGGTTCTCGACGTCGTCCGACATATCCTCACGCAACCCGATGCGGTGCAACTCGACGCTCAGCAGGCGACTTGAGATATGTAGCTCGAAACGCCCCAGCGCGCGTCTGATTGCGGGCGTATCAGGCTCATTGAGCAGGATGCGTCCGAGAACGCTCGTATCGAGATAGAGGGCGCTCACCGTCTGATCAAAACGGCTCGCGGCGGCTCTCCTCGAGCAACGCGTCCGTCGTGCCCGCTGGTCGTTTACGCCGCGGCGGAAGACTGTCGATGACGTCTAGCAGATTCTTTGTAGGGATCGTGGCACCATACTTTTCTGCGAGCTTGAGGTAATAGGGATCGATATCGGGACGGGATGGCACGAGTCGCGCGACCACATGCCCACGCTCCGTAACCGTCAACGTCTCGCCTTGCTTGACTCGCGTCAGATACTTGCTCAGGTTCTGGCGCAGCTCGCGAACCCCGACCGTCGTGGCGGCGGATATGCCTGGATGTGTAGCTGGATGTGTCGCCGTAGCCATTGTGCGTCACAATGTAGCACAAGGGCTCATCACCTCCAATCCGTCCGTGGACAAGCCAAGCCATACCAGGTTCGCCAGCTCCTGAGACTTGTCGAGCGCTACGATCTTAGGTTGCGAGACTGATTATGAGCGACTATCACATCAACGTCTTCTATAGCGAGGAGGACGCGGCTTACGTAGCCGATATCCCCGATCTGGAGGCGTGTTCGGCATTCGGCGCAAGTGCCGAGGAGGCTCTCGCCGAGGTCGAGCAAGCCAAGCGAGCTTGGCTTGCTGCTGCGCAAGAGGCCGGTCGGTCGATCCCTGAGCCGCGTTACCGTCCCGCGATCTACGCGCGGTAGTCAGATCGCCACGCGATGCCCGTCGGGATGTCTTCCCGAAGCTGACGCACCCGGCCGCTACCCCTGCTCGATCAGCTCGATCCGGTAGTCATCCGGGTCGCGCACGAAACACAGCCGCGAGCCGCCCTCGCGCACGGAGTACGGAGGCTTCTCGGGCTCGATGCCCTGCTCCGCGAGCCGGACGAGTGTGGCGTCGAGGTCGTCGGCGGTGATCGCGATGTGGCCGTAGCCCGTCCCGAGATCGTAGGAGTCCACGCCGAAGTTATAGGTCAGCTCCAGCCGCGGCATGTCGCCGTCGCCGGGCTGGTTCATGAACACGTTGATCGCCTCGTCTTTGATCGGGATGCGTCCGATCTCCTCGAAGCCGAGCGCGTTGTAGAACGCGACGGAACGGTCGATGTCGGTGATGCGGTAGCAGGTGTGGATCAGGGGCATGCGCCGGAGTCTACGAGATGGCCTCGCATCCATGCCCGCAATCCAGCCGCTTTGGCTGGCGCCCGCCCTGTCCGCCCCGGCGCTCAGCGACGCACAAGCACCGCAAACACCACTCGTGCAAGGATGGCGCAATGATCATCGAGCGCTGCGTCCCATCCGCAGTTCGTGTCGAACACATATCTCGTCGCCGACGGCGACGGGGGGCCGGGGTTCTTCATCGACGCGGGTGGGCCGGTCGCGCCGCTGATCGAGGCGGCCGAGCGCCTGGAGATCGACGCCCACGCACATCCTGCTCACCCATCACCACTTCGACCACGTCAGCGAGGTCGGCGCGCTGCGCGAGCGCTGGCCGAAGCTCAAGGTCCTGATCCACCCGCTCGAGCGCGACGCTGGGCTGGGCGAGAGCGTCGGCGAGGCGGACGACGGTGGAGGCCGGGCAGACGCTGCGGTTCGGCACGCTGGAGGTGCGCCCGCTGCACACGCCCGGGCACACCGCCGGGATGCTGTCGTTCCTGGTCAGCGAGCCGAGTCGAGGCGGTGCGCCAGACGCCCGTCGCGTCGAGCGCCGCGCCCGGGGGCTTCACGGGAGGCGAGGCGGTCGTGTTCACCGGCGACACGCTGTTCACGGGCTCGGTCGGCGGGGTGCGCGCGCCGGGGCACACGACCTACACCGACCTGCGGGACTCGATCATGGGCACGCTGATGGAGCTGCCGCCGGAGACCGTCATCCATCCGGGCCACGCCGACGCCGACGACGCGTCGCGCAGGAGTGGGAGCACAACCCGTTCATCCGCGTCTGGCGTGGCCTGGACGCGGAGGGCGCCGAGCCCTGCACCGCGCTCGGCGAGCCGGCGACGCTGGTGCTGCTCGTGCGACGACTACGACGGCGGCACGAAGGCCTGGGTGCGCTGGGCCAGGACGGCTCGGACGACATCGTGCCCGGCTCCCAGGTCCAGCGCGACTGGCCCAGCGGAGTCCGGCCGCGCGCCCGGAGCCGCGCCTGCGACCGAGGGCACGCGTAGCGCCTAGGATGAATGCGTATGGCGCGCGAGAACGAGAAGATCCCGACCTCGCGCGTGCGCCGCACGGCGACCGTCGGCACGCTCGCGGCGAGCGAGGCGGTCAAGCAGTTCGGCACGCGCGCGGCGAACGTCACGCGCGGCGAGGAGGCCTCCGAGGAGGCGCTGGCCAGGCGCCAGCTGGAGACCGCCAAGCAGATCGTGGCGGCGCTCGGGACGATGAAGGGCGCGGCGATGAAGCTCGGCCAGGTGATGTCGTTCCTGGACGTCGGCCTCGTGGCGGAGGAGCACCGCGAGGAGTTCCAGCGCGAGCTGGCCAAGCTGCGCGACGCCGCGCCGACGGTGTCGTTCAAGCAGATGCGGCGCGTGATCGAGGACGACCTCGAAGAGCCGATCGCCGAGGTGTTCGCGTCGCTTCGACGAGGAGCCGATCGCGGCGGCCTCGATCGGGCAGGTCTACCGCGCGACGCTGCACGGACGGGCCGCGAGGTCGCGGTCAAGGTCCAGTACCCCGGCGTGGCGGCGGCGGTGCGCGCGGACATGCAGAACCTGGACATGATCATGCGCCTGCTCAAGCGGATGACGCCCGGGATGGACGTCGAAGGCGATCGCCGCGGAGATCCGCGAGCGGATCGGCGAGGAGCTCGACTACGAGCTCGAGGCCCAGAACCAGCGCTCGCTCGCGCGCATCTTCCGCGGCCATCCGTTCATCGTCGTGCCCGAGGTGATCAGCGAGCTCTCGCGCGAGCGGGTGCTGGTGAGCGAGTTCGTGCGAGGGCGTGGGGTTCGAGGAGCTGAAGGGCCGCTCCGCAGGCCGAGCGCGACCGGATCGGGGAGATCGTGTTCCGCTTCTTCCTCGGCTGCCTGTATCGCCACCGCCAGTTCTCCGGCGATCCGCACCCGGGGAACTTCCTGCTGCTGGACGACGGGCGCGTCGCGTTCCTGGACTTCGGCCTGTTCAAGCGCATGGACCCGCGAGCCGGTCGAGCTGGAGCTGGCCTGCCAGCGCGCGGTCGTCGAGGGCGACGCCGCCGACGCTGCACGAGCTGCTGGCGGAGTCCGGGCTTCCTGCCCGAACCCGAGCGGGTCGACCCCGAGCACCTGCTGGCGTTCATCGCGGACGCGATCTGGTGGTACACGACCGCCGACGAAACGGTCGAGCTGACGCCGGAGATCGCCACGGAGGTGATGATCGAGAGCTCCGACCCGCGCTCCAGCCACTTCCGCGAGATGCGCCACCAGGACATGCGCCCCGAGCACCTGTTCGGCCGGCGCATGGAGATGCTGACGCTCGCGGTGCTGTCGCAGCTGCGCGCGCGCGCCAACTGGCACCGGATCGCGCGCGAGTGGATGTACGGCGACGAGCCCGTCACCGAGCTCGGCCGCGAAGAGGCCGAGTTCTACGGCGCGGGGTCGGCACGCGGTTGACGGCGCGGCGGGCTGGGGGACCCGAGCCAGCACCGTCCAGCCCCACCGACGCCGGTCACCGCACCGGTGCCTGGGACGCTGTGCCGCGGCGATGGCTCGGCATCGTAGCGTTCCGCGCTAGGCGCTCGCCAGCGCCTTCTGCTTGATCTGATCGAACTCGGTCTGGGAGATCGTGCCGGCGTCCAGCAGCCCCTTGGCCTTGGCGATCTGCTCGGCCGGGTCGCGTCTGGCCGGCGACCGACTGCGACGTACTGGTCCATCTGCGACTGGGCGGCTTGCTGCTGTTTGATCGGCCCGTTCGGTCATGCCCGTTGTGCTCGACGATCAGGTACACGAACACGCCGAGGTAGGGCAGCACGATGATGAAGATGATCCACAGGACCTTGGCGAATCCCGAGGTGTCGTGGCGGCGGAATATGTCGATCAGCACCGTGATCAGGATCCAGATCCAGATCACGAACGCGAAGAAGATGAGCATCGTCCAGAAGACTTCGAGGAACGGATAGCTGGTTGTGGCGATCATGGTGGTAGTCGTCCTATCGGTCGAGTTACCGCTCCGTCTGACGGCCGGTGCAGGCGCGGAGCCCAGTGCGAGCTTACGAGCATATTGCTACATGCCCGCGAGCGCGGCCAGGCGGCGCAAGCTCCGCCGCCGCCTCTGACCAGCCCGCCGGCGCTCCACCCGCCGCGCCGGCGCCGCGCTGGCTGACCCAGTCGTGGAGAAGATCAGCCAGCTGGCGCAGTTGCACGCAAGCGGCGCTTTGACCGATGAGGAGTTCGCCGCCGCCAAGCGCAGGCATTGGCGGGCCTGATCGCCGGGTCTAGACGGTCTGGATCTGCACGAGGCTCGTCGTTCCGGGCCGCCCGGAGGGCAGCCCCGCGGTGATGCCGACGCGCTGACCGGGCTTGCACCAGCCGAGCTCGACCACACGCTTGGCGGCGTCGGCGATCAGCGCCTCGGTCGTCTCGTGGCGGCGCATCGAGGCGGCCTGCACGCCCCACATCAGCCCGCAGCGGCGGACGGTCTCTTTGCCGGGCGAGAGCGCGTAGATCGGCGCGGTCGGGCGGTGCGCGGAGACGAGGCGCGCCGAGCGCCCGGACAGCGTCGGGATCACGAGCGCGTCGAGGCGCAGCTCGCGCGCGGCGACGCACAGGTTGTGGGCGATCGTGTACGCGGGATCGGAGTCCACGCGGCGCACGCGCGAGGTGTTCCAGTCCTCGTACGGCGCGATCGCCTCGGCCTGCTCGGCGACGGAGGCCATCATCGCGATCGCCTCCACCGGGTAGGCGCCGATCGCGGTCTCCTGGGAGAGCATCACCGCGTCGGTGCCGTCGAGGATCGCGTTCGCCACGTCGGCGACCTCCGCGCGGGTGGGGCGCGAGGAGGTGACCATCGAGTCGAGCATCTGCGTCGCCGTGATCGACGGGCGCGCCAGGTGTCCGGCGAGGCGCAGCAGCTGCTTCTGCACGATCGGCACGCGCTCGATCGCGCAGCTCGATGCCGAGGTCGCCGCGCGCGACCATCACGCAGTCGGCCGCCCTGACGATCTCCTCGGCGCGTTCGACCGCCTGGGGCTTCTCCATCTTGGCGATCAGCGGCAGGCGCGTGTGCGCGCGCACGGTCTCGACGTCCTCGGGGCGCTGCACGAACGACAGCGCGACCATGTCCACGCCGATCGACTCGCCGTGGCGCAGCAGCTCCAGGTCGTGCTCGGGCACCGACGGCAGCGACTCGACCGGGCCGGGGATGTTCAGCCCCTGGCGCGAGGCGACCGCGCCGCCGACCTCGATCTCCGCCTCGACCTCGTGCGCGGCGGCGCGGACCTCCACGACGCGCAGCCGCACCGAGCCGTCGGCGAGATACAGCACCTCTCCGGGCGCCATCGAGTCGGCGAGCCCCTCCCAGGTGATGGTCATGTGCTGGGCGTCGCCGAGCTCGTCGGTCTCGCCGCCGGTGATCGTCAGCCGCTCGCCGGCCGTCAGCTCGACGACGTCCTCGCGCAGCGCTCCGATGCGCAGCTTCGGACCGGGCAGGTCCTGCAGGATCGCCACCGGGCGCCCCGCCCGCCCGGCCGCGTCGCGCACGCGCCGGACGGTCTCGGCGTGCTCCTCCAGCGTGCCGTGGGAGTAGTTCAGCCGCGCCACGTCCATCCCCGCCTGCACCATGCGCAGCAGCGTGTCCGGCTCGCGCGAGGCGGGGCCGATGGTGGCGACGATCTTGGTGCGGCGCATACGCACGCACGGTATACGTAGCCGCTCCCAGGCGCGCACATGGGCTCGTTTATGGCTCTGCGCCGTTGCCGTGGGGCGCCCGTTCGCTGCAGCGGGCGATGTCCTGCGCGACATCCCACACCAGGCTCCCGCGGGGACTACCATCGTGCGGTGCTCGGACCTTCGCGACCCGTCCCGCGCGTGGGCGCCCGCGCGCGCATCGCCCACTTCGGCGGCTGGTTCGAGCGCGGCACGGTCGTCGCCGTCCTACGACGAGGGGCGCCGTCTGCGCGTACGCGGGGAGACCGGTGACACGCTCGAGTTCGTGCTCAGCCCGGCCACCGCGCGCGTGCGTCTCAGGCCCGGGAGCGCTCGGCGGTCCGGTCTGGGCGGCTTGAGATGGGCTCGTGTGTATTTCTGGTGAGCCCCATGGTATGGCGGTATATACTAAAGATATACGGCATTTTACAGTTCTGTGTGTGCTTTGAGAAGGTTCGACATCAATTTCACCGGGCTGTAAATACATAAGAGCACCAAACCAAAATTTGAAGATACTTTCTCACGGCGCCTTGACGTCGGGAAACTACTCCGCGCAGTGCTCTCGGAGCACGTCCCTGATCCACGCTCGCTCGTCCGCACTCGGCCGCTCGGTAGCGCATCAGCAACTCGCGCTGTCCCTCGATCGGCGCACCCGCGATCGTCCAGCTCACCGCCAGCCGCTCGAACAGCAGCTCGACCGCGCGCTGCCACGCGTCCTCCCGGGTGGTGGACGAGCGCCCCCCGATGCCGTCGAGCGCGTTCGGCGTACTCGCGCCGCGCGGCGACCGTCAGCGCGCCGCGCAGCGTCAGCGTGTCGCCGTCCGCGTCGGTGTACTCGCTCGTCGGGGCCGTGAGCTTTTCCGGGCCAGCGCTCCCGCGCTGCGCGCCGGCGGCTGCGCTTACCCACGGTCTCCGCGCCCGACGCGCCTATCCGGCGCTCGGAGTGCCCCTACCCGTGCCCGACGCGCCCGATCGCATGTGCCCGATACGCCCATCCCCGCGCCCGGCGCGCCCACGCGCAGGATCAGGTCGCAGCCGGGCGCGTCGGATGCGATGTCTCCGGTTGCTCCCGGCCGCCTTCAACAGCTGTCCCCGCACATCCCCCGTCACGGGGTTCGCGTGGCCCGGCCACGCCGCCGCGGGCTCCATCTCCGCGAGCTTGCGCATGCTCTCCCGGGCCTGCTCGGTGTCGTAGTTGTAGGTCTCCGCGGGCACGCTGCGGCGCACGGCTGCGGCCCCACATGTCGAGGGTGTAGAAGCAGTCGCTCACGATCGCCAGCCGGTCGGATTCGCGCCACAGCCCGATCAGGCCCGGGGCGTGTCCGGGCAGGTCGATCACCTTGAAGCCCGCCACCTCGTCGCCCTCGGTGACGGTGCCCTGCGATCTTCACCGGGCCGTCGTCCCAGGCGTAGCGGTGACACGCTTTCTGGATCTGCTTGGCCACCGGCGGCAGTCCCGCCAGATCGGCCGGCCAGTAGCGCCACCCGCCGCTGCCCTCGGCGTCCTGGACCTCCTCGGGATGGCACAACACGGGCACCCCCAGCCCGGGCGCGGTCCCGCGGTGGTCGGTGTGCGCGTGGCCCAGCACGATCCGCTCGATCCCGCCGAGCTTCGCGCCCGGCCCGTCGCCACCGCGCGCGTCATCGTGCGCGCGCCCGCGTCGAACACGGTCACGCCGCCCTCGCCCGTCGTCCTCGATCAGGTACACGTTGCACCGGCCCGGCTGGCCCTGCACCACCCACACGCCCTCGGCCACGAGCTTTGCCTCGGCGCCCGCCAGCCCTGTCGGTGACGCGCGTCTTGACGTTGAACGCGCCCGTCATCCGCTGCTCGGCGCGTGGAGCCCAGCGGCGGCATCATCCCGATCTGGCGCGGCACCGCCATCGTGTCGGTGAACAGCGTCGTTGCTGTGGATCAGCCCGTCGCGCACGGTCAGCACGTCCACGCCCTCGAGCTCGATGCGGTGGCCGGTCGGCGCGAGCCCGTTGAACGATCCCGGTCCCGCGAACGTGCCGCTGAACCGCCAGTGCAGCGCGCAGCGCTCGTCCTCGGTCGTGGTCGAGACGATCTCCACCTTCAGGTCCGGGATCGCTTCGATCAGGCCGCCGATGAACTCGCGCAGCCCCTCCGGGCCGATGTACATCCCCTGGCCGCGCACGTCCTCGCGTCCGTCCGGCGCCCACATCGCCACGGCGCCCTGCGACGTCGTGGGCGTCGATCGCTTCGAAGTACCGCCGCGCGACCGCCTCGGCCTTGCTGCCGGTGATCCGCCCGCGCTGTTTCGCCGCGGACGATGCCTGCTGGATGTTGGCGGCGGCCTCCTGCACCTTCGTGGCCGCGCTGCTCACGTCTTGGCTCTCGCTCTCCTGCTCGGCCATGCCGCCTCCTTGTGACGCGTCGGACCGCTCGGGCTCGGACCTTTCAGTCTAGCCCTCTCTCGCACGGCGCGAGCCCATCTGAGGACCGCCCGAACGAGTTGGGCGCGACGGGATCTGTGGCGACCGCTCGCTCGATCGCCCCACCCCTAAGCCGACATCTGTCTCACCCGAGCGCGTGCCGGCCTGCAGCTAGGCTCTGCGCCGATGGCCGACGGTACGCGTAAGCGCGAGCTCGGACGGGGCGAGCGCGTGCTTCCCGGCGTCTTTCGCCTGCGCCTTGCCCCTGCCCTGGCCCGGCGTTCCGCACGGCAACGCCTGGGCGGTCGCTCCGGCGACGGTGTCGTCCTGTTCGACACCGGCATCCACGCGCCCGGCTCGCTCGCCCACCTGGAACGCGCGCTTGCGATGTGCGGCCTGCGCGCTGGAGGACGTGCGCCTGCTCGTCTGCACGCACGCCCACTCCGACCACTACGGCCAGGCCGCCACGATCGTCGAGCGCGCCGGCTGTGAGCTGTGGATGCACCCCAACCACGAGCACATGTCGCGCTGGGCCGAGGACCCCGACGCGGCGATCGCTGCGGCGCCTGGAGATCGCGCGCCAGTCGCGGCGTCCCCGAGGAGCCGCTGCGCCGCTATGCCGCCGAGCGCGCCCGCGACCGCGAATCGGGCATCGCCGCGATCGTCGAGCCCGATCGCGCGCTGCTGCCGGGTGTGATCGTCGAGACCGACCTCGGCCCCTGGACCGTGCACGAGACCCCCGGTCACGCGCCCTTCGCACGTCTGCCTGTTCCAGCCCGAGCGTCGCCTGCTGATCTCCGGGCGATCACCTGCTCGGGCGCGATCTCGCTGTACTTCGACTACGGCTACTCGCCCGACCCGGTCGGCGAATTCGTGCGCTCGCTCGACGTCGTCGAGGCGCTGCACGCGCGCCTGTGCCTGCCCGGTCATGGGCGCACGTTCACCGACGTGCACGCCCATATCGAAGGCAACCGCGCGCTCGTGGCCGAACGCCTGACCAAGGTGCTCGAGGTGGTCTGCGCGCGGGCGAGCCGCTGACGGCGTTCGAGATCCTGCCGCAGGTGTCACGGTGACGGGCTCTCCGCCGATGACTCGCGCAGTGGCTGTTGACGGAGACGCTGGCGATGCTGCTGCACCTGGAGGTCACCGGGCAGGCGCTGCGTCTCCCGGGCGAGCCCGAGCGCTGGACCGCGCATAATCAGACCCATGCGCATCGATCAGATCCTCGCCGCCGGCGGCCGGGCCGGTGTTCTCGTTCGAGTTCTTCCCGCCCAAGACCGAGGCAGGGCGAGGAGAACCTGTACGCGGCGCTCGCCGAGCTGCGCGCCGCTGGAGCCGTCGTTCGTGTCGGTCACCTACGGCGCCGGCGGCTCCACGCAGCGAGCAAGACGATCGAGATCGTCAAGCGCATCCGCGAGCGAGTACGGGCCTGGAGGCGATGGCGCACTTCACCTGCGTCGGGGCGACCGTGCCGGAGCTGCGCGCGACGCTCGACGAGATGCAGGAGGCGCGGGCATCGACAACGTGCTCGCCCTGCGCGGCGACCCGCCCGGCGGGCGAGAGGAGTGGACGAAGACGGAGGGCGGCCTGGAGTACTCGCGCGAGCTGGTGGAGCTGATCGCCGCGGACTACCCGTTCGCGATCGGCGCCGCCTGCTTCCCCGAGACGCACATCCACGCGAGCAGTCCCGCAGGAGGACCTGCGAACACCTCGCGGAGAAGGTGCGCGGCGGGCGTGCGACTTCCTGATCACACAGGTGTTCTTCGACAACGCGCTCTACTTCGACTTCGTCGGGCGCGCCCGCGACGCCGGGGTGAGCGTGCCGATCATCCCGGGCGATCATGCCGATCACCCAGGTCGGGCAGGTCGAGCGCATGGCGGAGCATGTGCGGCGCGTCGATCCCCGACGGCGCTGCGTCGCGAGCTGCACGCCCGCGCGAGGACCATGCCGAGGCGGTGCTCGACTTCGGCGTCGCCTACGCCACGCTGCAGTGCGCCGAGCTGCTGGCGCGCGGGCGTGCCCGGCATCCACTTCTACACGCTCAACCGCTCCCCCGCCACGCGCGCGATCCTCGTCCGCGCTCAAGCTCTCGCGGCCGTGGGCGATCGCGGCGGCTCAGCCCACGACCTCGATCTCCAGCCCCTCCGCCACGCGCGGCGAGCCGTCGGTCGCCTCGTAGCGCACGTCGACCGAGTCGTTCTGGCGGTAGGTGCCGACGCCCCACGGCCCCGAGCAGCCAGCGCCAGCCGCTGATCCTGTCCTTGCGCAGCTCTCCCTCGAACACGAGCATTCCTTCGCGCACCTCGTAGTCGGTCCCGCGCTGCTGGCGCACGCCGTTGAGATACACCTCGTAGTCGCCTGCACCTCGCGCGGGAGCCTCACCCTGGATTTGGCCCCGGGGGTGGGCACTCGCGCCGGCGCGTCATCCCGCGGATTATGCACCCGACCTCGTGCCCTGGCGTTTTGCGCCGAACTGCCGGCTACCCTTGCGGGCCGAGTGTCCTCCGCTCCCCTGACGATCTCCCCGCCCCCGGGCATGCGGGCCGCTGCGCGAGCTGCCGTACCTGGACAGGACCCTGCATCTCGTCCCCCAGCCCGGGCGCACGCGCGTGCACCGCCGCGGCGAGCGGCTGTTCGTGCCCGCCGGCGACGCCCGCCCGGCGATCGAGCGTTTCTACCGCCGCGCCGCGCGCGCCGAGATCGCCGCGCGCCTGGATCGCGCCACTGCGCTCGCGGGCGTGTCCTACCGCGACCTGTCGATCCGCGGGCAGCGCACGCGCTGGGCGTCGTGCTCGTCCACCGGGCACATGAGCTTCAACTGGCGGTTGCTGCTCGCGCCCGAGACGGTGCTCGACTACGTCGTCTGGCACGAGGTCTGCCACCTGGAGATCCTCGATCACTCACCGCGCTTCTGGGCGCTGGTGCGAGCGCCGCTGGCCGCGCTACCGCGAGGACCGCGACTGGTTGCGCCGTCACGGCGCGACGCTGGTTCTCTAGCGGACTGCTGGCATGGCGCCATGCTGCGTGCTTACCGATGATCGGAGATCGAGGGGCCTCCGATCGGGGGCACACAGCCCGATGGGCTGGGTCACGTGTGCCGAGCACACTTCGCTCACTGCGTCCTTGCCTGTCTTGGCCATCGGCCCGCTAGCGGCGTTGTGAGATCGGGACGTAGTCCCGATCGCGCTCGCCCGTGTAGATCTGGCGCGGGCGGGCGATCTTCTGCTCGGAGTCCTTGACCATCTCCAGCCACTGTGCGATCCAGCCGCGAGGTGCGCCCGATCGCGAACATCACCGGGAACATCGCCACCGGCAGGCCCAGCGCCTCGTAGATCAGGCCCGAGTAGAAGTCCACGTTCGGATACAGCTTGCGCGAGGTGAAGTAGTCGTCGTCCAGCGCCCGCTTCTCGAGCTCGGTCGCGACGTCCAGCAAGGGGCTCTTGCCGCGCACCTCGAACACGTCGTCGAGGTATTTGCGGATGATCCGCGCGCGCGGATCGTAGTTCTTGTAGACCCGGTGGCCGAACCCCATCAGCCGCTCGTTGCCCGCCTTGACGCCCTCCAGGAAGTCGGGGATGTTCTCGACCGTGCTCGATCCGCGCGAGCATCCGCAGCGCCGCCTCGTTGGCGCCGCCGTGCAGCGGCCCGTACAGCGCCGCGACACCCGCCGCCACGGCCGAGTAGGGATCGACCTGCGTCGATCCGACCGAGCGCACCGCGCTCGTGGACGCGTTCTGTTCGTGGTCGGCGTGCAGGATGAACAGCACGTCCAGCGCCCGCTCCAGCCGCGGGTCGGGCTGGTACTTCAGCTCGGTCATCTTGTACATCATCCCGAGGAAGTTCCCCGCGTAGTCGAGATCGTTGTCGGGATACACGTAGGGCTGGCCCATGTTGTGGCGAAACGCGAACGCCGCGAGCGTCGGCATCTTCGCGAGCAGCCTGATGATCTGGATCGCGCGCACATCCTCGTCGTGGATCTGGTTCGCGTCGGGGTAGAACGTCGACAGCGCTCCGACCGAGGCGACCAGCATCCCCATCGGGTTCGCGTCGTAGCGGAATCCCTGCATGAAGTCCTTGACGTTCTCGTGCACGAACGTGTGGATCGTGATCTCGTCGATCCAGCTCTCGAGCTGCGCGGTGGTGGGCAGCTCGCCGTGGATCAGCAGGTAGGCGACCTCCAGGTATGTCGAGTGCTCGCACAGCTGCTCGATCGGATACCCCCGATGCTGCAGGATCCCCGCCTCGCCGTCGATGTAGGTGATCGAGCTGCGACACGACGCAGTGTTCGTATACGCCGGGTCATACGCCATCAGTCCGAAATCGTCCTCGCCGGTCTTGATCTGGCGGAGGTCCATCGCGCGCACGGTTCCGTCGGTGACCGGCAGCTCGTAGGTCGCGCCCGTGCGGTTGTCCGTCACGCTGAGCGTGTCCCGCGAGCCGGCTACGCCGTTGTCCGAGGGGGCTGATCCCTGTCTCTGCGCCTGTGTCTCGGGGGTGCTCATGAGGTGTCTCCTGTCGAGTGGGTTCTACCCGATTATGCGCGATCCCAGGCCCGGACCCGCCGGCTTGAGCGATCTTTTATGCGCGCGCCCCGTGGCCGTTCGCTGGTGCGCCCCACTACGCGCCTCATGCGTCTGCCCCGTGGCCGTTCTCCGGTGCGTCCCACTACGCGTCTCATGCGTCCGCCCGTGGCGCTGGTGCCTCCCAGGCGCGCGTCTCACGCGCGCGTCCCATAGCGGCTCTCAGTCGCCTCCACCTGCCCCTGGTAGTGGCTGCCCAGATCCGCGTGCCCGTACGGCCGCAGGGCGGGGGCGTCGAGCGTCATGAACGACAGCTGCGCGATCGGCAGCCCGGGGTAGAGCTTGATCGGGACGCGCGTGAGGTTGTTGAGCTCGAGCGTCAGCGTTCCCTTCCAGCCCGGGTCGCAGAACCCCGCCGTGGCGTGCACGATCAGCCCGAGCCGCCCGAGGCTCGACTTGCCCTCGATCCGCGCGACGATGTCGTCCGGGAGCTCCACGCGCTCCAGCGTGCGGCCGAGACAGAACTCGCCCGGGTGGATCACGAACGGCTCGCCCTCCGGGGGCTCCACCTGCTCGGTCAGCCCCCGCGGCGGGTCGCGCAGGTCGATCGCCGTGATCTTGTGGTTGTGGAACACCCGAAACGTGTCTCCCAGGCGCAGATCCACGCTCGCGGGCTGCACCATCTCCTCGTCCCACGGGTCGATCTTTATGTGCCCCTCGCGCACGAGCCGGACGATCGTGCCGTCGGACAGTACGGATGTGGGGGGGAGGGCGGCGTCGCTCATGGGCGCGAGGATTCTCGCATGTGCGCCCCCGCGAGTAGTCGTGCGGTCTCAGCGTGCAGCTGTGCGCCCCGCGCGTGGCTCACGCGCGCAGTGCTCAGCGCGGGACGAGCGGGACGAGCCGTCCGCGCGCGACGACGGTGCGCACGCGCGCGGGAGACGACGGCGCCGGGTCGCCGTGGGGGCCGCGCCGGCGCGGCAGTCGCGAGCGGGGATGGTGGGGGCGATGCGGGCTCGGGCGCGGGCCGATGCCGCCGTCCTGCCCGGGCTCGGTCTCGGGGGTCTGGTTGACCGCCCAGCGCACGATCAGGAACAGGGCCACGATCGGGATCTTCAGCAGGAACATCAACCAGATGAAAGTCCAGACATCCACTCCCCCCGATCGTACTACCGATCGGAGCGTCCTGCCGCAAACGCGTCCCTACCCCCGCGCGGGCAGCGGGCGGCCGCTGAAGCGGGTCATCTCGCCCAGCTCGCGCACGCGCGCTTCGATCTCTGTGTGCTGCAGGCGGGACACGCGCTCGGTGCCGAACTGTTCGACGTTGAACGACGCGAGCGTCGTGCCGTGCGCCATCGCGCTGCGCAGCACCTCCTCGTCGATGCGCCCCCCGTGGGCGGCGATCGTGCCGATGAAGCCCCCGGCGAACGTGTCGCCCGCCCCGGTCGGGTCGAGCACGCTCTCCAGCGGATAGGCGGGCAGCGAGAAGAAGCCGCTGCGCGTGATCAGCGTCGCGCCGTACTCGCCCTGCTTGGCGACGACCGCCCCCGGTCCCCAGCCGATCACGGCGCGCGCGGCCCGGACGAGGTTGGGCTCGCCGGTGAGCATGCGCAGCTCGGTGTCGTTGAGCAGCACGCAGTCAACCGTCTCGATCACACGCACGAGCGCGTCGCGCGCGGTGTCGATCCACAGGTTCATCGAGTCCAGCGCCACGAACCGGGCCTGGTCGCACTGCTCGCGCACCTGCAGCTGCAGCTCGGGCTGGATGTTCGCCAGAAACAGCACGTCACACGCACGCGAGGCGGCCGACAGCTTGGGCTCGAACTCGGCGAACACTCCCAGCTGCGTGTCGTCGGTGTGGGCCGTGTTGAGGTCGTAGTCGTAGTGCCCGCGCCAGAAGAACGTCTTGCCGCCGGACACGCGCTCGATGTCCTCGGTAAACACGCCGGGGCGCTGGACCGCCGCCATCTCGGTCTCGCCCCAGTCCTCGCCGACCGGGCCGACCATGTGGACGTCGGCGAAGAACGACGACGCCAGCGAGAAGTGCACCGCGGTACCGCCCAGCATCCGCTCGCGCTCGCCGAACGGAGTGGTGACCGAGTCGAATGCGATTGAACCGACGACGGTGATCGACATGGCGCGAGACCCTACCGTCTCGCTCGCGGGCGGATCTCCCTGGGCATCCTGGTGTGTCGTGCGGGCGCCGCAGCTCGCGCCGTGCGGGCGCGCCCGGGCGATGGGCCGATAGCCTGCGTGCGTGACGAGCATGCGCGCGATCCAGATGACCGAGTTCGGCGGACCGGAGGTACTGCAACTCGCGGAGCTGCCGATGCCCGAGCCGGCTGCGGACGAGGTCCTGATCAGGGTCACGCGCGCGGGCATCAACTTCGCCGACACGCACACGCGCACGAACTCCTACGTGCAGCGGGCGACGCTGCCGCTCGTGCCGGGGGGCGAGGTCGCCGGCGTCCGCGAGGACACGGGCGAGCGCGTGGTCGCGCTCGTCGGCACAGGGGGCTACGCCGAGTACGCCACCGCGCCGGCCCGGCGCGTGTTCGCAATTCCCGACGGAATCGACGACGGCACCGCGCTGGCGCTGATCGTGCAGGGCACGACCGCGTGGCACCTGTACCGGACGTCGGGGCGCGTGGCCGCGGGGGAGAGCGTGGTCGTGCACGCCGCCGCGGGGGGCGTGGGCTCACTCGCCGTCCAGCTGGGGCACGCGCTCGGCGCCGGGCGCGTGATCGCCACGGCCTCGAACGCCGACAAGCGTGAGCTGGCCTTGGGACTTGGGGCGGACGTCGCGATCGACTCCGCGCCGGAGGGGCTGACCGAGCGGCTGATCGAGGCCAACGGGGGTGAGCCGGTGGACGTGGTGTTCGAGATGGCCGGTGGCGCGGTGTTCGACGTCTCCTACGACGCGCTCGCTCCGTTCGGGCGGATCGTCGCCTACGGGATCGCCGGCCAGCAGCCGAACGAGGTCACGACGGGGTCGCTGCTGCGCCACTCGCGCGCGGTGGTCGGCTTCTACCTGTTCCACTGCCTGGGCCGCTCTGAGATGTTCACGGACGCGCTGAACGACCTGTTCGCGCGCGTCGTCCGCGGCGAGCTGAAGGTGGTCGTGGGGGGAACCTACGCGCTGGGCGACGCCGCCCAGGCGCACATCGACCTGCGCGAACGAGGCACGACGGGCAAGCTGCTGCTGGACCCCTCCGCCTAATCCGCAGCAACGGGACGCGCCGCGGGCCGCGATCCCGCTCCGACACGCCGGGTCGGGCCTGAGCGCCCCGAGTCCGTAAGCTGCGTCGCGCGATGAGCAAGACGTTTGCCGAGCTCGGCCTGTCCGAGCGCACCCTGAGGGCCCTGCGCGACGTGGGGTATGAGTCGCCCAGCCCGATCCAGGAGCAGGCGATTCCCTCGGTCCTGGAAGGCCGCGACGTGATCGGTCAGGCGCAGACGGGCACGGGCAAGACGGCTGCGTTCGGGCTGCCGATCGCCGAGTACATCGACCCGGAGGTGCGCGAGGTGCAGGCGCTCGTGCTGACGCCGACACGCGAGCTGTGCATCCAGGTCACGCAGGCGCTGCGCGTGTACGGGGCGCACGCGGGGGTGGACGTGGTGGCGGTGTTCGGGGGCGCGCCGATCCGCACCCAGCAGGCGCAGCTGCGCGGGGGCGGGCACGTCGTCGTGGGGACGGTCGGCAGGGTGCTCGACCTGATCTCACGCCACTCGCTGGTGCTGCACGACTGCCGGTTCGTGGTGCTCGACGAGGCGGATGAGATGCTCGACCTGGGATTTCTGGAGGACGTCGAGAAGATCCTGTCGCTGACCCCGAGCGGCCGTCAGACGGCGCTGTTCAGCGCGACGATGCCTCCGCCGATCAGAAAGCTCGCGGACAAGTACATGTATGACCCGGTGACGATCGAGGTGGAGGCGGCGACGCTGACGATCGACACGGTCGCGCAGTTTCAGCTCCCCGTCGAGACGAAGGGCAAGCCCGACAAGCTGGTCGAGGTGCTGCGCGCCGAGCGGCCCGACCAGGCGATCGTGTTCGTGCGCACGAAGATCCGCTGCGATCAGCTGTTCAAGATCCTGCGTGACCGCGGCATGAACGTGCGGGCGCTGCACGGGGACATGACCCAGGGCGCGCGCGACGGGGTGATGCTCGCGTTCAAGGGCGGCCGCGTGCCGATCCTGGTGGCGACCGACGTGGCCGCGCGGGGGCTCGATATCTCGACGGTGACGCACGTGATCAACTACGACGTGCCGACGAGCCCGGACACGTACGTGCACCGGATCGGGCGCACCGGGCGCGTGGGGCGCTCGGGGCGGGCGATCACGTTCGTCGAGGATCGCCAGAAGCGCGAGCTGGAGGCGATCGAGCGGCACATCGGCATGGAGATAGAGCCGTGGCAGCGGGGCGCGGTGGGCGCGCCGACGCCCGTGAGGGAGCGCCCGCGCAGGCATTCCAAGCCGCAGGTGTCGCGGCGCAAAGAGGACGAGCGCTTCGTCAAGCTCGTGCTGGGCGGGGGCAAGCAGGCGGGGCTGCGCGTGGCGGACATCGTCGGGGCCGTGACTTCCTCAGCGGGCCTGGACGGCGAGGCGGTGCGCGACGTGCTGGTGCTCGAACGGGTCTCGTTCCTGTCGGTCCCGGCGGACGAGGCCGACAGGGTGATCGGCGCGCTGGACGGCAAAGAGGTGCGCGGAAAGGCGTTCAACCTGGAGCGCGTCGCGGGTTAGCCGGGTCCGCGGGGTCGAGCTTCAGTCGCCCAGCTGGCGTTCGCCCAGCGCTTTGAGCACCATTTCGGCGGCCCTGTCCACGTCTATCTCCGGGGTCAGCTCGACCTCCGCACCGCTTGGTTTCTCGTACGGGTCGTCGACGCCCGTCATGCCTCGCAGGTTGCCGCTCTTGGCGCGTGCGTACAGCCCCTTCGGGTCGCGTCTGGCGCACTCCTCCGCGGGCGTGTTCATGTACACCTCGACGAACACCAGCCCTTCTCGGGCGTGCAGCTCACGCACGCGCTCGCGGCACGCCGCATACGGCGACACGAGCGCGACCAGCGCGATCGTGCCCGCGTCCGCGAACAGCCTCGCCATCTCCCCGACCCGGCCCACGTTCGTCTCGCGATCGTCTTTGCTGAACCCCAGGTCGCTGCACAGCCCGTGGCGCAGGTTGTCGCCGTCCAGCCGGTACGCGCTGCGGCCCGCGTCGATCAGCCGCGCCTCCACGGCCGTGGCGACGGTCGTCTTGCCCGCGCCGGGCAGCCCCGTGAACCACACCGTCGCGCCCTGCTGTCCCAACCGCTCCCAGCGCCGCGTTCGATCGACGGTCGCCTCCTGCCAGGTCACGTTTGCGCTCATGCTCTTCCGCCTCGCCGTTTCTGTCTCGGTCCATACATTCTTGAGGACCAACATAAGAACCTTGTCAGATGTGCTGTGCGAGGATGCCCGCCGTGGATCGCGCGCCCCTCGTCACGCTGCCCCCGGCGCTTGCCGGCCCCCGCCCGGCGGCTCGGGCCGGCGCCCGTTACGTGCTCGGCATCGACGGCGGGGCGACCAAGACGCTGGCCGCCGTGCTCGACCTCGAGCGCCGGGTCCTGCACCTCGGCCACAGCGGCCCCAGCAACGAGGACGCGGTCGGCACGCGCCTGGCGGTCAAAGCGGTGCTCGACTCCACCGACCAGGCGCTCGCGCGCGCGGGCATCGCTCAGGACGAGCTCGCCACGACCGTGCTCGCCGTCGCGGGCACCGACACCGACTCGATCGACCGCCACCTGCACGAGCTGCTGGCCGATCGCAGATCCCAGCTGGACGATCGGAGATCATCTGCGATCTCCGATCGGTCGATCGGCGAGGACTGGATCGTCGTCAACGACGTCGTCGGCGCGTGGGCTACCGCCACCGGCGCCCAACCAGGGGTAGGCGTGATCTCCGGCACGGGCTCCAACGTCTTCGGTGTCGGGCGGGTGGGCGCCGACATACGCTCCTGGCGGGCGGGCGGCTGGGGACACCTGCTCGGGGACGAGGGCAGCGGCTACTGGCTGGGCGCGCAGTCGATCGTCGCGGCCCTGCACGACCGCGACGGCTCCGGTCCGCCGACGGCGCTCAGCGACGCCGCCCTGCGCTTCTTCGGCGCCACCTCCATCGAGGCGCTGGCCGCGAGCGTCTACACGACGCCCCTGACCAAGGGCGAGCTGGCGGCCTTCGCGATCGAGACCTCGCGGTTAGCGGGCGAGGGTGACGAGGTCGCGCGTGGGCTGTACACCCGCGCCGCCGCCGAGCTGGCCCGCCAGGTCGAGGCGGTCATCGCCCACACGGGTCTCACCGGCGCCTTTCCCGTCGGCCTGATCGGCAGCGCGTTCCGGGCGGGCGAGGTCTTCATGGGCCCGTTCACCGACGCCGTCCACGCCGTCGCACCCGAGGCCGACGTCTTCCCCGTCGACATGCCCCCCGTGGGCGGCAGCCTCGTGCTGGCCGCGCGTGCGTGCGGCCTCGACGGAGCGATCCCCGTCGATGAGCTCGCGCGATTGATCGACAGCGCGAGCTGACGCGGGCGAGCGGATCAAACTCCAGCGTCGGGCCTTCCGGGCGACCTCCAGCTGATGCGGGCGAGCGGATCAAACTTCCATCATCAGGCCTTCATGGCGACTGACAGGGGGGATGAGACGAATGTCGAAAACGCGGTGCGATCACGGACGCGTTGGGCCGCGGTCGCCTAGTGTCGCGATTCAAAAATTCGATGGCGTTTCCCGGCGTCTGCCCGCGCCTGACGCCCGCCGTTGAACGGCCCACGTACTACCGGTACGCAGACCGCCGCCATCGAACGTCAGATCACGACCATCCACTCGGCAAACCCTCACCGAATTTTCGAATCGAGACACTGCGCCGGCCTGCCACCCGCGCAGGCTCGGCATCCTCGACCCGAGCGGTGACGCTTTGCCCTTTTTGCAGGTTGATTTGCAGTCGAGTCGAACCGGCTTTTCCGCGCGACTTCTTCGCTAGCCTCCACATCGAACGGGCGCCTGGCCTGTTTGCAGACCGAACGATGTCTTCCCGCTTCGATCACCGACTCGCGTCGCGCGCGCGCCAGGGCACTTTGCTCTCCGTCCTGGCCGCGTTGGCCTGCGCGGTGGTCCTCCCCGCTTCACCCGCATCGGCGTCCGCGGCCTCGCCCTACCCGGCCGGCGCCACCCGGCCGCTACGGGTGGCCACTCCCGCCGAACTTGCCCACGCCGCCACTGCACCCACCGGCGGCTCCTCCGTGCCGACATCCGGCTCGTCGAGGTCCACGACCGGCTCGTCTAAGACGACCGCCAAGAAGCGCGCCAAGCCCAAGCCCAAGCCCAAGCCCGTCCTGCACGGCGACCCCGCGCGCGCGGTGCTCGCCTTCGAAGCGATGCAGCGGGCCTACTACATCGCCGGATCGGGCCTCTATGAGGGCGAACCCTTCTCGTTCCTGTGGCCCTTCTCGCAGGCGCTCGCCGCGACCGTGACGCTGTCCCACGTCAACGGCATCGCCACCATCCCCGGCCTGAGCGCCACCGTCGCGCGCGAACTGAACGCGCGCATGGTCGGCCTGCGCTCCTACCTCGACACCGACAACTCGGGCGCGCCCGAAGGCACGTTCACGAGCACGCTCGGGGCCTTCGACGGCACCGTCGCCCCCCCGACCGGCCCGGGCGGCACCAAGTACTACGACGACAACGAGTGGGTCGGGATCGAGCTCGTGCGCACCTACGAGCTGACCCAAAACGCCGCCGCGCTCGGCGGCGCCGAGGCGATCATGGCGTTCGTGATGGCCGGCTGGGACACCGACCCCGAACTCGTCTGCCCCGGCGGAGTCCCGTTCTCGAACTCCTCGGAAAACACCGAACGCAACACCGTCACCGACGGCCCCGGCGCCGAGCTCGCGGTGCGCCTCTACCAGCTCACCGGCAACGTCCAGTACCTGCAGTTCGCCGAGCAGGCCTACGAATGGGTGCGTCAGTGCCTCCTCAGCACGAACGGCCTGTACGCCGACCACATCGGCCCGTACGGCGCCGTCGCCCAGACGTACTGGAGCTACAACCAGGGCTCGATGATCGGGGCCGGCACGCTCCTCTACCAGGCGACGGGCAACTCCGCCTTCCTTTTTCAGGCCCGACAGACCGCTGCCGCCGCGCTCGCCTACTACACGCCCGAACGGCTCGGCTCGGAAAACCCCTTCTTCGTCGCGGTCTACTTCCGCAACATGCTCTACCTCGACTCCGTCACCCACGATCCGCCCGGGCCCAAGCTCGCCCAGCCCTACGTCGATTACGCCTGGCAGCACCTGCGTCTTGCCAACAACCTCTTCGTCTTCGGCTCACCCCCTTCGGGGCAGCTGCTGGTGCAGTCCGCGATCGTGCAGATCTACGGGCTGCTGTCGTCCTCGCCGAGCACCTATTTCTAGGGGCGGAGCTTCTTCTAGAGGCTTGATGTGGGTTGTGTTGTGGGCAGGAATCGCGGTGTTGACATAAGAAGAGGGTCTCCAGCCCTGTCAACTCGTGATTGGAGCACGAGATGGACGCTTCGCTGGAGACCCTCGTTGTCGCAGGTTATGTATTCGCTTGCTCGTTGTCGATCCCTCGCCCAGGACCGGCGGGGAAGGTCACCGACCAGGAGCTGATCGCGCTCGCGGTCGCCCAAGCCGTCACGGGCTTGGTCTCTGACCGTCAGTTCCTCGGCACGGTCGGGCGCTTGTTGCCTGGCTACTTCCCTGATCTGCCCGACCAGCCGCAGTACAACCGGCGGCTACGCAGGCTGACACCGTGGATCACGACCGTCCAGCTCGGGATCGCGCAGCTGATCTGCGACGGTCACGTGCGCTTGGTTGATGGCACTCTGCTGGGTTGTGCCAACTACGCGGGTTGCGCCTCAAAGAGCGAGTTCGCCGGGCACGCCAGCTATGGCTACTGCGCGTCCAAGAGCCAGTGGTACTGGGGAATGCGGCTACTTCTGATCACAGACCGCCACGGCGCACCGCTGGGCTATGACCTGCGGCCCGCGAACGAGAACGAGCGCGAGGGCGTCTATGAACTCGCGACCGCGCACCCCGGCACACTCCTGTTCGCTGACGCCGGCCACCGAGGCCGCGAGTACCACAACAGCCTGGAACTGATCGACGTCCATCTGATCGTCCCCGACAAACACAAGCTCGGGCAGCGCCCCCGAGCCGAGACCGCCAAGGCCCGCATCCGGCTCGTGATCGAGTCCGTCTTCTCAACGCTCAAGCGCCAGATGCGCATGGAGGCCCATCTCGCCAAGACCCTCCCAGGACTCGCTGCCCGCATCGCCCAAAGACTCCTCGCGCTCACCCTCGCAATGCTCATCAACAACCTCACCGGCCGACCACCCCGCGCACTCGCCACCTACGACGGACGCTAAACCCACATCAAGCCTCTAGGACAGGACGATGTGATCGACGGCGCGCGCCGGCGCGTCGGCGCCGAGCGTCTGCACGAACGCGTCGACGACCTCCGGGTCGAACTGGGTACCGGCGCACGCTTGCAACTCTGCGATCGCCTCGGCCGGGGCGATCGCCGGGCTGTAGGCGCGCTCGGAGGTCATCGCGTCGTAGGCGTCGCACACGAAGATGATGCGCGCGCCCAGCGGGATCCCCTGTCCTTGCAACCCGTCCGGGTAGCCGTCGCCGTCGAAGCGCTCGTGGCTCGAGCGCACCAGGCGCGCGACCGGTGCCAGCGCGCTGGCCGCCAGCAGGATGCGCTCGCCGAGGATCGTATGCCGGTGCATGAACCGCCACTCCTCCTCGTCGAGCGGCTCGGGCTTGCTCAGGATCGCATCGGGGATCGCGATCTTGCCGACGTCGTGCAGCTCCGCCGCGCGCGCGAGCACGTCCAGCTCCTCGCCGTCCAGGCCCATGCGCCGCCCGACCGCGAGCACGAGCGCGCCGACGCCCTGCTGGTGGGCCTGCAGATCCGGATAGCGCTCGTGAAACGCCTGCAGCAGCACGTCGCGCAGCTGCAGCACCGCGCCGCTTTCGCGCGAGCGATCCTTGCGCTGATACAGGCGCTGGTCGGCGAGCTGCAGGATCGCCGCCGGTATGCCCGCCTCGTCGGGGATGCTCACCTCGCCGTGGGCGGCGCCGATCGCAAACCCCGGGCCGCGCTCGGACAGCGCCGCGACGCTCGCCTGCTCGAGCTCCCGCTCGGACGCGCCCGAGCTGTCGAACAGCACGCAGAACTCATCGCCGCCCATGCGATACGCCGTCCCGTGCGCGGCCACGGTCGTATTGAGCTTGTCGCTGAGGCGCGCCAGCAGCGCGTCCCCCGCGGGATGGCCGAAGGTGTCGTTGTAGCGCTTGAACCCGTTCAGGTCATACATCACCAGCCGCCACGGCTCGCTCGGCCGGGCGACGCGGCAGGCGAGCTGGAGGTCTTCCATCAGCTGGCGGCGATTGCCCAGGCCGGTCAGTGGGTCGGTCAGCGCCAGGCGGCGCGAGCCGATCAGCATCGTCAGGTTCTCGCGCACCGTGAGCATCAGCCGCGCGCACACCGCGAGCACAGTCGCGATCGCGAGGATCAGCGCCGCCAGCGTCAGCTGGTGGTGCAGGTTGCCGTACACGAACACGCCGAGCGCGGCCAGCAGCGAGACCGCGGGCACGAGCACCAGCCGCCAGTCCTCGATCCGCCTGCGTGGCAGCCGTGGCCACGGCGCCCACGCGGCGACGGCCAGCAGCACCGCGGCGGCCGGCCACAGGCTTTCCAGCCAGGTGTCCGCGTGATAGGTGTCGGTCGCGGTCTGGTAGAGGTAGACGGAGTCCGCGATCGCGTTCAGCAGCATGCTCGCGGCGATCAGCAGCCACACCCTTCCCGGGCGCCAGCCCGTTATGCCGAGCGCGACGATCGTGAATATCAGCAGCAGGATGTCGCCGATCGGGTACGCCAGCGAGACCGCGACCGAGGCGACATCCCCGCTGGCGCCTTCGACGATCGGAGGCAGCACGATCGCAGCCGCCAGAGTCGCGGCGGCGAGACCCGCGATCAGGCCGTCCAGCCAGATACTGATCCGCAGCTCGCGCAGGTGCGAGCCGACGAGCAGCGTCAGGGCGATGTACATGCACGGGTACATCGCCAGATACAGCCCGTCCGCGGGGGAGACCCCGCCGCCCGCGTTGCCGTGGCCTTCGACGAACAGCGAGAAATACAGTTCGCCGAGACTCCAGCACAGCAGGCCCGCGCCCATCGCCAGCCAGGCGGGGCGCTGAGCCTTGACGAGGATCCCGCGGGCGATCACCGCGCTCGCCGCACCCAACATCAGCGCGTTGTAAACGTAGTCGTCGAACAGCTCGTCGGTGTGCGATCCGCCGAGGCCGACGGTCGTGTGCAGCACGAGCACTCCCAACCCTCCCAACAGACAGGCCAGGAACAGCATCGATGAGGTCGTTCGCGCGCGCATTCTTTGCGAGCTTCTGCTTTGGCCTTACATCGGCCGTTTGCGGCGCTTCCTGGAGTCCGCGGGGTGCGGGCGGTATCCGCGCCGGGGTGCCGCGCGCGGGTGCCGGGGAGGTTCTGGAGTTGGAGCCCGCGCGAACGTCTACGCGCGGGCGGTGCGCGTGTGAGCCGTCCGCGCGCGGCGGACGAACCGCTTGGGCTTGCGCTCGTACAGGCGCTTGCCGTCATGCAATGCCTGCTCGCGCAGACGTCCGCGTCTGCGGGCGATTGCTCGCAGGAGCTGCCGGTGGGTGCGCTTGCGCCGTTTCAGCGGCTTGTGGGAACGGACCCTTTCGGCGAGCAGCATCAGGTCGTGCTCCTCGCCGAGCACTTCACCGAGCCCATCCGCCTTGCGAGCGAGCTTGGCGATGCGCCTGTTCGCGCCGGCGTCCGCCGGGTCGTGGACGTCGATGATTTCAAGGGCGTAGCGCAGGTCCTTGACGTGTTTGCGCCACTTGTGCATCGCCCTGGAGTCGGGCTTGCGCTGCAGGGCACGACGACGCCCCCTGTGGCCCGCGCGATAGATGTGCTCCAGGCCCGGTCGGACGAGCCTGTCCGCCGAGCGGTCCGCCGGCTTCCACTTTGCCACGCGCGCGCGCAGGGCGCACAGCTCCTCGGCGACCTGGGCACGGGTGGCGGCGTCCCCCAGCGCCTGGGCCGCCGCCGTGCGATGTTCGTGTTGCAGGCGCCGGCGCAGCTCCTTCACTCCGCGCCGGCTTCCCAGCTTGCGCGGGTGGCGGCGGACGAGCGTCTCGAGTGTTTGCACCATCACCTCGGCGTCACGCGTTCCCGCGAGGCGCGCGCCGGCGTCGCGCAGTACGGCGCGCTCGCGCGCGGCGCGCTTGGAGCCGATCTCACCCTCCAGCAGCCGCATCAGCGCGCGCAACCGCTTGAGCGCCTTGCGCGTCTCGTGCACCGCCCGCTCGGGGGGTATGGAGGATTTGCCTTGCAGCAGCTCGATCGCCAGGTCCAGCTGGCCCAGCGCGATGCGCTCCAGGCCGCGCGCGGCGGTCTCGCCGGCCAGCAGCCTGAACCGTCGATCGGCGTCGGTGTCCGGGAGCCTCGCTCGGGCGGCGCGGCGTTCGCGCTCGCCCCTGGCGATGACGACGCCGACCCCCACGGCGACAGTTGCCGCGAACGTGGCCGCGAGTGGCGCGACAATAGAGCGATGTCCAGAGGGCGTCCATCTCAAGGACGGCCAGGGGGAGGCCTTCCGCCCGCCCCATGGTGGACGGTGCGCCGTGCGGCGAACCGCAAGCCGGCGACGTATCGCTGTCCGATCTGTGGTCATCACTTGCCCGCTCTGAGCGAGCATATGCTGATCGCGCCCGAGGGGGATCTGGGTAGGCGCAGGCACGCCCACACCGAGTGCGTGCTGAGCGCGCGTGCGGCGGGACGGCTGGTGCTGAAGGACGAGTGGCTGCGCACGCAACCCCGCCGCCCGGCGCTGTGGCGACGGGTGCTGCGCCGGGGGTGAGCCTGGGGTCGCGCCGGCTCAGCTGCCCCAGACGTGCACGTACTCCGGGGCGACCTTGATGATCACGCGTTCCTCGCCGGGCTGGCGGAACGGGTAGGTGTCCTGGCCGAGGTACTTCTTGGCCATCGCGTCGATGTGCTCGTCGGCGCCATCGTGCGTGCGCTCTGCCACACGGCCGCGGATCGCGACGTACTCATACGGGTTGTCCATGTTCTGCACGGTCAGCGTCACGCGCGGGTCGCGCTCCAGGTTGGCCGGCCAGGCGCGCCCCTCGGCGGTGTTCAGCACGGGTCTTCCGTCCTGCACGTCCACCCACACGGGGGCAGAGTGCACGGACCCGTCGCTGCGGATGGTGGAGACCAGGCAAAAGTTCTTGGCCTGCAGCAGCTCCTCGCTGCGGCCCTCGATCGTTGCGCTCATCGGCGTGACCCTTTCTGGGGATGGTTTGGGTTGGTGTGGTTTTTGGGTTTGGTGGTGTGGTGGCTGCAGTGTGGTGGCGTGGACGCACACCACGATAGGACGTTTCGTTTTGCGGTGAACGCGCGTGCGTGTGTGCGCGCGTGTGCGTGCGCGCGCGTTTGACGCGAGTCGAGGATGAGTCAGGCGATGGAGCGTGGTGCGCGGGGATGGAATGGGGACGCTACTGGCGACTGAGCCCCATGGCCGAACTGACCGGGGGGATCGGGTCAAGCGGCGTGAGCTGGCCGTTGTTCAGCTGGAACCGCACTTTCGCCTGCCCCCCGCCGGGACAGCACAGGGGATCGTTGGAGCGGTACAGCGAGTAGACGAGCGTGACTTCGGTGTCGCTCTGGGAGACGACGCTGACCATCGCGCTCGGCTGGCTGGAATCGGTGCCGAGGTAGCGGCCGTCGACGAAGAAGAACGCCTGTTTGTCGTACCCGTCGTTGGAGTTCGCGCCGGTGCCGATCAGCACGCGCAGGGTCTGGTTGGAGTGGTAGTCGACCGTGTCTTTGGCGACGTACCCGTGCGCGTGCACGACCGCGAGCGCAGCGGACAGTCCTTCGGCGCTCGTGGCGCTGCCGGCCTTTTCTCTTTCGGCGAACGCCGGCTCCGGGGCGGTGCGCGTGGTCGCGGCGGGCGTCGTGCCGGCGGGAGTTGTGCCGGTGGTGGTCGTGGCGGTCCTCGTGGCGGGGTTGCTGCTGGTCGGCTGCGTCGTTGTCGTAGCGGTCGCTTGAGACGTCGTCGGGGAGCCGGCCACCGAGACCGTCTTGGTGGCGCCGCCGCACCCGCCGAGGATGGCGGTCGCGGCCACGGTCGCGGCGAGGACCACGAGCCTCCGGGCACGGACTGAGATCAAGATCGGGTGAGTCATCCGCCTGCATCGTATTCGGGCGAACCACGGACCGCGCCTCTTGACAAACTTATTAGTCACTGCTAAGTTATCGCCCCAAGACGGTCTCACGGCAAGCCAAGAGCGAACGAGTCAGGAGCATGACTATGAACAGCAAGCACAGAAACAGCTGGACGTTGGGCATCGTGTCGGTGGCGTTGTTCATGGTGGTGCTCGACAACCTCGTGGTCAGCGTCGCGCTGCCCACGATCCACCGCGATCTCGGCGCGTCGATCCAGTCGCTGGAGTGGACCGTCAACGCATACGTGCTCGCCTACGCGGTGCTGCTGCTGACGGGCGCGGCGCTGGGAGACCGGTTCGGGCGCAAGCGCATGTTCCTGGCCGGCCTGTCGCTGTTCACCGTGGCCTCGGCCGCGGCGGCGCTCGCGCCGAGTACCGGCCTGCTGGTCGCCGCGCGCGCCGTGCAGGGCGCGGGCGCCGCGGCCGTGACGCCGCTGACGCTGACGTTGCTGGCGGAGGCGTTTCCCGCCGAGCGCCGCGGGATGGCGATCGGCGTGTGGTCGGGCATCAGCGGGATCGCCGTGGCGATCGGCCCGCTCGTGGGCGGAGCGGTCGTGCAGGGCATCTCCTGGCACTGGATCTTCTGGATCAACGTCCCGATCGGGCTGATCGTGCTGCCGCTGGCGATGCGCTGGCTGAGCGAGAGCCGCGGCCCGTACGGGACGCTTGACCTGCCCGGCCTGGGGCTGGCCTCGACGGGAGCGTTCGGGATCGTGTTCGGGCTCGTGCGCGCGCAGTCGTTGGGCTGGACCAGCACGACGGTCCTGGTCTCGCTGATCGGCGGTGCGGCGCTGCTGGCGGGGTTCGTCGCGTGGGAGCGGCGCACGAGCGAGCCGATGCTGCCGATGTCGTTCTTCGCACGGCGGTCCTTCGCCGTCACCAACGTGGCTTCGCTTAGCATGTACTTCGGGATGTTCGGGTCGATCTTCTTTCTCAGCCAGTACATGCAGAACGTGCTGCACAACACCCCGCTGCAGGCCGGGTTGAAGCTGCTCGTATGGACCGGCGCCTCGATGGTCGTCGCGCCGCTGGCGGGCGTATTCTCCGAGCGACTCGGCAGTCGCCCGTTCATGTTCTCCGGGCTGGCGCTGCAGGCGGGCGCGCTCGGGTGGCTTGCCAGCATGACCTCCACGCACCTGGCCTACTCACACATGATCGTCCCGTTCATCATGGCCGGCGCCGGCATGGCGCTCGTGTTCGCCCCCTCGGCCAACGCGGTGCTGTCCTCGGTGCGCACCGACCAGGCCGGGCAGGCCTCGGGCGCGAACAACGCGATCAGGGAGGTCGGCGGCGTGCTCGGCGTGGCGGTGCTCGCGTCGGTGTTCACCGGTGCGGGTGGATACGGCTCGCCGCAAGAGTTCGTCAACGGCTTGATCCCCGCCATGTGGGTCGGTGTGGCGGTGCTCGGCGCGGGCGCGCTGACGGTGCTGGCGCTGCCGTTTCAGACGCGTTCGGCCGCTGAGGATGCGGCGGATGACGCAGGGGCGAGGAACACGGCGAGCGTCGAGGCGCCTGCGATTGCGCTCCCGGTCGGGGAGGCTGCGTGAGCGCGAAGACACGGGTTGAGGCCGAACCCGGGAAGTCCGCTGTCGAGGCTGGGGAGTCACCCGCCGAGGCTGAGGCATCCGAGCACATCCGCCGGCGGGTCCCGGCGGCCGAGCGACGCGAGGAGCTGATCTCCGCCGCCGTGCACGAGTTCGCCAAAGGCGGGTTGCATGGCACGGCGGTCGAGCGGATCGCGCGGCGCGTGGGGGTGGCGCAGCCATACGTGTTCAGCCTGTTCCCGAACAAGCGCGAGCTGTTCCTCGCGGCCCTGGAGCGAAGCTTCGAGCGCATCGCCGACACGTTCCGAAGTGCCGCGGTCGACTACAGCGAGGGACGGGCGCCGGTCGAGTGTGAAGACACGCTGCATGCGATGGGGCTCGCTTACAAGGAACTGCTCGCGTCCGATCGCGATTACCTCATGCTCCAGCACCAGTCCTACGCCGCCTGTGACGATGAGATCGTGCGCGCGCGCGTACGGCATCGGTTTGCCCGGCTGGTCGAGCTCGCGCGCGAGCTGTCCGGCGCTGAGCCGGAGCGCTTGGATGACTTCTTCAGGCATGGCATGGCCCTCAATGTCGCGGCGGCGCTGGGTGTCGAGGAATTGTCGGTCAACTGCCCGTGGGTTTCGGCCGAGCGCGAGCTTGCCCTGGAGGCGGTGGCGGCGAAGGCGGCGGGAGGCTCGCCTGCTTGACGAGGCTCGCCCTGATCGTGCCGTGCTGGGATACCGGCTGGTTGAGGTCACGCGGGAAGAACGGGTAGGATCGGATGGCGATGTCCCAGCAGGCGCCAGGATCGCCGGAGCACAAGCGCAGTCGCCGCGAGGTGGCTCGTACCACCGGGTTGGTGGTGCTCGCGGTGGTGATCACGCTGTTCGCGGTGCTGAACCTGGGATCGGTCAAGGTCAACTGGATCCTCGGCACCGGTGAAGCCCCACTGATCATCGTGATCGTGGTCTCGGTGCTGTTCGGGATCGTGCTTACCTACCTCGTCGACCGCCGCGCGAGCAAACGGCGCTAGTGTTCCGAGTCGGAAATTCGGTGAGTGTTTGCCGAGTGGATGGTCGTGATCTGACGTTCGATGGCGGCGGTCTGCGTACCGGTAGTACGTGGGCCGTCAACGGCGGGCGTCAGGCGCGGGCAGACGCCGGGAAACGCCATCGAATTTGTGACTCGGGACACTAACCGGGCCCCCCGGTCGGCCCCGGCGCGATCCGGCGCGCGGAGCGATGCCGGCATTCTCGAACCTGACCGGCTGACCGGCGGCCACGCGCGCTCAGGCCGCAAGCGCCGCGTCGTCCTCGATCACGATCTCCGCGGCGGTCTCCGCCCCGATGAACGGCGTGAGCACGATGTAGGCCAGATAGTCCGACAGGGCGGGCAGCAGGTTGATCTGTCCGCTGACGACTTGGCAGCGGATCGTATGCCAGATCGCGCCCGCGATCCCTTCGACCGCCAGCTTGTTGCAAGCCGTCACGGGCGCGCCCTCGGTGAGCAGCGTGGCGATGTTGTGGGCGAGCTCGCAGTCGCGCGCGAACGCCTCCGGGCAGGCGCTGGGGGCCTCGCAGGCGATGATTCGGGCGTAGAGGGGGCGGGCGGCGAGCAGGCTCAGCAGCTCCCCGAGGACGCGGCGAACCGCTTGAGGCCAGTCGCCGGAGACGAGGTCGGGGTCGGCGACGAGTGCCAGCAGCTCGTCGCCGAGGTCGTCGAACGCCGCCAGGAAGCACTCCTGCTTGGAGTCGTACAGATCGAAGAACACCTCGATCGGGAGGCAGGCCTCCTCGGCGATCTGGGGCGCACTCAGCTCGTGGTAGTCCTCGACCACGACGAGGTTGAGCACGCTCAGCCGCAGGCGCTCGCGGACTCGCTCCTCGGAGTCGGGCGTGGCGCCGGAATTGCGTGTGTCTTGGGGTAGGACGGCGCGCACGCCCGGCGGCATCCACCCTTCCAGAGCCGAGCCGGGGCTGAGATCGTGTCCGTTCAGGCCCGGGATGAATTGTGCATGTGCGCTCGTCGCCGAGCTTGCGCGCGCCCGCGCCTCCAGGTGCTCGGACAGACGGCCGATGGCAGGTGTGTGGAAGAGCAGCGTCCAGCGCACGAACTCCTCGCTCAGAGCGGGAATCTCTGCGGCGCGTCCCGCGCGCAAGCGCACCGACATCGCCTCGTGCATGCCGCCGACGATCGCTCTGACGATCGGCGCCGGCAGCGGTCCGGCCTCGGGGGCGTGGGCAAAGCAGCTGGAGAGCATCTGCTCGTAGGTGGCCGTGGCCCTACGCAGGCGCGCCAGTCCGGGTGAGCTTGCGGTCTGGGCCTGGACGATCGCCAGACCAGCGCCCTTGACGTTGGACTCGATCTCGTCGATAAGCCCCTCGACGGAGATCCTGATCCGCTGTTCCAGGTCGCCGTCGCTTGAGCGGTAGGCTGCGGTGACGCGCTTGACGCCACTCGCCGCGATCAAGTCGAACGTCGCAAGGAAGCACTCCTCCTTGTTGGCGAACTGCTCGTAGAAGGCGCGCCGGGAGACGCCCGCGAGTCCGATGACCTGCTTGACACTGGTACCCGCGTAATCGTTCGCGGCGACCGCCTCGACCATCGCTCCATGCATGCGCACGCGCTGATGGCGGGCGACCTCCACGGGACCGAGGTGGTGGGGCCCCCTCGGCAGGCGCTGGTACAGGGGTGCAAACGATCTCGTGTCCAACCCCCCGCTTTCGTACTCGGCCATCTCTCTCTACCTCCCCGGAAGATCCGCATCTCCAGATGTTTGTCAAGCAATCCGGCGAGTGAGATTATTCCATGTCAGCGATTTTTTGTCTACAGGAAACCGCGCGCAAGACTATCCAGTCTGTGGGATGGATCCGCTGACTCGGCAGTTTCCCCTGCTGATCGTAGGTTTTCGGGGGTTCGTATTAGTTCGAGGGTTGCCCCTACTGGCTGCCCAGGCGGCCTGTCGGCCGCTAAGGGCGGCTTGTCGGTGGTGGGCAGGCTTGGGCGGCTTGTCTGTTGGTAGGCCGGGATGGCTCGTCGGGAGGTTGGGCCGGTGGGGGTAGGGCCGGGGTGGCTCGTCAGGGGGCGAGGTCCGGTGGAGGTAGGGCCGGGGTGGCTCGTCAGGGGGCGAGGCCAGTGGGGAATGCTGGGTGGCTCGTCAGTGGGTGAGGCCGAGGCGGCTCGTCAGTGAGCCAGGGATTTCAGTGCGAGGATCGCCAGTCCCATCGTGACGCCGACGCTGCCTTCGAGCGCGAGCTCTCTTGGGGTCGCCTCCGAGCGCAGTCCCGCGAGCAGCTCAAACGCGATCAGGCTCGCGACGGCTGCCCATACGGCGAGGTTGACGGCTGTCGTTTCGTCTGCCCCCACCACCCAGCAGACCAGCAGCGTGAGCAACGGGATGCAGGCGCCGCGAACGATCGACCATTCGTGTCCGAGCGCCCGTGCGAGCGCGCCCGCGGTGAGGTGCTCCTCGCGGGAGAGGCGGCGTCCAAGCACGATCGAATACGAGTGAGCGAGCCAGTAGATCCCCAGTGCGAGCACAGTCGATCCGACCTTGTCCGGATACCCGTCATGCACTCCGCTCTCTGCGGCGATCAGCGCTCCGATCAGGATCGTCCCGTAGACGACGCCGGCCGGATTCTGTTCCCGGACGATCCAGCCCGCGAAGCGCCGCACCCATCTATGTGAGCCAGTGGGCTGAGGGGATCGTCGCGGGGCGGGGGAAGAGGCGATGCACCGATTATCGCGGGCGCGGCGACGGAGCCGATCGGGAGGGGTGCAGCCATTGGGAGGGCTTGTACCGAGCGCCGCCGCAAATTCGTCTGGACAGCCCGGCCGAGTCGGAGTAGGCTCGACGGACCCGAGACGAAAGGATGGAACTAATGGCTGGTGAAGAGCTGTTCATCGGTTGGGGCCCGGTCGTCAGGGGCCGCGAGCTGAAGGCGCTGCAGGTGTTCCAGGAGACGATCGAGTTTCATGGCAAGCTCCAGCAGGACGGCAAGATCGACAGTTTCGACGCGCATCTGATCGCGCCGCACGGCGGCGATCTCGCAGGCTTCATCCTGCTCCACGGTGAGCGCTCAAAGCTCGACGCGGTCCGCAGCTCCGAAGACTTCGAACGGCTGATCGCTCGTGCGGGGGCGGTCGTCGATCAGGTCGGCGTGCTGAACGGATACTCCGGCGAGGCGCTCGGCCAGGCGATGGGGACCTTCCAGGCGGTCTCTGAAGAGCTGGGGGGGTAGGCGGCCTACGGAGCGGCGCTGCTCGACGTCATAGCCACCGGTGGGTTGGTCTTGGCCCAGGCGACGATGCTCGAGCCGCCATTGATCGTGCTGCCGTCGGGCAGTTGCAGCACCGGTAGCTGCTCCTGACCGCTGATCGCCTTGAGCTCGGGCCGCCGGCCCTTCGTGAACAGGCCGAACGGGTGGCCTTTCGCGAACACGATCTTGTCGAAGTCGTGGCCGGTATCGCGCAGGGCATTCTGGGCTCGCCGGCACGCGTGCGGTTTCGGACCACCTTCGTCGATACTGCATACGTACAGGGTCAGCTTGTCGGGCATCGTTCATCGCCTTTGGTCGTGGGATGGTTGTTTCGGGAGCGCGGAGTCATCATCAAGCATCATCAAGCCCAGTATGCGACTCGAACTCGTGACCCCAACCTTAGGTAGCCTCGCGTGCCTCAGCCCGGTCCTCGTCTGACGCGAGGTGGACGAGCGTGCGTGTTCCAGTTCCGATGCAAGGTCTGGCGCTTCAGGCTTCCCGGAGGTCGATCTTGTCGGCGATAATCTGGAAGTCTCTGGTGTTGTAGGTCAGCAACGGCACTCCGTGGACGTTGGCGGTGGCGGCGATCGCCAGGTCCATTGCTCGCCGCCGTGGCGCTCCGCCACGTTGCGCGACGAGGGCATGCAGTCGCCCGCACTCGCGCGCCGCGAGCGCATCGAATGGCAGCGCGTCGAAGTGGTCCTAGAGCGCGTGTTTCCTCGTCGCGGGCGATCAGCACGCCGAGGTGGAGCTCGTAAACAGGGCGCCGACCATGCCCTCAGGGGTCCAACTCAGCAGTCCGATCGTGCCACCCGGACGGCACACACGAATCAACTAATCAGCGACATCCTGGTGGTGCGGGGCGAACATCGCGCCGATAGAAGACATCACGACGTCGAACGAGGCGTCCCCGAACGGCAGGTGCTCGGCATCGGCCTGCACCCACTGCAGCGCGAGCCCTTCGGCCTCGGCACGGTGACGGCCCGCCTCCAGGATCTCGGGCGTCAGGTCGCTGGCCGTAACATCCGCCCCAGCCTGCGCAGCTGGAATCGCGGCGTTCCCAATCCCGGCGGCGACATCCAGGACACTCATCCCTGGGCCGATGCCACACGCCTGCACAAGCCTTCCCCCCAACGGCAGCAAAAACGTCTCAACCATCGACGGATAGTCACCCGACGCCCACATCGCGCGATGGCGCGCCTTCAATTCAGAATCCGACACGCTTGCCGACAAAATACCCCCTTGGTTGACACGCCGATCGTACTGCACCTCGGCACACGCTGCAATCAACCTCGCGGACCCCGGCGGCTCGCTCCAGTCAGCGCGCAGGTGGAAACGAACCTGCAGTCCTCCAGCGCAGGAACGGTCATCGTCGAGGGCCCAGACGGCATCTGTTGGATTTCGGTGAAATGACGCCAACCGAAAGTGCCGAGTTCGGTCCCTTCTCCATCGGCTCGTTCCGGAGGTCAAGGCTGCCACAGGAGTGGAGCGTGTCTACTTCCTGGCGTTGATGGAGCGAGTGGCCCACTTCCATCTCTGGCTCGTACCGAAGAAGGACGAGGGAGAACTTCGAGGAGTGGACTATCTGGCGCAGCAGCACCCTTTTACTGCCTCGCACAGCGCGGCAGAAGCGATGTCGCGGAAGATCCCCGAGCTGAGTTCGAGCCGTCTTGAGGTCTGCCATTGGATAAAGAAATCCGCGTCCGCGCCAGCCTGTTCCGGGCCAGAGACCGTGTTCCGTATGGGATTTGACCAGTACCACGAGCCGCAAAGCGCGGCTGTATGACTTCAGCGGCATGGGCGAGATGAGTTACCCACCTGGCTGATCTGGCTACGCTTGTCTCTCATATGACGTTTCGCGCTGATGATTCTGTGGCGGTTCCGGCTCGGGTGCTTTCGAGTACTCAGCTTGCGCTGCTTGCCGAGCGTGGCGAGGAGCTCACGGCCGAGGTGGGCGAGGAGCTCACGGCCGAGGTGGGCGAGGAGCTGTATGAGATCGGCGACGCGACCTATCCGTTCATCGCGATCCTCGAGGTGAGGTGGCGGTGTTGGATGGCGCGGGGCATGAGATCGTGCGTCACGGCGTCTCGGGCTTTCTTGGGGAGGTCACCCTTCTCAGCGGGCAGTCGGTGTTCGTCACCGCGGTCGTCACCCAGCCGCTGCGCTATATCGCCCTTCCGCGTGAGGACCTGCGAGCGTTGCTGTTCGATGACCCATCGCTCTCGGATCTGATCCTCGGTGCCTTGGTGGAGCGCCGCGAGCTACTTCAGCAGCGCCAAGGCATCGGACCAGAGATAATCGGCCCGCGCGAGCGCTTCTCAAACATCCCCGCAGTGTCTTTACGCCTCACCTCGGGTCCGCTGTAGCAGGGGTCCGGCGGGACATCGAGATGCGAGCCGCCGAGAGTATCCTCCAGGCGCTCGACGGTGAGCAGCCCGAGGGCGCAATCAACTCTCTCTCGATCGACGCTCGGTGAAGCCGGGCAGGCGTGGCGATGAAAAGAGACGATCTATGCGGGTTGCAATTGTTTCTGATGTCCATGGCAACCTGACCGCGTTCGACGCGGTCCTAGCCGACATTCAGCGGCGGGCGCCGGATCTTGTGCTGCACGGCGGTGACCTCGCTCTGATGGGTGCGCAGCCCGCCGAGGTCATCGACCGGGTGCGCGAGCTGGGCTGGCCGGGGGTGGTGGGAAACACCGATGAGGTCCTCTGGCAACCGCGGGAGCAACGACGACAGGAAGAGCTTGCTCCCAAGCTGGCGGCTCTTTTGCGCTTGATCTTTCAGGAGTACGCGCCGGCGACCCTGGAGTTGCTCGGCGAGGAGCGGGTCGCCTGGCTGCGAGAGCTTCCCGCCCAGCAGCGCCTTGAGGACCTGGTGCTGGTGCATGCGGCCCCGGACGATTTGTGGCGGGCGCCCTTGCCCGACGCCGAAGACGACGAGCTGGCGGCCGTCTATGAGCCGCTCGACGCTGCCACTGCGGTCTACGGTCACATCCACCGTCCATACACCCGTGCGCTGACCGGTCTTACGGTCGCTAACAGCGGCAGCGTGGGCATGCCCTGGGACGGCGATCCGCGCGCTTGCTATCTGCTGATCGAGGACGGTCGGCCCCGGCTGGTGCGCGTCGAGTACGACGTCGAGCGAGAGGCCGCCTTGCTGCTGGGCAGTGGCTACCCGGATGCGCCACGCCTGGTCGAGATGCGCTGCCGCGGAGTGTTCGTCAAGCCCGGCGCGGCGCCGCAAAGGTGATCGGCTGAGCCAACCCGCACGGTGGTCCCGGGTCGCCGATGGCTGGCGTCGCCCCGAGCAGACAACCGGCAGCTAGTCCGATCGCCGCAGCCGTCCCGATCCGCCCGTGCATGGGCGAAGACCATAACGTGTCCAGCACCCCGAGGCCGCTCTGTTCTCGCGGCCGAGACCTCACGCGATCCCCGCGCCGGGCGGGTTATCCTGCGAGCCGATGTGGCACCTGAAACCCGAGCACATGCGCCGGGTCCTGCTGGTGCTGCTCAACTCGCCCGAACGCGGGCACTAAACGCTTGGGATTGCCCGCGCGGCGCGGCTCCCAGCCGCGCACGCGATCGGCTCGGTGAAGATCGGGCCGGCGTGGACGAAGGTGTGGAACTCGCCGTTCTCGCCGCAGGGGTTGACGCTCGCGGGCAGATCGGCGAGAAGAGCTCCTCGGACAGCCCGAGACCTGACAGACGTCATCGCTGCCGCGGGTGAGGTGCTATCAGCGCAGCCGCGTCTGGATCGCCAGGGTCTCACCGTCGATGATCACGCGCACGGTGTAGGTGCCGTGCCGGATGGATCGCATCGCGCGCAGGGCGCTGAGGGGACGCGTGCGTATGTGTGGCCTTTCCTCATCAGCAGCGCTTGGGTGCCGCTGCCGGCCTGCTTGCCGTTGACTCTCACCTGACAGGTGACTATGTGTCTGTGGTTCGTGAGGTGGCAGGTCACTCGTGCGTCACGTCCGGCTGGGCCGCGCGCTCCCGTCTTGCCCGTGGCGCCTGTCGGGCCTTGGAGTCCGGCGGGGCCCTGGGACCCGGGCAAGCCCTGCTGGCCGTTCGCGCCCTGCGCTCCCGCGGGCCCCTGTGCGCCCAAGGGAAGCTGGCTTCCTTCGCCGCTGAGGCTGAGTTCGAGGGTGACGGCGGGGTCGGAGCGAACGATCAGAGTGGCAGACCGCTGCCCCGTGGCGCTCGGCAGGAACCTCACCATGAAGGTGCAGGCTTCCCTGGTTCGAGCAGTCTGCAAGCACGCACACCGACCACCCAGCACACCCAGACCGTGCCCACGCCGTCATCCAGTGCTCCGGCCGCCAGCGGCCACGGCCAGGCAGTCGGTACCGTCTACCGCCTCAGCAGCGGGCAGCTCGTCTATGTGCAAAAGCAGCGGCGGGCTGCGCAGATCGGCGCCCACGAGGCGCAGCGGGCGACTGGAGCCGAGCGACATATGAGCGCCACAGCCGCCCCCACCCGCACCCCCGAACCAACCTCTCAGAAGGAGCCGATGAAGATGGCGACCGCGACCAAAACCAGGACCAGGACCAGGACCAAAGCCAAAGCCGATGCGAAGCCCAAGCCGATCCCCGGTGTGGAGATCCGCGAGCGGCCGCCGTCACGGGGAGATCTACTACCGCTTCCGCGTGCGATTCACGAATGCCGCCGGGCGCCGCGACGAGGAAACCTTCGACACGGCCCCAGGAAGCCCTGGACTTCAAAGCGCAACTGCGACTGATGAGCGCCGAGGCAACCTCGACGAGCTCGACGCCGGTCAGCAGACCTCATCGAGTTCATGTCCGAGTTCTGGCGTCTGTATGCCAAGCGCCGTCTGGCGGAGGTCACCCGCCGCAAGTACCGGGGGGCCTGGAACAAGCACGTCCTGCCGCGGCGAATCAGCCAGATGCCGATGCGCAAGATCACCCCGCTCGTGCTCTACGAATACGTCGCCGAACTGGAAGACGATGGGGTCAGCGCCGGAACGATCCGGGCGGTGCTGGGGATGCTGCAGAGCATGTTTCGCCGCGCTGTGGAATGGGGCAAGGCCTCCGCGAGCTGGTAGGCGCGGATGTCGGCCCTCACCGCCGAGAACAGCCGCGGCGAGCGCGGCGGGCGGCCCTTGACCTTCTGGGATTTGTAGATGACGCCGAGGGACACCTTCTGCTCGACCAGGATCGTCTTTTCTTTGGGGTGATCACATTCCAGCGCGAGAACCTCCTCGGGTCGCATCCCGGTGTAGCCGAGGATGCTCACGATCGTCGCGTCACGCAATCCCCGCTCGGGGTCCGCGAGCAGCATCGCCCGCCCGATCCTCTCGACCGCCGCGGGCGTCAGGGGCACGACCGCGCGTTTGCGCGGCGCGGAGGGCTTAGTGATCTCTTTGACGATGTTGCCGATCTGGACACTGGCTTGTCCGCTTGGAATGTTCGCAATGGGAGGGGTCGCATGAGTAGTGACCCGGCTGCCCGGTAGACGAGCAGAGCGAGTGGCGCGCCTCGCAAACCGTGCTACCTGTATGCCGATGGGTGCCAAGCAGCAACAAGGCGAAGCCAGCGAGAGCACTTCTGGCACGAGCACCGAGCACGAGGTCGCAGGGCATGTCTGAACAGACCTCGCAGGCGTCACAAGACGGGAAGCCCCATAGTCATCCTGTCTTTGCTCCTATGAGAAGGTCGCCGAGATCGGTGAGCGTCGCGGCGGCGCCGAGCATCGCCAACGGCTGCTCGCGGGCTTGAGCGGCCGGGTGATCGAGGTCGGCGCCGGCAGCGGCGCGAACTTCGCGCACTACCCAACGACGGTCAGCGAAGTCGTTGCTGTGGAGCCCGAGCCCTATTTGCGTGAGCGCGCCCAGCGGGCGGCGGCGCAGGCGACGGTCTCCGTCTCGGTCGTGGACGGTAGCGCCGATCATCTCCCCGGCGAGGCGGAGTCCTTCGATGCCGGTGTCGCTGCGCTCGTGCTCTGCACCGTGCCCGACCAGCAACGTGCGCTCGCGGAGCTCTTCCGCGTCATCCGGCCGGGTGGCGATCTGCGTTTCTACGAGCACGTCGTCGCCGATAGGAAATGGGGGGCGCGCTATCAGCGCTTCGCCGACGCGACGTTCTGGCCTCACGTCGCGGGCGGCTGCCCCCTGGCACGCGATACGAAGACAGGGATCGAGTGCGCCGGGTTTCAGATCCAGACATGCGAGCGCTTCCCATTCAGCCCCGCGCCGTTCATCCCACCCGATCCGCACATCCTCGGGACAGCTCGACGCCCGTAAACGCTGGCTCTGGGCCTCTCAGATGAGGGCGGCTTTGAGAGCGTCGAGCTGATGGCTTTGATGGTTGAGCAGGTTCGCCACGATCTGCTCGAGTGTCCGCTGCCCGTCACAGAACTTCATGTCGCTGGCGGGGGGCACAGTATCGAGTCGCTCATCGGTTAGATCGACGAGAATGTTGAAGGCGTCCCGGCCGGCCGACAGTTGCGCAAGCAGCCTCTCACGATCTACGTCCTCGGCACGGTGGGGAGCGCTGTGCATGTCGTGGCCGTGACCGCTTCCGTGGCTGCGGCCTCGAAGGAATGACGGGATGCGGTGAGGACCGCGCTCCCGATCGCCGTGCGTGGCAGGCTGGTGGTCATCGCCCCGGAGGAACGCCGCGATCCGCAGATAGTTCTCGGCTGTGTGAGAGGCGCATGCGGCGACGGTGCCGTCACCCAGCTTCTCGCGGCCGGGACAGGGGAGGCTCAACGCGGCGTCGTCGCGTGCCGGCAGCAGGTCGATCATGTCGGAGAGCTGCCCGTCGGCAAGTTGGTGTAGTTGTGTGGCGCGTTCGCTCATCGAAATTCCCTTTCGTGTTCGGATGCCGAAGTGAAGTTCAGCCGCGGCGCATGAGCCGCCCGACGGCGGCCATCAGCTCGACCGTGCGCTCCTCTTGGAACTCGGCCTCGGCACCCACGACGCAGGTGCGGGCGTGTCCGTCGAGTAGACCGAGCGCCACCTTGTCAAGCGCGGCCTGGACAGCACTGATCTGAGTGAGGACGTCGATGCAGTAGCGATCCTCGTCGACCATGCGCTCGATGCCGCCCACCTGCCCCTTGACGCGCGCAAGACGCTCGAGCAGCTGGTCCTTACTCGCTTGATAGCCCTTCCCAGCGGGTGATCTCGATGTCGTAGTAGCCATGTACGACACAATACCACTACGGGGGAGGGGTATAGTGATTGGCGTGGGCGTGCTTACGACTATTGGCGACGGGCTCGAGGACGCTTTCCTGATGGCATGGGAGGTTTGGTGGGCGCTGGTGCTCGGCTTCGCCATCAGCGCCATCGTGCAGGCATGGGTGCCGAGGGAGCGCATCGAGCGCGCGCTGTCCGGCGGTGGCGTCGGCCCGCTGGCGAGGGCGACTGGCCTGGGCGCGGCTTCCTCGTCGTGCTCCTACGCGGCCATCGCGATCGCCAAGAGCCTTTTCCAGAAGGGCGCATCGGCGTCCTCGGCGCTGGCTTTCCAGCTTGCCTCGACGAACCTCGTGTGGGAGCTCGGCCTCGTGCTGTGGGTGTTGATCGGCTGGCAGTTCACGCTCGCCGAGTACATCGGCGGGCTCGCGATGATCGCCCTTATGGCCGTCCTGCTGCGTGTGTTCGTCTCGCCCCGTTTGGAGGCGCAGGCCCGCGAGCACGCCCAGCAGGCCGACACCGGCCATCAGCATCACATGGCCGGCGAGCACATGACCTGGCGGGCACGCCTCACGTCTGTGTCGGCCTGGTCGGATGTCGCGCATAACTTCCGCGGCGACTGGCAGATGCTCTACAGAGAGATCACAGTCGGGTTCCTGCTCGCCGGCTTCGTCGCCCAACTCGGCAACAGTTTCTTCAACGGCCTTTTCCTCGAGGGTTCTCCAGCGCTCGTGCAAGTCGTGTGGGGCGCGCTCATCGGCCCGGTGATCGCCATGTTGAGCTTCGTGTGCTCGGTCGGCAACGTGCCGCTCGCGGCGGTGCTGTGGTCGGGAGGGATCTCCTTCGCCGGAGTGATGGCATTCATCTTCGCCGACCTGATCGTGCTGCCGATCATCGCCATCTACCGCAAGTACTACGGCGCGAAGTTCGCGTTGCGGATCGTCGCGCTGATGTTCGTGACAATGGTCGCCGCCGCACTGATCATCGACGGCACCTTCAGCGCTCTGGGGCTCATCCCCCACGGGCCGCGGCCCTCCCGCGGCGACATCTTCGGCACGATCACCCTCAACTACAAGCTCCTCCTCAACTTGCTCGGGCTGGTGATCTTCGCCGGGATGTTCTGGCTGACCGCGCGCCGTGGTGTCACCGACCCGGTGTGCGGCATGAAGGTCGATAAGGCCAAGGCGATCCGCATGGACTTCGCTGGTGAGACGTTCTACTTCTGCTCAGAGCACTGCCTGCACGCTTTCCAGGTCAGCCCCACAGAGCAGTTGGAGGGACAATCCGCGTAAGCATGATCGAGCTGCCCACCGCGTTTCTGCCAAGCCCACCCGTCAACGGGTTTCCCATCGGACCCCTGTTCGTCCACGCCTACGGGCTGTGCTACGTCTTCGCGGTCATCGCCGCCGTCGCGATCACCGTCCGCCGCTGGGAGGCGCGTGGTGGAAGTCGTGAGCTGGTCTATGAGGTGGCGATGTGGGGATTCCCCGCCGGGATCATCGGCGGGCGCCTGTACTTCATCGTCACGAGCTGGAGTGAAGTCCCGCCCCACTGGTGGGGACGTTCGCGGTGTGGGACGGGGGCCTCGGCATTTGGGGCGGCATCGCCGCCGGCACCCTCGCGGGACTGTGGGTGCTGCGCCGCCGCGGCGCGAACATCCCCGCCTTCATGGACGCCGCCGCCCCCGCGTTGCTCGTCGCCCAAGCGATCGGCCGAGTCGGCAACTACTTCAATCAAGAGCTATTCGGCGGGCCGACCACGCTCCCTTGGGGACTTGAGATTTCCCCCGCGCACCGTCCCGTCGGCTACACGCAGTACGCGACGTTTCACCCGACATTCCTCTATGAGCTGATCTGGAACCTGCTGCTGGCTGCCGCCCTGGTGTGGCTCGGACACCATCGCAAGATCCGCGCACCGGGCCTTTTCGCGCTCTACGTCGCCGGCTACTCGTTCGCCCGAATCGGCGAGGAGCTGCTGCGCGTCGACCCTGCTCACCACATCTTCGGCCTGCGCCTGAACTTCTACGTGGCGAGCATCCTGTGCCTCGCCGGCATCGCCTGGTTCATCCGCATCCAGCGAGCCGGCGCAAAGACTGCCGTGGGACCGACGGTACGGCGCGGAGGCGCGCTGCTCGCCACGGATGGTCTACTCGCGCTCACTGGCTGCGGCCAGGGATCGCACAGGAACCGTGCGCACGCTCAGACGGATCGCCTCGCTACTCCGCGCCCTCTCGTCGCGCGGGTCAGTCTGGGTATTCGTCCTTGCGGAAGCTGCGAGGCTCCTCAGGCTGGGGCTTAGGCGTGCGGTCGAGCAGAGAGCTGAAGTACGGCGCGACGAACGGATCGGGCGCCCTCACCGTGTAGGTGTGGTAGACGGTCCCGTTCTCGCGCGCGAAGGCGATCCAGGTGGGGGCCTCGCGCAGCCCGTCCTTCAGCTCGGCCCCGATCTGGTGCGACCACTCGACCAGCCAATCGGGCGGATCCTCGACCATCTCCTTGATCTCGGGGATCTGCTGCGCCTGCTCCTCGGATAGCGCGAGCTCGTAGTCGAACGGGAACTCGGTGTTATAGGTGGACACGTAAGGAAACTCCCAGCCCATCCGCTCCCTGTAGGCCGTAAGCCGCTCGATCGGCGCCCGCGAGAAGCACAGCAGGGTCACGTCACGGTGGTTGAGGTGGACGAGCGACCCGTCGAGGCCGTCGCCGAGGGACGTGCACCCGGGACACGCGCCCTTGGCGTAGTCGGGGCCGAACATGATGTTGTAGGCCAGCAGCTGAGAGCGGCCGTCGAAGAGCTCGGCGAGCGTCTTCTTTCCGTCTTCGGTGTCGAACTCGTACTCCTTCTCCACCCGGACCCAGGGCAGCGCCCGCCGCTTCTCCTTGATCTTCTCGTTTCGGTCTGCCTGCTCGGCCTCGAGCTTCGCGAGCTCCTCCCGCGCCGCCCGCCACTGCTCCCGCGTACCGATCCGCTGCTCTCCCATTTGTTCCCTTATCTATTTTGTTCTAGTACTCATCATGTCGGCGGATCCACAACGGCTCCGAGGCGCTCTCGTCGCGACCCTGCGGCGTCCGGTCCAGCAGGCCGTAGTAAGCCATCGCGGGCTCCAGGGCGCGGGCGGTCGCTACGTAGGTCCGGTAGACGGTCCCGTCCGACAGCGCATACACGCTCAGACCCGGTCCCTCAGTGACGTACCCCGCCGCGTCCGTCCCGCACATGCGCGCGTTTTGCTCGACCGTTGGCGGGATCTCGCCCTGAAGGAACGACTTTAGCTCCTCCTCGGTGTGCAGGAAGCCGACGTCGCGGTTGAAGTCACTGCCGCCGCTCGAGACCCAGTCGATGCCCCAGCCCATCCGCTCCCTGAAGGCGAGGAGCCTCTCGAGCGGCGCGCGCGAGGCGAGCAGCAGAGTGGCGTCCCTGGCCTTCAGGTGGACGACCTGGGGATCGAGCGTGTCCGCGATCGAGGAGCAGACCGGGCAGCCCGCCTCATACGGCGGCCCGAACATGAAATGGTAGACGAGCAGCTGCGAGCGGCCGTCGAACAGATCAGCGAGGGTCTTCGCGCCGTCCTCGGTCTCGAACCGGTAGTCCTTCTCGAACGGGACCCAGGGCAGCTCGCGCCTCTTGCGGGCCAGCTCGTCGCCGCGGCGGGTGAGCTCCTTCTCCTCCTTGAGCAGCTCGTCGCGCTTCGCCTGCCACTCCTCCTGCGTGCCTATCTTGTGTTCGGCCATGACTCTCATGATGTCTTATTTCCCCTTCATCGGCGCCATTCTATGCCTCGGCATGGCTCCACCGACGGAGTGCATCCCGGACATCGTGTGCATCGCCGCTTTGGCTTGCGAGGAGTCGGGCAGCGTGAGACCCGGGACGTGCCCTGGCGCGAGGGCAACCCCGAACCCGAGCACGACCAGTGTGATAGCGACGAGGCGGTTGGCAAGCTCCTTACGGGGCAGCAGCTTCTCGAGGGCGATCAGCCCGGCGATGGCGATCATCCAGGTCAGGCTCATCACCCCGAGAGCGAACAGCGCCACCATCAACCCCCAACAGCAGCCGACGCACCACGCGCCATGTATGACACCCATGCGCAGCGCTCCCGCGGGCCCGTCACGCCAGTGGGTGAGCACGAAGTCAAGCGGTGAGCGGCAGCGGCGCAGGCAGGCGTCCTTGATGGGCGTGAGCTGGTAGATCGCCGCCGCCAGAAGCACCCCTCCGGCGAGATAGGGCCCGCCGCGATGCCACGACAGCACGGGGATCGAGAGCGAGCGCACGCCGACGTAGAGGCCGTACGCCAGCAACCCAAACGCCGTCCATGTCAGCAGATAGCCGCCCACGAACACCCACGAGGAGACGGCGCGCTCGACTGACCCTCGATCGCGCCGCCGGCGCTGGACGAAGCCGAACGTCAGCACCATCGGCGCGATCGAGGGAAACATCATCGCGCTCATCATCACGACCCACGACACGACGTAGAAGCCGAGACTCCCGGGGTCCGTGCCGGGACCGGCGTCCATGCCGAGCATGCGTTCGTGCGTCAGCAGCCAGGCGAGGGCGGCCAGCGCCAGCAGCGAGGCGAGGACGCCGACCTGAAACCGCGCGGTGGGATGCTGCGCGACGGGATGCTGCGCGACCGATGCCATTGCGCGATCGACCGTAACGCAATAGTGTCGGCAGGGCAACTCAAGCTATCGAGGGAGGCAACGCCATGGCCGACTGGCGTCTCGAGGGTCCGTACATGAAGAACTGCAACTGCGACCCGGGGTGTCCGTGCGACTTCAATGCCAACCCCACGCACGGCAACTGCGAGGGGATGGCGGCGATGATCGTCGAGCGGGGTCATTTCGACGACGTCAACCTAGACGGCGTCAAGTGGGCGTTCAAGTACTGGTGGCCGGGCGCGCTGCACGAAGGCCACGGCGCGGGCCAGCCGATCCTCGACGCCTCGATGTCACCCGAGCAAATGCAGGCCATGGGCGCGATCCTGTCCGGCCAGAACGGCGGCACCTTCTACGGCATCCTCGCGGAGATCATCGACACCTTCCACGACCCCGTGATCGCCGACCTCGAAATCGACATCGATGTTGAGAGACGCCGTGCTAGCTGCGCGGTGGGCGACGCGCTCGAGACTGTCACCTCGCCGATCCAATCGATGGGTGACGAAGCCAGCGACTACTCGATCCAGGTGAAGATCCCAGGCGGCTTCGAGTACGACGAAGCTGAGATCGCCATGGCCACAGTCCTCAAGGGCTCAGGCCCGATCGCCTTCGACCACCAAAACGGCCACAGCTCACTCGCACACGTCGCACGCCACCCCGGCAACTAACCCTTCCCCAGCCATCTCTAGCGTTGTTACGCGAGGCGGATAGGCGGTGAAGCGACCGGCCGGCCACACTGCGCGCAATGACCGTCGCGGTGTTCCACCGCCCGGATTTGAATAGACGAGCTCGCCAGGCATCGCATGGGAACCGAGCACGCTCAGACGAATCGCCTCCCTGCTCCACGGTCTCTCCTCGCGCAAGCCTGGGCAGAAAACACCCGACCAACCCGTCCGCTACTGACAACAGCCTTTCTCGCCGCAATCCTCCGCTGCCGCAAAGACGATCGGCGCGCAGTCGGCGCAGAGCTTCCCGGCCCATGCCTCGCGTCCCTCGCGCACCGCGAGGCCGGCGATCCCGAGCCCGATGATCGGGTCGAGCCACCACCAGCCGAGGGTGGCGTTGGCGAGGATGCTCACCAGTACCGCCGCGGCGCTGATCGCGCAGAGCCACGACTGCGCCGCGTCGCCCGCGGTCGCCGCGGAGCCAAGCTGCACGGCAACGCGGCCCTTCGCGCGGGCGAGCAGCGGCATGACGAGAATCGCCCCGGTCGCGACCGCCACTCCCGGCCAGCTCGTCTCGGGATGCGATCCGCCCGCGAGCGTGTTGATCGCATCGACCGTCACGTAGAGCGCGAGGACCGCGAAGCAGACGGCGACGAGCTGCTGCGCGCGACGCTCGGCCGCGTCCGAGCCGCCACGGCTGCCTGTGTAGAGCCACAGGATCGTACTCGCCGAGACGAGCTCAATCAGCGAGTCCAGGCCGAAGGCGAGCAATGCGACCGACCCAGCAACCAGGGCAGAGACGATCGCAACGGCCGCCTCCACCGTCATCCAGGCGATGCTCAGCAATGAGAGCGTCCTGGCGCGACGAATCAAGCGGTAGTGAGTCCCGCTGCCGGGCTGGATAGCGGGCAGCGGAGGGGCGTGCGAACTCATACCTGCACGCTATCGAGCTTCTACAGAGGCTTTGTGCTCGGACGATCGCTGAGGCTGCCTGTGGGTGTACGCGATGAGTCTCGTCGTGCGCGGAGCAGCGGATATCGTCGTGCGATGGGCTGCGGCGATGAGACCCTGAAGTGAGCGGTCCACAAGCCGCCGCGCCGCCACGAGCTGGCGTGTCGCTGCGCACCATCGCGCGAGAGTGGGGCCGGATCGGGTGTATTGGGTTCGGTGGCCCGCCCGCGCACGTCGCGCTGTTCCGCGAGCTGTGCGTGACACGGCGGGAATGGCTCACCGAGGATCAGTTCGAGCGGGCAATCGCGGCGACCAACATCCTGCCCGGCCCGGCCTCGACGCAGCTCGCGATCTACTGCGCCTGGCGGCTACGAGGCCCCAAGGGAGCACTCATCGGCGGTCTCGGCTTCATCCTCCCCGGCCTCGTGCTGATCCTCGCGCTGTCCGTGCTGTTCCTCGCGGGATCACCGCCCGTGTGGATACGGGGCGCCGGGATGGGAGCGGGCGCCGCGGTCGCGCCAGTCGCGATCGGGGCCGGGCTGGGGGTCGCCGTTCCGATCTGGAGACGCACGCCAGATGCACGGCGACCACGCATCCTTCTCTACGGGCTCGCCGGTGCGATTGCGGCGGCCACCACCGGCCCGTGGCTGGTACTCGTCCTGCTGGCGTGCGGCGCGATCGAGCTGACGTGGCAGCGCCAGCTCGCCGCAGGCGGTGTGAGCTTTCACGCTTGGCCGCTGATCGCCACGATCACAGAGCCGGGCGGCACGGGCGCACTGGTGTGGACGGCGTTGAAGGTCGGAGCACTCGCGTTCGGCGGCGGATTCGTGATCGTTCCGCTGATGCAGTCAGACGCCGTAGGCACCTACCACTGGATGACACACGCACAGTTCCTCAACGCCGTCGCCCTCGGACAGGTCACTCCCGGACCACTCACTCAGACCGTGGCGGCCGTCGGCTACGCCGCCGGTGGGTTTCCCGCAGCGCTCTTGGCGGCGTTCGTCGCGTTCCTGCCGTCGTTCTCTTTCATCCTGTTCGGTGCAGCTCGCTTCGAGCGGCTGCTGCTGGACGAGCGAGTGACCGCGTTCCTCGCCGGAGCCGCACCCGCGGCGGCCGGGGCGATCATCGGCTCGGCGATCCCGCTCGCCGGTGCGCTGAGCGAGACGTGGCAGTACGTCGTGCTCGCTGCCGCGGCCATCGCCTTGCTCGCGCTGCGTCGCAGCATCGTCTTGACGCTGCTGACCGCCGGCACGGTAGGCGCCGTGGCCGGGCTTGTGGGTGCCCCGATCCCCCACTAGAACTACCTGTCTGTCGGAGGCTGAATACGCTAGCTTGCTAGCATCCGAGTATGGAGGGCAAGCGAACCGAGGAGAAGCAGCAGTTCAACGTCTATCTGTGGCCGCCGCTCATCCGACGTGCCAAGCATGCCGCTGTCGATCAGGCCGTGTCGCTATCCCGGCTGGTCGAAGATGCGCTGCTCGCCCATCTGGATCATCTGGAAGAAGACCGATCGCGATGAGGTTGCGACCAATACATTTCGTCCCCGACGTAGCAGAGGCGGTGCGTTTCTATGAGGCACTCGGTCTACAGTCCGCGCTCCGTTCGCGTTCGGGGCACTGGATCGAGCTCCAGGCGAGCGGAGGTGAGCTCGGCCTCCACGACGCGACGATCGCCGCCGACGGAGCGGGCCGCGAAGGCATAGCGCTCAACTTCCTTGCCGATGAGCCTCTGGAGGAGGTCGAGCAACGACTGCTGGCGGCCGGCTTCCCGCCCGAGGGGACGATCGTCGACCACGAGTGGGGTCGCGCCCTTCAGGTCAGAGCGCCTGACGGAACCGTCGTTCAGATCGACGAGCGCGACCGTGCGCTCTACACATAGAGAACAAGGAGAAACAAAATGGCCACCGTCAGCGTCCGTTACATCGTCGATGACGTCGACGCCGCGATCGCTTTCTACACCCAGCGTCTCGGCTTCCACGAGGACATGCACCCGGCACCTACGTTCGCGATGCTCTCCCGGGGCGATCTGCGTCTCGTACTGAGCGCCCCCAGCGGCGCGGGCGGTGGCGGGCAGACCATGCCCGATGGCACCAAGCCCGCACCCGGAGGCTGGAACCGGTTCTCACTCGAGGTCTCCGATCTCCGCGGCACGGTCGAGGAGCTGCGCAAGGCGGGAGTCCACTTTCGCAATGACATCGTCACCGGGGTTGGCGGCAACCAGATCCTGCTCGACGACCCCTCCGGCAACCCGATCGAGCTGTTCGAGCCGGCCCGAGTCGAGGCCTCGCTTTCCGAGCAGGTGCCAACGGTCTATGAGTGGGCCGGTGGTAGTGAGGCACTTGATCGTCTGACCGAGGTCTTCTATCGCCGGCATGTGCATGACGATGAGATCCTCGGCCCGGTGTTCGCCAACATGCCGGCCGACCATCCCCACCACGTCGCGCTGTGGCTCAGCGAGGTCTTCGGCGGCCCCGCCGAGTACAGCGAGCACCACGGCGGCTACGCTCACATGGTCGCCATGCACATCGGGCTGTCTCTCACCGAGCAGCAGCGAGCGCGCTGGGTCCAACTGATCGCCCTCGCGGCAGACGACGCCGAGTTCCCAGCCGACCCCGAGTTCCGCTCGGCGTTCATGGCCTACATCGAGTGGGGCACACGCATCGCGCTGCACAACTCCCAACCCGGCGCCAACCCTCCACCAGAGGCCCCCATGCCCCATTGGGGATGGGGAGAAGCACCGCCCTACCAGCCATAGAGAGTTCTCAGTCCTTCGCGGCTCCGGCCTGCGCGTAGGTCGTGGCGGCGGTCGGCACAGATCCAGCTCGCGGCGGGATACGCCGCGTGAGCATCGGCCGGTCAGCTCTGCCGACAGCTCCAGACAAGCGCGATGCGGCAGCGATACGATTGCCCTCAGCGCCGACGTAGCTCAGCTGGTAGAGCGCATCCAGACGATCGCAACGCCCGCCTCCACCGTCATCCACCCGATGCTCAGCAATGAGAGCGTCCTGGCGCGACGGATCAAGTGGTAGCGAGTCCCGCTGCCGGGCTGGATGGCCGGCAGCGGAGGGGCGTGCGAACTCATGCCTGCACGGTACATGGTAAAGATGACGAACAGATGTTTTTCCGGCCGGCCGGGGAGGCCCTGTGCCCGATACACCCATGATGCTCACGAGCTGTGCGTACCCTTGCTGGTGCTCGCCCACCGCGAGGCTACAGCGGGTAGCGCCGGCGCATGAATGGTGAGAAGTGCGGCACCGTGAAATTGACCTCCCCGTGGTCGGGGCTGAAGATCAGGCCCTTCTTGATGAGGCTGTCTCGGTGCACGGAGGACGAGCTTGCCCGACCGCCGAGGCGCCCGGCGACGTCTCCCGTTTTGTAGGGGCCGTCGCCGAGGTCCGCCATCGCGGCCATGTAGCGTCGCTCGGCGGGCGTGGCCTTCTCGAAGCGGACATGGAAGAACTCCTCATCCAGCTTCGCCTCAACGACCGGTTCGGCGGCCTGCACGTCGGCGAGGGTGATCGGCGAGCCCGGCGCCATGTTCCACGTCTCCTTGCCGTATGCCTGAACGAACGCGGCGTAGCAGCCCGAGAGCTCAACGATTCGCTGAAGCGCGTCATCCTCAAAGCCGACGCCCTCCGCTTGGGCCGGCTCGAACAGCGCCTGGCGCGCGGCGTCGGGGCTCAGCGGTCCGATCTCCGGGTAGGAGAACAGACGCTCGGCGTAGGACTTGGCGTCCACCATCAGGCCGGGAAGCTGGGGAAGGCCCGCACCGGCCAATGCGATCGGCAGCTGCTTCTGGGACATCCGGTGCATGGCAGCCGCAACTGCCTCCATCTCCTCACGCTTGAGGAACTGCATCTCGTCGATCAGGAACACCACGCCGGTCTCGTGCTCTCGCGCCGTCTCGCCGAGTTCCACGAACAGGTGGGTCAGGTCACGCTCGAGGTTGCCCGTCGAGCCACCCACCGCGCTCGGGTCGAACGAGAACTCGACGCTGCCCTCGATGCTCGCGCCGACCTTGAAGCCGCTCAGCAGGCGGGTAAACGTTTTGAGCCGGTCGCCGAGCGCACGGCGACGGTCGAGACGCAGCAGCGCCTGGTAGGCGGCGTCGGCGAGCTCGGCACGGAAGTCTGTGTCCGAGCGGATCTCGATGGGGTCGGGCGCCGTCCATCCCGAGGCGTCCGCGATGCTCTCGAACTCCAGTAGCAGAACCGTCTTGCCAACACCGCGCAGACCAAAGACAATCATGCTCGGCTCGTTCATCTCGCGGGCTAGGCGACCGAGCATGGTCCTGAATTGCTGCTTCTGCGCCTCTCGGCCGGTCAGGGCGCGCGGAGGGTTGCCGGCGCTCATCGAATAGGGGTTCGCGAGCGGGTCCACGGGTGCAACGTAGCAGAGCTATCAGGAAGTATAAGGCGCTATCAAAAAAACTTGATAGTGACTTATAGGCTCTGATAACCCCCATGCTGCTGCTCCCGGCCCGATGCTGCGCCAGCCGCTAACCACCGGAGGCCGCTCGCCGGCGAAACGTACTACTTGGCGGAACCTCTGCCGACAGGCTGCCGCTTGACAGCGAGAGCAAGCGCAGGATCAGCGTTGGTCCGCGCTACTACTCGTGTCGTCCATTGGGAGCGTCTGTTCGGTGCTACGTGAGCCGCCTGCTCTCGCCCAGGAGCGTGAGCCTGCCGAACCAGCGAGTGGGACGCCAACGATTGGTGTCGGCCTTGACACCGAGCGACGGTCAGCCTGCTCTGCTGGCCGTTTGGTCGTTGCGGAGGTCGCCCAGCCAAGCTTCGCGCTCGGCGGCGTCAATCTCGTCCGCTGAGCCGCCCTGTGTTTCGCGGAGACGGTGTTTGTAGGTTTCCTATCTTCAGGCTGTCTCTCTCGTTGGCCTGATTTTCACAGCGTAGAGTTCCTCGATCTCTCGGGGTGGCTGGTCGCCGAGACTTTCGTGTAGACGCTCGTTGTTGAACCAGGCGACGTACTCCAGGACGGCGAGCTCGAGCTGCGAGCGCGTCGCCCAGCTGCGGTCTGCGATGAGCTCGGTCTTGAAGCTGTCGACGAAGCTCTCGGCGGCTGCATTGTCGTAAGCGTCACCCACGGATCCGATAGAGGCGAGGACGTCGTGGTCGTCCAGGAGTTGTGTGTAGTCGAACGACGTGTATTGACTGCCGGCGTCCGAGTGTGCCACGAGCGAGACGTCTGCTCCGGGCGCGCGCTGATGCAAGGCCATCCTGAGAGCATCGAGCACGAGATCGGTACGCATGTGCCCGGCGAACTGCCAACCCACGATCATCCGGCTGTAGGCATCGATCACGAAGCTGAAGAACACCAGCCCCTCCCAGCAGCGCAGATACGTGAAGTCCGCAAACCACTTCTCATCCGGCCGGGACGCCGTGAAATCACGCTGCACCCGGTCAGGGCTGCGTCTCGTCGCCGGGTCGGCCTTCGTGGTCCGCCACGGCTTCCCGCGCCGCTTGGCGCCCTGAATGCCGTTCTGGCGCATCAACCGTTCCACACGGCTGCGGCCGATCCGCTCCCCGGAGCGTTGCAGCGCCTTCCACATCCGGCGTGAGCCGTAGGCGTAGTAGTTGGCGGCGTGTAGCTCGTTAATGAGGGCGAGCAGCCGCTCGTCATCCACGGCTCGGACCGAGCGCTGGCCTGTAGCGCGCTGGTAGTAGGCGGACGCCGACACGCCCAGGGTCTCGCAGATCGGCTCGACCCCGAAGCGCTCACGATGCTCGTCGATGAACACGCTCACTTCGGACGGTGTGGATCGAGCTCGCCCGCGAAAAACACGCTGGCGGCCTTCAGGATCTCGTTCGCTCGACGCAACTGCGCAACCTCTTTGCGCAGCGCTTTGATCTCCTCGCGCTCCTGACTGCTCAGGACGTCTTTGCGCCGGCCCTCATCAGCTTCGGTCTGCCGGACGTGTTTACGGAGCGTCTCGCTCTCGATGCCCAGGTCCCTCGCGACGTGCGCGATAGGACGCCCGGACTCGAACACCAGACGCGTCCCGCGATCCAACAACTCCTTTGAATACTTCCTCGCATATGCCATGAGCCGAGACTTCTCCCTCCGCCAGGCAAACCCTGGCCTCGAAGTCTCCGTCAAACACAGGATGGCTCACGCACGTGTTGCGGACACGAGTTGCCTACCCGCCGGCAACAGGCCCAGCTGCCCATACGACGTCTTGTCGCGCGGCAGCAGCCCGTCGAAGACGTTGTTCAGGGGTCCGACCTGCCCGTTGTTGCTTATCCCAACGAGCCGCACGTCCACCAAGTCGCTCAACTCACGCAGCATTGTGGGGTCGGCGCTGGGACCGCCGATGACGGCATGTTCTGCCCCGATCTGGGCCAACTTACGGACGTACTCGTCCTTGTGGGCGATCACCGACAAAGCGACGAACTGTCGGTACGTCAGCTCGTCCGCGACTCGGACGAGGTACATCCCCTCGCTCGGGGAGATCGTCTGATCGTGCGCGACTGCCGAATACAGCCGCGCGAGGAGCGGCAGCTTGCGCTCCTCGTAGGTCGAGGCTGAGCGCCGGAGCACGCCCTCCAGCAGCTCCTCAGCATCAGGGCGCAATTCGTCTCGCGCGTCAAAGAAGCCGTCATCGCGAAGCTGCTCGCCGCTCGACTCACGCCGACGCGCATCGCCTTCCATGATCAACAGCGCAGCCCCGACGCGTTCCTCTTCGCGACGATTGAATCGCCCGACGATGGCTCTCGTTGCGTGCTGGACTGCGACCCCGAGCGCAGCTCCCAGCATCGCTCCCGGAGGTCCGCCCGCGACAGAGACCGACCCCGGTCCCGACGAGGGCTCCGGCCAGGTCCGTACCGGCACTTTGCAGCTCACCACTCAGATCGCTGTCTTGGCGCTTGTCATCCATCAGGGGAGTATTGGCGAGCCAGTTCGAGTGAGTTGGGTGTCAGCCGCCGAGCAGTTTGCTGAGGAGATCCGCCGCCGTCGCGACTGTCACTCCAGAGCCGAGCTGGATCGCGCCGGACTGAAGGCGCCCGAGCCACGCATTCGCGCGAGGTCCATGACCGCCCTCCTCACGGACAGCGGTCACAAGCTCCTCCTGCTCGGTCTCATGGATGCCGAGACCGCGCAGCGCCACCCTCAACGCTTCCAGGTTGATGTTGGTGCCAGCAGACGCAACGGCGTCGCCCGTAGCTGTGGCGACGGCGGCGTTGTCGCCGTAGATGTTTTGCGTGAAGATTTGCGTTACGCGCTGATCGGGGATCGGCGTCTCCCCGGGCTCCGCCTCACCGGCAGCCGGGTTCTCCGATTCGATCTCAAGCGCGAACTGGAGAACACGGTCCCGGATGCCGCTGAGCGTGCTGTGAAAGATGGTAGCTGGGATGACCTTCCACGCCTGCAGCAGGTTCATATTGGTGTAGAAGCGGGCCTGGACGAGGGCGACTACGTCGGTCGGCCAGGGGAAGGTGAAGGTTTGCTCGCCCGACGGCAGGAGGGACTCCATCTCTGGGACGCCCATCCTCACCTCGAACGTAAAGAGCGCGTCGCGTAATCCCCACTCGTCTGGGATGCACGAGGAAGCGAGCCCCGCGTTTCGGAGTCCGCTCTGGAACGGCCCGGCGAGGTTCCCGAGGACCGTCGTGTTGATGATCGGCCGGTATGGCGGCAGAGGCTCATCGCCGGGGTATCCGGTGAGCTCGCGGTTCGCCCACTCGCGCAGCGGGTTGTGTTGCAGCCTGGCTGCGAGGACCACGCACTGTCGGAGAAGCACCTCGACCGAGGTGTCCTTCCCAACCGCGCTGTTCTGGATGTCGCGGAGAAGGCTCACCAGCTGCCCGGTATGGGGAAGCCTTGTTCGGCTGCGTAGTAGTAGGTGAGTGGACGGTCCCATTCGGTCTTTCCGCTGCCGTCGAGCGGTGTATAGACCCCGTTGGATGCTCGCATGATGCGTCCGCATAGGTTTGTGCCGAGCGCTGCGGCGTTTGTTGGGGCGTTCATGTGGTGCTCAGTCATGTACCTGTAAAGCGAGGTGGGGCCAACGGCGGTTCCGCCGGGTGTCGAACGACGACCTGGTTGCGCTCGGCTAGTTTTGCGACATATCGAGCGGGGACGAGCTCGGCGAGGTTGGCGCTGGTGCGGAGTTCGTCGTTCCCGACCACGGGGGTTGTCAGTGCGCCTTTGAGCACCCCGATCACGTGCCCCGATTCGATCAGGTATGCCGGTGCGCCGCTGTTGCCGCTATTCGTCTGGACATCGGCGAGATAGCGGTCGGCGATATCGCTGGGCTTGTAATTGCCCATCCCATCAGGGATGAGCTGGCCTTTGATGTCAACCGACCAGGCGGAGGCTAGATGGCCCGCAGTCGTGACGAGGGCTGCCTGGTCCAGCGGAAAGCCCGAGATCGCCACGGGTACTCCCTCATGCGGTCGGCTCTCATCGAGCACCGCGACCGAGGGCTCGAGCGCTTGGCCACGGCTGCTCCTGCGCTCTTGAGGCGGCATGGCGAACGGATTATCCACAAGCTGAAGGAGGGCGAGATCGTTTCGCTCATCGGTGTCGAGGACTTCGAATTTGATCGAGCGAAAGGTCCCGCGGAGCCCCACGCCTTTTCCCTCTTCGTTTGGGAATGGAAGGCCGACTCCGATGAAGTGATTGCCCTCTGGGTAGTCGATCGCGAATTCCTTGACCTCATCGATGACGTGATTAGCGGTGATGACGTGGCCGGCGTCGCTGATGAAGAATCCGCTGCCAGACGGTCGGCTGAAGACGGCACCGTCGGCGCCCAACTCGGCCAGGATCTCGTGAGGAAGGCCGGTGATGGTGTACGTAATCTGCACGACCGTGCCGCGTATCTCATCGATCACATCTTGCAATTTCATTTGACCCGTACCTTGATCCGTCTGAACCGGCGTTTTGCGAAGCGGTAGGCGCGTGGCTTCCAGTCGTCCTTCACCTTGGTGAGGATCAGGAAGATCGGGTCCGGGCAGCGCGCGGCTTGCGTCGTCGCGATCCGCTTGGCGGTCGCGCGATCCAGTGGGCTGGGTTTGCCGCCGAGCGGGTGGGAGTGCCAGTCCCCGAGGTAGTGCAGGGCGCGGCCTGAGTCCTCATACAGCTTGGCGATCTGGGCGCTTTGCCATGGCCCGTCGGGGTCGAAGCGGTGCGTCTCGCGCTTGGCTTTGGGGCCGGCGTCGACGAGCTCGGTCACGGTGGCGTGGCGGCGCCGGTGGTCGTGCAGCCCGAGCAGCACCCCTCCTGTCTCCACGGGCGCGTGCTTGGTGGCCTGTGCGGTCAGCCGCTGCACCATGGTCGGGCTGATCGTGAGCGTGCGGCGTCTGTGCCTCATGGTCTTGGGCCACTCGCGGGGGCCGGCGAGCAGACGGGGCAACGGGGATGGACGGCGATCGGGTGCGAGCTCCATGCCGGGGGGCCGATGGGGTCCTCTGGCAGTGCGCAGATCCATGCGGTCGAGCCGATGGCTTGGGCCGGGTCAACCGCCGCGGCGCAGACCCTTGCCGCGTGCGCGACGATCGGGAGCAAGTCGAAGCTTGCGCCGGTGAACGTCGATGAGCCACAGCCCCGGGGCTGCACGCCGGTTCCCTCCTCGGCGGGCGGCAGTGGGATCGCTTCGTCCTCGACGTGGAGCTTCCAGCACAGCCAGCACCCGCCGCTGCCTGGCACGATCAGCGCAACCTGGCCTCCGCGTGCGCCCTCGGTCGCCGACAGGAACACCTGGTTGATCTCGCGAACGCGGGCGAGGTCGGCGACGAGCTGTTGGAGGCGGTTCTCAGCGGAGGCATCGACGATGAGTGTCGCGCTGTCGATCAGGCGGTCGAGCAGTTCGAGCTCGCTCTCGTTGCGGTCTTGGCGTTCAGCTGACTGGCCGAGCCGGTGCAGGAAGGGCTCGACGCTCGTGTACGGGTAGTTGGCTTGGATGAAGCGGTCGATCACGCCGAGCTTCCACCGCCCGATCGCGTCCACGCCGAACGGCCAGCGCACGATCTGGGACCCTTCGACGCGGTCGAACTCGAGCAGGCGCAGCTTGGCGGCCTGGTTGCGGGCAAGCTCGAGCGCCAGCGGGGCGCCCAGCGCGCCAAGCCCGACCTGCGCGATCGTCGCCTCGCGCAGCGGCGCGAGCTTCGGGATTCGCGTGCCGAGATCCTTGGTGGTGAGTCGTTCGCCTCGCAGCGCGTAGCTGCCTTGGTTGAGCATTTTTCCCACCGTGCGCTGCCAGCGCACGGCGAACAGCCATCCGTCCTCGATCACGCCTTGGCGCACCTCCTCGCCGAAGACCACTCCGGTGATGGCGAATTCGCCATCGGCGCCGCGCTGCCAGGGCGGCTGCCCAAAGCCTGGCTGCACAGCCTCGGCGGCCGCGAAGATCGCCTCGGCGTCAAAGCCAGGCGGCGGCCCGTCCAGGCGCACCCATCGCAGATGGGCCTCCTCGCCTCCGAAGCGCCGTTGCAGTGGCTCCTCAGCCTGGGCAATGATCTTCGTCTTCTGGCCGTGCGTGCGCACGGTGAGCTCGTACAACAGCGCCCTGATCGAGAGCTGTGGCGGCATGTCCAGTCCGAAGCGCAGCTTGCCGGAGCCGACGCGGAGCTGATCGTCGAGCGCCAGGGCGGCCTCGGGCACGATGATCGTCGTGCCGGGAGGGCCTTGGAAGTAGACGGACACGGGCTCGCCTTGCGGGGCCTCGCCGGTGCGAATAGCCTCAGGGCCGGCTTCCAGCAGCGAGAGCAGTAGCGGGACGCGCTCCGCGATCAGCCAAGCGCCTGTCTCGTGCGGCTTCCAGGCGGTACTTGGCCGATCGAGCAGGCACAGGTTTCCCAACAGCGGGTTCTGGTGGCGCCCGAGCCTCAGCTGCGGCGCGTAGACTTCGGGGCGGAAGTAGGGAAACAGGTCCGGGTAGATGATCTCCAGTGCGACCGGCTTGCCCTTGTGCTCGATGTGGCCACGCAGGAGCAACCGGCTTGCGCCGCGAAATAGTGTCTCGTCAACCTCGAACTTGAGTTCGCGCGTAGCGAAGTCCTCGAGCTCGTGCTCGAGCCGCCCGGGAAACCGGTCCCACCAGGAGGTCATCTTCGTGCCGATCAGCGTGCTAACCGACGGGCCGTTCGTGCGGTGGTTCTGGGGGGGTGTGCGGCCCGGGAGGATGCGGCGGCTGCGGGGGATGCGGCTCGGGCGGCTGCGGGGGATGCGGCTCGGGGGGCTCGGGGTGGTCGTGGGGCTCGTCGGTCATACTGATCTCCTTGGATCTCCCGGCAACACCTCGCACGCATCGAACGCCGTTGGCGAAGCCGTGTCGTATACGTACGTCATAATAGCGTCATGGCCGCGATAGCCCCCCTGATCTCTGAACCGTCCACCCTGGAGGAGGGCCTTCAGGTCGACCCTGATGTCGTCGATCCAGGGGCGATCGAGCATCAGATCGCCGAGCACAACCTGCGGCTCGCGGCGGCCGAGGAATCCCTAAGAGCGTGCGGCTGTTCGTCGAAGAGCTCGCGGACGACCTCGCAGCGCTGCCGGTCAACGCGACGTTGCGCATCGACCCGTACCTGCTCGTCGCCTTGCAGCAGTCGATGCTCGCCAGCCTGCGTGCCTTGGACAGCCCAGACCACAGCGGTGCTCGGCGCGAGCTGCGCATCAGGCTGGAGCAGCTCAGGCAGGTCTATCGCGACCTGGCGGATGCCAAGCCGATCTATGAAGATCGCCCGCCGAAGGCGCTGGTCAAGTGGATCGGCGAGGTCGTCGAACGTCCCGCAGGCCAGGCTGGCTGCCCTCTTTGGCGTCTCGCCGCGAACCTTCCAGCGCTGGCTCTCCGAGTCCGACGAGAGCGCGCCGGTCGGGGATGACGCGCGGCGCGTGCGCCTAGTCGCCAACTTGGTTGCCCACCTGCGCCACGCATTGACCGGCCACGGCGTCCTCGACTGGCTGCAGCGCCCCCACCCCCAGCTCGGCGGCAGGTCACCCGGCGAGCTGCTGGACGAGCCCGAAGCGCTCTCGCAGCTGACCAGGCTCGCCGCAAGCACGCGCTCCACGCTCGCCGCTTAGACCATGCCCGAACGCGCCGGGTTTCGGGTCGCCTCGTGGGACACGCCCTTGCGGGCCAACCCCAACCGCCAGGCTGGCCGCTGGAACCTCGCCGGCTCGCCGGCGACTCAGTACATCGCGTTGCACCCGCTGGCGACCTGGGCCGAGTACCTGCGCTGGCACGACCTCCGCGATCCTGATTCCTTCAAGCACCTGCGGCTGGGGGTGTGGGCGATAAGGGTGATCGTGGACGGCCACCAGGTACTCCACTACGACAACGCCGCCTCCTTCGAACTCGATCCCGAGGATCTGATCTCCGACGACTGGAGCGCCTGCCAGCAGGCGGCCGAACGGCTGCGCGCGAATCGAAGCGCCCCGAAGGTGCTGATCACGCCCAGCGCCGCCCTCCCGGGAGCCAGGAACGTCGTCATCTTGGACGCCAGGGTTGCCGTACCCTACACGTTCGAGCCGATCGACTCAGTCGATCTGCCGGTCACGCTTGCGGCCGCGGGCGCGAGGCCACCGGAGAGCATCTTGGACCTTGTCAGGTTCAGGGGCGAGCCGCACGCGGAGTTCGAGGCATGGAAGCGCGGCGAGCGCTTCCAGCTGGTCGAGCCCCCGGACGCCCTGCTCGCCAAAGATGCATCGTCCGCGAACTAGCGCCCTCGCGCGCGGGTGCCTTGCTCCGTGACGGTCAGCGAGCATTAGCTGGACGGCTGCTCTGGCCTTGGCGCTTCCTGCGTGGCAGTATGCCGCCAGTATGCTGCGAGCATGCCAGCGGCCTGCTCGGACGTGGTGTACATGGCGAGTGCCGAGAGAATATCGGTTTGGGTCGTCTCGCTCGGTAATCCCTGGCTAGGCATCGCATCACGGAGGCGCTTCACGGCTTCGATCGCCTCTGTAGCCACGCGTGCTTGGGTCGTCTGGGGAGTCATCCGAAAGGGCTTCTAGTATTCCTACAGAATACGTTATGCACGATGACTGTACTCGGACAGGCTAGAAACATGCGGGCTCGCAGCACAAACAGAGCCGCGTCACGTCTTGCGCAGTTCGATGTGATTGTGGGGGGCCGCGACGCTGACGCCCACCAGAACACCTGTGCGCCCCGCCGCAGGGGCGGGACACACGAAGTGCGCCTAAGCGACTCTGGTCGCCTGCTGGGCTTCGTACACCTTGACGAACCACAAGGGTCCGATGTCGATAACCGTCGTAGGCACCGGGAACGTCTCTCCCTCGTTGAACCACTCGGCAAAGCTCGTTGCCTCTCCGAAGTGGCCGACGAGGGCATAGGTCCCGTCGCTGGGCACCCGGTCACCCGGGCTATGTCGCAGGATGGGGGTCATCGCCCCTCCTGGTAGTGGTGGTCCCCTGAGCCGTTTTGCTTGCAGGCTCGCGACTCAGGGGCTAACCCCTCGCAGAACATCGCGTGGGGTCACGGATGTTCGATCTCGGATCGGACAGACCGCACGGGCATAGGTCCTATTGGCCGACGTGACCTTCTCCAGTTCCGGCCGGGATTTAGTTCCAGTGGCACTGCCGCCAGCTCCCTACGGCAGCCGGATCTCAATGCGGTGTCCAGAGGGGGTTCGACCCCGCGTCGCTCCCGCTACCCTGGAAACGGCACTTCGGCCTGCCATGCCGAGCTTAGGTTGCTGTGACGACGCTCGGGTTCTGGGCGACTGCTCTCGCGGGCGAGCGAGAGCGCCCGCGACCCATCGTTTACGCTCGCTCCGGACGGTGGGTGTCGCGTAAACCGGGGGTCTGTCCGGGGGGTTGGTGACCATCCTGGGTATGCCCAGAACTTTCTTGAGTGTGATCGTGAGCAGGTGTTTTTGATGCCGCCGGATCCGCGGGATTGGCTGCCGGAGGGTCATTTGGCGTGGTTCGTGTTGGCGTCGGTGGAGGAGATGGATCTGAACGCGTTCTATGGCTCCTACCGCCAGGATGGGTGGGGCCGCGCGGCGTTCGAGCCTTCGATGATGGTGGCGCTGCTTTTGTATGCGTATGCGTGGGGTGAGCGATCCTCAAGGGGAATCGAGCGTCGCTGCGTGGAGGACGTCGCCTACCGGGTGATCGCTGCCCAGCAGACGCCCGATCATGCGACGATCGCGCGGTTTCGCGTGCGCCACGAGGAAGCCCTCGCGGGCCTGTTCAGCGAGGTGCTGGGGCTCTGTTGGGAGTCGGGGCTCGTGAAGGTAGGGCTGATCGCGATCGACGGCACGAAGGTTCATGCAAACGCCTCGCATCACTCAAACCTCGACTACGAGCGGCTCGCCCGGGAGATCCTGAAGGAGGCAGGCGAGGTCGACGCTTGCGAGGATGGGCTCTATGGCGAGGCGCGCGGCGATGAGCTGCCCGAGCACCTGCGAACCCACGAGGGCCGACGCGCTGCGCTGCGCGAAGCTAAGGAGAAGCTCGCGCGGGAGCGTGCAGGCAGAGACAACACGAAGGTGAAGGCGCCTGACACGCAATCGCAGGGTGTGAAGCTCGTGCTTGATCCCGAGGCGATCGTCGCCCGGATGCACGGGCGTCAGGGGTGGGTGCGTGAGGCGCGCCACCAGCTCGATGAGCACCGCCGACTGGCGGCCGATCCGATCCCACGCTCACGCTCGGAGCGCCTGCTTGAGTGCGAGCGTCGCCTACAGGAGAACCTGCGCGTCGAGCGCGAGGCCAACGAGGCCTACGAGCATCATCGCGCGACTGCCGTGACCAAGGACGGCCGGCGGTTTGGAGCGCGCCCGAACCCATATGTCGCGCCGGAGGTCCCGCCGGGGAAGATCAATGTGACCGACCTCGATTCACGCAACGTCAAGACGCCGCGCAGCTACACCCAGGGTTACAACGTGCAGGCCGCCGTGAATGAGCATCAGATCGTCTTGGCGGCTGAGGTCACGCTCACTTCACCAGACTTCGGGCAGCTCGAGCCGATGGTCAAGGCCACCCGGCGCGAGCTAGAGCAGATCGGTGTGAGCGAGGCGCCCGGGGTCGCCCTCGCGGACAGCGGCTATTGGCATGAGCAGCAGATGGACCGGGTAGTGAACATGGGCACCCAGGTCCTAGTCCCGCCCGATGCCGGCAAGCGCAACACACCGCGCCGCGGCTGGGATGGCGGTCGTTACGCCTTCATGCGCACCGTGCTCGGCGGTGACCACGGCGGCGGGCTTTACCGAAAACGCAAGGCGATGGTCGAGCCCGTGTTCGCTCAAACCAAGCACAACCGCCGCATCAATCAGTTCCAACGGCGAGGCAGATCCGCCGCACGCTCGGAATGGCGACTAATCACCGCAACACACAACCTACTCAAGCTCCACAAACACCACATGGCCGCCCAGGCCGCCTAAAAACGACACCTGGGCCGCACCGACATCCGACCAGGCCCCCAGAACCCGACACCTACGGGCACACTGTCATCGCCCACCGACGCTCACCCCTCCCTCACCCCCCCACAACTTTACGCGACACCCACGACGACTTCCGAGCACACCGTCTGAGGGTCGGCACATTGCTGCTTGTGCCAGCGAAGCGGAAGCACTCTCCGCGCCACACCAGTTTTGCGCCGACCCCCTGTGCTGCACGCGGGTAGCGGGTCAGCTCATGGATCGGGGACCGTAGGTGTTGAGTGCGGCGCCCTGGGCGCCTGTACGCAATGTGCCGGCGAGCGTTGTTTCCGTCGATAATGATCCTATGAAGCGCTCTGCGCTCGGCGCGATTGTCTCTCCGAGTCCACGCGATCCGCTGTCGTTCTTGCCCGGTGTAGCCGAGAAGCTCGGGCACTATGTCTACGCGCTCTGCGACCCCCTTGAAGACGGCCAGATCTTCTACATCGGCAAGGGAGTAGGCGAGCGAGCATACGCACATGCGAGGCACGCCAAGCGCGTCGATCCGTCCAAGACGAGCGCGCAGTTGAAGCTCACGCGCATCCGAGAGATTCACGCTGCCGGATTCGATGTCGGGGTTGAGCTCATCAGGCACAACCTGACCAACGAGTCCGAAGCGTTCGAGGTGGAGGCCGCGGTGATCGACGTGCTCAAGATCGCCGGTATTGAACTCTCCAACCTGGTCGCCGGCCAGGGCACGGAACGTGGCTGGCAACCGTTCGAGGAGATCATGGCGGAGTACGCCGCCCAGCCGGTCAAAATCGGGCCGGAGCATCGCGTGCTCCTGATTCGCCTGAACCGTACGCAGTGGCTCGCGCCCGGTGATCTATACGAGAAGACTCGGGCATCGTGGAAGGTCGCACCCGAGCGTCACAAGCCGGTGTGGGTGTTTGCCGTGTACGGCGGGATCGTGCGTGCCGTCTACCGGATCGAGAGCTGGGAACGGCCGCCCGAGGAGAAGCGTGTCGGCAATGGGGTTGGGCGATGGGACTTCAACGGCGTGCGCGACTTCGCAATGGAGGACATCTACCTCTGGACCGACGTCAGCGGCTACCTGCCCCGTGGCGCTCAGAATCCCATCACCTATGTCCACTGCTGACCCGTCGCTTGATGGGCGCGGCGGTTTGCAGTGGCCCCGGCGCGGCGGCTTGAAGTGGCCCCACTTCGCGTCGGTTGTTGTGTGTAGTTGATCTTCTCTGATTGTGGGTTTTGGCGGTGTCTCGTGGAGCGGAGCGCGTAGCGCGTAGCGGTGTGCTGGGCATGGCGTTTGAGATCGGAGGTGGAAGTCCTGTCCTGGGACCCTGACAGGGGGAACCCAACACTGATGAGGCAAGGGCGCGGCCCGGAGTTGACCGGGCGGTCCCAGTGCGGCTGTTTGCGCTGCGGGGCTTCCGTGAGGGCGGGTCTGAAGGAAGCCGTAGGTGTGTCGTGGTTGCGAACGAGAGTGAAGCGCCGTAAGGCGTCCTTTGGGTGGGTGAGCTGGCCGCCAGCAGCGATGCCCTGTTCCTGTCGGTCCCGGGGGCGTATTGGCGACGTGATCGCGGCGAAATCTCAGCGTCTTACCCCAGGAGGTCTGCTGGGTTCCGGGTTGTTGGCCGGTAGGCCGGAGAACGAGAGGACGACGGTTGATGGCCCAGCAGAAGTCGGAGGATCGCGTATTACTGGAAGGCGGGGTAATGCCCGCTGAGTGTGCCGGGTCGAGTCCTGGTCCGCATGGGAAGGCGATCCCGGTTGAGCAAACGGCGGGACAGCTTTGCCTGCCGATCGCGACAGCAGAAAACCTGGAAGGGTCCGCTCGGTGTGGTGGCCTCGAACCTGTCGGGGACCGTTCATGCGGGGGTGCCGGAGGCGATCGTCAATGCAGAGGAGGTCACGTCGGTGACGATGGAAGGGGTTGTGAGCCGTTTGACGGCGGCGCTTACGAAGGTGGTGTCGAACAAAGGGGCGCCCGGGCCTGATGGGCAGACGGTCGGCGAGCTGCGTGAGCAGTGGCCGGTCGCGGGTCCGAGGCTGGCTACTGCTTTGCTGGAGGGGAGGTATCGGCCTGGCGCGAGTCGCCGGGTGATGATCCCGAAGGTGGGTGGAGGCCAGCGCGGGCTGGGTATCCCGAACGTGATCGACAGGGTGGTCTGTGAGGCCGTGCGTCAGGTACTCGAGCCTGTGTTCGAGCCGACGTTCCACCCGTCGAGTCACGGGTTCGACCGGGCCGTGGTTGCCACACGGCGATCGAGGAGGCCAAGCAGCATCTGGGAGATGGGTACGGGTGGGTGGTGGACATCGATCTGGAGAAGTTCTTTGATCGGGTTTGCCACCAGCGGCTGATGTCCCGGCTCGCGCAGCGAGTTCCGGATCGTCGGTTGCTCGTGCTCATCGGACGGTTGCTGAAGGCCAAGATCGTGATGCCGGATGGTGTGCTGGTCGCAAACGAGGAGGGCGTGCCGCAGGGCTCGCCGCTTTCCCCGTTGCTATCGAACATCGTGCTGGACGAGCTTGATTGGGAGCTTGACCGGCGTGGTCACAGGTTCGTTCGCTACGCGGATGACGGCAACGTCTACGTCAAGAGCGAACGAGCGGGACTGCGGGTGATGGCCAGCCTGGCCGGGTTCATCGAAGGGCGCTTGCGCCTGAAGATCAACCAAGCCAAGTCAGCGGTCGCTCGCCCGGAGGAACGCCATTTCCTCGGGTTCTCTCTGCGGTTAGACCCGCAGAGCGGGACGGTGGAGGTTCTGCTCTCCCAGCGCGCCAAGCGCATGGCGATGGCGAAGATCCGTCAGCTCACGCCGCGATTGTGGGGGTGGACCCTTCAGGGGTGCATCCTGCGGATCAACGCGTGGCTACGCGGGTGGCACCAGTACTACCGGATCGTCTCGCCCGGCGAGCAGTTCGTGTTGCGCGCTCTTGATGCCCATATCCGGCGTCGTTTGCGTGCGATCCTGCTGCATCACTGGAAGCGCCGTCCGACGATCGTTCGCAACCTCATCGCCCTCGGTGCCCAGCCGCGGGCAGCATGGCACGGCGTCTATACGGGACGAAGGTCCATATGGGCGCTCAGCCACATCCCGCAAGTCGATAACGCTCTGCGGACCCGGTTCTTCACCGACCGCGGACTCGACTCGCTGGTGCTGCTGCACCGTGATTGGCACGAGGAGATCGTCGCCCCCACCCACCCGCAGCTCGTGATGGAGTGGGGATAGATCAAGGTCGTTGAAAGCGGCCGGCAGCGGGGTTCATAACCCGCTGTCCCGAGGAGCCGTGTGTGAACAGCACAAGCACGGTTCTGTGGGAGCCGGGGCGAGCAATCGCCCCGGCTACCCGACGAGCGAGATATCGCCGGCGCGGCCGGCTGGGGGGTCAGTTGGCTCCTTTCTTGGTGCGGGTGAGGCCGTGGCGGAAGCGCCAGGACTCTGCTCCGGTGTCGATGATGTGCGCTCGGTGGGTGATGCGGTCGACGACGGCCTTCGCGAGGCGGGCGTCGGGGAACACCTTTGTCCATTCCCCGAACGGGAGGTTGGTGGTGACGATCAGGCTGGCGCGCTCGTTGCGCTCGGAGATGACCTGGAATACGAGCTCCGCGGCGCCCTCGGGTAATGCGAGATACCCGAGCTCGTCGAGGACGACGAGCTCGGTTCGGGCGTAGCGCGCGATGACTTTCTGAAGCTCGCGTTTGCTCTGTGCTGCTTGTAGTTCGTTCGCGAGGGCGGCGAGGGTGGTGAAGCGGACTCGTCGTCCCTGTTGGCAGGCGAGCACCGCGAGGGAGATCGCCAGATGTGTCTTTCCCGTGCCGCTGTCGCCGAGGAGGATCACTGACTCGCGGTCGTCGATCCAGGTGCCCTGCGCCAAGGCGGCGATCGTGGCCTGGGGGATCTTGGGGTTCTCCTCGAAGCGGAAGTCCTCCAAGCGCTTGGTGAGCGGGAACCTGGCGTCGATCAGGCGGCGGCGTTCGCGGCGTTCAGCGCGCTCTGAGACCTCGGCCTCCAGCAGCGCCGCGAGGTATGCGGTCGGGGTTTGCTGGTCGCGTGTGGCCTCCTCGGCGAGCGTGCGGAAGCGCGCTCGGACGGTCGGTAGGTGAAGCTCGCGGGCGTGCGCGTCGATCAGTGTCTCCATCGCTTGGAGCTGCGCGGGAGCACTCATCGCCCGGCCACCGTCAGCAGCTCGTCATATTGGCCGAGCGTTGGCGGTGGCGCCCCGAGCCCCTGCAGGCGCAGTGGGAGATCGTCAAGGGCCGGCGGTTCCACGCGGGCGCCACGGGAGCACAGCACCGCGACTGCCCGCCCGTCATGCGCGCCCGCTGTGAGGGCGCCACGGACCGCTTGCTCGACCTCGCCGGGGGTGTGCTCGCGGGCGAGCAGCAGCACGTCGATCATCTGCCTTGCTGCCTCCGAAGATCCGTAGCGCTCGGTGATCTTCTCCCACAGCTCGTCGAAGACCGAGGGCCAGGCGCCGCGCTCGCGCTCCTGTGAGAGAGCGAGCGACCCAGCCAGCGCGCCCGGCTTGCGCGCGAGCAGCTCCAGGTAATGGTCGAGAGAGGCGGTGATGCCGAAGCGGCCTTGCTGGCGCTCGTGGACAGCGACCAGTTCCCCGCCGTGACGGCACTCGATCTCGCGCGCACCGACCCTCGCGTGAACCCGCAAGCCGGCGAGGCGAACGGGCACGGAGTAACGGTTCTGCTTGATCGTGACCAGCGACTTTGAATCCACGCGCGGCGTCGCCTCATCAGCCGTGGACGCCCGCTCAGCCGGCAGCCCTCGCAGCAGCGGGCGCTCCCTGGCGAATGATTCACCGACGGTCTCCTGGCGCCCCGTGATCCTCCGCGACAGGTCGATCTCGCAGCCAGCGAGCATCCGCGTGTTCAGCTCCCCGAGCGAGGAAACGTCCGGGACCGGGACGAAGTGACGCCGCCGGAAACGCCCGACCTCGCCCTCGACGCCGCCCTTTTCATGCGCGCCCTCGATGCCCGGGGTCGTGAACTGCGACTCATAGAGATAGTGCGAGCGCAACGCGATAAACCGGTCCGTCTCGACACGCCGCCGCCGCGCAGGACCTGCTTGACCGCGCTCGCGAGATTGTCATAGCGCAGCAAGCCGAACACGCCACCAAACCAGTCGAACGCATGCACGTGAGCCTCCAAGAACGCCTGCTGGGAGCAGTGCGGGAACGCCATCGCGAACGCCGCACCAGAATGACACGCACGCATGTGAAACAGGTAGACCTTCGCCGCCGACCCAGCCATCGCGACCTGCGCCTCACCCCAGTCGACCTCCGCCTCCACACCCGCACCGTGGATCTGCGGCACGAACGCCTGGACTCCTTCGCCACGCTCGGCTCGGCGATCGTGAACGTATTCCCGGACCGTGCGCTCAGCGACATCGGCCGCGTGCTCCTCGCGCAGCCGCTCCCAGATCCGCTTCGCGGTATGGCGCTGCTTGCGCGGCGCATCCCGGTCCCCGTCAAGCCAGCCGTCGATCAGCTCCCGATACGGGCCAAGCTTCGGCGCTGGCCGACCCACAGGCTTGCGCTTGACGGGCGGCAACGGCGCCGCGAGCGCCTGACGCACCGCCCGCCTGTGCACCCCATACCTCGCCGCCAACGCCCTCGTCGAGGTGCCTTCCCGATCCCGATCTCTCCTGATCTGCTCGAACGTCTCCACTCGTGATCCCATTCCTCACTGCCGCCTCCCGCTCGAGCTCCATGAGCCTCAAACAGTCAGCAGCCAGTCGGACGGAGATGGGGCCAGTTCAGACCGCCGCAGCGGGGCCAGATCAAACCGCCGTTCCCACTTGAGGATCGCCGGGGCTCGTCAGGGGCAGCCGTGGTGGGTATCAAGAGGTGACCGATAGGGTGCCGATATGTAGCCGAAGGATGACCGTTGTGGTATCGCTACAAGCCAGACCCGGGCTGAAGGAGGGAAGCAATGGCGGTAGACCAACTCATCGAGGATGCGCACCGAGCCGCCACTGACTTGGAGCCCGGGCGGCTCGCGAGCGAGTTGCAGGAGCTGCTCGGTCAGAAGTTGGTCTCCTTCGCCGTCGGCGATCGTCACCCGAGGACAATCGGCCGCTACGCGCGTGGCGAGCGCCTGCCGGAGTCACGGACTCTGGGCCGGCTGGTTGACATCTACACCGTGGTGCGAATCCTGGGCGAGGGGATGCGCGGGTCGTCGATCAAGTCGTGGATGATGGGCAGCAACCCTCGTCTGAAGGGCAGGGCGCCGATCGAGGTGATTCATGACTGCCACGCCTATGAGGTGATGGGCGCCGCCAGGGCGTTCGTGACGCGCCGCTAAAGCACACCCCGCCGGCCGCATGCGTACCCGCCAGACCCTGCCCCGTAGGGCTCGGGAGCAAGCTCGAAAGCAAGCCGACGTCGGGAATCGAACCCGAGACCTCCTGCTTACCATGCAGGTGCTCTACCAGCTGAGCTACGTCGGCGCGGCCTCGGATCCTAGCCGTTCCCGGGGTCCGACGTAGTACAATTTGACCCGTATAGACCACAAGTGTCCCGACGGTTTCTGGGGGCGTTTTTGGCGGATTTCTGGGGCAATCTGGGGCAAATCACCCCCACAGGCCGGTCATCCAGAGTTCTCCAGAGTCCCAAAAACCCAGACAGGACGGGACTCGAGCCCATAGGAGGACCTCCCCTTGCAATCCATGGTAAGGATGAGGTCTCGGGTTTGAACCCGGGGGTCGACTTCGCGTTTTTTCGCTTGCTAGAGCATTTTTTAGCGGCGACCCCGGCGCCGCGCGAGCAAGCAGCAGGTAGAACCGAGCGTGCATCGCATCCGTGGGACGCGATGAGCACAGCACCAGCGTACGTGCGCAACTGGCGCGGCGACATCCTTGCCGCCAACCAGCTCGGCTACGCCCTCTACTCCGAGATGTACACCAACCCAACGCGGCCGGTGAACACGGCCTGTTTCGTCTTCCCTCGACCCTCGTGCGTCGAACTTCTTTATCGACTGATATCGCATCGCAAATGACGTGGTCGCGGCTCTGCGCTCAGAGGCCGGCCGCGACTCATACGACCGTGCCCTCTCAGACCTTGTCGGGGCGCTCTCAACACAAAAGCGAGGAGTTCCGCACCCGATGGGCCGCGCACAACGTCCGCTTCCACAACACCGGCGTCAAGCGCATCCAGCACCGCGTCGCGCGGAAGGTCGCCGCGAGACCTTATAGATGGGATGCGGCGCCCTACTTCTGCGCGGCTAGTCTGTTCGTGTGTTGAAGGTCCGTACCTGCAGAGGCGTTTGGGCCACCGGGGGATTGCTGGTCGCGGTTGCGGTGGTGGGCGCCGGTTCCGCTGGCTCCGTCGCAGCAGGAACTGCTCCCGTCACGATTGCAGCGTTGCAGGGCAACACGGTGGTCGAGGCATATGGCGGCGTCGAGGCGTGGAGTGACTACGACGCGGCAGAGGGGTTATGGCACGTTCTGGTTCGCCGCGACGGGCAGATCTCGACAACGTCTGTCCCCTCGGCTGGCAAGGCAATCGAAGTCGCGGTCGGTCCGGGTCCGTCCGGCCCGCCGGTCCTCTCCTACCTCAGCTGCGCCAGCAAGTGCCACCTGGTGGTCTCGGCCTTGAATGGCAGCGACCCCCAAGCCGTCCCCGGCACACAAGGGGCCTCGCATCCGACGGTCTGGGGTGACCGGGTCGCGTGGGTGAGCGGCGCCGCGAAGGTGATGACCAGCCTATGGAACGGCGCCGACCGAAGGGTGCTGGGCGGGGCGCCGCGACGCAAGTGCTACGTATCATCGACTATTCAGTCGAAGGTCGTGTGCGAACCTCCCAAAGCGCCCAGCGTCGAAGCGCTTGCGCTCCACGGTCGGCAACTCGCGCTCGTCGATACCTTCATCCTCAACGACGGCATCGGGTCCGTTGGAACTACCACCGAGGTACGGATAGAGACGGTCACAGGCGGGCCTCAGCGGCTGGTCGCACTCCTGGACGTTGGCGAAGGCGACGAGAGCTGGCTGGGGCCGTCCTGGTTCGGCGGCGAGCTGTACTTCTACGAGGACACCGACGGCGCGACAGAGGGGGCCGTGGACGGCTTCGACCCCGCGCGCAACACGTACGCGAGCGCGCCGGCGTATACCTATCTAACGGGCTTCTCGATGATCAACAGCCGACAGGCATATGAGGCGACGGCGCCCGGCGACCCGAGAGCCGGCTACCTATGCGCGCAAGCACAAGCCACCCCCTGTGTGATTCGCCTCAGCGCTCCGTTCGCGTTCAAGCCGTCCCGGTCGCTGGTGCACATTCCCTGAGAGTCTCAGGCGCTCAGACGATGCCATCGAGCAGCTCACCCGCGAAGCTCAACTCAAGGCCGCGTGCCAGGATCACGATCGTCTCCAGACGTGGCGAGCGCTTGCAGCGCTCCAGCAGGCTGATCTCGGTGCGGTGCAGGCCACAGATATCGGCTAGGGCCTCCTGCGACAGATTCAGTCGTTCACGATGGCGGCGCAGGTTGTTGGCGAACTGCTCTTGGATTGATTTCGTAGGTCTCATGCCCGTAACTCTCACCGCTCGCAGACGGAGCGTCTACAGACAGTGCATAGCCTGACAAAGCGCTGCCAGACAGCGAGAGGCTCCGCTCAGCTGGTTCTGCAGCTGATATGGGCTTCTGTTTGTCATCCATGGAAGGGGTGGGGTTGTCAAGGATGCCCGCGTCGGGGGCGGGCATCCAGTCGGTCAAAGGGGGCGGCGTGGCTGGTGTGCGCGCCGCGCGGTCAGGCTAGCCGGCGATTGCCGCGGCATCCTCACCCGGTGTCACGGTTGTTACCGGCAGGCCCATGCCGGCCACCTTGCTGGGCAGATCCAGCCGCAGCCAGCGCGACACTTTCGCCGACAGGGTCGAGACGATCACCTCGTCGAACCCGTGCAGATTGATCGCGTCGTGCACCGCGGCAATGGGGTCGGCGTCGCCGAGGAACCCCTCCACGGGAGCGCCCGCCGCCTGTTCCAGCAGCGGCAGCGCCACGTCGAGCATCGTCTGGGCCTCGCTTTCGGTCTGATCCTCGGGGTCGACGACCTTGTGCAGGCCGTGGGTCGCGTTCGGCACGAGCAGCGTAAACGCGCACTTCCCGCGCCCCGCTCGCTCGCGCACCGCGTCGAGCAGCGGTTGTGTAGCCGCCGTCTTGTGAGCCACGATCAGCACGCGACTGGTGGATGCGGAGGACTCCATAGTTGGAACTCCTTTCTGGGTATGGCGTGTTGCTACCCGGATGATCGCACCGCGAAGCCCTTTATGCCAGAGGGGCCGCGAAAGTGGTGGGGGCAGGATTCGAACCTGCGTAGGCAGAGCCAACGGGTTTACAGCCCGTCTCCTTTAACCACTCGGACACCCCACCGAGCACCCCGGCGGCGAGAGCCGTGGGCTGACGCGATTCTAGTGCAGGCGCAGGCGCTCAGGACGCCTCGCGCAGCTGCTGCGCTTCGGGCAGCGTCTGCAGCTTCTTCAACGTCCGGTTCTCGATCTGCCTGACCCGCTCGCGGGTGATGTTGAAAGCGCGGCCGACCTCCTCCAGCGTGCGCTGGCGCTCGCCGGTGATGCCGTAACGCATCTCGATCACCTCACGCTCGCGCCGGGGCAGCGCTTCCAGCACGCGTACGACGTTCTCGCGGCGCAATGCCTCGGAGGCGATCTCAAACGGCGATTCCGCCGCGTCGTCCTCGACGAAGTCGGCCAGCGCCGAGTCTTCCTCCTCGCCGACCGGCTTCTCCAGCGAGACCGGCTGCTGGGCCATCCGCATCACCTCGCGCACTTCTTTGGTCGAGCATTCGAGCTCGGCGGCGATCTCAGCATTGGTCGGCTCGCGCCCGAGTCGCTGGATCAACATGCGCTCGGCATGGATCACCTTGTTCAACCGCTCGACCATGTGCACGGGAATCCTGATCGTGCGGCCCTTGTCGGCGATCGCTCGCGTCATCGACTGCCTGATCCACCAGGTCGCGTACGTCGAGAACTTGTAGCCTTTGCGGTAGTCGAACTTCTCGACTGCTCTGATCAGCCCGAGCGAGCCCTCTTGGATCAGGTCGAGGAACGTCAATCCTCGGCCGACATATCCCTTGGCGATCGACACGACCAGCCGCAGGTTCGCCTCGACCATGTGCTGCTTGGCCGCGACATCGCCGCGTTCGATCCGCTTGGCCAGACACACCTCCTCATCGGCGCTCAACAGCGGCACCCGGCCGATCGAGCGCAGGTACAAGCGCAGCGAGTCCATACTCGGATCGACGCCCGGATCGGCGTCGGCCTGGCGCATCCCCACTGTGATAACGCCCTGCAAATCCTCCATCTCGATCACAGCCGTGCTGTCGGCCGTGATCGTTGCATCGACACTGTCGTTGAACACTGCTGGACCCCCAGGATCCATCCTGCACCCCGTCGGAACACCTCTCGCTCCGACCTCCCCTGACCTGTTGCGACTAGCCTCCTCTGTGTTCCTCGATCGCGTTTGCCGTTTCCTGCTCTATATAAGTCCCACGCTGTGCCTTTGTTGCGGTTCCCCGACGCTCTTGCAGACACGCCCCCAATCGGACCCGGGGTTGACCCGACGAGCTGATCGCGAAGTGATACCAGAATCGGCAATCGCCCACGCTGGTCGCGTTGGGCATCGGACGGGCGCTAGGCTTGGTCTGAGTGCAGGCGACCCGGCAGATCGACTCGCTGTCTCCGACGCATCCTTTCGGTGACGACGTCCAGGCGCGCGCGCCCTCGATTCCGATCGGCCTTTCGCGGGTCGGGGTCACGGGCGTGGAGAAGGTTGTTCGCATTCGCGAGGAGCTGTTCTTCGCGCGCCTGTCCTGTTTCGTGGACCTCAGCTCAGACCAGAAGGGGGCGCACATGTCCCGCTTCGAGGAGGTCGTCAACGAGGCGATCGGCGAGGTCGTCCTCAGCGAGTCGCCGTTCCGGGCCGAGACGCTCGCCCAGCACATAGCCGAGCTCGTGCGCGCCCGTCAGGACGCCCAGCGCGCCGAAGTCACGATCGCGGCGCGCTATCCCGAGCATAAGCCCGCGCCCGTCTCGGGCGTCGGCACCCAGGAGATCTACACGCTGCTCGGCCGCGCTGTCGCGTTCGAGCACGGCACGCGCCGCATCGTCGGGGTATCGGCCACCGGCATGACCGCCTGCCCCTGTGCGCAGGAACTGGTCGCATTGCGCGCGCGTGAGCGTCTGCGCGAGGATGATTTCTCCGAGGAGCAGATCGAGCGCATCCTCGCCCGGGTCCCGGTCGCTACCCACAACCAGCGCGGCCTGGGCACGCTGCACATCGGCTGCATCGAGGAGTGCGTGGCCGAGATCGACGCGTCCGCGCTGCTGGAGATAGTCGAGTCGAGCATGTCCTCAGAGATCTATGAGCTGATGAAGCGCTCCGACGAGGTCGCTGTCGTCGAAAAGGCTCATGCCCGCCCGCGGTTCGTCGAGGATTGCGTGCGCGAGATGCTCGCTGGGCGTCGTGGCGCGCTTCCCCGAGCTGGACGGCGCGAGCTTCGTCTCCGCCCGCCAGGAGAACCTCGAGACGATCCACCAGCACAACGTCTTGGCCGAACGCCACGGCCTGCTCTCGGAGCTCTGTGAGGAGATCGATTCCGGCGCGCTGTCACGCCACCACACAACGCTCGATGAGTGGCTCGCCGCCGGCGCCGGCGCCGGCGGCGGCGCTGCCACTGCCGACGGCGGGCGGGCTACCGTATCTCAGCCGCCTCAGCCGCCGGCTTGAACTCGTGCGAGGCGGCGGCGCAGCCCGAAGAAGAAGTCCAGCCCTGACAGAACCGTCACGAGCACCGTCGCGTACAGCAGCAGCGACACCCACAGCGACTGGGAGTGCACCGCGATCAGCGCCAGGATCAGCGCGATCTGCATGCACGTCTTGAGCTTGCCGAACATGCTCGCTTCCATCACCACCCCCGCCTGCGTTGCGCCGAGTCGCAGCACCGTGACCGCCAGCTCGCGCGTGATGATCACCATCGCCACCCACGCTTCCAGGCGGTTCAGCGACACCAGCGCGATCAGCGCCGCGACGATCAGCAGCTTGTCCGCGAGCGGGTCCATCAGCTTGCCGAACGTCGTGACCGACTGGCGCGAGCGCGCCAGGTAGCCGTCGACGAAGTCCGTCAGTGAAGCCAGCGCGAACACGATCGCCGCGAGCACGTCCCCCTCGCGCGTGTTGCCCAGCAGGGCGACCACGAGCACCGGCACCAGCATGATGCGCAGCACCGTCAGGATGTTCGGGAGGTTCAGTGGGAACACTGTGGTTGCCATTATGTCCTGCATGGGCTTCACGGGAGCCCTGAATTCATCCTCGGCGATAGGAGCACGATCATGAACACGCGCACGCTTGGACCGCACGGCCCCGAGGTCTCCGCGATCGGCCTCGGCTGCATGGGGATGTCGGCGTTTTACGGGACCGCTGACGAGTCCGAGGCCAGGGCCACGATCGCACGGGCGATGGATCTGGGCTGCAATTTTCTGGACACCTCCGACATGTATGGGCCGCACACAAATGAGCGACTCGTGGGCAGCGCGATCGCCGAGCGCCGCGACGAGGTGTTCCTCGCGACCAAGTTCGGGATCAAGCTGATCAAAGGCGACGACCTGCTGCGCCGCATGATCGACGGCAGTCCCGAGTATGTGCACGAGGCCTGCGATGCGTCGCTGCAACGCCTCGGCGTCGATCACATCGACCTGTACTACCAGCACCGCGTCGATCCGAACACGCCGATCGAGGACACCGTCGGGGCGATGGCCGAGCTCGTCGCCGCGGGCAAGATTCGCCATCTCGGCCTGTCCGAGGCGAGCGCGGAGACGATTCGCCGCGCTCATGCCGTGCACCCGATCACGGCCGTCCAGTCCGAGTACTCGCTGTGGACGCGCGATGTGGAGTCCGATGTCCTGCCGACGCTGCAAGAGCTGGGAATCGCGCTCGTCGCCTACTCACCGCTGGGGCGCGGGTTTCTGTCAGGGCGATTCACCTCGCCCGAGGAGCTCGACGAGAACGACTATCGCCGCTATGGACCTCGATTCTCCGGCGAGAACCTCACTCACAACCTCACCCTCGCCGAGCGCGTTCGGGAGCTGGCGAGTGAGCGTGGCATCACTCCCGGACAGCTGGCGCTCGCGTGGGTGCTGCACCGCGGCGAGCACATCGTCCCGATCCCCGGCACCAAGCGCGTGCGGTACCTGGAGGAGAACCTCGCCGCCGCGGACATCGAGCTGAGCGCCGAGGAGGTGCAGAGCATCGCCGATGCGATCCCGCCCGCCGCGGGCGACCGCTACGACCCGGCCGGCATGCGCTCGGTCAACATCTGAGCCTGCTGGTCCACCCGCGTGCGCTCGTTGCGCGAGAGGCCGGGCGACTATTCGCCCGCATAGCTCGGACATCTGAGCCTGCTGGTCCACCCGCGTGCGCTCGTTGCGCGAGAGGCCGGGCGACTATTCGCCCGCATAGCTCGGACATCTGAGTCGCTGGTCCACGCGTGTGCGCCCGCCCGCGTGGGGTCCAGATTGGGCGAACGTCAATTGGGCGAACGTCCGGTCCTGATTGGTCAACGTCCATTGGCGAACATCTGGCTATATGGGCCCGGGCAACCCTCCAGCCGAGCGTTCCAAAGTCCTCAGATCAGTAGCCGACGGAATAGAAGCTGATGTGACGGCAGCCGTCGAGCTTGTAGTGCGGGAGCGCGCGGTGGCTCGTGAACACGACTATCCGCGGGTTTTCGCAGTGGATGACCCCCGAGTTCTCGTGCGCGTGCACGACCGTTCGCGGTGATGTGCCCGTCCATACGTAGTTGTACGTGTCGTTGGCGTAGATGAAGTTCGGGCCATCACCCGCGTGGATGATCGCGGTCTGCCGGCTCGGCCAGCCCGACTCGTGGTAGTCGCCCCAGATCACGTCGCCCGCGTCGCCGCCGTAGACCGTGTCGTCGCCGTAGCCGCCCAGCAGGTAGTTGTGCACGCCCGCCCGGCCCACGAGCGTGTGGTGCAGCCCGGCCGGCCCCCGGTCCATCTCCAGGTGCTGATCCGCCGGCCAGCCCGCGTGGCTGGTCATCGCGAGCACCAGCACCGGTACGGCCAGGGCGAGTGTGGTGGCCAGGGCAAGCGTCGCGAGCAACGCGACGATGGCGGGGATGAGGGGCGCCCTGCGCTCTCCTCGTATGGGCAGGTGGGGGCTCATGACGGCTCCAGACACATCGAGTACATCGTCGATCATCGATCTACCCACGCCTCATTCGGCGCGAACTCGGACATCCGGCCATCAGCGCTAGGGTGGGCATCACATGCCGCTGATACCGATGGTCATCGAGCGCACCGCGCGCGGCGAGCGCGAGTTCGACATCTACTCGCGCCTGCTCAACGAGCGGATCATCTTCCTCGGCACTCCGATCGACGATCAGGTCGCCAACCTAGTCGTCGCCCAGTTGCTGCACCTTGAGTCCCAGGACCCCGACAAGGACATTTCGATCTACATCAACTCGCCCGGGGGCTCGGTCTACTCGGGTCTGGCGATCTACGACACGATGCGGTTCGTCAAGCCCGACATCGCGACGATGTGCGTGGGGGTGGCGATGTCGATGGGCTCGCTGCTGCTGGCCGGGGGAACGAACGGCAAGCGCGCGGCGCTGCCCAACAGCCGCATCCTCATCCACCAGCCCTCGGCCGGCTTCGAAGGCCAGTCGACGGACATCGAGATCCACGCCCGCGAGATTCTCAACGTCCGGGGTAGGCTCGACGAAATCTACGCTGAGCACACCGGCCGCCCGACCGAGCAGGTCCGCACGGACATGGAGCGCGACCGGTTCTTCACGGCCGAGCAGGCGCAGGAGTACGGTCTGATCGATCGCGTGCTCGAGAGTCACTGAGGACCGGACCCGCACCGCAGCGCGCGAGATGTGTCCCGCCTGAGTGCGACTCGAGCGCATCGCGCTGGCACTGATCGTGGCGCTGACCGCGCTCGCCGGCGTGGCCGACTACGGCGCCTGGGCGCCGGTACCACGTTTCGCGCTGGCCACGCTCGCGCTCGCCGGCCTCGCCTGGGTCGTGTCGTTCGCGACCGAGCAGCTGGGCGAGCGCTTCGGTCCCGCCGTCACCGGCATGTTGCAGTCCACGCTCGGCAACCTGCCCGAGCTGTTCGTCGTCATCTTCGCCCTGAAAGCCGGCGAGCTCGTGGTCGCCCAGACGGCGATCATCGGGTCGATCCTCGCCAACGCGCTGCTTGTGCTGGGTCTCGTGATCGTGATCGGGGCGCGCCGCTCCCCCGAGGGGATCATGCGCTTCTCGCCACGCCTGCCCCGTGACACGGCCACGCTGCTGCAGGTCACCGTGTTCATCATCGTCCTGCTCGGTCTCTCGCTCGCCACCGCACGATCCCGCCAGCCATCATGTCGAGGCGATCTCCGCGGTCGGCGCCGTCTGCCTGCTGGTCGTCTACCTCGCCTGGGTCGTTCCCTACCTGCGCTCGGACACCGCCCCGCATGTGCGGGACACCGACACCGACAGTTTGGCGCCCGGCCAACCGGAAGACACCGAGACGGGGGATGCCCAGGCGGAGGGCGGCGCCGGCGCCGAGTCCCCGCGATCCGCCGGCCCCCGACTCTCGCTCGGGATGACCCTCACGCTGCTGATCGTCGCCGGGGGTGGCTCGGCATTCGTGTCCGACTGGTTCGTCAACGGGCTGGCGCCCGCGATTGCGGTGCTGCACATCTCCCAGGCGTTTGCGGGCCTCGTGATCGTCGCGATCGCCGGCAACGCCGTCGAGAACGTCGCCGGGCTGGTGCTCGCCTACAAGCGCCGCTACGACCTCGCGATCTCGGTCGTCAAGAACTCGGTCGCCCAGATCGCCGCGTTCCTGTTCCCGCTGCTCGTGCTCGTGTCCTTCGCCCTGTCCACCCAGCTGACGTTCGCGCTGGCGCCCGTCTACATCGGCGCGCTCGCGCTGACCGCGCTGACGCTCTCGCAGGTGACCGGCGACGGCGAGGCCGCCGAGTTCGAGGGCTGGGCGCTGGTCGCGCTGTACGTGATCCTGGCGACGCTCACGCTGTACGAGTGATGTTATGAGTGAGGCCCCCACCCTGCCGCGCAGGCCGTTTCAGGCGCGTCGTTTCCGTCTCATCGCCCCCGCGGCGAAAGCGCGCTAGACTGCCGGATACCTCGCGCCTGGGCGGGGTTTTTCTTCGCCTGGGCCCGGTGTCCACACACGATCGCGCAGGAGCAGATCTCGCACATGGCCCGCGGAGACGTTCGCATCGCTATCACCCTCGCATGCGAGGAGTGCAAGCATCGCAACTACCAGACGAACAAGAGCAAGCGCAACAACCCCGACCGGGTCGCGCTGCGCAAGTACTGTCGCTGGTGCCGTCGCCACACCAGCCATCGGGAGACTCGTTAGCTAGCGCGGGAGCGCTGTGCTGTGGCTCGTGATCGCAAACGCGCAAAGCAACGTCGCGCCCGTAGGGGCCCTGCGCCCGTGGGCCGTGCTCCCGAGAGCCCTCCGGCTACGCCCGCGGGCGGGTCAGTTGCGCCCGTTCCCGTCGCTGTCCCCGGAGTCCGGCCGGGTGGAGCGCGCCGACCTCCCGGGCGCGCTGGAGCATGCGGGTGACGTCGACGAGTTCGATGCTGCGCTCATCGCCGGCGCCGGAGGCGATCGTCGCCGACGCCGAAACGCTGTCCGAGGCCGAGATCGAGGCCGAGGCTGAGGCCGAGGGCGATCTCAGCGAGGACGAACTGCAGGAGCCCGGAGGCCCGTCGGGACCTGGGGGCACCGGTGGTGGCGGTGGTGGGGCCGGCGATGTCGGTCCGGATCGCGCGTCGGGTGCGCCCCTGCGCAAGGGCGGCAACCGTGCGATCGGGTTTCTACGTGCCAGCTGGGCCGAGCTTCAGCGTGTGCAGTGGCCCGACCGCCGCCACGTGTTTCAGGCCACCGCGGTCGTGCTCGGCTTCGTCGCTATCGCCGGCGCCTACCTCGGCCTGGCCGACTACGTTGCCAAGGAAATCGTCGAATTCATCCTCTGACCTGGCGCCGAATGACCTGCGCTGGCCGAATCGGGGATGTGAGCGGAGCGAATGTCTCCCTATTCGGTCTGCGTCCTCAGTCGCTCGCGTACGTAGTACGCCACGCGGGGCGGGCGGGCCTTTCATCTTTTGATCTGCTTGATCCTCGGACGTCAGAAGGTCCGTTCTGTACGTCGCACACTCACAGCAAACGCAACTGCCCCCACCCACTTACCGAACGAGTCAGGAACTAACAACCCGAATGTTTCGCTGGTACGTCGTCAACACCTACTCCGGCCACGAGAACAAGGTCAAACAGAACCTCGAGCACCGCGTGGTCTCGCTGGGTCAGCAGCGCGCGGTGCGCAACGTGGTCGTCCCGACCGAGTCCGTGTCGGAGATGAAGGACAACCAGAAGATCACCGTCGAGAAGCGCACGATGCCTGGGTACGTGCTCGTCAACATGGAGCTCAACGAGGACTCCTGGGGCGTCGTCAAGGGCACTCCCGGCGTGACCGGGTTCGTCGGCGCCTCCCAGGAGCCGGTGCCGCTGACCCAGGTCGAGGTCGATCGGCTGCTGCACAAGACCGATGTCGCGACGGCGCCGCGCACGCGCGCCCAGTTCGCGATCGGCGAGTCCGTCAAGGTCGTGTCCGGACCCCTGTCTGACTTCTCCGGAGAGATCTCCGAGATCAACGACGACGCCGCCAAGCTCAAGGTCCTGGTATCAATCTTCGGTCGCGAGACCCCCGTCGAGGTGGGCTTCGACCAGGTGAAAAAGATCTAGATCATGGCTAAGAAGATTCTGACAACGATCAAGCTCCAAGCCAACGGCGGCCAGGCCAGCCCGGCGCCGCCGGTCGGTCCCGCGCTGGGCCAGCACGGGATCAACATCATGGAGTTCTGCAAGGCGTTCAACGCCCAGACGCAGAGCGAGACCGGGCACGGTCGATCCCGGTCGTGATCACGGTGTACGAGGATCGCTCGTTCACGTTCGTCACCAAGACGCCGCCCGCCGCGGTGCTGATCAAGCAGGCGCTGCGCATCGGCAAGGGCTCGGGCGAGCCCAACCGCACGAAGGTCGGCACGATCACCCAGGCGCAGTTGCGGGAGATCGCCGAGCGCAAGCTTGCGGACCTGAACGCGCACGACATCGACCAGGCGACGAAGATCATCGCCGGCACAGCCCGGTCGATGGGTGTGGAGGTGGCGTCATGAGCACGCATGGCTGCGCTGGATCTGCGTCCTACCGATCGGAGATCGGCCAGCACACGTGCGGCACGCCACGCGGGGTGGGCGGCCTTTTTCAATCTGGGTGGGTGGGACTCGGTTCATCTGCGTGTCCATGCCGGGCTTGCTTCTCTGCAGAGGTGGCGTCATGACCGCACATCACGGACGCCGCCATCGCGAGGGCCTGGCGAAGATCGATCGCGAGCGCGAGTACGAGCCCGCTGAGGCGGTCGCGTTGGTCAAGAGCCTGGCCAGCGCCAAGTTCGACGAGGCGGTCGAGCTGCACGTGCGCACGGGCCTGAACGTCCGCCACGCCGACGAGCAGCTGCGGGGCACGATCGCGCTGCCCAACGGCTTGGGCAAGGATGTGAAGATCGTCGTGTTCGCCCAGGGCCCGAAGGTCGCCGAGGCCGAAGCGGCCGGGGCCGACGTCGTCGGCGGCGAGGATCTGGCCAAGCGCATCGAGGAGGGGTTCGACGAGTTCGACGTGGCGATCGCCACGCCCGACCTGATGTCGGTCGTCGGGCGCCTCGGGCGCATCCTCGGCCCGTCCGGCAAGATGCCCAACCCGAAGGTCGGCACGGTCACGATGGACGTGGCCAAGGCCGTCGAGGAGTCCAAGTCGGGCAAGGTCGAGTACCGCACCGACCGCACCGCGATCGTGCACATGGTGATCGGCCGCGCGAGCTTCGACGAGCGCGCGCTGCTGGAGAACTACGCGGCCGTGGTCGAAGAGCTGATCCGCGCCAAGCCCTCGGCCGCGAAGGGCCGCTACCTGCGCTCGATCACCCTGACCTCGACGATGGGCCCGGGGGTGAAGGTCGATCCAAGCCGCACACGTGACATCCTCGAGGAGGCACGTCGTCGTCTGCGGCAGCCGTTGCCGCATAGCGCTATCCACCTCCACACCAGGCCACCAAAGACCCCCGGCGGCTACCGATCTCAGATCGGCCGGCGTAAGACCAGGACAGGAGCCAGCGAATGAACCGAGACCAGAAGGCCGCCGCGATCGCCGAGATCGCGGCCCACATAGACGAGTCCTCGCAGGCGGTCTTCGCCGTCGACTACAAGGGCATCTCCGTGCCCCAGGCGGCCGAGCTGCGCGCGAAGCTGCGCGAGGCCGACGCGACGTTCAAGGTCGTCAAGAACTCGCTGACCGAACGCGCCGCCGACCAGGCCGGCGCGGACGACGCTGAAGGAGCTGCTGCAGGGTCCGACGGCGCTGACGTTCGTGCGCGGCGACATCGCCACCGCCGCCAAAGCCCTCGCCGACTACGGTCGCGCGACGCAGCTGTTGCCGTTCAAGGGCGGGCCTGATGGACGGCGCCGCGCTCGAGCCCGACCAGATCCGCTCGATCTCCCGCCTGCCCTCACGCGAAGCTCTGTACGGGCAGCTCGTCGGAGTCGTGGCCTCGCCGATCAGCGGGCTCGTGCGCACGCTCGGCGCGCTCGTCGGCGGGCTGGCCGTGGCGCTCGGACAGGTGCAGGAGAAGAAGGAGTCCGGCGAGATTCCAGCGGGCGAGCCGCCCGCGGCCGAGGCGGAGTCTGTGGTTGCAGAGGAGCCCGCGTCCACCGAGGAGCCTGCGGCGGAGAAGCCCCCAACCGCGGAGGAGCCAGCGGCTGTGGAGCCCGAGCCCGTGACGGAGGGCTCCCCAACTACGGAGGAGCCGTCCGTCGAGGCGGAGCCCGAGAACCAAGCTGAGCCGGAGCAGAGTGAGCCGGCGCAAGACGACAACCAGGCGGACGTCTCGGCTGAGGCCCAGTCCGAGGACGCCGAGACGAATCCCACCAAGGAGGACTGACGGACATGGCTACACACAAGCACAGAGAAGTGGATCGAGGAGCTCAAGGGCATCTCGGTGCTCGAGCTCGCCGAGCGGATCAAAGCGCTCGAGGAGGAGTTCGGCGTATCGGCCGCGGCCGTGGCCGCGCCGGCGGCCGCCGCGGGTGGCGCCGCCGGTGGCGAGGCCGGCGCCGAGGAGGAAGCGAGCGAGCACCGTCGACGTGATCCTCGCCGGCCTCCGGCGACAAGAAGATCCAGGTGATCAAGGTCGTGCGCGCCGCGACGGGCCTGGGCCTGAAAGAGGCCAAGGCGCTCGTCGACGAGGCTCCCAAGCCCGTCAAGGAGGGCATCGAGAAGGAGGAGGCCGACAAGCTCAAGGCCGAACTGGAGGAGGCCGGCGCGACGGTCGAGCTGAAGTAGCGCGGGATCCGGGTTTACGCCGTCGACCGGCGGCGCATGCGCCGCGGGGCCGGTCGGGCGCGCAGTGCGCGCCCCCGCTTGGCTGTCTATTGGTTGCACAAGGTTTTCTGCTGGACCTCTTCGTTGCTTATGAACGAGACGCACTCTCTCACGTGCGTGTGGTATGGCGAACGCTGTCGAGGCCTGTCGGCGACGGGTCGGACGTCGGTGTGTTGTCTGCGTTGTCTTGGTCGTGGGCCACGCGCGTGCATGCGTGCAACGTGCGTCCGTCGTGCCGTCACCGGCGGCAGCAGTCGGCGCGGGCGGCGCGGGCGCGGGCGGCGCGTGAGAGTGCGTTGTGTCGTTCTGGCGGCGAACGCACGCGCGTGTGTGCGCCTGCGCGTGGCTTCGTCCGAAGCTGCACCTCGCGATGCACGCCTCGCCCAGTCTTTACCCGCGCCTAACAAATCGGCCGATTTTCCGGTAAAGTGCCGTGCGCTGGCCAATAGCCGCAGCCGCCCCAGCAGCACGACGTCGCGCCACATACGCGGTCGTCAGGAGGCGGGGTCCGTGAGCGCCGGCGGCCCACTTAAGGGTGGCGATGATCTGTGCTATCTTTGCTGGTCGCGCTCTCGGGCGCCCTCCTACTGCGTCCGTACCTCGCCCTCCGAAGGAGACGTTCTCTTGGCTGCTGTTGATGCTCTCCGGACGCGCCGAAGCTTCGCGCGCCTCGACAAGACCGTAGATGTCCCCAACCTGATCGACATCCAGCGCCGCTCGTTTGCGTGGCTCACCGACCCACAGGGCGGCGGGCTGCGCGAGACGATCGACGACATCTCGCCGATCGAGGACTACACCGGCAACCTCGCCGTCCAGTTCGGCGAGTTCGTGTTCGACGAGCCGGTCGCCTCGCTGGAGCAGTGCCGCGAGAAGGACCTGACCTACGCGCGTCCGCTGACGGTGACCGTCGCGTTCATCAACCGCGAGACGGGCGAGATCCGCGAGCAGTCGGTGTTCATGGGCGACTTCCCGTGGATGACCGAGCGCGGGACGTTCGTGATCAACGGCACCGAGCGCGTGGTCGTCACCCAGCTCGTGCGCTCGCCCGGGCGCCTACCTGATGGAGCCCAAGGACCGCGAGAAGCAGGTGTTCATCGCCAACCTGATGCCCGCGCGCGGGTCGTGGCTGGAGCTCGAGATCGACAAGAAGGGCAAGGTGTTCGTCCGCATCGACCGCAAGCGCAAGCTGCCGGTGACGGTGCTGCTGCGCGCGATGGGGTACGCGACCGACGAGGAGATCCTCAAGCTGTTCGAGGACTCGCTGTACATCCGCAACACGATCGAGTCCGACACCGAGGCGACTCGCACCGAAGAGGGCGCGCTGATCGAGCTGTTCAAGAAGCAGCGTCCCGGGCGAGCCGCCGAGCGTGGACAACGCCAAGGCGCTGCTCAACCAGCTGTTCTTCGACCCCAAGCGCTACGACCTCACGCGCGTCGGCCGCTACAAGCTCAACTCGCGGCTCGGGTCTCGACATCGACATCGACACGCGCACGCTGACCCACGACGACATCCTCGCGCTGGTGCGCGAGCTGGTCTCGCTGCCCAAGCGCCTGGGCCTGCCCGAGGACGGCGAGGTCGAGATCAAGGACTACGCCGCGGAGGCGATGAGCATGCCGCGCGAGCCGGTCGCCGAGCACCTCGACGAGTACGAGCACTTCGGCAACCGCCGCCTGCGCACCGTCGGCGAGCTGATCCAGGAGGCGTTCCGGATCGGGCTGTACCGCATGGAGCGCGTCGTGCGCGAGCGCCTGACGACCGAGGACGCCGACACGATCACGCCGCAGACGATCATCAACATCCGCCCGGTCGTGGCGGCGCTGAAGGAGTTCTTTGGCTCCTCACAGCTCTCGCAGTTCATGGACCAGACCAACTCGCTGGCCGGGACTCACCCACCGCCGGCGCCTGTCGGCGCTGGGAGCCGGTGGGCTGACGCGCGAGCGCGCGCCGATCGAGGTGCGCGACGTGCACCCGACCCACTACGGGCGCATGTGCCCGATCGAGACGCCCGAGGGTCCGAACATCGGGCTGATCGGCTCGCTGAGCTCGTTCGCCGAGGTCTCCGAGTACGGGTTCGTGACGACTCCGTACCGCGTCGTCAAGGACGGCGTGGTGACCGAGCAAGGTCGTGCGCCTGGACGCCACCCAGGAAGAGGAGCTGGTGATCGCGCAGGCCAACACGCCCGTGGACGCCAAGACGGGCAAGCTCAAGGGCACGGAGATCCTGTGCCGCACGCAGGCCGGCCAGTACGTGACGGTCGGGCCCAAGGACGTCGACCTGGTGGACGTCTCGCCCGAGCAGATCTGGTCGGTGGCGACCGCGATGATCCCGTTCCTCGAGCACGACGACGCCAACCGCGCGCTGATGGGCTCGAACATGCAGCGCCAGGCGGTGCCGCTGCTGAAGGCCGACGCGCCGCTCGTCGGCACCGGCATGGAGCGCCGCGCCGCGCTCGACACCGGCGATGTGCTGCTGGCGCGCGACGCCGGCACGATCGATCACGTCGACGCGACTCAGATCGTGATCGAGACGACCGACGGCAAGAAGGACGAGTACGAGCTGCAGAAGTTCATGCGCTCCAACCAGGGCACGCTGATCCACCACAAGCCGCGCGTGCGCAGCGGCCAGAAGGTCAAGGCGGGCGAGGTGCTCGCCGACGGCTCCTCGACCGACAAGGGCGAGATGGCGCTGGGCAAGAACCTGATGGTCGCGTTCATGTCCTGGGAGGGCTACAACTTCGAGGACGCGATCATCCTGTCCAAGCGCCTCGTGCAGGACGACGAGCTGACCTCGATCCACATCGAGGAGTACGAGATCGACGCCCGCACGACCAAGCTCGGCGAGGAGGAGATCACGCGCGACATCCCCAACCGCTCGGAGGAGTCGCTGCGCAACCTCGACGACCGCGGCATCGTGCGCGTCGGCGCTGAGGTCATCTCCGGTGACCTGCTCGTCGGCAAGGTCACGCCCAAGGGTGAGACCGAGCTGACCGCCGAGGAGAAGCTGATCCGCGCGATCTTCAAGGAGAAGGCGCGCGAGGTGCGCGACACCTCGCTGAAGGTGCCCCACGGCGAGGGCGGCGTGGTGATCGACGTGATGACGTTCAGCCGCGACGCGGGCGATGATCTGCCGCCGGGCGTCAACGACCTCGTGCGCGTGTTCGTGGCCAAGAAGCGCAAGATCTCCGAGGGCGACAAGCTCGCGGGCCGCCACGGCAACAAGGGCGTGATCTCAAAGATCGTCGACGTCCAGGACATGCCGTTCCTGGAGGACGGCACGCCGGTCGACGTGATCCTCAACCCGCTCGGCGTGCCGAGCCGCATGAACGTCGGGCAGATCCTCGAGACGCACCTCGGCTGGGTCGCCGCACAGGGCTGGTATGACGACGGCTCGGAGGCCTACAAGGAAGCTGACGCGGGTGCAACGGCTCCGGCAACGGCTCGGCAACGGCTCCTCCCGGCGCGTGTACGTGTCCACGCCCGTGTTCGACGGCGCCACGATCACCGATGTCGACGAGGCGCTCGTGCGCTGGCAGGACGAGCACAAGGGTCGCATCCGCATGGACATCGACAAGAGCCGCCGTCCGGGAGAGCAGGCGTCGGGCAAGATGACGCTGTTCAACGGTCGCACCGGCGAGCCGTTCGCCGAGCAGGTGACGGTGGGGTACATGTACATCCTCAAGCTCCTGCACCTCGTCGACGACAAGATCCACGCCCGCTCGACCGGGCCCTACTCGCTGGTCACCCAGCAGCCGCTGGGCGGCAAGGCGCAGTTCGGCGGCCAGCGCTTCGGCGAGATGGAGGTGTGGGCGCTGGAGGCGTTCGGCGCCGCCTACACGCTGCAGGAGATGCTCACGATCAAGTCCGACGACACGGTCGGGCGCGTGAAGGCCTACGAGGCGATCGTCAAGGGCGAGAACATCGCCGAGCCGTCGATCCCCGAGTCGTTCAAGGTGCTGCTCAAGGAGATGCAGTCGCTGGCGCTCGACGTCAACGTCGTCTCCGAGGAGGGCCAGCGCACGGAGATGCGCGACGAGGACGACGACCTGCTGCGCGCCGCCGAGGAGCTCGGCATCGACCTCTCCGGCGTGCGCGCCCCGGCCAACGGCGCCGCGGCCGACGAGACGTTGGAGGGCGAGGACGCAACCGACGCGGCGGAGGCGCCGACGAGGGCGAGTCCGAGCGACGCCGTGGATGGCGCCGACGAGGCGAGGACGGAGATCCATGGCAGGTCGCCATCATCGACGAGGCGCAGTCCACGGACGCGGATGCGGATCGAGGATGTCGTCGCGGACGGGCTCGACGTCGAGGAGCTGCTCGGCGAGGGCGTCGCCGAGCTGGACATCGAGGCGCTGGCCGGAGAGGCGGCGTCCGAGGAGGAGCTGGTCGAGGAGACCGAGACGTAGGCCGACGCATCAGGCGTCCGCCGCCGCCCGGCGGCGCCCGCACACCCGCCGGCGGTTCGGCGGGACACCGGGGAGCACCGGCGCACAGAACCGCAACCCGTCCGTTTCACCCGCAAAGCGAAAGCTAGAGCCGTCACCAGATGATCGACATCAACAATTTCGACGCCATCGAGATCTCACTCGCCTCCTCCAAGCAGATCCGCAGCTGGAGCTCGGGCGAGGTGATCAAGCCCGAGACGATCAACTACCGCACGCTCAAGCCCGAGAAGGATGGGCTGTTCTGCGAGCGCATCTTCGGTCCGACCAAGGACTGGGAGTGCTACTGCGGCAAGTACAAGCGCGTGCGCTACAAGGGCATCGTGTGCGAGCGCTGCGGCGTGGAGGTCACGCGCTCGAAGGTCCGCCGCGAGCGCATGGGCCACGTCGACCTCGCCGCCCCGGTCAGCCACATCTGGTTCTTCAAGGGCGTGCCCAGTCGCATCGGCTACCTGCTCGACATGGCGCCCAAGGAACTCGAGAAGGTCCTGTACTTCGCCGCGTCGATCGTCACCTGGGTCGACGACGAGGCGCGCTCCAAGGATCTGGACTCGCTCGAGCAGGAGGTCAACAAGGTCCTCGACTCCTACGCCGCCGAGCGCGAGGAGCGCGTGCTGGAGCTGCGCGAGTCGCTCAAGCGCCGCGAGAAGTACCTGCAGAACGGCAAGCAGACGCACTTCAACGACGAAGACCACCTGTGGGCCGACTCGCTCGACGTCAACCTCGCGAAGATCTCCGACGAGGAGCGCGAGAAGCTCGTCAAGGAGCTGCGCAAGACCTTCGACGCCGACATCGCCGACACCGAGGCCTACATCGAGGACGCCGCCGAGCGCATGCGCAACGTGTGGGAGCTGTTCAAGACGATGGAGCCCAAGCAGATCGAGCACGACGAGACGACGTTTCGCGAGCTCAAGGAGCGCTTCGGCTCGCCGTACGGGTTCGGCGAGTACTTCCGCGGCGGGATGGGCGCCGAGGCCGTCAGGGACCTGCTCCAGCAGGTCGACCTGCAGGCCGAACGCACCGAGCTCGAGGAGCAGGTCAAGACCGCCAAGGGCCAGAAGCAGGCGCGCGCGGTCAAGCGCCTGAAGGTCGTCAGCGCGTTCATCCAGTCCGGCAACAAGCCCGAGATGATGGTGCTCGACGCCGTGCCGGTGATCCCGCCGGAGCTGCGCCCGATGGTCCAGCTCGACGGCGGACGGTTCGCGACCTCTGACCTCAACGACCTGTATCGCCGCGTGATCAACCGCAACAACCGCCTCAAGCGGCTGCTCGACCTCGGCGCGCCCGAGATCATCGTCAACAACGAGAAGCGCATGCTCCAGGAGGCCGTCGACGCGCTGTTCGACAACGGCCGCCGCGGGCGTCCCGTGACCGGGCCGGGCAACCGTCCGCTGAAGTCGCTGTCGGACATGCTCAAGGGCAAGCAGGGCCGCTTCCGCCAGAACCTGCTCGGCAAGCGCGTGGACTACTCCGGGCGCTCGGTGATCGTGGCCGGCCCGTACCTGAAGCTGCACCAGTGCGGGCTGCCGAAGATCATGGCGCTGGAGCTGTTCAAGCCGTTCATCATGGCGCGGCTGGTCGAGCGCAAGTCCGCGCAGAACATCAAGGCCGCCAAGAAGATGGTCGACTCGATGATCGGCGAGGTGTGGGACGTGCTCGAGGAGGTCATCCACGAGCACCCGGTGCTGCTCAACCGCGCGCCGACCCTGCACCGTCTGGGCATCCAGGCGTTCGAGCCGCTGCTCGTCGAGGGCAAGGCGATCCAGGTTCACCCGCTGGTCTGCCACGCGTTCAACGCCGACTTCGACGGCGACCAGATGGCCGTGCACCTGCCGCTGTCCGCGGAGGCGCAGGCGGAGGCGCGCATCCTGATGCTCTCCTCCAACAACATCCTCAGCCCCGCGCACGGCGCGCCGCTGGCGACTCCGACGCAGGACATGATCCTCGGCGCCTACTACCTGACCTACGGTCCCGAGGCCGAGGAGCTCGTCGCCAAGCGCGAGCTGCTCACGAGCGGCAAGTGGCCCGCGAACGAGGCGCGCCCGCACGTGTTCAGAACCGCGCAGGAGGCCGAGCTCTCCTACGAGGCGGGCGTGGTCACGCTGCACGACATCGCCGAGTTCAGGCCGTTCGGCCGCGAGGGCGGCCACGTGCTGACGACGGTCGGGCGGATCATCTACAACGACCGCATCGAGCGCGCGCTGCGACGAGGCGCTGGGCGACGGGTTCGACGCGAGCAAGTACGTGTTCGTCAATCAGTCGATGAAGAAGCGCGACACGACCAGGCTGATCGACGCGCTCGTGCAGACCTACGGCGCGACGACGATCTCGCTCGTGCTCGACGCGTTCAAGGACCTCGGCTTCAAGTACGCGACCCAGGCCGGCATCACGATCTCCAAGAACGACGTGGTCGTGCCGCCGGAGAAGCAGGAGATCCTCGACAAGTACGACGCGCTCGTAGGTCGAGATCTCCGACCAGTACGACATGGGCCTGATCACCCAGGAGGAGCGCCACGAGGCGGTCGTGGAGAAGTGGAACGCGGCGACCGACGAGGTCGCCGACGCGATGATCGCGAACCTCGACACGCTGAACCCGATCTTCATGATGGCCAACTCGGGCGCGCGTGGCTCGTTCAAGCAGATTCGCCAGCTCGCGGGGATGCGCGGTCTGATGGCCAACCCGAAGGGCGAAATCATCGAGCGCCCGATCAAGGCCAACTTCGTCGAGGGGCTGTCGGTGCTCGAGTACTTCATCTCCACGCACGGCGCGCGCAAGGGCCTGGCGGACACCGCGCTGCGGACCGCCGACTCGGGCTATCTGACGCGGCGCCTGGTCGACGTGGCCCAGGACGTGATCATCCGCGAAGCGGACTGCGGCACCGAGGAGCACATCGAGATGACCGTGTGGGTCGAGCGAGGCGGCGACAGCCCAACGAAGACCTCGTCGGACGCATCGCCGCTGCACCGATCACGACCAAGCGCGGTCGCATGCTCGTCGAGCAGGGCGTCGAGATCGGACGCGCCGAGTTCGCCGACATCGTGCAGGCGTTCGCAGACGACCACGACAAGGGCGTGCGCGTGGTCGTGCCGGTGCGGTCGGTGCTCAAGTGCAAGGCCCCGAGCGGTGTCTGTCAGGCCTGCTACGGCCGGGCGATGGCCACCGGCGCGCTCGCGCAGATCGGCGATGCGGTCGGGATCATCGCCGCCCAGTCGATCGGCGAGCCCGGCACGCAGCTGACGATGCGCACGTTCCACACCGGCGGCGTCGCCGGCGCGGACATCACGCACGGACTGCCGCGCATCGTCGAGCTGTTCGAGGCGCGCAAGCCGAAGGGTCTCGCCAAGATCGCCGAGCAGGACGGCAAGATCTCGGTCGAGGAGACCGAGAAGGCGCTCACGGTCACGATCACCGACGAGGCCGGCGAGGAGCATAAACACGCATTCCCCAGGCGTACACGCCTGTTCGTGTCCGAGGGCGAGAAGATCGCCGCCGGCAAGCAGCTCAACGAGGGCTCGCTGTATCCGCACGAGCTGCTCGCGATCCGCGGGCGGACCGAGACCGAGCAGTATCTGGTCAAGGAGGTCCAGGAGGTCTACAAGTCCCAGGGCGTGGACATCAACGACAAGCACATCGAGCTGATCGTGCGCCAGATGCTCAAGAAGGTCCGGGTCGACCAGAAGGGTGACACCGACTACCTGCCCGGGCAGTTCGTGGACCGGTTCGAATTCGCGAAAGTCAACGACGAGATCATCGACAAGAAGCGGCGAGGCGGCCCAGTTCGAGGACATCATCCTCGGCATCACCAAGGCGTCGCTGAACACCGACTCGTTCCTGTCGGCCGCATCCTTCCAGGAGACGACCAAGGTCCTGACCGATGCCGCCCTGGAGGGCAAGACCGACCGGCTGAACGGCCTGAAGGAGAACGTGATCATCGGCAAGCTGATCCCGGCCGCGACCGGCCTGAAGCGCTACCGGCGGATCGAGATCGAACCGTCCGAACCGCTGCCGCGGGCGATCGACGATGTCGGGCTGCTCGACCAGGATGAGATCGCCGCCGAGCTCGGGCTGTCCAACGGCGAAGGGCTGGGTGGGTACGGCCAGGAGTTCGACGCGGACCTCGCCTCGCTGGAGAAGATCGGCGCCGGCAGCACCGACCCCGGGTTCGTCGAGGAGCTCGCCGATCTCGAGGTTCCGGAGGAGCCGTCCTCGGGGGAGTAGCAGTCCTCAGGCAGTGATTCTTGGTTGCGGCGTGGCCCGGGGTGTATGCCCGGGCCACGTTTATTTGGGTGTGGCGCTGAGCACCGGCCCCGACTCCGGCCCTGCGGCTGTGCGCCGGATCGCTCGACCCTCAGCCCGGCGGCCGCTCGCCGTAGTGGTAGTCGATCCGTATCGTCGCACGCATCGCTCACCGCGGTTCGCCTCGACGCTATAGCCTGGCGCCTCTGTCATGTGGGATGAGCTGACAACGCGCCTTGAGGGACAGATCGTCGTGCTGGAGCCGCTGGCGGCTGCGTCACGAGGACGGCCTGTTCGCTGCCGCCCAGCACTCGGAGATCTGGAGGTGGCTGGCGCCGATCGGTGAGAGTCGCGAATACTTCTCAGCTTGGTTTGCCATGAGCCTCGCCGAGTCGCGGCCGGCAGGGAGGGGGTGTTCGCCACGATCGATCGGGCCAGCGGCGAGCCGATCGGCAGCACGCGTTATCTGAACGTTCGCGAGGCCCACCGCGGCGTTGAGATCGGCTGGACGTGGCTGTCGCCCTCGCAGTGGCGTACTGGGGCGAACGTCGAGGCCAAGCTGCTGATGCTCGAGCATGCCTTCGACCGGTTGGGATGTATGCGCGTGGAGTTCAAGACGGACGCCCGCAACGAACGCTCGCGGGCTGCGCTGGCGGCGCTGCCCGCGCAGTTTGAGGGAATCGTCCGCAAGCACATGCTGATGCCGGGCGTCGGCGTGCGGGACTCCGCCTACTACAGCGTCATCGACGACGAGTGGTCTTCGGTGCGCGCGAACCTGGAGCGCCGGCTTGCCGCCCTTGACCGATGAGGTTCGGGAGTCTCTTACCCCGCCTATGTCGGGCCAGAATCCCTGACAGGGGGGATGAGAGTCGGGTTGAAAGCGCTCTTACTCAGCGCACGCGCTGAGCCGCGAACACTACGCGCCGGCCTGCGCCGCGCGGGGGCTCGGCACAATCCCCGTCCACAAGCTCTCGTGCCCACGCGGCCAGTATTCTTGCCTCGGACGTGGTGAGGCCGTGCTCGGGGGTGGTCTGGACGAGCAGCGTGGGCGCCGAACGCGCCTCGGCCCAGGCGTGGCAGGCGTCGTTGAACGCGTCGTCGATCCAGGCCAGCGCGCGCGAGCCGGCGTACGTCCTCGATCGCTGTCAGCTTCCAGTGCGCGTTGGTCGCGACCCGGCGAACGCGCGAAGCGCAGGAACGGCAGCCGCGCGGGCAGGCCGAGCAGGCGTGGCAGGTACTCCTCGGCCTTCTCCTCCCAGCCGCTGGCCCACACCAGGTCGAAGTCGCGCGCTGAGATCCAGCAGGTGGGCGGCAGCGGCGCGCGAGAGGAAGTGGGGTATCCCGTCGATCGTGTGGTAGGAGCCATCGTCCGGCGGGGGATGCCCCGTCCAGGGGGCGTGGCCGGCGAAGCCGAACAGCGAGACGACGCCGTCGATGTCGACCATCAGCAGTGGCTTCTCAGCGGAGGAACTCGCCAGGGACCCTGGCCGTACACGTTCGGCGCGGTCTGTGGAGGCCACATACGCTTCGCCGGGTCCGCTGCTCGCCTCGCCCTCGGGCGTGGCGGGGGCGTCGTCGGAGGGTTCTTTAGCCTGCATACAGGTTCGCCCCGGTAATCTGCCGGGTTCGAGTGCGGCAAGTAAAGCAGCAGTCGATCGCTGTCGATGGGCTTCGGGCAGGCGCGGGGACGCTGAGCGCTCTGAGCAGACGACAGTCACCCGCACACGACACAACCTCAATCCCCAAACCTGAGCCAGATCCCCTGATTCCCTACCGCCAATGACCCTCGCACTAGGCATTCTACTCGCGCTCGTATGCGCATTCGTGGCCAACCTCGGCTTTTTCTACAAGTACAGGGGCGCCAACGCGGCTCCGGATGTGCAGGTGCGCCATCCGCTGCGCTCGGCGCGTGCGCTGTTCGCCTCGAAGTGGTTCACGCTAGGCATGATCATCGCGACCGGCAGTTGGATGCTGCACGTGGCAGCGCTGGCACTGGCGCCGATGTCGGTTATCCAGGTGTCGCTGGCGGCGGGCATCGTGTTCATCGCGGTGATGGCCGACCGGATGTTCGGGTTTGAAGTCGGCCGGCGCCAGTGGATCGGCCTGTGCCTGACCGGCGTTGGTCTGGTGATGCTGGGTCTGACGCTGCCGGCGATGCACGGTGCGCACTCGCAATTCTCTCAGGTCGCGATGATCTCTTTCGAGGCCGGCCTGTTCGGGCTCGGAGGCCTGCTGATCATGGGCCCGCGCATGGGCGGCCCCGTCGAGCACCACGGCGTGATGCTGGGCGCGGCCTCGGGCATCCTGTTCGGCGTCTCCGACACGGCGATCAAGGCGCTCACCGGCATCACCGGCGCGCATGGGGTACTTGCGCTGCTGATCAGTCCCTGGCTGACGGTGGCGGTGCTCGCGTCGATCGTCGCGTTCTACGCCTCGGCGCGGGGACTGCAAGACGGAGACGCCGTGCCCGTGATCGCAGTGACCGGCACCGCCGCAAACATAGCGGGCATTGCGGGCGGAATAGTCGTGTTCGGCGACCCGATGGCGGCCAGTCCCGCCGGCGTCGTACTGCAGTCCCTGGCGTTCGTGCTCGTGATCGTCGCCTGCGCGCTGATGCCCGCCCCGGTACGCGCGGCCGGCGTCCCCGTGGCCGCATCCGCGGTGGCATAGCGTTCGCTCGCGCGCACAGGTACGCAGCGCTGCTACCATCCCCGACCGAATGCCGACCACATCACAGCTTGTGCGCAAGGGGCGCGTCGCCCCTAAGAAGAAGCTTGCGACCCCGGGCCTGAAGTCCGGGAAAGGGCGCAAGAAGAAGGTCGCCGCGCCACAGCGTCGCGGCGTGTGCACGCGCGTGTATACGACGACGCCGAAGAAGCCTAACTCCGCGCTGCGCAAGGTCGCGCGCATACGCATCTCCGGCTCGATCGAGGTGACCGCCTACATCCCCGGTGAGGGTCACAATCTGCAGGAGCACTCGGTCGTGCTCGTGCGCGGCGGTCGCGTCAAGGACCTGCCGGGCGTCCGCTACAAGGTCGTGCGCGGCACGCTCGACGCGGCCGGCGTCAGCGATCGTAAAAAGGCGCGCTCGCAGTACGGCGTGAAGAAAAAGTAGATGCCGCGCCGCGCCGCCGCTCAGGTTCGCCCGGTCGAGGCGGACCCGATCCACCGCTCCAAGCTGGTTCAGCAGGTGATCAACAAGGTCATGCTCGACGGCAAGAAGTCCACTGCCGAGCGGATCGTCTACGACGCGCTGGCTCTGCTGGGCGAGCGCTCAGACAAAGATCCGATCGAGACGCTCGAGGCTTCGATCAAGGCTTTGACGCCGACCCTGGAGGTCAAATCGCGCCGTGTTGGCGGCGCCACCTACCAGGTTCCGGTGGAGGTCGCCTCTCGTCGCGCGCGTACGCTGGCGGTGCGCTGGCTGGTCGAGTTCGCCAGGCAACGCCGTGAGAAGACGATGGCCCAGCGGTTGGCGGGCGAACTGATGGACGCTCAGTCTCAGCAGGGCGGCGCGTACAAGCGTAAGGACGACATTTACCGCATGGCGCAGGCGAACAAGGCCTTCGCCCACTACCGCTGGTAGCGGCCCAAGGACTCGGCGCGGACCTTTGTCCTCGGTCGCTCATGTGCAGAGCACACTTCGCTCCCTGCGTCCGCGGTCCGCTTGGTCCTCGAACCGCTACGTCGTAGCGACTTACACGAGCGACGTGCGATCGTCGCTATGACCTGTGTGGGCGACCTCGCGCATGCGCGAGGTCGGCGAGCGGTGCATGCACCGCTCGCGGGCGGCGCCACATGTGGCGCCGCCCGGGCCGCACATGTGCGGCCCGCTCGGGGCCGCGCATGCGCGCCCCCGCCCTCGACGCATGCGTCGAGGGGTCCGATCCGGCGCGTGCCTCGACCTGCTGCGGGGTGGGCGGGCACCGAGGTCCTGTGACATAGCTCACAGAGCCCTTGACAGACAAAGGTTTGGTACCTAAGCTTTTGGTGCCGAATGTCTTCCTCCTCGACAACAGCAGCCGACCCCGGCTTTCACCCCGAGGCCTCCGATCACATAGAGCCCTACGTCTGGAAGATCGCCGGCGTGGTGATCCTCGGGATGATCATGTCGATCCTCGACACGACGATCGTCAACGTCGCGCTGCACACGCTCGGGCACGACCTGCACAGCTCGATCTCGCAGATCCAGTGGGTCGTCACCGGCTACCTGCTGGCGCTGGCCGCGGTGATTCCCGTCACGGGCTGGGCGGCACGGCGATTTGGGGCCAAGCGCGTATACCTCGTGTCACTGGTGCTGTTCACGGCCGGCTCTGCTCTGTGTGCGGTGGCCGGATCGCTCACCTCGCTGGTGCTGTTCCGGGTGCTGCAGGGATTCGGCGGCGGGATGATCATGCCGATCGCTCAGCTGATCATGGCCCAGGTCGCCGGCCCGAAGCGAATGGGCCGCGTGATGGGGGTCGTCGTCATGCCGGCGATGCTCGCGCCGATCCTGGGCCCGGTGGTCGGAGGCCTGATCCTGCAGGAGCTTCACTGGTCGTGGATCTTCCTCGTGAACGTTCCGATCGGCGTGATCGCGTTCGTCCTCGGCTGGCGGATGCTTCCGCGGACCGAGTCAGGCGAGGCGGGGCGACTGGACGTGGTCGGCCTGGGATTGATCTCTACGGGTGCCACGGCGGTCGTCTACGGTCTCTCGGAGCTCGGCTCGAACGCCAGTCTGACCGCTCCCAAGGTCGTGTGGCCGATCCTCGCTGGTGTCGCGCTTACGCTCGCATTTGGCTGGCACGCGCTGCGCGTCGAGCGTCCGCTGCTGGACATCCGCCTGTACGCGAACCGCGTGTTCGGCGCCGCCTCACTGACCACCTTCGGCCTGGGCGCCTCGCTGTTCGGCGCGATGATCCTGGTGCCGCTGTACTACCAGGAGGTGCGTGGCGAGAGCGTTATCCTGACCGGGCTGCTCGTCGGCCCGCAGGGGTTGGGCATGCTGCTCGTGGGCCCGCTCAATGGGCGCTTGACCGAACGCTTCGGCGGCGGCCGCGTAGCGGTCGTCGGGGTGTCGATCCTGTGTCTGAGCACGGTCCCATTCGTGTTGATCGGCGCGAATACCTCGATCCTTCTGATCTCGCTGATGCTGGTGGTGCGAGGTGTCGGCATCGGGCTGTCGTTCATGCCTGCGATGACCGCAGCGTTCACCGCACTGCGTCCCGAGGAGCTGTCTGACGCCACGCCGCAGCTGAACATGCTGCAGCGCGTGGGCGGTGCGATCGGGGTGGCGGTGCTCGCCGTGGTTCTGCAGCGGGCCGGCGCTCACGCGTCCACCCCGGCGCAGCTCGCGGGTGCATTCAACACGGCCTACTGGTGGGCGTTGGGGATCGCGCTGCTGTCGTTGATTCCTTGCCTGGTGCTGGCACGGGCCGAGAACCCGCGGGCAGAGCTCACTCGTGAGGCCACCGGCGCTGAGGCCGCGGCCGAGCCGCTCGGCGTGTAGGGACTATTCGCGATGAGCTCTACACCGACCACCAAGCACCCGACCAAAGCCGGCAAAGCACCCGGCGGGACGAGGTCGGCTTCCCCGGTCACAAAGCGCCCGCCCAAGCAGGCCGGCTTGAACGGATCGCGTTCGGCCAAGCCGAGCGTCTCGAAGAGAACGGGTCAGCTTGTCCCCGAACCGGAGTGGACGGCAGAGCTGGACGAGCTCGGCAAGGCGTTTCGCCGCGTGTTTCGCAGCCTCAATCGCCTGCGCGGACGCGATACCCATCTCGGCGGCGCAGAGCTCAGCCACGCCCAGTTCGAGCTGCTGATCGAGCTGTACGAGCGCGGCGAGCTGCCGGCCGGAGAGCTCGCGGCCGCGGCGCGGTTGACGCCCGCAACGGTCACGCAGATGCTGGAGCACCTCGCCGCCTGCGGTCATGTCGAACGGGCGCGGTCGGACACCGATCGACGTGTGGTCGTCTCTCGGCTGACGGGGCAGGGCAAGCGCAAGATCGAGGCCAAGCGCTCCGCCTGGCAGGAGCGTTGGGAGCAGGCGCTGGAGGGGATGGGACCAAGCGAGCTGCGTGCCGCCACACGAGTTCTCGAGCGCCTCGGCATCGTGTTCGAAGACATGCCCGCTGCCGATCCGTGCCCCGAGTCGCCGCGGGTCGAGTAGGCGAAGACCGCCTGAAATCCTCTGCTATAGTCGGCCTCGCCTCGCGTACGGGCGCAGTCGTGCGAGCAGGTCCGATGCGAAGTCAAGCAATCAAGATGGAGATCACTTCGAGCAGATAGCGACGCGAACCGGTCCGGACCAGACCAGCAGCGCTCGTGGGCCCGAAGGGCCCCATTTTTTTGCCCGGAGCCAGCCCCAGCGACACTTTTCTCACAGATCAGACCTGAGCCATGCCACGCAAGTTCACCCTTCACAACACCCGCAACATCGGGATCATGGCGCACATCGACGCCGGTAAGACGACGACGACCGAGCGCATCCTCTACTACACCGGACGGACCTACAAGATCGGCGAGGTCCACGACGGCGCGGCCACGATGGACTGGATGGAGCAGGAGCAGGAGCGGGGCATCACGATCACCTCCGCCGCCACCACGGCCGAGTGGAAGGGCCATCGCATCAACATCATCGACACGCCCGGCCACGTCGACTTCACGGTCGAGGTCGAGCGCTCGCTGCGCGTCCTCGACGGAGCGATCGCGCTGTTTGACTCGGTCGCGGGCGTAGAGCCCCAGTCCGAGACGGTCTGGCGCCAGGCCGACAAGTATCACGTCCCGCGGATCGCCTACATCAACAAGATGGACCGCACCGGCGCCGAGTTCGAGAAAGGCGTGCAGACGATGATCGACCGCCTCGGCGCGCAGCCCGTCCCGATCCAGCTGCCGATCGGCGCCGAGGGCGACTTCGAGGGTGTCGTCGACCTCGTTGCGATGAAGGCGATCGTCTACAAGGACGAACTCGGCACCGAACAGGATGTCACGGAGATCCCCGAGCGCCTGGCTGGGCCGGCAGCGGCGGCGCGCGAGCACTTGCTGGAGGAGGTCTCCCACTACGACGATCAGCTGCTCGAGCTGATCCTCGAGGAGGCCGACATTCCCGAAGCGCTCCTGAAGCAGGCGATCCGCAAGGCGACCCTGTCGACCAAGCTGACTCCCGTCCTGTGCGGCTCGTCGTTCAAGAACAAGGGCGTGCAGCCGCTGCTGGACGCGGTGATCGACTATCTGCCCTCGCCGCTGGACGTGCCGGCAGTGACGGGCACCGAACTGGTCCGCGGCGAGGAGGGTGAGCGTGAGGTCACTCGCAATCCCGACGACTCCGAACCGTTCGCCGCGCTGGCGTTCAAGATCATGTCCGATCCATACGTCGGCAAGCTGACCTACTTTCGCGTCTACTCGGGCCATCTGGAGGCGGGCGCGCGCGTGCTGAACGTGGGCAGCGGACGCACCGAGCGGATCGGGCGCATCCTGATGATGCACGCCAACGACCGCGAGGAGGTCGCCGAGGTCTACGCGGGCGACATCGCCGCCGCGGTCGGCATCAAGCAGGTGGTGACCGGCGATACGCTCGCCGCCCCCGACGCGCCGATCCACCTGGAGAACATCACCTTCCCCGAGCCGGTGATCAAGGTCGCGGTCGAGCCAAAGACGAAGGTCGACCAGGAGAAGATGTCGATCGCGCTCGGTCGCCTGGCGGAGGAGGACCCGACCTTTCAGGTGCGCAGCAACGAAGAGACCGGCCAGACCGAGATCTCCGGCATGGGCGAGCTGCACCTGGAGGTGCTCGTCGACCGCATGAAGCGCGAGTTCGGCGTCGAGGCGAACGTCGGACGGCCGCAGGTGTCCTACCGCGAGACCGTGCGTGGAACGGTCGAGAAGGTCGAAGGCAAGTTCGTGCGCCAGACCGGTGGCTCAGGCCAGTTCGGCGTGGTCTACATCAGCCTCGAGCCGGCGCCGGGCGAGGGCTTTGACTTCATCAACAAGATCAAGGGCGGCTCGATCCCCTCGGAGTTCATCCCGGCGGTGAAGAAGGGCGTCGAGGAGGCGCTGGAGAACGGCGTCAAGGCAGGCTATCCGATGGTCGACCTGCGGGTCACGCTGACCGACGGCAAGTACCATGATGTCGACTCCTCGGAGATCGCCTTCAAGGTCGCGGGCTCGATCGCCTTCAAGGAGGCCGCTAGGCGCGCCAAGCCGGTGCTGCTGGAGCCGATCTTCGCTGTGGAGGTCGTCACGCCCGAGGATTTCCTGGGCGAGGTGATCGGTGACCTGAGTCGTCGGCGCGGGCGCGTGGAAGGACAGGAGCGGCAGGGCAACGCGCTGGCGGTCACCGCCCAGGTGCCACTGAGTGAGATGTTCGGCTACGCGACCGACCTGCGCTCGAACACGCAGGGGCGTGCGAACTACACGATGCAGTTCGAGGGCTACGAGGAGGTTCCGCCGAACATCGCGGAGAAGATCGTCGAACAGCGCACGGGGGAGCCGGTCCCGGCCTGAGCGAGTCGTGTGAGAGCACCCACTACGAAGCACCGCAGCACCCAGAGAACACGTAACACCCCATTTAGATAGATTTCCCAGGTTCGCCATATAACCGGCGAACATCCAAGTCGATACAGGAGCGAACAGAAAGTGGCGAAGGAGAAGTTCGAGCGCGACAAGCCGCACGTCAACGTCGGGACCATCGGTCACATCGATCATGGCAAGACGACGCTGACCGCTGCCATCACGACGGTGCTGGCGGAGAAGATGGGCGGCGAGGCCCGTAGCTTCGAGGAGATCGACAACGCTCCGGAGGAGAAGGAGCGCGGGATCACGATCGCCACCTCGCACGTCGAGTATCAGACCGAGAAGCGCCACTACGCGCACGTGGACTGCCCCGGTCACGCCGACTACGTCAAGAACATGATCACCGGAGCGGCCCAGATGGACGGGGCGATCCTGGTCGTCTCCGCGGCCGATGGTCCGATGCCCCAGACGCGCGAGCACATCCTGCTCGCCCGCCAGGTCGGTGTCCCCTACATCGTCGTGTTCCTGAACAAGGCCGACATGGTCGACGACGAGGAGCTGCTGGAGCTTGTCGAGGTCGAGGTCCGCGAGCTGCTCTCCGAGTACGACTTCCCGGGCGATGACATCCCGTTCATCACCGGCTCGGCGCTGAAGGCGCTCGAAGGCGACGAGACCTACAAGGGCAAGATCGTCGAGCTGGCCGAGGCGCTCGATTCCTACATCCCCGAGCCCGTGCGCGAGCTCGACAAGCCGTTTTTGATGCCGGTCGAGGACGTGTTCTCGATCACCGGTCGCGGTACCGTTGCGACCGGTCGCGTCGAGCAGGGCATCGTCAACACAGGGGACACCGTCGAGATCGTCGGTGTTCACGACACCACCACGACCGTGGTCACGGGGGTTGAGATGTTCCGTAAGATCCTCGACCAGGGCCAGGCGGGCGACAATGTCGGCTGTCTGCTGCGTGGGACCAAGCGCGAGGAGATCGAGCGCGGCCAGGTGCTGTGCAAGCCCGGCTCCATCACCCCGCACACCAAGTTCAAGTCCGAGGTCTACGTGCTCAAGAAGGAGGAGGGTGGCCGCCACACTCCATTCTTCACGGGCTACAGGCCACAGTTCTACTTCCGCACCACCGACGTCACCGGCGTGGCCAAGCTGCCCGAGGGCGTCGAGATGGTCATGCCCGGCGACAACGTTCAGATGGAGATCGAGCTGATCCAGCCGATCGCCATGGACCAGGGCCTGCGGTTCGCCATCAGGGAGGGCGGGCGCACGGTCGGCTCGGGCGTGGTCTCAGAGATCATCGAGTAGCACTCGCGGCCCCTTCGGGGGCCGTATTCATTGGCAGTCCGATACGACGAATTGAAGGCTCCGCCGTTGCGTAGGCGCGGGGAGGGGCGTGGATTCCCCGTGATGGAGTCCGCCCTTTCTCTCGCCCGGCACCGAGGGGCCGAACACTGAACTGAACTGAACTGAAAGCAATGGCAGCCACAACCCAAAACAAGATTCGCATCAGACTGAAGGCCTACGACACCTCCGCGATCGAGTCCGCGGCTAAGGAGATCGTGGAGACGGCTACGCGCACAGGCGCAACCGTCTCTGGCCCGGTGCCGCTGCCGACCGAGAAGAACGTCTACTGCGTGATCCGCTCGCCCTTCAAGGACAAGGACTCGCGCGAGCATTTTGAGATCCGCACGCACAAGCGGCTGATCGATATCCATCAGCCGACGCCCAAGACGGTCGATTCGCTGCAGCGTTTGGACCACCTGCCCGCGGGTGTCGACATCGAGATCCGGCTGGCGACCTGACCCGATCCGATGGCGGCGATACTCGCAAAGAAGCTCGGCATGACCCAGGTTTTCCAGGAGGATGGTCGCGTCGCACGCGTGACCGTGTTGGAGGCTGGACCATGTCCGGTGACCGCCATCCGCAGCGCTGAGCGCGATGGGTATGAGGCCGTCCAGCTGGCGTTCGGCGCAGCACGTGAGAAGCATCTGAGCAAAGCCGAGCTCGGTCATCTCAAGAAGGCCGACGCCCCGCCGCTGCGTCATCTCGTCGAGTTTCGCGACGATGCCGGTGGCGGATCGAAGATCCCCCAGCAGGTCGGGGAGACCGTGACCGTCGAGGCGTTTTCCGTCGGTGCGCGAGTGAAGGTTGCGGGAATCTCCAAGGGCAAGGGCTTTCAAGGCACGATCAAGCGTCATAACTTCGCCAGCGGCCCCAAGTCACACGGCTCGCACAACGTGCGCGCGCCGGGCTCGATTGGCGCGTCCGCGACGCCCTCGCGTGTGATCAAGGGTATCCGCGGACCAGGACACATGGGCAGCCGTCGGGCAACCCAGAAGGGACTCGAGGTCATCGCGGTGGATGCTGAGAAGAACCTGCTGATGGTGCGCGGCTCGGTGCCGGGCGCGCGAGGCAGCGTGGTGGAGGTGCGCGGCGATGCCTGACACATCCGCGAAGACACCCGAGGTTCCCGTGCTCGGCGCCGGCGCTCGCAAGACCGTCAAGCTCAAAGACGACGCGTTCGCGGCGCACTGGCACGGCCCGCTGGTGCATCAGAGCGTGCGCGCCGAGCAGGCCGCGCGCCGGCGCGGGACGGCGTCCACCAAAACCCGCGGCCTGGTCTCCGGCGGTGGCGCTAAGCCCTGGCGCCAGAAGGGCACCGGTCGAGCTCGCGCGGGCTCCAGCCGTTCGCCGATCTGGACCGGTGGTGGCACCGTGTTCGGTCCGCAGCCGCGCTCCTACACCTTCAAGGTCAACCGCAAGGAGCAGCGCGCGGCGCTGCGCAGCGCGCTGGCGCTGCACGCGCAACGCGGTTCGATTGCCGTGCTCGACACCTCGGTGTTCGTGGCGCCCAAGACGAGCCAGGCCGCCGACCTGCTTGACGATTGGGGCCCATCCACCCAGACACGTCCGACGCTGGTGGTGCTCGCCTCGGAGGAGCGCGATGCCGCGCTGTCGTTCCGCAACCTCGCGCGCGTCGCAGTACTGACCCACGAGAACGTCGGTGTCGCCGACCTCGTCGGCGCCGCGTCGCTGGTGCTTTCACAGCCAGCTCTGGAGGCGCTGACCGCGCGGGTGAGTGGATCGTCCGCTGTGGCCGAGGCGGCCCAGACTCCCAAGGCCAAGGACGCCACCCCTGCGATGAAGGCCACGAAGACCGCTAAGCCGACCGCGACAGCAAAGGCCTCCGCCACCGAGGAGTCCTCCGCCACCGAGGAGATCTCTACCGCGCAGGAGCCCGCCACGACCGAGGAGGCGAAATCCTGATGGACAGCTCGCAGGTGATCATTCGTCCGGTCGTGTCCGAGAAGAGCTATGTGTTGTCGGCTGTCAACCGCTACACGTTCAGGGTGCATCCAAACGCTCATAAGACGCAGATCCGTCAGGCGATACAGGAGCTGTTCGACGTGCATGTGGTCAACGTCAGAACGATCAGTGTCAAGTCCAAGCCCAAGCGCCGCGGCGCTGTGAGCGGGCGCACGCGCACCTGGAAGAAGGCCATCGTGCAGCTGGGCGAGGGCGAGAGCATCCCGATCTTCCATGGCCTGGCGGCCCTGGACTAGCTGAGATGGCCGTGAGCACTTCCCCATACTGCGTCCTACGGATCGAAGATCGATGGGATCTTCGATCGGCCAGCACGCGTGCCGAGCACGCCACGCTCGCTGCGTCCTCAGCCCTCCGGCACCCGTCACCGCACAACCATCTCAGGAACTAGACAATGGCAATTCGCAAGCCCAAGCCCACCAGCCCCGGACGACGGTTCGTCTCCTACCCGGATTTCGCCGAGGTCACCAAGTCCGAGCCCGAGAAGACGCTCATCGAAGGACTGAAGAAGAGCGGCGGACGCAACGCGCACGGGCGCAAGACAGCCCGCCATCGCGGTGGCGGCGCCAAGCGCGCCTACCGGCGCATCGATTTCAAGCGCCGCAAGGACGGCGTGCCCGCGAAGGTCGCGGCGATCGAGTACGACCCCAATCGCTCCGCGTATATCGCGTTGCTGCACTACGTCGACGGCGAGAAGCGCTACATCCTCGCGCCCCAGCGCCTGACCGTGGGGATGACTGTCGCATCCGGCGAGGACGCCGACATCTCGGTCGGCAACTGCCTGTCGCTGGCGCGCATGCCTGTCGGTACGGTCGTACACAACGTCGAGTTGCAGCCCGGCCGCGGCGGCCAGATGGCGCGCTCGGCGGGCGCCTCGGTACAGTTGATGGCCCGTGACGGCGAGATGGCGACCCTGCGGTTGCCATCCGGCGAGATGCGGCTCGTGCGCGCCGAGTGCCGGGCGACGGTCGGGACGATCGGCAACGCCGAGCACCAGAACGTCAAGGTCGGCAAGGCTGGGCGCAAGCGCCACATGGGCGTGCGTCCGCAGACGCGTGGCACGGCGATGAACCCGGTCGACCACCCGCACGGCGGTGGCGAGGGCTCCACGACGGCGGGTCGCCATCCGGTGACCCCGTGGGGCGTGCCGACGCTGGGGTATCGCACGCGCAAGCAGAACAAGGGCTCGGACAAGTACATAGTCCGCGGTCGGCGGCGAGGGAAGGGCAAGCAGCGATGAGCCGATCGAGCAAGAAGGGTCCGTGGGTGCAGGAGCGCCTGCTCGCGCGCATCGAGGCGCTGAACGCGGAGAACAACAAAAAAATGCTGCGCACGTGGTCGCGCGCATCGACGATATTTCCGGAGATGGTCGGCCACACGATCGCCGTGCACGACGGCAAGAAACACGTGCCGGTGTTCATCTCAGAGTCGATGGTCGGTCACAAGCTCGGCGAGTTTGCGCCCACGCGCGTGTTTCGCGGGCACGCCGGCTCGGGGAAGGTCCGCTGATGAGCGCCGAGGAGAACGACGTGGCGGGGGAGACCTCGAACCCGGCTGAGCCGGAGACGGCCAAGAAACCGGCTGTTGCGAAAAAACGAGCTGACGCGAAAAAACCGGCTGTCGCCAAGGCACCGGAGGCTGAGACTAAGTCGGACGGCGAGACGAAACCGGCGACCGAGACGAAACCGGCCGCGAAAAAACCCGCTGCTGCGAAAAAAGCTGCCGCCGAGGAGCCCGTGGCCGCGACAGATGCGCCTGCCGCAGAGGAGACGAAGGAGCCCTCCGCCAAGAAACTCGCCTCCAAAGAGCCCGCCGCGAGCAAGACGAAAAAGCCGGCTCGCTCCGGGTCCGCCCAACCGGCGCGACGCAGGGTCGTGCGGGCGCACGCGCGCTACGTGCGCACCTCGGCACGCAAGGCGCGCATGGTGTGCGGCCACCTGCGGGGCAAGTCCGTTCCAGAGGCACGCGCTATCCTCGCGTTCACCCCTCGTGAGGTGGCGCGCGACTGGAGCAAGTTGTTGGAGTCGGCGGTCGCCAATGCGGAGAACAACCACGAACTGCTCGAGGACGATCTCGTCGTGCGGGAGGCTTACGCCGACGAGGGGCCGACGATCAAGCGTTTCCGCCCGCGCGCGATGGGGCGCGCGACGCCGATCCACAAGCGCACCAGCCACCTGACCATCACCCTGACTCCCGGCTCATAGGCACGAGCTCGGAATAACAGACTGAGACAGAGAGAGAAGAGCAAGAGAAGAATGGGACAGAAGGTTCACCCAGAGGCGATGCGAGTCGGCTACATCCACGACTGGAAGTCGAACTGGTTCAACGAGAAGAACTTCTCCGAGTACCTGGCCGAGGACATCCGTGTCAGAGAGCACATCATCGGCAAGCTCGCGCATGCGGGGCTGTCGGACATCACGATCCGCAAGGACGCCAACGAGCTTGAGGTCAACATCCATACGGCCCGGCCGGGCATCGTGATCGGCAAGTCAGGCACCGAAGTCGATGCGCTGCGCCGCGACCTGCACCGCCTGACCAAGAAGCAGATCAAGGTCAACATCCTCGAGATCAAGCGTCCCGAGCTCGACGCCAAGCTGGTCGCGCAGTCGATCGCCGAGCAGTTGCAGAACAGGGTCGCGTTCCGCCGCGCGATGAAGCGCGCGCTGACCAGCGCGATGCGCTCGGGCGCCAAGGGCGTGAAGGTTCAGGTCGGCGGGTCGTCTCGGCGGCGCGGAGATGGCGCGCACCGAAAGCTACTCCGACGGCCGCGTGCCGCTGCACACGATGCGCGCCGACATCGACTACGGCTTCTATGAGGCGCGCACCACGTTCGGGCGGATCGGCGTGAAGTGCTGGGTGAACAAGGGCGAGATCATGCCCGAGGGCTACACCGGCGCGGACCTCACCGACATGACGGCGCCCGCGACGCCGAGCTCCGATCGCGACGGTCGCGGCGGGCGTGATGGTCGCGACGGGCGTGGCCGTGGTTCCTCCGGCGGCGGCGGCCGTGGTGGGCGTGGCGGCGGCCAGGGCGGAGGGCGTGGTTCCGGCGGGTTTGGCGGTCAGGGCGGGCGCGGCGCGGGTGGGCCCGGAGGTGGGCGTGGCCCTGGAGGAGGCGGGCGTGGTCCCGGTGGTGGTGGACGTGGTCCGGTGGGTCCCGTGGTGGCGGAGGGCCACGCTGATGCTGTCTCCCAAGCGTGTCAAGCATCGCAAGCAGCACCGCGGTCGTCGCGGTGGCGTCTCGCGCGGGCAGGTCAAGGTCCAGTTCGGCGAGTACGGCCTGAAGGCGCTCGAGGAGGGCTGGCTCACCAACCGCCAGATCGAGGCCGCCCGAATCGCGATGACCCGCAAGATCAAGCGTGGCGGCAAGGTGTGGATCAACGTGTTCCCGGACAAGCCGGTCACCAAGAAGCCGGCCGAGACGCGCATGGGCTCCGGCAAGGGCTCGCCCGAAGGCTGGGTCGCCGTGGTCAAGCCCGGTCGCGTGATGTTCGAGCTGGCCGGCGTGCCCGAGCCCCTGGCGCGCGACGCGATTCGCCTCGCCGCGCACAAGCTTCCCGTGAAATCCAAGTTCGTGTTGCGCGAGGACTGAGGACTGCCGGAATGAATGCCAAGGAGATGAGAGACCTGGAGCAGGGCGAGCTCGACAAGCAGATCGCGACGCTGCGCAAAGACCTGTTCGGCCTGCGTTTCGCGAACGCCACCGGCGAACTCGACGACACCGCTGGTATCCCACGCGCCAGGCGCGACCTCGCCCGGGCGCTGACCGTCGCGCGTGAGCGCGAGTCAGACTGAGCGGTACACAGCGCAATCGACAAGCAGAGAAGACGAGAACCGAACATGGCCGACGAACGAGACAACGAGAACGAGGTAGCAACCCCCGAGGAGCCCACTGCCGCCGCCCCCCCCGAGGAGGCTGCACCGGAGAGCGCCGCCGAGCGCCGGAGCAGGCGGTGCCTCCGGGCCCGAGCGCCGGGCCCGAGCAGGCCCAGGGCTCCGCGCCCGCCGCTCGGACGGAGTCCGCCGAGCGGGTCTCGCCCAAGGAGCGCCGCCGCAAGGCGCGCTCGACGCACACCGGTGAGGCGCGCCCGACACGCTCGCCGAGGAGCGCCACGCCGAGCGTGTGGCCGAGCGCAAGACGAAGGCGGCACGCCGTCGCGCCCGGCGTCTGCAGGAACGCGCGAAAAGAGCGGCGGCGCGCAGTCGCGAGGCGGTGCCGTCAGCGCCGTGAGCCGTGGCCCCTGTGCACGCGCCAGACCGAGGGCGTGCGCAAGGTGCGCCAGGGAGTCGTCGTCTCCGACAAGGCCGACAAGACGATCACTGTTCGCATCGATACCGCCCGCAGGCACCGGCGCTACGAGAAGATCGTGCGCAGCTCGAGCACCCTGCATGCGCACGATGAGAACAACGACGCGCACGAGGGCGACACCGTGCGCGTGGTCGAGAGCCGGCCGCTGTCGCGCAGCAAGCGGTGGAGAGCTCGTCGATGTGTTGGAGCGAGCGCGATGATCCAAAACGAGACGAGATTGCGCGTCGCGGACAACACGGGCGCGCGCGAGATCCTGTGCATCCGCGTCAAGGGCGGCTCCCGACGCCGGTATGCATTCGTCGGGGACGTGATCACCGCGACCGTCAAGCAGGCCAACCCGCAGGGCGCGGTCAAAAAGGGGGAGGTCGTGACCGCCGTCGTGGTACGCACGAAGAAGCCGATCGGCCGCGACGACGGCACCTACATCGCTTTCGACGAGAACGCCGCGGTGATCATCGACGACCAGAACAACCCGCGCGGAACGCGCGTATTCGGCCCTGTCGCGCGCGAACTGCGCGAGCGCAACTTCATGAAGATCGTCTCGCTCGCCCCGGAGGTGCTGTGATGGCCGCCAAGACCGCCCCAGTCAAGCGCCGACGCGCGCTGAAGATCCGCTCCGGCGACCAGGTGCGCGTGATCGCCGGCAAGGATCGCGGCAAGAGCGGCCGCGTCCTGCGCGACGGAGCCGCGCAAGGAACGCGTCTACGTCGAGGGCCTGAACATGGTCAAGCGCCACACGCGCCCGCAGCAATCGGCCTCGACGCGCAACCGCTGGCCAGCTCGGCGGCGTGATCGAGCGCGAGGGCCAGATCCACATCTCCAACGTGAGTGCTGCTGGACGCCAAAGGCCAGCCGACGCGTGTGCGGATCGAGCGCAGTGACGGCAAACGCTCGCGCGTGGCCGTGCGCTCAGGCGCGACCATCGACTAGGAGCTCGCCCGGCGCCGCCGATCACCACGACCGACACCGACCCAACACGACCACCATGAACGCGACAACACCTACAGCCCCCCCAGCCCGCCTGAAGACCCGCTACCTGGACGAGATCCGTCCGGCCTGATCGACCGCTTCGGCTACTCCTCGCCGATGCAGGCGCCCAAGCTCGAGAAGATCACCCTCAACATGGGCGTCGGCATGGCCAAGCAGGACTCCAAAGCGCTGAAGGCCGCTCAGGATCAGCTCGCGACGATCGCCGGCCAGCAGCCGAGCGTGCGCCGCGCGCGCAAGTCGATCGCGGCGTTCAAACTGCGCGAGGGCATGCCGGTCGGCGTTGCCGTCACGCTGCGGGCCGAGCGCTGGCTACGAGTTCCTCGACCGTCTCGTCTCGATCGCGATTCCCCGCATCCGCGACTTCCGCGGCCTGAACCCGCGCTCGTTCGACGGCCGCGGCAACTACTCGCTGGGCGTCAAGGAGCAGATCATCTTCCCCGAGATCGACTATGACGCGATCGACCAGGTGCGTGGACTGGACATCACGATCACGACCAGCGCGAAGACCGACGTCGAGGCGTTCGCACTGCTGATGGCGTTCGGCATGCCCTTCTCCACCAAATGGCGTCCTAAGGGCTTCGACGAGGCGATCGGAGTCGAGTCCGAGCCGACCGACGAGGACGGCGCACGAGTGTCCACCCCCGCGGCCGCCGAGCAGCCCACCGATGAGGGTGAGAACACCGTGCGGGGAAGGCTGAGAAGGCCGCATCGGAGTCCGCGGCGCCAGCGGCCCAGGCGGCTGAGTTGCCTGCTGCGGAGGCAGAGGCTGAGCAGCCCGCGGAGGCAGAGGAGACATCGAATGAGACCGAGGCCGCGACGCCCTCTGCGACCGAGCAGGAGGACGTCCCCGACGACGGGGACGTGGATACCACCGAGAAAGAGAGCACCGACTGATGGCCAAGACCTCGATGCGCGTCAAGCAGGCGCGCCCGCCAAAGTTCAAGACGCGTGCCTATACTCGCTGCAACCGCTGCGGACGTCCACGCTCGGTGTACAAGAAGTTCGGGGTGTGCCGCATCTGTCTGCGCGAGCTCGCCCACAACGGCCAGATCCCCGGGATGACGAAGTCCTCCTGGTAGCGGCCGACCTCACCAACTTCGAACCTCAGAGCAATTATCAAACCATGTCCATGACCGATCCGATAGCCGACTTCCTCACGCGGGTGCGCAATGCGATCCATGCCGCCCACGAGACGGTCGACATCCCCGCGTCCACGCTCAAGTCCGAGCTCGCGCGGATCCTCGCCGAGCAGGGCTACATCGAGTCATGGTCGGTCGCACCTGCACCCGACGGTGGCCCGGGCCAGCTGATCCAGATCCGCCTGAAGTACACCGAGGACCGCCGCTCGGCGATCTCCGGGCTGCGGCGCGTGTCCCGTCCTGGCCGGCGCACGTATGTAGACGCCAAGCACATTCCCAAGGTGCTCGGCGGCATGGGCACCTCGATCGTCTCCACCTCTCGTGGTGTGATGACCGGCCACGACGCGCGCGCGGCCGGCGTCGGCGGCGAGGTACTGGCGCAGGTCTGGTGAGGGAGCGGATCTAGCGATGTCCAGAATCGGCAGACAGCCCATTGCAGTGCCCTCCGGCGTGACGGTTGCGATCGAGCCCGAGTCGGTGCGCGTCAACGGTCCGAAAGGCGAGCTCTCCGAGCGCATCTCTCGCGACATCGAAGTCGTCCAGGAGGGCGAGCAGCTGCTCGTCTCGCGGCCCACCGACCGCGGTGAGCATCGTGCGCTGCACGGCCTCACCCGCTCGCTGGTGGCCAACATGGTGCAGGGCGTCACCGCCGGCTATGAGAAGCGCCTGGAGATCCAGGGTGTCGGCTACCGCGCGCAGCTGAAGGGCAAGAACCTCGAGCTCGCCGTCGGCTATTCCCACCCGGTGCCGATCCCGGCGCCCGCCGGCATCGAGTTCGAAGTGCCCCAGCCGACGCGCATCGTGGTCAAGGGCATCTCCAAGCAGCTCGTCGGCGAGACCGCCGCGATCATCCGCAAGCAGCGTCCGCCCGAGCCGTACAAGGGCAAGGGCATCCGCTACGAGGGCGAGTACGTCGCCCGCAAGGTCGGGCAAGCGCGCATGAGCCCGCATAGCTGCGCCGAATCGGCGTCCTCGGTCGCTCGCCTACGTAGTACGCCACGCGGGGCGGGTGGGGGCCCTATCCATTGCCCAGCTTGTCCTACGTGTCCACGCGGGGCGGGTTGGAATCAAAAGGAGCCGTTGTCATGACCGTCCTCACCAAGAGCGACCGCCGGCTCAAGCGCCGCCGCCGTGTGCGCGCAAAGATCTCCGGCACCGCCAACAGGCCCCGCATCTCCGTGTTCCGCTCCAACCGTGGCCTGTCCGCGCAAGTCATCGACGACGTGTCCGCGGCGCACGCTCGCGGCCGTCGCGCTGGTTCGAGCCCGAGCTGTGCTCGCTCGGCAAAGCCGAGTGCGCCAAACGCGCCGGGCAGCTGCTCGCCGAGCGGGCCAACGCGGCGGGCGTGTCCGAGGCCGTGTTCGACCGCGGCGGCTACCGCTATCACGGTCACGTCCGCGCATTCGCCGAATCGATCCGCGAGTCCGGCCTGACCGTCTGAGGATTACCGCCGCATACCCGCATACCGCTACCCTCCATCTGCCAACTATGCTCTATCTCCATCCGATCGCTCAGTCAGCCCGTCCGGCCTGGACCTCCAGGAGCGGGTCGTCGAGATCAACCGCGTCGCCAAGGTCGTCAAGGGCGGGCGGCGGTTCTCGTTCACCGCTCTTGTCGTCGTAGGTGACGAGCGCGAAACGGTCGGTGTCGGCTACGGCAAGGCCAACGAGGTTCCGCTCGCGATCCAAAAGGGCGTCGAGCGGGCCAAGAAGGACCTGTTCCAGGTGCCCCGTCACGGCAGCACGATCACCCATCAGACGACCGGTGTGTTCGGCGCCGGGCGAGTTCTGCTGAAGCCCGCGTCTCCCGGTACCGGGCGTGATCGCCGGCGGCGGCGTGCGCGCGGTGCTCGAGCTCGCGGGCATCCACGACATCCTCTCCAAGAGCCTTGGCACCCAGAATCCGATCAACCTCGTCAAGGCCACGATCGAGGGACTGCGCGGACTGCGCACGCCCGAGGAGGTCGCGCGACTGCGCGGCCTGACGATCGACCAGGTGCTCGGGCTTGGTGGCACACACGCTGACGGAGCATCGGACGCCGCGAGCGCGGATGCGGTCCTCGAGACTCCCGCGGACGCGACGGTGGGTTCCGCGCCCGACGTCCGAGACGCGAGGCCGCACAGCCTGCACAGTCCGAGACAGAGCCCGCGCGAAAGCCCGAGACAGAGACATCGCCGCGGATGCTGCCCCCAAGCCCGCGGTCGAGGAGGCATCCGCCTGATGGCTACCGCGACCGCCATCCTCACCGTCACCCAGCGTCGTTCCGGTAACGGTTCCGACAACCGCCAGCTTGACACTCTGCGCTCGCTCGGCCTGCGCCGCATCGGCCACACCGTCGCAGGTCCAGGATTGCCCCCAGGCACGAGGCATGCTGCACGCCGTCCGCCATCTTGTCGAGGTCTCCGAGGCACGTCCAGTGAGCCCGGCCCCGACACACAGAGCGCGACCGGCGAGGCCGGCGCCGACGAAATCGGCCAGCGCATCGGACTGCACAACCTCAGTCCCGGCTCCCGGCAGCCGCCGGCCGCGCAAGCGCGTCGGTCGCGGCGAAGGTTCCGGCACGGGCAAGACCTCCGGCCGCGGCCAGAAGGGCGCGGGCGCGCGCTCTGGTTCCAAGCGCCGCGCGCGGTTTGAGGGTGGGCAGATGCCGATCCACATGCGCATGCGAAAGCTGCGCGGTCCGCACATGAAGAAGTCGATGCCGTTCGAGCCGTTCCGCACGCACACCCAGCCGGTGAACATCGCCGATCTCGAGGCTCGCTTCGAGGCGGGCGCCGAGGTGACGATCGAGCTGCTGAAGGCCAACGGCCTGGGCACCCGCAAGGACGTGCCCGTCAAGATCCTCGCCAGTGGCGAGCTCACCAAGGCGCTGACCGTACACGCTCACGCCTTCAGCGCCACCGCCCGTGAGCGCATCGAGGCTGCAGGCGGCACCTGCCACACCGTCGAGAGCTAGAATCGGGCGCTCCGCGGACCTCCATCCAGCGGACCCAAGCTCATGCTCTCCACGATTCTCAATGCATTTCAGGTAGCGGACATCCGCAAGAAGCTCGGCTTCACCGCGGCGATGCTGCTGATCTACCGCCTCGGCTCCCACGTCCCCGTGCCAGGCGTCAACCTCACGGCGGTCAACAACATCCAGAAGCAGTTCGGCGGCTCGGGCATCCTCAGCTACCTGAACCTGTTCTCCGGCGGCGGCCTGTCGCGGATCGCGCTATTTGCGCTCGGGATCATGCCCTACATCACCTCCTCGATCATCCTGCAGCTGCTGCAGGTGGTCGTTCCCTCGCTGGAGAAGCTCTCCAAGGAAGGCGAGGTGGGCCAGGCACGCATCACCCAGTACACCCGCTACCTCACGGTCGGACTCGCGTTCGCGCAGTCGATCGGCTACGTGTTCCTGTTCCACTCCCTGCAGGCCAAAGCCGGCGAATCGGTCGTCACCCACTTCGACGCGCCGCACATCTTCCTGATCGTCATCTGCCTGACCACCGGCTGCGTGCTGCTGATGTGGATCGGCGAGCTGATCACCCAGCGCGGCATCGGCAACGGCATCTCGCTGCTGATCTTCGCCTCGATCGTCTCGCGCCTGCCCTCCGGCATCCAGATCTGGTGGACGACCCAGGACCAGGTCTTCAAGGTGATGATGCCGTTCCTCGTGCTCGCGGTCGTCGCCGGGATCGTGTTCGTGCAGGAGGGCCAGCGGCGCATCCCCGTGCAGTACGCCAAGCGCGTGATCGGGCGGCGTATGTCAGAGGGCGGCCAGACGTATCTGCCGCTGCGCGTGAACATGGCCGGCGTCATCCCGGTGATCTTCGCCGCGAGCATCATGGCGTTCCCGCCGACCGTCGGGCAGCTCGTCAAAACCCATTGGGGTCAGCAGATCTCCGACTTCTTTACGCCCAACGGCTGGCACTACATCGTCGGCCAGTCGCTGTTCATCCTGCTGTTCACCTACTTCTACACCGCCGTCACGTTCAACCCGGTCGATCAGGCCGACAACCTGAAGAAGTACGGTGGTTTCATCCCTGGTGTGCGCCCTGGGCGTCCGACGGCCGAATTCCTCGACCGTATCCTCGCCCGCCTGACGTTCCCGGGCGCGCTGTTCCTGGCCGCCGTCGCGGCGCTGCCGGCGATCCTGTTCGCGCGCACCCATCAGAACTTCAACTTCGGCGGCACCTCGATCCTGATCGTGATCGGCGTCGCGCTGGAAACGATGAAGCAGCTCGAGGCACAGCTGATGATGCGCTCGTACGAGGGGTTCTTGAAGTGATGTTTTGTCGGGGGGTGGTCGGGAGGGGGGCCTGTCCCCCTCCCGCGCGAGAGATGAAGCAGCTCGAGGCACAGTTGATGATGCGCAGCTATGAGGGCTTCTTGAAGTAATCTCGGGCTGGTGTCCGAGCTCAACCTGATCCTGCTCGGCCCGCCGGGGGCCGGTAAGGGCACGCAGGCCGAGCGCCTGCGCGAAGACTTCGGTCTGCCACACATCTCCACCGGGGACATGCTTCGCGCGCAGGTCGCCTCCGGCTCTGAGCTGGGCACGAAGGCCAAGCGCTACATGGATGCCGGCGAGCTGGTCCCCGATGAGGTGATCATCGGCATGATCGTCGCAGCGGGTCGGCGACACGGACGCGCGCGACGGATTCCTGCTCGACGGGTTTCCGCGCAACGAGGCCCAGGCCGATGCGCTCGCGCGGGCGCTGGGGGGCCTCGACCGGCGACTTACTGCGGTGCTCGCGATCGAGGTCTCAGACGAGGAGGTCGTTCGCCGGCTGGCGGGCCGGCGCGTATGCGTCAGGAACCCGGGCCACATCTACCACGTCGAGCTCGATCCGCCCAAGCACGAGGGCATCTGCGACCAGGATGGCTCGCGTCTGATCCAGCGCGACGACGACCGCGAGGAGACGATCCGCCGCCGCTTGGAGGTCTATCATCGCCAGACCGCCCCCCTGATCGACTACTACGACCGCGCTGGTCTGCTGCGCCGCTTCGACGGACGTCGCAGCCCTGACGAAGTCCATGACCACATCCGTGCCACCCTCGCGACGCTGCGCCTGGAGGAGAAGCTGTAGGAGCGGGAGCGCATCGCGCTTGTCCCGCCGAGCTGCGCCCGTCGCGGTCCGTTCATGCGGCGATGAGGCTCTGCTGGGCGACGTCGCGCCGGACGCCGGTTCACAGCTGCCAGCTAAGCTCATCTGGCGATGATCATCAAGAAGAGTCCCGAGGAGATTGAAAAGATGGCGCGTGCTGGCGAGGTGCTCGTCGCGACCCTCGACCTGTTGGAGGGCAAGATCCGTGCGGGGGTCACCACGGCCGAGCTCGACGTCGTCGCCGAGCGCTTCATCCGCTCTCACGGCGCTACGCCCACGTTCAAGGGCTACCGCGGGTTTCCCGGCTCGATCTGCGCGTCGCCGAACGCGATGGTCGTGCACGGCATCCCCGGCCCGTACAAGCTCTGCCTCGGGCGATGTGATCTCGATCGACGTCGGTGTCACGCTCGACGGCTGGGTGGCCGACGCGGCGCGGACATTCCCCGTCGGTGAGATCGACCCGCTCGCCGAGAACCTGCTCGCGGGGACCCGGGAGTCGCTGCACGCCGGGCGTCGAGCAGTGCCGCGCCGGCAATCGCATGGGCGACGTCTCCAGCGCGATCCAGCGCGTAGCCGAGGGTGCCGGCCTGTCCGTGATCCGCTCGCTCGTCGGACACGGCATCGGGCGCAGCATGCACGAGGACCCGCAGGTACCCAACTACGGCCGGCCCGGCAAGGGCCCGCTCCTGGAGGAGGGCATGGTGCTCGCCGTCGAGCCGATGACGACCGCCGGGCGCGCGGGCGTGCGCGTGGCCGGCGACGGCTGGGCGATCTTCTCCCAGGACGGTTCTCCCGCTGCGCACTTCGAGTTCACGGTCGCGATCACTGCCGAGGGCCCGCGGATTCTCACCCCGTGGCACCTGCCTCCAGGGGAGCGTCCCGTGACCCGCGAGCCCGAGATCGCCGCGAGCGCGGGCTGACAGGCTTAGCGGGACTGTCTCTGCCCGGCGACATTTGCCCAGACCTTGGCTCGGGCTGACGAGCTCACCGGTTCCCACGCTCCGGACTTCGCTCGAGCTCCCGGAGTTGCTACCATGCGGAGTCCTGCTCGAACGCGAGGCGCTATGCGCGCGCGAGAGCGTATCCACGACCCGGTAGCGGCGGCCACGACGGCAGCCAGAGCCGAGTCGCCGGGACCAGCCGAAAGGGATCATGAAGGTCAGACCGTCGGTCAAGCCGATGTGCGAGAAGTGCAAGATCATCCGCCGCCACGGAGCGGTGCTGGTCATCTGCCAGAACAAGCGCCACAAGCAGCGCCAAGGCTAGGCGGCGCACGTGGCAAGAATCGCCGGGCGTCAACCTGCCCCTGAACAAGCGCTCGGAGATCGGCCTGACCTATATCTACGGGATCGGCCGCTCGACCTCGAACAAGATCCTGGCCGAGGTCGGCGTCAGTCCCGACACCTACGTGCGCGACCTGACCGAGGACGAGGTCTCCAAGCTGCGCGACGCGATCGACCGCTCGCTGACCGTCGAGGGCGATCTGCGCCGGGAGCGCTCGCAGGACATCAAGCGGTCTGCAGGAGATCGCCTGCTATCGCGGGCTGCGTCACCGCCGCGGGCTGCCCGTGCGCGGGCAGAAGACCAAGACCAACGCGCGCACGCGCAAGGGTCCCAAGCGGATGCAGGTCGCGGGCAAGAAGAAAGCCGGTAAGAAGTAATGGCCCCTCCCAAACGTGCCCGTGGCAGGCGCAAGCCCAAGAAGAACATCCCCATCGGCCAGGCCCACATCAAGACGTCGTTCAACAACACGATCGTCTCGCTGACCGACACCACCGGCAACGTGATCGCCTGGGAGTCGGCGGGCGGCGCCGGGTTCAAGGGCTCGCGCAAGTCCACGCCGTTCGCCGCCCAGGTGACCGCCGACGCGGCCGCGCGCAAGGGTCTGGAGCAGGGGCTGCAGAAGGTCGAGGTCTACGTCAAGGGTCCGGGCTCGGGCCGCGAGACGGCGATCCGCTCGCTGCAGGCCGCGGGGCTCGAGGTGACGGGCGTCAAGGACGTGACCCCGCAGGCGCACAACGGTTGCCGCCCGCGCAAGCGCAGGCGTGTCTGATGGCCGTGAGCACTTCGCCATACGGCGTCCTCGGTCGCTCGCGTGCTGGCCGAAACGGGGATGCTCGCGAAGCGAGCGTCTCCCGGCTTCGGTACGCCACGCTTCCTGCGTCCTTGTCTGGCTCGACTCACGACCATCAGAGAGGTGTCTGGCATGGCTAGAGACACGAGCCCCCAGTGCAAGCAGTGCCGCCGCGAGGGGCAGAAGCTGTTCCTCAAGGGCGAGCGCTGCCTGACGGACAAGTGTGGCGTCGAGCGCCGCTCCTACCCGCCGGGCGAGCACGGTCGCGGGCGGATGAAACAGAGCGAGTACCGCCTGCAGCTGCGCGAGAAGCAGAAGGCGCGCCGCTACTACGGGGTGCTCGAGCGCCAGTTCCACGGCTACTACGAGAAGGCCTCGCGCCAGCCGGGGATCACGGGCGAGAACCTGCTCGCGCTGTTGGAGTGCCGGCTGGACAACGTGCTGGTGCGCCTGGGCTTTGCCGCCTCGCGCCGGCAGGCCCGCCAGCTGATCCGCCACGGCCATTGGACGGTCAACGGCCGGCGGGTGAACATTCCCAGCTATCAGGTGCGCGCGGGCGAGGTGATCGCGATCAAGGCGGATACCCCGGCGACGCAGGTGGTCAGGGACGCGACCGAGCTCACAGGACAGATACCCGCGTGGCTGCAGGCCGATCACGAGTCGCTCACGGCCAAGGTGCTGCGCAAGCCGGAGCGACGCGAGGTGGCCGCGCCGGTGCAGGAGCAGCTCATCGTCGAGCTGTACTCGAAGTAGCAGCTTTGCCCATGTCGCCATCACCCGCCCGCGGGCGTGGGAGGGCGGCGCTCCGGAGCCGGTGTCCGCAAAGGGCCGGTGCGAGACCGTACAAAACGACGTTAGGACGCTGATGCTCGACTTCCAAATCCCCCGGATCACAAGCGAGTCCGTGGAGCAGAACCGCGGCACGTTCACCATCGAGCCGCTCGACCGCGGCTTCGGCTACACATTCGGCAACTCGTTGCGACGTGTGTTGCTCTCATCGCTGGCGGGCGCCGCCGTCACAAGCGTGCGCATCGAGGGCGTTGCGCACGAGTTCTCAACGATCCCGGGCGTCAAGGAGGATGTGACCGACATCGTGCTCAACCTCAAGGGCATCGTCTGTCGCATGCACTCCGACGCGACCGAGGTCGAGGCGCCGCTGGTCGTCACCGGCCCGGGCGACATCACCGCCAAGGACATCGACCTGCCCGCGGGTGTTGAGATCCTCAACCCGGACGTGCACGTCGCGACGCTCGAGAAGAAAACGAAGCTCGAGCTGTACATGACGATCGGCCGCGGTCGTGGGTACAGGCCCGCCGAGGAGAACAAGTCAGCGGACCAGCCGATCGGCGTGATCCCGATCGACTCGATCTTCTCGCCCGTGCGCCGCGTCGCCTACGCCGTCGAGCAGGCGCGTGTCGGTCAGAAGACCGACTTCGACAAGCTTACGCTCGACATCGAGACCGACGGCTCGATCGACCCTCAGGCGGCTCTGCGTGAGGCGGCCGAGCTGCTGATCTCACAGCTGGCGATATTCACCGATGCCGACCGCATCCAGGAGTTGCGCGCCGTGCCCGGTGGTCAGCTCGACGGGCACGGCCTCGCCGTCCCGGGCGCGGGCGGCGCGCCGGCGGGAGCGCTGCAGGGCGAGGAGTGGAGCATCCTGATCGAGGAGCTCGAGCTCGGCGTGCGCTCATACAACTGCCTCAAGCGCGCCGGGATCCAGACCGTCGGCGATCTGATCTCCAAGTCCGAGGCTGAGCTCAACGCGATCCCTAACTTCGGCAAAAAGTCGATCGACGAGGTCATCGAAACGCTCCACGCGCGCGGCCTGGACCTGCGTCAGGACTGAGCGACGGAAGCTCGCCGGCGCAATTTGCTGTCAAGATGCATACTGAATGAGCCCAAGACGCACATGTGGGGCAGGAAGATAAAGACGCGGGGGAAGTATGTGTATTCATTTTAAACTCGGTATAGCTATGGTTGGACAGAGAAAAAATATGGATAACGACTTCCTGCCCTCTCGGCGGCGTCAACCTCGATGAGACACCAGAAGACATGAGACACCAGAAGACCAAACACAAGCTCAGCCGCGACTCGGCGCACCGCAAGGCGCTGCTGATGAACCTCAGCAAGGAGATCATCGAGCACGAGCGGATCCGCACGACCGAGGCGAAGGCCCGCGCGGTCAAACCGGAGGTCGAGCGGCTGATCACGCTCGCCAAGCGCCGCGACCTGCACGCGCGCCGCCAGGCGCTGTCCACGCTCGCGCAGGACAAGTTCGCGGTACACAAGCTATTCGAGGACCTTGCCCCCCGCTATGCCGACCGTCCCGGTGGCTATACGCGGATACTAAAGCTCGGTCCGCGCCGCTCGGACTCGACCGAGATGGTGTTCATCGAGCTGGTGTAACCGCGCTGGTCACGAAGCTGACGCTGGAATACGACGGCACCGACTTCATCGGCTGGGCGCGCCAGCCCGGGCTGCGGACCGTGCAGGAGGAGGTGGAGCGGGCGCTGCGCACCGTTCTCGGTGAGACGGCCACAGACGGGACGCCGCTGACGCTGACGGTCGCCGGGCGCACCGATCGCGGAGTCCATGCATGGGCGCAGGTCGCCAGCTACGAGCACGAGGCGGTCGATCCGAGGCGACTGAATGCGCTACTGCCCGACGACGTATCGATCCTCGCCGCCGAGCCGGCTCCAGCCGGGTTCGATGCCCGCCGCGACGCCACCAGCAGGACGTACTGCTATCGCCTGCTCACGCGACGATCTCGCAGCGCGCTCGAGCGCCGGTACATACTGTGGTGGCCGGCCGACCTCGACCGTGGCCTGCTGGACCAGTGCATGCGGGCACTGCTCGGCAGGCATAATTTCACGGCGTTCACGCCCACCGAGACCGATCACGTGCGCTTCGAGCGCGATGTGCTGAGGGCGGAGTCACGGGCGAGCGGAGACCTGCTCGAGCTGTGGATCGAGGCCGATACGTTCATGCGGCACATGGTGCGCACCATCGTCGGCACGATGCTCGAGGTCGCCTCGGGCAGGCGCGCGCTCGTGGACTTCGAGCGTCTCTTGGAGGGCAGGCCCCGTGTGGAGGCGGGAGTGACCGCGCCCGCGCACGGTCTCGCGCTGGCATCGGTCGCGTATCCATCCGCCGGATGAGCGGGGATGAGCGGGGATAACCGAGGATGACCGAGGGAGATGACCGGGGGATAACTGGACCGCTACCGCGAGGGCCGAGGCGGCCCCTATGCTGGGGGCAGAGACCTACATGCTGAACGTGCTGCTCACCAACGATGACGGGATCGAGGCCGAGGGCCTGCAGACGATGCGCGCTGCGCTCGCGAGCATGGAGGGCGTGCGTCTCGTGGTGATCGCGCCCGACGGCAACCGCTCGGCGATGGCGCGGTCGATCACTACGCGCAGGCCGCTGTGGGTCGCGGAGACGCCGTTCTCCGACGGCACGGTCGGGTATGCGAGCGACGGTACGCCCGTGGACTGCGTACGGCTCGCGAGCCTCGGCCTGGTCGAGGGGTTTCAGCCCGACCTGGTCGTGTCGGGGATCAACCACGGGGCGAACCTCGGCGATGACATCACCTACTCGGGCACGGTCGCCGCGGCGCTCGAGGGAGTCGTGCTGGGCATACCGGCGATCGCCGTCTCCCAGCAGTCGCGGGCGCGAGCGCTGGACTTTCGCTACGACGGCGGCTTCGGGTTCGAGATCGCGGCGGCGTTCGTCGCGCGCCTGGTGGAGCGGATCGAGGACGTGCCGCTGCCGGCGAGCACGCTGCTGAACGTGAACGTGCCCGCCGGTGAGCCGGTCGGGGTCGAGGTGACCAGCCTGGGCAAGCGCATCTACGAGGACGAGCTCAAGCTCGAGCGCGAGGAGGAGCACCGCCGGCGCTACTGGATCTACGGCTCTGACCCCGGGTTTCACGACGAGCCGGGCACCGATCTCGCGGCCGTGGCCGCCGGACGCGTGGCCGTGACCCCGATCCATTTCGACCTGACCGACCGCGCGGGGTTGCAGGCGCTCAGCACCTTTGACCTGGAGGAGCTGCTCGGGCCGGTCGCCCACGGCGCGTCGTGAGCGACCCACCAAAGGAGACGCTCACGCGCGCGCGTGAGTTGCGTGTTGAGCTAGAACATCACGCGCACCGCTACTACGTGCTCGACGATCCGAGGATCGCCGACGACGCGTACGACGCGCTGCTGGACGAGCTGCGCCGCCTCGAGGCCGAGCATCCCCAGCTGCGCACCCCAGACTCGCCCACACAGCGGGTCGGCGGCGAGCCGGTCAGCCGCCTGGAGAAGGTCACGCACCTGGAGCCGATGCTCTCGCTCGGCAACGTCCGCTCCGAGGAGGAGCTGCGCGCGTGGGTGGAGCGGATGCGCACCCATCTCGCGCGCGAGGGGATCGCCAACCCGCGGTTTCGATACGTGGTCGAGCCGAAGATCGACGGTCTGGCGATCAGTCTCGTGTATCGCGACGGGACGCTCGAGCGCGGAGCGACCAGGGGCAACGGCGAGATCGGGGAGGATGTGACGCACAACCTGCGCACGATCGGCTCGATCCCGCTGCACGTCGAGGACGTGCCACCCCTGCTGGAGGTGCGCGGCGAGGTCTACATGTCGCTGGCCGACTTCGCCGCGCTGAACGAGCGCCGCGCCGAGGCGGGCGAGTCGACGTTCATGAACCCGCGCAACTCTGCCGCCGGGACGATTCGCCAGCTCGACCCGGCCGACGCCGCGCAACGGCCGCTGTCGATGTGGTGCTACCAGGTGGGCGTCGTCGACGGACTGTCGTTCAACACTCACTCCCAGGCGCTCGAGTGGCTGCGCGAGCACCGGTTTCGCGTCAACTCCGACATCAGGGTGCTGAGCAGCGAGGACGAGGTGATCGCGCAGTGCCTGGACTGGCAGCAGCGCCGGGGTGAGCTCGACTTCGAGATCGACGGTGTCGTCATCAAGGTTGACGACCTGCACCTGCAGCGCCGCCTGGGCTCGGTGGGACGCGACCCGCGCTGGGCGGTCGCCTGGAAGTTCCCGCCGACCACCGCGGTGACGACACTGGAGCGGGTGATGTGGAACGTCGGCAAGTTCGGCGACCTGCGCCCGTATGCGGTGCTGAGGCCGGTCGCCGTCGGCGGCGTGACGATCAAGCTCGCAACGCTGCACAACGAGGAGGATCTGCGTCGCAAGGACCTGCGCCCGGGCGAGGAGGTGATCGTGATGCGCGCCGGCGACGTGATCCCGCAGGTGGTCTCGCCCGCACCGCACGTGGTCGATCGTCCGGGCCGGCGTCCCCCACGCCCGCGTCCCCCGTCGAGATGCCCGTTCTGCAACACGAAAACGGTCAAGCCGCGCGACTCCGTGTTCACGCAATGTCCCAATCGTGACTGTCCCGCGCGCGCGTGGCAGCTGCTCAAGCACTACGTCTCCCAGGGCGCGCTCGACATCGAGGGCTTGGGGGAGAAGCAGGTGGCGCTGCTGCAGGAGCGCGGGCTGGTCCGCACGGCCGGCGACTACTACCGCCTGACGGCAGAGCAGCTGATCGAGCTGGAGGGGTTCGCCGAGCAGTCGGCGCGCAACCTGATCGACGCGATCGACTCCTCCAAGCAGCGGCCGTTCGCGCGCGTGCTGTTCGGGCTGGGGATCGAGGAGGTCGGGGAGGTGACCGCGCGCAATCTCGCCATGCGCTTCCGTGACATCGACGCGCTGCTCACAGCCACGCCCGAGGAGATCGCCCAGACACCGGGGATCGGCGAGAAGATGGCGCGCACGATCTCCGAGCAGCTCGCCGACGAGCGTATGCGCGCGCTGATCTCAGACCTGCGTGGCCTGGGGCTGCAGTTGCGCGAGCAGGGCCCGCCCCCCTCGGAGGGCGTGCTGGCCGACAAGACGCTCGTGCTGACCGGCACGCTGCCGCACTGGACGCGCGAGCACGCGACCGAACGGATCATGGCCGCGGGCGGGCGCGTCACCGGGGCCGTGTCGAAAAACACCGACTATCTCGTGGCGGGCGAGTCCGCGGGCTCGAAGCTGGCCAAGGCCGAGCGCCTGCACGTGCCCGTGCTCGACGAGGACGGGTTGCGGGAGCTGTTGGAGGGGTAGCGTCCCCACCGATGTGTACAATAAGTCACACGGAAGGTGCAGTGGCGTGGTCGCCACAAGCGCTTGATAACCGCTCTTTCGGAGTGACCCTCCGGATGGGTTCGATTCCCACACCTTCCGCACATATTGACCGAACGACTTGGGTAGGCAGCCATGATCACGCGCCGAGACGAGTTAGTCACCGTCGCGCCCGTCGTTCGGTCAACTCGTGTAGAGCTTCTGTTAGTATGCAGGTTGGTTATCAGGCGCTTGTGGCGGCCCGCCTTCGGCGGGTCGTGCCGTTAAGGACCCGTGCAGCGTCAGTAGTCCGCGATCGTGATCGCCATGTGGTCCTGGAACACGTGCGCAGTTTCGGTGGCGATGCCGTCGGTGAAGATCGCAAACGCCAGCGTATGCCCGTCGGCCGCGGTGCAGTAGCCGACCAGGTTGGATACGCCCGTGAGCGTTCCGGTCTTGCCCTGGCAGTTCCCCGCGGCCCCGGTGTCGCGCATGCGCGTGGCCAGCGTGCCGGTCTCCCCGGCGACAGCCAGGTCCCCGCGCAGCATCGGGCCGATCGATGTCGAGGCGAGCTCCACGAGCAGATCGGTCACCTGGTAGGGCGAGGTCCGGTCGGCTTCGGACAGTCCCGAGCCGTCGAGGACCTGCGGGTGGATGCCCAGCAGTGAGCCGATCGTTTGACGCACGACCGACGCGCCGGCCGAGGTCGTGCCCGCACCGCCGTACAGCGCGCCGAGGTCCTTGACCAGGGTCTCGGCGAAGAAATTGTCTGACGGTGGCAGCGTCAGCCCCAGCAACTGGGTGACCGTGGGGGAGGCGACCTGCGCGAGCTGAGTAGCCCCGGCCGGCGTGCTCGCCGCCTCGCTATGGCCCGCGATGCTGACGCCATCGCCCTTCAGCGTCGCCCACAGCTCGTGGGCGGCATACGCCGCCGGGGCGTGCGGACCGCGTTCTGAGCCACTTGCGCCGCGGTTGAACGCGAGTCCTGACAGCGTGCCTTCCAGGAACGGATCAGGGGCATAGTCGCTGGAGGGCTCGCCGCGCAGGGAGTCGAACCACGACTCATCGCCCAGCACCGAGCCCGTGACGCTGTGGATGCCGTCGGTGTGCACGAGCTGACTCGCGAGCGTCGCCACGGAAGCGCCGATACCGTCGTAGTGAGCACGGATGAACGCGCTCGAGCCGAACGTCGGATCGCCGCCGCCGCGCAGGTACAAGTTCCCTTCCCACACGCCGCCGTCCGTGAGCCTGCCCACCCCGTAAACGGTCGTGCTCAGGTGCCCGGAGGCGCCCATGCGCGCGAGTGCGGTCGTGGCCGTGTAGAGCTTCTCCACCGACGCCGGCGGGCGCAGCGTGCCGGCGCGCTCGGAGAACAGCGCCTGTCGGGCTGTGATGTCGTACACATATGCGCCGTCCGCCGGCCCGGCGAGCGCGAGCTGATGGCCGAGATCGGCCTGCAACCCGGCCAGTTCGCCTGAGGCGCTTGCCGCGGGGGACGCTACGGATGCGGCCGACAGAAGTCCGCAGAGCAGAATCGCGGTCTGGGCGAGGCGGTTCCGGGGCACGCGACCGTAGAATGTGTCGTGTATGGGCAACGTTGTCAAGCTGCAACCGTCGGGCCCCGGGCGTGCGCGCAAATCGGCGGCCCGCACGGGCTCTGCCGCGGCCGATGGCATGGGAGGCACGAAGCGTGCCGGGACCCACAGGACCACTGGCCGTAGACGTAGACGCAGGCGCAGTGACAAGACCGCGCTCGTGCTCGGGGGCGGGGGTTTCACCGGGGGCGTGTATGAGATCGGCGCGCTGCGTGCGCTGGATCTGCTGGCGGTGAACAGCACCGTCACCCAGTTCGACATCTATGTCGGGACCTCGGCCGGGTCGTTCATCGCTGCGCTGTGCGCGAACGGGATCACGCCCGAGGAGATGATGCAGGTCGTCACCCACCAGGGAACCTCGCCGTTCGAGGACGTCGAGCTCGCCGATCTGCTGCGGTTGAACGTGGCCGAGCTCGTGCGCAAGGGCGCCCTGCTGCCCTGGCGTGCGCTGGGGCTCGCCCGCGAGGTGGTGCGCCAGCGTGGGCAGGTGTCGCTGATGGACGTGCTGCTGGGCTTTGCCGAGGGTCTGCCATCGGGCGCGTACACGGGCGCGGGCATCGAGGCGTACCTGCACAAAGTGCTCAGTGAGCCCGGACGCAGCGACGATTTCTCTGGGCTCGCGCGTGAGCTGTATCTGACGGCGACCGACCTCGACACGTGTGAGCGGGTCGTGTTCGGGCGCGACGGATTTACGGACGTGCCGATCTCCACGGCGGTGCGCGCGTCGGGGGCGCTGCCGATGGTCTACGCGCCGGTCACCGTGGGCGAGCGCGAGCTGGTCGACGGCGGGCTGGTGTCGACCACCAACCTCGACATCGCAGTGCAGGCGGGGGCGAAGTTGATCGTCGTGATCAACCCGATCGTGCCGTACGTGAACGACTTCTCCGAGACCGTGCGCACGCTGAGCGGGGTGCGCACGAAGCGGGTCTCGGACATGGGGTTCCCGCAGATCGGCTATCAGGCGTTCAAGCTGCTCGCCCACCAGCGGTTGCACGAGATGGCCGAGCTCTGGGAGGAACGCTATCCGGGCGTGGACATCGTCCTGATCGAGCCCGAGCCTGCGGACAAGCTGATGTTCCAGACCTCGATCATGAGCTACGCTTCGCGTGTGGAGATCGCGCGGCACGGGTTCGAGACCGTGACGCAGCACATCGCCCGCGAATACGAGCACTACAGTGCGATCGCCGAGCGCCATGGGCTGGACATCTCCGGTGAGCGACTGCGCCGCGTCGTGGCGCATTTCGACGATGTCGAGCCGGAGTCCACGAGCGCGTGGCGCAAGATCCTCGAGGGTACGACGGGCGCGCTGTTGCGTCAGTCCGGGCTCGCGGGCTGATCCTGGGGTGGGGGGAGGCAGCGCCGCATGCGGCGCTGCTCGGGGCCGCGCATGCGCGGCCCCGCCGATGGGCGCATGCGCCCATCGGAATGACGGGCCGCATGCGGCCCGTCACGGCATCGCACATGTGCGACGCCGCCGGGCGGTGCATGCACCGCCCGGGCCCCCATCGAGGCCGATCTACAGAAGCTCTACAGCGATTTGTCGAGCGCGCCCAGCAGGCGCGTCGTAGTCGCCGAGTCGCGCAGGCCGATGCGCACGTGACGGGGCTCGCCTAGCGCCGCGCCACCCGCGACGAGGATGCCGGCGCGGGCCAGGCGCGCGGACAGCTCGCCGCCCTGTAGGGAGGGGTGGGCCGCCCAGACGAAGTTGGCCTGGCTGTCGGTCACCTCGAAGCCGCGCTCGCGCAGGGCTTCGGTTACCGCCACGCGCTCGTGCGCGACCGTCTCCACGCGCCGGGCGACGATCTCCGAGCAGCTGCGCAGCGCCTCGAGCGCCCCGGCCTGGGAGACCTCGGAGACGCCGAGGTCGGGCGCCAGCTCGGCCAGCAATTCCTCCGAGCCGGGTCCGCCGAGGGCGTAGCCCACGCGCAGGCCGGCCAGTCCCCAGGCCTTGGAGAAGCTGCGCACCACGAACAGGCGCGAGTGCTCGGCCAGCAGTTCCAGTGAGGAGTTGACCGGCTGGGCGTCGGCGAACTCGACGAGCGACTCGTCCAGCAGGACGGCCACGTCGTCGGGCAGGCCCTCGAGCAGCCGCCTGCAGCTCCGCGGTCGGCAGCAGCTCGCCGGTCGGGTCGTTGGGGCTGGCGATCGCGATCACGCGCGTGCCGGGCTCGCTACGGGCCTCCTCGAGCAGCGCGTCGACACCCGCCGCTGACCCGTACGGCCTGACCGTGGGCGCGGCGGGCCATGATCGGGAACAGCGGATACGATGGCCACGCGCTCAGCAGCCGCTGACCGGGCTCGATCAACGCGCGCGTGGCGGAGCTGAGCAGTTCGGCGGCGCCGTTGCCGAGGATCACGCGCCCGGGCTCGATCCCGTGGCGCTCGGCCAGCTCGTTGTGCAGTTGCTGCCCGAGCACCCCGCTGCAGGTGCGGGTAACGATGCAGGCCGCGACGCGCGACGAACGTGATCGCGCTGACGATGCTCGGGTGGGACAGCTCGGGACAGGTCGTCTGGGACAGGTCGAGCGTGTCCACGCGCATCAGCGCTTTGCGCTTGCGCTCCGCCGCCTCGGTCACGCAGGCCCACGTTGACCTCCTCCTCGGACATCCCTTCGAACTGGCGGTAGTAGTCGAGCAGGCCCATGACGCGACGGTCGGCTCTGTCTAGCGGAGTGCCTTGGGATACCCATCAAGCCCGCATGAGCGCACAGATGGATTAGGTCCCGCCCACCCAGGACACAGCGAGCGTGGTGTGCTTGGCACACGTGACCCAGCCCTTCGGGCTGTGTGCCCCCGATCGGAGATCCCGTCGATCTCCGATCGGTAGGACGCCGATCCAGCGCCGCCAGGCGCGCTCATGCGCCGATGCCGGGGCCGTGGATGACTACAAACCAGAACATGAACGCTCCGCCGCAGACCGCGGCGGTGATCGCGAACACCCGCCCCAGGATCCCCGTGCGCTGGTCGTGGCCGGCGGCGCGGCGTACGAGGATCCAGGCCTGGTCGAGGCGGCGCAGGATCGCGAGCGCGCCGAACAGCAGCACGAACAGCCCGACGAACGCGACCAGGATGCCGAGGCTGACGCTGTTCGTCAGGTAGTTGATCTGCGCGGCGACCCACAGGCAGGCGAGCGGGATCGGGCCCCAGCACAGCAGGCTGAGCAGCACGATCGCGCGCCAGCAGGATGCCCGCCAGCGAACCGTCGAATCGTCTGCGCAGGTTGCTGCCGCGCTTGGGCAGCGCGCGGAAGTGGACCGGCGCGGTGCCGGGCCGGCGGCCGACGAACAGGCCGCCGTTGTCGGAGGGGTCGGTGCGCATCGATCCCTATCTTCGCAGCTTACCGGGCGTCCGGCGGGCGTCAGCCCGCATACAGCGCGTCGAGCACGTCTGCGTACTTGTCGTTGACGACGTTGCGCTTGACCTTCAGCGTCGGCGTCAGCTCGCCCGTCTCCTGGGTGAGGTCGTGGTCGAGGATCGCGAACTTCTTGACCTGCTCGACCTGGGCGTACTTCGCATTGGCGCGGTCGAGCGCCTCCTGGACGAGCGCCCGCACCGAGGGCTCGCGCGCGAGCGAGGGAATGTCCTGCGGCAGGTTGTGCTCGGCGGCGTAGCCCACGATCTCTTCCTCGTCGAGGGTGATCAGCACGACCGGGTAGGGCCGCTGGTCGCCGTGCATGACCGCCTGGGAGATCCAGCGGCACTGCTTGAGGTCGTTCTCGATGTTGGCGGGCGTCAGGTTCTTGCCGCCGGCGGTGATGATTATGTCCTTCTTGCGCCCGACGATATAGACGAACCCGTCCTCGTCGATGCGCCCGAGGTCGCCGGTGTGCAGCCAGCCGTCCTCGATCGCGCCGAACGTCGCTTCGGCGCGGTTGTGGTAACCCTGAAATATGTTCTGGCCTTTGATCAACAGCTCGCCGTCGTCGGCGATCTTGACTTCCACGCCGGGGAACGGCTTGCCGACGCTGCCGAACCGGTGCTCCTCGGGGCTGCACGCGGTCGCGGCGGTTGCGGTCTCGGTCATGCCATAGCCCTCCATCACGGGCACGCCGCAGGCGTAGAAGAATTCGAGGATCTCCCTGGCGATCGGCGCGGCCCCGCTGACGGCCTCGCGCAGGCGCCCGCCGAACGCGGCGCGCACATTTTTGAACAGCCGCTCCTCGGCCTCTTCGAACGGGCCCTGCAGCTCCTCGGGGATCGCACGACCCGCGAGTTGGCACTCGCGCACCTGCATGCCCACGCGCACTGCTCCCGCCAGCTCCTGCTGGTCGGCGTTGGCGCAGACGAGCGTGTAGATCTTCTCGAAGACCCGCGGCACCGACGGCAGATACGTGGGCTTGACCTCGCCCAGCTCGCCGATGATCTGCTTGGTGTCCCCGCCGAAGTAGGCCATCGTCACGCCGAGGTCGAACACGACCAGCTGCAGCAGCAGCGCGAACGAGTGCGCCAGCGGCAGGTACAGGTACACGACGTCCCCGGCGTCGCTCTGCAGGCTCGCGCGCTGCTCGACCATGTCGAGGATCGCGCGGTAGTTGCCGTGGCTGAGCACGCACCCCTTCGGCGGACCGGTCGTGCCGGAGGTGTAGATGATCGTGTAGGTGTCCTCTGCCCGTACGCCCGCGCGGCGCGCGTCGAGCTCCTCGGAGGGGCGATTGTTGGCACCGCGGGCGCGGACCTCCTCCAGCGGGATCGCCTGCAGCGCCGCGATCTCCGGGGTTGCGTCCTCGCCGGAGGGCGGATCGATCACGATGATCGTGCGCAGGTTGGGCAGCCGCTCGCGGATCGCGGCGACCTTGGCCAGCTGGGCGGCGTCCTCGCAGACGATCGCGCACGCGTCGGAATCGGAGATGACCCAGTGGCACTCCTCGGGGGAGTTGGTCTGGTAGATCGGCACGACCACCGCGCCCGCCGACGTAGCTGCGAGATCGGCGTAGGACCACTCGGGACGAGTGTTGGCGAGGACGCACAGGCGCTCGCCGGGCTCGATGCCGAGATCGATCAGGCCGAGCGCGATCTCGCGCACGATCTCATCGAGCTCCGCGTAGCTGACGTCCTGCCAGGCGCCGTCGCGCTTGAAGCGGACGGCGGCGCGATCGCCGTAGCGTTCGGCCGCGTGCGGGATCAGATCCGCGATCGTCTGTGACGCGGTTGCCGACGGCACGGCGGTGACCTCCATGGATGTTCCCTCCTCGATCAGGCTGACTGGTGTGACGTGACCCTCTGATCTTAGGGTGTTCGCGCCCGCTCGGGAAGGGACTTATCCCCGCGCGTGTCGCCCAGCAGGAGATGACGGCCCTCCGGGGGCCGGGGTACTGACTGCGGACGAGTGCAATCGGAGATTCCCGCAATGTCCAGGTCTTATTCGTCCCGGAGTCGTCGTCACATTCGGCCGGCTCGCCCTACACCGGGTTGGGTACGTCCAGGAATACGTGACGCACGCCGAACCGCTCGGCCAGATGCTCGCCGAGCGCGCGCACGCCGAATGTCTCTGTCGCGTAGTGGCCGGCGGCGATGAGATGCAGGCCCAGCTCGCGCGCTTGGGCCATCGCGCGCTCGGCGGGCTCTCCTGTGAGCAACGCGTCGGCGCCCGCGGACGTTGCGTCGGTGAGGTAGTCCGAGCCGGCGCCCGAGACGATCGCCAGCGTGCGAATCTGAGACGGCCCTGAGTCGAACACGAGCGGCTCGCGCTCGGTCAGGGAGTGCACGCGCGCGAACAGCTCCGCGGCGGGCAGGCCCTCGCCGGGAAATCGCGCCAGGCAGCCGATCAGCTCCCCGTGATGGCGCGCGAACGGGAGATCGTCGAGTCGTTGTGCGCCCAGCGCGCCGGCGAGCAGGGCGTTGTTGCCGAGCGTCGGGTGCGCGTCGAGCGGCAGGTGGTACGCGGCGAGCGCGATGTCCGCGTCGAACAGCAGTTTGAGGCGGTGCTTGAGCTGTTGGTCGATCGGCGCCGTCGGACCCGAGCCCCAGAACAGGCCGTGGTGGACGAGCAGCATTCCGGCGTGCTCGTTCGCCGCCAGCTGGAACAGCTCCGCGCTCGCGGACACTCCCGTAGCGAGGGTCGCGACCTGCTCCGGTCCGGGGACCTGCAGGCCGTTGGGGCAGTAGTCCTGGAAGCGGGTTGGCTGTAGCAGCGTGTCGAGCTCGGCGATGATCTCCGCTACCTGGGTGGGCACGCGGGCGACGATAGCGGTGTGGGATACTGCTCTGTGCGTCGGGGCGTGGCGCAGCCTGGTAGCGCGCGCCGTTCGGGTCGGCGAGGTCCCCGGTTCGAATCCGGGCGCCCCGATATCGCTAAATCCGCACTGGGGTGCGGATTTTCGGCTCCTCAGCGGGGTCTTGAGGTTCCAATGAGGTTCCATTTTTTCGCTGGCCTCGCCGAAGCCGCGTGCGCGTAGTCGTTCGCCGAGGCGGTAGTAGTCGGTGCGTGTTGTGATGGCGCTGATCACGTCGACGTCGTCGGTCGCTCGTGCGGGTGGTGTGCCCGGGTCACTCAGCCAGATATGGATGCTTGCGCCGCCGAGGAAGACCACCTCCTCAAGGAGGGGTCCGAGGGTCGTGGCGGCGGTCTCGAGCAGCTCGGTGCTCACGCTGCCACGGTCGCTGTGGCTGTCTGTCGGCTATGTGTCGGAGTGTCGCGTGCAATGCGTCAGCTGCAGCCTCGCGAACGCGAACATCCCCGGCTCGTAGCGAGTCGATGATCGACAGCAGCCTCGCGAGCGCCGGCGATTCCCGGCTGGCCTGTACCGCGGCTGGGTGCAGCGGCTGGAGCGCTTGACCCCGCACGTGTGCATGGACATCGGGCCAGACTGGGGGTGGCTCGTGCGTCGCCTGGCGGATGATCGTGGAGATCGGTTCTGTAGCCCATGCCGCAGGCACTCCACGGGTGAGCTCCCCGAGCCTCGCGGGCGCGATGAAGCGCCCGGCATGCACCACCAACTCCTCACGCCGAGGACGATCCACCAGGATGAGCGGCGAAGGTAGATCGGCGCCCGGCAGTGTCGGCCCGCGGCGCCGGCCGCGCAATCGGGAATGACCCTAACTTGTCCCCAGTGGGTCCCTGCGCGTGACTGCGGTCGTCTTTCCCGTAGGGGGCGGCGCCGACTGATCCTCGATAGCGCCTAGTGTATAAGCCACGTCGGCTGCGGCAGGGTCGTCATCGTTTCCCACATTGCAGCAGGCCTGAAGGATCCAAGCGCCCTCCGGCTCGGTGGGGGACTCGGACCCGCGACTTTTTTGAATTCCAACGCCAATTTTCCTTCTTCACCACATAAGGCTTCTTCTTCCTTGCAGAAGCCGTATATGGCTTTTTTCTGGTATTCACTCCGGATTTCTTGGGCTTCTTCACCGGCTTCAAATGACCGTTCTTTTTTTCCTTTTGCGCTTACTATTGGTCCTGTCCCATAAGCAGGATCGTAGATTTCGGACACTTTTTTTTCTTCTTTTTCGTTTTTCACTTCTACTATTTGGTGATTTATAAAGAACGACGAGGGGGTTTTCACGCCCTCTCCGGCTATGCCTTTGAGCTTTTCGACTTCTTTTTCACTGTAGGCCAGCCCCACCTTACCTCCTGCGAATTTCCAATTGTTGACTAGCATATCGCAAGTTCCCGCTGCTTCACACACTTTTTCGGCGTTTTTTTCGAACTTTACCACGACCTTGATCGACGTCGCTTCCACTCCCTCGGCTTCGAGTGCCTGCACGAGTGCCTGTTGCCAAGCACCGCATTCACCCTCTAGATATTCGAGCAGCTGACTGGTTAAAAAGAGTCCTAATACCGCCGCGATCGTTTTTGCTTCGCTTCCCCTTACTTGATTCAGCGTTTCTTTGGCAGGCATTTCCTCGTAGTACCAGAGTTCGTCTTTCGTCTGTTGGATTTCGCCTGTGGCACTTTCAGGATTATAGATCCAAACGTGAATGCCTGGCAGATTCTTAAAGGCGTTCCATACGCCGGAGATCACCTGGGCTCTCGTTGGTTTCGTCGATATTTTTTCGATCTGCACCGTGCTTTCTGCGAGCAGCGTAAAGTAGATTGGTTCGCTTACCGCTTTTCCATAGGTCATGTAGAGGTTGTGCGTGCTCGTTCCCAGCGCTTGTTCAAACAGCGCGCCACCCCTTGCTTTGGCCTTCCATTTCCACGTGATAGTAATTTGTTCATATCGAACTTCCGCGGGCAGCGCCGCAGAAGCCGTCACTTTAGGCAGTTTGAGATATTCTGGATTGGCTCCTTCCATCTGTTCTTTTGCCTGCATTTCTGTGAGTTTTTGTTCGAATTCGATGGCGACGCCGGCGACTTTGGTTTTACCGATGACCGTTACTTCGCCTTCGAGCTTTTTCTTGAGGAAGATCTGTGTCGCTGGTGGGAGCGCGAGGCGGGTTTCTAGGAGTTCCATTGTTGTTGCTTTTGGATACACGAGCGGCCAATTCTTCTTGACTTCACCCGCGTTCGGGGACTTCCACTCGACTTTGTCTTTGCCGTTAACCGCTTCGATGCCCTTTGCACTTTCAGGTTTCACTAATTCTTCGTATAGTTTTTTGACTTCTTCGTGGGATGCTGATTTGGTATGGTCGATGAGGACTTCCTCGTTACCACCAAAATCAATCTGTTCAGTCCTCGGGGCGGGGGGCATTACGGTGGCGATCTCTGCGCTGCAGGTGCTCGTGGAGCCCGAGTTTTTCGAGTCGCCGGAGTAGACGGCCTGCCAGTAGTAGGTGCCGGCTTCCAGTGTCTCTTCGCTGGATGCCGGGACGCTGCCGCTGGTGACGGTCACTTCGCCCGCTGCGGTTACGAGTGTTTTGCATTCTTTGTCGGAGTACACGTCGTATTTGACGGTTCCCGTGGCTTTGGAGGCATTCGTGCCGCTCAGCGTGGCTTTGTCCTTGATCGCGGCGCCTTCGAGGACGGTGATCGTTTCGCCTTCTTTGCTTTCGCCTGAGAGCGAGGTCGTCAGCGACGTCGGTTCGGCACCGCCGCCACCCCCACCACACGCCGCGGCGGAGACAGCCATCACGCCGAGCGCGAGCAACAGAACGATCAATCCAACCAGCATTCGCGATGCCCGCGACATTACAAGCCACCCCCAGCACATCCCGGCTGGTCTGCGATGACTAACATGGCGCACCCTGCGGGTTTGCTCCCAGCGAGCTTCCCGTCCGGTAGGAGACAGCCAACCGACGGGCAGGCTGAGAGTCAGCGCTTTGCGACGAGCGAGAACGGGGCTCGTCGGCGAGCACCCTTTCGATCGCGGTGTTGAACGCAGCCGGTTTGCGTACGGAGAACCGCAGGAGCTTTTCCATATGTCCGCTGCCGGTGCGTCCGATCAGGAAGGACGGAGTTTCGTGGAAGCCCAGGCCGGCGGCTGTTTGCTCGTCGGTGGCGACCTCGGCGGCTAGCGGTGGTTCCCACCGGTCTTTACTCCAGAGCGCGAGGTTCAGGCCGGGCGTCTGCCGCGCGAGGTTATCGAGGTAGCTTGCGGTGACGTAGCCGGAGTCCTCGCGACCCTGCTCATGGTAGAAAAGCTCGACGTAGTACCAGAGCCGGTGCTGCATCCCGGCGGCGAGCGCCGCTGCCTGCTGGGTCGTAAAGACCGCGGGCTGGCGGGTCGCGGTCTCGAGTGAGCGGTATTCGATCCGCAGCTCCCCGCCTCGCACCCATCTGACGATCAGCGACGGCAGCGTCGCGAGCGTAAATGCTCTCGAGGTTGGGCACTCCAGATCCCCGAAGTACTGGAGCGTCACCGGCGCGGCCGGTGAACCGAGCGCGTTCCCGCTCTGCGGTATCCCCGCGAGCCGTGCGGTGATCCTCTGTGCTTCGGTGGTGCGCTGGGAGCTTGCCGGCTGGACTCGGGCGCCACCGCTGCTGGTGGCTAGCACTACCGCGACGGTCGCGGCCACAGCGAGCGCCGCGACGAGCCCGACCCGCCTGTCGCGCACACCCAAGCGGCGCCCGGCGCTCTCAGGTTGCTCGGCTGGCTGATCGTGCGCCGGCGTGCGCTGCTGGTCTCTGCTCTAACGAAGGGTCTTCGTCGATCTGATCCGGCATAACTCCCCCAGCTTGCAGATACTGTCTTCGTGCTCGCTCGCGGCTTTCGCCGCGGCTCGCAGTGAACGACGCTACTCCGCCTCCGATCGCTCACGGCCGGGAGGATGGTCTCTCGGCTGGGCAATCGGGGGTTTCGCCTGTAGTGAAGCGGGATTAGCCGCCTGTGAGCACGCGAAGTTAGCGTCAACATGTTTCTTACTATTCGCAAGCAGCGCGGGCGCGATGAACACGTGGGCTCCGGCGCGCGGCAGTCAGAGACAATACGCCCGAACCGTTGACTACCGGATCCGAGTCCGTTACTTTCGATCAGGAGGATTCACATCCTCGGACTATACGGTGGCCGTACATCATGGCGGCCAACAGACCTCACAGAATGGAGCATGTGAAATGAAACGCATCAGACTGCTCGGCCTAGCGCTGATGGTCGTGTTCGCGCTCGGCGCGCTCGCCGCTGCGACCGCGTCGGCCGCAGAACCAACAAAAATCTTACCCGAACCGACCGCAGCGAAACCAGTGACATACACAGCCAAAAGTGGCGAAACCCGTCTGTTAACAGTAGGAGGCACTGAAATCAAATGTAAAAAAGACACGAGCGATGGTTCGTTTACTACCCCCAATTTCGGCGATTTCGATGTTTTATTCACAGAATGTAAAGGGCCACTAGGCAGCACCTGCACGAGCACGGGTGCCCCTAAAGGATTAATAGAAATCAAAGGTGAAGTGCACTACTTGTTAGCATTAGAAATGATCAACGCGACAGAAACAAAATTAGTGGCAGCCTTAGTCTTCCTTATTGAAGAAGTCCACTTCACCTGTGAAGCTGCAGGCGTCAAAACGTTAGCCATAGTCGAGGGTTGCATAGCAGCCAGAGCCGAACCTCTAATATTAACCAAAACAACTAAAGATGTTTTTGAAGAATTCAAAAGCGGGGAGACCAAGATCTTAGAAGTCTTACCGGTGGAATCGACCACCGAGGCTACCTGCTTACCTGAGATATCGGTAAACGGTGGTAAAGACGAATTATTCGCTATGACCGGCACCGTCACAAACGAAAAATTTACACAATCGGCGAAAGAAATCGAAATCTTACTGATGAACTAGCAGCCAAAAGAACCAACGAGACAAAAGACGGTGCGCCCCGCGCACCGTCTTTTCTCGGGCTCACCAGGACAGGCAACACGCCGACCAAGGCATCCCGGCAAGCCAGATCGGCATCACGGCTGACTACCCGCGTGCAGGGCATCGCCTACGGGGGAGAGCGGGATCGCTGGGCGATGGTGGGGTGAGGCAGTACTCGGTAGGCCCTGGGTGCAGGTGGGCCCCGGGTACAGGTAGAGTCAGCGACGTGACGTTCGTCCTGCTCACCGGAGCCACTCGCGGTATCGGCCGCGCCGCCGCGATCGAGCTCGCCCGAGAGGGGGCGGAGATCGCGCTCGTGGGTCGCGAGAGCGAGCGCGTCCAGGACGTCGCGCGGGAGGCCAGGGCGGCCGGCGGGGGCGCGCCGGTTCACGAGCACGTCGCCGACCTGATGCTGATGGCCGACGTGCGCGCGCTGGCGGAGGAAGTGCGCGAGCGGTATGGACACATCGATGTCCTCGCCAACAACGCGGGCGCGCTGTTCGCCTCGCGCCAGGTGACCTCGGAGGGGCTCGAGCGGACTTTTGCGTTGAATCACCTCGCGCCGTTTCTGCTCACCAACCTGCTGCGCGATCGTCTGGACGGTGGGCGTGTCGTGACCACGGCATCCGACGCCCACACCGGCGGGCGCCTGGATCTCGACGATCTGCAGTCCGAGCGCTCCTATGCCGCGATGCGTGTGTACGGCACCTCGAAGCTCTGCAACATCCTCTTCACCCGCGAGCTGGCCACACGCGCGCGTGAGTTGCACGCGAACTGCTTTCACCCAGGCGTCGTGCGCACCGGGTTCGGCAAGAACGAGAACGGGATCTGGAAGGTTCTGACCACGCTCGGCGCGCCGTTCTTCCGCTCGCCCCAGCGCGGCGCCCGCTCGCTGGTCTGGCTGTCGCTGTCCGACGAGGCTGCTGCCCTCACGGGCGCGTACGTGCAGGATGAGAAGGTGCTGGCCCCCAGCGCCCAGGCCCAGGACGAGACGCTCGCCGAGGGCCTGTGGGAGCGTAGCGCCCAGCTGGTCGGCCTGGCCGCCGACATGCCCGCCTGACGACAAACTCTCGATTCCCCAGCAATCAATGCGGATCGAGGACGCCACCGACGCCGACGTTCCGGAGATCGTCGCCATCTTCAACGATGTGATCGCCACCTCGACGGCGGTGTTCAGCGAGCGGCCGGTGACGGTCGCGGACCGGCGCGAGTGGCTGCGGGCTCGCCGGGCGCAGGCGTATCCCGTGATCGTGGCGCGTATGGATGGCGCGGTGGCCGGGTTCGCGAGCTACGGCGCTTTTCGCTCAGGCTCGGGCTACCAGCGCACGGTCGAGCACTCCGTGCACGTCGCCGCCGGGCGCCGCCGCCAGGGGATCGGTCTCCGGTTGGTCGAGGAGCTGCTCGACCGCGCTCGGCGGGAGGGCAGGCACGTCGTCGTCGCCGGCGTCGACGCGGACAATCGGGCCTCGCTACGCCTGCACGAGCAGCTCGGCTTCGAGCAGGTCGGCCGGATGCCGCAGGTCGCGCGCAAGTTCGACCGCTGGGTCGATCTCTCACTGCTGCAGATCACGCTCTCGTGAATGGCCCGCGGTCGCGCGTCCCGGATCGGGTTGAGGAGGGGCCGAGACCGGAACGGGCGGCAAGCCGAGGCGTAGAGACCGCGGCAAGGCGCGTGGGCAAGACAAGACGTTTTCAAAAGAAGGCCCATCCCCGCTGACGGAGGTCGATGCGAACTAACGCCAGGAAGCACGGCGGCAACGGACAGCCCAAAGGGGAACCCATTGCCTGGATACTCAAGGCCAGGGAGATGGAGGTCGAAGGCGCGCTTGCATTCAGAGCCATCGGGGAGGAGCCATAGTCCCCTATCGGACTGTGGCCCATTACGGCGGCGGCCGGTAATGCTGGGCGAGGATCTGTGCCGATATAGCAGGACGATGTTCGATAGGGACCACTTGGCCTTGGCGGTACCCGACGCGTCGGGTCTCGGGGATCGGCTGCGCCGCTCGCTCGATCCGCGGCGGCGGCTGGCCGAGCGCCGTGTCGCGGGCGAGCACGACTCGGCCTTTGGCTTTGGCGCCCGCCTGTTCGCGTCGATCGCGCTCACCTTCACACTGATCGGCGTCACGGGCTATGTCCTGATCGATCGTAATCTCGAGCACCGGCAGATCGAAAACCACTTCGCCGATCTGCGGGCGGACGCCGGGGGCTTTGCATACGTGGCCGCCCATGCGGCTTCACCGGCGGACGCGATTGCCCAAATCGATCGGCTGCTCGATGCCATCGCCCGGCGTCCCGGCACGCTGGAGACGCTCCTGATCGACCAGCGGCACGTCGTCAGGGCCTCAGGGGAGGATCGGCTGATCGGGACCGAGTACACCGATCCCCGGGTTGACGCCGCGCTGGAGCATGGAACGTCATATGCCGGCCGTGAGGCCGATCCCACGCGAGACCGCGACAACTTCGAATTTGTAGTCCCCGTCAACCTCCCCAGCGGCCGTTACGCCTACGAGACGATCTACGCCCATGACGTCTACGACGCGCAACTGCACGACATGCGGATGGTGCTCGTGCTGGTCGGCCTGCTCGCGCTGTTCGGCGGTGGCGGCGTCTTCTATCTCCTCGGCGGACGGGCGTTGATGCGCGACCATCGCCGGGCGCTGCAGCGCGCCACCCGTGACGGGCTGACCGACCTGCCCAACCAGCGTGCTTTCCAGGACGAGCTCCCGCAGGCCGTGGCATCCGCGGCTCGCTATCAGGACCCGCTCGCCCTGGCCGTTCTCGACGTTGACGACTTCAAGTTCATCAACGATCGTCACGGGCATCCTCACGGCGATGCGGTGCTGGGGCGTGTTGCTGCGGTCTTGCGCGAGGGCAGGCCCGGCGACCGTCCCTACCGGATCGGGGGCGACGAGTTCGCGCTGTTGCTGGCGCACACCGACGCCGACGGCGCCCGCACGCTTGCCCGCCGGTTGAGCGCCGGCTTCGCCGACGCCGGCATCGAGGTCAGCATCGGCGTGAGCGCTCTGCGCCCCGGCCAGCAGGCCGACACGTTGCGCGCCGAGGCCGACGCCGCGCTGTATGAGGCCAAGCGCCAGGGCGGGCACCGCAGCGCGCACTTCGACGATATCCGCGAGCGCGTGGTCGTGACGAGCGCCGAGAAGAAGGAATCCGTCCGCGCGCTGATCGACGAGGGACGCCTGAGGACTGTCTTTCAGCCGATCTGGGACTTCGCGGAGGAGACCCTTTTGGGCGTGGAGGCGCTGACTCGTCCCGATCCCTCCTACGGGCTCTCCGGGCCGGAGGAGGCGTTCGACATCGCCGAGCAGATCGGGCGCGTGCACCAGCTCGACGTGCTGTGCGTGCAGAGCGCCTTGCGCGTCGTGCCGGAGCTACAGGACGGCGTGCTGCTGTTCCTCAACCTCTCTCCGCAGACGCTCGACCTCGACGCCGAGCGCAACGACTGGGTGCGCCTGGCCGTCGAGCAGGCCGGGCTGCCGCTGGAGCGAGTCGTGATCGAGGTCACCGAGCGCTTCGGGGGACGCACCGCGGCGGTTGTCAAGTGCTTGCAGCGACTGCGCCGGCAGGGGTTCAAGACCGCCCTGGACGATGTCGGCACGGGCAACTCGGGCCTGGAGATGCTGCGCAAGGTCGACGCGGAGTTCGTCAAGCTCGACCGCAGCATCGTCGTCGCCGCCCCCACCGACGCGAACGCACGCGCGGTCCTGATGGCGATGGCGACGTTCGCCAGGCAGACCGGAGCGTTTGTGATCGCGGAGGGGATCGAGGATCGGGAGACACTCCACTTCCTGCGCAACATCGACAACCAGGACCTCCAGGTTGACACCATCATCCAGGGCGGCCAGGGCTTCGACCTCGGCCGTCCGTCGCCGGACATGCCACCCGGCGTCCCCGGCGTCCTGCGCGGCCACCTCACAGCCGTTTGACCTAGTTCTGCACCTGCTCTGACCAGAACTTGATCGTCTCGCGCTCGTGTCTGATCCCGAGCTCGCCCGCGAGCAGGACGCCTCTGGAGACGTTGGCCGGGGCCTGTTTCATCAGCTGTTCGTATTCGGCGAGCTTCTGCTTGTGGGTCTCGATCTGAACCCGGGCGAGGTCGGTCGTGTCGGCGCCGAAGAACAGCTTGAGCACGGCGAGGTCGCGCAGTTCGTAGGGCTCGGGGGTGAGCACCGTAAGCCACGCCTCGAGCGCCTGTTTTCCCCTGTCGGTGAGCGCGTAGCGCTTGCGCCGGCGGCCGTCGCTCTCCTGGTGCTCGGTCACGTACCCGGCGCGAGCCAGGCGGGCGGGCTCGGCGTAGAGCTGTGAGTGCGGCAGCGACCAGAAGTTCCCGATCGTGACCGAGGTCATCTGCTTGAGGTCATACGGCGTCGCCTCGCCGGCCATCGACAGCAGGCCGAGCACGATGTAGGAGGTGTGGGTCAGCTGGATCTCGCGGCTCATATGTGTGGTTCCCGACACGTACGCGCGGTCCTTGACATCATCTGTTTCGGATGGTATGTTTCGGAGCGTAGCTTTTGTCAGCGGTTCCTCGAGGGGAGGCGAGCATAGATGACCGCAGGGAGCAGCACTTTCGTCACATCCCACACCGCGCCGCACCCGGCTGCCCAACCCGCGCGCCGAGCGTTCATCCTCATCTCCTGCCTGGCCCTGCTTGCCCTGGGCCTGCTCGGGTTCGCGGCTGGAGCGTCGGCGGCGCCGGTGGTCACGTTCAAGGCGACGGCTCTGCCGATCCCCGGCTTCCCGGGCACCGGCAACATCCTCGGGGCGGGCGCCGAGGTGGAGGTCAAGGACACGATCTCCGGAACCGAATACGGAGGATTTCCGTCCCCGCTCACGCAGCTCACGCTCACCTCGCCCGCCGGTACCAAGATCACGCCCGCGGGCTTTGTCACGTGCGCTCCCGCGGTACTTGAAAACAGCGGCCCTCCGGGGTGCCCGAAGATGTCGGTCGCGGGCCCGCTGGGCGAAGGCCTGGGCGTGGTCAGCTTCGGCGGTGAACAGGTCCAGGAGCGGGTCACGATCCAGCCGTTCTTCGCCCCCGGCGGCGAACTTCTGTTCTATGCCAACGGCAGCACACCGGTCTCGTTGCAGATCACGGAACGAGCCCACTTGGTCAGCGCCCCCGCGGGCTTCGGGCCGGAAGTGGTCGCCGAGATACCACTCGTCGAAACGGTCCCCGGCGCCCCCGACGCGTCGATCCTCTCCTTTACCGTCACGGTCGGCGCGGCGTATCGCAGACATGGCAAAACCGTCTCCTACATCACCGTGCCGAAGCATTGCCCGCGAGGCGGCTACCTGATCAAGTCCCAGCTCAGCTTCTTCAGCGGTGAACACACTGTCGTGGACTACCACGGACCCTGCCCGCGCCGGGGGTAGCGTCTGCGCTTGTCCGGGGGGATGAGCTTTCTTTTTAAAACGTCTCCACTGTGCCCACGCGCTGGGCCGCGGTCACTGCGCGCCCAGCCTACCTCGCGTCGTGGTCTCGGCGCCCTCAGCCCGACCTTGAATCGGCATAGCCTCTGTCATCGCGCGGGCCGGCTCGTCGTCGGCTCGATCGCCTCACCGGCCGAGACTCTCAAATCGATACGCGCTAGCCTGCATGCCATGGACGAACGGCTCGTGTCGGTGCATGCCTGACTCCGAGTACGCGCAGCCCGCTGACGTGTTCGTCGTGTTCGGCATCACCGGCGACCTCGCCCGAGTGATGACGTTTCGCTCGCTCTATCGCCTCGAGCGCCGGGGGTTGCTGCACTGCCCGATCGTCGGCGTCGCGGGCGACGATTGGACGCTCGAACATCTGCGCGACCACGCTCGTAAGTGCATCGAAGGCACCGGCGAGCCTGTGGACTCCGAGGTGTTCGATCGCTTCGCACAGCGCCTGTCCTACGTCAGCGGCGACTTCACCAACGCCGCCACCTACGAGCGCCTGGTGGCGGCCGTCGGCGACGCCAACAATCCCGTGTTCTACCTGGAGATTCCCCCGTTTCTGTTCGGTCCCGTGATCGGTCAGCTCACCGCCGCCGGTCTGACCAAGACCGGTCGCGTGGTGGTGGAGAAGCCCTTCGGCCATGATCTCGCCTCCGCGCGCGCCCTCGCCGCGGAAATCCACGAGCACATCGAGGAGTCACAGCTGTATCGGATCGACCATTTCCTCGGCAAGATGGGCACCGACGAGTTTCTGTACCTGCGCTTCGCCAACACGATGATCGAGCCGATCTGGAACCGCAACCACATCGCGTGCGTGCAGATCACGATGGCCGAGTCCTTCGGCGTCGAGGACCGCGGTCACTTCTACGACCCCGTCGGTGCGCTGCGCGACGTCGTCGTCAACCACCTGATGCAGGTCGTCGCGGTCGCCGCGATGGAGGCGCCCGCCGGCCGGGGATGCGGCGACCCTCAAGGACGCCAAGTTCTCGCTTTTCCGCTCGACCGCCATGGCCGATCCGGCCCACTACGTGCGCGGGCAGTACGACGGCTACCTCGACATCGACGGTGTCGCCGCGGACTCGACGCACCGAGACCTACGCCGCGATGCGCCTGGAGATCGACAACTGGCGCTGGTCGGGCGTGCCCTGGTTCATCCGCACCGGTAAGCATCTCCCGATCACCCAGACCGAGCTGCGCGCCGTCTTTCGCCATCCGCCGCGCCTGGGCTTCATGGAGGGCGACGGTGCCGGCGCTCGCCACCGCCGCCCCGAACCGGACCAGCTCGTGATCAGGCTCGATCCCGTCACCGGCGTGCAGATCATCCTCGACGCGCACCGCGCCGACTCCACCGGCCCGTGCGCGATCTCGCTCGACATGGAGTTCGAGCAGGAGGGCGGCGAGGCCCCGACTCCCTACGAGGTCCTGCTGCTTGACGCGATGCGCGGCGACGCACCCGCTTCACCCGCCAGGACTGCGGTCGAGGAGACGTGGCGCATATTCGAGCCGCTGCTCGACGCCCCTCCGCCGGTTCATCCCTATGCGCCCGGCTCCTGGGGTCCGGATGCGGCCAACCGTCTAGTCTCGGGCCACGGTCCCTGGCACGGCCCGTGGGTGGGAACGTGAGCGCCGCCAAGCCGAGCGCCGCCAAGCCGAGCAGGGCCAAGTCAGGCAAAGACAGGCCGGGCGCCGCTGCCGGTAGGGATGAAGCGATGCCGCAGAGCGCGGCGATGCCCTCGCCGTTCCCGCCGATCGCCGACTACGCGTTCCTGTCGGACTGCCACACCGGCGCGTTGATCGCTCCGGACGGGAGCGTCAACTGGCTCTGCGTCCCGCGCTTCGACGCTCCGAGCGTGTTCGGCACGCTGCTCGACCGCCAGGCCGGCGACTTCCGCTTCGGGCCGTTCGGGATCAACGTCCCGACGGCACGCATCTACGAGCCCGGGACGAACATCCTGCTGACCACGTGGAAGACCTCGAGCGGGTGGGCGATCGTGCGCGACGCGCTGATCCTCGGCCCCCGCCGCGGCGTGGACAGGATCACGCCGCACACCCGGCCGCCGACCGACGAAGACGCCGAACACCTGCTCGTGCGCGTTGCGATGTGCCTGGAGGGGGAGGTCGAGATGGAGCTGACCTGCGAGCCGGCCTTCGACTACGGGCGCGTCCCGGCGGAGTGGACGGTAAGCGACGACGGCCACACCGCCGACGCGTGCGGCGCGGACGTGACGATCAGGCTGCAGACTGACATGGCGGTCGGCACCGAGGGCGACCGGGTCAGGGCCAGGCATCAGCTCAAACAGGGAGAGCAGATCTTCTGCTCGCTCTCCTGGGCGCAGGAGCTCGCCTCACCCGCAGACTCTCGACGAGGCCAACGAACGACTGGCCGCCACCGCCCACTTCTGGCGCAGCTGGCTGAATGGCGCCCGCATACCCGACCATCGCTGGCGCGATCCGATCCAGCGCTCGGCGCTCGCGATCAAGGGCCTCACCTACATGCCGACCGGCGCCACGGTCGCGGCGCTGACGACCTCCCTGCCCGAGACGCCCGGGGGCGAGCGCAACTGGGACTACCGCTACACCTGGCTGCGCGATTCGACGTTCACGCTGCAGGCGCTGCACTACCTCAACCTCGACTGGGAGGCCGAGGAGTTCATGCAGTTCGTCGCCGACCTCGAGCCCAACTCAGACGGCGCCCTGCAGATCATGTATGGGATCGACGGGCGGCGCGATCTGGCCGAGTCCACGCGCGAGGATCTCTCGGGCTACGCCGGCGCGAGCCCCGTGCGAGTCGGCAACGGCGCCTTCGACCAGCGCCAGAACGACGTCTTCGGCGCGGCGCTGGCCTCGATCCTGCTGCACACCCAACGCAGCGAACGGCTGCCTCGGCGGCTGTGGCCACTCGTGCAGGCGCAGGCCGAGTGCGCGACCAGAGTCTGGCGCAAACCCGACCAGGGCATCTGGGAGGCCCGCGGCAAGCCGCAGCACTACGTCTCCTCCAAGCTGATGTGCTGGGTGGCGATGGACCGCGCGAGCAAGCTCGCGGCGATCCGTGGGGACTCGAAGCTCCAGAGCGAGTGGCACGCGACGGCTGAAGAGATCAAGGCTGACATCCTCGCCCACGGGCTCACCGACGCGGGCGTTCTGCGCCAGCACTACGAGACCGACGCGCTGGACGCCTCCAACCTGCTCGCGGCGCTGTTCGGGTTTTTGCCGGCGGATGACGAGCGTATGCGCGCGAGCGTCCTCGCGATCGCCGACGATCTGACCGAGGACGGCTTCGTCCTGCGCTACCGCACGGGAGAGACCGACGACGGCATGTCCGGCAAGGAGGGCAGCTTTTTGATCTGCTCCTTCTGGCTGGTCTCCGGCCTGGCCGTAGTCGGCGAGGAGCAGCGCGCCCGCGACCTGATGGAAAAGCTGCTCAGCGTCGCCTCGCCGCTTGGCTTGTACGCAGAGGAGTTCGACTCGAGCACCGGCCGGCACCTGGGGAACTTTCCCCAGGCCTTCTCCCACCTCGCGCTGATCGAGGCCGCAGGGCGCATCATTCTCGCCGAGCGGATCCAAGAGCTCTCCTGATGAGCTCCTCCTACGACGTGATCATCATCGGCAGCGGCGCCGGTGGCGGCACGCTCGCGCGGCACCTGGCCCCCTCGGGCAAGCGCATCCTGCTGCTCGAGCGCGGCGACTGGCTGACCCGCGAGCCACAGAACTGGTCCGCAGCGGATGTGTTCGTCGACAATCGCTACGTCTCGCCTGACACCTGGTATGACGCGGACGGCAATCCGTTTCAACCGCAGGTGCACTACTGCGTGGGCGGCGCCACCAAGCTCTACGGCGCGGCTCTGTACCGCTTCCGCGAGGAGGACTTCGGGGAGCTGCGCCACCACGGCGGGATCTCGCCCGCCTGGCCGATCTCCTACGAGGAGATGGAGCCCCACTACACCCGGGCTGAGCAGCTTTATCAAGTGCATGGCGCGCGCGGTGAGGACCCGACCGAACCACCGGCGAGCGCGCCCTATCCGCACCCGGCGGTGTCGCACGAGCCGCGCATCCAGCAGCTCTCCGACGATTTCGCGGCCGCGGGATTGCATCCGTTTCACGCACCCTGCGGGGTGATGCTCGACGAGGGCAACATGCCCTACAGCGCGTGCGTGCGCTGCGGCACCTGCGACGGGTTTCCCTGCCTGGTGCACGCCAAGTCCGACGCCGAGGTGCTGGGCGTGCGACCGGCGCTCGAGCACCCGAATGTCACGTTGCTGTGCAACGCCACGGCGGTGGCGCTGCAAACCAACACGGATGGGACGACGGTGACCGAGGTGGTGGTCGAGCGCAACGGCGCGAGGGAGACCTATGCGGGCAGCATCGTGGTCGTGTCGTGCGGCGCGGCGAACACGGCGAAGCTGCTGCTGAGCTCGGCCAACGACAAGCACCCGAACGGCCTTGCCAACGGCTCCGACCAGGTCGGGCGCAACTACATGTTTCACAACAGCCAGGCGGTGCTGGCGATCTCCAAAGAGCCCAATCCGACGGTGTTTCAGAAGACGCTTGGTGTCAACGACTACTACTTCGCGGGCGCGGACTGGGAGTTCCCGATGGGCAACATCCAGATGGTCGGCAAGTCGGTGCCGGAGATGTACCGCGGCGAGAAGCCGGTGATCACCAAACTGGCGCCCTTCGGCCTCTCGCTGAAGGAGGTAGCCGAGCACGCCGTCGACTTCTGGCTCTCCACCGAGGATCTCCCGCAGCCGGATAACCGCGTGAGCGTGGACGGCGATGGCAAGGTGACGCTGCGCTACAAGGCCACCAACGACGTCGCCAGGGATCGCCTGCTCGAGCAGCTGCGCTCGCTGCTGGGTCATCTGGGCATGCACGAGCACCACCTGATCCCGCGCTGGGCCTACCTGGAGAACAAGATCCCCGTCGCGGGCGTGGCCCACCAGGCCGGCACCTGCCGCTTTGGCTCCGATCCCGCGTCATCGGTGCTCAACACCGACTGCCGCGCGCACGAGCTCGACAACCTGTACGTGGTCGACACGAGCTGCTTTCCGAGCATCGCCGCGGTCAACCCGGCGCTGACGGCGATGGCCAATGCCCTGCGCGTCGGTGACCACCTGCTGCTGCGCCTGGGCGCCGATGCCGGGTGAGGGAACGCTCGGGCGCCGACGCCGGGTGGTGATCGTCGGCGGCGGGTTCGGCGGCCTTACCGCCGCGCGCGAGCTGCGGCGCGCCGACGTGGACGTGACGCTCGTTGATCCGGTCAGCCATCACCTGTTCCAGCCGCTGCTCTACCAGCTGGCTTGCGGCGGCCTGTCCCCGGGCGAGTGCGCCACGCCGATCCGCGGCGCGGTCAAGCGCAGCTCCAACACAACCGTGCTGATGGCTCGCGCCACCGGCCTGGACGTCGAGAGCCGCCAGGTGACCCTCGACCGCGGCGAGCGTCTGGACTACGACAGCCTGTTGATGGCCTGCGGCGCCGAGACCTCCTATTTCGGCAACGACGGCTGGCGCGAGGTCTCCTACGGCCTGAAGACGCTGTCAGACGCCGTCGAGCTGCGCAATCGCATCTACGGTGCGTTCGAGGAGGCCGAGCGTTGCGAGGACCCGGCCGAGCGGGCGCAGTGGCTGACGTTCGTCGTGATCGGCGGCGGGCCGACCGGTGTGGAGCTCGCGGGGGAGCTGGCGATCGTTTCCCGCCACACGATGCGTGGTTATTTCACTCACATCCACCCCTCCGAGGCACGCGTGATCCTGCTCGACGCCGGCACCCGCGTCACCGCGGCGTTCGACGAGCGTCTCTCGGCCAAGGTCGCGGGGTATCTGGACGCGCTCGGGGTGACTGTGCGCGAGGGCGCCCGTGTCACCTCGATCGATGACCGCGGAGTGACGGTCCAGGTCGATGGGACGGACGAGCGCATCGCCACGAGAACAGCGATCTGGGCCGCAGGTGTCCAGGCCGTCGGGTTTGCCGCGACGCTCGCGCAGGCGACCGGGGCGCAGACGGACCGGGCCGGGCGCGTGCAGATCCAGTCAGACCTGACCGTGCCAGGCCATCCCGAGATCTCGGCGATCGGTGACGCCACGCAGGTTCCCGGGCCGGGGGACAGGCCGCTGCCGGGGCTGGCGACCGTCGCGATTCAGCAGGCGCGCCATGTCGCCAAGGCGATCCGCGGGGGCGCGCCGGGCGCCACGGAGCCGTTTCGCTACTTCGACAAGGGCGCGCTCGCGGTAGTCGGCCGGGGCAAGGCGGTGTGCGAAATCCGCGGCCACCGGCTCTCTGGGCGGCCGGCGTTCTTCACCTATCTGACGGTGCACATGTACTACCTCACGGGCGGCGGCCCCGGACATCGCCTGAAGGTGCTGATCGACTGGATCAGCGCGCGCGTCGGAGAGCCGCAGGATCAGGTCATCGACGGCGAGCTCGCAGACTCTTCCGGGTTGTGAGGGCGCTCGATCGACGACTGCTTGCGTATGCGCGTGACGCGACTCGCACGTTTCTGTACGTCTCGGTCGCGCTCGGTGTGCTCAGCGCTCTGTTGATCGTCACTCAGGCATGGCTGTTGGCGGACGTCGTCGCGCGCGCGTTCCTCGGCGGGAGGAGCCTCGCGCAACTGCAGACACCGCTGATCGCCCTGCTGCTGGTCGTCCTCGCTCGTGCGACCGTGACATGGCTGGCGGAGCTCGCGGCGAGTCGCTCATCGGCTCGCGCGAAGTCACAGCTGCGCGCGGCGCTGCTGGCGCGCATCGCGACACTCGGCCTGGACAGCTCTCGCGAGCAGCGCACCGGCGAGCTCACGGTCCTCGCCACCCGCGGGATCGACGCGCTGGACGGCTACTTCTCGCTGTACCTGCCGCAGTTGCTCCTCGCCGTGATCGTGCCGGTCGTGGTAATCGTGGTGGTCCTCTGGAACGATTGGATCTCGGCGGCGATCATCGCGTTCACGATTCCGCTGATACCGCTGTTCATGGCGCTGGTGGGCGCCGCCACGAAGGAACGCATGGACAGCCAGTTCCGCACGCTGGAGCGACTGGCCGGCCACTTTCTGGACGTCGTCGCCGGCCTGCCCACCCTGAAGGTATTCGGACGCGCCAAGGCCCAGGCGGCGGCGATCCGCGAGATCAGCGAACGCTACCGCCGGGCCGCGATCTCGACGCTGCGCATCACCTTCCTGTCGTCGCTGATCCTCGAGCTCGTCGCGACGATCTCGGTGGCGCTCGTGGCGGTTGCGATCGGCCTGCGGCTGATGGACGGACAGCTCGATCTGCGCACCGCGCTGTTCGCGCTCGTGCTCGCCCCGGAGGCCTACCTGCCGCTGCGCCGGCTGGGTGCCAACTACCACGCGAGCGCCGAGGGCATGGCCGCCGCGGAGCAGGTGTTTGCCGTGTTGGAGGCGCCCGCGGTGCCCCGTGGCACGCGCACCGACTTCCCCGACCCGGCGCTCGCCGGCCTCACCGTCGAGGGGCTGCGGGTCAGCTACCCCGGCCGCTCCGAGCCGGCGCTCGACGGCGTCTCGCTGACGATCGGAGAGGGAGAGGTGCTGGCGCTTGTGGGTCCCAGCGGGTGTGGCAAGTCGACGCTGCTGGGCGTTCTGCTCGGGCTCCTCACACCCGAGCTTGGGTCGGTTTGCGTCGGCGACGTCGACCTGGCCGAGCTCGACCGCGATGCCTGGCGGTCGCGGCTGGCGTGGGTGCCCCAGCGCCCGCACCTGTTCGCGGCGTCGATCGCGCAGAACGTGCGCCTGGGTCGTTCAGGCGCATCGAACGCGGAGGTCTGGGACGCGATCTCGGCCGCCGGGCTCACGGACGTGGTGCGTCAGCTGCCCCAAGGCCTGGACACGGTGCTCGGCGACCGTGGCGCCGGGCTGTCCGCGGGGGAGCGCCAGCGGGTCGCGCTGGCCCGCGCGTTTTTGCGCGACGCGCCGCTGCTGCTGCTCGATGAGCCGACCGCCAACCTCGACGGTCAGACCGAGCGGGACATCGTGCAGGCCATCCGTCGCCTCGCGCGTGGGCGTACCGTGGTGCTTGTCGCCCACCGCCCTGCCCTGATCGCGGTGGCCGATCGAGTGCTCTCATTCGGGTCGGTCGAGGTCGCGGCATGAACACGCATGGCGGCGCTGGATCTGCGTCCTCGGTCGCTCGCGTGCCAAGCACGCCACGCGGGGTGGGTGGGCAATCAATCAATTGCCCAGCTTGCCCTGCGTGTCCATGTCGAGGTTGCTTCTCTTCAGAGGTGGCGGCGTGACGCCTGCACCCGATGACGATCACGGACCGCAGGCCCCGCTTCGGCGAACACTCGCCATCGCCCGTCCCGCCGCCGGGCGGTTGGCGCTCGCCACGCTGCTCGGCGCCGGTGCGATGGGCGCTGCGATCGGCCTGATCGCGACCTCGGCCTGGCTGATCTCGCGCTCGGCGCAGCGCCCGGAGGAGTCGGCCGTCGCGATCGCGATCGTCGGCGTTCAGTTCTTTGCGCTCGCACGCGGCCTGTGCCGCTATGGAGAGCGTGTGGTCGGTCACGACGCCGCCTTCCGCGTGCTGTCCGATTTGCGGGTCCGCGTCTATGAACGCCTCGAGCGGCTGGCCCCTCTGGGCCTGCCGGCGTTTCGCAGTGGTGATCTGCTGGCGCGCCTGATCCATGACGTGGACTCCCTCCAGGACCTGCTCGTCCGGGTGGTGCCTGCATTCGTGATCGCTTTGCTCGTCGGTGTCGCGACCGTCGTCCTCGAGTGGTGGATGCTGCCCGCCGCGGGAGCGATCCTGCTGGTCGCGCTGCTGCTTGCCGCGACGCTCGTGCCCTGGTTGACCGGGACGCTTGCCGCGCGCGCGGAGGCCCGGCAGGCGGCGGCGCGGGGGGAGTTGACCTCCTCGGTCCTCGACCTGATCGAGGGCGCTCCCGAGCTGGTCGTCAACGGCGCGACGGCAGAGCAATTGGGGTATGCCCTTGCGGCGGACGCGGAGCTGACACAGCTCGCCGGCGCGAGCGCCCGCACCGCGGGCATCGGCCAGGGGCTCGGCACCCTCTGCGCGGGGCTGGCGATGTGGGGAGCGCTGCTCGTGGGCGTCTCGGCGGTCCACGCGGGACGGATGCACGGCGTGCTGCTCGCCGGGCTCGCTTTGATCCCGCTGGTGGCCTTCGAGCTCGTCTCGGGGTTGCCCTCCGCGACCCAGACGCTGCAGCGTGTACGGCGCTCGGCCGCGCGCGTGCTCGAGGTGATGGACACACCGCCACCTGTGGCCGAGCCTGTGCACCCGGTTGCGCTCTCCCCGGGGACGTCGGGGTCGTCTGGGCCGTCGGGACCGCATGATCTGCAGGTACGAGATCTCCGCTACAGGTACCCGGGACAGACCCGCTGGGCGCTCGCCGGGGTGGACCTCGACCTGAGCCCCGGCCGGCGCGTGGCGGTGGTCGGTCCGAGCGGCGCCGGCAAGTCGACGCTCGCCGGGGTGCTGCTGCGCTTTCTCGCTTACGAGGGGGGTTCGGAGGGGGGATCGGTCACGCTCGACGGCGTGGAGCTCGCTGAGCTGGAGGGTGACGCAACCCGGCGCATAGTCGGACTGGTGGCACAGGATGCCCACGTGTTCGACAACACGCTGCAGGAGAACCTGCGCCTGGCCAAACGCGAGGCCACCGGGGATCAACTGCGCGCGGCGCTCGCCAAGGTCAGGCTGCTGGACTGGACGGCGCGGCTGCCGGCAGGCCTTCACACCGAGGTCGGCGAGCGCGGCGCGCGCATGTCCGGCGGTCAGCGCCAGCGCCTGGCAATCGCCCGGGCGTTGCTCGCCGACTTCCCCGTGCTCGTCCTCGACGAGCCCGGCGAGCACCTCGATACGCAGACCGCGGATGCGATCCTCGCCGACCTGCTGGCCATCACGGAGGGCAGGACGACACTGCTGATCACCCACCGGCTGACGGGCTTGGAGGACGTGGATGAGGTCCTGGTGCTCGACCACGGCCGGGTGCTCGAACGCGGGACGCACGGTGAGCTGATCGCGCGCGGCGGCCGCTATGCGGGGCTGTGGCAGGGCGAGCGCTGGGCGGGCCAGCTCGCCTGATTACGCACTGTAAGGACGCGAGGTGTTGTGGAGCTGAGCGTCGCCGGCGGCTATGCGACGGCGACCATGCCGACAGTGGATGTCGGGTCCGGCACGGGTTCGTGGTTTTCGCGCAGACTCTCGACGTGCAGCACGATGCCCTCACGAATCAGCCTCTCGACCTCGTCGCGGGTATCGCCGACAACACCGAGACCGGGGAGGTCCGGACAGTAGGCGCCCCAGCTTGTGGGACCATGCTCGTAGATGATGGCGTACTCGGTCATCGCTTCTGTCCTTTCAGTCCGGCTTGCCAAAGGATATTGCCAAGGGTACCCGATGGGACGTCCTTGTTTCTCGCGCCCGCAACTGTGACCGTCCCAGGCTTGTTTGGATGACGGTAGATACGGTGGCTGCCGCGCTCACGCTTGAATTCCCAGCCGTCGCTCTCTATCCGCCGAATCACATCGCGGACCTTCATCGCAGGCTCCTTTATCGTCTGGTCTGTGTCCCTCCTCTCCTATTCCGACGAGAGCACTCGAACGGGACAACCTACTTTTCGCCTGGCTATGCGGATGGGGTGGCCGGACCGACCGCGGTGGGCCGCTCGGCCTGTGCCGTGGCGGCCTGTGCCTGCGCCGGGGGAGACCGCAGGCGCCCGCGGAACACGTGGAACGACCAGCCCTGGTAGATCAGCACGAGGGGGAAGAAAATCACGGCCACCACCGTCATCACCGTCAGCGCGTAGTGGCCGGAGGCCGCGTTGTTGACCGTCAGGTTGTACGCGGCGTTGGTGCTGGAGACCATCACGTTCGGATACAGGTCGATGAAGATCGAGCCGACGGTCGCGGCGATTGCGACGGCCGAGGAGGCGAACGCCGGGCCGTCGTGATCGCTCATCGCCAGGCGCGCCGCAAAGATCGCCGCGATCACCGCGAGGATCTCCACGGGCTGGGGCACGTCGGGACCGCCCGCGACGCTGCGCGTCCAGATGACCCAGCCCACCACCAGCGCGATCGCCGCCCATCCCAGGGGGCGCGCGGCAGCTCGCGCGCGCTCGCGCACGTGGTCGGTGGTCCTCAGCTTGAGGAATGTCGCGCCGTGCAGCAGGCACAGCGCGAGCAGCGTCACACCGGTCCACAGGCCGTAGGGCGTGAGCAGACCGAAGAAGTTGCCGGTGTACTCATGGCCGGAGTCGATCGGCAGGCCGTTCAGCAGATCGCCCAGGCCGACGCCGAGCAGCAGCGGGATCAGCAGGCAGCCGATCGTCATCGCCCAGCGCCATGTCAGTCGCCAGCGCGGGTCATCGCTTTTGTCTTTGAACTCGAACGCCACGCCGCGCGCCATCAACGCCACCAGGACGAGCAGCAGCGCGAGGTACAGGGCCGAGAACATCGTCGCGTACCAGCCGGGGAACGCCGCGAACATCCCCGCGCCGGCGACGACCAGCCATACCTCGTTCCCGTCCCACCAGGGCCCGATCGTGCTCAGCGCGAGCTTGCGCTCGGAGTCGGTGCGCCCGACGATCGTGTGCAGCATGCCGACGCCGAAGTCAAAGCCCTCCAGCACGAAGAACCCGATCCAGAAGATCGCGATGACGACGAACCAGATCGTGTGGAGCTGCATGGGCTAGGTCGTGTGGAGTTGCGGGCAGGTGTGGAGTTGCATGGGCGCGTGGAGCTGCGTGGGCGGGCTGAGTCGTATGGGCAGGTGCAGCTGCGTGGGCGGGCTGAGTTGTATAGGCAGGTGCAGCTGCATGGGGGTAGTCAGTAGCTCAGCGCCGGGATCGTGGGCTGCGTGCCCGGGCTCGACTCATCAGGGCCACCCTCCTCCGGGTCAAGGCCCTTACGCGCGTAGCGGAGCATGAGCACCAGGTCCGCGGCGCCGAGCGCCAGATAGATCAGCACGAACGAGATCAGGCTGATCCAGATATCGGTCGACGTCACCGACGGCGAGTTCGCGTTGATCGTCTTCATCAGGCCCTGCACGATCCAGGGCTGGCGCCCGCTCTCGGTCAGCAGCCAGCCCGCGGTGTTCATCACGAACGGCGTCACCACCGCCCCCAGGCTCGCGCGCAGAAACCACTTCGAGCGGTCGAGCGTGCCTCGGTGCACGAGCCACGCGCCCCACAGGGCCAGCAGCGCGATCAGCGATCCCAGGTAGGCCATCACGCGCATCGACCAGTACTGGATGAACACGTCGGGGATGTAGTTGCCGGGTCCGTATTTCGCGACGTCTTCTCGCTGCAACTGGTTCAGCCCGATAACCGCGCCGCCCCAGGTCCCGGTCGCGAGGATCGAGAGCAGGTGCGAGATCGCGATCACCTGGGTCGGGGTCTGATCGTTACTGCCGCCGCCGATCTGAAACGCCGAGAACGAGCACGGCTGACAGTTTTCCCACTGCGCCTCGGCCGCGGCGATCTTGGCCGGCTGGTAGGTGTTCTCGATCTCGCCGAGCTTGTTGCCCACGAACATCTGCAGCAGGATCGCCGGGAGCAGCACCAGCACCGACAGCCGCGCCGTCTGGTGGAAAGACTCGACCTCGTGCTGCTTGCGCAGGTACCACGCGGAGATCGCGAGCATCACCAGCGAGCCGGTCACCAGCGAGGCCAGGATCACGTGGACATAGCCCCACAGGAACGTCGGGTTCGTGAACAGCGCCCAGACGTTGTTCAGTTCCGGCTGCCCGTGGCTGTTGAGCACGTAGCCGACCGGGTGCTGCATCCACGAGTTGGCGGCCAGGATGAACATCGCCGACAGCATCGCCCCGGCAGCCACCAGCCAGATGCAGGCCAGGTGCACGCGCCTGGGCAGCCGATCCCAGCCGAAGATCCACAGCCCCAGGAACGTCGACTCGAGAAAGAACGCCGCCAGGCCCTCCATCGCCAGCGGCCCGCCGAACACGTCGCCCACAAACCGCGAGTACGCCGACCAGTTCATCCCGAACTCGAACTCCTGCACCAGCCCGGTGACGACCCCGATCGCGACGTTGATCAGCAGCAGTGTGCCGAAGAATCGCGTCACGCGCCTGTACTCGGGCTTCTGGTTTCGATACCAGGCCGTCTGCAGGAGCGCCACGAGAAACGCCAACCCGATCGTCACCGGCACGAACAGGAAGTGGTAGATGCTCGTCGTTGCGAACTGCCAGCGCGCAAGGTCGTTGGTCATCCAACGATCAGTCTACGCCTGAACCCTGGACCGCGAGATCTCTCCCTCGGGCCACGAAGGTCCCCTCTTAGGACCTGTTTCAAAATAGGCGGTGCGGTCGGGGCGTTCATGGACCAAGCTGGGCGACGCGGGATGGCGAAGCGCATGCTGGTGGCACGTGCGAGCCGTCACGTGGCGATCCAGCGCCGTGTCCAGGGACGCATCCGGACGTGCCGATCTTTTTGAAACCGGTTCTTAGGCCGTGAGATCTTCGACGCGCAGCGAAAACCCGGCGCGATAGCGCTCGCCCGGATTCAGCAACCGCAAGCCGATGCCGCTGCGCAGCGCGTTGGCGGGCGCGGCCATCGGCTCGAAGCAGATGAACTGTCCACTCAGCGGGGCGAACACCTGCGCGCGGCGGGGCGAACACCTGCGCGCACGGGTAGCGCTTACGGGGCGGGACTCGCCCCGTTGGTGGTGGTGGTCGAAGTTTTGGTCGGTGTGCTGCTCGTCGTCGTGGTGGGCGTCGGCGCCGGCGTGGTGACGGTCGTCGTCTTGGCGGGCGCGGTCACGGTCGTCGTCGGAGTTGTGATCGTTGTTTTCTGCGTGACCGTCGGTGTCACGGTGGTCGTCGTGGAGTGGTCGATGCTGAGCGATTGGCTGGTCGTCGTCGGCGTGTGTTTGGAACCGTTGTCGGACACCAGCAGGACGACCACCACGATCAGCGCGATTACGAGCGCTGCGCCGATGGCGATGGCCCAGCCGCTGCCACCGCTGGCGGGGGGCGGAGCTCCGCCCCCCTGATACGGGTCGCCGGGGCCCCCGCCATAGGGCGGGGGGCCGCCTGGTGGGGGAGCGCCGCCTGGGGGAGTGCCGCCTGGCGGGGGTGGATACCCGGCGCCCCCGCCGGAAGGGGGCGTGCCACCGGGGGGCGGTGGTGGTGGCGGATAGCCGGGCTGGTCGTAGCCGTCGCTCATCCTCGGCTCCTTTCGTGTGGTGACCTGGCAGGCACCTGGGCTCAGACTATCGCTTCGGGTGTGAGCGGGCGAAACGGCCGCGGGCTCGTGCGCGACGTGGCGTTTTCCATGACTCGATCTTCATCACTCAGCGGTTGTCACCGTCCGCTCCTGTGCGATCCAGTCCCGGCCGATAGAATTAGTGGCAGGCGTCATAAGGCGCCACTGAAAACTGGGGGAGCACATGCGAGGAGTTGGTAGCGCACTGTTTGTGGGCATCCTGCTGATGGTTGCGGGTGTCCTGAACATCATCTACGGGATCGCCGCCGTCGGAAACGCGAATTTCTGGGTAAACGACACGCAGTTCGTCTTCTCGAGCCTCCATACGTGGGGGTGGATCACGATCATCCTCGGCGTCATTCAGCTGACCGGCGCCTTTTCGCTGTTCGCCGGCAACATCTACGGGCGTGTGATCGGGCTCGTTGCGGCCACGCTGGGCGCGCTTGGGGCGTTGCTGGATGTCGGCGGGGCGCACCCGTGGTGGGCGCTCGGCGTGTTCGCAATCTGCCTGGTCTGCATCCACGGCCTCGTGGTCCTCGGCGAGCCTAAGGAGGCTCAAGCGTAGCGCGAGGGATTTGAGGGTCCGGGGATGCGCCGTGCATCCCCGGACAAGTCGCACATGCCGGGTTACGACGCTGGCTTCTCGTCGTGCCCGCCGAAGCCCTTGCGCATCGCCGACTGCACTTTGTTGGCGTACTCGTCCAGGTCGCGTGAGGCAAAGCGCGAGTACAGCGCCGCTGTGAGCACGGGCGCCGGGATACCCTCCTCGATCGCGGCGATCGACGTCCAGCGCCCCTCGCCGGAGTCCGACACGCGCCCGGCGAACTCTTCGAGCTTGGGTGAAGCCAGCAGCTCCTGCGCAGTCAGGTCCAGCAGCCACGACCCGACCACGCTGCCGCGCCGCCAGACCTCGGCGACCTCGGTCGTGTCGATCTCGTAGCGGTAGTACTGCGGGTTCTCCAGCGGGCTCGTCTCGGCGTCCTGCTCCTGCTGGCGCAGCCCCGCGTCGGCTGAGTGGATGATGCTCAGCCCCTCGGCATACGCGGCCATCAACCCGTACTCGATGCCGTTGTGGACCATCTTCACGAAATGCCCGGCCCCGTTCGGACCACAGTGCAGGTAGCCCTGCTCGGACGGGCTGGGATCGCCTTCGCGACCGGGCGTACGCGGCGCGGAGTCCACCCCCGGCGCGATCGTCGCAAACAGCGGGCTCAGGCGCTGCACGACCTCGGTCTCGCCGCCGATCATCAGGCAGTAGCCGCGCTCCAGCCCCCACACGCCGCCGCTGGTCCCGCAGTCGATGTGATGGATTCCCTTGTCCTTCAGTTCTTCGGCGTGGCGGATGTCGTCGTGGTAGTGGGTATTCCCGCCGTCGATGATCGTGTCCCCGGGTTCCATCGCGTCGGCCAGCCGCGCGATCGTTTTGTCGGTGATCTCGCCCGCCGGGACCATCACCCAGGCGGTGCGCGGCTTCTCCAACGCCGCCACGAACTCGGCGATCGTACCCGCGCCCTCCGCGCCGTCGGACGCGAGCTCCGCCACGGCCTCGGAGCTGACGTCATAGCCGACGCAGCGGTGCCCGTCGCGCATCAGTCGCCGCACGATGTTGGCGCCCATGCGCCCCAGTCCGACCATCCCCAGCTGCATCGGTGTGTCAGTCGCCATCGTCGGTGCTCCTCTCGTCGTTGTCGCCGTCGTCGGCATGATCGTGATCATGCCGATACCGTGCTCGGGGTCAGTGTCGCTCAATCAGGACTCATCCCGCACCTCGCCCGCGATCCGGCTGCTGCTCGCCGACGTCGACGGCACGCTCGTAACGCAGGACAAGCTTCTCACCGAGGCCGCGATCGCGGCGGTGCGCGAGCTGGGCGAGGCGGGCGTTCTGTTCGCGCTGACCAGCGGGCGCCCGCCCCGAGGAATGTCGATGCTGATCGAGCCCCTGGACGTGCAGACGCCGATCGCCGCGTTCAACGGCGGCCTGCTGGTCGACCGCGACATGGCGGTCATCGAGCAGCGCACGATCCCGTCTGAGCTCGTCCCACCGACGATCGAGCTGCTGGGAGACCAGGGGCTGGACGTGTGGCTCTACCAGGGCGCGGACTGGTTCGTGCAGGACCTGAACGGCCCGCACGTCGATCGCGAGGCTCAGACCGTCCAGTTCGCGCCGACCCTGCGCGCCGACTACGACGGCCTCGTGCAGGACATCGCCAAGATCGTCGGCGTCAGCGACGACCACGACGCGGTTGCCCGAGCCGCGACGGCCGCCCACGATCGCTTCGGAGATCACGTCTCCGCCGCGTGCTCGCAGCCCTACTACGTGGACGTGACCCATCCACAGGCGAACAAGGGCAGCGTCGCCGAGTACCTGGCGCGCCGCTATGAGATCCCCGAGGCGTCGATCGCCACGATCGGGGACATGCCCAACGACGTGCTGATGTTCGCCCACTCGGGGCTGAGCATCGCGATGGGCAACTCCAGCCGCGAGGTGCAGCGCGCCGCGCGGCGCGTGACGGGCTCCAATGAGCACGACGGTTTCGCCGAAGCCGTGCGGCGCTTTGTCTTGCCGGGCGCGGCGGGTCAGGTCGGGTCTGAGGGTGGAGTTGTGTCGGAGTAGGGGCCACGCGTGCGCGTGCGCGCGCGTGGGGTGTGTGACGTGTGATGAGCGCAGAGTGTGCAGGGTCGGCCGTGTGTGGCCAGCGCAATGTGTGGTGTTCCTGAGTAGGGGCCACACGCGTACGTGCGCGCGCGCGTGGCCCGTCTTTCGGCACAAGTTCACCGCAATGAGCGATAGCGGCGGATCAGCGCGTTGGTCGAGCTGTCGTGGGTCAGCTGCGGCTCGGCGGGGGCGGTCAGCTCGGGGATGATCTTCCGAGCCAGCGCCTTGCCCAGCTCGACCCCCCACTGGTCGAACGAGTCGATTCCCCAGATGGTGCCCTGGGTGAACACGCTGTGCTCGTACAGCGCCACCAGCGCACCCAGCGTGTGCGGCGTCAGCCGCTCGGCGAGGATCACGTTCGTCGGGCGATTCCCCTCCATCACCTTGTGCGCCACGACCGTCTCGGGCGTGCCCTCGGCGCGGACCTCCTGCCTCGGTCTTGCCGAACGCGAGTGCCTGGGCCTGCGCGAACACGTTGGACATGAGGATGTCGTGGTGCTCGCCCAGTGGGTTGTTTGTCTGGCCGAACCCGATCAGGTCGACCGGAATCAGCTTCGTACCCTGGTGGATCAGCTGGTAGAAGCTGTGCTGTCCGTTCGTCCCCGGCTCGCCCCAGTACACCGCGCCCGTCTGATAGTCCACCTTCGCCCCGTCGAGCGTGACGTGCTTGCCGTTCGACTCCATCGTCAGCTGCTGCAGGTAGGCGGGGAATCGCTTCAGGTACTGCTCGTACGGCATCACCCCGCACGTCTGCGCGCCGAAGAAGTCGCCGTACCACACGGCCAGCATTCCCATCAGGACGGGCAGGTTGCGCGCCGGCGGGGTGCTGCGGAAGTGCTCGTCCATCGCGTGCATCCCCGCCAGCATCTCCCCGAACCGCTCGGGTCCGATCGCGATCATCGTGGACAGCCCGATCGCGGAGTCCATCGAGTAGCGCCCGCCGACCCAGTCCCAGAACCCGAACATGTTCTCCGTATCGATCCCGAACTCGGCTACGCCGGCGGCGTTCGTGGAGACGGCGACGAAGTGCTTGGCCACCGCTTGCTCGTCGTCCAGCGCGGCGATCACCCACTCGCGCGCGGAGCGCGCGTTCGTCATCGTCTCCAGGGTCGTGAACGTCTTCGACGACACGATCACCAGCGTCTCGGCGGGGTCGAGATCGTGCGTGGCCTCGACGAGGTCGGTCCCATCCACATTGGACACGAACCGGACCGTCAGCTCCCGCTGTGAGTAGTGCCGCAGCGCCTCATACGCCATCACCGGGCCGAGGTCCGAGCCGCCGATACCGATGTTGATCACGTTGCGGATCGGCTTGCCCGTGTGACCGAGCCACGAGCCTGAGCGCACCCGTTCGGCGAACAGACCCATCCGCTCGAGCACCTCGTGCACCTGCGCGACCACATCCACGCCGTCCACGACCAGCGACGCCCCGGCGGGCATGCGCAGCGCGACGTGCAGCACCGAACGGTTCTCCGAGACGTTGATCGGATCCCCGGCGAACATCGCCTCGGTGTGCTCCCGCAGCTGTGACTGCTCCGCCAGCTCGATGAGCAGCCCGAGCGTCTCGTCGGTGACCCTGTTCTTGGAGTAGTCCAGGTACAGCCCGGCGCCCTGCGCCGTCAGGCGCTCACCGCGCGCGGGGTCTTGCGCGAACAGCTCGCGCAGGTGCGTGCCACGGATCGCCTCGTAGTGCTGGCTGAGCGCGGCCCACGCGGGACGCTCGCGCAGCGGACTCACGCCGGATGAGGGATCATCGCCCGGCACGGTGCCCACCCGCTAGCGGGCGCTACTCCTCGGTCGGGGCGACGGGGCCGGCGTCGATGACATCGCGGCCCTTGTATGACCCGCATGTACCGCACACGCGGTGTGGCAGCTTCGGCTGGTGGCACTGCGGACACAGGTTCGAGGCGGCCGGCACGATTTTGTGCTGCGCGCGGCGCTTAGCCGTACGCGAGTGCGACTGTTTCTGCTTGGGTGTCTGTCCGCCTGCCATTGAGCCGTGGACCTTAGCAGCGCAGGGACAAGACGCCCTGCTTTGGCTGGGGTTGGTTGGGGTGCTGCTGCGGGTGATCGTCAGTCAGGGTGCCTGACCTGGCTAGGCTCTGGATCGATGCCAGAGCCGATTCCCAGCGTGCGTGAATTGATCGAGACGCGCACGGGTGAGGAGATGGCGCTCAACGATCGCTACCTGAACCCGCAGATGGGCAGGATCCTGCGCACGCTCGGGTTCGACCGAACGTGGACGGGGGGCGAGGGCGCGCATCTGATCGACTCCGCCGGTGAGCGCTATCTGGACCTGTTCGGCGGCTATGGCGTGTTCGCGATCGGGCGCAACCACCCCGCGGCGATCGCCGCGATCGAGGAGGTCATGGCCGCGCGCACCGGCAACCTGCCGCAGCTCGGCGTGACGCTGCTGAGCGGGGTGCTGGCCGAGCAGCTGCTCGGGCGCGCGCCCGACTCGGTCGGGGCGATGGTGCCTGCGAACACCGGCACCGAGGCGGTCGAGGCGGCGATCAAGATCGCCCGGGCCGCGACTGCGCGCGCGCGCGTGCTGTATGCCGAGCACGCCTTTCACGGGCTGACGCTCGGCTCGCTGTCGCTCAACGGGGACGCCATCTTCCGCGACGGGTTCGGGCCGCTCGTGCCCGGTTGCGACCCCGTGCCGTGGGGCGATCTGGACGCGCTCGAGCTCGTGCTCGCGCGTGGCGGAGATGTGGCGGCGTTCGTCGTCGAGCCCGTGCAGGGACATGGCGTGAACCTGCCCCCAGATGGGTACCTCGCCGGCGCCCAGCGGCTGTGTCGCGAGGCGGGCGCGCTGTTCGTCTGCGACGAGGTCCAGACCGGCATCGGGCGCACCGGGCGGTTCCTCGCCGGCGAGCACTGGGACCTGCAGCCCGATCTCGATCTGCCTCTCCAAGGCGCTGTCCGGCGGGCTCGTGCCGATCGGCGCGGTGCTCGTCTCGCGCGCGGCGTTCGACCGCGTGTTCGACGGCATGGAGCGCGCGGTCCGTCACGGCTCCACGTTCGGCGGCAACGACCTCGCCGCCGCCGCCGCGCTGGCGACGCTGCGGGTGCTCGACGAGGAGGGTCTGATCGCCCGCGCCGAGCGCCTGGGCGCGCTGCTGCTCGAGCTGACCCGCCCGCTCGTCGAGCGCTACGAGGTGGTCAGAGACGTGCGCGGGCTCGGCTTGATGTGGGCGATCGAGCTCGGGTCGCCCTCGGGGAGGGCGGCTCGCAGGCTGTGGGAGACGGTCGAGCGCCGCCAGGCGGGGCTGTTCTCACAGCTCGTGACCGTGCCGCTGTTTCACGAGCATCACATCTTCTGCCAGGTCGCCGGCCATCGCATGAACGTCATCAAGGCGCTGCCGCCGCTGGTGATCGAGGAGTCCGAGATCCGGCGGTTCGCCGCCGCACTGGAGGCGACGGTCGCCGCGGCCGAGCGCTATCCGTCGGCGCTGGTCAAGTTCAGCATGCAGATGGCTCCCCGTGCGCTTGCACACCGGGGATGAGAGTCGTTTTGAAAGCGCTTGCTGGCCGATCGGAGATCCCGTCGATCTCCGATCGGTCGCGCACGCGCTGGGCCGCGGACACTTCCTCCCTGAGTCTCCGCCCGCGCGGGCTCGGCATCTTCGACGTCCCGGAATCGCCTCAACCCGGGAACCCCGCAACCGCCGAGTACCCTTCTGCGCCGTGCCCCTCATTCCCAGAGATGACATCCGCAACGTCGCGATCGTCGCGCACGTCGACCACGGCAAGACCACGCTGGTCGACGCGATGCTGTGGCAGTCGGGCGCGTTTCGGGTCGGCCAGGACGTGGCCACGCGCGTGCTGGACTCGATGGACCTGGAGCGCGAGAAGGGGATCACGATCCTCGCCAAGAACACCTCGCTGCGCTACCGCGACGTCAAGCTGAACATCGTCGACACCCCCGGGCACGCCGACTTCGGCGGCGAGGTCGAGCGCGGGCTGACGATGGTCGACGGGGTGCTGCTGCTCGTGGACGCCTCCGAGGGGCCGCTGCCGCAGACGCGATTCGTGCTGCGCAAGGCGCTGGAGGCGCGCCTGCCGGTGATCCTGGTCGTCAACAAGGTCGATCGCCCGGACGCGCGTGTGGCGGAGGTCGTGGACGAGGTCTACGAGCTGTTCCTCGACCTCGACGCCGACGAGCACCAGATCGAGTTTCCGATCGTCTACTGCAACGCCAAGCGCGGGGGTGGCCTCGCTGGAGTACGACCCGAGCACCACTGGGCCGCTGCCCGAGGACGGCAACCTCGCGCCGTTGCTGGACCTGCTGCTGGAGCGCATCCCCGCGCCGACGTATGACCCCGAGCACCCGTTGCAGGCGCTCGTCACGAACCTCGACGCCTCCCCTTACGTCGGGCGGCTGGCGATCTGTCGCGTGCGCCACGGCACGATCCGCAAGGGCCAGCAGATCGCCTGGTGTCGCGCGGACGGGCGCGATTCAGCGCGCGCAGGTCGCCGAGCTGTACGTCACCGACGCGCTGGACCGCGTCGACGCGCCCGAAGCGGGGCCGGGGGAGATCATCGCCGTAGCCGGCATCGCCGAGGTCACGATCGGGGAGACGCTCGCCGACCCCGACGATCCGCGTCCGCTGCCGGTGATCACCGTCGACGAGCCCGCGATGTCGATCACGCTCGGCGTCAACACCTCGCCGCTGGCGGGTCTGGACGGGACCAAGCTGACAGCCCGGCAGATCGAGGCTCGCCTCGAGCAGGAGCTGGTCGGAAACGTGTCGCTGCGCGTGCAAGAGACCGAGCGGGTGGGTCGGAGTCCATCATTCGAGGTGCAGGGCCGCGGCGAGCTGCAGCTCGCGGTGCTCGTCGAGATCATGCGTCGCGAGGGCTTCGAGCTGACGGTAGGACAGCCGCACGTGGTCGAGCGGGAGATCGACGGCAAGCGCCACGAGCCCGTCGAGCGCCTGTCGGTGGACGTGCCCGAGGAGCACGTCGGCACCGTCACCCAGCTGCTGGCCGCGCGCAAAGGCCGCATGGAGCACATGACCAACCACGGCACCGGCTGGGTGCGGATGGACTACCTCGTGCCGGCGCGCGGATTGATCGGGTTTCGCACCGAGTTCCTCACCGAGACCCGCGGCACCGGGATCATGCACCACGTGTTCGAGCGCTGGGAGCCCTGGGCGGGCGAGCTGCTCACGCGCAGACTCGGGCGTGCTCGTGGCCGACCGTCGCGGCGCGACGGTCACCTTCTCGCTGTTCACCCTGCAGGAGCGAGGCTCGTTGTTTGTGGGCCCCGGCGAGGAGGTATACGAGGGGATGATCATCGGCGAGAACTCCCGCTCGGAGGATCTCGACGTGAACCCGGTCAAGGAAAAGCACCTCACCAACATGCGCTCCTCGACCTCCGACGTGCTGGTGCGCCTGGACGCCCACCGCAAACTGACGCTCGACGAGGCGCTCGAGTTCGTGCGCGAGGACGAGGCGGTCGAGGCGACCCCCGTGTCGGTGCGCATGCGCAAGGTCGTGCTCCCCAAGGTCGAGCGGCTGAAGGCGATGCGCAATGCGCGCAAGTGAGCCATGCACGCGGGCGCGCGCATAACTTCGATGAACGCCGCGTTCGGGGACGCTGCCCCCAGCGGGAGTGCGGCCGTGGCCCCGGGGGCAGTGGTGGGGGCCGAGGCAGGAGCTGGAGTGGGGGCGCTCATGGACGGTCCCGCCCGCATCGAGCTCAGCGGCCTGGTCAAGTCCTTCGCCGGGCCCGACGGCCCGATCCAGGCGGTGCGTGGCATCGACGTGAGCATCGCCGCGGGCGAGACGGTCGCGCTGCTGGGCCCCAACGGCGCGGGCAAGTCGACCACGATCGACATGCTGCTCGGGCTGCTCGAGCCCGACGCGGGCACGGTGTCGGTGTTCGGGCGCTCCCCGAGCGAAGCGGTCGATCACGGGGCCGTCGGCGCGATGCTGCAGACGGGGGCGCTGATCAAAGACCTGTCGGTGCGCGAGCTGGTCACGATGATGGCCTCGCTGTATCCGGCGCCGCTGGACGTCCAGGAGGTGCTCGAGCTCACCGGCACGAGCGCATACGCCGACCAGCGCACTCAGAAGCTCTCCGGCGGGCAGACCCAGCGCGTGCGCTCAGCCGTCGCGCTCGTGAGCGACCCCGAGCTGCTCGTGCTCGACGAGCCGACGGCGCGATGGACGTAGAGGGACGCCATTCGTTCTGGATGACGATGCGCGAGTTTGCCGCGCGCGGCAAGACGATCCTGTTCGCGACCCACTACCTGGAGGAGGCCGACGCCTACGCCGACCGTGCCGTGCTGATGGCCCACGGCACCGATCGTCGCCGACGGGCCGACGAACGAGATCAAGGCGATGGTCGGCACACGCACGATCCGCGCGACGCTGCCGGGTGCCGATCAGGACGCGCTCGCCGCGCTGCCGGGGGTGAGCGGCGTCGAGCGTCGCGGCGAAGCGGTCGCGTTGATCTGCACGGACTCCGATGCGGCGATCCGGGCGCTGCTGGCCGCGTATCCGGACGCGCGCGACATCGAGATCGCGGCTGCGGGGCTGGAGCAGGCGTTCCTGGAGCTGACCGGGGTGAACGCCGCTCGTCTACACCCGCTATGAGCTGCTGAGGACGCTGCGCAACCGGCGATTCTTTTTTCTGTCGCTAGGGTTTCCGCTGGTCCTGTACTTCGTGATCGCGGGGCCGAACCGCCACGTGCAGAACTTCGGCGGCACCGGCATCCCCGCGCCGCTGTACTACATGGTCGGGCTGGCCTCGTTCGGGACGATGAGCGCGATGCTCGTCCTGCGGCGCGCGTATCGCCGCCGAGCGCGCGGTGGGCTGGAACCGGCAGCTGCGCATCAGCCCGCTGTCCACCCGCAACTACTTCCGCGCGAAGGTCCTGACCGCGTACATGATGGCGCTGATCAGCCTGCTCGCGCTGTATGTCGCCGGTACGTCGCTGGGGGTCAGTCTGTCGGCGAGCGAATGGTTGGAGATGACCGGGCTGATCCTCGTCGGGCTGATTCCGTTCGCGGCGCTGGGGATCACGCTCGGGCACATGCTCACGCCCGAGTCGATCGGCCCGGCGATGGGCGGCGGCATCGCGCTGCTGGCGCTGCTCGGGCGGGACGTGGTTTCCGATCGCCACGCACGGGTTCATGTACGACGTCGCGCAGTGCCTGCCCTCCTACTGGCTGGTGCAGGCCAGCCACATCGCCGTGGGCGGGCACGCTTGGGCAGCGAAGGGGTGGGCGGTGATGATCGCGTGGACGGTCGTGCTGAGCGTGCTGGCCGCGCGTGCGTATCGCAAGGACACGGGGCGGGTTTAACGCACGAGGCCCGCTGGTGCGGGCCTTGGCGGTGCACGACTGTCCCTCGCATCTGAGGCTATCGCTAGAGTGCCGCGGATGAGATCGACACGAGCACTGCGCATCGTCCTGCTGAGCGCTTTCCTGACCCTGGTGCTCGCCGCGAGCGCGGGCGCGGCGACCGTGATCCACTTCCAGAGCGAGGGCCTGCCGGCGCTGCAGGCGCAGCTGCACAAGCACGAAGTCCATGCCCTGACGTTCCATCCGACGCCGGCTCCGGGGCACGTGCACGTCTCGATGAACGACGGCCGGCATTTCACGGTCGTGTACACCACGGCCGGCGAACAGGCGCAGCTGGTGACGCTGGCACGCGCGAACGGCGCGCGCTACGCGGTCGCCACGGTCAAACCGAAACCCGCCACCTCGACGCATCACACGCTGCGCTACATCGCGGGCGGGATCGTGATCGTGGTGATCGTCGTCGTCGTGGCGGTGCTGCTGGTGGACCGCCGCCGCAAGCTCAATGAAGGCGGCCCGGACGCCAAGCCGGCCTCGGGGGACCCCGCTACGTAATCAGAAGCCCGTATTCGTCTTGACGCGTTTGCGATCGGCCTCGTGCAGGCTGCCCTTGGCGTCGAGCGTGGCGCAGGCCTGCTTGATGTCCTGGCCGAGGGCGACGGTGAGCGAGTGGCTGAGCGTCTGCTTGACGAGCACGCGCATGATCTTGACGTGCTCGGCGTTGGGCGGAAGGGTGTAGGCGGGCACCATCCAGCCGCGCTCGGAGGCCAGCTGCGCGGCTACGTCGAACTCGTCGTAGGGGTGCTCGCCGGCCAGTTTGAAGGCGACGAGCGGGAGCTGCTCGTCCTGTTCGCCGCCGATCAGCTCGAAGTCGCAGGCGGCGATCTCGTTGGCGAGCGTGCGCGCGTTGTACTTCATCGTCTCCATCGCGTAGCGGTAGCCGGAGTGGCCGAGGCGGACGAAGTTGTAGTACTGCGCGAGCACCATCGCCGAGCCGGTGGAGAAGTTCAGCGTGAACGTGGCGTCGCGCTTGCCGAGGTAGTTCTCGTAGAAGACGAGATCCTCGGCGAGGTCGCCCTTCTCCCTGAAGATCAGCCAGCCGATGCCGGGGTAGACGAGCCCGAACTTGTGGCCGGAGACGTTGATCGAGCGGACCTGCTCCAAGCGGAAGTCCCACTCCGAGCCGGGGTACAGGAACGGCCAGACGAAGCCGCCGGAGGCGGCGTCGACGTGGATCGGCACGTCCAGGCCCTTGTCGTTCTTGAGGCTCACGAGCAGGTCGTTGATCCCGTGGATGTCGTCGGCGTGCCCGGTGAACGTGGTGCCGAGCACGGCGGCCACGGCGATCGTGTTCTCATCGACATGCGGCTCCACGTCCTCGGGGCCGATCGTGTACTTGTCGGGCGCGAGCGGCACGATCCGCGGTTCGACGTCGAAGTAGCGGCAGAACTTCTCCCAGACGACGTGCACGTCGCCGCCGAACACGAGGTTCGGGCGATCGGTCGCCTTGCCGGCGGCCTCGCGGCGCTCGCGCCACTTCCACTTCAGCGACAGCGCGCCGAGCATGATCGCCTCGGAGGAGCCCTGCGTGCGCGCGCCGGTGGTCTCCCCGGGGGCGTTGAAGAGGTCGGCGAGCATGCGGATGCAGCGCTGCTCGATCTCGGCCGACTGCGGGTACTCGGCGTGGTCGATGAAGTTCACCTTCAGCGCCGCGTCGATGACCCGGTGGGCCTCGGGCTCCATCCAGGTCGTCACGAACGTCGCGAGGTTGCGCATGGGGAGGCCGTCGAGGATCATTTCCTCGCCGACCAGGCGCATCGCTTCCTGGGCGGACATCCCCACCTTGGGAAGTTTGTTGTCCGGAGGGGGTTCGAGCAGGAAGCGGTTGCCGAACTTGCCCTCCAGTTTCTCGACCTGCTCGAGTGTCAGCGGGGGCGGGCTCGTATCGGGCCGATCCTCGGCAGGCTGCTGGTGGGACGGCATGCGTGGCGATCATACTCGCGAGCCCGCGCGGGCGGGCGGACCTGAACCCTGAGCCCAGATCCATCCCGGCATGCAGCTCCGGCATCCATCCCCCGCGCGGGCGGCGATCTGACTCAGTCAAGAATGAGACTCAATCTCATGATAGGTTTTGGGGCAGATGGCTGTGAGGGTCCAAAACGCAGTGTGTCGCTCCCGCTCACGCAAGCGGGCGGTCTGGGCTGGGCGTCCACGCACGTGCGTGGTTGTGGCCTGCGCGTTGCTGGCCGCGTTCGCCGCGGGCTGTGACAGTGGGGGCGCGCCCGGCGGAACACCCGACACGGCGAGCACGGGCGCGCGCCTGAGAGTGGTGGCCGCGGAGAACTTCTGGGGCAGCATCGCCGCTCAGCTCGGCGGTGCGAAGGTGGAAGTGACGAGCATCATCGTCAACCCGGACACCGACCCGCACAGCTACGAGCCGACGGCCCAGGACGCGCGCACGATCGCGGGCGCACAGATGGCGATCGTGAACGGGATCGGCTACGACAACTGGGCGCCGCGAGCTGCTCGCGGCCAGCCCGGCGGAAGGCCGGCGGATCGTGCTGAACGTAGGTGAACTGCTGGGACTGAAGCAGGGCGACAACCCCCACCAGTGGTACTCACCCGCGAGCGTGCACGCGCGTGGTCGGAACAGATCGTCGCCGACTACGACAGGCTCGACCCGGCCGGCGCCGGTTACTACGCCGTGCGGGAGCAGGCGTTCGAGACGCAGAGCGCTCGCGCGCTACGACCAGCTGCGAGCGCAGATCCGGGCGCGCTACGCGGGCACGCCGGTCGGCTACAGCGAGAGCATCTTTCGACCGCTCGGCGAAGATCTCGGGCTGAAGCTGCTGACCCCGTACAGCTTCGCGAAGGCGATCGCCGAGGGCGGCGAAGTGACCGCCGCAGACAAGCAGACCGTCGACCGGCAGGCCGAACGTCGCGAAATCAAGGTGTGGGTGTTCAACAGCCAGAACGTCACGCCGGACGTGCAGCGGGTGAACGAAATCGCGCGAGCGCACGGCATCCCGATCGCGACCGTGACCGAGACGCTGTCCCCGGCGTCAGACACGTTCGAGCAGTGGCAGGTGACCCAGCTCGAAGGGCTGATGCGCGCGCTGGGAGCAGGCGACGGGGCGATGAGCGCGACGGGTGTAACGAGCGTAACCGGTGTAACGGCGCGCTGGGGACCCGGCGATCGAGCTGCGCGGGGCGAGCGTGAACGTCGGTGGGCGGACCGTGTGGAGCGAGGTGAACATGAGCATGGCCCGGCGGCGAGTTCGTCGCGCTGCTGGGGGCGAACGGGTCGGGCAAGTCGACGCTGCTGAAGGCGGCGCTGGGGATGCTGGGGCTGAGCGCCGGGAGCATCTCCGTGCTGGGACGCCCGGCGGGGACGCGAACGCGCAGATCGGGTATCTGCCGCAGCGCCGGGCGTTCGACGCGGGCACGAGGCTGCGCGGCGTGGACATCGTGCGGCTCGGATGCGACGGCGACGCGCTGGGGCGTGCCGCTGCCGGTGCCGCGCTGGAGCGCGTGCGGGAAAGACGCAGGAACGCCGATGCCGAGCGCGTGGCGCAGGCGATCGAGCTGGTCGGTGCGAGCGCGTACGCGGAACGGCCGATCGGGGAGCTGCTCGGGGGGCGAGCAGCAGCGACTGCTGATCGCCCAGGCGCTCGTGCAGCAGCCGCGGCTGCTGCTGCTGGACGAGCCGCTGGACAGTCTGGATCTGCCGAACCAGGCGACTGTGGCGGCGCTCGTCGCGCGGATCTGCAGGGAAGCAGGGCGTGGCGGTGCTGCTGGTCGCGCACGACGTCAACCCGCTGTTGCCGTACCTGGACCGGGTCGTGTATCTCGCGAGCGGGGCACGCGGTGGAGGGAACGGTGCGCGGAGGTGATCGACGGCGACACGTTGACGCGGCTGTACGGGGTGCCGGTCGAGGTGCTGAGAGCGCGGGATGGGCGGCTGGTCGTCGTCGGTCAGCCCGAGCCGCCGGCGCACCATCACGACCGGCACGAGCACGCACACGAGCACGGGCACGTCCATGCAAGCTGACGTGGCCAACCCGACCCTCACCTGGAACCTCGCGCGCGACGCGAGTCAGGTGCTCGAATATCACTTCATGGTCAACGCGCTGCTCGCCGGGCACGATCGTCGCGGTGATGGCGGGGCTGCTGGGGTGGTTCATGGTGCTCCGCGCAGCAGACGTTCGCGGGGCATACGCTCGCGATGATGGCGTTCCCCGGCGCGACGGGGGCGGCGCTGATCGGGGTCGCGAGCGGCATGGGGGTATTTCGTGTTCTGCGGCGCGGGCGGCGCTGGTGATCGGACGGCTGTCCGGTGGGCGGACGCGCTCGTGGAGTGAGCAGTCGGCGGGCATCGGCATGGTGCAGGCGGTGGCGCTCGCGGTCGGGTTTTTGTTCGTGAGCCTGTACGGGGGCGTGCTGGGCGACCTGGAGAACCTGCTGTTCGGCACCGTTCCTGGGTGTATCCGACGGGCAGGTGCTGACGCTCGCGGCGGTTGCCGCGGGCGCGCTGATCGCGCTGGTGCGCTGGGACGGCCGCTGCTGTTCGCGAGCGTCGATCCGGACCTCGCGGGCGCGCGGGGCGTGCCGGTGCGCAGGCTGTCGATCGCGTTTCTCGGGCTGCTGGGGCTGGCGGTCGCGGCGACGAGCCAGATCACCGGCGTGCTGCTGGTGTTCGCGCTGCTCGCTCGCGCCGGCAGCGACGGCGCAGGTGCTCACCGCGCGTCCCGGGGCTGAGCCTCGTGCTGACGGTCGCGATCGGGCTTGCGATCATGTGGGTCGGGCTCGGGGGTCGCCTACTTCTCGGCGTATCCGGCGGGGTTCTACGTCGCCAGCATCGCGTTTGCGCTGTACGTGCTGGCGCGCGGGTGGGCACGGGCGCGAGGCGCGGTCGCATCCCGGCGGCGCGTGGCGCTGACACGCGAACCCACGCCCGAGGGAGTGATCGCCTGATGGACTGGGTCCGGCGACGGTGGCGGTCTCCGAAGAGTCCGGGCACACCCCACGAGCCGGCGGGCGGGGGAGCGTAGGCGTGTTCGGCCAGGAGTTCATGCGCAACGCCCTGCTCGCGGGCACGTTCGTCGCACTGGCGTGCGGGGTGAGCGGCTGGTTTGTGGTGCTGCGCGCGCAGGTGTTCGCCGGTGACGCGCTCAGCCACGTCGCGTTCCCGGGCGCGCTGGCGGCCGCCGCGGCGGGGCTCGACGAGCGCGTCGGGCTGTTCGCCGCGACGGTGCTGGTCGGAGCGGGCATCGGCCTGCTCGGGCTGGGCGGCGGCAGCGCGGGTAGGGGGGTTCCGGGTCGTGGCCGGGGGACTGGCATAGGCTCGGCCGCGCAGGACACGGCGATTGGGATCGTGTTCACGTTCGTGCTCGGGCTGGGTGTGTTCATGCTGACGCTGTTCAGCATGAGCGCCACCGGCGGCGCGGGCATCCAGGCGGCGCACACCCTGTTCGGCTCGATCTTCGGTCTCGGCGGCGGCGAAGCGCGCGTGGCCGCGGCGGTCGCGCTGGCGGTGACCGTGTGCACGCTGGCGATCGCAAGGCCACTGCTGTTCGTGTCGCTGGCCCCCGACATCGCCGCCGCGAAGGGCGTGCCGGCGCGAGCGCTGAGCGTGGGGTTCCTCGCGCTGCTGGGCGTCGTCGCGGCTGGGGCGACACAGGCTGTGGGGGCGCTGCTGCTGCTCGGTCTGCTGACGGGACCGGCGGCCGCCGCGCATCGGCTGACGGGCAGGCCCTACGCGGGCATCGCGCTCGCGGGCATGCTGGGTGTGGGGGCGATGTGGGGCGGGCTGGCGCTCAGCTACGCGGTGCCGCAACTGCCTCCCAGCACGGCGATCGTGACGCTGGCGGTGGGGGTGTATGCGGTGGCGGTGCTCGTGGGGGCGTTGACGCGACGGGGCGCGCGGAGCTCCAAAGCGCGCGGCGAGGACTCATCGGCATCGCAGCCACAACATCGATCCTCATCACCCGTGGGCACGGATGTCACGGGAGCTACCATCGCGACATGAGCGCGAACGCGTCGACCCAGAGCTGGAGCGAGCGCGCGGAGGCGACGCTGGCCGCCGCCGGACACAGGCGCGGGGGCGCCAGGCGCGCGCTGCTGGAGCTGCTGGCCGAAACGGGGATTCGCGCCGAAGGCGCGTGTCTCCCGGCTTCGGCGGGCCAGGAGTGCGCGCTGACCGCGCAGGAGATCGAGGACGCGTTGCGCGCGCGGGGCAACGGTCGGGGCCGGCGCGTCGTGAGCCGGGCGAGCGTGTACCGGATCCTCGACGAGCTGGAGCAGCTGCGGCTCGTGCAGCGCGTGGAGACCGGACAGGCGATGGTTCGCTACGAGCGCGTATGCGAGCACGCAGAGCATCATCACCATCTCGTGTGCGACGAGTGCGGCGTGGTGATGCCGTTCTCAGATCCGGGCCTGGAGCGCGCGATCGAGACGCTCAGCGAACGGGTGCCGCTGGCTGTGTCCGAGCACGAGATCGTGCTGCATGGGGCTTGTCGAGATTGCGCGGCGTAGCGACAGGGCGCCCCCACAGGTAGGTGAGCACGCAGCCCGAGCGTAAAGACCGCGACGACGAGCAGGACCGGGCCTGAGTCCTCTACGAGCGCGCCGACGACGCCCGCGGCGAGTCCTCCGGCAAGGGCGGCCAGCCAGGCGGGGTCACCCGCCACGGAGGCCAACAGGTCGTCGCGCCGGCGCAGCCCGAGCACGGCGCAGAGCAGCGCCAGGGCGGTCGCGACGGGCATCGCGTGGTTGTGCAGCTCATCCCACGCGGCGGTGTAGCGGCGGACGATCACGTCGCGCAGGTCGCCGAGCGAGCGGGCGTGCAGGATGCTGCCGGTGTAGTGGCCTGATGCCGTGGGCCGTGGCGAGGTCGAGCGCGGCGAGCAGCGACCAGTGCGACGACGGGGGCGATCAGCACGATCAGGGCGCGCCTGCGTGCTCAGCGCACCGGGCAGCAGCATGACGGTCGCCACGGCAGTGCCGGCGCTGACCAGGATCACTCCGCCGACCCCGGCGCCGATCCGCGCCGAGCCCTCGACGACGGCGAGCACGATGCCGGCGCCGGCCATCGCGGTACGCCGCCCGGCGACCGCGCATGGCGGGATACAGCGCGGCGGCGACCGCCGCGAGCACGAGTACCGCGAGGCCGGACTTGAGCTCGTTGCCGATGCCGTAGAACCGCGCGCCGAGGATCGGGTCGGGTCCGAGCAGCGAGCGCATCAACAGCTGTGTGCCGGAGAGCGCGTCGATGGTGAGCGCGAGGATGGCCACTATGGCGGGTGCAAGTGGCGCGCGGGGCCACGGCAGCAGGCGGTCGGTGAGCGCGCCCAGCGCCAGGCACGCGAACGCGATCGTCAGGTACTCGACGGCGGCGCTAGGGCTCAGTGCGGCGGGGATCAGCACCGCGACGGGCGCCCACAGGACGCCGAGTGAGCCCGTGCGCATCGCCCACGCGCGCGTGTGCGGCCAGGGCGCCGACGCCAGCAGCAGCAACGCCCACGCGCTCAGCAGCCAGCCGAACGCATGCAGCCGCCGCGGGCCGATCACGTGCAGGCGGGCCATCAGGGAGCGCAGGCTGCGCGGAGTGCAAGCGGGCCGTCGGTGTGGATCGGATCGCCGCGCATGTCCGCCGGGATCGGGGTGAGGCCCAGATGGCGCAGGATCGTGGGGGCGATATCGACCGCGGCGATCGAGCCCGCGCTCGTTGGTCGTCTGCGAGGTGAGCTCTGCCGCCGTGCGCCCGGTCGGAGCCCCGCGGCGGCGGCCCACAGCAGTTCGTGGCCGCGCGCGGACCGTGCGCGCTGCACGACGAGCAGCAGCTCGCCCGCGGCGCGCGTGGCGCTCAGTGTGCGCAGGTCCGCGTAGCCGGCTTCGGCCGGCGGGCAGGTCGGCGACGACGAGGCGATGTGCGCGGCGCAGCAGCGGCGATGCGCGCGAGCAGCGCAGCGCGCGGTGCCGAGCGAGACGGCGGCCACGCGCTCCGCCGCGGTCGGCGGCGAGCGATCGCGTCGGTGTCGTCGGTCCCAGCGATCCCCGCGTATGCCGCGCCGCCCGGGATCTGCGGCGGCGAGCAGGCCGGGGCGCAGCAGCTGGGGCGCGTTTTCGGCGCGCCTGCGCGCCGCCTGCCAGCCCGCGATCGCACCGCGCCGCGCCGAGCGTCCTGCAGCGACATCGCCGGCGGGCGGGGCGCGGGTAGGCCGAGGCGGCGATGCGGGCTCCCTGGGTGATGTCGAGCAGCAGCTGCGCGGCTGAGTAGGGGCCCTGGGTCGCGGACATGATCCCGACGGACAGGCCGGGGACGCGCGCCAGCTCTGGCTCGCCGGCCGGCACGAACGCGAGCAGCGACGGAATCGCTGCGTGGATGGGTCGGCCGCCGCGGCGCTCGGGACCGCGCCGGGGACGCGCGATGGCGACGGCGCAGACGCAGAGGAGGGCGAGCAACGGCGCCGCCCCGCGCCGGACCGTGGGCTCAGCCCTCGGCCCCCTCGGTCGCGACGCCGGGCCGCCGGCGCGCGGCGCGCGCCTGGGGGCGTCGGCTGCTCGCGCTGCTCGCGCCGGCGCGTCGGCCGGCAGCACCGTGCCCTCGATGTTCAACCGCGGCAGCAGCCTGTCCAGCCACGCCGGGATCTGCCAGGTGCGCTCGCCGACGAGGTGCAGCACGGCGGGCAGCAGCAGGCAGCGCACGACGAGCGCGTCGAGGAACACGGCGCTGGCGAGGCTCAGGCCGAACTCCTTGATGACGCGGTCTTCGCCGAGCATGAACGACAGGAACACGCACACCATGATCGCCGCGGCCGCGGTCACCACGCGTCCGGTCAGCGCGAGGCCCTCGGCGACCGCGCGCGAGTGTTCGCGCGTCTGCGTCCAGCGCTCGTGCATGCGCGAGATCAGGAACACCTCGTAGTCCATCGACAGGCCGAACACGATCGCGAACAGCATCACCGGGATGAACGACTCGATCGGACCCTGCTGGACGCCGAACAGGCCGCCGAGCCAGCCCCACTGGAAGATCGCGACGATCACCCCGAGCGCGGCGCTGATGCTGAGCAGGTTCATGACCGCCGCCTGCAGCGGGATCACCAGCGAGCGGAACACGATCATCAGCAGCAGCGCGCGACAGCAGCACGACGACGCCGATGAACAGCGGCAGCTTGTGGCCGAGCACCGCGGCGAAGTCGACGGCGCCCGCGGTCACGCCGCCGACGTACACGGTCATGCCGGTGTGCGCCGCGACCGGCGGAATCACGCTGTCGCGCAGGCGCGAGACGAGCTGGGTGGTCGCGTACGCCTGCGGCGAGGAGTGCGGATAGACGGTGATCGTGGCCACTTCGCCTGAGGGGTTGATCTTGGCTGGGGCGACCGACACGACGCCCGGCGTGGTGGCGATCGCTGAGCGCAGCTGTTCGACGGCGGCTTTGCCGCCACCCGGGGGCGACGCCACGATCACGCCCTGTTTTGCGGCTTCCCTGCTCGAGTTCGGGACCTTCGCGACGACCAGCAGCGGGCCGTTGAAGCCTTCGCCGAAGCCCTGCGCCAGCAGCTCGTACGCGCGATGGGTGGTCTGGCTCGCGGGGTCGTTGGAGGCGTCGCTCGAGCCGAGCCGCAGCGCCAGTCGCGGGAGCGGCGATCAGCAGCATCGTCAGCGTGGCCGACGATCGCGATCGTCCACGGCCGGCGCTGCACGAACGCGCTCCAGCGCAGCCACGTGCGCCGGCGATCTGCGCCTCGCCGCGGTGAGCGTCTGTGCCGCGGTCTGGTCGTGGGCCGGGCGCCGGCGACCTGGCGACCGCGCCGGCCTGAGCGACCGCGCCTGCTTGGCATCGCGGGCTTCGCGAGCACGGGCGCGGCGACTGGGCCTGGCGACGCGCGCGCCCGCGATCGTCAGCAGCGCGGGCAGCAGTGTCAGCGAGGCGAGCATCACCAGCAGCACCCCGATCGACGCGGCGATCGCCACGCCGTAGAGGAAGTCGACGCCCAGCAGCATCATCCCCAACAGCGCGATCACGACGGTCGTGCCCGCGAACAGGACCGCGCGCCCGGCGGTGTCCATCGCCTGCACGACCGACTCGCGCGCGTCGCCGAACGTCGGCCCGGGCGTGCGGTAGGCCTCGCGGAAGCGCGTGAGGATGAACAGCGCGTAGTCGATCCCCACGCCCAGCCCGATCATCGCCGCGAGCTCGGAGGAGAAGTTGGGCGTGTCGACGACGTGCGTGAACAGCGCGATCGCGCCGAGGCCGGTGCCGAGGCCGAACAGCGCGGTGACGATCGGCAGGCCCATCGCGGTCAGCGAGCCGAACGTCAGCAGCAGCACGACGATCGCCGCCAGCAGCCCGACCGCGGTGGACAGGCCGAAGCCGGCCTGCTCGGTCGCCTCGATCGCCTGCCCGCCGAGCTCCACCTGCAAGGCCTGGGCGCTGATATCGCCGCCGCGCGGGCGACTTGCACGACGCGTTCGGGGGCGCTCTTGGGCAGCAGGTTGGCTTTCTCGTCGAACACGACAGTCGCGAACGCGATCTGGCCGTCGGCCGAGATCGCCTTGCCGGCCGACGCGCCCGCGTAGGGGCTGATCACGCCCGCGACGTGCGGCAGCTTGGCGACCTGCGCGAACATCGCGCTCATCCGCGCGCGCACGGCCGGGTCGAGGACCGTGCCGGAGGAGACCTTGTAGACGATCGTGTCGCGGTCGCCGGCCTGCGCCGGGAAGCTGTGCTGCAGCAGGTCGGCGGCGCGCTGGGCGTCGGAGTTGGGCAGCGTGAAGTTGTTCGAGTACGACGTCCCCGCCGACTGCGCGAAGACGTTCACGGCGATCAGCAGCGCGATCCAGCCGATGACGACGTACTTGCGGTGGGTTGTGGTCCAGCGGGCGAGCTTCAGCATGGGGCGATGCCCTCCAGGGGAGATTGGGCGCGGAGGCGGAGGTCAGAGGGGAGTTCAGGAAGGGTAGCCATCTTGCGCGGATCTCTCGGAGATCGTCCTGAAGCGATCAGAGTTGGCCGTCGAGTTGGCCATCCGATCGGGCTCGGCCGTCAGTTCACGCTCGGATCGGGCGGCATGCGCGCGAGCAGGGCATAGCCTCCGCCCATGCGCTTCAGGACGGCGCTCCACAGGCCCTCGGGCACGTCGGTGAACACGTCGTCCGGGCGGGCGGCGTGGGCGATCCAGTCGCCGTCGGTCGACCTCCTCGTCGAGCTGTCCCTCGCTCCAGCCCGCATATCCCGCGAACACACGCCTGCGCGCGGTCGCCTCGGTCAGCTCGTCGATTCCGGCGTCGGGAGCGGGAAAGCCGATGCGCCCGAGCACGAGCAGCCCCGCCGGCTCCGGATCGAGGAACTCCGCCAGGCACACGATCGCGCTCGGCTGAACCGGTCCGCCGACATACACCGGCTCCTGCTCGGCGACTGCCTGCTCCAGCTGTGGCACGGCCTCGCCGACCGTGACGGTGGACGGGCGGTTCAGCACCACACCCATGGCGCCCTCCTCGCTGTGAACCCCGATCAGGATCACGGCGCGCTCGAAGTTCGGGTCGTGCAACGCCGGTGAGGCGAGCAGAAGCTGGCCGCTGAGCGATTCGTCCATGATGTCATTGAGGCTAGCGCGACGAAGGAGCCAGATGTGAGCAAAAAAGAGTTCGACGTGGTCGTGATCGGCGCGGGGCCGGCGGGGGAGGTGTGCGCAGGCCGCCTGGCCGGCGAGGATCTCAGCGTCGCGCTGGTCGAGCGTGAGCTGGTTGGGGGCGAATGCTCCTACTACGCGTGCATGCCATCGAAGGCGCTGCTGCGTCCCGGACAGGTGCTGGACGAGACGCGGCGCGTGCCCGGGGCCGCCGAGGCGGTGCGCGGGGAGCTGGATGTCGCCGCTGCGCTGCGCCGCCGCGACGAGGTCGTGCACAATCTCCATGACGACGCCCAGCTGCCATGGCTTGACGAACGCGGGATCGAGCTGGTGCGCGGCCACGCGATGGTCACCGGCGCGAGTGAGGTGCGCGTCACTGGCGGCGAGTCCACGACGGAGTCGGGGGCAAAGGCCGAGGGGTCCAACGCTGAATCGCGTGCGGGAGAGGTAGTGCTGCGCGCCCGGCGCGCGGTCGTGCTCGCGACCGGTTCGAGCGCCGCGATACCGCCGATCCCCGGTCTGCGCGAGTGCGAGCCGTGGACCAACCGCGAGGTCACGACCGCCCACGCAGTCCCCGCGACGCTGCTGATCCTCGGCGGGGGCGTGGTCGGGGCGGAGATGGCCTGCGCGTACTCGTCGCTCGGCGCGCGCGTGAGCGTCGTCGAGGAGGCTGAGCGGTTGCTCGCGCGCGAGGAGCCGTTCGCGTCCGAGCAGGTGCGCGACGCACTGGAAGCACAGGGCGTTCAGGTGGTGCTCGGAGTCGCCGCGACCGCCGCGCGACGTGACGATCAGACGGGCGCGGTGACCCTCGAGCTGGCTGACGGTCGTACGCTCGTGGGCGAGGAGCTGCTGGTGGCGGTCGGGCGACGCCCCAACACGGGCGACCTCGGCCTGGATGCGCTCGGCCTGGAGCCAGGCAAGCCAGTCGAGGTCAAGGACAGCATGCAGACGGTCGAGCACGAGTGGCTGTATGCGATCGGCGATGTCAACGGGCGCGCGTTGCTGACGCACATGGGCAAGTACCAGGGACGGGTCGCCGCCGCACACATCCTTGGCCATCCGGCTCCTCTGCTCAGCGACGGGCCGCGATCTCCGCGCGTGATCTTCACCGAGCCGCAGGTCGCCGCGGTCGGTCATACGCTCGCGAGCGCGCGGGAGACGGGCCTGAAGGCACGTGCTGTAGACGTCCCTACGGGCGGTAACGCGGGCGGGAGCTTCATCGGACACGAAGCTCCCGGGACCTGCCGGATCGTGGTCGACGAGGACCGGAACACGATCGTCGGTGCGACGTTCACCGGCGTGGAGATCGCCGAGTCGCTGCACGCCGCCACGATCGCGGTCGTCGGCGAGGTGCCGATCGAGCGTATCTGGCACGCGGTCCCGTGCTTTCCCACGCGCAGCGAGGTGTGGCTGAACCTGCTCGAAGCGATCGGCTCCGATGTCGCTATCCTGGCGGCGCCGGACGATCACAAAGCAAACGGGAGGACGTAGAGCATGGCCAAGACCCCGCAGGTAGGTGAGCCGGCGCCGGACTTCGAGCTGCCCGGCACGGAGGGACCGTTCAAGCTGTCAGATCATCGCGGCGAGCGCGTGGTGCTGCTGTTCTATCCGGGCGATAACACGATGGTGTGCACGAAACAGTTCTGCTCCTACCGTGACCGGGCCGAGGACTTCGCAAAGCTGAACGCCAAGGTGGTGGGCATCTCCTCACAGGATCTTGAGTCACACGAAGGGTTCACGGCCAAGAACTCGCTGAACGTGCCGCTGCTCGCGGACGTTGACAAGGCGGTCGCCAAGTCCTACAGCGCGTACTCCTCGAGACTGGGGACGAAGCGCGCAGCGATCGTGATCGACGAGCAGGGCGTGGTCCGCGATCGTCACGACCACCTGCTGGGGCTCGACTACCAGTCGGTGGACGACCTGAAGGCGGCGCTGGATACGCTGCCCAGTCCGGCTGCCTAAAGGATCGCATCGCGCCTGCGGTCGCGCCCGCTTGGACGCCGGAAGCAAAGCCGACGTTTTCAACGATTATCTTTGCTAAGAACCCATGTGCCAGCAAGGCGGTGGGACATGTCTTCAATGCGAGGAGACGCGCTGCTATTAGCGCGACACTTTGTGTATGACCTCTGATGCGCGACCCGGAGACGAACCGTGACGTCGCCGTGCTCGTCCCGATCCTCGCGAGCGGGCTCGGGCTTCTCAACTCCTTCCGAATGCTGCATCTGCCCGACATCGAGCCGTCAAGCGGTCTCGAGGGCGCCGTCCTCGGCTTAGGCCAACCTGCAAATCTCGGCAAGCTGGCTTCTAGCTGGCGGTGTACTCCTTCTCTGTCCTGTCCAGTTCACGCTTGAACTCCTTGCCGTCGGCGTCCTTCGTGACCAGTGCGACGTCATAGGTACCTACGAGCTTCGCCGTGTGCAACTCAACAAGGATGTCGTAGTCCCCTTCGGCACTGGCGGCGTCGGCGTAGGTCGCGACATAGACGAAAACTGGTCTGTCGCTCATGGTGAGCCTCTTCATTCTTGGCTTGATCCGGTGCTCCAAGATGCTCCGCGCAGCTTGGCGCGGCTCGGGGCGCCATACACCGAGACTATCCCTTTCTGATCGACCTCCCTGCATCCGCCAAAACCCGTTTTCAGTTCGCTGATCACGAAGTGGGTGTTGGCGAATCTGCAAAGAACACGCCCGCCGTGACGCTAGGTCCTGGGCCTGGGAAGATGGGCTGATCGTGCGCGCGACCGATGCGATTCCTGTAGACGGTTTGGCGGCGGGGCCACCATGGCAGACCCGCGTCGCTGCGGTCGTGGCGCTCCTGGCGCCGGTTGCCATGACCATCGTGGCCGCGGTTGCGCTGGCGGGTGACCTCGTCATCGCTGCGCTTGCGGTAGGGCTCGTGCTCGTTGTGAGCGCCGCCGTCTGGTTCGCTCTGACCCGTCGCGGGGTCCGGCGAGCTGCCGGCGCGGCGCTCGCAGGGCTCACCGGCGCCGGCCTGATCGTGGTGTTGGCGACTCACTGGCAGGGCGTGCTGGTGATGGTTGGGCTGCTCCTGCTGCTCGCCGTTTTCGGCCTGGCCGCCCGCTATGCGCTGGGGCGGACGAGGGAGGCAGCGGTTCACGGGGAGGCCGCCGCGCTCGTGCCGGTGGGGGCTGCCCGCTCGGCCGTGCTGATCATCAACCTGAAGTCGGGCGGTGGGAAGGCCGAGCGCTTGGACCTCGCTACAGAAGCCCGGCGGAGAGGTGTCAAGCCAATCGTGCTGCAGCCCGGCGATGATCTGCTCGAGCTCGCCGAAGGCGCCATCGCGCGCGGTGCGCAGGTCATCGGGATGGCCGGCGGCGATGGCTCGCAGGCCCTTGTTGCGACAGTTGCCGCTCGGCGCGACATCGCCCATGTCTGCATTCCCGCGGGGACTCGAAACCATTTCGCCCTGGACCTCGGTCTTGACCGTGATGACGTCGTGGGCGCGCTGGATGCGTTCACAGACGGCGTCGAGCGGCGCATCGATCTCGCGCGCGTCAACGACCGCGTGTTCGTCAACAACGCCTCGCTCGGCGTCTATGCCAAGGTCGTCCAGTCCGCCGCTTACCGCGATGCCAAGCTCGAGACCTGGACTGGCATGCTGCCCGACCTGCTGGGCCCCGATGCGGAGCCGATCGACCTCGAGTTCACCGCTCCGGACGGGAGCCGCTGCGACGACGCGCCGCTCGTGCTCGTATCGAACAACCCCTATCAGGTGACGAGTCTGGCTGGCGCGGGCACGCGCGAGCGGATCGACACTGGCCAGCTCGGTGTCCTGGCCGCACGGGTGCGCAGTGCTACTGACGTGTCAAAGCTCGTCGCGCTCGAGCTGGTCGGTCAGGTGAGCCGCTTTCCGGGCCTACTGTCGTGGTCGACCCACGAGTTCGAGGTCCGCTCGAGCGGCCCGGTGGAGGTTGGCCTCGACGGTGAGGCGCTCGTGCTCGATTCACCCCTGCGTTTCGCGTCGCTGCCAGGGGCGCTGCGCGTGCGGCTGCCCAGGGGAGTCGGCCTGCCGCCGGCCGCCAGAGCCGCAGCGCTGACCACGGATAACCTGGGTGCGCTGCTACGGGTGGCGGCCGGCCGGTGAGTCACCCGGCCGCGCGGCTGGTGCTCGGCCTGGCTGCCTTCGTGCTCCTCGGTTGGGGGGTCGGGGAGCTGTGGACCTCGGTCGTGGGGTCGGTCGAGCTGAACGCGGTACGCGATGTAGCCGCTCAGCGCACGGCGGCGCTCACCGACGTGGCGCGGGTGCTCACCTGGGCGGGCAGCGCGTTCCTGCTCGTGCCGCTCGCCCTGATCGCCTGCTTGGCGTTTGCCCGGGCGGGCCTGCGCCGAGAGGCGCTCGCGGTCGCGCTCAGCCTCGGCGGCTCGATGCTGATCTCTGACTGGGTCAAGCTGCTCGTGTCTCGCCCGCGCCCGCCCGTGGAGCACCTGCAGGCGGTCACCGGCTCGAGCTTTCCCTCGGGCCATGCCACTCAGGCGAGCGCATTCTGGTTCTCGCTGGTGTTTGCGATGCCGGCGGCAGGGGCATCGCCGAAGCTAACCCGCGTGGCTGCCGGCCTTGCACTGCTGATCGTTCTTGCGGTGGCCGCATCTCGTGTCTATCTGGGCGTCCACTATCCCGCGGACGTGATCGCCGGCGTCCTCTTGGGGACGGGCTGGGCGATGTTCGTTGCAGGCTGCGTACGGGAGACCACGGTCAGATGAGGACATCGGGTCGCGCACGGACCAGGGGTCGTATCAAGCAGCTGGACCACCGGCTGATGAGCCGCTCTGTCCGCGTGCGCTCGCCCGGGCTGGACCGCGCGCTCCTTACGATCACGCGGGCCGCGAACTACTCCCGCCTTTGGCTTCTCATCGCGAGCGGACTTGCCGCATGCGGAGGTCGGCAGGGACGGAGGGCGGCTGGTCGCGGCATCGCTGCGATCGTGATCGCAGCGGCCGTGGCAAACGGCCCGGCAAAGCTACTCGTGCGCCGGCGGCGTCCCTCTCGGCGCTCGTGGCCGACGCTCATCCGCATGCCGCGCTCGACGTCGTTCCCTTCGGGTCACAGCGCCGCCGCGTTCGCGTTTGCCACCGGCGCCTGCGCCGAGCTGCCGGTCCTCGCGCCGGTCCTCGCTCCGTTGGCGGGCACCGTCGCCTACTCGCGCGTGCATATAGGGGTTCACTACCCAAGCGACGTCGCCGCCGGCGCCGCAATCGGGATCGGCTCTGGCCTTCTGGCTACGCGCCTGCCGCCACGGGTTCTCCAGCGACGGCGCGCCGCGTGCAGGCGAGCGGACCTCCTCGCATGAGCGGGCGAGTTTCGACTGGAGTCGAGCGCTGGGTGCCGGGCGTTCGCGTCGTCCGGACATATAAGCGCTCGTCGCTGCGAGCCGATCTCGTGGCGGGCGTGGTGTTGGCGGCGATCCTCGTTCCGCAGGGCATGGCGTACGCCGAGCTGGCCGGGCTCCCGGCGGCCACCGGTCTCTATACGACGATCGCGTGCCTGGTCGGCTATGCCGTGTTCGGGCCCTCCAGAGTGCTGGTACTCGGACCCGATTCCTCGATCTCGCCCTTGATCCTCGCTGCGATCACGCCGCTGCTGGTGACCGGAGATCCCGCAAGCGCGATCGCTCTGGCCGGAATGCTTGCCGTGCTCGTGGGGCTCACTGAGATCGGCCTTGGACTGGGGAAGCTCGGGTTCGTCGCCGACCTGCTCTCGAAGGAGGTGCAGGTCGGGTACATGAACGGCCTCGCGATCACGATCATCGTCGGGCAGCTGCCGAAGCTGTTCGGCTTCTCCACGCACGCTGATTCGTTCCTCGCAGAGCTACGCGCGTTCGCTGAGCACCTCGACCAGACGCAAACGACGACGCTCGTCGTCGGCGTCGCTGTGCTCTTCCTGCTGCTGGTGCTGCCCCGCATCACGACTCGTCTGCCTGCGGTGCTGGTCGGGGTCGTTGGCGCCACCGTCGCATCGGCTGTGTTCGGGCTTGCCGGCAAGGGCGTGGCCACGGTCGGCGCGCTGCCTCAGGGGATTCCCGCGCCCACGTTGCCGTGGACCAGCGCCGGCGACGTCGTTCCCCTGCTGATCGCCGCGGTAGGGATCACGCTCGTGTCCTTGACCGACACGATCGCCACCGCGACGAGCTTCGCGGCTCGGCGCGGTGAAGAGGTCGAGCCCAACCAGGAGATGATCGGCATGGGTGCGGCGAACATCGCCGCGGGGCTCTTCCAGGGCTTTGCAGTATCGACCAGCGGCTCACGGACCGCGGTAGCCGAACAGTCGAAAGCCAAGAGCCAGGTCACCGGTGTTGTCGGCGCAGCCCTGGTCGCGGCGCTCCTGCTGTTCCTCAACTCGCTGCTTGCCGACCTGCCGCAAACGGCACTGGCCGCTGTCGTGATCGTCGCCGCGCTGTCGTTGATGGACGTGGGCATCCTGAGCCTCTACCTGCGCGTTCGTAAGAGCGCGTTCTCGGTGTCCCTCGTCGCAACCGCCGGTGTGATCCTGCTCGGCGTGCTGCAGGGCATCGTCGTCGCCGTCACGCTCGCGATTCTGCTCTTCTTCAGGCGCAACTGGTGGCCTCACGGCGCCGTCCTGGGCAAGGTCGAAGGTGACGACGGGTGGCACGACGTTGACACCCATCCGGACGCGCAGCAGATTCCAGGTGTCGTCGTGTATCGCTGGGAGGCGCCGTTGTTCTTCGCCAACGCCGGCACCTTCCGGTTGCAGATCCGCAAGCTCGTGCGTGAGCGCGAGCCCCAGTGGGTGGTCCTGCAGTGCGAGGCCGTCACCGACGTCGATGTCACCGCCGCCGAGATGCTCGAGCAGCTCGACAACGAGCTCAATGCCACCGGGACCCACCTGGCGTTTGCCGAGATGCGCACCCGCCTCCAGGATCTCACGTTGCGCTACGGCCTCCTCGAGACCCTCGATCGCGAACACTTCTATCCCACGCTCGAGGCTGCTCTCGAGGAGATCCAAGCCGGCGAGTCCCAGCAGGGTCACCCAGGGTGACTGAAATCTGGCGGGGTGGATCCTGAGCAGGCGTTTCGCCGGATTGTCAGGAGTCCTGGCGCTCCTGCTCGAAAGGGTCTCCCAGGGCGCCCTTCGGCGCCTGCGCCTCCAGAGCCTCCTTGACTTCCAGCAGCGCCTGACGCTGTGGCTTGCTCACCGCGGGATACCGGGGGTCGATCTCCATCAGCGTGTGAACTAGCACCGCAGCAGCTCCGAACCGGGCGAACCACTTGCGGTTGGCCGGGATCACGTACCACGGCGCCCATTCGGTGCTCGTGTGCGAAAGCGTCTCGGAGAACGCCTTCTGGTAGTCATCCCAGCGCTCACGCTCATTGACGTCAGCCGCGGAGAACTTCCAGTTGTGGTCGGGAAGGTCGATCCGGCGCAGCGAGACGAGCGCGTTGCTCCTCCTTTGAGATGTTCAAGAACAGCTTGACGATCCGGAACCCATTGTCGGTGAGGTAGCGCTCCCAGTCGTTAATCTCGCGATAGCGCCGCCGCCAGACGTTGCCCTTCTTCGCCGCCTTCGGCAGCTTCTGGCGATCGAGGTTCTCGGGATGTACGCGCACCACGAGCACCTCCTCGTAGTGGGAGCGGTTGAAGATGCCGATCTCGCCACGCTCGGGGAGACGCTGCGCGTAGCGCCAGAGGTAATCGTGATCGAGCTCCTCGGCCGAGGGGACCTTGAAGCTATGAACAGCCACGCCCTGAGGGTTCACCCCGCTCATCACGTGTCGGATCGTCCCGTCCTTTCCAGCGGTATCCAACGCTTGCAGGACCACCAGCACCCCCCACGTGTCCTGAGCTGCCAGCCGGGCCTGGTACCCGGCGAGCAGTCGCACCCCCTCGGCGAGCAAGGCGACCCCTTCCTTCTTCTTCTTCATCCCTCCCTTGAAGGCAGGGTCGAAGTCCTTGGCGAGGGTCACCTTCGAACCGGGCTTGACCCGGAACGGCTCAATGAACTCCGCAACCTGTCTTTCACGCTTGTTGGCCATCCCTGCTCCATTCTGGACACCGGGTGTCGTCGGCCGGCCCCTGGGCGCGAGACCTGTATCGACCTAGGTGTTGAGAATCTTGGCCTTGGCGGCCGTGAACTCCTCGTCGGTCAGGACACCCGAATCATGGAGTCCGCCGAGCTCCTTCAGCCTCGCTATGGCGTCTTCTTCCGGTGCGGGCGCAGGAGCCTGAGCAGGCATCTGCTGCTGTTGCTGTGCGTACTGCTGCTGTTCCTGTGCCGCCCATTTCCCTTCCTGGCGGCGGCTTACACGGTTGGATACGGCTGTTGCCGTGCTGGCGATAGCGGCTGTGCGGGCAATACCGCGAAGTAGTGGCATGTTGCCTTTCCTTTCGGCTCAGGATGCCGCTTCGGCGGCATCGAGCGCTTCGACTGTGTCAAGAACCTCCTGCGCCGGGACTCGCTGGAAGGCGAGCAAGTTGCCTCCGTTGCGACGCACCGAAGTGACGAACGGTGCCGCCCAGGTGTTCTCGAAGCAGATCAGCACTGCCGCTTCCCCGGGCTCGAGCGCCTCCCCGGCGATGGTGGCGTCCTCGTCTCCGACCATGCCCGTCCGCGCGCCCTTGAAGACCACGAGGTCGGTAAGCCCGTCGCCCTCGAGGTCGGCGATCTCGAGGCCTGAGACCTCACCACCGGCATCCTTACGGACCATCAGCACATCGAGCACCCGGATGATCCCCCTGTCCACGAGGTCCACGAAAACCGGGATCGACGCACCGGTTTGGGGCGCGCCCGGCGGAAAGCCGATCACAACAATGTCAACTGGACCCAGCTCCAACTCGTCTCCAGTCACGGCTGCTCCTCTCGTCGCTCTGCCGTTTTCCCGTGGTATGCCGCGCAATGGCGGGCTATCGAAGGTGTTAGGGAGTGTATCGGACGGCCATAGCCCGGGCCGGTGCCGGCTCGGAGCCGGGTTGTCGTGTTGGCATTCGCCCGACGAAGAAAGCGCGACGGCTGCGATCAGGATCAGGACGATCAGCCCGGCGCGGAGACCGTCGAGGCGCGCGTGGGCGTTGGCGTCAAGCGCCCTGCGCCACCTCCGAGCTCGCTGGAGTCACGGGGCGCAGAGCAAGGCTAGAGACCGGTCTCGGCGGTGATGCGACCGGACTCGACCGCCACGACGAGCTCGCGATAGTCGCGCTCGTTCTGCTCGGCATATGCGTGGGAGAACTCGACAATCGCCTGCATAAAAAGCGGGTCCTGTCCGTCGTTGCCGAGCATCAGCGCAATCCACGCGCGCGTACCGACGCTCCCCACCCCGACGACCTTACGCGCAAAGTCGGCCAGGTAGAACTGCTCGAGCGGCACGCGCCGGTCATGCACGAGTGTTTCGCGGTAGGACCGCAACAGCTCGCGCAGCCAGTCGAACATCTCATCGTGCTCGCGGCCCTGTAGGAGGTCGCCGACCGGCTCCGCACACCTGGTCTCGTATGGATGCGAGCGAACCGAGGGACGCTGGCGCCCTCAGTGGCAGGCGAGGCGCGCCCTTGCGCTGGGTGGGCGCGCCTCGCCTCAACTCCTAGACATGATGCTGCCCGATCGTGAGTCTCGGTCAGCATCTCGCATGCAACGCTAGCTCATCAGTAAGACTTCGATCGCTTTCCCGCCCTGTTCGAGTTTTTCGTTTTCGTCCGTCGCGGCCTGAGCGGATTCTTCAAATTTCCCTCCGTTTACACTTGTTTCTGTGGTGCATTTGATCTCTTTGGTAGATTCTTGCGGTAAGACTTCCTTGATGTCGTTGACGCCTTTTTCTTGATTGAAGACGGCCTTTGTCACTTTGGTTAATTTTTCGGTGGGTTCTGCTAAGGCAGCTGCGCAGCCCTTTACTATGACTAACTCTTTTGTGCCTAGCACTTCACACGTGAAGTGGGTTTCATTGAATAAAAAGACTAACGCGGACACTAATTTTTCGGATAATAACGCTAACCAGTAGTGGCTCGTGCCTAATAACGCCACTGAGCCTTTGGAGTCGCCTTCCCCGGTGCAGGTGCTCCCAAGTGGTCCTTTGCATTCTGAGAATAAGTAGTGGAAGGTGCCTAAGTTGGCGCTCGTGAATTCAGAGGTGCTCGTGCTGCTTTTACATTTTGCTTCCGTGCCCCCTACCGTTACAAGCTTGTCTTCACCGCCTTTGCCGCTGCTCTTCAGTGGGCTTGACGTGGTGGGTTCGGGTAAGATTTTCGTGTGTTCGCTTCCTCCTCCTTTTTCTTCTTTTTCTTTTTGTTCTTTATCTTTTGTTCTGTTTTCGTTGTTCTTCGTGAGCAGGTCCAGGTTCAACGTGTTCAGCACCGTATGCAGCGGCTCGTACCAGCCACGTTTTTCGGTAATTTTGGCAACGGTTAGGCCTTCCATGAGGACTTCTTTGTTTGCTTCCACGAAGAAGAAAGGACCGCCGCTGTCACCCCCTTGAATTTTTAGTTCCGCCCCTTCGACTTCGACGAGACCTTCCACTTTCACGCCGCTGTATTCTTCAGTTACTCCTGTTTTTTCTTAATTTCGCCGCACGATCCCCCGCTCGTCTGGCCGTCGTGGCAGACTGTTGTTTTTTCCATATTCGGTCCTTCTCGAATTACCTGGTAAGACCGTTCGTTGTTAGCCTTCCACTCAGCTGTGACCGCGAAAAGTGGTTCAGCGCCTAATTCCTGCCAGGCTGCGTTTTCGATCTCAATCTCACCGAAATCTCCCCCTAAGTCCCATTTGAAAGTTTTGGATTTCCCAATTTCATTTAATTCACCATTCTTGTAGAACGAAAACCAGGATTCTTTTTCTTTCCCGCAGTGGCCAGCCGTGAGCACGTACGTTTCGTTGACGTTGGCCGTCGGAATCGCCAGAGGGCCAGTCGTGCATAATTCTTTGGCTTCCGATTTGAGCGAAACCCCCGAGGTGAGTGGCTTGTTGCAGTAGGCTTTTAACGTTTCGAATTTGTTGCATTCAGTTTTTTCGCCTGCCGTCGTACCGCCCAGTTCTGTCGAGGGAACAACCGTGACGAAGACATTGACGTCGGCATTGGAGGCTTCGTGTTCGAGGACAGCACGTTCCGGCGTAGGAACCGATGAGCTCAGCGTAATGTATACCGCGTTATGCTCGGCAGAAAGCGCCGTCTTGACCTGTTTGCGCCGGAATAGGGCAGCCAGTCGTTGATTCCACAACTTCTGTGCGGCTTCGAGCTGTGCCCAAGTCGAACGAACCGACGTCAATGTCACTTCTGACGCCAGACCATCTTGCGCGATAACCTCCTCAGCTGCTCGCCGGCTGCCTGACGACGTCACTCCGATATGCACCTGCGCGGCCGCGGGCTCAAACCATGCGCCGCCGTATGCGCTGCCGGTGGCTGCTTCTATCTTGCCTACGACGTCTTCCCGCGCGACCTTGCCCTGAACATGGAGGGCCCGCATGGCGTGCGCAGGGGAGATCCCCTGGTTCGTGAGCACCGCTATCTCCTCGGCACGAAGCTGATCCACAGGTATAGATGGTGTCGTGGGGTCAGTGTTTGAGAAGGGGGAGGCCGCTAGCGGCCCAAGCCCCTCCGAATTCGGCGCGTCCGCGTAGGACGCCGACGCTACGGCGCCGCTGACAGCGGCCGCTGCCACAATGCAAGCTCCGATAGTTTTGATGAGTTTCATGTCGTATCCTCCGTTCAGCAAATGAGGTGAATATCCAAGGCCCTGGCCTACGCACACGCGCAATCAAGTTGCAGGCTGGACGGCGCGTACTGTGCCTCAACGGCTCCTCAGCCCGGCCACAAAACCTAGCCCCCTAAAACATGGATCCCTACTGCCAGTCGGGTGCTACCGCGGGTGTAGCAACGACCGGGCCGCGAGTCAAGGAATTGAGGAGAATGTCTCCAACCCGATTGCCGCCCAAGCGGGCGGGGCGTCGTGGAACGCTCAGTTAGGTAGGACGCCGGCGGCGGTCTCGGCGGCGCCGGACGCCGGGCGCTCCTCGACGGCATCGCGCCGGGAGTGCAGCTCCGCGAGCTCGAGCTGCAGGCTGCGCGGGCGCGGGTGGGTGGGATCCGAATCCGGCGAGCGCCGCGTCCAGACCCCCTCGCCGTCGAGCTCCCATGAGCTCTGGTTGTCGGCGAAGGCCCGTTCCAGAACGTCGAGCAGCTCCGCGCGCAGCGCGGGGGACTCGATCGGGGTGGCGAGCTCGACGCGGTGGTCGAGGTTGCGCGGCATCAGATCGGCCGAGCCGATGTAGATCGTGTGCTCGCCGTCGCGCTCGAACGCGTAGACACGCGAGTGCTCGAGCAGCCGCCCGACGATCGAGACGACCCTGATGTTCTCCGACACACCCGGCAGGCCGGGCCGCAGGCAGCAGATGCCGCGCACGTTCAAGTCGACCTGGACACCCGCCTGAGATGCCTCGTACAGCGCCCTGATACAGCGTCCGTCCACGAGCGCGTTCATCTTCATTGCGATCCTGCCCGGCGTCTGCGGCGAGTGCGCGGCGATCGTCTGCTCGATCTGGGAGAGGATGCCGTCGCGCAGCTGATTGGGGGCGATCAAGACCTTGCGATAGTGCAGCGGGCGCCCGAAGCCGGTGAGGTAGTTGAACATGTCAGCGACATCTGCGCCGATCTGCTCGTCGGTCGTGAACAGGCCGAAGTCGGTGTACAGGCGGGCGGTCGCGGAGTGGTAGTTGCCGGTGCCGATGTGCACGTAGTTGCGCACCCCGTCACCCTCGCGGCGCACGACCAAAACGCACTTGGCGTGCGTCTTCAGCGCCGGCTGGCCGTAGACGACGTGCACGCCGGCCTCCTCCAGGGCCTTGGCCCAGTGGATGTTCATGCGCTCGTCAAAGCGCGCCTTGAGCTCGACCAGCGCGACCGCCTGCTTGCCCCGCTCGGTCGCGTCGATCAGCGCCGGCACCAGCGGCGAGTCGTCGCTCGTGCGGTAGACGGTCTGCTTGATCGCGAGCACGTTCGGGTCGGCCACGGCCTGCTGGACGAAGCGCTCCACGGAGGTCGCGAACGAGTCGTAGGGATGGTGCACGAGCAGATCGCCTTCGCGCATCGCGCCGAGCACGTCCGGGCGCTCGCCCTCGTGGCGCAACAGGCGCGGATGGGTGCTGCCGAGCAGGGGCTCCTCGCGCAGCTCGGAGTAGCCGGGCAGCCTGACGATCTGCCACAGCGCGCCCATGTCGAGCAGCCCGTCGACGGGGTAGACCTCATCCTCGGCGACGCCCAACAGGTCGACCAGCTCGTCGCGCAGGCGCTGCGAGCAGCGTGTGCCGACCTCCACGCGCACGATCTCCCCGAAGCGCCGGCGGCGCAGCTCGTCCTCGACGGCCTGCAGCAGATCGGCGGCGTCGTCTGAGACCTCGAGGTCGGCGTCGCGGGTGACACGGAACACGTCGCAGTCGACGATCTCCATGCCCGCGAACAGAGCGTCGAGATGGTGGGCGATGACGTCCTCCAGCGCGACCAGCGTGACCGGACCGGAACCCGCCGAGCTCTCCAGCGCGATGAACCGGGGCAGGATCTCGGTGGGTACCTTCACGCGCGCGAACACGGTCTCATCGGTGGCCGGGTCGCGCACGAGCACGGCCAGGCTGAGCGACAGGTTGGAGATGTAGGGGAACGGTCGCCCCGGGGCGACCGCCAGAGGGGTCAGCGCCGGGAAGATCACGCGCTGGAAGTGTCGCGAGAGCTCCGCGCGCTGCCCGTCGCTGAGGTCCTCGACATCGACCACGGCGATCCCCTGCTCGGCCAGCGCGGGGCGCAGCCGACTTTCGAAGCAGTCGCTCAGGCGCTGTCCCAGCTGCAACGCGCGCTCGCGGATCAGGGCGATCGTCTGCGAGGGCGTGCGTCCGTCCTGACCGGGCTTCTCCACGCCCGCATCGATCTGATCGTGCAGACCGGCGACCCGCACCATGTAGTACTCGTCAAGGTTGGTCGTGTAGATCGCACAGAACTTGACCCGCTCGAGCAGTGGCGCGGCCTCGTCCTCGGCGAGCTGCAGCACCCGGTCGTTGAAGTCAAGCCAGGACAGCTCGCGGTTGATGTACAGCGCCGGGTCCTCCAGCCGCGGGCGCGGGTGATCGTCGTCGAACATAGCTGCTGGTCACGCTACACCGTTCCCACGAGCAGAGGGTGAAGATCGCGAGGTCACGCCGGGTCACGCCCTGCGACGGCAGAGGGAAGATCATGCCGATCACGCTAGTCTGAGAGCGCGGATGGCGCGCCAACTCTGGCTACTACGTCACGCCGAGGCGGAGCCGCACGGAACGCGGCCCGACTCGCAGCGGCGGCTGACTCCGCGCGGTGAGCACCAGGCGCGTGCTGCCGGCATCGCGATCCAAAGCCTGGCGGTCGCGTTCGACGAGGTGCTGGTCAGTCCCAAGGCGCGTGCCTCAAGGACGGCCGAGCTCGCGGCCGAGGGCTGGAGCGAGCAGCAGCGTGCGCTCCTGCGCGAGCATCCGCCGCTGGCGGGAGGGTTCGACGTGTCCCAGGCGATCGACGCACTCGCGCGAGTTCCAGCGCAGGATGGCCGCCTGCTGCTGGTGGGGCACGAGCCCGACCTGTCGCTCATCGCCGGTGGATTGACCGGCGGGCGAATCGACTTGAAGAAGGGCGGCCTGGCGGTCGTCAGGCTAGAGGGAAGCCCCACCCACCGGGGCGGCGAGCTCGTGATCCTGATGCGTCCTCGCGAGCTTGCGCTGATCGCCGGCGGGGTGGGTGGGGTCCCAATCCATCGGGACTGACGCGGGCGTAGAGGACACATCGAGCTCGGCATCCTCCGTACCGGCGCGCGCGCGGGCAGCGATCGCATCCAGCGACTCCGCCGAGAAGCGGTAGCCGATGCCGAAGTGGGTGTGGATGTAGCGCCAGCGCGGTGAAGAGCGCTCCAGCTTCTGGCGGAGCTTGCGTACGAACACGTCGACCGAGCGGTCGCCACGCACCATCGCATAGCCCCACAGGCGCGAGTAGATCTCCTCGCGCTCGAGCACCCGGCCCTCGGCGGCGGCCAGCAGCTCGATCAGCTCGAACTCGCGCCTGGTGAGGTCGAGGCTGAGGCCACCCACGAACGCCTGGAAGCGGTCGTTGCGGATCTCGACCTCGCCCGCCAGCAGCGGCTTGGCCTCGGCGCGGCCGTTGGAGCGCCGGCGGCGACGCGCGACGCCCTGCACGCGGGCGATGACCTCCTCGGGATGGCAGGGCTTGGTGATCCAGTCATCGGCGCCCAGACGCAGCCCGCGCACGCGCTGGGCGACCGTCGAGGGTCCGGTGCAGACCACGACGCCCAGCTCGGGCAGCGCGCCGGAGAGCCGCTCGAGCCACTCCCACGCCTGCGGTCCAAGTACGGCCAGATCGACGATCAGCGCGCTCAGGCGCATCGAGGCGATCGCATCGGTCGGAACGGGGCCGGCGAGCACGCGGTGCTCCCAGCCGAGGCGATCCAGGCGCTTTGAGAGAACCTGGATGAAACCGCTGTCGCGGTCGAGCACCGCGATGCGCAATGAGGACGCGCTCGAAGTGCTTGACGGCGCCTCCTCCGTGGCGCGGATACTTTCCGTCATCGGGCGTCAGTCTAAGGGACGTTGCAGACCCGTGTGTGGTCCGGCACAAATGGTCACAGAATGTTCACAGGAGAAATACGCTATTTGCGGACGGTGTCAGGGGGTCTTGGACCCGGTGTCCGGTGCGACTAGGGTCAGAGCCGGAACGGTCTCGGGGTCAACCTCCGGCGGACGGTGTCAGAGGGTTTCGGGACCGGCGTCCGGCGCGGCATCCGGCCGCGCGCCGGCCGGATGGGAGGAGTCCGAGAACTCGCGGAAGAGGCCGGTGACGACGAACGCGACCTGCTCGCCGATGTCCACGGCGTTGTCGCCGATTCGCTCCAGGGCGCGAGCGACGAGGATCATGTGCATCGCCCACTCGCGCGTGTCGGCGTCATCGCCGATGTCAAGCGCCATCCGGAAGATGTCGCGGTTCAGACGGTTGATCTCGCGATCCTGGCGGACGAGGTCCTCGGCCAGTTCGATGTCGCGCCCGGCGAAGGCGGCGCGGCACTGGATGACCTCCGAGCGCGCCTGGGCGCCCATCTTCAAAAGCGCGTCGAGTACCTCTCGGCGCACCGGCGGCTCGTGGCCGGAGAGGGGGATCAGCTTGGCGATGTTCACGCATTGATCGCCCATGCGCTCGACGCGCATGATCACGTGCAAGAGCGCGGCGACGAGGCGCAGGTCACCCGCGACGGGCGCCTGCAGGGCGAGCAGCGAGAGGATGCCCTGGTGGACCTCGAGGTAGCGCCCGTCGAGGCGGTCGTCGTCGGCAATCACCATCTGCGCGAGCTCGACGTCCTGGTGAGCGAGCGCCTCCATCACGCGGTCGAGCTGCTCGACGACCAGATCCAGGCCGCCGAGCGCGCCGTCCTGCAGCTCCTGCAGCTGCTGCTGGAAGTGGGCGCGACCCTGCTGTGAGCGGGCGGGTGCGGCGCCGTCGTCGGGACCGCCCAAGACGGCCCGCCGGCCGGGGGCCTCAGCCGAACTTTCCGGTGACATATTCCTCGGTTCTGGGGTCTGATGGTGTCGTGAAGATCTCATCGGTCGGGCCGACCTCGACGAGCTGGCCACCCAGCATGAAGGCGGTGCGGTCGGCCACGCGCGCGGCCTGCTGCATGTTGTGGGTGACGATCACGATCGTCACGCGCGACTTGAGCTGGTCGATCAGCTCCTCGATCTTGAGCGTGGCGATCGGATCCAGTGCCGAGCAGGGCTCGTCCATCAGGATCACCTCGGGATCGACCGCAAGCGAGCGCGCGATGCACAGCCGCTGCTGCTGACCGCCGGAGAGCCCCGAGCCGGGCTCGTGCAACCTGTCGGCGACCTCCTCCCACAGGCCGGCGCTGCGCAGAGCGGCTTCTACCTTCGACTGCTGGGCGGCTTTGGATCGCGATCCGCGCCCCTGCGAGGTCAGGCGCAGCCCGGCGGCGACGTTGTCGAACACCGACATCGTCGGGAACGGGTTCGGCTTCTGAAAAACCATCCCGATCGCGCGGCGCACCGCGACGACATCGATCGACGGGTCGTAGACGTCGAGCTCGTCGAGCAGCACACGGCCCTCCGCACGCGCGCCTGGGATCTCCTCGTGCATGCGGTTGATGCAGCGGATCATCGTCGACTTGCCACAGCCCGAGGGCCCGATGATCGCCGTGACCTCGTTGGCGTGAAAGTCGAGGTCGATGCCCTTGACCTGTTCGGCCTTGCCATAGAAGGCGCGCAGGCCCTGCAGCTTGACACCCAGCCCGGGCTTGGTCAGAGCGGCGGGCCTGGTCGCCGTCGCGCCGGCCTGCGGACGGGAGGGCGTGGGGGCGCGGGCGTGGCTGGGCTGCGCGATCTCGTCGGGCTCCATCAGCTCAGCGGTACTCGGGGTCGAGAGGTCGGTGTTGGGGGGGAGAGTCATGCAAGGCGACTCCTTCGCGAGGCGATGCGGGCTATCAGGTTGAGCACAAGGATCATGACGACAAGGGTGAGCGCGGCGCCCCACGCACGGTTTACCACTGCTGTGGTCGGAGATGTGACGTCGTTGTAGATTTGCACGGGCAGCGAGTTCATGAAGCCACCGAGGTTCGTGCTGGTCTTGAACGTCGATCCGGCTGTGAACAGCAGCGGTGCGGTCTCCCCGGCGGCGCGCGCGATCGCCAGCAGCACGCCGGTCACCATCCCCGGCAGGGCGGTGGGCAGCACGATGCTGAAGATGACCCGCCAGCGCGGGGCGCCGAGCGCGAGCGCGGATTCGCGCAGAGCGCCGGGGACGAGCAAGAGGACGACCTCGGCGGAGCGGATCACGACCGGCAGCATCAGCAGCGCCAGCGCGAGCGAGCCCTTGTAGCCGGCGTAGGAGCTGCCGGTGCCGATGATCAGGGCGATGTAGATGAACAGCCCGAAGATGATCGAGGGCACACCGGTGAGGACGTCGACGAAGAAGCGCACGATGCCGGCGAACCAGCTCGCGCGCCCGTACTCGACGAGCCACACGGCGACGCCGATGCCGGTCGGGATCGCGATCACCGAAGCCAGCGCGACGATCTCGATCGTGCCGAGGATCGCGCTCTCGATGCCGCCGATCGAGGAGTCTTTGAAGAACGTGTTGCCGGTCGGATCGGTCGTGAAAAAGCTCCAGCTCCACGAGCTCAGGCCCTTGTTCAACAGGTAGTAGACGATCAGCAGCAGCGGGATCAGGGCGAGGATCGTGCCCGCGAGGATCCCTCCGCGCGCGAGCAGATCCCGCCGTCTGCGTGCGGGAGTGAGGGCGTAACGCTGCAGGCGATCGGATGAGGGAGTGGGTTGCGCGTTCATGTCCATGCCCAGAGCGCTCGGCGATCGGTCATTGGGCGGGGGGTGGCAGGGTGGTTATTCTGGGGCCCATCCGCGAGGGTCAGCCCGATCAAACGGTGGTGGGGGTGGGTCATCCAGACCTGCTCAAGGGGGTGGATGCTCGACATCGGTCTCACAACCCCGCCGTCCCGGCGATCGCGGGTGGCACGTTCTCGGTGCGGTCCTGGGCCGTGGTGCGCTTGGGCGCGCGGGCACGCGCGGCGCGGAGCACCAGCAGGCGCGCGATCGCGTTGACGATCAGTGTCAGCACGAACAGGACCAGGCCGGCGGCGAACAGCGCCGAGCGGTGCAGACCCTGGGCCTCACCGAACTCGTTGGCGATCACCGCGGCGAGCGAGTAGCCCTGGCCGAACAGGTGCTGGGGCATCTGGGGTGCGTCGCCGATCAGGATCGTGACCGCGATCGTCTCGCCGATCGCGCGGCCGAGGCCGAGCATCGCTCCGCCGACGATCCCGCCGCGGCAGTAGGGCAGCACGGCCATGCGGATCATCTCCCAGCGTGTGGCGCCCAGCCCGAGTGCGGCCTCCTTGTGGTCTGAGGGGACGGTGGCCATCACCTCGCGCGAGATCGCGCTGACGATCGGCAGGATCATGACCGCGAGGATCAGGCCGGCGACGAAGATGTTGGGGATCGTGACGATGCCGCCGCCGATGAACGGGATGAAGCTGAGGCGGTCGGCGATCCACTGCTCGGCAGGCACGAGCTTGGGCGCGAGAAAGAAGATGCCCCACAGCCCGTACACGACCGAGGGCACGGCGGCAAGCAGCTCGATCAGGACCGTGACCGGGGCGCGCAGGCGACCCGGGCACAGCTCGGTGACGTAGATCGCGGTGGCGACCGCGACCGGCACGCCGATCAGCAGCGCCAGGCCCGAGGTGAGCAGCGTTCCGACGAGCAGCGGCAGCGCGCCGAAGTGTTCGGCCGAGACGTTCCAGTCGTTGTCGAAGGTGAAGCCGAGGACGCCGAACTTGGCGAATGCCGGTCGCGCTTCGCCGGCGAGGCGGAAGAAGAAGTAGACGATCAGCGCGAGGATCAGCGCCGCCAGCGCCGTCAGGCCGTACTTCAGCGCTCGATCGGGGAAGCGCGCGAGGGGTGACCGCGTGAGAACACCGCGGTCACCGCTCGGGATCGATGCTGCCTCCAATGCGCTTCCTAATCCCCGCGAACCGTTGGGACATATCGTTTGACATGCCACGCGCGCGTGCGCACGTGCGTGGCATGTCGACACTCGACCGAGGACATCGGCTCTGCTTGCACAGCGGCCTCCATCGTCCTATATATATCCCGGTCGCGGGGCATGGGCTTCGCGGGATCAGCCGCTGATCGGCGCGCCGTTGCACTGCAGGGTCGTGACGGCTTCCTTGGACTTGGCCAGGATCGCCGCCGGCAGCGCGGCGTAGTCAGCCTGGGCAAGGACCGACTGGCCCTGGCCGAGGCCGTAGTTCAGGAACTGGACGACACCCTTGGCGGCCGCTTCGCCACCGGGGATGCCCGCCTTGCACATGTCTTTGTAGACGACCACGAACGTCTGCGAGGTGATCGGGTAGGCCTGGGCACCAGGGGGGTTTGAGATCTTGATGCCGAGGTTTGCCGGCACGGTCACACCGGTCGCGGCGGCGCTGGTCGAGGCCAGGCTCGGCGCCACGAAGTTGCCGGCGGCGTTCTTGACCGAGGCGTAGGTGAAGTTGTGCTGCAGCGCGTAGGCCTGCTCGACGTAGCCGACGGCGCCCGTCGTCTGCTGCACGGCGCCCGCCACGCCGGCGTTGCCCTTCGCGCCGGTGCCGGTCGGCCACTGCACGTCCTTGCCTTCGCCGACCTTGCTCTTGAATTCAGGGTCGACCGCGGCCAGGAAGCTCGTGAAGCCGGAGGTCGTGCCGGAGGAATCCGAGCGGTGAATGACGGTGATCGGAGTGCTCGGCAGCGACACGCCAGGGTTCAGGGCCTTGATCGCCGGGTCGTTCCAGGTTTTGATCTTGCCGAGGTAGATGTCGGCGATCGTGGTGCCTTCCAGCTTCAGGCCGGTCTGCACGCCGGGCAGGTTGTAGGAGACGGTGATCGCGCCCAGGAACATCGGGATCTGCTGGACGGGGCCGACTTTTTCAAGCGCCGTGAAGTCGGCCGGCTTCAGCGGCGGGTCCGAGGCGCCGAAGTCGACGGTCTTGGCCTCGAGCGATGTGATCCCCGCGCCCGAGCCGACCGCCTGGTAGTTGACCGTCAGGCCGGACTGCGCCGAGGCCCACTGCTCGTAGACCGGGGCGGCGAACGTCGAGCCCGCGCCGGAGATGGTGCCCCCGGACGAACTGCTCGAGGCGGTGCTCGAAGAGCTGCTGGAGCTGCTTGAGGAACTGGAGCCGCACGCGGCCAGGCCGAGTGTCAGCGCCACGACGCCTGCGAGCGCGAAAAGTCTGTTATGGATCACTACTACGTCTCCTCTGCTGGATTTTGTGCCTGCCACCAGCCCGCGAGTGTCCGCGCGCACGCGGAGTCCCCTGCCGGCCGGTGTTGGCTTGAACGCAGTCTCATGAATCTCCGACCGCCCCGATGTGAACATTTCGTGAAAGCCCCTCCGGCGCGCCGTTGGCGCCGTCGAAGGTCGCCGTGGAGCCGGCCTCGCGCGAGGGCTGAGGCTGGAAGCGGTAGCCGAAGCCCGGGTGGGTGTGGATGAAGCGCCGATCGGGCATCGCGGTCTCGAGCTTGCTGCGCAGCTTGCTCACGTACACGTTGACCGAGCGATCGCCGGGGCGCAGCTCGCCGCCCCATACCTCTGCATAGAGCTCATCGCGCGTGACGATCGCGCCAGCCCGCCTGGCCATCGCGGCGAGCAGCTCGAACTCACGCACCGACAGCGTCAGCGCCCGGCCCGTGGCCAGCACGAGACCCTCGCCAAGCCGTATCTCCAGTTCGCCGGCATACAGGGTGCTCGCGTTGTCGGCTGTGGCCGCCACGGGTACATAGCCTCGCCGCGACGCGATCCCCGCGAGTTGCAAACTCGTGATCGAGTCGTGAAGAACTCGTGAAGAGAGCACGCCGGCTCGGGTGATGTCCATAATCTCCGTCGATGAGCTTGCGCCCGCGCCCAGCCGAGACAGCCGCGCTTTGTGATGAGCGCTCGCGCGAGGAGGGGTGGTCGATGGACGTGCTCAGACGTCCGCACGCCCGAGCCCGAGCCCGAGCCGGAGGTCGCGGGTGAGCCTGCTCAAACGCTCCGTTGACACGACGCTGGCTGCGCTGCTGGAGGATGCGGGCCGCAACGTGGAGCGCTCGGCGATGCTGCTGCGCGAACTGCTGGCCACGTTCCCCGAACACGCGGCGCTCGCACAGGATCTCGCCGCCTGCGAGCGAGAGGGCGATCGCATCACCCACGACATCATCTACCGGATGGGTGGGGTAAGGCGTGTGCGCGCGCCGTTTGACGCGGGCGAGGGGTATGCGCTGGCGACCGCGATCGACGATGTCGTGGACTACACCGAGCAGGCGGCGGCGCAGCTCGATCTGTACGGGGTCGAAGCGCCGATGGAGCAGGCCGTCGGGTTCGCCGACGTGCTCGTCGCCGCCGGCGGGGAGATCCTTGGAGCGCTGCGATGCCTGCACGGCGGCGAGGACATGAGCTCGCACCTGGTCGAGATCCACCGTCTGGAGAACGAGGGCGATCGCCTGCAGCGCGACGCGGTGACGTCACTGTTCGCGGGCGGCATCGACCCGATGGTGGTGATCCGCTGGAAGGACATCTTCGAGTCGCTCGAGGCTGCGGTGGACGCGTGCGAGACGGTCGCTCACGTGCTCGAGGGGATCACGCTCAAGCGGCGTCGGCGCTGAGAGGGTCAAATATGGCGGGTGGAGACCCCAGATGAGTCGGCGGGAAGACCCGGCGCAGTGGCAACACGACATCGACCGCAGCGTTGCCGAGTACGACAAGTGGTATCTAGGCGAGTCGCCGGGGATGTTCGTCCATGCACGCGAACGTGCCATCGTTGAGGTCGAGGAGGCGATGCGGGTGACGAACGACTTTCGGACGTTCGTCACCGATGCGCTTGTGGCTCGGCCGGGCGTGCTGTTCGTCGCTCGTATGTGCGTTTCGCCCCCGATGGCCAGGGATCGCTTTGTCGGCTTCTCAGGAGCGAGCAAGAATCTCGTTCTCTCAATGGAGCGCGATGGAGTCATCCCGGCTCGGACACGCGGACTCGGCATGCAGCTGCGGGTGATGTGTGACTTCCTGCTTCCTCTGCTCGATCCAGAGATATTTTGCTGGCTCGCGGATGATCGTTCGCCAACCGTCAAGGATCGCTACAAAGCGCTCTTGATCATCGGCGAGAGATTGGCGAATGCCCTCTATCTGCCGGTGCTCCGTAACGCGCAGGAGATGCGGCAGAAGCAGCTGATGCGGGCATATCTGGAAGGCGAAGGCTTCGAAGAGACCGTCGAGCTTCCGTTCGAGATGTCGCCGGGGACTTTCAGCTTTGGTCGGAATGTGCGCGTCGTCCAAGAAGGCGGCGCGCCACAGAACCTGCCGATGGATTGCGTGGTGTCGCCGCTAGATCCCGATTTGCCGCTGGCCTGCGTCGAGATGAAGTCAGCGGGCGATTTTACGAATGTCAACAAGCGCCGCAAGGAGGAGTCGAGCAAGCATGACGCTCTCAAACGAGCACATGGCGATCGCACTGTGTTCCTGCTTCAGCTCTTTGGCTACTTTGGCTACCCGTACCTTGGTTTCGAGGCGGCGGCCGGTATCGACTGGGCGTGGGATCACCGGTTGGATGATCTCGCTCAGCACTTCGGGATCGAGTAGGTCCTATGGCAACTACCTCTGTCTCGGCGGTTCGATGCCCGCCGGTGGGAAGATCGGCAGGGCGACGAGGTCGCCCGGCTCGATCTTGGCCAGGCCGCCGCCGTATGTTCGGCCGAACTCGCGCAGGAGTTGAGCGTTGGTTGGGTCTTCAAGCGAGGGCCGCAGAGCGTCGGGATCCACGCCGGACTGCGCCCATACGTTGAGGAGCGACGTCATGCAACGCGCACCGATCAGGTTTCGCACGATGCGAGCCCGGTTGCGCGACATATAGGTGGTGAAGAAGTCGGCGGGTGGAACCCGCTCGACTCCGTACCAGGGTTTGCGCGTGCGGCAGTTGAAACGCTCATGCAGGCCGAGTTCAAGCCCATGCTCGATGTAGCGCAGCGCGTTCGTGCCACGCAGAGCCTGGATGTCCTCGTGGCAGAAGAAGAGGAATCCGCGAGCCCCTGAGTCGATTCGTGCGGCATGGAAGTCCGCGTCAAGCGGGCCCTGCGTTGGTAGATCCTTGGATCCCAGGACGACTGGCACGAGAAACCGCTCCTCGATTCCCCTTTGCTCGACCTCGGCTCGGGTCAGAACGAAAAAGGAGTTATCGCCCGTTGCGATCCCGCGCCGAACTCGGCAGTAGTCGCCAAGTTTGGCGGTGCGTCCGTCGAGAAGGGGGGCGATACGCTCGGCGCGGGACGGCAGCAGTGGCGTCCAGGGTACAGCCGCGGGCGCAGCCTCCGCCGACATCTCTACCTCTCGGCCTCTCTGAACCGAGCCGTTGAGCGTGCCCTCCACGAGCCGGAAGCGTCGGGATGGAGACTCGCGCTTTGTCGCGATCGTGATGGCCGAGGTTGTCAAGATGTCCTCGAATGCAAGCTCGTCCATCTCCAGCACGAGGATCTCGTCGATCTCACAGTGGGTCAGCAGCGCTTCCTTGACCGCCTGGCCATAGCGGACGTCGAGAAACTCGGTTGGCGTGATGAAGACCAACCGACCGCCCTCGTTTAGTCGAAGCAACGTCTCCAGAAAAAAATAGACGTAGCTACCGGACAGGCTCGACACTTTCAAGCCGAATCGCGCCGAGTAGTGTCGCGCGAGCAGCTTGTGCTCGGCCGACAGGTTGTGATGGCGAACGTAGGGCGGGTTGGCGATCACCGCGTCGAAGGTCGCCTCGGTTAGAGGCCAGCATTCCGCATCGAGGAAGTCGCCCTCAACGATCTCGTGCTCACCACCCATCGACTCGGCGGCGAGCTCCGCTGCCGCTGTGTCGATGTCAAGTCCGAAGAGCCTCGGGCCATCCCCGATGGCGCGAAGCAGCACGCCGCCCCCGACTCCGGGATCGAGCACCGTCGCCGGTTCTGACTCGCGGACGGCGTCGGCCATCAGCTCGGCGATGGGAGCCGGCGTGAAGAACTGGCCGATCATGTATCGCTGCTCGCGCGGGTTGAGGCGCTCGAGCTCGGCCTCGGGAGTGGTGGTTGGCAGGAACATATGTTCGACCTTACGCGAGCCTTCGGATGAAACGCTGCACGCGCCGCTCAGAGCTCGTGGCGGTAAGCCCGAACCCAGAATGCCAGGCCGAGCGGCGCGTGCGCCGCGACCTCGGTGGGCGCATTCTTGAGGAAAGCACCGACGGCCGCATGTTCGAAGAAAGCTGATGTTGGTGGGCCAGGCCGCATGCGGCCTGGCCGGCAGGGTCGCATGCGACCCTGCCTTCCGACCGGCGCATGCGCCGGTCGGTGGGACCGCGCATGCGCGGTCCCAGACCTCGCCGCATGCGGCGAGGTCATCCCATCTCAGCTTTTTGTGTCACCCAAACGTCGTCGCTGGAGCACTCGCTTCGAGCTTCGCGCCGTTCGGCGACCCCACGAGGAACGCCTGGAACGGAACCGACGCGCCCGCCGACACTTCGGGCAGTATCGCCCTACCGGCCGCGACGATCCGCCCGCTCCAGCGCGCGAGCACATACACGACGAGGTTCTGCTGCGTGACGTTCGAGCTGTTGCGGACGGTTCCGACCGCTCCCGTCGTGCCGCTTTCTTCGCTTGCGTGCACACCCTGAACCTCGATGTGTGGGAGCGATCCGCTCGCGACCGGCGCTTCACCGACGATCGCGCTCACGCTCGCCGGGGCGCCGGACGACGATGCCGGCACCTGGTCGTTCACCCATGTCACTTCGCCGTGCGCTGGGAGGGATGCGAGTGAAGTGAGCGCCGCTTCCAGCCCGGGGGCGTTGTTCTGAAACAGCGTCCTCCCGCTTGCGTTGCTGACCGTGATCGCGATCGGCACGTCTTTCAGCACGTGGCCAGAATCGTTGCGCAGCGTCACCACCGCGGCGGCCCCTTCGCCGTCATGCACGAGAACTGCGCTCACCGTGTGCACATAGGCGCTTGTATGTGCAATCGATAGTCCTCGTTCGGCCAGGCGCGCATGGTGGGCGGCCCGTTCCAGGCGCGCGCTCTGCTCCGCGGTCGTCTCACAGCCGCTGAGCGAGCCGGCGAGTGCGACCATTCCCACTGCGAGGGCCACCGTCCGCTTCACTGGTGGGCTCCATCTCCGTCGTGGTGGTGGTGATGATGATGGCCGTCTCGACGGTACGCCGCGGCGTCGATCGGACCGTGGACCATCACCCGAACGCCCCGCCGATGTAGTCGCGCGTGCGCTGCATGCGCGGGTTGTCGAACACCTGGGCGCTGGAGCCGTACTCGACGAGCTCGCCGAGGTGCATGAACGCGACATGGTCGGCCACGCGCATCGCCTGCTGCAGGTTGTGCGTGACGATCACGATCGCCACGTCGGAGCGCAGCCCGACGATCAGCTGCTCGATCGTGGCCGTGGAGATCGGATCCAGCGCCGAGCACGGCTCATCCAGCAGCAGCACCTCCGGCTTGACGGCCAGCCCGCGCGCGATGCACAGTCGCTGCTGCTGACCGCCGGACAGGCGCAGCGCAGGGTGACCCAGGTCGGCGGCGACCTCGTCGTAGAGCCCGGCGCGGCGCAGCGCGTCGATCACTTCGGGCTCGAGATCGCGGCGTGAGCGCCGCCGCCGCCGGCGTCCCGCGGGGTGCTCCTCGCGCAGCGCGTAGGCGACGTTCTCGAAGATGCTCATCGGAAACGGGTTCGGCTGCTGAAACACCATCGACACGCGCCGGCGCAGGTCGTTGACCTCGATGCTCTCGATCTCCTGCCCGTCCAGCGCGATCCGTCCCGCGCGCGTGGCCCCGGCGGTGATCTCGGTCAGGCGGTTCAGGGAGCGCAGCAGTGTCGTCTTGCCCGAGCCCGAAGCGCCGATCAGCGCCAGCACCTCGCCCTGGCGCACGGGCAGGCTGACGTCGCGCACGACCCAGCGCTCGCCGTAGGCCAGCGATACCGATTCGATCGCCATCCGCTCGGTCGCGCTCGTCGCCGCCGGTGGGCGCGGGGCGCCACCACGACGTCCATTGCGGGCACTCGTGCTGGTCACGGGGCTCGGCGGCGCCGTTGCGCCCGGTCGCAGCTCGACATGGGTGGGCTCGTGGTCGAGCCCGATCCTGCGTGCGCGTGGTGGTGTCGTCGGGGAGCTCATAGGGCAACCTTTGGTTGCTGGGTGGTGAGGTTGTTCTCGTTTTCTTTCCGAGAGAGGGGAGATCTCGCTCGACCGCTGGTTGAGCGAGCCTTGAGACTCAGCGCACATAGCTGACCACCACCGGGAGAGCGCCCGTGTCGCTAGCCGCTGAGACGGCCTCGATGAGACAAGCGCCTCCCGGTGGTGTGAGGCGCCCAGAGCGGCGACAGGGCGTCGCCCCACCGAGGGCCTGCCTATGAGCACCCGCCACGGTACCTCCTGGTCAGCGTTTTTCAAACGAACCTCGACCGAGGAGGAGGATCTATGGGTGCAATCTGCGGGATCGACTGGGCCAGCGACTGGCACGACGTTCACATCACCGACGAGCACGGGCAGCTGCTCACTGCTGAACAGTTCAGCCACGACGAGCATGGCGTCAGCGCGTTGATCAGGCTGCTGGCCGGCTACCGTGTGGAGTGCTGCGCGATCGAGCGCCCCGACGGGCTCTTGGTCGGACGGCTGCTGGCAGCCGGGATCGTCGTGCTCGCGATCCATCCCAACCAGGTCAAGGCGGCGCGTGAGCGCTACCGTGCGGCCGCGGGCAAGAATGACCGTTTCGACGCGTTCGTGCTGTGCGAGCTCGCGAGAACCGACCGGCACCGCTTCCCCGTGCTCGCGCCCTCCAGTGACGAGACGTTGGCGCTGAAGACACTCGTGCGTACCCGCGAGGATCTCGTCGAGGCGCGCGTCGCGCTGGCCAACCAGCTCCGCGCTCAGCTTCAAGCGTTCTGGCCCGGCGCCGAACAGATCTTCGCCGCTATTGACAGCCCGATCGCCCTCGCATTCCTCGAGCGCTACCCAAGCCCCAACGACACCCGCGGCCTCGGAGCCAAGCGCCTGGAAAGCTTCCTCGCGCGCAACGCCTACAGCGGCAAGCGCGCCCCCGCCGACCTGCTTGCCAGGCTGCGCAACGCGCCCAACGCCGTCGTCGGAGAACTCGAGCAAGACGCACGCCGCTCCGCCGTGACAGGCCTCGTTGCCGCGCTGCGCCCCATCGTTGAGCAGATCAGCGAGCTCACCAGCCAGATCGCCGGCGCTACACGAAGCCACCCCGACGGCGAGATCTTCCTCGCGTTCTTCCGTGACCCCAAGAGCGTCATCACAGCCGCAGGGCTCTTGGCCGAGATCGGCGACAACCGTGCGCGCTACCCCACCAACGACTCCCTCGCCGCCGACGCCGGGCAAGCCCCCGTCACGATCCAATCCGGCAAACGCAACAACGCCACCTTCCGCTGGGCCTGCGACAAGCGCCTGCGCAACCACATGAACGTCCTCGCCGACAGCACCCGCCACTGGCACCCCTGGGCCAAAGACGTCTACGCCCGCGCCCGCGCCCGTGGCTGCAACCATCCCCACGCCATCCGCATCCTCGGACGCGCCTGGACCCGCGTGCTCTGGCGCTGCTGGCAAAACCACACGCCCTACAACCCCACCCAACACAACGCCCTCAACACACTCCTCGCACAAAAAGGTTGACACAGGGCGTCTCATCGGCGCACCTCGTCGATCGGGGAGTCGGGGAATCTGCCGGATCGGGCGGCGCGTGCTCGGGGCGCGGGCATCGAGGCTGCGCTCGTGCCGGTCATCGGCTGAGCCAGTTCGGGAGCCAGGCCCACGCCAGGAACCGGTCGGTCTTGCCCGTGCGGTCCCTCGTCAGGCGCGTGACGAGCGCGTTCAGCACGAGCACCATGATCAGCAGCACGAACGCTGCGGCGTACGCCTTCTGCGGCGCGTTGCCTTCCCCGGCGGGAGAGTTGAATTTGACGTAGCTCGTCAGCGTGCCGCCGGTGCCGCGCAGGGTGGACAGGCCGGTCAGACCGCCCGCTCCTTCCAGATGCAGCGTCGCGCCCAGCAGGATCACGACGATCGCCGTGTCGCCGACTATCCGGCCCATGCCGAGCGTCACTCCGCCCGCGATGTTCGGGCGCACCGACGGCAGCAGCACTCGGCGAATCGTCGTCGCACGGGTCTTGCCGAGTGCGTATGAGGCCTCGCGCACGTGCGCCGGCACCTGAGCGAGGCCCTCGCGCGTGGCGCCGACGATCAGCGGGATCGCGAGCAGCGCCATGATCGCCCCGGCCGTGAGGAACGAGCGCCCGAACACCGCGCCGTCGGCCGAGGTCTGTGACAGGAACGCGAGTACCGGCCGCGAGAACATGAACAGGCCGAAGATCGCGAGCACTACGCTCGGCGACCCCGCGATCGTCTCCACGCCCGACTCCACAGCGCGCGCCAGCCACGCTGGACGGCCGTACTCCCCCAGCCACACCGCCGTAGCGACCCCGAGCGGCGCGGCGATAGCGGTGCCGATCGCGGTCAGCAGCAGTGTGCCGAGGATCGGGTCGAGAAACCCCCCGGTGCCGGCCTCGCTCGCTCCGGCGCTGGGGGACTGCACGAGCAGATCGGGTTGCACGTAGGCGATGCCCTTGATCAGCATGAACACGACGATCGCGCCCGCAGCGACGCACAGGCCAATGCCCGCCGCCCAGCACAGCAGGTAGGCGAGGCGGTCGATCAGCGGCCAGTTGCGCACCGAGTCGCGCGGGCGGGCGCGCCGCACTGCCGGGGGGGCTGGGAGCGTGTGGGGCTCGCTCGCCATCAGGCCCTGATTCCGTACTTCTTCATCGGCTGCTTGATCGCCCAGGCCGCCAGCGACAGGAACGCGCAGGAGACGAGCAGCACGGCCGCCATCGCGTACAGCGTCTGTTCGAGCGGCACGACCGAGATGCCGTCGATGTAGTCGATGATCGTCGCCGCCAGCGGGCGCACCGGCTCGAACAGGAACGTCGTTCCGTCCAGCGGGTTGGCGGCGAACCCGCGCGAGCCGGAGACCATCGAGAGCATGATCGCCTCGCCCAGGGCGCGCGCGGTGGCCAGCACAGCCGCGGCCAGGATCGCCGGGCGCGCGGTGCGCAGCGACACGCGCCACATCGTGCGCCAGCGGTTGACCCCGAGCGCGGCCGAGCCCTCCGTCCAGGAGCGCGGCACGCTCTCCAGCGCGCTGACGATGATCGCGACCATGATCGGCACGATCATCAGTGCCAGAATCAGCACCGCGACGCTGAGGTTCGCGCCGGTCAGCTGCACGACGTACTCGACCGAGCGCTTGCGCTCTTGGGAGATGAACGTGCGTTCGAGCCATGGGGCGATCGCGAGGATGCCGATCAGCCCGTACACGACCGACGGCACGGCCGCCAGCAAGCGCACGACCGGGTCGATCGTGCGGCGCAGCGTCGCGGGCGCGAGCTCGACGATGAACACCGCCGCGAGGACCGAGACGACCAGCGCGATCAGCACGGCCAGGCCGGTGGTTAGGATCGTGCCCCACAGCAGTGGCCACGCGCGCAGGTAGTAGTCGTAGTGACTCGGTTCCTTCGGACCGTTGAGGATCGCGTTCAGCTGCTCATCGACGTCGCCGCCGGAGCCGAACCAGCTCAATCCGTTGTGCGCGAACGACGGCCACGCCTTCGTGAACACCGTGACCGTCATCAGCGCGATGACGGCGAGCACGCCGACGGACAGCGCGCCGAGTGCGATCTCGGCGCGTCTGTCCCGCGAGCCCCCTGACGAGCGCCGGGGCGGGTGGGCACTTGATGATGTGCTTGATGTGCTCACGGCCCGGGCCCGGTTCGGTGGGTGGCAGTTGCTCGGGTTATCAATCGATCGGGCGCTCTAGAGACTTGATGTGGGTTTTGCCTTCCGCCGGAGTGGGCAGTCGTGCAGGCCGATGACGGGCGCGCGAGATGAAGACGGTGGGTCTTGTACATAGTTTTAAAACTCGGTATGACCATCGCTATACGCAGTTATTTTTTTATGACAACGCTCCTTCCCTTCCCACCCCTTCTCACCCCCGTAATACTAATACTATAGTATTACTCACTGCTTATTTCCTGCCCTTCGACCCCCCTTCAACCCCTTCGACCACATCAACTCTCTAGTGAATCGGGATCCACTGCGAGGCGATGATTTTTTTGGTCGTTTTGTTGCCGCTCGTGATCCAGGCGATGAACTTGGACGCCGCGCCTTTGGGCGCGCCCTTGGTCACCATCCAGAAGTTACGCACGCCCTGGTACTGGCCGGACTTGGCGTTCGGCAGCGTGCAGGGGATGCCCTGGTAGCCGACGGCGTTGACACCAGCGGTGAACGCGAACGAGACGAAGCCGATCGCGTTCGGGTCGGTTTTGACCTTGTTCTGCACGAGACCGTTGCTTTCCTCGGCCTCGGCGCTCGGTGAGATCTTCAGGCCTTCGCCGAGAAAGATGTTCTGGAACGCGTCCTGCGTACCGGAGGAGGCGACGCGGTCGACGAGGTCGATCGAGCCGGAGATCTTCGCGCCCGGCACTTCGCTCCAGTCGCGCACGTTGCCGGTGAAGATCGACTTGACCTCTTCCTGGCTGAGGTTCGAGATGGGGTTCGACGGGTTCGTGATCATGCACACGCCGTCGCGCGCGATCTTCGTGAACACCAGCCCGTGCGGGTCAACGCCCACGATCGGGTCGCGCGAGACGTCGCCGATGTCGACTTTGCCGGCGTTGACTTCGTCGATCGACCAGGCCGGCTGTTCCAGATTTCCGTCGTGGCTGGGAACCCTGAGGGTGCGGGCTTGGTCGCGGACATATTTGAGCGTTTCGGCCGGCGCGAAGGCCGGCGGCGGCGCGTCCGGGAGGTCCACCACCTGCACCGGCCGGTCGCTCAACATTGCCACCGCCATGGCGATGCCGGCCGGCGGTTCCGCCACGAATTCGAAATTCGCATAAGGACTGCCGAGCCGCGGGATGGTCAAACCCCGCCCCGGCGTGACGAGGTTTGACCCTTTCCGAAAAACGATGGAAGTGTGTTCAGGGAATTGTTGCAGTGGGTACAAGTGCAGGATTTAGCACAACCAGCACCGTTCTCGTAGCACGCGCAATCATCTTCAAATCCATCACAGCCGCCATCTTCATCAGCACAGGCGCAGTGGATATCTTCGGGTTTTATGTGCTCACGGCGCAGCTGTTGAGGCTCGGAGTCAGATTACGTGATATTCGAACAGAAAGAGTCAGACTCACTTCAGTAACCACACGCCCGTCGGTGCCATTGTCGATACCGTCCTCATTGGAAGCCTCCATATCATTGAACTCATCATATTCAGGGTCTGACATTGCATCAATCCGCAAGAGCTATTTACCCGGCGGCAAGGGAGGCGTGTTATGCGCAATTGTTGGTGATTTAACGCAAACGCGAAACGCGAAACGTGAAACGCCATAATGCAGGTGCGGAGTTATATATGTCCGCTGTTGAAGCGCACGGACCATGGGTGGGCTCGATCTGTTCCGAACCAACCATAATATCGATCCATTGTCAATGGTACGTACCATTGGTCAATGGAATAGATGTCTGGATGGTTCGACCCATCCGCCATTGTCTATTCCATCCAGAAATGAGAAAAATTGAATCCTATTATAGATTCACCACCTGTCCTTAGTATCGCATAGTCTTTTGCTATATTGCATTTCCTTATCTTAAAATCAAAGTTCACCTTGTTTTGAAAGTATAGAAGAGGTTTCGCATTTAGTGTATCTTTTAGGGAGTATACGCTAAATTTTAAAGATCATGATCCTTAAGTCGCTTAGCGAAAGGTTTAACAGTGTCGCAACAGCTCTGCAATACCCTAGAAGATTAACTACTTTGTTTTGCTTTATCGTCTCCGACAACACCTTCTTCACATGTAAAACCTCTCCAGAATGCAATAATATATCACGTAACATATTGCAAAGTTAGTTACGCCCCTTTTTAATTTTTCTTATTTCTGGATGGAATAGACAATGGCGGATGGGTCGAACCATCCAGACATATACTGTATTCCATTGACCAATGGATCGATATTATGGTTGGTTCGGAACAGATCGAGCGGAGCATGAAATTCCGTCAGCAATGTTTTTATTTTGGGCATTGAAAATACAAACTTCTAATCTAATTAGGCAATCTTGATGCGTGCCGCTAATAACTCTATCCCTTCGTCCGCTGATACTATACATTTTAGCGCCTTGGCATTCTTTAGCGATGGAGCGCTGTAGTTTAGGGTAATTGCAACACTAAATTGTTGACCTTAGGCTATGCAATCGCTAAAACTTGAGGCTTTAATCACTGAACGATAGCGCTCTCTCTCGCTAAAAAAATGCCAAGGCGCTAAAATGTATAGTATCAGCGGACGAAGGGATAAAAAGCATCTACACTTTTCCACCGCTATGGCAACTACCACGACCACTTATTTAACCCCTGTGGCCACTTTTACAGCTCTTTTGCTGGCCTAGATTGCTCTGCACCTTCTACTGCCATTCTTGTAGGCTCCCATGTTCTTCCTGCTCCTGTCACTATCTAAATAGCCTGTAAAAGAGCTTCTTTATTAGCTTTGTCGCCGTCCATTTACTTTATCTGTGGATTAATCCTTATGACAAACGCTAATGACTTATATCTTGCATCAATGGAAAGGAACAGGCACATTGTACGCTAGGGCTATGACATATGTCGTCCGTGGTTCAACAACTCCGGCCTCGATCCACTGCTATAGACCTTCTACGAGATTTCAAAGTGATAACTTATAGGCCAAGTGCCACTTGTTGCACTACGCACGATTCATTCACCAGTTGAAGGGGGAAACGACCTGCGCATTAGGTTGGTCTGATTCTCAATTCAGACGTCAATGAAGCCAATAGGATCCCTTGTTGGGCGGGCGCCAATCTCGCGTCGAGCCACAGACCTCAATGCTGGACCATCGATGGAAAAAAGGGGGCCAGCTTAAAGAGCACCAGGACTGACAATCTGGCTAGTGGTCCTTCTCAATATTTCAGAGCTGTCGAAGAGATGCAGGGGTATTCCACTGAGGCTTACAATCTGGCGGTTGCATCCACAAAGGATAAAGAGGTCGATATTAGACGTTGGTAAAATAAGCTCTAATTATCACCATTCGCCATTGGCGGATCGTAGTCTGTGCGGCAGAAATGCGGGGTTGGCATGCGAGTCAATGTGGGTGAAACGTTCAGCTCTTCTTGGCAAAGTTCAGCTTGGCTTGGCAAAGCTATGGCAGCCACCGCGCCTGCCTGGTATAAATAAGACAGAGCTCATATCCGTCGCAATGAATATCTTCATTTCTCCGCTGTACGGTCCTCTCCATACATATCACCCCTCATGTCGGTCCAAATCTCATTTGACGATCTTCCAGTAGATACAGTTGTGGGCATTCAGTATGACTCGAGTGGCGTGGACTTCACAGTCCCGGGCATTGTCGTATCGGACTCCTTTGCGCCATCACCCTCTCAGGTGCTCCAGGCTACAGAGAGGAGCGGTGCTGTCGAGTTTCCCGACTGGCATATTAAAGGGCGCTTCTCATCCCCAGGCCATTCTCACTTGGGCCTGAGCGCCAACATGTCTGTGACCGTAGCAGTCTTCGACACTGGGGGAGGGGAGGTCGGGAGGACCTCCATCACCATCGACCAGCCTAACGGCGCTTACACATATGGCGAGGTGTTGGTTCCGCTTGCCACTATAGCATCGTTCGATGTCTGGACGACATCACAAATTCCATTCAGCCTGGATAATTTGATATTCGACGACCTCACCGTTCCACAACTACCGGATTTTCGACTCTTATACACAGGCGGGCCAATCTCTATAAAGCCGGGAGGTATAGCATTTGCAACGCTGACCGTTCTACGGCTCAACCAGTCTTCCGGTCCCATTAACTTTAGCGTCTCTTCCCTCCCAACGGCCATATTCACTGCCAATGCCACGCCTAATCCATTTCTAGGAGGAAACGGGGACAAGGTGAATGTGGGATTTGAAGCACAGTCCTGGTCAAACGATAACCCGGTCGTATACAACCAGGCCGTTGTCGTTTCCGGAGTCCCATCTCCACAAGCAGGGACGTCTACTCGGACAGTAAATATACCGATTACGGTTCTAGAACCGTATGATGTCCAAATTGTGGGAATGGAAGTCACACAAGCTATACAGCCCATGGATCTTCCCAAAAAGAACAATCCAGACGTGCTGGAATCGGTGGAATACAACGGCGTTCCGCTTGGCGAAGGCGGAATGACTCGCGTGCGAGTTTTCTGCACCTGGAAACTTCTCGGCCGCCAAAACGATGTCTTCGATCTCAAATTGTATGGATCTCGCGATGGATCCATGCTGGCAGGGAGCCCACTCTCGCCCGAGCAAGGGTTTCTGCCGATATACCTGGGCGACAACTTGGACGAATCGGTCACTCCACAGCTGCGCCAGCAACCGCAAGCCGACTTTGTGCTGCCGCAGGATTGGACGCACGGAAACATCATCCTCCGCGCCGAATTGGGAGTCACACAAGACTTCAGCTCGCCCGACAGCTTCGACACCAACTTGGACAATAACACCTTCATCCTGACGGATATCATCTTCACCAAGCTCGTAGACCTCTCGATCGATGCGTTTGAGCTTCGCATCCAAGGCCATGACGTCAGCCCACCCTGGATTGCATTCGCAGATATGGTCAATACTCTTCCACTCGGCGCTAATCAGATTAATATAGGTGACTACGTGAATGTGGTGGATATCACCGATATTGCCACGCAGCCTAATGGGGACGGGCCCATCGGCCGCGCACACGCTGCCAAGGACCGCTTGAGCCACGCCGCAAACGGCTGGGGCTTCGAGGAGACGGGAAGAAATTTCCTAGTTGGTGTCTTCTCGGGCGATTTCCAATTCGTGATGACGGGGACAACGCTAGGTGACGGCTTTTGGGACGGCGTGTGGGACTCGATTGCCGGCAAGCAGCGGGTTTCGGTTGTCCAGGACTATGGCCGGCCCCTGACCAGCGTCGCGCACGAGGTAGGCCATCTCTGTGGACGCAAGCACGCTGGTCTTGGGACCCCTCCTGTGGAGGCTTGGCCGCCGGATGGCACGGGGCAGATCAACGGCGTGGGGGTCGATCGTCGTGACGGCCGCATTCTGTATCCCGGCCAGGCTGCCCCGCCTCTCGGTATCATCTATGATTTCATGAGCTATGCACTGCCGCAAGGCCAGGGTGATCCCAACTTCTGGATCTCGGTCAGAGGTTGGAATGAGGCTTTCGACTGGTTTCGACCAGGGCCTTTCGATAATCTCGGCTTGGACGCGCTTCGGGCATTGTCTAGCACTGTATCAGCCATGTCGCCCGTTGACTTGTCGAACATCTCAGATGACAAGGTACAGAAACTGATCAAGGAGGCTTCTGCCAAAGGACCGGCAAAGTCGCTCCTGACAGTTCAGGTCATTGTCAACAGCTCTGGCGTAGCGTGAGAGTAGATGGAATGGGTCCATTAATCTTCTCTCCTTTAAGTGAGATCCCAGTCATCGGAAGAAATATCCCGTACCTCGTTACATTCGGTATTTTCGTCATACTTTGTGTACCTACGGCCTTGATAGATAATTTCGCCGGTCTCCTTGTCCTCCGATTTCTCCAAGGCTTTTTTGGATCGCCTGCGTTGGCCACAGGTGGTGCTTCAATGCAGGACTTGGTACGCAACCAAAGTTTCATCTAATTTTATAGTACAGCCTCCTCAAAGTTCCCTATCTCATGTGCTTTTGGGTTGGAGCGGCAACAGGCGGACCGGCATTAGGACCTGTGATCGCAGGCTTCAGTGTGCAGGCTGAAACGTAATTTCCTCGCTACTTAGCTGACGACAAGCTGGAGATGGTCGATGTGGGAAATGCTCTGGATATCAGGGCCAATATTTCTCCTCATGTTTGCCTGTTTGCCCGAAACGTCGGCTTCTAACATCCTTCTCCATCGGGGTCGTCGACTTCGAAAGCTTACAGGGAATACTCTGCTTAAGAGTCAAAGCGAGATTGACCAGTCTCAACTGACTCTGAACGAGGTTTGGGTCAACGCGCTTTGGAGACCGATTCAAATCATGGTTTTGGATCCGGCAGTTTTATTCGCAAATATTTATTCCAGTCTCGTTTACGGCATCTACTATTCCTTCTTCGAAGTCTTCCCCATTGTCTATCAAGGCATTTATGGATTCAATCTCGGTCAACTAGGCCTACCCTTTCTCTCTATTACTGTGGGCGTCATTTTAGCAATTTTGCTTTACAGTTCGTACATGTATTACGTTGTCGAACGGAACATTAAAAGGAATGGACTTCCGGTAAACGAAAGATGGTTAATCCCTGCATTATTCGCATCGTTTCTGCCTCCTGTCGGTTTATTCTTATTCGGCATGTCCTATATATATGATTGCTAACCTAGGCTGGACCGCACGGGCATCGGTTCATTGGATTGCCAGCGTGATTGGCATCGCGATATACGTATTGGGCGTCTTCACCATATTCCAATGCGTCTTTATTTATATTCCTTTGACGTATCCACAATACGCAGCATCCCTCTTTGCTGGAAACGACTTTTGCCGATCTTCTCTCGCGGCGGGCGCAATCCTTTTCGCGCCTCCGTTATTCCTCAATCTTGGCGTTGGTCCGGGAGTCTCTCTCCTCGCAGGCCTGACTTGTGTTTGCATTGTAATTCTGAAATGAGATTGTAATTGATGTTTAGGTGGGAGTATTTCTGCTGTACCTTTTCGGTGCAAATTTACGCGCTCGATCGCGATTTGCAGTGAAGTAGAATGAGCTAGAATTTTATACAGCGAATTGGGTTTCATACCGGAATGTCACAATGCTGTCGACGATAACGTTTCACGCTTTCTCGTTACGGTGCGTAATTTTACATTTGTGCGGGATGGATCTCTTTAAGATGATCGGAACGGACGGGAGAGCGGAGGAAGATTGGACGATCACAAGAAATATGATGCTTTGCGCGCTAAATATCACGCCAAATTTCTATGATCAAATGAAGAAACCAGGGAGTCATGGGTGTATTTATTTCGATTAAATTTGCAAATCGAAATGGGAAATCTTCAAGTTGCAGAGATACATTATCCGGGTAAATGTGATCCCGACAAGCTCGAAGGAGTGACATGTTTACGCCGAGGCGTGCTCCGACACGAAGCGATAGCTCGTTTCGCGCGAATAAGAGGAGGCACGTTTTCCAAAATTCAACGCCAAATTCATGCATCCCGTGTCCCCTATCCGTAATTGAGAACACATGGACAGTACATACTCTGCAATACAGTTTCGGAAGAGGACGAGAAAGTCGTACTTTGTACAAAATGACTCTTCCATCGAGTCGAAAGGCGAGATGATCTTCAATCTGCTCACTCATCCCAAATTTGAATGGGCTAGAGATGATGAAGTGGAATGTAATTCGTCTAGAGGCCCAGAGAGCCTTTCGCCGTCCATCTCTTTTAATACTGGGAATCTACACACATCGAACTCTATATCAAAACCCGCCAAGTCGGACGATATAGATAGTTCGCACACGGATATTCCCATTCCAAGGCCTGTCATCTCCATATACTCTATTTTAGCGAGCCTGTTGAGTGCTCAATTACGAGGATTCAATCTACTTTGTATAGTGACACTCTGGCCTTGTTCCTACAGAAATGCGAATTTGAAATGCACTCAGATGATTCATATGGGAGGGGAGTTACTGAAAAAGCTGGGCGTGGGATCGGGCACAAGTGGCTATTGACGACAAAGTTTATTGAAGACGGAACCACGATCGATTACCGCGAGACGTTTTTCTTTATTTCGTAGATAAAGTTTAATTTGCGAATGGCACTAATAAATATTGAGGGTTGGGTTTGGCGGGAAGTGGTCAATATGATTCATGTACCTAACCACCCTAGCATCACGGATTGACCTTTTCTCAAACACGAGGGGATGTATCTATACCGAGCATGTTATTATGCGTTTGTCTTCTCTTAATGTTTGGCACTGTTTTATTTGTTCAAAATGGCAAGAAATCAATTATTTCTTTATATTTTTGCCTGAAGAGCTACCTGGTTCGAAGAAGGTTAATTGCAGCTGCAGTCGGAGTTATAATGCATGAGCGGGCTCGTTTCTACGATCCCATGACTCGATAACGAATACAACGTGTGTCCACAATCGGGTGCGCAGGAAAAGATAATAATAATAAGATATTTCTCGCAGACTGAAACGACGACTTTGACCAAATTTCATTATGTTTGGTCTTCGATCTTATAACGAGTTGGATGGAACGACAGGAAGGGTGACATTGGTGGATGGTAGTCCACTCTTCATTCAATGAATCTTTTACATCATATAATTATCAAATCCCCAAATCTATTTCTGATTCGAATCTTCAAGCAACATATTTTCATCATCATTCTTACCAAGGATATCCTCATTCAACTCTTCATCAACACGCAAATTATCTTCATCGCTAACCTCGCTAAACGATGAATCTGCACTAGACGCCTTTTCCGGTTCAACAGCAAGCACATTACCTGCTGGCTGGATCCTAATATTTTCGCTTCCCTGTGTCTCCAGGGTAATAGTATCCTGCAACTGTACATCCCCCATAACCGACCCTTCGTCATCGGGCTCGTCCTCCACCGTCAATACTTTCATACACCCTCTGTCCCTACCATCAATTCAATTCCAAAGGGAGCGGACAATCCTGTGCAGTGGGTTCCGATTGTGATTGAATAGATATCCCACATGTGATCGACCACTGATAAGATACCATAACAATTTTGCAAGGATGTTGAATAATTCGACGCGTTCGGCAGTGTGAAGCATGTGGAATTTCTTTGTTTGCTGGATTTTGATGGGTTCGTCGGAGGGAAACGTTGGTGGTATTTCGCTCCGTGTCTTACGATTTCGGCAAGATATGAGTTGGGGAGTTTGGCGTAGTAAATGGTTACTGAAGAGTGACTGCCATGGATCACGAAAGCCTGGAGGTGTCAGTATTTCGGTTATGTAGGGGTGTGGTATGTACTTCTTGATATTCCATTTCATAGTTTTCGTAAAATTCCTTGTAACATGTTTGACCTAACATCTCGCAGAAAATCTGTCCGGCGTAATCGTATACTAATTCGATATCATCCTTCTTCAGTGATTTTAACCGTTTAGCCTAAAGATTAGCCTTGGACGTCGGGAGACAGTTACTTCTAGTGATAAGACAGATCGAATACCACCTGGTTGAAACTGGACAGGTCCTTTGCCCGTAAAGTATCGGATCCCCAATCCACCATCATTAATCGCCGCCACCGACTCCATTCCCAGGAGGAATTTTGTGCTATCCGTCTCACTGTCATCAGCATACATAAGTGAAGTAGAATACGTTTGGGCGAGCTCAACTCTGTGTCCACTTTGTTGCCAAACAATTCTTCGAAAGTCTGATTCCAGGGTGCTTAACGTATTCATTACGAGTTGCTTTAATAGTGCTCTGGTGTTCTCCTCATCCTTGGATGCACTAGAGCTACCTGTCCAGTTCGGATCCGATGGATGTGTAGGTTGATCGGGAGTCCGTGGTTCTGCGCTAGGTGAGGGACGGTCACTTTCTGCTCTGGCACGTTTGGAAGGTACTGAGACATCTTGGGACTCTGCTGACCGTTTTAAATTGGTACCTGACGAGGCAGGAAACGAGCTCGCTCGGCTCTCCTGTTTAGCGAGCTTGGCACGTTGTTTCATCTCTTGAATCTCCAGAGTGGCTAATAGCGCGGTAAATGTTGCTCCAAACTTGGGAGCAAGATGGTTTGTCACGTCGTCGATGTCGATGTTACCATTATTAAGGTCCATCGCGTCGACGGCAGCGAGTTGTCTTGCACCTTCATTAACTCCTACCAATTAGCCCTACGACATCGAAAATGGGACGTACGAGCACGAAGTTCCGAGGACCATTCTGTATCCCTCACACGTAATACCCGATTTAAATCAATCCGCTGCTTCATGTAAAAATTCACCCCCAACAACTGAAGCTGATTCCGTCCCCAAGAACTCGCAGGTCCAAGCTTAACCTCCTCATCCTTCGCAGCAGTCGGCAAAACCACGTGTTTCTCTTGGGAACCCGCTTTTGAGCGCGTGTTCATCGTCTCCTCGGGAGGCGGTGACAACAAAAATCGCACGTATCGTATATCCTTGGCCCTAATCCCATCAGCGTCAAAATGTAGATTGCGCACTTTTGTAGATGTGGTTTCTCCTCCTCGGGTTCAAGGGAGACTGTTGGGCTCGCGGGTGAGAAAGGTTCCCTGACGAGGTGCATGGCAGACGGGACGTGAGTGGTGAAGGCTGAGTCATCGCCGATTACTCTCAGCCCCCGGACAATCCCGCGGGTGGGGCTGTGAAGTCGCAATAAGACTGCGGACGCGGCTACCAACAATAATAGTCCGGCCGGAAGCAACCGTCAACCGCATCCTAAAGCTCTTGAACCTCTAAACCTCCTGAACCCAATCAACACAAGGGAATTCCAGGCGATTCGGCGGCAGCCCGGGAATGTTGCCTATCTATGACTAAGCTAAGACCCAGTTGACACTCTTTCAACTACAGATCTGATCTTCGAGCCGGCTTGATCACTGTGTCTTATCGGCGGAGCCATCGCGATTTGCGGGGCGATCATGAGCGCGTGCGCCACCATCCTCCGCATTAGGTCGCCCCTGAGATCGGGATGGAAAGCGCAAAGCCGGCGCGAAATACCGGGTGCGCGAAGCCGTCCGGCGCAACATTAGGCGCGGCCCCGTGCGGAGCGGTTGGCGCATAGAGCACCGAGCCTTCGGATACCATCTGTAGCTGCTTTTTCAATGCGCCGGAACCTGCCGGACTGTCCACCCGGCCGCCGCGCTCCAATAAGGTGTAGCTGCCGCGCGTCCACTCCACCGCATCGGCGGCGGCGGGAGAGAATAGCGATAGCAGCCAATGCGCCGTGAGGGCGGGGGCTGCGGGCAATGGCTCCGGATCGGGTGGCGGCAGTTCCGGTTCCGGGTCCGTATCCGGCAATTCGGGTTCCTCCGGCGGTTCGTGGACCGGCGACGGTTCCACGGGCGGCTCTTTTATCGGCGGCCATACGTCCGGACCCTGACCCAGAATCATTCCCGGCAGCCGGCCTTCGGTAAATTCCGGCGCCTCGGCGCGTCCCCAACCCCGTGAGCGCTCGCCGCCGAAACCGCTATCGGCAAGCCATCGAAATGCGGCTTTCACCGGACCCTGCCACCGGTCGCGCGCCGTATCGTCCGCGAAAGAGACCACCGTCCACATGCCGCGACGAGGAAGGCACGCACGAACGCTTCAAGGCGCATCTCGTCGAAGTGCTCGATCCGAAGATCCGCGAGCATCACGGCCGCATCGTCAAGACCACCGGCGACGGCGTGCTGGCGGAGTTCCGCGAGCGTCGTCGACGCGGTGCGCTGGCCGGCGAAATCCAGCGCGCGATGGCCGACCGGGATTTGGATCTCGCCGAGGATCGCCGCCTGCGATTTCGCATCGGCGTCAATC
>CAVPKX010000006.1:0-448287 GCA_963705845.1 uncultured Solirubrobacterales bacterium | reverse complement strand
CAAGCGCGGGCTAATGGGGACGATTTCCGATGTTCCATGTGAAGGACAATCGAGAGAGAAGGTCACGGCTATTGCGGCGTTCGTCGCTTGGGCCTTGGTATCCGTTGCCTGGCGTCGGTCAGCGATTTGGGAATAACAACTTCCATACTGCGGTGCCGCCCAACCCAGCCAGTGGCACAGCGCACCCGGCAGCTGCCGCGACCGCGGCGGTTCCGGCCTCGTCGTCGTCCACGGTGTCACAGTCGGAGAACATCACTTCGCGACCTGACGATGAGGAGACTTCCGCCTCAGGTTCGAAATAACTCATCAACACGCCCTCGCGACACGGCTGCGTTGGACTTTCTCATCAATTCATGCTGCCGCAGGCAATAACGCGAATAACCTGCCGCGATCACTTTTTGTGTTTTCTCGATACAATTCATTGCGTTAGCTGTTTTTATAACGATATCGATAACGGCTCCAAGCTACTGCGTTGGCGCGCCCGAAATCAAGACACCGTTGGCAAAAAAAGACATCGGACCAGCGCTCAGGGCGTCGCGTCCGGCATCAATGGAAAACGCCCTCAGGACGAGTGCCTTATGGAAATGACCAGGACCACAGCTAGACCCACTAGTTCCGCGAAAGCAGACGCCTCGCGAGCATTTAGTGAGATGGCGGAAAAGGGCGCCACGCAAGCGAGAGAAACTTTTGAGAACATGGGCTCCGCGACGACCCAAGCAGCCGATGTTATCAAAGCCAGTTCTTCGACCGCGCTTAAGGGTATGCAGGACTTCAACAACAAGTTTTTGGAGTTCGCTCACACAAACACAAACGCGGCATTTGACTTTGTGCAGAGGTTGCACGGAGTGAAGTCGCCCTCCGAGTTTATGGAACTTTCGACAGAGCACACACGCAATCAAATCCAGGCGGTCACCGAGCAGACCAAACAGCTTGTGGAACACGCGCAGAAGGCTGTGCTCGCGACGGCCGAACCGCTCAAAATGGGTGTCACAAAAGCGTTGAACCATGTCACGTGACGTCGGTCGCCGTAAACTAGTCTTTGAGACCCGGCTATGCCGCCGGGCTTCATCGTATCGTCGATGATCTCCGTTCCAGCTAAACTAATGGTCGTCTTACGCCGCCTGCGCAATTGATAGGCTCAGGCGGCGTGAAGCGGCTAGTAGCGCCGCTCTGAAAAGCATAGCAAGCGTTATCGGCAGCAAGATAGGGGATGAGGATAAGCGGCTCGCTAGTGCGCTGCTGCTCGTAGTTCATGGTGATATCGTTCACTTTGTACCTTAGGCACCGCGACCTCCACAAGCTATCATGTTGCATGGCGCAAACCCTATACGCCCAACCATCAACGCGTCAACAAATCGCATTTTCTGCGATTTGAATAGTCAGATGGCGTGAACTAACGCGGGCGGAAACTGAGCGGTTAATCGCCTGGCGTTCAAACGATCACTTTGCGGTATGTCCGTCGCTTCCCGCGCGATTGAGCATCGTAATGTGCGTGCGCTCTACGCAAACCGGGCCTGATGATTTGGTCTGCCAGTGCGACTGACTGACCTCTATTCCCTTCTCCGCGCCAAAAGCCAAGCCGGATAGCTCAGAAATGCCCCGGACGCCACGATCCTTTCTAGGACAGGCTTTTCCGGCATTAAAGTCAGCGTGAGGTTCATCGGCACACTGTCAAGCTCGCCGAATGCCTCGAAGCCAAGCGTCCACCACGCTCCGGCGTGAACTCCTATTTGCACCTCGGTCAATTCGACATTGCATTCCTTGGAGCGGCAACAAATAGTCCGCCTTTGGCTTTTCATTTGCGTCGAGTGGAATCTTGAACGAACATATTTCGAAGTGTCGAATTTTCGCAGCCATCATGTCTTTGTTACCGCCACCTCGTCTCTCAAATCCAAACTTGGAATTGCACAGGACCACTTGCACCATATTTCGATACGCGGTGCCAGCGGTTCGAGCTCCGAAATTCCTCGCGTTGTTACGAGCCCCTTGACCCTCAAACTCAGGTTTGTTGCCGCGTCTCTTGAGGCTAATCTCAGCCTTGCCGCGCTGCGGCGCATACCTATCAATCCTCGACTGTCCGCCGCCGGGCGGTAGTCCGGATTGAAGAACGAATCGTGCACGGGCCCCGACGTTGCCCGCGCCAAAACCACCTCACTTCCGCGGATACGAGCATTTCGATGCCTGACAACGCCATGTACTTTCATCATAGGTCGACTTCTCTACTTCGAGCCAACCGGCGAGCACACTCGTTTAGGCCGGCTTTCGATTTTATAAAATCGGTAAGGTGTCGGTCGATAGAATGGTGTAGTCCTCGTGAAGTGACGTGGCGCGAGCGGGTCCGCTTGTCGCGTCAGGCGGATCGAGGGTCACTCGGTAAGAACTCGTTCCCCGGGAGCGATACCCAACCGCGATTTGCTGCAATTGTGCAATATCAGCCGACCGCGCATCGGCATCATCATACAATCGTTGTAAATGCGGCTCATACGAGGTTCGCAATGGTTCAAATTCGGCAGGCCAATTCTCAGCCTTGCGCAATCGGCCAATCAGTCTGACAAAAGCTGGCCAGTCTTCGGCAGTTTGTTGAGGCACCGCAAACCGCTTGAGCACGTCAACGACCTTACGCTCGGCCGCTATTCTATTCAGGATTTTGGCCGCCGTGCTCGGCCCGATACCCGGCAGTAGCTGCAGTATCCGAAAACCAGCCACTCGATCCCTCGGATTGTCGCACCACCGCAGCACACTCACGGCTTACACTGATAAAGAAATTGTAGTTTCCTTATCAGTATTTTAGATTGATATTCTTACCTGCATCCGTTGCTAATTCACAGCATTTTTGCTATACAAATCATATTGTCTTGATTACTCACATGCCAGGCAAGCAAGCGAAAATATTGTCCGTCACCGAGGTCAACGATCTCCTGGTTTTTGCCGCTTGCACCCGCCCGATCCGCAATCGAGTAATTGTCTTGCTGTCGGCGAAAGCCGGCTTGCGCGCTGGCGAGATCGCAGGCTTGACGTGGGACATGGTGGTCGACGCGGGAGGCCAGATCAGCAATGTCATCGAGCTGCGTGATCGCGCGGCAAAGAAGGGCAGCGGTCGCTTGATCCCGATGCACCCCGAGCTTGCCGGCGCCCTTGCCGCCTGGCGCCAGGCTTCGACTGGGTCGGGGCACGTGGTTCGATCCGAAGGGGACGGCCCGGCTCGCGCTCCTTGGTCCGAACGGCGGCGGCAAAACCACCCTGCTCAAGACGCTGCCTGCTGGCGCCCAAATCCGGCGAGGTCAAGCTCGGCAGCCGGGCGCTGGGCCACTACTCCAGCCGCGAGCGCGCGCGGCTCTTGGCCTACGTGCCGCAGTCGCATGTCGCCACATTTGCGTTCACGGTTGAAGCGGTGGTGCTGATGGGCCGGACCGCGCACGGCAACATCTTCAGCCGGCCCACTGCCGGCGACCGCGCCGTCGCGGGGCGCATGCTGGAGCGCTTCGGGGTCGACCATCTGCGTGAGCGGCCGTACACGATGATCTCCGGCGGTGAGCGGCAACTGGTGCTGCTTGCCCGCGCGCTCGCGCAGGAGCCGCAGTTCATCGTGCTCGACGAACCGACGGCCAGCCTCGATTTCGGCAACCAGGGCAAAGTGATGCGTGAAATCCGCCAGCTCGCCGCCTCCGGGCACGGCGTCCTCCTCACCACCCACGATCCCAATCACGCGATGCGCACGGCGGATCGGGCCTATCTGCTGCGCGGCGGCCAGTGCATCGGCGAAGGCCCAACCGGCACAATACTCGGCCGCGCGCAACTGGAAGCGCTCTACGGGGGTTCGGTGGAAGAAATTTCTGATCGCAGCGATGGTCGGATCGCGTTTCTGCCAGGCTAGATCGCGAAATTGCTGGACGTCCGCTCCCAAGACAATTGAGTAAAAAAAATCGACAGTCACCCCCTGCAAAATATTGCTTGTGTGGCGCGCCGAGCATTGGCTAAACAGCGGTGTATATCGTCAAACATATCGAAGGTTCCCACCGTGTCGCTCATCCCGCCGTTTCACCAATCGAGTTCGAAGGGTCGGCCAGCAGTGGCCATGGCGCTTTTGCTTTGGGCAATCGCCCTCACGATGTCGGTTGGCGCGCATGCTGCCAACGTAAACGTCGCCGTTGCCGCGAATTTTACCGAACCGGCCAAGGAGATTGCCCAACTCTTCCAAAACAAGACTGCAAATCGAGCGATCTTGAGTTTCGGAGCGACCGGCCAATTTTATACGCAAATTACCCAAGCGGCTCCATTCCAGGTTTTTCTGTCCGCCGATGAAAGCACGCCAAAAAAGCTAGCTGACAACGGTTTTGCTGTCGTCGAGAGTTTGTTCACATATGCGATCGGGAAGCTCGTCCTATTCAGTACCAACGCTACGCTGGTGACTGGCGAACAGACCTTGCGCGATGCAAAGTTCAACAAGATCGCCATCGCCGATCCGGCCACTGCGCCTTACGGCGGTGCAGCGGTCGAAACGATGAAGGCATTAGGGGTTTATGAAGCGTTATCCGGCAAGATAGTGCAGGGCGCGAACATCGCTCAGACATTTCAGTTCGTGGATACCGGCAATGCTGAACTCGGCTTCGTCGCGCTCTCACAGGTTATCGCGCGTCCGGGCGGCTCGCGATGGGTAGTGCCGGCAAACCTCTATAGCGCAATCCGACAGGACGCGGTGCTGCTTCGCAGCGGAGTAGGCAACGAGGCTGCCAAAGCGTTCCTCGCATTCATGAAGGGTCCTGAGGCCGTCAAGGTGATCGAAAAGTACGGATACGCAAGGCCGTGAGTCTCATGATCCCGCCATGCCTGTGATTGAGGACATCTGGTCGCCGATACGCCTGACGTTGGCGCTGGCTTCGATCACGACGATCTTTCTCCTTGTCATCGGCACCCCGATCGCGTGGTGGCTCGCGCGCGGAAAGGCCCCATGGAAGGAGGCGGTTGCTGCAGTGGTGGCGCTGCCGCTGGTGCTGCCGCCGACCGTCCTCGGCTTCTATCTGCTCCTCGCCCTCGGCCCGCACGGACCGGGCGGCCTGGTCGCCGGACTCTTCGGGTTGCGGACGTTGGCGTTCACATTCGAGGCGTTAGTCATCGGCTCTGTGCTGTACTCCATGCCGTTTGTCGTGCAGCCGATCCGCAATGCGTTCGAAGCCATCGGCGAGCGGCCGCTTGAGGTGGCCTCGACGCTGCGGGCAACGCCGTGGGACGCGTTCTGGACGGTAGCCGTGCCGCTTGCGCGGCCCGGCTTCATGACCGGAGCGGTGCTCGGCTTCGCCCACACGGTCGGCGAGTTCGGCGTGGTGCTGATGATCGGCGGCAATATTCCCGGCCGCACCAAGGTGCTCTCGGTCGCCATCTACGACTACGTCGAATCCCTGCAATGGACGCAGGCTCATATTCTCGCGGCCGGGATGCTGATATTTTCATTCGTGGTCATTCTTTCGATGATGCTCCTGGAAAAGCGTATCGCGCGGCCGGGGACATGAACGCCGTCGACGCAAAGCTCAGCGTCCGCTACCGGGGGGTACTGGGCGGGTTCGAGCTCGACGTGGCGTTTGACGTTCCGATGCGCGGCATCACTGCGCTGTTCGGACCTTCAGGCTGCGGCAAGACGACCATCTTGCGCTGCGTGGCCGGCCTCAACCGCCTGCCGGGCCGCCTCCCGAAGTATGGCAGGACGATGAGACTGGAAAATTTCTTGCGCCTCACGAGCGCCGCGTCGGCTATGTCTTCCAGGAAGCCAGCTTGTTTGCGCATATGTCGGTGCGTGGAAATCTGCTCTATGGGCATCGCCGCGCCCTGAAGAAGGGGCCCGCGGAGAACACGCGCTTCGACGAAGTCGTCGAACTTCTGGGGATAGGTCACCTCGTTGACCGTGCGACGGGAAAGCTGTCGGGCGGCGAGCGTCAGCGCATCGCGCTCGGCCGCGCTCTCCTCGCGCAGCCACGGATCTTCCTCATGGACGAACCGCTGTCCGCGCTCGACCAGATGACGAAGGAAGAAATCCTCCCGTACTTCGAGGCGCTGCGCACTTCGTCGTCGCTTCCCGCGCTTTACGTCAGTCACGACATCTCCGAAATCGAACGGCTTGCCGACAACCTGGTGCTTCTCGATTCCGGGCGGGTGCTCGCTGCGCGGCCGCTCAACGAGGTGTGATCGCGATCCGGGCCCATGTCCTACGACGACGCCGTGCGCGCCGGCGCTCCGCGAACGGCGCCAGGCCCGGCAGGCCCGCTCGTGACGGCGCGGCGCGCCGCCGGGCTCTGGGCCGCCGCCTGGCGCGCGGGCGGCCGGGCTCGGGGCGGCGGCGCTGCTGCGGTCCTCGTTCGCCGCCCAGGCCTGGCTCTCGCCACGCGCTTCTACGCCTGCTAACCGCCGGCCTGGCCCGCACCTGGAGGCCGGGCGGCGCGCTCGGCGCGGGCCCCATCCCGTGGCGCGGCGAGGGCTGGCGCACCCGCCCCGGAAGCGCGGCGCGGGCCTTTATCGTCGTCCGCCGCCGGTGACGCTGAACGGGTCGTTGCCGAGGCCGACGCTGACGATCGTTTCCCCGATTTCCGATTCGGGAGGGCAAGTCCCGGCGTTCGCTTCGGGTTCGCCGCACAACTTCACGCCGGAGAGGATCCCGGACAGGCCCGGCGGGTAGTGCAGCGTGACCTGCTGAATGTTCTGCTGGCCGTCTTCGCGCGAGAGGGTCGTCGTCAGGTTCGAGAACGACCCCGCGTTGATGTTCGGACTACCCGAGGACAGCGCCGGAGCGAACGGCAGCGGGTCCGCGCACGGCACCCCAGCCGGACCGGATTTGATCGGGAAACTCGAGGACGGGTTCGAGATTTCAGACGGGCCCGGGTGTTCCGCGGCTGACCACGGCGTGAACGCCGTCGTCGTCGTGTACGTCCCACACAACGCCGGGGTCGCGAGCGGCGCTCTCGCCGTCCCATAGAATTCGAGCTGCAGATCACTGAATGGCAACTGCGGCGTGTCTTCAAACGTCGTCGTGATCTGCCCCGCCCCTTCGCAGGTCCTGCCGTCCAGCGACTCTCCCGCGGTTTCGCACAACGCGACTTCGCCCGGAAGCTTGACGAGCACACCCGTCTTTTCTTCTTCTGCCACCAGGTACATCGCGATCAGGCTCCCGAACGGGTTCTCCAGCAGGTTGGTGAGGGTTGGGTGGGTGGGGAAACTCGTATTCAAGTTCTGCGGCGCCGCCAAATACACCGCCCCCGTCAGTTCGTGTTCCAGCAATGGCGTCGCGATCCTGACGTTCGCGATCTTCGACGCGTCAGGGCACGACGGCGCGCTGTCGGTGAATTCATCGGACCCGGACACGGGGTTCACGCCCGTGAAGCCGATCTGTTCGTTAGAGCAGGCCTGCAACCCGTCCGCTGCGCTCGGGCTGATCTGCACCCCCGCTGGCAACGTCACGGTCGTGTCCTTCACGTCGGCCTCTCCCAACCCAGCCGGGTTAACCGTCGATTCCTGCGGAACGTGTACGTTGACGTTCAACCCCGTCGGCGTGCTCCCCGCCGTCCCATCCGGCGCGACCGTCAGCGTTGGACTGAAATCAAGCCTGTCACATTCCACGAGCTCAGGCAACGACGTACTTTCCGAGATCACGTTTTCCCCCGTCGCAAAGTTCCCCGGCCGGTCCCAACTATCCACGCTCAACGTCGCTGTACGCGGCACCCCGCACGACGTCGGATTCGTCAAAAACGGCGCCGGGATACCCGCCGGGCAACTCACAGGCGCAACCGGATCCACAACCCCCCTTTTTTCTTCTTCTTCCCGCACCGACTCTTCTTCATCATGCGCCAACCCTTCGTTTTCTTCTTCCTCACGGCTGCTAAGCCCCGTACCGAGACATTTCCCGCGCAACCGATCATGACTCGCTTCAGCCGGCACACCCCACACCGTGACCTTCACGCTATAGATCACAACCCCCTCAGTCACATTACCGGACCCGACCGTGATCCCATAGTCCCCACCAGTACGAACCCTCGCATCCACAAAGACCGGCTCGACTGCCGCCCAGAAACCAAGCTCAGCCGCGACACCCCCAGCAGGTTCGACGTTATACACAGGCTCAGTGAAATATTCGGCCTGATCCACACGCCTACGCAGCCGCGAGCTGACAAACCCATTCGTGCTCGCAATACCCACCGTCGCCTCCCCCAACGCAGCATTATCCGGACATTTTTCCTTCAAAAACTCAGCATACGGGCACTTCGGAACCGCGTTTGGGTTCCCCACGAACCCCGGCGGCAATTCAACCTGAACATCCTTCAACCCCCCACCCCTAGCCAAGAACTTATACGGCGGTGTCCCTTCTTTGAATTCGGCCGATTCATCCATCACAAAATCGGTCCTGAGCTCATAAGGATGCGACCCAGCCAACACATCCACCGACCCATCCCTATTCACAGCCGACACTTCAAAACTCTGCAACCCAAACCCTTCACTATCCCCCAACCCAAAACATTCAGCCATCACCGGGCTGAACAGAGAAACCATTGCTACGCACACCGGTATTACGTAAATACCTAGGCGAGTGAGCTTGCCTGTATGTCCAAGTCGAGTCCCAAAGCTGCTCATCGTTTCGCCCTTCGCGTCGGCCTTTTGCTTTTTTGTTGCTTCTTTTTGACACAGTGCCCGTGGCTAAGCTTCTTGTCTTTAGCGCATTTCACCGTTTTCTGTCGCTAGCTTCTACGACCGCTGGAGGTGATGGAAGTGGACTACCTGGGCCAGAGAACGTCGCACTCGCCGGTGCCCCAAACACCCCCGGCTGCGGAGAAACAGGCGGTTTACACGAATCCGCATTCACACACACCGGCACACCCCCAGACACCGGAAACCCACCACCAACCCTCACATCATACACATCCACCCGAGAATCCGCATCCGAGGACACCAACTGATCCGCAGTAGCGATGAACACATCATCACCACTCCCACTCGCATCCATAAACCGCGCTTCACTACCCCCCGCCACGTCAGAAACCGGGAACACACACCCACCACTACCTTCACTAAAACTCGGCGACCCCGACGTACACGACCCCACCCCCGGCAACTCCCACTCATACACATCCACAAGACCATTACTATCACGCGGCACAAGCCCATCCGCACTCTGAAAAAACAATCGCCCCCCACCTTCAGACAAATTACGCGGAAGATAATACGGGTACGCCAGCGCAAAGCTCGGGAACGCATTTTCAGGAGCACCAATACTTAGCTCCGCCGGCCCCACCGGCCGAGCACCCGACGGATCGCACGACACACACACAAGCTTCCCCGATTCCGCGTTATACATGTACACCTCACGACACCGGTCATGTTCACCACACAACCCCGCTTCAACCGGCACATTATCAAACCCCGTCAAACTCAATTCCGATTCAAACACCAACAAACCCCCACCCCCCGACACCCTCGCAGTATGCCGCCCCGGACCAAAATCACTACTCAACGACGTTTCATAACCCACCCAATCAGTTTCATCCCCATCCCGACCACTTCCCAAGGAAAACCTCGTAGCGTTACTGCCCGCCAACGTCGCGATGAACCTCGGCGCTTCCCACCCCCCAACCCCATCATGCACAACATACAAGCTACATGACCGTTCACCCGCAACCGCCTTTTCTTCTTCTTCCTCTCTGCAGTTCCCCGGTTTCGCGCCCTCCGCCAGCACCCCATTAGCGACAAAATACACATACGAGCCATCTTCGCCGGCCGTCACCAGCCCCAACACCGCGGCGCCGTCTTCTGCCGGGTCGCTGTCCACCGTCAGATCGCTCAACACACCGGTTTCCACGTCGTACTCGTACAGGTTCGCCGCATTGTCTTCCGGACCAGTATTCGCATCATTTGTCAACTCTGCCCTACTGGTGAAGAACACCCGCGACCCATCCACGCTCGCATCCCGGTAGAACGCCGGCTGCGGCCCATACGGATCTACCGGCGTACGCTGAGACCTCGACACCTCGACCGTACACGCATCGGTAGATACGGAACATTCGTTTCCGTCCTCAGGAGCAGCCAAAGGATTCACTCGCACAAACAACTGACCAACGTATTCCAGCCCCCTTCGCGTTCCTGCCCCGTGAAAAACACCCGCGAGCCATCTTCTGAAACAGCGTGCCACGTGTTTCCGAAGTGCGCTCCATCGCCTAGGTCAGCAGGAGCCCCAACCGCATCTCCCCTTCAAAACTTACCCCAGCAGGCGGCACATCCACCAAGCTCGGCTCACCCCCAGCCCACTCATACACATGATCGTGCCTAGGATACGCACCCTCTTTCCGGTACTGCTCAAAAACCACATGAGAGAGATCAGTTAACACACCCTCCACCCGCGGAGTGAAAACGAACGCTTCGCCGTGGCCCTCGCTAAACGGTTTGTATTCGTCTTCTGGTGTAAACCTCGACACTGCCTGATACGTGCCGTCTTCGATCGCCGCCACGTAAAGATTGACGTACCCCACCGGTTCGCCTTCCATTAGTGGGGTATTGATGCCCTGTACGACTCCCTCCGAGAGATCTGGTGTAAAGAGGGTTTGGGCGAATGCAAAATTTTCAGCGTCCTGTTGGTAGTCAACATAAGGAGGCGAGATGTTCTGCGTCGACCAACCGCTCGTTTCGCGCCGGGAGATATACCGGCTTTCCAAAAACGCGGACGTCGGGTTAGCGAAAGAACCAGAAGAAAAATAAGTCACCGATTCACCTTCAACGGCAGCACGACTATCCACAACCGCGATCCCATTGTCATCCTTCCCCAGCGGCGAGACCATCTCATACGCGCGACAATCCGGGAGAGTTGACGCGAACGGCTGTTCGACACGAGGCTGTTCGTTGGGGCATTCAGAGGCGGAGGCGCTTGCGGGTGCGAATAGAGGTACGCACATCAGGAAAGGCACGAGTAGCACCGCGAAGAAGCCGGCGTCGGCGTGGAAGCGGACCCGCCTATCTTCTCCATGCCTCGTACCTATTTTAGGGGTTTTCATTTTCCGTACCTTGCCTATGGATTTCCATGAATGAGGCTACTCTGGGCGGCCTCCTGGACGCCGCCCATAACAATGCGAGCGGCGCCCAGACAACAGCCCGATGACAGAGCCTGTCCCTACCGTTGATTGACTTTCTCGCCAGACCCGTCGTTATTCCGCGGTCACCGCCCAGGTGCCGAACCCTTCGGAGCCGGCCGGCTCTCCGGAGATACGCATGACGCTTCCGGACGTCCCGGCGCCAGAGGAATGTGCGGGACTGTCGACATCGAGGAATGTTACTTCTTCTTCGTTCTGTCCTTCAGCGATCGGCAGCGACAGGTAGCTTTCATACACGCAGAGCGTTCCCGCGGGCGCCGTCGGCGCCACGCCGGCGCCGGTACACACCGTGGATTTTTGTTCCAGGCGCTCTATGACTTCGCCGCCTTTTTCATTGACGAAGTGAACCGAGGTGATACCTTTCTTGAGCGGGATCGGAAAAGAGATCGCCACAGCCGCTGTCCCGAAGCCGTTCTGACCGCTGAATGCCCAAGTGCCGGTCTCCGTTTCGCCGGACGGGAGAGTCTTCGTGAAACCGGATTTGCCTTCGGGACCGGTCGCGCCAGGCGTGCCCGGTGCTCCTTGGGGACCCTGGAGACCCGTCGCGCCAGTTGCGCCTGATCCGGCCGGCCCCGCCGCCCCCGTCGCGCCCGTCGCGCCCGTCGCCCCGGTGGCGCCCGTGGCCCCGGTCGCGCCCGTGGGACCCGCGGGACCACGCGGCCCGGCCTTGCCCTTGGGCGCGGCTTTCTTCTTGGCCACAACCGCGGCCGTGCTGCCACCCCTGGTCGACGCGCTCGCTTTGACCGGCGAGCGACCGCCACCACCACTCGCCGCGAACGACACGCCCGTCACGGCAAACACAAGCGCGGCGATGGCAATCACGGTTGAAGCGTTGAAATGCCTACCTGATCTCTTGAACATCTTCGATTCTCCTTAAGGACGCAAGGGCCGATGGCCCGGTTTACATGACAAACCGCAAATTTCCTCACCACGGGGTGTGAGCTGCCACGCGTTGGGGGATGTGCCCTGGGTCTGACCGCCAGTGTTCTCCAACAGCCCGTGGCCCTCCAGACGCATCAAGAGCAGCTTTGAGATCTGACCCTGGTCAGCGACACCCACGGCATCCGAGACCCGATGGCGAACAGACATCACGATGCCACCCCGTTTCCCTGGCCCTCGGCCGAGTTGACACGGGTCGCCTGCTGCACTTCCCGACCACGCGCGGTCAAACGCCACGCGTTGGGCTCACCCGTGGGCTGCTTGCGATTCCCCGGCGTCGCGTTGACGATCAACTCCAAACGCTCCAAACGCTGCAACAACTTCGAGATCTGACCCTGATCGGCAATACCCGACGCCTCACCAATCACACGATTACTCGGACCCGACCCCGGGTCAGGACGCGTCCGAACCGATTCAAGCTCAGCGATGACCGTCAACACGCGCAACGTGCGATACGTCAAACGCATATTCAGACCCGCCAACGGGTCTATAGCCACTACGGCCACAGCAGCGCGTGTGCTGGACTTCCTGGACGCGCGAGGAATCTTCGCCACCGGACGCTCGAGCTCACGACGCGCCGCGCCGGCGCCCAGATAAGGCAGCACGATCACACCCATCAACGGGTTCAGCACCTCCAACATCGATCCCGGACGCTTGGACAACACACGCGTGTGAACAACACTGAAGACCGCACCCACAACACCCTCCCCCGCTAACGGGGAAACCTCATGCGCGCCCTTGGCGTGTGAACCACCCTCACGCAGCGCCAGCGTCACACGCTCCAAAACCTCAACCCGACGCTGCTGCACCCTCAAACCCGCCTTCAGCGCATCCACAACCAATAGTCCACACACCCCCGGCTGCTCATCCAAAAACACCAACAGCGCAACCAACGCGGCACGGGTTTTTTCCGGCCACTGCCCCCGCTCCTGCTCATACGCACCAACCACAAGCCCTTCCAACCGCGCCACCACATCATCAAACGCCGCCAGAAAACAATCCTCACGATCGGAGAACAAGTCATAGAACGTGCGCCGCGACACACGCGCACGACGCGCGACACGCCCCGATGACATCCGCTCATAACCCTCCTCGCCAACAATCGCCACCGCCGCGTTCAACATCCGTGCGCGCTGGACCTCGCTGATCTGCACACCACCACGCCTGACAGGCACGGGAACACTCGGACGCGACCGACGACGACGCCCCGGCACCGTCGAGGAACGCACTCGCTTAGCGGGCATCGCACACCCCGCTTCCCACACAGCAAAGAGGGGTGCGCCGCGACCCCGGTTTGGGAACAGAGCCGCGACGCAATGGGAAGAGGCCGCCGACACATGAGCAAACACGCCAGGAGACCTCCCCGAACGCCACCACCGGGTCAGGGGAGCGACGCTCGACCCAGACAGGACACGATGCTTCGTCCTGTTTGGCTTGCAGGACAGACGCGCCGCTACCGGCGACGGCGCCCACCCCAAGATCACGAACTACACCACGACGCGCCCGGCCACTACAACCAGAACCACGCCGCGAGAGACATACAGTGGCCCTCCCCCGACGAGGGGAACAGCCAACGGGCGGCTTGGCGCTTAGGCTCTCAGCCCGAGACTGTGCAGAGAGAGAGAGAGAGAGAGAGAGAGAGAGATGCCTCGGCGACACCGAGGCATCTACCGACGGGCCCATCCGGGCACGCAGCGATCCCCATCACGTATGGATCAAACAACACCACGCGAAACACCAACTCCCTCACAGTCCCGATCCCCATCCCTCTCAACAAACTTCCCCATAGCTAAAACAACAATGCCGGCCAGGAAAACCAACCCAACAAAGATCCTATGTCATCCGCACCGACACTGCGTCGATACGCATCTATGCAAGCACTGTACAGCACCCCTACACCGTTGTCAACCCTCAACCAGCACGCTGGTCAAACACGCCCGCTCGAGCAACGAAGAACCGTCCCGTGCTCGCCGGCGCAGATCAGCAGAACAAGACGATCGCTCAACCCCCGCAACATCCCAGCAACCCGATCGCCCACCGCTCGATAGGCAACTCCGCACCCCATCACAGAAGCGGACGACCACAGACCAACCAGCTCCGGTCGATCACCAGGCCGACAAGAAACCCCAACGGACCGAAAGCAAAAACGCTCCTTACGGGGCTCAAAAGAAGGTACGGCCCTGCGGGCCAAGACCGGTGCCTGCACAAGTGCAGCCACCTCCAAAAAACGGCGCAAACGGCGCAAACGGCGCAGACCATACGCACCCAAGGGAGCTATACAGCCATAAATAGTCGCCGATAGCGTTCTTTTCAGAGCAATTGTCAAATGTTGTGGGTGAGGGGGTGAGGTTTCAGGCGGCGACCTTCTCGTCTGTTGTCGTGTTTTCGTCGTCTGTGACCTTGATGCCGTCTTTGAACTTCACGCCTTCGAGTACGTCTGTGACGAGCTCGTGGCCGTTGAACCGCCGCCAGCGCTCCTGGGCGGCGTCCAAGAGCTTGTAGGCCATCGCGAGCGCTGCCTTCTTGGAGCCGGCGCCCTTCGTGACCTTCGTGCGGAGCTTCACGGTCGCGAAACTGCTCTCGATCGGGTTCGTGCTCCGCAGATGCCGCCAGTGCTCGGCGGGGAAATCGTAGAACGCGGTGAGTGTCTTCCAGTCCTTGTCGAGCTTGGACACGGCCTTCGGATACTTCGCGTCGAACTCCTCCCGGAACCGCTCCAGCGCTTTGCGAGCATCAGCCCGAGAGGGAGCCTCGGCCATCTCGTGCAGCAGTGTCTTCGCCCTGGGCTGCAGCCGCTTCGGCAGCGCGTCGAGCACGTTCGCTGTCTTGTGCACCCAGCAGCGTTGCTCTTTGGTTGCGGGGAACACGTTGCGCAGCGCAGCCCATGCACCGAGCGCGCCGTCACCGGTCACGAGCTTCGGCTCGCCCAGGCCGCGGTCGCGGAGATCACGGAACACTGCCGCCCAGGAGTCCTCGGACTCGCGGTAGCCGTCCTCGACCGCGAGCAGCTCCTTGCAGCCGTCCTCACGGACACCGATCACGACCAGCAGGCACACTTTGGGATCCTCACCGAGGCGGACACTGACGTTCACCCCGTCGACGAACAGGTACGCGTAGCGGTGAAACCGCAGCTCGCGGGTAGCAAACGCGGCGTGCTCGGCCTGCCACTGCTCGGTCAGGCGCTGGATCGAGCTGGACGACAGGCCTGAGGCGTCCTCGCCGAGCAAGTCCTTCAGCGCCGGGGCGAAGTCCCCGGTCGAAAGGCCGTGCAGGTAGAGGATCGGGAGCACCTCGGTGACCTTCGGCGAGCGGCGGGCGTACTTCGGCAGGATCCGCGAGCTGAACCGCTTGCGCTCGCCCCCCTCATCGACGCGCTTGTCGTTGACACGTGGCGCCCGGACCGGGACCGTCCCCGAGCCGACCGTCACGCGCCGTTCCCGCGCACGACCGTTGCGGACGACCAGGCGCTTACCGTCCTGATCGATCTCGTCGACGAACACGCCGACGTACTCATCGACCTCGGCCTCGAGCGCCGCCGCGATCATTCGCCGCGCGCCCTCCCGAGCGAGATCATCGAGAGAGACCCCTCCCTCATCATCCTCCCCAACGGGGAGCCTGCGAACATCTGACATGGCGTGCCTTCCTGCCGGCCAACGCCGGCTTCGGTCTTCATCAACCGGGAAGGTACGCCGCCTTCCTCCCCACACGCATCCACAACATCTGGGTATAGCTCTTCTTTTCATACTTTACCCGATAGTTGCTTGTGGTATGAATCGGTGGGCGTTACGTTCGCTGGAGGATGCAGAGCACACACAAGATCCCGGGCGCCTCGGCGACGCGCTGGTCGAAATACCTCATCTCGCAATCATCGCGCGGGGACTACTACACCCGCGACGGACCCGGCGGCGAGCCCGCGCCCACTCGCTGGCATGGCCCCGCGGGGCTGTTGCGCTCCTACGGCATCGACCCGGCAAAGCCCGTAGAGCTTCGGCACCTGCGGCCACTGATGCAGGGGCTCTCCCCGGTAGATGGCGAGCCGATCCGCCCGGCCGGATCGAATAAGACGCGAACAGCGGGTATCGACATGACGTTCAGCCCACCGAAGGATGTCTCGGCGCTGTGGGCGACCAGCTCGCCGTATCGGCGCGCGCAAATCGGGGTTGCACACCGCAAGGCCGTGGCGAGCGCGCTGGAGCGGACCGAGCGCGAGGTCGCGCTCGTGCGCCGCAAAAAAAAACGGGGTCGTGCGGTTTGAGAAGGCCAAGCGCCTGCTCGCAGCGGAGTCCGTGCACACGACCAGCCGCCTGGCACGCGACCAGCAAGCCAACGGGGTGCCCGACCCTCAGTTGCACTCCCACGTCGCGGTGATCGCAGCCGTTCGCCACGACGGGAAGATCGCGGCCGTCGAATCCCGGCAGCTGTATCTCGCTGCCAGAGAGGGCGGAGCGTGGTATCGCTCAGAGCTCGCACAGGAGCTCGGGCAGCTCGGCCTGGGCATCGAGCGGCGGACCGGGAAGGACGAGCGGTACTTCGCTATCGAGGGCGTCTCTGAGGAGTTGTCCGAGCACTGGTCCAAACGCGGCGAGGACGTACAAAAGGCGGCACAGGTATTCCGCCAGCGCTACGGTCGCGAGCCGGGACCCGGAGAGCTGGACAGCCTCACGCTGTCTACGCGGGGCAGCAAGTCCACGCTGGCGAGCATCGACGTGAACGCTGCGTGGCGCGCGCTCGGGGAGGAGCACGCCGAACAAGCCATCCAGGCAGCACAAGAACGCCAACAAGCCTGGGAGCACAACATCGAGCAGGACCACGAGAACAACCGCGGGTTCGAGATCGAATAAATGCCTCCATCAAGTAGGGTCAGATCGTCCCGAGCTGACCAGGATGAGATCGTGTCCGACTTTCAAGCCGTCTTCTATCGCGATGCGTCCGGTCGCGAACCCGTGCGCGAATTCCTCGACTCCCTGGACAACGACTCGCAGGCCGCGATCGAGCATCAGATCGGGCGTCTGAATCTGCTGGGCGACGCCACGCCTCATCTCCCGTTCCCTCACTCCTCACAGGTCAACGGGGAGTTGCGCGAGTTGCGCTGCCACTACGGTCGGGAGCTGTATCGCGTCCTCTACCGCCGCTCAGAGCAGCTCGTTGTCCTGCTGCACATCTTCGCCAAACGCTCCGCGAGGATCGATCCGCGTGAGATTCGCATCGCACACGAGCGGTGGGAGGACTTCAAGGCGCGGATGCAGGCGCGACCGCGCACCCCGCCCCGGGCCGCCGGTCACGACGCGCCATAGCACCGATTTCGCACTTCTGCTAACATCCTGGATCGCCGGGACCGATACGACCATCACGATGACCAAGCACCAGAGCCCAATCGGAACAAGCGTCAGCGACCACGTCGAGAGCAAGCTCGCGCGCAACAAGAGCTACCGCGAAGCCCACGAGCGCCTGGCGCCGTTCGAGCAGATCGCGCGAATCGCGATCATGCGCCGTGCACAGCTCGGCCTCTCCCAGCAGCAGGTCGCCAAGCGCATGGGCACCACTACCTCAGTCATCTCCCGCATCGAGAGCGGCCAGCACCGCACCGGCACCGAAACACTGCGACGCCTCGCCGAGGCGCTCGACGGTCACGCCGTGCTCGGCTTCGAGTTCGCCACCGACGGCGAACCGGATCGCGAGCTCGTGGCGCTGTAGACGCCACCACAGCAAGGCGATCACTGCTCTTCGCGACTCGTGCTTCCTGCTGAAAGCTCACTCGCAACCACGCGGGAACGGCAGCGCGTCGCAGCTCAGGCAGGACCACTACTTGACTTCGGCGCTGAATCGGGAACGGGACTTGGCTGCGTCTGCGCTGGCCGCGTAGGCTTTCTGGCCAACTCGTGGAAGCCAGCTACCGTCTCAAGCTCAAGCGCGCACTCGAACACCTTCACGCCCTTGACCACGTAGTCAAGCTGTGGGCCGAAACAGACCCATGCTCTATCTCCTACGAGTCTGAGGTCGCAACCCGCAAGCAGACGCTCACGCAGCGCGTCCTCCGCCAACCATCGGACCCCCTCCTGCCGTTGCTCATAGGCGACACCGTGCACAACATGCGGCAAGGGATCGATCACCTTGCCTACCAACTCGCCATCAAGGTCAGCGGGAAAAGGCCGCCTCCCAACGAGAACGCCTCTATGTGGCCGATCCGTACCAAGGCCAAGCTGGCAAGCACTGTCGCCAATGATATTGGTCCCAAGAACAAGATGCCGACCGGCATGTACGCAGCCATCGAGAGGTTTCAGACAGACGCGGGAAGCGACGGCGACCTGCTCGCCGTCCTCAACGCCCTCGATAACGGGGACAAGCACCGGCTCCCACCACTCATCGCTGGCATGGCACACGCCGTGGACATCGGCGGATTCCGGGCGATCGGCGACGCCGAGGTCTACAGCGGAAACGTCTCAGCCGAGCTCTGGAGCAGAATCGTCCCGGTGATCCGCGCTCGCCAACTCCAAGCCGGAACGATCAGCCTTGGCGCATTCAGGGACGGAGAGGTCATCGTCCGCGCTGACGAGATCATCGCCGAGGTAGACACGAGCGTGCACATGCGTCCAGCCGCCTCGATAGCGTTCGCGGAGACCTACGACGTGGCTCCGGGAGAACTCGTCCTTCCGGTGCTGAAGGCGATCCACGACACCATCGCGAATCGCGTTATCCCGTCGATGGAGCAGTTTCTCTGAGCAAAGCAGAGGCAGACCTCGGTCAACCGACATCAGCGTGGGGTATCACACGCCAAGCTGCGGGGTACGGCAGCCTGCCGGTCTGGCAGGATGCCGCCCTATGAGCGCCATCCTGCGTTTCGCAAATTCCTCCTAGACACTCTGCGCCTCGAGGTCCTGTGTGAGAGGCTTCGCCTCATGAACGGAAAGTTCCGTACGCCAGCCGAGGAAGCGAGGCGAAGGAAGATCGCGCGCGGAGCTGCAGTTGCAGTGGTCTTGATTGCGTTGTCATCGGTAATTGCCGCGCTGCTCCTGCTGCCGGGGAAAACTCAGACCTCGTGTGGGGGCGACCTGCTCTGCCGAGCTGACGCACATCAGGGCGTCATCGCATTTGCGACGCTAGTGATCGCTCTGTTGGCGGGCTTGATCGCCTACTTGTCGTTCAGCGTCGAGCGCGTCGCGAAAGCTCGCGTCGATGCGCTCGCGAAGGAGGAGAGGCTGCGGGACGAGCAGCGCTACAGGGCACTTCTGGGCGAGATGCTCTACGAGGCCGTGCACAACCTCCTCCATCTGATCGACGGGATTTCGCCGCCCGCGGCGATTGACGAAAGCCATGAGTACGACGGTTGGAAGCTGGAAGGACGGCCGGTCCTCAGCGTCCGGTACGCAGACCAGCTACTCGACCTCCCCTACGCCGAGAAGCTTAGAAGAGATGTCCCGGACGTCCTCGGCTTTATCGATCATGCTCTGAGAAATGCTCGATTCATCGACCGCCCGGGCGACACTCCGGCCGAGCAGGAGGCCCTCGTCAAGTGCGTCGTCTGGATGAGCGAGCATCTCTTGCGAGTACTTGCGTGCGTCCGGTACCGGGCCACCAAGCATACGACGGTATGGACGATCGCCCGGAGCGTCCTCGACGCTGCCGGACTCAGCAGCGCGCTGAACCCTGGGGACCGGGACCCGGATGAGAAACGCACCGAAACGGAACTACGAGACCGCGTTCGCTTCGTAAGAATTGAGGCAAAACGAGACAAACGGGAGTTCGACACGATCGTCGCTTGCTTCGGACCCGAAGGAAACGAGACAGAGCTGTTCAAGTCGCTGAAGAAAATGCCGGACCCCCCAAGGCGGCCCGCAAAGTTCTAGTTTACTTATAAGTACTACTGATATGGGGGGCAGTATCCCTACATGCTCCCGGCACCGTCAATCGAGCGAGCGACTGCGTCCGCAGCCGAGCAAGCATGCGGGAAATTCGCCCCCGCGCTATTGCCCAAGACGACAAGCCCAAGCGACACTTCTATATCAAACGCCTTCACTCTGCACGAGACAATCAGAACACGCGCCATCAGCAACGCGAGAACGGCCAAGTTACCCGCCGCACCCCCAACCGCGCTGCGCGCGGCCGGGGACCCCTAAGTGCGGCGCGCCCGCCTATCAGGTCCGGTGAAAAAGGGTACCACGAAGGTCAACCCACAAGGGGTCGGCGGCTGCGCCGCCTTGACCTCCGTGGTTCCCCGGCCCTGGTCCGGACCCGATTGGGCGGGCGATGATTGTGTTACACATTATCTCGCCCGGGGTGAACTCGCAAACTCATGGAGGATATCGCGCCATATTTGGGTGAAATACCTTGTTTCCGCCGTGGCTGCTGATAAAATGAGAGGCCAATTTACAATTTGGCCCCCGCGCTGCGCTAACAGCCGGGGGCCGCGACATAGGAGGTATAGCTCCCATGCAAGAGAGGAATATAGCCAGTGACGGGCAGGTATCGGGCGGAGCGCTGGTGACAGTCCCCGCGAGCGTCGTGGACTGGTTGCGCCGCGCCGCCTACGCCGAGATCGGCTCGGCCGCCGAAGCGCTCGACACGGCCGCGTTCGCGAGCGACCGTGAAGATCACCCCGAGTGGTTTCGCGGACCCATGCAGAACCTAAGAGAAGTCTATGCCCTGCTCGACGCAATCGGGTGGGCCAAGACCCTGCCCCCACTCGGCGTGCAGCTCGATCTGAGCGAAGACAGCTGGGGGCTGATGAGAGTCCTGGGAAGCGCGTTGGGAGTTCGCCGACGAGGACATCAGCGAGACAGCGTGCAGCATGGTCGAGCACGCCGAACCACAAGACCTCGCGCCCAAGCCCAACACGGAGGCCGAGCGGGTCGGGGTGCTCTGTGACTTCATGGAGACAGCACAGGCGCGGATCGACGCGCTCGCGGTCAGGGAGGAAGCAGGGACCGTCCTGGACCTCGCGGCCTGAGCCCCGCACCACGGGAGGTCTCGCAGGCTACGTGTAAGAACCTCCTTCGGCCGTTGCGCACGCGTTCTTCAAGCACTTGTGCTTGATAGACGTCAGTCCCGACGGTACGAGAGGCCCAGCGACCGACGCTTGTCCCACACTGACCAAGTCTACGTCGTGGGTCCGCTGCTGCAATGAACGACGCAGCCGATCGTCGTGCGCCTACACCGCAGGCGGTGTTGCGTCGCCCAGCGCCTTCAACACCAACTCGTCGTGCTTGGCCGGCTTCACGTTGCGGAGCACCTGCGTCATCCTCCCATCCGGACCCACGATGAACGTCGTCCGCTGCACGCCCCAGAACGTGCGCCCGTACATACTCCTGGTTGTCCAAACTCCGTATGCCTCGGCAACTGCGTGATCCTCATCGGCCAGCAGGGCAAAGTTCAGGCCCTCCTTGTCGTGGAACTTCTTGACCTTCGCCACGGGGTCGGGAGAAATCCCGAGGACAACCGCGCCGGCCTTCTCGTAGTCCAGCCGATGATCGCGCACGCCGCACGCCTGGACCGTGCAACCTGGGGTCGCTGCCTTCGGGTAGAAGTAGACAACGACCGGTTGGCCACGGAAGTCCGAGAGCCTGAACGGACGACCGTCCTGGTCGGGCAACTCGAAGTCGGGGGCCACTTGTCCTGGCTCGATCATGCGTCTTCTTTCATCAGGGCACTTTCCGTCCGATCCGTTTACTACCCTATGCGATAAGTCCATACATCGACTTCTCGACCCAGACACCGTAGGCGTCTGCCACGGCGTGGTCCTCATCCGCCAGCAGGGCGAAGTTGAGGGCCTGCTTGTCGTGGAACTTCTTCACCTTCGCGACTGGATCGGGGGAGATCCCGAGCACCACCGCGCCCGCCTGCGCGTAGTCGGCATGGTGCTCGCGCACGCCACACGCCTGAGTTGTGCACCCCGGCGTGTCAGCCTTCGGGTAGAAGTAGACGACCACCCGCTGGCCGCGGAAGTCCGACAGCTTCACCGCCCGCCCGTCCTGGTCGGGCAGCTCGAAGCCCGGCGCCTGCTGTCCCTGCTCGATCATCGGCTGATCCTTTCGTCGCTTGCTCGTCTTTGCATTGCTCTCGCCGCGCGCCCGCGCTTTGACGACCGCTACTTCAACAGCCGCGACAGCCGCCGATCCTTGAGCACCCGACCCTCGGTCTGGCAGACGGGACAGTAGGCGATCACGTAGTCCTCGAAGTGGACCGCCCGCAGCGTCGTCCCACAGCGCGGGCAGGGCTCGCCCTCGCGGCGGTGGACCCGCAGCGGCATCGGCAGCTTGTCGGGGATCGGCAGCGTGATCGTCTGCTCGTAGTGGGCGATCGCGCCGCCCAGCGTCGCGACGATCGCCTCGCGCAGGCGCTCACGCTCCTCCGCGTCGAGGTCCGCGCCGCGCTTGTACGGGGACAGCCGCGCCTCCCACAGGATCTCATCGACCCACGAGCGCCCGATCCCGGCGATCATGCGCTGGTCGCGCAGCAGCGCGTGCAGCGGACGGGGCGCGTCGAGCACCTCCGCCAGCGGCGGCGGGTCGGGCCACGCCTCGGGGCCGAGCTTCGCCAGCGCCTCGTCCCGCTCGAGCTCGTGCGGCGCGCAGGAGCTTGACCCAGGCCGCCTGCTTGGAGCCGAACTCGCGCAGGCGCAGCTCCGACGCTCCGCGCGAGCGCTCTCGCCTCGCCGCTCGCCTCGGCGCCGTGCCTCGAGTCCTTCCTCCGCCCTCGCGCCGGGCTGTACCCGCACGAGCAGCCTGGAGGTGCGATCGCGCGGGCCGGCGCGCTTGTCGTACAGCTGCAGCCGCCCGGCCGACATCAGGTGGATCAGCAGCGCCAGCTCGCCGGAGACGATTCGACGATCAGGTTCTTGCCCCGCCGGCGCACGCCGGCGATCGTCTCGCCCTCCAGCGCGGAGAGCGGCGGGTCGAACGTCTTCAGCGCGTTGATGCCCGGCGCCAGCGCCGACTCGATCCGCGCGCCGCGCAGCGCGCCGTCGAGCAGGCGCGCGGTGATCTCGACCTCGGGCAGCTCCGGCATCCACCCATCGTAGGCGCGGATGCCGGAGCGCCAGTTCTCTATTCGCCGCCACGGCGCCCCGTGCCTGATGGACGCCGCGCCGTGTCCAACGGCCGCCTCAGTAGGCAGCGATCGGGACCCTTCGTACTTCACGCCCGTGGGGCTCACCCAGCGCACGCGCCAGGCCACGCCCTGCGTGGAGGAGTTGAAGCTCCAGTACCCCAGCGCGTTGGTCGTGACGGTCTTCAGCGTCGCGATACGCTGTGAGCGCCTCGGCGCTTGACGAGCACCGTCAGCCTTGGTCGCAGCCGGTCGCCGGGCGCACGAGGCCCCACAGCGAGAAGCCGTGGCCGTGCTTGGTGACGGTCAGCGGCAGCGGCCAGCTGGAGTAGAGCGGCTTGGGCCTGCCCGCGACGGTCTCAAGACCCGTCTGGAAGCCGATCGTAGCCGCCGTTGACGCTCGACCCGGCCTTGCCCGCCGAGCGGGTCGTCCTTGAGCAGGTACTGCGAGAACGCCGCCACGCGCGGGTTGCTCCAGGCGATGTGCTCGTCGATCGCGTCGAACTGGGCCTGCTGGGCGAGCGAGACGCCGAGTTCGCGGTTGGGCACGCTCTGCACCCCGAACTCGGTCAGGTAGATCGGCAGACCGGCCGGGGATCGCGTGCGCGCGCGCGGCGGTGTTCAGCGCGTTCGTCAGCCGCGAGAGCACGCCGATCGTGACGTCGTCGCCCTCGGACGGGCAGGGCGGCTTAGTACGGGCCCGCCGGCAGCGTGTAGGCGTGGTGGGCGTAGCCGGCGGTCTGCAGCTGGCCGCAGGAGCCCGCTTTCTTGTAGTGGCGTTCAGGCACAGCATCCCGCGCAGGAACGCCAGCGGGGCGACGTCGTGCAGCAGCGCCCTCCTTCGCGGTGCACGTTGACGGTGTCGTAGCCGAACGGCGCCGTCTCCCCCATCAGCACCTGCGGGTGCGCGATCCCGGCCGGCCTGCAGGCCCGCGTAGCCGGCCTGGTACAGGCCGCGGTAGATGCGCGGCGAGGCGGGCTGGCCATGCGACGTTGAACTGCGGGCGCAGGAACGCGGGGTGGTTGGCCTCGTTCCAGATCGAGAACAGCGACACCTTCGAGCCGTAGTGACGGCCGACGGCGGTCATGAACTGTTCGAAGTCGCGGTCGTCGGGGCTGGTGACGTAGGGCGCCGCCCTGTTGGACGTCGCCCAGCGCGGCACGGGCGAGGTCACGGTCAGCAGCACCTTCCAGTGCAGCCGCTGCGCTTCGTTGATCAGCGCGTCGTATTCGCCCCAGCTGTAGCTGGCCGGGTTGGTGGCTTCGAAGCCGGGCTTGGTGGCGCTCTTCTGCCCGGGCGCGACGTCATACCAGGAGAGCTCGACGCGCAGCGCTTTGACGCCGAGCGCCTGCAGCTGGGCGATCGCGTGCGGGCGCGTGGCTGCGGTGAGCAGGTCGGTGGAGCCCTCGAAGTACACGGTCTCGGAGTGGGAGGCCAGGGCGCTCGTGGCGGGAGCGCTCGCGAGAGTGCCGAAAGCTACGGCGCAGAGCAGGACGGGGAGGGAGCAGCTCTGGTTTCTGAGCATGGTCGCTTAAGACACCTTCGGAGTAGGGAGGTTGCGGTCGCTAGCGAGCATTTCGCGCGCAACGCGCGGTGCTCCTGCCCGCAAATGCCCGAACCCGATCGCGCACCGGCGTCGGGACAATACGTGCCGTGAGAGCCTCTGCTCGCGCGGTCCAGCGCATCCCCGAAGCGTCGGGTAGCGTTGCCGGAGTGCCCATCGCAACGGCACCGGACGACATCGTCCGCACACACGCGGACGCGTCCGCCAACGCGCGCCCGCCCGCTGCTCGTGATCGAGCCGCTGCGACGAGTTCCTGGACGAGCACGGTATCGGCGCGGGCGAGATCGAGGCCCAGCCGATCGGTGAGGGGCACTCGAACGTGACCTACCTGATCGAGCGCTCCGGACGCCGAGGTGGTGCTGCGCCGCCCGCCGCGCCCGCCGCTGCCGCCGAGCGCGCACGACGTCCTGCGCGAGGCGCGCCTGCTGCGCGCGCTGCAGGACACGCCCGCGCGCGTGCCCGGGTGCTGGCGGTATGCGAGGACGAGCAGACGATCGGCTGCCCGTTCTACGTGATGGAGCGGATCGCGGGCGAGGTGATCGTCGCCAGCGTTCCCGGCCGCGCTCGACAGCCCCGCGCAGCGGCGTCAGATCGGCGAGCAGCTGATCGAGGCGCTCGCGGAGATCCACGCGGTGGACTGGCGTGCGGCGGGCCTTACGGGATTCGGCAAGCCGACCGGCTACCTCGAGCGCCAGCTGCGCCGGTTCGGGGGGCTGTGGGAGATCAACAGGACGCGCGAGATCCCCGCCGTCGAGCGCGTCGGGGCGTGGCTGGCCGAGCACCTGCCCGAGTCCGGCCCGGCGACGCATCGTGCACGGCGACTATCGCCTCGGCAACACGATCTTCGCGGCCGACGCCGCCCGCGCGCCTGCGAGGCGGTGCTCGACTGGGAGATGGCGACGATCGGCGACCCGCTGGCGGACCTCGGCTACCTGTGCATGATGTGGACCGAGGGCGGACGACCCGACGGGCGGCATGCGCGAGTACCTCGGCGGCGTGACCCGCCGCGAGGGGTTTCCCACGCGCGGGGAGCTGATCGAGCTGCTACGAGCAGCGCACGGGCCGCTCGATGGCGCGACCTGCGCTGGTACACGACGCTCGCGCTGTGGAAGTCGGTCGTGTTCATGGAGGGCAACTACCAGCGCGCGCTCGCGGGCGCGACCGACGACCCGTACCTGAAGCAGTTCGGGGATGGCGTCGTGGAGCTGGCGCGCCAGGCGGAGGGGGTGGCACTCGGCGATGACTGAGGGGTGGCACTCAGCGATGCCTGAGCCGGACGTAGACCAAGCGAGGCGAGAACGCAGGGAGCGTGGCGTGCTTGGCACGCGAGCGACCGAGGACAATGCGTCGCGTAGGTATACGTCCGGCTCAGGCCGCACCGCGCTGCTGATCGACTGGGGTGGGGTGCTCACGAGCAACCTGTTCGTCTCCTTCCGCGACTACTGCGTCCGGGCCGAGATCGACCCCGAGACGCTGAGCGGGCGGTTTAAAGCCGACCCGCAGTTCCGGGAGCTGCTGATCGCGCTGGAGCAGGGCGAGCTGGACGAGCCCGCGTTCGAGCTGCGCTTCGCCGCCCTGCTGGAGGTGGCGCCGGAGGGCCTGATCGACGGCCTGTTCGCCGGGCGTCCAGCCCGACACCGCGATGCTCGACGCGGTGAAGCACGCGCGTGAGGCGGGGATCAGGACGGCGCTTGTGTCGAACTCCTGGGGCATGCACCGCTACCCGCACGAGCTGTTCGACGAGCTGTTCGACGGCATCGTGATCTCAGGCGAGGAGGGGATCCGCAAGCCCTCGCGGCGGATGTACGAGCTGGGGGCACAACGCGCGGGAGTGCAGCCACGCGCGTGCGTGTACGTGGACGACCTCCCGTTCAACCTCACCCCAGCCGAGGACCTCGGCATGGCGACAATCCACCACACGAGCGCGGAGACGACGATCCCCGAGTTGGAGCGGCTGCTCGGCGTCCCCCTTCACGCGACGGTCGCCTCGGGCAACGACGGATCCTAACAGGTTAACCAGCCCAGCCCGCCCGGATTCCGTGCGAACAATTGCATCTTACATAACTAGCCGGTCGGCAGACCGGCCACAAACAACTTAAAGATCAATTTATCACTGACCCATCTCCGGCAAGCCCACAAACAGTGTACTTCCGCCCGCGGTAGCGGCGTAGCTGTACTACCAACAACAACAACAAAACAAACCACCAACCCCAAACAACAACAAACCACCATACGTACTAATCACCAACGCGCAAAACCAAGCGGACGGTAGTCACAGCTACGCCGCTATCGCGCGTGGCGACACACGCGTTATGGGCTTGCCGGATACAGGTCAGTTGCTAAACGAATCCATACAAAGTCAGTCGCCGGCCGTACCGGCCGGCCATACATGTAAGCGGCGATTTGACGGACCAGTCCCCGTTCCGCGCGCGTGGTGACATGCGCTGATCGACCGGGCTCGCCGCGAGCCCCGCGCGATGGGTGGTCTAATCCCGCTTGCCGCGGCCGTACAAGAACTTGAAAACCCCCGCCAACATCCGCGAGGTGCGGCGCCGGTAGGGGTACATGAAGATTTCCTTCTTCATCGCCAGCCGCGGCGTCACCACGATCGCCTGCTGCGAGCAGTACTTGCGAATCCCGCCCGCTCCATGGCGCGAGCCCAGACCGGACGCCTTCGCTCCGCCCATCGCCAGCTCCAGCACCGTGTAGTTGATCATCGCGTCGTTGACGTTCGCCGCGCCGGTTTGAAGGCGCCGTGCGATCGCCTCGCCGTGCTCGGTGTCGCGCGAGAAGACCGACGCGCCCAGGCCGTAGATGGAGTCGTTGGCGAGCCGCACCGCCTCGTCGGCGTCGCGGACTCGCATGATCGGCAGCGTCGGTCCGAATGTCTCCTCGGTCATGATCTTCATCGTGTGATCGACGTCGACGAGCACGGTCGGCTCGTAGAAGCGCCCTCCCCCCGGGGGCTGCACGGCGTGGCCGCCGGCGAGCACGCGCGCGCCCCGGTCGATCGCGTCGGCGACGTGCGATTCGATCGTGTCCAGCTGCGGCGCGAACGTGATCGCGCCGACCTCGACGGAGCCGGGCCCCTGCGGCGGCCCGACGCGCAGCGCGCGAACTTTGTCGGAGACTTTGGCGACGAACTCGTCGTACACGGGCTCCTCGACGTAGACGCGCTCGATCGAGATGCAGGTCTGGCCGGCGTTCTGCATCGAGTAGTAGGTCGCGAAGTTGGCCGCCCGCTCGACGTCCGCGTCGGCGAGGACCAGCATCGGATCCTTGCCCCCGAGCTCGAGCGAGGCGGGGATCAAACGCCGCGCGGCGGCCTCGGCGACCTTCCTGCCCGTGCGAGTGGAGCCGGTGAACATGATCATGTCCACGTGCTCGATCAGCGCCGCCCCGGTCCCACCGCGACCGGTGGCGATCTGCAGCACATCGTCCGGCAGGCCGCACTCGTGCAGGCCCTCGGCCATCAGCAGCGAGGTCAGCGGGGTGACCTCCGAGGGCTTGAGGATCACGCTGTTGCCGGCCATCAGCGCCGGGATGCAGTCGCCGAAGGAGTTCGTCAGCGGGTAGTTCCAGGGACCGATCACGCCGATCAGTCCGAGCGGGCGATAGCGCATGATCAGCTTCTTGCCCTTGACCAGGATCTGACTGGACTTGACCCGCTCGTCGGCGAGGTACTCCGGCCCCGTCTTGGCCCAGAAGCCGAAGGCGTTGCCCGCGTAGCCGATCTCCGCCAGCGAGGCGTCCTCGAAGGTCTTGCCCGTCTCCGAGCAGATTGTCGCGACGATCCGCTCGGCGTTGTCCATCACCCACTTCTGCGCCCGCAGCAGCACGCGCGCGCGACCGTCGAAGCCGTACGCCTCCCACGCGGGCTGGGCGACGCGAGCGCGGCGGGCCATCTCCGCGATCGCGTCGGCGCCGAGGTCGGGTACCGTGCCGACGATCTGCCCGGTCGCGGGGTTCTCGACGGGGATCTCCTCACCCGCGCCCGCGGCTACGTTGTGGGCCTGGAGTATCTCCTGCTCGACGTGCTGCTCGACGCTGGCCATCTCGGCTCCCCTCATGAAGATGTTGTGCTCTACGCAGAGACTACTCCGCCTGAAAAGACGTGCCCGAGCGGTCAGTCGGAGAGCTCGATCGTCGCGATCCCGATCGGCTCGGTCGGGCGGTCGGAGCCGTCGGTGGATACGCCCTCCAGCTTCTTGACCACGTCCATGCCCTCGGAGACCTGTCCGAACACCGTGTGCTTGCCGTCCAGCCACGGGCAGGCGTCGGCGGTGACGATGAAGAACTGCGAGCCATTCGTGTTCGGCCCGGCGTTGGCCATCGCCAGGGCGCCGCGCACGATCTTGTGGGGGTTGATCTCGTCCTCGAACGTGTACCCCGGTCCGCCCGTGCCGGTCCCCTGCGGGCAGCCGCCCTGGATCATGAAGTCCGGAATCACGCGATGGAACGTCAGCCCGTCGTAAAAGCCCTCGGAGGCAAGCTTGCGAAAGTTCTCGACGGTGACGGGCGCGTCGGCGTCGAACAGCTCAAACGCGATCACGCCCTCGCTCGTGTTCATCGTGGCGGTCGACATAAAGGGGCCTCCTAAAGACTCGGAAAGAGGTCACGATAGCGACCCAAAAATAGAAACGACGAGGCCGAGACCAAGCGCAAGGCAAGCCCGCACAAAGCGACCGCGGCAAAGCGCGTCCGTGCAAGAGATCGTTTTAAAAGACATCTCATCCCCGCTGTCAGGCGCAGATCAGCGTCTTGACCGCCACCGAAAACGCTCACGCAATGCCAACCGCTGCGGTGACCGGCGCCAACAGCAACCAGACGCAGGAGCCGGCTTCCGGGTCTCCCGCAAAAGCCCGACCAGTTACTACCCCGCGAACCGGTACCCGACCCCGGGATCGGTGACGATGTATCTCGGCACCGGTCTTTCCGGCTCGATCTTCGCCCGCAGTCGCGCGATGTGCGTGCGCAGCGCCTGCACGTCCTCAGCGTAGCCGGGACCCCACACCTCGACCAGCAGCGCGCGATGGGTCATCAAGCGGCCGCGATTGCGCGCGAGCACGCGCAGCAGGTCGAACTCGATCGGGGTCAGGTGCACGGGCTCGCCGTCGCGGCGCACCACACGCGCGGCGAAGTCGAGCTCCAACCCTTCGACCTCGATGCGCGCATGCTCCTCCCCGCCCGCGGCCCCCGCCGCGCGGCGCAACGCCGCCTGCAGCCGCGCCACCAGCTCGCGCGTGCCGAACGGCTTGGTCACATAGTCGTCGGCGCCCGCCTCCAGCGCGCGGACCTTCTGCTCCTCCTCGCCCACGGCCGACAACACGAGGATCGGCATCTCGCTCCACTCGCGCAGCCTGCGCGTCACCTCGATCCCATCGCCGTCGGGCAGCACGAGGTCGACGATCGCGGCTTGCGCAGGTCGCACCGCGGCGCGATCGAGCGCCTCCGACGCGGTCTGCGCCGCAACCACCTCGAACCCCGCGTCGCGCAACACGACGCGCAGCGCGCGCAGGATCTGCAGCTCGTCGTCGACGACCAGCACGCGCGGCGCGGGCGGCGGGTCAGCCCCCATCGCGCTCGCCGGCCGCGTGAGGCTCGTCCGGAGCCCTGGGCTCACCCAGGGCGCGGGACTCGCCCGGGGCCCCGTTGACATCCGGCTCGCCGGCGGGCCCGATGGCGCGGGACTCCCCCCGTGCACCTGGCGCCACCGCAACCCCCACCGGCGTCTGGGTGTCCTCGGCGGCGGGGACAGACACGACCGGGTCCAGCGGCAGCTCGAACACGAACGTCGCGCCCTGGCCGGGCAGCGACTCGACATGCAGCTTGCCTCCGTTGGCCTGCACGAACCCGCGCGCGATCGCCAGACCCAGACCCGAGCCACGGTGTCCACCACGCGCGGTGCCGGCACGATAGAACGGCTCGAACACGCGCTCCAGCTGCAGCGGGGGAATGCCGGGGCCACGATCGACGATGCGCACGATCACACGGTCGTTCTCCCCCGCGTGCGTTCTGACCGCCCGGGCGCGCACCGACACGGGGTGCCCGCCGGAGTGCCGTCGCGCGTTCTCGAGCACGTTCACGAACGCGCGCTCCAGCTGCGCGGAATCGGCGCGCACGAGTGGGAGCTCGCGATCGATCGACAGCGTGAACTCCTGCGCCTTCGCGCTGAGCTCGTCCAGCGCGGCGCCGAGCACCTCCTCGACCGACGTCCACTCGCGGTGGGGCTCGGCCACGCCGGCCTCCAGGCGCGACTGGTCGAGCAGGTTCTCCACCAGGCGCGAGAGCCTGCGCGTCTCCTGCTCGATCACCGACGCCAACTCCTCGCGCTCGTGCTCGGACAGGCCCGGCAGCGCGACCGCCTCGCCGGCCGCGGAGATCGCCGTCAACGGCGAGCGCAGATCGTGGGAGACCGCGCGCAACACAGCGGTCTTGACCACGTCAGCCCGGCGCAGCGACGCCGTCTCGACCACCTCGCTCAGCAGCGCCTCGCGCTCCAGTGCCGCGCTGAGCAGCGCCTCCAGGGCGGGCACGACGCGCTCCTGCAGCCGGCGCAGGCTGGCCTCGGGCGTGTCGGCCCCGACCAGCAGTGTGCCCAGCCGACGGGTGCCTTCGCGCAGCGGGAACGCGACCCGGCGCTCATCGCCTTCGACCGCCTCCATCTCGATCGCGGCCGAGTGCAGCCCCAGCACCTGCGCGAGCCTGGCCGCGGCGGTCGGCAACGCCTGCGCGAGGTTGTTGCCGCGCAGCAACAGGCGCGCCATCTCCGCGGCGAGATCGGCCTCGCGCCGGCGCTCCTCGGCCTCGCGCGTGCGCGCGCGTGTCACCTCCGCCACCGAGCTGGCCAGGCCGGCGGCGAGGACGAACGCGATCAGGGCGACCCAGTTCTCGGAGTCCCGGATCGTGAACTGGCCGACCGGAGGCAGGTGAAAGAAGTTGAACGCCGCCGCGCTCAGCACGGCCGTGAGCACGCCCAGCCACGCCCCCCAGATGGCCGACACGACGAGCACCGCCAGCAGATATACGACCCCGAGCGAGACGACGGGCGCGATCTGCTTCAGCGGATACAGCAGCAGCGTGCATACCGCCACCGCGGCCACGGCGGCGATCACGCCCACCCGCTTGGGCGGCGGCTCGGTGGCCAGCATGAAGCCGAACGGGCGCATCTCGCTTTTCAGCCTAATGGGGAACGGGACGGGACGTACGGAGTTTGGGGGAGCCCGGAGGCGGGGCGCTGCCGCGGACCCGAACGTAGAGAGGTCCGAGTTTTCCAGGGCGGCTCGTCCCTGCGCTCGGGTTTCGGTGGCGGGTGGCCCGTGGGAGAGCCTGCTTCTCATGCTCAAAGAACGGGGCGGGAATCCATCCCCGCCCCGTTCTGCGCCCTGCGTGGTGTGACCCGGTGTCAGCCGAGCTTCACCGTCTGGTTCGCTCCGCTCACGCCCGACTGACTGTCGAGGGCGATGCGCAGCGTGTAGCTGCCCGCAGCCAGTGGCTTGCCGCTGGACAGCGTCGCGCTCGCCTGCGTGCCGTGCACGAGCGCGCGTGAGCTCGCCAGCACGTGGCCACCCTTGGCGATGCGCAGGCGTAGAGCCTCCGTGCCCTTGTGCGAACCTCCGTCCGGCACGGTGCAGGTGACATGCACGTGCTTGCCCCTGCTGGAGGCCTTGCAGCTCACCTTCGAGCTGGGCTTGCCGCCGATCCCGGCTCCCGCGTTGCCACCGATGCCGGTGCCGGCGCTGCCGCCGGAGCCTTCCTGGCTGCCGGAGCCTTCCTGAGCGCCTTCCGGCTGGCCTGACACCCCTGGCTGGATGGCATTGGTGAAGCCTCCCTTTTTGCCGCCCCCGCCTCCTTCGCTGAGGACCTCACCGGTCGTTTCGTCGAGGATCAGCTTCGGCGCGCGCGGGTCGTTCGGGGTGAAGTCGAACATGTTCCCGAGCGAGCCCGCCACCGCGTCGGTCGAATCGCCGCCGATGCGGCCGAGCTCCCAGTTGCCCTCGATGAAGCTCAGGATCGAGCTCTGGTCGGTGAGCGTGTTGTCGAGGAAGTTCTGCTTGGCCCACGGCGAGATCACGAGCAGCGGCAGCCGCGGGCCGAACCCGCAGCGGTCGTTCTCGAAGCTCGGCGGGGGCGTCGCGGGGACGTTGCCGCATTTGCCCGGCCCGTTGAGCGCGTCCGAGGGACCGTCTGAGGAGCGCACGATCGGCCCCATCACATGGTCATACCAGCCGTCGGAGTCGTCGTATGCGATCACGATCGCGGTGCTCGACCAGTCAGGCGAAGCCTGAATCTGGTTGATCGTGCTCGCCAGGAACCGCTGCTCGTCCAGCGGGTCGGAGTAGCCGGCGTGACCGTCCTCGTAGGCCGGAGCCTTCAGGAACGACACTGACGGCATGTTCCCGTGCTTGAGCGTTTCATAGAAGTACGACAGGTCGTACTGGTGGTTGGCCTGATCGGTCTGCCCGACCGTCGCCTCCGAGGTCGGCGGCAGGTGGTGGGGGTTGGCCGTCGAGGCGTAGTACTGGAACGGCTCGTGGTGCTGGATGTAGTCGTTGACGCTCGCGCCCGCCACGTTGACGTGCGAGGAACCGCACACCGCTTTACCTTCGGTGGTTGACGTCGGCGTGAACCCACCCTGGAACCAGCCCCAGGTGATGTGGTGTTCGTTGAGCAGGTTGCCGACGTTCTTGCCGGTCATGCTTGCCGTCGTGCCGCTCGAGCAGTCGTCGAACGTCGGATCGGCGTCGTTGATCAGCGTGCCGTTCTCGATCGTGCCCGGCAGCGGGCCGGTCGAGGTGGCGCCGCCGTTGTCGCCTGAGATCAGGTTGATCGCGCCCGGCGAGGACGGCCCGTACACGGTGTCGAACGAGTTGTCGCTCAGCGCGTAGTGCTGGGCGTAGTTCCACAGCGCGGTGACCGTGTTGCCGTCGTAGTAGTCCATCACGATCGACTTGTTCGTGCAGCCACCGCCCGCGGTGAACTGGACGAACTGGTCCATCAGGCCCGCGTCGGCGGCTTTCTGCTCGGCCGAGTAGGCGTGGCTCTGATCGCAGGTGAGCGCTTCGGAGCGATCCAAGCGAGCGGGGTTGTCGAGGTTCGGGTTGTCGCTCAGCAGCGGGCCCGAGAGTCCGTTCACCGACGGCGTGCCCGGCTGCGCGGTGAACGCCGGCTCGCCCGCCGGGTTGGTCGCGTTCGGGTAGGTACCGAAGTAATGATCGAACGACACGTTCTCGTCGAAGATCACGACGACATGCTTGATCGGCGTGGTCGAGGGCGGTTCGGTGGAGGATTCAGCGCTTGCCATCGACAGACCGACGGCGATCGCCAGAGCCACCACAAGTCCCGCACCTACACCCGCGAACAGCTTGCGGTTACGCAACGGAGTCTCCTTTTCCAGTTGTCCTTGGACTGCTATGTGGACTACGAGCTCGGGCGACGCACACCCATCGCCGTCGCGCCGCCTGTCACCCGATTACGACGGCGCGTTTGCATCCTGCGCCAGCGCGTGGAGCGTCGTGTTGCCTGTCGGTGACTTCACTGTTAACAGGTTGGGAACGATCCCTTGTGTAATCGCGTTGTGTATTACATGTAATCCCCCACCACGTCCTCCACCACGCCGGTAACGCTCTAACACGCCGGTAACAGAACCTCACCACGGTTGGGTTAGCTTCACGGTCGTGACCGGCCGACTGCCAGGACGGCGGCTGCTGCTGCCCTTCGGAATCGCGAGCCTGACGTGCATCGGCGCGTTCCTCGCGTTCACCGCGCTCGGGGTCGGCGGGGGCTCGGACTCCAACACGGCGCAGGCGAACGCGCGGCGCGCGGCGCCGCATCCCTCAGCGCGATCCAGTCCTACTCCGAAGCCGACGCCAGACGCAACGGCGCCGCCGGCGAGGGTGGAGCGCCACCGCCGACCGGGCTCGTGCCGATCCCGCCGGCCGCATTCGACGCGCCGATCGCGCGCTACAAGGCCTACTCGGCGGGGCAGCTGCAGATCATGCTCGTCTGCATCGCTCGGCTGCAGGACGCACTGCAGGGGGGCCGGCTCTCAGCGGCGCGCGACGCGTGGCGGGGCGCCTATGAACGCTGGCTGCATCTCGGCGCGGTCTACGGGGCGTTCGGAGCGCTCAACGACGCGATCGACGGCAACCCCGGTGGGCTGCCCGGCGGCGTGCATGACCCCCAGTTCACAGGGCTGCATCGTCTGGAACGTGGACTGTGGCGAGGAGCCCCGGCGCGTGAGCTGCTCGGCGTCGCGGTGCGCCTCGGCGAGGACGTGCGACTCCTGATCGGGCGCCTGCCGAGCGTTCAGATCACGCCGCTGGAATACGCCACCCGGGCGCACGAGATCCTCGAGGACGCGGCCCGCGATCTGCTCACCGGCGCGGACGTGCCGTGGAGCGAGGAAGGCGTGCTCGCGACGGCCGCCGGGCTGACGGCCACGCGCGAGGTGCTCGCCACGCTGGCGCCACTGCTCGACGGGCGCGAAGGCACGATCGAGACCGTCGAATACACGCTCGCGCGCTTTGCCGGCGCGTTGGAGAAGATTCGGCGCGATCACGGCGGGCGCTGGCCGGTCGAGGATGGGCTGAGCCTGCGCGAGGACGAGCTGTTGAACGGCACGCTCGGGGCGGCGCTGGAGGCGCTCGACGCGGTGCCCGGCACGCTGGAGACGAAAGTTCCGCCGCCGATTCCCTCGACTTGCGAGCCAGGCGCGATGAGGCTTGGGTCCATGGGGTCCAGCGGAGAGACGTCGGGGAGCGGCCCGAACGATCACGGGAGGCCGGCGGGGAAGCCGGCGGCAGGCTCCCAACCGGATCGGCACACGGAGCGCAGATCGTGATCGACCGCCGCCAGTTCATGGGCCGTTCGCTCGCGCTGCTGGGCGCCGGGGGGCTCGGCGCGCTGGCGGGCGCCGAGGCCGAGCGTGGTGGGAATGCCGAGGCTGAGACCCTCTCCCCGACTGCGCTGTCGCAGCGCGCCGGACAGAGCGTCGCTGGCGAGCACTGTCCCGTTCGACGCGGTCCACCAGGCGGGGATCCTCACCCCGGCGCCGGCCCAGGCGATGTTCGCGGCGCTCGACGCGATCGCGCCGAGACCGACAGACGCTCGCGGAGGCGCTGCAACAGCTGAGCACGCGCGCGCGTCAACTCACCCAGGGCGGCGCCTATCCGCGTCTGGAGGTCGACGACCCGCCCGCGGACTCGGGCGTGCTCGGGCCGATCAACGCCCCCGACGCGCTGACCGTCACGATCGCGTTCGGCGCCTCGCTGTTCGACGGCCGCTACGGGCTCGCCGCCGCAGCGCCCGCGGAGGCTGACTCAGATGCCGAGCTTCCCCAACGACGATCTGGACCCGGCGCGCAGCCACGGCGACGTGCTCGTGCAGATCTGCGCCGGTCAGCGCGACACGGTCGTGCACACGCTGCGCGAGCTCGTGCGCAGCGTGCGCGGCGCGTTGCAGGAGCGCTGGAGCATCGACGGCTTCTCCAGCGCGCGGCGCGGACCCTCGCCGCACAACAGCCCGCGCAACCTGTTCGCCTTTCGCGACGGCACCGCCAACCCGGACGTGAGCGACGCCGCGCTGATGAACCGCCTGATCTGGGTGCAGCCCGGCGCGGGCGAGCCCGCGTGGGCCACCGGCGGCACCTACCAGGTGGTGCGCGCGATCAGGATGCACGTCGAGTTCTGGGATCGCGTCGGCCTGGCCGAGCAGCAGGAAATGATCGGGCGCTACCGCGACACCGGCGCGCCGCTGGGCGGGACCGACGAGTTCGAGGACCCGCGCTATGACCTCGACCCGCACGGCAAGCGCATTCCGCTGACCGCGCACATCCGCGTGGCCAATCCCCGCACCACGCAGACGGCCGACCAGCGGATCCTGCGGCGCGGGTTCAACTATCACCGCGGCTTCGACACCGCCGGTCAGCTCGACCAGGGCCTCATGTTCGTCGCCTTCAACCAGGACATCGCACGCCAGTTCGCCACGATCCAGCGCCGGCTCACCGAAGAACCGATGATCGACTACATCAGGCCCGTCGGCGGGGGCTACTTCTTCGCGCCGCCCGGCTCGCGCGGGCCCACCGACTGGGTGGGCTCGGGATTGTTCGTCTGAGTCTGCCCGCCTCGCTCAAGCAGCTCCGGCCGGTAGACGAATAACGAATAACGTATAACGAGCTGTCGATAGGCGATGGGGGCGACTGGAGACAAGCGTGACACCCACGCAGGACCGTAGAACCACGCAATGACCGTAGACGGATCGGAATGCTGCGCACCGCGCTCACGAGCGCGGCGGCCACGCTCCTCCTGATCGCGCTGCCCGGCGCCTGCGCCAACGCAGCGGGCGGCGCCGTCGCGCCGCTGCCCGCCTCCGACTACACCGTGCGTCCCGTGTGCCCGGCGCCCGCCCCCGGATATGCCGGCTGCCTGGCGCTGGAGCTGGTGCCCGTAACGACGGCGGCACGCGCCCACACCCACCCGCTGGGGATCACGCGCAGCGCCCCGATCGGGGGAGGCGAGGCCGCGAAAGTCTGCGAACACCCCACGCCGGGGGAAGGCTGCTTCGGTCTGCGCCCCCAGGATCTGCACAGCATCTATCAGCTGCCGCCCGGCGCATCCTCGGCGCAGACGATCGCGCTCGTCGACGCCTACAACGACCCCAACGCCGAAGCCGACCTGGCGGTCTATGACGAAGAATTTGGACTGCCCCCATGCACCGGCGCGAACAAATGCTTCGAGCAGATCAACCAGAAAGGTGAACCCGGAAACCTGCCGTTCCCCGCGAGCAACGCAGCCAGAACGGCGGAAGAAGCGATCTGCCTTACAGCGACAGGAGAAGCAAAAGAAAAGGCTTGCAACGAAGTAGAAGAAGCCGATGGCTGGTCGGAAGAGATCTCGCTCGACATCGAGGTCTCCCACGCTACCTGCCAGAGCTGCCAGATCATGCTTGTCGAGGCCGACTCGGCCTCGTTCCCCAATCTTGAAGCAGCCGAGAAAAGGGCCGTCAGGCTCGGCGCCACGGAGATCTCCAACTCCTGGGGCGGACCCGAGCAAGGCGAGACGCCGGCGCTCGATGACAGAAGCCCCTTCGACCATCCCGGCACCGTGATCACCGCTGCCGCCGGCGACGACGGATACCTCGACTGGGACGCCGAAGAAGGCTCGCCGAAGGGCTTCGCCGACTATCCCGCCTCCTCCCCCCACGTGGTAGCGGTGGGTGGCACCCGCCTACGGGGCCCTCTCGGCCCTGGTGGAGCCTGGGCGGGCGAGACGGTGTGGAACGGCGACGGCGCGGGCGGGGGCGGCTGCAGCGTGAGCCTCACCGCTCAGCCCTGGCAGCAGAGCGCCTCTGACTGGCCTGCGGTCGGATGCGGCGAACATCGCGCCGTCGCCGATGTCTCTGCGGACGCCGACCCCTATACGGGGGTGGCCATCTACGACTCCATCTCCGAATGCAGATCCGAAGAAGGCGGTGTGCCCAGTGTGGTTCACTGGTGCACGATCGGCGGCACGAGCCTCGCTTCGCCGCTCATTGCCTCGGTATTCGCGCTCGCGGGGGGAGCGGGCGGCGTCGAATACCCGGCAATGACGCTGTACGAAAACGAGGTCAAGAACCCCGGCTCGCTGCATGACGTCATCTCCGGATCAAACGGAGAATGCTCGAAAGAATTCGACATCACAACCGGCCTCTCCGGATGCGAAGAACTCCAGGAGGCGGCCAGCTGCCCCGAAAAACCGGCCATCTGCCAGGCGCGGGTCGGCTATGACGGTCCCACCGGGGTCGGCACGCCCGCTGGAATCGCCGCCTTCCAGCCCCCCGAAGAAGCCAAACAGCAGACTAAAGCGGAAGAAGAAAGGCGGAGCAGAGAAGCCAAAGAAGCCAAAGAAGCGGAAGAAAAAAGCAAGCAGAAAACAGAAGCAGAACGGAGAGCGGAATCTGAAGGGAGCTCAAAAGAAGGCGGCCCGGCGGGCAAAGAAACGGGCGAAGGTGGCGCTGGATCTAAAGGCAACCCAACGGTCTCTGTCCCGATCGGCGTCGTGCCGCCGCACAGCACGCTGCCGACCCAACCGCCTACGACGCCCGGCACGAGCGCCATCGCCCCGATCCTGTCAGCACCAACCCTCACAAGAACGGCGACCGCGGCACTGCGCCACGGCAGGCCAAGGGCCTCTCGAGTCGCGTTCGCGTTCACCCTGAACGTGGGGGCGCGCGTGCATGTCACGCTCGCCAAACTGATCGTCGCGCACGGGCGCAAGCGCTGGCAGACGCTGCCGTACTCGTTCACGATCGCGGGCGCACCGGGACGCGACAGAGCGCATCTGAACGCGCATCGAACTCTCGCACCGGGACGCTATCGCTTGACGCTCGCGCCGGCGCATGGGACCGCGCGCACGCTGACGTTCAAGATCGGCTGAGTGGCGCTCGCAGCGAGGCAGGGAGCCTCCGGGCGGGACGCACGCGCTCAGTCCGGCAGTGAGGACGAGCGCGGGCCGAAGCGCTCCTGCGCCCCACGCTCGATGCCCTCGCCGAGCTCGGTTAGCCGCCACGCGTTGGGGGCCCCACGCGAAGTGCCCTCGCTCGTGTTGACGATCACGCCCACGTGCTCCAGCCGCGCTAACAGCTTGGAGATCTGGCCTTGGTCGACGATGCCGGCGCGCTCGGCGACCTCGCGGTTGCTGGCGCCGGGGTACTGAGCGATCGCCGCCAGCACGCGACCGGTGCGGTAGGTGAGCCGTATGCCGCGATCCGCAAAGCGCGATTCCTCTGCGTCGGGGTGGCCGGCCGCGCCGTATGGTGCCGGCGGGGGCCGAGTCAGCTCGCGCCGCGCCGCGCCGGAGCCGAGGTAGGGAAGCACGATCAGGCTCATCAACGAGCCGAACAGCTCGATCGCGGGGCGCTCCTCAAGCGGATCCGCGTCCTGAGCGAGCAGGCGCGTCTGGATGACGGTCAGCACCGCGCCGACAACGCCCTCCGCCATCACCTCCGTGGGCTGAGTCCTGTTCGCCGCGCCTTCCGTGCGCCCGCGGTCGATGACCTCCCACAGCACGGCCTGCACCTCGGCGCGGTGGCGCAGCAGCGCCGAGCCGGCGCTCAGCGAGTGTACGACGCCCAGCCGCCCCAGCGCGGGCTCCTCGTCAAGGAAACGCAGCAGTTCCGCCAGCGCCGGCCTGATCCCGTCGCACCAGCGTGACTTCGCGGCGTACGCGGGGGCGATCCGCTCGGTGGCGCGCTCCACGCCGAGGTCGAACGCCGCCAGCAGGGCCGCGTCGAGATCCTCGAACAGCCCGTAGAACACCCGGCGCGTGACGCTCGCGCGCGCGAGCACGTCCGCCAGCGTCAGCCCGCCGGCGCCTCGCTCGGCGACGATCGTGGCCAGCGCCTCGAGGATCTCTGTTCGCTGAATGTCCTCCAACGTGGCTCCTTCGTACGGCCACACGAGACGATCCGAACCTCTCCGGCTTCCCCCGTCACCGTTTATGACCCCTGCCAGCTTGAGAATATCAATATAAGCTATCTGCTTAATGTCTAGTAATTCAAGTGTATGCAAGACGGCCTGCACGATCCGCGCATTGCTTGTGTTCGAGCCGCCCGCGGGCTAGCGTGCCCCCGTCATGCGCCCACATCAGCGTCAGCGTCATCTAGACCCACGCGACGCGCGAGTTGCTCGCCCGCGCCCCACCGGCTCGCGCCGTGTTCCCGCGCGTGCCCGCGCGGGAGTGGGAGTGCTCGGGTCCGCCGCCCTCGGGTCCGCCGCCCTCGGGTCCGCCGCCGTTTGCATCCTGGTCGCGCTCGCCGCCATCGCCGGGCCGGCGGCCATCGGCTCGACGTCTGGAAGCCTGGAAAGCCGCATCGCCGCCTCGCAGGCGCACGAAGGTGAGCTGCGCTCTGGTGTCGGCGCCGACAACCACCAGATCGAGGGATTTCAGGGCAGCATCGACGACCTGCAGTCGCGGCTGAGCGCCCTGGAATCGAGCCTCGACGTCGAGCGCGAGGTGCTGTCCAGCCTGCGCTCGCAGCTGGGCACGGCGCGGACTCAGCTCGCCTCGCTGCAGGTCCAGCTCGCGCGCGATCGTCAGGTGCTCGTGGCCCAGGTCGTCGCCTCGTATGAGTCCCCGCCGCCGGACATCGCCACGGTCATCCTCGAGGCGCACGGGTTCGCCGACCTGATCGAGCGGGTCGACGACCTGCGCGCGATCTCACGCGAGAACGCGACGGCGACGACGCACGTCGCAGTGCAGCAGCGACTGGTGACAGCGCAGACCAAGCGCCTGGCCGCCCTGGAGGCGAGCCACGCGCGCGAGACGAGCGCGGTGCTCGTGCAGCGCGACGAGGTCGCCCAGCTGCACCTCGCGCTGGTCAGTCGCCAGCTGGAGTACATCCGCGCGCGCGACCGCAAGAACGCCGAGCTCGGCCCGCTGGAATCGCACAGGCAGTCGCTCGAACACGAACTGTCCAAGCTCGCGACCAGCGAACTCGCCGCCCGTGGCGTGGCCTTTGCCTACACCGGCCCGATCGGCGATTTCACCTCGACGCCGCAGGGCGAATACGGCTTCTTTCAGGCGCCCGGCACGAACTACAGCGTCGGCGAGGAGCCGGTGCTCGTCGCCCACCTGAACACGCTCGGGATCGCGTTGCACCTGCACCTGATCGGCATCTCCGGCTACCGCACACCCGAGCACTCGATCGAGGTCGGTGGCTTCGCCAACGACCCGCACACGCGTGGCGAAGCCTCGGACACACCCGGCGTCGAGGGCGTCCCCCAGGCGACGCTCGCGCGCTTCGGCCTGATCCGACCGTTCCCGGGCGCAGCCGAGGCCGACCACATACAGCTGCTCGGCAGCCAGTACTAGGCCTCGTCGCCCCTGGCTCTGTCCTCACCAACGGCACTCCGCCGTCGGTGCCGGCTCATGTGCCGAGCACACTACGCTCCCTGCGTCTGTGCCAGGAACGGCGATTCCTCCGTCGGACGCGCGGGCTCAGACAGCGGGCGCCAGCCGCGGGGGCGCGCCATAGGGGACGAGCACGTCCGGCAGCTCGACGGAGCCGTCGGCCTGCTGGCCGTTCTCCAGCAGCGCGACCAGCGTGCGGCCGACCGCGACGGCGGTGCCGTTGAGCGTGTGCAGAGTCTCCGTCCCGCGCTCGGCGCGCACGCGGATGTTCAGGCGTCGGGCCTGGTAGTCGGTCGTGTTCGAGCAGGAGGTCAGCTCGCGGTAGCGCCACTGGCTGGGCAGCCACGCCTCGCAGTCGTACTTCTTGGCGGCCGAGTTGCCGAGGTCGGTGACGGCGATGTTGACGACGCGGTAAGGCAGGCCGAGCTCGCCGCAGAATCTCCTCCTCGATCGCGAGGATGCGCTCGTGCTCGGCTGGCCGAGTCGGCCGGCGCGACGAAGCTGAACATCTCAACCTTGTCGAACTGGTGCACGCGAAAGATCCCGCGCGTGTCCTTGCCGGCCGCTCCGGCCTCGCGGCGAAAGCAGGGCGAGAACCCGGCGTAGCGCAGCGGCAGCGCCTCGCGCGTCGAGGATCTCCTCGGCGTGCAGCGACGCCAGCGCGACCTCGGAGGTGCCCACGAGATACAGCTCGTCCTCGGGCAGGGCGTAGATCTGCTGCTCGGTGTCGGGCAGGAAGCCGGTCCCGTACAGCGCCTGCTCGCGCACGAGCACCGGCGGGATCACGGGCTCGAAGCCGTGCGCGCGCAGCTTCTCGAGTGTCCAGCGCACCAGCGCGAGCTCGAGCAGCACGAGATCGCCGAGCAGATAGGCAAATCGCGCGCCCGACAGCCGTGCGGCGCGCTCCATGTCGATCCGCGAGCCGGCGAGCTCCAGGTGGTCACGCGGCTCGAACGCGAACGCCCGTGGCTCGCCGACGGTACGGACCAGCTCGTCCTCGGGTCCGGGAGCGGCGCTCGGGTCGGGCAGGTTCGGGAGTTGTGCGAGCTTGTGCCGCATCGCCTCTTGCGCGCTGCGCGCCTCCTCGGTCAGCTCCTTGACGTCTGCGCTGACCTGCTTCAGCTCGGCCAACTTCTCGTTGGCGTCCTCGCCGGCGCTCTTCGCCTCGGCGATCTCCTTCGAGCGTATGCGTTGGATCGCGCGCGCGTGTTCGGCTTTGCCGGTGACTTCGCGCCACCGTTCGTCAAGCGCGAGGATCCGATCGACCACCGCCGGCAAATCAGGATCGCGCCGCGCCAGCGCCGCCTTTACGGCCTCAGGCTCCTTACGGATCAGCTTGAGGTCGAGCACTCCGGCAGCCTACTCGTCCCCGCCGGCGAGCCCGCGATCCGCCGATCGTATTCAGCCAAGCGGGTCGGACATTCTCAAACGGGCGGCCCGCGAAGCGGCTTTTCCGGCCGTTTGAGAATGCCGATCCCGCGCTGCTCGGAAGCCTACCTCCCGGCCCACTGCTATTTGGTCGAGAGCGTGATGTTCGTGGACGGCACCGACTGCGACTGCGAGCCCGAGTAGTGGGCGAGAAATGCGGCGACTTCACGGGCGTCGTCGCCGAGCACGATGTTCTCGGGCATGATCGCGCCGGAGAAGCCGCCGTTGCGGATCGCGTACAGGACCTGTTCGACGTTCTCCTTGCGGATGTTGAAGTTGGGTCCGTTCGTCTTCAGGCGGTCCTTGATCGACGTCGCCGAGCCCTGGGCGCCGACGGCGGACAGCGTGTGGCAGCCCGAGCAGTGGTCGAGGAACAGGACCGAGCCGTGATAGTAGGGGCTCGTCTTGGGCACCTGGTTGCCCTGCGACCCGCACGCGCCGAGGACGACGCTCGCGGCGATGAGCACGATAATGGCGGCGATCAGCCTCATGCGGGTCGGAATATATAGACCGCCGGGACCCGCCGGGACCGCAACCCACCCGCAGCGAGCCACCGGCGCCTTGATCACAATGTTTAGCACTTTAGTCGGGTATATCTTTTGCATATACCTGTTTTTTTCCTTTACGCCCAAAGTTAAGTACGTACCCCCCGTCCCCCCACCAAACACTCCCCTCACTCGCACCGCTCTCACCCCCCCGACTCACACAACTCTCGCCCCTCCCTCTAACCCACACCATCGCAAGCCCGAACTCCCATCGCAAGCCCGAACTCCCATCGCAAGCCCGAACTCCCATCGCAAGCCCGAACTCCCATCGCAAGCCCGAACTCCCATCGCAAAGCCGAACTCCCCCACCAGTCCCCAACCCAGAGTCCCTCAACCCCGGCCTCCCTCCGCCAAGTCCCTCAGAACCCGTGAGCCGTGCCCGCCGCGCGCAGCGCCAGAAACACGACGACAAGGGCGGACAGCGCCATGATGCCCATCTCGCGGGCCACGATCGCGGCGACAACCGCGTGCTGCTCGCCCTCGCCCAGCAGCCCGACCGCCTGGGCGTTGGGGATCTCACGCTGGTCTAGGATCGTCTGGGCAGCGGCGACTCGCAGCTGCTCGGCGACGAACGCGACCGCGAGCGGAAGCAGCGCGTAGAGGTAGAAGAGCCGATCTGAGGAGTAGTGGCCCGCGACGGCCAGCGAGCCCGCGAGGATCGCCAGCACGAGCGCCGAGCCCTGTCCGACGCGCAGCAGGATCCAGAAGGTGCGCGCTGGATTCGCCGCGATACCAGCGCCAGCCCCCAAGCAGGGCGGGAAGCGCGTTGAGCAGCGGCAACCGCGAGGGCGCCGGCGACGACGGCCTGGGTCACGAGGTCGAGCCGATCGTCACTATGTAACACATTGACACAAGCGGTGATATAACAGCGCGCAGTGCTGCGCAGCTACCTTCCCGCGATCGTATTCCTCCTGCTCGGCGGGGGCGTGGGCGTCGCGTTCACAGTGCTGAACTCGGTTATCGGGCCGCGGCGCACCGTCGCGCACAAGCAGGACCCCTACGAGTGCGGACTGCCGTCCGAGGTCAAGCAAGGGATGCGCTTCGGGATCAGCTTCTACCTGATCGCGATGCTGTTCATCCTGTTCGACATCGAGGTCGTCTTTCTCTACCCGATCGCGATCGAGCTGCGCGCGTACGGCGGATACGCGCTGGCGGAGACGATCACGTTCATCGTGCTGCTGTTCGTCGCGTTCGTCTACGTGTGGCGGCGAGGGGCGCTCGAGTGGAGGTGAAACGCGAACGGCTCGGGCCGGGCGGGGCCGTCCCGGGGTCGCCGGGGCAAGGACCTCGGGCCCGGGATCGGCGCGGGCGGGCGCAGACCTGCGCGTGCAGAGCCTGAACGCACGGCAACTGCTGCGCGGCGGGGACCTCGAGGGCGCCAACCACCCGGCGCACCTGGAGGGCGCGGAGCTCGAACGCTACGTGGAAGAACGCATCGCTGACGACGACGCTCGACCAAGGCGGTCGCGTGGGCGCGCTCGAACTCGTTCTTTCCGCTCGGGTTCGGGCTGGCGTGCTGTGCGATGGAGCAGTTCCACGCCGCCGGCCCGCGCATGGACATCGCGCGGTTCGGCTAGGAGGCGTTCCGCGCCTCCCCGCGCCAGGCCGACCTGATCATCCTCGCGGGACGCGTGTCGATCAAGATGGCGCCGATCATTCGCCGGCTGTACGACCAGATGCTCGAGCCCAAGTGGGCGATCTCGATGGGCGCGTGCTGCAGCTCGATGGGCGTGTTCAACAACTACGCGCTGGTGCCGGCCGACAAGTTCATGCCGATCGACGTGCACGTCCCCGGCTGCCCGCCACGCCCGGAGGCGCTGATGCACGGGGTGCTGAAGCTGCGCAAGATGGTGCAGGACAACCCGGACATGGGTTGGCGCGAGCGCTACGGAGCCGTCGGCACCGAGGAGCACCCCTCAGATGCCTGACGCCACGGGGCTGGAGCTGCTCGCCGCAGAGCTGGGCGACGCGACGCTCGAGACCGTGTACTTCCGCGAACGCGCGACGATCGTGGTCGATCCCGCGCAGATCCGCACGGTGCTGGCACGCTGCGCACGCAGGGCTACACGTTCCTGGCGAGCCTGCACGGCGTCGACCACTACCCCGAGGAGCCGCGCCTGGGCGTGGTGTACGAGCTGCTGGACATGAGCAGGGTCGACCGCATCGACGGTCAAGCTGCGCGTGCCCCTGGACGCGCCGACGAGTCGAGTCGGTGACCGCGGACTGGCCGACGGCCAACCATCAGGAGCGCGAGGTGTACGACATGTTCGGCGTCGTGTTCGACGGGGCACCCGGACCTGCGCCGGATCCTGATGCCCGAGGACTACGAGGGCCACCCTCAGCGCCGCGATTTTCCGATCGGCGGCGAACCGGTGATATTCACGCGCGACGAGACCAAATGGCTGGAGGCGCGCGAGTGAGCCCGACGCCCGACCGAGAACCCGCCCACGCCGAGCCCGACGCTGTCCGAGTACCGCCGCCGCGAGCAGGCGATCACGCTCGCCCCCGTCGGAGGAGCAGCTCGACGGCGGGAAGGCGCCGAGACGACGCGACGAGCTGCTGACGCTCAACTTCGGCCCGCACCACCCCGCCACGCACGGCGTGCTGCGCCTGCTGGTGACGCTGCAGGGGGAGATCGTCCGGGACGTCAAACCGATCATCGGGTACGTGCACACGGGGATCGAGAAGACCGCCGAGGACAAGGCCTACTGGAAGGTCATCCCGGTCATCGAGCGGATGGACTACCTCGCGTACTACTTCAACGCGATGGCGTTCTGCGGCGCGGTCGAGACGCTGGTGGAGGTCGAGGTTCCCGGGCGCGCGCAGTACCTGCGCGTGATCCACCTCGAGCTGAACCGCATCGCCTCGCACCTGATCTGGCTCGGCACGAGCGCGCTGGACCTCGGCGCGAGCTCGATATTCCTGTACTGCCTGCGCGAGCGCGAGCTGATCCTCGACCTGTTCGAGATGTCCTCCGGCGCGCGCATGCACACGCGCTACTTCCAGGTCGGCGGCGTGATCGAGGACATCCCCACCGGGTTCGCGGCGAAGCTGCGCGAGTTCCTCGACGATCATGCCCAAGCGCGCCGACGAGTACGGCGCGATCCTGAACTCCAACGAGATCGTGCTGCAGCGCCTGCGCGGCACCTGCCCGCTGGACGCCGAGACGCTGCTGGGGCTGGGCGTGACCGGTCCGCTGCTGCGCGCGGCGGGCAACCCGTGGGACCTGCGCAAGGCCGCGCCGTACAGCTCCTACGAGGACTTCGAGTTCAAGATCCCGGTCGGCACGGTCGGCGACAACTACGACCGCTTCGCCGTGCGCCTGGCCGAGATCTACGAGTCGGTGCAAGATCATCGACCAGGCGCTGGACGGGCTGCCCGAGGGGCCGCACATCACCGACGATCGCAAGGTCGCGCTGCCGCCCCGCCACGAGCTCGCGACCTCGATGGAGGCGCTGATCCACCACTTCAAGCTCGTCACCGAGGGCTTCCGGGTGCCGCCGGGCGAGGTGTACAACCCGATCGAGTCTCCGCGTGGCGAGCTCGGGCTGCTACGTGCGCTCGGACGGCAGCTCCAAGCCCGCGCGGGTGCACATGCGCGACCCGTCGTTCGTCAACCTTCAGGCGCTCGCGCCGATGGCCCGCGGCAGCTACATCGCCGACATGATCGCCACGACCGCGATGCTGGACCCGATACTGGGGGGCATCGACCGATGAGCTGCCCCGCGATTGACAGTCCTCGGTGGACGTGCCGCGCGCGCGTGTACGCGTGCGCGCGTGGCAGCTCTTTTGAGACATCAATCCTCCATCCGACCTCCGGGAGCATGGATCGATGACTCCCGGCACCCCCACCTCGGGCTGGGACCGGCCCGCCGACCTCGACAAGGACCCGGCGACGATCCCCGACCCCGCGACGACCCCCGTCCCAGACGAGCTGCGCCGCGAGATCGAAGCGCACATGGCGCTGTATCCGGACACGCGCTCGGCCGCCCTGCCCGCGCTGGCGGCGGCGCAGCGCCTGCACGGCTGGTGCTCACCCGAGGCGATCGACCAGGTCGCATGCGTGATGGGAGTGACCCCCGCCTAGCTGGATGCCGTGGCGACGTTCTACGACATGCTCGAGACCGAGCCCGTGGGTGCGCACAGCGTGTACGTGTGCACGAACATCTCCTGCTCGCTGTGCGGCGCCGACGAGCTGTACGCGGCGATCCGCGACGCGGCGGGCGAGGACGACGCGTTCAACGTGCGCGCGTTCGAGTGCCTCGGCGCGTGCGACATCGCGCCGATGGCCTCCGTCGACGGCGTGTACGTGGGGCCGCTCACGACCGCGGACGTGCCCAAGCTGCTGGACGACATCCGCGCCGGGCGGGACGTGCTGCCAGACAAGCAGCTGGTGCGCCGTGCGTGTGCGGACCCGGGGGCTCACTCGTGATCACGCGCGCGCCAACCCCACGCGTCCGTATGCGGGGCCGGACGCCCCGCACCCTCGCGCTCGGGGCCTCATTGACCTGCGCGGATGCGACCCAAAGCACCACCCATGAGCTCATCCGCGCGGTGGACCGATGACCACGACGCTCCTGTTCGACGACATCGACGAGCCCGGGCTGAACACGCTCGCCGTCTACGAAGCGCCGCGGCGGGTACGAGTCGCTGCGCAAGGCGCTGGCGATGACCCCCGAGGACGTGCTCAAGGAACTGGAAGCCTCCGGTCTGCGCGGGCGCGGCGGCGCGGGGTTCGCGATGGGCAAGAAGGTCTCGTTCCTGCCGCACGGGTCGATCGACAAGTACCTCGTCTGCAACGCCGACGAGTCCGAGCCGGGCACGTTCAAGGACCGCGAACTGATGCAGAAGACCCCGCACATGCTGCTCGAGGGGCTGATCATCGCCTCCTACGCGGCGGGCGCGAGCCGCTCGTTCATCTACATCCGCGGCGAGTACGTCCCACCAGGCCGACATCCTCGACGCGGCGCTCGCCGAAGCCCGCGCGGCCGGCTACGTCGGCGAGCACATCCTCGGCTCCGAGCACTCGCTGTCGCTGGTCGTGCACCGCGGCGCCGGCGCGTACATCTGCGGCGAGGAGACCGGCCTGCTCGGACTCGCTGGAAGGCAAGCGCGGCAACCCGCGCCTGAAGCCGCCGTTCCCGGCCAACCAGGGCCTGTACCAGGGGCCGACGCTGATCAACAACGTCGAGACGCTGGCCACCGTCCCCGCGATCATTCGCATGAGCGGCGCCGAGTACGCCAAGCTCGGCACCGAGACCTCGACCGGCACGAAGCTCGTGTCGGTCTCCGGGCCACGTCCAGCGCCCGGGCAACTACGAGATCGAGCTCGGCATCCCCTCGCGCGAGATCGATCTACGACCTGGCCGGCGGCCCCCCGCAGGGGCGCAAGGTCAAGTGCTGGTTCCCGGGCGGCTCCTCCGCGCCGGTGCTGACCGCCGAGGATCTCGACGTCCCCTACGACTTCGACTCGCTCGCCAAAGCCGGCTCGATGCTCGGCTCGGGCGCGATCATCGTCGTGGACGACTCCACCCCGATCCTCGACGTCGCGCTGAAGGTCGCGAAGTTCTACCGCCACGAGTCCTGCGGCAAGTGCACCCCCTGCCGCGAGGGCACGAACTGGACGGTGAAGATGCTCGAGCGGATCGACCGCGGCGAGGCCACCCCGATGGACCTGGAGATCATGGCGTCCGTCCAGGAGCACATCATCGGCCACTGCCTGTGCGTCCTCGGCGACGCGATGGCGATGCCGATCGGCTCGATGATCGTCGAAGTTCCGCGGCGAGTTCGAAGCCCACATCGAGACCCGGCGCCTGGAAGCCCAAGTGCCCGTCGGGGCGGTGGCATGACAGATCCCGCGCTCAATAAACCCACCGCCCGTGGGAAAACAAAGGCAGTTACAAGCGAAGGGCCGCGGGCCCGAAGCGCCACGGACGCCCGGAGGGCGTCCGTTCCCATCAAACGCGGGACAGGATGTCCCGCGGACCACTTCCAGAAAAGGCCGCGGCCCTGCCGTCCCAAGCGGATGAAAACCCAAATCTCACCCAAAACGATCTGATGCCAAGGCCCGAGGTAAAACTGATCACCTTCACGATCGACGGCCGCGAGGTGCAGGCGCCGGAGAACTCGATGCTCGTCGACGCCGCCAAGCACGGCGACGTCGAGATCCCAGTCTTCTGCTACGAGCCCAAACTCGGCAACCCCGTCGGTGCGTGCCGCATGTGCCTGGTCGAGATCGAGGGCATCCCCAAGCTGCAGACGGGCTGCTCGACGCCGGTTCAAGGACGGCATGGTCGTCAACACCCAGTCCGAGCGGGTGAAGAGGCCCAGCGCTCGGTCGTGGAGTTCCTGCTGATCAACCATCCGCTCGACTGCCCCGTGTGCGACAAGGGCGGGAGAGTGCCCGCTGCAGGACATCACGTTCGGCTGGGGTCCCGGCATCTCGCGGTTCGTCGAGCCCAAGCGCCACTTCGTCAAGCCGCTCGAGCTCTCCCCCACGATCGCGATCGACCGCGAGCGCTGCATCCTCTGCTACCGCTGCGTGCGCTTCAGCCAGGAGATCTCCGAAGACCACCAGCTCGTGCTGCTGGAGCGCGGCGCGCACTCCTACGTCTCGACGTTCGACGGCCACCCGTACGTGGCGCCGTTCAGCGGCAACATCGTCGAACTGTGCCCCGTCGGCGCGCTGACCTCGCGGCCCTACCGCTTCCGGGCGCGCCCGTGGGACATCGAGGACGCGGGCTCGGTCTGCACGCTGTGCCCGTCCCAGTGCAACGTCACGCTGACCGTCCGCGACGAGCGCGTGCTGCGCGTGCAGGCGCGCGAGCACCCCGAGGTGGACGACGGCTGGCTGTGCGACCGCGGTCGCTTCGCCTACCCGGCGCTCGGCGGCGACGGCCCGCATCACCGAGCCGCTGCTGCGCGACGGTGGCGAGCTGCGCCCCGTCTCCTGGGAGCGCGCGCTGGAGGAGGCCGCCGCGCGGCCTCGCCCGCGCGGGTGAGCGCACCGGGGCGCTCGTGGGCGGCGGAGCCACGAACGAGGAGGGGCTCCTGCTCGCGCGCCTGATGCGCGAGGGGCTGGGCTCGCCGCATCTGGACTCGCGCCGCGCGGGCACGCTGCCGCTCGAGTCTCACCGCGCGCTCTGCCGACCCGCGCCTGCAGGCGAAGGTCAGCGACCTGGAGTTCGCCCACGCCGTGCTCGTGCTCGACTGCGACCCGATCGAGGACGCGCCGATCCTCGACCTGCGCCTGCGCAAGGGCGTGCGCCGCCACGGCATGCGCCTCGTCCAGCGCGAGCGCCGCGGACAGCTGCTCGGTAGAGGCGAGCGCCGGCGAGCTGGCTCGGCACACTGCGCGAGACGGCGGGCGGGGAGGAGATCGTGATCCTCTGGCACGAGCGCCTGACCGCCGGCCCCGACGGCAGCGGCCCGCGCACAGGCCCTGCTCGACCTGGCCGCGACGCTGTCGTTGGCCGAGACCGACGGCGCGGGCCTGCTCGAAATCCCCGCAGGCGCCAACGGCCGCGGCCTGCGCGAGGCGGGCGTGCTCCCCAACGCCGGTCCCGGGCTGTCCGAGCCCAGTACGACGACGACCAGCGCGACCCCCGCGACCCCCGCAACGCGCGTGGCATCGCCGTGGGACTGGCCGAGGGCGAGCTGGCGGCGGTCCTGCTGCTGCAGTTCGACCCGCTAAGCCCCGATCAAGCGAGCGCACCAGCCCACGTCGAGCCTCCCCTGTCCGATGGCAAGTCCCTCCACAACGGCTCCACCAACGGAGATCTGCCAGATCGTGACGCGGGCGACACCGAGCTGTGGGGACGGGCTCTGAGCGCACATCGACCGTCGTCGCGCGCCACGTTCCTGACCGACGGTCTGCGCGAGCACGCGGACGTCGTGCTCCCGGCCGAGGCGTACCCCGAGAAGGAGGGCACGATCGTGCATCCCGACGGGCGCGTGCAGCGGCTGCGTCCCGCCGTGGCGCACCCGGGCTCGACCCGCGCGCAGTGGCAGGTCATCGCCGAGTTGTCCGCCCGCATCGGGCTGGACCTCGAAGTGCTGACCGGCCCGATGGCCTCGCAGCAGCTCTTCGACGCGGTCCCGTACTACGCGGGCCTGACGCTCGAGGAGATCGGCGGCAAAGGAGTCCGCCGGCAGCCATGAGCACGCATGACTGCGCTGGATCGGCGTCCTCGATCGCTCATGTGCACAGCACACTTCGCTCACTGCGTCCTTGCCCAGCTTGCCCTGCGTGCCCATCGGAGCGCGTGATAGGACACTCGCCATGATCGCCCTCCTCGCCACCGTCGGCTACTACGAAGAATGGTGGATCCAGGTCCTGAAGGCGATCGTCATCTTCGCCGTCGGCCTGCAGCTCGTGCCGGTGGTGCTGCTCGCCGAGCGCAAGCTGCTCGGGCGGTTTCAGTCGCGCTACGGCCCCAACCGCGTCGGCCCCTACGGCGCGCTGCAGCCGCTCGCGGACATCCTCAAGCTGCTCACCAAGGAGCAGTTCCGCCCGACCACCTCGATCGGGTTCCTGTTCGCGCTGGCGCCGATCATCTCGATCCTCACGGCCGTCGCGGCGTTCGCGATCATCCCGTTCGGCAACGTCCAGCACATCTTCGGCACGCCCGTCGGGCTGTACGGGATCGACGTCTCGATCGGCCCGCTGTACCTGTTCGCGTTCGGCGCGATCGCGTTCTACGGGATCATGCTCGGCGGCTGGTCCTCGGGCTCGAAGTACTCGTTCCTCGGCGCGATGCGCGGCGCGGCGCAGCTGATCTCCTACGAGGTCTCCCAGGGACTGGCGCTCGTCGGCGTGATCATGACCGCACAGACGCTGTCGCTGACCGGCATCGTCCAGGCGCAGTCGGGCATGTGGTACATCGTGCCGCAGTTCTTCGGCTTCCTGATCTTCCTGACCGCGAGCTTCGCCGAGACCAACCGCGCGCCCTTTGACCTGACCGAGGCCGACGCCGAGCTCGTCGGCGGCTACAACACCGAGTTCGGCGGCGGGCGCTTCGCCTCCTACTACTTCGCCGAGTACCTCAACGTGCTCGTCGTCTCGGGCATCGTCACGACCGTGTTCCTCGGCGGCTGGCTGCTGCCGTTCGGCATCCACCCGCCCGGCTGGGTCGATCCGTTCGTGGTGCTGTTCAAGATGTCGCTGATCACGTTCCTGTTCATCTGGGTCCGCGCGACGCTGCCGCGCCTGCGCTACGACCAGCTGATGAGCTTCGGCTGGAAGGTGCTGCTGCCGCTGGCGACGCTCAACGCGCTGGTCACGGCCGTGCTCGTGGTGGTGACGCACTGACTGGCCCCCGAGACCCCCCAACCGCCGATCCCCGCCGCGCCCCCGGACGCCCCCCGTTGCCCCCCGCACCCGTCGGCGGCGTGACCGTCACGGCCTGGAGTCCCGGCGAGGACGTGATCGAGGTCCAGCGCACCCCCGCGCCGGGCCCCGCGCGCGGCACCTGGCGCACGTTCCGCGAGACCGTGCGCGGCCTGACGACGACGTTCGGGCGGATTCACGGAAAAGCCCGTCACGGTCGAGTACCCGGAGGAGAAGACCCCCGTCTACCCGCGCTTCCGCGGCCGCCACAAGCTGCACAAGTTCGAGGACACCGGCCTGGAGAAGTGCGTCGGCTGCTCGCTGTGCGCCGCCGCCTGCCCGGCCGACTGCATCCGCGTCGTCGCGGCCGAGAACACCCCCGAGCACCGCGTCTCCGCCGGCGAGCGCTACGCGGCCGTGTACGAGATCAACCTCGTCGCGCTGCATCTTCTGCGGCTACTGCGAGGTCGCCTGCCCGTTCGACGCGATCACGATGGGCCACGACTACGAGCTGTCGGACTACGACCGCACGGACCTGATCTTCACCAAGGAGATGCTGCTCGCCGAGCCGCTGGAGCGCACGCCGCTGAGGAACGAGGGCGAGTAGATGGTCACGATCGCACCGCGCGTATGATGCCAATGCTCGATGCCTGCAAACGCGCGCGTGCGTGCGTACGCGCGCGCGCATCGCCGCGTCAGAGAGACTGCTCGCCAGTGAGCGCGATCCTGTTCTTCATCGCCGGGCTTCGGCGCGATCGCGGGCGCGATCGGCGTCGTGATGCTGCGCGACCCGTTCTACAGCGTGCTCGCGCTCGTCGGCCACCTGCTGTCGCTGGCCGTGCTGTTCCTGCTGCTGCGCGCGGAATTCGTCGCCGCGGTGCAGGTCGTGGTGTACGCGGGCGCGGTGATGGTGCTGTACGTGTTCGTCGTCGCCTACGTCGGCGGGCGCGAGGAGCCGATCGGCGAGCTGCTGCGCGGGCGCGGCCCCGCGGGAGCGCAGCTGCGCCTCGGCGCGGCGATCCTCGGCGGCGCGCTGCTGGTCGAGCTGCTGATCGCGCTGCTCGGCACGGGCCTGAAGGCGATCAGCGGCGACGGCGCGCCGTACGCGCCGGGCCGAGGACGTTCGGCACCCCCGCCTACATCGGCCAGCTGCTGCTGACCCGGTTCCTGCTCGTGTTCGAGGCCGCCTCGTTCCTGCTGCTGATCGCGGCCGTCGGCGCGGTCGTGCTCGCCCGGCGACGGGGCGGCATCGAGGAGGACGGGGACATGAACGGACGCGTGCTGACTCCGCTCGACCTGGTGCGCCCGCGCGAGACGGGGACGATGGCCGAGGGTGTGGGGGCGCGTAAATGAGCATCGGCTGGTACCTCGCGGTGTCGGCGATCGTGTTCGCGCTCGGCGCCGCCGGCGTGATGGTGCGGCGCAACCCGCTCGTCGTGCTGCTGTGCCTGGAGCTGATGCTCAACGGCGCGAACCTCGTCGCTGGTCGCGTTCTCGCGCATGTGGGGCAACGGCGACGGGCAGATATTCGCGCTGATCGTGATGACGGTCGCGGCGTGCGAGGTCTGCATCGGGCTGGGCATGATCGTCGCGATCTACCGCCGCAAGCTGCCCGATCGACGTGGATGAGCTGCGGGAGCTGCAGGGATGAGCACGACGACCTACGGCTGGCTCGTGCTGCTGTTTCCCGCTGCTGGGGACGCTGATCATCGCGTTCGGCTATCGCAGGCTGCCCGGCCGTACCGCCGGGCGTGATCGGCACCGGCCGCGATCGGGCTCGCGTTCGTGGCGGCGCTCGGCGCGCTGATCTCGCTGCAGGGTCACTCGCCCGACCATCGTGAGCTCACCTCGTCGCTGTGGAACTACGCGAACACGGTCGGCGTGAACGCGGAGGTGTCGATCCTGGTGGACCCGCTGTCGGTGTTCATGATCCTGATCGTCAGCGGGGTCTCGAGCATGATTCACCTGTACTCGATCTCCTACCTCGAAGAAGACCGCGGGTTCGCGCGCTACTTCGCCTACCTGAACTTCTTCGTCTTCTCGATGCTCCTGCTCGTGCTCGCGGGCAACTTCCTGCTGCTGATCGTGGGCTGGGCGTTCGTCGGCGCGGCGTCGTACCTGCTGATCTCGTTCTGGTACCGGCGCACGACCGCCACGAAAGCGGGGATCAAGGCGTTCGTGATCAACGTGGTCGGCGACGCGGGGCTCGTGCTGGGGACGTACTTCATCTTCAAGCACACCCACACGCTCGACTTCCTCGGCACGTTCGCACGCCGCCCCGCACGTATTCCACACCGGCGAAGCGGACATCGTCGCGGGCTGCCTGCTGCTGCTCGTGGGGGCGATCGCCAAGTCCGCGCAGATCCCGCTGCACACGTGGCTGCCCGACGCGATGGAGGGCCCGACGCCGGTCAGCGCGCTGATCCACGCCGCGACGATGGTCACGGCGGGCGTGTACCTGATCGCGCGCATGCACGTCGCTGTTCGAACTGGCGCCCGCCGCGCAGGACGCGGGCGCGGTGATCGGCGCGAGCACGCTGCTGATCGCGGGCACGATCGCGCTCGTGCAGACCGACATCAAGCGCGTGATCGCCTACTCGACGATGTCCCAGATCGGCTACATGATCATGGGCGAGTCCGTCGGCGCGTACGCGGCGGGGATGTTTCACCTGATGACCCACGCCTTCTTCAAGGCGCTGCTGTTCATGGGCGCGGGCTCGATCATCGGCGCGATGGCGGGCGAGCAGTCGCTCGAGAAGATGGGCGGGTTTCGCAAGGCGCTGCCGTTCACGTTCGCGTGCTTCGTGATCGGCGGCCTGGCGCTGTCGGGCATACCGCCGTTCTCGGGGTTCTTCTCCAAGGACGAGATCCTGCTCGTCACCGCCGAGCGCGGCGGCTGGCACTGGGCGCTGTACGTGATGGGCTACATCGGCGCGTTCATCACCGCGATCTACACGTTCCGGATGATCTTCCGCGCGTTCTACGGCGATCCCGTGCGCGAGGCACAGGAGCTCTGGCGAATCGGGAATGTCCCACCCACCCCACCTGCACCACGAAGAGGTCCCGACGAACCCGGCCAACGGCGAGGTCGAGGACACCGACGTGGGGTTCCCCGGCCCGCACCACACGGTCGCCGAGCGCGCACTACCGATGAAGGTCGCGATGAGCGTGCTGGCGATCGGCGCGGTCGGCGCGGGGCTCGTGCAGATCCCCGAAGTGGACGACGTGATCACCAACTTCCTGCGCCCCACGTTCGCGGGCTCGCCGTTGTATGAACCACACACGCGCGACGGGCTGCTCATCTTCGGGCTGTGCCTCGGCACGGTGCTGGGCCTGAGCGGCATCGCGATCGCCTACCGCATCTGGGTCAGGGAGCCCGCGATCGCCGTACGCGCGCGCGAGCGGCTCGGCGCCGGTATATGAGCTGTTCGTGCACAAGTGGTACTTCGACGAGCTGATCGACGCGCTCGTCGTGCGCCCGCCGCCGCCGCGGGGACGATTTGCGCAGGGCACGTTCGAGCGCGTGTTCGTCCAGGACACGCTCATCGGCGGCTCGCACCGGGATCGTGCGCGCGGGCTCGGCCGCGGTGCGCGCCGTGCAGAGCGGGTTCCTGCGCTACTACGCCGCGCTGCTCGTGCTCGGCGTGACGGGCGTCGCGCTTCTACTTCCTGCTGCAGACCTGACCCTGCACCCTCCTCCCGACTCCACAAACCCCACCCCAACACCCCGACCGCAACCCGATGCCGCCTCTTTCAATCCTGATCTGGCTGCCCGCCGCGTGCGGTGCGCTCGGTGCGATCCTGTGCACCCTCGTGGGGCGGACCCGCGCGAGGGCCGACGCCACGACCCCCGCCGAGACCGATGCGCAGACCGGCGCCTGGGGCATCCCCGGCATCCTGGCGCTGATCGGCTCGATCGGGGCGCTGGGTCTGTCGATCGGGTACATCGCCGGCTACGGGGGGGGTGGGCCCCAATCATCCGGCCTGACCCACGTCACCGACGTCGTGTGGATCAGCGAACTGGGGATCCACTACAAGCTCGGGATCAGCGGGTTGAACGTTTTCCTCGTCGGCCTGACCACGCTTCTGTTCGCCGCCGCCACGATCGCCGCGAATCTGCGGCAGTGGGAGCGCCCGCGACTGTTCTGGTTGTTCTTCATGCTCGCCGAGTCGGCCGTGCTCGGCGCGTTCCTCGCCCAGGACCTCGCGCTGTTCGTCGCGTTCTTCGATCTGATGCTGATCCCGTTCTACTTCCTCACGGGAATGTGGGGCCGGGGAACCCGCGAGGAGCGGGTGAAAGCCACGATCAAGCTCGTCATCTACACGCTCGTGGGCTCGCTGCTGATGCTCGCCGCGGCGATCGCGACGGGCGTGCTGGCGGCCCAGCAGGGCGGTAGCGGGCACATCACGTTCGTGCTCTCCTCACTCCAAGCACTGCCCCTGAGCAAGGGATCGCAGGAGTGGATATTCCTGTTCTTCGCCGCCGCGTTCCTGGTCAAGATGCCCGCATTCCCCCTGCACGGCTGGATGCCGGACGGGTACAGGGCGATGCCGATCGAGGTGCTGATGGTGTTCTCCGGCGTGCTGTCGAAGGTCGGCGCGTACGGGTTCCTGGCGATCGTGCTGCCGCTGTTTCCCCAGGCCGCCGCGCATTTTCAGACGCTGATGCTGATCATCGCGCTCGTCTCGATCCTGTACGGGTCGATCGTCGCGTTCACCCAGACCGACGCGCGGCTGATCGCCGGGTATTCGTCCGTCGCGCAGCTGGGGTTCATCACGCTGGGCATCTTCGCGCTGAACCCCCAGGGCGCGCAGGGCGCGCTGCTGCAGATGGTCAACCACGGGCTCGTGGTCGCGCCGCTGCTGTTCATCGTCGCCGTCCTGTCCCGGCGCGCCGGGGGCTCGGAGGACGTGCGCGACATGGGCGGGATCGCGTTCCGCGCGCCCGTGCTCGCCTCGATCTTCCTGATCGTCTCGCTGGCGACGCTGGCGATGCCCGGCTCGGCGAACTTCGTCGGTGAGTTTTTGATCCTGCTCGGCGTGTTCCAGGCCAAGCTCGTGATCGCGATCATCGCGTTCAGCGGCGTGGTGATGGCAAGCGTGTACGCGCTGCGGCTGTTCATCCGCGCGATGCACAACCGTGTCGGCCCAGGCGTGGACTCACGCGAGATCTCGATTCGCGACGGCGCGGTGCTCGTGCCGCTGGTGCTCGTGATCGTGTTCATGGCGATCTACCCCCAGCTGGCGCTGAAGCGCAGCGAAGCGTCAACCAAGGCCGCGGTGGCGAGCGCCCAGGCGGCGCTGGGCGGACCGACGTCATCCATACCGATCGCCGAGACCCTGCCAAACGGATGTCATGCCAATGGTAAGCACGTGCAGTGCAGCACTGAATTCAATGTGAGCGCATCGGGCGAAACGAGGTCGGGGGCAGCAAGTGAAAGCGCCGACGAAGACGCCGCCTCCGCCTCCGAACGTGGCACGCCGGCGAGGTCTCGGTGATGAGCCTCTATCCCTACCCAGCTCACCTCGCGACGGCAACCCTGAAAGGCCCCCATGTCGACTTCGCGGCCCTGTCCCCCCTGCTTGCGCTCCTGGGCGGCGCGGCGATCGTCCTGCTCGTGGGCCTGCTCGGGTCGCGCTGGGTCCGCGCGCAGCTCGTCCCCGCGCTGAGCCTGATCGCACTGGGGGCGGCGGCGGGGCTCACCATCTGGCAGTGGCACGAAGAGAAGTCGATCGTCGCGGGCGCGCTGCGAATCGACGCGCTGTCGCTGACGCTGAACCTGATCCTCGTCGCGGGCGGCATCTGCACGGTCCTGCTCGCTTGGCGCTCCCTGGCGGCGCGCGAAGCCGCGCACGGCGAGTGGCACGCGCTGCTGCTGACCTCGATCGGCGGGATGTCGCTGCTCGCGGCGGCACAGAGCACGCTCGTCGTGTTCCTCGGCCTGGAGCTGCTGTCGATCCCGTTGTACGTGTTGTGCGCGACCGAGCTCAAACGCGAGCACTCGCTGGAGTCGGGGCTGAAGTACCTGATCGTGGGGTCGGTCGGGTCGGCCACGCTGCTGTACGGGCTGGCGCTGATCTATGGCGCGACGGGTCAGACCGAGTTCACCGGGATCGCCAGCGCGCTGTCGAACGGCAGTCTCGCGACCGACCCGCTGACGCTGACGGGAATCGCGATGTGCGTGGCGGGCCTATGTTTCAAGGCGTCCGTGGCCCCGTTTCACCAGTGGACGCCCGACGTGTACGAGGGCGCCCCGACGCCGGTGACGGCGTTCATGGCGGTGGCGACGAAGGTCGCGGCGCTGGGCGTGTTCCTGCGCCTGTTCGACGTAGCGCTGATCGAAGCCCACGCGAGCTGGGGTCCGGCCGTGGCGGCGCTGGCCGCGATCACGATCATCGTCGGAAACGTCGGTGCGCTGGGCCAATCCTCGCTGAAGCGAATGCTCGCGTACTCGTCCGTGGCCCAGGCGGGATACATGCTCGCCGGGGTGGTCGTGGCGAGCAAGCTGGGCGCCCAGGCGACCGTTTTCTACCTGGCGGTGTACCTGTTCATGAACATGGCGGCGTTCGCCGTAATAGTGGCGCGCGAGCGCGAAATAGGAACCCCATCCGCCCTGCCACACGGCCCGGAGGGCCGAGTCGGCGACACGGTCGCAGCGATGCGGGGCCTCGGCCGCGAGCGCCCGCAGCTCGCCTGGCCAATGACGCTCGCGATGCTGGGCCTGGCGGGGATCCCCGCCACAGCGGGGTTCATGGGCAAGTTCTACCTCATCGACGCGTCCGTCGCGGGCGGTTACACATGGCTGGGAGTAGTGATCGTGATCGGCTCGATGATCTCCCTCGGCTACTACCTCCCGGTGATCGCAGCGATGTGGATGAGCGAGACCCCGGCGGCAGCGCCGCAACCAGCCGTCAGCGAGGGCGCGCTGCCAACCCTGGCGGGCGGCTCACAAGAGCTGGACGAGCAGGCGCCGGCCGCCGCGGTCGCCCCCCCACCCGAGGTCGCCCTCGTCGCGATCGTGGCCGGCGCCGCGATCCTCTTCTTCGGCATCATCCCCCAGCCCCTGTTCAACCTCGTGCACGGGGTCGGCAGCGCGCTGGGGCTGCTGTAGATATACGACGCCGGAGCGCTGTCTACCCTCTCGTGCGCTCCGGCGCCGGTGCTTCGTCTCATTCGGTGCCGGCGCCATCCTGCCTGTACGCTTGGCGCCGATCGTGCCTACGCACGTGACCAATCAGGCCCGTTTGTAAACACGATCGTTGATCCAATCATCTCGCTCGGTGCTTGTCAAGCTCAATAAACAGATTGCTGTATAAACATGCGTAATGCCTCAAAGGGACCCATGTCAACGGGAGCGTCAACCCCAGAACGGGCGATTCTGTGCCCTTGACGAAACGATCGTACCTGGTAGAATCCTGGTTGTCTCATTCGGTGCCGGTGCGCCTGTAAACGTGGCGCACCGGTGCCGGTCTATTCCAAGCCGAACGGGCGGTCACGGGTGCCGAGACCAGGCGCGCGGCAAGTAGGTAGCGCCCCCGATCCTCTTCTTCGGCATCATCCCCCAGCCCCTGTTCAACCTGGTGCACGGGGTCGGCAGCGCGCTGGGGCTGCTGTAGGTGGCGAAAACCTATACTTTTTCGCCATGATCCGCGCGAAAAGGCATAGTATTTCGCTACCATAAGGACGTGAACGACTCTCAGCTCAGGCGACTGCTGGCCGAGCGCAGTCCCTGGCGGGCACGGACGGGGTGGGAGGCCGACGATCCGGATCTGCGGGCGGCGGGACGACTTCCGCTGGACTACGAGCCCGAGCCGCTCGTGGACATCCATGCGCCGGGGTTGTACATCCTGCGGGGCCCGCGCCGCGTAGGCAAGAGCCTGGAGCTCAAGCGTGCCGTGGCGCGACTGCTGGCGGGTGGCGCAGACCCGAGGACTATTTTCTACTGCTCCTGCGACGGGCTCTCAAAGCAGGATCTGCGGCGTCTGGTGGCGCAGGGACACAGCGTCACCCGTACCCTGTCCGGCCCCCGTCACTGGCTGCTCGATGAGGTGACGGCCGTGCCGGGCTGGTCGCAGACGATCAAGGAGCTGCGCGACCAGGACACGAGATTCCGCGAGGCCTGTGTCGTCCTGACGGGATCCTCCGCGCGCGATCTGGAGCAGGCACGCAAGGATCTGGCCGACCGTCGCGGGGGCATCGCCGACTCCGACCGGCTGTTGCTGCCGATGGGCTTTCGCGCGTTCTGCCGGGCGCTGGGCGGTCTCGATGAGCTGCCCCCGGAAGTCATCCCTCCCAAGGACTTCCTGACCGCTTCAGCGGAACGCGCGATATCGGCCATCGAGCCGTGGAGCGACGCGCTGGCAGACGCGTGGGAGCTGTTCCTCGACGTCGGCGGCTTCCCGCGCGCCGTCGGTGAGATGGTGGGAAACGGCGCAGTGAGCGACGGGTTCGTCCAGGGCCTGTGGGATGTCGTGCTGGGTGATGCGATCCGCGCGGCGCCGATGTCCGAAGCAGACGTGGCGGCGCTGCTGGACCGCCTGGCCTTGAACCTGTGCAGCCCGCTCAACGTCTCGCGCATCGCCCGGGACGTGGGACTGTCCGGACACCAGGCTGCCATGGACCGCATCGAGGATCTCGTTCGCGCGTTCCTGGCCTGGCGCTGCCACCGCGTCCGTGACGGCAGGCCAAACACCGCGGCGCAGCGCAAGCTGTACTTCGTGGACCCGCTTGTCGCCCAGCTCGCCCACCGCCGCAACCCGAGCTTCCCCGCCCCGGAGACCGCCAAGCTCACCCAGCAGCAGATCGGCCTTGCCCTGGCACGAGCGGTATCGCTGCACGCCCCGGCCGCGTTCGTGCAGACCGACAGGATCATGTACGAGCGGACCGCCACCGGCGCGGAGATCGACTTCGTCGGGCCCGATCTGGAGATCCCCTTCGAGTGCAAGTACACCGACGGCAACTGGCGCCAGGAGACCCTCACGATGAAAGCCCGCCACGGCCGCGGCGTGATGGTCACCCGCTCGCCCCTGCTCACCGGCGCCGAGGAGCCCATCTGGGCGATCCCCGCCAGTATGCTCGCGTGGCTGCTGGGACACTGAGAACCCCAAAACGAGCCCCGCTCGAAGGGTTCGCGCTTATATCCCAAGCGCCTTTCGACCTGGCCATTATGCGCGTTTTGGCCGCCTTGACTAGGCTTTCCCGGATGCGTCTTCGCACCTGCATGCCGAGAGGAGCCGTTGCGCTTGCCGTCCCGCTCTTGCTCCTGCTGGCGCTCGGTGGCTGCGGGAGCGGGGGCAGCTCATCGGCGGGGAGCCCGGGATCGACGACCGTGACGGTCGGCGCCGACGTTCCCGGCCACGCCCACGGCGATGATGCCCATTCCCGTACTTCTGCTTCGCGCGCGCACGGCGAAGCGATCGCAACGGTGGACGGCAGCCCGATCGCGAGGTCCGCGTATGAGCACTGGCTGGCGGTGACCGCGGCCCTGAGCGGCTCCGACGGTCACAGCGCGAGCACCTCAGACCAGACCGTCAAGGACCATGCGCTGGGGTTCCTCATCTCCCTGCAGTGGGTGCTCGGCGAAGCCGCCGCCCGCGGTATCCACGTCTCCGAAGAGGCCGTCCACAAGCGTTTTGCCGAAGTCCAGCGCAAGCAGTTCAAGAAGACCGGAGAACTGCAACATTATCTCTCCACCGCCCACGAGACGCAGGCCGACCTGCTCCTGCGCGTGAGACTCGAACTGTTCGAGCAGGCGATCGCCAAGCAGGTGACCGCCGCCAAGCACACCGCCGCCGAAAAGAAAGCCGCGCTCACGAGCTTTCAGGAGGCCTTCCAAAAGAAGTGGAAAGCGCTTACGAGCTGTCAGGCGGGATACGTGATGGAAAACTGCAGGGAGTTCTAGGTGAGCTGCTCGTCAGCCAACACCGCGCAGAGGTGAATCAGGCGTCAGCCGCAAACAGAGGCTCATTGGGCGCGATGAGATGGTTGACCCGACCACCCGCCCGCGCCGCGAGCGCCCACGCGTGCGCCGCGCCCCAATCGTGCCCGACCACATGAGCCAGAGCTAAGATCACTGCGGTGCCGGATCTCCTCCACCACATCGCGAGTTTCGCGCGCTTCGCCACCAATCGCCAAGAGCGAGAGCGTCACGACGCCAACGCGATGCGTGAGCTCGCGAGCAAGCCACCCGAGCTGACGCCGGGGCTCGAGCTCGAATGGCTCGGTGTCGCCGGCTACCGTCTGAGCTATGAGGGGCAGACGATCTACATCGACCCCTACATCTCGCGCGTCCCGCTCTCCAGCATCATCCGCCGCACGCCGGCGCTGGCGGACCCGGCGCTGCACGAGCGCTTCCTAGCACCCTCAGGCCGCGTCGTCGGCGTACTCGTCGGTCACACCCACTTCGACCACGCAATCGACGTCCCGACGATCGCGCGCCGTCACGAGTGCGCCGCTTACGGCTCGAGCTCGCTGGTCAACCTGATGCGCCTCCACGGCCTCGCCGAGCGCGCCGTTGAGGTCGAGCCCGACCACCGGTATGAGCTCGGGCCGTTCACCGTCACGTTCGTCCCGAGCCTGCACTCCAAGCTGTTGCTCGGATACAAGGTCCCGTTCGATGGCGAGCTCACCTGCGAGCATCTCGATGCGCTCTCACCTTCAGCCTACAAGTGCGGTCAGGTGTGGGGCATCCATATCGAGGTCGCGGGGATGACCTTCTACCACCAAGGCAGCGCGAACCTGATCGACGAAGCGCTCCACCACCGCGGCGTTGACGTGTTCCTCGCCGGTATCGCCGGGCGCAGCTTCACGCGCGACTACTGGGCGCGAATCCTGCCCCGTCTGCAGCCACAGACGATCGTGGCCAGCCACTTCGACGACTTCTTCCGCCCAATCGACGCGACGATGGGGTTCTCCACGAACGTCAACCTGACCGCAGTCCCCGACGAGGTGGCCGCGGTGAGCCGCGACTTCACTGTCGCAACGCTCCCACCGATGCAACCGGTCTGAGAGGTCCTCATACGCGGATCCCAACGATGGGACGGGCTGCGCGGCGTTCCTGCGTCTGCGATTATTTCGTTGGTTGCGTTTGCTTCGTTGAGTGCTAGAGTGATGTTCTACGACAGAACTCCCTCCACGAGCTCCGACCATGACGACTTCCACACCACAGCTCCCCGACAACCTATTGCGCTCCACCCCCGCGGAGGACGATGCGATGAAGGCGCTGCGACGCCAGCTCGACGACATCTTCCTCGAGCATGGCACGGCCCGACTCGTCGGTCTCGATGGGGAGACGATGGAGATACCCGCGTCAGCGTTCCACGCGCTGAAGCTGATCGTGGGAGGCATGGCGCGCGGACAGACGATGACGCTCGTACCCCACGGCAAGGAGCTGACCACCCAGGAGGCCGCCGACCTACTGCACGTCTCCCGGCCACACCTCGTAAAGCTCCTCGACGAGGGCACTATCCCTCACTACAAGGTCGGCACCCATCGTCGCGTACGCATCGAGGACATCCTCGAGCACCGCGAACACCGGGCTGGCACCCGGCGAGAGAAGCTCGACGAGCTCACACGACTGTCCGAGCAACTGCCCGGCGGCTACCGCTAGTGTGCGCCCGAAATGCTTCTGCCGCTGAGCCGTTTACGGACAGCCCCTCGTCACGGGGATTTCTCAGCAGAACTCTCAGCCCGCGCCCGCCGCAGGATCTCCGCTAGATCCTCCGGTGTTGCGCCTTTGCTGAGGCTGAGGATCCAATCGGCTAGCTCGCGCTCTGAAGCCTCGACACGGAAGCCGTTGATCTCCAGGAAGGTGAGCATCGCCACCAGCGCCGTGCGCTTGTTCCCGTCGATGAAGTGCTGGCCCTCGGCGATGCTGTGGGCCAGGACAGCCGCCTGGAGCGCCAGGTCCGCGTTCTCGTAGTGAGCGTAGGTTCCGGGACGAGCGATGGCACCTGCGAGCCCGTCACGATTGCGCAGTTGGTCAGCCGCCTGCGCGGCAGTGCCACCGACGATCAGCCCGTACAGATCAAGGACATCCCCGAGCGTTAGATAGACAAGCTCGATCTCGTCGGACTGCTCGTCGGCCATCCCGTTAGCGGGACGAAGCGTCAGCGTCGGGATCGTGATCGGCGAGGATCTGAAGCGCCTCCCCATGCTCAGCGACAACGCGCTCCCCAATGTTGTGGATACGCTCGCGGACGCTCTCGGTGGACATGATCCGCAGATCGCCGCCCGGCAACTCCTCCACGATCACCGAGGACCCCTCGGCATAGCCCAGCGCCTCGAACTCCCGTGGGATCGAGATGACGTTGCTCTCGCCCACACGGCGTACCTGCACAACTTTCATAGAAGGAGTGTAGGCAGCGACAGCCATCACACGGCTTCGAGACCACAACGCGAGCACTCTTACGCCAGGCCGCCTCAAGCTGACGTGCCCAGCCACCGACGAGCGCTACATGGCCCTCCCCGCAGAGACCGGCCCCGTCCTCGCTCCCGATCGACTCTCGGCCTGGCCGGTCGAGGGCGCACGCTACGGACTTGACGCCACCTACTACGGCGGTGCGACAGGCTTCGAAAGAGCCGACTTGCGGAGCATCCTCGTACGCGCCAGGAGAGATTCGAACCGGCGGGATGAGAACGAGCCCGGGCCGGCAAAGACCTGCCGGCCCGTCTCGTTGCCTCACCGCAAGCTGACCCGGAAAACAAACGCCAAGAAAGACTCAACCACGCGCAAGACAAGCACCGACCCCCCGATCCAGCCAGGCGGGCGAGATAACGATCGTGTCCGGCGGCTTTGCCGGACAGGAGCGTTGCTCGTCCGCCACGCGCCAGGAGAGATTCGAACTCCCGACCTTCGGTTCCGTAGACCGACGCTCTATCCAGCTGAGCTACTGGCGCAGAGCCCCCAGTCTAGACGCCCCGCCTCGCCGCCTGCCGTCCGGCGGTGTAGCGTTGGATCGTGCCGGCCCGTGAGCTTCCCTGACTGCCGGCCCCGCCCATGAGCCCCACACCTGACCACACCGATGACTTCGAGGGGTCCGACGGCTTCGAGGCCTGGCAGGTGCAGCTGCACGGCCACCGTGTGATCTACCACATGGCCGGCAGCGGCCCGCCGGTCGTCCTGATCCACGGCATGGTCAACTCCTCGCGCCACTGGCGATCCGTCGCGCTGGGGCTGGCGGATCGGTATACGGTCATCGCCCCCGACCTGATCGGCCACGGCGACTCCGCCACCCCGCGCGGGGACTACTCGCTCGGCGCGCACGCCACCAGCATCCGCGACCTGCTCGCCGTGCTCGGCATCGACCGCGCCACGATCGTCGGACACTCGCTCGGAGGGGGCGTGGCGATGCAGTTCTTCTACCAGTTCCCCCAGCGCACCGAGCGCCTCGTGCTCATCTCCTCTGGCGGCCTCGGGCGCGAGGTAAGCCCGCTGCTGCGCAGCGCCACGCTGCCCGGTGTCTCGGCGTTGCTGGCGCTCGCCGCCCATCCCCGCCTGCTCTGCGGCCTGCGCCGCAGCGGCGATCGGCTGCGCGAGTCCGGGTCGCGCCAGGGCGTCTACCTGCAGGCGATCGCCCGCGCCCTGCGCCCGCTGGAGCAGCCAGGCGCGCGCACGGCCTTCCTGCACACGCTGCGCTCGGTGATCGACATCCGCGGCCAGCGGGTCAGCGCCACCGACCGGCTGTACCTGCTCGCCGGCATGCCCACGCTGATCGTGTGGGGCGAGCGCGACCACACGATCCCGCTCGCGCACGGCCTCGCCGCCCACCACGCGGCGCCCGGCAGTCGCTTTGAGACGCTCTCGCGGGCGGCCCACTTTCCCCACCTGGAAGATCCCGACGGGCTCGCGGCGGTGCTCGGCGACTTCCTGGCGAGCACCGAGCCCGCGCGGATCGAGGACGGGGACTGGGGCAGGATCGTGGCTCCGTGGGCTCCGCGCTCACGGCGGGAGGTCGGGTCGGTGGTTTGAGGGGGGCGGCTGGTGGCTCGAGGGAGGGCGGTTGGTGGTTCGAGGGCGGTGCGGCTGTTCGAGGATGATCCATCTCCACGCCCGTCGCGTAGATGTGTCCACCGAGGAACGGGACTGGGGCGTGCTCCTCGACGAGATCGTCACCGACGTCGCGTCACTGACGTCGTCACAAGACGAGGACACCACCCAACCGAATGGAGACGGGCCATGCACGATGCACACAACGATCCCGAGATAGGTCACGCGAGGCCGCAAACCCTGGATGATCCGTTGGCGTCGTCCACGACGCGCAAGAGCTTCCTCAAGGGCGCAGCCGTCGCGGGCGCAGGCGCCGCGGGCATGGGAGCGTTCGCCCCGGCCATCGCACTCGCCAAGGGCAACGGCAAAGGTGGGTCGGCCAAGAGCGACCTGGCGATCCTGGAAGCCGCCCAGATCGCGGAGGCCTTGGCGGTCACGACTTACACGAACATCATCAACACGGCGCCGTTCTTCAAAAACATCCCCTCAGACGACCAGGACTACCTGACGGCGGCGCGCCAGGAGGAGATGTCTCACTACCTGCTCGAGGAAAGCCTCACGAAAAAGCCCTCGCCGTTCACGATGTTCTACTACCCACCCAAGATGTTCACCGACGCGCAGACGACGCTGAACATCCTCGTGACGCTCGAGGACGCGTTCATCGCCGCTTACCTGGTCGGGGTACGCCACTTCAGCACCCCGGACCTGCGGGTCACGGCGGCGCGGATCATGGGCATCGAGTCCGACCACCGCACCCTCGCGCGCGTCGTCGGGGGAGATGTCGCAGGCGGAGACGGCGGCCCGATCAAGCAGATCACGGGGATTCAGAAAACCGCCGAGTCGATCGATCCACCCAACAACAACGGCTACGAGCGCACGCTGCTGCTGAAGAACATCGGTCAGGCGGTCGAAGCACTGCTGCCGTTCGCGGAAAAGAAAGTAGCCGAAAAAGAAGGCTTCGACACCTCGAAGGCGTTTAAGTTCGAACCGTTCACCCCGATGCTGCCGAACCCGCTCGGCGAATTCCACTCGCTGAAGGGCTGATTCGTTCGCCGAAGGGCCCGCTTCAGACCCCCTGACGAGGAGGTCACGCTGCGACGATCCGCGGCATGTGACGTGCCGCGGATCGCAAGCCAGAAGCTTCGCCTCGAACACTCTGAGCTAGCAGCGATGTATCGCGGAGGTTTGAGCGGCGACTACCTCATGCAGGCGGCGAGTTCGAGTCCCGCCTTTGGCAGGGCGCGGCGGACGCGGCGGTCGAACGAGGCGACGCTCGCCTGGTGCGCCTGCGCCGTGGAGAGTGCAAACCCATCGGCAAGACTGATGTTCAGAGCCCGATGGCGCGCGGCGTCGAGCGCTATCGCCGCGGTGGGAGCGATCAACTTGACGCCCAACGCGCTCAGCGCATCCACGGCAGCTCGCAGAGAGCGCTCCTGCTCAGCCGGCCTCACAAGCGTCTCGGCGTAGTTGACGAGCGACAGCAGCAGGGGAGTCTCGGCGTCGATCATAACCTTGACCGCTCTCGCCGCGTCCGCATGATGAGCATCCTGCCGATCAAGTGCCGCGATCACAACATCGGTGTCGAGCACGCAGCCGCTCACGCGCGCTCACCGGCGCGCAACCGCTCCAGGTAGTCGGGCTCATACAGACCGTCGAAGACACCCAGGGCGCGCTCGACGTCACGTGAGACCCGGCGGACGACGATGCGATCGGCTCCTTCAGCCTCGATCGCGACCTCGTCGCCCACTTCGAGACCCGCTCGTCTCAGCGTCTCCACCGGCAGCGTCACCTGATGCTTGCTCGAGATCCTCGGCATTCCTTTACCATATCGTAAAGGGAGCGGAGAGGGAGGGATTCGAACCCTCGAACGAAGTTTCCCCCGTTACGCGATTTCCAGTCGCGCCCGTTCAACCGCTCCGGCACCTCTCCCGGCACTCGCTGATGTGGCGGTGGGCCTAGAGCCTATCTCGAACCGGGCGCCCGCCTCAGAGCGAACCGCGCCCGGGCCACGCCGTGCCTCGACACGGAGCCCCCGTGCACGCCACCGGGCGTTGATTGCGACTGCTAGGCTCCCCCGCGATGACTCCCCTGCTCGCCAGCGCCGCCACCTCCAAGGACATCGGCCTGCTCGCCACGTTCATCGGCATCGGGATCATCGTCAACATCATCGTCGTGCTGATCGCCATCCAGATCCGCGGCGAGCGCCAGCAGAACCAGGCCCACCTCACCGAACCAGACCGCACGCGCCGGGTCTGACCGCCCGCGGCGGGGGACTGGGTACCTGCCTACCGCGAGGTCTTGCCCGTCCCATGTCGGGCGGTAATGTCCGCTGCGGCGCATCGCGGCGCGCCGCGCCGCGCCGCGGGAGCACTCTCCCGAACCAGAGCCCGCTCAGATGATGTAGACGGGCGTGCCCACGGGCGTGCGGCTGTACAGCGCGATCACATCCGGGATCCGCATCCGCACACACCCGTGCGAGGCATCGTGGCCGATCGAGCTGTACTCGCTCGGATCGATCCCGTGGATGCCGGCGCCCCCGTCGAACGACATGAACCGCGCCTTCAGCGGGTCTTCCGGCCCCGGCGGGATCGTCTTGCCCGCCAGCGCGCCCGCCCAGGCTTTGTCGGGGACGAGCCACGGAGGATTTTCCTCCTTCCATTCCACGTGATGCAGCCCGGCGGGCGTTTCCAGACCTTCCATCCCCACTGCGATTTCGTATGTTTTCGCCAGCTGCAGGTGCTCGTAGAACATCAGCCGAAAGCTCGCCCGGTCGACGACGATGTACGCCGGATACTGGCTCGCCAGCTGTGCCGTCGTGACCTTCGGCTGGAGCACCGTCGTCGGGACCGTCACCGTTCTCGAGCGGCTTGCCCCCGTCAGCGCGTACTCGATCCCCCCGCCCAGCCGCCGGGCATCGACCGTCACCCCGGTCCTTCCCGGGACGCTGCTCAGACCGCTCGCGCTCGGCTGCACGCTCGCGTCCTGCGCCGGCCTGTTCACGGCCGCGCGCACTCGCGCGGTCAGTTCGCGCACGGCCTGATGGGAGTAGCTCACGGTCAGCGGCACGTCTCGGTGCACGCTCCCACCGGACAGGTTGCGGATCGTGCGCGTCACGATCGAGCCTTCCCGGCTGGCGTCCACGGCCTGCTGAACCATGTTCTGCGCGTCCACGGTCAGACGTGCCTGGCGTGGATCGAGCGTCCACGTGCCCGTGCTCGATCTGACCGTCACCGGGTGGTTCAGCGGGTCGATCACGGTGTGCTGGATCCTGCGCAGCGCCGCGGTCTCACTCAGCCCGCCGACGTTGACCCCGTCGATCTGCACGCCATGGGCGATCGTGTCGCGATGGGCGCGGTCGTACGCGTAGGTACCACCGACGAGCACGAGTGCGAGCACGACCAGGATCCCGCCGACGATCGGCCAGGGGTTGCGACGATTTTCCCCTGATCCGCTCATCCGAGTACCGTTCGCCACGTGTCCCGGTTCACCCTGCAAGCCGATTGCCGCTCTCTTCGGCGTGGGCCGCCTCACGCGCGCGGCGGTACTCGTTGACGACGATGTCCGTCAGCTCCTCGACCGAGGTCTCCGCCGTCGGCTTGTCCAGCGCGATCGCGCCGTCCTGGATCATGCTCACGCGATCGCACGCCTGCAGCACGTGGACGTAGTTGTGCAGGATCATGACGATCGAGACGCGTCCCTCCTGCTTCAGCCGCGCCACCAGGTCGAGGATCATCGAGCCCTCCTTGGCGCCCATCGCCGCCAGGGGCTCGTCCAGCAGGATGATGTCCGCGTCGCCGTTGACCGTCCGCGCCACCGCGATCGCCTGGCGCTGACCGCCCGACAGCCTGGCCACGGCGACGTCGATCCGCGGGATGTTGATCCCGATCTCATCCAGCGCGCTGCGCGCCTGCAGCTTCATCTCCCGGTTGGCCAGGAACGGCAGCGGGCGATGCACCCGCTCGCGGCGCAGAAACATGTTGTGGTACACCGACAGTTCGTCGATCAGCGCGAGGTCCTGGTAGACGGTGTCGATGCCTTTGGCACGCGCGTCGTCGACGCCGCGCGGCGCATACGGCTCGCCATGCAGGAACATCTCACCCGGAGTCCTGACGTCTGAAACCCGCTGAGGATCTTGATCAGCGTCGACTTGCCCGCCCCGTTGTCGCCGAGCAGTCCCAGCACCTCCCCCCGGCGCAGGTGCAGGTTGACGTCGCGCAGCGCCGTGACCGGGCCGAAGCGCTTGGAGATGTGCTCGACGCGCAGCACATCGTCGTCCGCCGCCGGGCTGGGCGGGACGACAGGCTCAGGCGGGATCGTCGGATCGATCGAACTCAGCCACTGCCATGCCCCCTGCGTGCTCGCTGAACATACGTGTTGACCGTCATCGCAATGATGATCGCCAGGCCCAGGTAGAACAGCAGGTAGTCGGCGTTGACGCCCTGCAAGATCAGGCCGTCGTGCAGGATGCCCAGGAACAGCGCCCCGATCAGGGCGCCGACGACCGTCCCCGAACCCCCTGCCAGCAACGTGCCGCCGATAACGGCCGCGGCGATCCCGTAGAACAGGATTTCGTTCGCCCCGGCCGTGTCCGGCTGGACGGTGGCAGAGCGCACCGCCTCGAGGATGCCGACGAGGCCGCCCGTGGTCGCGCACAGGACGAAGTTGCGGATCATCACCAGCCGCACCCGCACCCCGGCCTCCGAGGCGCCGAGCTTGTTCGAGCCAACCGCGACCGTGTACAGGCCCCAGCGGGTGAACGTCAGCACGGTCTGCAGCACGATCACGATCAACAGCGCCCAGATCAGCTCGGAGTAGACACCGCCGCCGAACACTTTCGCGAACGTGCCGATGTGGTTGACGGTTTCCGGCAGGTGGATGTGCACGCCGTTGACCACATGGGTCACCTGACGAGTGGTGGCGTGCACCTGGGCGCCCGGCGTCGCCACGGGCTGCCCGTGAGAGATGATCAACGTCAGCCCCTCCAGCGTGAACAGCATGCCGAGCGTCGTCACGAACGAGCTGATGCCGATGACGGCGGTGAAAAACCCATTCACCAGCCCGACCGCCATGCACGCCAGCAGTGCGACGATCACGCTCGGCACCAGCGGCAGACCGGCGCTCGCGATCTTGTAGAACAGGTACGGCGCGAGCAGGTAGGTACCCCCGATCGACAGGTCGATCTCGCCGAGGATCATCACGAACACCTCGCCCGCCCCGAGGATCGCGAACGGAGCGAAGTACGGCAGCAGCGTCTTGAAGTTCGCCGAGGTGGAAAAGCTCGACGTGTTGACGGTGAAGTAGATCGCCACGATCAGCGTGACGACGATGATGCTGCCCTCGCGCAGACCGAGGATGCGTTCACGCAGCATCTCGCGCGAGAGCGAGCCCCGGCGCGGACGCGCCGGGGGCTCTGCAGCGGGGGTCGGGCTCTGCGCGGAGGCCGACGATGGTGCGCCCGTCGCCATGACGATGACGACCTACGCGGGCGTCCCCGCCTTGATCGCCACGACCGTCACCGTCGAGGAGGTGCCCTCGTAGCGAGTTTTCGATTCGACGTACGGAGCGACGGTTTCTTTGTTGAGGAACTTCAGCCCCGTGTCGGTTTCCGCGGGACCCGTCAACGACCCCGACACGTGCCACATGAACAGCTGCAGAACCGGCAGGAACCCCTGCAGGTAGGGCTGCTGGTCGATCGTGAATTCGATATTGCCTTCCTGCAGAAGTTTCTGAGTTTGTTCGGTCAAATCAAACCCTCCCGCCTTGATGCCTTTGGCCGGCAACCCGTACTTCTGCATCACTTTCGCGAGCGATTCCGTCGAGCCGCCGTCGACCGCGTACATGCCCTTCGTGCTCGGATGCCCGACCCAGTAGGCGTCGATCGTGGAGAGCTCTCCCGGTACCGCGGCGCCCGTGGCGACCGTGTGCACGGTGATCGGCTTGCCCGACGCCTTGATCGCCGCTTCGGCGCCTTCGATACGCGGCTGCAGGTTCGCCGAGCCCGGCGTGGCGATGAACAGGGCCACGTCGCCCGAGGGCACAGCGGCGACGATCCGTTCACCCATCTTTTCGCCGGCCAGTTTCAGGTCCTGGCCGATGTAGGACAGGCGCTCGTTGCCGGGCGCGTCGGCGTTGTAGGCGATCACGGGGATACCCGCCTTCAGCGCGGCTTCGGTAGGAGCGTTGAACGCGTGCAGGTCGATCAGCGCCACAGCGATCCCGTTGGCGCCGCTGGTGACCGCGGTGTTCATGGCGTTGACCATCTGGTTGACGTTGCTGGATTCCGAGCCCGTCCACTGATACGAGCAGCCCAGCAACTTGCACGCATCCGCGGCGCCGTACTGCGTGGGCACGAAAAACGGGTTGGTCGTCACGTGGTTGACGAACACGAATTTGTAGTTCGGGCACCGAGCCGAACACCGCCACGGCGCCGCCACCGCTCGAGGCGCTCGACCCGCAAGCGGCCAGGATCGTGCTCACCGAGCCGGCGGCGACGCCGGTCAGGGCGGTGCGGCGCAGAAACGCCCGCCGGTCGAACCCAGGACTGCGCACGGCCCCCACCGCGAGCTGAGCTCGGTCGGCGTGCTCCAGACGCTCCACCGCCTCGTAGGCTTGGTCTGTATCTGACATCTCCTCCTCCTTCACTCACTCGTGGAGTGGGCGCCAGATGGTTGACGCTCACCCATCTACTTCCCCGTCAACGATCCCGCTAACCCTCGCTTACGTCAAGAGAGATTGGAACGGTTTACCCGCCGTCCTGATACGGGGTTACTACGGATGGAGCAGGCTGTGCGGGGGCGCACAGCGGGGTATACCCTCCGTAAATGCCCGCGCCGTCTGACCGCGACGACCCCCTCCCCCTGTCACGGATCGACGCCGGGCCGGGGGCGAGCGAGGAGAATCGGCAATCCGAAGCGTTCGGGCTTACAGTCACGCGGTACATCAAAGACGATGGGCGCGCGCTGATCCTGTACACCCACCGGCTTGACGACAGCCAGACCGAAGATCGGCAGACATGAGCGACCGATCGGAGATCGGTCAGCGCTACGACGAGCTGCGCGGCGAGCAGGTCGTGTACGCGATCGACCGCCAGGAGCGCACGTTCCTGCCCCCCGCCGAGCACTGCCCGCTGTGCCCGACGCCCCCCGGCGGCGAGCCGACCGAGATCCCGTTCGCACAGTTTCAGATCGCAGTGTTCGAGAACCGGTTTCCGGCGTTCCGGTCCCCGCACGGGGCGGCGGAGGTGGTCGTGTACACCGACACGCACACCGGCTCGTTCGGAACGCTGGCGCGCGAGCGCGCGCGGGCACTGATGTGGGTCTGGCGCCACCGCTACGCAGAGCTCGGCGCGCGCGCGGACGTCAAGTACGTGTACATCTTTGAAAACCGCGGCGTTGAGGTAGGCGTGACCCTGCACCATCCGCACGGCCAGATCTACGCCTACCCGTTCCTGCCCCCCGTGCCGGCGCTCGAGCTGGCGGCCGACGAGCGCCTGGGTGGCTGCGCGCTGTGCGAGCTGCTGCGCCGCGAATTGGATGACGGACGGCGCGTGGTGTATGAGAACGGCGGGGTCGTCGTTTACGTGCCGTACGCCGCACGCTGGGCGTATGAAGCACACGTGGTCATGCGCGCGCACCGCCCCAGCCTGCTCGAGTGTCAGCCGGAGGAGCTGGATGCGCTCGCGGACGGGTTGCAGTCGCTGGTGCGGGGCTATGACGCGCTGTTCGACACGCTCGACCACCCGTTTCCCTACGTGATGGCCGTGCACCAGGCGCCATGCGACAGGGGCCGCGCGCGTGGCGGGCACCTGCACGCCGAGTTCTACCCACCGCTGCGCACGGCAGTAAAGCTCAAGTACCTCGCGGGCTCCGAGCAGGGCGCGGGCACGTTCATCTCCGACACGCTCCCGGAGGAGTCCGCGCAGGCGCTGCGCGCGGCGATCGTCGATGGGCATAGTGGCGAGGACATCCCCGCTCTGAGTCCAGGTCGGCACGGGTGCGAGAGGGGGATCGTCGATGTCGAGCAGTCCCGATGAGCGTGACCACGCGCGTACGCGCGTACGCGCGTGGCCCGGCGAACCAGAGCACTCTCCCAAGCGCGGCCCCAGGGATAGTGCTCCACACGTGCGCGCGTTCGCCCCCGGACGCGTGTGCCTGATCGGCGAGCACACCGACTACAACGATGGTCTCTCGCTGGCATTCGCGATCGCCGAGGGCGTGACGGTTGACGCCCGGCGGATCGAGCCGGTGGAGCCCGGCGGGGACGATGACGAGGACTCGCAGCGGGTGCAGGCGTACGCGCACGACTTCGACGAGCGCGACGAGTTCACCCTCTCAGACCCTCAGCCCGCGCCGGGCTGGCGCGCGTTCGTGCGAGGCATGGTGGCGGAGCTGCAGCGCGCCGGATTGCGACCCGTCGGCGCGAGCCTTGAGATCGCGGGCGGCATTCCCCGCGGGGCCGGCCTGTCCTCCTCGGCCGCGCTGGAGGTCGCACTGGGACTTGCGCTGCTCGCGCTGGCCGGTACGCGCGATGAGATCGATACGACTGAGCTGGCGCAATTGTGCGCGCGCGTGGAGAACGACTGGGCGGGCGCGCAGACCGGGCTGCTCGACCAGCTGAGCTCGCTGTACGGCGAGCAGGACATGGCGTTGCGAATCGACTTTCAGACGTTGCGCATCGACCCGGCGCCGCTGCATCTGGACGGCTGGCGGCTGGTGACACTCGACAGCGGCGAGCGACGTGAGAACGCGAGCTCCGGCTATAACCAGCGCCGCGCCGAATGCGCACGCGCGTGTGAGCTGCTGGGTGTGAGCTCGCTGCGCGAGGCCGGCTGGGATGCGGTCGAACAGCTGCCGACACCGTTGCGCGGGCGCGCACGGCACGTGCTCGGCGACAACATGCGGGTGGAGGACGCCGTGGCGGCGCTGCACGCGGGGGACCTGCTCGCGCTGGCGGCGCTGCTGAACGCCTCGCACGCGAGCCTGCGCGATGACCTGGAGGTCTCCACGCCGGCGGTCGAGGCCACGGTTGCGCGGATGCTGGACGCCGGCGCCGCGGGCGCGCGTCTGCTGGGTGGCGGCTTCGGCGGCAGCGTGCTCGGGCTGCTGTCCCCGGGCGTGCCCGTGCCGGCCGGAGGGCTCGAGGTGCGTCCGTGCGCGGGAGCGCGGGTGCTGGAGGGATAGGCTCTGCGGCCAGGCTTGGCTTGGTGAGACCGCGGCGAGGGCATGGCGCGGGCCGCGGGGCCGAGCGAGGCGAGCGCGATGAGGACACACGGCGAGCGAGGAGCAAAGCATGAACGGGATTTCCCAGACACACGACAGACCACTGGTGGCGATCGTGACCGGCGCATCCAGCGGCATCGGCGAGGCCACCGCCAGACGACTGGCGCGCGAGCCGGGAACGTCGCTAGTGCTGGTCGCGCGCCGCGAGGAGCGTCTGCGCGCGCTGGCGCAGTCACTGGGCGAGTCACGGGTGAGCTGGGTCGCGGTCGATCTCGTCGACGAGGACGCGCCGGAGCAGATCCGCGCGCACGTGGTGGAGCGCCACGGGCGGTTGGATCTGCTCGTCAACAACGCGGGCGCAGCCTGGCGCAAGCCCTTTGCCGAGGGGGGCTACGAGAACGTGCGGCGCACGATGGCGATCAACTTCGACGCGCAGGTGCGCCTCACCGAGGCGCTGCTGCCGCTGCTGCGCGAGTCGGCTCCGAGCGCGATCGTCAACGTCGCCAGCACCGCCGCGCGCGTGACCCGCAAGGGCACCGGCGCCTACAGCGCCTCCAAGGCCGCGCTCGCATCCTGGTCGGATGCGCTGTGGGCGGAGGAGGACGCGCACGGCGTGCACGTCGGTCTGGTGCTGCCCGGGTTCATCTCGACCGAGGGCTTCCCCCAATCGGAGCTGACCGCCAGACCCTGGACGCGCTGGGCCGTCTCCACCCCCGAGCGGGCGGCCGAGGCGATCTATCAGGCGGGCGTCGGCCGCCGGCCCGAGCGGTATGTGCCGCGCCCCTACGCGATCGCGGCAGCGCTGCGAATCCTCACACCGGGTCTGGTACGACGGGCGCTGGGCGGTAACAGCGCGGCCGTGATGACGACCACGACCGAGGCGGACGTCGCGGACCGGGAGACCACGTCCTCATTCTCGTGACGATTCACGCTCGCGCGGCGCGGCGGGGCGGGGCGGGGCGGGGCGACATCCAGACCGGAGGCGCACGGAGCGCGATCCCGACGACGCGGCGAGCGTCTACGGCTCGAGCTGACCGGCGTAGAGCGCGAACATCGCGCCCTGCGGGTCCGCGACGACCGCGATTTTCGCGATCTGAATGTCGATCGGCCCGGCGTGCTTGGTTCCTCCCAGCCGCTCGACGGTGGCGAGCGCGGCATCGAGATCCTCGACGCCGAAGTACGCAAGCCAGTGAGGCGGGGGTCCGGGCGCTGGGAGCGAGCGGATGCCGCCGTTGTTCGCGTCGCCGTTTTTGATCGACAGGTACGGTTCGGGGCTGCCCTCGAACGGCGCCACCGTCCAGCCGAACAGGCCGCTGTAAAACGCGGTCGAAGCATCGAGGTCGGGGGAGGCGAGCTCGTTCCAGACGAGCGCTCCGGGGGCATTGACGAGCGCGGCGCCGGGATGATCGCGCGGCTGCCAGGCCATGAAGTAAGCGCCCTGCGGGTCCTGGATGACGACCATACGACCGGCCTGCATCACATCGAACGGCGGGGCATGGACGTTGCCGCCGAGCTCCTTGGCCCGCTCGGCGATCGTGTCGGCGCTGTCCACTGACACATAGGAGTTCCATACCGGCGGCACGCCCGCGTCGCGCTGGAACTGCGGCTGCGGAGCGATCGCGCCCACCGGGTGGCCGTCGAGGATCATCATCGAGTAGTAGACGCCGTCGCCTACCGGTCGATCATCGGCCTGCCAGCCGAACAGGCCGGAGTAAAAGGCCTTGGCGGCGTCCTGATCGGTGGTCGTCAGATCAACCCAGCAAAACGTCCCCGGCGTGTACTCGCTCCGCTCACCCATGTGGGGAGCCTAGCGCAGGTGGGGTGGGCACGATGTGAAGAGATCGCGACGCAGACGATTGAGGACAGCCGGGAGCTGAGAGAAGACCCAACCGAGCACCGAGAGAAGACCCGAGCATGCTCACGCGCGCGCCGGATCGCGGGACGCGGGGGCCAAGCGTTCGTTGTTGCGTTCGTTGCTGAGCTCACACACGCGCAATGACCAGGGCGCCGGCGAGCAGCACCATCGCGACCGACAGCGCGGCGAGCGCCCCGTCGAGCGGGGCGAGCAGGCCGGGGAGCGTCAGCGGCTCGGTGGAGCCGTCCGCGCGCGTGCGCGTGCCGGTGAGCGAACGCGTGCGGCGACGCAACTCGCGCGCGGGCGAGGACAAGCGTCGCTGGGCGACGCTCAGCGTCAGGCAGCCGGCGGCGATCAGCACGGCGGCCGTCGTGATTCGCTCAGCCTCCACGAAGTACCCGGTGAGCGCCGGAAACGCACCCCAGCCGAGGGCGAACCACAGGTCTGAGTGCAGGCTCCCGCCCAACAGCTCGAGGTTGTAGGCGGGCAGGAACAGCGCGCCCGCCACCACGAACGGTATGAGCGCGACGGAGACGGTGAGAATGCCGGCGAGGCCGATCGCCAGCGCGCCGAGCAGGCTCACGACAGCCAGGGCGATCAGGGCGCGATCGGACAGATGCGTGCGCAGCGGATGGTCGTGCAGCTCGTCGAGCGCGTGCGCGGCGACCCCTACGGCGAGACCGAACGCGGCCAATCCCCACAGCAACCGGTTGACATGCAGGTGCGGGGCGATCGCGGCGCCGATCGCGAAGTAGCTCAGGTGCCAGGCGGTATACGGAGGGTGCAGTAGTGCGAGCAGATCCCCGGACAGGCCGCGGCCGAGCGCGTAGAACGCGGGGCGCTCAGTGCTCGCCGGCATCCGTGCTGGGGCCTGACCTGGTCGCAGACATGACGACGCCCCCGCCGAGGCTCATGCGTCGCACGCGGACGTCCTGGAGTCCGGCCTCGTGCCAGTAGCCGACGATCGCGGGCAGCGGATTACGAGCGTAGTAACCGGCGATGCTCGGGCCGAGGAACCGTCCGACGGCGGCCCACTCGCGCGAGAACACGCGCCCGAGCACGGGCAGGCCAACGGCGGTGTAGAAGCGCCAGGCCAGGCGCGCAACCGCGCGCGGAGGGACGCCGAACTCGAGCGATGCCACCCGCCCGCCCGGACGGACGACACGCGCCAGCTCGCGCAGGGTCGCGGGCGGATCATCGACGTAGCGCAGCAGGTAGGTGAACGTGAGCGCGTCGAACGTCGCGTCCGCGAACGGCAGCTGCTCGGCCTGTCCTTCGATCAGCTCCACACGGGCGCCGTCGGGACTTGCGGCGAAGCGCTCGCGGGCGCCCGCGAGCATCTCCGCGCTCTGGTCGATACCGACGACAGTGCAGTCGTCGGCGCGCGCGAGCAGCTCGGCGGCGACCATGCCCGTGCCGGTGGCCACGTCGAGGATGCGCTCTCCCGCGGCGGGCGCGACCGCGTCGACGAGCGCGCGCCGCCAGCGCGGGTCCTGCCAGAAGCTGAGCGCCGCCGATAGCTGGTCGTAGCGACGGGGCAGGCCGCAAAACAGCTCGAGCGCCTCGAGCTTGGTGGGCGACGCTTGATCGGCCGACCTGCGATCGATCGACACCGGATCGGCTGGATCCATCCTCTTTGGTGTTGGGCTCGTGATGCGAAAGGATAGGGAAGTCTGCGGACGTTTCGGCTAATTCCCATTGCCGAGCTCCGCGCTGCGGAGCAGTCGATGCCTCCTACTCCTCACCCCACCCAGTCTTGCAAGCGTCGTTTCCCCAGCATCGTCGGTCAGCCTGCTCGGTCCCCTGAGGGGGGGCGAAGACGGGTGGTGCGAAGACGCGGGGTGCGCGGACGAGCGGCGCAAAGACCAATGGCACAAAGACCAGTGGTGCGCGGAGCCATCATCCATTCCGCGCACCATCTCGCCCACGGGGCGCTAGTGTCCCGAGTCGGAAATTCGTTGAGTGTTTGCCGAGTGGATGGTCGTGATCTGACGTTCGATGGCGGCGGTCTGCGTACCGGTAGTACGTGGGCCGTTCAACGGCGGGCGTCAGGCGGGGGCAGACGCCGGGAAACGCCATCGAATTTGTGACTCGGGACACCAGGATCACCCTGCCTCCAGGCGCTCGTGATCAGATCATCTTTTCGTGATCGTGAACATCTTGCTTTCCGAGGCCGCCGGTTTGATTTCTTCTCCGAGGATCTCTGCCGCCTGCGTGAATCCGGTGCCGAAGTTGGCTTCGAGAACCGCTTTTACTTCTTCTTTTGAATCATTGAGATATTTGGTCAGTGTGTTTTTGCCTTTTGCGCCTTCGAGCTTGGCGCCAATTTCGGTCAGCTCTTCGCTTTCTTTCCCGGCGCTGAGAGCCGCTATCACCGAGCCCTTTACTTTGGCTTTTACTTTGCCGCAAGTGATTTCCAGTTCTTTGAGTGAAATGAGGATCCCATCTCCTTCTTTGGGCAGTTGGACGATATGGAATTCACCGGAAGTTAACACTTCTTCCGCTTTGTCGCCTGGACTGCTGCATCCTTCTTTTTCGTTCTGGACGTGTAAGAATAACGCGTTGAATTTACCCGACGCACTTAATTCCCCGACTTCGAGTTCCAGTTGCACGCCTGTTCCCGTCAGTTTATTGCCAGCCGTCGTTTCAAGCGTTGACGTAGGCGTTTTGCCGTTGTCGGCAAATTTCAGATGCAGAGGATAGGCTCCGCCTAATGCTATCGAGATATCGGGTAAGCTCGCCGGTATGACTTCGTTGGCCGTCGTAAGCAGTTCGAGTTTATATGCTTCGAGTGGGCCTTCGGCGGCTCCTTTCACGGGCTGCTTCAGCGGCTGGTAGACCACGTGCAGGTCGGGTTCACGCTTCCATTCGCCTTCCCCTGCTTTTTCTCCTTCTTCGCAATTTTTCTGCGATTGGAAGAACTTTGGTCCTTTTTCGATTTTTTTCACATTTTCACATGTATACTTTTTTCGTTCCCAGCTGCCTTTGTTTCCTTTTTTTTCTAGGTACCGAAAATTTTGACATTCCGTCTGGGTTTTGAAGAACTGTTCGCCTTCCACTTCTCCTTTCACCTGGACGCATTCATATATATCCCCGGTGTATGTGCCTTCCATGAGAACTTCTTGACTGGGTTCTTCTATAAAGACCACAGGGCCGCCGCTATCACCACTTTCACTGAGCAGTTTTTCTCCCGTATCTTCGACGACCCCTTCCACGAATTTTTTTACTCCTTTTTCTTCGTCTACGAATGTCACGTTGAGCATCGAGATTTCGCCGCATGATTCGCCGGAGGTTTTACCCACATGGCAGTTCGTGTTTTTCACGACAGGTACCCGTTCTCCTTTCACTGGGTACGACGTTTTTTCTTTTTTTTCATTCATCTTTATCCACTCGGCAGAGACCGCAAAGACCGGATTAGCGGGTTTGCCCGTCTGCCACCCTGGTTCGATCAGGATGTCGGCATAGTCCCCCTTTTTTTCTCCTTCGGCGCCACCGTAGACAAAATTTTCCACCGGCCCGATCGCTTTTTCCGCGCCAGCTATTTCTTTCGCCGACAATGCTTCTTTTTCTTTTTCTATGCAGTGACCGGCCGTGAGCAGGACCCTTTCTTTTTTGCCGTTAATCGCCACGGGCCCGGCCGTACACAAGAATGCGCCGGCGATCTTGACACCGGGCGTAATAGATCGGTTGCAGAAGGCTTCATTTTTTTTGAATGTTTCGCATTCGGTTTTGGCCTGCGGCATGACACTGGATTGGCCCGAAACAATGTCTACAAACACATTCACATCGGCAGTTGCAGCTTCGCGTTTGAGAGCGGCGCGTTTCTGGCGATGACACAGACGGGCTCAGCGTGACGAATACCGCATTGCGCTGTGGTTCGAGTCCCGTCTTGACCTCTTTTTGTTCGAACAGGTTCACGAGTTTGCGGTTCCACTGTTTCTGGGTGGCCAGGAGCTGTGCCATAGTCGAGCGGACTGGTGTAACGGTCACGTCAGCCGTGAGGCCCGTTCGCGCGACAACCACTTCAGCCGTCCGCCGGCTCGCCGGCGACGTCGCCCCGACGTGCAGTTGCGCCGCTGCAGGCTCAAACCACACCCCGGCGAATGCGCTGCCCATGGCGGCTTGCAGCTCGCTCGGGAGATCCGCCTGCGCGACTTTGCCCTGAACGTCGAGGGCCTGTCGCGCACGCGCAGGAGAGATACCTTGATCCGTGAGCACCGCCCTCTCCTTCTCGAGCAGAGAGCCTGCAGACGTAGATGGCGCCGCAAGACCTGAGGCCGGGAAAGGAGAATCCGCAATCGGCCCGAACCCTTCCGAGCCTGACGCGTCGGCGTAGGACGCGGACGCAAGCGCAGCGCCGACCGCTATCACAGCGCAAGCGCCGGCAGTCTTGATGAATCTCATGTCATACCCTCGCGCAACGGATAAGGCGGGGTGTTCAAGCCTTCCCGGCCTTCCCTCGACGCCGGCGCGCTTGTCTCGCCCGCGGCAAGTCCAGCGACAAAGGCGGGTTCTGCTGACACTGCGATACCGTCTCATGATTCATGCTCCTTGATTTCACACTCAGAGTTCGAGACAACCAAGTGATAGGTAGCCACCAGCAGCCAGCCTACGCCCTTATCGGGAATAGGTCACGACTGAATGTTTCCAACTGCACACCCCACCGAGATACGCCATATGCAGGGCAAAAAACCTCCTCAACGCCCGCAAAGGTTGGGAGGGGCGTTTCCTACTATCTGAAACGCGAGCGGAGCGAGTCAATCAGCCGTTGATACGACGGACTCAAACACTCCCTCAATAAAGCAGCTTCGCTTTTGAATCGTCCGTTTAGACGCGCGTCATCTCGAGTAGGGGAGTCCACCGCGCGCGAGCGTCATCGACAGCGGCGAGCACCAAAAAGCCGGCAGCAGGTTCGCCGCGGGCTTGACCGCGTTCGTGCGCGATGACGTCGGTCCGGCGCCGAGCGCGTTGCGGGCGGCCACCGTAAAACGGTATCTGACGCCGTTCGTCAAGCCGCCGATCGCGGCGCTCGTGTCCGAGACGATCGTCGGCTTCAGCCGCCGCGAGCCGGCGTACGATGTGACGGTGTAGGTCGTAATCGGGCTCCCATCGTTCGACGGCGCCTTCCAGGAGACCGTCGCGCTGCCATTACCCGCAATCGCATGCAGATCGGCCGGCGCCGCGTCGGGCTGCACCGGAGGTTCGGTCGCGGGCGCAGGCTTGAAGACGACCGTCGCCATCAGCCAGATCGTCGAAGCCCCGGTCTGCACGCTCGCGGCGGGGGTTGCCCCGGTGGCGCCGGTCAGCGCATCCTCGGCGACGAGCTCCATGTCTTCGGTCGGCGAGACGTTCACCCGACCGTTGAAGCCCATCCGCGCCATCAGGTTATCGCCGAAGCCGGAGTCGGCGTAGAGGCCGAGGACCAGCTCGTTTGGACCCGTCGTCGGCGCGGTCGCCGCGGTCGCGACCACCGCCGCCGCTTTGGTCGTGCCCGTGGCCTGCGCCGTCTGATCGACTACGGCCGTCCCCGCGGCCGTCGAGAGCCCCGAGTATTCGAGCGCGGCGACCCCGACGTCGGCGCTGGAGGTCGGCGTCGCGGTGATCTTCGGCTTCGTCCCGGCGCCGGCGCTCACCGGGGCGCTCCACACGCTCATCTCCGTGCCGTCGGAAGCTTTGAAGTGCAGCAGCTCCGTGAACGTGTCACCGGCGGAATCCTTCACGCTCGATGTCGTCGCGTTCGAGCTGTTCCACACGCCGACCTCGACGATGAGGCGATGCCCGGCCGTGAGGTTCGTGCCCGGGGTCACGGCGAGACTGGCGCCGTGACCGTGCGCAGACACCTGCTGCACGAACGCCGGGGATGTCGTGGCGGTCGGCGTCACCGCGTTCGACGCCGCCGAGGCGGGCCCGGAGCCGATCGCGTTGGTGGCGGTCACGGTGAACGTGTAGGTGCTCCCGTTCGTCAGACCCGTGATCACGGCGTTCGTCGCCGGCGGGGAACCCGTGATCGTGGTCGGGGCCTGCGCGGTCGCGCCGATATACGGCGTGATCGTGTAACTCGTGATCGGGCTGCCGTCGGCTGCGGGGGCGCTCCAGGTCACCGTTGCGCTCATGTTGCCCGGAGTGGCGGTGAGGCCCGTCGGCGCTCCCGGCGCGGTGGGGGCGGACGGCGTGACCGGATTCGACGCGGCCGAGGCGGGCCCGGTCCCGACGGCATTGGTGGCGGCCACGGTGAACGTGTAGGTGACGCCGTTCGTGAGGCCGGTGATGGTGGTGCTCGTCGCCGGCGGTGAGCCCGTGATCGTGGTCGGTGTCTGCGCGGTCGCGCCGATGTACGGCGTGATCGTGTAGCCCGTGATCGGGCTCGTTCCCGGGGACGGAGCGGTCCACGTCACCGTTGCGCTGCCCTGGGTCGCGGTTGCGCTCACCCCGGTCGGGGCCGCGGGGGACGCGGGTTCGGCGCTGAGGTTCAGCGGCGCGGAGACCGAGGGCACGCCGTTCTTGTTGACGATGAACAGCATGTAGTTCCCGTACGGCGCGAGCGCCGAGCTCGCCGGGGTCTGCACCGTCAGCGAACCGGAGCTCGCGGTGAACGACAGCGGCACGAAGTGCTGGGCCATGTCGCCCTGGTGGGTGTCGGTGCCGAGGGAGACGAGGTTGACCGAGCCGATCGAGGCGGCGTTCGGCGTGGAGACCGTGATCGGCGTGTTGTACGTCGAGGCGGCGGGCGCCGAGGTGATCGTCGGGCGCGGTCCGTCGAACAGGTAGGGAGGCGAGTAGTACTGGGCCGAGAACTCACCGGGGTCGCTCAGCCCGTTCGGGTGCCCGCCACCGGCGACGAGCACCCTGCCATCGGGCATCAGCATCGCGGTGGAGTGGTAGTTGCGCGCGGCGGCGATCGGCGCGGCCGTCGACCACGTTTCGGTCGCAGGGTTCCAGATTTCTGTGGGCAGCACGCCGCTCGTGACGATTTCCTGGTCGCTGGTCTGCTCTCCGCCCACGGCGAGCACTTCTCCGTTGGCGAGCATCGTCAGCGTGTGGTACACGCGCGCGTTGTGCATCGGAGCGATCTGCCGCCATTTCGGGCTCGCTTCGGTGAGGTCGATCGTCGAGGTGCCGGCCGTGGCGTTGGTGGTGGCAGTGACGCTCGGCGCACCGCCGCTGTAGAGGATCTTGCCCGGTCGGTACATGACCGAGGAGCCGTTGGTGATCCCGCTCGCGCCGCCGGTCGCCGTCCAGGTTTCAGCGGCGACGTTCAGCTCGTAGGAGACGTCCTCGGACGGGCCGATCGTGAACACGTTCCCGTTCGGCGCCAGGTATGAGAACGGGTACTCCTCCTCGTGGATCTGAGACGTGGAGACTTTCGTCAGCTGCGTCCAGGTGTTGGCCGTCGGGTCATAGACCTCGGGCGTGTTGGCCCAGGTGTTGGCGGTAGTCGAGTTGCCGCTGATCGCCACGTAGTCGCCGTCGGCGAGCTCCGTCACGTCCGGGTACCAGCGCGGAGTGTGCATGTTGGCGACCCGCGTCCAGGTCCCGGTCGATGGATTGAAGATCGCGGTGTCGACGATCCCGATGTTCCCGGTCGAGAGTCCGCCGTAGCCGCCGACCGTCATCACCTCGCCGTTGGGAAGCTGCGCCATGCCCGAGCAGAAAATGCTGTCCGGCGCGGTGCTCGTCGTGAACGCCTGCGTGGTCGGGTTCCACTCGTATGTGGGCTCGGGCTGTTGCCAGCCGTCGAGCGCGAGGACGTTCCCGTTCGAGAGCAGGAACATGTGGATGGCCACGAACGGCCAGCTCATCAGCGGCGCGAATTCGCCGCCGGGCTCGGTCGAGGGGGTCACCGAGCTCGACGCCGCCGAGGCGGGCCCGGCGCCGACGGCGTTGGTGGCGGTCACGGTGAACGTGTAGGCGGTCCCGTTCGTCAACCCGCTGATCGTGGCGCTCGACGCTGGCGGCGAGCCCGTGATCGTGGTCGGCGTCTGCGCGGTCGAACCGATGTACGGGGTGATCGTGTAGCTCGTGATCGGGCTGTTGCCGTTGGATGGAGGTGTCCAGGTCAGGGTGGCGCTGGTGTTGCCCGCCGTCGCGTTGACGGCCGTCGGCGCCGCGGGTGGGGTCGGGGGACCCGATTCGCCGGCCCGCAGGACGACCGTCGAGGCCAGCCACGTGGTATCGGCGCCAGTGCTGAAGGTGGGGTCGGGGGTCGTGCCGGCGGCGGCGATAGCGTCCTGGGCGAGGAGCTCGATGTCGCCGTACGGCGAGACGTTGGCGCGCGTGGTGTAACCCGAGCCGCCACCCAATTTGTCCCCGAAGCCGGAGTCGAGATAGAACCCGATCGCGAGCTCGTTCGCGCCCGTCGTCGGCTGGGTGGCTCCCGGGGAGACCGACGCCGCCGCTCCGGTCGTCGCGGTGTTGAACGCCGAGCGATCGAGGACGCTCGCTTCCGGGGCCGTCGAGACCCCGGCGTATTCCAGTGCCACCACGCCCACGTCGGCTTTGCTCGACGGTTTCACCGTGATCACCGGACGGGATCCCCCGCCGGCGGTGATTGGGGCCGTCCAGATGCTCATCTCGGTTTCGTCAGAAGCTTTGAAATGCAACAGCTCGACGTAGCCGTTGCCGGCCGAGTCGGTCACGCTCGCGGCAGTCGCCCCCTTATTGCTCCACACTCCGACCTCGACCACCAGCCGGTCGCCCGCCGTCACGTTCGACGATGGCGTGACAGCCAAGCTGCTCACCGCACCGGAGTGCCCGGTGGCCGCCTGCACGAACGTAGGCAACGCGGTCCCGCCGCGGGCGACGCCGGGGGCCCGTCCAACCCACAGGGCCGCCAGCGCGCACAGCGTCAGCAGCGCCGTCCAGCGGCCCAGCCGCCTGGCTCTCGACGTCATCGTTCCACGGGGGATTGCGCCCAGTGCACGCACAGCCATTGGTAAACGAACGCGCCGCTCAACAAAGATCTTCTGTGCCGCCCGGCACGCGCCACCAGACGCGATTCAAGAACCTAGACCGTCCACGATCTCCCGAGACATCAGTCTCCGATGTCTCGACACACAACACAAACGGAGGGGAGAGATTCGAACTGTCGGTACGCCAATCAGACGCACAACGCCTTTCGAGGGCGCCGCATTCAACCGCTCTGCCACCCCTCCAGGCCGCCTGGCGATCATCTGAAGTAGTCGATCGTCGCGGGGGGGGCTGTCCGGGATTGAGCGTGGCGTGAGGAACCCGACGTGGGACAAGATCACGAGCCTCGCACGCGCGCTCGACGTGCCCGTCTCGACGATCGTCCAGGCCGCTGAGCAGGAGGCCGAGATCACCCTGCTCATCCGCAACGGGCACGGATCGCTATTCGGGGAGCACACCGGCCGGTAGGAACGCATCAAAACGACTCGCGCGTGCCGACGTTGCCGAAGCGCTGGTCATACGCGACGCGCGCACTTTCCTTGCGGGTGCCTTGAACCTGATGATCTGACTTGAGGGCCGGGCGCCGCTCTCGCTGACCGCCAGCTTGACCGCGAGCACGCGCCAGGCACCCAGCAGCCGCCTTCCGGTCGCGTTCAACGCTACGCGCACCACCTCGCTCTCACCGTCCCTCAGCGTAACCGTCTTGCGGCCCACGATCACGGTGCGCAGAATGAACTTGACCTTGCTCGCCCTATGACGCCTTACGGCACCGCTCGCTGCCGCCAGCGTCCCTTGCCTGAGCTTCTCGACGACCGTGAGCGTGAACGTCACGATGCATGACGCGCCCGCACTGCCCCGGCAGCTGAGCGGGATGAGAGCGAGATCGCCGCGCAGGCTCGCAGTAGACACGCTCGCAAGCGACACCGTCCCGCCACCACCAGTTTTCCCGCCTGAGCCGCTCCCCGAACCGCCCGACCCGGAACCACCACCCGAGCCACCGCCTGAACTGGCAGCCTGCACGAGCGGGGTCGCGGCCGAGCTCACCGCGCTGCTCGTGCCGACGGCGTTGCTTGCCGTCTCCTGCACGCGGACCGTGTGACCCACATCCGCTGCGGTGAGCGTGTAAGTCTGGCTCGTCGCGCCCGCGATCGCCGAGCAATTCGCACCCGCGCTGTCGCAGTCCTGCCACTCATAGGAGTAGCTAGTCGGATCGTTCGTCCACGCGCCGTGCGCCTCGATAAGCGTTTGACCCTGCACCGCGCTTCCGGAGACGATCGGAGGCGAGATATTCGCCGGGGCCGGAGCGTTGGCGGTCATGAACGTGCCGTCTTCGCCATAGGTGGTCCCGGCGGCGTTACCGGCGACGAGTCGATAGTGATACGTCTCGTTCGCCTGCAGACCCGTGATGAGGCTACTCACCTTCGTATGGCCCACGGCGGAGCCAGCGCTCGCATCCGGCACCGGCACACTGCTCCCATAGGACATCGTCGTGCCATATTCAAAGTGATAGCTCGTTTCGAGCGCCTGCGGATTCACCGAACCGTTCAGCGTGGCTTCGTTGTATGTCACCCCAGAGGCCGTTTCGGTGGCGGTGGTGGGGACGGCGAACTCGCGCTCGGCGAAGCCGACCGCGTAGCCAAGGCTTCCGAACGGCGCCGCGGTCGTGTCGCCCACGGCGAGACACGCCGCGGATTCCGTGCACGACACCGCGTTCAAGCTGCTGTCGCGCCACATGCCAGGTGACCTCGGCAGGCCCAGCATCGCGGCCTGCGTCCATGTCGCACCGTTCCAGCGCTCGGCGAGCACTTCCGAGGCCGGGCTCGATGACGCTGTGTCCCAGTATCGGCCCACCGCGATGCATTCGGTCGCGGATGTACATGCCACCCCGTTCAGGCCGTTCGTTTCCAAGGGGTCAAACGTCGGCTGGACGGACCATTCGCTGCCGTTCCAGTGCTCGGCCAACGCCTTTGACGTGCCGGCGCCGCCCGTCCCTACCGCCGTGCACGTACTCGCTGACGTGCACGAAACACTCAACAGGATACTTTCGCCTGTGCCAATCGTCTGGATCGTCCATTCGCTGCCGTTCCAACGCTCGGCGATAGGGTCTTCGTAGCCGTGTGTGCCGGTGCTGAAGCCGACCGCGACGCACGCGTTCTGCGCTGGACAGGACACGCTCATCAGCCTGCCGCCGCTGGGGCCGCTCGGGTTCGGCGTTCAACTGGATCGACCATTGGCTGCCGTCCCAGCGCTCCGCCAGCGTCAGTTCGCCACCCGAGCCGTTCTTGTAATAGCCGACCGCGGTGCACTCGCTCGCCGACGGGCACGAGACTCCGCGCAATTCGCCTTCGCTCGCCCCCAGCGGATTCGGCATCGTCTCGATCGACCATGAACTGCCATTCCAGTACTCCGCCAGTGTCAACTTGGCACCCGAGCCGTTCTTGTAATAGCCGACCGCGGTGCACTCGCTCGCCGACACGCAGGAGACTCCCCGAAGCACGCTTTCGCTCGCGCCGGCCGGGTTGGGCGTCGGTTGCACAGACCACGCGCCATCGTCGAAGGCCTCGGCCATTGTGACGTGGGCCTGCGCCGCCAAGTTCCAGTAGCTGCCAACCGAGATGCACGTCTGAGGGAAGACGCACGACACGCCTTCGGCTTCGTGCTCTTCGCTCGAACCCGGCGGTTCTGGGAGCGTCTGCGTGGAGAAGCCGGGAGTTATCGCCAGGCGATCTTTGCCGTAGGTCGTGCCCGAGCTGTTGCTCGCGACCAGGCGATAGTGGTAGATGCCTTCCGGTAGATCTTTGACGGTGTCGCTCACGCTGACGTTGGATACGCCCGCGCCGGCGCTCGCATCGGGCGTGGGGACGGTCGTACCGTAGGCCGTGGTAGGGCCGTATTCGAAGTGGTAGTGGGTTCCCAAGCCCTCGGGGTCGACCACCCCGGAGAGCTCGACTTCGTGCGGTTGCAGATCCACGCCTTCTTCGGTGACGGCGTAGACATGGGGCGGTTCGGGATCGGAGAGCGAGCATTCGCTCTGGTGGTCGTCCCACAGACCCTGCACCCAAGAACCCTGCAAGGACCCTACTTGCACTTCGTTGTCCTTTGACGCGCAGATGTCAGCGATCTCGTAGCCTTCTTCGGTGAGCCACGTGTCGGTGCCGGGGTCGGTTGCGCTCTCGGCGTACTCGTGAGAGGCGACCATCGAGGTCACGTGGTCGGGGTTTTCGCCTTCGTCATATTCGATGCATCCGGCGTGGAATGGTTCGTCGCCGACATACGGGACGAACGTGTAGGAGTACTCACGGTCGGCTTCCTTTTCTTCGACGAGCCCGTGGTAGCCGCAGAACTCTTTGTCAAAGCCCGCTTCATACGTCGATCCCGGAGCCGGGATCACCACGAACTGGGAATCCAGTTCGGGCGGCCAGCCCTTCGCCGCGATCGTCCTGGCGGCCTCTTCGCGGATCTTTCCGTCATTAACGGACGTGGGCGCGGTCACGCCTTCGTCGGTGTATGAGGCAACGCTCACCGTCGAGGAGACGCGACCAGTCGAGTCGAAGTACTGCGTAAGGATGTCCTGAAAGTCGGAGCCCGAAAGACCTTGATACATCTTCAACAGTTGCGCGCGCAGCGCAGAGCCGGCCGCTTCGTTCCAGGCGCTGCCCCAGAAGACGACGTACACGTGCGGGCTGTGCTGCACGCCATAGCCCCCTTCGTGGTAGAGCGCCGGCGGATCGGTGTTCGCGCGTTGCCCCGTCCCCTCAACCCGAGCCAAGGCGCCCTGTTGCGACAGCGCATGCCGCAGATTCAGCGCACCTGTGGCAGCTACGCTCGGGAGGAAATGCACGCGCCTGCGGGCAGCCCAAGACGGAACGGCCACGCCTGCGGCCAAGCCTTTGTTCGCTCGATATGCAACGGATGCCGGGGCGGCCAGGGCCGAAGTTGTCGAGCACAGCAAGAACAAAAAGAAAACTGCAAGTGCGAGGCGACGCAACACCACCCGATGCTATCACGGGCCGGCTTCACCCGGACGTTCGTCACCGGCTTTGGGGCGTGAAAGCGGCAGGCATCCTGGTGCTTATTCGTAGATCGCCGCGAGTGCGACGTGTTCGTCTTCCGTCGTTCTGCCGTTTCCGACCGCCACGCACGACTCCGCCGACACACATGACACGCTGGTCAGTTCGTCGTGATGCTTTGCTGTGTTCGGGGTTTCTTGAATCGCCCATTCGCTGCCGTTCCAATGCTGGCCAAGCGTCAGCTCTTCTTCTCCGGTGTCATAGGCGCCCACAGCGTTGCACGACGCGGACGCGCCGCACGAGATGTCAAGCATGCCTTCGGCTGTGGCGCCTGACTTGCTCGGCATCGTTTCCACCGACCATGCCGTGCCGTTCCAGCGCTGCGCGCCCATCTTTGGCCCGGTCCCGTCGTACTCGACCGCGGCGACACAGGTAGACGCGGACGTGCACGACACGCTTAGCTGGTGCGGTTCTTTGGCTCCGCTCGGGAGCGCCATCGATTGCACGGTCCATTCGACGCCGTTCCAGCGATCGGAGAACGCTTCGCCTGTCCCAGAACTGGTTTCATAAGAGCCGACCGCCATACACGCAGAGCTGGAAACACACGAGACGCCGAAGAGTTTAGCCTTTTTGGCGCCCGACGGGACCGGCAACGTCTGCTCCGTCCATTTCGTGCCGTTCCACGTCTCGGCGAATGGCATCTCGGAGATCGAGCTTGTCGTATACGTCCCCAGCGCGACGCAGTAGGTCGCCGACGCGCAGGATACGTTCCACAGGTAAGCGTAGGTCGCGCCGGACGGTTCGGGAGTGGCCACAATGCTCCATTCGCTGCCATTCCACCGCTCCCCCAGTGCGTAGTACCGGCTCGACGTTCCGTCAAAGCCCACGGCCAAACATTCCGTCGCCGATGGACACGCCACACCGTTCAGGTATGTCGTTTTGTAGCCAGTATGCGCGGCTGCCTGCAGCGTCCATTTCGTGCCATTCCACCGCTCGGCCAGAGGCAGTTGCACGGTCGTTTCAGGCCACGCGGTGTAGTTCCCGACGGCTGTACACGCAGTGGCCGACGAGCACGACACGCTTTCCAAGAAACTATCGTGCAATTCGGCGGGCTGTTCGGGTTCTGACGAAAGATGCCAAGAGCCCGACGATTTCGTTGCCAGCGTCCGATCTACACCATCGACAGTCCCTTTGCTGTTCATCGCGACGATCCGGAAGTGGTAGAACGTGCCCGGTGCAAGACCACTGATCACTTTGCTCTCTTTTACTGCAGCCGTACCTGATCCTGCACTCACTTCAGCCGTCTTCGATCCGTACGATTCAGTGGTTCCGTATTCGAAGTAGTATTTCGTTTCAAGGCCTCTGGGGTCAACGGTGCCATTGAGGGTAGCTTCTGTTTCACTTATACTTGTGGCTTCGGTGGTTTCCCCCGTAGGCTTGCCGGTGGTTGAAAACGTGGTTTCGGCTTCAGCTTCCCCGCCGCTGTTTTTCGCCACTATCCGGACTACATATGTCGTGCTCGGTTTCAAGCCGGTTACGGCTTTGCTCTCTTCCAGCTTGCTCGTGCCCGCACCAGCGCTGGCTTCGGCCGTTGTTGATTCATATTTTTCGCGGCCGTATTCGAAGTAGTATTTTGCTTCGTAGCCCTCCGGGTTAACAGCGCCGTTTAGCGTCGCTCCGGTTTCGCCCACGCTGGTTGCCGCCTTAGATTCCACAACAGGTTTGATAGCGACACGGCTCTCCGCCAGCATCGTCTCTGGGCCTGCGTTTTGGTAGCTCCCCACTGCAATGCAGGTTTCCGGTGCCGTTGACGTACATGATACGCCGGCCAAGTCGTTTAGCCCATTTTCAGGGTTTCCAGGCGTCTGTACTGTCCATTCCGTGCCATTCCAAAACTCAGACAACGTCACCGATTTTTGCCCTTCTTGGCCAGGCGGAGTGATGTAATCGTCCCCTACGGCGGTGCAGGCTGTCGCCGAGAGACATGAGACGGAAAGCATTTCGCTCGCTCCATTTGCCCCAGGCGGTATGGGAGTAGTTTGGATGGACCATCCGGTGCCGTTCCAATGCTCAGCCAATGGCACTATAGCTTTGGCACTATTCTCATAGAGCCCCACGGCGGTGCAGGCCGTAGCAGACGTGCACGACACGCCATTGAGATAACTCTCCAGAGCGCCCGTAGGGTTGGGAATTTCCTGTTGCGACCATTCTTTGCCGTTCCAGTGCTCCACCAGACCACCATAAAAGCCTGTGCTGTTTGCGTACGCCCCTACCGCGGTGCATGCTTCACTAGATGTGCACGACACGCTGTACAGCCGGGTTTGTTTCGCTCCAGTCGGGTTGGCGGTGGTTTGGAGCGACCATTCCGTCCCATTCCAGCGCTCTGCGAACATCGTCTGTGGAGACCCACCCGTACCTACGGCCGTGCAGGCGGTAGACGATGTGCACGACACGCCGTCCATTTCGCCACCTTCTTTCGGACTGGGGGCCGTGTGAATCGCCCATTCAGTTCCATTCCAAGTCTCCGTCAGCAGACCCGCCGGGTATCCGTCATTACCCACAGCCATGCACGCAGTCGACGACGAACACGATACCGCTTTTAGTTCGCTGAATTCGGTTTTGGGTTGGGAAACCGCTTGGATCGACCATTCGGTGCCGTTCCAACGCTCCGCCAGCGATTTATCGCCCCCTTCGTGACTGGTGCCGACGGCCGTGCAGGCAGTAGACGACGTGCAGAACACATCACGCAGGTCACTAGCTTCCGATTCAGTCGGGTGTGGAGTCGTCTGGATTACCCAGCGCGACAGTGTGAACGTATGATCTTCGCCGTCAGTAGTCCCGCTGCTATTGGTCGCCACTATTCGGTAGTGATAGGTTCCTTCGAGCGTGAGACCGGTGATGGTTTGTTTAGCTTCTTTATTGGTCAAGCCCGAGCCAATGTTCACTTCGGCCGTTTTTGTTCCGTACGACGTTGTCGGTCCGTATTCAAAGTAGTATTTGGTTTCCGTGTTCTCTGGGTTTACGGTGCCCTTGAGAGTCGCTTCATGCGTCTTGAGACCGGTCGCCGGTTCGGTGACTGCATAGACATGAGGTGGTTCTTTGTCAGAAAGCGAGCATTGACTCTGGTGGTCGTCCCACAGACCTTGGACAAAAGAACCTTTCAAGGATCCTTCCGTGATTTCGTCATCGCCTGAAGCGCAAATGTCGGCCAACTCATAGCCATTGCTCGTATACCACTCTGCGTTGGCAAACGGTTCCACCTGAGGATCGGTCGCGCTCTCGGCGTACTCGTGAGATGCGATCATCGACGTCACATTGTCGGCATTTGCTTTTGAATCAAAGCTTATGCACCCTTTTTTGAATGGTTCTTCGCCGGGGTAGGCGACGAATGTGTAGCTCGACCCGGAGCCGTCAACCCCGTGGTAGCCGCAAAACCCGTGAGCGAATCCTTCTGTTTCGATCGTCACTTTGGTGGCCGTGGCCGTTGCTTCCTCATTGAGGGTGGCTGTTTTTTCACTTGTGTTGATAGAGATCACTTCGGCAACTCCCGGAATCCCGGGGCCCGCGATACGTTCGCCGGGGGCGACATTGGCGAAGCTCGACACGGATGACAGGGTGGAAGAACCTTTCGTCGTGTTTGCGGTGAACGTGCCGTAAGCGGTGTACGTGGCTCCCGGAGCAGGGATCACGACGAACTGAGAGCTGAAATTCACGAGTCCAGCCCTTTGCTTTGACCGCATCAGCGACCTCTTCTCGCAGCGCATGATCATTTACAGACGATGGCGCCGCAACGCCAGTATCTATGTATGAGGAGACAGTCATTGTCGGGGAAACACGGCCGGTCGTGTCGAAATACTGGGTGAGGATTCCCTGCCAGGTCGAGCCGGAGATGCCTTCGTAAAGTTTGAGCAGCCGTGTCCTAAGTTCGGAGCCAGGAGCTTTTTCCCAATTTTTCCCCCAGAAGATCACATGCACCGCGGGGCTGTGCTGGACGCCTTTGCCTTCGTGGTAGAGAACGGGCGGTTCCGGACAGTATCCTTCTTCGCAGCGCCGACCCAGATCTGGACCGACTTCACCGGCGCCTTCGAGATTGGGTTCGGTTAGACCACCAAGGCTAAACCCCGCGCCTGGGCTCGCAAAGAAGTGAATAGATTTGCCTGCGGCCCACGACGGCACAGTGGCGTTCGCACCCAGTCCCTGATGCGATGACACCGGCATCGGGGCAAGCGGCGGATTTATAGGTTCGGCCGGTGCAGGAAGCTTGGCCAGTGCGGGCGCGGCGTCGTGCAGCGCTACCAGCAGCGGGACGGCGAGCAGAAGGATCGTCAGACAGGCCAAGCGGCCCATCGACCGTCCGCAGACAGTCTGCTGCCGACCATCTTGCCGTACCGAATCGGACTGCGAGGCGCTCATACCCTACTCCCCTTTACTAGAACGGTTGGCGCTGCTTGACCAGTTGGGCGAGCACACGATCAGACTTGGATCGAGACTTCAAGGCTTTTGGACGTATGTTCGAGTGATCGGTAATGCTCATGGAAGCGTGCTCGATCGGACCCACCTCACAACCAGCAGTGAGCTACCCAAATCAATACCGAGTTTGAACGCTTCTATGTCTTGCCAATGTGGCCAATTTCGACTGCCGAAAGTGCACACATTGTCCAATCTCAGCCGCGTAGCGCTGTCTCGGCATGCCCCTGGTGGGCCATCTCATTCCGCAGATCTCCAGCCTGCATCCGTGCAAATCTCTAGCGATAGTTTATAATTGCACGGATGATAGAGAGGCGGGTAACCTCTGAGGTCAACACCCTGCTGGACCAAGCGCCGGCGGTCGCCCTGCTCGGCCCGCGACAGGCCGGCAAGACCACGCTTGCCCTGCAGATCGCCGAGGGAGGCCATCGGTCTACCTGGACCTGGAGTCCACGGCAGACCGGGTTCGCCTCACTGAGCCTGAGCTCTACTTCGCCGACCATGCGCAGGAGCTCATCATCATCGATGAGATCCACCGCGCGCCCGGCCTGTTCGAAGCACTGCGCGGCGTGATCGACCAGGCCAGGCGCAAAGGCGCCGGGACCGGCCGGTTCCTGCTGCTGGGCTCCGCCGCGATCGACCTGCTGGCCCAGTCGGGCGAGAGCCTGGCGGGAAGGATCGCATTCATCGAGCTCGCGCCGTTCGACGTCACCGAGGTCGGCGAGGGACAGCTGGACCAGCTATGGGTTCGAGGCGGCTTCCCGGACAGCTTCCTCGCGACGAGCGACGCGATCAGCCTGCGCTGGCGCCAAGACTTCATCCGCACATACCTCGAGCGCGATATCCCACATACCTCGAGCGCGATATCCCGCAGCTGGGCCCGCGCATCCCGGCTGAGACGCTGCGGCGACTGTGGACGATGTTCGCGCACCACCAAGGCGGCCTGCTCAACGCCGCGCAGCTCGCACGCGGACTCGGCGTCAGCGGGAGCACGATCGCGCACTATCTCGACCTGATGGTCGATCTCCTGCTCGTACGGCGCCTGGCACCCCGGCTGCCGAACGCCGGCAAGCGGCTGGTGCGCTCACCGAAGGTGTACATACGCGACAGCGGCCTGGTGCACGCCCTGCTCGGGCTGGCCGACAAGGAGGCGCTGCTCGGACACCCCGCCGCCGGGCCGAGCTGGGAGGGCATGGCGATCGAGAACCTGCTCGACGCGGCCGGGGCGGGCGGGCATCAAGTACAGGGAAGCTTCTACCGCACCAGCCACGGCGCAGAGATCGACCTCGTCCTTGCCTGGCCCGGCGGCGAGGAGTGGGCCGTGGAGATCAAGCGCAGCCTCGCGCCAACGCCCGAGCGCGGCTTTCACCACGCCCTCGCCGACCTGGAGCCACAGCGCGCCCTGGTCGTCTACCCCGGAACCGAGAGCTACCGCCTCGCGCCGTCGATCGAGGCGATTGGCCTGGCCGAGCTGTGCAAGCAGGCACAGGCACGCAGCGCAGAGTGACAGCTCGCGATCCGGTCTTCCAGGCGATCCTCATCCAGTCATTCGGCTGCGGCGAGGGCCCTTCGCAGCAGAGCAACGCCTCAGACGCTATCGAGGGCGAGCTCATTCCAGTAGCCGGCGTCGTAGACGAGGAACCCAATGTTCCCTGCCCGTGCTAGGAATCGGGGGCACTGGATCAGGTCGCGGGCTGGCGTCTGCGTCTACCAGGCGCGGCGCGCGCGAACAGCCTCGAGTGAGTAGCCGGCGAGCGAGATCGGTGACATTATGAACTGGTAGCAGAAGAAGTAGAACAGCAGCCCGCGACGGTTCTTGCGCACGCGCAGATTCACAGTCTTGAAGACGCGGCGCTGGTAAGAGAACATGACGCCGCCGAGCACCGTGTTGAGCGGCAGCACCAATAGGGTCATAGGTCCGACGATCGCGAAGTTGCCGGTCATGGCCAGCACGACGCCGGGGATAAACGCGAGCGTGAAGGTCAGGTCGACGAACGGAAACAGGAAGTTGACGGCCACCGCGTGCGAATAGAATTTGAGCTGGCTCAGCATGCCCAAGCCGTGATCTCGCAGGCCCTCGATCATCCCGCGCGCCCAGCGCCGGCGCTGGCGGGCGAACGCGCGCCAGTCCGAGGGCGCGTCGGTGAACGCGACCGCGGTCGGCTCGAACACGCTGCGTCCGCCCTGCAGCAGCATCCGCCAGGTCAGCACGATGTCCTCGCCGATCCGGTTCGGCCAGCCGCCGACGAGCTTGAGCGCAGTCGTGTCATAGACGCTGAAGGCGCCCTGCGCGACGAGCGTTCCCTGCAACAGCGCCTGGCCGCGCTTGACGGAGGCGATGCCGAGGAAGTAGTCCCACTCCTGTGCGCGCGTCAGCAGGTTCTCGCGCGAGTTGCGCACGAGCACCGCCCCCGCGACCGCGACGGTGTCGGGCGGCGAGACGAGCAGGCGCGCAACGGCATGCTTGAGCGAGTAAGGCATCAGCAACGTGTCGGCGTCGATCGTGGCGGTCAGCGGTGTGTTCACGGTCTGCAGGGCGGCGTTGAGCGTGTTGGCCTTGCCGCCGTGCTCAGCCGCGAGCAACCGCACGCACGGATAGCGCGTGGCGTACTCGGCGACGATCTCGCGCGTACGATCAGTCGAGCCGTCGTCTGCGACCACGAGCTCGAAGTGGCCGGGGTAATCGGTTCGCAACGCGTAGTCGAGCGTCTCGGCGATCGAGTCCTCCTCGTTATAGGCGGCGATGAGCAGGGTGACCTGCGGAAAATCGACGTCGAAGCGCAAGGGCCGCGGGGTGTCGAGCAGGATCGAGCTGATCAGCTGGATGTTCAGGTAGCCGGGGATCAGCGCAATCCCGGTGATGACCAGGATCGCAAGCGGCGTCGTGATGTCATGCCCGAGCGTACTGATCCAGCTGCGCGACAGCCATAGCGAGAAGCAGAACCACAACGCGCCCGCGAGGAAGGTGAGCGCGATCCGCAGCTTCAATGGGATGTAGACGCTGTGCCGTCGTTTCACACCCGGTGGGCGACGCCGGCGCTCGACGCGAGACTGCAGCCGCGGGGCTGGGGCACTGAGGAGCATCGCCGGATCGGACGTCGGGAGATCGCGCGTCGTGTGGCTGTTTCCGAGGAGTCGCATCGGCTGGGCGATGCATCCGCCCAGCACGGTTATCGACACGGCTCGAGCGCCCCTGAAGTCGCTCGTTATGACTCGCGACGTCTACCATGTCCCGAGACATCAGTCTCCGATGTCCCGAGACACAACAAAACGGAAGGGGAGGGATTCGAACCCTCGTCGGAGGAATCTCCCCCGAAACGGTTTTCGAGACCGCCGCATTCAACCGCTCTGCCACCCTTCCACAGCCAAGGCTAGATGATCGCCCGTGCCCGGGACCGGGCGAGCGCCCGCGAACGATGGCGCTCTGACCGGCAAGCAACGGAGGTAGCATCGGGATGGCCTAGCGCCGCGACGCGAAGAACCCGCTCAGCAGCTGCCCGCAGTCCGGCGCAAGCACGCTCGAGATCACCTCGGGGCGATGGTTCAGGCGGGGCTCGCAGAGCACGTCGAGCACGCTGCCGCAGGCGCCGGCCTTGGGGTCGGTGGCGCCGTACACGACGCGGGGGATGCGCGCGAGGACGATCGCCCCGGCGCACATGGCGCAGGGCTCGAGGGTGACGTAGAGCGAGCAGTCGAGCAGGCGCCAGGAGCCCAGGGCGCGGGAGGCCTCGCGCAGGACGAGGATCTCGGCGTGGGCGGTCGGGTCGGCGCGCAGCTCGCGCTCGTTGTGGGCGGCGGCGAGAACCTCGCCCCCGCGCACGAGGACCGCGCCGATCGGGACGTCGTCGTGCAGGAGCGCACGCTCGGCCTCGCGCAGAGCCAGGCGCATGAAGTAGACGTCGCCCTCACCGGGGCGCTCCTCGCGTGGGTCAAGGGTGTTCATAAGACATGACCGGTGAGAACTCTGCGAGAGTGCTGCGCGGTCGCGGTCACGGTCACGGTCGCCGCCGCCGGTATGCCGCCGAGTCGGATCACGGAAGGATGATTACGCAAGAGGACCATGTCATCGAACGAAGGCCATACCAGAGCCCCGACCGCGGGGCGTACGAGAGACCCTGCTCGCAGGCGGAGTCCGCGCGCGCGTGGGGTCGCGCCCACAGTGACGATCGCGGCGGCGCTGACGATTGCCATGGCGCTCACCGGGGCGCCCGCGGCAAGCGCCGAAGGAACGCAGGCGAGCCCGCGCCCGAGTCCGCAACAGGGCGCGTACGCGCAAGGCGAGGTGGTAGTCAAGTACGCCGCGAGGACGAGCGCGGGCGCGTGGGCCGTGAGCGCGAGGGCCGCACGGGCGGAGGACCCGGCGGTGGTGGGCGAACACACACGACTGCTGAAGCTGGCGCGAGGCGTGAGCGTCGCGGATGCGCTCAAGGCGCTGCGCAAGCAGAAGGACGTCGCATGGGCGACCCCCGACTATCGAGCGCGCGCGGCAGGCGGGCTGATCCCGAACGACACGGGCATACCCGGCATGGGAGGCGCGCCGGGGGACTGGCAGCTGGCGCAGTGGAACTTCGTGGGGCGGTTCGGGGTGGACGCGCCGGAAGCCTGGGGGAACGTCGCGGCGGAGGGCGCGCCGGGGGGCAAAGGAGTGATCGTGGCGGTGCTGGATACGGGCGTGGCGTACGCGAACAGGGGGCGGTATCGAAAATCGCCTGAGTTCAGCAGGTACGGGTTCGTAAAAGGATATGACTTCATTGCCCATGATCCCTACCCAAACGATCGCAACGGGCACGGGACGTTCGTCGCGGGGACGATCGCGGAGGCCACGGACAACGGGTACGGCCTGACAGGACTGGCGTTCGCGACGCGGATCATGCCGGTGAGGGTGCTCAACAGCGAAGGCGAAGGGGACGCGACGACGATCGCCGAAGGGGTGCGGTTCGCGGTGCGCCACGGGGCGAGAGTGATCAACCTGAGCCTCGAGTTCTCCCCCGGCGTGACGGCGAGAGACATCCCGGAGCTGATGGAAGCGCTGCGCTACGCCTACCGCAGGAGAGTCGTGGTGGTGGCAGCGGCCGGCAACGAGGGGCATACGGCGATCGCCTATCCGGCGAAGGCGCCGCACGTGATCGCGGTGGGCGCAACGACCGAACACGGGTGTCTGGCGAACTACTCAAACGACGGGCCGGGGCTGACGCTCGTGGCGCCGGGGGGCGGCGCCGACGCGGATCTGCCGGGCGACCCGAACTGCCGCCCGGAAGAACCGTCGGGCAGGGACGTGTTTCAGATGACGTTCACCGGGTCCTCACCCAGGCAGTTCGGGTTTCCGGACGGGTATGAGGGCACCTCGATGGCGACACCGCACGTGGCGGCGACCGTCGCGCTGATCATCGCCGGGCGCGTGCTCGGGCGCAAACCGACGGTGGCCCAGATAACGGCGAGGCTGCGCGCGACGGCGCGGAAGCTGGGCGGGCCGGGCGACAGCGATCTGTACGGGGCGGGGCTGCTGGACGCGGCCACGGCGACCGCCCGCGGCGGGCCGGGCGCGGTCGGGTAGCGATCCCGCCGTGTCGCGGCGCCACTACAGTGGCGCACGTGCCGTCCTGCGACGATCCCGGTCAGATCCCGTTCGCACAGCCGCCGGCCACGTGCGATCTGGCGATCGTGGGGGGCGGGATCGTGGGGCTCGCGGTTGCACGCGAGCTGACCCGGCGTCATCCGCGAGCGTCGGTGTGCGTGCTCGAGCGCGAGTCCTCCGTGGGGACCCATCAGACGGGTCACAACTCGGGGGTGATCCATGCCGGCGTGTACTACACGCCCGGCTCGCTGAAGGCGCGCCTGTGCGTGGAGGGCGCGCGCGAGCTGTACGAGTACTGCGACGATCACGGCATCTCAAGCGTTGCGTGCGGAAAGGCGATCATCGCCACCAACCCCGACGAGCTGGGCCGGTTGGAGGAGCTGCAGCGGCGCGGGCAGGCCAACGGGGTGCCGGATCTGCGCCGGATCGACGCGGAGGGTATTGAAGCGCTCGAGCCATATGCGCGCGGGATCGCCGGGCTGCACTCGCCGAGCACCGGGATCGTGGACTTCGCGGCGGTCGCACGCGCGTATGCCCGTGACGTGATCGAGGCGGGAGGGACCGTCGCGACCGGGTGCGGAGTGGAGGGCGTCGAGGTGAAAGCGAGGGGACTGCGTCTGCAGCACGCGCGCGGAGCGACCGAGGCCGGGCATGCAATATTCTGCGCGGGCGCCTGGGCGGACCGGCTGGCGGTGGCGGCGGGCGCGGACCCCGACCCACGGATCGTGCCGTTCCGCGGCGCCTATCTGCGGCTGGTGCCCGAGCGCAGGCAGCTCGTGCGCTCGCTGATCTACCCCGTGCCCGACCCGTCGCTGCCGTTTCTCGGCGTCCATCTGACGAAGCACATCGACGGCGATGTGCTGATCGGGCCGACCGCGCTGCTGGCCGGCGCGCGCGACGCGTATGCCCTGCGCCGGATCAAGCGGGGCGATGTGCTCGACACGCTCACGTGGCCGGGCTCGTGGCGAATGTTCGGGCGCTGGTGGCGCACAGGACTTACCGAGCTGCACCACGCCACGGCGCGCGCGGCGTTCGTACGCGCAGCAGCCCGCTACGTGCCGGAGCTTCAGCCGGCAGATGTCGAGCCCGCGTTCGCCGGGGTGCGCGCCCAGGCGCTCGGACGCGACGGTCGACTGGTCGACGACTTCGTGTTCTCCGCGACACCACGCGCGCTGCACGTGCGCAACGCGCCCTCGCCTGCGGCGACATCATCGTTGGCGATCGCACGTCACGTCGTCGAGGAGGCGGGGCGGGCGTTCGGACTGTAGATAGCTGCAAAATACTGTGCGGATGTGGGGTGTTCGGAGCTGCACATGTGCAGCTCCGCCGAGCGGCGCATGCGCCGTTCGGGCGAGGAGCCGCATGCGGCTCCTCGTGGGGGGGCGCGCATGCGCGCCCCCCCACAGACGGCGCATGCGCCGTCTGCATGACGGGTCGCACGCGACCCGTCATGACCCCGCGCATGCGCGGGGTCGCCGGTGGGCGTGTGCGACCACCGGGACATCATCAGCTATACAAGGCATGCGCGGCACGCCGCTTGTCGGGCATGCTGGCCGATCTTCGATCGGTACTGGGACATCACAGCCGGGGCATCGACTGAAAAAGCTCTTCCAGGAAAAAGCGCGTCTTGGGCGGCGGCTCTCGGGACGGGTAGATGCGCTTGAGCAGGTCGAGCGCCTCCTCGGCGTTGTGCAGTCCGCACGCGCGCAGCAGGATCTCGATGTCCTCGTCGTCCTCGCCGAAGCGCATCGCCATGAGCTTCATGGCGAGCAGATACTGGGGCGAGGCGGTCGTGATCTCGATCCCAGTGATGTCGGGCACAGGACGAGCGTGCTCGTCCTCGCCGGGCATGAAGCCCTTGACGGCGTCGTTCAGCCAGTCCTCGGGCAGGCCAAGCTCATCAGCCACCTGTGCGGCGGCCGTGTAGATGAAGGCCTTCGGCTCGAACACCGCATCGATGTCCTTGGTGACTCGCCGCGTCGAGTGGGCGAGCGCCATCGCCGCGCCGCCGACGATGAAGATCTGGCCGCGCACACCCTGACTGGCAAGCTCATCGCCAAGAGCCTGCAACGCCGCAACGATCCTGGCTCGCGTGAACGGCCGCTCAGACACGATCGAACACCTCGCGGGCCATGAACACCCCATGACGGGCCATCACCGCCGGGGTGTGGGCGAGCGTATAGGCGTGGAACGCGGGCCGGCTCGCGACAAACCACCAAGGCTCTACGAAACGGTCCGATCCGTTGACCCATGCCGGAGCGGGAATGACGCCCTCGGATGCGAACAGCTCCGCGACGCCGGCGAGCGCCGCATCGAAGCGCGTGTCACCGGTGAGAGGTGGCTCCTCTGCCAGCAGAGCGATTCTGCCGGGACGAGAAGAGCCTCTGAAATCGTCGGCGAACCCGAACAGCTGCCGCACCGCATCGCGCTCCTGGCCCTCCTCGAGGTCTGCACCGATCGTCACAGCCAGCTCGGCCAGTGAAGCCGCTCCACGCCGCATCCGAGGACGGGCGAGCACCTCGATGTCGTGCTCACACGCGCCGAGCAGCCGCTGAAGCGTCGCGAGGTTCGGAGCCTTGGCACCCGACTCGTACGCTGCCACGGCCGGCTGGGCTGTACCCGCGTGACGCGCCAACTCAAGCTGAGTGATGCCGGCGGATCGCCGAGCCTCCCGGATGAGGGTCGCGATCTCCACCTTGAGCAATATACACGTTTAGATATAGCACCCTTGCCAAAGCCCGCAGTGATCGCCGTCCGCCAGGGTGCCCCGCTGCCGGACAGAGCGCTCAGATCGTGCGGATGATCAGCACCGAGCAGGGAGCGTGGTGGGAGACCTTGTTCGGGACCGAGCCCAGCAGGAAGCGCTTGGCGCCGGTCATGCCCTTGTTGCCGACGATGATCAGATCGGCCTCCCGCTCCTCGGCGACATCCAGGATCGCGTCGGCCGGATCGCCCTGACGGGGGTAGATGTTGACCTCCACGCCGGCTGCGCGCGCCAGCTTCGCCGCCGCCTCCAGGGTCACGTTGACGTCCTCGCGTGGATTGATCGCCCATTGGATGTCCTCCGGCGCCTCGCGACGTTCCTCGCGCAGACGCTGGGCGGGCACCGGCTCATACGCGCTGACCAGCTCGATCTTCGCCCCGACGGCACCGGCCAGATCCACCGCCTGGCGCACCGCCTGACCGGCCGTGTCCGAACCGTCTGTTCCAACCACGATCGACGTGAACATTGATCCTCCTAGCCCGCTGTGGTTTGTAGGCCGGCCACTCAGCGACCGGCCGGCGAGGGCGATCATATCGGCCGATCGCGGCGCTCAGGCAGGTGGCTGGAGATCAGCCGGAGCGCACCGAGCCGGGTGGCCCGCGCGGTCGATGACCTCAGCCATCTCCGAGCGAAACCGCTCGCGCCCGAAGCGCCTGGCGTTCTCACGCGCCGCCTGCTCATCGAGATCCAGCCCCTCGAAGCGCTCGATCGCCACCGCCAGCCCCGCTGCGCTCTGCTCGTCGAACAGCACCCCTGTACGACCGTCGAGCACAGACTCCGCCGCTCCCCCGACGCCGTAGGCGATCACCGGGACCCCGGCCGCCTGGGCCTCGACGGGCACGATGCCGAAGTCCTCCTCGCCGGGGAACAGCAGCGCGCGTGCGCCACTCAACAGCTCGTCCCGCTCAGCCTCGGAGACCCGGCCCAGAAACTCCGTGTCCCGCGCCGCACCGGCCCTCACCGCCGCGAGCGCACGCCCGCCGCCGGCGACCTTGAGCGTTCTGGCCACGCGCGCGCACGCGGCGACGGCGAGGTCGACCCGCTTGTAGGGGACGACTCGCCCGAACACGAGGTAGAACTCGCGCGGCGCGCGCTGCAGGGAGAGAAAGTGCGCGACATCGACCGGCGGATGCACGACCTCGGCGGAGCGCCCGTAGCAGCGCTCGATGCGCGCGGCGACGTGGCGGGAGTTGGCCACGAACACGTCCGGCCCCCGCGCGCCCGCGAGATCCTGCCGGCGCAGCCGGCTCAGCAGTGCAGGCACCAGCAGTCGCGTCACGCCTCCCACGTGCTCCCCCTCCAGGAACCCCTCATCCCACGCATAGCGCATCGGCGTGTGGCAGTAGCAGACATGCAGGGCGCCGAACGGAGTGCGAACGTTCTTCGCGCACGCGTGGTTGCTGGATATCACCAGGTCAAAGCCGGAGAGGTCGAACGAGCGCATTGCCCGGTTCATCAGCGGCAGCAGCTTCGGGTAGTGGCGCTTCGCTCCGGGGATGCGGTTCAGGTAGGAGGCGTGGACGGGCCGCCGTTTGATCAGCTCGGGCCAGGGCGCAGGGTCATAGATCGTCGTGAACAGCTCGGCGTGCGGGAACATCCGCAGCAGCTCGATCACCACGTCCTCGGAGCCGCCGGGAATCGTCAGCCACTCGTGCACGATCGCGACACGGGGATAGCGCGCGCGCAGCTCTTCGAGCAGGGGGTCACTCATCCCAGGGGTTATATCCACAGCATCCGCAGCATCCGCAGCCGGTGGATGCTGCGCGCCGGGCGCATCCTTGGGCGGGCGATCACTCCATGTTTGCGCTCATGCGCCGAGCAGCGCTCTAATGTTGCGAGGTTCAGACTTGGCACCCGACTCGTACGCCGCGACGGCCGGCTGCGTGGTACCCGCACGGTCGGCAAGTTCGACCTGTGTGATGCCAGCGGCTTGGCGGGCGTTTCGGATAAACGCGTGAGCTTCATTTTTGAGAGTATATACGTTGAGATATATCGACCACCAGGAGCCTGGGGCCAACCAGATCCCTGGCGCAAGACTGACGCGTATGCGTTTAGCTGGGTGCGCCGCGGCGATCTGTATTGGCTGGTACTGCCAGGTGCGGACAGACCACCTGTCTGATGCTCGCCTGTCACAGATAGCTCTCGGCTAGCGTTACTGTGCCTCCACCGGAGGGGTTCGAATTGCCGACACCACTGCATGAGGCGATAGACGTACACGAGATCCCCAATAGCATATCGCCTAAGTCTTTTTCTGGATTGGGGACGGCCTGTACCGTCCATTCCGTCCCATTCCAGTGCTCGGCCAGGAGTCCTTCGGCGGTGTTGTGCCACCCCACAGCCGTGCAGGATGTCGAAGTCGGACATGACACCCCTAGGAGTAGGTTGCGAGTGTCTTTTTCACTCGGGTTGACAGTTTTTTGCACTGCCCATTCAGTGCCGTTCCAACGCTCGGCCAGCGTGTTGGTACCACCTTCGCTGCCGACTGCTGTGCACGCCGTCGAGGATGAGCAGGACAGCCTAATGAACTGTGAATCTTTACTATTCGGATTGGGAGTTGTCTGTATCGTCCACGTCGTGCCATTCCAACTCTCGGCCAGAGTAAGTGCGTAGTCCGAGCTATTGAGGTAAGCGCCAGCCGCAATGCATGCCGTCGCCGAGGTACATGAGACACCCCCAAAGACACTCGCAAGAGCGCCAGTCGGGTTAGGGGTTGTCTGGATCGTCCACGCTGTGCCATTCCATCTCTCGGCCAGCGTCTCTTGGACTCCTGCATTGTTGTAAGCGCCCACCGCTGTGCATTCCGTCGCCGAGGTACACGAAACCCCCTGTAGTTCATTGGCGGTGCCAGCGGTCGGGTTCGGCGTTTCCTGGATTGCCCATTCTTTGCCATTCCAGTTCTCGGCCAGCGTCAACTGGCTACCCGAGCTGTTGAGGTAACTTCCCACGGCCTCGCAGGATGAGGAAGAGACACAGGTCACACCTTCAAAAGCTGTCGCTTTCGAACTGGCCGGGCTGACGGTGGTCTGCAGCGACCATGTCGTGCCGCTAAGACGCTCGGCGAAACCTTCTGTCCCGCTTGTGAGCCCGCGCGGTGCCCCTTTGGCGCTACCGACAGCCGTGCATTCCGTTGCCGACGTGCAAGACACGCCATACAGCGATGAGAAGGTCCCGGTCGGATTCGGCGTCGTTTCGAGTTTCCAGGCTGGCGTCATAGTCGTAAACGTTGCATCTTCGCCATTGGTCGTCGTCCCGATGCTGTTCGTGGCGACTATCCGGAAGTGATAGATCGTTCCTGGTTCAAGGCCAGTAATGACCTTGCTCTCTTCCAAGTCGCTCGTGCTCGAGCCTATATTCACTTCGGTCGTCTTCGTGCCGTACGACGTGGTGGGACCGTATTCGAAATGGTATTTCGTTTCCTGGCCTTCCGGGTCCACGATGCCTTGCAGCTTGGCTTCTGTTTTTGTTACGCTCGTTGCTGATTCCGTCTTCGCATACGGCGCATGCAACATGTCACTCTCTGTTAGGGCCGATTCGGTGCCTGAGCTGTTGACGTAATGCCCTATCGCGTTGCAAGTTTCACCGGACCTACACGACACCCCAGCGAGGGTGCTGCTTTTAGCTTCTTTGGGGGTAGCGGTCGTCAGGATCGTCCATTCTTTCCCGTTCCAGCGCTCAGCAAGCGTCGTTTCTACGCTCGCACTGCTGACGTAGTGGCTTACTGCGGTACACGCTTCAGATGAGATGCAGGATACCCCCGCCAGGCTGCTGCTTTTAGCTTCAGTGGGATTAAGGGTCGTCTGAATCGCCCATTCTTTGCCGTTCCAGCGCTCAGCAAGCGTCACTTCGACACTCGAGCTGTTGACGTAGTGACCCACACCAGTACACGCTTCAGACGAGGTGCACGACACACCCGTCAGGCTACTGCTTTTAGCCCCCGTCGGGGTTTTTGGTTCCTTGATAGACCATTCGCTGCCGGTCCACTTCTCGGCGAGCGGTACTTCCACGCTTGAGCTGTTGACGTAATGTCCAACCGCGATGCACGCTTCAGACGACGTACACGATACGCCTGTCAGGCTGCTGCTTTTAGCTCCCGTCGGAGTTTTTGGTTCCTTGATAGCCCATTTTTTACTGGCCCAAACCTCAGCAAGCGGCACTTCCACGCTCGAGCTGTTGACGTAATGCCCCACGGCGGTGCACGCTTCACTGGACGTACACGACACACCCGCCAGACTGCTGCTTTTAGCCCCCGTCGGGGTGATGGCTTCCTGGGTGGCCCATTTTTTGCTCGCCCAGACCTCAACAAGCGGCACTTCTACGCTTGAGCTGTTGACGTAGTGCCCGACTGCTGTACAGGCTTCGCTGGTGGTGCAGGATACGCTGGAGAGACTGCTGCTTTTAGCACCCGTTGGGCTGACGGTTTCCTGGACCGCCCATTTTTTGCTGGCCCAGACCTCAGCAAGTGGCGTTTCTATGCTTGAGCTGTTGACGTAGTGCCCCACCGCCGTACACGCTTCAGATGATGTGCACGATATCCCTGCCAGACTACTGCTTTTGGCTTCTTTTGGGTTGGGGGGTTCCTGGGTCGACCACGTCTGTCCGTACACGCTCGCGAAGGCGTCGAGCGCTATGCCCTGCTTGGTGATTTCCTTGCTTGGATATTCCTGCATAGCATAGCCATGAGCATTGCGCGAGTACACAATCAGTGCCCTCAGCCACCCCTCTTCGTGGTAGGGCTTCGCGTGGTCAAGCATTTCGGTCATGTCTTTTTCCGCTTCGGCGTTGTTTACTCCTTCACCACCGCATTCTTCGCCTTTGTCCACTTCTTCGTCACAGTAGCCGACCTCGGAAACGATGATGTTGTTCTGGCCGGAGTTCATCTTTTCCTGAACCGGAGGAAGAGATTCGATGCCCTGACTATCCCCTTCCGTCGTACCCGATGGGGGGCCGTATGGATGGAAGTACCAGCCTTGGATTTCTGTCTCCAATTTTGGCTGAGCCGCATACATCGTCGGTACCCAGTCGTCGCTAACACATTCCGCCTTTGGATGTTCGACGTGACAGTATTCCCCACATTCAGTCGCCGTACAATCCCATCCAGTGGCACCAACGTAGATGTCGCTCAGCGGAATACCCGCTGCCTTGACTTCAGGTAGGAGCTGGGCAATAACATTGGCATACTCAGTCCCGTTATATCGCGGTGTCGTATAGCCCCACGGCTCGTTCATCGGTTCAAACAACACCTGCATACCCGGATATTTTTCGCTAACTATTTTGAGGATCGCCGATGCCGACTTTAGGAAACCTTGCACATACCCTTTAATGGTATTTTTTCCTTCTTTTTCTTCTTCTTTAGTTCGTTCCTGCGGAAATTCTGGGTCCGATTTGAACGCACCATCATAGCCTTTGTACTCGATAGTGCTCACCGGGAGCATACCGTATTGATAGTCGTTTTTAAGGCCAGTTTCAAATTCTTCGGTTCTTCCTTCGCCTTTCAATTCACTCGGAAGTTCGCCAGCAACCAACTCGAAGCTGCGATCATAGGCGATGCCTTGTTTTGAAAAAAGGTTCACTGGACCGAGATATGTTGCCGAGTCATCATTCAGCCCCAGCCACGGGCTGACAGGTGCGGGGTCATAAGCAAACTGATCCTTTGGGACGGGAGCTGACGTACCGTTTGAGTTGGTCACGGTCACGTTGACTAGTTCGCTGCCGCTGCCGGCGGGGCTGGTGGCTGTGATCGATTCGGCGGAGTGGATCGTCACGCCAATCGCGGCAGCACTGCCGAACTTGACCGTGGAGCCCGTGATGAACCCGGTGCCCGTGATCGCCACGGACGTGCCGCCCGCGTCTGGACCGTTATTCGGACTGATAGCGGTGATCGTCGGAGCCGCCGCCAGCGCCACGCCGGCGGGTGCCAACACCCCAACCAAGCAAAGCACCAAGAACCAGTGCAGTCCGTCGTATGCAGCCCATCTCACCCTCCCGTTTTGTTTCGAGCCGATGATCGAAGGGTTCTATAGACCCAAACATTGCACGTCAACCCTTCCTGGACAATTGTTCGACTGGTCGGCGGCCCCGTGCTGCTCCGTTGCTGGCTCTTCTGAAATCGACTCAGGCGCTCCAACCGCCCGCTTGATCACCGTCGCCATCTCCGCGCGCGGAAGCGCTCCCTGCCGAAGCGCCTGGCGTTCTCGCGTATCGCCTCGCTATCCAGGTCGAGTCCCTCGAAGCGCTGATCGCCTCGCAGTCCCGACAGCCGGTGAGCTTCGCGCCGGTCGAGCCTGGGATCATGGCGGCGATGTCTCAACCCACACAACTGCGTGGCCGTGACATCGTGTGCGTCGGGTTCGCCGATTGGGAGACCGAGCTGTGGACCAACCAGCACCACCTGATGTCACGCCTTGCGCGCGATAACCGCGTGCTGTTCGTCGAGTCGCTCGGCCTACGCCGGCCCCAGCTCGCCGGGCGGGACATCAAGCGGATCGCCCGGCGGCTGCGCCGTGGCCTCGCGCCCGCGCGCCCGGTCGATGGACTGCACGTGCTCTCGCCCCTGGTACTGCCCTTCCACCGTCACCGGCTCGTGCGCGAGCTAAACCTCCGCCTCCTGCCCGCGCTCGTGCGCCGTGCCGCACGGCGGCTCGGCCTGGAGCGGCCGATCCTGTGGGCCTATGTCCCCCAGGCCGAGGTCCTCGTTGACGCGCTCGATCCTTCGCTCGTGGTCTACCACTGCGTCGACGACATCGCCGCCCAGGAGCGGATCGACACCGCGAGCTTCCGCGCGGCCGAGGCGCGCTTCGCCGCGCGCGCCGACCTCGTGCTCGCCAGCGCGCCAGCGCTCGCTGAGAGGCTGCGGATGGTCTCGAGCAACGTGCTCGATGCGCCGAACGTCGCCGACACCGAGTTGTTCTCCCGGGCACTCGGCCCTGTGGCGCCCAGGCTCCTGGCGCCCAAACGTGGGGCGCTGGACCCTGAAGGGACGCTCGGGTCCGGCGCGCCGGACCCTGGGATGGCCGCGCTGCCCGCGCCGCGGATCGTATTCACCGGCGCGATCGTGGCCCTCAAGTTGAACCTTCCCCTGCTGGTCGAGCTGGCCCGGCTGCGGCGATCGTGGTCGTTCGCGCTGGTCGGCCCCGTTGGGCCCGGCGAACCAAACACCGACATCTCCGCGCTGACGGCCGAGCCGAACATCCATCTGCTCGGGCCTCGCTCCTACACCGAGCTGCCCGACGTCCTGCGAGCGGCCGACGCCGGGCTGATCCCCTACGCGCGGAACGCTCTGACTGAGAGCATCTTCCCGATGAAGGTCTACGAGTACCTCGCCGCGGGCCTGCCGGTAGTCGCGACGCCGCTTCCCGCGCTTGCCGGCGTCGCCGACGTCGCCACCGCGCCCGATGCGCGGGGGATCGCGAAATTGCTCGACGACGCGCTCGCCGCTGACAGCCCGGAGCGTCGCGCCGAGCGCTCGCGCGCCGCGGCATCCCATTCGTGGGACCGGCGGCTGGAAGAGATCGCCGTGGCGATAGCTGCCTTACCGACAGCGCCGGGAAGAGATCGCCGTGGCGCTATCCGCTCCGTCGATGACGGGCGCCGCCACCGTGGGAGAGACCTGCTTGTGAGCACCCACACACCGGTGCTCCGCTCCGGTCAGGCGATGCGCACCTACGGCATCGCGCGCGCACTGGCCGAGCACGGTGGCCTCGACCTGCTCTACGTCCGCTTCGGGGCGCCCGCGCCCGACGCCGCTTTCAAAGCGATCCCGGGGGTGCGGCTGCACGAGGTCGTACCCTCGCGTGGCCTGCGGCGCCTGCTCGCCTATGCAACAGCGCGCCTGGAAGGCGTGCCCGACGGGTTCGCTCGCGGCATCTCACGCGAGCTGGCCTCAGAGACAGAGCGCCTCGCGTCCGACCCCACCCGTGGGCGCGTGATCGCCGACGGCCCGATCGCCGCCGCCGCGCTTGCGAGCCTGGCGCGCCGGCGGCCGGTGATCTACAACGCGCACAACCTCGAGTCCGGCTTTCGCCACGAGCTCGACCAAGGTGCCATCGCCGGTGTCGGCCGGCGCAGGCTGCGGTCCTTCGAGCGAGGTCTGCTCAAACGCTCCTCCGAGGCCTGGATGGTGAGCGAGGCCGATCTCGCCGGCGCTCGCGAGCTGTGTCCCTCGACTCGCCTGCGCTACGTACCCAACGTGGTCGACGTCGCCGGGATCGCACCGGTGACGCCCGCGATCGACGAGTGCCGGGCGGTCTTTGTCGCGAGCTTTGCCTATCAGCCCAACCGCGATGCCATGCGCTTCCTGCTCGATGAGGTCTTTCCACGGGTGTGGGCCGAGCTGCCCGCCGCACGGCTCGCACTCGTTGGGTCGGGTCTCCACGAGCCTCCCAGCACCGACCCGCGGATCGAGACGCACGGGTTTGTCGAGAACCTCAGCTCGATCTACGCACGTTCGTCCTGCGCCGTCGTGCCTTTGCTGCAGAGCGGCGGCACGCCGTTGAAGTTCATCGAGGCGCTCGCCTACGGCCTGCCGGTCCTCGCCACGCCGCGGGCAGCCGCCGGGCTCGATGTGCGCGACGGCGAGCACTGCCTGATCGCGGAGAGCGCGGTCGGCTTTGCGGCCGCGCTCGTGCGCATCCTGCGCGACGGCGCCCCGGAGCTTGGCCCGAGCGGTCGCAGGCTCGTCGCGGATCGCTATTCGATCGAGGCCCTGAGAGAGCTCCTGCGGCCGTAGCCGGGTCGATCCGCAGGTGGGGAGCGGCTCTCTACTGAGCTGAGCCGCGCTCAGTAATACGCCGTGCAGTTCTTCAGATCCGTCCAAAGCACCCCCGCACGCTCAAGCAAGGGCGGCATCGGGCCGAAAGGTTCTTGCAGCTCTCTTTAGTAGCGATAACCCGGCACAGCTTCCGGAAGCCGCCCATCAGTTCCCGACAAAGGCACCCCCGCCGCAAGACGGGCTCGCAAAGCCAGGGGTCTCGCGCAGACAGCCCAGCTCCCGAAGGAGTTTTGAATGTCCATATCCACGAGCTCGATCGGTCGCTTCCTCGTTGCGGCGCTCGCGATATTCGTCATGGTCGTGTCCGCGGATCGGGCTGGCGCCATGCCCTTCGGCCAACACAAGACCACTTCAACCACGGTGCCCCTGAAGTTCACAACACGGGCACGGACCACCCACCATCGTCGTCATCATCATCGTCGGCAGACCGCCGCCAACGCGCGCGCCACCAGCAAGCACAGACAGGTGCGCGCTCATCGGACCCATCACCACGTTCTCCTGCCAACCTTGCCGCTACCCTCAGCGACGAATCCAAGCTCCGCTGGCGGCACTGGCTCGGGCTCGGGCTCCAACTCCGGCTCGGGCGCCGATACGGGCACAGGCTCCAACTCGGGTTCCGGCAGCGGCACACCCGAACCGACCTCCACCACGCCCGAGCCGGCCCCCGAACCAGCACCTGTACTGCCTGCCAGCCTACCCACCGCACTCCAGACGGGGATCAACTCCGGTCACGAATCCTATGACTTCGTCGCGGCGGCCACGCTGGGGGCGAAACTCGTACGGGTCGGGTTCGACATCGAAGACACCGCCGCGCAGCTTCGGCCCGCAATCGAAAAATACGCCGCCGAGGGAGTCACGGTACTGCCACTGGCCGAATTCACAGGGCGGATGCCCTCGCCTGCCGAAGCGCGGGATCTGGCTTCGTGGGCCGATGCCTATGGTCCCGGCGGCACCTTCTGGGCGGCACGCTCGGATGGCAGCCTTGCGATCCAGTCGATCGAGTTCGGCAACGAGACCGACTACGGCGGGCAGTACCACGATGAACCGGGCGATGCCTCCTACCGGCTGCGCGCGGAAGCGTATGCGGTGCGCGTGAAGGAAGCCGCGCAGGCGATCCAGTCCAGCGGCAGCAGCGTCGGTCTGCTGGTTCAGGCCGACGACACGACGGGAGACTGGATAAACGGCATGTACGCGGCGGTGCCCGATCTCACCAAATACGTCGCCGGATGGACGATGCACCCCTACGGAGGAAGGGAATACAACGAATACCGATTCCGCGTCCTGATCAAACAGGCGGCGGAACACGGGGCGTCATCCGTTCCGATCGACGTCACCGAGTGGGGTGTGACGACTGACAACGGCCGTTGCCTGGAATACAACGACGGCCTCAACCCATGCATGACCTACCAGGAAGCAGCCCAGGAAGTGTGGAGCAGCCTCGCCTGGATGCAAGAAATGCTCGGCAGCAAGCTGGTGATGTTCATCTTTTATCAGACCGGCGATCAGGCGCCGAGCGGTGTTACCACGAACTGGCAGGATTACTTTGGAGCCCTGCAACACGAAGGGCAGCCGAAGGGTCCCCTCACCGAAGCCGTCGAGGATGTCCTGCACTCCTGAGCCGCTGTCGGCTCCCTACGACACGTGCCATAATGGCTAAGTGAGCGTTCCCGCAACCGCTCCCTCGCAGCTTGCACAGGCCCATACCGCCAAACCCCTGAACGCTTTCGGCTGGCTGCGGGCCTCCCGCTCCGCGCAGGTCGTGCTTGCGCTGACGGTGTTCGCGGCCGCCCTGCGATTCGGGACGCTCGACGTTCAGAGCGCGTGGCTGGACGAGTCCGCCACGATCGTGCTCGTGCGTCGCGGACTGGGAGGGATGCTCTCCCACCTCTCGGCGAGCGAGTCGACACCGCCCCTCTACTACATCCTCGTATGGGCCTGGACAAAGGTCTTCGGCACGGACGTCATCGGCTTTCGCTCGTTCTCCGCACTCGTCGGGACTCTCACGGTTCCGGTCATGTACCTCGCGGGCAGGAGGATCTCACCGCGTGTCGGGTGCTGGGCCGCGGCCCTGACGGCCGTCAACCCGGCGATGTACTACTACTCGCAGGAGGCGCGAGCCTACGCCCTGCTGATCCTCTTCTCGGCAGCGGCGATCGTGTTCTGGGGGCGCGCGCTCGATTCAGGAGACAGGCGAGCTTTGGGATGGTGGACGGCGATGTCGATCCTCGCATTGCTGACTCATTATTTCGCAGTCTTCCTGTTCATCCCCGAGGCGGTCATGCTGATCGGTCGCCTCGGCCTGCGACGGGTGAGGCTGCCGATCGGGGCGATCGTCTTGACCGGTGTTGCGCTGTTGCCGCTCGCGGCGAGCGAGCGGCGGTCGGGAAAGGGCAACTGGATCGAAAACAGCTCGTTACTGTCCCGAGCCGCCGAGGCGCCGAAGCAGTTCCTCGTCGGCCTCTACGGCCCGCAGGAGATCCTCACCGCGCTCGCGACGGGGCTGCTCGCCGCCGGCGCGGTGGCCCTCATCGTGTATCGCACCGGCACGCGCGAGCGCGAGCTCGCCCGGCAGCTGGCGATCGTGGCCGCCGCCGCAGTGCTCGTGCCGCTGATCCTGGCTTTTTCACACATATTCGACGCGTTTGACGGTCGCAACGTAATCGCCGGGTGGGTGCCGTGTGCGCTTGTCGTGGCCATCGGCGTCGCCGGCACCGGCGCTCGCCGCGCCGGCACCACCGCGGGCGTCGGCATCTGCCTCGTGTCGCTGCTCGTGATCGTCGGTATCGATACGAAACCGGCATACCAGCGCGATGACTGGCGGGCGGTGGCGAAAGGGATCCCGGCGCGCGTCTCGGGCAGTGTGATCGTCACTCCCGCAAATGGCCTGCTGCCGCTCGGCATTTACGTCCCAGCCCTGCAGAAGACCGACTCCCACAGCGTGTCCACGCGGGAAGTCGAGTTCGTCGCGCTGCGGGTCAGGCAAACCGGCCGCGCGCCCTCGCCGGCGGTTGTACCGACGAGCGCGCCGGCGGGCTTCCGGTCGGCCGGCGTGAAGCGAACTGAAACCTACGCCATCTCCCGTTTCCTGGCGCCGCGTCCCATCAACACGAGCACGAGCGAATTGCGTCGGATGACCTCAGAAGCGGCAGCTGAAGTGCTGCTGCGCGGCTAGTGTCCTGAGGCAAGAATTCGATGGCGTTTCCCGGCGCCTACCGCACCTGACGAAGGAGAAGCTTGCGCTACGCGCGGATCAGGTTGTCTTGACCCGAAGAGAGTGGGTCACTCCCCAGATCATCGTCACGAAGAAGACAAAAAACGGCACATCCCACAGCACGTAGTCGTACAGGCCTTGAGCTATGAATCCGCCGAGGGCCGCGGCGAAGGCCGTCGCTCTCACCACCGTCGCGCTGCCCTTGCCACGCCGGAAAGCGGCAAGGATCGGCGACAGAAGCAGAATCAGGAAGCCAACGAGCCCGATCCACCCGGCATCGAGCCCAACCTGGATGAACGTCTCCTGAGCATGAAAGAACGGCTGCTGGATTTTTGAGTTGCGCACGTTCGCGGAGAGGTAGAAGCGAAAGTTCCCGTAGCCCAATCCAAACGGGTACTCGCCCAGAGCGGTCTCACCCGCTTTCTGCAGGGCGAAGCGTGTCTTGTCCTCACCCAGCCCTCCGTTGGACGCGGCGAAGCGATGTTCGAGCGTTACGACCGTGGAGTGCGGAGTAGCCAGGTAACCGCCTGCCGCAACGAGCACCACCACGATGGCGATCCGCGCGACGATCGAGCCACGCTGGATGTTCAGCACGAGCAGCATCAGCCACCCGGCGCCGAGCGCCAAGAGGCCTCCGCGGGATGTCAACGCGGCGATTCCCGCGAGCATGAACACCAGCGCTGCGCCGAAAATCCACGCCCGGGCGTAGCGCCGCTCGTCGATAGCGATCAGGATCTCGCCCGTTGCGAGCGTCGCAGTCATCGCGAGGTAGCCGGCATATATGGTGTAGTAAGAGAAGAACGAGTTCGGCTGGCCGGGATTGAACTCTGATCCGACGAGGGCGTGGAGGCCGGCCTGCTGCAGAAACCCGAAGATCACCATGATCACGGCTTGACCCGTGAAGATGTCCACCATTCGCCGGGAGGCGTCTCGCTGCTCGCGAAACACTGTGAGAGCGACGAGCAGGGCAAGGATCGCGCCGAACCAGTACATCGCTCCTTCCAAGGCGACGTCCTTGTCGTGGGCGCCGAGAATCGCTATGAAGCTTCCCGCGACGAGGACCGACCCACCGATGGAGACCCATGGCGGCACGTGCCTGATCCGGATGCGCCACATCATCGCGACCGGGAGGGTCCACAGCAGGACGCTGGCAGAGCCCGTTCCGTAGAAGCCGAACCCAAACGGAATCAGCGCCACGAGGATGACGAGCCCGTAGTCGGGTCGCAATGCCGCCACCACCAACGCCGAGCCGGCCGTCACGATGACCAGGGCCTTGAGCTGGTGCTGAAAGCTCCCGAGCTTCGCGGTCGCGAGCCCGACGAGCACGGCGAGCACCACGGCCAGTGCGGTCGTAGCCAACGTCGATCGCCCCGCGCGGTCGGCGATAGCGAGACGCACTCGGGTCGCCATGCGCAGAGCTTAGCGAGGCGCTCCCCGGCCAATCGAACCCTCCAAGCGAACCCGCAGACCCGCGACCAAGCTCCACTGCGCTGCAGGCGTCCGTGCACGAGGCGGCCGGGCGGTGTGCCCTTGGGCACCCTTGAGCAGGTCTGCTCATCGATGTCCGTGCCAGTGCGCCGAACGGGCGTTTGCAGGCCGAAGGACAAGCTATGATCGCATTGAGAATGTTGCTTGATCGACGACGCGGCCGATAGGCGCCATGGCGGAGCAGGACATCGAGTTGGAGGAGACGCCGGGCCTCGTGCGCACACTTCGGGTGCTTCGCGAGCGCTGGATGTTGATCGCGCTCTGCGCGGTCGTCGCCGCGGGGGCGGCGTTCGCCTACGTGGAGCACAAGCAGAGCATGTATACGGCCACCGCCTCGCTGCAGTTCACGACTAACTCCCTGCCGGACCAGGTCGCCGGCGTCGGCGGCGGTGGGTCCCTCGATCCCGAAGGCGAAAAGGCCACAAACGTCCAGCTCGTGACGGCAACTCCCGTCGCGGAGATGGTCATCAAGGAACTGGGGCTGAAGGAGTCGCCGTCCGAACTGCTCGGTCAGGTGACCGCAAGCGATCCGCATAACGACTATGTCGTCGACCTCGCGGCGACTGACAGCGATCCGCAGACGGCGGCGAGGATCGCCAACGCCTTTGCGCGGCAGTTCGTCGTCTACAGCCAGCAGCAGAGCCAGGAGCAGCTCATCAAGGGCCAGCAGCTGATCGAACAGCGTGCCGCCCGGCTGCCGGCTACTGACACAGTGGATCGCGCGAACCTCGCCGCACTGTCGCAAAAACTGCTCCTGCTTCAGGCTGTGGCCACGGCCAACGCAAGGGTGGCAAACCTAGCCGAAACGCCGGGATCGCCGAGCTCGCCAAAACGGAAGGCCACGGTCCTCGTCGCGCTGATCTTCGGGCTGCTGGCAGGGATCGCCCTCGCATTCCTGCTCAACATGCTCAACAATCGGGTAAACGAGTGGGAAGAGTTCGCCGCGCTGTATGGCCTACCGGAGCTGGCCGCGATCCCGCAACTGCCGCGCGCCGCCCGCACTGCCAGGGAACGGGAGATCGAGCTCGAGCCATTCCGCATCCTCAAGAACAGCCTTCCCCTGCTGGCGCCCGGTCATGACGTGAAGACCGTGCTCGTGACGAGCGCCGTGCCCGGAGAGGGCAAGTCGACCGTAGCGATCGGGTTGGCGCGCGCGGCCGCGCTCGCGGGCAGCGAGGTTGTGCTCGTCGAGGCCGACCTTCGCCGGCCCGGCCTGGCCTTACGCCTGCCGATGGACCCGGAAGCGGGCGGCCTGGCCGCGATCCTGTTCGATGGGGCGGATCCCGCGGAGCTGCTCCAATCGCCGTTTCCGGAGACGCCCCATCTGCGCGTCCTCCCGGCCGGGCGGGTGCCAGCCGACGCGGTGGACATGCTGCGTCCCCACGACCTGACGCGGGCGCTCGGCTCGCTCTCGCTGCAAGCGGACCTGCTCGTGATCGACGCGGCACCGCTGCTGCCCGTCGTGGACACCCGGGTCCTGCTGGACGAGTTCGACCTCGATGCGCACCTGATTGTCGCCCGCGTCGGCCTCACCAAGCGCCACGAGATCCGTGCGGTGCGCACGCTCATCGAGCAGCGAGGTCTCGCACACGTAGGTCTCGTGATCAACGACCTGTCGAGCGGCATCGCACGTGACTACTACGGAGGAAACTATTACGGTCACGGAGAGGAGACCCTGGCCACCTCGAAACCAAGCACACCCGTGGCGAAGATCAGCGGCTAGCGGCGGCGACCAGCAGGCCGCTTATCAATCTTTTCGCGGTTTATCGGTTCTGGATAAACCTGCGATATCTCGATAAACCTAGGGCTACGCGCATCGCTGGTCAGGGTGGGTCCTGCGCGTGGCTTGCTTTAACTACTGGGCCCAGTGCCAGGTCGCAAACCGCGCGACGAATACGGCCATCGCGAGCGCGAAGAACACGAGCACGGGCATCCGCAGGCGGGGATGCTCCGTGAGCCAGGCCGCCAGCCACATACCCATCGGAAAGAGCACGACCAGATAACGCGGCAGCGAAGTCAACGGGTCGAGTCCCCTGGTGGGGTAGGAGATTGCGACGGCAATCGCAGCAAGCACATACAGGCCGTATGCCAGCGGCAGACGGCACAGCACGCCGACCACAGCCGGAATAGCGGCCAGCAGGAAGACAAAGGTCGTAGCGTGCGGATGATGGAAGGTGTCCCATAGGCTCACGACCGGGCCCACGAACTGGCGCCCCCAGATCTGGTGCTCAGCCTTGAATGGCGCAAGCGCTTCGCCTCCTGACAGCGCGAGCGAGCCCGCGAAGATGACGACGGGCGCCGGTAGCAGCGCGAGCCACAGCACCTGCGGTCGCAGCCTGTATCGCGGTCGCAGCGCCGCGGCCGCTCGGCAAGCGTGGGCGATGACGCCGCCGGCCTCGCCGGGAGAGCGATCCGGGCTCGAGCGATCTGGGGGACGATCCTCGCGCGGACCGTATAAATAGATAACAAGGGCGGGGAGCGCCAGCACCAACCCAGTGCTTCGCGTGGCGACGGCGAGCGCTCCGGTGAGGCCCACCCATGCCCAGCGGCCATGGCGCGCCGACCAGAAGAGCGCGACCGATGAGGCAAGGAAGAGGGACTCGGTGTAGATAGCCGAGAAGAAGAGGGCCATCGGCGTGAAGGCCATGATGAGAACCGCGAGGCGAGCGATCTGCTCCGGCTGCCGGTCACCCACGAGCTCGGTGCGGGCGAATTCGAGCGTCGTGAGGCGGTGAATGCCGTATAGCGCGGCTGCGAATGCGCACAGCGACACCAGGACACCTGTAACGATTAGCGGTATTCCAACAAAGCTGACTGCCCTGATTACGAGTGGGTAGGCGGGGAAGAACGCCGCACGCGAGAGCGTGTGTACGCCCAGGTTCGCCTGGTAGCCGGACCTGGCGATCTCCAGGTACCACGCCGCGTCCCATCGCGCCGCCGGGCCCGCGAGCGCTTCGCCGACGCGCCCAAGGCCGCGCGTCAGTCCCGGTGGGTCATATGCCTCGCCGGCTGAGCGGACTCCGAACAAGCCGACGGCGGCGACGCCGACGACCCAAACGAGCAGGCGCGAGCTCCACAACGCCCGCCAGCTATCGCGCACGGCAAGCGCGTGGGCCGTGTCGGCGCGCATCCGCCCTGGCGACCGTTCCGACCTCTTCAGCGGTTGCGAGACCACTGGACGCATAACGCTACGCTCCGATAGAGAAGTGTGATGCGTAGCACGTCCACGCGAGCGTCAGCATATCCCCTATCGTTCTGGCGCCCGATTGGTGACGGGTCCCGGTCCCCAATAAAGTGAGCCGGGTGATCTGGTCCCTGTTCGTGGACTGGTTTGATCTGGTCCCTGGTTCATGGACTCGGTTTGTGAGAGGGTGGGCGCGTGGTCGTGTTTCCCGTGATGGGATGGGAGGATGGACACGATCATGAAGCGACGCAGGCATACGCTAGAGCAGGCGGTGCAGCAAGGGATGTGTTGGACCTCTCTTTGGAACACCCCGGTGCAAAGCGTTCAATCGCCTTGTTTGAGAACCTGCTCGTAGAGTTCGCTGGTGCGCCGGGCGATGGCAGGCCACGCGAAGCGTTCCTCGGCAAGTCGAGCGCCGGCCTCGCCCCGGCGGAGACACTCGGGCCAGCCGACATCGACGCTCGCGGTGAGCGCACCAACGAGCCCGTTGACATCCGGGCGCGTGCAAATCCAACCGGTCTCACCATCGAGCACAGCCTCGACCAGGCCGCCCACGGGATAGATGACGACCGGCCTGTGAAAGCCGTATGCGAGCAGCAGCACGCCGCTCTGGCTGGCGCGGGCGTAGGGCAGCGCGACGGTATCGGTGGCGGCGAACAGCTGCGCCACCTCATTCATGTCGAGAAAACCCTCGCGTACAGTCACGCGCCCAGCCAGTGTCGGACTCTCCAGTTGCGCCCGCGCCGCGGCGAGCGCACCCTCCTCCTGACCGCCGATGAGCAGGTGCAGCCGTGGGATTCGCAGGAGTGCCGCCAGCAGGTCGTCGAGACCCTTGTCGAGTCGCAGCTGACCAAAGAGCAACGTGACGGGCGCATCGCCCGCGACCCCGAGCTTCGCCCGAGCCGCGCGGCGATCTGCCATGCCGGCCATACGAGCGAGGCCGCTGTACTCCCCGTGCGGGATTATCACCACCCGGCCCTCCGCTTCGCCACGCACCCTCGGTGCCCGCCGCAGGTCGGCCTCGGTGTGAACGATCGTGCGGGTCGTGAGCAGAGCGAGCAGACGGTGCGTACGACCGAGTGAGCGGCCACGCTCGAAGGTGTTGTGAGCAGTCTGCACGACAACTCCGCCCTCGAGCCGCAGGCAGCCGATCGCCACCAAGCCAAGCGGGGCGAAGTCCCACTTCTGTGCGTGGATCAGATCCGTTCGCCGCGCGAGCGCCATCAGCCGCGGGATCGCCGCAAGAAAGCGTAGACCGTTGATGGCGGACCCGAGTCCGCAGCGTCGCGCGGCCCGTCCCAATGGCGTGCGGCCGCGTGCATAGTAAAAAACGCCGTGGATGTTCACGCCGGGCGCCGGTGCATAGCGGTGGTCGTATGCCGTCGCGAGCTCGATCCGCCAGCCCTCTGTCGCCAAGGCACGGGTCAGCTCGGCCGTGTAGTCCGCTACGCCGCCGCGTCCAACCTGCTCGATCATGAGCAGCCGACGCTGCACCAGAGGATCTCTCCCTTTTGCCGGTGATCGGGACCAAGCCCGGTGATCGGGGCCAAGCCGCCACAGCGTGGCGATTCGATCATATACACGCTCGCACGGCGGTTGCGTAGACCGGGCGATCGCCTATCGTTTCAATCGTTGATCGACCTTCGTCATCATGCGCGCTCTCTTACGGACGCGCCATCGGGGTGATCGGGAACCGTGGCTGAGGCCGATCAGCAGACCAGCAGCGAGCTCCTAGGAACGGCTGCCCTCCCGCCGGAGCGTCTGCGGGTCGGCGCGCGCAGAGCCACGACGGACATCGCCGTGCAGGTCATCGGGCGGATCGGCAACCTCGCGCTCGGGGTCGTCGTGACGCTGATCGTCGTGCGGGCGCTTGGAACCAGCGGCTTTGGGCAATGGTCGACGATCTTTGCCATCACGCAGATAGCGACCAACGTCGGTGAACTGGGAGTGAACCAGGTGGCGATCGCCCGCGCCGCGAGCGATCCTCCCCGGGAGGGGGACTGGCTGGGAGCGCTCGTGTCTCTGCGTCTGCTGCTCGCCCTGCCAACCACGATCCTCGCGCTCATCGGGGTCGCTGTGATCGCGCCCACGCAGTCCGTCAGGGTCGCCGGCGCCCTGATCGCGGCCACGATCCTGGTCGGGGCGCCCACCGCGCTCGGCGCGGTCTTCCAGTTGCGCGTGCGCAACGACATCACGATCGCGATCATGACGCTCGGCAGCGTGCTCTGGGGAGCGGGCGCGATCGCAGTCTCGATCCTCTCCAAGAGCATCGAGGCTTTTGCGGCGGTATTCCTGGCGACGGCCGTGATCACCACGAGCGTCTCGATCGTGCTGGCGCTGCGGATGGCTTCGGTGCATCTGGTGTTCTCCAGGCGCCTGTGGCGCCCGCTCCTGCGTGTCGGGCTGGGTGTAGCTGCCGCCGGGGTCCTCGTGACGCTCTACGTGAAGCTCGATCAGGTGCTGGTCTTCGAGTTTGCCGGCAGCCGGCAGGCGGGGCTCTACGGGGCGGCCTATCGCATCCTCGACCAGATCCAGTTCATCCCGATCTCGGTGATGACCACCCTGTTTCCACTCATTGCCGCCGCGTATCCTCAAAACCGGGAGCGCGTGCGCGCCCTCCTGCAAACGGTCGGCGAGTACCTCACGATGGCCTCGCTGCCGGCCCTCACCTTCACCCTGGTCACGGCTCACCAGATCATCAGGCTGCTGTTCGGCAGCGCGTTCGACGAAGCGGCTCCCGCCCTGCCGATCCTGATGGGCGCGTTCGTCTCGATCTCGTTCGGATATCTCGCCGGCAACATGGTCGTGATCCTCGAACTGCAGAACAGGTTCTTTCGTTACGCAGCCATCGGCCTGTTCATCAACGCCTCGCTCAACATCCTGCTCATCCCGCGCTACGGGTTCCTGGCCGCCGCCTGGATCACGCTCGCGACCGAGGTCGTGGTCATGTCGCTGACGATGCGCAGCGTGCTGCACCAGCTCGCGATGACGCCCCGCTTCGGGCGCCTGCTGCGCACGCTCATCGCAGCGCTTGTGATGGGCGTGCTCACCTGGTTGGCACAGCGCGCCGGAGTGCCGCTGTACGGGCTCGTGGCCGTCGCGGCGCTCAGCTACGCCGCGCTGCTGCTATCGCTGCGCGTGCTGACCCTGGAGGAGGTGCGCGCGGTGTTGCGCAAGGACCCCCTGTAGGCTGCGTTCACTGCCATAAAGTCGGAGTGGTCCGCTGCCGACGTGAGGTATACGATGTCGAACAACGACGACACCAGCGACATCTCGTTCGTCGTACCCAGCCACAACCGGCGCGATGCGCTGCGTCAGAATCTGCCGGCCCTGCTGGAGCTCGAGGACGTGCTCGAGGTGATCGTTGTGATCGACCAGCGATCGGACGACGGAACCGAGGAGATGCTCAGCAGCGAGTTCGCTGCGGATGAGCGGGTGCGGCTGCTGCGCCAGCCCGGCAACGGGCTCTCTCGTGCACGTAACGCCGGCTGCCGGATCGCCCAGGGCGAGTGGATCGTCATCTCAGATGACGACCTGCGCTACCCATCTGACTATGGCCCAACCCTCAAGCGGGTGGCGGACGAGCAGGCGGCGGACATCGTCGGCGCGCCATGGCTGAATATAAGCGAGACGGAGCTCGAGTCCGCCCTGGCCGCAGCCAGGTCGCGACGGGGCGGCGTGCCCACCATCGACGACCACTCGGTGGTGCCCGCGCACGAGCTCGAGACCCCGTTCATGCCCGCTCCGGCGCTGATCAACCGCAGAGTCTTCAAGCGTGTCCAGTACGACGAGAACTACGGGAACACCGGCTGGCGCGACGAGACCGACTTCTTCATCCAGGCGATGCGCAGCGGCTTTCGCTGCATCCTCACGCCGGCCACCGCGATGTACCAGCTCGAGCAGTGGGATGGTGGATCGCGCCGTCCGCGACTCGAGTACGAGTGGGCTGCGATCAAGAACAATTGGCGCTTCCTGTCGCGTCACGGGCGCTGGCTCACAGACCAGGGCCACATCAAGAGCCCAACCAGAGGCCAGCTGTCCTTCGCTCTCAGCCGTCTGAAGCTGGCCTTGGTTGGCTTTGCACGCGCGCGCCTGAAGCGCGTGCACGCGCGGCTGATTCCGCCGTCACAATGACAGCAAGACACGCGATTCTCATGTCGCCCGTGCCGCAGAGCAACGCCGGCGGCGTGGAGCGATTCTGCTGGCTGCTCGCCGAGATCCTGCAGGAGCAGGGATGGCGAACCTCGATCGTAGGTCCGACCAGGCAGCCGGGGCGCTGGATCTTCAGGTTCGGTGGATCGCCGCTGTTTTGGTCGGCCTCCACGGGTCGGGCAGTCGCTGGGGCAGACAGGCATCCCGACCTGGTTGTTGGCAACGGTTTCCTCGGCGTATGCGCGCCGCGCGGAGTCCCGCGCATCCAGGTGTTCCACGGAACATCAGCGGCGGAGGCCCTCGCTGCCAGGCCCAGCCTTCCCCCCCATGACTTCCTCCGACGGCTTCTCGCTTTCTGGCCGTTGGAGGCGTGGACATGCCGTGCCGGGCACTTGATTGTCGTGTCGCAGAGCGCCGGTGAGGAGACCGCGCGCTACTATCGCCGCCCCGCGGCGAGGGTGATTCCAAACGGGGTCGATACGGACATCTTTCAACCGCGGGATCGGAAAGGTGCCCGCGAGCAGCTCGGGTTGGAGCGCGATGCGTCGTACGCGCTGTTCGTGGGGCGCCCTGAATACCGCAAGGGCGCCGACCTGCTGCTCGCGAGTGCTCGCGCCGCCGGCTGGCAGCTGCTGCACGCCGGCGCACGTGGCATTCCCGGCGCCCGGCATCTCGGTGTACTCGCCCCTGAGGAGCTGGCCAATGCCTATGCCGCGGCGGACTGTGTGCTGTTTCCAACGCGTTACGAGGCCTGCAGCTATGTGATCCTCGAGGCGCTGGCGTGCGCCACACCGGTCGTTACGACCAGGGTCGGCTGGACACGCACCCTGCTGGACGAGCTTCCCCGCTATGAGGAGCTGTGCGTGCTCCCCGAGGTGAACGACATCGCGGCTGGACTGCGCCGGGTGGCAAACACTGACACCCGCGAGCTGATGAGAGAGGTACGCGATTACATCTGTGAGAACAACAGCCTCACGCGCTTTCGCTCAGACTGGCTGGAGACGATCGAGCAGGTCACCGCGCCTCAATTGCGCAGGATGTAGCTCACTTGCGCAGGATGTAGATGACCTCGGAGGCGAGCTCCTTCGGCAGGCGCGAGGCAAGGCGCACGTCAGCTCGCGTCCAGCGGGGATCGACGTCGTAACCGGCGAACCTCGCGATCACCGGGGAGAAGATCTCGAGCGGGATCACCTTCACGACCTCGAAGCGCCTGGCGAATTCGCCCACCCACCAGCGGGGAGAGTGAAAGTGCTCAACGTCCTGGCGGATATCTCCGCGAAAGCGATTGCGTCTGAACAGCGTGCGGGGGTCACGATCGTTTAGGAATGCAAAACTTCCATAGGCATTCAGGCAGCCGATCACCGCTATCCCACCGGGACGAAGCACTCGCCATAGCTCATCCAGCGCCCCCTGCAGATCCTCAACGTAGGAGAGAACCGATATGCAGAACAGAGAGGCAAACTGCTCGTCGGCATAGGAGAGCTTAGAGACGTCTTCCCGTGCGATCGAGATCTCGTGTCCGGAGATCTCCGCGTTTGCGCGGAAATTGATGCGCGCCTTCTCGTCGTAGTCCGAGGCGGTGACCTCGTAGCCCCACTCGAGCAGGTGCAGAGCCAGCCACCCCGTACCGGCACCGACATCGAGCACCGGGCTGCGCGCCCATTCCGCCGCAATCTCCAACCGCCGGCGAATCGGCCCCCACGTCGGTACCGGGGTTTCCGCGGTAAACCTACCCGCCTCGAACTCCGGGATCAGGGTCATCATCGCTGTAAGTCTAGGATGCACACGACCAGAGAGGAGCCCAGGTGAGCAATACGACATTGGTGACGGGCGGCAGCGGCTACATCGGAGCATTGCTCGTGCAGGAGCTGCAGGAGGCAGGCCGCGAGGCGCGCGTGCTCGACTCGCTGCTGCACGGCCAGGAGGACATCGCGGCCGAGCAGGAGCGGGCCGGTGTGCAGGTGATCCGCGCCGACATCCGCGACGCCGATGCGCGTGCTCGCGCGCTGCAGGGCACCGATGAGGTCGTGCACCTTGCCGCGATCGTCGGCGACCCCGCCTGTGGACGCGATCCCGAGCTCTCCGATGAGGTCAACGTGCAGGCCACCAGGGGTCTCGTCACGGACGCAAACGCAGCCGGTGTGGAGCGCCTGGTGTTCGCCTCGACCTGCTCCAACTACGGGCGCATGGCCGATCCGACGGTGCCGATCACCGAGGGCGGGGAGCTGAGCCCTGTATCTCTATACGCCGAGCAGAAGGTCGGGATGGAGAAGCTGATCCTCGGCGGCGGCGCAGACGGCGTAAAGCCGACGTGCCTGCGCTTCGCGACCGTGTACGGCGTCGGTCGGCGGATGCGCTTCGATTTGACCGTCAACGAGTTCACGCGCGACCTGTGGGCCGACCGCGAGCTGGAAGTCTTCGGCGAGCAGTTCTGGCGTCCCTACATCCATGTGCGCGATGCAGGTCGCGCGGTGCGCACGGTGCTCGAGGCGCCTGCGGAGAAGGTGGCCGGTCAGGTCTTCAATGCTGGACGCTCGGGCGAGAATTACCGCAAGCTGGATCTCGTGCAGGAGATCGGCAAGCAGATCGACCGCGGCCGCGTCTCCTACGTGCGTCGCGACGAGGATCCGCGCGACTACAAGGTGAGCTTCGACAAGATCAAGGCGCAGTTGGGATTCGAGACGCTGATGACCGTGCCCGACGGCATCGCCGAGATCATTGGCGCACTGGATGCCGGCGCCTTCGGAGATCCCTTCGACGGCCGCTACCGCAACATTCCCTGAGCATCGTCTGCGCCTGCGAATCGATCGCCACGACTGGATGGCCGCAACCGACACCTTCCCCGAGCTCCCGCTCTTCGATCTACGCCTCGAGGAGCAGGACTTCAACGCGGTCGCCGAGACGCTGCGCTCCGGCTGGTTGACGCTGGGGCCGCGGACGACCGCGTTCGAGGAGGCGTTCGCCGCGCATCTCGGCTCGCGCCACGCGATCGCCCTATCCAGCTGCACGGCGGCGCTGCACCTCGCCTACCTGGCCGCCGGCGTGGGAGTGGACGACGAGGTGATCGTGCCTTCGTTCACGTTTGCCGCGACCGCCGCCGCGGTCCTCTACTGCGGCGCCACACCGGTATTCGCGGAGATCGTCTCGCGTGAGCGCCCGAGCCTCGATCCCGAGGACGTGGAGCGACGTATCACGCCGCGCACGAAGGCCGTGTGCGTGGTCCACTACGCGGGGTATGCCGCCGCGGCCGACCGCCTGAAGGAGCTGTGCGACGCGCGCGGAATCGCATTGATCGAGGATGTCGCACACGCCCCGAGCGCGACGCTCGGCGGGCGCAAGCTCGGCACGTGGGGCCTCGCCGGCGCTTTCAGCTTCTTCTCCAATAAGGTCCTCTCCGTCGGCGAGGGCGGCCTGCTGTGCACCGACAGCGACAAGGTCGCGGCGTTCGTGCGTTCGCGGCGCTCGCACGCGATGACGAGCGGCACCTGGGATCGCCACCGCGGCCGCACCGACACCTACGACGTTGACGCGCTCGGCTTCAACTACCGTCTCGACGAGCCGCGTGCCGCGCTGCTGCTTTCGCGTCTGGGGCGCCTGGAGACAGACATCGCGCGCCGCCGCGAGCTGACGCTCCGTTACCGCGACCTGCTCGCACAGGTTGACGGGATCGTCGTGCCGTTCGACGACGCCGACGTGCCGGGCTCCTCCTGCTACGTGATGCCGATCATGCTCGAGCGCGACGGCATCCAGGCCGAGGTCAGCGGGCGCCTGCGCGAGCTGGGTATCCAGACGAGCATCTTCTACCCGTCGATCCACTGCTTCTCGGCCTATCGCGAGCGTTTTCCGGATCTCTCGCTGCCGATCACCGAGCTCGCCTCTCAGACCGAGCTGACGCTGCCCCTCTATCCCCACATGACCAACGCCGATCAGGACAGGGTCGTCACCGCGCTCGCCGAGGTCCTCACTCGATGAGAGATCTCACCACCCGGCAGCGACCGCTGTATGAGTCAGAGGCAACACGATGAACGATTGGCGCGTGCCGCTCACCGACATCGCGATGCCCGAGCAAGACGTGGAGGCCGTGCTCGACTGCCTGCGCTCCGGCTGGCTGACGATGGGCCCGCGCACGAAGGCTTTCGAGGAGGCCCTTGCCCGCTACGTCGGCATTCCCCACGCGGCGACGGCTTCGAGCGGGACGGCGTCGCTGCACCTCGCCTGCCTCGCGGCCGGGCTCGGCCCCGGCGATGAGGTGATCGTGCCCGCCGTCACCTTTGTGGCCAGCGCGAGCGCCCCTCGATACGTTGGCGCCGAATCGGTTCTCTGTGACGTCCGCGGCGCGCATGACTTCAACCTCGATGTCGAGGACGTCGCAAAGCGCATCACCTCCCGCACGCGCGCGGTCATCGCCGTGCACTTCTGTGGCTATCCCGCCGACGTGCTCGCGCTGCGCAAGCTCTGCGACGAGCACGGCCTCGTGTTGATCGAGGACTGCGCCCAGGCGATCGGCGCCCGCGTCGATGACAGTGCTCGCCAGGTCGGGACTGTCGGGGAGCTTGGCTGCTTCAGCTTCTTCTCCAAGAAGCAGCTGTGTGTCGGCGAGGGCGGCATGGTCAGCACCGCTGAGAAGGCACTCGACGCGAGCGTACGGCTGTTTCGCTCCCACGCCATGACCAGCAGCACCTGGGATCGCCACCGCGGCCACGACCCCGCCTACGACGTGGTCGACATCGGCTTCAACTTCCGCCTGGACGAGGCCCGCGCCGCGCTCGGGCTGAGCCGTCTGCAACGGCTCGACGAAGACATCGCGGCGCGGCGCACGACTGTTCGGGCCTATCGCGAGCGGCTTGCGGAGATTCCCGGGATCGAGCTTGCCTTTGACGAGCAGGCGGTTCAGCGCGCCAGCCACTTCGCCTTCCCGGTCCTGCTCGCCGACCGCGACGCGCGCGATCGCTTCCGCGCCGAGCTGAAAGCGAACGGAGTCCAGACCACCTGGTATCCGGCGCTGCACACTTTCACCGAGTATCAGCGCTCGGCGCCCACCGACGGACTGCCGGCAGCGACGGAGGTCGCCGACCGCCACTGCGCGCTGCCGCTCAGCTCGACCATGGTCGAAGCCGATGTCGACATCGTCGTCGATGCCATCCACTCTGCTCTGACCAGGATCTAAACCACTCCGAAAAATCACACTTCGCGATGCTGGGGTTGATCGCAGCGCGTCCCACCGGCTCCCTACTCGGACAGGACCTGCTCGGACGGGATCAGCCGGTCGCGCACGCTCTCGAACTCTTCCTGGGCCTGCTCGTAGTCGTCGTGACGGCCGATGTCCAGCCAATAATCGTCGCTCGGCCACGCCCGCACGATCTCCCCGGCCGCGATCAGACGCAGGACCAGATCGGGGAAGTCCAGGCGCTCGTCAGGGACGATGTGCGAGAGGGCGCGCGGCGCGAAGCAGTACACCCCCATGCTTGCGGTGTAGTCGATCGCCGGCTTCTCGTCGTAGCCGGTCAGGCGCATCGGGTCACCGTCGTCGCCAAACCTCAGTACGCCGAGCGACACCTGGATGTGGCGCACCTGTGTGGCGATCGTCGCGGCCGCATCGCTCGCCCGATGGCGTTCGAGCAGTGCTCCATAGTCGATGTCGGTGAGCACGTCGCCGTTCATGACGAGCACATCCTCCTGCACAAGCCCATCGATCAGGGCAAGCGCGCCGACGGTGCCGAGCGGCTCGCGCTCGCGGTAGTAGTCGATCGGGATCCCGTACTTTCCGCCATCGGCGAAGAACGCCTCGATCAGCTCGGCCAGGTAGCCCGTGGCGATCGTGATTCGCTCGAAACCATGTGCCTTGAGCTGGCGCACGACGATATCGAGCACCGGACGGTCGCCGATCGGCATCAGCGGCTTGGGCAGCACGGTCGTGTAGGGCCGCAGGCGAATGCCCTCGCCTCCGGCCAGGATTACGGCACGTCTCGCACGTCTCATGACTCCCGGCCTCCTCCCTTGTCGGCTGCTGCAGGCTGAGCCATCATGACCAGCGGCGCAGATCATATCCGGGTGAGCAATCCCGGAAACTGTACGCGAGGCTAAATCACTAGTACCATCGGTCGATGCTGAAAGGAGTCAGCAGATGCCGATGATCCGCCGGACGAGCAGCTTTCGCCGCCCAATCTCGAAGGCCACCGGAACGCTTATCCTCGTTCTGCTGCTAGTGGCTGCCTGTTGCGCCGCGGGGGAGTTCACCGTGCAGGCGGCTCCCGTGGGTCGTCTGCCATCCACGTTGACTGTCGCGACCCCTCCTCTACCAACACCCCATGATGTCTCACCGCAACGATCGTCACACCCGCGAGCGCGGTCTTCGGTCGCTCCCGGACATCCATCGCGGGCCACCATCATCGAGGTGCAGCGCCTCTTCCGCGAGCTGGGCTATCCGCTGGGCAACGCGCCGTTGGGCGGCCTCGGGGTGCATACCCGGGGAGCGCTGTCTTACTTTCAGCGCAAGTACGGGCTAGCGGTCACCGGCCATCCAGACGCGAAGACGATCGCCAAGATGCAGGCCGTCGCCGCATCGCTGCGTGGCCGCTCCGCCGTCGCACAAGCGCCGCCGCGAGACCTGGTCGAACGCATCCTGGGAGACGACGTGCCGATTTTCGCGATCGCCATCGCACTGGCGGCTGTTCTGGCCCTCCTCGCGTTGAGCACTTGGAGGGACTCAGCTCACGACTCAGCGGCGGCCGAGGACGCGATCGTCGTGGCCTCGGAGGAGAGCTGAGAGCTCAGTCGGGCCTCCGCGTCTCTGCCCCATTCACCGACACCGAGCGTCCCCCTGGACGGCACGGTGGCAGCCGCCGCACGGCGAGGAGCGGATATGCGCACGCCATGCCAGCTCAGACGGATAAAGCCGAGCAGCAGCAGACTGTAGAGACCCGCCCAGTAGGCCGAGCCCACATCGAAGCTGCTCAGCAGGCCATGGTGGGTAAGCGACCATGTCAGCGATCCGAGAAGCATGCTCAGCACGAGCACGTGCGGGACGATCAGGCGCCAGTGCCAGGCGTGGCGGTTCTCCTTGCGGGTGACCACGTAACGCGGCTTGCCGTTGCGTCCGCCGGTCACCGCCAGCACGCAGGCGCGCGCGTAGACGAAGCACAGACCGGCCCACACCAGGCGCGCGCGCCACAGCTGCTCGAAGGACATCGGCCGGTGCACCAGCGCCAGGTTGAGCTCGAGGGCCGCGGCGAACGGCCAGAAGTGGGCGACGAACGCGCTCGTGCTCGTGAGCACCGGGTACTGGTGCAGGGCGAAGCCGAGGATCGGAGCGAGCAGGAACACAAGCGTGGCGGGACCCTGCATGTAGAAGAGGCCAAGCTCGTAGAACTGCAGGCGCTGACGGAGATTGAGCCCGCTCTTGGGAGCCCAGAGGGTCAGTCTGACGGTGTCGAGCGCCCAGGTCCCACGTTGCTTGACGAAGTTCGGAAGATCCTCGGGGGAGTGCTGAGCGTAAGCGCCCAGGATCGGCAGGTAGCAGCCCTGCCAGCCCAGGCGCAGCGCCTCCAGGCCGGACTGGAGGTCCTCGACCAGGTTCCAGGTGGGGAAGTCGCCGATCTCGTGCAGGGCCACTCGTCGCCAAACGACTCCCGAGCCGCATGGGAAGACGGCGTTGGCGGCATAGCGGGAGAGCATCGCGCACTGGAAGAAGTGCGGCTGCTGGTTGTCGAACGGGTCATGCGGCGAGACCTGTCCGGCCTTGGCCGTCTGCACGAACGCGACCCGCCCTCCCACGAGCAGCTGACCGACGGCCTCGCGCAGGAAGTGGCGGTCTCCCACCAGATCGTCGGCGTCGCGCGTCTCCACGAAGTCGATGTCGGCCGGCAGCAGCACCAGTGCGGAGTTGAGGTTGCCGGCCTTGGCTTCGCCGTGGCGCCGCGGATCGCCCACCTTGGGGGGACGGTGGTAGCGCAGGCTCGCCTGAGGATAGGTTAGGGCCAGGCGGTTGACGAGCCGGCGGACGCGATGATCGCGGCCGTCATCGCTGACGAGCACCCACAGCCGGTCGGCCGGCCAGTCCTGGTCCAGCACCGAGCGGACCGTTCCCTCCAGCAGGGCCAGCGGCTCACCCATCGTGGGGATGATCACCGCGACCCTCGGCTCCTCTCCGCCCGGCACGGGCGCGCGCTCGGGCACGGCCCGCTGCCAGCGATTGACGACCGACACAATCGACGCCGCGGCGACGATGCAGGTGGCCAGCAGGAACGGGATCGACAGCCACGGCTTGGCCAGGTCGGCGTGTGCTATCAGCCACGGCAGGAACCAGGCGATGCACACGATCAGCGCGGCCCCTGCGGCGTGAGCCCGGCGGTCCCCATCAATCGTCCTGTTCATCGCGCGATCGACCTCCCCGATCGGGCCGAGGAGACGGCCCCCACGGCCCCACCGGCCTCGTTCTTCCAGATTTCGATCGGAGCGCGGTAGGTGACGAAGCGCAGATTGCGCCCGAGCCCGGTGAGCTGGGCACTGGAGGTATAGATCCTGCGAAAGGTCCCGCAGCTCCGCATCGCCTGGCGGATCGACGCCGGCCACGGTTCCCCGCCGGGGACTTCGACGAACCACTGGAAGGCGCACACATCCACGTGTCCGCCGAGCGACTGGACGCGGGAGAAGTCCCACAGGTCAAACGGGGAGTTGATCCGGTGGCTGTCATAGAGATAGGCCGCCTCCACCCATGCGGAATTGGCGAGGATCCGTTCTCCTGGATGCACCACGCGGGTGAGCACGCCGGCAGCGGGCCGCAGGTCGGCCCACCCCTCGTCCAAGCGCGCCGCCTGCACCGCCCCGAACGCGGCCAGCCCGATCAGCGCCGGCACCGCCAGGATCAACCGCCAGCGGCGCAGAGCGTGCGTGAGCGTGACGCCGATCAGCGGCAATGTGAAGAACAGCCCGAAGACGACGTGCTTGCCGGTGCTCGTCGGATCATTGTTGAGCAGGTGGTAGGCGGGTGCGCCCACCACGCCTGACAACAGCGCGAGGCCGATGCCGCGACGCTCGATCAGGAACACCCCCACCAACGCCAGCAGCAGCGGCACCGTCATCAGGTAGACCTCCGTATAGAGGATCTGGCTGGAGGAGACGCCGAACGTAACGCTGTTGTTGACCCTGAACTGCTCGAGCGCCACGAGCTGGCCGCGGTCGCTGAGGAAGTAGATGATCACGACCGCCGCGGCGATGAACGTGAACAGGCCCAGGTCCATCCGGGCGCTGCGGCCACGCCCGGCCACAACCAGCAGCAGGAGGGGCGGCCCTGCGAAGATCAGCGCCGGGTACTTGAAGACCGACGCGAGCCCGAAGAGCACCGCCGAAGCGCACAGCCAGCCGCGGTCGTCGCGGCGCAGGAACTCGGTCATCGCCCAGAACGAGCAGCCGGTGGCGGCCAGCGACAGCGTGTCGTAGACGGCTAGGTGACCGAGCGCGAACAGCGGGCCGCTGAGTAGTGCCGCGACCGCAGCGGCGGCTCGCACGCGCATGCCGAACAGGTTCCCCGCCGCCTTGAACGTGCCCGCCAGGCCGATCGTCACGAGGATGGCCGCGACGGCTCGTGCGCCCGCAAGGCCCCACGCTTTCCACCCCAGCGCCGCGAGCACCGGCCACATCAGCGACCCGGTGAACCACGAGACGTAGTTGTCGCTGAGGCCGTATCCCTGCAGCGTACGCATGCCCGCCGTCACGTAGATGCCCTCGTCATAGAACGGCCCGTTGAGCGCCAGCGCGCACATCACGAGCTCGGCCGTGAGGAACACGGCGAGCACCACCCACGGCACGGCCGCGATCACTCGCGCGCCCACATGGGAGCGCTCGCGCACGATCGATAGCCGCTCTCCGGCGATCGCGTGCCCGGGTCGTGTGACGGCGACGCTCATCCGAGCCGTCCGGGGACGGAGCGTGCGGAGGCGATGTGGGCGAACACGCTCATCGGAAAGGAAACGGGCCTACGGCCCGACGTGGACCCACTGGGCCACCGACGGGACGCCCTGGGCGTTGACCAGGAAGACCATGTAATACCCCGGCGGGGCGAGATTGTCGTTCGACGTGAGGCTGACTTTCAGTTCCCCCGTTCCTGAATCGTGCGTGATCGGCAACGCCACCTCGCGCTGGTTGGGGTCTGAGGAATGGGTCACCGCGGCCGGGCGGATCAGCACCGCGGAGGTGATCGGCGAGGCGGAGCTGTAGGTGATCGTGTGTTCCTCGCCGTATTTCCACTGCCCTGTCTGGTTGACGGAGCCTTCGAGGTGGTTCAGGGCGCCGTCGATGCCGCTGATGACCGGCCTCGGACCCTTGAACAGATACGGCGGTTCGTACACCGACACGCGGGTCTCGAACGGTTCTTCCCCGGTGGCCGTGATCGGGTTGGAGCCGAGCGCGAGCACGCGCCCGTCGGGGAGCAGCAGCGCCTCGGAGTGGTAGTCGCGGCCGACCGGGTCGGCGGCCACCGAGGTGAACGTGTTCGAGCTGGGGTTGAAGATCGAAGCCTCGTGGACGTTTTCCCTGCGGGGAAGCAGCGAGCCCCCGGTCTCCAGCACGGTGCCGTCGGGGAGCGCCACCGCCGAGACGTACATCTTCCCGGCGCCCATCGGCTCCATGCCCCCGCCTTCCATTTCCCCGCGCGGAAGTTCCGGGCCCGCAGTCCAGTGCGGGCTTGGTTCTTTGAGATTGATCTCGTCGGTGAGGTTGATCGCTTTCGCTTGTTCGGGCGTGTTGCCGCCGCCCATGATCATCACCTTCTGCGCCTGCGCCGGGGGCAGCAGCAGCGAGGCCGCCTGGTCGCGCCTGTTCGGTTCGCGCAGGCCGGGGGTGTCGGTGATCCGCGGGAAGGTGCCGTTGGGCCCTGTCACGAGCGCGTGGGGGTTGGTTTTCAGCGCTTCGGTTTCTTCTTCCGTGGGCGTTTTCCCGGGCGTGCAGTAGAAGTCGAGGATCGAGGAGCCGCTCGGGGCCTGTTCCGTGCCCGCGAGGCCGCCGCCGAAGGTGTATCCGCCGGCGTAGAACAGACGGCCGTCCGCCGTGAGGATCATCGAGGGGTAGAGACCCCAGTACCAGCTGAATGTCTGCTGGACCTTTTTGCTCCCGAAATCGATCCATTCTTTTTCGGTGTCGTCGTAGTAGTTGGTCTTCGTGGACCCATCGCCTTCCTCGTTGAGCCCGCCGAAGGAGATCACGTCGCCGTTGCCGAGCTCGGTCGCGCTCGGGTACCAGGCGCCGCCCAGGAGCGGTCCGTATTCCGGCAGTCCTTTTTCTCCTTTCTTGTTGGAGTCTTCTTCGAATTTGCCGGTGACCGTTTCGTATTTTTCGGTGTGGATGTTGAAGATCCAGCTCGCGTTCTCGCCCTTGAACGCGGTGCTGGGGAATTCGCCCGGCACTTTGGGCCCGGACGGGTATTCCTTGGTGCCGCCGAGGATCAGCACGTTGCCGTCGGCCAGCTGCACGTGCCCGGCGCAGAACACGTCCTTGGGCGTTTCCAGTTTCTTCCACGTGTTGGCGACCGGGTCGTAGATGTACGACTTGAAATGTCCCATCGCCGCTTCTTCGGCGTTGTTCCCCGATCCCGCCATCACGAGCACCTTGCCGTTCTGCAGCAGCACCGCGTGAACCGAGCGCGCGTGTTCGATGTCTTCGCGAACCGTCCACCTGCCGCTCACGGCCGCTTCGCTGGAGACAGGCTGTTTTTCAGCCGGCGGTTGTTCGGCCGGCGGTTGTTCGGCCGGTTTTTCTGTTTTCGGCGACTCAGCGGAGCCGGCTGGCCCACCGGGTGAAGGCGCCGCGAGCGCCGGCGCTCGCGAACCGCCCGACGCGTTGACCAGCGAGAAGTCCGCGCCCTGCACGGTGCCCCGCGCGCGCAGGACCAGCCCAAAGGCCAGACGACTGACGTCGCCCTGAACGGGATGGAGCAGGACGGAGACGGTTGCGAACGTCTTGCGCTCCCTCAATCCGCTCTTGGCCGCATACCAGACGTGCCAGCCACCCTTGGAGTAAGCGAGCACCTCCAGGCTCGCCGCGCTCGTCGTGCTGCGATAGCGCAGCGAAGCCATGTAGGAATGGCCCACAGCCACGCTCGGCGCACAGGCGGGAGACTGGGTCACCATCGTCGGCAGACGGTAGTGGCGGATCGTCAGAGAGACGGAGCCGCCCTGAGCATGGAGCGGAGTCGAGAAGCGAATCGGGCCGCTCGTCAGCGCGACCTGGGCGTAGCAGCTGGGAAGGCCCTGCCGCGAGCGCCCGGCGATGGGATCGGCGATCAGACTGACGGCGCGACGCACGGATGCGGCGGCCGCTGCTGCATCCCAGCGGAGTGAGCTGCCTATGCGCTCGCTCGCGGACGGCGACTGGCCGGCGTCAGAGACGGCCGCCAGGAAACACAGAGCTAGAGCCGCAGCACATGTGATCGTCCATCGGCAGAGGCATCGTCCAAACCTCGATGTTCCATCCATAGCCTGGAAAAAAACTGACGAGAGGGGTGGTTTCTTGCGGAGCCTGGGAGTTGGGAGCCGCCACGTTCGCGGGCCTGCAAGACTCCATTCATCCGTCCAAAGTAGGCTGGGGCGCTCTTGCCTGGCGCGCTCGTCCTGTCGATCACCAAGCACATGCGATTCGCGCGCATCCATCGGCCTGGTCGATCGCTCCCCAGATCCCGCCTCACGTGCGCCACACGGCTCGCCTGCGTGCCGGTGCTGTGCGTCCTCGCCGTCTGCGCGTGGCTCTCCGCCGGAGCGCTCGCGGCGACCCGGCAACACTCCGTCCGGACTACGCATCCGGCGAGCCTGGCAGCGTCATCCAAGGCGCGCGCCGCAGGCGCCCACCGTAAGTCGGCGCACCGGCATCGCCGTTCCTCCCGGCGCCACGGCCGCGGCAACACAGCGATCGTCTGCAAACACAGGCGGCGCTGTCACAAGCACGTCCCCTCGCATCTCGTGCACCCTACCGGTCCATCATCGGGCAGCTCACAGGACCTGTCCGCCCCGAGCCAGAGCTCGCCTTCAGGCCAGGGCCAATCTCCGTCCGCGCCGGCCCCACGCCAGGAAGCCCCCGCAGGGGAAGCTCCCGTGAAAACACCGCCGAGCGCAACCGCCCCACCACCGAGCGAACCCCTACCAGGCGAAATCCCACCACCACTGAACGAACCCCCGCCAAACGAAACCCACTCACCCCCAGCCGAACCTCCATCCAGCAAACCACCACATAAAAGCTCGCCTGGCCACCCCGAACCTCTGCGCCTGTTCTCGGCCGAAAGCGTATTCAACCAGCAGCTGCCCACGGCGCCTGCGCTCGCGGACAACTCCGCCCAGCTCGTGAGCGCGTTCGAGCATCAGATCAGCGCGTACTACGGGCATGTGATCATCAACACAACAGAATGGAGCGCGCCCGTCTACGTGGTGGGCCCAGACGCCCCGACGGTCGCGCTGGTGGGGGAGAGCTCCATCTGCTCCAGGCCCGAAGGCGTTTTCTCCGGCTTCCAGGCTCAGATAGAAGCCGTACCCCTGCCGGCGAACGCGGCGCCCGCGGCCGGAACCGACAAAGAGGTGATCGTGTGGCAGCCCTCCACGGGCCATCTGTGGGAGCTGTGGCGTGTGCTCGAGGAATCCGGACGCTGGACGGCCTGCTGGGGCGGGGAGATCGCTGACGCATACACCAGCGACGGCGTCTTCCCGGCTCCGTTCGGCGCGGGCGCCTCGGGCCTGTCGCTGCTCGGGGGACAGATCCACCTGGAAGACCTCGAACATGGCGCCATCAACCATGCGCTGGAAGTGCTGCTGCCCGAGACCGCCAGCTCAGAATTCGTCTGGCCGGCGGATCGAACCGACGGGGTGACGAACAGCGCGAACGCGATCCCCGAGGGCACCCACTTCCGCCTGAAGGCGAGCCTGAGCCTCGCCTCGCTGCACCTGAGCCCGGCCGCGCTGGAGATCGCGACCGCCATTCAGCGCTACGGCATGTTTGTCGGCGACACCGCGGGGGCGGTCGCGCTCTCGGCGCAGGATCCGTCACCACTGATCGATGAAGGCAAGCCGAACCCGTACAACACGCTGCTGGGCTCGGACCCCTACGACGTGCTGGACGCGATCCCGTGGAGCCAGCTCGAAGTCGTCAGCCCCAGCTACCGGCAGTGACCTCTGCCGCACCCTCGCCGGCAGCACGACGGACAACGGTCGAGGGACTGCTGACCGCCGTCGCGGGTCTCGCTGCGCCTCCTGAGATAAGCCCTCAGGCCAGAGAAGCATAGGTTGATGCCGGGCCTCGGCTGATGCGTTGTGGAGCCGGCGCCCCTAACGTTCAAGAACCCGTGATCGACCTGCACTGCCACGTGCTTGCGGACATCGACGATGGTCCCGAGACGATCGAGGACTCCGTCGCGCTTGCCCGCGCCGCCAAGGCAAAAGGCATGCGTACGCTCGTGGCCACGCCCCACGTCAGCTGGCGCTATCCCAACGACGCCGACACGATCGCCCGGCTGGTCGACGAGCTGAACGCGCGCCTGGCGGACGAGGAGGTGGGGATCGAGGTTCGCCCGGGCGCCGAGATCGCGATGACACGCCTCGCCGACATCGACCCGGCGCAGCTCCCGCGCCTCGGCCTCGGCGAAGGTCCGTGGCTGCTGATCGAGCCCCCGTTCACCCCGGTGGTGAGCAGCCTCGACACCATCCTGCTGGATCTCCAGCGGCGAGGTCACCGAGTTCTGCTCGCTCATCCCGAGCGCTGCCCGGCTTTTCACCGCGACCCGCGGATGCTGGAGTCGCTCGTACACGCCGGGGTTCTGACATCGATCACGGCCGGCTCCCTCGTGGGCCGCTTTGGCGGAGAGGTGCGCCGCTTCGCCCTAGAGCTGGCGCGAGCCGCGATGATCCACAACGTCGCCTCCGACGCGCACGATCTCACTCGCCGCCAGCCCGGCATCGCGACTGAGCTCGAGCAGGCCGGACTTGGTCCGCTCGCCGATTGGCTCACGCAGGCGGTGCCCGCCGCGATCCTGGACGGGGGTGAGATTCCACCGCGACCGGCGATCGCCCTCCCCGACCTGCAGCCGTCGCGGCGAGCATGGTGGTCCCGTCGCGACTGAGAACGTGTTTTGAGACACGCTCGCTCAGGCGAGCTTCGTGATCGCGATGATCATCCCGATCAGGACGAACACGACGATCGCGACCTGCATCCAGATCCAGGTTGGGGACATGCGCGCAGACAGGCTAGCGCGAGCAAGTCGATGCAACCATCGCCCCTCGCGCTAGGCGCGACTATCGTGTAACAGATGGTCCAGCGCCTCCGTGAGTCCACTGTGGCGCTGGCTCTGGGGCTGTGCGTGCTCGCCTGGCTCGCGCCGGCCGGCGACGCCCACGCCAACGCCAGGCACCCACCAGGCGCGCGCTTCTCCACCACACTGCCCCTGGGCGGCCTGAACATCATCGGCGTCGGCCCCAGGCCGCTTCAGGAAGCCGACCGAGCGATCGCGCAGGCGCGGGCTCTCCACGCCAAGGTTGTGCGTACCGAAATGCCATGGTCGGTATTGGAGCCGCTCGGGCCGCACCAGCTGGAACCACGCACGCTGGCCTTTGTCGATCGCCTCGTGAGCGACGCCGCGGCGGGCGGCATCCGCGTGATCATGCTGGTGGACAGCTCTCCGTGCTGGGCGTCCTCGGCGCCTGCGTCATTGCTCAACAAGTGCAGGCCCGGCAGGTCTGAGGAGGCCAATGCCTGGCCACCAACGCACGCATCCACCTACGCTGCTTTCACCGCATATATCGCCGAGCGCTACGGCACACGTCTGGCGGCGATCGAGATCTGGAACGAGCCCGATCAGGCCAACCAGCTCTACTTCGCCGGCCCGAACAAGGCCCGGCGCTACGCCGCCATCCTGCGCGCCGCCTACCCCGCGATCAAGCAGGCGAACCCGAAGGTGCCCGTGCTCGCGGGCTCGCTCGTCGGCTACAACGGCGTGTTCCTGCGCGCCCTGTACGCCGCCGGCATCAAGGGCTACTACGACGGGCTGGCGGTGCACTTCTACAGCCTGACGCTCGCGTCGCTGCGCTCGTTCCGCGAAGTGCAGCTCGCCAACGGCGACACCAAGCCTCTGTGGCTGAACGAGTTCGGCTGGAGCAGCTGCTGGCCGCGATACAAGATCCAGCAGGAACAGGCGTGCGTAACTCCGGCGGTCCAAGCGACGAACATCACCAACCTGTATCGCTCGCTGGCACGCACTCCCTACATCGCGGCGGATGTGCTCTACAAGCTGCAGGGCTCCAGGACCGAAGATTTTGGGGTGCTGAACGAAAAAGGCGCCCGCAAGTCGGCGTTCGCCGCGCTGTCCCGAGTTCTGGCCTCGCCCTTCGGCGCTCCCAGCTCCCGTCACCCTCAGCCTGCGCCGGCAGGGCAGCCAGGTCGTGGCGAGCGGCTCGGGACCAGTCGGGGACTTCATGCAGCTGGAAGCCTTCCAGGGCAGCGTGCTGCGCTACCAGGCGCTGTTCACGCTCGACCGCTTCAACCAGTACTCGATCGCGCTGCCATCGGCGCTCGGCACGAGCGGCCTGCAAGTACGCGTCTACCAGGACTGGATGGGACCAAGTCGAGACGCGCTGAAGAGCATCTGATCAGCTGGGGGCGGGCGATGCCAGCGCGCCCGCCCGCGGATCACTCCGCGTTACGGAACAACGCCGCCAGCGTGAGCACCAGGACCTTGACGTCCAAGCCGAGCGACCAGTGGGCGATGTAGTAGTTGTCCCACTCGACGCGCTCGGCCAGCGAGGTCTGGCCGCGCAGTCCGTGCACCTGCGCCCAGCCGGTGATCCCCGACTTGACGCGGTGGCGGTCGCCGTAGCGTTCGATGTCCTGGCGGAACAGCTCGACGAACTCCGGGCGCTCCGGGCGGGGCCCGATGATGCTCATCTCTCCGCGCAGCACGTTCAGCAGCTGCGGCAGCTCGTCGATCGACGTGCGCCGCAGGAACCGCCCCACGAGGGTGCGCCGGTCTTTGCCCTCCACTCCCCCGGGCGCCGTGTCCCCGCCGAGCAGGAAATCGATCGCGGTGTCGTCATCGTCGTTCAGCGTCGTGCTCTGCGCCGGCCCGATGCGCATCGAGCGGAACTTGTACAGGTCGAAGGCCCGCCCGTCGCGACCGACGCGCCGCTGGCGGAACATCGCCGGCCCGGGAGAGCTCAGGCGCACGGCCAGGGCGGCGCACAGGATCACGGGCGAGAGCGCCACCAGCAGCACCAGCGCAAAAACGCGGTCGAAGGCGTGCTTGAGCGTGAACTGCCAGCCCTTGGGATCCACCGTCGAGAAAGTCAACAGCGGCGTGCCCCCGACCGTGTCATAGCCAAGCGCGGTGGTTCATCGTGTCGAACATGCGCGGCACCACCGAGACGTCGACGCCCAGTCGCTGGCAGCGCTGGATCAGGCGACTGATGCGAGCGTCGGCAACCGAGGAGAACGCGACGATCAGTTTGCCCACCCCGGTCTCGCCGACGATCTCATCGACGTCCTCGACCGTGCCCAGCACCGGCACGTCGCGTCCACCCACCTCCGCGATCGAGCGGGGGTCGTCGTCGACGAAGCCCACCGGGACCAGCCCGTACTCGGGGTGTTTCTCGAGCAGCCGCGCCACCTGCGAGCCCACTAGCCCGGCGCCCACGATCAGCACCGGCTTGCCCACCAGCCGGCGCCCACGTGCCCAGCGCTGAGCCCCGGACAGGGCGACGCGACCTAGACTCACGCCGATCAGCACAAACAGCCACGCGCGCACTACGTCTGACTGGCTCGGGGCCTGTCCGTTGGCGAGCAACCCGATCGTCGCAACCGCCATCGCCGCGATCGACACTGCGCTGATGACGGGCACGACGCCATCTAGCACGAGTGCGCGCAGACGCGTGCGATACAGCCCGCGCAGGTAGAGCAGCAGCATCACCAGCGGCGGCAGCGCCAGCAGCGGCGCCTGCACGGCCGAGACGTTCATGGTCGCGTGCACGCCACCCAGCGCCACGATCACAGCCAAGCACAGCAGCACGAAGTCGACCGCCGGGCGCAGCACGCCCCAGCCCGACCCCTCCAGCGCCCACTGCAGGCGCCCGGCGAAGGTACCGCCCAGCAGCGACTTCGGCCGCGGAGCGTCGCGTGCGAGCTTGCCGGTGAGCGGCAGTGTGGTCGATGTTTGCTGGGTGATGCGCGGTTGGTCCATGATCTGAGGGCGTCCTTGGCCCTATTGGCTTACTCGGGTCCTACAACACATCCCTTTAGCAGTTGTTCTTGTCCGGACCGTTCGTCCGGACAAGCTGCCGGGTGAGAACGCCCGTGCACGCCAGTGCGGCGAACGCCAGCAGGACGTAGAGCAGGTCATCGCCGGACAGCCCCAACGTCTCAGATTGCCCTGCATCCGCCACTGCGGCCGATGAAGCCGGATACGTTCCGGCGCTACCACCGGATGTTCGACCAGCGCCGGCCCGCCGTGAGCCCGAAGCCCCGCCGGGGGCTTTGTGCGCAGCACCGCCATGTGTATCCCTCGCGCCGCGTCCGCCCGCCGTAACGCCCGCTGACGATCCAGTCCCACCAGGCTGTTCGCCATCACGGAGCGAGCCCGATGAGCCGCCCGGTCCGCCACTTGTCGAACCGCCGCCTCCTCCGGCCGAGCCCCCGCCCAAGAGCGTCGAGCCGAGGATCGCCTGACTGCCCTGGCCCGGGCCGCCGTATCCGCTCAGCAGCGAGCTGCCCGCCGCGAGCGACGGCGCACCCAGGGGCAAGACGGCAACTACGATCAATGTCACGAGGATCCTGCTGCGATGGCTTGTCATGCTTCCCGGCCTTGGGTTCCCTTCTTTGGCCCGAGCAGCGTCGCGGTCCGCTCTCCGTGCCTTGTGCCAGCGATCCCCTCCCCAACGGTCAAGCACCCGGATGCGGTGGCGCGCCTCGAGAATGGCGAATCGACTGGATGTGACTCCACACGCTAGCGAAGGTTTTGTCCCGTGTCGAGCGGTAAACCCCCGATCGGCCCGCAGACTGTCAGCAGAATTACGCAAACTGCTGAGCTTTACTCAGGATCGCGCGATTCAGCGCATCGACGTCCACCCGTTCGCCCCTGCGCACCAGCAGCAGCACCTGTCGTGTCAGCGGGTCGCGAGGGTTCAGGCGCGCAGCCCGCTCCAGCAATATGAGCGCCCCCGCGCGGTCCCCTTGGGTCGAGGCGATCGCTCCACGCTCGAGCGTCGCGTAGGCGTCCCTCGGCGTCCGCTGCAAGGCCAGTACGAACTCGTGATCGGCGCGGCGCAGGTCGCCGAAGCGCAGCGCGATGCTCCCGGCCACGAGATACGGTTCGTCGCTGAGCGGGTTCAGTCGGGCGGCATCATTCAGGCGTGAGTACGCCGTCGCCGTCGCCGTCGGCCAGACCCGCGCGGCGCTCTCGACCTCCAGCTGGCTCAGCCAGGGCGCCGCCAGCGATCCCGCGGTCACGAGCGCCACGATCACGCCGGTGACGATGCCCAGACGTCTGGCACCCAAACCAGGCTCGTGTGGCCGACGCGAGGAACGACGCGAGGGAGTTGCCTCAGGCTGCGCAACCACGGGCGCGGTGGACGGCTGTTCGCTGAGCACGTAAGCGGCGCTCGGAGCCCCACGACGCGGCGCCAGCGCACAGGCAAGTCCGAGCATCGCGAACGCGGGCGCGCCCAGGCCGGCGAACTCCCAGAACCAGTCGAACGAGCCATGCACCACCCAGTAGGCGAACCCCGCCAGCGCCGCCGCCGCGACCGCGCGTCCCAGCGGATCGGATCCTCCCAGCGCGCGCCAGCCGGCGAGGAGCGCCGCCCCCAGGCCGGCGAGCGCCAGCAGCGCGCCCACCAGGCCGGTCTGGGTCAGCGTGCGCAGCTCGACGCTGTGCGGATACCGCGGGGTCTCGTCACTGCGGCCATGCACGAGGTACTGCTGCTGAAAGTTGTCTGCGCCGATCCCGACGATCGGATGCGCCACGAATTCGTCCAGCGCCACCCGGTAGAAGTCGTAGCGGTTGCTCCCCAACCCACTCGTCAGACGGTTGCCGCCGACGCTGTTCGCGCCGTAGCCACTGCCGCTCTTGAACGTGTCCCAGGCGTGATGTGCTCGCGTTACCGGATTGCCCGCGGCGACCCAACCACCCGCGAGCACCACCACGAGCGTGGCGAGCGCGACCGCGCCTACCCCCCTGCGCACGCGCCTGGCCGAGACCTCCGAGAGTGCGCTACGCCTACCCTCGATCAGGGCGCCCGCGGCTACGACCAGCCCCACCACCAGCGCCGCGAGGAACGTCGTCGCGGTGGCTGTGTGCACCGCGCTGGTCGCCCGCTGTCCGTGTTCGATGCGTTCCCCTACTCCCAGCACCGACGGCGCGGCCGCCGCGATCCCGGCCGCGACCGGAACGAGCAGGGCGAACGTGCGCGCACGGTGAGGCAGCAGCGCGAACACGAGCACGAGCACCACCGGCGTGGCGTACAGCGAGCCCCGGCTCACGCTGAGCAGGGCGACCTCGGCCAGCAGCACCGCGCCGCCGGCGAGCAGGCCGCGCACGCTCCAGTGCAGACGGGCCTCCCGCGCGAGCAGCAGCGCCGGCCAGAACGCGATCAGCCACTGCGCGGCATTCGCGTTGGCATAGCCCGCCGGATAGCTCAGGCGCCCCCCGGGGAGCAGCGCTTCCAGGCGTACGGGACTATGAGCGGCGGCGTTCACATGCAGCGCGACGAACGCCGCCAGCCCGATGCTCGCGAGCGTCCACGCGCCGAGCAGCAGCACCGCGCTGCGCCCATGCTGGGGCCAGAGCGCGAACAGCGCGAACACCAGCAGATACAGCAGCGTGCGGTTCGCGCCTTCCCACGCGTCGCCCGGCACGCTCGCCCACAGGATCGAGGCGAAGCTGAGCGCGGTGTATGCCGCCAGGCAGCCGAGCGCGAGCTTCACCGGCATGGGGATCTCGGCGACGGGCAGCCTCACGAACACGAGCGCGATCCCGAGCAAGGCCAGCACGATCAGCCCACCCGACGCCCAGTGTGTAAGTGGATAGCCGGCCTGGTCGCTCGCCCATACGAGGAACAGCGCCATCGCCGCCATTGCCGGGAGCGTTACGGGGGCTTCGCGCAGGCTTTCGATCAGCCGGCTGACCGTTGTACTCGCGGGTCTGTTCGCGGCGGGCGTTGAGGACATCCACCGGCGAGGCTACCTGGAGGACCAGACCCCGATAATCCCACCGATGGACGATCCCGCCCAGCTGGTCCGCTTCTATGACGACGCTTACACGCAACAAGATCCGGCCGAGGCGGCGCTGTACGCGCGCTGGCGCGCGCTCGGGGCGGTCGGCAAGGCCGACCACGTGCTCACGCTGTGCGCCCACGCGGGCCTGCGGGCGGGCGGGCATCCAATCAATACCCTGGAGATCGGCTGCGGCGACGGGGCGCTGCTATGCGAGCTGCACGCGCGCGGCTTCGGCGGGCGGCTGGCGGGCGTTGAGATCACCGAGGCCGCGGTGGACATAGCGCGCGGGCGGCCCGAGATCGACTTGGTCGAGCTCTACGACGGTTCACACCTGCCCGTGGGCGAGGGCTTCTACGAGCTGGGCGTCGTCTCCCACGTCCTCGAGCACGTGCCCGACCCGGCCGCGCTCCTGGCCGAGGCGGCGCGAGCGTGCCAGGCGGTGGTGATGGAGGTGCCGCTGGAGGCCAACCTGTCCGCGCGGCGCGCCTCCAAGCGCGAGCACGCTTCCGAGGTCGGCCACCTGCAGCGATTGGATCGCAGCGCCGTGCGTACGATAGTCGCGCGCGCGGGCCTGCGGATCGCGTGCGAGCTGGAGGACCCACTCCCGCTCAGCGTCCATCTGTTCTTCGCCACCGGACCCTCCGCACGGACCCGCGCCACCGCGAAGTGGGCGCTGCGCGCCGGACTGCACCGCATCGCCCCCAGCCTCGCCAGGCGCCTGTTCACGGTTCATTACGCGTGCCTGTGCCTGCCGGACGCGTGACCGCGGCGAACAGCAGCGACAGCACCCGGCCCATCAGGTCGTCGGGCACGGCATCGGGGTCGGTGAGCTTCTGCCGGGCGATGCCGTCGGCGAGGGCGTCGATCGTGAGCGCGAGGTGCTCGGCGGGGAGCTCTAGCTCCAGGTCGAATTCGCGCATCCCGTCGGCCACCAGTCGCGTCAGCAGCTTGCGCATCTGCGCGAACCGCGCGGCAACCTTCGGGCGCACGCTCGGGTCGCGCACGCCGTAGGCCCAGAACTCCATGAACAGCAGCAGCAGCTCGGGCTCGCGCTCGATCATCGTCATCCACTGCCGCGCCCCGCCCCTCGCGCGCTCGGCGACCGAATGGCGGGTCTCCACGGCCGCTGATATCTCGCGCGCGTGGGCGTCGATCTCGCGCTCCATCAACGCCAGGAACAGGTCCTCCTTGCCGTCGAAGTTCGAGTACAGAGCACCTGTGGAGAACCCCGCCTCGGAGGCAACCTGATCGACCGTGGCGCCGTGATACCCGCCCCGAGCGAACACGGTCCTCGCCGCGTTCAGCAGCCGTTCGCGCGTGTGGGCCTTGCTCTGCTCGCGCGTCAGCCGCGCGCCTGCCTGCGCCCCGACACCGGCATTGCCATGCCCACCCGGCGTCGTCCCTGCACCCCGCTCGCCTGCGATCGGAACTGTCTCCATCACCCACATCCTACTTGACAGAGCAAGCGCTATTGCGATAACGTTCATTATCCGCTTGCGCCGCGAGACGCCACGACTGCAGCATGGTCGAGGCCACGATCGGCGATCACGCCCTACCTGGGAGCAGCCACATGGCGACAGCAGTGACTCACAGCACCCCGACGACAGACTCCTCCGCCAACCCGGCGAGCCTGCCGGCCGACGCGGTCTCCTACGAGGACCTGTACGCGCGCTGGGAGCGCGGCAACTGGCAGGCAACCGAGCTCGACTTCACCGAGGACGCGCGCCAGTGGCGCGAGGACTTCACCGAGTTCGAGCGCACCGCGGCGCTGTGGAACTACTCGCTGTTCTTCTGGGGCGAGGACGCGGTCGCGGACAACCTCTCTCCCTACATCGACGCCGCGCCGCGTGAGGAGCAGAAGTATTTCCTCACCACCCAACAGGTTGACGAGGCCCGCCATGCCGTGTTCTTCAAGCGCTTCATGCAGGAGGTCTGCGGCATCGGCAGCGGCTCGATGTCGAGCGGCCTGCAGGCGATCAAGCCGCAGCTGACGCCCGGGTTTCGCAAGATCTTCGATCGTCTGGACCGGATGGCCGACGAGTTGCGCGCCGACCGCTCCCCCGCACAGCTCGCCGCGGCGGTGACGCTCTACCACATCGTGATCGAGGCGGCCCTCGCACAGCCGGGCCAGCACTTCATCTGCAGCTACCTCGAACGACGCGAGCAGCTGCCGGCGTTCAGGGAGGGCATGCAGAACATCGCCGTCGACGAGCAGCGCCACATCGGCTTCGGCGTCAAGCTCCTCTCCGACCTCAACCGCGAAGACCCCGTCGGGGTTCCCAAGGCGGTCGCCCGCATCCTGCGCGACGTGACCCGCTACACCGCCCAGGTGCTGATGCCGCCCGGTTGGGACGAACGCTACATCACCGTGTTCGGCGCCACCTACGACGAGGTCGGCGTCGAGGGGCTCACCTCGATGACGACCAAGCTGCGCTCGGCCGGCCTCGCCGCCGAGACGCTCCCCGGACCGGCCCTGCTGCCGCCTGGCCTGACTCCGCTGGAGACCTCCCAGCGCGGACGTACGCTCGCCCAGGCCGGTGTGATCGGGGTGCGCGAAGGGCCGTCCAAGCGCGATCAGGAGACGGTGGCGCTGCTGTTCGACATGATCCGCCGTCAGGTCAACCCCGAGCACGGACTCAGTCGTCCCACGACTTTCCAGTGGGAGTTCACCGACCCCGACGTGCCCACCTGGCACCTGACCGTCGAGAACGGCTCGAGCACGGTCGCCGAGGGCGCCGCGCCGAACGCGGACCTGCGCCTGCGGGTGGCCTACCAGGACTGGGTGGATATCATCGGCGAGCGCCTGAACCCCCGCCGCGCGCTCGTCACCGGACGGCTGCGGCCCGCCGGCAACCCGCTGGCGCTGAGGAAGCTGATGAAAGCGTTCCCCGCGGACTGAGGACTACCCGAGCCCGAACTCGCGCGCCGCGGCGGACGGGCCGCCGCTTTCGTGGCTGTTGGATGACGGTCGTGCCTGCGTGACCGACGATCCGGCGGAGGCTGCGCGCGCGGGGCTGGACGGTGCGGAGGTCGCCGCCGGTGTGGTCGAGACACGCCCGCGCGAGACATGGCGCGCCGGCTGCTCGAGACCGAACTCGCGGTTGGCTCTCGCGGCGGGAGTGAGTGCCGATGAGCTGCCTGCGGCCGACGCGGCCCTCCTGGAGGTGGCGGCTTGGGGGGAGGACGTGGCGCCCGCGGAGAGCTGAGCGCCCACCTGCGCCGGGCTCAGCGCCCCATCGGCGAGCGGGATATGGAGCCCGGCCGTGCGGACGAGATGACGGTGGTGGGTACTCGGCTGACTCGGCACGATCGGAGCGACGGTCAGCGCCACGCAGCCCGCGCCGACGCTGACAGCGACCAGGCAGCCGACGGCCAGCTTCGCGCCGAGACCTCCACCCGCCATCAGCCAGCCCCCGCCGGCGGCGCCGCCCGCACCCACACCGGCGCCCGCGACCCCCGCTCCCGTGCCGGCACCCGTGCTCGTCACGCCCGCACTCGCTCCTGCCCCCGCTCCCGCGGCCACACCGGCACCCAGCGCCAACGGCAGTGGCAACGGCGGCAGCACCGAGGCCAGGCCGCGCAGCGACAGGACATGGGCACGGCAGGCCGGACACTCGCGCTGGTGGGCCATCGCCAGCGCGTAGCGCTCGCCGCCGGGGTCGAGGATGCCGAAGGCGAAGCCACGCATCAGCGAGGACTGCTCGGCGCAGTAGGAGCCGGCGCGGATCGTGTCCAGCAGCTCGCCGACCTTGCCTGCCACGCCGGGGGAGCCCACGCGGGGTCCATCCATCAGCTTGCGCATACGCGCCTCTGAGATGCCCATGCGCGCGGCGGCGTCCGCGCGCGAGAGGCCCTGCAGGTAGCACAGCGCGGCCGCCTGGCGCTCGCGCGGGCTCAATCTGCCACGCAGGCCCTCCATCAGCTGGCGCAGCCTGGTGCGGTCGTCCAACTCGCCCGCGAGATCGCGCTCGGGGGCTCCCGCCTCACAAGCGGGGTCGCACGCGCCATGCGCGTCGGATGTCGCGGGCGCGCGCAGGCGGGCGCGGTGCTCGTCGATCGCGCGGCGATACGTGACCAGTGCCAACCAGCCCTCCGGGTGGGCGATCTCCGCCGACTGCCCGTCGAGCATCGTCGTATACAGCCCGTGCCATGCCTGGGCGTAACACGCCTCCAGATCCCCCAGGTCGAGGCTGACGCCCGCCGCGCGCAATCGTCCTCGCACGGTCGCGAGGACCCGCCCGCGCATCGTCTCGAACTCCCGGCGCAGCAGCCGTTCGGCTCGGTAGCGACGCACGGGTAGTGGGCTCATAGCCAGACAGACTACGAGCTAATCGAACTCTTCGACTACGTGACAAGTGTCTTAGAAGCCTCCTCGAGAAGTACCCTGCAAATCAACGAAATCGTTGATCTGGGCGAGCCCGACCGCGCGCATGTCCTCTCCGCGGCGGTACGCCTCGTGCCAGGTGGCGACTCGCGCGAGCGCCTCGTCGAGGTCCCAGCGGGGCCGCCAGCCGAGCCGGCGTTCGGCAGCCCTGGAGTCGAGCTCCAGCCTGGCCGCCTCCGGCGGGTTGGCGGTGCTGTCCAGCTCGTAGCCGAGCGCGCCGTCCAGCAGACCGTCGAGACGGCTGACGATCTCGAGCACCGTGCGCGCATCCTCGGGCCGCGGACCGAAGTTGAACGCGCGCGCGACGCCGTCGTCCGCGTCGGAAGCGCACAGCGCCTGCGCGAGCGCGAGATAGCCGCTGAGCGGGTTGAGCACGTGCTGCCATGGGCGGATCGCCCCTGGGTTGCGCACCCGCACGGGGCGGCCGGCGTCATACGCGCGCAGGATGTCCGGGACGAGCCGGTCCGCGCCGAAGTCTCCCCCGCCGATCACATTGCCCGCGCGGGCGGTCGCGACTCGCGTAGTGCCGGCACCGGGCGCGAAGAACGACTCGCGGTAGGCTGCCGTCACGAGCTCGGCGCAGGCCTTCGAGCTCGAGTAGGGATCATGCCCGCCGAGCGGATCGCCCTCGACGAAGCGATGTGGCTCTCTCGCGAGGCCGGCGCCGTCCAGCGGGGAGACCCCCGCCGAGGAGGAGGAGGAGGAGGAGGAGGAGGCGGCGGCGGCGGCGGCGTAGCCCGACGGGTTGGCGTAGCACTTGTCCGAGGTGACGACCACGACCGCCCGGACCGCCTCGCCGGCGAGGCGGACCGCCTCCAGCACGTTGACGGTCCCGAGCACGTTGACTTCGAATGTCAGCGCGGGTGCGCGCAGCGACAGGCGGACCATCGGCTGGGCCGCCAGATGCAGCACGACCTCGGGGCGCGACTCGCGGACAGCCTCCTGCACCGCGAACGCGTCGCGCACGTCGAGCGCCAGCTCGCCCGCCATGTGATCGCCGAGCCGCGCGAGCGCGTACAGCGATGATTCTGTCGGCGCCCCCGGAGCCAAGCCGGTGACACGGGCGCCCAGGGATTGCAGCCACAGCGACAGCCAGGCGCCCTTGAAGCCGGTGTGGCCGGTGAGCAGGACCCGGCGATCGGACCAGAACCGCGGGTCGATGAGGGCGGAGGGTGTCAACGCGTCGGTATCTTCACGGAATCGCACGCTCGGACGCATCCACCACGGCCGCCGGGGCTAGCACGGACTCCGCCGCCTCCATGAACCCCACCGGCTCATCCATCCCGACCCCGCCCGAGCGCGCGGAGATCCTGGGTATTCCGTTGGCTGTCTCAAACTACGAGCAGGTCATGGACTGGATGGACGCGATGGTCGCGGCGGACGAGCGTGGATACGTGACGGCGGCCGCGGTGAACCTCGTGATGAACGCCCGGGAGAACGCGGCGACGATGGAGGCTGTGATGGCGGCGACGCTGGCGGTGCCGGACGGGCAGCCGCTGGTGTGGGCGCTGCGCGCGCTCGGGCATGCCGGGGCGACGCGGGTGTACGGGCCGGACCTGATGGCGATGTATTGCGCGCGCGCGGCACGCGCGGGCACGCCGATGTACCTGTACGGTGGGCGCGGGGATCCAGAGCGCGAGCTGCTGGCGAGCAGGCTGGGAGAGCGCTACCCGGGGGTGCAGTTCGTGGGCGGCGCGAGCCCCCCGTTCACACCGCTGACCCTTGAGCAGGACAAGCGACTGCTGGATGACATCAACTCCTCCGGGGCGCAGGTGGTCTGGGTTGGAACAGGACAGCCCAAGCAGGAGCAGTGGATGCACCGGATGCGGCCCCGCCTGCAGGCGCCGCTGCTGGTCGGGGTGGGCGCGGCGTTCGACTTCCACGCGGGACTCGTCAGGCAGGCGCCGCCGTGGATGCAGCGCAACGGGCTGGAGTGGGCATACCGGCTGATGCGCGAGCCCAGACGGCTGTGGCGGCGCTATGCCCGCTACAACCCGCGGTTCGTGGCCGGGTTCGGGCGCCAGTACGCGCGGCATCGCCGCGGGTCTGAGAGCCCCGACCGGTAGGGTTGCCGGCCATGACAGGCAAGCGATCGGCGCTGATCACCGGAGTCACCGGCCAGGACGGCTCTTATCTGGCGGAGCTGCTGCTGGAGCAGGGGTATGACGTGCACGGGATGGTCAGGCGGGCTTCGACGGAGAAGTTCGACCGGATCGAGCACCTGCGGGACAGGATCACGCTGCACCAGGGCGACCTGCTGGACCAGCGCTCGCTCGTGGACACGCTGCGGGCGGCGCAGCCGCAGGAGATATACAACCTCGCGGCGATGTCGTTCGTGGCGGTGTCGTGGCTCCAGCCGACGCTGACGGCGGAGTTCACCGGCGTGGGCGTGACGCGAATGCTCGAGGCGATGCGCGAAGTCTGCCCGCAGGCAAGGTTTTACCAGGCCAGCTCCAGCGAGATGTTCGGCAAGGTGCTGGAGGTGCCGCAGACCGAGACGACTCCCTTCTACCCGCGCTCGCCGTACGGGGTGGCGAAGGCGTACGGGCATTTTATAACAGTGAATTACCGCGAGAGCTACGACCTGCACGCGACGAGCGGAATCCTGTTCAACCACGAGAGTCCGCGCCGCGGGCTGGAGTTCGTGACGCGCAAGATCACCTGGCACGCGGCCGCGATCAAGCACGGGCTGACCAAAGAGCTGCGGCTGGGCAACCTCGACGCCGAGCGCGACTGGGGATATGCGCAGGATTACGTCGAGGCGATGTGGCTGATGCTGCAAAAGGACACACCCGAGGATTACGTGATCGCGACGAACGAGTCACACTCGGTCAGGGAGTGCTGCGAGGTCGCATTCGACGAGGCGGGGCTGGACGACTTCACCCAGTACGTGACGATCGACCCGGCGTTCGTCAGGCCGGCGGAGGTCGACCACCTGATCGGCAACTCGGCGAAGGCGGAGCGCGATCTCGGCTGGAAGCCGGAAACCTCGTTCGAGGAGCTGATACGGCTGATGACACGGGCGGACCTCGAGCTGCTGAAGTCGCGGTGAAAATGGGCGGGTCAATATGGGAGACCCGGGAGCCAGTACTTTCATACAACCCCACCGACTCCGGTCACCACACCGGGTGGCGTCTGTGAGCACAGCAATCACATGGCTGTGAGCCTGTTCGACACGAGTACCGCGATAGAGCCGTTGAGGGGCGAGGTGAAAGCGGCAATCGAGCGGGTGCTCGACAGCAAACGCTACATCCTCGGACCAGAGGTGAGCGCGTTCGAGGCAGAGTTTGCCGAATACTGCGGCGCACGATACGGCGTGGGTGTGGCGAACGGGACGGACGCGATCACGATCGCGCTGCGCGCGATGGGCGTCGGTCCGGGCGATGAGGTGGTGGTGCCGTCGTTTACGTTCTACGCTTCCGCCGAGGCGATTCCCCCGACGGGCGCGACGCCGGTGTTCTGCGATATCGACCCCGAGACGTACTGTGTGACGGCAGAGACGGTGCGAGCGGCGATCACGCCGAGGACGAAGGCGGTGATCGCGGTGCACCTGTTCGGCAACGTCGCGCCGGTCGCGGAGATCGAAGCGCTGGGCGTGCCGGTGCTGGAGGACGCCGCGCAGGCCGCGGGCTCCATCGGCCCAGACGGGCGTCGCCCGGGCGGGTTGGGCAAGGCGGCGACGTGGTCGTACTTTCCCTCCAAGAATCTCGCGTGCTACGGCGACGGCGGGATGATCACGACCTCCGACGAGGGCATCGCCGAGCGTGCGCGGACGCTGCGGTTTCACGGCTCAAAGGACAAGGTGACGTACGAGCTGCTCGGGTACAACTCGCGCCTGGACGAGCTGCAGGCGGCGATCCTGCGCGTGCAGCTGCCCCACTTGGACGCGTGGGCGGACGCCCGCCGCGCGGCGGGTAGGCACTACGAGCAGGCGGGGCTGGGCGAGCTGGTGAAGCTGCCCACACCGACCGATGGTGCGCAGCCCGCGTGGCACCTGTACGTCGTGAGCCACCCCGAGCCGGCGCGCCTGGAAGCCGCGCTCGCGGACGCGGAGATCGGTCACAAGGCCTACTACCGCACGCCGGTCCACCGCCAGGCCGCGATGCGCGCGTGGGCCACCGGCGTGGAGCTGCCCGGCACCGAGCAGGCCGCGCGCGCACACCTGGCGATCCCGATGAGCCCGGTGCTGAGCCGGGGGCAGGCCGAGGAGGTCGTGGCCGCAGTGCGAACGCTGTAGGAACTGCTCATTTCAAGTCTTGTTGCAAGTAGTTGCAAGTAGTTCGCGGCTACTGCCAACGCTCGAGCAGATCCTCGTCGCCCACCTGACGCCGCCGGGCACACGCGCGCAGGGCCGATCAGGTAGTGACGGCAGCGCGAGCGGCGTCCGACAGCTGACACCGCCGGACGCATCTTCGACGGGCGACGTCCCACACCCACCCCGCGGCGAGGACGACTCACAAAGCGCCGGGAGGCCCGCCGGCGTAGCGGGCCTCCCGGGTACGCTGCGGTCAGGTCCGCCGAGCGTTACCGCCCGCCGCCGCCGTCGCCACCACCGCCGAAGCCGCCCTGAGGCGTGCCGGTTCCCGGCGTGAACGAGACCCCGCGCAGGACTTCGCCAGAGCCGGCGGAGTGCACCGTCGTGAACGACTCCGATGCCCCGGGCGTGGTGGCGCCCAGCGGATCGGTGATCGTCACGAGCTTGTTCGGGTCAGCGCCCTGATCCCCGTCGCCGCTGACGGTCGAGGTGACGGCCCAGACCGTGGCGGTGCCACCGGGGTTCACACGGCCGTCGATGTTGCGCAGGCCGTCGGTCGCGGGCGCCCACGGCAGGCCGGTGGCCGCATTGTCGCCCGTCGGGTATCCGGGCACGGTGTATGGCTTGCCGAGGTTCAGGCCCGACTGCAGGGTGTAGGCCAGCTTCCATTCGTTCGCGGGCGAGTTGAACACCCACTTCTGCAGTCCGGCCGTCGTCTGAGCCGCCGCTTCGGTGTATTCGTTGGTGGACGTCGAGAACGTGGTTTCGCCGTTGCCCTCGTCGGCGACATACAGCGTGTTCGCGTTCGCGAACCAGATGCCGAACGGGAAAGCGCTCTTTGACTTCAGCGCCGTCGGGAACCCCTTCAGGATGCACATGTTGTAGGGCTTCAGACCTTCGGTCTGGATCAGTTCGGGGTTGTACGCCAGTGGCCAGCTGGGCAGCTTCGCGTTCGCCGCCGGTAGGCCGACGCCGGTCGGGCAGGCTTTGCCGGTGGTGTCCAGGAAGTAGACGGTGTTGACGCCGTTGCCGCCCGAGCCCTTTGTGTAGTAGACGACGTTGTTGTAGATCGTCAGACCCCGGAAGTTGGTGTCCTTGCCGATCTTGTCGGCTTTGTCACCGAGCTGCGTGACGTTGAAGCTGCCGACGGGGGTCGGGAAGCCCGGTTCCTGCAGGAGCTCCGGCGTCGGTTCGAACGGGGGCTTGAGGATCTGCGCGCCGGCGCCGGCGATGATCCCGTCCGGCTGCGGGTTTGCGCCGTTGCCGGCGTTGCCCGCCATGTAGATCGCGTGCGCGTGGTGTTCTTCGCTGAGGATCGCCGCCCGCCCGTTGTTGCCGCTGTAGGCATTCGTCTCGGTGAACTGGAACTGGCCCTGACTGTCGAGCTGCGCCACCACCCGGTAGTAGGCGCCCGGGACCGGGTTGGTCGGGTCGATCACTCCGGGGGTGTTGGCGTTGGAGACGTCGAGCGTGTCGACCGGGGCGAGGTAGCCCATGAACGTGACGTAGCGCCCGCGGGTCGAGAGGTTGAGCGCCAGTTCGGACTTCGAGGAGAAGCTCGTGATCATCTGGTCCGCACCCGTGGCGATGCCGGGCGTGGCGCTGTTCGGCACTTCGAGCGTACTGACGGGCGAGCCCGATGGCGTGAGCTGGTCCAGGAAGATCTTCGAGGTGACGCCGAAGCTTTCGTCAACGAGGTCGTTGTTCCACACTTCCGGGTAGGCGCCGCCGGCCTTGGCGAGCGCGCAGCCGGTCACGCAACCAGCCGGCAGCTCGGTGACGCCGGCCGTCAGCGACGGGTCGGGCTCATAGACGCTGCGGCTGACGAGCAGGTTGCCGGGCGCCAGGCCGTGCCCGCCGCCGGGTGGCGGGAAGTGCCCGGGATCGGCTTGCGCGGACGCGCCGAGTCCGGCGCCGAGCGCCGTCAATGTCAGGGTCAGGGCCAGGGCCACTGTTCGGGTAAGCCCACGACGGCCAGAAAGCTTCGATGTCATCACGGTCTCCTTTGTGCGCGTGATCGGTCCAGGGAATGTGGAAACACGCCAAACCTATCCGCGCGCCAAGCCGCGTTTGTCACCGTCGCGTAGACGTCCTGTGACCGGCGCGTTAATCCACCCCTCGCCCACAAGACGCCACCTTCGAGTTGCCAAGCACGAGGACGCCGCACGCACCCACCCGGCGATCTCGACGAGCCCGGTGCCGAGCAGCGCGCAGGCGGACGAGGTCGTGGCGGCCAGCCGGCTCTAACCGGCGAGAACCTCGGCCGGAGCGCCGGCCGGGACGGCCACCAATCCCTCATCGTCAGTCGGCGTGCCCAGGCGGGCCGCGATCGGCAACCCGAGCAGCGAGATGGCGGCCATCGCCAGGAACGCGGCAAGCGGGTAATGGACGAGGACCTGGACGATCAGCGCTAGCACGAGTCCGCCGAGGTTGCCGGTCATCCACACGATCGCACCGGCGGTGCCGGCCGCGGGACCCCCGAGCCGCTCGGCTCGGGTGAGGATCACGGGCAGGGCGGGCAGCAGGACGAAGCCCATCGCCACGATCGCCACGAGGCGCACGCCGAGCAACGGCACGGCGCCGAGCGTCACGCAGGCGGCACAGGCGACGAGCACCGCGACGCGCATGAAGCCGCGTTCGGCGCCGCGACGGTCGACGAGCGCCGGCAGGACCGCGCAACCGATGACTCCGGCGATCACCATCGCGACCAGCAGGGCGCCTGCGAGAGCTTCGGAGACCCCCGCGGGGTGCAGCAGCGTCTGCAGCCAGGTGGCGAGCGCCACGAAGATGCCGAAGCCCACGAACACCAGGCCGCACAGCGTGCGCATCGTCGGCAATCCCCACAACGCGCGCGCGGTGCTGCCGGCGATGGCGACATGCTCGTGGCTCTCGCGGCCGCGGCGGCGCAGCGCGAGCACGAGCGCCGCGGCTGCGCATACGGCGATCGCGGCCTGGACGACGAGCAGGCGCTCGATATGTCCGTGCCCGCCGAGCGTGGGTCCCATCAGGATCGCCAGCAGCATCCCGACGAAGCCGCCGGCGGAGCCGATCGAGATGCCGGTGGCGCGTTGATGGGCGGGCAGGTATTCACCTGCGAGCTTGCTGACGGCGCTCATCACGAGCGGCTGCGCGACCGCGACCATGGCCTGCCCGGCGAGCGCCCACGCGAACGTCTCACCACCCAGGCGCACCAGCCCGCCGAGCGCCACCAGCCCCCCGCCCGCGGCGAGCGCGGGCCGGAACCAGCGGTCGAGCAGGATGCCGGCGGGGATCGCGAGCAGGACGTAGAACAACGGAAAGATGTTCGCCAGCCAGCCGACGGCGGCGACCGACACCCCGTAGTGCGTGGCCGTCTCGGTCGTGATCACCGCGTAGGTGAGCCAGAGGGTCTGCGTGGCCGCGCACACCGCCGTATAGGCGACGATCACCTGCCAGGCGCTTCTGGACATCGCCGGGCTCGTCCCGTCGCTCACCGTGCCATCGCCGTCGCCGCTCATCTCAACCGCGCGGATATTAGAGCCGTGTGCGGGAGAGACCGGTGTTCAGCGCACGCCCCATGGCCGGCGAACGCCCGTCTCAGCGCGGATGCTCCAGCAGGTCCTCGTCCGGGACCTCGCGCACGACCCGCGCGGGGACGCCCATGACGACCGCGCGCGCAGGGACGTCGCGCGTGACGAGGGCGCCGGCGGCGACGAACGCCTCCTCGCCGATCTCGACACCCGGGGTGAGGACAGTGGCCCCGCCGACGCGGCAGGCACGCCGCAGGGTGGCGCCGCGCAGGGCGTAGGCCGAGCCGTGACGGGCCATCGTGTCGTCGTTGGTCGTCATCGCGCCGGGGCCGACGAACACGTCGTCCTCGATAACCGAGAACGCGGTCAGGTAGACGTTCGTCTGAATGCGCACGCGCGCGCCGATCGAGACGTCGTTGTCGACGACGCTGCCCCGGCCGACGACCGAGCCGGGAGCGACGGTGGAGCGCTCGCGCACGAACGCCTGGTCGCCGAGGATCGCCCCCTCACCGATACTCGCGCCCGCGAACACGATCGCGCCCGCGCAGACCGTGACGCGCTCGCCGAGCACAAGGCGCCCGACGTCGCCGCGCGCGGAGGAGCGCCCGGCGAGGCGGGGGCGCTTGCCGAGGATCGCGTGGTCCTCGACGATGCAGCCATCGCCGATGACGGCGCCGTCGTGGACGACCACATACGCCCCGAACATGACGTCCTCGCCGATCGTGACGTTCTCACCGAGCATCAGGCCCGGCGCGCGGGGATCGGGACTCAGCACCGGCTACCACTCCCTCGAGAGGCTTGATGTGGGTTGCGTCTTCCGCCGGAGTGGGCAGTCGTCGTCGTGCAGGCCGATGACGGGCGCGCGAGATAAAGATGGTGGTGGGTCTTGTACATAGTTTTAAACTCGGTATGACCATAGCTATACGCAGTCTAATTTTTAATAGCTAATACTCCCCCCTTCCCACTCCGCGCCCTTCCCACCCCCATAGTATTTAATACTATAGTATCACAGTCGTACCACGTTGCCGGCGTCGCTGAACGAGCGCGTGACGCCGCGCAGATCCACGACCAGGCGCGCGCGGCGAGACGCAAGCTCGTGGTCAACGCCCGGGTGGGCGGTGACGATCAGCGCCAGGTCCGCGTCCGCGAGAGCATCCTCCAGGGGAAGGCTGTGCAGGTCGAGCTCGAGGAGCGAGGGTACGTGGGGGTCGTGGTAGCGCAGCTCGGCGCCGAGCTCGCGCAGCAGCTCGAGGATCTTCAGGGCCGGCGACTCGCGGATGTCGCCGACGCCGGGCTTGTAGCTGACGCCGAGCACCGCGATGCGCGCGCCCTTGACGGGCAGGCCGGCGTCGTTGAGCGCGCGCTGGGTGACGGCGACGCAGTGGTAGGGCATCTGCTGGTTGACCTTGCCCGCGAGCTCGATGAACTCGGTGGTCATGTCGAACTCGCGCGCGCGCCAGCTCAGATAGAACGGGTCCACCGGAAGACAGTGCCCACCCATGCCGGGACCGGGCGAGAAAGCGCATGAACCCGTAGGGCTTGGTCGCAGCCGCCTCGACGACCTCCCAGATGTCGATGCCCATGCGGTCGGTGAGCATCGCCAGTTCGTTGACAAGGGCGATGTTGACCGAGCGAAAGATGTTCTCCAGCAGCTTGGTCAGCTCAGCGGACTCCGGCGTGGAGACGCGCACGAGCGTGTCGCAGACCAGCCCATACAACGCCTCCGCGCGCTCGGCGCAGGCGTCGGTCAGCCCGCCGATCACCTTGGGGGTGGTGCGCAGCGTGAAGTCGGTGCGTCCGGGGTCCACGCGCTCGGGCGAGAACGCCAGGTGAAAGTCGCGGCCGGCGGCAGAACCCGACTCCTCCAGCAATGGCGCGACGCGCTCGCGGGTGGTGCCGGGATAGGTGGTGGACTCCAGCACGACGAGCTGGTCCTGCTGCAGCACCTCGGCGAGCGCGCGCGTGGAGTCCAGCAGCGGACCAAGGTCCGGCTCGCGGTTGCGCGTCAGGGGGGTGGGCACGCACACGAGCACCGCGTCGGCCCTGGCCAGGCGGGCGTAGTGAGTGGAGGCGTAGATGCGCTCGGCGACGCCGCGCAGCTGCTCGGAGGGGACGTCCTCGATGTAGGAGTCGCCCGCCTGGATCGCCTCGATCTTGCGCGGATCGACGTCGACCGCGATGACGTCACAGCCCTGCTCGGCGAACGCCACCGCGAGCGGCAAGCCGACGTAGCCGAGTCCGATGACGCCGACGGTTGGGGTTCCCATGCGGCGCTCAGTCTAGTGCTCACCCGCGATGGCATGCGCGATCGGGTCACCGCCGGCATCGCGGCGACCGGCGCCGTGCGGACCGCCTCCTCGCGACGAGCGCCGGCTCAGGACCTGTCCGCAACCCCAGACCGCAGCTCGCGCAGGTCAGCCCGGACCATGCGCTCGACGAGCTGCTGGAAGTCGACCTGCGGCGTCCAGCCGAGACGTGCGCGGGCCTTGGCTGGGTCTCCGACGCTGGGGGTGATCTCGGCCCGGCGCACGAGCGCGGGATCGACTCGCAGGTGGCGCTCGGCGTCGAGATCGACACAGGCGAACGCGGCGCGCGCGAAGTCCGCGACGGTGTGGGGAACGCCGCTCGCCAGTACGTAGTCGTCGGGATGCTCCTGCTGGAGCATCAGCCAGGCGCCGTGGACGATGTCGCCCGCGAACGACCAGTCGCGCACGGCCGACAGATCGCCGAGCGTCAGCTCGTGCCGCAGGCCGAGCGAGATCGATGCGGCGGCGCGCGTGATCCTGCGCGTGACGAACCGCTCGGGGCGGCGCTCGGACTCGTGGTTGAAGACGATGCCCGAGCTCGCATGCAGCCCGTCGCGCGCACGCAGCACGCCCACCAGCCGATGGGCCGCGAGCTTGGCGATCGCATACGGCGTCGCCGGCTCACAGCGCGTGTCCTCGCGCTGGGGAGATTCCGGCGCATCGCCGAAGATCGCGCCGGAGGCGGGCACGAACACGCGCATGGACGGGTCCAACTCGCGAACCGTCTCCAGTATCGCGGCGGCGGAGCCCGCGATCGCCCGGATCGTCTCCTCGGGACGCTCCCACGAGGCAGGCACGAAGGAGGGCGACGCCAGATGGTAGATCTCGTGCGGTCGCACACGCTCGATTGCGGCGCGCAGGGTATCGGGTGCCAGCAGGTCACCGTGCACGAGCTCGACCTGCCCGCGCAGATGCTCGGAGCAGCCGAGCAATCCCTGCGCCTCGTCACGCACGACGCCCGTGACCGCGTAGCCCTTGGCGAGCAGCAGTTCAGCCAGGAACGAGCCGTCCTGGCCGGTGATGCCGGTGATGAGGGCGCGTCGGGCTTGCACCGCAGCGGCGGACACGGCCGCAGCTTATGTCCCGGCAGCGCCGTCATACACGCTCGCCAGTCCCCGCGCGACCAAATCCGGAGCGCACACCGCACGGACCCGTTCCAAACCGCGTCGTCCCACCGCCGGGTCCGCGAGCACGCGGACGATCGTTTCAGCCAACCCAGACGCGTCACCGGGCTCTGCCAGACACGGCTCGTCCACCAACTCAGGCAGCGCTCCCACCCGGCTGGCGGCGACGGGGAGGCCACCGGCCATCGCCTCGGCCGCGGCCAGCCCAAAGGTCTCTGCCGAACGCGAAGGCGCCAGTGCGATCGACGCGCCGGCGCGCAGGCGGGCCAGCTCGGCGGCATCGACACGACCGGCGAATCGCACGTCACCGTCGCCGGCCAACTCGCGCAGCGCCGCGAGCTCGGGACCGTCGCCGGCCACGACGAGCGGCATGCCGGCCAGACGACAGGCGGCGATCGCGACGTCGACTCCCTTCTCGGGCGCGAGTCGCGAGACGACGAGGGCGTAGGAGCCGAACGCGGAGCCGGCGCGATCTGAAAACGACCGCACGGGCGGCGCGAGCACATGGACGCGCTCCCATGGCAGAGGCGCACCGAGCGTGCGCAGGCGCTCACGGGCGAACGCGCTGGGAACGATCAGCGCGTCGGCCTGCTCGACCAGGCGGCGCTGCCACAACGACAGCGCGGCTCCGTAGGCCACTGCCTCGGGCAGGCTGCCACGGCAGTTCAGCCGCACGCCTGGGAGCGTGTCGCGGCCATGGCAGCGCGTGCACTCCGCACCGCGGGTGAAGCAGACGCCGATCGCGCAGACGAGGCGGTACTGGTGCAGATGCAACACCACGCGCGCACCTACCTCTCGAGCCGCCGCGAGCGCACGCCAGCCGAGCGAAGGGTGAAGGTTGTGAGCGTGTACGACCCGGGCGCCGCTGAGACGAACCGCGCGAGTGACGTCGGCAGGCTGCAGACCGCCGCGCAGCAGCCCGTGCGCCGCCCGAGCATGGCTGAGCGTGGCCGAGTCGCGAGCCAGTAGCTCCGCGGGCTCGCCGAGATGCTCGCGGACAAGCCAGAGGAGGTCATCGACCGTGCGCTCCTCGCCGCCGGTGGTGCGATAGCGGTTGTGCAGGAACAGGACCATGACGCCATCAAACCTAGACTCTTCCACGGCCCGAGCACCGGAGCTCGTCTCTATTCACGCGTCTGCCGGGAGAGAGGACGGCGATGATCCTCACACGCCTGCCAGCCGGACCGCATACTGCCAAGCAATGACCACGTCCTCATCGATACCCGCCTCGATCGTGATTCCCACGCGCGCGCGCTCGGCATACCTCGAGGTGGCGCTAGCGTCGATCGCCCCCCAGGCGCGTGCGGCGGGCGCGGAGGTGCTGGTGATCGACGACGCGGGACCCTCACCGGAGGGTCACGCTTTGGCCGAGCGGTTCGGCGCGCGATACGAGCCACACGCGCGCGAGCTGGGACTGAACGTGGCGCGCAACACGGGCGTCGAGCGCTCCGACGGCGAGCTGGTGGCGTTCGTGGACGACGACATCGAAGCTGGCCAGGGCTGGCTGACGGCGCTGTTGTCAGCCGCGCACGAGCACCCTGACGTGGACGTGTTCACCGGGCCGATCAGGCCCCGCCTGGAGGGCAGACCGTCGCACACCTGCGGACGCGAGCGACCCCCGATCACGACGCTGGAGCTGGGCGCAAGCGATACCGACGCACGATACGCGTGGGGAGCGAACATGGCGATCAGGCGTACAGCGCTTGAACGGGTCGGCGCGTTCGACGTATCGCTCGAGCACGGCGGCGACGAGCAGGAGTGGCAGGACCGCCTGCGCGCGGACACACCGGGAGCGAGGGTGCTGTACGTGGCGCGGGCAGCGGTCGATCACCGCCGGACGGGACGCGATGCGCGGCTCAGAGCACTCGCGGAGGCCCAGCACGCGCGGGGCAGAGCCGCGCGGCGATTTGACGCACAGCGCGGACAGGCACCGTCGCTGCGACGCGAGCTTGAGACGCTGGCGGGCTGCATGTGGCATGTCGTGCGCAGACGCTGTCCGGCTGGGCTGACGATGGTCGCGCACAGCGCCGGTCGCGTACGCGAGGCGCTGCGGCGTGAGCCCGCGCCGACACGGGCAGGCACGGATGACTTCCTGTCCGGCACGAGTGGAACCGTTGGTGGTATCGACGGGGTGCTGCGCGGCGTGCGCGACCAGGCAGCCGACGTATGGGAGATCGCAAGCGCCAGGCGCCTGCGTCTCGATCTCGCCGCGCGGCATGAGCCGCCGCTGCGCAAGGTGCTCGCGATCGGCGTGGTCCGTCCCGAGCACGCGACACTCGCCGCGAACATCCGCGCCGAGCTGCTGCGTTCCCGGCACGAAGTCGAGCTGCGCACGTGCCCGCCGGGGGGGTTGGGCAAGTTCGAGAACCTCAACCGGCTGCTGGCCGAGCATCCGCCGGGCGGGCGTGACTCCGGCGGGCGTGACTCGGACGGACGGAGCCTGGACAGCCAGGATTCAGACGGGAGCGACCTGAACAGGCGCGATTCGGACGGGCAGGATTCGGACGGACACGGCCTGGGCGGGCACGACTGGCTGCTGGTCATCGACGATGACATCGAGCTGCCGCACGGGTTTCTCGACAGGCTGATGTTCCTGTGCGAACGGTTCTCCCTGCAGCTGGCCCAGCCGGCTCACAGGTTGAGCTCCCACGCGGCGTGGCCGGTGACCAGGCGCCGCCCGGGGAGCGTCGCGCGCGAGACGAAGTTCGTGGAGATCGGCCCCGTGACCGCGTTCGCGAGCGCGACATTCGAGACGCTGCTGCCGTTCCCCGAGCTGCGCATGGGCTGGGGTCTGGACGCGCACTGGGCGGCGCTCGCCCGTGAGCATGGGTGGCGTTGCGGAGTGATCGACGCCGTCGCGATCGGTCATCGTGTGGCGCCCGCAGCCGACGCGTACTCACGCGAGACGGCGATCGCCGAGGCACGCGAGTTCCTCGCGCACAGGCCGTATCTGCCCGCCGGTGAGCTGCAACGCACTCTGACGACACACCGCCGCTGGTGAGCCCGCGTCCACGACATCCGCGTCTCGGGATGCCGGGTGCGCCGAGGCGATCCCCGTGGGCGCCCCGACGATTCCCCGTGCCGAGAAGAAAACCTGCATGAAGGTAGCGGTCGTAGCCGAGTTCTACCCGAGCCGCCGCGATCCGGTGCTCGGCGTGTGGGCCCATCGCCAAGCGCTGGCCGCGCGCGACGCGGGCGCCGAGGTGCAGGTGCTCGTGCTGCACCGCCTCGTGCCGCCGCGAGCGGCGCTGCGTGCAGGACCGACCGCGGTCGCGCACGAGCTCGGCGCACGCATCAAAGAGCCGCGCGCGCAGACGCTCGACGGGCTACCGGTCAACTACGTCTCCTATGTGTCGCCGCCCCGCCCGCGCGCGTATGCGAGCTGGGGCGCATGGGGGGCGCCCGCCCTGGGACTGGCACTGCGCCGACTGAAGCGGACGTTCGGGTTCGAGCTCGTGCACGCCCACAACGCGGTCCCGGCCGCAGACGCCGTGCGCAGGGCCCGCGTGGACGTGCCGCTGGTGGTGTCGGTGCACGGGGGGGACGTGCTGTACACGGCCGCGGCGCCACCGCGCGGAAGCACCGCGGGCGCGCAGGCGGTCGCACGCGGGCTGGGCGCGGCGCAGCTGACGCTGGCCAACAGCCAGGGCATCGCCGAGCTGTGCCGCGCCCACGGTGCGGGCGATGTGCGGGTCGTGCACCTCGGCGCCGATCTGCCCGATGCCCCGCGCGTGTCGCGGCGCGAGGGGCCACCGACGCTCGTGACGGTCGGACACCTCGTCGCGCGCAAGCGCCATGCCGACGTGCTGCGCGCGCTGGCGGTGCTCGGGCGCGAGCACCCGACGTTGCGCTATGAGATCGTCGGCGACGGTCCCGAGCGGGTCGCGCTGGAAGGGCTCGCCGCGCGCCTGGGCGTGAGCGACAGAGTCGACCTGCGCGGGCAGTTGACCCCGGCGCAGGCAGTCTTGCGGGCGCGACAGGGGACGCTGTTCGTGATGCCCTCGACCGAGGAGGCGTTCGGCGTCGCATACATAGAGGCGATGGCCGGCGGCGTGCCCGCGATCGGCTGCCGCGGGGAGCCCGGGCCGGAGGAGATCGCGGCGGCTGGAGATGGGTTTGTGCTCGTGCCACCCGGCGACATCGAGCGGCTGACCCAGCGCATCGACGAGCTGCTCTCAGACCCGCACCGGTTGCGCGAGGCAGGCCAACGCGCGCGGGAGAGCGTTGCCGCCAACTTCACCTGGGAGCGCTGTGGCCGACAGACGCTCGCCGCTTACGAGCACGCGCTGCGGTGAGCACTCCACCACGTAACGCGACCCACCGTCCTGTTTGCGTTTGCGCGCCTGCTCGCGCGGCCGACACGAGGCCCATCCACACCAGGGGTGGGCCGCGGTGAAGCCCGTCCTGTTCGTCACCGGCCACTCCCCGCCGGACCGGGTGGGCGCGCTGGCGCGACTGCACGAGCGCGAGGGCATCGAGGTGGCGCTGTTCGGAGGCCGCTCCAAGCATGGCGGAGGCGACTTCGCGGGCGCACTGCCGTTCCCCCACCGGTACGTCCGCCAGCACGAGACCGCGAGGCTGGCGGCCAGCGGCGACCACCGCGCGGTCGTGTGCTCCACCGGCGGGCGCATCGCATTGCCCGCGACCTGGGCGGGTGCGCGGCGGGGACGTGTGGCGCTGATCCTGTGGACATCGCTGTGGGCGCACCCGCGCAGCGCGGCGCACCTGCTCAGCTACCTGGCGCTGCGACGGCTGTACCGCTCGGCCGACGCGGTCGTGACGTACGGGCCGCACGTCAGCGCATACGTACGGGCGAGGGGTGCACGCAACGTGCACGTCGCGCCCCAGTCGGTTGACAACGTCTTCTGGAGCGCCCCCGTCACGACCGTTCCAAGTGATCCTGCATGGCCAAGCGGGGCGCGGGTGAAGTTGGTGTTTGCGGGTCGGCCCGACCGGGAAAAGGGATTGGGAGCGCTGATGGAGGCCTGGCACACGTCAGGTCTGCAGGCGCCGTCCGCCGCGCTCGTCCTCGTCGGTGTGGGATCCAGCCCCCCTTGGGTCCCCACCGGCGGCGCGGCGGACTCTTGTCTGGCGCCGGCGCGTCCGCGGGAGAGTGCTGGGACGCCCACGAGCGTGAGCTGCATAGAGCCCGTGACGCCGGAGAGATTGCGCGATATGTATGCCGACGCCGATATCCTGGTGGTGCCCTCGATCCGCACGCGCACGTTCCGCGAGCCGTGGGGGCTGGTCGTCAACGAGGCGATGAACCGCGGGCTGGGGGTGATCGCCAGCGACGCCGTCGGCGCGGTAGCGGGGGGGCTGGTGCGCGATGGGCACAACGGCCTGGTCGTGCCCGCGGGCGATAGCGATGCGCTTGCGAACGCGATGCGCCGCCTGACCGGCGACCCTGAGCTGCGCGCGCGCCTGGGCGCGGCCGGAGCGCGGGACGTGACCGCATACACCCACGACGCTTGGGCTGAGGGATTCTCCCGTGCCCTGGCAACCGTCGGCCTCTCCCGGACGCATTGCTAGGTTTGCGTGTTCACACATGGGGACCGCATTCCTGAGACGCGCACTTCTGCCAAGCATACTGCTGGCGCTCGTGTCGATCGCCGCATCCGCGCAGGCCGACGTCGGCGAACAGATCATCCAGCGCTGCACCCACGGGCAGTCGCTGAGCGGGTTCAGCCAAAACGCGTACAGGCAGGCGCTGAAAGACCTGAGCGCCGGAACCGAAGAGTATTCGAACTGTGCTCAGCTGATCCGCCAAGCCCAGCTGGCGGCGGCCGGCGCAGGACATGGCGCGAGCGCCATTGGGGGCGCGGCCACCCCCACCTCTGCGATCACGCCAACCCCGTCCGAGCAGCAGTCGATCGCGCACGCGCACAACGTCGGCTCGGCGCCGTTGCGGGTCGGCTCCCAGACGGTCCATCCCGGCGTGGTGCCCGTGAACATCGCATCGGCCTTCAGCTCACTGCCTACGCCGCTGCTCGCAACCGTCGCGTTCCTGCTGGTCTGCCTGCTGCTGGCGGCGGTCGCCGGTATCCGCAGCCGCATCCGGGCCCGACGGAGCCAGTAGGAGAGCCAATGCCCACGCCCATCCCGATCACCGACCCCGCCCAGTATGTCCGCCGTTCCCACTGAGCAGCCACCCGCACGGAGCTCGGCGCCACGGCCGCCGGCGCCTGCCCCGCCGGATGTGTCCGGGACGACGGGGCCTGCCCAGCATGCGCGCAGGCAGATGTTGCGCGTGGACGCGCTGTGGTGGCCGACGCTGCTGACCGCGGGGGTCGCGTGCTTCGTGACGTTCCTGGCCAAAGGCGGGCTCAACCTCGAATCGATGACCACGACCGAGATCGTGCTGACGCTCGCCTCGGGACTGGCGGTGGCGGTGGCAGTCGTGCTCACGCCCGCCGCGCGATCGCTCGTGGAGGGGCCGAAGTACGGGCTGTGGCCGGTCGGGCTGCTGCTCGCGTTCACCGTCCTGAGCGGACTTTCGATCGTGTGGTCGGTGCAGCCCGACGTCAGCTGGCAAGACGCGGACAGGCTGCTCGCCTACAGCGCCGTGTTCGGCGCCGCGGTCGCGCTCGTGCGCCTGGCGCCGGACCGCTGGCCGGCGATCCTCGGCGGGCTGGCGCTGGCGGCGGCGGTCGTGTGCTCCTACGCACTGGCGACGAAGGTCTTCCCCGGCAGGCTCGCGCCGGCGAACATGTACGCGCGGCTTCAGGAACCGTACGGCTACTGGAACGCGATCGGTCTGACCGCCGCGATGGGAGCGATCTGCTGCATGTGGCTGGGCGCGCGACGCGCCGGGCACGCGCTGCTGAACGCGCTCGCCTATCCGGCGATGGGCATCATGGGAGTGACGCTGATGCTCGCCTACTCGCGCGGCGCGCTGGTCGCGCTCACGATCGGCCTGGCGCTGTGGTTCTGCATCGTGCCGTTGCGCCTGCGCGGGGCGACGGTACTGATCGTCGGCGGCATCGGCGCCGGCGCGGTCGTCGGCTGGGACTTCTCGCGGCATGTCCTCACAACCGACAACATTCCCCTCGGCGAACGCACCACTGCCGGCCATCAACTGGGGGTGCTGCTCCTCGCGATGGTGATCGTGCTCACGCTCGCGGGGATCGCGATCGGGTTCCTCACCGGCCGGCGAGCACCCTCGCGGATGACGCGCACTCGCGCAGGCGCCACTCTGCTGGCGCTGATCGTGCTCGCGCTGGTCGCGTTCGCGGGTGCGCTCGCACACAGCCATCGCGGCTTCACCGGCAGCATCTCCCACGCGGCCGACGCGCTGACCAACCCCAACGCCAAACCGCCTCCGAACACGCCGGGGCGCCTGACCGCGGTGGCGAGCGTGCGCGCGCGCTACTGGAAGGAGGCGCTGCGGGTGTTCGACGCCCACCCTGCCCTGGGCGCCGGGGCGGACGGCTATGAAACCGCGCGTCTGCGCTACCGCACCGCGCCGCTCGAAGTCAAGCACGCCCACGGATTCGTGGTGCAGACGCTCGCGGACCTCGGTGCGATCGGGCTCGGGCTCGCGCTCGCGCTGCTGCTCACGTGGATGGCCGCGGCGGGACGCGTGACGCACCCGTTCAACCGCCGCTGGACGAGCTGGCGCGCGTGGCTCGAGATCCCGCGCGGGACCCGGCCGGGATGGCGCAGATTGAAGGTCCGCGACGAGCCGGGCGGGCGGGATCTCACTCGATACACCCCCGAGCGCATCGGCATGCTCAGCATGCTCTGCCTGGTGGTCGTGTTCGGCGTGCACTCGTTCGTGGACTGGACCTGGTACGTGCCCGGCGACGCGTTCGTGGCGCTGCTCTGCGCAGGCTGGCTCGCGGGCCGCGGGCCGCTGGGCGTGACCACCGCCACCGCAACGGAGCCCGCGGGAGCACCGGCGCCAGGCGAACAGAGCAAGGCGGCCGGAGCACGGGCTCAACGCTCGCTGCGCGAGGTCAGCCCGATGCGCGTGGGTGTGGCCGTGGCCGCGGTGATCGCCGCGCTGCTCGCGGTCTGGTCGCAGTGGCAGCCCCAGCACTCGGTCGACGCATCCCAGGACGCGCTCACCCAACTCGCCACCAGCCCCCGGGAGGCTCTGGCGAGCGCACAGACGGCCGTCTCGCGCGATCCGCTGTCTGCGCAGGCGCTGATCACCCTCGCGACTATCCAGCAGGCGACGGGCGAGCCCGCGCTGGCGAGAGCGACGTTGCAGCGGGCGGTGCGCCTGCAGCCCTCCAACCCGCAGACATGGCTTGCGCTCGCCCGGTATGACCTCGCCGGCGAACCTGGCGCGGCGCTCAAAGAGCTGCAGGCCGCGATCTACCTGAACCCCGAGTCGATCGCGCCCGAAGCGATTGCCTACGGCGACCCCGAAGCGATCGCGATCCAGAACGAGTACGTCCAGGCGTTGCGCGCGTCCTCAGGCACGGCCGGTGTCGCCGCTACGTCACTCGGCCGGGTCACGCCCCGCACGGGGAGGAGCGCCGGCGCGGTCGGCGTGCGCAGGAGATCGCTCGGTACAGCGCGCCCGTCTACCACCGTGATCGCGCGGCCCGGGCCAGCAGCAGCCGCCGCGCGCCGGGCGGCCCTGCGGCGGCGCGCACTGCTACGTCTTCGAACCCAAACTCACCGAGCAGCGCGCTGAGATCGGCGCGCGTGTAGTAACGCAGGTGATCGGCGCGCGGATCGAAGTGAACTTCGAACGCACGCCGCGAGAGCGCCAGCCACAGCACACGCAACCGTCCGTGGTCTGGTGTGCTCAGCAGCAGACGCCCGCCCGGTCCCAGCACGCGGCGGACCTCCGAGAGCCAGCCGGCGGTGTCGGCGACGTGCTCGATCGTCTCGCCCGCCCAGACCACATCGAAGCTGGCGTCCTCCAGCGGCCACGGCCCGTCGGCGTCCACGACCCGCAGGTCGAGCCCCGAATCGCGATCACGAGCGCGTCGCAACGGCTCCTCGGCGACGTCGATCCCCACGACCGACGCCCCGGCGCGGACGAGCTCGCTCGCGAACCAGCCCTCGCCGCAGCCGACGTCCAGCACGCGTTCCCCCGCGGCGACGTGTTCCAGCAGGAACTGCCTGCGCAGGGCGAGCTCGGGCGGCCGCAGCCCTGCGGGCACGCCCTCCCAGAGCGCCTCGTGATACGCGCGTGACGGCATTCGCCTGGAAGGCTAGACCCGAGGCTCGTGGTCAGTCGGAGGGCAGAGTCAACTCAGCGTCAACACACGCCGTAACTGGGTCGGACAGCGCGCGACGGCATTGGCCTGGAAGGCTAACTCGGTGCAGCAACACTGTCATCTCTGCACAACTCAGCGCGAACCGTCTATGTTGCATCGGTGCACGTTCGGATTGCGCCCGTCCTCCGGGCAGGGCTTCGGTCTCAGGGATGACGGGGACGACACCCACATGAGGGTCGCGTTCGACAGCCGCCCCTCAGCGGACCCGCGCGGTGTCGGACGCTACGCCCGCGGCCTGCTGCGCGCGCTGCGTGACACCGCCGGCACGCGCGGGGAGATCGTCGAGACGCACCGTCCGCGCCGGGCCGACGTGTTCCACGCGCCGTGGATGCAGGGCGCGATGTTGCACAGCCCGTGCCCGATGGTCGTGACGATCCACGACCTGGGTGCGCTCACCCGCCTCAGCGAGCGCTTGCGCGGTGGCGGCATCCACCTGCGCCTGCGCCATCTCGCGGTGCAGCGCGCGACACATGTGATCGTTCCCACCGAGATGCTCGCCCACGAAGCCGCCGCCGAGCTTGGATTCGAGCGCGAGCGTGTGGTCGTGATCCCGGAGGCGCCCGATCTCACAGCCGACACGGCTTTCCAGCCCTCGCCGACTTCGCCCGCCTGGACCTGGCAGGACGTCGGACGCGAGACTTGGCGCGTCTACGAAAGCGCCCTCGCGCGACCGGAACGCCCGTGCGTAGGCCGCCTCAGTAGGCGCCTCGCCGTGAGATCACAGCAGGGATAGTCTTCAGGATGATCGTCATCGGAGCGGGAGGGGGGCAGGCCCCCCTCCCGACCACCCCCGCTTCAATACGCCCCGCGCCGAGATATGACCGCCGGGATTGTCTTCAGGATGATCGTCAGGTCGAGCGCCAGCGACCAGCGCTCGAGGTAGATGAAATCGAGGTGCACGAGGTCGTCGAAATCCAGCTCTGAGCGGCCCGAGACCTGCCACAGCCCGGTGATGCCCGGCAGCACGAGGTAGCGCTTGCGGTGCCACTCCTCGAGCATCTCGTAGTCGCGCTCGGGCAGCGGGCGCGGACCCACGAGCGACATCTCGCCGCGCAGCACGTTCACCAGCTGGGGCAGCTCGTCCAGTGAGAACCGCCGCAGCACCCGCCCGACCGATGTCAGGCGCGGGTCGTCGCGGATCTTGAACAGCGCGCCCGAGGCCTCGTTCAGCTCTTCCAGGTCGGCCTGGCGCTGCTCGGCGTCGGTGTGCATCGTGCGGAACTTCAGGCACGGAAACGGCCGCTGGCCGATGCCCCGGCGGGTCGAGCGGAACACGATCGGCCCGCGCGAGCTGAGGCGCACCGCGAGCACGATCAGCGCCAGCAGGGGGCTGAGCACGATCAGCAGCAGCGTCGCCCCGATCAGGTCGAACGTGCGCTTCAGGACAAAATCGATGCCCTCGAACACGGGCGAGCCCAGCTCGAACAGCGGCACCCGCTGGCCCGGGACGAACTCCGCGCGGTGGATCAGGATCTCCATCGTCGACGGCGCGATCCGCACGCGCACCCCGCGCCGGTGGCACTGATCCACGAGCTCGACCGCCTCGACCTGGGGAAAGTCCGAGTCGGCGATGATCACCTCGTCGATCCGCTCGGCCTTGAGCACCTCGTCCAGGCTCTCCAGCGTACCCAGCGAGCGCAGCCCGTTCGCGGGCAGCTCGCGCAGCGAGATGTACCCGACGACATCCAGCGTCGCGTGATGCGGACCCCCGCCGAGCGCGTGCGCGACGTCGCGGATGTGCTCGCCCGTGCCCACCAGCATCGCCCTGCGCCGATACCCGGCCGCGCGCAGCGCCACGCCTGTGAGCGCCCCATAGACTGCCCGCAGCGAGGACACGTACAGCAGCGCGAACGCCAGCGAGCCGTAGAAGATGTAGAAGCTCGAGAACTGTTCGCCGCTGATGACCGCGAACACCAGCGCGACGCCCGCGACCTGGAACAGCGCCCCCACGATCCGCGACAGCCCCGGGCGCTGCGAGCGCGCCGCATACAGTCCCGAGCGGGCGAACAGCAGCGCCGTCAGCAGGTACGCGAACGGGACGAAATGCCGTGTCTCTTCGTAGACGTGGGTCGCGTTCACGCTCCCCAGCACCACTTCCTTGAGCACCAGCGCGGTGTAGATCGCCAGCGCGACGCCCACGAAATCGAGCGCCAGCAGCGAGACCACGCGTCCGGCGCGGCGCGCGGTGTCCATGCGCAGCAGAAACGACATCGCCGGCGGGCGCTTGCTGCGCATGTCGCGATCGGTGTGCTCTCTGCGCGCCGTCGCCTCCGACATCACCGATCGTTGGGGCTCCACCTCCGTGGAGACCGCGTCCGGAACGAGCCTGGACGACCGCGAGCGCGCCGGCGTCGAGACGACGCGCGGGGTGGGCTTCGGAGCGGACGTTCGCGCGGAACGTGGTCCCATCTCTCTGCTCACAACGCCTCAGACTGGCAGATGTAGCGGTCGGGTGGCGATTTCCCGCCTATTCGACACATTTCTCCCAGAGGCGTGACGACGCCCAGCAGGCCTCCGCAGACTGGCAGATGTAGCGGTCGGGTGGCGATTTCCCGCCCATTCGACACATTTCTCCCAGAGGCGTGACGACGCCCAGCAGGCCTCCGCAGACCCGCAGGACGCCCGGCTGCGGGCTCAGCGAGCCCCGCCGCCGATCAGCAGCTCGACCCCCGACTGCTCGATCGTGCGCTTCAGCCCGTCCCTCAGCGGCACCCGCGGCGACCATCCCAGCAGCTCCTGCGCCAGCGCGATGTTCGGCCGGCGCTGCTTGGGATCGTCGATCGGCAGCGCCTCGTGCACGATCTCCGAGCTCGACCCCGTCAGCTCCTTGACGGTCTCGGCCAGCTCCAGCAGCGTGAACTCGTCGGGGTTGCCGATGTTCACCGGGTCGTGATACCCCGACTCCGCCAACGCGATGATGCCCGCGATCAGGTCGCTGACGTAGCAGAACGACCGCGTCTGTGAGCCGTCGCCGAACACCGTGATCGGCCGGTTAGCCAGCGCCTGGCGCAGGAACGTCGGGATCGCACGACCGTCGTGCGGGCGCATGCGACTGCCGTACGTGTTGAAAATCCTGACGATCGCCGTATCCACGCCCTGCTGGCGGTGGTAGGCCATCGTCAGCGCCTCGGCGTAGCGCTTGGCCTCGTCATACACCCCGCGCGGGCCGATCGGGTTGACGTGCCCCCAGTAGCTCTCGGTCTGCGGATGCTCCTGCGGATCGCCGTATACCTCGCTCGTGGACGCGATCAGCATGCGCGCGCGCTTGGCCTTGGCCAGGCCGAGCGTGTGATGCGTGCCGTAGGAACCGACCTTCAGCGTGTGCAGCGGCAGCCGCAGGTAGTCGATCGGCGACGCCGGCGAGGCGAGGTGGTAGACGTAGTCGATCGGCTCGTCGATGTAGTACGGCTCGATGATGTCTGTGCCCACGTGCACGAACCGATCGGGGTCGCGGATGTGCGCGATGTTCGCGAGCGACCCCGTCTCCAGGTTGTCCACGCAGATCACCCGGTGCCCGCGCGCGAGCAGCTCCTCGCACAGATGCGACCCCAGGAACCCCGCTCCGCCGGTGACCAGACACGTTGGCACGCGCTCAGGATACTTGCGCGCGGTGTCGTCTCGCGCGCGGCCTCACCCGCCGTCCCGCCACGCGTCGCATCCGCTCAGCAGGATCACTGTCGAGATCGCTTTGTCTTGCCCACGCGCCCTGCCGCGGTCTGCACGCATTGGCTTGCCGCCCGCGTGGGCTCGGCCCCCGATCACCCGCTCAACGGTCGCGTGTGCCCTGGGTCCATATCATCTGGCTGATGGCTGCCACCGAGGAACACCTGACCGTCGCGCCGATCGTCGGGCCCGATGACCCGCGCCGGTTCACCGATTCGGGAATCGAGATCGAGCCGCTCTACACCGAGGCAGATCTGCCCCGGGAGCTCGACCTCGGCGAGCCCGGCGAGTTTCCCTACGCGCGCGGCGTCCACCGCGAGATGTACCGCAAGCAGACCTGGACGATGCGCCAGTACGCCGGCTACGCCTCCGCCCGGGAGTCAAACGAGCGTTACCGCTACCTGCTGTCCAAGGGCTCCACCGGGCTGTCGATGGCGTTCGACCTGCCCACCCAGCTCGGGCTGGACTCCGACGATCCGCGCTGTCTGGGCGAGGTGGGCAGGACCGGCGTGGCGATCGACACGATCGACGACATGCGCACCGCGTTCGACGGCATCCCGCTCGACCAGGTGTCCACGTCGATGACGATCAACGCCCCCGCCGCCTGCCTGCTGCTGCTGTATGAGCTCGTCGGCGCCGAGCAGGGCGTGCCCTCGGAGGCTCTGCGGGGCACCACCCAGAACGATGTGCTCAAGGAGTACATCGCGCGCGGTAACTACATCTACCCCCCCGGCCCGACGATGCGCCTGACGACCGACCTGTTCGAGTACTGCCATGAGCGCGTGCCACGCTGGAACACGATCTCGATCTCCGGCTATCACTTCCGCGAGAAGGGCTGCTCGGCCGTGCAGGAGGTCGCCTTCACGCTCTCCTCCGGCATCGCCTACGTTCAGGCGGCTATCGACAAGGGCCTGAACGTCGACGAGTTCGCTCCGCGGCTGGCGTTTTTCTTCAACGGCCACAACAACGTCTTCCAGGAGGTCGCCAAGTTCCGCGCAGCCCGGCGCATGTGGGCGCACATCATGCGTGAGCGCTTCGGCGCGACGAACCCGAAGGCGACGATGCTGCGGTTCCACACCCAGACCGGCGGTGTCACGCTGACGGCGCAGCAGCCGGAGAACAACATCGTGCGGGTCGCGCTGCAGGGGTTCGCGGCGGTCTGCGGCGGCACCCAGTCGCTGCACACCAACGGCTTCGACGAGGCGCTCGCGCTGCCGACCGAGCGCGCCGCGAAAATCGCGCTGCGCACGCAGCAGATCCTCGCCGCCGAGTCAGGCGCCGCCGACACCGTGGACCCGTTCGCGGGCTCCTACTACGTCGAGTCGCTGACCGACGAGATCGAGCTGCGCGCGCGTGAGCTGATCGAGCGAGTGGACGCGCTCGGCGGGTCGGTCAACGCGATCGAGTTCATCACCGGTGAGATCGATGAGTCCGCCTGGGGCTATCAGGAGCGCTACCGCATCGGCCAAGACATCGTCGTCGGCGTCAACGAGTACGTCGAGGAGGACCTCGAAGTACCAGACCTGCTGCGCGTGGACCCGGAGTCAGAGCGCGAACAGCTGGCGCGGTTGAGCGAGTTCAAGGCCTCGCGTGACCAGGAGCTCGTGCAGCGGCGCCTGGAGGAGCTGCGCGACGTCGCCCGCGGGAGCGAGAACCTGCTGCCGGCGATCCGCCGGGCGCTGGGAGACCGCTGCTCGCTGGGCGAGGTCTGCGGCGCGATGCGCGACGTGTTCGGGCGCTACACCCCGACGTTTTGAGGGCCGTGGGGTTGATGGTGGTGGTATATATTTTTTAGTCGGTATCACCATCGTTATACCGACTTTATTTTTCTATTCCCATCCCGTCTTTATCTTCCTCTCAGCGCCCGAATCAATAGGATGCGCCCGTGCTCGTAGCCGTCGCCTTCTACGAAGTCGTCCTCGCCCTGCACATCATCGCCGTTGTGTTCGCGTTCGGCGCGACGTTTGCCTATCCCGTCCTGATCGGCGCCATCACCAAGGCCGACACGCGCGCGCTGCCCGCGCTGTACCGGGCGCTGCACGCGATCAGCCAGCGCGTGATCATGCCGGGAGTCGCGGCGATCATCGTGTTCGGCATCTATCTCGCTTCGCACCTGCATCTGTGGCACGCGTTCTTCGTGCAGTGGGGCCTCGCCGTCTCGATCGTGATCGGCGCCGTCGAGGGGGCTTACCTCGGTCCGCGCGAGAAGCGCCTGATCGAGGTCGCCGACCGGGACGTGGCGGCAGCCGCGGGTGAGGGGCCGGCGACGTTCGGGGCCGAGCACGATTCGCTCGTGCGCCGCATCGGCGGGGTCGGAGCGCTGATGGACCTGCTCGTGATCATCACGATCTATTTCATGGCAACTCACACGGGCGCCTAGACGTTCGCTGGGCGGCGCGAATTCTGCGTCCTCAGTCTCTCGCGTGCGTAGCACGCCACGCTCCCTGCGTCCTTGACTCGCTTGCCCAGCGAACGTCTAGGGAGCGCAGTTCACATGACCAGCATCGCTGTACCCTGAGAGCTCATGAGCAACGGCTACAGAGTCGCGGTCGTCGGCGCCACCGGCCAGGTGGGCACGCTGATGCTTCAGCTGCTGCGCGAGCGTGAGTTCCCGGCGCGCGAGATCGTCCCGTTCGCCTCCGAGCGCTCGGTCGGGCGTGAGCTCGAAAGTGGGCTCGTCGTGCAAGGCCTCAACGACGAGTCGATCCAGGGCTTTGACATCGCGTTGTTCTCAGCCGGCGGCGCAACCTCGGGCGAGTGGGCTTCCCGATTCGCCGACGCCGGCGCGGTCGTGATCGACAACTCCTCGCGCTGGCGCATGCACGACGACGTGCCGCTGGTCGTCAGCGAGGTCAATCCCGACGCCCTGGCGGGGCACCACGGCATCATCGCCAACCCGAACTGCTCGACCATGCAGATGGTCGTCGCGCTGAAGCCACTCCACGACGCGGTCGGCATCGAGCGGCTGGTGATCAGCACCTACCAGGCGGTCTCCGGGACGGGCCGGCGTGCGGTCGACGAGCTGCTCGACCAGTCCCACGCGCTGCTGCACGAGCGCGACATCTCCCCCCCTGACGCCTACGCCCACCAGATCGCGTTCAACGCTCTCCCCCACGCCGGCTCGTTCGCCGCCGGCGAGGACCACACCGACGAGGAGCGCAAGCTCATCAACGAGACGCGCAAGATCCTCGGCGACCCCGAGATCCGCATCAGCGCCACGTGCGTGCGCGTGCCCGTGGTCAACGGCCACTCCGAGGCGGTCAACGTGCAGACGCATAGCGACCTCTCCCCCGAGCACGCCCGTGAGCTGTTGGACGCCGCGCCCGGCGTGACGGTCATCGACAATCCCGCCACGGCGCTGTATCCGCTCGCGATCGACGCATCCGGCCAGGACGACGTGTTCGTCGGGCGCATCCGCCGCGACCCCGGCCACGAGCGCGCGCTCGACCTGTGGATCGTGGCGGACAACCTGCGCAAGGGCGCGGCGCTGAATGCGGTGCAACTGGCGGAGTTGCTGCACGAGCGCGGGTTGATCGGCTCGCGCACGGCGCGATCGGCGGCGTAGCCACCGTATAGAGGAGTCGCGCCTGTCCGCGCGAAAACCGTGGACGATGAGCGTCGCCTCGGAGGTGCAACGCACCCTCGTCAAGTCCCCGCCCGAGCTGTGGGCTGAGCTGAGCGACCCCACCACGCTGGCTCGCCATCTCGGCGAGCTGGGCGAGATCCGCATCGTCGGGACCGAACCCGAGCGCACCGTCGACTGGGAGGCGGCGGGCGCTGATGGCGCCGAGGTCAGCGGCAGGGTCGAGCTCAAACCCTCAGGGTGGGGCACGCGGGTCACGCTCTCGGCGAGTCGTCCGGCCGCCGAGCCGGTGTCTGAGCCCGAACCAGAGCCAGAGGCGATCGAGGTCATACCCGAGATCGAGCCAGAGCCGGAGCCTGAGCCGGAGATCGTCGCGCCCGAGTCACGTCCTGGGTGGTTTGCCCGACTGTTCCGACGCCGTAAACAATCGCCTCAGCCTGCGCCTGAGCCGACGGCAGCAGTTGAACTCGAGGATCCAGCGCCCGAGGAGATCACCCCAGAGGAGCCAACGCCCGAGGCCGCGGACATCGCCGCCGAGCTGACCGAGCTCGAACAGCAGACCACAGCAGTGCTCACCGGAGTGCTGGACCGCCTCGGCGCGGCGCACCACCGGCCGTTCTCACGGGCTTGAGCATAGAAACGCTCGCCCTCTTCGATGACGTAACCCCAGCCGCCGAGCAACGAGCGCCCACTGCGACCTGAGGTCAGCCGAAGAATATCTGTCTATGCCTGGGAATGCGCAGGTTTGGCGTTGAGGCGCTCTACTTCGGCGATCACCAGCGCAGCGGCGGGGTGCGGAACGTCGTGCTCCCAGATTCGCAGCACGGTCCAGCCCGCCTTCATCAGCAAGTGTTTCTGGTCTTCATCGCGTCGCCGCGTACCGTTGATCTTCGCCTCCCAGAACTCGGCGTTACCCTTCGGTAGTGTTCGATGCGCCGTGCAACCGTGCCAAAAGCAGCCATCGACGAACACGGCCAGTTTCAACTTCGAGAACATGATGTCCGGACGCACCCTTCCCGCAGGTAAGTCCAACCTGGAGTTCTTTCGAAAACGTAGTCCCGCCCGGTGGAGAACCGAGCGAAGCGCGAGCTCGGGTGTGGTGTCACGGCCACGATTGGCCTGCATGGTGGCAGTCGCATGAGCGCTGGTCGGAGGAGCGATCAGAGTGGGCGTACCCATGTTCGAAAGCTTCGTCACACGCACAACCAAGCCCGGCACGCTTTCCGGTGGCCAACGTAAGACATCATTTGTAGGACATCCCGAGCGTACGGGACGAGACGTCACGATCTTGTATCACATTAGGCACACTTTTGACGCATAGAGCGAAGCAATGTGACGCAAAAGTCACGAGAATTGCATTCATGCCTCTACCGACGTACAATAGGCGTCAGCGTTGACCCACCATCTCGACCAACCGAGACAAGCGGCTCACGGCGTTCGCCGATCAGACGTCCGCTGCGCGTGCGAGACTGCAAGCAGCAATGGCTGTTCTCGCCGACCTTCGAGGAGACTACCAGAGACACCTTTGCGCCGAAGTGCTCGGAACGCGCTCCGAATCGCGCATACTCAACATCGCCGATGGATCAAGTAAGGCGAGTAGAGAGATCGCGACTCGTATGGTCGAACTCCTTGGTCACCCTACCTGTCAAACGACCCTTGCCGGACAAACGGTGGGAAATGAGTTTACACGTCTTACCATGGAGTTCCTACGTTCCGCGTTCTCGAGGCTCGCCCATCTCCGTCCCGGCGATTGGTTCTTTGCAATGAATCCAAGCGAGTCGGCAATCGCCCTTTTCGAGCAGTATGGGCACCTTGCCGATCTCAAGCAGGTTCTCGACGCAAATCGAGAGCTGGCGACCTCCATCGGCTCGGATTATCTCGTCACCCCTGACATAATAGTCGGCCGCCAACCGGTGCTTGATGACGAGATCAATTCGCGAGACGTCCTCCTTGGGAAAAACGACGAGACGGCTCGTCGATCTCCCCTGCGAGCTTCGAATGCAGGACTACCGATTCTTCATGCAAGCATCTCGTGCAAGTACACGATGCGCAGCGACCGAGCACAGAACACCAGGACGGAGGCACTCAATCTCATGCGCAATCGCAAGGGTCGCAATCCTCACATCGTTGCGGTGACCGTCGAGCCAATGGCCGGTCGAATCGCATCGATAGCGATGGGCACCGGGGATGTTGACTGTACGTATCACGCTGCTCTCGACGAGTTGTTGCAGGCAACCAGAGATCTCGACTACTCCGACGCGGAGGACACTCTTCAGACGCTTATCCAGGGACGACGTTTGCGGGATATCAGCGACCTGCCACTCGACCTGGCGACATAGCTATTGGCTATTGATCGAAGGCGAAGGCGGCACCGAGTCCGCACTACGCGGCTGCTGCAAACGCCCTGGAAAGCACATCCGGAGCCGCACGGTCAAGCATCTTGACAAGTGCTTGCGCCACGGCAGCCGCCAAGAGGGGAGGCACGGCGTTACCGACCTGCTTGGCAACCGTCGTCATCGCCTGATTCGTTGGCAATACGAAGTCGTCGGTAAACGACATGCATCGGGCCGCCTCACGTACCGTTATGGGCCGATGCTCTATGGGATGAAGATAGCGACCCTTCTCCGGCTTGTAAAACTCCGTTCGAATCGTGTAGGCCGGTCGGTCCCACCACAAGCGCCCGAATACATCGGTTGAGCCCGATTTCTTGCGAAGCCAGCACGGAGGTGTGATGTCCGGTCGTCTTCGGGCGAGATCAAACCTCCCTTCTCCTTCACCGGGAATCGCCTTATATCGTTCGAGGCTTACCGGCCGGGGATTCCTCGAGTTGTGCCATTTCTTTCCGTCGGGCTTAGGCGGCAGCCCCTTGACTGCCTCACCAAACGTTCGCCATATCTCCGTGTGGTTCTCCGTATTCGTCGCAGGCCAATGTGTTTGCTCTGGCCAGGACACCGGACCAATCCGCGAGCCGATGACAATCGCCCGCTTACGCGTCTGAGGTACACCGTAGTCTGCTGCGTTCAAAACCTCTCCTTCGATATCGTAGCCGAGTACGGAAGCCTCTCGTACAAACGCGGCATACTCACCCGACCGCAGCAGCCCGGGGACGTTCTCCATGACGAACACCAGTGGAGCAGACTGCACCAATGCCCGCAGGTATTCACGCCAAAGTGCCCTCCGCTCGAGACCGACTCCGCGCATATTCAACGGAGAGAAACCCTGACAGGGAGGGCCTCCCACAAGTACGTCCGCCATGGGAAAGGTCTCGACTTCTTCAATCGGAGAAGCAATGACGTGATCACCGAAATTGAGCCGGTAAGTCTCCGCGGCATTCGCATCCCACTCAACCGCAAACATCGAGCGGAAGCGTTTGGTGTCCTCAAATCCCCGAGTCATTCCCCCGCATCCCGCGAAGAGATCCATCAACGAGTAGACGGTCACGGGTCGGAGGCTATAGCAGGCTCCGGACCAGACGAACGCGCGTTCTCCAGAGTCCGGGACCAGTCGCTGCACAAGACCCCTGCCGACCGGCCGAAACCGCACCCGGATAACATCCGCGCCCGATGGCCTCGAGCTCCCACGACCGACAGAACGACGCCGCCCTGCTCGCCGCCTCCCGCAGCGGGCACCGCCGGCCACCGCGCCAGAAGGCCCCGGAGACCTACGAGGAGAAGCTGGCCCAGCTGCAGGAGCTGCGCGAGGCGGCGATCCACTCCTCCCCGGAGGCGGAGGAGAAGCAGCACGCGCGCGGCAAGTACACCGCCCGCGAGCGCGTGGAGAAGCTGCTCGACCCGGGCTCCTTCCAGGAGCTCGACACGTTCGTGCGCCACCGCACCTACGACTTCGACATGCAGGACAACAGGCCCTGGGGCGACGCGGTCGTGACCGGGCACGGCACGATCGACGGGCGCACCGTGTGCGTGTTCAGTCAGGACTTCACCGTGTTCGGCGGCTCCCTCGGCGAGGTGATGGGCGAGAAGATGTGCAAGCTGATGGACCTCGCCGCCAAGATCGGCTGCCCGGTGATCGGCATCAACGACTCCGGCGGCGCACGCATCCAGGAGGGCGTGGTCTCGCTGGGCGCCTACGGCGACGTGTTCGTGCGCAACGTGCGCTGCTCGGGCGTGATCCCGCAGATCAGCCTGATCATGGGCCCGTGCGCGGGCGGCGCGGTGTACTCGCCGGCGATCACCGACTTCATATTCATGGTCCGTGAGACCTCGCACATGTTCATCACCGGCCCCGACGTGATCAAAACGGTCACCGGCGAGGAGGTCGGGTTCGAGGAGCTCGGCGGAGCGATGTCGCACAACACCAAGTCCGGCGTCGCCCACTTCGCCTCCGAGGACGAGGACGCGTGCCTACAGGACTGCCGCTACCTGCTGAGCTTCCTGCCGCAGAACAACCTGCAGCGCGCGCCTCGCGTGCAGCCGACCGACGACCCGCAGCGGATGGACCCCGAGCTCGACCACGTCGTCCCGGACAACCCCAACAAGCCATATGACATGCGCGACGTTGTACGGCTGATCGTCGACGACGGTGAGTTCTTCGAGGTGCACGAGCACCACGCGCGCAACATCATCTGCGGCTTCTCCCGGCTCGACGGCTTCGCCGTCGGCATCGTCGGCAACCAGCCCGCTCAGCTCGCGGGCGTGCTTGACATCGATGCCTCGGCCAAGGCCGCGCGGTTCGTGCGCACCTGCGACGCGTTCAACATCCCGCTGCTCACGTTCACCGACGTCCCGGGCTTCCTGCCGGGGACTGCCCAGGAGTGGGGTGGAATCATCCGCCACGGCGCCAAGCTGCTGTATGCGTTCACCGAGGCGACCGTGCCGAAGATCACCGTGATCACGCGCAAGGCCTACGGCGGCGCGTATGACGTGATGGCCTCCAAGCACCTGCTCGCGGACTTCAACTTCGCCTGGCCGACGGCCGAGGTCGCCGTGATGGGGCCGGAGGGCGCCGTCAACATCATCTATCGGCGCGATCTCGCGCAAAGCCCCACCCCCGAGGAGCGGCGCAAGAAGCTGATGGAGGACTACAAGGCCCGCTTCGCCAACCCCTACACCGCCGCCGAGCGCGGCTACATCGACGACGTGATCGTCCCGCACGAGACACGCCCGCGACTGATCGCCGCGCTGCACACGCTGCAGTCCAAGCGCGAACCGGGCCCGCAGCGCAAGCACGGCAACATCCCGCTGTGAGCGGCCCGGCGTAGCAGTCCGGTCGCTCTATTGCCGCCCGCACCTCCCCCTCGCGCTCATCCCCCCCTCGTCCTCCCCCGAGGAGGCCGCGGCGATCGTCGCGGCCTTGGAGCGCTTCGCCCACGAAACAGCCCCGCCGTCGGACCGGCGCCTGCAGACGGCCCGGACCCGTGGACGCGCGCGGCTATGCTCGAAGGCGTCATGCGTGAGGACCATGTCGATGTTCCCCACCCCTGGATAAATACCTGAAAGTCGCTAGGCTTTAGCCTCAATCGTTTTCCCTTCCCCGCCGGCACTCTTTCGAAAGCAGCCCGGGCGCGCCGCCCGGATCAGGAGGTTTCGTGATGGAGCCAGTTTCCGTACCCGCCGCGCCGCGCGGCACGCTCGAGGACCCCGAGGTCCTGCAGAACGTGCCTGGGCACGTGATCCCGATCCTGCAGCGCGAGTACGACGACTTCAAGACCGAGGCGACGAAATACCTGGCGGGAGACACTCCGGAAGACGAGTTCATCAAGTTCCGCCTGAAGCAGGGCGTCTACGGCCAGCGCCAGGCCGACGTGCAGATGATCCGCGTGAAGCTGCCCTTCGGCGGGATCACGCCAGAGCAGATGGAGGCGTTCGCCAATGTGGTCGAGAAGTACGTGCCCCTGAACAAGGGCCACATCACCACGCGCCAGAACATCCAGATGCACCACATCCCGCTGCCGGAAGCCGAGCGGGCGATCCGCGAGCTCGGCGAGTCCGGGCTGTCGAGCCGTGAGGGCTGCGGCAACACGGTCAGGAACGTCACCGGCGACCCGTGGGCGGGAGTGGCGAAGGACGAGCTGTTCGACCTGACGCCGTACGCGGGCGCGTACGTGCGCTACTTCGTACGCCACCCCACGACTCAGGCGATGCCGCGCAAGATCAAGACGTCGTTTGACGGCTCCCCGCGCGACCGCGCGATCAGCGGCATCCACGACATCGCCTTCCGGGCTCGGGTCAAGAAATCTGAGGACCCCGCCCGCCCCGGCGAGGTCCGTGGCGTGGAGATCATGGTCGGCGGCGGCACTTCGATCATGCCGCGGGTGGCGCCGGTGCTGTACGAGTTTGTCGAGCTCGACAACGGCGACTACCTGAAGATCGCCGAGGCTGTGTTTCGGATCTTCGACCGCCAGGAGTGGCTGCGCGTCAACCGCGCCCGCGCTCGGATCAAGGTGTTCGTGGACAAGTACGGGATCGACGAGCTGCGCAACCAAGTCGAGGAGGAGCTGAAGGGCGACTGGGTCGCTGAAAGGGACTTCTCGATCGAGGACAGGCTGTTCGCAGACGACGAGCGCGAGTCCGCGCCCGCCCCGCCGCAGACATACGGCGCTCCGAACGGTGACCTGTCCGAGTTCGAACGCTTCCGGGCCGCCAACGTGCGCGAGCAGAAGCAAGAGGGATACGTGACCGTCGAGGCGAAGATCACCCGTGGCGACCTCACCCCCGAGCAGTTCCGTGGCCTGGCGGCGATCATGCGCGCCTACGCCGGTGGCTACGCGCGTACGACGGTGCAGCAGAACTTCGTGCTGCGCTGGGTGCGCGAGGAGAGCGTCTACGACGTCTGGCGGGCACTGTCGGAGCTGGACCTGGGAGACGCCGGATCGCGGGAGATCAACGACGTCGTGTCGTGCCCCGGCACGGACTCGTGCAAGCTCGGGATCACCAGCTCGATGGGCCTGAACCAGGCCGTGCAGGAGCGGATCGAAGCGCTGGACATCACCGATGAGCTCACGCGCAAGCTGAACGTCAAGATCAGCGGCTGCCCGAACGGCTGCGGCCAGCATCACGTCGCCGGCATCGGGTTCACCGGCGCGTCGATCAAAGTCGGCGAGCACACGATCCCCGCCTACATCCCCCATGTCGGCGGCGTGTTCGAAGGCGGCGAGGTGAAGTTCGGCACGCGACTGAAGCTACGCCTGCCCTCCAAGCGGGTACCGGATGCGATCGAGCGCTGGATCGGCCATTACGAGTCCAACCGCGAGGAGGGCGAGGAGTGGAACGACTTCGCCGAGCGCGTCGGCACGACCGAGCTGGAGGGCCTCGTAAAGGACCTGTCGATGCCCGCGGACTTCGGGCTGGAGACAATGAACACGTTCATCGACTGGAACCGCAACGTCCCGTTCGAAGTCGTGCGCGGCGAGGGCGAGTGCGCGGTATAGATGTCATGAGCAAACGCGAGGACCAGAGCAGATGCAACCAGGGAACAGCCACATGGCGAAGGTAGCCTCCGAGCTAGACCCGGCACCAAGCCTGACGCACACGCTGCGCGAGGCCGCACGCCACGGCGCGCGAGCCGTGCTGCTGTGCTCGTTCCAGAAGGAGGAGTCCGTGCTGCTCGACGAGCTGTTGCGACTCGACCAGGGCACGGGTAAGACGGTGAGGATCGTGACGATCGACACCGGCGTGTTGTTCGGAGAGACGCTGCAGACCTGGCGCGAGTTCGAGCAGCGCTACGGCGTGCAGATCGAGGTGCAGGACGCCTCGGGTCCGGGCGGGCCATGGACAGGCCCCGACAACTGCTGCTCGGCGGCAAAGGTGCAGGCGCTCGAGCGCGCCCTGGACGGCGCCGAGGGCTGGATCACCGGCATCAGGCGCGAGCAGGGACCCACGCGGGCCGCCACGGAGCTGATCGAACGCGACGAGAGCCGCGGCCTGTGGAAGTACAACCCGCTGGCCCACTGGACCGACAAGGACCTGTGGCGGCGCATCCACGAGCGCGAGCTGCCCTACAACCCCCTGCACGACCAGGGGTATGAGTCGATCGGCTGCGCGCCCTGCACCCAGCCCGGCGCCGGTCGCGAGGGACGTTGGGCGGGCACGAAGAAGACGGAGTGTGGTTTGCACGTTGATGTGGCATCTCAGCCCAGCGTGTAAGCCACCATGACCCTCGTGCAAAAGCCGAAAACATCGATCTCGTCGCCCACCACGGTCATGCCGGCCGAGCCGGAGGGATCATCATGAGCGTCGCGACAGGCCCCCAACTGAGCCACCTGCGGGCGCTGGAGTCCGAGGCGATACACGTGATGCGTGAGGTCGCGGCGGAACTGGAGCGCCCGGTGCTGCTGTTCAGCGGAGGCAAGGACTCGATCGTGCTGTTGCGTCTCGCCGAGAAGGCGTTTCGCCCGGGACCGTTCCCGTTCCCGCTGATGCACGTCGATACGGGGCACAACTTCGAGGAGGTGATCGAGTTCCGCGACCGGCGCGTGGCCGAGCTCGGTGAGCGACTGATCGTGGCCAGCGTGCAGGAGTCGATCGACAACGGCCGGGCGGTCGAGGAGACCGGGCCGCGCGCGTCGCGCAACAAACTGCAGACGGTCACGCTGCTGGACGCGATCACCGAGCATGGCTTCGACGCCGCGTTTGGCGGGGCCCGGCGGGACGAGGAGAGGGCGCGAGCGAAGGAGAGGATCATGTCCTTCCGCGACGACTTCGGTCAGTGGGATCCCAAGAGCCAGCGCCCGGAGCTGTGGAACCTGTACAACGGCAGGATCAAGAAGGGCGAGAACGTAAGGGTGTTTCCGATCTCCAACTGGACAGAGCTCGACGTGTGGGAGTACATCGACCAGGAGCAGCTCGAGGTGCCTTCGATCTATTTCGCGCATGAGCGCCCGGTGTTCCAGCGCGACGGGATGCTGTACGCGTGGCGTGAGGGCGTGGAGCTGATCGACGGGGAGCAGGTGTTCGCAGAGACCGTCAGGTATCGCACCGTCGGGGACATGAGCTGCACCGGCGGTGTGCGCTCCCAGGCCGCCACGCTGGCTGAAGTCGTCACGGAGATCGCCGCGACACGGATCACCGAGCGCGGAGAGACGCGCGCGGACGATCGCGTCACCGAGGCCGCGATGGAGGACCGCAAGAAGGCCGGATACTTCTGAGATGGCCGTGAGCACTTCGCCATACTGCGTCCTACCGATCGGAGATCGACGGGATCTCCGATCGGCCAGCACGCGTGCCGAGCACGCCACGCTCGCTGCGTCCTTGTCTGGCTCGACTCACGACCCTCTCAGGCGCTATCGGACATGACGCTCGATCTGCTGAGGTTCACAACCGCGGGATCCGTCGATGACGGCAAGAGCACGCTGATCGGACGGCTGCTGTACGACACCAAGCAGGTGTTCGAGGATCAGCTCGAACACGTCGCGCAGGCCTCAGAGCGCCGCGGCGGCGAGGGCGCGCTGGACCTCGCGCTGCTGACCGACGGGCTGAGGGCAGAGCGCGAGCAGGGCATCACGATCGACGTCGCCTACCGCTACTTCGCGACGCCCCGCCGGCGGTTCATCATCGCCGACTGCCCCGGCCACCAGCAGTACACGCGCAACATGGTCACGGGCGCCTCGACGGCCGATCTCGCGGTCGTGCTGATCGACGCACGCAGGGGCGTGCTCGAGCAGTCAAAGCGCCACGCCTACATCAGCGCGCTGCTCGGCATCCCCAAGCTCGTCGTGGCGGTCAACAAGATGGACCTCGTCGGGCACTCCCAGGAGCGTTTTACGGAGATCTGCGAGGAGTTCGAGAGCTTCGCGCCCAACCTGCGCGAAGGCGGCCGCAGGGCGGGCGACCAGTACGAGATCATCTACATCCCGATATCGGCGCTCAACGGCGACAACGTGGTCGACCGCTCGCACACGATGGACTGGTATGACGGACCGGCGCTGCTCGAGCTGCTCGAGCAGGTGGAGGTCGCCTACGACCATCCGCACGAGACGCCGGCGCGGTTTCCGGTGCAGTGGGTGATCCGTCCGTCGAGCGGGCCGGACACCGGCGACTACCGCGGCTACGGCGGCCAGCTGGCGAGCGGAGCGCTGCGCCGGGGCGAGGAGGTGGTGGTGCTGCCGGGCGGTGAGCGCACGCGAATCGCGGCGATCGACACCTTCGATGGCGAGCTCCAGGAGGCGGCCGCGCCGATGTCTGTCGCGCTGCGCCTGGTAGATGAGATCGACATCTCTCGCGGCGAGCTGATCTGCCACCCCGACCACGAACCGACGGTGGCACGCGAGCTGCAGGCGGACGTGTGTTGGATGGCCGAGCAGCCGTTGCGGCCGGGCGGGCGCTACCTCATCAAGCAGACCACGCGCGGCGCGATGGCGGTCGTCGACGGGATCGACGACATCCTCGACGTGCACACGCTGCAGCGCGACCCGCCGCCCGAGCAGCTCGCGCTGAACCACATCGGCCGCGTGCGCCTGCGCACGTCCACGCCGCTCGTGTTCGATCCTTACAAGAGCAACCGTCGCACGGGGAGCTTCATCCTGATCGACGAAGCCTCAAACGAGACCGTCGCCGCGGGGATGATCGCCGCGGGTTGAGGGTGCCGAGCCCGCGCGGGCGCGGGGACGGACGTTTTCATCCGACGACGTTTTATCCCGACTGGAAGCCGCTTCGCGGGTCGGTCGGCCTGAAAAGGCCGCCCCGCTCAGCTGATCACCACGTAGTGTCCGCGGCGGCACGCGTGCGCTAATTGACAGCGATCGCAAAAGAACGCTCATCCCCGCTGACAAGGTCGGTTGGATAACCTCCGCGGCCAATCATGTTCGGCAAGGTCCTCATAGCCAATCGCGGCGAGATCGCCGTGCGCATCGTGCGCGCGCTCGACGAGCTGGGCGTGGCCGGCGTGGCCGTGTACTCGGAGCTCGACCGCGACGCCCCGCATGTGACGCGCGCGAGCGAGGCGTACAACCTCGGCGACGGGCCGGCGGCGGAGAACTACCTGAACATCGAGAAGATTCTTGACGTCGCCAGGCGCGCCGGGGCGGAGGCGGTGCACCCGGGCTACGGGTTCCTCGCGGAGAACGCCCCGTTCGCGGCGGCGTGCGAGGACGCCGGGATCGTGTTCATCGGGCCCCCGGCAAGCGCGATCGAGGCGATGGGTTCGAAGACGCGCGCGCGTGAGCTGATGCAGGCCGCCGGGGTGCCGATCGTGCCGGGCACAACCGAGCCCGTGGCCACGGTCGCCGACGCGCTGCGGATCGCCAAGGAGGAGATCGGGTTTCCGGTCGCGGTGAAGGCCGCGGGCGGCGGCGGCGGCAAGGGGTTTCGCGTAGCGCTGAGCGAGGACGAGCTGGAGGGCGCGTTCGAGGGGTCCAGCCGCGAAGGCGAGAAGTTTTTCTCCGACGCGACCGTGTATCTGGAGCGCTACCTGCACGACCCCCGCCATGTGGAGGTGCAGGTGCTGGCGGATCGCCACGGCAACGTGATTCATCTGGGCGAGCGCGACTGCTCGATTCAGCGCCGCCACCAGAAGGTGATCGAGGAGTCCCCGGCGCCTGCGTGGGTGGTCGACCCGGAGCTGCGCGCGCGCATCGGACAGATCGGCGTCAACGCCGCCAAGGCCGTCGATTACGTCGGCGCGGGCACGATCGAGGGGCTGTTCTCCGCGCCCGAGGGCAAGCAGCCGGAGTACTACTTCCTCGAGATGAACACGCGCGTACAGGTCGAGCACTGCGTGACCGAGATGACGACCGGGATCGACATCGTCAAGGAGGGCATCAAAGCGGCGGCGGGCGAGGAACTGAGCTATCGCCAGGAGGACATAGAGCTGCGCGGGCACGCGATCGAGTGCAGGATCAACGCCGAGGACGCGTCCAAGAACTTCGCTCCGGCGCCGGGCAAGATCGGCGCCTACAAGGAGCCGAGCGGGCCAGGCGTGCGCGTGGACTCAGGCGTGGAAGCAGGCGGGGAGGTCTCGCCGATGTATGACCCGATGGTCGCCAAGCTGATCGTCTGGGACGCCGACCGCGAGCAGGCGACCAAACGGATGCTGCGCGCGCTGGACGAATACGAGATCGAGGGCCTGAAGACGCTGATCCCGTTCCACCAGGCGCTGCTCGCCACCGAGCAGTGGGCCAAGGGCGAGACGTGCAGGGACCTGCTCGAGGACAAGGCGTGGCTGAAGACGCTCGCGTTCCCCGCGCCGGACGCGGCCACCGTCGCCGAGGGCGAGGGCGAGGCGGAGGAGAAGGTGCAGCGGACGTACGAGGTCGAGGTGTCGGGCAAGCGCTTCGACGTGCGTGTGCTCGGCGCTCCGTTCGCCGGCGCGGTAGGACCGATGAACGGCGCCGCAAACGCCAACGCAGGCCGAGCCCCCAAGCGCGGAGCGCGAAAGAGCTCGACCGGCGGCGGGGGTGGGCGGGGGCCCGACACCCTGCCTTCGCCCCTGCAAGGCAACATGTGGAAGGTGTTGGTCAAACAGGGCGACACCGTCACCGAGGGTCAGCTGCTGTGCATCATCGAGGCGATGAAGATGGAGAACGAGATCACCGCCCACAAGGCCGGGACGATCTCCGAGCTGCCGATCAGCGAGGGTGCGCCGATCGCAGCAGGTGCGCCGATCGCGACGATCGTCTCAGCCGAGTCGAACTAGACGGCCCCTCCCGCACGTAAGCCAGATCCTCGTCGAGGAGCTCGAGTGCCCGCTCGCGGCCGAGCACGCGCCCGTGACCGGGAACGACGTGCTCGACGTGCTCCACCAGTGCGCGCAGGCGCCTGAGCGTGTCTGCATACGCCTCGGCCGCGCCACCCGAGCCCAGCAGCGGCAGCTCGACCGGCGACAGGTAGTCGCCGCTCACCAGCACGCCCGCCCACTCGATCAGGATGGCGATCCCATCGCCGGTGTGGCCGGACGCCGGGTGCAGAGCCAGCTCGCGTTCGCCGATTCCACAGCTCCCCGGGACGGGCAGAGCCTGGACCGCCCCTAGGGCGAGTGGCCGCTCGCGTTCGATGAAGTGCTCCTCGTCGAATGCGCGTAGTTCTCGTTGCGCTTCTCCCGGAGCGGCCTGCATACGCTCGGCGGTGCTTTCGGCGCAACCGAGCGCGATACCCGGAAACGCGAGCCGTCCCAGCAGATGGTCCCAGTCGCCGTGCGTGGCGAGCAGACCGCTCGGGACGGGAAACCCGGCCTGTTGCACCAGCGCCGAGAGCGCGTCGAGCTCGTCCGGCAGGATCGGCGAGTCGATCACGAACGTCTCGCCCTCCTGAGCGGGACGGTCGGTCTCAATCGCGCCGCCAAACCCCTCTGGATCGATTCCGGACTCCCCCGCGGGAGCGCCCGCGCCCCCGCGGACGACGACGCAGTTCGTCTGCCAGATCGCGCTGGTCGCGACCAGAACGTCGGGATGGAGCGAGACGACTCGCACCGCGTGTCCGGGGGTCTCGCGCCGCCCTGGCGCGCCTTAGGAGACGCCCAACAGCTTGGCGGCCTCTTTGAGGTTGGGAACCTCGGCGGTGGGCTTGCGCTGGGAGGAGTCGAGTGTCTCTTTGGTGCGGTTGACCCAGATGACGGGCACCCGCGCTTTGATGCACGGCGCCACGTCGTGGTAGTGGCTGGCGGCGACGTGCACCCAGCCGCGCTTGCCGCCCATGCGCCGGGCGCACTCGGTGAAGTGGGCGGGGTCGGGCTTGTAGGAGCGGACCTGCTGGGCGGTGACGACGAGGTCGAAGTCGGTCGGGATATGGCGGCGGGTCTGGCCCAGGAGCTTGTCATCGACGTTGGAGAGCAGGCCCAGTTTGTATTTTTTGGCGAGCTTGGCCAGCTGGATGTTGGTCTCCTTGAACGGCTTCCAGCGCTGGACGGAGTCGGGCAGGAACCCCGAGCGCGAGGGCTCAAGCGCCCAATCCAGACGCCGCGCCGCCTCGATCGCGGTGCGGCGCAGGACCTCCGCGTAGAGCTCGTAGGAGCCCCCCTCGATCTCACGGGTGATCTCGCGCACGAGCGCCAGCAGCTCGGCTCGGTCGAGCTCGACACCGTCGCGGGCGGCCTCGGCGGCGAACGCCTCGTAGATCCCGGTGTCGCGGTCGATCAGGGTTCCATAGGCGTCGAAGGTGACGAAGGTGACGTTCTTGGGGATTGGCATCGCGCGGGCATTATGCCCTGCGGGGGGCCTCGACGCGGTGCGCCGCCCCGCGGTGGGCCTGCCTGCACGCGCTCACTCGTCTTCCGTTAGAGTCTCGCGCCGCAATGGACCTGCTCGAGTATCAAGGCAAGCAGCTGCAGCCAGCTGGGGGAGGGCAGGCCCTCCCGGGCGGGCGGGCTCCCCAACTTCCCCTCCCCCAAACACCGCCTCGCTAAATGGATCTACTCGAGTACCAAGGCAAGCAGCTGTTCGCCCGCCACGGCCTGAGGGTCTCCGACGGCGAGGCGGTCACGACCGTCGAGGATGCCGTCGCCGCCGCGAACAGGGTCGGCTATCCGGTCGTGGTCAAGGCGCAGGTGTTGATCGGCGGGCGGGGCAAGGCCGGTGGCGTGAAGCTGGCCGACGGCGAAGCCCAGGCGCGCGAGCACGCCCAGAGCATCCTCGGGATGGACATCAAGGGCCATACCGTGCGCACGCTGTGGATCGAGCACGCGAGCGACATCGCGACCGAGTACTACGCCTCGGTGCTGCTGGACCGGCAGGCCAAGCAGCCACTGGTGTTGTTCAGTGTCGAGGGCGGGGTGGACATCGAAGAGGTCGCCGAGGAGACGCCGGAGAAGCTGATCCGCCACCACGTGGACGCGCTGAAGGGCCTGTCCCGCCAACAGGCCGTCGAGATCGCGACCGAAGGCGGCGCCGAGGAGGACGTGATCGAGGGGGTCGCCGACGCGCTGAGCGCGCTGTATGAGGTATGGACGGCGGAGGACGCGCTGCTGGCGGAGATCAACCCGCTGATCGTCACGCCGCAGCGCGAGGTCAAGGCGCTGGATGCGAAGGTGACGCTGGATGGCAACGCGCTGTACCGCCACCCCGAGAACCAGGGGCTGTCCGACAGTGAGAACGAAGACCCGATCGAGCGCCGCGCCTCCGAGCAGGGCGTGCAATACGTAGCGTTGGATGGCGACATCGGCATCCTCGGCAACGGCGCCGGGCTCGTGATGTCCACGCTCGACGTGGTCGCGCAGGCGGGCGGGCGCCCGGCGAACTTCCTGGATGCGGGCGGGGGCTCGGACGCCGGCAAGGTCAAGCAGGCCGTCGAGCTGATTCTCGCCAACGAGGCCGTGACCGCAGTGCTGTTCAACATCTTTGGGGGCATCACCCGCTGCGACGAGGTCGCGCGCGGGCTGATCGCGGCGTTCGCGGAGATCAAGCCGACGGTGCCGTTCGTCGTGCGCCTGGACGGCACCAACGACGTCGAGGGACGCAAGCTGTTGCAGGAGGCCGCCCTGCCCAACGTCTATCCCGCCAAGACGATGAACGAGGCGGCGGAGAAGGTCGTGGCTCTGGCCGCAGGACGTGGCGTCGAGGATCCCCCAGCCGGCGCGGGCGCAACCGCCGGGACAGGGATGGCGAGCTGATGTCGGTCCTGGTGGACAAGGACACGCGGCTCGCGGTTGCTGGGATCACCGGGCGCGAGGGCACCTTCCACACGCTCAACAACCAGCGCTACGGCACGAACGTCGTCGGGGGAGTGACGCCGGGCAAGGGCGGACAGGACGTCGAGGGCATCCCCGTGTTCGACAGCTGGGCGCAGGCCATGGATGCGACCCAGCCGAACACGGCGATGATCTTCGTCCCCCCACGGTTCGCCGCGGACTCGATCCTCGAGGCGGCCGCGGCGGGGGTCGAGCTGGTGATCGCGATCACCGAGGGGATCCCCGCCCATGACGAGCTCCGCGTCTACAACACGCTCGCCCGCGACCGGACGAGCGGGCATTCGACCCGGCTGATCGGCCCGAACTGCCCGGGGATCCTGTCGCCGGGCAAGGCGAACGTCGGGATCATCCCCGCGTCGTTCTTCAAGGAGGGCAACGTCGGCGTGGTCTCGCGCTCGGGGACGCTGACCTACCAGATCGGCAACGAGATCGCTCAGGCCGGGTTCGGATGCAGCTCGATCGTGGGCATCGGCGGCGACCCGGTGCCGGGGAGCTCGTTCGTGGACGTGATCGCCCTGTTCCAGGACGACCCCGAGACAGAGCTGATCGTGCTCTCAGGCGAGATCGGCGGCTCGGCCGAGGAGGAGGCGGCGGAGTTCATCGCCGCGAACGTGACCAAGCCCGTGATCGCCTACATCGCCGGGTTCACCGCGCCGGCCGGCAAGCAGATGGGACACGCCGGCGCGATCGTGTCGGGCTCGGCGGGCACTGCCAGGGCGAAGGCCGATGCGCTGGAAGCAAAGGGAGTGCGCGTCGGACGCACCCCCACCGAAGTCGCCGAGCTCGCCGTGGATGTGCTCAGCGGAGCATCTAGCCCCGCTGCCTGACTCGACGGCCGACATCGTGTCGTGTCGGTTCGTGACCGGCGGGCTTCGCTCGCCTTGTGAAGCATCCAGTCCCGCTGCCTCTGACCCATAGCCGCACCGTCCGGATCGCTAGGCTTGGCCGAGTGGATCCCGAGATGGCACAGACACTGGGCGAACTGGAGCGCAAGCTGGGCGAGCTCGAGCGTGAGCTGGCCGCCGTCGGCGGCGGTGGCAACAGCAGGCTGGTCAACGAGGCTGTCCAGCCCGCGGCTCCAGCACAGGCGCCAACATCCGCGCCCGTGCACGCGCCAATCCAGCCCGACCGATACGTGTCAACGCCCACGCACTCTGGGCCACCCCTCGCGCGCGCCCCCACGCCATCCCCCACCCCCGCGTCAACCGCCCCGAGGGTCTCCCATCCGTCTCTCCCGCGACCAGCACCGGCGCCTGTGGCCCCCCCGGCGAACACGGATGAGCTGCTGCGGTTCAGGGAGCACCTGGAGCGGACCGCGGCCGAGCTGACCCGGGACTACGACGAGTTGCTCGGGCGCCTAAGCTACGCGGCCGTGCCAGCCTCCGCATCCTCAGTAGGCCCAGCCATCTCGTTCGCGCGCGGCGCGCCGTCGTTGGACATCGTCGACGTGGACGGCCTGCGCGAGGCCGCGGTGCGCGCGTTGGAGAGCGACCCGGGCGGGGCGACCGCGTACGGGACGTCGGTCGGCTACCCACGGTTGCGGGCGTGGATCGCGGACCGGCACGGCGTCGAGCCCGAGCGCGTGCTCGTAACCAACGGCTCGATGCAGGCCGATGCGTTCCTGTTCGAGCAACTCGTGGGTCCCGGCGACGAGGTGATCGTGGAGCGCCCGACGTACGACCGGACGCTGCTGTCGCTGCGTGAGCGCGGCGCACGTCTGCACGCGGTCGAGCTCGAGCCAGACGGGATCGACACGGATGCGCTCGCCGACCTGCTGCGCGGGTCCGAGGCGGTGCGGCCACAGCTGGCCCACATCATCCCCAACTTCCAGAACCCCGCCGGGTACACGCTCTCGCCGACCAAGCGCCAGGCGCTGCTCGCACTGGCCGCGGAGCACAACTTCTGGGTGTTCGAGGACGACCCATACGTCGACCTGCGCTTCAGCGGCGAGACGCTGCCGAGCATGCTGTCGATGGACCCCAAGCACGTGGTGTATGCCTCGTCGTTCTCGAAGACCGTGTGCCCGGGCATCCGCGTCGGCTACCTGGTCGGGCCGGTAGATCTGATCGCGGCGGTGGCGAAACTTGCGACCAACACGTACATCTCACCGAGCATGGTCGCGCAGGCGATCGTGTACGAGTTCTGCATCTCGGGCGCGATCGAGCGCTCGATCGCGACGGTCAGGACCGCGCTCGCGCAACGGGCGAGCGCGCTGGCGCAGGCGCTGCGCAGGGATCTGCCCGAGGCGGAGTTCGTGCCGCCGGAAGGCGGCTACTTCATGTGGGTGACGCTGCCTGCAGGCACTGACGTGGGCGCCCTGCACAGGGTCGCGGGCGAGCACGGAGTGGCGTTTGTCAAGGGCACAGACTTCGTCCTGGAGGGCAGCGAGAACACGTTGCGGCTCGCGTACTCCGGGGTGACCCCGGAGCAGATCGACGAGGGCGTCGCGCGCTTGGCGGCCGCGTACCGCTCTCTGCAGTGAGCCACCTTCTGCGCGTTCGAGAGCTAAGCTGAGCAAGAATCAGAAGGCCCACCCCGCGTGGCGTACTACTACGCTACGTACGCGAGTGACCGAGAACGCAGATTCAAGCGCCGGCCGAACGCGTCAGCGTCCGTAGCGCTGACCCAAAACCAACTGCTCGGGCAGCGCGGTGCGCTGCGGCGGGGACGGGTCGGCGATCACGGACACCGTCTCGGCCACGGACGCAGTCACCGCGCAACGGCGTAGGCCATCCCCCGTCTCGAGCACCACCTCTGAGTCGTCACGCGCGGCGAGCGTGCCCTCCAAGCCGGGCTGCAGACCCGAGGCCATCAGGTAGTGCAGGAGATCCTCGGCCTCGTTCTCGAAGCGCAGCACGCGCACGGACGCGCCTACGGTTACGTCGGCCAGCGGCACGCCGGCCAAGCGCTCGCCGGCGACGATCGGATGGCCGTGAGGACACGTCTTGGCGTCGCCGATCGCGGCGAGCATGCGCTCCTCCAGGACCGGTGACATGGCGTGCTCCAGACGCTCGGCCTCCTCGTGAACCTCGTCCCAGGGAACGCCGAGAACGTCGGTGAGAAATCGCTCTATCAGGCGGTGGCGACGGACGATGCCCTCGGCGTGGGCGGAGCCGTCGGGGGTGAACGCGATCACGCGGTCCTGGCCACGGGTGATGTAGCCGTCGCGTTCCAGCCTGCCCACCATCTCGTGGACCGTCGGCGCGGACAGCTGCATCGCGCGCGCGACGTTCGCGCCGGTCATCGGCAGGCGCGCCTCCTGCAGCCAGAACAGGATCTGCAGGTACTCCTCCTCGGCGACGGTGGCTGTGTCGGTGCTGGTCATCTCTCGCTGATGCTAGACGACCCCGACTTGCCGATCTCCTCACACCGCGAGATCGCAGACCCACACCGCGGGATCGCAGACCCACCGCGGGATCGCAGACCGATACTCACGTCGACAGCTGATCGAACGTGCACTCCCGCGGGGACTTGTCCTCGCGCCAGCGGCGCAGCTTGGCACCGTGACGGATGCGCCCGGCGGAGACGTGGTCGAAGTCGATCTCCACGACCAGCTCGGGACGCAGCGCGACCCACTCGAGCTCGCGCCCGGAGCTCCAGCGGCTGGGGTCGGCGGAACCGCGCTCGCCGGTCTCATACGCAGCCAGGAACGAGACGAGCCGGCGCTTCTCCGGGGCGGTCAGGCCGGAGCAGTGCCCGACGACGCGCAGCTCGTCCCCGTCGTACAGGGCGAGGATCAGCGCGCCGACGGTGTCGGGCTCCTTGCCGGGACGCCAGCCCGCGACGACGGCGTCGATCGTGCGGACGCGCTTGACCTTGAACATGCCCGTGCGCTTGCCGGGCGCGTAGGGGGCGGAACGGAGCTTGGCGATCGCCCCCTCCGCCTCGCGTAGCCACTCACCCGCGCGGTCGGGATCGGTCGTGGATGGCATCAGCTCGACGGGCGCGGCGGCGAACCCGGGGTCGGCGAGCAGTCGTTCCAGCGCCGAGCGGCGCTCGGCGAACGGCAGGTCCAGCAGCGTGTCGTCGGCGTAGGCGAGCAGGTCGAACGCGACGAATGTCGCCGGGATCTCGCCCGACAGCAGCTTGATGCGCGACTCGGCCGGGTGGATGCGCTGCTGGAGCGAGTCGAACTGCTCGTGGCCGGACGGGTCGCGGATGACGATCTCGCCGTCGAGCACGTACCGCCCGGCGGGAAACGCGAGCTCGGGGAAGTAGCGCTGCAGGGGCTTGGATCCGCGCGACTGCAGGTACACCGAGTCGCCGTCCACGAACGTGATGCAGCGGAACCCGTCGAGCTTGATCTCGTACGCGTAGTCATCGCCGGTGGGCAGCTCGCGGCGCGAGAGTGCCAGCGCGGGCGCGACGGGTGGTGTCAGGGGCAGGCTCATCGCGACCGCGCGCGGCGTGCATGCGCGACCCCGGACCGCAGCGAGCACCCGATCATTTCTTGCTCCCTCCCCGTCCCGAGCGCGCGCGGCTGGGCTGGACGCGGGGGGGCTCGGAGCGCTGCTTGCGGAAGTGGGGTGGCCAGGGCGCGTCGCCGAGCCCCCCGCGCTCGTCGCGCGCGGCCAGCTCCAGCAGGGAGTCGAGCTTGCCGGGCGAGTCGTCGATCGTGGCGGACGGGTCGCCGCGCTCGCGCAGACGGTCGGGGACCGTCTCGATGCGCAGGTCGGCGGGCTCGACGTCGGGGACCTCATCCCACTCAAGCGGACAGGACACGCGCGCGTCGGGTACCGCGCGCACGGAGTAGGCGGAGGCGACGGTGCGGTCGCGGGCGTTTTGGTTGTAGTCGATGAACACGCCCTCGCGCTCCTCCTTCCACCAGCGGCTGGTCGCGCGCCCGGGCATTCGCCGCTCGACCTCGCGCGCAAGCGCGAGCGCGGCGCGGCGGACCTCGGAGAAGTCGTGCTCGGGGACGATGCGGATGTAGACGTGCATGCCGCGCGAACCCGACGTCTTGGGGTAGCCGCGCAACGCGTGCTCCTCTAGCACCTCGCGCACTCCGAGCGCGACCTCGCGGACCTCGGCGAAGGAGACCTCGGGGCCGGGGTCGAGGTCGACGCGCAGCTCGTCGGGATGGTCGAGGTCTGAGCGGCGCACGGGCCAGGGGTTCCAGTTGACCACGCCGAGGTTGACGCCCCAGGCGAGATGGGCGCCGTCGGCGACGACCAGCTCGCGCGCGTGCCGGCCGCTGGGGAACGTGACGGTCGCCGTCTGCAGCCAGTCGGGCGCGCCGTCGGGGACGCGCTTCTGAAAGAAGGGCTTGCCGGCGACGCCGTCGACCCAGCGCTTGAGCACACTCGGGCGCTCGGCGAGGTGGCGCACGACGGCCTCCTCGCAGGCGAGGTAGTAGCGGACGAGATCGAGCTTGGTGAACCCGCGCTCGGGAAAGAACACCTTGCCGGGGTTTGAGATCCGCAGCTCGCGGCCGCACGCCTCGATCACGACACGGTCTTGAGCCTTCTCGGTGGCCATGCCTGAAAGGATGCCCGATCGTGACGCCGCACACGCGCTCCCACTCCCCTATGCCCGCCAGACCGGGTTTCGCGTAGTGGTTCGTTTTGAAAATTCGTTGAGGGTTTGCCGGATGGATGGTCTGCGTCTGAGGTTCGACGGACACGGTCTTCGTACCGGTAGCACGGGGGCCGTGGACGGCGAGACTCAGGCGCTGGCCGATTGGAGGTCGCCTGACCTCCAATCGGTAGGCGCCGGGAAACACCAACGAATTTTCAAAAGGGGCCACTAGACATGCTGATACCAGACACGCTCCTGCTCGCGGTGTCCGCGTTCGGGGCGGACCTGCCGGCGGAGCGCGTGGCGGAGGCGATCGCGCGGGGAGTGCGCGCAGCGGGGATGCCGGAGCCGGATGTGTGCCCGATCGAGGAGGTGTTGCCGGCGGACTTCGACGCGCGCATGCGGCGCGCCCGGGCGGTGGTCGTGGGCGCGGGCCGTCTGGATCGGGGAACGCTGCCGGGGAGCCCGGTGTTCGAGATCGCCACGCGCGCGCGGCAGGCGGGCGTGCCGGCGTACGCGGTGACGGGCTTGAACGAGCTGGACGCGTTCGATGCCCGGATGCTGGACCTGCAGGTGATCCTCCGGGCAGGCGACGGCAGAGGCCTTCGCAATACGGGCAGAAAGTTGGCGATGCTGGTATGAGCCCATTGCCGGTGGGTGGGCGGGCGAGCGTGATCGGGGCGGGCTCGTTCGGGACCGCGCTGGCGGTGCTGCTGGCGCGCGGCGGGCTGCGCACGACGTTGCAGGCGCGTACGGCCGAGCAGGCCGCGAGCCTGGAGGGCGAGCGCGAGAATCGCGTGTATCTGCCGGGCGTGGAGTTGCCCGCGCAGCTGCGGGTCGAGCCGGTCTCGGCGGGCGTCGCGCGCGCGGACTACGTGTTTCTGGCGGTGCCCTCGTGCGGGCTGGGCGAGGTGATCGAGGCGCTCGCCGCGTCGGGTCTGGGCGCACGCGCGGCGATCGTGTCGGTCGCGAAGGGATTGGTCCCACCGGAGGGGACGCCCCCGACGAGCGTGCTGAGCGCGCGCTTTGGCGCGCATCGCGTCGCCTGCCTGGGGGGACCGGCGCACGCGCAGGAGATGGTGCACGCGGGGGCGGGGCTGGTCGCGGCGTGCGTGGAGGAGGAGTTGGCGCGCGCGCTGGCGCAGGTGTTCACGCGCGCGGGGGTCGTGTGTGAGCTGTCCAACGATCCTCTGGGGGTGGAGCTCGCGGGGGCGGCGAAGAACGCCGCTGCGCTGGCTGCGGGAGCGACGGAGGCACAGGGGTTGAACGCGGCGGGGGCGGCCGCGGGGCACATATTCGCCGAGGTGTGGCGTTACGCGGAGGGCCTGGGGGCGCGTCCGGAGTCGATGATCGGGCTGGCGGGGGCGGGCGATCTGGTGGCGACGGCGCTCGCGCGCGAGAGTCGCAACCGGCGGGCGGGCGAGCTGTTGGCGGCGGGCGTGCCGGCGGTTGAGATTCCGGCTCAGATCGGCCAGGCGGTCGAGGCGCTGGAGTCGGTGCCGCTGCTCGGGCAGGCGCTGGAGCGCGCGGGGGTGCAGGCGCCGGTCACGGTCGCCCTGGGCCGGTTGATCTCCGGTGAGCTGCCGCTGGGCGAGTGGGTCGCGCTGGTGCGCGCGACGGTCCCGCCGCCGGCGTTGTGGCGGCGGCGCCCGCAGCCGGGGTTCTGGCGTCGCGTGTGGCGACGGTTGTCGGGATCATAGATACCATCGCGCACCTTGAGCGCGTCGGCACGCCTCGGGCAAGTACGCACGTCTCGTCTCGGCGGGCAGTACGCATCTGGGGCGAGTAAGAACCTTCAGGAGTGTTGGGCCCGATTTTTCCTTTACGTCCTTTTTGTTCTTTCTTTTCAGCGTCGTATATCTATAGTATGTGCTAAGCAGGGAGTTTGGGGCGAAAAACTACTTCAAAAACGCGACCTGGGAAATCTCCTTTACGTCCATTTTGTTCTTCTTTTTTCTGCGCTCGTATATCTATGGTATAAGTTAGGCGGATACCATAGCGCACGCTGGCAAAAAGAGAGTACATTCTTTTATTGCTGGTAATACGATAGCGCTCGCTAGACAAAGGAGAACATATATATGCCGCGCGCCACCGACGTCAACACGACCAAAGGCCTGTCGCTGGACCCCGACGATTTCTTCGAGGCGCAGACCAAGCGCGACAAGGCGCTGCGTATGCAGGACATGATCCGCCCGGGCCGCACGACACCGATCGCGATCCGCTTCGACCAGTTCACGCTCATGCGGCTGAAGTCACTCGCCGCCTCGCGCAACACCGGCTATCAGACGCTGCTCAAGGAGTTCGTCATCGAGCGGCTGTACGAGGAGGAGAAACGCGAAGGCATCATCCCGTCATAGCTCACGCGACGATCCCAGGTTGAGACACCCGGTCTAAATTGCCCGCGGGGAATTCGAGACCCCACCCACCCGGGACCACCTCCACGCGCCACCCGCGGGTGGGCGGGGCGGGAGGCCCCGCACCCTCCCCACGCGGACAACCAGCTCACCTGCGCGGATGCGACCCAACCCTCAACCCGACATCAACGTGCTCACAACCGCTTCATAGACACCCGCCCCGTGACCACACTCGGTCACGCGCACGTTCTCATACGACGCCATCGCCTCCCGGATCGACGGGTCGCGCGACACCGCGTTCGCCACCAGCCAGAACGTGCTCACGTGCTCAGCGCAGGCCAGATCCTCGCGTGAGTCGCCGACCGCGAACGTCTCCTCCCGCGCATACCCCCGCGCCCGTCGGTGCAACGCGACGGCCGCCGCCTTCGACGCCCCCACCGGCACGAGGTGATACCCGCGCACGTGCTCCAGCTCCGCCAGCGCGGGCGAGCGGCGATTGACGACGCCGTTGTCGATCAAGCGCAGGTCGGCATGACCGTGCTCGATCAGCAGCGCGTCCACCTCCTCGGCGTCGACCAGCCCCCGAAACAGGTGCGAGACTTCGCGCGCCACATGCCACGGCTCGTGGTACTCCAGCCGCCCCGCGTACCGCTCCAGCAGCAGCTCCGGCGCCCCCGAGCGCCCGATCTGCTCGGCGATGCTCAGCTCGCCCGGCACGAGCTCGCCCGTCAGCCAGTGCTCCTCCCCGCCGAACTGAGGCCCGCCCCCGAACACCACGCACGCGCCCGCCTCGTAGATGAACGAGTCCTGCCCCAGCAGCCGCGCGTCCTCGTGCACCTGCGCGCGGCGGCGCCCCGACATCAGCACCACCTCCACGTCCGCGCGCAGACACGCCTGCACCGCGCGCACCCCTTCGAGCGACACGGCGCCCTCGCCATCGTGCAGCAGCGACGCCCCCCGCCCGAGCAGCGTCCCGTCCAGGTCGACATACAGGCAGCGCGCGCTCACGCCGCCCTCACGCTCGTCAGCGGAGGGCGTTCCAGCGGGCCGCCCCCCACGCCATCCAAACGCCCATCCTGCTCGAGCCGGCGAGCGATCGTCGCCAGCACCGTCGCCGCCATCGGCGTCAGCGCCGACAGCGGCTGGTGGCGGTTGTGATGCTCATCCAGATCCACCTGCGCGATCCCATCCAGGCCCACCTTCCGCCAGACATCGATCAGCATCGCTATCTCAACCCCATAGCCCGTGGCGAACGGCAGCTCCTGCAGCAGCTCCCTGCTCGCCGCAACCTCCCCCGCCAGCGGCTGGCGCACCCCCGCAAGCTCTGGGTAGAACAGCCCTAGCGCCGGACGGGCCATCAGGTGGTTCACGCGGCCGCCCCCCTCCGGACCAGCGGCGCCTGGCGCCAAGGGGCGACGATAGAAGGCCTTTACGAAGGACACCCCCTGCTCGCACACAAGCGGCCCGAGCAGGCCCGTGGCGAAGTGTGCCGGGAAGCCCTCCGTGTCCGCATCCAAAAAGCACACCAGCTCACCCTTCAGGACCGAAAGCGCTCGCCACATCGCATCGCCCTTGCCCAACACCGGTCCCTGGGACGGCAGCAGCTCCTCCTGCTGCCAGACCACAGCACCAGCTCGTTCGGCCACCGCCGCAGTGCCATCCGCCGAGGCAGCGTCCACGACGACCACCTCGTCGATCACCCCCACCTCACGCAGCTCCAACAACGCCTCCACGATCTCCCCCACCGTCTCCGCGCACTCCCGCGCAGGCAGGCACACCGACACGCTGCGCTCGCGCGCGGCAGCGATTCGCTCAGCCGGATAGAGCGAATGATGGAAGGAGCGGGCTTGCGCCCAGCGCTCGGCGGCCATCGAAGACATCGCCTCTACTATCTCAAGTCCTTGGCCCTAGACCGCACAATCGAGCCCTGGAGCGCGCTCCTGGACGAGGGCCGCGCGGACGAGCGGCTGGTGCGCGAAGCGCGTGAGGGGCCAGGCAAAGCGAAGCTGGTGGACCTCCCCGCGGAGCTGCACCCGGACATGCTCGCGGCGCTCCGACGGATCGGGATCGAGCGGCTGTACTGCCACCAGGCCCAGGCCCTGCACGCCGCCTGGGCGGGACCGACGATCGTCACGACCGGGACGGCCTCGGGCAAGTCGCTGTGCTTCAACCTGCCGACGCTGGACATGCTCTGCCGCGACTCGCGCGCGCGTGCGCTGTACCTGTACCCGACCAAGGCGCTGGCCCAGGACCAGGCGCGCGCGCTGAACGCGTTCGGGCTGACCAAGCGCGTGCGGCCCGCGATCTACGACGGCGACACCCCACGCGAGGCGCGCGCGGACATCCGCCGCAAGGCGAACGTGGTGCTCACCAACCCCGACATGCTGCACGTCGGCATCCTCCCCAACCACGCCGCCTGGGCCGAGCTGTTCGCCAACCTCGCGGTGGTGGTGATCGACGAGGCGCACGTCTATCGCGGCGTGTTCGGCTCGCACGTCGCCGACGTGCTGCGCCGGCTGCGGCGGATCGCCGCCGCCTACGGCACGCGGCCGCGCGTCCTGCTGACCTCCGCGACGATCGCCAACCCGCTCGAACTGGCCGAGCGCCTCACGGGACTGGAGGACGTCGCGTTGATCGACGACGACGGCTCCCCCGCGCCGGGACGGCGGATCGCGATGTGGAACCCGCCTCTGACCGACGCGGCGCTGGGCACACGCCGCTCCGCCCTGGGCGAGGCGGCCGAGCTGCTCGCGCGACTCGTGCGCGACGGCGCGCGCGCGATCTGCTTCATGAAGTCGCGCAAGGGCGTCGAGCTGCTGAGCCGCCTCGTCAAGGACGAGCTGGCGGCGGCCGGGCACCCCGAGCTGGCCGAGCTGATCGCGCCCTACCGCGCCGGCTACACCCCCCAGCAGCGGCGCGAGCTGGAGGGCCGGCTGACGCGTGGTGAGCTGCGCGCGGTGATCACGACCGACGCGCTGGAGCTGGGGATCGACATCGGCGAGCTCGACGCGGCCGTGGTCGTCACGTTCCCCGGGACCGTCGCCTCGCTGCGCCAGATGTGGGGCCGCGCCGGCCGCCGCGGCCGGGGTCTGGCGGTCTACGTCGCCGGCGAGGACGCGCTCGACCAGTTCTTCTGCCGTCACCCCGATGAGTTCCTGGACCGCCCCGTCGAGGCGGCGATCCTCGACCACGAGAGCCCGCTGATCTATGCCGCACACCTGCTGTGCGCCGCCCACGAGGGCCCGCTCGAACACGGCGACGCGGAGTTCCTCGGCCCGCGCTGCGAGGCACACGCCGAGCTGCTCGTCAGCGCCGGGCGCCTGCGCATGCGCCCCGCCACGCACGGCGTCGCAGGGGTAGGACGCGGCCACGGCGAGTCCTACGTGCCGCGCAACCCCGGCGGATACCCGGCCGCGGAGGTGTCGCTGCGCTCCGCCTCCCCGGACAGCTTCGCGATCGTCGACGTCTCCTCCGGCGAGCTGCTCGGCACAGACCGAGGCCGCGCGCGCCCACTCGACCGTGCACGAGGGCGCGATCTACCTGCACCTGGGGCGCTCGTACGAGGTGCGCGACCTGGACCTGGATCACCGGCGCGCGCTCGTGGCACCGTTCGACGGCGACTGGTACACCCAGCCCAAGCGCGAGACGACGACCGCGATCGAGCGCCTGCTCGACCGCCGCGACGCGCTCGGGGTGACGCTCTCGCTTCGGCGAGGTGTCGCGTCACCGAGACGGTGCTCGCCTACCAGCGCCGGCGCCTGGCAGACCACGCGCAGATCGACCTCGTCGCGCTCGACCTGCCGCGAAACGAGCTTCTCCACGCAGGCGCTGTGGTTCGAGCTGGACCCGGGCCCGCTCACCCCCGGCGGGCTGGCCGAAGAACCACGGAGGAAAGAACCGCAGGGACCCCACCACGACCCGGCAAATGGCGACCCAGCGGGGGCCGCCATCCCGCTGGAGTCCCTGCTGGGCGCGCTGCACGCCACCGAGCACGCCCAGATCGCGGTGCTGCCGCTGATCGCGATGTGCGACCGCTGGGACATCGGCGGGCTGTCCACGAACCTCCACCCGCAGACGGGGCGCCCGACGATCTTCATCTACGACGGCCACCCCGGCGGCATCGGCATCACGCGCACCGCGTTCGCGCGCTTCGAGGAGCTGTGCGAGGACGCGCTGCGGCTGATCGCCGAGTTGCGGCTGCGCGGACGGCTGCCCCTCGTGCGTGCAGTCGCCGAAGTGCGGCAACCTCAACGAACCGCTGTCCAAGGCGGGCGCCCGGCTGCTGCTGGAGCGAATGCTCGGACACGCACCGGCCGTCCCCGGCGGCGACGGTCGGGTAACGGCGCCGCTCTGATCGCCCCCGAGCGCTGTTGAAGGGGAATATCGCGCGGGCCGTCAGCCGTCAGAATGGTCGGCTTCCGCCGCCACCGCCGCCCCGACCCCACACACCATGCGCAATCCGCTCACGAACAAGCTCAAGCTCACCGGCCTGACCGCCTGCGCGGTGGCGGCGGCGCTCGCCGCGATCCTGCTGCTCGGCCTGCTCTCCCCCGGCGCGGCGCGACCCCAGACGACGAGCGTGGAAGCCCTGCCGAGCAGCTCGTCGATCGCGCAAGGCCCGGGCGGGCGCACCGCGCTGACGCGCTGGACGCTGCGCCGAGACCCGGCCGACCGCGGCCTGGGGCTCGGCTGGCAGCGGGGCGGGTTCGCCGGCGCGAGCGTGAGCGTCCCCAACGTCGTCAGCCCCACCCCGTACAGCGGTCCGGCGGCGCAGGCCAACTACGAAGGCTCGGTCGCGTGGTACCGAACGACGCTCAGAGCGCCGGCCGCGGGCACGTACGCGCTGACGTTCGAGTCGGCCAACTTCACCGCGCAGGTGTGGGTCGACGGGCACGCGCTCGGGTCGCACACGGGCTCGTACCTGCCGTTCGAACTGCGCACCAACCTCGCCGCGGGCATGCACACGCTGGTCGTGCGCGTCGACTGGCGCGACCCGGGCGCGGACTCGAAGCTGGGCTTTCACCGCACCTGGTTCAACTGGGGCGGCCTGGACGGCGAGGTCAACGTGCGCGCGATCGGTCAGAGCGAGCTGGCGAACCCGACAATCCAGACGACCCTCGCGCCGGGCGGGACGACTAGCCCGGGCAGCGGTACAAGCGGTGGTGGTAGTGGCAGCAGCAGCGGCGAAACGACATCGTCCGGCGCCACCGTCAACCCCGGCGGCCCCGATATCCCCGCCACCCAGACCGCGACTGTGAAGGTCAGCGTCGAAGTGCGCAACGACGGCGCCTCCGGGCGAACGATCGCGGTCGAAGGGACGCTCGTGCATGGGTCGCAGACGGTCGGGGTGAAATTCCCCGCACTGTCCCTCGCGCACGGCCAGAGCGCGACGGTGAGCACGAGCGTGACCGTCCCCGAACCGGCGCTGTGGTCGCCCGCGAGCCCGAGCCTGTACCAGCTGACGCTCGCGGTCGGGCACGAGTCAAGCTATTCCGCGCGCGTGGGGCTGCGCCAGCTGACGTGGCACGGGGGGCGCGTGTACCTGAACGGGCAGCGTCTGCTGCTGCACGGCGCGTCGATCCAGGAGGACGCGCTCGGGCACGGCGACGCGCTCACGCCGGGCGATGAGAACACGATCGTGAGCGAGCTGCGCGCGATCGGGGCGAACGCGGTGCGCACCCAGCACCCGCTGTATCCATCGCTGCTGGAACGGCTGGACGCGGCCGGGATCCTCGTGTGGCAGGGCATCGGCCCAGTCGAAGGCGCCGGCAACTGGTACTCGAGCACCCCCGCGCTGCTCGCGGCGGCCGAGCGCCAGGCGCGCACCGCGGCGGTCGCGGACGAGTTGCACCCGTCGATCGTCGCCTGGAACCTCGTCGACGAGGTCGCCGAGAACGGTCGCAACGGCGCCGAGGTGCAGTACGTGCAGACGCTGACCCGCTGGCTGCACGCCCATGACCCGACGCGGATGGTCGCCGTGGACGTGTGGGGCGATCACCCGCCGGCACACCCCGGCGGGCTGTACTCGGGCGTGGACGCGGTCGCCGAGACCGATTACTCGGGCTGGTATGACAACCCCCACAACTCACCATCCGGGGTGAGCGCGGAAATGCTCACGACGCCTGGCGGCGATGCAGCGCACGTTCGCCGGCCGGGTGCTCGTGATCAGCGAGTTCGGCGCCGAATCCAACGGGCTGAACCCGAGCGGCAGCCCCGGCAGCTACTCCTTTCAGGCGGCCCTGCTCGCGCGCCACATCCGCGTGTACGAGGCCGATGCCGCAGCTCAGCGGCATGTTCGTCTACCTGCTGCGCGACTACCCCCTCGTCCCCACCTTCCAGGGCGGTTCGATCCACGGCGTGCTGCCCCGTCTGCGCCTGATCGAAGGCCTCAACCAGAAGGGGCTGTTCACGTACGGCGGGCAGCCCAAGCCGGCCGTGGTGAGCACGGTCGCGCGGCTGTACAAAGCGCTGCCGCAGGGGTAGGTGACGCCCGGCCCGCTTGGCTACCCCTGATGCCCCCACACGACCCGGCGCAGGTCGATCGTCTGTGAACGGGAACGGGAGAGGGCCGACCCTCCCGAGCACCTCCGATCCTCACGCCCGATTCCCGCGGGCAATCTTGCGCAAATCAATCGTCTCGTCGTACAGCTTCGCGTCAACGCCCTCCTCCAGCGCGACCTCGCGCAGGGGGCGCCCGGTGGCGGTGGCCTTCTGCACGATCGCGGTCCCCTTGTCGTAGCCGATCGTCCCGTTCAGGGCCGTGGCGACGGCCAGCGTGGCGCCGGCCGAGGCGTCGGTCCCCGCGCGGTTGGCCTGGATGCCGTCCACGCACTTCTCCGCGAACGCGCGCGTGGCGGTGCTGAGCAGGTGCAGCGACTGCAGCAGGTTGCGGGCGATCAGCGGGATGCGGACGTTCAGCTCGAACTGGCCCTGCATCCCGCCGACGGTGATCGCGGTGTCGTTGCCGATCACCTGCGCGCATACCTGCAACACGACCTCGGGGATCACCGGGTTGACCTTGCCCGGCATGATCGAGGAGCCCTTCTGCAGCTCGGGCAGCAGGATCTCGCCGATGCCCGCGCGCGGACCGGAGCCCATCAGCGCGAGGTCACCCGCGATCTTGGTCAGCGACACGGCGATCACCTTCAGCGCGCCGGACAGCTCGACCAGCGCGTCGCGGTTGGCCTGCGCCTCGAACGGGTCGGCCGGGGGCGCGATCTGACTGCAGGCCCGATTCCTTCTTCAGCCGCGCGCGCACGCGCTCGGCGAACCGCGTGTGGGTGTTCAGCCCGGTCCCCGTGGCGGTGCCGCCGAGCGGGATCTGCCCGACGTGCACGAGCGCCGCCGTGACCCGCTCCTGGCCGAGTCGCGATCTGCGCGGCGTAGCCCGCGAACTCCTGACCGAGCGTCACGGGGACGGCGTCCATCAGGTGCGTGCGCCCGGCCTTGACGACGTTCTGGAAGCTTTTCGCTCTTGCGCGCGAACGAGCGCTCCAGCTGCTTGAGCGCGGGCAGCAGCTCGTTCTGGGCGACGTCCAGCGCGGCCAGGTGCACGGCCGAGGGGAACACGTCGTTGGAGGACTGACCCATGTTGACGTGGTCGTTGGCGTGCACGCCGCTCGCCCGCGAGCGTGGCGATCACCTCGTTGGCGTTCGTGTTCGTCGAGGTGCCCGAACCGGTCTGGAACACGTCGATCGGGAACTGCGCGTCGTGCTTGCCGGCCGCGATCTCGGCGGCCGCTTGCTCGATCTTGCCCGCGCTGGCGCTTGTCGAGCAGGCCCGAGCTCGCCGTTGACGGCGGCGGACGCGCCCTTCACGCGCGCGAGCCAGCGCACGACCGACACGGGCACGGTCTCGCCCGAGATCGGGAAGTTCTCGACGGCCTTGGTGGTCTCTGCGCCCCACAGCTGCTTATCGGGCATACGCGGCTTCTCCTCTAAGTCGGTCGGTCGGGTGGTCGAGCGTTCATGGGATGGTCGTCGGACGGCGCATCCGGGGATGGGTCGGCGTTCGCGGCGTTCGCGCACAAACCCTAGCCGCAGAACGCGACCAGCTCCCGCGCCAGGCCGACCGGATCGTCATAGGCCATCAGAAATCCCGTGCTCGGCAGCACCCGCAGCTGGCCGTTGGGCAGCAGTCTCAGCGCCTCCTCGGCCGGTCCGAGCGGGTGCAGCCGGTCCTGATCGGCCCACAGCAGCAGCACCGGCATGTCCAGTCGCGGGTACAGCTCCATCAGGTCCTCGCGCGCACCGGTGGGCCACGCGCGCGCGCATTTCGCCCACGAGCGAGCCAGAGCGGTGTTGCCGGGCACGTCGGCGAACGCGTGGCGCAGCAGATCGCGGGCAGCCGGGTTGGCGCGCGCCGACAGCCGCGACCCGTGCTCGGGGCTGAACACCGTGCGCGCGCCGTAGCCGCAGCAGGCGGTCCAGGCCGGGGACGCGCGCCGGCGCATCGTCGCCGCGCGCCATGCCGCGCGCGCGCGTGCGCGCTCGGGCGTGGCGTGCAGACGGTTTGGCATCAGCACCAGCCGCGTGGTCGCACGCGGTCGAGTGGCGATCGCGTGCAGCACGATCTCGGCGCCGGCGTCGTGCCCGGCGATCAGCGGGCGCGGGCCGAGCACCTCTGCGGCGAAGCCGCCGAGCACCTCGGCGAACCAGTCGAGGCGTGTACGGATGCGCGGGCGCTGTCCTCGGAGTCGCCGTGCAGCGGCAGGTCGGGCAGCACGACGCGGAAGCGAGCCGGCGAGCTGCTCGACCGACGGGCTCCCACTCCTTGTGCGAGAGCAGCGCCGAGTGCAGCAGCGCCAGCGGCGGCCCGGCCCCGAGCTCGCGGTAGGCCACGCGTGCGCCGTCCGGATGGTGATACAGACGCAGGCGCATAGTCTGATCGTAGGCGTCGTACGCATCGCGCCGTAGTCGCGGGACTCTGGGATTCCGGATCACAAGACTTCGCATGACGCGGATCGTCTCCCGGCCCGTCGTCGCGCATGGCGAGGTTCCTGCGCGTGCAACGGTCCTGGCGGGATGCATCCCCCGTTGCGGGGGTTGTGATCGAGGCGCGCAAAGCTCAGCATCTCTACGTAGATGGGTCCATCAAGAAATATCTTGCGGTTTGAGGCGGCCGTTCCGTGGCACCAGCCGCCACCCGCGATGCTCGACGTGCAACCAGCACGCCTGCGCTCACGTGCGTTCGACCGATCGTCCGGGATCGGCCAGCACTCACGGCCCAACCCCCTCAATGCCACAATCTATTTCTGGACGAACCCTATGAGCGCGATCCGCACAAACGCCGCCGCCGCGATGCTGGGAGTCAGCCCGAACACGCTGCGCAGCTGGGAGCGACGGTTCGGCTACCCGATGCCCCAGCGCACCGAGGGGGGTCACCGCCAGTTCGAGCTGAACGAGATCGAGACCCTGCGCCAGGCGTTCACCGAGACGCACGACATCGCCTCGGCCGTGTCGATCGCCCGCGAGCGCGGTTCCGGACCCTCCTCCCCCGCCCGCCTGCAGTCCGCGCTGGCGGCGTTCAGCGAGGATGCGGCCGACCGTCTGCTCGAAGAGAGCCTTGCCGTGCGCTCGGTCGAGCGCACGGTCGAGTCGGTGTTGCTGGCAGCGGTGGAGCTCCTGTCGGAGAGCTCCTCCGAGCGCGCGTTCGCGTGGCGGTATGCCACCGGCTGGCTGGCCGCCGCGACGCGTGTCGCCCCGCCGGCCACGCGCGAGGAGAGCGCACTGATCTTCGACGCCTCGCGCCAGGGTGAGCTCGACGCGCTGCACGTCCAGGCGCTCGAGCTGCTCCTGCGCCGGGGTGGCCTGCGCGTGCTGACGCTCCCGGTCGAGCTGGAGGCCGACCGCATAGGTTCCGCGCTGCGCGCGTTGCGCCCGGGCGCGATCGTGCTCGCGGGCTCGGGCCTCGCCACGGCGGACGCGCTGGGCCGGCTCGTCTACGCATCCCGCCAGGCCGAGCCCGGCGTGGACGTGTTCGACTACCGTGGAGCTCTGCCTGATACGGGCATAGCGTCCACCGTCAAGCGCGTCGGGCCCGGCCCGATCGCCGCCGCCGAGCAGCTGCGCGAGCGGCTCACCGGCGTGGTGCTGATGCGAACCGCCGTCTCCGCTTCCTGAGCCAGGGCCCACGCCGAGAATGGGGCGGCCCGCCGTCCCGGCCGATCCACGTCGAGGGGCCGGGGCCAAGATGACGGGCCAACCTAGAATGGGCGGCCCGATGACGCCCGAGCCCCAAAGCCCGCTGATCCCCCCGCGCGAGGTCGACCCCCAGCAGGACCTGCCCGCGATGGAGCTGGCAGTGCTGGAGCGCTGGCGCGAGCGCGACGTGTTTGCCGAGTCGCTGCGGATGCGCGAAGGCGCGCCGCGGTGGGTGTTCTACGAGGGCCCGCCGACGGCGAACGGGCCGCCGGGGTCTCATCACGTGCTGTCACGCGTGTTCAAGGACATCTACCCGCGCTACCAGACGATGCGCGGCCGCCTGGTGGCGCGCAAGGGCGGCTGGGACTGCCACGGGCTGCCCGTGGAGATCGCAGTCGAACAGAAGCTTCAGATCACAAGCAAGGCCGAAATCGAGGACCCCGACGTAATCGGGATCGAGCGGTTCAACGCCGAGTGCCGCGAGTCGGTGTTCGCGTATCTGGAGGAGTGGAACCGGCTGACCGAGCGGATCGGCTTCTGGATCGACCTCGACGACGCGTACCGCACGCTGGACGAGTCCTACATCGAGTCGGTGTGGTGGGCGCTCGCGGAGATCGACCGGCGGGGGCTGCTGTACGAGGGGCACAAGGTCGTGCCCTACTGCTACCGCTGCGGCACCGCACTGTCCTCGCACGAGGTAGCGCTCGGGTATCAGGACGTGGTCGATCGAACGGTGTACGTGCGGCTGGGAGTGCACTCCCCCGCCGCGCCGCTGCAGGATGCAGACAAGCTGCTGATCTGGACGACGACGCCGTGGACGCTGCCGGGCAACGTCGCGGTCGCGGTCGGACCTGAGGTCGAGTACGTGCGGGCGACGGCACGGCGAGGAGACGTTCGTGCTCGCCGGAGCGCTGGTCGAGAAGGTGCTCGGCGAAGAGGCGGAGATCCTCGATCGGTTCCCGGGCAGCAAGCTGGTCGGACAGCGATACGAGGGCCCGATCTTCCTCGAAGGACCGCGTGGCGCCACCAGTCTGGGCGAGAGCTTTCCGATCGTCGCCGGAGACTTCGTCACGACCGAGGACGGCACGGGGATCGTGCACCTGGCGCCGGCGTTTGGCGAGGACGACTTCAGAGTCGCCGCGGCGGTCCCCGAGGTGCACTTCGACCCGACCGACCCGCACACGCTCTTCAACCCGGTGCGGCCCGACGGCACGTTCGACCAGCGCGTGCGCAGCTACGACGGGCGCGAGTACGACGGACGGATCGTCAAGGATGCCAGATGTCAGCGACGAGCTGATCGATGACCTGCGACGACGCGGGCTGCTGCTGCGAGAGCGAGCGCTACGAGCACTCCTATCCGCACTGCTGGCGCTGCGGGACGCCGCTGATCTACTACGCCAAGACGTCGTGGTACATCGCGACGACGCGCGGTGCGCGAGCAGATGCTCGCGGCGAACGAGACGGTGAACTGGCACCCGCCGCGCGTCAAGCACGGACGGTTCGGGGACTGGCTGGCGAACAATGTCGACTGGGCGCTCTCGCGCGAGCGTTACTGGGGGACGCCGCTGCCGGTGTGGCGCTGCGGGCAGGGACACACGCATACGGATTGGCTCGTTCGCGGAGCTGGCCGAGCGTCTCGGGCGAGTCGAGCTCGCGGACCACCACCGCCCGTTCGTCGACGAGGTCGAGTTCCCCTGCCCCCACCAGGCGGACGGCGCGCCCGCGCATGCGGTGAGCCGATGCGACGCGTGCCCGAGGTGATCGACGTGTGGTTCGACTCGGGCGCGATGCCGTTCGCCCAGCACCACAGTCCGTTCGAGCACGAGCGGGAGCTCGAGAAGGGCTACCCGGCGGAGTTCATCTGCGAGGCGCAGGACCAGACGCGCGGCTGGTTCTACTCGCTGCTGGCAGTCGCGACGCTGCTGGAGCGCGAGGCGCCGTACCGCAACGTGGTCTGCCTCGGGCTGATCCTCGACGCAGAGGGCCAGAAGATGTCCAAGTCCAAGGGCAACACGGTCGAGCCGTGGCAGGTGCTCGACACGTACGGCGCGGACGCGTTCCGCTGGTACTTCTTCACGTCCAAGCAGCCGTGGGACGGCTACCGCTTCTCGGAGGAGGCGATCGGCGAGGGCGTGCGCCTGTTCCTCAAGCAGCTGTGGAGCACGTACTACTTCTACGTGCTGTACGCGCGCGCGGGGGCGAACGCGTTGACGGGGCACCGCGCGGACGACCACGCCCCGGAGGGTGGTCCCGACGAGGATCTCGATCGCTGGGCGCTGTCAAGGACGGCGGCCACGGCCGCACGGGTCGCGGAGCGCCTGGATGCCTATGACGTGACGAGCGCCGGACGGGCGATCGGCGAGCTGGTGGACGAGCTGTCCAACTGGTACGTGCGCCGCTCAAGGCGTCGGTTCTGGGACGGCGAGGCGAGGGCATTCACGCACGCTGCGCGAGTGCCTGCTGATCCTCGCCAAGCTGCTGGCGCCGCTGTGTCCGTTCGTGGCAGACGAGATCTACGACAACCTCGACGGGACGCTGGCAAGCGTGCACCTGTGCGACTTCCCCTCCGGCAAGATGCTGCCGGCGCGCGACGCAGAGCTGGAGCAGGCGATGGCGCTGGCGCGCGAGACCGTCCGGCTCGGACTGGGCGCGCGGGGCAAGGCCAAGATCAAGGTGCGCCAGCCGCTCGCGCGAGGCGGTCGTGGTCGCGGACGGGTCGCGAGCGCGAGGCGATCGAACGGCTGGCCGAGGTCGTGCGCGAGGAGCTCAACGTCAGCGCAGGTGCGCTTCGTGGCCGCCGCGGAGGAGCTGAGCGAGCTACGAGGTCAAGGCCAACTACCGCACGCTCGGACCGCTGTTCGGCAAGGACATGCCGCTCGTCGCCGAGGCGATCGCGGCGCTCGACCCCGCCAGGGTGGCGACGGCGGTACGCGACGGTGACGGCAAGATCGGGATCGCGGTCGGCGGACGCGAGCACACGCTGACGGCCGACGACGTGATCCTGACGATGCAGGCCCCCGAGGGCTACAGCGTCGAGCGCGAGGGAGCCCACGCGGTCGCGCTGGACCTGGCGATCGACGACGACCTGCGCCGCGAGGGCCATGCGCGCGAGATCGTGCACGCCGTCCAGAACGCCCGCAAGACCGCGGGCCTGCAGGTCGAGGACCGGATCGAGCTGTGCGCTGGCGGGCGCCCCGGCCCTGCTCGCGGCCGCCGAGCCCACCGCGACTACATCGCGGGCGAGACGCTGGCGGTCGAGTTGGGTCTCGGCGAGAACGGCGCAGCCGCGGACAGCGCCAACGGATACTCAGAGCAGACGGAGATCGACGGCCTTGCGCTGACGATCAGCCTGCAGCGCCCCCCGGCCGGGCGTCCCGAGGTATCGACAGTCGACTTCTGAGGCCCGCGTCAGCGGCCGTCAGAGCGGGCTCGAGCTCGGCCTCGAGCTTCTTCTTCGGGTACGCCCCGACCACGGTCTTGACCGGCTGAGCCGCCCTTGAAGAGGATCATCGTGGGGATCGAGAGCACCTGGAAGCTGCGCCGCCGTCTGCTGGTTCTCGTCGACGTTGAGCTTGACGATGCGCAGGTCGTCGGGACGCTCGGAGGCGATCTCCTCGAGCACGGGAGCGACGACGCGGCAGGGACCACACCAGGGCGCCCAGAAGTCGACGAGCACGGGGGTCTGCGACTCGATGACCTCGGCGTGGAAGTTGGCGTCGGTGACTTCGCTCATGGTGCCTGCCATGGTGGTCTCCTTGGTGATCGCGGTCTGAAGCGTCTGAGGTCTACCCATCACTATACAAAGTGAAGCAAGAGCTGCCGGAAGACCGTCCCAGTGGCGGTCAAGCCTCACTGCGCCGTGATCGGGTCCAGCCTTCGACGTAGCGCGCGATCGGGCGTCAGGCCGTGCGCGTGTGCTCGTCGTGCGCGGGCTCAATCCCCGCATCCGCCGCGGCCGGGTCCGACGGTGGCGGCTGGCGGCCGAGGCGCAAAAGCGGCACGAGCCACATCGCCTCGGCGGCGATCCGCCAGGACATCTTGCTCGTGCCGCGCTCGCGGTCGCGGAAGACGATCGGGACCTCGACGACGCAAAAGCCGGCCTGCACGGCGCGGTAGGTGAGCTCGACCTGGAAGGCATAGCCCTGGGAGCGGACCGCAGTCGAAGTGGATCGCTTCGAGGACCTCGCGGCGGAAGCACTTGAAGCCGCCGGTCAGGTCGCGCACGTCGAAGGCCCAGCACCAGGCGCGCGTAGGTGGAGCCGCCCTCAGCGACGAAGCGGCGCAACAGGCCCCAGTCGGTGACGCCGCCGCCGGGGACGTAGCGCGAGCCGAGCGCGAGGTCCGCGCCGGAACGAACGGCGTCGAGCAGGCGGGCGAGGTCGGCGGGGTCGTGAGAGAAGTCGGAGTCCATCTCGAACACGTAGGCGCCGCCGTGGTCGAGCGCGTGGCGAAAACCGGCGAGGTAGGCGGGGCCGATGCCGTTCTTCTCGGTGCGGTGCAGCACCTGGACCCATTCGTGCTCGGCAGCGAGGCGGTCGGCGATCTCGCCGGTGCCGTCGGGCGAGCCGTCGTCGACGACGAGCACGCGAAAGCCCTCGGGAGAGGCCTCCGCCAGAACCGCCCCGGCGGCAGTAACGATGGCCTCAATATTCTCGGCCTCGTTGTAGGTGGGAAGGATCAGCCAGGGGTGCTCGGGCGCGGTATCGGGCGAGGAATCGGACATGCGTCGGCGTACCCTAGAGCAGTGGACCTTAGGGCTCCCATCTCAATATCTGCCGGGATTGATGCGGCCGTTCCGCGGCGTCATACGCCGCCCACGATGCTCGACGTGCCACCAGCACGCCTACGCTCGCGTGCGGCGTCTGCCATCCACGGCCCGACCCCCTCAACCCACCATCTATTGTGATGGGAACCCTGCCGAACGGCGCGATCGCGGACGCGCTCGAAGAACTGGGCGATCTGTACGAGCTCGACGGGGCGATCGTGCACCGGGTGCTGGCCTACCGGACCGCCGCCAAGACGGTGCGCGAAGCGCCGATGTCGGTGGCGGCGCTGGCGCGCGAAGGGCGGGCGGCGCAGCTGGCGGGGATCGGCAAGACGCTGCAGGAGAAGATCGTGACGCTGCAAGCGACGGGGGCGATCCCGTCGGCGGAGAAGCTGAGGGCGAAGTTCCCGCCGGGGCTGGTGGAGATCACCCGGCTGCCGGGGCTCGGCGCGAAGCGAGCGCGGCTGCTGCACACGGCGCTGGGGATCGACTCGCCACAGGCGCTGCGCGAGGCGGCAGTGGCACAGCGCGTGCGAGAGGTGAAGGGGCTGGGGCCGAAGTTCGAGGAAGGCGTGCTGAGCGCGCTGGAGCGGGCGCAGACCCATCCGGACGAGCAGGGACAGGCGCGGCTGCTGCTGCCACAGGCGCTCGAGCTGGGCGAAGCGCTGGCAGGGGGCTGAGCGAAGGCGAAGGCGGCGAGGGAGCGTCGATCGTGAAGGTGGCAGGGTCGGCAAGACGGATGGCGGACAGCGTGAAGGACATCGACCTGATCGCGGTCACAAACAAACCGGTCGCGCTGGCGAGGAGACTGGAGCAGCTGACGGAGATCGAGAGCGTGTCCTCGGCGAGCGCGGTCGGCGCGAGGGGACGCGCGCACTCAGGTGTGGGGGTCGATCTGCGGATCGGCAAGCCGAGGCAGCTGGGGAACCTGTTGCAACACTTCACCGGCTCGGGCAGGCACAACGCGGCGCTGCGCGAGCTGGCGGTGCGAAAAGGGCTGCACGTGTCCGAGCACGGCGTCGAGTGACGCGGACGGGCGTAGCACGAAGACGTACGAGACCGAGCGCGAGGTGTACGAGCGGCTCGGGCTGGCGTACATCGAGCCGGAGCTGCGCGAGGACCGCGGCGAGCTGGAGGCGGCCAGCACCTGAATCGGAGCCCGCCCACCCAGGCATGCCGAGGCTGATCGAGCTAGCGGACATCAAGGGGGAGCTGCACTGCCACACGATTGCCTCCGACGGGAAGCAACACGATCGAGGAGATGGCGCGCGGCCACGGAGCTCGGGTACGAGTACGTGGCGATCACCGACCATTCGGCTACGCACGGGTTCGGCAACGACGTGTCGCCGGACGAGCTGAGACGGCAGATCGAGCAGGTGCGGGAGGTGAACGCGACGCTGGGGGGCATCGAGGTGCTGGCGGGCAGCGAGGTGAACATCCTGCCGGAAGGAGAGCTCGACTACGAGGACAAGCTGCTGGCAGAGCTCGACTGGGTGGTGGCGAGCGTGCACACGGCGTTCGGGATCGGCGAAGAAGCGATGACGAGGCGGATGATCGGGCAATCGAGCACCCGCTGGTGGACGCGATCGGGCATCCGACGGGCCGGATGATCGAGAAACGCGAGCCGTACGCGATCGACCTCGGGGCCGTCAGCGAGGCGGCGGCAAGGACGGGGACGATGCTCGAGATCAACGCAAACCCGGACCGGCGCGACCTGTCAGACGTGAACGCACGCCACGCGGTAAGGGCGGGGGTGACGATCGTGATCGACTCAGACGCACACAGAACCGAGACGTTGCAGAACATGCGCTGGGGCATCGCGACCGCCAGGCGAGCGTGGCTGACCAAGGAGGACGTCGCCAATACAAAAACATGGAAGGAGCTGCGGGGAAGGCGAAAAAGGAACCGCGCAAAGTAGTAGTGCGGGTAAGGATGGGAGACGCGGAAGCCCCGCGTCTTCGTGCCAGCCCTGCCGGCGCCGGTCACCGCACGTAGTGGCGCGCGTGTCAGACAGGTGAGTGAGACAGCAGACGTGGGAGCAAAGCGTCCCGCACGATGCGGTCGCGAACGTCGCGGCCAAAGGCGGAGCGCGCGGAGGCGGCAGGAGGGAGTAGTCGGGCGCGGGATCGTCGAGCGCGGTGCGAAGACAGACGCCAAGGTCCTCACCGACCAGGCGCGGGTCCAAAGAGCGCGCCGACGGCAGGGCGGCGTAAGGCCCGGGAGCGGGCGTGGTGACGAGCAGGCAGCCGTCGGCAAGGGCCTCGAGCTGGGCGAGGCCGTAGTCCTCACGGCGGGGGGCGCAGACGAACACGCGGGCGCGGCGCAGCAGCGCGCGGTAGTCCTCGGGGGGAAGTGGGCCAGTCACATGCACCCCCTCGGCAGGAAGAGCAACACCCGCATGAGCGAGCTCAGCGGGCGTAGCACCCGCGACGAAGAGGTCGCTCATCGGGGTGGCGAACTGCGAGTCCAGGCGGCAATGACCCGGTCGAGACCCTTCTTCAGAGGGTTGGCGGCGTAGGTGATCGCCGCGATGTCACGAATCGGGGCCGGTGCGACCGGAGGGCTCGACGGGGACGGGCAGCACGAGCGCACGGTCGCCGCCGCGCGCGGACAAAGGCGCCTCGCGCAGGCCGCCGGCGCTCCACGGCAAGCAGCAGCGGCGCCCGGCGAAGACGACGGTGCTCCAAGGGTCGCTGCCAGAGGCCGTGGCGCCCGGGGCGGTTGCCGGCGGAGGGCGCGTCGAAGCGGATCGCGCCGGGACGCGGCCACAAGAGCGAAGCGGTGGTGCTCGAATAGATCACCGCCCGCGGACGGTGCTCGGGCCAGCCCAGCCACGGCGGCGCGGCGTGCGGCCAGAGCCCAGGCAAGGTCGGTCAGGGCGAGCGTGCGCACTCGGCGCGGCGGTAAGCGCGGCGGCGAGGACGACGGACGCACCGGCGCGACGCAAAGAGGCAGCAAGCTCGGCGTCGGCGGCACGCAAACCGGAGGTCGAGCCGAGCGAGACGATCAGGACGTCCACCCCCCGATCGCGCGCGCGCAGGTCGAGGGCCATCAGGTGACGGCGCCGTTGGTGGGCTCGGGGCGCAGGGCTTTGAAGCCGGGCGTGCGCTGCAGGGCGATCGGATGTATAGGGGAGGTGCGCAGGACGTAGAAGCAGACTCCGTCGCGCTCCTCGATGGCGGCGACCGCGGCGTGCTGGCGACGCCAGGCGAGCGCCCAGATGATCGCGAAGCCGACGGCGATGCCGGGGATCTGCGGGGCGAGGAACGCGAGGCCACCGGCGATCAGAGTGAAGACGAGCAGGGGCCAGAGGCGGTTGAGCAGGATCGCGCCGGGATGCAGCTCGGGCAGCACCGTGCTGGCTCGCGCGGCGGCGAGCAGCCGCGCGATCGGCGGGTTGGTCTCGGCGCGGCGACCGAGGCGCAGCCCGATCAGGGCGGCAACCACCCACCAGCCGACGGCGATCGCGACAAGACGCTCCTGGGCGCTCACGGTCATGTCAGAGCCGGCGGCGGCGAGCACGGTGAGCGTGGCAAGCGCGGTCGCGGCACCCGCGCTGAGCAGCACGGTGGTTCTGAGGAAGTCGACGAAGCGCACGTCCCTTAGTGGCTCGATTCCAAAATTCGATGGCGTTTCCCGGCGCCTGCCCGCGCCTGACGCCCGCCGTCGGCGGCCCACGTGCTACCAGCATGCAGACCGCCGCCATCGAACGTCAGATCACGACCATCCGCTCGGCAAACCCTCACCGAATTTTCGAATCGAGCCACTACAGCAGCGCCTCGAGCAGCCCCCGCACGCCCCGGCGCCGTCGACGGTGAGGTCGGCCTCGAACGCCAGCTCGGGCGGGGTTTCGTCGGAGCCGACCACGACACAGACCGCGCGATCCAGCTCACCTGCCTGCACGAGCGCGCGTAGCGCCGCGGAAGGCATCGAGATCGGTGGTGTCGTCGCCGACGTAGACCGCCGCTGACAGATGGACTGCGCCGCGCAGGAGCGCGGCGATGCCGAGACCCTTGTCGCAGCTGCAGCGGCGGGCGCACCTCGAGCACCTTGCGCCCCCAGTGCACCGCGAAGCCCTCGCTCGGTGGCGTCGCGGGCGATCTCCGCTACGGCCGAGGAGGCAGCCGCCTCGTCGGGGGCGCCGCGCCAGTGAAAGGCGGCGATCGTGTCCTTGTCCTCGCTGCGGACTGCGCAGTCGCTGACGCTCGGGGTGTAAACGCGGCGGCGGCAAACGCGCGCACGCGCGCGGCCCAGGCAGCGAGGTCGGGGTCGAGCTCGGGGCGGGTGGCGCCGGGCAGCAGGAGCTCGCCGCCGTGGTTGCCGATGTAGGCGATTGTCCCGATCGCGACGATCTGGCGGGCGGTGCTCGCGCGGCGTCCGCTGACGCAGCCGACGATGCGATAGCGCTTGGCGATCTCGATCAGCAGTGAGCGCGTCGCCTCGGGGACATGGGCGTCGGCGGCGTGGCGCACGATCGGCGCCAGGGTGCCGTCGATGTCAAGGAGCACCGCGGCATGGCGCGGGTCGGAACGAAGCGGCTCGAGCGCCTCCACGAGCGTCGCGGCGGATGACACGGACACTAGTATGGCGGTCGTCGTGGCCGAATCGCTCCACGCCTCAGAACTGAGGCGCCCGACCCGGACGCGCACGTCTGGAATCGCGCAGACACCTGCCGCCGCCGGTTCCGCGGTCGGCGAGGGAGACAGGTAGCGCATGGTCACCGAGAGGTCCTCGCAGCGAACGCTGAAGCTGGTGGCGATCGGCACCGCCGCGGGCCTGTTCAGCGGGCTGTTCGGGGTCGGCGGGGGGACGGTGATCGTGCCGCTGCTCGTGTTCTGGCTGGGCTACGGCGAGCGCGAGGCGACAGGGACATCGCTCGCGGCGATCGTGTTCATCGCCGTGTTTGCAGCCGCGGCGCAGGGTGTGTACGGGAACGTGCACGTCATCGATGGCCTGCTCATCGGGATCCCCGCCGTGGGCGGTGTGCTGGTGGGCACGTGGCTGCAACAGCGCATGCACGGGCGGGCCGATCTCGCTGCTGTTCGCGGCGGTGCTGGTGGCCTCGGCGGTCGAGCTGGTGGCGCAATGAAGTGGGTCATGGCGGATCGGCGTAAACGCCGTGGAGCGTGGGGAACTGTCGCGATGACCTCGCTCGTGTCGATCGGCAAGAACGCCGACGTGCCCGGAAGGTCGACGCGGTGATCTGGCTGATCCTGATCGGCGTGGCCGCCGGTGTGCTCGGAGGGCTGCTGGGCGTCGGCGGAGGCGTGCTGTTCGTGCCGGGCCTCGTGATCGTGCTCGGCCTCGACCCAGCACGAGGCCGAGGCGACATCGCTGCTGGCGATCGTGCCCGTGGCGGCGGTGGGGGCGCTGAGCCAGGACCGCTACGGCAACGTGCGTCGTGACGACGCGCTGCTGGTGGGCGCGCTGTCAGTCGCGGGGGTCGCGGGCGGAGTGGTGCTGGCGAACGCGCTGTCGGGCACGGTCCTGCGGCTGGCGTTCGCCGCGCTGATCCTGCTGATCGCCGCGCAGCTGGTGCGCAGGGCACTGCGCGAAGGCCACGAGGTGGCGAAGGAATCTGGATCGGGCTGATCCGCGAGGGCGGTGGCGGCCGTAAAGAGAATATGCGGAGAAGCCCCGAGAATGGTCTAGACTGAGAGCAGCGATGGGACTCGACAATCCACTGCACATCGCATTTCTGGTGGTAATCCTGCTGCTCGTGTTCGGAGCCAGGCGCCTACCCGAGATCGGACGTTCGCTCGGCAGCGGTATGCGCGAGTTCAAGACGTCGGTGACCGGTGAGATGCAGCAGTCACAGCCTACGCTCGCCACGGGCGCCCCACCGCAACAGCAGCCAGTGCCGGCCCAGGCCCCGGTCGCACAGGCCCCCGCGGCGCCGGCTCCAGTTCCAGTTGTACAGCCGCCCCCCGTGTCCGAACCCGTCGCAACGCCGACGGCGGCACCGCCAGAGCAGCCGCCCGCCTCCTGACGGCTACCCCGTCCCAGGCACTCCGCCGGGAACCGAATCCACTCCCAGCACCGCCGGGCGCGCCTCGGCCAAGAGCTGGGCGCCGCAGTGCCAGCAATAGGCCGCGCCGCGACTGTGAACCGCACCGCAAGAGCGGCACTGACCGTGCACGCCGGTCTCGGCACTGGCGAGCAGGCGCTGGACCTCGCCGAGCTGGGCATCAGCCTCCTGCAGCTCGGCGGCGCGACGGGCGAGCACGTCGAGGCGGTAGTGGTCACGGACCGCCATTTCGTAGGTGAGCCCACCGAGGTCCCAGGTCAGCGCGGCGACGCGCTGGGCCAGCTCGTGGCGACGGTGACGCAGCTCGGTCATCGATCCGGCCGCAGGGGCGAGTCCGTCGGCAGGCCTCAGCGAAAGCGCGCTCATCATCAGCCGCCCGTCTCGATCGGCTGGGCGCCGAGGGCGTTAACTTCTTGCTCGTGCTTCTTGCCTGTTGTGGCGCCGAGTTTTTTGAGTTTGGTAGGCGTTACTTTTACAGCCTTCGGAGGCGGCGCTCGTTCGATCGCTTTGGCTTCCTGCACTTCATGCGCTTCGGTTTTGGCCGCGGCTTTGCTCGCAGTGGCGGTGGCGTTCGGCGCCGGCTGTGGGGTGGTGGGCGTCGTGGTCGTACTCGGCGTCGCGGTTGGACTGGCCGCAGAAGCAAGCGGCGTGGCGGCAGCGCCGCCGAGGCCCTCGACGCGCAGCACCTGCTGGGAGGGCGCCCGGCTCTGAGTGACCCAGTGGCCGACGAGCAAGCCGACGGCGATCGCCAGCAAGAGCACGGACAGCAGGCCGAACAGACCCGAGTAGCGACGCATCCACGCGTATGGCCCGGAGGCGGGCTCGATCACGGCGGCATACCCAGGAGGCAGCGACCCGACCGGGCCCTGACCCGCGCCGCCATACGGCTGGGTCTCCGCCTGGAGCACGTCGAGGAACGCCAGCCGCACGGGCGAGACGGGCTGACCGCAGGCAAGGCAGTAGCGCTGGTCAGGCGCAAGCGGGGCTGAGCAGTTCGCGCAACTCGCACCGGCGCCGGGCTGCTCAGAGGGGACGGGTGCCAGGCTCATGGCAGCCAAATCTTCCCCCGCCAGCGGACCGCCTCGCCGAAAAACCCCGCCGACAGGCTCATCCGAACGCGCCCCGCACGTAGTCGCGCGTGCGCGTCGCGCGCGGGGAGCCAAAGACATCAGCAGCAGTCCCGTACTCGACGAGGTCGCCTAGGTACATGAACGCGACCCGGTCGGCGACCCGGCGCGCCTGGGCGAGGTTGTGGGTCACGATCACGACCGCGAGCTCGCGTCGCAGCTCGCCGATCAGCTCCTCGATCACGCCGGTGGAGATCGGATCGAGGGCGCTGCAAGGCTCGTCCATCAGCAGCACCTCCGGGCGGGGGGCGATCGCACGGGCGATGCACAGACGCTGCTGCTGGCCGCCGGAGAGGCGCAGCGCGGGGCGGTCGAGATCGTCGCGGACCTCGTCGTAGAGCCCGGCCCGGCGCAGCGCGTCGATGACCAGAGGCTCGAGCTCACGGCGGCGCGGGCGCTTGCGCGACTGCTCGCGCAGGGCGAAGGCGACGTTGTCGAAGATCGACATCGGGAAGGGGTTGGGCTGCTGAAAGACCATCGCCACGCGCGCGCGCAAAGTGGTGTCCGCGAGCTCGTGGATGTCCTCCCCGTCGAGCAAAATGCGCCCCGCGCGCGAGGCGCTCGGGGGTCAGCTCGGTCAGGCGGTTGAGCGTGCGCAGCAACGTCGTCTTGCCACAGCCCGAGGGCCCGATCAGGGCGAGCACCTCGCCCTGGTGGATCGACAGCGACACCGACTTGACCGCGGGCATCCCGTCGTAGTCGATGCTGACCTCACGCAGGCGCAGCCGCTCGGGCCCGGTCGTGGACGGCAAAGGCTCGCGAAACGGGGAGCGCTCGCGCACGGGTGGAGCGACCGCGACGGGCTGGCGGTCGAGCACGATCGTGCGCACCGGCGGCACCTCCTGCTCAAGCAGGAGCGCATGCGGGTCAGACGGCGTGGCGTGTCCGGAATCGTGTTCTTTTGGGTCGCGTCCGCGCAGCTGCAGGGGACGCCGAACGGGTTGGCGCGGGGCATCCAGCCCCGCATCTACGCGCACATTCTCCATCGGACCCATGAGGTTACTGATGTTTTGCGTCGTTGTGGGAAAAACCGGCGAAATCGTGCGGTCGCTCATACGGCACCCCCCGCCACGGACAGCCCGGTGGACTGCGCATGGGAGCGACCGATCCGTCCGACGAGCAGGTTCAGGGCGAGCACGAACATCAGCAGCACGAACGCGGCTGCGTAGGCCTTCTGCGGCGCGGCGCCTTCGCCGGCGGGGGAGTTGTCGTACACGTAGCTGGTCAGCGTCGAGCCCGTCCCACGCAGCAGGCTCACGACGGGGACCGGCCCCTGCGTTTCGATGTGCAGGGTCTCGCCCAAGAGCAGCAGGACGATCGCCGTGTCGCCGATGATGCGGCTGATACCGAGCGTCACGCCGGTGGCGATGTTCGAGCGTACGCTCGGCAACAGCACCCTGCGGATCGTCGCGATGCGGGTCTTGCCAAGCGCGAACGCCGCCTCGCGCATGTGCGCGGGCACTGCCTGCAGTCCATCCCGGGTGGCGGCGAACAGCGGAGGCAGCGCGATCAACGACATCATCGCCCCGGCCGCGATGAACGAGCGACCGTAAACACCGCCGCCTTCGGCGCGAAACGACAGCGGGGCGAACAGGCTCAGCTGAAAGATCGCCAGGCCGAACAGGGCGAGCACGATGTCCGGGGTGCCGGCGACGATCTCGATGCTCGACTCGACCACGCGCGCCAGGGATTGACGAGTCCGCCCACCCTGCCCGTACTCGGCGATCCAGATCGCGCTGCTGACGGCCAGCGGGACTGCGAGGACGATGCCGATCGCGGTCAGCAGCAGGGTGCCGATCAAGGGGTCGAGGATGCCTCCGGTCTGGGCTTGGGTGGTGCCGACCGCGGGCCGTGTGAAGAGCAGGCCGGGGCGCAGGTACTGGATCCCGCGATAGCCCATGTAGATGACGATCGCGGCGGCGATCAGGCACAGCCCGAGCCCGGCGATCCAGGCGCTCAGCAACACCAGCCGGTCAGACCAGCGCCAGGTCCAAGGCGAGGAGCGCCGTCCGGGTCGGGAGCTCGGCCGCGGGCCTGTCTGCTGGCCGACCTTCGATCGGTCGGGGGCGAACGCACTCATGCGCGCACCTGGTACGCGACGCAGGGGCAGCTTGATCAGGTAGCCCGCGATCGACAGCACGAACGCGGAGAACAGCAGCAGCGCGGCGAACGCATACAGCGTCGAGCGCAGCGCCGGGGCGCCGATGCCTTCGTGATAGTCGACGATCGCCGACGCGAGAGTGCGCAAGGGCTCGATAGAAGAAGGTCGGCAATCCGTGAGACAGGTTCGGCGTGAACGAGCGCCCGCCGGAGACCATCTGAATCATCACCGCCTCGCCCAGCGCGCGTGCGGTCGCAAGCACGGCCGCGGCGACGATCGCCGGGCGGATCGCACGCAGCGTCACCGCAAGCACCGCCCGCAGGGGGTTGAGCCCGAGCGCGACCGCTCCCTCGCGCCAGGATCTCGGCGCGGCCATCAGCGCCTCGCAGATCAGCGCGATCATGATCGGGGTGATCATCACGGTCAGGATCACGACGACGACCCCAAGGCCTGCGCCGGTGAGCTCGACGGAGTTCTGCACCGACACCTTCTGCGAGGCGGTGACCAGGTGGTTGCCGACGAACGGCACGAGCACGAGCACGCCGATCAGGCCGTAGATGACCGACGGCACGGACGCGAGCAGCCGGATCACGGGGATCGCAACCGTGCGCAGCCGCGCCGGCGCGAGCTCGACGATGAAGATCGAGGAGAGCACCGCGATCGCCACGCCCAGCACGACCGCGATGCCGGTGCTCAGCAGCGTCCCGTAGACGAGCGGCCAGGCGTGCAGATGAAACGCCGCGGCGGGCGGGTTCACGCTCGTGGCCTGCATGTTCGCCAGCTGCGTTTCCAGGGTCCCGCCCGGCCCCAGCCAGCTGAGGCCGTTGTGAGCGAAGATCGGCCAAGCGCGGACCCCGACGAACACGATCATCGTGATCACGCAGACGCCCACGAGCAACGACACCGCGCCGAGCGTACGCTCGGCGCGGCTGTCTGACCAGGGGTGGCGCAGCCACTCGATCACAGCTCAATCACACCCCAGGGGTGACCTAAGGGCATATCCCGCTAGGCCCGCACGTCTGGATGCGCCCGATGGCCTTCGCGGAGCTTTGTCCTCGGGCTCGACATGGCACCACCATGCCTTCGCCCTTGCGTCCGCGCTCCGCTCGACCCTAGAACGCCCCAGCCGCACGTCCCTATCGGGATAGGCCCTAGGCTGAAGGCCTCCGAACCCCAGCGATCGGGACCACTTGCTGCCGAAGGCGTCCGGACTCAATTGATCGGGACCCACTGGCTGGAGATGATCTTGCGAGCCGCGGCCGATTTCGTGATCCAGGAGATGAACGCCGCGACGAAGCTCGTCGCCGGGCCGCTTGGTCACCTCGTAGAACCGCGCGATGCCGGCGTACTGCCCGGAGGTCACGGTCGTCTTGTTGCAGGCCACGCCGTTGTAGCTGACCGAGTTGAGCGAACCCAGAGCCGCCTGGTAGTTGGACAGGAAGCCGATCGCGTTCGGATCGTTTTCGACCGCCTGGCGAAGCAGGCCCTCAGAGGACTGTTCGGAGGCGAGCGACGAGACTTTCTTGCCTTCCAGCAGCAGCGTCTGGAAGCTGGTCAGCACGCCCGCGACCGAGGTGCGGCTGATCAGGTCGATCGTGCCGCTGGCGGTCGCGCCGGGGACCTCGCTCCAGCTGCGCGTCTTGCCGGTGAAGATCGAGACCACCTGCGCCGCCGTCAGGTTGCTGAGCGTGTTGGCTTTGTTCGTGACCACGCAGATCCCGTACTTGGCGATCGGGTAGAAGACGAGACCCGGCGGATCGGTCGGCAGCGGATCGCGCGAGACGTCGCCGATCGACACGCGGCCGGCGGCCACGTCGTTGATGCCGATCTGTGCTCCACCCTGGGCGATCTTGAACTTGACCGTGTGCGGTTTGAGCTTGACGTACTTCTGGGCGAGCAGCGACACGAGCGGGTAGGACGCGGTGGCGCCGCTGATCGTGATCGTGGGCGCCGCCAGCGCGGTCGCGGGCACCGCGACGGCCCCGAGCACGCCCATCGCCGCCACGGCGAGGGTGAGGCGTCGTCGTAGTCGTATGGGACGGCGAGGTCGGTTCATGAACAGGGACTCCGTTTCAGATGGTTGACAGGGCGTCGGCAAAGAACCTACCATATTCCTCATTAGCTCTGATCAAGATAAGCTAATTTATGGAGAAGGCATGACCGTCGCGCCGCGCCCCGACCGTCCCAAGGTCCCAAGCCAACCCACACCTCATGACCACCCCACCCGATAACCCCACACCCCCAACCGGCGAGAGCCCCGCGGATGGCACACCCGACCCCGGGTCCGCCACGAGCCCGGCGCCCACAGTGGGCGCCGCACCGCTCACCGTGCCCACGCACAGCGCTCCGCGCCTGCCATCGCTGCGCGTCACCGCGGCGCTGGCGGCGGGCATGCTCGCCATCGGCGTGGCGGTCGGTGCGGCGATCGGCCCCGCGCCGGAAGCCTCGCTGGCGGGCGAGCGCATGAACCCCCTGCTGCTGGGAGAGATCGCCGCTCTCGCGGTGGCGGGTGCCAGTCATACGAGCGCCCCGACCGTCCAGGCGCCACCGGTCACCCCCCAGACCACGCCGTCCGCGACGACGCCCGTGCCCGCCGACGCCGGCGTCGGCAACGTCGGGCGCGAGCCACGACGCAATCGGCCAAGTCGAAAACAAAGTCGAGCGGCGTAATGTCTCCGACTACCACTCCGACGAACACCTCCAAGACGCCCACCACGACCGGCGGCGGAAACGACCACCAAGCAGACCACGCTGCCGCCGGTCACGCACGTGTGGCTGATCACACTCTCGGGCGGCACGTTCGCCGAGGCGCTCGCCCAACCCGCGGCGGCCCCCTACATCGACTCCCAGCTCGTCCCCACGGGCGCGCTCCTGAGCGGGTGGTCCTCGCTGGAGGGCAGCGCGCTGGCGAGCGAGGCTGGGCTGCTCGGAGGCGAACCGCCACAGACGCTGGACTCGATCGTCCAGCCCCCATGCCCCGAAGGCGCGGCCGGCGCCACCTGCGCGCCCGAAACCGCGGGCGCCCTGACCGCGGCCGACGAATTCCTGAAAGCCACGGTCCCGTCGATCACCTCGAGTGTCGCGTATCGCGAACACGGCCTGATCGTGATCACGTTCGGCTCGGTCGGCAACGCCACCGCGTCCAGCCTGCCCGCCGGCGCGTCCACCGCGACGCTATCGAGCCAGCCCCCGGTGGGCGTCCTGCTCATCTCGCCGTTCGCCCACGCGGGCTCGAGACCGACGAGCACGTACGACCCGACTTCACCCAAGCAGAGCCTGTCAGAGCTCCTGCACTGACACGTCAGATCCGCACTATCAACCAACAAGGAGACCCACGTTGCACGCACTACGACATCCCGCCCACCGCAACGCCACGTGGTGGCTCGTCGCGCTCGTGGGCTCTACCCTCGCGCTGCTGCTCGCCACCCCGGCGATCAGCCACGCGGAAGAAGCCAATCCGAACAACTACTCCTGCTTTGGCGGCATCGCCGCCGGCAAGCCCGAAGTGGGCAGCGAAGAACAGCAGGTGGCGTACACGTTTCACTGCAACGGCCCGATCACCGGCTATCAGCTGCAGGCGCAGATTCCCGTGACGGGCGTCGAGGCCGCGCCACTGGTGAGCAACATCCCGTCGGGGACGCCGGTGAGCGACACGTTCTCCTGCTCCGGCGAAGTCCCGGGTTACGCCGTCAACTGCGTCGGCTCGACCAGGGCGTGGTATGAGACGATCGCCGGCCAGTTCGCGATCGGCACAAAGGTGTGCGCCGAGCCACGCGTGGACCCGTTGCTGACGGTGACGTACGCGTATCTCGAAAAGGGTGTCGTCACACAGGCGATCTCCGGGCCGTTCGACCTGGGCCGCCCGACGGGCTGCCCACCCAGCGCCAACTCGGGCTTCAACCGCCTGAACCCCAAGCCGGTCGTGCTCACCGCCAAGGGCAGGCACAAGGACAAGAAAGGCAAGCAGGACAAGAAGCAGACGGGCGCCAAGAAGACGCCGAAGCAGACCGCCAAGAAGAAGTAGCGCCTCGAACACGGCCCCGGGGCCTCGCGCACACGCGTGGGCCCCCGGGGCGGCCAACCGCGCCGGCCAACTGCATCGGCAAGCTGTCAAGGGGTCTACGATCTGAAAGGGTGAGCACACCACCAAGCGGCCGCGGGAGCCACCTGCATCGAGGCACGGGGGCGCGGCTGCTCGTGATCCTCACGACCCTCGGCCTGCTCGCCGGCTGTGGCTCGGCGACCGCCACACACAGCGCCGCAACGGCCACGCTCGCCACGAGCAAAGCATCCTCTGCCAACGTCAACTCGACGGCAACCCCCGCGCCCGCGTCCGCACCCACGAGTAGCTGCGCAACCACGGTCGCGAGCACGCTCGGAACGGTCGCCGCGCGCGTCTACCATGAGGCCGCCACCGGTGGCGACGTCGCCCAGGCGGTGCACCGCGTGCAGAGCTCGAGCGCGCTCGCCGCGGCCGTCAACAGCGGCAACGCCGCCGCCGCCCGTAGCGCGCTGCAGGAACTGCTGGTGGGCCAGATCGTCCACGTCGAGGTCCTGCGCGGCGGACGCGTGTTCGCCCAGGCGGGCTCGGGCACCGCGATCGCCCCCGTCCGCGGCTCGATCCCGGGCACGTCGGCAAGCTACGTGCTGTCAACCCAGTCCGACCGCACCTTCCTGCAGGTCGTCCACCAGGTCACGGGCGCGCAGGTGCTGCTGCTCGCTGGGACGCACCGTCTCACCGGCACGATCGGTGGTCAGCTCCCCGCGAGTGTCCCCGCCAACGGGCCGCTCACCGTGGCCGGCCAGAGCTATCAGGCGGCAACACTGACCGGCGCGGTCTACCCCTCCGGTCCCCTGCGCATCGTGCTGCTCGTCCCATCCTCGACAATCGCCTGCCCCGGCTCGGCCGCGCAAACGCGCGTGGAAACACTCGGGCACGTCGGCGAACGCATCTACCAGGAGGAGCTGCACAGCCCGGACGTGGCTAAAACGCTGCGCCACGTCGAAAGCTCAGTCCCGTTCCAGCGCGCCGTCGCCGCCGGCGACGAAAGCGCGACGCGCGCCGCGATCATCGAAATTCTTCGCGGCGCACATCCATGTCGTCCGCGTCCGCGTGACGGTCGACGGACATCTGCTCGTGGATCAGGGCGGACCGTTCGTGCTGGCCCCCGTCCGCGGCACGGTCCGCAGCGGCGGAAAGACGGTCGGCCAGTTCGAGATGGCGATCCAGGACGACGCCGGATATCTCAAGCTCGCAAGGCTGTTCACCGGCGCCGAGGTGCTGATGCGCAGAGGCGCGAGCCAGGTGATGGGAACGTTGTCCCCCGGCCCCGCGACCGTGCCAGATCGCGGCCCCGTCTCCTACGGCGGGCGTACCTACGAGGCGTACTCGTTCACAGGCGAAGCGTTCCCGACCGGCCCGCTACGCATCTCGCTGCTGCTGGGGTCCTGACGGCTGCCGTTCCCGTTCTGACGACCACTCGCAGTGAAGGCCAACCGCCCCAGCCAAACAGGGCGGGACTTTCAGGCCGGCCGGAAACGGCCGAATGAAACGTCGCGTCCCTGCGCCGCGCATCTCGCTGCTGCTGGGGTCCTGAACTCCGCGGGTCAGCGCGACTCGCAGTGGGACCGCCACCAAAAGCGCTTACGTAACGCCAACCGCTGCAATGAGCGGTTTCGCGGGCAATGGATGCAAGGACTGGCTTCCTGCTCACCCATAAAAACCCGTTCCCGCAACCCACGCCCCCGCGCTCACGACAACAAACTGCTGGTCATCCGCTCGATCTCCGCGATCGAGGTCTGCCCCGCGCGCACCTTCGCCATTCCGTCGTCGCGCAACCGCGCCATCCCGGACTCCTCGGCGGCGGCGGCGATTTCATCGACGGAGCCGTGCTCCAGGATCAGCGTGCGGATGCGCTCGCCCACCGACATCACCTCATACAGCCCGACCCGCCCGCGATAGCCGCTGCCCCCGCAGCGCGAGCAGCCGACCGCCTCCAGCGGCTGCGCCCCCGTCAGGCCGTGCTCTGCGAGCACCGCGTCGGAGAGCTGCTGGGGGCGCTTGCAGTGCGTGCACAGCATCCGCACGAGGCGCTGGGCGACCACGCAGTCGATCGCCGAGGACACGAGAAACGGCTCGATGCCCATGTCCATCAGCCGGCCCAGCGCGCTCGGCGCGTCGCGGGTGTGCAGCGTCGAGAGCACGAGGTGGCCGGTCAGCGCGGCCTCGACCGCGATGTGCGCGGTCTCCCGATCGCGGATCTCCCCGACCATGATCACGTCCGGGTCGGCCCGCAGCATCGAGCGCAGGCCAACGTCGAAGGTGACGCCGGCCTTCGGGGCGATCTGCATCTGCTTGACCCCGACCATCCGCTGCTCGACCGGGTCCTCGATCGTGAGGATGCTGCGCTCGCCGTCGTTGAGCACGTTCAGCGCCCCATACAGCGTCGTGGACTTGCCCGAGCCCGTCGGCCCCGTCACGAGAATCGCGCCGTTGGGCTTTGAGATCGCGCGTTCGAAGCGGCTCAGCTCGTCCGGGCCCATGCCGAGCGCCTCCAAGCTGTCGACCGTCACGCCCTTGTCGAGGATTCGCAGCACGACACCCTCGCCGTGCACCAGCGGCAGCGAGACGACCCTGATGTCCACGCGCCGGCCCTCGACCGTCAGCGCGAACCGGCCGTCCTGAGGGACCCGCTTCTCAGAGATGTCCAGGTCGCTCATGATCTTGATCCGTGAGATCACGCCCGCGACCATCCGCCGACGGATCGTCGCCGCCGGCGCCAGCACCCCGTCAACCCTGAACAGGACCTTCGCGTCGCCCTCTTCCGGGCTGATGTGGATGTCCGAGGCGCCATGCTGCACCGCCTGGGCGATGATCGAGTGCACCAGCTTGATGATCGGGGCGTCTTTGTCGGCCTCCTCGGCCAGCGTGCCCTGCTCGAGCTCGGCCTCCGCGTCGGCCCCATCGTCAACGATGTCTTCGATCGAGCCTTCCATCCCGGCGAGCTTGGTCAGCAGCAGGGCCAGGTCCTCGACCGAGGCGACCGCCACGCGCACCCGCCTGCCCGTGATCATCGCGACGTCGTCGACCGTCAGCACGTTCGTCGGGTCCGCCATCGCCAGCAGCAGCGCGCCGTCCTCGGTGAACCCCACGGGCACGGCCTTGTAGCGCTTGGCCGCCTCGGCGGCGATCAGGTGCACGGCGCCCATGTCCAGGTCGTAGACCGACAGATCGAGGTAATCCAGTCCAAACCGCTCGGCCACCACGCGGGCGAGCTGGTCGTGGCGCAGCACCCCCATCTGGACGAGCATCTCCCCGGTGGGCTTGCCCTGCTCGCGGGCGACTCTCACGGCCTCCTCGACGGTGTCGCGGTCGGCGAAGCCGAGGTCTACGACGACTTCGCCGATCATCCTGGAGGAGCGCCCGCTCTTGCGCGCCGGGTACACGCCCTTGTCCGTCATGCTCATGTTGCGCGCGCGCTCGGCTCCACGCCGCTCTACGAGCGGGGCGGCGCGCTCATCCCCGGAGGAGGCCTGGCGCTGGTCCTCGACAGAGACCTGGCGCTCATCCTCCTGCGTGTCGGGGAGTTCAGGGGAGACTGGCGTGACGATATTTCCCATCAGAGATCTATCGGCATCGCGCGTGCCCGTCTTGACCGCGGTTTACCGGCTCAAAGCCCGTAAACAGGGGGATTCGCAGACACCTGCGGGCACGCGTGCGCACATATCGGCACTCCCGCGTGCCGGAGCGCCGAAGCAGGCCTGGCGCACATCCGTGCATCGACACCCGCAAAGCCGGCATCCCCGCGTCTCCTCGACACCTCTGAGGGCCCATGCCCACATCGGGTACGGTGATGAGGATGCCGCCCCTGATCTGGGATCGCCGTCCCGACGAGCTCCGGGCTCCCGCCATGATCTGCGCATTCCAGGGATGGAACGACGCCGGCGACGCCGCCTCCAGCGCCATCGCATTCCTCGCCTCGTCCCTGGAGGCCAAGCGGTTCGCGCGAATCGACTCCCAGGAGTTCTACGACTTCCAGGCCAACCGTCCCCGCATCCGGCTGGGCGAAGGCGGCGCCGGGGAGATCGTGTGGCCGACCGTGGAGGTGTTCGAGGCGGTGGCCACGCGCGCGAGCCGCGACCTGGTGCTCGTTCAGGGCGTCGAGCCGTCATTCCACTGGCGCGCGTTCAGCGCGCATCTGATCGATCTCGCCGAAGCGCTCGGCGTGCAGGTGGTCGTCTCGCTGGGCGCGCTGCTGGGGGATGTCGCCCACTCCCGGCCCGTGACGATGACCGGGTACGCGTCGGACCCCTCCCTCCTCTCACGGCTGGGCATCACGCCCTCCTCATACGAGGGCCCCACGGGGATCGTCGGCGTCCTGCATGCCACCTGCGCGCAGGCCGGCCTGCCCTCGGCCAGCCTGTGGGCGGGAGTCCCCCACTACGTGGCCGCCGCCACCAATCCCAAGGCCGCGCTCGCGCTCGTGCGCCGGGTGGAAGGCCTCGTCGGCGTCTCGGTCGACGTGTCCGAGCTCGAGACGGCCTCCGCGGAGTACGAGCGCCAGGTCAGTCTCGCCGTGCGGAGCGACCCCGACATCCTGGCGTTCGTCGAACGGTTGGAGCAGGAGGCCGACGCCGAAGCGGAGCTGGCGCCCAAAGAGGTGCCCGACGGAGACGCGCTCGCGCGGGAATTCCAGCGGTTTCTGAAGCAGCGTGGGATCAGGCCCTGACGGGCCCCTGGCGGCGCCTGCGCCGCCAGGTGGGGACGCACATGTGCGTCCCCAAGACATGCCGCATGCGGCATGTCTTCCGAACGGCGCATGCGCCGTTCGGCGAGGGCGCGCATGCGCGCCCTCGAACAGCCTCTACCGCTCCGCCGCCGGGCAGACGATCCGAAAATCACAGATCGAACACGCGGCGCGCGACGGGGTCGGCTCAAACCGCTGGCCCATGATGCCCTCGCCGACCTCGAGCACGGTCGTCCTCACGCGCTCCTCGTCGGTGTCGTCCGGCAACCTCACCACGAGGTCGTCGAGCACGTAGTAGTAGGCCCGGCTCGCCGCCTCCAGCTGCCAGGACTCACGTGCCGCCAGCGCGTACAACGAGAGCTGGACGTCGTCGCGCAGCTGCTCCGCCGTCTTCGGACGGGAGGTCTTGTAGTCGATCAGCTCGTACCGTTCGCCACCTCCTACGGGGGGCCCATCAGTCTCGCCCCGGGCCACGCGCGCGCGCGTGGCCCGCACGTCCGCGCCTTGCACACCCACACCCGGCACGTCCCCACCATGTCCCGTCACACCCGCCAGCCGGTCAACCCGATCCACGCGCCCGCGCAGATGATGCGGTCCGATCCGCAGCGAGAACTGGCGCTCGAACCACACGGGCTGGGAGTCCTGGCCGTGCAGGCGCGCGTGGTAGCGCTCGAGCGCCGTGCGCGCCTTGCCGCGCAGTTCGCGCTCGGACTCCCCGTCGCGAAACCCACCTCGCCGCCAGCACGTGTCGAACAGGTCCAGCAGCTGCGTGAGCGTCTCCCCGCCCGCGGCGTGATAGCGCTCCAGAACCTGGTGCACGACGATCCCGAAGCGCTGCCCCAGCGTCGGCTCGGTCGGGATGCGCAGCACCCGCGCGAACTTGTATCGCAGCGGGCAGCTGCGGTACGTCTCGATGTCCGAGGCCGACAGCGCCAGGCCCCCGCCCTTGCGCGGCAGGAACGGCACCAGCGAGGGCTCTCCACGCGGGGACACCGCCTGCACGCGCGCGGCCTGCTCGTCGTAGCCGCCCGTCCGCGTCTCGCCGCGCGCGTCCGCGTCGTGGGCGTTCTGCGCCGCCAGCAGCGTGCCGTCGAGGGGCGAGCTCTGCAGGATCTCCCGCTGCAACGCGGTCACCGCCGCGAGCAGGCGTGCGTTCACGTCCGCCAGCGCGTCGCTGACGCTCTGCTCCGCCGGGCGCTGCGCGAGCGCCGAGAGCTTGAGCAGCTCCAGGTAGCGAGCCACTCCATGGGAGATGTCGAGGTCGGTGTCCAACCGCAGCTCGCTCAGGCGCCCACCGATCCGCGCCACGTCCGCGAGCACCTCCTCGCGCACGATCCGCTGCATGTCGCGCAGCGCCTCGTCGGGACCGTCCCGCGATGTCGAGGATGCCCCGCGGCGTGGCTCGTCGCGCTCGGCCCCCAGCGCCGCACGGGCGAGCAGGTCCGGGCGAGCCGCGTCCAGGGCGGCGGTCGCGGCCCGGTGCAGCTCCAGGAAGCGCTGGATTCGCGTGCGCGCCTCCGGCGGCACCTGTGGAGACTCGATCGCCGACACCAGCGCCGCCACCATGTCCAGCTTGCGCCTGCGTGCGATCTGGATCACGCGGGCAAGATCGACCTGACGCAGCTCGATCGGCGGCCTCGCCAGCGCGCGCACGACCGCCGAGGCGTCTGTCGGATCGGCGAGCAGCCGCGTCCAGGCGACGACGTCTCTGACCTCCGCGCGTTCCATATCCAGTTGGGTTGACCGGGTATCCCGCGGCGTACCGGGCAGCCCGTCCTGCGGCCTGTCCGACGGCGCGTCCCGGGGCGAGTCCAGCGGCGTCTGCGAGCGCGCATCGGGCGGCGCGAACAGATCCTTATCTGGCGAAGCCGGCACGCTCCTAGGATATGTCTATGGAGACACCACGCGCGATCGACTGGGACACGGCTCAACGCGTCGGCGAGCTGATCGCGGGCTCTCCGCCCTATGGCGGGGTCTGGAGTCGGTCCGCACAGCCACTCGCACACGATTTCGCGCGGCGCGTCAGCGACTACACGGGCCTCGAGCTCCCCGCGAAGCTGCCGCCCCTGGAGATGGTCGACCGGCCGGGATGGATCGCGGCGAACCTGCAGACGATGCGCCCGCTGTTCGATCCACTCGTCGATCGCCTCGGCGCCGCGGGCGGCGACGGGCTGCTGTCGGGCCCACTGCGCACGGTGTCCGGGCACCTGCTCGGCGCCCAGCTCGGTGGCGTGACGGGGATGCTGTCCCAGCGCGTGCTCGGCCAGTACGACCTGTCCCTGCTCGATGCCTCCACCCCGCCGCGCCTGCTGCTGCTGGCGCCGAACCTCGCCGCGGCCGCGCGCACGCTGGGGGTCGATCGCGACGAGCTGATCGCCTGGGTGGCGATCCACGAGATCACCCACGCCGTGCAGTTCTCCGGTGCACCGTGGCTGAGAGAGCACCTCGGGGGGATGCTCCGCGAGCTGCTCGACGGGCTGCAGATCGTGCCGGCCGGGCGATCTGCGGACGGGGGCGAGAGGGACTCGACCGAGGAGGACGGCGACTCCTCCTGGCTTCGAGACGTCCGCGCGTTGCTAGACCGTGCCCGCGACGGCGAGTTGCGGACGCTGATCGATCGCGCCCGCCACGGCGAACTGCTGCGGATCGGGCTCGGGGACGAGCGCTGGCAGCTGGTCGAGCACATGCAGTCGACGATGTCCCTGATCGAGGGGCACGCCGAGCACACGATGGACGCCGTCGGCGTCGATGTCCTGCCCTCGCTGCCGCGGCTGCGCGCCGCGATGACCCGTCGCCGGGAGTCCCGCGGGCTGCCCTGGCGGGTGCTCGAGCGAGTGCTGGGCCTCGAGCTGAAGATGCGCCAGTACGAGGTCGGACGGCGCTTCTGCGACGCGGTCGTGCAGATGGGTGGTCCCGAGCTGCTGATGGTGGCGTGGCGCTCGCCCGCAGAGCTGCCCGACGCGGCCGAGCTGGCCGAGCCCGAGCGCTGGATCGAGCGTATCCGCGTCCCCGCCTGAGCGCATCCGCGCCCCCGCCTGCCGACATCCTCATCTCCGTCTCAGCGCTCCGAACGCACGTTCCTTATGTTACAAGCGGATTGTCCCGCAAGCCGCTTGTTCACAGGGAATTCACGCGATATCAGTAGCTGCGTGTAACAATCTCCGCGAGTCGGGTTACAAACATGTGTTCGGTGCTAAGCTCGGAAGCGAGCCTCCGAACGAGAGCAACGTAACCATCCTCGCGACGAGGAACTCACGACAAGGAGACCCCCTCCCAAATGGCTTCAGCAGACACCACCTCTTCCCGCACCACAAAGCAGCCCGCAAAAAGCACCGCCGCCGCCGCAAAACGCGCAACCACCACGAAGCGCACCACCACGCCCGCCGCCGCCGCCGCCAAGGCCACCGCCAAGAGCTCCGTCGCCGAGCGCGCGGTTCTGATCCCCGTCGGCGCGGCTCTGATCGCCCGCGACAAGGTCGTCTCGGGCGTGAACGACACGATCTCAAGCTACTCGAGCACCTCCAAGACCCAGGCGCAGCTGCGCAAGTTCGAGCGTCGCGGCAACACCGCCCGCAAGCGCATCGAGCGCGAGGTGCGCAAAGCACGCGTACCAGCGTCGAGCGCGAGCTGCGCCAGCGCCGTCAGGACAGTGCCGGAGCTCGCGGACCGTCTCCAGGAGCACATCCAGAGCCTCGTCTGATCCGAGGATGAGTTTCCCCCGCCCCGGATCGGGAGAGACCGGGCAGCGGGAGAGTCTGCCGGCCTCATATCCCGCCGGCAGAAGTAGCACCCTCTCCTCCCTCAGCCCTCGGAGCGACCCCCGCTCCGAGGGCTTTTTATAGGACTCAACCAGAGCTTTTCGTCAGCCCACGCATGGGCGCGCCGGACCGGGATCGCCGGTTTGCCACAATGAGCCCCGTGACCGACAAGCAGCAGATCAGCACGGCCCTGGAGGTCGTGATCGACCCCGAGCTGCGCCGCTCGATCGTCGAGCTCGACATGGTGCGCTCGATCGACGTCTCCGCCAACGGCGTGGTGGACGTGACGGTGTCGCTGACCACGCCCGGCTGCCCGATCAAGGGCCATTTTCAGACCTCCGTCGCCCAGGCCGTCTCGGCGCTGGAGGGGGTGACACACTGCAACGTGTACTTCGACGTGCTCGACGACTCCCAGAAGGCCGCGCTGCAGCAGAAGCTCGGGCGCGGCAGCCTGCCCGACGGCGCGCTCGCGCAGGTCGCCAACGTGCTGTGCATCGGCTCGGGCAAGGGCGGCGTCGGCAAGTCCACGCTGACGGCCAACCTCGCCGCCGCGCTGGCCGGCGAAGGCAAGCGCGTGGGCATACTCGACGCGGACGTCTGGGGCTACTCGATCCCGCGCATGTATGGGCTCGGCGTCCACCCGCCCGCCGGTGTCGGCAGAGCGCAAGATCCTCCCGCTGCAGGCGCACGGCGTGAAGGTGATGTCGATCGGCTTCTTCGTCGACGAGGACGCCGCCGTCGTCTGGCGCGGGCCGATGCTGCACAAGGCGCTGACCCAGTTCTTGCAGGACGTCGACTGGGGCGCGCTGGACTCACCTGCTGATCGACCTGCCCCCCGGCACCGGCGACGTCTCGATGACGCTCGCCCAGCTGCTGCCCCAGGCGCGGTTCGTGATCGTCACGACCCCTCAGCCCACGGCGCAGCAGCGTCGCCCGGCGCGCCGCGGAGATGGCGAACAAGGTCTCGCTCGAGATCTGCGGGATCATCGAGAACATGTCCGGCTTCACCACGCCTTCCGGCGAACGATTTCAGATCTTCGGCGAGGGCGGCGGCCAGGAGCTGGCCGACGAGCTGGACGTGCCCCTGCTCGGCAAGGTCCCGCTGACGATGCCCCTGCGCGAGCACGCCGACAGCGGCGTTCCGCTCGTGATCGAGGACCCCGACGACCCGGCATCCCAGGCGATCCGCCACGCCGCCCGCGGCCTGATCGCGATGGCCGCCCCGCCACCACTGCCGGCATTGCCCACGCTGCCGCTCATCCAGGTGAGCGGCGGGGCGGCGCCAACACCCGTCGCTCCCACACCCCCTGCGGAGCGAAAACCGGCGGGCATGTCGCTGCCGATGGCTTAGCCGGCGATCGCGGGCCCAGTTCCTGGAGACATCCTGCTCGATCGCTTGACAAGCGCAGTACCCCCGAGCTGAGAGGAATATGTCTGTATGCCCGTACCGGGACCATCACAACAGCAGGACAACGAGGCCGCACTGAAGAAGAACGCGCCCACGGACGGAGTCGTCTCACAAGGCATCCCACCCCCCCAGGACGAGGCGCCCGCGGATGGGATCGCCGCGCGCGAAGACGGCGTCGTCGAGATCGACGAACGGCGCGCCAAGATGGAGCGGCTGCGCGCCGAGGGGATCGACCCCTACCCGCCCGTCAGCCTGCCCGACCGCACGGCGATCGCCGACGTGCTCGCCGCGCACGACCCCGCGCAGCTGACCCAGGGCGAGCACCCCGAGCTGCGCTATCTGCTCGCGGGTCGTGTGATCTCCCGGCGTGGGCATGGCAAGACGTCGTTCCTGGACCTGCGCGACCTGTCCGGTCAGGTCCAGATCGTCGTCCGTTATGACACGCTCGGCGAGGAGTCCTACGACCGCATCATGAGCCTCGACATCGGCGACATCGTCGGTGTCGAGGGCTGTATCTACGTGACCCAGCGCGGGCAGCTCGCGCTCGCCGCGCAGGAGTGCACGCTGCTGACCAAGACGCTGCGCCCACCGCCCGACAAACACCATGGGCTCGGCGACACAGGCACCCGGTATCGCCATCGCGAGCTGGACCTGCTCGCCAACGATCAGACGCGCGAGCTGTTCATCACGCGCGCGAAGATCGTCGCCGCGATCCGGGAATGGCTGAACGAACGCAGCTTCGTCGAAGTCGAAACGCCCGCGCTGCAATCGCTCGCGGGCGGCGCCGGGTCGCGGCCGTTCACCACCCACCACAACGCCCTGGACCGCGACCTGTACCTGCGTATCTCGGTCGAGCTGTACCTGAACCGCTGCATCGTCGGCGGGTTAGAGAACGTGTACGACATGGGCAAGGTGTTCCGCAACGAGGGCATCTCCCCGAAGCACAGCCCCGAGTTCACGATCATCGAGTTCATGTTCGCGTACGCCGACTACAACGACGTGGCCACGGCCACCGAAGAGATGTTCAGAGACGTGGCGCAGCGCGTGCTGGGCAGGACCGAGATCCAGCGAGGTGGCGAAACGATCGACCTGGCCAAGCCGTGGCGGCGGATCACGATGCGCGAGGCGATCATCGACGCGACCGGCATCGACTTCATGGGCGAGGATCGCGCCGCCGTCACCGCGCAGCTGACCGAGGCGCTGGAGGAGCGCATCCACCCGGCGACCACGTGGGCGGAGCTCGTGCTCGCCGTCTACACGCAAGCTGATCGAGCCGCACATCAACCAGCCCACGCACGTGTTCGACTTCCCACTCGAGCCGTTCCCGATCACCAAGCGCCATTCCGAGCACCCCGAGCTGGCAGAGCACTTCGACGCGGTGATCGGCGGGGTCGAGCTCGTCAGCGGCGACACCGAGCTGAACGATCCAGTCGACCAGTGGCAGCGGTTCGTCGAACAGCGCCAACGACGCGCGCTCGACGACGAGTGACGTCCCCCACCCCAACGACGAGGAGTACGCGCGCGCGATCGAGTACGGCTACTCGCCGACCGCCGGCGGCGGGATGGGCGTGGACCGGCTGATCATGATCCTCACCGAACGCGACACGCTGCGCGAGGTGATCCCGTTCCCGATCGTGCGGGAGATCCGATGAGCGCGGCGAGCGCTCCAATGCAGGCCCCGCTCCGCGCCTCGACTAGTGCGGCTGTCGATCCGACCAGGACAGCGGCGGGCAAGGAGACATGGCGATGAGCTCAAAGCTCGACCTCGACCCCGGTGTGATCGCATCATGTCGAGAAGCCGCGACCCAGATCGCGCGGCAGGTAAGCGAGGAGATCGCCAACAAGACGACCGTCTCGGTCGAGCGGACGGTCGCGCGCCTGCTCGGCGTGGACGGGGCGAACGAGCTGGATATACCGATGCCGAACGTGCTCGTCGACCACGTGAGCGACCGCGGGGAGCTCGGCAAGGGCATCGGTTACTGGCTGGGCAACGCGCTGCTCGACGACGAGAGCCGCTCGCCGCAGCGGATCGCCGAGGCGGTGGATGCGGGCGTGCTCGAGCTGTGCGCGCTGCCCCGCGCCCAGGACGGCGCGATCCACGAGCGGATCACGCGCGAGTGTGACCAGCACCTGAGCGAGATCGCCGCGCGCATGGCCGAGCGTCGCGAGCTGCGCGAGCGCCTGGGCGAGAGCCCGCCACCCCTGCGTTATGTCCTGACCGCGACGGGCAACGTCTATGAGGACGTCGTGCACAGCCTCGCCGTCGCGCAGGCCGGCGGAGACATCATCGCGGTGATCCGCTCGACCGCCCAGAGCCTGCTCGACTACGTCCCCTACGGCCCCACAACCGAGGGCTATGGTGGGACGTTCGCCACGCAGGAGAACTTCCGCATCATGCGCGCGGCCCTCGACGAGTGGTCTGACGCGAACGGGCGCTACGTGCGCCTATCGAGCTTCTGCTCGGGCCTGTGCATGCCGGAGATCGCCGCGATGGGCGCGATCGAGGGCTTTGACAACATGGTCAACGACGCGCTGTACGGGATTCTGTACCGCGACATAAACCCCGTGCGCGGCCTGATCGACCAGCGGGTCTCGCGCATGGTCAACGGCTGGTTCGGCGTCGTGATCAACACCGGCGAGGACAACTACCTGCGCACCGCCGACGCGATCGAGGCAGCCCCCTCGGTCACCGCGTCGCAGTTCATCAATCGCCAGCTGGCCCTGGACTCCGGAGTGCCCGACGAGCAGATCGCGCTGGGCGACGCGTTCGAGATCGACACGCCCGTAGTCAACAGCCTGCTGCTCGAGTGGGCCCAAGCGCAGCTGACACGGGAGCTGTTTCCCGAGTGCCCGGTCAAGTACATGCCGCCCACGCGGCACATGGACGGCAACCTGTTTCGCACGCACGCCACCGACTCGCTGTTCAACCTCGTCACGATCGCCACCGGGCAGGGGATTCAGACGATCGGAGTGCCAACCGAGGGGATCTTCACTCCCCACGTCCACGACCGCGTGATCGGCCTGGAAAACTCGGGCTACGTGTTCGACGCCGCGCGCGACCTGGGCGAGGAGATCGAGTTCAAGCGCGGAGGCATCATCCAGACGCGCGCCCACGAGGTCCTGCGCGAGGCGCACGAACTGCTGGAGCGAATCGCCGACATCGGCCTGTTCGCGGCTCTTGGCGAGGGCGTGTTCGGCGACGTGCGCCGCCAGGTCGACGACGGTCGTGGAATCGAGGGGATCATCGAGACGGGCTCCGGCTATCTCAACCCGGTGGGCGAGCTGATGCGTGGAGCGTCACCGAGCCATGTCTAGCGCGCCGCCCCCATCTCCCTCCCCTTCGCAGCCGCCCTCCTCGCCAAGATCCGCTGCGTTGTCCACCCCGCCCTCCCCATCCGTGCCCTCCGCTTCGCCTCGTCCCCCCACGCCGGCCATCCCCTCCGCGGGCTCGCGCCGGGAGGTGGACCTGGCTCACGTCAAGCCCTACGCCGACCATCTCGGCGACGGGATAGTGCAGCTCAGCTTCACGCTGCCCGTGCCCTATGGCCTGGCGGCGCGCAGGGCCGCCCAGGAGCTGGCTGTGAAGATGGGGCTCGAGCACCCCGAGGTCGTCCACTACCAGGAGCTGACTGACGGCTACACGTATGTCGTCATGTTCGGCGAGGCCAAGCACACCGTCGACTACGCGTCGCTGAGCGACGAAGTGTTCGACATCGAGTACATGAGCGAGGACGAGATCGAAGCGTTTGCGCGCGAGCGCATCCGTCGCCCGGTCGTGGTCGTCGGCGCGGCCACCGGCACCGACACGCACAGCGTCGGCATCGACGCGATGCTCAACCTCAAGGGCTTTCACGGCCACCACGGTCTCGAGGGCTACAAATCCTTTCAGACGCACAACCTCGGCAGCCAGGTGCCCAACAGCGTGCTCGTCTCCAGGGCGATCGACCTCGACGCCGACGCGATCCTCGTATCGCAGACCGTGACCCAGCAGAACCTGCACATCTCAAACCTGACCGAGCTCGTGGAGATCGTCGAAGCCGAGGGCCGGCGCAGGCAGCTGATCCTCACCTGCGGCGGCCCGCGCGTGTCCAACGAGCTCGCCAAGGAGCTCGGCTACGACGCCGGGTTCTCGAAGGGCACCTACCCGCACCACGTCGCGAGCTTCATCGTGCGCGAGCTGGCCGCGCGCATGACCGAACCACCCAGCGCATCCGACGGAGCGAACGCCTCGCCTGCGAATGCCTGACACCGCCATCGGACGGCTGACCGACCTGCTGACCGGTACGCGTAGGCTCGCACTGGTCGGGCTCGCCAAGAACACCGGCAAGACGCAGACGCTCGCTGCGATCCTGGCCGAGCACGCCGACGCCGGCCGGCAGGTGGGCGTCACTTCGATCGGACGCGACGGTGAGGAGCATGACGTGATCGACGCGCGCATCGACAAGCCGCGCATCCATCTGCAGGCCGGCAGCCTCGTGGCCAGCACCGGCGCGCTCTTGCGCGCGAGCGGTCTCGCGCACGAGCGCCTGGCGCTGACCGGCATGAGGACGCCGCTCGGGGAAGTCGTCATCGCCAAGCTCGCAGAGCCGGGCATCGTCGAGGTGGCGGGGCCGAGTGCTGCCGCCGACGTGCTCAGCGTGAGCGAGACGATGACCGAACATGGCGCCGAGCAGGTGCTGATCGACGGCGCGATCGATCGACGGGCGGCGTCCTCTCCAGCGGTCGCCGACGGACTCGTGATGGCCACCGGCGCAATCCTCGGCGAGGACATCGAGCAGGTCGTCACGGTCACCAAAGATGCGGTCGACCTCGTCAGGCTGCCCTGCTCAGACGAGGCCGAACGTCTCGCTGCCGGGACGTCTCGTCTTGAACGGCGAGCCGGATGAGATCGCGGCGCTGCTCACAGAGCATCCGCGCGCGAGCACATTCCTCGTGGAGGGCGCTCTCAGCGAGCGTTTTCTGGAGGGACTGCTGTCCGCCCGCCCGCAGCGGGCCGGGCGCGAGCTGAAGATCGTCGCGGGCGATCCGACCAAGGTGTTTCTCTCCCGCCGCGGACCGAGCTGGTATGAGCGTCAAGGACTTTCGATCGCGGTCCTGCAGACGATCGACCTGCGGGCGATCACGGTCAACCCCGTGGCGCCGCGGTCACACCGCTTTGACTCGCAGCGCCTGCGCGAGCTGATCGAAGCAGGACATCCCGGGCGTGCCCGTGCTGGATGTGCTCGATCCGTCCTACCGCACCGCGCCCAGGACCTGAGTCCATCCATCCGGCGTGCCACGCGCGCGCGTGGCCCCCACACTGGGCGTGTCCTTCACTCCCCCGCACGTCGCAGGCGCACCCCCGCGCGCCTAGCCCCTATTTGCTGGCGTTGGCGAAGTAGTCGGCGTTGATCTGCGAGTACTTCTGCCACTCGTCCGGGAGCTGGTCCTCGGCGAAGCACGCATCCACGGGACAGGCCTCGACGCAGGCGTCGCAGTCGATGCACTCCTCGGGGTCGATGTAGAGCATCTCGGCCGCGTCGTATCCGGGCTCGTCGGGCGTCGGGTGGATGCAGTCGACGGGGCAGACCTCGACGCAGGAGTTGTCCTTGGTGCCGATGCACGGCTCGGCGATCACGTAGGCCATTCGCTTCTTTCCTGTTGGGTTGCTGAGTCTTCCGGGAGACGCGTCGTCATATTTTAGGGATGACGTCCGCCGGCCGGGGCTCATCGTAGACGAGCCTCATCGTAGATGATTGCAGGAGCAATCATCTACGCCGGACGACTCCGCTAGGTTGGGGCGATGCTGCTCCTAACCGGAGCCACCGGCCTGGTGGGCTCGGCACTGCTGCGCCGGCTCGTGGACGACGGAGCCGACGTGCGCTGCCTGGTGCGACGCGACCCCCGCCGGCTCGGGGCGAGCGGGTGCGCGTGCAGATCGCGCTCGGCGACCTGACCGACCCACCGTCGTTTCGCAACGCGCTGCGCGGAGTGGACACGGTCGTGCATCTGGCCGCGTCGATCCGCGACCAGCCGCACGGCTCGATCGAGGAGCTCAACGGGATCGCCACCTGGCGCATCGTGCGCGCGGCGCAGCGCGCCGGGGCGCAGCGGTTCGTGTTCTTCTCGACGCTCGACGCCTCCACCCACCACCGCACCCGCTTTCACCGCGCGAAGGCCCTCGCCGAGCAGGCGGTGCGCGAGTCCGACCTGCACTGGACCGTGTTCGCACCCTCGATCGTCTATGCCCCCGGCGACGCGTGGCTGACGCTGCTGGAGCGCCTGGCGCTGCTGCCCGTGATGCCGGTATCGGGCATGGGACGCGCCAGCTATCAGCCGATCTGGGCCGAGGACGTCGCCGCGTGCGTGATGGCGGCGCTGCGCGCTCCGACCGGGGACCGGCGGCGGTATGAGCTCGCCGGTCCCGACACGCTCACGCACAACGAGATCGTCCGGGTCGTGCTGGGCTCGCTCGATCGCCCCCGGCCGCTGCTGCACGTGCCCACGCCGATCGTCTCGCGCACCCTGCGCCTGTTGGAGTCGACGCTCGGTCCCCGCGCGTTCGCGACCTGGGACGAGGCCGAGCTGATGGAGGTGCTCGATGGTCTCGCGAGCGGGCGCCGGCGACGCCGAACGCCTCGGGGTTATACCCAAGTCGATGCAGGCAGTACTCGGTGTCAACTAACCGGTCTCGCCCGGCGCAGGCGGCCGCCGCCCGGCCCACGGCAGCGCCTCTTCGAGCTGTGAGGCCAATGCCAGCAGCGCGGCCTCCCCGGCGGGCCGCCCGACGAGCTGCACGGCCAGCGGCAGGCCGTCCTCGCCCTCGAACAGTGGCAACGAGATTCCCGGCTGCCCGCTGGCGTTGAACACCGGCGTGAACGGCGTGAACAGGCCCGAGCGCGTGAACGTGGACATCGGGTCGGGCGCGGCGGTGTCGAGCGTGCCGAGCGGCAGCGGGCGCTCGGCCAGCGCCGGGGTGAGCAGCATGTCGTAGGGCTCGAGGAAGGACGATCAGCCGCCGAGAGAACCGCTGCAGCTGCGCATCGACCGCCGACACCCTGCGCCGCGTTGAGCTGCTGACCATCGAATAGATCGCCCAGCTCATCGGCTCCATGTCCTGCGCCGCCGGCTCGTGCCCGGCCACGATGCCGGAGTGGGTGATCGAGAGCGAGATCTGAATCGCGAACACCACACCGAACAGCTCCGAAAGCCCGTCCGTCTGCCACGGCGGGTCGACCTCCTCGACCTCATGCCCGAGCGAGCGCAGCAGCTCGGCCGCGTCCCACACCGCGCGCGCGCAGACCGGGTCGACCACCGCGTCGGCCGTCGGCGCCAGCGTCGTGGCCGCGATCCGCATGGACGCCCGCCCGGGCCTGCGGTCATCGCGGCGGCAGCGAGGGCAAACGGTTCGGCGGGCGGCGGCGCCCAGGTGGCGTCGCCGACCTCGTAACCGGCGAGCACGTCGAGGATCGCCGCCGTCTCGCCGACGGTGCGCGTGAGCACGCCGTCGATGCTCAGCGCATAGGCGCCCAGGTCGGGAGCCGCGGAGATCCGTCCGCGCGCGGGCTTCAGGCCCACCAGCCCGCAGCAGGCGGCGGGGATGCGTAGCGAGCCGCCGCCGTCGTTGCCGTGCGCCACCGGCACCATGCCCGCCGTGACGGCCGCGGCCGCGCCGCCCGAGGAGCCGCCGGGAGTGCGCTGCAGATCCCAGGGGTTGCGCGTCGGGCCGAACACGCGCGCCTCGCTCACCGGCAGGATCCCGTACTCGGGCAGCGTCGTCGTGCCCACGATCACGAAGCCCGCGTCGCGCAGGCGGCGCGTGACGTTGTGGTCGTAGGAGGCCACGATGTCGGCCATCAGCGAGCAGCCCTTGGTCAGCCGCAGTCCGCTCACCGCGCGGTTGTTCTTGATCGCGATCGGCACGCCCGCGAACGGGCGCTCGTCGCCGGAGCCGATCTCGTCCGCCGCTGCCAGCGCGCGCTCGGCGTCGACCTGCGACGAACGCGTTGAGCTCGGGGTTGAGCTCCTCGATCCGCTCCAGCGAGATCTCGACCAGCTCGCGCGCCGACACCTCCCCGGAGCGGACCATCCCGGCGAGCTCGCCGGCCGGGCGAAACATCAGATCGCTGTCGGACATCGGACTCCTCCTCGTGGGCGAACAGCTCGCGGTCCGCTGCGGCCAGCCTGACAGCCGCGGGCGTGCGGCAGGCGAGCCGTGAAGGCGATTCCTGCGACGATATGGGCCTGCCCGGATCACAGGGCCAGCTGCCGCCGGCGCGGCTTCAAACCTCAAGCCCAGAAAGCGAGTGCCATGAGCGCGGTTCAGACAGCATCAGAGGTCCAGTCGGGCCTCGAAGGCGTCGTCGCCTTCGCCACCGAGATCGCCGAGCCCGACAAAGAGGGTGGCGCGCTGCGCTACCGCGGCGTCGACATCGAGGACCTCGTCGGCGCGGTCCCCTACGAGCAGGTCTGGGGCCTGCTGGTCGACGGCAGCTTCAAACCCGGCCTGCCGCCGGCCGAACCGCACGCGCTGACCGTGCGCTCGGGCGATCATCGCGTCGACGTGCAGTCGGCGCTCGCGATGCTCGCGCCCGAGTGGGGCTTCGGCCAGCTGATCGACATCACCGACGAGGAGGCCCGCGACAACCTCGCGCGCGCCTCGGTGATGGCGCTCTCGTTCGTCGCCCAGTCGGCGCGCGAAGCGGGCCAGCCGCCGGTGCCCCAGTCGGAGATCGACCAGGGACGGCACGATCCCCGAGCGCTTCCTGATCCGCTGGCGCGGCGAGGCGAACCCCGACCACGTCAAGGCGATCGACGCCTACTGGGTCTCGGCCGCCGAGCACGGCATGAACGCCTCCACGTTCACCGCGCGCGTCGTCGCCTCGACCGGCGCCGACTGTCGCCGCGGCGCTATCGGCCGCCGTCGGCGCGCTGTCCGGTCCGCTGCACGGCGGCGCGCCCTCGCGGGTGCTGAAGATGCTCGACGAAGTCGAACAGACCGGCGACGCCGAGCGCTGGGTCTCAGACGCGCTCGACCGCGGCGAGCGCCTGATGGGCTTCGGCCACCGCATCTACCGCGCCGAAGACCCGCGCGCGCGGGTGCTGCGCCGGACGTGCAGCGAACTCGGCTCGCCGCGCTTTCAGGCCGCCGAGGCGCTCGAGCAGGCGGCGCTCGCGGAGCTGCACGCGCGCCAGCCCGACCGCGTGCTGGCCACCAACGTCGAGTTCTGGTCGGCCGTGGTGCTCGACCTGGCGGAAGTCCCGCCGGACCTGTTCACGCCGATGTTCACGTGCGCGCGCGTGGCCGGCTGGTCGGCGCACATCCTCGAGCAGAAGCGCGAGGCGAAGCTGATCCGGCCGACGGCGAAGTACGTGGGCGAGCCGCCGCGCTCGATCGTCAAATAGTCCCGGCCAAAAACCCTCCCGGAGTCTGCGGGGATGAGATCGGTGTTGAAAACGTCGAGTCTCGCCCACGCGCTCTGCCGCGGTCACTGCGCGCCGGGTGCCGGCACGCTTGGTCTCGGCCCCTCCTCAACCCGAGCGGCGGGCGCGCGGGCAACGGTAAGAGGGTCCAGCGTCCGTGCCAAACCCTCTGCTCGCCCTATCGGCCGCCGGGGCGCCCGCCTGAGCGGATGGCGGAACACTCGGCGTATTGGCTATGTGATCTGCCAATGACTCTAAGCGGCGCGGTCCAGGTCGCGCACGAGCGTGGGCTCCGGCTCGCCCGTGAACAGCCACGGGTTGCGCTGGCCGATGACGGCGCCGCGGAAGCGCTTGAATGGCCCGTAGATCACCCAGGTGGTGTCGACCGCTCCGTAGTACTCGACGAGACGCAGCTCGTCGGGGTGTTCCTCGGCGTGGTGCACGTGCGTCAGGCCGGCATCGAAGCGCCCGGCGAGCAGGTTGCGCGCGACGACCGGCTTGGAGGGTTGATCGACGATCGTCTCCCAAGGCGTCAGGTCAAGATAGCCGCGTGTCGCCGAGACGATCCCGAGGCTCCTCGGCTCGGCGACGTCGGTACGCACGAGCAGGCCCAGCTCCTTGGTGGGATAGATGAACGTATCGACCACGAACACCTCGGTGTGGTAGCGCTCGGTGACAAGGTGGACCTGCACGTGTGCGCTGCACTGCACGAGGAAGGTGCTCGGGCGCTCACGCACCTGTCCGATCGCCGCGAGCAGGTCATCGACCAGCACGACCTCGAAGTCGGCGAGACCCTGGAGCTCGAGGTAGTGCAGCAGCGCGTTCTCGTGGCAGGTGCCCGATGGTCCGAGCGTGATGAACGTGGGTCGCATCAGGCCGTCTCCCGCTCTGCGACCGCCGCCGCGCCGATCAGCTCGTCCTCCATCCTGCACGTGGCGGCGATCAGCAGCTCGAACAGGTCGGCGCTGAAGTCGGAGGGCAGATCGACATCCGCGCCGCGGGCCAGGTAGCGCGAGCGCACCTCGGCGACGCGGTCGGGCTGCATCATCGGGATCTCGTGCGCGCGCTTGTAGAACGCGATCTCACGGCAGATCTCAAACCGCTCGCCCAGCAGCGACGCGATCTGCTCGTCGAGTCGATCGAGGGCGCGGCGAAACGGCTCGAGGCCGGTCGTCTGAGACGGCGCCGAGCTCTCGCTCATGACAGGATCCGCCGCATCCGTGCGCTGAGCGGCTCGAAGCCGTTGCGCAGATAGAACGCCTCCGTCGCGCGTATGCCCTGGAAGCGCGCTCGCGGCAGCCCGACCTCGACGCGCGCGATTCCCTGCTCGCGGGCGAGCTCGCAGATCGCCGCCAGCAGCTCGCCGCCGATCGAGCGACCGCGCCAGGAGGGGTGGACCCACAGGTCCTGGATCAGCGCGTAGCGCCCCGGCACGTGGATCGCGAGCTGCCAGCTCGCGCCGAGCACGCCGACGATCGCACCGCCGGCCTGGGCCACGAGCAGCGCTCCGGCCCCGGGATCCTCGAGCAGCGCTCGCGCGGCCTGCACCAGCGCAGGCGCCGGAGGCGCATTGACGCTGCCGAGCTCGATCAGCAGGTCCCCCACGCCGGCGGCGACCGCCGCGAGGTCATCCTCGGTGGCGGGGCGCACCTGCGGGCTCGGGTCCGGCTCTCCCGCCTGCGCCTGCACCAACGCCTCGGGCGCCGCCGCGTGCCGCGGCGCTTCGGGTTCCGTGGGGGCCCGGGTGCTCATCGGCCCGCTCACGCGGCCCCTGCAATCGCCGCGGCCGACGGCTCCAACTCCATGGTCCACTCCCCGGGCGCGTCGCCGCCGGTGACGGCCTGCGCGATCGCGGCCATCGGCGCGCGCGCCTTGAGCAGGATCTCGTCGAACTCCTCCCGCGGGTCGGACTGCATCACGATCGCTCCGCCGGCGCCGATCGTGGTGGCCCCGGGCCGCAGGACGATCGTGCGGATCACGATGCTGAGATCGACGCTGCCGTCGAGCCCGAAGTAGCCGAGCGCGCCCGAGTAGACGCCGCGAGCCTCCCGCTCGATGTCGTCGATTATCTCCATCGTGCGCAGCTTCGGCGCGCCGGTCATCGAGCCACCGGGGAAGCACGCGCGCACGCACTCCACCGGCGTACGCCCACGCTCCAGGACACCGGTGACCGTCGAGATGAGCTGGTGCACGGTCGCGTAGGGCTCTACGACCATGAGCTCCGGGACGCGGACACTGTCGATCTCACAGACGCGCCCGAGGTCGTTGCGCAGCAGATCGACGATCATCAGGTGCTCGGCGTAGGTCTTCTCGTCTTGCACCAGCTCGGTGCGCAGCGCGGCGTCCTGCACGGGATCCTCCGAGCGCGGCGTCGTTCCCTTGATCGGACGCGCCTGGACGCGGCGATCGCGGTCGATCGAGAGGAAGCGCTCCGGTGAGGAGCTGAGCACCGCCAGCTCACCGAGCTTGAGGTATGCGGCGAACGGGGCGGGGTTGATGCGCCGCAGCACGCGATACAGGTCAAACGGGCGAGGGCTGGCGGAGGTCGAGATCTGGTCCGTCAGACAGACCTCGTAGGACTCGCCGGCGGCGAGCGCCGTCTGGCAGCGGGCGATATCGGCGAGGTACCGCTCGCGCCCGCGCCCGCAGCAGAACTTCACGGGAGGATCGGGCTCGCCGCCAAGCACCGCTCGCGCCGCGTCATTCGCCGCCATCGCCTGTGCCGTCGTCCACCCGGCCCGCGAGGACGCCTCGGGCGGGACCTCACGCGCAGCGGCGAGGATCTCGCGCACGAGCGCCTCCGCGTCATCCAGCCAGTGCTCGGCGTCAGCCTCCTCCTCACGACACAGCGCGAGCAGATCCGTGCGGTGATTGACATGGTCGACCGCGACGACGCGGTTGGCGAGCATCAGCGTGGCGTCGGGAAGATCGGAGCGATGCGCGTTGGATGATCCGCAGTCCGCCTTGCACTCATAGCCCAGATATCCGACGAAGCCGCCGAGCAGGCCGTGCGTCCTCCCCGCGGGTGGCTCGATCGCCCGGTGAAAGAGCTCGCGGTCGAGCACGTGGAAGATCGATCCGCGCTCGACCGTGCTCCCAGCGGCGCGATGCGTCCTGACCATCCCCTCGACGACGTCGTATTCGAGCACGCAGCGATCGGCGCCCGCGCTCGTACCGAGGTAGGAGCACTGCGCAAGCCGCGTCGGCGCATCGGCGCTGTCCAGCCAGAAGGCGTGCTCGGCGGAGCCAAACAGCCGCTCGAACAGCAGCTCGGTCGAGGGCTCACCCGCGATCGAACGCACGCGCAGCCTCATACGCCGGCCGAGCTCCGATCGGTTGCCACTGCGCGCGCGCCGGTGCGCAGCCGAGGTCGGGGAGGAGGATGGCGACGACGGCCTGCCCGCGCCATGCGCGCGTGTCGAGCGGCGACCGCGCGCGAGCGCGTAGAAGTTCTCGACCAGTCTGCGACCGTGCTCGGTCGCGACCGACTCCGGGTGAAACTGCACGCCCCACAGCGGCCGGCTGCGGTGCTCGATTCCCATCACCACCCCGTCGCTTGTCCATGCGGTGACACGGCCCTCGGTCGCGAGTGGACCGGTGACCGCGAGCGAGTGGTAGCGCACGACCGAGAAGTCCTGGGGAATACCCGCGAAGAGACCCTTGTCGAGGTGCTGAACCCGGCTCAGGCGTCCATGCATCACCGTCGGGGCGCTCGCGACAATCCCGCTGAGCACGTGTCCGAGGCCCTGGTGGCCGAGACAGATGCCGAGCACGGGGACTTCACTGCAGCGCAGGATGTCCGAGCAGACGCCGAAGTCGTGCCAGCGCTCGGGGCGACCCGGCCCCGGCGAGAGCACGATCGCGTCGAAGTCCCAACGCGAGAGCGCTCTCCAGGAGACCATGTCGTTGTGAACCACGATCGGCTCCTCGCCGGAGACGGCGGCGAGCAGGTGGAAGACGTTGTACGTGTAGGAGTCGTAGTTGTCGATCAGCAGCGTGCTCACAGCTCATCCTTGGTTGGATCGAGCGCCGGGCGAGAGCCGGGCGCCGGTGAGAGCCGATCGCCGGGTGAGAGCCGGGCGTACTCTCGCGTGCCGGACGGACTCCCTACGCACATCCGTCTCACCGCATCATCTCCAGGCCAAGCCCGCGGGCGCTGCGGTCGAGCAGCGTGTGCACGACGCGTTCCACGGGTTCGCCGCGCTCGCGCTCGGAGTACCAGCGCGCCAGGTGCTTGAGATAGTGTGCGAGCGGCCTGACGTCCAGGCGCTGTACGGTCAGACGCAGGTAGCGGCGGTAGAGCTCTGACTGGACCACGGCGAAGCGATAGTCGCGATCCTCCGCGGGCCGCCCGCCGTTGGCTGAGCCGCAGCTGTGGCGCGCCCGCGCACGCGCGAGCTCCCAGCCCAGGCTCTCCTCCTCACACAGCAGCTTGGCGGGATCGAAGTCGATGTCGGGAGCGGCCGGATAGGGCAGGAAGTATCCGAGCGCGAGCTGCGCGGCCACGCGTTCGGGACAGGGATGGGAGCGGCGCACCTCGCGGCGATCCGGGTCGCCATCGATCTGAGTGTCCAGCCACTCGGTCAGCTCATCGATCAACAGCGCCCCCGCGCTCGAGGTCAACGCGCGCTTCTGGCTCGAGACCATGCCGTGGAAGATGCTGCGGTTGGGATGGAAGCCGCCGTTCAGCTCCGGCTTCAGCTCATCCGCGAGCTTGCGGATGCTCGTCACGTGTGACACCCACTCCGAGCCGGTGACCTGCAGGGATGTCATGCCGTCGAGCTCGGGGCCGGTCATGGCGTATGTCAGCGAGCGCATGTGCTGGGTCGACAGGCCGTCGGCGCGCACGAGCGGGAGCTCTTCGAGCTCCCGCAGGCCGGTGACATAGACGATCACCCCATCCTCGCGCCGCCTGAGCGCGCCGTTGCGCAAGCCGAGCTCGGTCAGCTCGGCGGTCTGGGGCAGGTAGTCGGACTCGAAGAAGACCCTGTCGAAAGCTATGCCCAGGCGCGCCAGCGTCTTGCGCTGTCCGCCGATCACCCACGCGCGCGTCTTGTACCAGAGTTCGAGCGCCTCGCGCTCTCCACACAGAACGCGCTTGATCAGCTCATCCGCCGCGTCGTTCTGTACCTGCACCTCGCGCGAGAGCGAGTCCTCGGCCTGCTCGAGCTCGCCGCCGGCAGCGAACAGGCCACCGCCGGACACGTAGTCGGCGTAGCACTCCCCTACGAAGTGATCGCTCTTCTCATCCCCGTCGGAGAAGCCCTGAGCGTTACGCCCGCTCTGCGTCACGCCGGCCATTGCCTCGCCCATCGCCCGTCCCATGTCCGAGATCCGGCTGCGGCGCTCGACCTGGGCGCCCGCCTGCGTGAGCGCGGACGCGAGCGCGTTGCCGATCGCGAGGTTACGCAGGTGTCCGATGTGCAGCGCCTTCGTGGCGTTGGCATCCCAGAACTGCACAGAGAATCGCCGCCCGTGCGCGAGATCTAAAAGCGGCGACTCCGAGCTGCCGCCGGCCTCCAGGGCGGCGCCGGCCAGCTCGATCCAGCTGTCGTGCAGGCGCAGCCTGACTCCTTCGCTGGCGTGCTCCACATCCACGGCGTCCACCCAGGGCTCACATGCAATCCGCTCCAGGGCCGCGAGCGAGTCGGCGTCCTCCCGCCATTGCGGCGCGCGCGGCACGAGCTTCAGATCGAAGTCTCTGTGCGGACGTCGCGGCGCTCGAGCGGCCCAGGGAGTGGGCGCTCCCTCCCGCACGGGAGCATCCTCGAAGTAGTCAAAGAGGTTAGCGATCATAGGCAAAGTTGGATTTCCATAGGTCATGCACCAGCCGGGGCTCGAACCCGGATCAGCGGCGTTTAAGGCCGCTCCTTTAACCGATTAAGGTACTGGTGCTCGGTCACGCCGACCGTCCGGATCGCGTCCTCGGCCGGTGCTCCCCAAAAGGGTTTGCACACAGTCGGGTCTGCTTTGTGGGTCTATCGGGGAGGTATAGTCATTTCACAAGTTTTAGGCAAGGAGAGCAGGGACCCAGAGAGCGCCTTCGGTTGGGTCAATCGCCGCAGAATGGCTTGGCCAAAGGGAAAAAGATGAGAAGGAAACAAGATCTGAGAGCTGTAAAGAAAGAAACAGACACCCGAGAATGAAGAGAGAGACGAGAGAGGGAAAATAGAGAGAAAACCTATAAGAGAGAAACATCGAACACCGAATACGAGGCACCCGGAGACTCCGTCTCCTCAAGTCCCCGGCCCGCGGGCCACGACTTCACCCGACGAGCCCGGCCGGCGAGCCCGACTTCACCCGACGTCCATCCACCGGCGTCCCATCCCACCGACGTCCATCCCACCGACGCCCCATCCCACCGACGCCCACCCGACGTGCCACCCTGACCGACGCCCACCCGACGTGCCCGGCCGGCGCATAAAAAAAGGGCCCGGCGTAGTGCCGGGCCCAAGCCGATCGCAACCTGGCGATCGGAGCTACCTGACGGACAGAGGTCCGATTACATCATCCCGCTCATGTCCGGCATTCCGCCACCGCCGGGCAGCCGGCGCCTTCCTTCTCCGGGCACCTCGGCGACGATCGCCTCGGTGGTGAGGATGTTCTTGGCGATCGACGCGGCGTTCTGCAGCGCCGAGCGGGTGACCATCGCCGGGTCGATCACGCCGGCCGCGACGAGATCGACGATCTCGTTGGTGGCGGCGTTCAGGCCCTGGCCTTTCTTGGCCTTGCGCACGTCGTTGACGACGACCGAGCCCTCGAGGCCCGCGTTCTCGGCGAGCTGGCGCAGCGGCTCCTCGAGCGCCCGCAGCACGATCCGCGCACCCGTGCGCTCGTCATCCGAACCGTCGGCCGAGGCGCCGTTACCCTCGACGCTGACCGCTGAGGAGGCCTGCAGCAGCGCAACGCCACCGCCGGGCACGATGCCCTCCTCGAGGGCAGCGCGCGTGGCCTGCAGGGCGTCCTCGACGCGATGCTTCTTCTCCTTCATCTCCGTCTCGGTCGCCGCGCCGACCTTCACCACGGCGACGCCGCCGGAGAGCTTGGCCAGGCGTTCCTGGAGCTTCTCGCGGTCGAAGTCCGAGTCGGTGTTCTCGATCTCGGCTTTGATCTGGTTGATGCGGCCCTTGATCGCCTCCGCGTCACCGGCGCCGTCGACGATCGTGGTGTTGTCCTTGGCCACGACCACGCGACGGGCGCGCCCGAGCTGGGAGAGCTGGGTGTTCTCCAGCTTCAGGCCCATCTCCTCGGTGATCACCTCGGCGTTGGTCAGGATCGCGATGTCCTCGAGCATCCGCTTGCGCCGGTCGCCGAAGCCCGGCGCCTTGACGGCCACGCCGGTGAACGTCCCGCGGAGCTTGTTGACGACCAGCGTCGCGAGCGACTCGCCCTCGACGTCCTCGGCGATGATCAGGATCGGCTTGCCGCGCTGGATCACTGCCTCGAGCACCGGCAGCACGTCGCGCACCGAGCCGATCTTCTGGTTGGCGATCAGGATGTAGGGGTCCTCGAGAGTCGCCTCCATGCGGTCCTGGTCGGTGACCATGTAGGGCGAGATGTAGCCCTTGTCGAACTGCATGCCCTCGGTGAACTCGAGGTCCATGCCGAACGTCTGGCCCTCCTCGACGTTGACGACGCCGTCCTTGCCGACCTTCTCGATCGCGTCGGCGATCACGTCGCCGATCTCATCGTCGCCGGCCGAGATCGTCGCCACGCGGGCGATCTGGTCCTTGCCGGAGACCTCCTTGGACTGCGAGGCGATGTTGGCGACGACCTCGTCGACGGCCTTCTCGATGCCGCGCTTGAGCGCCAGCGGGTTCGCGCCAGCGGCCACGTTCTTCAGACCCTGGCGAACGATCGCCTGGGCCAGCACGGTCGCCGTCGTGGTGCCGTCGCCGGCGACGTCGTTGGTCGCGGTCGCGACCTCGCGCACGAGCTGGGCGCCCTGGTTCTCGAACACGTCCTCGACCTCGATCTCACGCGCGATCGTGACGCCGTCGTTGGTGATCGTGGGCGCGCCGAACTTCTTGTCGAGCACGACATAGCGGCCCTTGGGGCCGAGCGTGACCTTGACCGCGTTGGCGACCGCGTCGACGCCCGCCTCGAGCGCCTTGCGCGCCTCGGCGCTGTACTTCAGTTCCTTGTGTGCCATGTTGCTCAGATCTCCTTATGACTCGACCTTGGCGAGGACGTCGGACTCGCGCAGCACGAGCAGATCCTCACCGTCGACCTTGATCTCGGTCCCGCCGTACTTGCTGTAGAGGACCTCGTCGCCCTCGGTGACGTCGAGCGGAATGCGCTTGCCGTCGTCGTCGAGCTTGCCGTCGCCGACGGCGAGGATCTTGCCCTTCTGCGGCTTCTCCTTGGCGGTGTCGGGGAGGACGAGGCCACTCGCCGTGGTCTCCTCCTCCTCGATCGCCCGCACGATCAGCCGATCGCCCAGGGGCTTGAGCTTCATATCGAAAACCTCCGCTGAGTTGGGGGATTACAACGCTCCTCTGGCACTCTACAAGGGAGAGTGCCAAGGGCCAACCCCAATATATAGAAGATCTCCGCAAGCACCCCGGTTGGCTGTATGGGTGGGTAAGCCGAAAGCCAGTCCTTTCATCCAGTGCGGTCCAAGCCGCTCACCACAGCCGCAGGCATTGCGGGGGCGTTTTTCGTGGCGATCCCGCGCGCGGTTCTGCATCCGCGCCAGTCCAGCGGGGATGGGACACATATTGCGATCGCTTTACGTCGCCCACGCGCGCGGCCGCGGTCGCTGCGTGTCGGGTCGGCCGCCCGAGCGGGCTCGGCACCGTTCGTCGTCAAATCCCAACTGACGACCACTCGCAGTGGGGACGCACCCCCCGAGCCAAGCAGGCCGGACTTTCATCCGGCCGGACACGGCCGGATCTGAAACGTCCGGGTCCTGCTCAATTCTGAGCGCCGCCGAAGCCCTTGATCGCCTCGGTCATGCCGGTCGGCTTGTCCAGGATCTGCGAGAACCGCACGACCGTGACGATGTCTTCCACCGAGACGGAGCGACCGTAGATCTGTTCGAGGAAGTGGATGAGCTCCTCGTGACGGCGAAACTCGGGGTTGTCGTGCTTGATGTCGCGCGGGGACAGGTCGGCGAGGGGCATCACCTCGACCTGGTCGATGACCGCTTCGAAGATCCGTTCGCGCGGGGAGTACTGGTAGCCGATCGTGACGAGCACGGCTTGGTTCTTGCGGTACTTGCCCGACTTGTCGCCGAGACGGATCGTGGCCGTCTTGCGTCCCCGCAGGAGCTCGTCGGCGAAGATGGTCGAGTAGAAGTTGAGGACCTGCACGGAGGGCAGGCTACCGGTTGCCGCGCTTGCGAGGTGCGGCGCTCCCGCCGCGCGCGGCGGTCGATCCCGGCTTGCGGGTGGCCTCAGAACGTGTTTTGAAAAGATCGGCACGCCCGGATACGTCCCTGGACACGGCGCTGGATCGCCACGTGACGGCTCGCACGTGCTGGCCGATCCCGGACGATCGGTAGCATGCGCTTCGCCGGGTGGGTGGGCATCCGATCTATCCCAGCTTGGTCCATGAACGCCCCGACCGCACCGCCTATTTCAAAACACGTTCTCGGGCGCGGAGCCCTCGTCCAGCAGGGCGAGAGCGCGCGCGATCATCCCCCGCTCGCCCTCGTAGCTGAGCTCGGCGGGCGCCTCGCGCAGGTCGATCCAGCGGGCCTCTGCGATCTCGTCGTCGTGGTCGGAGGTCTCACCGGAGACGTAGCGGAACAGAAAGAAAGCGACCGACTTGGAGACGGTGCGCCCGTCGCGCCGATACCAGTAGCGCACCTCGCCCAGATCGTGCAGCAGCTCGGCCACGACGCCGGCCTCCTCGCGCACCTCGCGCGTGGCGGCCTGCAAAGCGTTCTCGCCCGGATCGATGTGGCCCTTGGGCAGGCCGAGCACGCGCGAGCCGTTCGGAGCGCGCCGGACGGGCACGATCGCGATTACCTGCTCGTGCCCGGGCTCGCCACGGATCACGACCCCGCCGGCGGAGGTCTCATGGGCGCGCTTGGCCTCAGAAGACATAGCGTTCCAGCGCCGGTACGTCGTGGACCACGAGGCGCCCACGTCCCTGGGAGATGACCCTGGCGCGCTCGAGCACGGCCAGGAAGCGGCTGGCCGACTCGCGCGAGGAGCCCGCCAACTGCGCGAGATCGGCCTGGGTGGCGGTGACGAGTACGTCCTCACCCGCCGCTCCCTCCGGACGCTCCTGGGCGACGAGCTCTAAGAGGACGGCCGCGACGCGGCTCTGCACGGTCTGGAAGGACTGGCGCGAGAGGCGCTCGTTCATCTCACGCAGGCGCCGGCCGAGGGCGATCACCAGGCGTGCGGCGATCTGCGGGTGCTCGACCATCAGCCGACGCATGTCAGGGCCGAGCACGGCCACGACGGTGGTCGACTCGACCGCTTCGACGGTGGCGGAGCGGCGCTCGTCCTCGAACATCGCGAGCTCCCCGAAGATATCTTTGGGACCGAAGGTCGCGAGCGTGATGACACGTCCGTCGGAGTGCTCGCGAACGGCGCGAGCGCGGCCGGAGCGCACGATGTAGCAGGTGTCGCTGCAGTCGCCCTCGCGAAAGACGACCTGACCGGACTCGAACTCGCGTGGGACGGCGAGCTCGGCGATGCGCTGCAGGTCGCCGGGCACGAGCGTCGAGAACACGGGGACGTGCGCCAGCAGCTCGACGACCTCGGCTGAACGCATACCGGCCACGGCGCAGGGATATCACACGCGCGGCTCCTGCGGAGCGGCTCGACGGGTGACGTGCGGCGCTATCTTCAACGGATGATTCGATCTGCGAACCACGCTCGCGGTATCGCACTCGCGCTGGCGGCTGGTGCGCTGTCCGCCACCGCCCTGGCCGCCACAGCAACGGGAGCTCAAGACAGAAAGACCGTCACGAGCGATCACTCGCTGCTGCAATCGCGCGAACTGTGGGCGACGGTCGACGTGTGCAACCCGGCGGACGAGCCGAACACGGTCGGGATTCGTGGCTCGATGCCGGGAGACGGCCACGCCAAGGACGCGATGTACATGCGCTTTCAACTGCAGTACCTGGAAGCGAAAGGCAACATCTGGGTCAACCTCTCTCACGGCGCGGACTCGGGCTTCATCGCCGTGGGGGCGGCGAAGGAGGCGCGCCAGGGCGGGAGCAGCTTTCAGCTCGGGACGGCGAAGGAAAGTCCGGGGTACACAATGAGGGGCGTCGTGACATTCCAGTGGCGCCGGGGCGGCAAGGTCCTGCATCTCCTCACACGCACGACGACGGCCGGCCATCAGAGCGTCGCGGGGGCCGACCCGGCTGGATATAGCGCCGCGGAGTGCGTGATCGACTAGAAGCTGGTTCGTTCGGGAAGCCCAGCCAACTCACAGCCTCGCCAGCCAACTCACAGCCTCGCCAGCCAACTCACAGCCTCGCCAGCCAACTCACGGCCTCGCCAGCCAACTCACAGCCTCGCCGGGGCGCGAGGACCAAGAGGACACGACCCGACTCTGCCAGGTCGCGACGAGCTCGGCCTGCCAGGCCTCTTAGAACGTGTTTTGAAAGATCGGCACGCCCAGAATGCGTCCCTGGACATGGCGCTGGATCGCCACGTGACGGCTCGCACGTGCTGGCCGATCCCGGACGATCGGTAGCATGCGCTTCGCCATCCCGCGTCGCCCAGCTTGATCCATGAACGCCCCGACCACACCGCCTATTTCAAAACACGTTCTTACTTGGGTGGCTGACGTCGTGACCGGCTCATGGTTGATGACGATCCGTGACCCGCATGCTGAAGCTTGCCCGACACGGGTGGTTGGGAATCCGACGCCGGTCTGAGTTTGTCCGACGCCCGCTTGGGCTTGCCTGACGCCGGCTCGGGCTCGCCGGAGACCAATTTGGGCTTGGCCGATATGGATTTGGGCTTGCCCAACGTCCGTTTGGGCTTGCTCGAAGCCGGCTTCGACCCCGACGCCGGTTTGAGATCCGGCACCGATCTAAGTCTGCCTGACGGCGATTTTGACCCGGGCGCCGATTGCGACTGTGACGCAGGGTGCTCGCCCAACACGGGTTCGGGCCCCAAAGCCGGCCTGGGCTTGCTCAACACCAGCCTGGGCTTGCGGTGGACTTGCTCGATCGCCTCGACCGCGGCCTTGGGACCGGTGTAAGGGGCAAGCACGACAAAGGCGATGCGGTCGGACAGACACGGCAGGTAACCCACGCGGTCGCTGGCCGCGTAGGCACTGATGATGTGCCAGACCGCGCCGGTGACCGCCTCGCCGGCGATCTCCGGAGCGCGGCACGGTTCTGGAGCGCCTTCCGCGAGCAGTCCGGTGAAGCAGTCGATCGCCTTGGTCAGGCGGCTGACCATGCCAGGACCTACTTCGAAGAGCTCGACGAAACCCATCCGCAGCAGGGCGGGATGAGCGACGAGATACTCGATGAAGGCGGCGACCGCGATTGGCACCGCCTCGGTCCAGCTGCAGGCGCGGCGGATACTTTCCTTGACGACCGCGAGCGCTTCCTGGGAGAGTGCGTCGATGACCGCGAGGAAGCACTCTTCCTTACTCGCGAAATATTTGTGAAAAGCCTCGGTGGAGATGCCCGCGAACTGCGCGATCTGGGGGTCGGTCAGTTCTGAGTAGCCCTCGTCGAGTGTGAGGTGCACGACCGAGCTGAGCACTCGCGCACGCCTGTCCTCGCTTGCCAGGAACGCCGCCGCCGCCAGCGGGATGAACGGTGGCCCCTGCCGTGCGAACCCGTTCAGTCGCGTGCTCGCCGGCGAGCGGTAGGCCTCGACCCAGTCGAGCAGTTCGTCGGCCAGGTGGCGCAGCTCGGAGATGCGGCCTTCGCGCAAGCGGTTGAAGACGACGTGGCGGACGCCGCCAACGATCGCGTGCGAGGCGATCGGGGGCAACGACACGGTATCCGGAGAAGCCCTGAACGCGGCGGCGACAAGGCGCTCGTAGGCGGAGCCGGCGAGATGCAGGCGTTCGCGGGCCTTCAAGCCGATGCCGAGCGAGTCGACCAGCACCAGGTGCGCACCCTTGGGGTCGGCGACGATGTCGTCGAGGAAGGTCTTGTACGAGGCGTGCAGGCGGTTGGCCCAGCCACGTTCGGAGTTCCATGCCTCGAGCACCTGCTTGCGTGAGCGTGCGACGACGATGTCATAGGTGGCCAGGAAGCACTCTTGCTTGTTGGAGAACTGCTCGTAGAAGGCCCGCCGAGAGACTCCCGCGAGCCCGATCACGTGCGCGACGGTGGTCGAGGAGTAACCACGCTCAGAGATCGACTCGATCATCCCCCCATAGAGACGAGCGCGTTGGTGTCTGGCAACCTCTTCGCGATTCATACCGTGGGGCCCATGGGGCAGTCTCCGGTAAAGCGGTGCTAGATCTTTTTTAGTTCCATCCATCCCCACGGTTCTAGAAACTAGCTCAAACCAAAAAGGAATGCAAGTTTTTTATAACAGTATTCGTCAAATGTTTCCAGCCCTGTCTCCGCAACCTCCGAATGTCTGACGGACAATCGGATTCGGACAGCTACTGCAAAGGCTGTATTCCAATCATCGGATATTGCTTAGAATAGGGATTCTTCTCGATCCCTGGCGCTCCACGAGCCGATCCGGTGCGGCCGGCTCACAGGCTCCGGACGCTGCCTCGGTCAGGCACTGAGCGTGAGCCGGCGCGGCCCCGAGCGAAAGCCACAGTTGGCGAGCAGTGTCTCCCACTGTGATCCGACGGCCGGTTCGCCGTCGATCCGCTCGAACGCAAGCCGTCCGACCCGGCCGGCGTGGACGGCCTCGGCGAGCGCGCGAAGCGCCATCTGGGCCCGCTCATCGGTACCGAGCGGAGATCGGCCAGCGTCGGGGACGAGTGTGACCAGGCCACGACCACCGCGCTCGACATACAGAATCGGCGCGCCGGCGATGAGCACGACGTAGGCGCCGGGGACACGCGCCGGACGGCGGCCGCGACGGTCTTCCCGGTCCTCAGCCCGGGGCCAGGGCAACGCGGCGCCGTATGGCTGGGCGGGATCGGAGGCGGCTAGCACGAGCGTCGGCGGATGTCCGCCGGGCGTACGCTCACTCCCGAGCGCGACCGGCTGGAGCTCGCCCGACTGCCCGGCGGGCGGGGGTGGCGAGTCGGGGCGCCGAGCGCGCAGGCGCTCGACCGCACCCGGGAGCGCGAACTGCGCGCCGCCCAGTCCCTCGACGAAGTAGCCGCGACGGCACACGCCGAGGGTCTCCAGGTCGCAGAACGTCCTATACAGCGTGGCGAAGCCGCCCTCGATCCGCTCGGCCAGGACCTGCTCGCGCGTGACGATCCCGTAGCGCTCGAGCAGCAGCTCGGCGAGGACGCGCCGGCGCTCTGACGGCTCTGCCCCGCTCCGGAAGACCGGCTCGGCGAGCGACCAGCGCCCGGGCGGATGCACGAACCCGCCGGTACCCACGCGGGCACGGCGCGCGCCGAAGCGCGCGCGCCCGGGAGCGGGCCGCCCAGAGGAGCGAAGCGTGGCGAGTCGAGGGCGATGATCATCATCACCCCTGTCCCCGCCACTCCCACCGTCCTCGCCGCCGCCACTGGCTGCGCCCGCCGCAGAGCTCGCGCGAGCGAAGGATGAGCCCGCGAGATGAGGTTCGCGCAGCGGCGCCCAGGAGTCGTTGGTGACCTCGCCGGACCAGACGAGGTCGAACAGGGCCTCGCGCACGGCGACGGCTGGCAGATCGAGCTCGGCGAGCAGATCGGTGAAGAAGCAGGGGCCGTCGAGCAGGCGCGCGCGCAGGAGCTCATGTTCCGGAGCGCTCGCCCCTGCGACGGACCGATCGGGGAGCGGCCCGCGAGCGGCGCTGGACGGAGGTCCGATGAGTGGGGCGTCCTCGCGGAAGTACAACGCCACGCGACCAGAGCGCCCGAGCGGGCCGGCGCCGATCCAGACGAGCTCCCCGCTCGAGCAGAGCGCGTCGAGCCAGGCAGGCGAGTAGGCGCCGACCCGGCGCGGCAGCACGTCGCGCTCCCAGATCTCGGCGGGCAGCGCGAGTCCCTGGAGAGGCACGAGAACCTCGCGCAGGCGGTCTACTCCGGCACCTGAACTCAGATGGCGGTCGATGCCCTGCCAAGCCGGGAGAAAGCTCGCAAGAGCGCTCTGAGCGGCAGGCTCGATCTCCTTGCGCAGGGCTGCCAGCGAAGCGCGACGCAGGCGGCGCAGAACCTCGACGTCGCACCATTCCAGACCGCTGCCGGCGGGTGCGATCTCGCCGCGCACGAGCTCGCCCGCACGCTCGGACTCGCGCAGGACGGCGCTCGGGTCGAAGCCGTAGCGGGCGCGCAGGTCCTCGCTCGTGAACGGACCGCGGGTGCGCGCGTAACGGGCGATTAGCTGGGCGAGGGCATCGTCGACGTCCGCGAGGAACGCCTCGGGCAGGCCGCCGGGCGGCACGGCCCCAAGCGCGTCACGATAGAGCCCGGCCTCGTCGGCAGCCACGTAGCGCTGCTCGCCGCCGAGGCGCAGCGGGATCGCACGCCGTTCGCGGCGCAGCTGGGTGAGCAGCGCGTCGGAATCGATCTCCGCTAGCACGCGTTCGCGGACCTCCGCCACTGTCAGATCGCCGACGCTGCGCAGTACGTCGTGCAGCTCGTCGCGGCCGGTCGCGCGCTGAAGCGGCGAGCGGCGCTGCAGATCGTCCTGCACGCGATCCAGGGCGCCGGGGTCGATCAGCTCGCGCAGCTCCTCCTGGCCGAGCAGCTCGCGCAGCAGGTCGCGGTCGAGCGACAGCGCGGCGGCGCGGCGCTCGGCGGTGGGCGTGTCCCCCTCGTACATGTAGGTGGCGACGTAGTCGAACAGCAGCGAGGAGGCAAACGGGGAGGCAGTCTGAGTCTCGACCTCGACGAGCGCGATCTCGCGACTGTGCAGGCCGCGCAGGATCTCTTCCAGACCGGGCATGTCGAGCACGTCGCGCAGGCACTCGCGATAGGTCTCCAGCACGATCGGGAAGTCGGGGTAGTCGCGGGCTAGGACGAGCAGGTTCTGCGCCTTCAGTCGCTGCTGCCACAGCGGCGTGCGCCGGCCCGGCCAGGCGCGGGGGATCAGCAGCGCGCGGGCGGCCGCCTCGCGAAAGCGCGCCCCGAACAGCGCCGAGGAGCCGAGCTCGGCGGTGACGGTGGGCTGGAGCTCCTCGGGCTCGATCAGGACGAGCTCGGCATCCGATGCCCACCCACCCAGCGAGGAAGCCTCATCGGCGTCGAGGTCGGGCAGGCGCAGGACGATGCCGTCGTCAGACCACAGCGCGTCGGCCTGAAGGCCGTAGCGCTCGCGCACGCGTGCGGACAGCGCCAGGCCCCAGGCGGCGTGGACGCGCGCGCCATAGGGAGAGAGCAGACACAGGCGCCGGTCGCCGATCTCATCGCGAAAGCGCTCGAGCACGATCGTGCGGTCTGAGGGCAGGACGCGCGTGGCGGCGAGTTGGGCGCGCAGGTAATCGAGCAGGTTGCGCGCGGCACGCTCGTCGAGGTCGCAGTCGCGCTGCAGCGTCGCGGCGTCCTGCTCGACAGCCCAGCGCGTGAACGCGCCGATCTCCCGGCCGAGCTCGGCGGGACGGCCGAGCGTGTCGCCCTTCCAGAAGGGAACGGCGCCGGGGGCGCCCGGCGCCGGGGTGACAATCACGCGGTCGCGGCCGATCTCCTCGATTCGCCAGGTGGATGCGCCGAGCAGGAACGCTTGACCGGGGCGAGCCTCGTAGACCATCTCCTCGTCGAGCTCGCCGACGCGGCGACCGTCGGGGAGGGTGACGGTGTAGAGGCCGCGGTCGGGGATCGTGCCAGCATTTGAGACAGCCAGCTGGCGCGCGCCGCGGCGGGGACGGATGACACCCGAGACGCGGTCCCAGACGATGCGCGGGCGCAGGCCGATCGCCGAGCGATCGCCAAAACCCCCGGAGGGATAGCGCCCATCGAGCATGTCGAGCACGCGCTCGAGCAGCTCGCGGGAGAGCTCGGCGTAGGGCCAGGCGCCGGTGACGAGCGCGTGGAGATCGTTAACGGAGATGCCGTCGTCATCCTCGGCGGCGACGGCGATCGAGACGACATGCTGGGCGAGGACGTCCAGGGCGTTGCGAGGTACGACGGTCGGCTCGATCGCGCCCGCGCGCATCAGCCGGCAGACGACGGCGCACTCCAGCAGGTCGCCGCGGAACTTGGGAAAGAAGCGCCCGCGGCTGACCTCGCCGACGCCGTGCCCGGCGCGCCCTACGCGCTGCAGCCCGCGGGCGACGGACTTAGGCGACTCGACCTGCAGGACGAGGTCGACGGCGCCCATGTCGATACCCAGCTCGAGCGAGCTGGTGGCGACGAGGCAGGGCAGCTCGCCGGCCTTCAGGAGCTCCTCGACCTTCGTGCGCTCCTCGCGCGCGAGCGAGCCGTGATGGGCGCGCGCGATCTCGCCGGGAGGCTCCGCCCGCTCCTCGTCGGCCTGCCTGGCTGCCAGCTCGTTCAGGCGCAGCGCGACGCGCTCGGCGGCGCGGCGGTTGTTGACGAAGACGATCGTGGAGGTGTGTTCGCGCACGGCGCGCAGCAGCTCGGGGTAGATCGCCGGCCAGATCGAGCCCGTGGTTGACTCCCCTCCGGCGAGCGGCTCCAGTGGGTCCGGCGCGGCACCCCCGGCCGGGTCGTGGGCTCCGGGTTCGGCCATCGACTCGACGGGAACTTCGATCCTGAGGTCGAGCCGGGCGGGCGAGGTCGCGTCGAGGATCGTGACCTCGCGGCGGGGGCCAACGAGGAAGCGGCCGATCTCATCCAGCGGACGCTGGGTCGCGCTGAGGCCGATCCGCTGCACGCCGTGCCCGCGCGCGGGGGCGGGGACAGACGCGCGCGAGTGCACGTCCGCGTCCGCCGACGATGCGTTCTCCGCCGCCGACCCACTCTCCGCCGTCAACCCACCCTCGGGCGTCGAGACACCCTCCGCCATCGACCCACCCTCGGCCGTCAATCTGCCCTCGGCCGCCAACCCGCCCTCCGCCGTCCATCCGCCCTCGGCCGTCAGCCCACCCTCGGCCACGCCACGCGCTGCGCACACGAGCGCGTCCAGACGCTCTAGCGTGAGCGCGAGGTGAGAGCCACGCTTGGAGTGAGCGACGGCATGGATCTCGTTGACGATCACGGCCTCGACGCCCGCGAGCATCGCAGCGGCGCGGGAGGTGAGAATCAGATAGAGCGACTCGGGGGTCGTGATCAGGATGTCGGGCGGGTTGCGCGCCATGGCAGCGCGCTCGCGCTGGGGGGTGTCGCCGGTGCGGATGCCGACGCGGACACTGTCCGCTCCGACGCCCCGCAGGGGAGCGCGAAGGTTGCGCTCGATGTCGTAGGCGAGCGCCTTCAGGGGCGAGATGTAGACGACGCGCGTAGTGGCGCGTGGCGCCGCGCCCCCAGCGGGCCCCTCGATGGGCTCCTCGCCAGCGAGGAGCCCATTCGCCGTGCTGAGACGGTCCAGCGCCCACAGGAACGCGGCGAGCGTCTTGCCCGAGCCGGTGGGCGCGGAGAGCAGTACGTTCTCCCCGCGCGCGATCGCGGGCCACGCCTGCGCCTGAGCGGGCGTGGGAGCGGCGAATGCCGCCTCAAACCATTCGCGGACACGATCGGAGAAGCTGGACAGGGGACTGCTGCTCGCGGGCACCGTCGGTTGAGGCTAGCGTGCCCCCGAGATACCCGGACCGCCCCTGGACCTCCCACGTGGACCCCCACGCGTCTGAGCCGGCCGTCCCGAAATGACGGGCCGCCCGCGCGCCCGTGGCGAACTGCACAGGCCTTCACGGACGCCGAGCCATCAGTGGCTGCGGCGCCCGCGGAGACCTGGCATCGTCGGGGGGACGCCTCGATCTCTCCTCGAGCATCGTCGGAGAGGTGGGACGATGCTCAAGCTCGCGGCACGCCCACGTCCCTGTGGCGCTCGCCAAGCTGGGAGCATCTATGTATGTCGCGATCTAACTTTAGTGCCGATTCACAGACGATTGCCATTGGTGTTTCTCACTCGCCGAGGAGGCTCGCAAGCGCGAGCGGCTGGACGTGGAGGCGCTTGCTCGGGGCTGCTGGCGCCCGCTGCCGTGCCGTCGCGGGACTCCGAGACGCCTGCCTGACGAGGCAACGAGGGAGCGGCGCCACGGTGACTCGAGCAGGGCAACGGTATCCACCACGGACACCGTTGCCCTGGATGCCACGACGCGGGCCGCCGGGACCGGCGAGATCGCCTGCCCCGGCGCCTGCCCATGCCTGTCAGCTGATCCGGTCGAGCAGTTCGGCCGGAGAGCTGAGTTTCAGGCCGTCCGCGAGCACTACGATCGTCTCCAGACGCGGCGAGCGCTTACATCGCTCCAGCAGGCTGATCTCGGTGCGATGCAAATCGCAGATCGCACCCAGTGCCTCCTGGGATAGACCCGATCGTTCACGATGGTGACGTAGGTTCACGGCGAATTGTTTGCGCATCCCATTGACTGTTTGCATACCTTCACTCTCCCACTGAGCAGACGGAACGTCTACCGACAAGCGTATCTGTTTGCGCGCTTGCGTGCATGCTCTGGAAAAAGCTCGGTTGAAGGTTCGCGACGTCTGTTTCTCACTCGCCGAACGGAGCACTCGCGCGGATGTTCGCCGAGCCCAGACGGCACACGCCTCAGGCAGGCGTCGGCGTTGTGGCATGGGCGGGCGTCCGGCGCGTGGCGATGACGAGTGCTCCTCCGTCGGGGGCGAAGGAGACGGAGCTGCGGGTGACTCCCTCCGAACGCGAGACCGCAGGGCGCAGCTCGACCTCGCTGAGCACGGTCTGCATCACTCGCTTCATCTCCAGCGGCGCGAAGCTGGCGGCCACGCAGCGGCGTGCGCCGCCGCCGAACGGAATCCACGTGTAAGTGCCCGCCGAGCCTTCGAGGAAGCGCTCGGGCCGGAACGCGCGAGGTTGTGGGTAGATGTCCGCCCGGCGGTGCATCAGGTAGACGCAGGGGGCGACGATCGTGCCGGCCGGGATCGTGCAGCCGCCCAGCCGCATCGGCTCGACGAGCCGCCGCATGACTACAGGCACGGCCGGGCACAGGCGCAGGGTCTCCTTGACCACCGCGTCCAGATAGGGGTCGTCCTCGCCCGTAAGCACCTCCGCGCGCAGGCGCGCCAGCTTCTCCGGGTGGCGCAGCAGACGCTCGAACACCCACGCCAGCGAGGTCGCGGTGGGCCCGTCCGAGAGCATCGTCACCAGTTCGTCACGCAGCTTCTGCTCGCTCATCGGCGTGCCGTCCTCGTCGTAGGCGTGCTCGAGCATCGCGAGGATGTCCTCCCGCTCATGGCGATCGGGCGCCGCCCGGCGGCAATGGACCTCCTCGAGCACGAGCTCCTCCACAGGCGCCATCACGGCCCGGAACTTCGTGCTGGCGGTCAGCGAGCGCTGCCCGACCGCCGCCAGCAGCGCCAGACGACGGGGGTCGTTGACCCATTGAGTTAGTTCCACGAGCCGCTCGCGCAGGCGCTCCAGGCGCTCGCCTTCGACGTTGCCGAAGACCGCGCGCATCACGACCTCCAGGCTGATCGCCTGCATGCGCGGCCACAGCGCGAACGGCTCCCCCTGCGGCCAGCGCTCGATCTCCGCGCGTGCCACCTCGGTCATCATCTCGCCGTACGCCTGCATGCGCCTGCCATGAAAGGAGGGCAGCAGGCGCTTGCGGTCGCCCATATGCTCGGGCTCGTCCAGGAGCATGACCGAGCGCGTTCCGAGCAGCGGGCCCAGCAACGGGTTCGCTTCCCCCGCGCCCGCGCGCAGCAGCTCCGGAGCGGTGGTGAAAACCTGCTTGACGTGCTCGGGATTGGTCAGGAACACCCACGGGCGCCCGCGGCGGACCCGCAGCGTGAAGATCTCGCCGTAGCGCCTCTCACAGCGCTCCATGAAGGAGAGCGGGCGCAGTGCCCAACCCACCGCCTGCAGAGCGCTGGGCATGCGCGGTCCGGGAGGCAGCACTGCGCGTTCACTGGCGCCCGGTAGCGCGTTTTTCAAGCTGCTCATGTTTCTCACTCTCCGTTTCGCCTCATATGTTTCTCTTTCACCATTGTCCATCGCATGTTTTCTCATCTCATCCAACTCTCGAGCAGTACTTGAACCCGTCGCGTGTGGCGACTGTGAGCAGCTTCTGGTGCACGAGTTTTTTTGACACCGCGAGTGCCCGAATACCCGCAGCGTCGTTGGCCTTCGCGTCGCTGCCAAGCTTGAAGAGTTCGTTCGTCAGCGTACTTCTATATGCGATCACCTGCCGCCAGTCGCGTGTGATCGAGGCCGGTGGCATGAGCTTGCTCAGTTCCGCCACCGCCGTCCGCTCGAGGACCGCGCGTGGAGGGGCGAAGCGCGCGATTTCATGCATACTCAGGCTTGCGGGATTGACGGTGGCGAGCTTGGTGTCGAGTCCTCTGCAGATGGCGTCGGCCCTGGCGATCAATTGCGACCGCGATAGAGGGTCGCCGGAAGGAGGTGGACTGCTGGCGGGAAGCGACCCGGTCAACCCGGCGTGGCTGAGGGTAGGCGATTGACTCGACTCGGTTTCGCTTGCCCCGGCACTGCACCCGCCCGCCGCGAGTGCGGCCGCGACAAGCACAAATGACACCCACACCCTCGGGCACGACGGTCCGCCATGCCACGCCTGCGTTCGTTCAACCTCCATATGGTGTGACTATGCCTCAGCCCACATCCCAAGTCAAGGATAAGTAGAACAATGTCTCCTACTCGACCGCAGGAAACGTCAGGGTTCACGGCTGGATCAATTGAGGGTGAACAGAGCTGCTTGTTCCTTCTCTTTTTGTATTTCACCCCGTATGTTTCTCTTCTCTATTTCGCTTACTCAAGCGGTTTCAGATCGCTCCGCCAGACCTCCACGCCTCGTAGGCCTCCGGCTTGCTTGCGATCTCGAGCGCCAGGAATAATGATACTGAGATGGTCCAGAAGCGTGAGGACGACAACCTCTTCGAAATGTCTTTGACTTTGAGGATCTTCCGATGCAGGGAGGCACGATGAGGCTGGGCGTCATCTACGAGCCGGCGTCGGCCAATGCCTACTACCGGGCGACCATCCCGATGCAGGCGCTGGAGCGACGCGGCCACACCGTCGTTTGGCCGACCAAGGCTGACGATGTTCCCCTACGCGAGTTCCTCGGCTGCGATCTGGTGCACTGCTACCGGCGTACTGATCGCCTCGGCGATCTGCGCAAGCTCTCCGAACGCGGCGTCGCGATCAGCTTCGACAACGACGACGACTTCGCCGCCGCAGAAGTCAGCGAAGGCGGCAAGGGTCTGGAGGGACACCGCTACAACAAGGAGCTCTTCCGGGCTATGCTCCAAGCAGCACGGCTGGCGGACCTCACGACCACCCCGAACAAACTACTCGCAGAGCGATACCGTTCGGCGGGGGTCGACAACGTCGTCGTGATCGAAAACCACCTCACGCGAGACATGTTCGGCTTCGGCTCAAAGTCCAAGCACGACGGCGTCGTCGTTGGCTGGGTCGCCGGCCGTGAGCACAAGCTCGACCTCGAACGAATACCGGTCACAGACGCCCTCAAGCGGTTGCTCGAGGTCCATCCCGATCTGCGCATCCTCACCGTCGGCGTGCGCCTGCCTTTGCACTCCGAGCGCTACGAGCACATCCTCGACGTCCACTTCCACGACCTGCTGAAGATCACCGGCAGGATGGACATCGGCATAGCGCCGCTGGCCGACACGGTCTTCAATCGCTCACGGTCGAACGTGAAGCTCAAGGAGTACAGCTCCGGAGGCGCCATCTGGCTCGCCTCCCCAGTGGGACCGTATCGCGCTCTCGGCGAGAATCAGGGAGGGCTCCTGGTCGCCGACCACGATTGGTTCCCAGCGCTCGACGAGCTCATCCGTAACCCCCGCAAGCGCAAGCGCCTCGCCAGACGGGCACTCAAGTGGGCCAAGACACAGACGATCGACCACCACGCCCAAGCCTGGGAGAACGCATTCCTCGACGCAACCGAGCGCGTCCAACAGCGAAACGACGTCTCCATGCGACCGGCAGCTGCCGCGCGCTAGGGGCCCGTAGAAAAATAACCTCTCGTTGACCGAATAGGGAGACGCTCCCGGGGGTCGCATCCCCGATTCGGCCAGCCCGAATGAGCTTCGCCTGGCTGTGTCCTCGGGACTCGACTTGGCACCACCAAGCCTTCGTCCCTGCGTCCTTGCCATGCTCGCTCCTCGAACCCCTCAACTGCGAGCTTATTTTTCTACGAACCCTAAGACCCCTACTCGCTTGTTTTCACGGCCGACGCGTTGGCGGTCCTCAACGTGCCGTTAAGGATGGCGGTGTTGTGTCCTGCCGCGGCCGGTAGGCCGAGCTCGGCGTTTACCGCCGGGTCGATGAGGGACGCGAGGACCCCGCCGCAACCTTCGGCTTGCGGCGCCCTGAACGAATTGTTCACGAGTGAGCTTCCCTTGATCGTGGTCAGATCGTATTCGTCTCTGAATTTTGCCTTACCGACTTTGCCTTTGATCGGCTTGTTCGGCTTGGGGGGATCCGTCGTGCCCGTCGTGAGCGATAGTGATATGGGTTGTGTCCTTGAGCCTATGTAGCAGCCTTCCCCTAGAAATACATTGTTCAGCTTTATTCTCACCGGCAACGACAGCGCGGCTCCTTCTCCTTCGACCAAGTCTTGGATGTCTATACCGATCGCGCTTGCGGGCGCCGCCAGTTCGATTGTGGCCGTGACATTCGCGGTCCCGTTATTGATAAGTTCGTTGAGCATCGCCCGCAGCCCTGTTGACAGCAGCTTGGGGTCTACTACTCCGCGCAGGCCCCCGGGGACGGTCTGCGGCGTCCTGGACAGCGTTTCGCCGTCTTTCGCTCCGATGAACTCCTCCTTCACTATTTCCTTTTCCTTGTTTTCCACGACATGGACTCCGCCCTGAAGGGTGATCGTTTTTCCTATCGGCACTGCCTTTGCGCCGACTGTGAACCTTTCGCCTTTAGTCTGCGTAAACAAGCAGAGCGTCGTCGCGGGGTCGCCCAACGGACATTGGCCAAACGGCGCGTAGTCTCCTCGGGGTCGATGTTCTGAAGCCAGCATCGGCAACGCGACCACGAGAACGACCAGCGACGCGAGCGCCACCATGGCCAGTGCGATTCGCCGGCCGGTGACGCCGGGGTGGCGCGTGCGATCCTGCGGGAGTCTTCGATCCCGCGGGAGCATTATCCACCCCTTCTCTTCTTCTTGCCTGCTTTCCCGGCCTTGGCTTTGGCCTTCTTGGGACAGCCGGTGACCGCGACCTTTGTGGTCTGCGTCACCCGCGCACCGTTCTGGCCGGTGAGCGCCGTGGGCATCGTCAGCGGCTGCCCGCACATGCTGCCTTTTGCCTTGGCGGGGATGTTCGTCCCCAGGATGGAGTGCGAACCCTCGGGAAAGACGATCTCGAACATGCCGATCGGCATGTCGGGGATCGAGTTGAACGTCGCGCTGGTGAGGCCCTGCTTGATGTCCAGGTTCCCATCGAGATACACCACGATCCCTTCGCCCTGCAGCACGAGCACGAGATCGGGGAACGCCGCGCCGTGTGAGACCAGGTAAGCCGGTCCCGTTAGCGGGTGTGCGAGCACCGGCGTGACAGCGGTCGCGGCGCCGACGACCGACGCGGCCGGACACGAGGCAGGGTTGGCGTTGAACACCGTGTCCGTGCACGCCTTCTGCAATGTCGTGAGCCTCGCGGGGAGCTGGCTGGGCAGGATCACCCGGACTTTGCCGGTATTCGCCTGGCCCGGGCCCGAGGCGATCTTCACGTCCAGGCTCGCGCCATGCGCTCTGCTCGTCTTCGCCTGCGTAGACGCCGTGAACTTCGGCTTGAACGGGAGCTTTGCGCAGTTCACCGCCTCGAACGGGCTGGAGACCGCCGTGCTCGCGCCGCCGGTCGAGGAGAGCGTCCCGGTCACCGACAGCGGCGCGCAGTTCGTCGGGTTGAACATGAATCCCTCACGGTCGATCGTCATGTTGACCGTGCGTATGTCCAGCGGTACGCCCTTTAGGATGCTCGGCAGCGGATCGCTCGAGATCACGAGCTGCGCGGTGTGCGAATCCACTTCCACGCGCGCGCGTACCGTCGTCTGCCCGAGGTTGAACGGCCCGGCGACGGCGGGTATGACAATCGCCAGGCCGAACGGCGCGCCCGCGTACGGTCCGGTCAGATAAATTTTGCCGTCTTTTACCCAGAACGGGTCTTCACCGGCGCCGGCGGCGATCGTCGCTTCGCCGATTTCACTCGCCGCGCCGCATTCCCCTTTTGCCGCCTGCGGTTCCGGGCATTGCGTCGCGCCCTTGAGCATCCCCAGCAGCCCCGGGGGGCCGACGACGCGCAGACCGCTCAGGCGCTGTTCGCCGTCCCGGCGCGACACCGTGATGCTGAACGGGCTGAACGCGCCCGCCTGGCTATCCGTCGTCCCGGCGGTGAACGACGGGCTGAAGCCCTGTCCGCAATTCGAGTCGACTGTGAACACGCTCGACGGTTCGGCCGGCGCGCCGCCGCTCCACGGCGTCAACTGCGACGTAGTGCTGTATACCCCGCACGCGGGCGGCGTCTGCAGCGCGGCCCGCGGCCCACCGAACAGGCTCAGCCTGATCTCGCTCAGCGGCAGCTGCGGAGTTTCCTTGAACGCGATCGTTACCTGACCGGTATTCGGGTCGAGCGTGGCTTGCCCACCGAGCTTGATCGTCACACCATCGCCTTCGACGACTACATACAGCCCGATCAGCGCCCCTGCGAACGTTTCCTGCTGCGCGAGATACACCGCCCCTTTGAGCGGTGCTTCAAGCAGCGGTGTGACCGCTTCCACTTCGCCGAGCTTGGACGATTCCGGGCACTTCACCGCTTCGGCCGAGTGCAGCGCGATCTCCCCTTCGGGCCTTTCCGGTTCAGGCGCATTCGTGCACGCCCCCAGCCCATTTGCCGCCGACAGCGATATCGCCATTCCCGGCGGCAGCGTCACCGTCAGCTGCTTCAGGTCGGCCTCGGCGAGCCCTTCCTTGCTTTCTTCGTGCGGCACCTTCAGGTCAACGTTCAGCCCGCTCGGGGATTCGGCCGCCAGGGCTTCGGGCGCCGGTTTTACGTCCAGCGACGGGCTGAAGTCGAGCTTTTCGCAGCCCGTGACCGCCGGCGAGGATGAGCCGGCGGTCTTCCAGCGCGGGTCGCTCAGGTCGGGGGTCCCATCTGGATTGGAATCTCCCGGTTCCTGCCAGGAGTCAACGCTCAGCGTCGTTTCGAGCGCCTTTCCGGTGCAGGCGCCGGGCATCGTCAGCAGCGGGGTATTGGCCCTTTCCGTGGGGCAGCTAAAGCGGTATTCCTTGGTGGTTTTGCCTTCTTCCCTGTTTTCGTTTTCGAAGAATTCTTCTTCGATCGCTTTCTGCGCCTTCCCCCGCGATGCGCATATACCCCGCTGTGCGTCATGGCTGGCGTCGGACGGGTTGGCCCACAGGGTTAGCTTCAGGCCATAGATCGAGACTTTCTGGGTGATTTCCGACACATCGGCCGAGAACCCATAATCGCCGTCGGCGCGGATCTTACCGACGATGTGGATGACGAGACCAACTTCGCCCAGGTCCACGCCGAGCTCCGCCGGGACCCCCGGCGGGGGCGACATGTTATACACCGCTCCTTTGATTTTTTCGCCATAGCCGTTGACATAGACCGAGACAGTGCCCACGGCAGAGGCCGGGGGACAACTACTACCGGTGCTTGGATTCGTCTCGAGTTGAGCCTCAGTGCATTTTGTGCTGGTCGCGGCAGGATTCACCATCAGTCCCGCGGGCAACTTGATTTCGAGCTGCTTAGGATTCCCATTGATATTAGCGAGGACTTCCGGTTCTCCCAGGGGGACCTCTTCTTCGTTTAGATTTTCCTTGAAGCTTTCTTTTTCTCCCGTCACTTGATGGTCGAACATGACCGTTGTCGTTATGGCAGACGGATGCGAGCCGGCCTGGATCGCGGGCATCTGGTCTTGATCTTCGATCGAGCTCCCAAAGGCTTCGACCGCAAACGTTTCTGCCGCCCCTGCGGGGCTCACGGACATAGCGCATGAGCCTACGATCAGCAACGCAACTGCGCATGCAAAGCGCCGTGCGGCAACAATCCTCCACCCCGACACTACGAGCCCTGTCATGATCGGCGCTTCCAGACGGCCTTATGCGTCTTGACCGGCTCCTCGCCCCTCTTGCCTTTCTTTTTTACCCGCCTCTTTGACCGAGCCCTCCTCTTTGCTTTATGTTGCTTCTTTTTGACTTTTGGTTTCGTCGCGGGCTTGGGTTCCACCGGCGCAAGGTTGCCTTCGCCTGTGATCGTAGTACTAGACGGCGCGTCGAACACCGGCGCCACACCCGACGCCCCCCGACAGGTTTCCCCTGAACAAGGCATCGGAGGCGGGGGAGGGTTCTGAGCGGCGATCCCGCCATCGACGCGGGCGTCATAGACGTCTACGTTCAGATCCCGGTCTTGGCCTACGAGCGACTGGCGGGTGAAGAAGAACACATCACCGCCGTCGGCGCTCGCGTCACCGAAGTAGGAGGGCTGGGCGCTCTGCCCCGTGGAGATCAGGTAGAGACAGCCACCGTTACGTTCGCTGAAGCTCGTACTGGCGCGTTCACAGGAGCCGGCGCCTTCGCGCTCCCACTCATACACATCTGCCTGTTCGTTCGTATCTCCAGGAACGAGAGCTTCTTCAGTCTGGAAGAAGACGCGACTGCCATCGCTGGAGAGATTATGTGTCAAAAAGGCATTACGCTTTTCTGGGGATGCGGGCAGCTCTAGATTACTGCTGGCGAGGTGTGCGTCGCTGGTGGCCGGAGTCCCGCTTGGGTTGCACGACACGCACACCGGATTGCCTGACGACAGAGAGCGTTCCACATCGTACAGATAGAGCTCGATCTCGTCGTTGTTGTCATAGCTCGTCAGCTGTGAGACTGAACTGAACAGGACCGCCTTGCCATCTGGAGCCACACGCGAGCTCTTCTCACCCCCTGAGGGCCCACCGCTTTCAGATGTAACCTTGTCGTAGCCACGCCAGTCGGGTTCGTCTTGGGTTGATCTGGCATTCGGTCCCAGCAACCTCGCGACGAAGGTCGTAGCCACCGTGTGAGTTCCGGCTTCTTCGTGCCACTCGTAGAGATTGTCAGCACCTTCTTCGGCTTCTTCCCCATTTCCATTCTTGTTGCTCGCCAGCTTGCCTGAGCCGACGAAGTATACGTACGATCCGTCATCTGATATCCCCAGAGTCCCCAGCACCCCAGCCGCACCGCTCGTGAGCGCTTCCCGTGCTCCCGCGAGTGCTTCCGATTCAGGCTTTTTACTTTCCTCAAATTTATCGACATTGAATCGGTACAGCTCTTCGCCTTCGGTATAGAGGACGAATGATCCACTTGGAGTCGCGGCACGCCAGAACGCCGGTTCGGTCCCGGCCGAGACCTGAACCGTTCGTTTGGCTTCGGGTTCGCGCATGTAGACGATGCCCGATTCGACATCGCTGAAGAAGATGCGAGCGCCGTCTTCGGAGATCGTGTTCTGCGTGTAGAATTCGCTCGTCGATCCCCCGGGTTCCAGCGGCGCGATCGCGGGCCCGCCCGGACCGGCGACCGACCCGCCGGCCGGTGCCTCGCCGTCGGGGAGCACACCCGCCAGGCTAACCCGTGCGCCGAGTGGCCTAGCTTCATTCCATTCGTATAGGTTGGTGACTCCCGCTGCCGGCGCCAGATTTGTGGTGTGCAAATCTGCCTTGGTTTCAAAGAGAATACGCGAGCCGCCGAGTGTCGCATCCGCGAAGCTGAGCTTTTCAAACCCGATATTCGGAGCCAGCAGCTGATCGGACTCGCTGGCGCTGTCAAAGACGTAAGCGTTGCGTGCACCGAGCTCGGCGCCCGGCGCGAGAGCGGGTTCTTCGGCAAACAGGATCGTCCTGGCAAGATCTTCGGTCAGACCGATCACCTGCTCGTGCAAGCCGGGGCCGGCTTCGAGCAGGAGCCCCTCGGTCAGCCATTCATCGTCGCCAGGAGAGCGAACGCTTAGATATGTAGGAGCCTGCCCGCCCGAGCCCGCCGTCCCCGGGAAGGGCGCTACGGCGAAGAAGCTCACGCCATCGCCCGATGCAGCGGCTTGCACAATGCCCGGTTCTCCGGCGGCGTCCGTCAGATTCTTCCGCACAGGCGAGACCTGCTCGTACGCGCGGCAATCCGGGAGTTGCAACCCGTGGACCTGCTCGGCGCGGATCTGTTCGTTGGGACATGCTTCCGCCCTCGCGGCGGCTGCGAACACCATTCCCACGATGACAAGTGTCATCATCGTCAGCAGTATCCGGTCAGCGCCCAGCCCGCTAGACAGGTCTCCCCGGATCCTCACCGGACCCATCCTACCCTCTCAAAGGGTATCCCCGCGCCTCCAGCGGCCGCCGGGCTATCTACCGAACCTGACTTTGAGACCTGGAGACGACTTGGAGGGCTGGGGTACCCCAGCCCTCCAAGTCCCAATGCTCAGCTGCTATGAAACTAATTCCCCAATCCGACGTACCAAGTCGAGCCTTCATGTGGCGAGAGCAGCTTGATTTTGGCCGTGGCGCTCAACGAAGCTTCGTTGCCGCCGACTTTCAGGTTGCTGAGTGATTTTTTGGCGACAATTTCATGTTCTACGAGCGATTCGCCCGCACTGGGAAGTTCAGCGTTTTGTTGACCGGTTACTTTGTATCTTTCGGCCGGGATCGTACATGCACTTGTTGCGTCTTCTATCCCTATCGAGGCAAATTCTTCTCCGGGCTGTCCGCCGGCGAGAACAGTTTTAGGTTTCCCTGGGCTTTCCAGTTTACCGGTCAGTGACTCCCCAAATGGAAGTTCGATTTCTTTTTCCTCTGCAGTCGTCAGCTTGCAATGTTCTGGAGTCGTCTCTTTACATTTATGGAGGGTAATTTTTCCCCCTCCTTTGCCCGATGCTTCCAGTTCCGCAACGACTGTGTTGCTTTCACATTCGAATTTAGCTTCGGATCCAAACATAACTGTCAGGCTCGCCGCTCCACCCGAGCCGTCCACTTTCTGAAGGGTCATTTCTTCGTTACCGCTGCCGTAGCAAAACGCCCAGTGAGTGGGGCTCGGTACCCCGCATTTTTTGGGTTCCGCCATTGCCGGTGCCAACACGATCGCGCTCAGCGCGACCACGACCAGCACTCCTAGTGAAATCAATCTAGTTCGTGACATCGACGAAAGATACCATATGCTACGTCAGCATTCCAAGTACTTGTTCGTGTCCACCAGCGTCAGCGGTTCGAAGTGTGCGAATTGCTGCTCCCTGCTCGGCCCAACGACCGGGCCCATCGCGATCGGCATCGCAATCGCGTGATTGCAGGCGTGGATCCTCACGTCCCCCTGGACGGTCTGCACCGTCGCTCCCGCGAGGGCATCCCGGACCTTGGTCGGATCCGTCGAGCCGGCTTTCTCGATCCCCTGCGCGATGATCTCGATCTGGTTGAACGCGTCGCCCGCCGCGCCGCCGTTGGCCGCGTTTGTGCCGAGGGAGCCGAGGTCGCGCGCGAACGGTGTTCGGTAGATCGCCGCCGACGGGTAGTACGTGTAGCCCTCGACTCCCACAGGCGGCCTGGGCATCGCGTCGATCGTGCCGTAGTCCATGATCCCAAAGACATTGGTCTTCTCGAACAGACCCAGCGGCAGCCCCTGCTTGACGAGCGTAGCCGCGTCTGCGGTGATCACCGTCGAGTACACCGCGTCGGGGCGCTCGGCGATCAGCTTGTCGATGTACGGGGTGTAGTCGGCACCGCCGCTCGGCAGGTAGTCCTGGCTGACGATCGTCTGGCCACTGCCTGTCATCGCCTTTTTGAACGCGGCCATCACCTGGTAGCCGTAGCTGTAGTCCTCGCCGATCACCGCGATCCGCTTCCACTGCGGATGCGCTCGGGCATATGCCGCGGCGTTGCGGCCCTCGATCGTCGCGGTCGGGACCGTGTCGAACGCGTAGATTTCCGGGCCTCCCTCGAAGATCGCCGGGTCGGCTACTCCCGCCACATAGATCGCGTGGCCGGGGTTGGCCACGAGCTGCGCGACGCTCTTGCCGACCGCGCTGCTGCACGTCCCCGCCAGGTATTTGACGTGGTCGCCCAGCACCAGATCGTGCGCCCGGCTGACGCCCACGGCCGGCGTCGCCCGATCGTCGCGCACCGCGAGCTCCAGCTTGTGGCCCAGGACACCACCTCGGGCGTTGATCGTCCTGACGGCGAGCCGAGCGCCCTGGACGTATTGACGCGCGTAGGCATCGCAATAGCCGGTTAGCGACGCCAGGTAGCCGATCTCAAGCGGCGCCCCCGGCGGGAGTCCGGAGGAGCTCGAGGACCCGCAGCCGGCACAGGCGAGGGCCGGCACCACGAGCGCCATCACACAGCCAAGAACCCCGAACGCTCTCCTCATCGCCGCACCCACGATGGTCCGGTCGCATCAGCCACGATGGCCGGCCCTCGGGACATGGACACAAGCCTGTATGTTTCTGCGCAGCCAAATTGGGAAATCAATGTTTATGACTGAGATCGCCGTTTGGCTTTAAGTATGATGGCCGTACAGACATGGACCCTTCTCCGGGACAGTCTCCAGGACAAAGAACAGGAAACCGATCGCGATGCCCAGAGTTAGTTCGAATACTTCCAAAACACCCGACACAGTGCAAGAGCCCACCTGGTCGATCCCCAGCTTGCGCGAACCGCGCTACTCGCAGTCGCTGGAGCGCGGGCTCGCGATTCTGAGCTGCTTCACCGCCCAGCGCCCCGTGCTGGGCATCGCCGACATCGCCGACGAGCTGGGCATGAGCCGCTCGACGACGCACCGTTACGTGATCACGCTGGTCGCGCTCGGCTACCTGGAGCAGGGCGCGTCGCGCAAGTACCGCCTCGGGATGCGCGTGACCGACCTGGGTATGTCCGCGTTGAACTCGACCGGTCTGCGCGAGCACTCGCACGCCTACCTGGAGGAACTGCGCCAGCGCAGCAGCTATACGGTCAACCTGTCGGTGCTGGACGGGACGGACATCCTGTACATCGATCGTGCCCGCAGCTTCCGCCGCGGGCAGAGCAAGATCGATCTCGGCCTGCACCCCGGGTCGCGGCTGCCGGCGTACTGCACGTCGATGGGCAAGCTGCTGCTGGCGTATCTGCCCGAGGACGAGCAGCGCGACCTGTTCTCCGAGCTGAAGCTGACCAAGCGCGGCCCGAACACGATCACGAGCAAGAAGGCGCTGCGCGACGAGCTGGAGGAGGTGCGCGAGGCGGGATTCGCCGTCAACGACGAAGAGCTCATCCCCGAGCTGCACTCGATCTCGGCGCCTGTGCGCAACGAGGCCCGCGAGGTCGTCGCCGCCGTGAACATGGCCGCGCACTCCTCGATGATCTCCCTGGAGGAGCTCGTCACCGCGCTCGGCCCGCACCTCGTCTCGACGGCCGATCGCATCTCGGCACGTCTGGGCTACCGCCGCGACGACGAGTCCTAGCTCGTTCGCATAGCCTTCCGGGGCCGATGAAGGTCCGTAAGCCCCTCACATTGCTGTGTGCGTCGCTGCTCGCGACGGGTATCGCAGCGTGCGGGAGCACCGTGTTGACGAGCAGCTTCAAAGGCGAACAGCACGCGGTCGCGCAGGCGGTGTCGAACCTGCAGAGCCACGCGACGGCGCTCGAAGCTAAGAAGATCTGCGGCGAAGACCTCGCCGCCACGAATGTCGCGCGTCTGGACACAGCCACGGGAGGCTGCAAGAAGGCGCTCGAAACGCAGCTCAAAGAGATCGACAACTTCGAAACGACGGTCGAATCGGTGGCGATCAACGGGCGCACCGCGACGGCACGTGTCAAAAGCGTCCTGTCGGGCAAAAAAGCCATTCAGACGCTGACGCTCGTCAAGGAAGGCTCACACTGGAAGATCTCCGGCCTGGTCGGCTTTGCGGTCGTCCGGAAAGCCGCTGCCAAGAGCTAGCCAAGAGCTAGGTCAGCGACTTACCGTACTGGCGCTCGTAGTACGCGCGGTAATCGCCCGAGCGGATCGGCTCCCACCACCACGCGTTGTCGCGATACCAGGCGACTGTCTCGGCGAGGCCCTCAGCGAAGCGCACCCGAGGCTCCCAACCGAGCGCCCTCACCTTCTCCGAGGAGAGCGAGTAACGGCGGTCGTGACCGGGACGATCGGTGACGTACTCGATCAGCGACTCATCGCCACCGGACAGCTCGATGATGCGCTTGACGACCTCGATGTTGGGGCACTCATCGGGCCCACCCGCGTTGTAGACCTCGCCGGGCACGCCATGCTCGAGGACATGCCCGATGGCACGCCCGAAGTCGGTCGCGTGAATCCAGTTGCGCACCTGCATCCCATTCCCATACACGGGCAGCGAGTCGCCGTGCAGCGCGTTGAGAATCATCAGGGGTATGAGCTTCTCGGGGTACTGGTAGGACCCGTAATTGTTCGATCCACGGCAGATCAGCGCAGGCAGCTCGTAGGTATGGAAGTAGCTCTGCACCAGGAGATCCGCGCCGGTCTTCGTCGCCGAGTAGGGCGAGGAGGGGCGCAGGGGGCTCGTCTCCGTGAAAGAGCCCTCCTCGATCGAGCCGTAGACCTCGTCGGTGGAAACCTGCACGTAGCGCAGCCCCCGCTCTCGCGCGGCCTCCAAAAGCACATAGGTGCCCAGTGCATGAGTCCTCACGAACGCGTCGGGTTCGGCGATCGAGCGATCCACGTGCGTCTCGGCTGCAAAATTCACGATCGCATCCGGCTGGAGGGCGTCAAGCACACCAGCCACGGACTCCGGATCCTCGATTGCGCCACGCACGAAGCCGAAGCGCGGATCCTCCGCGAAATCGTTGAAGTTCTCCTCGCGTCCCGCATAGGTGAGCTTGTCGAGCACGGTCACCTCATCGCCCTGCTCATGCAGGCGGATGCGCACGAAATTGGAGCCGATGAACCCGGCGCCGCCACAGACGAGCAGTTTCATGGGCTAATCATCCCAGCCCGGGCCGCCAGATACCCAGCCAGGCCATCCTCCCACGGTGGCATCGGCGTAAACTCATCGTCGCGTTCGGACTCCAGCGCCGACCACGCGGGACGGGGGGCGGGGCGCGCCATCTGCTCGCTGGTGGCCGGCTCGACGCGACAGCTCACCTCGGCTTGGCGAAAGATCTCACGGGCAAAGCCGTTCCAAGAGACCTCGCCGGCTCCTGTGAGGTGGACGAGACCGCTCACCTGCCGCTCGAGCAGGCCGAGCACGGCAGGCGCGAGATGCCCGGACCATGTGGGAGAGCCAATCTGGTCGTCAACGACCTGCACGGCCTCGCGTTCGCCCGCCAGACGCAGCATCGTGTCGACGAAGTTGCGCCCATCCACCCCGTACAGCCAGGCCGTCCGAACCACCGTGTGATCTCGGGACGCCGCGAGCACCTGCCGCTCTCCCTCTAGCTTGGTCGAGCCATACACCGAGCGGGGTCCGGTGGGATCGGACTCCAGGTAAGGCCGCGGCCGTCCATCGGCATCGAGCGGCGGTGTACCGTCGAAGACATAATCGGTCGATATGTGCAGGAGCGGCGTGTCAGCAGCGGCAGCCGCCCGCGCGAGATTGCCGGCGCCCTCGGCGTTGACGGCGTGGGCCAGATCCTGCTTGGTCTCGGCGCCGTCCACGTCGGTCCAGGCGGCACAGTTGACCGTGGCCTCGGGACGCTCTTGCACGAAGAACGCGTTCACGGCCGACTCGTCGGTGATGTCGAGCTCGGGCAGGTCGACCAGGATCAGCTCGTGGCCGGTGCGCTCGGCGACCCGGCGCACGTCATGACCGAGCATGCCCGCGGCTCCCGTGATGAGCAGCCTCACAGGATCGAGATGTCTGAGTTGTCGCCGACCATGAACCGGTAGGCCCGAGGCTGGCGATCTCCGCGGCGGACCGTGACGTTGCGCCCCAGCAGCGAGGACTCCATGCGCCCGTCCAGGTCACACACCGAGGAGCCGGACAGCAGAATCGAGTGCTCGACCTCGGCGCCGGAGATCGAGCAGTTCTCACCGATCGCCGTGTACGGCCCGATGTAACAGTCACGCAGCTGCGCCCCGGAGCCGATCACCGCGGGGCCGCGCACGGTCGTGCGCTCCAGGCGGGCGCCGGCCTCGATCACCACACGCCCGTCCACCTGGGAGTCGATCAGCTCGCCCTCGTGGCGCTCGATCAGGTTGTCCAGGATCAGGCGGTTCGCCTCCAGCATGTCCTCCAGGCGTCCCGTGTCCTTCCACCAGCCGCGCACGATGTGTGGCTCCACGCGCAGGCCGCCATCGACGAGGTGCTGGATCGCGTCGGTGATCTCAAGCTCACCGCGGGCGGAGGGCTCGATCGCGCGCGCGGCGTCGTGAATCCCGGCGGTGAACATGTACACGCCCACGAGCGCGAGGTCGGTCGCGGGCTCGGTTGGCTTCTCGACAAGTCGCACGACCCGGCCCACATCCCCCTGATCGCTCGGATCGGCCGGCGCGAGCTCGGCCACGCCGAAGTTCTCGGGGTCGGGCACGGGCGTGAGCAGGATCAGCGCGTCCGGCGAGTGCTCGCGAAACGCGGTCACGAGGTCGGAGATGCCGCCCTGCAGGAGGTTGTCGCCGAGGTACATCACGAACGGGCTCTCGCCGAGGAACGACTCGGCCGTCAGCACCGCATGGGCGAGACCGAGGGGCTCGTCCTGGACGATGTAGGAGATCTGCACGCCGAACCGCGACCCGTCTCCCGCGGCGGCTTCGATCTCGGGCCCGGTCTCGGGCGCGATGATGATCCCGACCTGCTCGATCCCCGCGGCGGCCATCGCCTCGATCCCGTAGAACAGCACCGGCTTGTTCGCGACGGGCACGAGCTGCTTGGCGCTCGTGTGCGTGATCGGCCGCAGACGCGTGCCCTTGCCGCCGGACAGGATCAGGCCCTTGAGATCGGTCATTTCACCGCCAGCCTACTGGGGGACTCATTGCCACGCCTTGGGGCACGGTCGCTCAATCGCTTCAGTAGACCCCGCCGAGCTTGCGGTGATCCCAGGTCGCGCGTCGGCGCTCGACAAACTCCAGGCCGACGCGCTTGATCGCCTGGGCATCCACGGCCGCGCGGGCCTCAGGGGCCAACTCAGGCGGGGGAGTCGTGCCGCGCGGAACCGAGTTGCGGAGCAGGATCGCCGCGCCCAGGGCCGCGACCGTATCGAGGTCGCGGTGGATGACGACGTCGCACTCGAGCATCACCCCGCGCAGCTCCGAGTACGTCTCGGCGGCCTCGACCTGCAGGGTCGCGCGGAGGTTTCGTTCGAGGTTGCGGACCTTCTGGGAGGTGCCATATGTCCACGCCCACACGCGCGGGCCGGGCTCGCCGGCGGGTGCTGGGCGATCTTCGATCGGTCGCAGGACGTACCACAGCGGCATCAGGTGCGGCCAGCCGTGGGGGCCGGTGGTCGCGCAGGTGACGGTGCGCTCTTCATGCAGGAACGCGGCGACCTCGGCCTCGGACATCTTGATCTGCTCGCGGCGACTCACCGTGGGAAGGGTATCCGCCGTTCGGGCCCCACGCCGCGACAAACCCCCCCACTCCGCGGCCAACCCCCAGGGCCGCGGCGAGCATCCCTACGCCGCGACGGGCTCCAGCTCGATCTCCAGCGGCGCGTGGTTGGAGGGCTTGCGGCCCTGGCGGTAGGTGTGGTTGACGTCGCAGCGAGTCACGTACGGCGTCAGGTGCTCGCTCGCCAGCGCGAGGTCGATGCGCAGGCCGTAGTCGCGCGCGTAGTGGCCGTCGCGCTGGTCCCAGCAGGTGTAGCCGCGCTCCTCGGGGTGCAACCGCCGGTAGACGTCTACGAGCTCGCCCTCTTCGATGATCTCGCGCACGCTCTGTCGCTCTGCCGTACCCGTGTGCGAGGAGTCCTCCAGCCACGTAGGCTCGTACACGTCCTGGTCGGTGGGCGCGACGTTGAAGTCGCCGGTGATCAGCATCGGGCGCTCCTGCTCGCCGTAGACCTGACGGGCGATCGCCTCCAGGAAAGCGAGCTTGGCCTCGGCGTCGTACTCCTCGTCGAGCGACCCGACGGGCACGTACACGGAGCTGATCGTCAACCCGTCGAGCGTGACCTGCAGCCAGCGGCCGGCGGCCATGTCATGGTCGTGGTCCAGCGCGAGGCTGCGCCGATCGACCTCGTGGTCGGCCCGCACCAGGATCGCCACGCCGGCGCCGCTGCGACCGCAGCTGTGCTGGGCCTCATAGCCGAGGTCGCGCAGCTCCCCGTAGGGGAAGCGATGCTCCGGACAGCGCGTCTCCTGCAGGCAGACGACGTCGGGCTGCTGCTCACTCAGCAGCTCCACCAGACGTGGCCAGCGCGCGCGGATGCCGTTGACATTCCAGCTCACGACCCTGATCCTGCCCTGCCCGATCTCGCCGCGCTCCATCTCGCTGTCGCTCCCCCGCTGTGTCTGTGATCTCTCTGGTCTCATGATGTGACTGCCGATGACTTGATGTAACGCTCTGATGACTCCGTGTAAAACCTCGTCTTACATCAAACAAGAGTAGAGATGGCAGCGGGAGACGCCTAGGTATCAAATGGCAAATGTCGCGGGGCACTATTAGACGTTTTGGACACTAGATGTTCTTGATGCTCATGGACAATTAGGCGGGGAAAAAGGCGAGGTATCCCTTGACAGTTGCCCCTCAAACGCCAACCCGCGCGCGGCGGCCTGTGGAGGGCGCTCTGACCTCTCCGCCGCGTGCCGACGCAGCGCCATCGAGATCGCCGGCGACCACCTGGGAGCAACCGCCTGGGAGAGTGCCGTCCGAAGCAATGCCTAACGTCAAAGCCATGTTCGTCAACGAACTGCGGGACGGCGCGGAGATCGACCAGGTGCTGCTGGTGCGCGAGGCCGAGCGCCGGCAACGGCGCGACGGGGGGGACTACCTGCGCCTGCAGTTGGGCGACCGCACCGGCGCGGTCGTATGCATGGTCTGGGAGGAGCTGGGCGAGGTGCAGGAGCTCACGCGAGCAGGCGCACCGGTGCACGTGCGGGGCCGCTATACCGTCCACCCCCGGTTCGGCCCGCAGATCAATCTGCGCGGCCTGGAGGAGCCCGCGCCCGGCAGCTACCTCCTGGAGGACCTGCGCGACGGCCCAGCACACACGGTGGCGCAGCTGGAGGCGGAACTGCGCGAGCTGCTGGCGACGGTCCGTCAGCCGCACCTGCGCGCTCTGCTGGAGCGGGTGCTCGGCGAGGACTCCGAGCTATGGGGCGCCTACAGGGTCGCACCCGCCGCCAAGCACTACCACCAGGCCTACAGGCACGGGCTGCTCGAGCACTGCCTGAGCGTCGCCCAGGCGGTCAGCGCGACCAGCGCCACGTTTCCAGGAATCGACCGCGACGTCGCGGTGACCGGCGCGCTGCTGCACGACATCGGCAAGCTCGAGGCCTACACAGACGATCCGAACGCGATCGACCTGACCGACGCGGGCCGGCTGCAGGGCGAGATCGCTCTCGGCTACTACAGGGTCAGGCGCCTGATCGAGGAGATCGAGGGATTTCCCTCCGAGCTCGCGCAGGCGGTTACCCACATCATCCTGTCCCATCATGGAACGCTTGAGCACGGCAGCCCGGTGCTACCGTGCACGCGCGAGGCGACGCTGGTGCACATGATCGACAACCTCGGCGGGCGCCTGGGCAGCTTCGACCGCCTCGAAAAGGAGCTCGCGCCCGGCAGGCGCTGGTCGAGCTTTGACAGGGCGCTTGAAGGCAGCGCGTTCTTCGCCGGCGCGCCCGGGCCAGGCGCGCCCGCCGTACCCATGGCCCCCGCCCCACTGGAGGCACCCGCCCCCCCGGCGGCCGAGCCCGCTCGCGAAGCGGCTTGAAAATCCGCAAATAGCGGCCGCGTTGACGGGCGGCCGCAGGCGTCCCACCGTCGAGTTCTATGGTTTGTTTGGATGGGTTCCCACCAAGACATCCGACATCCCCGCTGACGCGAGCGCTCGATGGCCAAGGACACCGAGAAGCTGATCCGCCAGCTGTCGCTGATCTCCTACCTGATGGCCGAGCGCCGGCCCGTCACGGCCCTGGAGATACGGCGCGACGTGGAGGGTTACAGCGGCATGAACGAGGACGCGTTCGCGCGGCGCTTCTACGCCGATCGCTCGGAGCTCGAGTCGCTGCGCATCCAGCTGACCGTCGAGCGCCCCACCGACGGAGCGGCCGAGCAGGAGAACTACTCGCTGCGCCCGGAGAACTTCCACCTGCCGCCGATCGCGTTCTCCGATACGGAGCTCGCGGCGCTGCAGACGGCGCTGAGCCTGCTCGACGGCGAATTCGCCTACGCCGAGCCGCTGCGGCTGGCGCTGCAGCAGATCACCTGGGGGCGACCCAGCCCGCTGCGCGCCCCCGAGCAGCGCTCGGTCGCGCTGGGCATCACAGCCTCCGCCGGAGGTCACGAGCTCTCGGCGCGCCTGGCAAAGGTCGAGACGGCGATATTCCGCAACAAGACGATCACGTTCGACTACTACACGATGCAGCGCGACGAGACCGGCCCACGCCGCGTGGACCCCTACCACCTGCTGTTCCAGGGCGGGCAGTTCTACCTGCTGGGCTACGCGCACGAGCGCGAGGCGATCCGCGTGTTCCGGCTCTCGCGCATCCGCGGCAAGGTCTCCTACGCAACCAAGGCCGAGCACGACTTCCGCCGCCCCGATGATTTCGACCCGCGCGCCTATGCGCGCCGGGCGGACTGGCAGCTCGGCGAGCAAGTGGGCGTTGCCGACGTGCTCGTATGCGAGCGGATCGCGTGGCAGGTGCAGCGCCACTTCGGCCGCTACGGAGAGATCCACAAGCTCGCAGGCGACGGAGGCGAGGTGGATGCGGGCGCCGATGGCATGGACGCCGAAGAGAGCGCCGGCGCGCGCGGAGCGACGCTCGAGGGGGTCGAGGCCGGCGAGGGCGACATCGTGTTCGCCACCGGCTACTCCAGCCCGCGCACGATCCTCGCGTGGGTGCTGGGTTTCGGCGCGAACGCGCGGCTGCTCGGCCCCGAGGAGCTGACGGGCGAGCTGGGCCGGCGTGTGGAGCTGCTGTGGGAGCGCCACGGCGAGAGCTTTCTCGACGCCGCGACGCAGGACGCGGAGGGCACCGGAAAACGAGCATCGGTGGCGGCGGCGAGCCGCTCGGTCAAAGATCGGCCGGGGAGCGAACGCGGGCCCTCCAGGACCCGCGGCGGACGCCGCGGCACCGCGAGCGAGGACGGCGAGGAGGGATCGTCTGGCACGCGCGGGCAAGAGGCCGCGATCAGGCCCGAGCGATTCGCGCGGTTGGTGACACTCGCGAGCATCCTCATCCATGCCGGCCGCGCGGGCGAACCGGTGTCGGTCGCGGACGTGTGCGAGAAACTGCAGCTCAGCGAGGAGGAGTTGCACGAGGACGTGAACGTGCTGAACGTCGTCAACTTCGGCGGCGGCTCCTACGTGCTGTATGCGGAGATCGTCGAGACGGAGGACGGGACCGGCGTCATCGAGGTCGATCCCGAGCCCTACAGCGACAACTTCGATCGCCCCGCGCGGCTGCTGCCGGTCGAGGGCAAGGCGCTGGTCGCGGCGATCGACCTGATCGGCGAGCACATTCCCGAGGGCTCGCTGTCGAGCGCGCGCGAGAAGATCGTCTCCGCCCTCGGCGAGGACCCGATGGAGCACGGATTGCAGGTGGCCCATGCCGCCAGCGACGACGCGGACCTCGCGCGCCTCATCTCCTCCGCGATCATCGAGCACCGGCTGATCGAGCTCGAGTACTACAAGGCCAACGAGGACGAGATCTCCCACCGCACGGTCGAGCCCTACGCGCTCACCAATGGGCGCGAGGGGTGGTATGTCGCCTGCTTCGACCCCGAGCGCGACGGCGTGCGCCACTTCCGCCTGGACCGGATCAAGCTCGCGCAGATCTCAGAGCGCACGTTCGAGCCGCGCCCCGAGGTCGATCCCGCCGCCGAGGTCGACGGCTGGCTGCGCACCGGCGAGGTGCAGGCTTCGCGCACCGCGCGCGTATGGGTCTCCCCCGAGCGCGCCCGCTGGGCGCGCGAGGCCCGCCGCGTCGTTGCGGAGCGCACCGACGGTTCGGTCATCGTCGAGCTGAGCTTCGCCGGCGTGGACTGGCTCGTGCGTGAGATCCTCAAGGAAGCCGGCGACGCCGCCGTCTTGGAGCCAGCAGATGCCCGCGAGGCCGTGCGCGTCGCGGTGGGACGGATGCGCGAGGGTGGGGCTGTTGCCGCCGGGGTGAGCTGAGCGGCGCCCTACGGCATGAGGCGATGCGGGCCGCGATACAGGAACGTGACCTCGCGCACGTTGTCCTGCCCCAGCAGCTGCATCAGCAACCGCGTCAACCCGAACCCGAACCCCCCGTGCGGCGGAGCGCCGTAGCGGAAGAAATCCAGGTAGTAGCTGATCGGCCCCGGGTCCACCTGCTTGTCCCTCGCCTGGGTCAGAAGCACGTCATAGCGGTGCTCCCGCTGAGCTCCGGTCGTCAGCTCGAGACCCCGCCACAGCAGGTCGAAGCTGCGGGTCAGAGTCGGATCCTCGGGGTGGCGCATGTGGTAGAAGGGCCGCACCGTGGACGGGTAGTCGGTGACGAACACGAACTCATGGCCGTGCTCGGCCGCGACCAGCGCAGACAGCGCGCGCTCGCTGGGTGGGTCGAGGTCGTGCTCGGGGCCGGGCACCGACTCGTGGCCGCTGTCGCGCAGCATCTCCTTCGCGCGCGCGAGTGCGACCCGTGGGAACGGCACGCTCGGGACGATGACCTCGGTGCCCAACGTCCGCTCGATCTCCTCGCCGTGCGCCTCGGCGACCACCCCGAGCACGTGCGCGAGCCAGGCCTCCTCGAAGGACATCACGTCCTCGTGGGAGTCGATCCATGCGATCTCCACGTCGACGCTCGTGAACTCGGTGTCGTGGCGCGAGGTGAACGACGGGTTGGCACGGAACACCGGGCCGATCTCAAACACGCGTTCGAACCCGCCGGCGATCGCCATCTGCTTGTAGAACTGGGGCGACTGCGCGAGGTAGGCGGTCGTGTCGAAGTACTCCACCTTGAACAGCTCGGCGCCGGACTCGCTCGCGGAGCCCATCAGCTTGGGGGTGTGGATCTCGATGAACTCCTTGCTGCGCCAGTACTCGCGCATCGCGTGCTCGACCGTGGTCTGCACCTCGAAGATCAGCCGCCGGTCGGGGCGGCGCAGGTCGAGGTAGCGCCAGTCGATGCGCTTGTCCAGGGCGGAGTCGGACGCGATCGGCAGCTCGGGCTCGGCGAGCGAGTCGACCTGCAACTCCTCCAGTTGCAGCTCCAGGCCACCGAGCTTGACGCGCTCGTCGGCGACGACGGTGCCGGTGACGGTCACGGACGACTCGGGCGTGAGTGCGGATACAGCCTCGTTGAGCGCGCCCGGCTCCTCGTCCTTGCCGAGCACGACCTGCACTGCCCCGGTCTCGTCGCGGACGACGACGAACTGCACCCGCTTCTGGTCGCGCACCACCTGCACCCAGCCGCGCACCGTCGCCCTGGTCCCCACTTTGCTCGGCAGATCTACTGTCAGTGTTCGCTCCACGGACGGGACCTTATATGGGCCGCACCGCTTGGGGATGCGATCCGGAGATGCGATATGGGGGATGCGATCCAGGGATGCGCCGAAGTGGAGCGCTCATCGCCCGGCTGCCGGCGCCCTCTGCGGGCCCTCCCGCCGCGCCCCGCCCAGGGCGGATTCAGCCCGCGGCGTCCTGCGCCAGCTCGACCTCGACGGCGAACTCGTCCGACTCGACGGGCTCGACATGCTCGATCGCACCCGCTTGCAACAGGTCACCGAGGCCGAGCCCCAGCGCGCGCAGGCGTGCGGGAGTGTCGTGCACGCGCACCACGCGCACGGGCGCGCGCATCGGCTGCTTGGCCTGGGACTTGGACTTGCGCACCTCGCTCAGCACGTCGGCGGCCACCGCCAGCGCCACCTCCTCGTCCTGAGCACGCGCATCCTCCCCGGCGCCGCCCCGGGCGAGCTCGGCGTTCAGCTCTCCGGCCTCGGGCCACGGGGCGAGGTGGATCGAGCCGGTCTGCCACCACGACCACACCTCCTCGCACACGAACGGCATGATCGGGGCGAGCAGGCGCTGGAACGTCGACAGGGACAGGCGCAGCGCGCGGCTGACCGAGGCCGCCCCATCCGGGTCTCCGTCGGGGTCATAGCGCCGGCCCTTGACGAGCTCGAGATAGAAATCGCAGAACCACCAGAACAGCTCCTCGGTGCGTTCCAGCGCGCGCGCGTAGTCATATGCCTCGAAGCTGTCCGTCGCCTCCTGCACGACCGTGGCCAGCCGCGCGATAATCGCGCGATCGAGCGGGTGGGTAAGCGACTCGCCCTGCGGCGGCAGATCGGCGAGCGCGAACTTGGAGGCGTTCAGCAGCTTCACCGCCAGGCGGCGCCCGACCTTCATCTGCTGGGCGTCGAACGCCGTGTCCGTCCCCGGGCGTCCGTTGGCGGCCCAGTAGCGCACGGCGTCGGCGCCATGCTCCTGGAGCAGGTGCATCGGCGTGACGACGTTGCCCTTGGACTTGGACATCTTCTTGCGATCCGGGTCGAGCACCCAGCCGGAGATCGCCGCCTCGCGCCACGGCAGCGCATGCTCGTCCAGGTGCGAGCGCAGGATCGTCGTGAACAGCCACGTCCTGATGATGTCGTGCGCCTGCGGGCGCATGTCCATCGGGAACACCTTCGCGAACAGCTCCTCGTCCTCGCCGGCGTGCCCCGCGATCTGCGGCGTCAGCGAGGATGTCGCCCACGTGTCCATCACGTCCGGGTCGCCGACGAACCCGCCGGGCTGGTCGCGCTGCTCCGGGGCGTACCCGTCGGGCACGTCGGTCGAGGGATCGACCGGCAACTGCTCCTCACGCGCGTGGATCGGCTGGTCGTAGAGCACCGTCCCGGCCGCGTCGAGCGGATACCACACCGGAAACGGCACGCCGAAAAAGCGCTGGCGGCTGACGCACCAGTCGCCGTTCAGGCCGTTCACCCAGTCCTCGTAGCGTGCGCGCATGTACGGGGGGTGCCACTGAAGCTCTTGCCCACGCTCGATCAGCGCGTCGCGGTGCTCGACCGTCTTGAAAAACCACTGACGGCTCGTGACGATCTCGATCGGGCGCTCACCCTTCTCGTAGAACTTGACCGCGCGGTTGACGGGCTCGGGCTCGCCGACCAGATCGCCCGACTCCTCCAGCAGCTCGACGATGCGCCGGCGCGCCTGGTTGACGCTGCGCCCGCGCAACTCCTCGTAACTTGCCCGCGCGCTCGTGACGTCCTCGCTCTCCCACCCCGGCTCGCCCCACGGCACGTCGACGAGGCGCCCGTCCTCGCCCAGCACCGAGCGCACGGGCAGGCCGAGCTCGCGCCACCAGACGACGTCGGTCACGTCGCCGAACGTGCACACCATCACCAGGCCCGTGCCCTTGTCGGGCTCGACCAGCGGATGGGCGAGCACCGGCACGCGCGTGCCGAACAGCGGCGTCAGCGCCTCGCCGCCGACGAGCCCGCGCTAGCGTGAGTCGTCGGGATGGGCCAGCAGCGCGACGCATGCCGGGATCAGCTCGGGACGGGTCGTCTCGATCAGCACGTCTGCGTCCGGCGCATGGCCCACGGGCGCGCCATCCCCGTCCCCGCCACGCGCGCGGTGAAACCGCACGCGGTGCATCGCCCCGGGGCGCTCGCGGTCCTCGAGCTCGGCCTGGGCGACGGCCGTCTGGAAGTCCACGTCCCACAGCGTCGGCGCCTCCAGCTGGTAGGCCTGACCGCGGGCGAGCAGTCTCAGGAACGAGCGTTGGGAGATCCGCTGCGCGAGCTTGCCGATCGTCGTGTAGGTCATCGACCAGTCCACCGACAGCCCGAGCGTGCGCCACAGCTCCTCGAATGCCCGCTCGTCGGTCTCGGTCAGCGCGAGGCACAGCTCGACGAAGTTCGGGCGCGAGACCGAGACCGGCTCCTTCGGATCGGATCCCGCCCGCCCTCGGCGCGGCGGAACGAAATCGGGGTCATAGGCCACCGACGGGTCGCAGCGCACGCCGTAGTGGTTCTGCACGCGCCGCTCGGTCGGCAAGCCGTTGTCATCCCAGCCCATCGGGTAGAAGACCTCTTTGCCGCGCATCCGCTGGTAGCGGGCGATCGCATCAGTGTGGGTGTAGGAGAACACATGCCCCACGTGCAACGACCCGCTGACTGTCGGCGGCGGCGTGTCGATCGCGAACACGCGCTCGCGGGGCGCGGAGCGGTCGAAGCGGTAGTACCCCGTCGCGGTCCCACACCGCGCTCCACTTCGCCTCCAGCCCGTCGAGAGTCGGGCGCTCGGGGACGCTCGGGTTCGGGTTAGCTTGCGTGTCCGGCTGCGGCGGTGAGGACAAGCTCGGGATCGTATCCGAGCCGTTCCTCGCGCTCGGCCCGATGCGTGGGGCAGTACACGCCGCGCACGCCGCCATCGGGCAGGCCGTACGCGAGCCACACGCGCCCGCGCCAGGCGAAGTGGAAAAAGCCGGCGCACACGCGACCCAATTCCAACTCGCGCCGCCAGGCGTCGGCGACCGCTCTGGCGGGAACCCGTGAGCGGCAGCAGTGCTCGTGGTCGGGGTGGCTGGTCCACACGCACCGCAGCGGGAACTCGATGGTCGTGAGCTTGTCCAGCTCGATCGTGTTTGCCCTTTCTGCCCTGTTGGGACGTTCCATGTCGTTCTTTTCGGACGACACGGCACGCAGAGATCAAGAGCTCTCGGTACTTGGACGCATGTTCTACGGATAGACGATACGTAGACAGCATGTAGCACTATCGCCGACCCAACAAAGCCGGTCGGCGACGCACACACTTACGTCAGCTCAAGCGTTCTTCTCCCAAAACGAGAGGGGGCCCACTTGCCAACCGCGGAGTCAGAGACCCTTATTTATTTGACAGACCGCTGGGGCGGAACCGGGCCATACCTAACTCTTGCTGAGAGAATATTTCCGCAGGCCCGATCCGACCATGCGACCCGACCCGGAGACTACCGGATAAGCGATGGTGTCAACAGACATTCTCTCGACAACAGACCTTGAGGCCCGCCTGGCTCAGCGCACGCTGGAGCTCATCGACATCGCCTCCGAGTCCGGCGTAGAGAGAGACATCGCCGAGCATGTCCTGGCGGTCCTGCGGACCGGCGGTGTTCCCGTCCGCGACGCCGGCGACACGTGCATCCTCGCCGGCGCCACGAGTCGCCGCGAGCGGCCGTTCGTGCTGCTTGCCGGCCATCTCGACACGGTGCCCGCGCAGGACAACCGTCCCGGCAGACGGACCCGCGAGCACGTCGAGGGACTCGGCGCGAGCGACATGAAGGGGGGGGTCGCCGTCATGCTCGAGCTCGCGCTCGCGAACCCTCCGAGCACGCTCGACGTCGGCTACCTGCTGTTCGGACGCGAGGAGCTCCCCGTCGCTCAGAGCGCCCTCGGTCCGTTGCTCGCGCGCGAGGTGGGCCTGCGCGACGCCGATCTCGCAATCGTGCTGGAGCCGACCGCCAACGCCGTGCAGGCGGGCTGCCTGGGCAACCTCGACGCCGCCTGGACCTTTCACGGACGGGCGGGCCACTCGGCCCGCCCGTGGCTGGCCGACAATGCGATCGACCGCGCCGCCACCGGAATCCGGGCGCTGCACGCGATCGCGCCCTCCCGCAACACGATCGACGGGCTGGACTTCACCCAGGTCGTCTCGGTCACGACGCTGCACGCCGGCATCGCGCGCAACGTGATCCCCGGCCAAGCGCGAGCGAACGTCAACTTCCGCTACGCCCCCGACATCAGCGCCGAGCAGGCCGAGGCGACGCTGCGCGGCTGGTGCGAGCCGTATGGCGAGATCGAGGAGCTGCTCTGCAACTCCCCCGGCGCCCGCCCGCCACACGAGAATCCGCTCCTGGAGCGCCTCCTTGCGGCGAGCGGTGGGCCCGTCGAAGCCAAGCAGGCCTGGACGCCGGTGGCCGAGCTCGCCACCGCTGGGATCGAGGCGGTCAACTTCGGCCCCGGCGATCCCGCGTTCGCGCACCGCCCCGACGAGCACGTCGCCACCGACGCGCTGATGCGCGCCCACCGCGTCCTGGAGTCGTTCCTGTGCGCCTGAACCCGCCATCGAGGATGGGACTGGTCCTATATGCCGGCTTCGGGAGCTATTGGGCCCTTGTACTGCTCGCAGTCCGGCACCACGTACCCAGCGCGGCAGTCCGTCCTGGCGATCCACTTCTTCCTCCATCCCTTCACGAACTCGGCAAGCGTTCGTCGCCGCTGTTCATCGGCCAGCTGCTTCTCAATCGAGCTCTGGACCTGCGCAGGCGTCCGGTACGTGGCCACTCTGATTCCCTTCACCTCGAACAGGTAGTAGTCAACGCGTAGCTGCACGGGGCCGGTGAGCACGTTCGGCTTCGCTGAATAGATAGCTCTTTCGAGCGCGTTGCGCTTGCCACGGCTTGCGTTGCTCGCTCGTTCGACCGAAGTCGTCCGGGCGATGCTCGCAAAGCTCTTCCCCAGCTCGACGTCCCTCCTGAGCTTGCTCGCCGCCGCTGCGCTTTTTCTGTTGACGATCTCTAGCTTCCGTTGTTCCGGCACCGCAAAGCGCCGCTTGTTTTGACTGTAGTACGTGGCGATCTGGACCTTGGTGATCTCGTGTTCTTTTCCCGCTACCATCCTACGCAGCTTCGAGGAAGCCAGTTCCGCCTCTATCTTGAACTTGACGTCCGGGACGGTCTGCCCTGTCCCCTTTAGGAATGCGTGGAATTCCGCTTCTCCGCCCGGGAAGGAATCGCTCGTCTTCTCTTCGAGCCGTTGCTCGATTTCTTGCTCGGACACCTTCAGGCCCTCCTCGGCGGCTTCGCCGATCGTCCACTCCGAGGAGATCAGGAAGCCGAGCGTCTGCTGCAGCAACGCCTGGTATTGTCGCTTCGACGGATCCAGCGTTGCCCGGCCCCCTGTCATCACCGACAACCAATGATCGACTGTGGCCTTGGTGATCGCGGTTTCCTCGACTCGTGCCACGACGGTACCATGGGTGCCACCACCGCAGGCAGCAAAGCCCATAACGATGGCCAAGACGACACCAAGAGCTGGGGTGCGAATAGCCTCGAGCACGACCTCCAAGCAATTCACCCGGTGGCAGGTACGCCGGTAAAGCCGTGTGAGGTTTCCGGGCGCCATCGCGCTATTTCCTGGACCAGGATAGATGGTGGGGGTACAGAAGACTTTTCTGGGCCCTTGTACTGCCTGCAATTTTCTACTACATACCCTGTGCGGCAGCTCGCCCTAAAGGTTTTTGCTTCTTCGGCGAGCTTAATAAACTGCTCCCTACCGATCGTTACTTTCTGTGAGATCTTTTGTGTCAGCAAGTTTATTTTCATTAAGAACAGCTCATCCGAAAGGGTTCTGCTTCTATTCGCGAGATATTGCTGGAGCTCCCCTTCCTTTGGGAATCTTTCGGCTTTCACACGTTCGAGGTGCTGCTTTATTTCTTTATCGGTCACCCGGATGCCGTGAGCTGCGTCGAATTCGATGCTCTCATAGGAGGAGACCAGCAGGCTGAGGGCCTGCTGCTTGACCGCTTGATACAGCTTCTGGCATTTGGTCCCGAGCTGTGACAGGGTCGGCTTCTTGGGTTGTCCCTTACCTGGAAATGGCGCAATTGCTTCCAGAGCAGCGACGCACGCCGTGTAGTTCGGCGGTTCCGACACCAGCCCCTTGGGTGCCCTGTGGGTGGAGGCGATATAGTAGTCTTCCCCGATTACCTCTAACATCCAATGATTGAGCATAGCTTTCGTGATCGAACTTCCCCCAACTTGTGCCACTACGTTGCCGGGAACGCCACCGCCACATGCAGCTAGGCCCGCGACAGCAAGACAGACAGCGACGAGCGCCGGTGTGGAGCGGGTTGCCTTGAACATCATGTGGACATCATAGGGGAAAACCACCGCTGTGTGTATAGATGTTTCTGAAAACTAGTTGACGTAGTACTCCCCGCCTGCATGCAGTTTTTCTCACCCATTATTTAGCTCTATTTGTTTCTCATTTGCAATTTCCCGCCGCGTGTTTCTCTTTTGCCTCCTTGAGACTGTCCAGAAAGCGTGGGCACGGGTAGGTAACGCGCTCCAGAACACCGACGGAAGTCAGCACGGCTCGACGCGCATCAGTACTACGCCCTTCGCGAGTGCCAAACCGTAGATAACAAGGATAAAAGACTCCCCGAGAGGAGCCTTATCTGACCTCAGGCGCGCTACGACTTCTTGCCGCGCTTCTGACCTTGTTTGTGCCTGCCGGTCTTCCTCGCGCGCTTGGCCTTATGCTTCGGACACCCGGTGACGCTGATCTTCGTGGACTCGTTGATCTTCGCGCCGCTCTGAGCGACGAATTCGGTCGGCATCTTCAGCTTGCTCTGAGACTTGCAGAGGTTGCCGTTGGCCGCGAGCGCGGAGAACTTGCCCTCCGGAAGCGTCAGTTCGAAGGAGCCCACAGGCGCATCGGGGACGGTCTTGAACGTGCTGCTCGTAATCCCCGCTTTGCTGATGAACGTCGTGCCGACGAGGTCGATCGTGACGCCATACCCCTGCAGCACCATGATCAGGGAGGGGAACGCTTCGCCACCGTGGCTGACGAAGTAGGCAGGGCCTTCCAACGGGACGGGAATCAGCGGCGTGATCGCCTTCGCGTGCCCGATGATCGACGCCGACGGGCAGCCCGCCGGGTTTGTTTCGAACTGCTTGGCCGTGCATGCCTTCTGCAACGTCGTCAACCGGGAGGGGAGTTGCTTTGGCAGGTCCACCTTGACCCTCGCGATGTTCGCCTGCGACCCGAACGGCGCTTTGGGATAGGTCAGCTTCACCGCCAGGCTGGCACCCTTGGCTTTCGAGGTCTTCCCGGATGTGGAGACCGCGAATTTGGGGGCGAACTTCAGGGTCGCGCAGTTCGTGACCTGGAACGGCACCTTGACGGGTGAGGACGCCCCTTCGGCACTGTTAATGCTCCCCATGATTTCCATCGGGCTGCAGTTCGTCGGATTGAACGTGAACCCTGGGCGGGTGATCGTGACGTTGACGTGCTGGATCTGCAACGGAATGCCCTCGATGACCGTCGGGATCGCATGCGGACCGGACGGGTCGGTCGTGATCGTCAATGCCGCCGTCTGCGGATCGACTTCGACCTTCGCGCGAACCACGACGGGCCTGCCTTCCTGCAGGTCGAACGGACCTGCCTTGGCGGGATTGACGACGCTCAGACCGAAGGGGGCGCATCCAGATGATGAGGTCCCTGCCGGGAAGTCGCCCGGGGCGCATGCGCCAACGCCGTTGTACGGGCCGGTGATGTACGCCTTGCCGCCGGTGACGGTGAACGGATCGCCACCCACCCCGACGCTGACGATCGTTTCGCCGATCTGGCTGTTCGGCCCGCACGTGCCCGCGTCAGCCTGCGGTTCGGGGCACAGTTCGACACCGGAGAGCAGACCGGAGAGGCCCGGCGGGAAGTGCAGCGCTACGGACTGGATGCTCTGGTCGCCGTCCGGCCGGGAGAGCGTGGTCGTGAGAGCGCTGAACGAGCCGGCGTTAATGTTGCTCGAGCTCGCGTGCAGCGAGGGCGCGAACGGCAGCGATGCGCCGGGGCACGGGCTGCCGTTGGGGCCCGAGGTGATTTCGAACGGCGGCGAGATCGTGGCGACGGGTTCACCGCCGGACCATGGCGCGAAGGTCGCGTTTGCGTGTAGCTGCCCGCAGTGGGCGGGGGTGGCGAGCGGGGCCCTTTCCCCTCCGAAGAATTCCAGTTCGGCGTCTTCGAAAGGCGCCTGCGGGGTGTTCTTGAAGGTCGCGGTAATTTGTCCTGTTTGGCTGAGCGCGACGTTGCCCGGGAGCTTGACGAGCACGCCCGAGACAGGGTCTCTGGCGACGATGTACATCGCGACGAGCGACTGGAAGGGGTTTTCCTGCGGGAAGCCGGAGAAGTTTTGCGGAGAGGCGAGGTAGACGAAGCCCTTCAACGGGTTCGGCAGTACGGGTGTGGTGATTGTGACATTACCGACCTTCGACGCGTTCGGACAAGACGGTTCCGTTGGGGTGAATTCATCCGCACCGCTCTGCGGGTTCACGCCCGTGAAGCCGATCTGCGCCTCTGAGCACGAGCTCAGCCCGTCCGCATCGGCGGGGTTCAAATCCAGGCCTTCGGGCAAGGCGACGGTGATGTCCTTCACATCGCTCTCCGCGAGACCGTTGGGGTTCAGGCTCTCTTCCTGGGGGACATGCACGTCGGTCGTCAACCCGCTCGGCTCGCTCGCCTGCTGCCCATCCGGCGTGACCTTGATCGACGGGCTGAACGGCAGGTGGTTGCAACCACTGAGAACCGGCATCGGTTCGCTCGCCGCTTCCGTGGACAGCGAGGAGAACACACCCGGCTCGTCCCACGAGTCAGCTTCGACACTGCTCTGCAACCGACTCCCCGGGCACGACGTCGGCAACGACAAGAACGGCGGGGGCTGATTCTCTTCCAGAGACTTGCAACTGGATCCCGGATCTTCACGCGCGACTTCCACGCAGCCTAGGCCGCGTTGATTATCGTGGCGCGGGTCTCCCGGAACACCCCAGATCGTCGTCTCGGTGGCGAAGAACCCGGCGGTCTGCGTGATGTTGTTCGTGTCTACCGTAATCCCGTAGTCGCCACCGCTACGCACGGCCGGGTCGATGAACACCGGCCCGACAGGCGTGATAAAACCAAACCGCGCCGGTTCGCCCACCGACGCTTCTATGTCGTACACGGGGGCCGTCTCCGTGAACATACCAAGGATCTTCGGTTCGTGATAGCTGATCATCGACACACCCACGACCGACTGGGCTGGGCAGGTAGAACTCGGTTTGGCGAGGAACTGCACCAACGTGCAGCGCGGGACCGCTGTCGGGTTGCCGATCAACCCCGGCGGCCATTTGAAGCTCAAATCCTTTGGCAGTGCCACCGGATTTGCGCTGAAGGTCCCGTTCGCGTTCAGACTTGGCTTTTGGTTGAGCACAAGCGTCGTTGTCAGCTGGAAGGGGTGCGACCCCACCTGCGTATCAACCCCGCCGCCCTCTTCTTCAGGCGTCAATTCATAATCTTCCACACCAAACGGCGTCGTGGTTTCGCTGACCGTGATCGGCCGTCTGATCGACGCGGCGTGCGCTCCACCGCCGGAGATGCTCGCTTCGTTTATTTCACTCGAGGACGCGCCCGCCTTCACGACGACCCCGACACGCACTTCGAGCTGGTCGTACGACGGCAGGGTCGCCGAAACGACTTCCGTTTCGCCTTGCGCATTCTTCTTTTCGAACTTTTCGAACGTGCACGTCAGCGTCGTCGAGGAGCAGGTCATCGTACCACGATCGCCGGGTCCGTCGCCCGCGATGCCTTCGATGCCCACCGCTTCCAACCCGGCAGGCAGCTTGTCCGTGATCGTCACGGGCCCACTCGTGTCCGCGTCGCCGAGGTTGGAAGCCGTCACCACAATCTGGCGCTCCGCGAGCCGCCCTTGTGTCGTCTCGGCGACCGTTGCTTCTCCGGGACACGATTCCGGTTCCCCTGAAACACATTCCCCAGGAAGCGTGATCTTGAAGACGTTGAAAAAATTACTTTCCGCAACTATGGGCTTGACCGGCTGATCGGCCAATGCGCCGGTGAACGTGATCACATACGGTTCGGTGCCCTTTTCGTTACCCGGACCACCCGTGACCTCTACGTTACCTTTGCCATACATCACGCCGGAGACCTGCACGTTGCCGCCGTCATATGTCCCTTCACCTTCTTCAAGAGCCGTCTCCACTTCTTTGGCCTTCGCATTGAATCTCAGTACGGCAAAGCCCGTGAGTTCGTTGTTTTCGAAGTGCTCCAAGACGTATTCACCGTGCGTGGCCTTTATCGTCAGCGTCTGAACGTCGTCCTGACCCGGCGCCAGGGAGGATTCGGAGTTCAGGTTCGTCGGGCGCGCTCCGGAGGTCATATGCCACCACGGCTTACATGTGGCGCATTCCGGTTCGGCGAAGGCCGGTGAGGCACTGATCCCGACGACGCCGAGCACGGCGCACACGGTCACGATCACCCACCCCGCGTTCCGGCTCTTTACACTCATCGAGTTGCCCTCCGGTCGTGGCTGGCTTTCTTGGCTTTCGAGGCGCCGAAGTGCTTTTGTGCCTGCTTTTCACAATTAACGCGCCTGCTCTTCTTCTTATCTTTCTTGCACAGCTTCAGGGCCTTTGCGAGCTCCTGCGCTCGTGTCAGCGTCTTGGTTTTGACTGCCGGCTTGGACGCAGGTGGGACAATATTGCCGGCGCCCGAGAACGTCTCGCTCGGCCCACTCCCGAAGATCTCAGGCTGGGGGGTCGGCGCCGCCCGGCATGTGTCGGCCGTCGTACATTCCGGCGGTTGGGCGGCGGGCACCGGCAAGCACGGTGACGCGCTCGTGCATTCATGCGCATCGTACACGTCCAGGCTGTCGTCGAAGTCCTGCTGGGCGAGTTTCGCGCTGGTCAGGAAGAACACGTCGCCGCCGCCTTCCTGCCCTTCGGCGTCTCTGCCGCCGGTGGGGCTCGCGTCGAGGAACGCTGATTCTTCCGCGGAGCTGCCTGAGGAGATCAAACCGACGCAGCCGTTCTCAGAATGTACATAGGTACTCGATCCGGAGGAGGTACTTTCCGAGCAGCTACCTACACCAACAGGCTCATACTGATAAACGTCCCAGTTGCCGTTTACATCCTGCGGCACGAGCGCATCGTGGCTGTTGAAGTACAACCGGCCATTATCAGACAGGTAGCGTGGCTGGTCGATAGTCGTGCCATGTTCCCCATACGTCGTCCACCCGGGAAGGCTTGCCGCCAGCCATTGTTCATATGGCTTTTCAGTATGTTCAGGCCACGTGAAGGGCGGAATGGTGAGTGTAGGTGCGTTGGTCGCTTCCACGCCGTCCGGTTGTGCGCCTGTAGGATTGCACGACGCGCACAGCGGATTATCAGGCACTCCAGAAACGCCCTCGGACAGTCCCCGAGAGGCGTCATACAGATAGACCTCCTCGTCGGGTTTGCCACTGTTTACGTCCCGCGTGTCATAGCCGGTCAGCGCCTGCGGCGACATAAACGTCAACCAGCGGCCGTTGGGAGAGACCCGCGTCGTCTGCTTCTCTAGACCACTATTGGATGCTGCTCCGTCGGCCCAGTCGGGCTGGTCGCCGGAGGCGAGATTTGCAATGAACGTGGTCTTGCCTTCATGCCATGCATAGAGGTTGCAATGCGCTCCTGGCGGTGCAGTCTGGGGTTCGCCGCAACCCTTGGAGGTGCCGAGCGCGGCTCCTGACGCCAAGGCTCCTTCGGCGACGAAGTACACGTAGGATCCGTCTTCGCTCACGCCGAGCACCTCGCTCAGTACATCGGCATTCTTACCTGAGCTCAAAGGCGTTAGGTCGGAAAGGCGGCACCCGAGCTTTGCTTCCGCGACGACCATGTCACACTCATACAGGTCGCCCACTCCGTCAGGCCCCCCCCCCGAGTCTTTCGTCAACTTCTGCCCATCGATGAAGAACACCTTCGACCCATCGTTTGAGGCGCTCTGGAATTCCGCATTGGACCCACCGCTTTCGCATTCGTGTTTCGACAGGCATTCCGGTTCGGGGGCATCGAGCTGGACAGTTTCCCCGCGAGCGGTATCACGCATGTAAAGGCTGCCACCGTGTTCACCCCAGACGATGTGAGAGCCGTCATCGGAGATCGCGTGACCGAGGACATGATCGTTGTGACCCAGGTCTGCCTCGACTCCTCCCACCGCTTCTTTGCCGTTGGGCAGCACGCTGACGAGCGTCAGCTTGCCGCCGGCCCACTCATACAGGTCTCCATTCGTTGCGGCAGGCGTCGTTTCCGTCGCTTCCGTCAGAGGCACGCCGGATGTGAGCACGATATGACTACCGTCGGGTGTCGCATCCAGGAAGCGCGGTCCGCATTGCGGAATTTCCGAGGGACATCGGCCTTCTTCACCAAAGACGGTACCGCGCGCCACGTTGGCGTGTTCTTCCACGACCGGACGGCACGTTTCGCCCAACGGGGGACAGCCACTGACCAGTGGCTGATTACATGATTCCGTGCACGGAGTGCCGCCGCTTCCAGGCGCGAAGTCGCTCTGCAGATACGACGTCTGTTCAGAAGCCTGTGGGGAGAACCGCGTAAACGATCCGAGGGGCTGCACAACCGCCAACGAGAGATCTTCGCTGAAGAAGCGGTACTCCTGACCTTCGACGGCGAGACCGGTCGGCGCGCTGTTGGCGCTCGAGATATCGCGCGAGGACCACCCGTCGGGACCGCGCGTGGAGAGCACCTGTGCGAGGTTCGTGAAGCCCGCCGGCTCACTTTCGGTCGGCGCGTCCGTCGTGTAGGTCATCGCGCTGCCGTCCGCGGAAGCCTGGGTCACGTGTTCTGCGGCGTCGATGGGGGCGTCTGGTTCGATCAATGCACCGTGCTTGTCCTGTGGTGAGACCATTTCCCACTGCCGGCCGTCGGGCAGCACGGCTGCGCGACCGGCGCCCTGCGTGGTGAACATCTGGTCTTCACCGGCAAATTCTTCGGATTTGCCGGTCGTTGGGTCGCTGTCGGCGACCACACGGTAGTGGTAGACGGTGTCCGGGAGCAATTCACCGACCTGTCGCGGCTTGACTTCGACATCACCGGTGCCCGAGCCGATCGCTTCGCCCGGCGGCGCAGGTACGCTCCCGCCCGCCGCATACGGGTCTGGGGCGCTCGCATCGTACCTTGCTTCTTCGACGTACTGGAAGTAATAGCTCGTCGGAGCTCCATCGGGGTTGATCGTCGCTTCGAGCGTCGCGGAGGTATTGGCGACTTTTGAAACCGACTCACTGTGGATACCCGGGCCCGGCGTTGTGAAGCTACCTTCATCTTCCTTGCCTTCACCCGTGTTCGTCTGGCCGTCGGCTATATTCGTCGCGTCCAACCGGTAGTAGTAGATCGTATCCGGCAAGAGCCCGGTCACGCTTCCCGATTTGGATTCCACCGGAACCGGGGCGTTGCCCGGGGCGACTCCCGCCGAGCACGGCGCGCGTTTCCCGTAGGACGCGCTCGTCCCGTACTCGAATTCACATGTTGCCGCGCCCGCTCCTTCAACCGGGTTGACCGTGCCTTTCAACGTCGCGCTCCAAGTATGGGTAGCCGGTTCGATCTGGAAGCTCGACACCGGTTCGGTGACCGTGACGTCCGGGATCACGATATCCGGGCCGAACGCGTCTACGACCGAGCGCTGCAGCGACCCATTGCCTTCCCGATGGTCGCCGACGTAAACGTCATCGGGGAGCGCCGGGTCGACCGCGACCGACTGCGGTATGCGAAGGTCACCGCCCGGAGTGTTCCCACCCGTTATCCGGCCGAGATATTCGCCGGTGGCGCTGAACTGGTCCACGAAGCCTTCGTTAAGCAGTTGTCCTTCCGCTTCCACCCGTTCGGCGACATATATGTCGCCGCTGCTAGGATCCACCGCAAGGTTCAAGAGGCGACCGCCGAACGAGTCGCCGGGCGGTGGACCTTTGATCTGACGCACAAACTCGTACACGCCAAGCGGTTCTGGCTTGAAGACATCCACCACCTTATTCGAACCCGCTCCATCATCAACCACTAGAACGTCGCCGGTTGATTCATCCACTGCCACATGCAACGGAAACGCAGAGGTTGCCACTTCGAACGGGATTTCTTTACCAGGGCACGTCGTTTCCACCGTTTCGCACGTCCCCCTCAGCTGCGTGACATCTTTTGGGTTCGACGGTTCTTTACCGCCAGCTTCGGGCTTGAACACATCGACAACCACCTGGCCGGTATCGGCAACAGTGTCGGCAACATAAACGTCGCCCTTGTCGAGGCCAAGCGAATTGTCAACCGCGACATCGGAGATGCCATTCGCGGCCTTACCTTCCTGATTAAGGAAGTCGAAGGAGTGGTTCAGCGTGTCCGCGCCGGTCCACATCGCCAGCGAAGAGCCCGCTTCACTGAACACAGCCACACGCCCTTCCTGTCCTTCGCTCGCCCCGACATACACCAAGCCTTCTGGATTGCCCATTTCATACTCGACAGCTACGCCCAGGTCGGTACCGGTGATCCCCGGGACCTGCGGCAGCTGCGAGACGAACGCGCCTGTGGTAGCGTCGAACTCATCGACGCGAGAGTTGCCGGTGCCTGTGCTTTCGGCGACCCACAGATGGCCCGAGTTCAACCGTCATCGCGTTTACACCGCTCACCGTGCCCGGGACGGGGATGGGTTCTTCAGCTGGCGGCGGGCCTCTAGCCGGGGCGCCCTTGGTGATCTCCGAGGAGGGCCCAGGGAGGTATTCGTGCGTAATGGCTGCCTGCGCCGGTACGCACGAGAGCGTGACGACCACCGCCAGCGCACACAGCGATGCCAGGGTCGCCAACGCGCTCCTGCGGGCACGCATCACCCATCCCAACGCACCGACACGCGCATGGGAAGTCGTGGCGGCGAGCAGCGGGACTCCCCTGCTTCGGCCGTCCCTCTGTTTGGGCCTCCCGACCACCTACCACTCTCCCTCATCTCCTTAATCAGCCGAGCGATCGGCCGGGGCCCAGTCCGGGTCCTGGATCTAAGTTTACGCCTCCAGGACGATCCCGCACCGGCTATGGCTGCTCGGCAGGCCGAGGAATCGGCTTGCCCACTGAGAAAACCCGTGGGAGCCGCAAATCAGAAACAACCATTGACAGCCCCCGGAACGGTGACAGCACACCATCCCAAGCACTTCGAGAGAATGTTCCGCAGGCCCGATCCGGCCATGCGACCCGACCCCTCCCGCAACGCGATCGAGGGGCCTGGATTTCACCCGGGTATCTCGACCACCGCGCTGCACGCCGTTCACCGAGCTCGTCGCGCGCGAATCGAGGCGTTAACTACTACGACCCCGGCGATCCCGAAACAGTGGTGCGCGAGACCACCAGGCCCCGCGCACCACCACATACTACGCTACACAGCAGCGCTACGCCATTACTAACGCTTCCACTGCCGCCCCGCCCTGTTTGATTTTAGTTATTTCGTTTTTTTCTGATCCGTCGCCGGATTCTTCGAATTTTGTTTCGTTTACGTTTGTTTCAAGTTTTGCCGTTTTTGGTTCTCCTGTCTCCGTTTCCCAGTATTTTGTCTCCTTTGGTTTGCCTTTTTCTTGTTCGACAACCAATTCGAGTGTTTTTGTTAACACGTTGATTGGTTTTATTAATCCAAGTAGATTACCCCTCACTAAGACTAATACTTTAATGGGTCCTAGTGTGCATGTGAAGTGAAGTTCTTCTTGTTCCAGAAGGATCGCCGCAGCTAATCCTTCCGTTACTTTATCGTAAACCAGTTTGGTTTTTCCTAACGCTAATATTACTTCTTTTTCATCCCCTACGCTATTGCAGGGAGCCCCGCTCGATTTGCATCCTTTAAAATGCAGGTGGTATGTCCCCACTTTCAATCCAGTCAACGACGCTAAGCTCGTGACACTTGTGCATGTTACTGTACTTTTGCCTACCGTTTCCAGCGTGCCTTTGCCACTCGTACCTTCGAGCGTGACCGGGTTTGCCGCAGTAGGTTCGGGTAAGAAACTCAATTCTTCAGCCGACGCACTCGCGGACGCAACCACGCTAAGCGCGAACACGGCCATGAGGGCAAGACCCAGTATTTTGAGTCGTCGCATTGTTAACTACTCCTTTTTGGGTTGATGCTGGTTGGACGGCCCGAAGGCCCCACGCTAAAGGACGCTCCGACGCCGATGCTGCCCCGCCACGCTGCATACCGCGCAACGGAACCGCACCGCCAGTGTCGCACGATCTGCATCCCCTGTCAAGGATATCGACAAACTGTTTCCCACTCCCAGGGCGTCTGTACTGAGTCCTTTAGAGCTAAACGTACTTGAAAATTTAGGCCGCTTCTGGGCTTTCTTCCGATATCGACATCCGATCTCGACACTATGTTAAAATATTATTTCTGAATGTACGTATATGCCACCGATACATCGACTTGACTTGCCAATCCTAGAGTCGTTCCTGTGCGCCTGAACCCCGCCATCGAGAACGCCCCCGGCTACCCATTCCTGCGCGTGGCCGAAGCCCGCCGCGTAGCGCAGGCGCGCGGCGTGGACATCATCGACCTGAGCCTCGGAGCACCCACCGACCCGGCTCCCCAAGCCGTCCGCGACGCGCTCGCACAGGCCGCCGCCACGCTGCCCCTCTGCGACTACCCCTCGGCGACGGGACTGCCCGAGCTGCGCGCGGCGATCGCCGCGTGGATCGCGCGACGCTTCGCGGTCGCGCTGGATCCCGAGCGGGAGGTGCTGCCGACGCTCGGGGCGAAGGAGCCGATCGCGCTGCTCGCCCGCCTGTTCGCCCGCCCGGGTGACGCAATCGCGATCGCCTCTCCCTCCTATCCCGTCCCCGAGCGCAGCACCCGCGCCACCGGCCTGCCGGTCGCCGCCCAGGTTCTGTCCGCCGATAGCTTTTGGCTGCCCGACCCCGACGCGATCCCGTGGGGGCGAGTGGCGATCGTGTGGGTCGTCACGCCCCATAACCCCACCGGCGTGATCGCCCCGCGCGAGCTCCTTGAGGAGCTCGCGGAGCGCTGCCGGCGCAGCGGAGCAATCCTTGCGGTCGATGAGACCTACTCGGAGCTCTGGTTCGACGGCGAGCCGCCCTCCTCCGGCCTGGAGCTCGAGGACCGCAGCGGGGTGATCGTCTTCAACTCGCTGTCCAAGCGCTCCGGCCTCGCCGGACTGCGCTCGGGCTTCATGGCCGGCGACCCTGAGATCGTCAGCCGAGTCAAGCGCCACCGCAGCGACATCGGCACAACTCCGCCGGAGCTCGTGCAGCGCGCGTCGATCGCGGCCTGGAGCGACGAGGCTCACGTGATCGAGGCGCGCGCCCGCTACGCGCGTAAGCGCACTGTCCTCGCCGCCGCCGCCTGGCGCGCCGGCCTGGAGCACGTCGGCGGCCCGGCCGGCATCTTCCTGTGGCTGCGCGTCCCCGACGGCCGCGATCAGCGGTTGTTCGAGCAACTCCTGGAGCGCTCGCTGCTGATGATGCCCGGCTCCTACTTGGGTCCGGGCGGCGAGGGTCACCTGCGCGCCGCGCTGACGCCCACCCCCGAGCGAATCGCCCGGGCCGCGCAACTGCTGGAGGCCGGCGCGCTCGTGGCCACGTAGGCGCTCGATCACCGCAGGCGCCCCGTGGCCGGCAGGCGCCCCATGGCTGGCAAGCGCCCCACAGCCGGCAGGCGCCCGAACGGCCGTGCGAGCTCCCGCGCGTCTACAGCGTTGCCCCATGGTCGCGCACCAGCTCGTTCAGCTTCACCTTGTCGGGACGCTCCCCCTCGGTCAGGCGCTTGATGACGAGCACGCAGGGCAGCCCGTAGTCCCCGCCGGGGAAGCTGCGTGTGCGCGTCGCGCCGATCGCGACGCTCCAGGCGGGGATGCGCCCGCGGGAGAGCTCCTCGCCGGTGGCGGCATCGATCACCGGGATCGTCGGCGACAGGATGACGCCCGCGCCGAGCACCGCTCCACGCCCCACGCGGGCGCCTTCGATCAGCATGCAGCGGCTGCCGACGAACGCGTCGCTCTCGACGATCACGGGACTCGCCTGCAACGGCTCGAGCACCCCGCCCACCCCCACGCCGCCGGAGAGATGCACGCGCTCGCCGACCTGGGCGCACGATCCCACCGTGGCCCAGGTGTCGATCAGCGTGTCGGCGCCCACGTGGGCGCCGACATTGACGAAGCTCGGCATCAGGATCGCGCCCGGCGCTAGATATGACCCGAAGCGGGCGTAGGCGCCGGGCACCACGCGCACGCCGGAGCAGCCGCGCTTGGGGGGCAGACGGTCGGCGAACAGCATCGGTCCCGCCTCGGTGTGCTCCAGCGGGCAGACGCGAAACAGCATCACGATCGCCCGCTTGAGCCACTCGTGCACCGTCACCTCGCCGTCGGGGCCGAGCTCGGCCACCCGCAGGCGTCCGCGGTCGAGCAGCTCGATCACGCTCAGCACGCTCGCCCGCGCGTATGTGTCGCGGTCGCCGAGCTCCTCGCGGCGCTCCCACAGCTCGTCGATCTCCTCCCTGAGCGACTCCACGCCGCCGAAGTCCGCGACCGTCGCCACGCTCGCCATGCTCAGCTCACCTGCACCAGCTCACCCGCCGGGGTGAGGACGTCCGGCTCGAACCCCAGCGTGGCGAAGTAGTCGCGCCTGACCTCCTCGCGGCGGCGGATCAGCTCCACGCTGCCGTCGCTGCGCAGCAGCAGCTCCTGAGGGCGCAGGCGGCCGTTGTAGTTGAAGCCCATCGCGAGGCTGTGCGCGCCGGTGTCGTGGATCAGCAGCAGGTCGCCCTCGCGCAACCGCGGGAGCGGGCGCTGGATCGCGAGCTTGTCGTTGTTCTCGCACAGCGATCCCACCACGTCGATCCGTTCCAGCGGGCGCTCGCCGCGGTCGCCGTGCAGCGCGACGTGATGGTAGGCGTCGGGATACAGCGCCGCGCGCATCAGCGCCGCGATGCCGGCATCCACGCCGGCATACTCGCGCCACTTGCTCATCCGGTTGATCACGCGGGTGACCAGGACCCCGTGCGGGCCGGTGACGAAGCGTCCCGCCTCCAGGAACAGCTTGGGGCGCCGACCGGTGCGAGCGGCGTGCGTATCCAGCAGCTGCCCGGCGCCGAGCCCCAGGGCCTCGACGTCGAGGCCCTGTTCGCCGGGGCGGTAGGGGATGCCAAGCCCGCCGCCCGCGTTGATGAACTCGAGCGCGATCCCGAGCGTCCGGCTCAACCGCTCCTCGATCGCCAGCAGCATCGCGATCGTCGCCAGCAGCGGCTCTACCGTCAGGACGTTGGAGGCGATCATCGCGTGCAGCCCGAAGCGCGTCGCGCCGAGCTCACGGGCCTGCGCGAACGCCTGCTCCAGCTGGTCGCGGCGCAGCCCGAACTTGGCCTCCAGGGGCGAGCCGATGAGCCGATCCCCGACGCGCTCGGGGCCCGGATTGAAGCGGAAAGAGACGACCTCCGGGGCATGCGGGAGCTTGGTGATCAGAGAGACGTCGTTGAACGTTGACGATCGCGTCCAGCGCGAGCGCCGCCGCGAACTCCTCGCGGGTCGTGTTGTTGGAGGTGAAGAACACCTCCTCTCCATGCGCACCGCACTCCTCGGCGAGCTCGAGCTCTGCGATCGAGCTGCACTCCATGCCCAGGCCATGCTCGCGCAGGATGCGCAGGATCGTGAGGTTGGGCAGCGCCTTGACGGCGTAGTACTCGTGGAACTCCTGGAGCTCGAGCCCCGCGAACGCGGCCGTCAGGCGCTCGGCGCTCGCCAGGATCCCCTGCTCGTCATAGATGTGAAACGGCGTCCCGAAATGCTCGGCGATCTCCTCCAGATCCGGCTCCAGGCGTTTGACGAAGCGCTGGCTCATCGGCATGATCGCGACCGCCGCCCTCGCTACTCGGTGCGGTGCGCCGTGATGATCGCGCGCGTTCGCAACCCCGACAGCGGGCGCCTGTATGTGATCGACGCCGTGGAGATCCGGGTGAAGCCGGCGCGCTTCAGTTCGGCGGCGATCCACTGGTCTGAGAGCCAGTAGAAGCCCGGGACGTTCGCGGACTGCTGGACCGGGGCGTCGGTTTTGGGGGAATCATTGGAGATGACGACGGTTCCGCTGGGCGCCTTCAGCCAGAGGCGAAATAAGCGCAGCGCCACGTGAGCGCCGTCGTGGCCGTCGTGCAGATGCCCCAGCAGGCCGTCCGCGTAGATCACGTCCCAGTAGTCCGGCTGGGTATCCCAGGCGTAAAGGTTCTGGTAGAGCGCCGGCACACCAGCCCTGCGCGCGAGCTCGACGGCCTCCTCGAGCGCGTCCACCGCGAGCACGGGATAGCCTTCGCGGCCGAGCACGCGCTCCACGAACGCGTTGCCGGAGCCGAGGCTCAGCAGCAGGTTCTTGCGGTCGCGGTTCAGCGCGTTGCGCAGGTGCTCGAGGATCCACCAGCGATAGGTCGGCGAGCAGATCGACGGGGTCGTGGAGTCCCCCCTGGCGATCCCGTGCTCCCATTCCTCGAACAGGCTCGGCTCCTGGCTGCCCGTCAGGTAGAAGGAGCGCAGGTCATTCTCCAGCGCGTTGGGGTCCGCCATCGAGGTCTCATAGCCGGCGGTCGAGTCGATCGAGGCCATCACCCGCTCAACTCCTGCGCGCGCACGAGCCCGAGGCTGCCGAGGCCGCTGCGCAGCAGCGATCTCATAATCCGGCCGACCGCCGGGTCGGTCTCCGTGTCCAGATACCAGGCGCCGATGCGCGTGAGGAAGCGCACCAGGCGCAGGACGTCGAGGCCCTTGACCGCGCGGTCCAGCAGGGGAAGCAGCTGGGCCTGAGCGACGACCGAGCGGTAATGCTCGTCGTCGGCCAGCGGCAGCGGCCCGCCGTCGTTGCGCGGGTCCCACGCCTTCATCCACGCCCGCGCCAGGGTCCAGCCCGTGTTCGCGCGGCTGTCGAGCATGCGCTCGGGGGTGATCGGCAGGGCCTCGTGCAGGGGGTGATCGAGGCACATGCCCATCAGCACCATCGACGCCAGGTCCTGGGTGGCGCAGGACGGGCGCTCCTCGATCGCCAGCGCGAGCAGCTCCTCGTGCTGCATGAGCAAGTCCAGCAGGTCGTCGATCATCAGCGTGCTCTCGCCACCGGGCCCCACGTCCCGGTCGGTGACCACCTCGGCGTGCAGCACCGCGGTCGGATAGACCTTCGCTCCGGGCGCCAGACCGCGCAGGATCTCATCCAGATTGTCGCGACGTTCCTCGCTGGTCAGCCGGATCAGCGTCACGTCGGTCATCTCGGTCATCAGCGAGCGCCAGATCGTCAGCGCGCGCAGGTCCTTGGTCGGCGAGCCGTCCGCACCGATCAGCGGCAGGCGCACGTGCTGGGTCGTGTCGGTCTCGAACGCCAGAGGACCGTGCGGTGAGCCGCTGATGACTCCCTGAGCGAGCGCCAGGCGGACGAGCGGTGCGATCCGAGGGAGGTACTGCGAGTCGAAGATCGTGCGCTCGAAGCGCACGCCCAGCCGCGCGAGGGTCTCGTTCTGTCCGCTGACGGCCCAGTCGCGCACCGTGTGCCACAGCTCGCGAACCTCCTGATCGCCGTTTGCCAGGCGCGCGAGCAGCGAATCGGCAAGGTCGCCGTCCTCACGCGGCTCGTGCGCGTGCAGCGCGTGCAGGCGACCGACGAAGCGGTCGCTCTTCTCCCGCGCGGTGGCCGGGTCAACCTCCTCCGCGTAGCGCAGATAGCCCGCCATCGCCTCGCCCATGTCGCGCCCGGCGTCCGCGATCTGGGTCTGTCGCGCCACGTGCGCTCCGGCGGCCTCCAGCGCGCTGGCCAGCGCGTGTCCGAGCGCGATGTTACGTAGGTAGCCCGCGTGCAGCGCCGTCGTCGGGCTGGGGTCGCAGAAGTCCACGATATAGGGCGCATCCTTCAGCAGATCGCGGGTGGCCGGAGGCAGCGGCCGGGCGGGCGGCCGAACACCGAGCTCGGCGATGCGCGGGTCGCCGAGCTGGACCGCGGGCGCCTCGAAGAGCAGGTCCAGGGGAGCATCGAGCTGTGCGATGTCGGTTGCCATAACGGTTTGAGCGAGGCTAGTGAGAGGGGGTGAAAAGTCAAACGGCGCCCTGGGGGAACCGCTGCTCGATTCGTGAAAAGCGCCGAAATGCAGGGCGCTCACAGCGAAAGCCGGCCTCCGGCGAGATGAAGCGGATCGTTTCCGACAGTGAAAGAGAGACATTTTGCTCCGCGAGTCCGGCACGGGGAGGCACGAGGACGGGCATTTCGGTGAAGAACGGCGCGGATATCCAGATCGCTCGTTTCACTGGTTACGCTCGCCCGTACGATGGACTGCAAGCTCGATCTGGACGTGGGAGTCATCGAAGCGTGCCGGCAGGCCGCGACGACGATCGCGGATCGCCTGGCCCAGGAAACCACCGGCAAGACGACGGTGTCGGTCGAGCGTTCGGTCACCCGCTTCCTCGGGGTGGACGGCATCAACGAGTTGGACATCCCCCTGCCCAACGTGCTCGTCGACCACGTGCGTGACGGCGGGGGACTGGGCCGTGGGGTCGCGTACTGGCTGGGCAACGGAATGCTCCAAACCGGGCGCGGCGCCCAGGAGATCGCCGAGGCGGTGGGCGCGGGCGCCCTCGACCTGTACGGCCTGCCCATTGCCGAGGAGAGCGCGATTCACGAGCTCGCCGCCAGTGAATGCCGGGCGCGGATGGGAGAGATCCGGCGGCGGATGGACGAGCGCGGCGGGCTGCGGGAGCGCCTCGGAGGCAGCCCGCCGCTGCGCTACGTGCTGAGCGCGACGGGCAACGTCTACGACGACGTCGTGCACGCCGTGGCCGTCGCGGAGACCGGCGGCGATGTCGTGTCGATGACCCGCTCCACGGCGCAGAGCCTGCTCGAACATGTGCCCTACGGTCCGACGACGGAGGGCTTCGGCGGCACGTTCGCCACGCAGGAGAACTTCCGCATCCTGCGCGAGGCGCTCGACGACTGGTGCGAGCGCAACGGGCGCTACATCCGCCTGTCGAGCTTCTGCTCGGGGCTGTGCATGACCGAGTTCGCGACGCTCGGCGCGATGGAGGGCCTGGACAACATGGTCAACGACGCCCTCTACGGGATCCTCTATCGCGACATCAATCCCGTGCGCACGATGATCGACCAGCGCGTCTCACGGATGATCACCGGCTGGTTCGGGATCGTCATCAACACCGGCGAGGACAACTACCTGCGCACGGCCGACGCGCTGGGAGCCGCCCCGTCGGTGACCGCCTCGCAGTTCATCAACCACCAGCTCGCGCGCGACTCGGGCCTACCGGACGAGCAGATCGCGCTGGGCGACGCCTTCGAGATCGACCCTCCGACCACCAACGGCTTGCTGTACGAGTGGGCGCAGGCCCAGCTCACACGCGAGCTGTTCCCCGACTGCCCGATCAAGTACATGCCCCCGACGAGGCACATGGACGGCAACCTCTTCCGCACGCACGCGTGCGACACGCTGTTCAACCTGATCACGATCGCCACCGGGCAGGGGATCCAGACGGCGGGAGTTCCGACCGAGGGCGTCTTCACCCCACACCTGCACGATCGCGTGGTGGGCCTTGAGTGCGTGGACTACGTGTTCAACTACGCCCGCGACCTCGGCGCCGAGATCCAGTTCAAGCCCGGCGGGATCATCCAGGCGCGCGCGCATGAGGTGCTGCGCCAGGCGCACGAGCTGCTCGAGCAGATCGCCGACGTGGGCATGTTCGGGGCGATCGAAGACGGCACGTTCGGCGACGTGCGGCGGCGCATCGACGAGGGCCGCGGGATGGATGGGATCGTCGCGACCGAGGATGGGTACTTCAACCCGGCCGTGGAGCTGATGGCCGGGGAGTTGAGGGGAGGGGAGCGGATGGGAAGGGAGTTGATGGGAGGGGAGCGGATGGCCGGGGAACAGGTGGGAGGGGTCGAGGTTGCCTAGCGTCGCCGGCCACCTTCAGGAGGTGGACCTGACGCAGGTCAGGCCCTACGGCGACCACCTCGGCGACGGGATCGTCCAGCTCAGCTTCACGCTGCCGGTGCCCGAGGGGCCGGCTGCGCGCAAGACCGCGGTGGAGCTCGCCGGCAGGCTCGGCCTGGACCGTCCCGAGGTGGTGCACCACCAGCGCCTGCTCGACGGCTACACCCACTTCCTCGTCTACGGATATTGCCCGCAGAGCGTCGACTACACCGCCCAGCAGGTGAACGAGGCCGACCACGAGTACCTGAGCGAAGACGAGATCGACGCCTACGCGCAGAAGCACATCGGGCGCCCGATCGTCGTCGTCGGGGCGTGCACCGGCTCGGACACGCACAGCGTGGGGATCGACGCGATGCTCGACCTGAAGGGCTTCCACGGCAACCGCGGCCTGGAAGGCTACCGGGCGTTTGACGCGCACAACCTCGGCAGCCAGGTCCCCAACACGGTGCTGGTCGCCAGGGCGATCGAGCTGGACGCCGACGCGATCCTCGTCTCCCAGACGGTCACCCAGCAGAGCCTGCACATCCACAACCTGACCGAGCTGGTCGAGATCGTCGAGGCCGAGGGACATAGGCACCGGACGATCCTCGTCTGCGGCGGCTCGCGTGTCACCAACGAGCTGGCCAAGGAGCTCGGCTTCGACGCGGGCTTCTCACGGGGAACCTACCCCCACCACCTGGCCAGCTTCCTCGTGCGCGAGCTCGCGAGCAGGCTGAGATGAGCGTCGGTGAGATGAGCGTCAGCCAGGGGGCGGAGGAGGCCGTCGGCGCCGACGAGCGACGGGCGAAGCTGGAGCGCCTGCGCGCGGAGGGGCTGGACCCCTATCCGTACCTGGCGACGGATGTCCGGCGGACGTGGATCGCGGACATCCAGGCAGCGCACGACCCGGCGAAGCTGGAGGCCGGCGAGCACCCCGGGCTGACCTACCGCGTGTGCGGACGGCTGATCGCGCGCCGGGGCCATGCCAAGACGACCTTCTTCGACGTGCGCGACCAGTCAGGCGAGATGCAGGTGCTGGCGCGCCTGCAGGCGCTGGGCGAGGAGTCCTACGAGCGCATGCTCGAGCTCGACATCGGCGACATCGTCAGCGTGGAGGGCGAGGTGTACGTAACCCAGCGCGGGCAGCTCACGCTGGGGGTGGGCGAGTGCACGCTGCTGGCCAAGGCGCTGCGCCCGCCACCGGACCGCCACCACGGCCTCGAGGACCTGGGAACGCGCTACCGCTACCGCGAGCTCGACCTGCTGGCCAACGCGAGGACACGCGAGATGTTCTTCAAACGGACCAAGACGATCGAGGCGATCCACGAGGTCCTGCGCGAGAAAGGCTTCACCCAGGTCGAGACCCCGATGCTGCAGACGCTCGCCGGCGGAGCCTCCTCGCGCCCGTTCACCACCCACCACAACGCGCTGGACGTCGACCTCTATCTGCGGATCTCGGTCGAGCTGTTCCTCAACCGCTGCATCGTCGGCGGCCTCGAGAATGTCTACGACCTCGGGCGCGCGTTTCGCAACGAGGGCATCTCCCATCGCCACAGCCCGGAATTCACGATCCTCGAGTGCATGATGAGCTACGCCGACTACCGCGACACCGCGCGCTGGTGCGAAGAGGTCGCCGAGCAGGTTGCGCTGCGCACGCTGGGAACGACCAAGGTCGAGCAGTACGACGGCCAGGTGATCGACCTCGCGAAACCGTGGCAACGCATCACGCTGCGCGACGCGATCAAAGACGCCGTGGGCATCGACTACCTGCAGGCGAGCTGCGATGAGCTGGTCGCGGTCCTCGACGAGCCCGTCGAGCCCGGGCAGGGCTGGGCCAAGCTCGCCGAAGCCGTCTACAGCAAGTACGTCGAGCCCACGCTCATCCAACCCACCCATGTGTTCGACTTCCCCCTGGACCTGTTTCCGATCTGCAAGCGTCACTCCCAAGATCCTCGCCTGGGCGAGCACCACGACACCGTGATCCGCGGGATCGAGGTCCTCTCCGGCGACACCGAGCTCAACGATCCGCTCGACCAGTGGGAGCGCTTCGTCAAGCAGCGCCGGCAGCGCCCCGGCGACGACGGCGACCAGCCGCATCCCCACGACGAGGGCTACGTGCGCGCGCTGGAATACGGGATGGCGCCGACGGCGGGCGCAGGCATTGGGGTGGACCGACTGCTGATGATCCTCACCGGCGTGGAGTCGATCCGCGAGGTGGTCCCGTTCCCGACGCTGCGCGAGCGGCACTGAAACGCCCCGGCCGGAGTCAGCGTAGCGGGGCGAACTTTCATCCGGCCGGACACGGCCGGATGAAACGTCGGCCTGCTACCGCTCGAACACTCCCACGACGTTCGACGCGCCCGTGGCGAACGGGTAGTCGGCTTCGGATTCGCTGACCGCGCGGAATTTGTAGCTGACCGGGCCGGGGAACTTGAATCGGTAGGAGTCGTGGTACTTCCCCTTGCCGCTCGTCTTGAGCACGTCGAACTCGATCCACGGCCCGCCCGGGGAGCGCGCCTCGAGCACGAGCTGCTTGCCGCCGTGCGGGATCGGATCGCCCAGCAGCGTGCCGGTGAACCGAATGGTCCGTCCGACGCTCGTCGTGTGCGGACTGACGCGCAGCTGCACGCCCGCCCTCATCGTCAGGCCGAGCGTCCGTGTCACGACGGGCAGCGCGTCTCCCAGGTGCTCGCGGTAGGCGAGCTTGACGGTGCGCGAGCTCACGTTGCCCGGCACCTTCACCGTGAACCGCCCGTCCGGTCCCGTCTTCGGGCAGGCCATCGCCGCGGCTTTCGCGCCCTGGGAGGCAACGGTCGCCGTGCAGTCGATCTGCGCCCCGGCGATCGGTATGCCCCCGGGAGCGGTCAGCCGGCCCGCGATCGTGTGCGCGCTACGCCCATACGCGCTCGTTATCCTGGCCTTCTTTGACCCGACCCACGCCGCGCTCAGCGTCGCCTGCGCCGAGGCGTTCGTCCCGTTCGGCGGACCCGGCGGACCCGGCGTGCCCGGCGGGAGCGGGTTGGCGACCGTGATCTCACGGTCCAGCACGGGCGCGCCGTTGCCCGCCGCGTCGATCACGCTCACGATCAGGTGGTGCGCGCCGTTGCTCAGGTTCGTCGTGTCGAACGGCACGTTGACGCTCACGTTTTGCGCACACGGCTGGGTGTACAGAAACGCTCCCAGCCCGTCGCTCGTCCCGCCCACGTCTTGGCAGTGCCCGCCGTTGCCGTCCAGCACCGTGCTCTGCACGACGTTCCCGTCGATGCTGAACACCGCCTCGTACACGCCCGCCCCGGGGTCTTTTGCTTCGAATGCCACATCGCTCGTGCCCTTTACGGTCGGCGCGGTCGCGAGTTCGCCGCTGACGTTGCTTGCGCTCGGGCCTGCGTTCTGTTGGAGAGTGATGTCGGCGGCGTACAGGTACACGGCTGTTGCGTACCCGTTTACGTCGCCCGCACCTGGTTCGCAGTACTCCGTTTCGGCACCGCCGCTGCTACCGCCACATGAAGCAACCAGGTAAAGGCCGTCACCGAGGTGACTGCTCGGCACGGTCACCCGATTGGCTTCCGCGAATGGCCGTCCGAGTTCTCCCAGGCCGCCGCAGCTCTGCGTATAGATGCACTCGGAGAAGATTGCGGATTCTTTTGGCGCTGCCAGCCAGAACTGGTATGTCGCTTCAAGGAACCCTCCACCTGCGTTGTCTCCGGCCCGCCACAGAGTCGCGCCGGCGATCGTCGCACCCGCTGGCGCCGCAAACGCCCATACGGCTTGGTCAACGAACGTTGCGTGCCTTGTCGCATCTCCGAGCGCCGCAACCAGCGCACCGCCGGTTTCGCAGGTGTTTAGCGCATATTGGTCGTACGCGCCATCCGACGCCACCGAGTGTGCCCACCCGTCCGCCGGCGCAACGGCACCCCACGGCGTCCGGCACGAGTACACGTGATACTCGCCCGCCTCCGCCGGCGCAGCGCCCACAAGTCCGCCCACCGGCCCGAGTCCCGCCTCCGGCGCGAGCCCCGACGCCATCCCGACGAGACCCGCCGTCAAGCAGACCGCTACCGCCATCCTGAATCTGTTCTGAACCATCTCCACCTACATGTCGCTCCATGACCAGTTCCGACCCCCCGGCCGATTATCGCAACCGAAAAGCGCTCACGCGCAGCCAACCACTGCGGTGACCGGCGCCGACGGGGCTGTAGATCGACTGGCTCTCGCGTCTCCCGCCCAAATCAGTTCCCGACGAACACCAACGCGTGCAATACCACGCACGCGCATGCGCGTGCGTCACGCCGCTAGGGAGAGCCGAACCGGCAGCCGGGCCAGGCCGTAGATGCCCATGATGGTCTCGTACTCGACCTCCCCGTCGAGCTCGAGCTCGCGCACGTGCTCGGCCATGAACGTCAGCGCCTCGCGCAGCTCCAGGCGGGCGAGGTTCGCGCCCAGGCAGTAGTGCACGCCCGCACCGAACGTCAGCGCCCGCGCGCGCCCGCGGTCGGCCGTGATGTCGAACTCCTCGGCCCCGCCCGCCCCGGCGGCGTCCTCGTCCAGGTCGCGGTTGCCGGTGAACGCGCACACCATCACGACCGTGCCCGCGGGAAACGTCACATCCCGGAACGTCACGTCCGCGGTCACGATCCGCGCTGTGAACGGCGTGATCGGCTCATACCGCAGCCCCTCCTCGATCGCCTGCTCGGCCAGCTCCGGGCGGCTCCTCAGCAGCTCCCACTGCTCGGGATGTTCGGCCAGCAGCCTGATCGTGTGCGCGAGCTGGCTCTGGGTCGTGTCCACCCCGCCGACGAGCACGTTGAACACGAGGTTGATGCACTCCACGTCATCCAGCCGGCTGCGCTGTGCTGCGGCCGACTCGCCGTCGGCCGCTACCCTGCGATCCGCGGATGATGGGTCGGGGAGTGTCGCCGCGATCAGCTTCGAGATCAAATCGTCGCGCGGGTCGTCGCGTCGCGCCGCCACGAGCTCGGCCGCGTACTCGTAGAACTCGCGCACAGCCTGCTCGATCCCCTCGCGCTCGGTGGCCATCCCGGCCGCGTCGAACTGGCGCTGAATCCAGTTCGACCAGTGGTGCAGCCGCGGCGCGTCCGCGATCGGCGCGCCCATCACCTGCGCGATCGTCTGTGACGGGTAGGGCTTGGCGAACGCCTCGACGAACTCGCAGCGCACGACCCCGTCGCCCTCGCCCTCGCCGTCGCCGCTCGCCGCGCGCGCATCGGCGAGCAGCCCCTCCAGGAATCCGCGCATCGCCGGCCGGTAGCGCTCGACCGCCCGCGCGCTCAACGCGGGGTTGACGAGGCTGCGCAGCCGCGTGTGGTCGGGCCCGTTGACGTGCAGGATGTTGCGCCGCATCTGCTCGTACAGCGGCCCCTCGCGCACGTCGAAGATCTCGGCGATCGTCATCCCCGGAAAAATCGCCTCGCGCGAGCGCAGGAACCACTCGCCCGCCTCGCGGTCGAGCACGATCACCCCGTATGGCCCGGAGGCGAGCCAGCCCCGGGCGCGCAACTCGCGCATCGCATCGTGAAAGCGCTCCCCCCTCAGCGACGGGTCGGTGTAATCGAACCCGGGAAGCTCCAGCTCGCTCACGAGCGCCATGACGTGGCAGCCCCTCCTCGGGCTTTTACTTCTTGGGGTGCACAGCCTGCTTGAGCGACGCGCCCGCGCTGAACTTCGGCGCCTTCGAAGCCTTGATCTTCACGCGCTCGCCCGTACGCGGGTTCACGCCCTGGCGCGCGGCGCGTTTGACGACCGAGAACTTGCCGAACCCGGTGATGCTGACCTCGTCACCTTTTTTCAACGTCTTGGTGACGGTGCCGACCACAGACTCGATCGCGCGGCCCGCGTCGGCTTTGGACAGGCCACTGTCGGCGGCGACCGCGTCGACCAGCTGAGACTTGTTCATGATGGAGAGGTTCCTTTCAGGTTCTCTGGATGTGCATTGCGTACGGCAACGGCGAACGCGGAGCCTACCGTAGGAACCGGTTCGTGCCATAGCGCGCCGGTGAGATCGGCGCGTGGATCAGGCCTGTGGCAACCATCCAGCTGGACATCGCGGCGATGTTGCCTGGCTGCAGCGTGCCGAACGGGACCGGCGCGCTCCCGCGGGCGAGCGGCGCACTCCCGGGGGGAGATTCGCCGGCGGGCCGCCCGTCGAACAGCGGCAGGTAGGTCTCAAGCGACGCGTGCGTCAACCCCGCCGGCAGCGACGGGTTGGCGGCCAACAGCTCGGCCAGCGAACGCTGCGGGTCGGCGAGCGTGTCCTCGTAGCCGTGCACGGTCGCCGCGACGAAGCCGCGCACGAGTCCGGGATCGGATGCGATCAGCCCGCGTGTGGTGAACGCGACCAGGCCCGGGTATGCCGGCCCGCCGTTGCGGTCCAGCGCGAACGCCGTGATCGGATGGCCGCTCGCCCGCAGCGTCACGCCTTCGTCGGGGATGAACCCGGTGAACGCCGCGATCCGGCCCGCCACAAGCGCCTGCGGGCCGTTGAAGCCGACCGTGACCACGTGTACCTTCGCCGGGTCGCCGCCCGCGTGGCGGACCTCGGTGTCGAGCACCGCCGTGTCCGAGGGCACGCCCGTGATCCCGACCGTCCGGCCCTGCAGGTCCGCGGGTGAGCGCAGGTGCTCGGCGGCCAGCGCGATCAGTCCACCGAGCGGTCGCTGCACGATCGCCATCACCGCCTGTGCGTCCCCACCCGCGGCGATCAGGCCGGCCACGTCGCTGCCGTCAGCCAGGCCGAACTGGGCGCTGTGAGCGTCGATCAGCTTCAGCGTGTCGGTCGTCGCGCTGGGCGTGACCACGCGCAGGTCGATGCCCTCCCGGCGGTAGTACCCGGCGGCCAGCGCGCGGTAGATACCCGCGTGCACGGCGTTCGGGACGAAGTCGAGGATCAGCGTGGCCTGGCGCGCGGGCGGCAATCCCCCGGCGTGCGCGGAGGACGAGCCGGAGGTATGAGAGCTCCCGGAGCCGGAGCCCCCGCACCCCGCCGGCACAACCACCCCGAGACAGACCGCCGGCACGAGTGCCCACGCGCGCGCGCGTGGCCTGAACGACGACCCTGCTCTGAACCACGACCCTGCTCGGGTAGCAGTTGGTCGGGTTGAAATCCCTCGCGGGATCGAGCGCAGGCGGCGCCGGCCGGTACGATCTGGTGCAGTCATGGCGATAGATACGACCTCCCGCCAGCTGCAGGACAGCAAGGCCGCGGGGCAGACCCTATCCGGGGAGCCGGTCAAGGAGCTGTATACCGAGGCCGATCTCCCGCCGGGAATCGGTGCTCACCCACCCGCCGATGATCCGCTCGGCAGGCCCGGGGAGTACCCGTACACGCGTGGGATCCACTCCTCGATGTATCGCGGACGGCTGTGGACGATGCGCCAGTTCGCGGGGTTCGGCACGAGCGAGGAGACGAACGAGCGGTTTCACTACCTGCTCGCCCACGGGCAGACCGGCCTGTCGACCGCGTTTGACATGCCCTCGCTGATGGGCCACGACTCGGACCACGCGCGCTCGCTGGGTGAGGTCGGCCGCGAGGGCGTCGCCGTGGACACGCTCGACGACATGCAGACGCTGTTCTCCGGGATCGACCTCGGCGAGGTGTCCGTCTCGATGACGATCAACGCCCCCGCCGCGATCATGCTCGCCTACTTCGTGGTGGCCGCCGAGCAGGACGGAGATGGGTCCGGTGGGGCCGTGGCACCGGAGCGCCTGTCCGGCACGATCCAGGCCGACATCCTCAAGGAGTACATCGCCCAGAAGGAGTGGTGCTTTCCGATCGACCCGGCGATGCGGTTGTGCGGCGACATGATCGAGTGGTGCACCCGGCACATGCCGCGCTGGCACCCGATCTCGATCTCCGGCTACCACATTCGCGAGGCCGGCTCGACCGCCCAGCAGGAGCTCGCGTTCACGCTCGCGGACGGCCTTACCTATGTGCGCCAGGCGGTCGAGCGGGGACTGGACGTGGACGAGTTCGCCCCGCGCCTGTCTTTCTTCTTCAACGCCCAGATCGATTTCTTCGAGGAGATCGCCAAGTACCGCGCCGCGCGACGCATCTGGGCGCGGGAGCTGCGCGACACGTTCGGCGCGAGCAACCCGCGCTCCTGGCAGATGCGCTTTCACTCCCAGACGGCAGGCGTCAGCCTGACCGCCCAGCAACCGCTGAACAACATCGTCCGCACCGCGATCGAGGCGCTGGCCGCCGTGCTCGGGGGCACCCAGTCGCTGCACACCAACTCCTACGACGAGGCGCTCGCGCTGCCAACCGAGGAGGCCGTCACGATCGCCCTGCGCACCCAGCAGATGATCGCTCACGAGACCGGCGTCACCAACACGGCCGATCCACTCGGGGGCTCCTACTTCGTCGAGGCGCTGACCGACGAGATGGAGGCGCGCGCGTACGAGTACCTCGCCAAGATCGACGAGCTCGGGGGCATGGTGGCGGCGGTCAAGCGCAACTACCCCCAGCGCGAGATCGCCGACGCGGCGTTCTCCCTGCAGCAGGAGATCGACGCCGGCGAGCGGGTCGTCGTCGGCGTCAACCGCTTCCTCGCCACCGACGAGGAGGCGATCCCCACGTTGCGAGTTCGACCCGGCGCTCGAGCGCAAGCAGCTCGGCCGCCTGCAGGCCGCACGGGCGCGGCGCGACGGGGTGGAGGTGGAGCGCACCCTGGCGGCGCTGCGCGAGGCGGCCGCCCACTCCGAGCGCAACCTGATGGACCCCCTGCTGGACTGCGCACGCGCGCACGCGAGCGAGGGCGAGATCGTCGAGTCTCTTCAGCAGGTCTTCGGTGACTATCGCGAGACCCCCGTACTTTCAAGGGGCTTGCGTAAAGCACTTGTCTTCTGTGGCGTGCTGGTGGCAGTGTCCAGCGCGGGCGCGCTCGCGTTTGCGTCCAAGCGGATCACCGCCGAGAACGCCGCCTACCGCGCGCCCGCAGCACCGCCGTGCGTACCGGCACAGTTGAACCGCTCGGCGGTGCTGCCGGGTACGAGCATCGCCGTATCGCCGCTGCCGGGGTCATACGACGCCTCGCCGCACACCCAGATCAGCCTGCTGGGAGCGCCCCCGAGCACGCTGAGCGCGGTCACGGCGAGCGGCTCTGAGAGCGGATCGCACCCCGGCAAGCTGATCCCCTACTCGCAGGGGGACGGGGCTAGCTTCGTCCCCGCGCGGGAATTCGACCCGGGCGAGACGGTGACCGTGCGCGGGCGGGTCAGGGCGAGCGGCCGGACGACGGCGTTTATCTACAAGTTCGTGGTCGCCCACCAGGACACGCTGCCCGAGACGCCCACGCCCAACCCGACGCACGATTACAACGAGGAGCAGCACTTCCACTCCGCCCCGACGTTGCAGCCGCCGGTGCTGGCGGTGACGGCGAGCTCGCCGCAGAGCGCGCCCGGGTACATCTTCACCGCCCCCTACGGGGGACCGGGTCCGAGCGGTCCGGAGATCTTCAACCAGACCGGCGAACTGGTGTGGTTTGACCCCCTGGCGGGCGAAGCGGCCGCGACGAACCTGCAGGTGCAGCAGTACGACGGCAAGCCGGTGCTGACGTGGTGGCAGGGCTACATCCCGCCGCAGGGGTTCGGCGAGGGCGAAGAGATGATCTACAACAGCTCCTATCAGCAGGTCGGGCGCGTGCACGCGGGCAACGGCTACAAGGCGGACCTGCACGACTTTCACATCACGCCGCAGGGCACGGCGCTGCTGAGTGTGTTCGACCCGATCGACTGCAACCTGTCGGGGATCGGCGGGCCGAGCGGGAGCGCGGTGACCGACAGCGTGTTCCAGGAAATCGACCTGCGGACGGGGCTCGTGCGGCGCGAGTGGCACAGCCTCGACCATGTCGGCCTGAGCGACTCCTACAGCTCGCCGGAGCAGGCGAACACGACGTGGCCGTTCGATTACTTTCACATCAACTCGATCGATCAGCTGCCCACCGGCATGACGCTGATCAGCGCGCGCAACACGTGGACGCTGTATGAGCTGAACACGACGACCGGCCAGGTGGTGTTGCGGGTCGGCGGCAAGCACGGCGAAGTCAAGGCGATCAACGGCGCGGCGACGGCGTTCCAGCATGACGCGACGGTGCAGGCGAACGGCACGATCAGCGTGTTCGACAACGGCGCGGTGCCGAAGGTCCATCCCCAGTCGCGGGCGATCGTGCTGGCGATCAACCCGCAGGCCAAGACCGACACGCTGCTGGCCAACTACGAGCACTCCTCCCCGAAGCTGTCCTCTGCCAGCCAGGGCAGCGTGCAGACGCTGGCAAACGGCGACACGTTCGTGGGCTGGGGCGCGGAGCCGTACTTCTCGGAGTTCGGCGCCGGCGGGCAGCTGCTGTACGACGCGCACTGGCACGGCTCCTACCAGTCATACCGCGCGTATCGATTCCCCTGGACGGGCACGCCCGCGACGCCCCCCGCGATCGCGGTCGCAGGCGCGGCCAAGGCGAGCGGCCCGGTTACGGTGTACGCAAGCTGGAACGGAGCGACCGAAGTGGCGAGCTGGCGCGTGCTCGCGGGACCCTCACCGACACGGCTGACACCAGTCGCGAGCGCGGCGAAGGGCGGGTTCGAGACGGCGATCGCAACGCCCGGACCCGCGCCCTACGTGGCGGCGCAGGCGCTGAACGGCGCCGGGGCGGTCATCGGGAATTCGCCGACGATCAAGGGTTGATCCGCGAGCGCGGCCGGGCCAACATCCCGCGGCGCCAGGCCACACCCACACGTATTTCGCGCGCGAGCGACGCTGAAGGCTCTCACAAACGTTACTCCTACACAACCGGTGTCTGGGAGAGCCATCCAAGCGTCGGCAAGCCGCGCTGGGACGGGACGGGTCGCCAAAAAATCAGGGGTTGACTCGCCCATGGGAGGTTTGATACTCTGATCTGGCTCGATGTCAAATGGAGGTTTTCGAAGTCATGTCGGTACGGGATGCATCACCCAAACGACCTCGTCAGACCACCGAGGGGCCGACCCAGGCCAAGACGAGCACCGCGCGCAAGCCGGCGCAGAGCAGCGGAACCGGCCGCTATCGACGGCTGCCGACGGGCGCGCACGGGCTGGACCCGGAGGAGGTGCGCAGCGACCAGCGCGAACGGCTGCAGACGGCGCTGATCGAGCTGATCGCGGAGCGCGGGTATCAGGCGGTGAGGATCCTCGACCTGACAAAGCTCGCGCGGGTGTCGCGTCCGACGTTCTACAGCCTGTACGCAGACAAGGAAGAGCTGTTCCTGGCCGCCTACGACGAGATCGCCAAGCGCACGGCGAACACGATCATGGCGGCCTATGGCACGCAGGGCTCGCCGGGAGAGCGCCTGCGCACGGCGATGCGCGCCTTCGCGGGGCTGGCTGCGGCCGAGCCGGAGGCAGTGTCGCTGATGGTGCTCGGCGCCTTCGGTGCGGGACCGAAGGCGCTCGAGCGCCGCAACCGGACGCTGGAGGCGCTCGAGCAGAGCATCAGCTCGAGCCGCTCCGCCGCCGGCGGGAGGAGCGGCAAATCGGGGGGACGCCAGGGAGGGAAGACCGACCTGACCGTGAAGGTGATCCTCGGGGGCATCCGCGAGGTGACCGCGGCGCGGCTGCGGCGCGGTCAGGCGGGTGAGCTGCCGGGGCTAGTGGACGAGCTGGCGGCGTGGGCCGAGTCCTACCCCGCGAAGCTGCCGGCGGGATTGGACCCCCGAGCGCAGGGGCGCGCCGCAAGCACACCAAGGATGCGACAGACGCCGAGGACGGCCGGGACAGGGCGATGGCCTCCGAGCGCGCGCGCCAGGCGGAGGGCCGGCTGCCGAGCGGTCGTCACGACCTGCCGCGGCAGTTCATCGTCAAAAACCAGCGCGAGCGGATCGTCGACGCGACCGCCGCGATCGTCGCCGAAAAGGGCCTCGCGGGGCTGACGATCCCCGAGATCGCGCGGCGCGCGAACGTGTCGCATCAGACGTTCTACGAGATGTATCCGACCAAGCACGACGCGTTCCTCGGCGCCCAGAAGGTCGGCCTGCACCAGGCGCTTGGAATCACCGTGGAGGCGTACGAGACGCAGGGCGACGATTGGCCGATGGGGGTCGCCGCCGGGGTGAGGGCGCTGCTGGAGTATCTCGCCTCCGAGCCCGCGCACGCGCACCTGACGGTCGTGGACACGTTCGCGGCGAGCCCTCTGGCGATCGAAATCCGCGACACCGGGCTGCACGCGTTCGCCGCGTACCTGCAGCCCGGCTACCACTATGCGCCCTCAGGACGCTCGATCGGGAGGGATTGTGCCGGAGGCGATCGCGGGGGGGATCTGGCAGGTGCTGCACAACCACATCGAGCACGAGCGCGTCGAGGATATAACCGGGCTCGCGCCGCAGCTCGTGTTCGTCGCGCTGGCCCCGTTCCTGGGAGGCAAGGAGGCCGCGCGAGTCGCGCGCAAGCGGGGAGCGGCGGTAGCGTCCGTGACCGCCCGGGGATAGGGATCGCCCGGCGGACGACGGCGCCGAGTGCACCCAGTCGAAGTGCGAGGCCGTCGAGAGCACAGCTTGGCGGCCCCAGGCCGCGAGCTATCAGGCGGCGACGGGGGCGGGGAGCGCGTAGGCGGTTTTGCCGTCGCGCTCGGTCTTGACGATCGCCTTGAGCTTGAGCAGCGGCCGCAGGTCGTGGCGAATGTCGGGGGCGGGCAGCGCGGTCACGACGACCAGCTCGGCGACGGTGTGCGAGCCGTGCTCGAGCGCCGCGAGGACCGCCTGCCCGGCGGGACCGATCGAGGGTCCTCGCCCGGTGCGCCCGCGAGCGCGGGTGGGACGCCAGGGGAGTTGCACACCTGCGGTGTCCGCAGCGGATGCGGCGGGCGCCCGCCGGGGGCGCCCGCGACCACGCGCTGGACGAGCGGAAGAGACGGAGCGCGGGGTCGGCGCGGAGACGGCACGGCTCTGCGCCGCCAGCGCGTCGGAGGCGGACAGCAGCTCCTCATACTCGGCGAGCAGGGGTCCCAGCTCACGCATGCGTGCGTCGATCTCGGCGCGAATAGTGCTCAGCAGGTCGGCTGCCATGGCAATGCTCCTCTAGCGGTGGTGCGGTGCGGTCCTAGCGGCGCACCGCGGGCGATCTTCAGCTGAGCGCCGCGCCGTGCAAACCGGTGAGGGGACGCTCACGGGCGTCCCACCACTCGTTGAGAATATCGAGTGCGCCGCCGATGATGCCCTCACGGAAGGACTGCGTGTCGTTCAGGCGCGGCAGCGGCTCGGCGGGAACGGAGGCTTCCAGGAAGGCGCACAGCGGATCCCAGCCTTCGCGCGGGTCCCAGACGAGCAGGCGCTCGGCGGGGACGGTCTCGATGACACTGTCGTTCCAGCGCTGCATGACCGCGATCAGTCCCTCGTCGGTGAACGTGTCGCCGGCGAGCACGCCCGTGTCCTCGCTCCAGGTCATGCGCACCATCAGGTCGATGTAGCGGCGCCAGACCTCATCGACGACGGCGCGCGCGGAGCTGACGTGATGGATGACCGAATCGCCGTGGAAGATCCCCCAGACGGTCTCGCGCATGCTGCGCACCCACGCCTCGCCGTCGCGCACGGACAGCAGGACTTTGGCGTCGGGGTAGACGTCCATCAGCTCGCGGTAGTAGCGCGCCGAGGGCCAGTCGACAGTGGACTGGGCGGGGCCGAAGGTCCGCTCCCAATCGGGGTTCCCGGCAAAGACCTCTTCCCACAGCGGCAGGCCGGCCGGCAGGTCGGCGAGCAGATCGCGCATGTGATAGCAGGGGCCGAAGCCGAGGTGCTCGAGCGCGAACATCTGGGTGGTCGTCGCGGTGCGTGGAAGTCCAGCGCCGATTACTTTCATGGGTCGAAGTTTCTATCAGGTACCGCATAAGAGCCAGCGAAGTATCGGCGTGCCACGCGCGCGCGTGGCACTGCCGCGTGGCAAAACCAGCCCGGCAGCCCATCAGCCCGTCAGCCCGTCAGCCGACCCGCCCCGGAGATCCCGCTCCCCCGGCGCAGACCGTAACCTGGGCGGATGTCTGAGCGAATGCGTGTGAGGAGGCTCGCCGACCTGAAGGGCAGCTACCGCTACGGGCTGGTGCTGCTGCTGGCAGTGCTCTCCACAGGCGTGCAGATGCTCCTGCAGGACACGCCCGCAGCCTGGCTCGTGCAGGCCCTGCTGATGGCCGCGACGGTCATCACCGCGTTGTTTGCCGAGGACGCGACTCGCGCGCAATGGCAGCGAGTCGGGGTGCTGGTCGGGGTAGCGACGGTAGGGCTGATCGCCGCGGCGATCGCCGGACAGGGGCAGGCCGAGCGTGGCATCACGTTCGGCCTGAACGGGATACTGGCGGTGGCAGGGGCGGTGATCGTCACGCGGGGGGTCGTGGGCGGCATTCGCTTGGAGCAGCGCGTAACCCTGCACTCGGTGATGGGCGCGCTGACCGTGTATCTGCTGGCGGGGCTGGTGTTCGGATTCTCATACGGTGTCATGGACGCGATCGCGGGCTCGCCGGTGCTGAGTCATATCGGCTCGGACAAACATGCCGAAGAGGTGTACTTCAGCTTCATCACGCTCACGACCGTCGGCTACGGCGACATCGCGCCGGTCGCCGCCGCGGCGCGGATGACGTCGGTGCTGGAGGCGCTGTTCGGGCAGCTGTACCTGGTGACGATCGTGGCGGTGATCGTGAGCAACGTCGTCCCGCGGCGGGTGCGGAGGATCGACGCGGGCGAAGATCCCGCGAGCCCGGGTTAGGGTTCGCGCCAGAATAGATGGTGGGTTGAGGGTGTCGGGCCGTGGATGGCAGACGCCGCACGCGAGCGCAGGCGTGCTGGTGGCACGTCGAGCATCGTGGGTGGTGGCTGACGCCGCGGAACGGCGGCCTCAATCCCGGCAGATATTCTGGCGTGGACCCTTTGGAGGAGGCCGGGTCGGTCAGGGGGAGGCCCGGTCAGGAGGAGGAGGAGGAAGAAGAAGAAGAAGAAGAAGAAGACCAGCGGCCGATGCCGTGGCGCGCGAGCTCCAGGCGGGCGACGACGCCGCGGTGGACCTCGTCGGGGCCGTCGGCCAGGCGCAGGGCGCGGGCGATCGTCCAGGCGGCCCCGAGCGGATAATCGTCGCTGAGGCCGGCGCCGCCGTGCAGCTGGATCGCCATGTCGACGACGCGCTGGGCCATGTTCGGCACGGAGACCTTGATCTGCGAGACCGCGCCGAGGGCGTCGGGGGACTGTGTGTCGATCAGCCAGGCGGCGTGCAGGACGCGCAGACGGGCCTGGTCGATCGCGATGCGCGCGTCGGCGATGCGCTCACGGTTGCCGCCGAGGTTCGCGATCGGCTTGCCGAACGCCACCCGCTCGCCGGCGCGTACGCAGGCCAGCTGCAGGGCCAGCTCGGCGAGACCGATCAGACGCATGCAGTGGTGGATGCGTCCCGGGCCCAGGCGAGCCTGGGCGATCGCGAACGCCTGGCCGGGCCCGCCGACGATTGTGCTCACCGGGAGGCGCACGTCGGTGAACGAGACCTCGCCGTGGCCGCCGGGCGCGTCGGCGAAGCCCATCGTGGAGAGCATCCGCTCGACCGTTACGCCGGGGGTGGGCAACGGGACGAGCACCATCGAGTGCTGGTGGTAGCGGTCGGCCTGCGGGTCGGTGAGACCCATGAAGATCAGGACTCGGCAGGCGGGATGACCGATGCCGGTGCTCCACCACTTGCGGCCGTTGAGCACGACCTCGTCGCCGTCGATGGTCGCCGTGGCCTGCATGTTGGTCGCATCCGAGGAGGCGACGCCGGGCTCGGTCATGCAGAACGCCGAGCGGATCGTGCCCTCCAGCAGTGGGGCGAGCCAGCGGGTGCGCTGGGCGTCGGAGCCGAAGTGCAGCAGCACCTCCATGTTGCCGGTGTCCGGAGCGTTGCAGTTGCAGACCTCGCTGGCGATCAGCGAGCGGCCCATGTGCTCGGCGAGCGGTGCGTACTCGACGTTGCTCAGCTCGGCGCCGATCGGCTGGCCGGCGAGCATGGCGCCGGGTGGTAGGAACAGGTTCCACAGGCCCTCTGCGCGGGCCATCGCCTTGAGCTCGTCGATCACGGGCGGGACCGGCGACGTCCAGGGATCGGCGCCGGCCAGTATTGCGCGGTGGTAGGGCTCCTCGCGCGGGGCGATCTCGCGTGCTTGGAATGCAGTCAGGCGCGCGAGCAGGTCCTGCGTGCGTGGCGAATGGGCGAAGTCCATCGTGGCGTGCAAACGTCAGCTGGAACGCACGTCGAGGACGACCTTGCCGGTCGCACGGCGCTCGTCGATCTCGCGCAACGCGTCGGCGGCACGCTCAAGCGGGAAGCGCGCGCCGACGATCGGTGAGACCGCGCCCGACTCGATCAGGGGTCTCAGCGCGAGATCGATCTCGCGGCAGAGCTCGGGGCGGGACAGCGCGTAGGCGCCCCAGCCGGCGCCGATGACCTCGGTGTTGCCCAGCAGCAGACGGTTGACCTTGACCTCGGGGATCGAGCCCCCGGTGAAGCCGACGACGACGACGCGGCCACCCTCGCGCAAAGAACGGAGGCTGTCGGTGAAGCGATCGCCGCCGACGGGGTCGAGCACGAGGTGGACACCACTGCCATCGGCGAGCTCGCGAGCCTCGTCTCGCCACGGGCCGTCCGAGCGCACAACGGCATCGGCGCCGGCCTGCTCGGCGATAAGTTGCTTCGCGTCACTGGAGACGACGGCGATAGTGCGCGCGCCGAGACCCCGGGCGACCTGCAGCGCGGCGGTGCCGACCCCGCCCGCGGCGCCGTGCACGAGCACGGTCTCCCCCGCGGTGAGCCGTCCGCGCAGAACGAGCGCGAAGTAGGCGGTGTGGTAGTTGAGGATCAGCCCCGCGCCCTGGGCGTAATCGAGCTGGGAGGCGAGTCCGAACGTCAGGAACTCAGGTGTGACGGCCAGCTCGGCGAAGCCACCGAGAGCGCAGAACGCAGCGACGCGATCCCCCTCCGCGACAGACGCGCCGGCGGGCGCCTCGCGAACGATGCCCGCGATCTCGCTGCCGGGAACGAACGGGAGCGGCGGTTTGAGCTGGTACTCGCCGCGCGTCTGGAGCACCTCGGGGAAGGACACCCCGGCGGCGTGAACCTCGACGAGGACCCCCGAGCCGGGGGTGAGCATGTGCTGCGGCGGCGAGTCGGGCTCGGTAATGTCACCGAGCCTGAGCGCGGAGTCCGGGCCCGAGAGGTTGACGATCTGAACGGCGCGCACGCGGGGATTATGTCCGATCGGGGATCGGGAGCGAGACCCGGGACGGATCCACACCGAGTCCGACAGGCCAATAATGTGCAACGCGATGGACACGATCGACGAGCTGCTGGAGAACAACCGCGCGTTCGCGGGGTCGCTGCCCGCCCGGCATCTGGATGTCCATCCCAGCCGGCGACTGGCAGTGGTGACGTGCATGGACTCGCGCCTGGACGTGTTCGCGGCGCTGGGTCTGCGCGACGGCGAGGCGCACGTGCTGCGCAATGCGGGTGGGGTGATCACCGACGATGTGATCCGCTCGCTGGCTGTCTCTCAGCGCCGGCTGGGCACGCGCGAGGTGATGCTGATCCATCACACCAACTGCGGCATGCAGACACTCAGCGACGACGGGTTTCGCGCCGAGCTGCTCCAAGAGACGGGCGTCGCACCGGCGTGGGCGATCGAGTCGTTCACAGATCTAGAGGCGGATGTGCGCCAGTCGATCCTGCGCGTGCGCCGCTCCGCGTTCGTGCCCCACCGCGACCGGGTCCGCGGGTTCGTGTACGACGTGGACACGCACCGACTGCGCGAGGTGCGAGTCGCGGAGAGCTGAGTGCCGCAGTCGGAACCCTAACGCCGGGGTCACACTCACGTCAGTCTCCGGGGATGAGACACATATCGAAAACGCTGTGTGTCACAGACGCGTAGGGCCGCGGTCACAACGCTTCCCGAACCACCACGCGCCGGGTCTCGGCACGATCAGCCCGCGCGACACAACGCGCGCCTGCGGAGATAGGCTGAGCAGAGTCATGCAGCAGGCATCGCCGAGGAGGAGAACAGAACCACCATGGACCTGACGTTCAGTGAGTCGGAGATCGCGTTTCGCGATGAGCTGCGCGCCTGGTTCGCCGCGAACGACGCGGGCGCCGAGCCCGACGGCGACGAGGAACGGCAGTACGCCTGGCGGCGGGACTTTCAGCGCCGGCTGGCGGACGGCGGCTGGGCCGCCGTGCACTGGCCGCGCGAGTACGGCGGGCGTGGGGCGACGCTGACCGAGTCGGCGATCTTCTTCGAGGAGCTCGGCCGCTCCGGCGCTCCCCTGCCGACAACGTGCTCGGTCTGCTGCTCGCCGGTCCGACGATCATGACCTGGGGCAGCGACCGGCAGAAGGAGCGCTACCTCGCGCCGATCCTGACCGCGGAGGAGATCTGGTGCCAGGGCTTCTCCGAGCCCGACGCCGGCTCGGACCTCGCCAGCCTGAAGACGCGCGCCGTGCAGGATGGCGACGAATGGGTCGATCACCGGTCAGAAGGTCTGGACGAGCGGCGCGCAGTACTCGAAGTGGTGCATGCTCGTCGCGCGCACCGACCCCGACGCCCCCAAGCACAAGGGGCTCACCTATTTCCTGATGGACATGGAGCAGGACGGCGTGCAGATCCGTCCGCTGCGCCAGATCACCGGCGAGCCCGAGTTCAACGAGCTGTTCCTCGACGGCGCCCGCGTCCCGAACGAGAACGTGCTCGGGGGCGAGGGCAACGGCTGGAAGGTCGCGCTCACGACGCTGATGAACGAGCGCGCCGGCCTGGGGTTCTTCCTGCAGGTGCGCCTGCGCCAGCTGCTCGACCGCGTGATCGACGAGGCCGCCGCGCGCGGGCCTGCTCGAGGATCCCGTCGTCGCCGACCGTCTCGGCGAGCTGCACCTGCGCACCGAGATCGTGCGGCTCACCGCCTACCGCGGGCTGACCGCGATCGAGAAGTACGGCCAGCCCGGTCCGGAGGGGTCGCTGACCAAGTGGATGTGGTCGGACACCAACCAGCGGCTCACCCAGCTCGCCGCCGATCTGCTCGGCCCCGGCGCGCTGCGCGCGGGCGACCCGTGGGCCTATGAGCTGCTGCGCGCCCGCGGCAACTCGATCGAGGGGGGCACGACCGAGGTGCTCAAGAACATCGTCGCCGAGCGCGTGCTCGGCCTCCCAAGTCGCGTTAGCCGAGCTAGGCAGGAGACGCATGGACTTCGACCTCAGCCCCGATCAGCGCGAGATCAAGGACGTCGCGCGCGAGCTGCTCACCGCGCGCTCGCCGTTCGCCAGGGTACGCGAGGCGGCCGAGGCCGCCGCAGTACGACGCCGCGCTGTGGAGCGAGCTGGTCGCAGCTCGGCTGGCCGGGGATCGCCGTCGCCGCAGGAGCACGGCGGGCAGGGGCTCGGCGCGGTCGAGCTGGCCGTCCTCGTCGAGGAGCTCGGGTACGCCTGCGCGGCCACGCCCTTCCTGTCCACCGCCACGGCCGCCGCGGTCATCCAGGCCACCGGCACCGACGAGCAGCGGGCCCGCTGGCTGCCCGGCCTGGCCTCGGGGGAGCTGACCGCCGGGATCGGCACGCGCGAGCTGGCGGCCGACGCCGCCGGCGCCGCGGTCGTCGTCGTGCTCGATGACGGCGAGTGAGGCCGCAGCTGCATCGATCGAGTCGCCCGAGACCGAGGACTTCGTCTCGATCGATCCCACCCGGCGGTTCGCGACCGTCATCGGCGGCGAGGGAACGCCCCTCGGCCCGGGCGCCGCCGACCGTATCCGCGCGGCCGTGGCGGCCGAGGTCGTTGGTGTCTGCCAGCGCGCGCTGGACATGACGCTCGCCTACGTCAAGGAGCGCAAGCAGTTCGGCGTCCCGGTCGGCTCGTTTCAGGCAGTCGCGCACCGCTGCGCGGAGATGCTGCTCCAGACCGAGAGCGCGCGCTGCACCGCCTACTACGCGGCCTGGGCCGCCGACGCCGACCCACAGCTGCTCCAGAGGCGGCGGCGCTAGCGGGCGCCGCGGCGGCCGAAGGCGGACCGTCGGTCACCGCCGGCGCGATCCAGATGCACGGCGGCATCGGCTTCACCTGGGAGGCCGACGTGCACTGGCTGTACAAGCGCGCGCAACTGGACACGGCGCTGCTGGGCGGGGCCAAGCGCCATCGCGCGGCACTCGCCGGACTGGCCGCCGCGCGTGTTCGCACGGGGGTTGCCGGTTAGTCAGTCAGCCGGAGCAGGACAAGTGTCAAAAAAGCAGATGCCGAGCCAACGCGCGTGGCAGGGTAGCTCGCGGTTACCGCGGCAGAGCGCGTGGGCAAGAAAGAACGTTTTCAAAATAAGTCTTATCCCCAGAGACTGGCGGCGCGGAAAAACCCCTCAGAGGCCGGTCGCGGTCGGGTCGCTCCGCTCCACATCACGCGCCTCACATCACGCGTGTCACGTCACGCAGCGTCACGACATCCCGTCGCGTCACGACAAAGTCCCGTCCCCTCACTCGAGAACTCGCTGCACCCGATAGGTGCGACCGCCCCGCGGCGTCTGCACCTCGACCGACTCGCCCACGGCGCGGCCGAGCAACGCCCGCCCGACCGGCGATTGCGCCGACAGCTTGCCCTGGGCAAGGTCCGCCTCGGTCGAGCCCACGAGTGTCCACGTGTGGAGGACGCCGGTCGTGACGTCCAGGACCTCGGCGGTGCGCCCGAAACCGAAGACGCCATCGGCAGCGTCGTCCGTCTCGACGATCAGCGCGTTGCGCTGGCGTTGGCGCAAGAGCTTGATTCGCGTCTCGAGGTGCGCTTGGTCCTCCTTCGCGATGTGATAATCGGCGTTCTCGCTGAGGTCTCCCAGCTCGCGTGCAGCCAGGATGCGCGCGGCCATCGCCCGCCGTCCCACGGTCTCGAGCTCCTCGAGCTCGGCCTCGAGTGCGACCAGGCCGGCGGGCGTGATCGGTTCGCCGTCGTCCGGCGGGGCGGGGGTTGTAGTCATTCGCTCACCGCGCGATGCATGCTCGCAGATGATGTCCGGACCAGTGGCTTCGCAGACCCGTGTCACACAGGTTGGGGCGGGGATGTGGGTGAGGTGGAGATGAGAATGGGAACTCACGCGCGCGCGTGCGCACGCGCGTGGCCCGACGACGAACAACAACGATTCATAGTCTAAGCCGAGCCCCCCGCGCCGCCACCGATGTCCAGGCCGCGTGCCGCGAACACGGCTTGCAGCAGCCGCGGGCGGTCGGTCATGATGCCGTCCACCCCGAGGTCGAGCAGCTCGTGCATCACGCTCTCCTCGTTGACCGTCCACGCGTGAACAGTCAGACCGGCTCGATGGGCCGCGCCGATCAAGCGGGCGGTGACGATCGGGGTCGGGCCGTCGCCCAGCGACAGCTGAATGCAGTCCGCACCGAGACGCGGCATGGACCCGCACAGAGCGGTGAGGCGCGCGATGGCGAGTGCGCCCGGCGCCATCGCGCAGCAGGCCCGCCCGCGGCTGAGCGCCCGGATGCGACGTTGGCGCATGCGGGAGAGCGAGCCCAGGCATACTCGGTCCCAGGCGCCAAGACGATTGATGAGGTCGAACGAGCGCGAGCAGGCTGCGGTCTGTCTTGGCGTCGATGTTGAGTCGTACCTGCGGCCAGCGCGTCAGCAGCTCCTCGAACAGCGGGATCCTCAGACCGCGACCACGGTGCGGATGGCTGCGCCCGCCGTCGAGCGAGAAACGGTACCCGGCATCCGCGGCCCGGACGTCGCCAAGCTCGAGCTCGGCGATCGCGCCCTCACGGTCGGTGACACGCTCCAGCCGATCGTCGTGAAAGGCGACGACCGTCCCGTCGCGCGTGACCTGCGCATCGGTCTCCAGGTAGCGATAGCCCAGGGCGAGCGCGGCCTCGAACGCCGCCGGCGTGTTCTCGGGAGCCTCGCCGGCTCCTCCGCGATGGGCGAACCCGATGGGAGTCGAGTGATCGAGGAAGTGGTGTGGACTCATGAGCTTAGGGTTCGCGTCACAATAGATGGTGGGTTGAGGGGGTCGGACCGTGGATGGCAGACGCCGCACGCGAGCGCAGGCGTATCGGTAACACGTCGAGCATCGTGGGTGGCGTATGACGCCGCGGAACGGCGGCCTCAATCCCGGCAGATATTGGGGCGCGGACCCTTAGATCTGCCATCGTCACATCGTGCGCCTTGGCGATCTGTCGGAACTGTCGCCCACGCGGAGGCATTCTCCCCAGGATTGAGCAAGGTACGTGTGTCAGAGAAGCTGCTGCACCTCTTTGCGACTGTGCTCAAGCGACTCACTACCGGATTCATCGAGCTGGTCGGTACGAAGGCGGGCAGAACGCCGCAGTGCTCGAGTGAACCCCGACTGCTCGGACAGAGAGGCCCAAATGCGACTCTTTGTGTCGATGTAATCGTCTGTCGCGCTAAATTGCAGGGTAAGTGCCTCAGCAACATTGTGGGATCCCCACGCCACGACATCGCTGCCCGCGTCCCGAAAGGCCAGGTTCGTCTCCACTCGGATCAGATCGGCCTCGCCTTCCCGCTTCACGCATTGGCGTCGCATGTACGGTGCGGACGGATCCCGGACAAACACGTGCTCGACGTGAAACGGTCCAACGACAAGGCCTACAGCATCCCCCACTACGTCGCCAGACCCCGGGGAGCGCCTGATCTCGAGAACCGCGTCTATCGCGTCGTCTCCGAGCGCTGTCAGAATCTGCTCCCGCTCATGGGCTATCAGCTTGCGCAAGCGCTGATCGAAGCTACCTGAGTGGGCGAGCGCACGCGAAGCGGCGAGGACAGGCTCTATGGACTCGGCAAGCCAGGTCTCTAGCTCCCGCCAATGGTCCGTCTCCCTCACGAAGTCGGTCTTTAGGTTGTTGGTCTCGAAATGATCGAGATGCAACTCACCGACAACCCTAGCTGTCTGCGGATGCGCCTGAAAGCCGAGCTTCTCATGTCGCCGAATAACGCGACGGTGACGCACGAGGTCAAAGCCGTACCAGCCCCGCTGAGACGAAACCTCGAGCAGCGCTACCCAGCCCTGCACGGGATGACCGCCTATTTCACCGGCGAGCGGCAATAGTGAGGCGTGGTCAATCTGATGCTGAGGCTGCGCGACGACTTGGCTGTTAACGCGAAGCTCCAAGAGCCCATCGGCGATAAAATGACGGAAGGTCCAGCTGAGATTCTTGATGAGCGACTGGGCCAAACCGTGATAGACGCGGTCAGAGTTGATATAGATGAGCGTCCCCCGCTCGCGACGCTTCTTACGCCGTCGTATCGGCAGCTTCCACTCGCCTCCGTCAACAAACGCGCCTTCGTCGTAGTCAGCAACAACTTCGAAATGATCCCGCTCTCGGCAAGTCGCGATTGTGAAGCGTCGTCCCAGGCTGGTACAGGCTGACTTCATGCCCAGCCCAAATCGCCCGATCTGCTCTGCGTCCTTGGACGACAGCGCAAGCACAAGCGCATCAGCCAGACCAGTCCGCGACATACCGAGGCCATCGTCAGTCACCTCGATCCATTTTCCGCGCACGTCGTAGGTGACGTCAACGTGGACTGGTCCTTTCCTCGGCCGAGCGTCTAGCGAGTTGTTAACTAGCTCAGATACCGCCTCGGCGACAGAATGTCCGGCTTGCCCCACCTTCGCCAGAAGCGAGACGTGCGGTGTGATGTTGACGTAGCTTGGCAAGGAAACCGGGCGCGAAGAGGGCCGAGCCAGCATCCTAGCGGGCAAGGCGGCGGCGATCAAGCCCCCCGGAGACGCTGGTAGTGTGGGCCCCCATGGGAAGCCGCGTGCTATCCGGCGATGCTCGCCGACTTCTAGATCTCGGCTTGGTCGAGGGCTCGGTCGACTGCATCGTGACATCTCCGCCGTACTGGAACCTCAAGCGCTACGGAGACGAAGTGCAAGGCGAGATCGGTCACGGCCAGAAGCTCGACGATTACATGGCCGACATGGGTCGCGTGTTCGCCGCATGCCATGCCTTGACCAAGGACAACGGCGTCATGTGGGTGGTGGTCGACACTCTGCGGTATCCCTCTCGGACAGCAGATGAGTTTGAGATCCTTCCGCTGCCGACACAGCTTGCCGAGGTCGCCCGTGGCGTCGGATGGCGGTTCCATGATCTCGTGATTTGGCGCAAGAACAAGACGCTGCCTTTTCGGGCGCCGGGAAGCTGCGCAACCTCATCGAGTACGTACTACTGCTAACGAAGACTCGCGACTTCAAGCACCGCCCGCACCGCCTTGCGGAGCGCCATCAGCCTGCAGCGGAGTGGCTGGCAGGGTGGCCAGAGCGCTATGCCCCCCTGGGTAAGAACCCGGCAAATATTTGGGAAATCGATATTCCGACCCAAGGGATTTGGGCACACAGCGATCACCTCCATTTTTGCCCTCTACCGCCAGAGCTCGTGCGACGGTGTATCGACCTCACGTCCGATCCAGGCGACGTGGTTTTCGATCCGTTTGCCGGTATCGGCACCGTACCCGCGCAGGCCGAGGCCATGGGGAGAACCGGGATCGGAGTCGAGCTGAACCCCGACTTCGTGGAGAGATTTGCGAGCAAGACGCGCCAAGAACTCCTTGCTGACTGGGAGAAGGGCGCTCGGACACGCCAGCTCGCACGCAAGGACCAAGCGGCCGAGGCAGCGCTCATCCTCCGGTTGCGTGCGCTCAAGGCCGGCAAGGAGCTGATGCGCTATCTGGAGCGCCTCGCCCAAGGTCGCCCAGCGCATCACCCTGCGAGCCTGGCGCAATCGGTGATCGTTCATCCTGACATTGAGCCAGAGGCCGAAATTGACGTCATCACGGGCAAGTGTCCTGCGTTTAAGGTTCACCTACTCGTCGTCACCGAGTCTGATCCCGCGGACCAGGGAGCGCTCCGCGCAATGCTGGCTGAGGCCCTGGGGACGCCGCGTCTTCGTGCCCTCGGGCTGGACCTCACCCTCGAGCCTGTCGCGCCGTCAGTAGCCGATGCCGACCACTATCTCGTGGGCCGGACCCCTGGACAGATTCACACGCTGTACGAGTTTGATCTGTCGCGACACGGGGCATTCACCCAGCGGCCTATGAAGAACCTCTTCTCTACTCTGCCCAGGCTACTTACCACGATCAATCTCGGCCCACCGGTCCATCCCTCAACTCTGAGCCCGCTCGAGCAGGCGCGCTCCGAGGGTGAGAGGAAGCTGCTTCAGAGCCTGATGAGCTCCGGCACACCCGTCAACGTGTTGGCGCAGCAGCTACGGATTCCTCGCGTGGAGCTCGATCAGTTGCTGGAGCGCTACGGGTTGGCGTCGTCAGCCTCCGCATTTGCGGTGCCGCTGCCCGACGACCTCCTGGAGCGCGCCGAGCGTGCTGTCGTTTAGTCGTGCATTGGGCACTGGGCACTGGGCACTGGGCACTGGGCACTGGGCACTGGGGCAGCGACGCTACACGACACCGGGCTCGTCTTGCTGGCGCGCGACGGTGATCTGAGTGACAAGGATCGACGCGTGTTGGTCAGACCAGTAAAGCAAGTCGCTCAGCCTCCTCATCAGCTGTCCGACCAGCTCGGGCACTTCTCCGGCATTGTAGAAGTCGGCGTGAGTGTAGTGACCCCACGCCTCCTGAAGCGTACTTCGGATCTGGATCTCCACGGGGATTCCAATAGTCTCGCCTGAAATGCTCACATCGACCGAGGCCTCGAGGTGTATCGCGCGGTACCCGGTAGGCGACGGGTTGGCAATCAAGTCCTCCGTTTTCGTGTCATCGACGTAGACGGATTCCTGCGCTCGAAGCAACTCGAGTAGCGCGTAGCAATCAGCGAGCGTTGGACAGACTACTCGTACCCGAGCCAGATCGCGAACGGTCGCAAAGGCTTCTTCTACCGACTCGCAGCCATACTTATTCATCGCCTTCCGGTAGAAGCTCTCAAAGCTCTTTGGGGTCCCCATGACGTAAAAACCCTCACGCACACCGTAGCGCGCACCTAGATCGTCGAGCAGGTGATTGAGCGTGCGCTCAATCTGCTCATTTGCCCGCGCATATCTGCTTGCACGCTCGTGGTACGCGTCCCGCGCGACCTCGCGATCGAGAGTCATCACTCGCTACTCCTGGCCGTTTCTAAAGTCCTCGTAGCACAGCATCGGGATACCAGCTAGCGCGTCGCCAACGGCCTCTCGCGCGTCCCACTCCGCATGCAAGTGCGACAACGCCTCTTCCCAGTTTCCCTTGACGTAATTTGCAGCCGAAAAGACCTCGTCACTAGTACCGGCGTCGCGCTTGGCCGTAGCCTCACGCTCCTTACGGTTGAAGAGCCCGTGCAGGTCACGAACGGCTGCGTGATACATCCCCTTGGCCATCGCGTCGAAGTCGCCTGCGAGCAGCTGTTCCAGACGATCCTCACTGAAGCCTCCGCGGTTTTCGATGTAGAGTGCCATGGTCCCAAGAATAAATTGGTCAGCAAACTTGAGCCACTGGCGACCCAGGAGTCGTTTTTGTGCCACACTCGCCTTGCGAGTTTCGATGTCCCGGATCTCTTTAAGATAACTATTCTTTTCCATGCGTATACGCTCTGCAAGCTCATAGGGAACAAGCAGCCCAACGGTGTTAGTCGTCTCGTTGAAGATCTCCTCGTAGTAACCGCCGTCTCTCTTTGACTGAAATAGGTTCTTCTTGTCGGCGCGCGCACGAGCTGGATTGAGATAGAACGCATAAGCGGCTTGGGCGACACGCTCATTGTCGATCCGTCGCTTCCCAACCCTTCGCTTCAGCTGAGCATCGTGCGCGGTCAATGCGTTCCACTCGCCGCGCTTGCGCTCGTAGAACCATGGTGGCGCCCGCCTGATGAAGTCCACGTGCAGACGATCTTGGGTGGGGTCGTTCGACTGGAGATCCCGATCCTTGACCGCGTTCTGTCGGTTGTTGAAGAAAGTTATATTCTGGCGCAGCTCCTCGTCGGGCTCGGCAATAATGCGCGCCAGCACGGTCGCCGCGGCGTCGCCTCGCAGCAGCTCTAGCGCGTTTTGTAGGGATGCTGTAGTCTGCGCGCCGTTGACGATCTGCATATTCGTGATGGCGACTGATTTTTTATCAGACGCAATCTCGTACGCGTCGCAGACGATCGCGATGCCGTTGTTGTAATACCAGAACCGCTCGCGCCCGTCGGCGTTTTCGAGTGTCTGTTTGATACCTACGTTGACACTTCCGCGCCCGCGTTGCGGCAGCAAGAATCGGAGGTTGCGCATAAAGAGGCGGTAGCCCCACTCGTGCGCTGCCTCGGCAAGCTCGTATCCGCTCAGCGTCGCGACGAGTGCCTTCGGATCCCCACTGTGCTCAAAGAAGCCATCCTCGCCGAGTGTGAAAGCCACCTTGGGCTTGACCTGCTCGCCTCGACCCTCAAGGCTGAGGCGCTCCTCGATTTCTTCCAGCAACTCATCGAGCTTGACCAAGCTCACGTCCACGTTGCCGCGCCTCAAATTATCCATTGCGCGTGCCTGCTCTTCGTACGCGCTCTTCGTGAACGTTCCGGCCACGATCACGTAGATCTGTATCGGGAAGTCTGGATCGTCCTGACGCGCCCTGTGGAGCTGGCGAGCCGCATCGACGACGCGCGGCGCCGCACTCGGTCCCTCGCCCTCACCGACCCTGACTAGCCACCGGTACCCAGCCTCCGCCTCGCGGACCACATCGGCTCGGAACGAAGTCGGTTTGTCGGCCCACTTTGCGTGCACGACGATCGCGCGATGTTCGTCCTCATCGATCCAGAAGGCGTCGATGCCCTTGTCATGGCTCCCCCCGACATCGCAGTACTCCAAAGCGTCCTCATCGTCGAGAGCGAAGTATTCACGGACTGCAACGTGCGCGAACGCGTCGCCCGCGTTCGAATAGATCTCGCGATGTAGCTTGGAGACCTGAGCTCGCAGGCCCTTTAGAACTTTTTGCCGATCCATCCCAACCTCTCGGGTCCTAACCTCGTGTACGAGGGGAGGAGCCTAGTACACCGGTCGGACTACGGTCAGCCGAATTGACAGGCCACTTGCACGAGGGGTTCGACCTTCTTCCCGGCGTGGTTGATCCCACGAAGCGGGGGAAGTCCATTGCGGGGCCAATTGGTCAACTGGATACGCGACTCCAGCCAAACGGCGAACTACTCGATCTCCTTCTCCAACGGATCGTCGCTTTGTGCTGCTCGTGTCGCAGCACTGATTCGATCGCACTGCGAGCGCTCTCGAGCGAGATTCTCCTTTGCCGTGTAAGTAAAGATCGTGCTCCCGTCGTGGGTCAGCACGACTTCGTCGCTGAGCGCAGATCGAGCGCTATGGTCGTTCCCGCGACGCGCCGTGCGTGGCGTCGATGTCGGCTCGGAACTGGACGAGTCGAAACAGATGAGAGAACTCGTCTCACGGTGTCCGCAGGGCCTCGGTCAGGCGCCGACGTAGGCCGCGAGGTGCTCGCCGGTGAGAGACGGGATTCCCTCCCGCCCGCCCTCCCGCCCGGCGACGAGGTCGGCGGGCGTGCCCTCGAAGACGATCTCACCGCCGTCGTGGCCGGCGCCGGGGCCGAGGTCGATGATCCAGTCGGCGTGCGCCATGACCGCCTGGTGGTGCTCGACGGCGATGACCGACTTGCCGGAGTCGACGAGCCGGTCGAGCAGGCCGAGCAGCTGCTCGACGTCGGCGAGGTGCAGGCCGGTGGTCGGCTCGTCGAGGACGAAGATCAAGGCCCGCCCGGACCGTTTTTCCGCCATGTGCGTGGCCAGCTTGAGCCGCTGGCGCTCGCCGCCGGACAGCGTGGGGAGCGGCTGGCCGAGGGTGAGGTAGCCGAGCCCGACGTCGGCGAGCCGGTTCGAGGATCTTGTGCGCGCCGGAACGTTCTCGCCCTCGCCGGAGGAGAAGAACTCGGTCGCCGCCACCACTGGCATCGCGAGCACCTCGCTGATGTCCTTGCCGCCGAGCTGGTACTCCAGCACCGATGCCTGAAAGCGCTTCCCCTCGCACACCTCGCAGGGGGCGGCGACACCGGCCATCATCGCCAGGTCGGTGTAGATCACGCCGGCGCCGTTGCAGTTGGGGCAGGCGCCCTCGGAGTTGGCGCTGAACAGCGCCGGCTTGACGCCGTTCTCCTTCGCGAACGCCTTGCGGATCGGGTCGAGCAGACCGGTGTACGTCGCCGGGTTGCTCCGTCGCGAGCCGCGGATCGCGGCCTGGTCGACCGAGACGACCCCGTCGCGGGGCGGGTGGGACTTGACAATCGAGCCGTTGATCAGCGAGCTCTTGCCCGAGCCGGCCACGCCTGTGATGACGACCAGCACGCCCAGCGGGATGTCGACGTCGACGTTCCGCAGGTTGTGGGTGTCGGCGCCGCGGACCTCAAGCGCACCGTCCGGCGTCCGCACCGTCTCCTTGAGGGCGGCGCGATCGTCCAGGTGTCGCCCGGTGAGCGTGCCACTGGCGCGCAGCCCCTCGACGGTGCCCTCGAACACCACCTCACCGCCCTCGGTGCCGGCGCCGGGGCCGAGGTCGACGACGTGCTCGGCGATCGCGATCGCCTCCGGCTTGTGCTCCACGACGAGCACGGTGTTGCCCTTGTCGCGCAGCTGCAGCAGCAGCTCGTTCATCCGCTCGATGTCGTGCGGGTGCAGCCCGATCGTCGGCTCGTCGAAGACGTAGGTGACGTCGGTGAGCGAGGAGCCGAGGTGGCGGATCATCTTGACGCGCTGCGCCTCGCCGCCCGAGAGCGTGCCCGACGGCCGGTCGAGCGAGAGGTAGCCCAGCCCGATGTCCACGAACGAGTCGAGGGTCTGCCCGAAGCGCCTCGAGCAGCGGCGCCACCGACGGCTCGTCGAGTTCGCGCACCCACGCGGCGAGGTCGCTGATCTGCATCGCGCAGGCGTCGGCGATGTTGATCCCCTTGATCTTCGACGACCGAGCCTCCGCGCTGAGCCGGGTCCCGCCGCACTCGGGACAGGTGGTGAAGGTGACCGCCCGCTCCACGAAGGCGCGGACGTGCGGCTGCAGCGAGTCGACGTCCTTGGAGAGCATCGACTTCTGGATCCGCGGGATCAGCCCCTCGTAGGTCAGGTTGACGCCGTCGACCTTGATCTTGGTCGGCTCCTTGTGGAGCAGGTCGCTGAGCTCCTTCTTGGTGAACTTCTTGATCGGCTTGTCCGGGTCGAAGAAGCCGCAGCCGAGGAAGATCCGGCCGTACCAGCCGTCCATGCTGTAGCCGGGGATCGTGAGCGCACCCTCGCTGCAGCGACTTGCTGTCGTCGTACAGCTGAGTGCAGGTCGATGTCGTTCACCGAGCCGCGGCCCTCGCAGCGCGGACACATGCCGCCGAGGATGCTGAAGCTGCGCTTCTCTTTCGTCGTGCGGCCGCCGCGTTCGAAGGTGACCGCGCCGGCGCCCGAGATGGAGGCGACGTTGAAGGAGAACGCCTGGGGCGAGCCGATGTGCGGCTTGCCCGAGCCGGCTGAAGAGGATGCGCAGCATCGCGTCGGCGTCGGTGGCGGTGCCGACCGTGGAGCGAGGCGTCGGCGCCCATCCGCTCCTGGTCGACGATGATCGCGGTCGTCAGCCCGTCGAGCACGTCGACCTCGGGCCGCGCCAGCGTCGGCATGAAGCCCTGCACGAAGGCGCTGTAGGTCTCGTTGATCAGCCGCTGCGACTCCGCGGCGATCGTGCCGAACACCAGCGAGCTCTTGCCCGAGCCGGAGACGCCGGTGAACGCCGTCAGCCGGCGCTTCGGGATCTCGACGCTGATGTCCTTGAGGTTGTTCACGCGCGCGCCGTGCACGCGGATCAGATCGTGGCTGTCGGCGGCGTGCGGCGCGGGCGACCGCGTGTTCGTCCTCGTGGCCATGCTCACGCGTGTCGCGACGACGCCGAGCGCGGGAGCGCGGGTCGGTGCTCACGGGTCCTGAAGCAGCCCGAGGACGTTGCCGTCGGGGTCGGTGACGGTGGCCACCAGGCGGCCGCCACCGACGTCGTGCGCGGGCTCCTTCACGGTGGCGCCCGCAGCGGTCACCTCGGCCAGCTTCGCCTCGATGTCCGACACCTGCCAGTAGGCCACCGGCGAGGTCATGCCCTGCGGTCCACCGCTCGGCACCAGCCCGATGTGCTGGCCCTCGACGTCGAAGCCGACGTAGTAGGGCGCGTCGGCCTGCGGCGCGATGCCGAGCAGGGCGGTGTACACCGCCTTGGCCGTCGCCAGGTCGGACACGGGATGCAGCACGGTCTTGATTCCCTGGGTGGAAGAGCCGGTCATGGTCACTCCTGAAGTCGTGGGTCACATCGACCCGGTGTGTTTTGTCGAGCTTAAAGACGAACGGGAAGCCCGGAAATCGACGTGCCGGGCTGGTTGGCGGAGCCGACCGTGATCCAGCGCATCCCGCCGTATCCGACGTCGTTGCGAACCTCCAAGCTGAGGGGGTCGCGATAGAAGGCCAGGGATGCATCCGGGTCCTCATGCGGGAGGAAGGTCGAGTGAATGGTGATGTTCATGGCGGTCACTCTAGCTGCGGCTCGGTGACCGGCGCTTCTCGATTACTGATCGATTTGGTCACCCGTTTTGCCATGCACGACGGCATCCCCGCTGTCGCGCGCGCCGCGTGGCGTCGGTAGGTGCTGGGCGGCATACCGACCAGGTCAGTGAAGCGCCTGGGAAGGTTCATCGGATGGTCGAGCTGATACATCGTCGGGCTGTCATCGTCGGGCTGTCCGATAGGGCGCTGAGGTCCTCCCGCGAGCCAGAGTCGAACCCGCAACCCCACCAAAACCCAACTCCTTGCAGCAAAAACGGGAGCGACGGGGGTCGAACACGCGATTGACACCCCGCGCATCGAGATCCGTCTGTGAGACGAGACTGCGGCGCAGACAGGGCGATTGGCCGTCCCGTGCGGCTGGTATGTCTACTCGACGATGAGCCCCGATAAGACGCCCTGTGTCAACCTTTTTGTGCGAGGAGTGTGTTGAGGGCGTTGTGTTGGGTGGGGTTGTAGGGCGTGTGGTTTTGCCAGCAGCGCCAGAGCACGCGGGTCCAGGCGCGTCCGAGGATGCGGATGGCGTGGGGATGGTTGCAGCCACGGGCGCGGGCGCGGGCGTAGACGTCTTTGGCCCAGGGGTGCCAGTGGCGGGTGCTGTCGGCGAGGACGTTCATGTGGTTGCGCAGGCGCTTGTCGCAGGCCCAGCGGAAGGTGGCGTTGTTGCGTTTGCCGGATTGGATCGTGACGGGGGCTTGCCCGGCGTCGGCGGCGAGGGAGTCGTTGGTGGGGTAGCGCGCACGGTTGTCGCCGATCTCGGCCAAGAGCCCTGCGGCTGTGATGACGCTCTTGGGGTCACGGAAGAACGCGAGGAAGATCTCGCCGTCGGGGTGGCTTCGTGTAGCGCCGGCGATCTGGCTGGTGAGCTCGCTGATCTGCTCAACGATGGGGCGCAGCGCGGCAACGAGGCCTGTCATGGCGGAGCGGCGTGCGTCTTGCTCGAGTTCTCCGACGACGGCGTTGGGCGCGTTGCGCAGCCTGGCAAGCAGGTCGGCGGGGGCGCGCTTGCCGCTGTAGGCGTTGCGCGCGAGGAAGCTTTCCAGGCGCTTGGCTCCGAGGCCGCGGGTGTCGTTGGGGCTTGGGTAGCGCTCGAGGAATGCGAGGGCGATCGGGCTGTCAATAGCGGCGAAGATCTGTTCGGCGCCGGGCCAGAACGCTTGAAGCTGAGCGCGGAGCTGGTTGGCCAGCGCGACGCGCGCCTCGACGAGATCCTCGCGGGTACGCACGAGTGTCTTCAGCGCCAACGTCTCGTCACTGGAGGGCGCGAGCACGGGGAAGCGGTGCCGGTCGGTTCTCGCGAGCTCGCACAGCACGAACGCGTCGAAACGGTCATTCTTGCCCGCGGCCGCACGGTAGCGCTCACGCGCCGCCTTGACCTGGTTGGGATGGATCGCGAGCACGACGATCCCGGCTGCCAGCAGCCGTCCGACCAAGAGCCCGTCGGGGCGCTCGATCGCGCAGCACTCCACACGGTAGCCGGCCAGCAGCCTGATCAACGCGCTGACGCCATGCTCGTCGTGGCTGAACTGTTCAGCAGTGAGCAGCTGCCCGTGCTCGTCGGTGATGTGAACGTCGTGCCAGTCGCTGGCCCAGTCGATCCCGCAGATTGCACCCATAGATCCTCCTCCTCGGTCGAGGTTCGTTTGAAAAACGCTGACCAGGAGGTACCGTGGCGGGTGCTCATAGGCAGGCCCTCGGTGGGGCGACGCCCTGTCGCCGCTCTGGGCGCCTCACACCACCGGGAGGCGCTTGTCTCATCGAGGCCGTCTCAGCGGCTAGCGACACGGGCGCTCTCCCGGTGGTGGTCAGCTATGTGCGCTGAGTCTCAAGGCTCGCTCAACCAGCGGTCGAGCGAGATCTCCCTCTCTCGGAAAGAAAACGAGAACAACCTCACCACCCAGCAACCAAAGGTTGCCCTATGAGCGACAGCGGCGACGCGATCCACCGCAGGCCAAGCCGCCTCGCGCATACAAGCCGATACCCGACCCCGGACCGCCATATGAAGTGCTGTGGCATCCGGCAGCCGACGCCGAGCGTGCCGCGATCTCCGATGCGGCCGAGCGCGCGGCGATCCAGCACGCGCGGGAGAAGCTCGAAGCGATCGGCCCACGGCTCGGCGCTCCACACAGCAGCGCAATCAAGGGCGAGGATGGCGCGGGACTGCGTGAGTTGCGCCCACGTGCGGGACGTAGCCGCTGGCGGCCGATCTATCGGCGGGTGGGTCCTGGGCCTTCGTGATCCTCGCCGTGGCCCCGGAGGCGGAGATCGACGGGCGCGGCTTCGATGAGAAGGTCCGTGACGCTCGAAGACGCTTCGAGCAGCTGGAGACCTGAGCCTCCGCCGCGTAGCACAGTCGATAACAACCTTGATATCATCGTGACAGAACCCAGAACCCAGAACCCAGAATGGCATGAAGCTAAGCGACCTGAAGACAAGCAAGCAGGTGTTGGCCGAGGATCTGCGCGACCCGGACTTCCAGCGCGAGTGGGACCGAACCGCTGTTGCACGGGCCGTCGCGCTGAAGGTACTGACCTACCGCACCGACCACGGACTCTCTCAGCGCGCTCTGGCCAAAAAGCTCGACATGACCCAGCCACAACTCGCCCGCCTGGAGGCCGGCGAGCACAACCCCACCATCGACACCCTCGCCCGCCTCGCGCAGACACTCGATCTCGAGTTCGCCATCGACATCCACCCCCGGCAGCGCGCGCCCAAACTTCTCAGCGGACGCGCCCAAGGCCGAAACGCCATCGCCTCCTACGAGACTGATACCGCCGCCGTGCTGCTAGCAGCTGGGTGATGCAGACGCCCTGACGACGTGGGGCGATAGATGAGGTGACAAAAGCGGGAGCGACGGGACTCGAACCCGCGACCTCCGGCGTGATAGGCCGGAGCGAGGGTGCTGAAGCCAATGTTTTCGGGGGGATAGCGTTGCGCTAAATGGCGTTATAAGTGGTGATTCTGGCCCATGCGGTACTCAAAACGGTACTCGCGAAGACGTGGTACTCGCGTGGTACTCTCCGTGAATCATGCCGAAGGCTGACAACACGAGCGTCCCCGATCCGACTGGCGCACTGATCGCCGTCGCGCGTGGCGACGGGCCCGTGTACGAGGCGAAGTGGCGCCGTGGCGGGCGGCAGGTGAAGCGTCGCGTCGGTCCCGCCTGGCTGGAGCGCGGCGCGGGCGGCAAGGACTGGCGTCCCCGCCGTGGGCGGATGCCGGCGGGGTTTCTGGACGAGAAGCGCGCGACCGTGCGTATGGCCGAGCTGATCGCCGAGCACGAGCAAAGGGAGCACGCGATCGAAGCGGGCGAGCGCGAGAGACAAGAGCACGGCGTCACCTTCCGCGAGATCGCGATGGAGTGGCTCGACCATCTGGAGCGCGAGCGCGGCGCGAAGCCATCGACGCTGAGCGACTACGGCTTATGCCGAGGTCGGCATAAGCGGTATTATGTGGACCGCAGGATTATGGGGATTCGGGCGTAATCTTGGCTTCGTTGGTGGGGATCGCGGTGGTGTGGTCGGGATAATCACAGGCTGGCGAGGAAGGCCAGGAGGGCGTCGGGTGGGCGGTAGCGGCCGGGCTTGCCGTTCAGGGGCTGGGTTCTGGCGAGCGCCTGTTCCTTCAGCGCGAGATCGGCGTGCACGTAGATTTGTGTCGTTTCGACTTGCTCGTGGCCGAGCCAGAGCGCGATCACGGTAGTGTCCACGCCGGCATGCAGTAGCCGCATCGCGGCGGTGTGGCGCAGCACGTGCGGCGTAATTCTCTTTGTGTTCAGTGACGGGCAGCGCTTCGCGGCGTCGGCGGCGTGCTTGGCAAGGCGGCGGTCAAGCGCGTCGCGGCTGAGGGCGCGGCCGGTGCTGGTCGGGAACAGTGGCTCGCTTTCTGCTCCGCCACGCTCGGCAAGCCAACTGTCGAGCACGGCCACCGTCGCGTGCATCAGAGGCGTGATCCGTTGCTTGCGGCCCTTGCCGACACAGGTGACATGCGCGCCCGAGCCCAGGTGGACATCGCCGCAGGTGAGACCCACGATCTCCGAGGCGCGCAGCCCAGTCTGCGCAGCGAGCATGATGATCGCGTGGTCGCGTCGGCCCGTCCAGGTCGAGCGATCCGGCGCGTCGAGGAGGGCGTCGAGCTCTTCCTCGGTGAGGAACGCGACGAGGTTTGACTGGAAGCGCTTCGGTGGTATCGCGAGGACCCGTTCGATCGTCGCGGCGTGCTCGGGATGGCGCAGCGCGGCGTAACGGTAGAGCGAGCGGATCGCCGCCAGACGCGCGTTGCGGGTGCGCGCGCTGCACCCGCGCTCGCGCTCCAGATGGTCGAGGAACGCTCCGATCAGCGGCGCGTCGAGCTGGCCGAGGTCGAGCTTCGAGGGCTCGGTGCCGACTCGCTGCGCGGCGAAGCCGAGCAGTAGCCGAAGCGTGTCGCGGTAGGCAGCGATCGTGTGCGGACTGGCTTGGCGCTGACTGATGAGCCGGTCGGTGAAGAACGCCTGGAGCGTCGGGGCAAGAGTGCTCATCGGCTCACTCCTTGGAGATGGCGTTCAAGGCGCTCGCCGGCGAGGGCCAAGAGCTCCGGTGCGGCCTGCAGATACCAGTAGGTGTCGGCAGGGTCGGCGTGCCCCAGATAGGTTGAGAGCAATGCCATCCGGGCCTGAACGTCCTCACCATCCCGGTAGGCGTCGAGCAGTGTGCGAACCGCGAATGTGTGCCGCAGGCAGTGGAGCCGTGGGCGGCATGCGCTGGAGCGGGCCTTGATCCCGGCACGCTCGCGCATTATCCCGAAGGTGCTCTCCACGTTGCAGATCAAGAGCCTGCTTCCCGCCATCGAGACGAACACTGCGTCGGTGCCGTCCGCCGAGCGCGGCCGGTCGTGGCGCTGTAGATAGCGGCGTAGCGCCTGTACTGTGGTTGGGTGCAGTGGCAGCTCGCGCGTCTTGCCGAACTTGGCGCCACGGACCACGATCACCCCCGCGTGCCAGTCGATGTCAGCCAGGTCGAAAGTGATCGCCTCGCCGACTCGCATTCCGGTGGCCGCCAGCAGACCGATCAGAGTCTGGTAGGTAGCCACGCGATGGGGCGTGTGAAGCGTTCCCGCCGCAGCGATCAGCGCGGCGACCTGCTGGTCTGTATAGAGGTAGGGGACAGCGCGACACTTCCCGCTCGGCAGCAGATCCGCCGCCGGCACCTCGACCATGGGGTCGATCGTGTGCAGGTGGCGGGCGAAGCTACGCACCGCCAGCAGCCGGTTGTACTGCGAAAATTGCTTGCAGCCGGGAAGCGTTGCCCACGCAACGGCGTGCTCGACGGTGATGCGCTCCTGGCCGTGGGCCTCGAGATAGGTCAGGAAACGGTTGAGCAGCTGTTCTTGATCCTTGAGCTTGTAGCCCAGGCCGCGACGCAGCACCAGGTAATCCGCGAGTGCTTGGCGAAGGTTGCTCATGCCAGCCCTCCCGGCCACGGACGGGCGATTCTCCCCAGCGCCTGACGGTTGACCTTGGCGTAGATCGCGGTCGTTTTAGCGCGGCGGTGGCGCAGCACCTGCCCGACTTCCTGGAGCGACGCGCCGGCCCCCAGCATCTGACAAGCCGCGGTGTGACGCAGCCGGTGAGCGTGAACGGGCGCAAGACCGGCCCGTTGGCAAGCGCGTAGCACTATCTGCGCCACGGCGCCCGGCGTCAGCGCCCGGTGGGGCGCCCTGAGACGAACGAAGACGCTGCGGTCCTGCGCGGTGTCAGGACGGCCGCGGCGCAGATAGGCAGCGATCGCCTCGCCGACGTCGTCCGGGAGGTTGTCCCGTTCGCCGTGGAAGTTTGTGGTGGCGGCCGGGGTGTGATGGTTACACGGTGGTGGGGGTGAGCGTGTTCTCCTTGTTCGCGGTGTGAGTGGGCGCGCGTTGGGCTGCGAGGTCGCGTTCGACGGCGAGGGCGAGCTTGGCGAGGTCGCTGTAGCCGATGATCTTGCGGAACTGGGTCTCTGCCTCGAGCATCCCGGCAGCGGTCCAGCGGAGGCACATGTCGCCGTTTTGCCAGCGCTTGACGTTGCGGCTGGTGTGCCGCACGGTGCCGATCATCGACTCGATCGGGTTCGTGCTCTGGAGCGTGGTCTTGAGTTTTCCGCGGACTCCGAGACGGGTGAGCGTCAGCGTCTCCTGCATGCCCTCCCGCAGCGAGCTGGCTGCGCCGGGGTGTGAGCGGTCGAGCTCTGAGGCGAGGAGCCCCAGCGCGTCGAGTGCTTGCTGGTGGTTCTCTGACGCCCACGCCTTCCTGAGCCGTGCCTTCACGAGCGGCCGGTCGCGTTCGGGGAGATGATCCAGGACATTGCGTTCCTTGTGGCGAACACACCGCTGCACGGGCACGGGGCCGAAGACATCGTTGACGGCTGCTCTGAGGGCCTTGCCGCCGTCCAGGACGACCAGGACGCCCTGCTCGATGTCAAGGCCCCGGGCGACGAGATCGGCGAGGAGATGGACGGTGACGGTCTTGTTCTCTGTGGAGCCATCCCAGAGCCCGAGCGGGATCTTCACGCCCTCGGTACTGACACCCAAAGCGACGACGCAGCAGCGGCCCTTCAGCTCGATCCCGTCGAGCATCAGCGCCGCCAACCGCACATCAGAAAGCGAACGGGCCATCAGAGCGGCCAGGTGCTCGCCGGTCCGCGCAACGAACTCGCGGCTGACCGTTGACTTCGACGTTGAACGCTCCGCGGCCGCGACAGCATCACCGACGGGCTCGCGGGTCCTTGAGAGGCGGCGGGTGGAAACGCCCGCGAGCATCTGCTCGAGCACGACCCTGCTCAACGGGTCACGGTCGGCGAAATGCGCATAGGTCGCAAGCCCCACCTCGCGCTCTCCGTCGACGGTGCGGGCCCGCGGACGCCTCACGGCGACCCGCCGGCCACCCAGGGTGACCTCGCCGTCTTCGTGGCCGTGACGATGAGCGGTGCGCTCCTTGACCGTTGCGTGCTTCTCACCGACGACCTCATCCAGCTCGGCCTCCATCATCTCGCTCAACACGCCAAGTCCGACACCGACGCTGAGCGCGAGCAACCCCTCCTTCGCGGCCCCGGCGAGCTCCCCGAGCGCTTCCTGCACCCGCAGCGGCAAGCACTCGCGGCGACTGTCCTGCTCCTGCATTACGGTCTTCATGGCGGTTCCCTTCGTCTCGATGGACTTGTTTGCACTCGCCACGGTCCCAACGGGACCGGACGAGGCGAAAGGGACCGCCACCTACAAACTTCTACGCGCTACGGGACAACCTCTCGTCCGGCAAGGGCAGCCGGTCCGAGCGGGCGCCCTTGCCAGAGACGACGATCTCCCCAGCGTGCCAGTCGATGTCCTCAAGGAGTAGCCTCGCGACCTCGCCACGGCGCAGACCGAGCCGAACCAACGTGAGCAGGATCGCGAAGTCACGGCGGCCTGTTGCCGTGTGCTGGTCACAGGAACCGAGAATGCCTCGCACCTGGGCGGACGAAATCGCTTTGGGCAAGGAAGCCAATCGCCATCCGGCTATCGTCGGCAGCGCCGTGGTCAACGGCTGGCCGATCATGCCCTCCAGGTAAAGGAAGCTGACCAGGGAGCGCAGCCGGCTCACCGTCTGCTTCGCAGACCCACGCTCCTGATTCACGCACTCGGCGAGCACGAACGCGGTGAGAGCGGCCGCGTCGAGCCCTTCCAAATCAATGCCCTCTGCAGTAAGGCGACTGGCGAGAAACGGGCGCACCGCTTCCGCGTATCGGCGAGCGCTCGGCGCCCCAAGACCTCGCTCGACGACGAGGTAGTGCTTGAAGCGGCAGAGCAACTCCTCCACCGGCCCCTCGGGCCTCGGCACGCTCGGCGGGGGCGCCTGCCCCAGCGCGCGCAGATAGCCCAGCAAAGGCTCCAGCGCCCGCGGCGAAAGCCACCCCTTATACCCAGCCTCGCGGCGAGCGACCATGAACCTCCCGACGACCGGCCCCGTCAAGCTCGCCACTTCCAGGTTCTCCTCGGCAAGCCACCGGCTCAAATGCGCCATTAGCCGCAGCTGATGCCCTATCCCCTGCGGCCTGTAGCCCTGGACACCCAACTCACCAGCAAAACCAACAGCGAACAGCTCAAGCGGACCGGCCACCCGGACCCGCGACAACGGCTCAAGAACCATGAACGACTCCCTTCTCTCGATTGTGGAGAGAGAAGGTTCGACGACCACCGAGTCCTGTGCCGGCTTCCGGGCTAAGCGAGACGCATCCCGTCGAACTCGCTCAGTAGGCTACCGTCATGGCAACGAGGAGCATCCATCCCTTCAGAGCCGCCTGGGAGACTCGTGACCTGGCGGCCTGGACCGAGGCGCTAGCCCCCGACGTGGTCGCATATTCGCCGATGCTGAAGGCTCCGTTCAAAGGTGTTGACACAGTCGCCGAGCTTTACGGCGTCCTCTTCGAGGCACTGGGCGAGTTCGAGATAACCAACGAATTTACAGAGGGCGATGCAAGCGCATTCTTCTGGTGCGCGGGTCTCGGCACCAGACGCATCCAGGGAGCCGACCTAGTGCGGGTTGATGAGCACGGCAAAGTCGTCGAAGTGACCGTTTTGATTCGTCCGCTCGTTGACATCGCGGCCTTCGGCTCCGCTGTCGGCCCACCACTCGCGAGCAAACGCGGCCCGGTCCGAGGGTTCCTGGCTCGGCTTGTCGGATTTCCATTGCAGATGCTCATGAGCCTCGTTGACGCAGTGGCACCGCGCCTCGTGCTTCGACGTCGATAACGCACTCTCGCGCTTCGCCTGAAGCGATCGCTCTCCACGCCAAGCATCAGCCTGTCGGCTCAAGTCCGCTTGAGCGGCGTGGGTTATGCCGACCTTCAACGGTAGATCACTGCCTCCAGAGCAGCATTCGGAAGGCAGGTCGGCATAATCCTGAACTCGGAATAATACCGCTACATGCTCGCCGAGCCGGGCACGCCGCACCGCCGCGGCAAGGGCACGAGTCCCGGTCTCATCATGGCCGCGTTCGGCGACCTACCCGCCGGTAAGATCACCACGCGTCAGGTGTCTGCGTTCCTGCGCCAGCTCGACGAGAGCGATATCTCCCCGCGCACGGTCAACAAGCACCGGCAGCTGCTCTCGGCGATCTTCAACTACGCGCGCCGCGAGGACACCCACGGGTTGCCGACCAATCCGGTCGAGGCAACGACCAAGCGCCGCGAGCCCCCGCCTGCTGTGCTCGACTTCTACGAGCCCGAGGAGATCGAGGCCCTCGCCCGCGCGGCCGCCGATGGCAAGCATCGTGGAGAGCAGCCGGCGAACCTCGACGCCGACGAGATCGCGTGGCGAGCGCGGGAGGACGCCCAGGACGCCGAGCTGTTCCGCCTCGCCGCCTACACAGGCCTGCGCCTCGGCGAGCTGCTGGCGCTGCGCTGGGAGGACATCGACCTCGACACCCGCAGGATGGTCGTCCACCGTGCCGTCTCGGCCGGTGTGGAGGGGCCGACCAAGAGCTGGCAGGCCCGGTTCATCCCGCTCGCCGATCCGGCCACCGAAGCCCTCGATCGCCTCGCCGCGCGCGGCGACTACACCTCGCGCGAGGACTACATCTTCTGCTCGCGCCTCGGCCGCCGCCTGGACCCCTCCGCCGTGCGCCGCCGCTTCAAGGCCGCACGCGACGCCGCCGGACTACGCCCCCTGCGCTTCCACGCGCTACGCCACGCCGCCGGGAGCCTCATCGCGCGCCACGCCGACGCGCGCTTCGTGCAGGAGTTCCTCGGACACTCGCGGATCACGACCACCGAGCGCTACATGCATGCCAAGGCCCGGCCGGAGGACGTGGAGCGGGTCAACCTGGCGTTCGCTCTGCGGGCTTCTACAGATGAGCCATCCTCTAGGCCGATATAATGTCCAAACATCTGGCCAAATAGATGGCCAACACAAAGGCAAATAGTTTGCCAATGTGCGGATAACTGTCGAAGAGGAACATAGGCTCCGCAAACCGACCAACAACAAGAGGAAACCATGCCGCAGCTCCGCTCCGCACCACAGGACGCGCATAGGAAAGCAGTCGAGTCCACAATCCAGGACGTGGTCGGATACATGCAGGAGGTTCTCGGTCAGAAGCTGGTCGCCTATATCGCCGGGGTATCCGACCCCCGAACAGTGGGCCGCTGGGCGGCCGGCGAGCGTGCACCCCGAGCAGAACACGAGCAGCGACTGCGCTGCGCCTACCAGACCTTCCAACTACTGCTCGCCGAGGAGTCTCCTCACACCGTGCGCGCATGGTTCCTCGGCCTCAACCCACAGCTCGATGACGAGTCCCCCGCACAGAGCATCCGCGAGGGAGCCTTCCGCGACGTGCTCGTGGCCGCCAAGGCGTTCCTCGCCGGAGGATGAGTGGCACCGAGCCCGAAGGTCGTCGAGCCTCCCAAGAGCGGCCTCTGGAGAGTCGGCCGCTCACCTGACCCACTCCGCTTCTCCCAACCGCTCGACCCGGGCCTACTCGAAAGCCGCGCCACCGGGAACCGCTTCGACAGCCCCACCGGGGACTATCGCGTCTGCTACTTCGCTACGACGCTCGACGGATGCTACGGAGAGACACTCGCCCGCTTCCGACCCGATCTCGGCCTCATCGCGATCGCCCGCGAAGAGGGCTTCATGGCACTCGGGGAGGTCCCAGCCGACTGGCGCCACCGGCGCCTTGCCGTCCGCGCCACACCCACGCCAAGCGACGTGGTTCCAGCGACTCGCTTTCTCGACATCGAGGCAGCCGCAACCCGCGCCGTGCTCCGTGGCGAGCTGGGCGAGCTGCTCGCCTTCCACGGCTACAGCGACCTCGACATCCCCACCGTCCGTGGCGGCGACCGCCGCATCACACGTTGGATCGGACGCTGGGCCTACGAGCAACGCGACGCAAACGGTCGCATGAAGTTCGCCGGCATCCGTTACCTATCCCGACTCTCCTCCGACTGGGAGTGCTGGGCGCTCTTCGAGGACGTCGCACTCACCGAGCAGGAGCGGCGGCCCGTCGCTCGCAACGACGAGGCACTTGCACGCATCGCCGACCTCTATGGCCTTACGGTGTTCTGAGCGACTCGCCGCTACCTTCGCCCACGACGCTGAATCACCTCGGCGCGCTCAAGCACCGCTGACGCGGGCAGGTCGAGCGCACCGGCAATCTTGGTGATGTTGGCGAGCGCGACGTTGCGGACGCCTCGCTCCACGCCGCTGTAGTAGCCGCGATTCAAGCCGGCCTCGAGCGCGACAGCTTCCTGCGACATGCCGCGTTCGGCGCGCAGCTCGCGCAGGGCGTCTCCGAACGCGGCATGGACGGGAGAGATCGCGGGCACGCGAGCAGTCTTGCCGGTTGACTACTATGAGTCCATACGCTATAAGTCGCAGGCACAACACAAGTTGGCCCCCGCGCAGCGCTAACTGCCGGGGGCCGTGGCACGGAAAGGCGGTACCTTCCCATGCAGTCCGAATCCAAGCAGGTTCCCGACGATCACGGCACCGAGCGCGCAATCGTCTTGCAGGTTCTGAGTGCCGAGAGATGCTCACGCGCAAAGCTGCAGAGCGAGCTACGCGATGTCGGCGCCGAGGCAATCAGCGACGCGCTGAGCAACCTGCAGACTCTGGGCGTCGTCGTCATTGAGGGCGAGCAGGTCCGCGCATTAGGAGCCGCGAGGTGCCTGGACGCGCTGGGGCTGATCGCGGTCTGAGCGATGCCCAGCAACGCCGAGCTGGGGTGCGTGGTGCGACGGTTGCGCCGCGCACGCAAACTCACCATCGAAACGCTCGCGTTCGCGGCGGACATGCATCCGACCTACCTGTCCGGCATCGAGCGTGGAGTGCGGAACCCAACGTGGGACAAGATCACAAGCCTCGCGCGAGGGCTCAAAGTTTCCGTTGGGCAGCTCGTCCAAGACGCCGAGGACGAGGCCGAGGTCCCCCGGGCCGCACGAGAGACACGGGCGCGCATACGAGCTGAACGAGGCTGATCTCAATCATCCTCGACACGTTTAGCCTGCGAGGGTCTGCGCAGCCTTCGCTGGCGAGTACGGTGTATCAAGTACTCCATAGGATCTGTGAGTCGTCTGACAGCATCAAGGATCGGCTTCGGCACTTCCCCCGAAGAGGACGCCAGCGTATCCTCAAGCTCTTCCCAGCGCCTTGCTAGATCGGCAAAGACCGGATGCTCAAATTCCGATGAGTGAGGCGACGCATCACGCGTCTGTCTAAAGACCCAGTCAAGGTAGGGTGGCGGGAGGATCTCCTCCGGACTGGACAAGAGCTTCTGTTGACCTCGGGCAAGCTCAAGAATCTCAGCGAGAACATCCTCTGGCGGACGATTTGGCGTTGCCACCTTTGGAGGCTCATGCTGAAGCGTGTCGAGACGTGTCTTGAGATGAGGCCACCAAACCTCGAAGATCTCTCCGACGCGATTCTCGCCAAGGGCATGCTCCTCACAAGCCTTGTCGTAACCGTTCAGTTGGTCGCTGGTCAGGCTAGTAGTGGTACGGGATCGCTGCGGGCGTGCGCGGTGAGCGCGTCCGTTAGGTAGACGAACAGCGAGCGATGTTGTAGGCGGCAGGTGGTGTGTGCTGAGAGCAGCCGCCCGATGCGCCGCTCGCCCTCTTCGGACTGGCTGCCGAACGAGAGCTTGCGGTAGATGACCGCGCCGCGGAGCGCGCGCTCGGCGTGATTATTGGTTGGCTCAACGCCCGGGTGAGCGGCGAAGGTCCACAGGGCCGGCCACGCCTTCAGGGGGTTGTTCGCCATGCCTCGGCAGCGCTTGTTGCGCGCTCGCTTTGCGCCATAGCGACGGATGATTGGCTTGTATTGGCGTTGCAGGGAGCGGATAGTGCGCTTCAGCTCTCCTCGCTCGCTGGTGTGCTGAAAGACCTCCCAGGCCCAGAAGATGCGCTCGCACAGAGCGAGGCCGTGCTCGCCGAACTCCTTCTCGGCGGCGAGCCCTTCGGTGTGCGCGGCGAAGTCGCGCTTCAGGTGAGCCCAGCAGAGTTGGCGGCGCGCCAACGGGAGGTGCGCATAGGCCCACCAGCGATCTGAGGTCACGATCGCCTGCGTGTCGGCCAAGAGCTCCTTGGCGTGATCCTCGTGGCGGTCGCGCTCGATCTGCAGATAGGCGTGGCGTCGATCGAAGACGCCCCACAGCGCGCGGCGCTCACCGGCGGTGCGCCAGCCCGTCTCGTCCATGTTCAGCGCGCCAGCGCCACGAAGCCGGGCCAACAGATCGGCGTGCGGCTCGGTGAGCGCGTCCGCGCTGCGGCCGAGGATCGCGTCCACCGTGCCCGTGCTGATCCTCGCGGAGAACAGTTGCTCGCAGAGCTCCACCACATCCCGGCGGGATATGCGGTTGCGTACCGAGAGGGTCGCCACCGCCGCCTGGAAGCGAGGACCGAACGCGCTCTGGCCAACCTGTCTCGGCAGCTTCCCCCGCGTTCGCTCACCGCAGCCCGGACAGCGCACCCGCTGGCAGCGGTGCTCACTCACCCTGACCGAGATCACGGGTAGCTCCTCGACCTGCCAGCGCACGGGCTCGCCCACCGCCACGTGCTCCTCCACGGTGAAGGCATGGCCACACCCACAGCGCTCAGGCCAGTGATCAATGACCTCCTCCACAACCCACGCCGGCAAGAGCGGACGTCCGCGACCCTCGTGGCCCAGCTGAGCGCCCTGTCCTCGACCCGAGGAGTCCTTGCCACGCCGTGGCGGCGAGGCCGGCAGCGGGTCAGCGCTCGGCGGCTGCGAGGAGTTACGCGAGGACCGTTTGCCCTCGCGCTCCAGCTGGGCAATCCGCTCCTCTTGGCGCGTCACCCGTGCCGAGAGGGCCTGCACCTGCACCATCAGTCGCTCATTCTGGGCCGACAACTCGACCAGCACCCGCACCACCACCTCGCGGCCCTGATAGTAAACCGCCTCCGCCCCAGAGCGCTCCACACCATCAGATTCGACACCGCGAGGTTATGTCCCCCAACCCCACTGAACGGTTACCTCGAATGTCGTATTTAGCAGGCATTCTGCTGGATTTAGCTTCGACGCGCTGCCCGTCTTGGCCTGGCGGACGGCGAAGTCTAGCCGTCGCCGGACGTGCTCACGCCTCGTGGACCGGCTTTCAATTCGCGCTCTCGCCACCAGGACGATCAGTGCGACGGCCTACTGTTCGGCCTCTGCAAGAGTCGAGACGGACACTCGAGCGCAGCAGCTGGTCGCGACGCTCGCTGACCCGGTGGGTGATCGAGGGTCTGGTCGGCAGGTTCGTGCGGTTGCCGAGTGATCGGCCGGCAGCGAACGTGGGTCGCAAGGTGGCGCTGATCTTCGCGATGCTGCTCAGCTACCTCGGCCATCCCGACGCTGCGACACAGGCCAGCCATCTGATGCTCGCTCCCGATGCCCAGCGCAGCATACACGATTACAGCTGCGACAAATGCGAGCCGGCCGCCCTCTTCCAGCGACAAGCTTCCACTCGCGAGCAGATGAATGACTATAAGCACAACAACGCGGTACAGCCAAGCAAACACGTACCGCCAAACTGACCGATCATTTAGCAGCACCTCGTTGTCCACGACTTCTCAATACACCGAAAGAGCCGATAGCGGTGCCCACTACAAACGCGAGTATCACCACAGCTACTGGAGCGCTCAGCCCTATAGCCGCGCCGATCGCGCGCCCAATTAAGAGCAACGCGGTGCATCCCACCACAGCGACTACAACTCTACGGAACACGGTACTTCGTCTCACGCGTAGCACTCTTGGATCTTGTGATCGTATTGGTGGGTTCGCTTCGAGAACGTGAAGACATTAAAGCAGTCCGAGGGTCGACGCGGTAGGCCAGAGAGGTACGCTGGATCATTCCCCGCACCCATGTTACAACCTTCCGTAAATGCAAAGCCGGCGAGGATACCTGTCACCCCCGCGGTTGCTACGCCCACGCCGGCGGCAACGATATTGCCACTGATCGTGCAAACCCACTCACTGCCGGTCGCCGCCGCGCACGCATTGTCTCCGGAGCATCCGCCTCCGCCTTCGCTGCCGCTTGACGGCTGTTCCGATTCCCCGATGACTTCCGGTTCGCTTGCTCCGGGCACCGCTTCTGGCGGCTCTGGTAGTTCGCTCCCTTTGGGTTCCATCAGGTGAGTCCAGAATGCTGCTTCTTCGGCCTCTTTTTCTGCGGCGGCGCGTGCCGCGGCTTCTTCCGTAGCCTTGCGTTCGGCCACTAGCTCCGCGCCTACCCCGGCTGCGACTTCCCCTCCGGCGCTGTCGAATTCAGCCGTGTACTCGCCGCTGGGGTCGGAGGTGTTGACCGGGTCGCCATACGTGTAGGCGTAGGCGTTGGCGGAGCCGCCGGGGACGGGGTCGGTTTGCAGGAAGCGCCCGATCTGGGGCACATAGCTGCGGGCTCCCATTGCGACCACGCCGGAGGGTAGTTCGGTCGCGTTCAGGTCGCTGCCGAGCCAGCCGTACTTCGCGGGTTTGGTGGTCGTGGGTACGCCGTACTCGGTCGATCGTTCGGTGGAGAGCAGTTTCGTCGCGGTTTCGCTGGCTGAGGCTTTGGCGACGACGTTGCCCTGCAGGTCTGTCAGCTGCAGTTCGGGTTCTGTGGTGCTCGTCTCGATCGCGGCGAACCCGCCGATGCCCGACACGTATCGGCTCCAGTGGCCGGAGACCGGTTCGGCCGTCCAAGAAGGCGTGTCGCCCGGACCGGCGTAATGGGTGATGGTCGCGGTGGTGCCGGCGATGGTTTCGCGGGTGCGGTGTTCGGGGTCGAGCTGGTAGGTGTTGCTCTGCCCGTTTTGGGTCTGGCCTTCCAGCTGCCCATCGACATAGAACGAGCTGGTGAGTTCATGCCCGCCGGCGTCGGCAGTTGGGAGTTTGGTGATGTCGCCGAATTCGTTGTATTTGATACCGGTGTCGGTGAGCCTGTCGGCTGTGTCGTAGGAGTGTTTTTCTTCGGTGGCGCCTTCGGTCGTGCATTCGCCTTTGGAGTTGGGTTTGGCGGTCGTGAGGTTCGTGCGGTTGGTGTCTGCTTCGTAGGTGTAGGCGCGGGTGGTGCAGCCTTCGCCGGTGGGTGTTTCCTGGACCTGAGTGAGTCGTCCCGCTTCGTCGTAGGTGTAGCTCTCTTTGCTGAGGCTGCTCACCTGTTCGAGCGCCTGGCCATGGATCGAGGGTGTGACGCTGTCATCGAACCATGTTTCGGGACATTTTGTGGCGCAGTGGGTGTTCTTGACGTATTCGATTCCGGTCGTTTCGCTCGCCGTGTTGCGGGTGTAGGCGGCGGTCATACCGTTGGGGTAGCCCTCGCTGGTCATGTTGCCTTCGATGTCGTAGGACCCCGTGAACGTCAGGACATGTGTGCCCTGAGTGTCCACGAGTTCCTTGAGTGCTCCGGTCGTTTCTTCATACGTGTAAACCTGGGTGCCCTTCCCGTCGCTGACGTGTCTCAGGCGCCCGTCAAGTTCTTTTGCGCCTTTGTAACTCCCTTCGCCTTCGTATTCATACGTCGTCGTGTTTTCGTCCGCATCGGTGTACGAAGTGAGCTGACCAAGAGTGTTGTATTTGCTCGCGAGCGTCTTTGTTTCGCTTCCGCTCGTGGTACTGTGTTCGACCAGTTGACCCGTCGTTTCGCTGTACTTGTCGGTGACCTTCGGCAGCGCCTTGCCTTCAGTGGAGGCCTGTTCGCTCGTGAGCGGCCGGCCCGCTGCGTCGTAGGTCATGGTCGTGGTGCGGGTTGCGGGGCCGACGGTTTCGGTCCCTTTTTCCGGCTCGTCGAACATGTTGTACGTATTGTACTTGGTGATGGGCAGGTTCGGCAGCCCGCTGGTTTCCGGCTGTTCCGCGGGCTGGGTCTCGCATGGCAGGTTCGCCCATTCGGGGTGTTCCCCGCATTCTTTGTATTTTTCGTTGGCCGCCGTGGTGTAGTAGATCGTTTGGGTGTTGTAGGCGCCTGCGTTGCCAACGGCAGAGCCCGGTTTGAGCTTTGTGATCTTGTTGGTGCCCTTGTCCGTGGACCACAGGTTTTCGTCGGGTCCTGAGACGATGCCATAAGGTTTGCTGTTGGCAGGCTGCGCATATTCGGTGATTGTACCCGACGTCGTGATCTTACCAATCTTGCCAGTACCGTAGTCCGTGAACCACAAGTTTTTATCCGGGCCCGAAGTGATGCCATATGGCACACTACCCGATGGCAGAGAATATTCGGTGACGGTACCCGACGTCGTGATCTTACCAATCTTGCCAGTACCGTCATTCGTAAACCACAGGTTTTTATCCGGTCCCGAAGTGATGCCATACGGCACACTACCCGATGGCAGAGAATATTCGGTGACGGTACCCGACGTCGTGATCTTACCAATCTTGCCAGTACCGTAGTCCGTGAACCACAAGTTTTCATCCGGGCCCACCGTGATCCCACGCGGCGCGCTTTTTTCAGGTAGTGAATATTCAGTGATTGTACCCGAGGTAGTGATCTTACCGATCTTGCTGGTGCCATCATCCGTGAACCACAGGTTTTTGTCAGGACCCGACGTAATCCCCCAAGGGACGCTTTCCGACGGCACCGAGTATTCGGTGACGGTACCCGACGTCGTGATCTTACCAATCTTGCCGGGCAAAAGCTCCGTGAACCACAGATTTTTGTCGGAGCCTTCTGTAATCGACTGGGGCAAACCCACCGAGCTGTATTCTGTGACCACACCCCCGGTAGTGATCTTCCCGAGCTTTTTGCTAGCGTAGTCCGCAAACCACAAGTTGCCATCTGGTCCCTTCGTGATACCATACGGTTCTTTCCCGGACACCGCATATTCAGTGAGTTCCGGTGTCGCCGCTGGCATAGTGGTTTCCTTCACATTGCCTGTGGATGCTTCGTAGGCAGTGGTATGTGTGAGTTTCATGCCGCTCGGGTTGGTCGTGACCGATGTGGGCTTGCGTAGTTTCCACCCGAGGTTTTCCTGACCTGAGTAAGATGTCGTGGTCGTGTGCACATCTTCTTCTTTGCCAGAGTACTGCGCTCCCTCGGTCGTCTTTGTCACGAGATGGTAGGGTCCACCTTCCGAGGGAGCACCTTCGTTATAGCTGTAGACGGTGTGGGAGCGCGCTTCCACCTGCGTCCCACTCGTGAGCTTGACGGTGTGCTGTGGTCCCAGGGTACTCAACACCTCGGTGCCCGGTTCTGAGCCTTTTTCTTCGTAGGTGCTCTCCGTGTCGAGCAGTTTCGAGACTTCAGCAGACTTGCATTTTTCTTTGGATTCACATCCTTCTTTGAGCGCAGCCAGGCGATTGTCAGCGCTGAGACCGCGCACCACGTCATTCGTTCCGTTGTATTCGGCCGTCGATATGGCGCCGCTCGGGGAAACCGTGTTGACCGCGCGGCCCACTTCGTCCAGATACGTGACGGAGGCATGTTTGTAGTCGCTCGCGGGCCAGCCCTGTGGTTCGTCGGGCGGGAAGATCGCCATGCCTTCGGTGGAATCGTCTTTCTGACCCCACTTTTCTACTTCTTCGCTGGTCAGCGTCGGCAAGCCCGTGCCCGACAGTGGTATATGGTACTCGACAGTCCAACCAGGACCAGGGGTATGCTGTTCGCCTTCCACAATGGTAGGGCTCGGGTTGAGCTTTGTGATCTTGTTGGTGCCCTTGTCCGTGGACCACAGGTTTTCGTCGGGTCCTGAGACGATGCCATAAGGTTTGCTGTTGGCAGGCTGCGCATATTCGGTGATTGTACCCGACGTCGTGATCTTACCAATCTTGCCAGTACCGTAGTCCGTGAACCACAAGTTTTTATCCGGGCCCGAAGTAATACCATATGGCACACTACCCGATGGCAGAGAATATTCGGTGACGGTACCCGACGTCGTGATCTTACCAATCTTATTAGTACCGTCATTCGTAAACCACAGGTTTTTATCCGGGCCCGAAGTGATGCCATACGGCACACTACCCGATGGCAGAGAATATTCGGTGACGGTACCCGACGTCGTGATCTTACCAATCTTGCCAGTACCGTAGTCCGTGAACCACAAGTTTTCATCCGGGCCCACCGTGATCCCACGCGGCGCGCTTTTTTCAGGTAGTGAATATTCAGTGATTGTACCCGAGGTAGTGATCTTACCGATCTTGCTGGTGCCATCATCCGTGAACCACAGGTTTTTGTCAGGACCCGACGTAATCCCCCAAGGGACGCTTTCCGACGGCACCGAGTATTCGGTGACGGTACCCGACGTCGTGATCTTACCAATCTTGCCGGGCAAAAGCTCCGTGAACCACAGATTTTTGTCGGAGCCTTCTGTAATCGACTGGGGCAAACCCACCGAGCTGTATTCTGTGACCACACCCCCGGTAGTGATCTTCCCGAGCTTTTTGCTAGCGTAGTCCGCAAACCACAAGTTGCCATCTGGTCCCTTCGTGATACCATACGGTTCTTTCCCGGATACCGCATATTCAGTGAGTTCGGTCGCCGTTACCGTATGCGTGGCGGCACTGGTGGCTATCATCGATCCGCCGCCGTTCGTCGCGATCACCTCTGCTACCAGCGTATGACCAATGTCGCTTTCAGCGGGCGAGTAGTTCGCGTTAGTGGCGCCAAGGATGGGCGTGCATTCTTTGCCTTCCGTGTTGCAGTCCTCCCACTGATAGCCGTACGCAACGGGGAAATTGGACCATGTACCGCTGGAGACGGCCATGCGAACACCAGTGAACGGTGTCCCCGTCACTTTTGGCGGTTCAGCTTCGGTGTTTTTCGGCGGTTCTCCGCCCCACAATGCTGACGAGGCAGGCGCCTGCGTGACCTTCAGCAGCCGACCCGTATTAGAGTCCCCCACGATCGTGCCGTACGTAAACGCCCACGTCTCTTGTCCGGGCGGCGTCAGCGCCGTGACGTGCCCTTCGGCGTCATACCCGTAGATCGCCTTCAGGGGATGTTCTATCTGTGGGTTCCACTCGGCACGTAGCCTGCCCTGTTTATCATAGAGATATTCCGCGACAGGCTTTTCTTCCATTTTTTCAATGCCTTTAGCCGGGTTATACGCCTCGAAGAGCACCTGCTTCAAGCGCCCCTTGTATTCACCCCATTCTTTTTCGTTTTCACCTATGCTTTCCTTGGTTTTTTCCGCGTACTTGAAATAAAGCGCCCGACAGCCCTTTTCAAGTTTTTCAGATTTTTCGGCCTTTGAGACACACGAGAACGACAGTCCTGCTGGTTCGGGCGCAATCGCCCACTTCGGCGCGGTCACGCCTTCCACGGTCTGATAGATATACCTCACCGTCTGCGAAGCCAGCGGCCCTTCCTGCTTCGTGGGCTTCCACAAGCTCGCCGAGGGTCCGCTCAAGGAGGTAAAGCGGGTAGTCGCGGCATCGGCCGCGTCCTTGAGCACATATTCCGTCAGTTCCCCTTTGCCATTCTTTGTTTCCGACAGCGCCAGGCTCGCATCGCCCGGCGGAGAGTTGAAGCCGCCCCCTTCTTTGCTCGTGAACATCGTCTGCCCACCGGTCGCCGCCGTCAGCGTCACGCTGCCGGTAGCTAGTTTCGTGATGCTTTCCTGCCCCCCTACGCTCAAGCTCCACTGCGGCCCGAGCGGCCCTTCTGACCCTGCCGTCAGGTGCCGCGAGCCATAGCTTCGACTGACCGTCAGGCTCGACCCCGGAGCGCTGACCGACACATCCGTGGCACTCAGGCTGAACTCGCCCGACAGCGGGCCGACAGAGCCCGGACCCAACGAGACGGGAGTGGCGTGATGGACCGTGACCGTGAATTCTTCCGTAGCGACATTGCCAACGTTGTCGGTCGCGATCGCCTTGAGCCTGTGTGCTCCAACCCCTAGTTCGGCGCCATTGATTTCCCATTCCCCACTCGCCGTGCACGGACCTTTCGGACAGGAGCCCTGCGGTTTGCCGATTTCCCGCCCGTCGATAGCGACCGCGATCGATTTCACGCCCGAGCTCGGATTCGAACCAGAACCATCCGTCGCTTCAACCTTGACACGACTATGCTCATATTCACCAATCTGGTTTCCGCTTCCCAAACCAGACAACGTGATGCTATGCGGCGGTGTGCTGTCCATCAACACTTTTCCCGTCGTCGTCGCGGTCTCACCCGTGGCGTTCTCGACCTTGACTTCGACCGTGTCTTCGCCGTCAGGCAAGCCGCTGAGGGTGGATGAAAGCGGTTCGTTGCTGGTGCTGTGGCCGGCTTCGCATCTGCTGCTCAAGTTCCAGCACTCATCACACTGCACTCCGTGACATTCCGGAACCGCCTGGAAACCATGACCCCAGCCCGAAGCCTGCGGCGAGCTGTAGCTCGCCGCGCTGATACCGATCCCCGGATCGGTAGGGACAGTCCCGATCTTCCCCGAACCATTGACCCACTGCCCCGGATAGGCACCATTCGGCGCCGACCCAAACGTTTTATCGGTCGTATCGACACTGACCGATGGGCCTTTTTCCTGAGCGACCGCGACAAACGTGGTCGGAGACGCCGTCGTCAACTGACCCGCGAAGCCACCATCTTCGCCGGTCACCAGCACGTGCTCTTCCAGCTGAGCATAATTTTCGTGATGTTCAGCAACAGAGCCGGTCCCACAGCCAGATTCGACGCACAAAATCGTTTCGCTCGCGCCCGAGTTCGGCAACACCACCGCTTTACCGCCTGTATTTTCAATTTCTTTTTTATTATTGGCGATAGCGAGCGTTGTATCGGTATCTTCAGCAAGATTATTAAACTGCTCGGAATGAGCGAAAAACTCGTAGACCCTCGATTCGTGCTGCGTGGGATATTGCACGACACCGTATTGGCCCGCTTCATATTTACCGCTGCCTCCTGATTTTGACTTCACCCCAACGACCTGCGGGAATCCCCCAACTTCAGGTTCTTCATAACCCACAAAGCCTTCCGGGTCGTCTGTCCCAAACGCCCAATTCCCCGGCAAGTCAAGATATTTATCGCTCACCGTCATCGCCGGATCCGCAACAATCGGATACAGGTAGCTCCCCTCCGCATGATCGACAGTCAAGGTCAACGTATCTCCCGTAATACTCATAGAAACAGGCACCGGAGTCCCTTCCGCATCCACCGCGCTGGGTGCAGCGACGGTCCCTATCACCTGGCCGGCATCCATGACCTGCACACCCCCGCCAGGCGTCCCGGTCTGGCGAAGCGCAACGCCTTCCGCCAGACCGACACGAAAGTACAACGTTTGCGGCGAACTGACCGAATACAGAAGCGTCTGCAGATCAAACCCAAACGTGGTCGGCTTCACGGCCACCGCAGTATCGGTCTCAGTCGAGCCGTAGAAGACAGTGGAGCCAACGACCGAACCTTCCGATCCACCCAGAGCGACACCGTGTTCATCCACCGGCGTCAACGACACCCCACCCGAGGCCAACGACACACCGTCAGCCAAACGCTTGGGAATCCGCAAACTCACGCCTTCCCACGGCCTACTCGGTTCAAACGCCCCACCCACATCATTCAGCGCGAGATCGATCGGAACACGCTGACCCGAAGACGTTTCGACAGCCATCGGCGCCAACGATTCAAGCACACCACGCTGCCCTTCAGGCAGACTCAACGTCGCGATATTGTCCGCGGAGAACGTCGTGATGCTCTGGCCAGCCGGCAGCAGAGGCGGACCGCCGCCCGGACTGTCGATCACACGCGGATCTACTTCGCTGGCCACATTCGCTTGCGCTTCGGCGCCCAATCCCGCGTACTTCGTCCGCGACGCTTCCCGCGCCGCCACAGCTTCAGGACCGTCGCGCTTGGCTTCTTCCGCCGCCCGCGCTTCTCCTCCCGCAGTCAGAGAGCCCGGAACCACCAGCGAGCCGCTCAGCGACGAGGCCGCACCACTCCCCTCAGCAGATGGCGAGCTTGCCCCCAGCGCGATCACCGGCGAGACCATCAGTCCCACCACACAGCACACCAGACACACCACCAACGACCACCTACCAACCCGCACGCCTGAGCCCCTTACCACGAGATCCCCCAGTCCTTAGCTAAATAGAACCATTTCGATAAACCGGACACGACCCTGGACGAGCCTAGCCGCTCCGCCCTGCCCTCTTCTAGTTTGACTCCGCGTGAAGTCAGCTATTTTCTATCGCTCGTAGCCGGGGTGTACTAGGTCCAATGTGGCCGGTATCACCGGCCACATTGGACGCTTGAGCGCAGATGAACAGCGGAGAGCTACATGGACAAGCTCACCGCGTAGACGGTGCATCATCGGTAGCAGCACCGTGGTCGAGTTCCTCCAAGCGCAGCGCAACGTCCAGCTCGGCCAGACATTCATGTAGGTGGCAGCCGATCAGCCTCTCGACTGTGCGCACGCGGCTTATGACCGCGCGACGGCCCACTTTCAGTGCGTGGGACGCGGAGGTAGCGTTGCATTCCAGATCGATGTATGTGCGCAGCGTGCGGCGCAGCGTCGCACCACCATCCCTCTGGCCGCCAAGCGGCATCAGGTACTTCTCCCTGAGCGACCTTGCCAAGGTGTCGTTCTGCACGGTGGCCGCGAGAAGCCGACCATCGGCATACCGCGCGAATCTCTCGGGCTTGTGCAGCGCGACGCCTAGCGCTTCCTGGGCCTGATAGTGCGTGAGACGCCATCCATCGATCCCCCACCCCGGTTCGCCGACCGCCAGCGACAAACCCACGTGCCCGTTGGTCGACAGACACTCGATTTCCGTGGCCGTGGGCCTCTTCTGGCCACCGAGCCACGCCCACACGCTCCCGTCAAACGACACGGCCAAGAGCTTACGAGCATAGTGTGCCTTCAGCCTCCGGATGACCACCTCGGCTTCTGCGCCCGTGGCGATCAGGCCGAGATGCCAGGAGGTATGAACCTCGTAGTCCAGCTCGGCCAGCCCGGCGAGATCGACTGACTCACCTGAGAGCAACCCCTGCACGATCTCCGCACGGCGCTGCTCAGGCGAGCGTGCGACCCGCTCAAGCTCATGATTGTACTCGTTTTCTATCGCGGCGGTGAGATGTTCCAGCAACGTCTCCTGCGTCCTGCGAATATGCTGCAACGCAGGTCCGTGACTTGAGAGGCCGCTGCGCTCTGCTTCCTGCGCGATGAACTCTCCGATCTGCCCGTGACCGGCGACATAACGGCGTAGCACCGTGCCCATACTCACGCCAGCACGCGCCGCACGCCGTGCCTGGGCCGCAGCCGCTGGTGGGATCGGCCCCAACCATCCCGACCCCCGCTCAATGCCCTCAAGGCAATAGTCCACGACCGCCGAGACCGCCGCGCGTACCCCCGCTTGGTACTCGGGTTTATTGCTCCCTACAGGGTCGGGTACAGCATCCTGAATACGGGCATAGATTGCCTGCTCGATCTCCTGACGGCGTGACCGCAGCCGCTCGACGATAGCGGCACGAACCGCTTCAAGCGACATCGTTTGACCATTCCCGATCCGATTCATGAGCGACCCCGGGAAACCCCCGCGACCAGCCCCAACATAAACGGCCTGCGCTGGCTGATCACGGTCCTCGACTCCGAGCAAGTGAACTCCACGGCTCCGTCTCTAAACATCACCATCCGCGATGCAGGCAGCAGCGGGCATCGAGCTCGTCCTGCGATGAGCCCGCCGTCTCGCGCCCCGCACGCAGCCGCTCGGCGAACAACCGCAGCATCGCCTCGTGCTCTGCCTTATCCTCCGGGGTCAGCGAACCCGCCCATCTCTCGTACATGGCTGTGTATCCCTAGCCGGATGGGAAGACGTCACCGTGCTCGCTACCAAGAGCGGGGGAGATCTTCTTTGCGGGACGCTGTTGTACGCCGACCCGTCCCGTTCCTACAGGCAGCCCGAGTTTGTGCATTCGCATCCGCACAGCCCCGCCCCTGAAACCGATCTCCTCCGCGAGCATATTGATCGAGCCGCCGGCCATGTAAGCCTTGTGAATCGCTCGCGCTTGGTCGTCCGTCAATTCCCGCTGACGCTTGGGCAGGCCAGCAGCGAACAGCGTAGTCAGTATGTTGTGAACTTGATGCTCGGTGAGTCGCAGCTCAGCACCGATCTCTTCGTGTGTCTTTCCGTCCTGGTAAAGCCGTCTCACGTCATCCGTGACCGTCTCTAGAGTTCGCTCTCGACCCTCCACGTAGCAGTCTGATTGAGCCCTTAGAAGCCCCTGGCGCGAGGAGATCTCCCCGCTCTTGATTAGCACGCTAATCCGGTCCTGCAGCGGTCCCGGGTTGACGCCCAGCCGCGCACCGATCTGATCATTTTTTAGTCCTGCTTTACGCATGGCAACCAGGCAACTAGTCATCCCCTCAGTCCAGACTGTCCCTCTACCTGGCAACTGAACTCCCGCTCAGCGTCCGTGTTGGGGCGGCGCGTGGCGCCTCAAGGAATATCGAGGCCCCGTCGTGTTCGCGACGAGTTCCGCGCGCTGCACGACATCCAAAACCCTAATCTCCAGCGCGGCCGCGAGCGAGCACAGTGTCTCCCACATGGGAGCGCGCTTTCCCAGCTCAATCGGGGAGAGGGTCGTGGGGTTTAGATCCGCCGCGAATGTGAGGTCTTGCATCGTCATCCCACGTTCGAGGCGCAACTCTCGGATTGCTTTCCCGAGATCGGCACGGCTCGGCGCGAGCAAGGGCAGGCATTGGGCTGGATCGGTAGTCACTCGCCTCGACCTGCGTTTTCGCTTGGTTCATACCCAAGTATCCGCGAGACCTTCTCAGCGGTAGCACCCACGAAGGGATAGAAGTCCTCGACCAGAGCCTTGACCGACGGGACGGCTTCGTATGCGGAGAGGTTCACGGCGGCCACAACACCAGTGTCGTTATGCACCGGCACGGCGAGCGACCGTACCCCCGGATAGAACTCTTCATCACTGATCGCGTAACCCAGGGTCGGGATTTCCGCTAGCTGCTCCCTCAGTACCTTCTTCTGCGTGATGGTATGCCCAGTCCCTTGCGCGTGACCGCTCTCCGCGAGGACGCTCTCGCGCTGCTCTTCGGAGAGGAACGCAAGTAGGAGCTTGCCAATGCTGGTACAGTACGCTGGCACTCGCACCCCTACACGAACTTTCGGGCCGTCGGCTGCCTGCCCGTAACGTTGGTTGCGCAGATGGTCGACGTAGACAACGTGTGCGCCATCAAGGACGCCCAGGCCAACGCTGCACCCGGTTCGTCTGCGTAGCTGTTCAAGGTACAGACGAGACGACGCATCTCGTAGGCCGGTTGAGTCCAACGCGGCCATCCCAATGTCGGTCGGGCGCAATCCCAAACGATACTTACGAGAGGCGTTCTGCTCCAGGTAGCCGAGCGCTACCAAGGTAATCACGTAGCGATGGGCCGTCGAGCGACTCATGCCGAGCTCATCGGCGATATCAGCGATTCCCAGCACGGGACGCTCAGGGGTGAAAAATCTCATGATCGCCAGGCCAAGCTCCACGGATTGCGAGTAACGCGGCTCACGCAGCGTCGGGACCGCGCCCTCCGGTCGGTAGAGAGAGGGTGCCGCCGCGCGCCGGCTCACAAGCGCCCTATCGCATCATGGTTGCGTACTGCCTCGAACTCAGTTTTGCCGTCGGGGAGCACCCAATAGATCAACCGGGGGGCGCCCCGGCCGTGACCAAGGTTGCACATCCACGCCTTCCCACCATCCGCGCGTACAGCTTGCGGGTCCTCGCCGCTGCCACTCATCTTGCCTTCACGCCAGGAGTGTGGCTCTAACCCGGACAGTTCGCCCGCCCGCCCGCAAGCGACCATCGCGCAAACGAACGCGACCCGTGCGAGTGGTATGACTATCCGTCGATCTTCGACACTCGCTATGAACTGCGACCCGAGAATATACCCACCGAGGGGATACTCGCGGCGATCGGCGGCCTGCAACGCGGTTATCCATTCCCGCGAGATGAGCCTATGCATCCTTGCGTCACTGTCCATACTCGCGACCATCTCAAGCTCAACTTCATCAAAACCCGCCAGCTTCAACGCGACGAGTTGCTGCTCGACGATCGCGAGACTCGCCTCGGCTGCTTCAGCGCGAGCGAGGACCGCGTCGCTCTCGGCGCGACTTCGACGCAGTCGCCGAAGGTTCTCGGCTAACTGATGCTCGGTGGTCTGTAGCCGTTGCTGCGTGAGAGCGACGTGGCCCTTGACATTGGGGCGGCTGAGCTCGAGCGCACTGATGAGCCGGTCGGTCGGGTCTCGGTCGCTGCTGGCGCCTACCGGGACAAGCGGGTGATCGGCCGGGTCGCTGTCCCTGCTCACACCGGGCCACAAGATCCGGGCGTTCCCGCTATCGACCGCGAGCCGCGGCCCGAGCGCCTGCGCCAGCCGCCGGCACAGATCAAAAGTCCCGAGGAGATAAATCGGTACACGGGGATCAAGCGCCGAGCGGATCACGCTCAGCGAGAAGCCCAGCTCCTTCTCACCCTCACCAAATGTAAGCACCACAATCGGATAGTCGCGGTCCACACGACGCAGATCGCTCGTCAAGCGACGGAGGTCTTTGCGAGCAGCGAGCATGACGAGCGGCGCGTCCGCTGGCGCCCCCGAGACCAGTAGCCCAAGTCTCGGTACGGAGCGCAACCGCAGCGCAACTTGTTCGCGCGGGGAAAGGTCGATCGTGTCGCGGGACTGGACTGCGAACTCTCCCGCGATCCGGGTAATGGCCTCCTCCCCATAGGCCCCGGTGCTGTCGTATATGAGTGGATGCCAAGAGGGTTCTGTATCCTCATCGACTCCCGGCCACCAGACCCTGCCGGCGCCGTTATACGCTGCGAGTCGATCGGGTAGAAGCTCGTGGGCAGTGCGTGCCTCGCGCTGCTCAATGACGTAGATCGGAACGTCCGGCCAGATGACCTCGCGTACCCGCTCGGGGGACAGAGCCGGAGTGTACCCGCGCGTCCTACAGGTGAGCCCCACTATTGGATACTCGCGATCGAAACGCAGAATGTCGGCGCACATCGCTCGCACTTGGCGTTCGGAGGCGACCCTCGATATGCGGCCGAGATCGTCTGAATGGGCGCCGCGTCCGTCGGACTGTTGGTGTCCCCCGGACGAGCCGCCCCGCGAGCCCGCGGGAAGCGAAGGGACAGGCGGACCCTCATCGTACGTAGGTTCAGCCCGCATCACTCAACGACTCCTGAGCTGCGCCGCGACCTCAGCAGCGTTACGTCCAGGGACCATCACCGGATAGAAAACGTGCAGGATTACGCCGTGCGCGACCACAAGCGTCAGGCGCTGATAGAAGCGCTCACCGCCAAGCCTGAACGTCGGGAGTGTGAGCAGGTCCGCGAACCACAACGACTCATCAGACGCTAGCTGGTGCTCAAGGCGGTTGACTGCGATCGCCTCCTGCTGCTTCTCGACGGGTTGGCTGCTGACCCCGACTGTCGCGAAGCGGCAGGCGACCAGATCGTCGTGAAGGTCCCGAAACCCTCGGTGCTGCTCGGCGTCAGCGAGCGGAGTGTCACTCCCGTGCCCATCAGAGGTTGCGCTGCCGGGGTATAGGTAGATCACGAGTGACACGTCAACGCCGCCGAGAGGGATCGAATCACCCTCGGTGTTGTGCAAGGTGAACGCCGGGACTGGCATTCCGATCAGCCGGTGCATCAGCTCTTGCGGCTCGACAGTCCCGTTCAGCCCCGGGGTGCGGTGAATGTTTACGCTTTGGTGGCTCACGGCTGCCACCCGGCCGCTCGCATCAACGCCATGATCTGAGGTGCGTTTCCCGCGACGTCACTGCGTCGCAGGGAGTACCGCCCGCTATGCAAGGGGTTACGTTCGGGCTGCTCGTCTTCCTCGCGTGGTTTATTCCCCACAGCCTCGGCTTGCGCATCATCGGTCGGGGTTTCTGCCGGCGACGTGTCAACGGGGTCGGTCGGCATCTGCTCGGCGTCTTTGGTGGCGGCCGGAGTGTTCATATCGAGGTGGGGAGCGGTCGCGGCGGGCCACCTATCGCAAGCTCCTCGCGCCATCGACGCGCGAGGTGGTATTTGTGATCGGCTCGATCCTGTTCGAGTATGCCGACCGCGACCCAAGTCTGAGGTAACGCAGGGTAGTTGTCGTGCTTATGCCGAGGTCGATGGCGATGTCGGTAACTCGCTGGTCGGTGTCGCCGTAGAAGGACGTGAGCACCAGGAGGCTGGTGATCAGGTTCTGATTGATGTTGCGATCGTCGAACTCGGGATCGGCGAGAAGGTCGGCCATCATCACCCGGTCGTCTCCGCCGAGGGCCAAGAGCACCCGCAGAAGCGAGGTACCTGGCCCCTGGCCGCCCACAACCTGCTGGACGACCCGCTCCGCCTGCGCGAGCGAGACCGGGGACGCATACTCAGGCTCGGTCCGGTTGGGCATCGACGCCTCACTGATCCCTGCGACGTTTTGGTCTGGCGCGGTGACGGGCCGAACGTCCTTGTGGCGATACGGCGATTGGACGTTCGGCCCGCCAGGGGATCCAGCGAGCGACCACAACGAGAGGCAGGGGCTCTCGTCTACCCAAGAGTATCTCTCCTCCGAGGTGCCACTGCGTACGGCTCGCACGGCACCTGGTTCTAGCTCGGGCGGTGCTCGGATGGATGCGGTCCCCTTGCGCCATTGCGCGCCATCATGACCGTTTTTTGTTCGAGTAGGCAGAAATCCGTCTTATAATTAAATAGAAACATTTAGTTATAAGGAGATTAACGCGAGCAGGCTGGCGAGGCCCGTCCGTGGGCGGCATTTGCGTCTGAGCGTCTGCGGAGCAGTATGCGCGAGCCGCGGCCAGGCGTGACAATCACGCTGCGCCATCTGGCCGTCTCGATGCGGCTGTCAACGGGCAGGATCTGCAGCTCAGACACGACAGCCTTCAGTACCAATTGCATCTCAAGCACGGCGAGGTGGTGTCCGGGGCAGCGCTTGCGGCCTCCGCCCCAGGGCATCCAGACCTTGGGTGGCAGCTCAGCCGCTAGGAAGCGCTCGGGCCAGAAGCGCTCGGGGTCCTCGTACACGGCGGGGTCGTGCTGCATCAGGTGGATGCAGCCGACGAGATGCACGGGCGGGTAGAAGGTTCGCCCGGCGATCTCGAAGGGGGCGTTCACCACACGCGGGATCGTGAACAAGAACACGGGCCGATGGCGCAGCACCTCTTGGACGGTCGCCGCGAGGTAGCGATCCTCGCCATTGTCGAGGCTGTTTACGAGGCGCTCCATGATGATCGGGTGGTGTGCGAGAAGCTGGAATCCCCAGGCCAGCTCTGAGGCGGTCGTCTCGTGTCCGGCGAGGATCACCGACATCAAGTCGTCCCGTATCTGCCTCGGGTCGGCTCCCGTGTCGTTCGCTGTTGTCGTGCCTTCTAGCAGCATCGCGAGGAGCCCGCTGTCTCGCGCTGGCGCGTGGGCTTCATCGCTAATGAGACCATCGATGAGCTTATGGACGGCGGCGCGCTCGGCGATGAATCCTCTCCACAGATGGCGCCACGGGGGAAACAGGCGTAGCTGGCGCTCTTGCAGCGCGAGGCTTGCTGTGATTGTCAGCATTCGCAGTAGTCGAGCGTGAAGCTCATGTTGGCAGGCACTCTCTTGACCAAAGATGGTTCGCAGGATGACCCTGAGTGTTAGCGCCCGCAGGCCAGAGTGAATCGCTACGGGCGTGTTGCGTGGCCACAACGCGACCTCTCGTGTCACGATGTCATTAACCATTTCAGTGTGTTCTCGAACACGAGAGTGCTGGAAGGCGGGCAGGATTGCGCGACGACCCTCGAGGTGCGCGTCTTCGTCTGCCAACATGAACGATCCCTCCCCTACGAGGGGTGCTATTACCGAAGCTCCGGCACCGGGGTGAAGGATGTCAGCAGGTGCCCGGACGATCGCCATGATGTCCTTTTGGTCTGACATGAACACGAGCGGCGCGAGCCCAAGCGCATGGATCGTGAATCGGCTGCCATACCGCTTGCGACACCAAGCGAGATATCGATGGGGGTCACGCCAGACCGCGAGCGTCTGGAGTGCAGAGGGCACAGGCGCGCTCGGCGGTAGCCTCGTCGATCGCGGAGCGTCAGGCACCTGGAAATCTACGCGGGCTTGTCCTCCGGCGCCGTCGGTTTGTAGGCCGTAGAGGACTCGCCAGGCGCGAAGGACAGGAATTAGAGCCCTCGGCAGGGAACCGGCGGCTCGCGCGAGCTGCCGGGTCGCCTGAAGATTCCCGGTCATGCGCGTGCTTTCCTTGGACAGGTACATCGCGACCATGCAGCTGATCAGGGCAAGATGCCGCTCACCGTTCGGCAGATCCGCGGCCTTTGCGAACGCTGTCGTGAGGATCTCGCCGACACGCTCGTGTGCCTCTGTCGCGCTCGTGTAGTGAGCTATGTAACTGTGGGCGCCTGCTTCGTGGTCTTCTGCGGCGTCCGCATAACTGTCGAGCATCGTGCCAGCGAGGGATACCCACGGGAAGTACGCGGCGTATGTCGCCTCTGCCTCTGAGCGCCCGCGACCGGTGTCGGCCGCGAGGGCTAGGAGAGCGAGGATTGTAAGCCAGGCGCTTGCGCTGGCGGCCAGCTCAAACCAGGCGAGCGCGCTGCTCTCGGGAAAGTGCAGCGCTGCCCACACCTTCATTTCGGTATCCCGCAGCACCGAGTCGGGCTCATGATTGAGCGCGAGCACCGTCGTGAGGCGTGCCGCGCGGACCGCGAGCGGTTGCGCCTGTGCGAACGACGGGAGCCGTGCAGCAGCCTGTCTGCAGTATTCGACCAACGCTCGGATGTAACCGCCGTCCTCCCGCCAGGGGTGGTATTGGTAGTAGTCAGACAGGGGCAGTGAGGGATCAATCGCCTCGATCAACGCACGATGAAGCTGCAGCCCGTTTCTGATTCCGTGGGTTGCGGCACGCTCGCTGGTGCAATCCAGGTAGTCGGCTAGTACTTGGTAGGCGACGAGTAGCCGTAGAAGTTCAGAAGAGCGTGCGCGCGGGAGCGTCCAGAACATCGCAGCGCCGTCGACCATCGGGCGCTTGCATGCGAGCGCTTCGAGCGCGTCCGCACGAAGCGCCCGATCGGGGATCATGCTCGCGAGCGCACGCCAGCCCTCGACCTCGCGGGACACGTCGCGAAGCCCCCAAACAAGCTCGCGGTATGCCGCTCGGGCGAGTCCGATAACCGTTCGCGGCGAGAGTAGCGCCAGCCCCGCTCTGCTGCTATGCAGGCTTGACCATTGTCGCCCGGACGCGTGTCGCGAAATAGCCGGGGATCGCCACAATCGCAAGCGCAGTCGCGCTGACGATGAGGAAGCTGAAGATGGCGATGAGAACTCCGACACTGATCGTTATAGGAAAGCCCGTGACGGTGATCAGTGCGTGGCTGATGACAAGTTGGCCGTAGAGCCCGAACACCGCACCGATAAGACACCCTGATCCGAGCAGCACGGCGCTCTCGAAGAACAGCGAGCGCCACAGCAATCCGCGAGCGTTGCCAATCCGCTTTAGGTATCCGATTCGTTCTCGTCGCTGCCAGATCAGCGACACCATCACGAACCCCATCGCGAGGATCGCCGCGATCAAGACGATTGTCTTTATCTGTGTCAGCCGTGCCAGACCCTGACTACTCAATCTGATCCACTGCGCTTCGCGTTCGGCGGCCGTCTGCACGGCCAAGCCGGAGCCCGGTCCGAGTGCTCGGATTATCTGAAGGCGCGCTTCGGTCGGCGCCCGGTTGGGGGCGACCTGTACGTTGAGTGCGCTGGCCGCGTTTGAGCCCCAGGCTCGTGCGTAGTCTTCCGCGTTGATCACGATTGCGCCAGGTGGCCATCCGCCGTTTGTCGAGAGGCCCGCGAGCCGGAAGGTGGTCGGATGCGGAGAGGGCAACGTGAATGATTCGCCGATGTGCAGGTGCATTTCGTGGGCTATCGCTTCGGACAGGACCGCCCAGCCGTGGCCGCGCAGTCTCGCGTTCGCCTGCAAGATATTGCCCTCGGTGAGTTGCCCCGGCGGCATCAGCTCGGCTGACTGGCGTGGTGGGGCGATCACCCATACGCGGCGGTCGCCGACATTCAGGAAGCTCCCCCGGTAGATACTTACGCTGCGTACATCTTCGAGGTGCCTGAGCCTGGACGTCACTGAGGCGGGAAACGGGGTGGTAGCGAGCGTGTTGTCGTCTCCCGAGGGAGACACCCACACGTCGGCAGCGCGATTCCATTCGCGGGTGGCGCTGTTTAGCCCGCTTTGGAGGTTGTGCTGCGCGCCCGCTACAGCGACAGTGCCGAACACGGCGAGCGCCCCTGTCGCCGCGACCGCCAGGGAGCGCACGCTGGTCATGGTGTCTGTGAGCTCGCCGACGGCGAGACGCGTCGCAGTGCTATGGAATGGACGCTGTGCACAGCCGAATCCCAGAACGATGCCTCTGAAGAGGAACGGGAGCAGAGCAAGCCCGGCAATTACAAGGGCGATCACTCCGACCACCGCCGACTGCGGACGAAACAGGACGATGAGGGTTGTGATGAGCAGGCCAAGGATGCCGGCGCTGACCCGCATCGCGGTCCAGCCGCGGGGTGGCCGTTCGACTTCGACCTGTGAGCGCAGCGGCAGGGCGAGGATGTGTCTGAGCGGCGCCAGGACACCCACGAGGGCCGCGAGGAATCCCGCTGCGACAGACAGGGCGATCGTGGAGAAGCCCACGATGCGCTGACCGCCGACCGGGAACGCGAAGGCGAGGTAGCCTGGCTCGGAGTGGAACAGGGCCGTTGAGAGCAGCTCGCCGAGTCCGATTCCGAGCAACGTGGCGACCGCCCCTATCACGAGTGCGTCGAACACCAGGGTCTGCACGATCATCGGTCGGGTGAAGCCCTGGCGGCGCATCGTTTTTATGAAGCGGCGGCGGTCTGTGACGGTCAGCAACATCGCGTTGAACGCGAACAGGAACCCGACGACCGCGCTGATGAGGCTAAATAGGTTCTCTCCCTGTTGTGCTGGGGCCGAGGCGACACTGAAGAGCTGCGCGTCGAAGTCTGCCGGGACCGCGTTCAGATGGTGGGCTGCGGCGAGCTTTCGCAGGGCGGCGTCAGCCTCGACTTGCTGGCCAGGCTTGACCTTGATGTAGAGGCGGGAAACGCGCCCCGGCGTGCCGGCGAGCTTTTGGGCGTACGACAGAGGCGCGAGCGCGACCTGGCTGTCGACGAGCCCGCCAATATCAGCTTCACTGAGAGTCGCCGCGAGCAGCGTTTTGACCGTGCTCGCTCCTACCTGTAGCTGGACGACCTGAAACGGGCTCGCTCCGATCGCCGCCGCGACAGGTGCAGGGAGCGCGATCACCCTGACATGCACGAGCGGGCGTATACTGAATTTGCGCAATAGCGGCCCGCCAATGTTCGCAAACCGCTGATTCACCCCGATGAGACCAACCGACGCCTGGCCACGTGGCCCGAGCACAATCGCCTGCTGCTCAAGTAGCGGCAGCGCGGCGGTCACCCCTGACAGCGCGCCGACTTCACGAGCGATGCTTTCGGGGAATCCCTCGGGGCCTCGCGCGTCAAGCTGATATTGCGCTCCGCCGACGAGTTGCCGGGTGAGTTGCCGGACTGAGCCGTCGAGGCTCTGCGAGGCAACTTGGGAGGCGAATAGCAACGCTACACCGACCGAGATGCCGATGACAGCAAGAGCCTCCTGGCCCAAGACAGCACGCTCCTTGAGCCTTGCCCGAAAGACGAACAGAATCTCCCCGAGCGGCACGATCCGCCTCGCCCGCCTGCGTAGACGCGCGAGCGCAGACGACTGGTTGCCAGGAGCTTGCTCGGGCTTAGGTGTGTCTGGCGGGAAGGGCAGAGAGCTCATGAGCTAGGCTGCCCCGCCGTTCCAGTTGCGCGAAGGTACAGCTCGTCAGGCTGGTAGTCGTGGAGGTGCCCGTCGCGCAGTTCGTAGACACGGTCAGCGAACGAGACGGCTTGGGGATCGTGGGTTACGAGTAGCACGGCGGTGCCTCGATCACGGCAGAGGTCCCGAATCTGCCCGAGCACGTCACGGCTGCGGCGGGTGTCAAGGTTGCCGGTGGGCTCGTCAGCGAGAACGAGGCGCGGATCGGTCGCAAGGGCCTGGGCGATCATGACGCGCTGACGCTCCCCCTTGGAAAGCTTGTAGGTCGGCTGCTTCATCCGGTCGCCGAGCCCGAGGTCGGCGAGAAGCGGTTCGATCAGGCGACCCGCGTCCTTCGGATGGTCGCGCAGCAGCTTCAGGCAGGCGTTGTCGCGGGCCGACACGGAGGGCCATAGTTCGTCCCCTTGGCCGATGATGCCGACCGTCAGGCGCAGGTAGTCGGCGTGTTCTCGTTCTGAGTATGAAGCGATGTCTCGTCCGTTGACCACTACCGTGCCGGCGTCGGGTGTCTGAAATCCCGCGATGAGGTCGATCAGAGTCGACTTGCCGGAACCGCTCGGCCCGTAGAGCGCGACCATCTCGCCAGGCGCGATGTCCAGCCAGACGCCGTCGACCGCGCGGACCACTTCGCCTCCGACCTCAAAGTGCTTGACGAGCCCTCCTATATGGAGCATCTCACGGCTCTGCAACCCGCGCCCGCGCAGGCTGGCGTTGGTGGAGGTAGGTGATGTCGGGGTCTTGGTGCATCAGCTCGAGCTTGGTGTGGCTGAGCCGCCAGACGGTAGCGGAGCGCAATGCGGCGGCGTGGTCTGAGACGGCCATCAGCACCCCGCAGCGACGGTCCTTAGCGAAGCCTTCCATGAGATCCATCGCCGCCCGCTTCTGGTCGAGGCCCATACCGTCCACGACATCATCAACGAGCAGCAACTTCGGACGCCGCACGATCGCCTGCGCGAACTCCACGAGCACCCGCTGCCAGTCCGATAGCTCATCCCATTTCGAGTCCGCGCACCCCGATATCTCAAGCTCCGCCAAGATGTCCTTCACGAACCGGTCGCGCTCCCTGCCGCTGTACTTGCGCGTCGCCGCCAGCGACATCTCCACGTAGTCGTGAACGTTTAGGCGTTCCTCCCCGGCTCTCGTGGCGACCCCGATCTCGGTCCTCAACAACCGTTCAAGATCACGGTCCGAGAGGTCACCCAGCTCACGACCCTCGATCGAGACACTGCCCCGATCCGCGCTCAGCATCCCCGTCGCGAGCCGGATCAGCGTCGACTTGCCCTGACCCCGCCCGCCGACGACCGCCGCGATCTGCCCCGCCCGCACCTCCAACGACACACCCTCCAACACCGACACCCGCACACCGCCACGCTCAAACGCCAGCCACACACCATCCAACCGCAACACGGGAGTCATCTCGGCACCGTGAACGGGATGCCAGCCTTCCTCGCAATTTTTTCGAGGTACATGCGGATTTCCTCCATGAGTTCGTGACGCGTGGACCAATGTTTCGGGGTGACGTGCAGCAGCACCTCGCGCACCATCCGCAAGTAGTCTTGGTCGGTCAGCTCGTCTGCGTCGGTCTCCTTCGTGCGCTCATGTTCGAGGTGCAGTTTGAGCGTGACCGATGCCCTTGAGTACATGTCCGTCGCGATCAACGCTTCTTCGCGGGCGATACGGATCAGCTCTGGTAGATCCTCGAGCCGACATAGCTCGATGCGGCCGTACAGCGCCTCGCGGAGCGCCGGCGGACCACTTTCGCTCGGCATCGCGTGCATCCACGCGCGATACAGACTGGCACCCTCACGCGTCGGGTCGTAGCGATTCTGGGCTTTATGTCCCCCCGGCACCCGGTAGATACATGTGACGCGCGGCCGATATCGTCCACCTCGCGCCATCTGCGGCAGCACGACGTGCGCGGTAGCCGAGTTGAAACGCGACTCAGGAAAGCGCTCGTCCAGACTTTGGGCGACCTCGGCTACCGTTTGGCCGGGCTTTTCGATGAGGAGCCCGAGGACCACCATGCTGGCCGGTAGGTCGGTGGGGTTTTGCTTGGACATCGTCCCACAGACGCTAACCGAAACGGCGATACTAGTTAGAGACAAAACACGCGAACTTGGCTACCAGGCGGATCAAGCAGCCGTGCCGCACTCGCGGCACGGCTCGTCTCCCTCGATACTCGGCCTCCCCGCCTGGCTGTCGGTGGCCCACGCAGCGGCACCCAGGGTTCCTACGGCCAGCTACTCCACTGTGGCGGGGACCTTGCGATCACGGTCCCGTTGCTTGAAAGTTTTCCCGAGAGTCTCGATGTCGCTCTGGTCAAGCCGCGCTCCACAGTCGGGCCGCTCGGCGTGACCTACTACAAGGCGCATCCACCACGAGTTCATGCTCTATCAGCCCAGCGGGATCATCCTGCTGTCCAGCTGCCCTAGTCACGGCTTCCCGTTCGCCGTGTACTTCGCGTTCGCTGACGAGAGCGACATTACGAGCCGTACCCACGGTGTGCCGTGCCCGCACGCGCCGCGCCTGCGCCGCCGGGTGGCTAGAGCGCCTGATCCTGTCGGCGTTGGTGGAGGTAGGTGATGTCGGGGTCTTGGTGCATCAGCTCGAGCTTGGTGTGGCTGAGCCGCCAGACGGTAGCGGAGCGCAATGCGGCGGCGTGGTCTGAGACGGCCATCAGCACCCCGCAGCGACGGTCCTTAGCGAAGCCTTCCATGAGATCCATCGCCGCCCGCTTCTGGTCGAGGCCCATACCGTCCACGACATCATCAACGAGCAGCAACTTCGGACGCCGCACGATCGCCTGCGCGAACTCCACGAGCACCCGCTGCCAGTCCGATAGCTCATCCCATTTCGAGTCCGCGCACCCCGATATCTCAAGCTCCGCCAAGATGTCCTTCACGAACCGGTCGCGCTCCCTGCCGCTGTACTTGCGCGTCGCCGCCAGCGACATCTCCACGTAGTCGTGAACGTTTAGGCGTTCCTCCCCGGCTCTCGTGGCGACCCCGATCTCGGTCCTCAACAACCGTTCAAGATCACGGTCCGAGAGGTCACCCAGCTCACGACCCTCGATCGAGACACTGCCCCGATCCGCGCTCAGCATCCCCGTCGCGAGCCGGATCAGCGTCGACTTGCCCTGACCCCGCCCGCCGACGACCGCCGCGATCTGCCCCGCCCGCACCTCCAACGACACACCCTCCAACACCGACACCCGCACACCGCCACGCTCAAACGCCAGCCACACACCATCCAACCGCAACACGGGGACATCAGTCACAGAACCCTCACAATCGTCGGGTTCCTACAGCGTAACCGCATATTCGCGGCAGTCGGGTGACTTCAGCATCCGCATGTAGCATGACCTGACCTTCGAAAGCCCACACCTCGTGATCGGACCGTGAACGCGCGACTTTTGCCCACCGGAGTCGTTTGGTGGGCTAAATCCACAGGGAAGCCCCGGTATCTAAAGGGATCGCGAGTCGTCATCCGAGCAGGACGCCAAATCGCGACCCTCAAACCACACCTTCCCGTGTTCGGGTACCTCCACGCCCGCCGCGACCTCGAGCAGCGTCGTCTTGCCCTCACCCCGCCCACCAAGCAAACCAACAAACTCGCCCGCCGCGACCGTCAACGACACCCCAGAGAGCACCCGCCAGCGATCCCGCCCACGCCGATACCCCCGAACAACGCCCTCAAACCTCAACACCAACTCAGGCATACGAGCAACCTCCAACCACGACTACAACGTATAGCGAATGTTCGCAGGCGGTCGAGTGACCGCTGTCTACGCTGCGGCGTAGACGGGCTCCTTCGGATGCCAGCTTCGGCCCTGCTTGACTATCGATCCGGCCTCTTCCAACGGGGGAAGCACCTTGTAGAGGTAGTTCTGCTTGATGCCCATGCGGGCGGCGAGGTCGGGGATCGTGATACCTGGCTGCTCTTGGATGATCGTGAGCGCTTCGCCAGCGCGTTTGCCGGTCCCCTTGCGCCGTCCCGGCCTACGCTTGCGGGCGGGAGTGGCTCTCGCGGCAGACTTCGAGTCGCGCGCTCGGCCCGGCCTGCGGGCGGACGCCCGCGGCGCAGCGGCAAGCGTCCCATTCGGTGAGGCTGCGGGTATGCCCTCGAGCGCCTTGGCAGCCTCCTGTAGACGCTGATATTCCGCTACAAGCGGACCTAGCTCCTTCAGCCGGTCGCTGATCTCCTTGCGCTTCTCGGCGAGAAAGTCTGGCACGGTGCTCCCTTCAACAGATCGGGGGGACGTTGCGCAACGGTATACAGGATGCGGCGTGAGAACTGCTTAACCGTAACTGCCAGCGCCCTCGATACCGACCAGAACTTCGTCCTCGCCGAGTCCACTGAGCCCGGCCAGACAGAGCCATGTCGGGCGATAAAGCACGCTTCTATGAAGTCATGGCGCGTCCGTGGCAAGCGGAGAGACAAATCCCGACACAAGGCACCCAGAAACAGGGGCCGCCCGTTTTAACGAGTCATCCCGTCGCTTGCCACACCCTCACGGGGCACCGGACACCACTACATAGCCGCCGCAGTACCTCGCCCGAACGGACTCCAGTCGCGACGGCCAGCCCACAATCCCTGGGGCCCCAGCAGGCCCAAACCAAACTAAATGACCCCGTTTCGGGGTCTGCGGTGCTTAAGGGTTTGTGGAGACCCTTCCCGAGGACGCCATCTACGACAGTCGGGGCCGCTCGGAGCGCGGTGTTGAGGATTGCTGGACGACGTTGCGCCTTGGCGACCCGCCGGGCGGCGGCGACTTCGACGTGCAGGTCGAGCCTGAGGTCCAGAGGGCCGATGATGCCGTGACGGTCGTGCTGCTCGCCCGTGGGCGGGTCCGGTTCGGCGGGCAGCTGCGAGCGCCTCGCGTTGCCGTGGTGACCCTCGCCGTGATCGCTGTTGGGATGTCGATCAGGCTGCTCAGGCGTCCAAGCGGGCACGGTGGCGTCCGGTCAGAGGCGACGGCGCGGCATGTTGCCGGTGTGCCGTCGTGGCGGCGTGAGCGCGGGGCTGCGCGCTCAGCTCATCATCAGAGCGAGGCTTTCGCTCGGCGAGGAGCCGGGAGGCAGCGGGAGGCCGTTCATCGGCGGACAAGCCTGGGGGAGCGAAAGGTAAGAACCTTGCCGTCGACGACCAGTGTGCCGGTTCGTGTGCAGCCGGTGCCGACGCCTCCGGCAGGAGGCTATGTCCCGCAGGTCGAGCCTGCCCCAGCGGCCGATGTGCCCCCGCCGGTTCGCTCTGAACCGCAGTCGGCTCCTGCGCCTCGCGGGAGGCCTCCGTGCCTGCCGGGAACGCTCGGATGCTGAGACTGATGGTCAGCAGTTCCGCCTTGTTCGCATGCTCCGCGCAGCGGGCGTTGTGGGCCTGCTGGAATCCGTTGACCCGCTTTTGGGTACCTTTGGTGCATCATAGGCATGGAGTCGAACTAGGCGGATTCAACCGGTGCTCGCAACAGTTTTGGACTGCACGAGCCGATCGTTCCTGAGGACCTTTTCGACCGTGTACAGGAACGCCGCGCACACCGAGCGACAGTCAAGCAACCAAGCCCACCATCGGATGAGTACCTACTGAGCAGGCTGCTCCACTGCGATCGGTGCGGAGCTCGGATGCACGGCAACCGCGGATCGCGCCCACCCGTGCGGCGCTATCTATGCTCCGGCCGGCGACACGGCCACGGATGCGAGCAGCCGATCACCAAGGCCGAGCCGCTAGAGAACCAGCTAGCTGACTGGCTGCGCGCCTTCCAGCCCGACGCAGACCTGCGAGCGCTCGTGCTCGACAAGATCACCGAGCAGGCGCGGCAGGAGGACAGCGGACCCAACCGGAAGGCCGAGCTCGCCGACCAGCTCCGCCGCCTGCAAGAGCTGTTCGTACTCGGTGACCTCACGAAAGCGCAGTACGTCATGCGCCGTCAAGCCGTGCAGGACGAGCTGGAGCGCCTAGCGCCCCCGGCCGATCCTCAGCTCACAGAAGCCGAGAAGGTGCTCGCCGACTTCGCGAGCTTTTGGGATCGCGAGAAGTCCCCAGCCGAGCGCCACCGCCTGCTGGCTACCCTCTTTGAGCAGGTCTCGGCAAAACGACGGGCAGGTTGTGGCGATCAAACCACAACCCCCCTTCGCCGCCTACTTCCAGGCCATCTGCGAAAGCCCACAAAAGCCGACCGGAACTGATCGGTGCCAGGAGCGGGAGCGACGGGACTCGAACCCGCGACCTCCGGCGTGACAGGCCGGCGCTCTAACCAGCTGAGCTACGCCCCCGCGTTTGCGCGGGCCGTTCCGCGTTTGCGGACCTGCGCGCCTTCCAGTATGCCAACCAAGCCCACCCTTGGTCGGCCGCTTTGTCCGCGGCTCGCCTGGGTCCCCGCCTGGGTCCCGCCGGGGTCGTTCCTGGCCGCTCGTTTGCGGCTCGCCTGACCCTCGGATTGGCCGCCAGTTATGGCTGCCTCCAGTCCCGGGCCCACCTGCAGCGTCCGCCCGGCCTGCCAAACTGGCTAGTCAGCCAGTTTTCCTCTAGGCTTCTGCCCAAGACCTATGCCACTCGCCAGCCCCGCACCCCTTCGCTCTTACAACCCTTTCGTCGTCCTCGTCCAGGACCTCCTCGACGAGCGCTCGGCCACCGTCCCGTTCCCGCCCGGTGAGACCCGACCCTCGCTCGCTCGCACCCGCCGCTTTGCGGATGACCCCCTCTCCCTGCTGCTCGAGTCCTATGAGCGCTTTGGGCCGGTCTTCACGCTGCGGCTCTTTCATGCCAACGCCGTCTTCGCCCTTGGGCCGGACGCCAACCACTACATCACCGTCTCCCATGCCTCCAACTTCCTCTACCGCACCTCCTACTTCCGGGACCTGATCGGCTTTGCGGGCGACGCTCTGCTCACGACCGACGGCCCTTTCCACCACGCCTCGCGGCGGATCATGCTCCCCGCCTTTCATCGCGAGCGCATCCTCGCTTCGCTCGACACGATGCTCGACGAGACGTCTGCTGCGCTCGACTCCCTTACTCCCGGCACAACCATCGACCTCTATGCCTGGACGCGCCGCCTCGCTCTGCGCATCGCCATGCGCGCCCTTTTTGGTCTCGATCCCGACGGCCCCGCCGCCCGTTCGATCGACGCCGCCGCCCTGTTTGAGCAGACCCTCGCCTTCTATGCCCGCGACCCCGCCATGCGCATGCTTCGCGGTCCCTTCACCCCCTGGGATCGCCAGCAGCAGGCCACCCGTGCCCTCACGCGTCTGATCTACTCGGAGATCTCTCGCCGGCGCTCCACCGGCGCTCGCGGCGATGACGTCCTCTCGCTCCTGATCGACGCCTCTGACGAGGACGGCGCAGCTCTCACCGATCTACAGATCCGCGACGAGGTCATGACCCTCCTTTTCGCCGGCCACGACACGACCACCTCGACGCTTTCCTTCATGTTCTATGAGCTCTCCCGCCATCCCGATGTCGTCGCCCGCCTTTTGGCCGAGCAGGACTCCCAACTCGCCGGCTCTCTCCCGACCCCCGCCCAGCTGATGGGCGACGGCCTCCCCTATTTGGAGATGGTCCTCGACGAGACCCTGCGCCTCTACCCGCCCGCCTGGATCGGCCCCCGCCGCTCCGTCGCACCCTTTGAGCTTTCCGGTCACACCGTTCCCGCGGGCGCCTTCGTCAACTACTGCTCCTGGGCCTCCCACCGTTTGCCCGACGTCTTCCCCGAACCCGACTCCTTCCGTCCCGAGCGCTTCTCAGCCGAGGCGAAGTCTTCTCTTCCCCGTGGCGCCTACATCCCCTTCGGCGGGGGCTCGCGCACCTGCATCGGCATGCGCTTCGGCCAGCTCGAGATCCGCACGATCGCGACACTCATCCTCTCGCGCTTTTCCCTCTCCCTTCCCGACTCTTTCCGCCTCACCATCCGCCAGTCGCCCACGATCAGCCCCGCTCAGGGACTCCCCATGGTCGTCTCGCCCCAAACCGCCAGCTCGCCCAATCCGCTCAGCAGGACCTCTTTTGGAAACGCTTAGGGTCCGCGCCAGAATAGATGGTGGGTTGAGGGTGTCGGGCCGTGGATGGCAGACGCCGCGCGCGAGCGCAGGCGTGCTGGTGGCACGTCGAGCATCGTGGGTGGTGGCTGACGCCGCGGAACGGCGGCCTCAATCCCGGCAGATATTCTGGCGCGGGCCCTTACCTCACTGACGCGCACCGGACGGACTCGGCCTGCTGCCCGATCGGAGATCCCGTCGATCTCCGATCGGTTTGCCACTCACCGTAGGCTCGCCCACATTGACAACTCATATTTTTCACCCTCTCCTTCTCCCCTTCCCAGCGCGCGGGCTTCCACCCCTTCCACATACACGCTCGGTGCTTCGAGCACCGTCACCTTCAGCGCGTCCAGCGGAAACGCTGTCGGCCTTGCCACGAGCTTGCCGTCTTCTGCCTTTGCCACCGCATCCACGCTCGCGCTGACCCCGAACAGCCCCCCGCTCACCCTCACCTCAACCGCGCCTTTTTCACTGCTTACCAGTGCCACTTCGACCCCTTCCGGCAGCGCCCGCCTGACGTCTTCTGCGCTCACCTCTCCTTCCGCCCTCAGCGCCTTTCCGTGCTTTTCGAGCCTCGTATTTGTCAGCCTCAGCTTTCCCTCTTCCACGCTTTCCGCGCGCGCGTCCACCTTCCCCACCCCCTTTGCTTCCTTCAGCAGCGCCACCGTCTCTTCGGGACTCACTTTCAGCTGCCCTGCCTGCACTTGCACTTCTTCCGCTTCCCCCCATACCAGCTTCACCGCCGGCCAGGCCTTCACCTTCACACTCTTAACCGTCCCGTATTTCTGCACTTTCGCGCGCACCATCCTCGCCGCGATCCCCGGCAGCAGCACCTGGGCGAGCGCCAGCACCGCCACGATCGCGCCCATCGCCCCGCCCGCGATCTTGACCGCCCCTCTGCTTCCTCTCCCCTTGCGCACCCTCCCAGCTTCGCACTTCCCCGTCCGACCCGGCCCGTCGCGCTCCCAGCGAGATCGCGCGCCCCGCTTCGCTAGCCTTGGACCCCCGACCTTGGGCGCGTAGCTCAGCTGGCCAGAGCACCTCGTTTACACCGAGGGGGTCGCCCGTTCGAGTCGGGCCGCGCCCATCCCTTTTTTCCAATCGCCGACGCCGATGACCGAGTCCACCGCCCCCGACCCCTCACCCCTGCGCATAGCAGTAGTCGGCTCCGGCCCGGCCGGCTTCTACGCCGCCGGCCACCTGCTCGCCGACTCCTCCGAGCGCTTCGAGGTCAACATGTTCGAGCGCCTGCCCACCCCCTGGGGCCTCGTCCGCTCCGGCGTCGCCCCCGACCATCCGAAGATCAAGTCCGTCACCCGCATCTACGAGCGCACCGCCGCCCACCCGCGGTTTCGCTTCTTCGGCAACGTCACCTTCGGCGTCCACGTCTCGCGCGCGGACCTGCTCGCCCACTACCACGCGATCGTCTACGCGACCGGCTCGCCGTCTGACCGCCCGCTTGGCATCCCCGGCGAACACCTCCCCGGCTCGCACGCCGCGACCGAGTTCGTCGGCTGGTACAACGGCCATCCCGACCACACCGACCTCGAGGTCAACCTCCTCTCCGCCGAGCGCGCCCTGGTCATCGGCAACGGCAACGTCGCGCTCGACGTCGCCCGCATGCTTGTGCTCGCTCCTTCCGAGCTCGCTCCCACCGACACCGCTGACCATGCCCTCGACGTGCTCGCGCGCTCGCGCGTGCGCGAGGTGGTGGTCGCCGGTCGCCGCGGGCCCGCCCAGGCGGCCTTCACCAACCCCGAGCTGCGCGAGCTCGGCGAGCTCGCTGACGCGGACATCGTCGTCAACCCGGAAGAGCTCGACTCCGCTTTGGCGATCCCCGACGCGGCTGCGGCCGATGACGCCACCTCGCGGCGCAACGTCGAGATCCTGCGCTCCTACGCCTCCCGGCCTCCTGCTGGCCGGGCCAAGCGCATCGTCTTGCGCTTCCTGCTCTCGCCCACCTCGCTCTTGCCCACCGGCGATGACGGTCGTCTCAGCGCCGTCGAGCTCGTCCGCAACCGCCTCGTCCCCGCTCCCGGCGGCGGCCTGCGCGCCGAGCCCACCTCGGAGTCGGAGACGATTCCCGCCGGTCTCGTCTTCCGCGCGATCGGCTACCGCGGCATCCCCCTCCCCGACGTCCCCTTCGACGAGCGCGCCGGCACCATCCCCCACGACCGAGGCCGCGTCCTCGATCAGGCGTCGGGCGTCCCTTTGCCCGGGGAGTACGTCGTCGGCTGGATCAAGCGCGGCCCCTCTGGCGTGATCGGGACGAACAAGAAGGACGCCCAGGAGACGGTCGACGCGATCTTCGCCGATCTCCCGTCCGGCGACGGCGCCTCCGGCAGCGGCGGCGCGCCCGCCGGACACGTCCCCGGCTCCGCCGACCCCGGCACCGTCGATGCCCTTCTGCGCGACCGCCAGCCCGACCTTGTCACCTACGCCGGCTGGGAATCGATCGACCGCCACGAGCGCGCTCTCGGCGAGCCCTCCGGTCGCCCCCGCGTCAAGCTCACGCGCCTCGACGACCTCCTTCGCGTCGCGGCCTCCGAACGGCCGTCGTAGACGCGCTCGTCCACAGTCGGGGCGCCATGTGGCAGACTGACCGCCGCTGGCCCCGTTAGCTCATCGGGTAGAGCGCCGGACTTTTAATCCGGTGGGGCGGGTTCGAGTCCCGCACGGGGCATAGACGCATGGGGCAGGGGTACGCTTCTCCCGATGACCGCCACCCCCGACCATCACCGCATCGCGATCGTCGGCTCTGGGTTCGCCGGGCTCGGCGCCGCGGTCAAGCTCAAGCAGGCGGGGATCGAGGACTTCGTCGTGCTCGAGCGCACCGGCGACGTCGGGGGCACCTGGAACGTGAACACGTATCCGGGCTGCCAGTGCGACATCCCCTCGCACCTGTACTCGTTCTCGTTCGCGCCGAACCCGAGCTGGAGCAGGACCTACTCACTACAGCCGGAGATCTGGGAGTACCTGCGCCGCGTCTGCGGCGAGCAGGGCATCCGGCCTCATGTCCGCTTCAACCACGAGGTCACGGCCGCGCGCTGGGACGAGAGCGCACAGCTGTGGCGGATCGCGACGAACGCGGGGGAGCTGACAGCCGAGCTGCTGATCGCCGGGCCGGGCCCGTTGAGCGAGCCGAAGCTGCCCGAGATCGACGGGATCGACACGTTCGCGGGCACCATCTTTCACTCCGCGCAGTGGAATCACGAGCACTCGCTCTTGGGCAAGCGCGTCGCGGTGATCGGCACCGGCGCCTCCTCGATTCAGTTCTTGCCGCACATTCAGCCAGAGGTGTCGCGACTGCACCTGTTCCAGCGCACGCCCCCGTGGGTGGTGCCCCATCGCGACCGGCAGACCTCGCGCGCCGAGCGGCTGCTGTATAGGGTGTTCCCGCCCGCACAGCGGCTCGCGCGCGCGTTCACGTACTGCTCGCGCGAGCTGTTCGTGCTCGCGTTGATGCATCCTCGCGCGGGCTCTCTGCCCGAGCGCGCCGGGCGCAAGCACCTGCGTGAACAGGTGTCCGATCCCGAGCTGCGCGCCCGACTGACGCCGCGCTATCGCATCGGCTGCAAGCGCACGCTCATCTCCAACGACTACTACCCGGCGCTGCAGCAGCCGAACGTCGAGGTCGTGACCGACTCGATCGCCGCGGTCATACCGCACGGGATCGTCACCGCCGACGGCGTCGAGCGCGAGGTGGACACGATCATCCTCGGGACCGGGTTTCACGTGACCGACATGCCGGTCGCGGAGTGGGTGCACGGGCGTCGCAGTGGGCGCACGCTGAACGACGTCTGGCGAGGCAGCCCGCGGGCCTATCTCGGCACGACCGTGGCGGGTTTCCCGAACATGTTCCTGCTCGTGGGTCCGAACACGGGGCTCGGGCACAACTCGATCGTGTTCATGATCGAGTCCCAGCTGAACTACGTGATGGACTGCATCGCCCATCTCGACCGCACCGGCGCGGGCGCGTTCGACGTGCGCGAGGACGTGCAGATGCGCTTCAACGACGAGCTGCAGGACAAGCTCGACGGCAGCGTCTGGACCTCGGGCGGCTGCGTCAGCTGGTACCTGGACGAGCACGGCCGCAACTCGAGCGTGTGGCCCGGCTTCACCTGGCCGTATCGCCGGCGCACGCGCCGGTTCGATCCGGCCGACTACGAGCTGGTGCCACGTCCCATGCGCGAGCGCGTAGGGTTGACCGCCGTATGAGCCGCAGATCCGAGACCCCGTTCGACGTGAGCGGGCGCACCGTGTTCATCACCGGCGCCGCGCGCGGCATCGGCGCCGCGACCGCCGAGCGGATGCACCGCAGGGGCGCGAACGTCGCGCTGGTCGGCCTGGAGCCCGAGCGGCTGCAGGAGCTGGCAGCCCGCCTGGGTGACCGCGCGACCGCGTTCGAGGCGGACGTCACCGACTTCCAGGCGCTGGGACGCGCGGTGGACGCCACCGTCGAGCGCTTCGGCGGGATCGACGTGGCTATCGCCAACGCCGGGGTTGCTTTCACGGGCGCGCTTGCGACCGCTCCGATCGAGCACGTCGAGCGCACGTTCGCCGTCAATCTGCTCGGGGTGTGGCGCACCGACCGTGCGGTCGCCCAGCAGCTGATCGCGCGCAGAGGCTATTTGCTGAACATCTCCTCGCTGAGCGCAGTGGTGCACCCGCCGCTGCTCGGCGCCTACGCGACCGCGAAGACCGGGGTGGACGCGCTCAGCGACTGCCTGCGCGCGGAGCTCGCGCCCAGCGGCGTGAGCGTCGGCTGCGCCTACTTCGGCTTTCTCGACACCGACATGGTGCGCGGCGGCTATGCCCAGCCCTCGGCGCAGATCGCCAACAGCGGGACGCCCGGCTTCATCCGCAACCCCGCTCCGCTGGTGAAGGCGATCGACGCGATCGAGCGCGGGATCGAACGGCGCTCGGCGCGCGTATGGGCGCCGCGCTGGGTCGGTCCGATGCTCGCGCTGCGCGGCGTGCTGCAGCCGCTGATCGAACGGCGCGTGCTCAGCGAACCCGAGCGCGTGGCCGAAGCCATCCGCCTGGCTGACCCCGCGTCGGGCTCCGTCGCCGAGCAGGACCCCATCCTGGGCGTCGCCGCCCAGGCAATCGAATCCTGACAGCCGTTACTCGGCCTGCGAGAACTCCCAGATAGCGATCGACAGCATGACCAGCCCGAGGATCGCGATGACCGCGGCCTCGAGCAGGGTGGGCACGCGCCAGCCGAACCAGGTGATGCCCGGGTCGAGCGCCTTGCGCGCGGCCGCGGAGACGTCCAGGTGCGAGAAGATCGCGCCCCGCATCGGTTCGACCGCGTAGGTGAGCGGATCCAGGCGGTTGAGCACCGCCAGCCACTGCGGCAGGTTCGCGACCGAGAACATCGCGCCGGACAGGAAGAACATCGGCATTACCACCATCTGCATCAGCGCCATGAACGACTGCATCTGGTTGATCCGGGCGGCGAACATCACGCCGAAGGCGGTGATCGCGAACGCCACCAGCAGCGACAGTCCGAACAGCTCTGCGATCAGGCCGAGGTTGTAGGGGATTTCGACCAACCCCGCGATCGCGATCACGATCAGGCCCTGGAAGGCGGCGACGGTGGCGCCGCCTGCGACCTTGCCGAGCACGATCGAGCTGCGGCGCACGGGCGCGACCATCATCTCGCGCAGGAATCCGAACTCTCGGTCCCACACGATCGAGGCGGCCGAGAACATGGCGGTGAACATCACGGCCATGCACAGCACGCCCGGATAGATGAACGTTTTGAAGTTCACCCCGTGCGTGCCGGCCGAGGCCAGCGTCGAGATGCCGGTGCCGAGCACGAACAGGAACAGGAACGGCTGGATCAACGAGGTGAGGATGCGCAGGCGGTCGCGGCTGAAGCGGATCAGCTCACGCTTCCAGACGACGCGTATCGCCCGCAGCTCGCTGCGCAGGCTGCGCGCGGGAACGCGCACGCGCGCGACGTGCCTCGCCGGAGCACCGCCGGGTGTCGTGGGCTGCCCGGTTTGTGTGGGAGTGGTGGTGGTTTCGGTGGCCATTGCGGGTTAGTTGGGTGTTGGGTGTTGGGTCAGTGAGATGTTCGGTGCGGGATGTTCGGGTGCGGGGATGGGCAGTGAGGTGGACGACTAAATTTTTAAAACCTTTGTGACACCATCGTTATACGCGCTATAAAATTTATACCCACACCCCTCCCTTATGTTCTTTTGCAAATACCATAGTTACCCCTTAACGTCTTTTTTCTTGACTCAAACCCTCGCCTACCCGACCCCTCATTCAATCCCATCTTCGCCTTCTCGACCCCCTTCTCCACCTCGCCCCGGACCATCAGCGGCTCATCATCCGGGCCATGTTGCGGCGCATATCGGTCGTGCCGGACTCCTCGGCGTCGCGGATCGTCGTGCCGGTGTAGGACATGAACACATCGTCCAGCGATGGACGGGAGACGTTGACCGAGCGGATCGGGGGGTGGGCGGGATCCCATTCATCGAACAGGCGCGGGACGAACTGCTCGCCGGCGGGCACACCGAACGTAACCGCCCCTTCCGCGACGCTCGCCTCGATCTCGAAGCGCTCGCGCAACGCCGCGATTGCCGCCTGATCGTCGCCGGTCTGGATCTGCACACGGTTCGACACCGACGCTCGCCTTCAGTGCCTGCGGAGTGTCGAGCGCAACGATCGTGCCGTGGTCCATGATCGCGATGCGGTCGCAGTACTCGGCCTCGTCCATGTAGTGGGTGGTGAGAAAGATCGTGATGTCCTCGTCGCGCTTGAGCTCTGAGATGTAGCTCCAGATCGAGCTGCGCGTCTGCGGATCCAGGCCGACCGTGGGCTCGTCGAGAAACAGCACGCGTGGGGAGTGCAACAGGCCGCGGGCGATCTCGAGGCGACGCTTCATCCCGCCGGAGAACGTCATCACGAGGCTGGAGCGCCGCTCCCACAGGCCGACCATCTCCATCACCTGCTGCATGCGCTCGGCCACAGCCCCGCGCGGCATCCCGTACAGCTCGGCGTGCAACCTGAGGTTCTGCTCGGCGCTCAGGTACCCATCGAGCGTCGTGTCCTGGAACACGAGCCCGATGTTGCGCCGCACCTCGTCGCGTTCGCGCACGACGTCGTGGCCGGCCACGCGCGCGCTGCCGCCGCTCGGCTGCACGAGCGTGCACAGCATGTTGATCGTCGTGGACTTGCCCGCCCCGTTGGGCCCGAGAAACCCGAACGTCTCACCGGTCTGCACGGCGAAGTCGATGCCCCGCACCGCTTCCAGCTCGCCGTAACGCTTGCGGAGGCCATCGACCGCCACGGCGGGGGCCACGTCGGCGCCGGGCGGCGCGCCGCCGTTTGCGCGGTGATCGGTGGTCAGGTGGCTGAGGTTGCTCGACATCTCGAGGGCTGCGGCTCAGGCGTCGTCGCCCACGATAGTGCCCTCGGAATCGCCCTCGCCGGGGTCGCCGTCGGCGAGGATCCTGTACAGGTCTTTCCTTGTCGTCGTCAGAACCCTGCGAGCCTCGCCCATCTGCGCCTCGCTGCCGGTCTTCACCACCTGCGTGAAAGCGGACGCGACCTCGCGGATCAACCTGCCCAGCTCGTGCGCCTGGTCTGAGACGTCGCCGCTCATCTGCTCCCACGGCGCCGGCTTGTCCTCGCCGCGCTCCTTCACATACTCGCGTCCCGCGTCAGTCAGCTTGAACAGCTTGCGGCCGTCCAGCTCCTGCGAGCGGATCAGTCCCTCGTCCTCGAGCTGCTGGAGCGCAGGGTAGACCGAGCCGGGGCTCGGGCGCCAAACGCCGTCGCTGCGTTCCTCGACCTCCTGCATGATCTGGTATCCGTTGCGCGGCTCCTCGGCGAGCAGCAGCAGCGCGGCGGTGCGGATGTCCCCACGGCGTGCCTTGCGTCCACGCCCACGCGGTCCTCTGCCACCGCCGAGGCCGAATCCGCCAAATCCCCCACCGAAGCCCTCGCCGCGCGGTCCGCCCCGGTGGCGATGCCCGCCGTGGCGACCGCGTCCGCCGCGGGAGCCCTCCTCGTAGTCGCCCGGGCCGCCTGCGCCCGTGCCGGTCATCTCGCGCCAGAGGACGCGGAGGTCGGCGGTCTGACGCCGTCGACACCGTCCCTGGCCTGTCATATCTAGTGCTTGAGCAAACATTCTGTACTCCTATCGTGATGTATCAAAGTAACTTCACGATATATCGTAACACAGGGAATTCGGGTCCTGTATGGAGAAGCGGGTCAGTGCCTGAAGTGGCGCACGCCGGTGGCGACCATCGCCACGCCCGCGGCGGAGTCAACCGCCGCGATGACATCCTCGTCGCGTATCGATCCGCCGGGTTGAACGATCGCGGTGACCCCGGCGTCGATCGCCAGCTGAGGGCCGTCGGCGAACGGGAAGTAGGCGTCGGAGGCGAGCGAGGAACCGGCCAGGAGGTCTGGCTGGGTGGCGCGGGCTTTGTCCACCGCGAGGCGGACGGCGTTGACCCGGCTCGTCTGACCGGCGCCGATGCCGACGGTCGCCTCGCCGGAGGCGATGACGATCGCGTTGGAACGCACGTGACGGCAGACGCGCCAAGCGAACAGGAGATCCTCCCACTGGGCGTCGCTGGGCTCGGTCGCGCCCATCACGCTCATCTGCGCGCGGGTCTCTGACACGACGTCGCGAGTCTGCACGAGCTGACCGCCGATCACGGGTTTACTGTCCACCTCGTGACTTGGCGCCGGCCAGTCGGGTAGCTCGAGCAGGCGCACGTTTTTCTTGACGGTGAGAATCTCCAGCGCCGCGGGATCGAAGCCGGGGGCGAGCAGAACCTCGATGAACTGCTCGGAAAGGCGCTCGGCGCAAGCCCGGTTGACGGGGCGATTGAGCACGATCACGCCGCCGTAGGCACTGAGCGGATCGCAGGCGAACGCGCGCTCGTACGCCGCCTGGACGGTCTCGCCGAGAGCGCAGCCGCACGGGTTGTTGTGCTTGACAATCGCACACGCAGGTGAATCGAACTCCTCGACCAGCTCACGCGCGGAGCTGAGGTCGAGCAGATTGTTGAACGACAGCTCTCGGCCATGCAGCTGTGTGACACCGTCGAGCAGGTGCGTGGGCGAGCCGGCGCGGGCGTAGAACGCGGCCCGCTGGTGGGGGTTCTCGCCGTAGCGCAGGTCGCTGACCTTCTCGTAGGCGTCGCGCCAGGTCGGGGGAAACCCGTCGTAGGCGCGCCGCGCGAACCACGTCGAGATCGCTGCGTCATAGCGGGCGGTCAGCGCGAACGCCTTGGTCGCCAGCAGGGTGCGGGTATCGAGTGAGATCAGCCCGCCTGACTCGCGCAGTTGAGCCAACACGGGGTGGTAGTCGCCGGGGTCGACAAGCACCGCTGCGAACGCGCTGTTCTTGGCGGCGGCGCGAATCATCGTGGGTCCGCCGATGTCGATGTTCTCCACGATCTCCGCGTCGGTGGCGCCCCCGCGGGCGAGGGTCTGCTCGAACGGGTACAGGTTCACGCAGACGAGGTCGACGGGCTCGATGGAGTGCTCGGACGCGGCCTCTAGGTGTGACTCGTCGTCGCGCAGCGCGAGCAGTCCCGCGTACAGCCGCGGGTGCAGCGTCTTGACACGCCCGTCCATCATCTCGGGAAACCCCGTGAATTGCTCGATCGGCCGGACCGCAATGCCCGCATCTGCCAGCGCGCGGGCGGTGCCCCCGGTGGAGACGAGCTCCACACCGAGCTCGGTCAGACCACGGGCAAAGTCGACGACGCCGGTTCTTGTCGGACACGGACAGGAGCGCGCGGCGGACAGGCGCTCCGCCGGGTGCAGCGCGCTCAAACGACAATCAGATGCCTCTGCGCGGCAATCTGCCTCACAGCTTCAGGCAGCAGAGAGTGCTCCAGCGGCCGTAGCGCTCTCAGCACTTCGGCTGGATCTTTTGCACGCGGCAACTTACATGACTCCTGCAGGATGACAGGACCGGTGTCGACGCCCGCATCCACGTAATGAACGGTCACGCCGAACACAGTTGCGCGGTCGGCCAGTGCGCGCTCGATCGCATGCAGACCAGGATAGTCGGGCAGCAACGACGGATGCACATTGATCACGGAATCGGGAAAGCCATCGAGGAAACGCTCGCTCAACAGCTCCATGAACCCAGCCAGCACGATCAGCTGCGCGCCACGCTCTCCCAGCCATTCGGCCATCGCCTCGTCGCGCTCGGAGCGACTGGCATAGCGGGAACGGGAGAACACCTCCGTAGGTACGCCATGAGCGGCGGCTCGTCGCAATGCCGGGGCATCCGGCGCGCTGGAGGCGACCGCCACGATCTCCGCCTCATGACCATGGACAGTGTCGAGCAGCGCCTGCAAGTTTGTGCCATTGCCCGACACGAGCACGGCGATGGGAAGCAAATCCTCAGCAGCAGAGCTTGGCAAACGGGATGACATGGGGGTGCGAAACCATAGCTGACACGCCAGAAGGAACCAATCCGACGTGACCTACATCACAGATGATGCCCCGATATGGCGCTTTCATTCGTCACGGGACTTGCTCTTCGGCCGTCAGGGCCGAAAGGATCTACGCCCGCACAAGCGGGAGCGGCAGGTCGGGCTGCCCCTCCAAAGCAAACTTGCCGTTCGCCTCGCCCGTCCCGTCCAGCGGGTAGCGCCCGCTGAAGCACGCGTCGCAGTGGGTCGAGCGCTCCCCCCTGATCGCCTCGTAGACGCCGTCCAAAGAGAGGTAGTGCAAGGAGTCGCAGCCGAGCTCGGAGGCGATCTCTGAAGTGGTGCGCCCGTGGGCGATCATCTCCTCGCGCGTGGACATGTCGATGCCGTAGTGGCAGGGATGGACGATCGGCGGGGCGGAGATGCGCATGTGGATCTCGGCGGCGCCCGCGTCGCGCAGCATCTGCACGATCTGACGGGTGGTGTTGCCGCGCACGATCGAGTCGTCCACGACCACCAGCCGCTTGCCGGCGATCACCTCGGGCAGCGGGTTGAACTTCAGGCGCAGCCCGTGCTTGCGCAGCTCCTGTCCGGGCTGGATGAAGGTGCGCGCGACGTAGCGGTTCTTGACGAAGCCGTCGTCCTGGGGCAGCCCCGCGGCGCGCGCCAGCCCTCGGGCCGCGGGGTTCCCAGAGTCCGGGACGGCGATCACAAGGTCCGCATCGACCGGCGCCTCGCGCCAGAGGATCTCGCCCATGCGCCCGCGCGCGACCTGCAGCACCTGCTCGTTCATGCGCGAGTCCGGGCGCGCGAAGTAGATGTACTCGAACACGCAGAACGCGCGCCTGCCCCCGGGCATAACCATGCGACTCTCAAGGCCCTCCTCGCCGAGCGTGACCACCTCGCCGGGCTCCACGTCGCGCACGAACCGCGCGCCGATGATGTCGAACGCGCACGACTCGCTCGCCACGCAGTAGCGCAGCTTGCCGTCCTGCTCCTCCGGGCCGGGCTCCAGCACACCGAGCGCGAGCGGACGCAGGCCGTGGGGATCGCGGAAGGCGATCACGCGGTCCTTGGTCATCGCCACGATCGAGAACGCGCCCCGCAGGCGCGGCAGCACCTCCGCGATGGCGTCCTCCACGTGCTCGGCGGGGTGCGTGGCGATCATCGCGGCGATGATCTCCGAGTCGGAGGTGGAGCTGAACGTGACCCCCCGCTCGAGCAGCTCCTCCTGCAGCTCGACGGCGTTGATCAGGTTGCCGTTGTGCGCCAGCGCGACCTCGCGCCGAGAGCCGCCGCATGCCCTCCGAGCGCTGCACCGGCTGGGAGTTCTCCCACGCGTTGGAGCCGGTCGTGGAGTAGCGCACGTGCCCGATCGCCAGCTCGCCGGCGAGCGTGCGCAGGTCGTTCTCGCTGAACACCTGGCTGACGAGCCCGAGCTCGCGACGCGTGACGATATGTCCTGCCGCGATCGGCCGCGGCGATGCCAGCGGACTCCTGACCGCGGTGCTGAAGCGCATACAGCGCGAAGTAGGAGAGCCTGGACACCTCGTGACCGGGCGCATACAGTCCGAACACTCCGCACTCGTCGCGCGGTCCCTCACGCATCACATTCACAAGCTAGCAGGGGAACAGCTCCGCTAGCGTCCCGTGCGCATCGGCCAGCTCGGAGAGTGTCGCGGAGAGCGAACAGATCGTCGAGCTCGATCCGCAGCGCATCACCGGAGACCGTCGCGCCGAGGACACGCACATGGGTGCGGCGGCCGAGCGCGCTGACGCCGCTGGGCGTGCCGCTGACAAGGAAGCCACCGGGAGCCTCGCCGAACAGGGTCTGAAATGGATCGCCGCCGTCCCCGTCCAGCCGCACCTCGGCGCCGAGCTCTCCCGCGAGGCAGCATTCGGCCAGGGCGGTGGCCAGTCCCCCCTCGGCGATGTCATGCGCGCTGGAGAGCCCGCCAACGCGCATGGCGCCACGGACGGCGAACTGCGCGGAGCGCACCGCCGCGATGTCGATGGCTCCCAGCCCGTCGGGCAGCGGCTGCCCGCGCAGCTTGGCCAGCTCGCTCGCGGCGAGCGCGGGGGCGAAGGGGCCGACGAGCGCGATCGTGTCGCCGGCGCGAGCAAAACCCAGGCGCCCGGCACGATGGGCGTCGGGCAGCCGGCCGACCATGCCGATGACGGGGGTCGGGTAGATCGGCCCGGAGGCGGACTCGTTGTAGAGGGAGACGTTGCCGCCGACGATCGGAGCATCGAGCGCGCGGCAGGCGTCGCCGAGGCCACGAATGGATTCGGTCAGCTGCCAGGCGACGTGAGGGCGCTCGGGAGAGCCGAAGTTGAGGTTGTTGGTCGTCCCGAGCGGCTCGGCGCCCACGCAGGCGAGGTTGGAGGCGCACTCGAGCACCGCCTCGATCGTCCCCCGGTAGGGGTCGGCGGCGACACGGCGGCCGTTGCAATCGATGCTCACGGCGAGCGCGGGAACCGGACCTCCCTCCAACTCCACCCCGTCCCCAGCAGCCACGCGTGAACCAACTCCGTCCGGCCGAATCGCGAGCACGGCGGCGTCGGCCTGCTCGGGGCGGCGGACGGTGCGGGACTGGACGATCGAGTCGTACTGCTCGAAGAGCGGGCGGCGCGAGGCGATGTTCGGGGAGGACAGAAGCGCGAGCAGAGCGTCGCGGGGGGAGGCGTCGAGTGCGAGCGTGGCGGAGGGTGGGTCATAGATCGGCGTCGAAGGGCGGGCCGGCGAGAGGTCATACAGTGGGCAATCGTCGACCAGGGCCGTGACCGGCATGTCGCCGACGAGGTCGGGACCGTCGAAGACGCGCATGCGGTGCGTGTCGGTGACCGTGCCGATCGCCGTGCCGTTGATCTCCCATCGCTCACACAGCGCAAGCACGTCCTGCACGCGCTCTGGCTCCACCACGCACAGCATCCGCTCCTGGGACTCGGAGACCATGATCTCAAAGGGGGCCATGTCCGCCTCGCGCAAAGGCACCAGCGCCACATCGAGGTCGAGGCCCACCTTCCCGGCAGAGGCCATCTCCGAGGCCGCCGAGGTCAGACCGGCCGCGCCCAGATCCTGCAGCGACACCAGCAACCCGCGCTCCAGCAGCTCCAGCGAGCACTCCAAGAGCTTGGCCTCCTCGAACGGGTCGCCGACCTGGACCGTGGGGCGCTTGTTCTCATCGGCCTCGCCCAGCTCAGCCGAGGCCAGCACCGAGGCGCCCCCGATCCCATCGCGGCCGGTGGAGGCCCCGAACAGCACCAGGACGTTGCCCACGCCCGCCGCCGCGCTGCGCATCAGCCGCTCGCGCCTGGCCAGCCCCAGCGCCATCGCGTTGACGAGGCAGTTCTGCTCGTAGGGCGCCTCGAAGTAGACCTCGCCGCCGACAGTGGGGACGCCGATCGAGTTGCCGTAGTGGCCGATGCCCGCGACCGCTCCATCGAGCAGGAAACGCGCGCGCGCGCCTGCGTGCGGGCGTGTGTGTGCGCGCGCGCGGGCGTGGACCGTGATTTGCGAATCCTCCACACCGCCGTCTTTATCTGCTCCGTCTTTATCTGCCCCGGCTGCACCTGCCCCCCCGCCCGTATCAGTCGCGCTCCCGCTGGGCTCCCCGGGCTCGCCGAAACGCAGCGAGTCGAGCACCGCGATCGGACGGGCGCCGATCGCGAAGATGTCGCGCAGGATGCCGCCGACGCCGGTGGCGGCGCCCTGGAAGGGCTCGACCGCGGAGGGGTGGTTGTGCGACTCGACCTTGAACGCGCAGACGAGCCCGTCGCCGATGTCCACGGCGCCGGCGTTCTCGCCGGGACCCATGACCACGTGCGGACCCTCGGTGGGGAGCGTGCGAAGGAGGCGCTTCGAATGCTTGTACGCGCAGTGCTCGCTCCACAGCAGCGAGTACATCGCCAGCTCCAATTGATTCGGAGGACCATTCTGCTTCTCACAAATGAGTTCGTACTCCGCGCGCGTGAGCCCGAGCGCGAGCGCGTCCTGCACCGTCGGCAGGGTGGCGTTGCTGTCAGACACGAGCGCCTTCACCGACCGGCGCGGCGGCACGGCCTCGCAAGATCCGGTTCGCATGGCGCTCAGACACGGGCGCCCTCCACCGTGAGACGCATCGACTCAAAGATCCTCAGGCCGTCGGTCGAGCCGCCGGTGAGCGCATCGACCGCGTGCTCGGGGTGGGGCATCAGGCCGAAGACGTTGCCAGACTCGTTGGAGACGCCCGCGATGTCGCGCAACGAGCCGTTGAAGTTCTGACCGGGCGCGTAGCGCAGCACGACCTGACCGGAGCGCTCCAGTCGATCGAGCGTGGGTGGGTCGGCGTAGTAGCGTCCCCAGGAGTGCTTGGCGGGAATGCTCAGGCGGGCAAGGCCCGCGCACGCGCGCGTAAAAGTGGTGTCGGGTGCGATGACATCGAGCTGGGCCTGACGGGAGGTGAAGCGGAGGTTCACATTTGGGAGCAGCGCGCCCGGCAGCAGGCGGGCCTCGCAGAGCACCTGAAACCCGTTGCAGATCCCGAGCACGAGCCCCCCATCGCGGGCGAACTCGATCACCGACTCCATCGCCGGAGCGAAGCGCGCGATCGCGCCCGCGCGCAGGTAGTCGCCGTAGGAGAACCCACCGGGCACGACGACCGCATCGGCGCCGCCCAGGTCACGGTCGCCGTGCCAGATCAGCTCGGCGTCGCCGACAAGCCGCGCGGCTCCCAGCGCGTTGACCTCATCGCAGGAGCCGGGGAACTGAAGGACGCCGAACTTCATCGCAGCGTCGCAACAGCATCCGCATCGGCGGGGTCGATGCGCTCGAGTCCGTGGATCCCGTCGAATCCCCGATCGGCGCTCAGGATCGCGTCGATCCCACGGTCGAGCGCCTGCGCCACGAAGATCGCGTCGCGCATGTCGAGCGCTTGGTGGCGCACCCACAGGTCCAGCGCGCGCTCGATATCGGCTCTGTTAACCGTGTGCAGAGGACACATTTCCACTATGTCGCGTGTTGACCGAGAAGCGTTCGAGCGCGTGACCGTGCGTCTGGACCGTACGTATGCGAACTCATGCAGCAGCTCTACGCTCGCCTCTCCCGCCAGTCGGCCATCTCCCTGCGCGAGCACGATCGCTCGGCAGGGCTCCCGATACGGATGCTCGCCGCCGAGCGCGTATATGAACACGCTGGTGTCGAACAGAAAGCGACGCACCAGCCGCTCAGGGCTCGTCGTCGTAGAGATGCATGACGGCCGCGTATCTGTCTTCGAGCATCTGCTTCTTCATGATCGGCCAATCCTCGACCGGCATCGGCTCAGCCGCAAGCAGCCTCGCGGCAGCCTGCGCGCGGGCGTCTTGGACGCTGTGCAGCTTCTCGCTGATCGCCTCTCGGATGAGGGCGCCCATCGATATCCCTCGCTGCGCAGCGATCTCGCGCAGACGTCTGTGCAGATCGTCATCGAGCAGCAACTGGGTTCGGCGAGTAAGCGAAGAGGCAGACATACGCCTACACTAGCACATATACATCTGCGCTTGTGTATGTGCATATCATGCGCCCTCGCCTCCAGAGCCCAGCTGCTGGACCTCGTAGTCCTCGACCAGCGGATTGGCGAGCAGGCGCTCGCACATCGAATCGAGCTGCGAGGGGTCCTCCACGTCGAGCTCGATCAGCCGTCCGACGTGCACGTTCGCCACGCCGGCGAACCCGAGCGCGGGGAGCGCACGTTCGACGGCCCCGCCCTGGGGGTCGAGGATGCCCGCCTTGGGCCGGATCAGCACGCGGGCTCTCATCGCGACCGAGCAATCGCCATCCGACGGTGCAGCCCATAGCGCCACATCACGTGTCCGCCCCGGTGCGATCGAGCCAAGCCTGAAACGGCTCGCCGGTGATGCGCTCGTACGCCTCGACGTAGCGCGCGCGCGTGCCCACGACGACGTCGTCGGGAATCGGGGGGCGGGCGGACGCTTGTCCCAGCCGCTGGAGGCAGCCCAGTCACGCACGTACTGCTTGTCAAAGCTGGGCTGCCCACGCCCCGGCTCGTAGGTATCGACAGGCCAGTAGCGCGAGGAGTCGGGGGTCAGGACCTCGTCGCCCACGACCAGCTCGCCGGCCGAGTCGAGCCCGAGCTCGAACTTGGTGTCGGCGAGGATCACGCCACGCTCACGCGCGTGGGCGGCGGCAAACGAGTACAGCTCGATCGAGACGTCGCGCACGCGCTCCATCAGCGCGCGGTCGCCGACCAGCTCGGCGGCGCGGTCGAAGTCGATCGCCTCGTCGTGGCCGACGTCGGCCTTGGTGCTGGGGGTGAAGATCGGCTCGGGCAGCTGCTCTGACTCGCGCAGGCCGGGGGGCAGCTCGATGCCGGAGACGGCGCCCGTCGCCTGGTAATCCTTCCAGCCCGACCCGGTTATGTAGCCGCGCACGACACACTCGACGGGCAGCATGTCCAGCTTGCGCACGACCAGCGCACGCCCGCGCGCCTCCTCGGGCACGCCCGCGGTCGCGGAGATCAGGTGGTTGGCAACGATGTGCTCGGTAGCGCCAAACCAGAAGACCGACAGTCCCGTCAAGACTCGGCCCTTGTCCGGGATCGGGGTCGGATGAACCGCGTCGTAGGTGGAGATGCGATCGCTGGCGACCATCAGCAGGCGGTCGCCGTCGGGCCCACCCGGGTCGTACAGCTCGCGGACCTTTCCACTGGCGATCAGAGGCAGGTCGGCGAGCGCGGTCATCGTGCCCCGACTTTATCGACGCCCGCGGCCACGGTGAATGGACCGGGGCTCGGCGGTGAACCGAGGACGGACCAACTCACGCGATCTCGTCCAGCCGCGCGAGGATGTCATCCGCATAGCGCACGTAATGCCCGTAATCGAAGATCTCGTCGAGGTCCAACCCCGCGGCGCGCTCATCGCCCGCGAGCAGCTCGCGCAGGGGGATGCCGTCATCCCACGTGCGCTGGGCCAGCTCCTGCACGATGCGGTAGGCGTCATCGCGGGTCATACCGGCCGCCACGAGCGCGAGCAGGACCCGCTGGGAGAACAGCGCGCCGTGGGTCAGCTCGAGATTGGAGCGCATCCGCTGCGCGTTGACGGTCATGTCACGCACGAGCGAAACCGTGCGGTGCTGGAGGTAGTCGAGCAGGATCGTCGAGTCGGGCAGGATCACCCGCTCGACTGAGGAGTGCGAGATGTCGCGCTCGTGCCACAGCGCGACGTTCTCCAACCCGGCCTGGGCGTTGCCGCGCAGCACCCGCGCGAGGCCGGAGATCTGCTCGCTCTTGATCGGGTTGCGCTTGTGCGGCATCGCCGAGCTGCCCTTCTGTCCGGGGCGGAACGACTCCTGCGCCTCGCGCACCTCCGTGCGCTGCAGGTGGCGAATCTCGGTCGCCAGCCGCTCGAGGCCCGCGCCCGCCAGGGCGATCGCCTGCACGAGCTCTGCGTGACGGTCGCGGGCGACTACCTGCGTGGAGACGTCCTCGCGCGCGAGGCCCAGGCGCTCGAGCACGCGCGCCTCGAACTCGGGGCTGGTGGCGGCGTAGGTGCCCACGGCGCCCGAGATCGCGCCGACGGCCGCCTGCGCGAACGCGCGCTCCAAGCGCTGCGCGTTGCGGTGCGCCTCGAACGCGAACCCGGCGAGCTTGACCCCGAACGTGGTCGGCTCGGCGTGCACCCCGTGCGTCCTGCCGACACACAGTGCGCGCGCATGCTCACGCGCGCGTGTGGCCAGCGCTTTGACAAGCTCATTCGCCCCCGGCACGATCACCTCGCCTACCGCGCGCAGCTGCAGCGCGAGCGCGGTGTCGAGCACGTCCGAGGAGGTCAGCCCGAAGTGGATCCAGCGCCCCGCCTCCCCCGCCGAGGCGGCGAGCACGTCCACGAACGCTGCCATGTCGTGGTCGGTGATCCGCTCGCGCTCGTTCACGGCCTGCACGGTGAACGTGGCGGCGCGGATCGCATCCAGCTCCGACGCCGTGGGACCGGCGTCTCCCAGCAGGCCGGGCAGCTCCTCGCAGGCGGCAACCTCGACCTGGCGCCAGGTCTCCATGCGCGCGGCGTCCGTCCACAGAGCGCCGAGCTCGGGGCGGGTGTAGCGCGTGATCATGCTCCGAGGATCTGCACCGCGAGGATCGCGGCGTTGCGCGGGTTGTCCAGGCCGACGCAGGCGACGGGCACGCCCGGGGGCATCTGCACGATCGAGAGGATCGCGTCCAGCCCGCCGGCGGCGGTCAGGCGCCCGGACAGCGGCACGCCGATCACGGGCAGGTCGGTGTGCGCCGCGACCGCGCCGGGCAGGGCCGCGGAGATGCCGGCGCCGGCGATGATCACGCGCAGGCCGCGCATGCGCGCGTTCTTGGCGTAGTCGGCGACGATGTCGGGTTCGCGGTGGGCTGACATCACCCGCAGCTCATGCAGGATGCCGCGCTCTTGCAGCTCGCCGGCAGCCTTCTCCATCGTCTCCATGTCGCTCTTGGAACCCATCACGATGCCCACGCGCGGAGCGTCGACGTCGAACTCCTCCAGCTGCGCCCGCGCCTCGACCTCGGTCAGGGGAGTCGCGATCGGCGATACGTCACCCATCGAGGCCCTCCGCGATGTCGCGGCGCAGCTGCATGCCCTCGAAGGAGATCATCCCGGCCGCAGCATACGCCGACTCGCGCGCCGACTCCGCGCCGGGGCCGAATCCGGTCACGTTCAGCACGCGCCCACCGGCGGTGACGATCGTCCCGTCCGGCTCGGACGCGGTGCCGGCGTGTGTGATCTCGACGTCGCCTGCGATCAGATCGAGGCCCGAGATCGGATCTCCGCGCGAGGACGAGGCGGGGTAGCCGGCGCTCGCCAGCACCACCGTCACCGCCCAGTCGGGCGACCACTCGATTGGCGGTTCCTCACAAGCCAGCTCGATCAGGCCGCCCGGCTGCACACAGTGGAGCATCAGGTCCAGCAGGTCGGACCGCAGGCGCGGCAGGATCGCCTGCGTCTCGGGGTCGCCGAAGCGCACGTTGAACTCGAGCACCTTCGGGCCCTCCGCGGTGAGCATCAGACCCGCATAGAGAACCCCGTGATAGGGGACTCCCTGCGAGCGCATCCATCGGACGATCGGCACATGCACGAACTGAACCATCTCCATCTCCTCTTCGTCCTGCAGACCGGCCACAGGCGAATACGCCCCCATGCCGCCGGTGTTGGGCCCCGCATCGCCCTCGCCGATGCGCTTGTAGTCGCGCGCGGGCTCCAGCGCCAGCGCCGTCTGTCCGTCGCACAACGCCAGCAGCGACAGCTCAGAGCCGATCAGGCGCTCCTCGACGAGAGCACTCGGGCGAGTGGGCCCGCTCGTCGCGCCAAAGCGCTCCTCGACGAAGATCTCACGCAGCGCGGCGTGCGCCTGCTCGGGGTTATCGGCCACGGTCACACCCTTGCCGGCCGCCAGTCCGTCGGCCTTGATCACCACCCCGGGCGCGGCAAGCTCCTTGACGGCGTCGATCCCCTCCTTCAGTGACTGGACGTGGCGCCAGCGCGCGGTCGGCACCCCGGCCTCTTCCATCGCCCGCTTGGCAAACGCCTTCGAGCCCTCCAAGCGGGCGGCGGCGGCGGACGGCCCGAAGGCCAGGCGCCCGCGCACGTCGAGCGCGTCCACCAGGCCCCCCACGAGGGCCGCCTCCGGACCCACAACGGTGAAATGGACGCCCTCGCGCTCGACGGCGGCCGCGATCCCATCGATGTCCTCGGCGGCGATGTCGAGCAGGCGCGCATCCTGAGCTATGCCGGCGTTTCCCGGCGCGCACAGCAGCTCGGTCACTCCCGTGGAGCGCGCGAGCGCGCGCACCAGCGCATGCTCGCGTCCACCGCCTCCCACGACCAGGACCTTCATATCACCAGGCGGCTGTGAGCCCGCGGATCGTCGTGATCGGCAAGGAGCGCGAGCGGAGACAGTGCTTGGCGCGGTCGCGTTCGCGTTCGCGGCGACACAGCCCAAGGCGCGGCGCGACGCATGCTCACAGCGAGGCGATGAACTCGTCTACGGGTATCGCCGACAGCGTCTCGTAACGGCCTGTGCCGCGCGAGCCCAGCTCCAGCGAGACGCGCGCCATCGTGCCCTCGTCGGGCGCCTCGATGACCGAGATGAAATCGACGTGCCCGAGCGTCGCCCACTGCGCCTTCACGGTGGCGCCGAGCTGCTCGACCTCTTTGTTGACCTCCTGAATGCGCTGCGGGTTGTTCTTGACCGTCTGCACGCCCTCGGGGGTGAGCGTGGAGAGCATGATGTAGGTGGGCATGGCGGTGTTGGCTCCTCCCGTCGGGTTTTGTGCGGTCCGCGCGCCGCGGCCGGCGCGCGCACTGTTGTTTGTAGCGGATCGCGGCCATACGCGGCCAATCGTCCGTCCGTCCAGAGGCCGTGCCATCCGCCGCCGCAGCGCGTAGGGTGGGCGGTTCCTAGTCCCGCACCAACAAAACTTATGGGGGGTACCCATGCGCAGACGTCTCAGCTACGCCAACGTCACCGCCACGCTCGCGCTCGTGTTCGCGATGAGCGGCGGGGCGATGGCCGCGAACCACTATCTGATCAACTCGACCAAGCAGATCAACCCGAAGGTGCTCAAGAAGCTTACCGGCAAGGCCGGTGCGGCCGGAGCCGCCGGAGCGACGGGATCCGCTGGCGCGATCGGCAAAGAAGGCCCGCAGGGCAAAGAAGGATCGAAAGGCGAAAAGGGCGAACCCGGGAAAGAAGGATCGCCCGGCAAAAACGGAGAACCCGGGAAAGAAGGCAAAGAAGGCAAAGAAGGCAAAGAAGGTCCAATCGGCCCCAGTGAAGGTTTCGCGACCGCGGACCGCAGCTTTGGCCATGTTGACACTCAAACGACAAGCAAGAACCTCCAGGTGGGTAAGTACGTAATCACCGCCGTGATCACGGCTTATAACACCGGTACCGATTCAACCGAGGTCGACTGTTTCAACAGCAACGGCGAAACAAGCCCGTTCGCTATCCTGGCGACCCACACAGCGACCCCGATTACCGATACGTGGGCGCAGACGCTTTCGACGGCAGGGACGGTGTCGTTCAAATGCACCAGGGTCGACGGGACCGGCCCTGAGGAGCTCGGCTACGCATCCCTGACCGCCATTAAGGTCGGGAATCTCAGCTGATTGACTGCTATACGGCCGCGGCGGTCACGTCGGAGGTTTCGACCTGCGACGTGACCGACCGCATCTCGCCTCGAGCCGGTGTCACATCGCGAGCATGCAGGATCGCTCAAGCGACAGCTGTCTCATCAGCAAGCGCCCCCTCCAGCACCAGCTCCCCATCAACCGCATCCACGCGCACGGCATCCCCGTCGCGCAGTGTTTCCTCCAGCAGCGCCAGCGCGAGGCGGTCCGTGAGCTGCTTCTGGATGACCCGGCGCAACGGGCGGGCGCCGTAGGTCGGGTCGTAGCCCAGGTTCGCGATCAGCTCGCGGGCTGAGTCGGTAAGAGTCACCTCGATGCCGCGTTCGGCCACGCGCGCGATCACACGGGCGACCTGGAGGTCGACGATCTCGGAGATCTGCTCGCGCGTCAACGAGTGGAAGCGGACGATGTCGTCGAGACGGTTGACGAACTCGGGCTTGAAGTACTGGAGCAGTTCGGTGCGCAGGCGCGCGTCCGCCGCAACTCCGGCATCGCCTCTCGCGCCTGCCCCATCCACACCGGCGGCGTCCGGATCCGCATCGCCTCCGACGGGCAGGTTCGAGGTCATGATCAGGACGGTGTTCTTGAAGTCGACGGTGCGGCCCTGGCCGTCGGTCAGGCGGCCGTCGTCCATCACCTGCAAAAGGGTGTTGAAGACGTCGGGGTGGGCCTTCTCGATCTCGTCGAGCAGCACAACGCTGTACGGGCGGCGGCGGACGGCCTCGGTCAGCTGGCCGCCCTCCTCGTAGCCGACGTAGCCGGGGGGCGCGCCGAGGAGGCGCGAGGTGGAGTGTTTCTCCATGTACTCGGACATGTCGATGCGCACGATCGCGTCCTGGGAGTCGAACATGAACTCCGCCAGGGCGCGCGCGAGCTCGGTCTTGCCGACTCCCGTCGGGCCGAGGAAGAGGAAGGAGCCGATCGGCCGATCGGGGTCCTGCAGGCCCGCGCGTGAGCGGCGCAGCGCGGTGGCGACCGCCTCGATCGCCTCGTCCTGGCCGACGACGCGTTCGTGCAGACGGTCCTCCATGTTGATCAGCTTCTCGGTTTCGCCCTCGAGCAGGCGTGCGACGGGGATGCCCGTCCAGCGCGCGACGACTTCGGCGACGTCATCGGCGTCGACCTCCTCTTTGAGGAACTGGGGCCCGGCCGGATGGGCGCGATCCCGATCCGCACCGCCTGCGCCACCCCCACCGTCCGCGCCATCCCCACCCGGCCCACCGTCCGCGCCATCCTCGCCACTTCCGGCGCTCGCTGCATCCCCGCTCGCCGCGCGCTCGCGCTCGGCCGATTCGTGCTCTGCGAGGGTGCGCTCCAGCTCCGGGATCTCGCCGTAGCGCAGCTCGGCCGCGCGCTGCAGGTCGGATTCGCGCTCGGCCCGCTCGGCCTCGGCCCGGGCGGTCTCCAGGCGTTCCTTGAGCTCGCTCACGCCCCGGATCGCCTCCTTCTCCGCCTGCCACTGCGCGGTCATCTCCGCGGAGCGCTCGCGCAGCTCGGCGAGCTCGGTCTCGATCGCCGCGCGGCGCGCCTTGGACGCCTCGTCTTTCTCCTTGCGCAGCGACGTCAACTCAATCTCCAGCTGCATCACGCGCCGGTTGACCTCGTCGATCTCGGTGGGCACCGAGTCGATCTCGATGCGCAGGCGCGAGGCCGCCTCGTCGATCAGGTCAATCGCCTTGTCGGGCAGGAAGCGGTCGGCGATGTAGCGGTGGGAAAGGGTGGCCGCCGCGATCAGCGCGCTGTCCTGGATGCGCACGCCGTGGTGGTTCTCATAGCGCTCCTTCAAACCGCGCAGGATCGCGATCGTGTCCTGCACGCTGGGCTCGCCGACCGTCACGGGCTGGAAGCGGCGCTCCAGCGCGGCGTCCTTCTCAATGTACTTCGTGTACTCGTCCAGCGTGGTCGCGCCGACGCAGCGCAGTTCCCCTCGCGCGAGCATCGGCTTGAGCAGGTTCGACGCGTCGACCGAGCCCTGAGCAGCGCCCGCGCCGACGATCGTGTGCAGCTCGTCCAGGAACAGGATGATCGCGCCCTCCGCCTCGGAGACCTCCGCGAGCACGCCCTTCAGCCGTTCCTCGAACTCGCCGCGATAAGCCGCACCCGCGATCAGCGCGCCCATGTCCAGCGCGATCACGCGCCGTTCGCGCAGCGACTCGGGCACGTCACCGGAGACGATCCGCTGAGCCAGACCCTCGACGATCGCGGTCTTGCCGACGCCCGGCTCGCCGATCAGGACGGGGTTGTTCTTCGTGCGCCGCGAGAGCACCTGGATCACGCGGCGAATCTCCTCGTCGCGTCCGATCACCGGGTCCAGGCGGTCCTGCTCGGCCATCTCGGTGAGGTCGCGCCCGAAGCGCTGCAGCGGGCTCTGCTCCTCCTCAGCAGGTTGACCCTGCTGAGGATGGGCCGGCGCTGAACCGTTAGGAGCCATTGCTGCCGCGTGTCCTCCGTACCGTCGATCCGAACGCCGAGCGTACATCGGCCGCGCGCACGATGTCCGTACCGCCGCGGTAGGGCACCGTCAGCTCCGCGCGAAAGGAGCGGCGGACCTCCTCCAGGCGCTCGGCCAGCTCGACCTGCGCGCGCAGAGCCTGCACCTCGAGCTCCTCGATGCGCGCGTGCATGTCCTGGACTTCGGCCTCGAGGTCGAGCACGCGCTCCACACCGGCGAGGTTGAGGCCGAGGTCGGCCGTCATCTCCTGGATGCGGCGCAGGCGCTCGACGTCCTCCTGGGAGTACAGGCGGGTGCCCTTGGGCGAGCGCTTGGGCTCGATCAGGCCGCGCGCCTCGTACATGCGCAAAGTCTGCGGGTGCATCTGCGCCAGCTCGGCGGCGACCGAGATCATGAACACCCCGCGATCGGTCTCGACCTGGACACGGGTGACGAGCCTTGGCGATCCTCGCCCGGTCATCGCGATGTTCCCGTTCCCGAAACGTCGCACCACGCGCGCGTGCGCACGCGCGCGTGGGCTCCCAAATGGAAACGGCTTCTCACGAGGCCGCCCCCCCGGCGCTCCCGCCCCCGGACGCCCCCTCGAACAATCGCGCGCGCGGGTTGCCGTTCATAACCACGGCAAGGGCGTCCACGGCCTCGCGCTGGGAGGAATCGAGCTCGTCGGGGATGTCGAGGACGAAGCGGTAGTGGATGTCCCCGCGCGACTTGCCCCCTAGTTTGGGCGGGCCCTCGCCGCGCAGGCGCTGAACCGCGCCGGGCTTGGTCCCCGGCCGAACGCGCAAAGTCTTCGAGCCGTCCAGCGTCGGGACCTGCACCTCGGCGCCGCGCAACGCCTCGGGGATCGTCAAGGGGACCTCGACCTCCAGATTGTCGCCGCGGCGCTTGAACACGGGCGAGGCGGAGACGTGGGTGATCAGGTAGAGGTCGCCGGGAGGACCACCGCCGTGACCGGGCTCGCCCTTGCCGGCCAGGCGGATGCGGCTGCCGTCGCGAACACCGGCGGGGATGTTGACGCGCATGCGCTTGACGGTGCGCACGGCGCCCGCCCCGTGACACGTCGGGCAGGGGTCCTCGATGATCGTGCCGGAGCCGCCGCAGCGCGAGCAGGGCTGGGAGATCGAGAACATCCCCTGACCCGTGACCTCGACCCCGCGCCCCTCACAGACGGGACAGACCTTCGGGGTCGTCCCGGGCTCGGCGCCCGTGCCATGGCAGGTCGGGCAGGTGTCGTGCATCGGCACGGACAAAGGGATCTGCGCGCCGGAGACCGCCTGGTCGAAGGTGATCGACACCTGCGCCTCGAGATCGCCGCCGCGCTGGGCGCGCGGGCGTCCGCCGCTACGCCCCCCCGCGCCGGAGCCACCGCCGCCTCCTCCACGCCCGCCGCCGCCAAACAGGTTGGAGAGGATGTCGCCCATGTTCGAGGCGTCGAAGTCGAAGTTGCCGAAGCCGCCGAAGCCCCCGCCGGGACCACCGCCGGTCGAGAACGGGCCCGTGCCGTTGTCATATTGCTTGCGCTTGTCGGGGTCCCCGAGAACGTCGTGGGCCTGGGAGATCTCCTTGAAACGCGCCTCCGCCGCTTTGTCATCGGGATTGCGATCCGGGTGGTACCGCCGCGCCAGCTTGCGGTAGGCCTTCTTGATCTCCTCGGGAGTCGCTTTACGATCGACCCCGAGCGTCTTGTAGTAGTCGGGACGAGCAGCCATGTGCAGGAGCTCCCGGGCCTACGCCGCCACGACCACGCGCGCGGGTCGAATGACGTCCTCGCCGAGGCGGTAGCCGGGCTGGTAGACCTCGACGACCGTGCCGGAGGGCGCTCCGTCCGGGGGTGGGGGCTGAGGTGCCGTCGCCATCGCCTCGTGCAGGGACGGGTCGAAGGTCTCGCCCGCGGGCGAGAAGGACTCGATCCCCATGCGACCCAGCGCGTCGGCCAATTCCGAGCGCACAAGCCGCACGCCCTGCAGCAGCGGATCGTCCTGGTCCGCCGCCTCCAAAGCCCGGTCGAGGTTGTCAAGCGCGGGCAACAGCTCGCGGGCGAGCTTGACCACACCGCGCTCCTGCGCGAGCGCGGAGTCGCGCGCGGTGCGACGGCGGTAGTTCTCGAAGTCGGCCTGGGTGCGCTGCGCGAGCGCGAGGTACTCGTCGCGCTCGGCGGCGACCGTGACCAGCTCGTCGAGGTCGCCCTCGATCTCGCTCACGCCACCGTCGGACACAGCACCGGCCTCGTCCACCACTACGCCGCCGGCATCGGGCGCGGAGCCATCCCCCGGCGCCGCGCCCGCCCCACCACGCGCAGACCCATCCCCCGGCGCCCTCTCCGCGCCGGGGGTCCCCTCCTGCACTGTCTGCTCGCCCTCATTCATGGCTGCCTCCTGACTGCGCTGTGCCCCCATGAGCACGTAGGGCAAGCTGGGCAAGATTGAAAAGGCCCGCCCACCCCGCGTGGCGTACTACGTACGCGAGCGACCGAGGACGCAGATCCAGCGCAGCTATACGTGCTCATGGCTCGTTCGACAACCTCGGCGTCGACCACGTCCTCCTCCTCAGAAGAAGAGCCGTCCGCGCCCGAGCCGTCTGCCGAAGCGCCGTCACCGTTACCGCCACCGGAAGCCGCGGTCTCCTGCGCGCGCTGGTACATCGCCTCCGAGACGGAGTGAAACGCCGTCTGCAGGGTCTCGGCCTTGGCATTGATCGCCGCGGGGTCCTCGGACTCGAGCGCCTCGCGGACCTCCTTGATCGCCTCCTCGATGCGGCCTCGAGAGTCCGCGTCTACCTGATCGCCCAGGTCGGCGAGCTGGCGCTCGGCCTGGTAGGCGGCGTTCTCGCCGTTGTTGCGGGCCTCGGCGAGCTCACGCGCGCGCCTGTCCTCCTCGGCGTGGGACTCGGCGTCGGTGACCATGTTCTTGATCTCCTCGTCGGAGAGCCCGGAGCCGGCCTTGATCTCGATCGTCTGCTCCTTGCCGGTCCCAAGGTCCTTGGCCGAGACGTTGAGGATCCCGTTCGCGTCGATGTCGAAGGCAACCTCGATCTGCGGGATGCCGCGCGGCGCCGGCGGGATGCCGGTGAGCTGGAACTTGCCGAGTGACTTGTTGTACTGAGCCATCTCGCGCTCGCCCTGCAGGACGTGGATCTCGACCGAGGGCTGGTTGTCCTCGGCGGTCGAGAAGACCTCGCCCTTGCGTGTGGGGATCGTCGTGTTGCGCTCGATCAGCTTCGTCATCACGCCGCCCTTGGTCTCGATCCCGAGGGTCAGCGGCGTCACATCCAGCAGCAGCACGTCCTTGACGTCGCCCGCGAGGACGCCCGCCTGAATCGCGGCGCCGACCGCCACGACCTCGTCGGGGTTGACGCCCCGGTGGGGCTCCTTCTTGGTCAGTTCCTTGACCTTCTCCTGCACGGCGGGCATGCGCGTCATGCCGCCGACGAGAACGACGTGCTCGATCTCGGTGACGCCCTTGTCTTTGGCATCGTCGATCGCCTGGCGCACGGGGACGATCACGCGGTCCAGCAGATCGGAGGTGAGCTCGGCGAGCTTGGCCCGCGTCAAGCGGGTGTCGAGGTGCTTGGGCCCGGAGGCATCGGCGGTGATGAACGGCAGGTTGATCTGCGTCTCCTGGGTGGTGGAGAGCTCGATCTTCGCCTTCTCGGCGGCCTCGTACAAACGCTGCAGGGCCATCGGGTCGGCCGAGAGGTCGATCGCCTGGTCGCGCTTGAAGTCGGCGACGAGCCAGTCGACGATCGCCTTGTCGAAGTTGTCGCCGCCGAGATGGTTGTCCCCGGCGGTCGACTTGACCTCGAACACGCCGTCGCCGATCTCCAGGACGGAGACGTCGAAGGTGCCGCCGCCGAGGTCGAAGACGAGGATCGTCTGGTCGTGGTCCTCCTTGTCAAGGCCATAGGCGAGCGAGGCGGCGGTGGGCTCGTTGATGATGCGCTTGACGTCGAGGCCGGCGATCTTGCCCGCGTCCTTCGTGGCCTGGCGCTGGTCGTCGTTGAAGTAGGCGGGGACGGTGATGACGGCGCCGTCTACGGATTCGCCCAAATACGATTCGGCGTCGGACTTCAGCTTCTGCAGGATCATCGCGGAGATCTCGGGCGGTGAGAACTGCTCTCCGTTGGCTTCCACGCGCGCGTCGCCGTTGGGGCCGGAGACAACCTTGTACGGGACGATCGACTCCTCCTCGCGCACCTCGGCCTCCTTGCGGCCCATGAAGCGCTTGATCGAGAAGATCGTGTTCTGCGGGTTGGTGACGGCCTGGCGCTTGGCGACAGTGCCGACAAGCCGCTCACCGGAGGCCGCGAAGGCGACAACAGAGGGGGTCGTGCGCCCACCCTCGGCGTTCTCGATGACGGTGGGCTCGCCCCCCTCGAGCACGGCCATGCACGAGTTGGTCGTGCCCAGGTCGATGCCTATGGTCTTGCCCATGAAAGCTCCTTCTAAAGATGAATGAACAAATCTAAGCGACAGTGAAGCAGATAATATGAGGGATGTCAAGAGGCGTGTGGCCAAAAGGGCGCCGAGACCACAGCACGGGGCGACTAAACGCGCAGCGACCGCGGCGCAGCGCGTGTGCGAATTGAAAGCGATTTCAAAATAGATCTTGCTGAGTGGATCGGGCGCGCTCATGAGACTCTCGCCAAATCAGGCAAACTGACTTCGACTCGGGCACATGCGCGCCAGAGCGCACTCCCCACACGCGGGCCCGCGCGCGTGGCAGGTTCGACGGCCGTGGCGCAGCAGATTGACGTGCAACTCCAACTCCTCGCCCGGCGGGGTGAGCGCGAGCATCTGGTCGTGCAGCTGCTCGAACGACGCGCCCGGCTGCAGCAGTTCCAGGCGCATGCCCACGCGTGAGACGTGCGTGTCCACCGGCACGTCGCGCAGACCGTAGGCGAACAGCAGCACACACGCCGCTGTCTTGCGCCCCACGCCCGGCAGGGCCGTCAGGTAATCGCGGGCCTCATCGAGCGGCGCGTCTCTCAGCCAGTCGAGCGACAGCTCGTTGTCCGAGTCATTTGACGCTCGCCCGTCCCCGTCCCCGGCCGCGATCGCCTGCAGGATCGCCACGATCCGCGCCGACTTCACTTTCGAGATCCCGCCCGGCCTGATCGCCTCCTCCACCTCCTCGACCGGCGCGTGCATCACCGCCTCCCACGACGGCATCCGCTCGCGCAGGCGCAGGTAGGCGACGTCGCGGTTGCGGTCGTTCGTGCTCTGTGAGAGCACCGTCAGCACCAGCTCGGCGAGCGGATCGCCGTGGGGCTGCATCAGCGGTATCCCGTACACCTCGCGCAGTCGTTCCCTGACCCGTATCACCCGCGCGCGGGTCGGGGGCTTCCAGACCTTCGACTTGCCCTTCGCTTTCGCCGCGCCCGCCCGCATCTTGAGGACCCTAGCCGCCGGACCGCTCGATCAGAGTCATCGCGCCTGTGGCCGGCGACACTACGACTGTAGGGCTCACGACCAAACTTGCCTACCACCCATACCCACCGACCGTTCACCGCTCGGCCATATGATCTTTGCCGCATGCCTGCTGTTCGCGACCGTACCGCCTCAATCGGCACGCTGCCCGTCTTCTGGCGCGAAGCTCCCGTCGCGGACGCCGCCGCGATGCCCCTGTATCTGCACGGCGTGCCGACCAACTCCGACGACTGGCTCCCGTTCCTCGCGCGCAGCGGCGGGCTCGCGCCCGACCTGCCCGGGTTCGGGCGCTCCGGCAAGGCCGGCAACCTCGACTACACGATCGACGGCTACGCCGACTTCATCGAGCGCTACCTCGACCTCGTCTCCGTCGATCACGTCAGCCTCGTCATGCACGACTGGGGCATCGTCGGGCTCGCGTTCGCGCAGCGCCACCCCGAGCGGATCGCGCGTCTGATCGTGATCAACGCCGTCCCGTTCCTGCCCGGCTACCGCTGGCACCGCACCGCGCGCCTGTGGCGCACGCCGGTGCTGGGAGAGTTGGCGATGGGCGCCACCACTCGCCGGGTCCTGCGCCGCTCCTCGCGGGAGGCGCGCCCCGGCCGCGATCCGCTGCCCGACGCGTGGCTGGACACCGTGCTCGATCACTTCGACGAAGGCACGCGGCGAGCGATCCTGCGCCTCTATCGCAGCTCGCCTCCCGACGTACTGGCAACGGCCGGCAACCGCCTGGGCGAGCTGTCGATGCCCGCGCTTGTGTTGTGGGGCCAGGTCGAGCCCTACATCCCCGCCCGCTTCGGCCGCGCCTACGCCAAGGCGCTGCCGGACGCCGAGCTGGTCGAGTTCCCCGACGCCGGCCACTGGCCGTGGCTGGACCGCCCCGACGCGATCGACCGGGTGGTGGACTTCCTGGGCGCAACCTGAGCGGGCGGACGCTGATGGCAGCGCACGCCGCGATCCCCGCACAACACGAGCCCGTCCGGCGAGCATCCTCATCGTCATCGGCGCATCCGCTGGGGCGGCCATGGGCGCTTGCGCTTGCTATCGCCGTCCCGCTCGCGATCGTCTACCTGGCCTGGGCGCCGCCCGCCGCAGACCTCGCTGCGGCCATCTACCGCAGCGACCTGTTCGCCCGCGTGGGCTTTGCGCTGCGCGACAACGGTTGGTACGCCGTCCACGGCCACTACCTGCTTGGCTACTCGCTGCTCTCCCCCCCGCTTGGGGCCTTGCTCGGGGTGCGCGTCCTGCTCGCGCTGTCGGCGCTCGCGTCGAGCGTCCTGTTCGGCCTGATCGCAGAGCGCGCCTTCGGCCTTCAGGCCGGGCGTGTGGCCGCCGCCGTGTTCGCGTTCGGCATCTGCGCCGAGCTGCTCTCCGGGCGCGTCCCCTACGACCTCGGCTTCGCGATCGGGCTGGGGGCGGTGCTCGCGCTGATGCGCGGTCGGCCTGTGCCGGCGCTTCTGCTGGCCGTGATCACGAGCTGTGCGAGCCCTGTCGCCGGGGCGTTTCTGGCGCTCGCGTTCCTCGCCCGGGGGCTGGCCTGCAGGCCGCGCGCGTGGCCGTTCGTGCTCGTCGTGGGGGCACTCGCGCCCACGCTCGTGCTGAGCCTCGCCTACCCGGAAGGCGGGTACGAGCCGTTCGCGCCCTCGTCCTTCTGGCCCGCCCTGGCCGGGGTGCTGCTGATCGCGCTGCTGCTGCCCCAGGGGCCGCTGACCACGCGCGCGTGGCGCATCGTGCGCGTGGGTCTCGCGCTGTACACGCTCGTGCTGATCGGCTCGTTCGCGCTCAAAACTCCCGTCGGCGGCAACGCCGCGCGCCTCGGCCCGGCGCTGGCCGCACCGCTGCTCGCCGGGGTGCTGTGGGACGGGCGGCGCAAAGCGCTGTACCTGCTCGCGCCGGTGCTCCTGTACTGGCAGCTGAACACCCCGATCGGCGACCTGTCCCTGGTCTCGGGCCAGCAGTCGGCGAACGCCTCCTACTACGCGCCCCTGCTGTCCGAGCTGCAGCGGCTGCGCCACGATGCCCCCACGATCGTCGAGGTGCCGCTGACCGCCGGTCACTGGGAGGCCGCGTACGTGGCCGGTCACGACGGTGTCTCGCTCGCCCGCGGCTGGGAGCGCCAGCTCGACACGCGCTACGCCGCCCTGTTCTACCGCCCGGGGCTCAGCGCGTCCGCCTACCGGGCGTGGCTATACGAAAACCGCGTCGTCTACGTCGCGCTCCCGGACGCGCGCCTGGACTACGCCGGGCAGGCCGAGGGAGCGCTCGTGGCCCGCGGGCTGCCCTACCTGCGCGAGGTGTGGCATTCGCAGCACTGGCGTCTGTACCGGGTGATCGGTTAGCTTTCGCCCTGCGCCTGAGCGAGTCGGCGCTCGGAGGCCAGCGGCGCTTCCGCGCAGAGACTCGCCGCATCGTGCGAGGTCGCGTGAGTCCGGGCGGGGGTGCCATTCCGGGGCATCGTCTAGGCTTCAGCATCAGATGCTCGCCCGCGTTCGTGTCCTGCAGGCGCGCCTGCTGCCGCAGGGTTGGCTGGACGTGCTGCGCCAGGTCGCCCTGTTCGCCGTGGCTTACCTCGCCTACCGGCTGGTGCGCGGCCTGGTCGAGGGCGACGCCAACGCCGCGTTCGCCCACGCGCGCGACGTGATCTCGATCGAGAGCACGCTGCATTTCTTTGTCGAGCCCTCCGTGCAGGCATGGGCGTCGGGCAGCCGCGTGCTGATGGACTTCTCCAGCTGGCTGTACGTCAACGCGCAGACGACGGTCACTGTCAGCGCGCTCGTCTACCTGTACGTGCGCCACAACCGCAACTTCTACTTCGTGCGCAACATGTTCATGATCGCGATGGCGATCGCGCTGATCGGCTACACCGTGTTCCCGACCGCCCCGCCGCGGTTCATGCCCGAGTGGGGCTTCATCGACTCGGTCTCGGACTTCACCGGCGTGCACGTCTCCCATGCCAGCGCTTCGATGACCGCGCTGTTCAACCCCTACGCCGCCGTGCCGTCGATGCACGTCGCGTTCGCGCTGATGATCGGCTGGCCGCTCGCGCGCCTGGCGCGCCATCGCATCGTCAGCGTGCTGTGGCTGCTGTACCCGTTTTTGATGGCGTTCGTGATCGTCGTCACCGCCAACCACTTCATCTTCGACGCGATCCTCGGCGCGCTCACCGCCGGGGCGTCCGCCTACGGGGCGAGGTGGCTCGCGCGGGCGCGGCCCGGGGTGTGGCGCTTCTCCGGCGCGGCGACGCCAGCCCCCGCCGGAGCCGGGTGGAGCGCGCCCGCCGGCGCGCCGGCGTTCGCAACCGCCCCCGAGGGGACGCGCGGATGAGCGAGCCCGACAGCTCGCCAAGCGCGACCGGCAGCTCCACCACGACCATGGCCCCCCGCCGCGAACCCCCGCCGCGCCGCCTGCGCCGCGGGGCCTACAGTACGCGTCCCCGGCGCGCGCGGGCTCCGATCGGAGCAGGAGAACGCCGCGAGCTCATGCGCAACGCCCTGATCGAGTCGCGCCTGACCCCCAACGCGATCTCGCTCACCGGCTTCGCGCTGAACCTGCTCGCGGCGGCACTCGTGTGGGAGCAGCTGTTCTTCCTCGGCGGCGTCGCGTTTATCGTCGGCTCGATCATGGACACGCTCGACGGGCGCTACTCGCGTATGTCCGGCAAGGGCACCCCGTTCGGGGCGTTCCTGGACTCGACGCTCGACCGCATCGAGGAGGGGATCGTGCTGACCGCGGTGGCGGGGTACTTCGCGCTGCAGGGCGACCGCGTCGCCGCGGCGGCGGTCGTCGTCGCGGTGCTCGCCTCGCTGATGGTCTCCTATACGCGCGCGCGCGCCGAGGCGCTCGGTGTCGAGTGCAAGGTCGGGATCGCCACCCGCCCGGTGCGCGTCGTGATCCTCTCGATCGGCCTGATCTTCGCGCGCGGCGCCTCGCTCGGGAATTTCCAGCTGCTGGCCCCCGCCGTATACGTGCTGGCGGCGCTCAGCCTGATCACGGTCGCCCAGCGCATCGCGCACGTGCGCCGGGAACTGTTGGCCGCCGTGTGACTTGCGCGGCGCGTGTGACCTGACGCGCTCGGCGGGGTAGGTACCAAGTCAGCCCGGTCCGGCATCCCGCCGTCACGCTTTGAGAGGATTGACTCCTCCAGGCTCCCTTGACCGGGCCTCTGCTCCCAGGAAGGAACCCGACTTGACCCCCACTCATCACAGCAATGGCAATGGCGCCACCACCCGCAACGGAGACGGTGCCTCCCAGAACGGCGTAGCGCGCTATCAGCGCGACAAAGTCCGTGTCGCGATCGTCGGCGTCGGCAACTGCGCTTCGGCGTTCGTCCAGGGCGTCCAGTACTACCGCGACGCCGACCCGACTCAGGACGTGCCCGGCCTGATGCACGTGGACCTCGGTGGCTACCACGTGCGCGACATCGAGTTCACCGCCGCGTTCGATATCGACCGCGCGAAGGTCGGCCGGGACCTGGGCGAAGCCATCTGGGCCGGCCAGAACAACACGATGAAGTTCGCGAAGGGAGGACGGAGCGTTCCAAAAAAGCTCGGCGTGCCGGTGTATCGCGGGATGACCCACGACGGGCTGGGCAAGTACCTCAAAGAGAAGATCGTCAAGGCGCCAGGCGAGACCGCCGACATCGTCAAGATCCTCAAGGACACGCACACCGACGTGGTCGTGTCCTACCTGCCGGTGGGCTCTGAGCAGGCGACCAAGTGGTACGTCGAGCAGGTGCTGGAGGCGGGCTGCGGGTTCGTCAACTGCATTCCGGTGTTCATCGCGCGCGAGGACTATTGGGACAAGCGCTTCAAAAAGGCCGGACTGCCGATCGTCGGCGACGACATCAAGTCCCAGGTCGGGGCCACGATCGTGCACCGCACGCTCGCGCGTCTGTTCGCCGACCGCGGCGTGAAGATGCTGCGCACCTCCCAGCTGAACGTGGGCGGCAACATGGACTTCTACAACATGCTCGAGCGCGAGCGCCTGGAGTCCAAGAAGATCTCCAAGACCAACGCCGTCACCTCGATCATGGACCACGAGCTCCCGCCCGAGGACGTCTACATCGGCCCGTCCGACTACGTCCCGTGGTTGACCGACCGCAAGTGGGCGCACATCCGCGTCGAGGGCCAGGCGTTCGGCGACGTGCCATTGAACGTCGAGATGAAGCTCGAGGTGTGGGACTCGCCCAACTCGGCTGGGATCGTGATCGACGCCGTGCGCTGCTGCAAGCTCGCGCTCAACCACGGCCTCGGCGGCCAGCTGGACGGGCCGAGCTCATACCTGATGAAGTCCCCGCACAATCAGCGCCCCGATGACCAGGCACGGGAGGCAACAGAGAAGTTCATCGCCCGCTACGCCGGAGGTCCCGGTACTCGCCCATCTAGGAAGGCGAAAACGGGCACGGGACAAGCCAAAGCCAAACCCGTCCCCGTCAAGGCGAGCGTCGCCAAATAGGGCTCGCGGTCCGGTAGCGCCCATGGCGCGTGGTAGACCCCGACAGGCGGTGGTTGGATAATGGCGGGAGCAATGACTGCGTCAGAGCCACTCGCAATCGCCCATGTGACCCCGTACCCGTGGGAGGCTCAGGACAACGAGGTCAACGCCCACGTTCGCCGCGTAGCGGAGGGACTGTCGCGGTACGGGCATCGCGTGCTGATCCTCGCCCCGTCGCGCTCACAGGAGCGCGTGCAAGCCTCGCGCCGCGCGCTGCGGGCCGCGCGTATAGGGGGAGCCCCCGGATCTCTGTTGGAGGAGACGGATGGCGGCACGCCCAGGGTGATTGCGGTCGGGGAGGTGCTGGATCTTCAGGCGCGGGGGTCGGGTTCCGATCGATCTCCACGCCGGCGCACGCCGGCGCTGCCGATCGACGTGGCGCGCACGATCGAGGAACTGCTGAGCACGGTCCCGCTGGACATCGTGCACGTCCACGAGCCGTTCGCGCCGAGCGCGTCCAACGCGGCGCTGCGCCACTCGCGCGCGCTGAACGTCGGCTCGTTTCACTCCGCCGGGGAGCGGCTGATCTCGACGCTCGTGGCGCGCCGCTTCGTCGAGAGCTTCTTCGGGCGTCTGGACGCCCGCACCGCGAGCCTGCCCGCCACGGCCGAGCTGATGGCCCGCCAGTTCGGCGGCGAGTATCGCCTCGTGCCCGACGGTGACGGCGCGGCCGCGGAACTGGAGGAGCTCTACCAGGGGCTCGCGGCGCGCCGTCACGATCGGAACGGCGATCCGGCGCTGAGACGCCGGCTGGCCGGGCGTCCGCTGATCGACGTGGACCTGCACATGCACACCGACCACTCCCACGACTGCGCCACCCCCGTCGAGGTGCTGCTCGCGACCGCGCGCGCCCGGGGCCTGGGCGCGATCGCGGTGACCGACCACAACGAGATCTCCGGTGCGCTGGCCGCCCGCGAGCTCGCGCGCGAGATGAACGAGACGGGCGGGGAGATGGCAGGCACGGGCGTCGTGAAAGTGATCGTCGGCGAGGAGGTCAAGACGGCCGGGGAGGGGGAGGTGATCGGCCTGTTCATCGAGGAGCTCATCCCGCGTGGGATGAGCCTGGAAGAGACCGTCGCCGAGATCCGCCGCCAGGGCGGGCTCGTGTACGTGCCGCATCCGTTTGACCGGTTGCACTCCGTGCCCGATTACGAGCACCTGCTGAAGATCGTCGCCGACGTCGACGCGATCGAGGTGTTCAATCCGCGCGTGGCGATCGGCGCGTTCAACGACGAGGCGGCGCGGTTCGCCGCGAAGTACCGGATCGTCGCGGGCGCGGGCTCAGACTCACACGTCGCCCAGGGCCTCGGCTCGGTGCGGATCGGGATGCGCGAGTTCGACGGCCCGGCCGAGTTCCTGCAGTCCCTGCGCGATTCAGAGATCGTCACCCGCCCCACCAGCCTGCTGTACGTGCAGGCGCTCAAGTTTTTGCAGACCCGAGCCACCCCCCCCTCCGCTCGCCGCGCCAGCCGGGCGCGGCGGGTCAAGCGCGCGATGGGCGGCAGCCGGCGGTCGTGATCATCACCTGCATCCGGGGCGGTCGAGGGTCAAGCGGGGCGCGGATCGAAAGGCCCGCCCACCCCGCGTGGCGTGCTGGCCGATCGGAGATCCCGTCGATCTCCGATCGGTACGCGAGCGACCGAGGACAAAGCATCCGCGAAGGCCATCGGCCGCCCCGCAAGTAAGGGTGCAGCGTCAAGGACAACTACCACGGCCGTCAAAACCCTCGGGGTCGATGCCTGTAACCGACGATGAGATCCGCGAGAAGTACCTGGAGCGCGCCATCCGCGAGCTGAACTCGCTGACGCGCGAGCTGCAGTCGTGCCCGCACTGCCCCCGCGGCAACCTGATGCCGGTGCTCGGCTCCGGCCATCCCCAGGCCGACGTGATGCTGCTCAAGTACGCCCCCCAGCCCTCGGAGATCGAGGAGGGCGTCGCCTTCTACGGCCGCGCCGGCGGCGCGCTGATGAAGTCGCTCAAGCGCCTTTCGATCGACCCGCTGGCGGTGTACGGCACGCTGTGCGTGAAGTGCCCGCTCAGCGACGCCTCGCTCGCGGATTTCGCGTGCGTCTCGCGCGTGGTCGAGGAGCTGGCGATCGTGCAACCGAAGATCGTCGTCGTGATGGGCCCCGACGCGCTCACCGCCCTCGGCGAGATGGAGATCCCGCTCGCACGTGAACTGGCGCCACGCCTCGGCGAGATCCAGCAGCTGACTCCCACGATCGACGCCCTGTACGTCCCGAGCATCGACGACTCGCTCGATGAGACCGACTCCAAGCGCGCGTTCTGGGCGGCGTTCCGCGTGCTCGGGGACTGGTATGCGGCGCAGCCGCCTTATTGATTGATGTTCCGGGCGGCGCATGCGCCGCCCGGCGGAGGCGTACATGTACGCCTCCGTGACAAGGCCGCATGCGGCCTTGTCGGCCACGCCGCATGCGGCGTGGCCCTCAGATCTCCAAGACGATCTTGCCGAGCTTGCCGCCCGCCGCGAAGCGCTCGTAGGCGGCGGCAGCCTCCTCCAGCGGGAGGGTCGCGGCGATCGGCACGCGCAGCGCGCCCGCGTCGAACAGGGGCAGCACCTCGTGTTCAAGGCTGCGAGCAGTGAGGGCTTTCTCCTCCAGCGGGCGGGCACGCAGCGTGGAGCCGTGCACGCGCGCGCGCTTGCCCATCAGCGCGAGCAGGTTCAGCTCGGCCTTTACGCCCGCGGAGACACCGATCACGCAGATGCGTCCGCTGCTCGCCAGGGCGTTCAGGTTCTCCGGCATGTTGGGCGCACCTACCAGCTCCAGGACCACGTCGAACGGGCCGCGCTCGGCGAAGTCCTCCGGCGGGATCGCATCGGCGCCCAGCGCGGATACCTGCTCGCGCAGCTCCTCGCGACGGACGGTCGCGGTCACACGCGCGCCCGTGGCCCGCGCGAGTTGGATCGCCGCGACGCCCACCCCACCGGCGCCGCCGTGCACGAGCAGATGCTCGCCGGGACGTAGCCCGGCCTGGGTGAAGATCGCGTCGTGGGCGGTCGTGAACACCTCCGGCAGCCCGCCCGCCGCGGGCCAGTCGAGCGCCGCGGGCACCGGCATCAGCACGCGCTCGTTTACAACGGCCAGCTGCGCCTGAGCGCCGCCCCCGACGATCGCCATCACGCGCTCGCCGACCGCGAAGCGTTCCGCACCGGCGCCCAGGGCCGCGACCTCACCAGCAAGCTCCATCCCGGGTATGTCCTGCGGCGATCCGGATGGCGCCGGATAGAGCCCGCGGCGCTGCATCATGTCCGCGCCGTTCAGTCCCGCCGCGCGCACTCTCATCAGCACCTCCCCGGCGCCCGGCTGAGGGTCCGGGTGCTCCTCGATCACGATCTCCTGCTCACGGATGGTGGCGGCGCGCATCGTGCGAAGGTTATCCCGAGTCGGGAGCTCCGCCCTCTGACGATTCCGAAACTCGCCGGCCACCGTCCCGCTCGAACAGTGAAACGCACTCGATGTGGTGTGTTTGGGGAAACATGTCCACCGGGCGGACCTTCTTGAGCGTCCACCCGGCCTGCACCAGCTCGGCCGCGTTGGGAGCGAGCGTGGTGGGGTTGCAAGAGACGTACACGATCCGCTTGGGCGAGGCCTCGATGATGCGCCGGACGACTTTCTTGGAGAGCCCGGCGCGGGGCGGGTCCACGACGAGCACGTCCGGGCGCCCGGCGCGCTGTACCAGCTCGGGCAGGGCCAGACGAGTGTCCCCGGCAAAGAAGTGGGCGTTCGTCACCTCGTTGCGCCGGGCCGCGGCAATCGCGTCGGCCACGGCCTGTTCGACCAGCTCGATCCCCCACAGCTCCCCCGCGCGCGGCGCGAGCGTCAGCGCGATCGTGCCGATGCCGCAGTACAGGTCATACACCCGCTCCCAGCCCTGCAGTCCCGCATACTCGCCAACCACGCCATACAGCAGCTCGGCCATCTCGGTGTTGGTCTGAAAGAACGCTTCCGAAGAGACCCGCAAGTCGAGCTCGCCGAGGCGCTCGGGCAACTCGGCCTCGCCCCACACGAGCTCGGTCTCCCCGCCCATAGTGGTCTCCGCAAGGCTGCGCGAGCGCGTCCACAGAACACCGCTCAGGCGCTCGCCCAGCGCGTCGCTCAGTGCCAGCGCGAACCCACTGGCGTCGAGCTCGCCGTCGGTGCTGACGAGCCTGATCTGCAGCTTGTCGGTGCGTCGGCCCTCGCGCACCACCAGGTTGCGCAATCGCGCGCGCCCGTCCGGGCCGGGACCCGTGCGCTCGTGGCGTGCGTCGTGCCTCACGTCGCGAGCATGCGTTCGCCCGGACGAGCTAGGCGCGGTCCCGTCATCCACACCGCGACGCCGGCCGCCTCGTCCGTCGCGCCCCTCTCCACCATACCCCCGGCCGCCGCGATCCCCCCGGCCGTCTCGCTCCCAGGCGGTCAAGCCCTGCTCGCGACACCAGCTCAGCGCCAGCTCGCGCGCACGATTACCCTGCTCGGAAGCCAGCAGACAGTCCTCGATCGGAGCGACCCGCCTGCCACCCGCGGAAGCATGAAACCCGCAGACCAGCTCGCCGTCCTCGCCCATCCCGAACGAGTACTCGAGCTTGTTGCGGTAACGCCACTGCTGCAATGCCGGCACGATCTCCTGCAGCTCAAACCCGTCCAGCCGCCCGATCCTGCGCAGCGCCTCGTCCACCTGATCGCGCTTGATCTGGAGCTGGCGCTCATATGGCAGCACCTGCCAGGGCACGCCGGGATGATCGGCGGTCGGTGGGATCCGCTCGGGACTGGGGTCGAGCACCTCGATCGCCCGAGCATGGGCGTAGGAGCGCTTGCGCTTGTAGACCAGCGCGCGCACGCGATCCCCGGGCATCCCACCCGCCACAAACACGACATACCCCTCCTCGCCGAGTCGCGCGACACCCTCCCCACCGAAGGCGAGCGAGTCGATCTGGAGCTCGAGCTCATCGCCGGGGCGTGGACGGGTCGGGCGCTCCTCAGCGGGCGGCGCATCCCCGTCACGGGCGTCCGTCGATGGTGGAGCACCTCGCGATACGGGAACGCTCCGCGAGATGGGAGCACCCTGTGCGGAGTCGGGCAGGATCTCGGGCTCGGGCGACATCACGACGGAGAGCCGGCGGCGGATGGCGCGAGGAGAAACTCGAGCAGTGCCTTCTGCGCGTGGCGGCGGTTCTCGGCCTGATCCCAGATGCGCTGGCGCCCGCCGTACAGGACCTCGGCGGAGATCTCCTCGCCAGGATGCGCGGGCAGGTCGTGCATCGCAAACGCGCCCGGGGCGGCCGCGTCGAGCAGCGCGTCGTCAAGCACGTAGGGCGCGAGCGCCGCGCGGCGCTCGGCCGCGGTGGCCTCATCGCCCATGCTCACCCACACGTCCGTATACACCGCCTGCGCGCCCTCCACCGCCGCGCGGGGATCGGTGTGCAGCGTGAGCGTCCCCCCGGCGCCCTCCAGCATCGGCAGCGGCGCCTGCTCGTCCAACGTGTAGCCGGGGGGAGAGGCGATCGCCACGTGCATACCCGCGAGCGTGCCGAGCAGCGCCAGCGAGCGCGCGACGTTGTTGCCGTCACCGACATACGCGACGCGAACGCCCGCGAGCGTTCCATATGCCTCGCGCAGCGTCAGCAGATCGGTCAGCGCCTGACACGGGTGATGCAGCGTCGTGAGCATGTTTACCACCGGCACGCTGCTGTATTGCGCCAACTCCTCGAGCATCGCATCCGGCCCGGTACGCACCCCCACCGCGGCCACGTGCCGAGACAGGACGTAGGCGGTGTCGCGCAGCGCCTCGCCGCGCGAGAGCTGCAGCTCATCCGCACGCAGCACGACCGGATGACCGCCCAGCTCGTGTACGCCCACCTCGAACGACAGCCGCGTGCGCGTCGAGGGCTTCTGGAAGACCAGCGCCACGCTGCGCCCGGCGAGCGCTTGGGAGGACAGCGGCGCGGCCTTCAGCTCCTGCGCGCGATCGAGCAGTGCATCCAGCTCCGCGGCCGTGAGCTCCGCTCCTGTGAGGAAATGGCGTGGCATGGACGGGCCAGTCTAGGCGCAGTTCCCAGGCGGTGAGGATCCCGGCTGAACCGGTTCTTGCCGATCTCACCGACTGCGACGTCCGTTAGGCTGAAATGCAAGACTCGCCCGAGAAAGGATCGTCCCAATGAGAAGAGGTCTACCCGCCATCGTGATCGCCTGCTCCGCGCTGCTGCTCGCGGTCGGCTGCGGATCGAGCGGCTCCAGCTCCAGCTCGACCACGGCTGCCACGTCGAGCACATCGACCTCGGGCGGGTTGAAAGCGGACACGACGCCTAAGTACGCCGCCCCGTCCTCCTCCTCGCCCGTGCAAAGCGGGACTGTGCAGGTCGCCTACCGCAACATCGCGATCAATCCCGACACACTCAAGGTGAAGGTCGGCAGCACGATCAAGTGGACGAACTACGACTCTGTCGAACACAACGTCACCAGCGAGGGCGGCGTGGCGAAATTCGCCTCCAAGGACTTCGGCGAAGGCGGCACCTACGAAATCAAGGCAAACAAGCCGGGGATCATCCACTACGAGTGCACGATCCACCCGGCGTCGATGAACGGGACGATCGAAGTCGTGAAGTAGGCGACTGTCGGCAAGCGCACCGATCTGCAAAACATCCGGGAGAGGGCACCAGGGGGTGGGCCTGCCCGGGTGGGAGGGCCCTCCATACATTTGCGGGACGATCGAAGTCGTGAAGTAGGCGTCAGCCCCGCACGGCTGCGGCGACTTCATCGCGAAGCGTGTCACTGGCCTTGTAGCGAACCCTGCGCGTGCGGCCATGCCGCACTACCAGACCCGCGTCCACCAGGCGCCTGAAGTCCCCGCTCGCAGTCGCCGGCGAGATCTCCGCCTCGCTTGAGTAGAGCGCGCGATCTGAACCTCCGATAAGGCTTTGCTCGAGCGCGATGACCAACCTGTCCGGCCAGTCACGCCTCTCGACGAGGCGCTCGAGCAGAGACCACCTGACACCGGTCTCCTCGATCTGCGCGATTCGCCTGCGCGCCTGCATGAGATGAGCCTCGACGCAGAACTCCACCCAGCCGGTGGCATATCCTTTCTTTGGCTGGTAGGTGCCACCGTGCGCCCTGTTTAGTGCTGCGTAATAGGCGTGGGTGTGCTCCCCGAGGTACTCCTCGATGGAGCCAAACTCCGGGGACATCCGGCCCTCGCGGGCAAGGACGAGAGACTGGACGATCCGGGAAACACGTCCATTGCCGTCACGGAACGGATGAATCGAGACAACATGCAGATGCGCCATCGCGGCCCGAACGACCACAGGCGCGTCCAGATCGCCGTTCTGGAGCCAGTCGATCACCTCTCCCATCAGGGTCGGCGTGTCCACCGCGGGCGGCGCCTCATAGACCAATTGCCCGTCATCACCCGTGATCCCGACAGGGCCGGTTCGCCACAGACCAGGGTTAGCCTCGCGCTGAAAGTGACACGCATCGAAGTGCAGATCGAGCAGAACCCGGTCGAGCCAGAGAAACGCCGGGTCGCCGGCCATAACGCCGACATGGTCCATCGCACGCCCGTAGCACGCGACCGCCATGCGATTGACGTTCTCTGGATCGGGCTGCTCACTTCCGTTGACGAGCGCGAGCGCTTCTTCGGGGGACACATGAAACCCCTCGATCGAGGTCGAGCTCTCTACCGACGTCGCGCGAACGAGGCGGCGCAGGGCGCCCATCCACAGGATCGAGCGGCCGGCCTCATGGCCCAACCGCTCCCGCAGACCGTCTAGCTCATGCAGACGCTCAGCCAGTTCAGGGGTTATCTCAGGTGTCGCGATCAACATGCCTAACATTCTAGACGAATATACGTATATTCGTCTAGACGCATGATCGCCTAGTCGTGTATGCGGCTAATCAAAGTCCGGCAGGCCTGCATCGGGTGTCGAGGCGGTGGCGTAGTGGCGGCGGGGAATACGTCCCGCAGTGCGCGCCAGACGCCCGGCCTCGACGGCGGCGCGCATCGCCCGGGCCATGCGCACGGGGTCCTGCGCGCGGGAGATCGCCGAGGCGGCCATCACCGCGTCGCAGCCCAGCTCCATCGCGATCGCGGCATCCGAGGCAGTACCCACACCCGCATCGAGCACTATCGGTACCGACACAGCCTCGCGGATGAGGCTGATGTTGTACGGGTTGCGGATGCCCATGCCGCTGCCGATCGGCGACCCCAGCGGCATCACCGCGGGACAACCGACGTCGACCAGGCGACGCGCGAGCACCGGATCGTCGGTCGTGTATGGCAGCACGACGAAGCCCTCGTCGACGAGCTCCTCGGCGGCGCGCAGCAGCTCGGGAGCGTCGGGAAGCAGCGTGTCCTCGTCGCCGATCACCTCGAGCTTTATCCAGTCGGTCGCAAACGCCTCGCGCGCGAGCTTGGCCGTTAGCACCGCATCACGCGCGGTACGGCAGCCCGCCGTGTTCGGCAGCAGCTGTACTCCGGCATCGGCGAGCACGTCGATCAGCGAGCCGCGCGCTGCTGGATCCACCCGGCGCAGCGCGACCGTCACCAGCTCGCTGCCGCTCGCCGCGATCGCCGCTGACATCAGCTCCAGCGAGGGAAACCCGCCCGTGCCGAGCAACAGGCGCGAGCGCAGCGTCCTGCCGGCGATCGTCAGTACATCCTCCCGCGCAGCGGAGGACCCCTCCCGCAGCGACCCGTTGTGCTCCCCCGTGGGGGCCATCTCGCTCAGATCGGACACGCGCTCATCCTCCCTGCATCGCCGTCAGCACCTCAACGCGGGCGTCCCGCGGGAGCGTTAGCGTCTCCCAGTCGGCCCTCGGCACGACCTCCCCGTTTACCGCCACAACCACTCCGCGCGCGTCCAGCGACAGCCCGAGGTGGCCGAGCACCGCGGCGACAGTCTCACCCGGGCGCATATCCGACGGCTGCCCGTTGACGATCATCGCGGAGCCCCTGTCGTGAGTGGCAATTCGTCGGGTTGCAAATCGTCCCGACCCGAGACGGCCATAAAACGCCCGGGGTCGCAGGCGCAGAGCAGCTGGTTGCCAGACTGCTTGCCGAGCAGCGTCCCGACCACCAGCTCGGCGGTGAGCGGCGCGAGCAGAATGCCGTTGCGATGGTGGCCCGTCGCCCACACCAATCCCTCCAGCGCACCGCGCCCGATCGCCGGCGCGTTGTCTGGGGTACCGGGGCGCAATCCGACGGACAACTCCTCGATCCACAGCTCGTCGATCCCCGGCACGAGCTCGCTCGCGTAGCGCAGCAGCTCATACACCCCGCCCGCGGTGGGGGTCAGCTCGAACCCCTTCTCCTCGACCGTTGCCCCCAGCGCGTAGGAGCCGTCCGCGCGCGGCACCAGGTAGCCACCCTCAAAGCGCACCACGCGTCTCAGCAGGCCCGGGCCGCTGGGATCGCGCAGGCGCAATATCTGGCCCTTCACCGGGCGCACACGAACCCGCGCGGCGGCGGGCAGCCCTTCGATCTGGCCGCTCCACGCCCCGGCAGCGAGCACGACCTGGCCGGCGCTCACACGCTCGCCTCCTCCGAGCAGGAGACCCGTCACCCGTCCCCCGGCGCCGTCCAGCTCGACCGCCTCCACCGCGACGTGCTCGCGGATGTTGACCCCGGCGATCTCACACGCCCTGCGCAGCGCCGGCAGCACAAGCCGCGGATCGACCGAGTGATCGTCCGGCGCTTCGATCGCCAGTCGCACCGTCGGAGCGAGCCCCGGCTCACGCTCGCGCGCGGCGCTCGCGCGCAAACGCTCGGCGCGCAATCCCAGCGACTGGCGAAACTCCAACTGGCGCTCCAGCTCGCGCGCCTCGTCCTCGTCGCGCGCGACCACGAGCGTGCCGGTCTTCAGCAGACCCACCTCCGTGCCCGCCGCCGCCTCCAGCTCGGCCGCGAACCCGGGCCACATCTCCGCCGAGCGCTGCCCCAGCTCCAGCAGCCTCCTGCCCGTCGCGCCAAACTCGGCCTCGGCCACCGGCGCGAGCATCCCCGCCGCCACGTACGACGTACCCCGCCCGACCGTATCGCGCTCGAGCAGCGTCACTGACAGCCCCCCCTCGCGCGCACGCCACGCGGCGGACAGGCCGATGATCCCGCCGCCGACGATCGCGACATCGGGTGACTGGACGTGCTCGGACATAGGGTTGATGCTAGTCCGGTGTCAGACTCATCGGGAGTGTCCGTCAACAACCTCCGCGCAGACCGTCTCGCCCATCTCGCCGCCGCGCGGCTGTATCTCGTATGCGACGGCGCGCCTGGGAGCCGTGAGCTATCTGAGGTATTGCCCGCCGCAGTCGCCGGGGGCGTGGACGTCGTGCAGCTGCGCGACAAGGATCTGAGTGATGAGGATCTGCTGCCAGTCGCGCATCGCGCACGGGATTTGTGCGAGCGCTACGGCGCGCTGTTCATCGTCAACGACCAACCCCGCATCGCGCGTGCCTGCGGTGCGGATGGCGTTCACGTCGGGCAGGACGACATGCCGGTGACCGAGGTCCGCGAGCTGGTCGGTCCGGACATGCTGATCGGGCTCTCAACCCATGCACCTGCCGAGATCGACGCCGTCGCCACGGATGTACCGGTCACCGCCGATGGCTCTGGTTCCGGAGCCCCCGACTCGCTGTCCGCCGGCCCCGACTACATCGGTGTAGGCCCCATCCATGCCACGCCGACCAAGCCCGGTCGCCCCGCCGTGGGCCTGGAGCTCGTGCGCTACGCGGCCGCCCACGCATCCGTGCCATTCTTCGCGATCGGCGGGCTCGACGCACACAATCTCGGCGAGGTGCTCACCGCCGGTGCCCGTCGGGTATGCGTCCTGCGCGCGATCGCAGACGCCGCCGATCCCGAGCAGGCGGCGCGCGAGCTGCGCGAGCAGCTGTGACGCGCGAGGAGCATGCGCAGGCCTCGCTGACTCCGCTCGAACCGGACGAGCGGCCACCGGCCCTGCTCGTCGCCGTGGCCGTCGCCGCCCTGCTCGCGCTCGCGGTGATCGTCGGTGCGCTGACGATTCACAGCCTCAGCCACCATGGCGGCTCGCTGGCAGGCGGCGTGTTCCTCGCCTGCGTGCTTGCGCTGCTCGCGCTCGGGATGTACCGGCGCCGCTACTGGGCGGTGCTTGGCTTCGAGGCGCTGCTCACATTTCAGATCCTCGCGACGTCGCTCGCGCTGGTCGTTGCCTCTACGCTGCTCGCCGCCGGTCTGTGCCTGGTTTCGATCGTGCTCGCCGGCTGGCTGTTCTGGAAGCTGGTGCGCGTGATGGGGCGCATCCAAGCCGCCGAACGGCTGTAGTCCGCGCCCATCCCGCACCCGCGCCTGGCTCGCCCATGCGACTATCCCGTCCACGCGCCTGGCTTCGATAGGCTCAGCGCCACATGGCTGAAACCTCCTACGACACGATCGTGATCGGCTCCGGGCCGGGTGGCTACGTGGCCGCGATCCGCGCCGCGCAGCTCGGGCAGAAGACCGCCGTAATCGAGAAGGGCGCGATCGGCGGACGCTGTCTGAACTACGCGTGCATACCCGCCAAGGCGCTGCTGCGCTCGGCCGACCTGCTCTCGGAGATCCGCGACGCCGACGAGTATGGGCTGCGCGTCTCAGGGGTCGAGGTCGACTATGACGCCGTGCAGGCTCGGCGCGAGCGGGTCGTTTCCACCCTCACCGGTGGAGTGGCGGGACTGTTCAAGAAAAACGGGATCGAGCTGATCGAGGGCGAGGCATCGCTCCGAGCGCGTGGCAACGACAGCTCGGATTCGGGGGAACGGTGACCGTCCGCGTCGGCGACCGCGAGTTGAGCGCGAGCACCGTGATCCTCGCCGCCGGCTCGGTTCCGCGCACGATTCCAGGTGTGGAGCTCGGCGGGCGCGTGCTCGGCACGGAGGAGGCATGGGCGCTGGCAGAGCTCCCCGCGCGCCTGGCGGTCGTGGGGGCGGGGGCCTCCGGCGCTGAGATCGCTTCGGGGTTTGCGCGGCTCGGCAGCGAGGTGCTGCTGCTCGAGGCGCTCGACCGCGTGCTGCCCAGCGAGGACACCGACATCTCGCGCCTGGTCGAGCGCGGCCTCAAGCGCCAGTCGATCGGCGTGCACACGAGCACCCCGATCGAGTCCGTGCGACCGTCGGACTCCGGCGTCACGTTCACCTACGGCTCGGAGCACCGCCGAGGTCGACTACCTCGTGATCGCCGCCGGTCGCGGCCCCGACATCCAGGCGCTGGGCCTGGACGAGGCGGGCGTGGAGCTCGACGAGCGCGGCCTGATCAAGGTCGACGGCGCACTGCGAACGACCGCGCCGGGCGTGTATGCGATCGGTGATCTGGTGGCGGGTCCCGCGCTCGCGCACAAGGCCTCCGACGAGGGCATCATCGCCGTCGAGGATTCCGCCGGCCTGCCGACCCATCCGCTCGCGTACATCGACATCCCCCGCGCGACATTCTGCACGCCGAACGTGGGCTCGTTCGGGCTGACCGAGGCGCAGGCACGCGAGCAGGGCTACGACATCGTCGTCGGCAAGGTCCCCTACGGCGCGGTCGGAGGCGGCACCGTCTACGGAGACCGCACCGGCCTGGTCAAGCTGGTGGGCGAGTCGCGCTATGGCGAGCTGCTCGGGCGGACACATCGTCGGCGCGCGCGCGACCGAGCTGATCCAAGAGCTCGTCAACGTGCGGGCGCTGGAGGGCGGCTACGCCGAGGTCGCCCGCACGATCCATGGTCACCCGACTCTCTCCGAGGCTGTGATGGAGGCCGGCCGCGCCGCGGACGGCTGGCTGATCCACGGTTGAGGCGGCTTGCGGGCCGCGCGACGGTCTGTGGCTCGCCCCAACAGTCCGTGGTTCGCCCGACAGCCTGTGGCTCGTGAGGACTAACCTCGGGAGCGATGTCCTCGCCGGACGCCGCCTTCTACTTCGACCTGTCCAGCCCGCTGGCCTATCTCGCGGCGGAGCGCATCCTGCATGCGTTGGGCGGTCCCGCGGAGTGGCAGCCGGTGCTCGCGCGCGAGCTGTCCAACGCAGAGACCTTCGAGGCCTACCGCTGCCGGACCGAGGAAGAGGTCTTCCGCTCGGAGACCGAGCGCCGCGCGCGGACACAGCTGGGCTGCAGCCGCTGAAGCTGGCCGATCCCTTTCCCCTTCGACAGCACGCTCGCGATGCTTGCCGCCACGTACGCCAAGTCGATCGGCCGTGCCGTGCCGTTCGCGCAGGCCGCCTTCCGCCAGGCGTTCGCCGGCGGGCGTTCGCTTGCAGAGCCCGACAACGTGCTGATCGCCGCCGCGGCGTGTGAGATGCATCCGGCCGCGGTGCTGAAGGGAACTGAGCTCACCTCCGTCCACGCACAGCTGCACGCGGCGACGGCAGCGGCCGCGCAGGCCGGTGTGAACGACGTCCCCGCCGTGCGGATCGGTGCGCAGGTGTTCATCGGTGAGCGCGCGGTCGAGCGACGCGCGCTCGGGCACGGCAACACGATGAGAGCCAACCGCGCCTACCGCCTGATCGTCACCCGCGGCGGGCTGGCGCCCGCGCTGCTGGCCGACACGAGCCGGGTCGATCACATCGAGATCGTCGAGATCGACGGCGGCGAGGTGGTCCTGTTCTGGGATCGCCAGCCACAGGCCGCCTCACGCATGGCGCGCGCGCTGCGCGCCGACCTGTCCCAGCTGCAGGCCGAGGAGTTCCTGGCGCGCTGGGCTACCGTGGAGCATTGATGCCCGACCTCCCGGAGCCCGCCCTCGCGCGCGAGTGGCTGGAGACGATGACGCTCATCCGCCGGTTCGAGGAGCGCGCGGGCGAGATGTATGCGCGCGCGAGTATCGGCGGCTTTCTGCACCTCTCGATCGGCGAGGAGGCGACGATCGTCGGGGCCGCGCGGGCCCTGCGCGAGCAGCGACTACCTGATCTCCACCTACCGCTCGCACGGCAACGCGATCGCGCGCGGCACCCCGCCCGAGCGCGTGATGGCCGAGCTGTTCGGACGCGTCGACGGCTGCTGCGGAGGGCACGGTGGGTCGATGCACATGTTCGACCTCGAGCGCCGCTTCATGGGCGGCTACGGGATCGTCGGGGGCAACCTGCCGATCGGGGCGGGCATCGGGCTGAGCAGCGACTATCTCGGCCATGACGAGGTGACTTTGTGCGCGTTTGGCGACGGCGCCTCCAATCAGGGGACGTTCGGCGAAACGCTGAACCTCGCCGCGCTGTGGCGCCTGCCGGTCGTGTTCATGGTCGTCAACAACCAGTTCGGGATGGGCACCTCGCTCGGGCGCCACTCGGCCGTTACCGATCTGCGGCGCAAGGGCGAGTCGCTCGGGGTCCCGGGGATGCGCTGCGACGGGATGGACGTGCTCGACACCTACGCCGTCGTCGGCCGAGGCGCTGCGACGCGTGCGCGAGGAACGTCGTCCATTGCTGGTCGAGGCCGTCACGTACCGCTTCCGCGGCCACTCGATGGCCGACCCCGAGGAGTACCGCACCCGCGAGGAGGTCGCGCAGTGGCGCGAGCGCGATCCGATACCCCGCTTCGGCGATCTGCTCCAGCGCGCAGGCATCCTCGACGCGGCGGCACGCGAGCAGATCGAGCACGAGGCGGCCGAGCGTGTCGAGCAGGCTGTGAGCTTCGCCGAGGCCTCGCCCGTTCCCCGCGCCGGAGTCGTTGTATGAGGACGTGTACGTGCTCGGCGAGCAGGTCCACGGGCGGTACCACGGATGAGCGCGCCGGGCTCACACTGGGGCGATGCCGAGGTGGGACGCGCGGCGCAGAGACAGGACCTGCAGGGCGCCCCGAGGGACGTGAGGCACAGAGGAAAGGACACGCTGGGCGGCCCGAGGACGCGCTGGGTCGGCGAGAGAGACCGTGCGGATGAGCGAGCTGCGCTATCGCGAGGCCCTGAACCTGGCGCTGCGCGAGGAGCTGCGCCATGACGAGCGCGTCGTGCTGCTGGGCGAGGACATCGGCGTGTTCGGCGGCGCGTTCAAAGTCACCGAGGGCCTGCTTGAGGAGTTCGGCGAGCGCCGTATCCGCGACACGCCGATCTCCGAGAACACGATCGTCGGCATGGGCGTCGGCGCCGCGATGACCGGGCTGCGCCCGGTGGTCGAGCTGATGACGATCAACTTCTCGCTGCTCGCGTTCGACCAGATCGTCAACCACGCCGCTCACATCCGCTACATGTTCGGCGGCCAGGTCTCCGTCCCGCTTGTCATCCGCATGCCCCAGGGCGCGGGCCACCAGCTCGGCCCCACCCACTCGCACTGCCTGGAGGCGATGTTCCTGCACGTTCCCGGTCTGCTCGTCGCCGTCCCGCCACGCCCGCCGACGCCCGCGGCCTGCTCAAGACCGCGATCCGCGACGAGAACCCCGTCATCTTCATCGAGCACGAGTCGCTCTACGGCGTCCGCGGCGAGGTGCCTGACGATGAGGACACGCTCGTCGATTTTGGCCACGCGCGCGTCTGCCGCGAGGGCTCTGACGTGACGATCGTCGGCGTCTCGCGCATGGCGCTCACAGCCGAACGGGCGGCCACCACGCTCGCGGACGAGCATGGCGTGCAGGCCGAAGTGATCGACCCGCGTACGCTGCGCCCGCTCGACCTGGACACGATCCTCGCCTCGGTGCGCACCACCAACCGCTGCGTCGTCGTCGAGGAGGGCTGGCCCCACGGGGGAGTCGGCGCGAACCTCGCCGCGCTGATCGCCGAGCACGCCTTCGACGATCTGGACGCGCCCGTCGCACGGGTATCGGGCGCGGACGTGCCGATGCCCTACTCCAAGCCGTTGGAGGACATCGCCTACCCGCACGAGCCCCAGGTCATCGCAGCCGCGCTGGCCACGCTCGGGCTGGCGGCCGACCCGGGAGCCACCGCCGCGACTGGGCGGGGGGCGCGCTGATGGCCGACGTCGTCATGCCACGCCTGTCGGACACGATGGAGGAGGGCACGATCCTGCGCTGGCTCGTGCGCGACGGTGAGCCCGTACGTCGCGGTCAGGAGCTCGTCGAGATCGAGACCGACAAGGCGACGATGACCTATGAGTCCGACCTGGACGGCGTGCTTGATGTCGTCGCCGTCGAGGGCGACACGCTGCCCGTCGGCGCGCTCATCGCGCGGGTGAGCTCGGGTGATGCGGGCACGGCGCCGGGTGCCGCGGCCGAGACACCCACCGCCGGCGACACGCTCAGCCCGCACACCGGCGAGTCCGCCGCCGTTCAGCAGCCCGATGAGACCGTCCCCGCACCGCGCACCGAATCCCTCCGCGAGGCTATGCCGCCCACGGCGGCGGTGTTATCGGGCGACCCCGAGTCCGAGCGCGTCAAGGCGTCCCCCCTGGCGCGGCGCATCGCGCGGGAGAACGACATCGACCTGCACACGCTCACCGGCACCGGCCCGGGGGGGCGCATCGTCAGGGCCGACGTGCAGTCCGTCACCGACCGGGAGCCAGCCGCGGGTCTGCCGTCCGCCGAGGTGGGCGCAACCCCGCCACGAGCCGATGCGGGCACTGTTGCGCCGCCACGAGCCGGGAGCCCCGCGAGTGTCACCACCGCCAAGGGTGAGACGACCGAGCTCGATCTCTCCCGCACCCAGCAGACGATCGCCCGGCGCATGGCCGAGTCCAAGGCCACGATCCCGCACTTCGCGCTGCAGACCGACATCGACATGAGTGAGTGCGTAGCGCTGCGCGTCGAACTGAAGCGCCTTGGTCACACGGACGCGCCCACCTATAACGACATGGTCGTCAAGTCCTGCGCCCTCGCACTGCGTGAGCACCCGCGCGCAAACTCGAGCTATCGCGACGGGCGCCTGCTGCTGCACTCGCGCGTGAACGTCGGTGTCGCCGTCGCGGTCGATTCCGATGGTCCCGCGGGCGGCGCGCTGATCGTGCCGACCGTGTTCGACGCGGACGTCCTGTCCCTGGGTGAGATCGCCCGTGAGACCCGCGCCCTGGCCGCGCGCGTGCGTGACGGCTCGATCACCCCGCCCGAGCTGGGCGGCGGCACGTTCACGGTCTCCAACCTCGGCATGTTCGGCGTGACCGCTTTCACGGCGATCGTCAACCCGCCGCAGGCGGCGATCCTGTCGGTGGGCTCTGTCTCGCCGCGACCCGTTGTGCGCGAGGACGGCGAGATCGTCGCCCGGTCCACGATGACCGTCACGCTCGCCTGCGATCACCGCATCCTTTACGGCGCCGACGCCGCCCGCTTTCTGGCCCGCATTCGCGAACTGCTCGAACAGCCCGCTTCGCTGACGCTGTAGAGCCCGTCCCGAGAAGAACCCCCGAAGCGATGTGTAGGTTTTTCGGCAGGGTTATCGCCTACCGCCCGATCATGCCGGCCCGAGGCCGACCGGCCCGGGAAAGGAGGTGATGGGATGGGTAATGCAGTAGCACTCATCTTGGCAATGGCGCTCTTGGTTACGGTCATCCGTAGCCAGACGTAGAGCCACCCAGCTCCGGCGGGAGTCGGCCCCGAGCCCGCCGGGGCGGATCCTTCAACAAGACGGGGCCCGGCAAGCCGGACCCCGTGAGGTGATGCGATGGGCAATCCATCGAGCTCATCTTGGCGTGTCCATTGTATCGAACCCCCGGCGGAATGACCCAAACGCGCCAACTTTCCGCCCACCGCCCCAATCCGCTCAGCAGGATGGATCTTGAAATCGCTGTGTGATGACGGACGCGCTTTGCCGCGGTCACTGCCGGCCGATCGGAGATCCCGCTGATCTCCGATCGGTGGCTCGCCACCCGCGCGGGCTCGGCCCCCCCACACATCACCCGAGTACGTGCAGCGCCAGGTCTCGGTAGAACTCCGCCGCGAACTCCAGGTCGCGCACGTCGATGCGCTCGTCCGCGCCGTGGATCAACGGAGCCGTCTCCAACAGCGACTGATGGCGTTGAGGAAAGAACCCGTACGCGACACACTCGGGGAACGCCGCGCGGAAATGGCGCGAGTCGGTGAACCCGGGCAGGATCGTCGGGGCCGTGTGCGCGCCCGGGTCGTGCTCTGACACCCACGCGGAGATCGCGTCCATCAGCACCGACTCCACGGGGAGCTGTTGCCGACGATGCGCTCGGTGAACTCGATCCGGAACTGTGGCGGAGAGTCCCTTCCGTCTTCTGGCCCGGTGAGGGTTGGGTAGGGGCCTCCTCCTAGAACTTCCGCGATCGCCCGCCTGACCGTCCGCTTCCCCGAGACCCGGGGGCACGCGACAGTCAACTTTCAGCACGGCCTTGCTGGGAATCACATTGATCTTCTCCGACGCGCTGATCCGGGTCGGCGCGAACGTGACACCCAGCATCGGCGCGAACATCGTCGCCAGGCGCTCGTCGGCGCCGCGCAGCCGTGCGACCGAGCCCGCGGGATCTCGGGGTCCTCGCCGATCGCCGCCAGAAACGCGCTCGGCACTTCGGTCAGCTCATACGCGGGCTGGCTTGCGCCCAGGCGCTCCAGCAGCGGCGCCATCTTCAGCAGCGCGTTCTCGCCCATGCTCGGCATCGACGCGTGTCCCGCGACACCGTCGGTCGTGACCGTGAACCGGAACACGCCCTTCTCGGCGCAGCACACCCCGTAGCGACGAGCGCCTCCGATACTCGAACACACAACCCGCGCCCTCGTTGACGAGCATGTCGCAGCGCACCTTCTCGGGGTGCGTCTGCGTGATCCACTCCGCGCCGAGCGCACCGCCCGTCTCCTCGTCGACGACCGCGACGATCAGCAGCTCACCCCGTGCGGGTCGCCAGCCGGCGCGTGCCAGCGAGGCCGCGGCGGCGATCTCGGCGGCGACCTGGGACTTCATGTCCAGCGCGCCGCGACCCCACATGCAGCCGTCGGCGACGTCCCCCGACCAGGGGTCGTGCGTCCAGTCGGCCGGGTCGGCGAGCACCGTGTCGACGTGGCCGAGATAACACAGCGTCGGGCCGGTCTCGCCTGCCGCCCGTCCACCGCCCTGCCACCCGCGCAGCCGCGCCGAGATTGGGCCGGTCGGGCTCGGCCCCGAGCAGTTCGCACTCGAACCCCGCCGCGGTCAGGTGGCCGGCCAGATATTCCTGGGCGGCGCGCTCATTACCGGGCGGGTTGACCGTGTTGAACTGAATGCAGCTTTCCGCAGCAGCTCGGTGGTCTCGCTCGTGAGATTGGGGCTCGCTCCGGGTGCGCCCTCCGCAATCACCGAGCTTGACCCACGCGCGCGTGGCCCATGAGTCTCGCTGGATGCGGATCCCGGAGTGCATCGCTCATGCAGGGATCGTACGCTCGCGGACCCGCCGCGCACCCGGCACCGCCGCCAGCAGCGTCGCGCGTATACGGGTCGCTGGGGCGCGTCGTACAACTCCTCGTTGGACGCCACCTCGACGATCCGCCCGTCGTGCATGACCGCGATGCGGTCGCACATGTGTCTGATCACCGACAGATCGTGAGAGATGAACACCATCGTCAGCCCGAGCCGGCGCTGCAGATCGCGCAGCAGGTTGAGCACCTGCGCCTGGATCGAGACGTCCAGCGCGGACACGGGCTCGTCGGCGATCAGGAGCTTCGGTCCCAGCGCCAACGCGCGCGCGATCCCGACGCGCTGGCGCTGGCCGCCGGAGAACTCGTGCGGGTAGCGGTTGTAGTGCTCGGGGTTCAACCCGACCGTCTCCATCAGCTCCTGCACGCGCGCTTGCGGGCGCTGCGATCGGGCTCGACGCGATGGATGACCAGCGGCTCGGCGACGATCGAGCCGATCGTTCGGCGCGGGTTCAGCGAGGAGTAGGGGTCCTGGAACACCATCTGCAGCTCACGCCTGACCTGCTTCAGCCCGGCGCCGTGCAGCGCGGTCAGGTCGCGGCCGTCGAACCGCACCTGCCCCGCGGTCGGATCCAGCAGCCGGGCGATCAGGCGCGCGGTGGTGCTCTTGCCCGAGCCGGACTCCCCGACGATGCCGAACGTCTCGCCCGCGTTTACGTCGAACTCGATGCCATCCACGGCCCGGACCGCACCGACGCTGCGCCGCAGCATCACCCCGCGGTCGATCGCGAACTCCTTGACGAGACCCTTCACCTGCAGCAGCGGCTCGGCCGCGTGAGGCCCGCCCGCGGGCAAGCGCTCGACCGAGCTCATGCCGCGCTCTCCGGGGCCGGCGCCGAGGGGGAGGGGCCCTCGATGGGGATGGTCTCGGGAGCGCCGTCACGACCATCGCGCAGCCCTGCTCCACAGCCGCCGGCGCGTGTCTGCGTCCAGCAGGCACGCGACCTCGTGGTCGGACTGGCCGGGCACGGGCTCGAGCACCGGGTCGGTGCGTGCGTGCTCGGGCTCGGCGTAGGGGCAGCGCGGGTGAAAGCGACAGCCGGGCGGCGGCGCCAACGGGCTGGGGGGAGATGCCGGGGATTGGCCTCAGCAGTTCCTCGCGGGGGCCGTCGAGCGTGGGGATCGACCGCAGCAATCCCCAGGTGTAGGGGTGCTCGGGGGCCGCGAACACGCGCTCGGCGGGGGCGTGCTCGACGATCCGCCCCGCATACATCACGGCGATCTCGTCGGCCATCTCCGCGACCACGCCGAGATCGTGGGTGACCAGCACGAGCGCCATCCCCCGTTCGCGCTGCAAGCGCGAGAGCAGCGCGAGCATCTGCGCCTGCACGGTCACGTCGAGCGCGGTCGTCGGCTCGTCGGCGATCAGCAGCTTGGGGTCGCTCGAGAGCGCCATCGCGATCATCGCGCGCTGGCGCTGCCCGCCCGAGAGCTCGTGCGGATAGGAGTCGACGCGCACCGACGGCTCGGGAATGCCGACGAGGTCCAGCAGCTCGACCGCGCGCGCGCGCGCCGGGGACTTGGCGATGTCTCGGTGCGCCCGGATCGCCTCCACGATCTGCGCGCCCACGCGATACATCGGGTGCAGTGAGGACAGCGGGTCCTGAAACACCATCGCGATCTCCTCGCCGCGGATCGCGCGCAGCTCGGACTCTCCGAGCGCCAGCAGATCGCCATGGCCCGCGAACGCGATGCGCCCGCTGACCGTCGCTCCCTCCGCACGCGTCAGCCCGAGCACGCTGAGCGCCGCCACGGTCTTGCCCGAGCCGGACTCGCCGACGATCCCGAGCGTGCGTCCGCGCCCGAGCTCGTAGGAGATCCCGTCCACGGCCTGCACCTCACCGTCTTCGGTGGAGTAGGACACGCGCAGGTCCTCCACGCGCAGCAGCGGCTCGTCCGACGCACCCGTCGAATCGGGGCTCACGACACTTGCCGCGTCGGAGTTTGTCGCGTCAGAACTGGCCGCGCGAGGCGGCTCGGCCGCGGCCGCCTGGGGAGTGTCCGGGCCGTCGAAGGGGCTCACGAGTAGCGAACCCGCGGATCGAGATAGGCGTAGGCGATGTCGACGAGGATGTTCGCGACGATGATGAACAGCGCGGCGAGCAGCACCGTGCCCTGGATGATCGGGAAGTCGGCGTGGGTGATCGCGTCGTAGTTCAGACGGCCGATGCCGGGGATGTCGAACACTGTCTCGATCAGCACGGCGCCGCCCAGCAGCACGCCGACGTCGAGCGCGAAGATCGTCAGGATCGGCGTGATCGCGGCGCGCACGCCGTGGTGCAGGACGACGCGGCGCTCGGGCAGGCCCTTGGCGCGGGCGGTGCGGATGTAGTCCTGACCCATCGTCTCGATCAGGCTGCCACGCATCAGCCGCGCGTACACCGCCGCGAACCCCGCGGCGAGCACGAGCCACGGCAGGATCAGCGAGGTGAACCATTTCTCGGGGTCCGACGTCACGCCCGCGTAGGAGCCGGCGCCGGGGAACACCTTGACCTGGCCGATGTCGGCGGCGAACAGGTACAGCACGATCAGCCCGAGCCAGTATTCCGGCGCGGAGATGAACAGCAGCGCGACGCCCATCGTGGTGCGATCGGTGCGCGAGCGCCGGCGTAGCGCCGAGACGATGCCGATCGGCAGCCCGATCGCCATCCAGATGATCGCCGAGCCGATCGTGAGCGACAGCGTCGCGGGCAGGCGATTGAAGATCAGGCTGTCTGACCGACGCGTCCGCTGGTAGTAGCTGTAGCCGAGGTCGCCGTGCAGGAACAGTCCCTTCATGTACAGCCAGAACTGCGTGAGCAGCGGCCTGTTCAATCCGAGATTGGCCCTGATCTCGGCGATCACCTTGGGGCTCGCGTTATGTCCCGCCCGCAACCGCGCGGGGTCGGCCGTGGGCAGGATCCGGAACAGCACGAACGTGAGTGCAGAGACGAGGATCAGCAGCAGCACTCCCCACAGGACGCGCCCGATGACGTAACGGGTCATCTCCCGCTCAGACATACGTCGCGCCAGGGCCTGCCGAGGCTCAGCTCTCAGGCGAGTATCGCCATCGTAATACAGGGAGGGTGGGGGGTTGTGTTCTATTTTTTTTCCGCGTATTACCATGGTGCACCAAGTTTTATGAGAGCAACAACCCCGCCCCCTACACCCCTTTCCCGAACCCCGGCCGGTCCCGACCGCTCCTCTCGCTTACTTCAGAGACGTGAACGAGTAGTCCCACGCCCCGATGTTCCACACATCGCCGACGCCCGCAACGTCGTCGGCCTCGATGTTCGGCTCCTTGTCGAACGCGAACGGGATCGCGACGGCCTGGGCGACCAGTTCGCGGTCGATCGCGGCCCAGGCGGCGGCGCGGGCCTGCGTGCCGACGATCGGTTCGGCTTCTGCCATCTTGCGATTGATCGTCGGATCATCCACCTGGCCCCAGTTGTTGTTGCCCGTGGATTCGATATGCTTGCCGTTGAACGTCACGTCGAGCACCGCCCTGGGGATCGCCGAAGTCCGCGACCCAGCCGACGTTCGGGCAGACGTCGATCTCTTCCGCGGGCGTGCCGCAGAACTTCGAGTACATGACCGACTGTCGACGAGGCTGAACTTCGTCTTGAAACCGAGGTTCTTGAGCGTCTGGTTGACGATTTCGGCGTCCTGCGCGTCGGGGCTGCCGGTCGCGCCGACGATCTGCAACGTGGCGCGCCCGTGTACTTGCCGCTGGGTAGCCCGCGAGACGCATGTACTTGGCGGCCACCTGCGCGTTCCCGGTCGGGTAGTCGTTGTAGTCGACTTGCGGGCCGTCGAGGCCGCCGGCCTGTTCGAAGCCCGGGATTTCGGGATAGATGAAGTGCGTCATCACGTTCGTGACGAGTTCACCGCCGTGGGCCTTGTTCATCGCGACGCGGTCCAGCGCCGCCCAGAACGCCTTGCGCACGTTCACGTTCGAGAACGGACCCTGGTGATTGTTGACGGCGATGTAGTCGTGCCGGCGCCCGGCGAGATCTCCAGCTGGGAGCGGTGCTGTTCGTAGGCGAGCTGGACGATCGCCTGCGCGAGTGTCGTCGTTCTCGACCATGTGCGAGCCTTCGAGCACCTGCCGGCCGATCACGTTCGGGTCGCCGCCGATCTGGACGTTGATCTGGTTCAGGTACGCCGGACGGAAGTCGGTCGTGGCGCTCCAGTTGGGGTTGCGCACGAGCGTCGCGGACTTGCCGGGTTCATAACCGACTCCCAGAACCTTGCCTGCGCTGTTCGACTTGAACATGTACGGGCCGGTCGCGACCAGGTAGTTGCCGTATTCGGTCGGTCTGTGCGCGTCGTACTTGCGCGCGTATTCCTCGGGCACGGGCGCGCTCAGCGGCAGCACCAGCGCGGAGGCGAGGATCTGACCCTTGGGTTCGGTCAGGTGAAAGACGATCGTGTGCGAGTTCGGCGTGGCGATGCCCGAGATCGGCCCGCCGTTGGCCTTCTTTTCGGCTTCTTGCGCACCTTCGAGTG
>CAVPKX010000005.1:0-306453 GCA_963705845.1 uncultured Solirubrobacterales bacterium | reverse complement strand
GTGCGGTCAAGCGCTTGGATCTGGGACTTCTCATCGACGCACAAAACGACCGCGCGCTCAGGCGGATCGAGATACAGACCGACGACATCGCGGACCTTGGCCACGAACTGCGGGTCCTTGGAGAGCTTCCATGTCCCGCTGCGATGCGGCTGCAGCCCGAACGCCCGCCAGATCCGTGAAACAGCCGTCTGGGAGAGCCCGACCTCAGCGGCCATCAACCGCGTTGACCAGTGTGTCGCGTCCTTCGGCGTGGACTCCAGCGTCTTGACGATCACCTCCTCGACCCGAGCGTCACCGATCGTCCGTGGCCGGCCTGGACGCGGCTCATCGAGAAGCCCATCGAGACGATCCCGAGCGAACCGGGAGCGCCACTTACGCACCGTCGTTTGATCGAGCGAAAGCCGCTGGGAGATTCCGGTGTTCTTCAGCCCCTCAGCAGCAGCCAGCACGATCCGGGAGCGCTGCGCCAGCGCCTGAGCGCTCTTGCCCCGCCGCGCCCACGACTCCAGCTGCTCGCGCTCCCCCTCACTCAAAACAACCTCAACCGCTATCGGACTAGGCATCCACCAAGTCTAAAACCCACTCCAGACGAACTAACGACTCACGACACTAGGGGATCTTCGGGTTCTCATCGAAGCGGAAGTCCTCTCAAGGCGCTTGTTGAGGGGAAACCGGGCGTCGATCAGCCGCCTGCGTTCGTGGCGCTCGGCACGCTCGGTGACCTCTGCCTCCAAGAGCGCGACGAGGTACGCGATCGGGGTCTGCTGGTCTCGCATCGCCTCTCTGCGAGCGCACGGAAGCGAGCGCAGACGGTGGGGAAGTGCGCCGAAATCTCTGTGTACGAGCACCTCATCGGAGCTCCGTCCGAATAAGTCGTCCGCCATCTGACTACAATGCGCATATAGGTCAAGTCCAGCGCGCGGCAAGCGGTCGCTCAGGTTCAGCCTGACCCATTGCAAGCCGTCGGGTGACATGGCCGCCCTGTCCAGGTGGTCTCGGACCACACGACTTGAGGAGAGCCTCGTGGCTACTACCGCTGAGCCGACGCCTGTCGGCAATCGCACTACCAACCTATTTGACGATGACGTGATCGCGCCGCCGATCGCGCCCGACCGCACGATGAAGATGGATGTCGGGGAGATCGGGTTTCTACTGGAGCGCCTCGGCGCGGACTGCGGTGATCAGCAGTACTTGCGCGAGCTGACGATGAACTCGCTTGAGGCTGAGGCGATGAATGTCATCTGGGATGTTGACTGGAAGCTTCACGAGGCGACCGGCGGCACCACCTACAAGCTGTGCTGCATCGATGACGGGCGCGGGATGAGCGCTCGCGAGATGATCCAACACATCAACAACCTGTCGTCTTCCGGGCGCGTGCAGGCAATGGACGCGAACTTCGGCGTCGGCGCCAAGATCAGCGCGGCCACACGCAACCCGGCAGGCGTGGTCTTCCAGTCCTGGCAGGAAGGTAAGGGCTCAATGATCCAGCTCTGGCGGGACCCGACCAGCCGTGAGTACGGACTGAAGCAGTTCCGCCTGCCAGACGGCTCTTACAGCTACGTCGTGCCGCTGACCGATACCGCCAAGCCGGACGTCATAGGCGAGCACGGCACCAAGGTAACGCTGTTCGGCTTTGATGATGACGACGACACGGTTACCGCGCCGGAGGGCGTGCCGACCCCGTCGCGGTGGTTTGCTCGATACTTGAACGCGCGTTTCCTCGACTTTCCTCAAGGCGTGACCGTCCGCGCCCGGCAAGGCTGGACATACGACCCGGAAGACTCCAACCACAACATCCTGCAGCGCGTGCGCGGGATGGGTGACTTCCTTACCGAGCACGCGGAACACTCCGGTGTCATCGACCTCTCCGACTGCCAGGTCCACTGGTGGATCCTCGATGACTCGGAGAAGCGCCGGAAGACCAGCGAGCTGCCTAACACCGGCCATTTCGGTGCCCTCTACCAGGGCGAGCTCTACGAGATGACGACAGGCCGCGGCGGCACCGCCCGCTTGCAGCAGTTCGGTGTTCTATTCGGCCCGGAACGCGTCGTCCTATACGTCGAGCCCAAGAGCGGTTCGGAGCGGCCCGTGTCAGCAAACACCGCGCGCACGCAGTTGTTGCTTCGCAACGCACCCTTGCCCTACGGGGAATGGGCGCACGAGTTCCGCGCGAACCTCCCACAGGAGATCCGCGACTACATGGACTCAGTCATTGCTGGCACCAAGGGTGTGGACAACAGCGAGTCAATCATGGAGCGTCTAAAGGCCTATGTGAAGCTGTTTCGCCTCTCGCGCTATCGCTCGCAGGCTGGCGGCCCACTGCGCGCCGGTGAGCGCGTTAGCGGTGGGCGCGAGCCCGGCGAACGTTCGAACCCGACGGAGACCGTCGAGCGCGAGCCGGCGGTCCATAAGCCCGGCAGCCAGACCGGCGACCTGCTTGCTTCGATGCTCGCCGCCGACGGCGACGAGGCAACTGCGCTGCCTCCCACCGAACCGCCCATCCCGGACGTTGTCTGGCTCAGCGCATCAGAAGGGGCTGGCATCCCCGACCTGCTTGACGACCGTGCGGCGCTGTACCTGCCCGAGGATAACCTCATACAGGCCAACGGCGACTTCCGCGTCTACACGGACATGGCCGACTATTGGAGCGACGAGTACGAAATGCCACGCCACAATGAGATCATCGTCGCTGTCGTCCGCGAGTGGTTCCAGCAGGCGCTCGTCGAGACTGTCCTTGGGGCTCAAGCCTTGCAGGGCGAGCGGCGGTGGTCGCCCAAGGACATGGAGACGATTCTTAGTCCTGAGGCACTCACCGCCGCGGTGATGCAGCGCTACCACGTCGCCAATGCGGTCAAGCGGACCCTCGGAGCGAAGATCGGATCGCTGCGCGACAAGGCGGGGGCGTAAGCATGGCACGCACAGAATCGAGTCAGGGCATAGTGAATCGGACTTGACGCGCCAGCTCTCAAGCCGAACTATACGCAGAGCATGATCGTGAGGGTTTGAAACGATGGAGTACCCCGATGAGAATGCGCTCAACATCTACACGGATGGGTCAATGCTGCCAGGCCCGCGTCGCGGCGGTGCGGGCCTGCTCTTCATCGCAGTTGACAGTCAGGGGAACGAAGAGCAGCGCGAGGAGATACTGCCGGGCTTCGTTGGTGCCACCCAGAATCAGATGGAGCTTGAGGCGGTGATCCAGGGTTTGAGGATAGCGACTGGCCGCCACCCTCCTTTCGATCTGTCGAAGTACGGAAAGATCGTTATCAAGACTGATGCTACGTATGTGGCCGAGAACTTTGGCACGGCAGTATCGGTCTGGTCAAAAAATGGCTGGACGACGAGGCAGGGCAAGCCAGTTGACAACGCCAAGCAGTGGAAGGAACTCGCCCGGCTTGCCGTGCTCTCAAGCAAACACGGAAAACCGGTCCGACTCATACGTATACCAGGTAAGAAGAGTCCGCGGACAAAGGTCGTTGACAAGCTTGCGAAGCAGTCTGCGAGGAACGCTTCAAAGCGCCAGCTCAACCCGCACGAGGTCCGGCGAAAGAGAACTGACCAGCCAGTTGAGATCGGGAGTGTCGAGATGGAAGGACAGCTGATGACCGTCCATATCTTCAAGAGCGAATATCAGCCACTGCATAGGCTGTCGAAGTACTGGTACTCGGTGATATCCAAGGCAAGTCCATACCACGGGCGCGCCAGCATTATCTACTCCGAGCTTCATCATCTCCGTCGGCGGACGTACCGCGTGCGCGTCAATCGTGACACGCGAAATCCTCGCATCGTGAAGGAGTTCGGCGAGGTTGAGCATGCCAATTGAGCAACACCAGTAGTCCCGATCCCGTACTGGAGTGCCTCCGCTTTGTGGACACCTTGATCACCGTGTCCACGAGAACGGGGCAGGCCACGCAGCACCGGCCGTCGAGAGCCCCGTAGCTCTGTCAAGCTGTATAGCGTGGGCCTGTTGCCCGATTACTCCCGCCAAGCCGAGTGCTACGACGAGACGCGCTCGGCCAGCCCATCGGTTCTGCGGGCGCTGCGCGAGGCCCTCAAAGGTGCGCCCGGCCGACGGCTTGCTGACATCGGTGGCGGAACAGGTAACTACGCACTTGCCCTCAGGCGGGAGGGATGGGAGCCCGTTGTGGTCAACCGCTCGGCCGACATGCTGGCTAGAGCCGCCGCCAAGGGGCTCGAGACCGTAGAGGCGGACGCACAGCGACTGCCGTTCGAGGACGAGATATTCGACGCCGCGATGATGATCTCGATGCTGCACCACGTCGAGGACCGCGGCGCGGCTCTGGCTGAGGCGCGGCGCGTGCTCAGGCCCCGAGGACGCCTAGTGCTCAAAGGCTACATGGGTGAGGATGCCGCGAGCCTCTGGATTCTCGACTACTTTCCAAGCAGCCGACGCTGGATGGAGGCGACTCATCCGCCGCGAGCGGTGATACTTCAGGAGCTACCAGGCGCGCGGCTCTTCGCGTTCGAATTCGAGGACTTGGAGGACGCGTCGCTCGCCGCCCTCTCGGCTGACCCCGATCGTTTGCTGGAGGCTGCAGAGCGGGCCGAGACGAGCTATTTTGAGCGGATGTGGCGCGACCATCCCGAGGAGCTACGAGCAGGGCTCGCGCGGCTACGAGAGGACATCGCGGCTGGCTGGGCCCCGAAGCGTGCCGGGACGGCCACGGTGCTCAGCTGGACCAAGCGCTAACACTCTCGCTTCGCGCTGCAGCAAGCGTCAGCGCAGATGCTCATCATGCTGTCGTAGTGGACGAGATCCGAGCAACCCAGCTGAGCATCAGCACACGCTCACTTGCGCTGGGCGCAGCGGAAGTGCCGCCTCGCTGTGTCTTTGTCATCCGCTTCTGGGCCGATGGCGTCGCCGGGGTAAGACCAGACGTCGCCCTGCGTACGCGAGCGTCCTGGTTTTCCCGTACCTTGCCGGAGGTCACATACACCGATGCGTGGCAGAAATATCGGATGTACGGCGTGCTACCGAAGAGTTACTCACGGGTTGCTGTACCGCATGACCGGGGTAACGGGACGATGTGAGACCTGACCAGGGAGGTCTGAAGGCCGGCCGTCGGTGGCGCAGAACAGTGGCCAGCAAGCTACCAGAGGTATCTCCTGAGAATCTCGACGACCTCTGAAACGACCGTGTACGCGGCGTTACGCGTTTGCTCGTACTCCTCGTTGCCCGGCTGAAGATCGGGGTGCTTCTCCCGGGCGTAGCCGTCTGGTCCGGGGTAGTCCGGGGCGCGGAACGCGGCGTGTAGTTGCGCGACGCTCTCTTGAAAGAGTGCATGCTTGAAGGCGGGCCGTTCAGTAACGAGGGCGGCCACGTCCATACCGGAGGGCCTGGCGTTAAGGCACCACCAGGACACGTCGTAGCCGTCCTTGGGGTCATCGCGGCCTGTGAGCGCGTCGGCCTTGGCGGCGAGGAATCCGACCGGACCGGCATGGCGGATCTGCACGTCGGCGCGCGCTCCGGGGCGATAGACGAGTTGTACGCCTTCGAGGATGCTCGGCAGGGCGTCTTCGTCGATCAGCCTGCCAGCGCGGATGGGGAGCGGGCGAAGGCGTGGACCCGCGTTCTGTGTTGCGGTTCTTCATCAAGTGCACGTGTGCCGTCGGTGAGCAGGGTGTCGTCCTCTGCGGCGGGCGCGAGGAAGTCGAGGATGAGAGGCAGGCCAGGCGCACTGTTCTTCTTGCGCCAGCGAAACCCGCTCGTGTGCTCCGGTTCGAAGTACGGCTCGATGGTCTCCTCGATCGATCGGTAGTACTCGCGCGTCGTGCCATCGGTGATGGCGAGGGACAAGCACAAATCGATGTCTGCGCTGCCGATGTGGGCATCGGCAGCTTCTGGGATGAGCAGCGGGGGAACGAGGCCGCCGACGATGACCAGATGTTTCGCGGCCATGCCCCCAAGGAGATAGAAGAGGCTTGCCGCCTCGCCTATCAATGCGCTCGGTGGATGCTTGATCTCGTCGCTCACGTGACGTCCTTTGATCCCCACAGGTCGAGGAAGACGCCGACCGCGGCCTCTCCTCGGGGCTCGAGGTACAGGTCCAGCATGACTCGACTGTGCGGAGCTATCACTCGTCCATCTTCGTCGGTACGTGCGTCACCGCTGGCCAGGTGCTCCGGGTCGGCGATCAGCGTGAGGTTCGCGCCCCGCTCTGTGCGGAATCCACCGAGCGCCTGGGGGATCTGCTCGAGATCCTCACTGGATGTCTGGACTCGGTACAGCGGTCGCTGCACTCCGGTCAGGACCGGTAGCCCCATCCGTTCGGCTGCCAGGGCGCCGGTGAGGACCATCTGATAACCGGCGATCGATGCCGGGATGGCGTCGGGATCTCGCACGAAGCACGACAGTCGCCGCGCAGAGGTAGAGGATGGGCGGCCATGCTCGGCAAGCCAACGTCGTACGCCCTCGACGTCGATCACACGCCGCTTCATCGCGCGTCCGCGTCCGTGGCGCTCGATCAGGCGTGCTTCCTCCAGGGTGCTGAGCAGACGGTGGGCGGTCACCTCGCTGCTCGCGCTTCGCTCGGCGAGTCGCCGGATCGTCCAGGCTTCCTCGGGATGGTCGGCGATCAGTTGCGCGGGTCGCAGACTGCCTGCGCGCAGGGCACGCCGGGGAGTCGGCAGTCGCTCACGCACGCGCTTGGTCAGCGTCTGCCCGGGAAGCCAAGCTCGACCCGCAGCATCCACGAAGCCGATGTCGGCGTCCTCCAAACGCGCGGCCGTAGCGTCGTCCAGCACAGCCTTGATCATCAGGATGCGCCTACCGTCGCTCCTCTCATGCTCGAACAATCCAGCCAGCTGGCGATTCTCGATTACCCCGGCCTCCACAGGAAAGGCTTGCCCGGCGATCACCACAGCGGACTCCGGCGCGCCACGGACCACGTTCACATCGGGTATGCGATCGAACGCATCCGCTACCTGGGGGTCGACATCAGGACGAAGCGTGATCAGAGCAGTTTGCGCTATAGCATTAGATATCATGGCCATTCAAGTATAGCGTAAGTGGGGAATATCCCTTTTTCTAGGGGTGATTGCACTATTTAGCTGCTTGTCATAGCAATAGGATAACGTGCTGCTATCGAACCCGGTGACCTCTCGTTGTCGCGACGAGAACTCGTCCATTCGAAACTACGACGGTTGACCGAAGATACGCGCTGCCGCGAGCGCAAAAGCCCAGCACTGGAGCCAAATTTCGAGCGTGCTGAAAGTCTCGGGCGTATGCGACGCGACTCGAGATCCTCGTGTCCATTGATCGAAAAGATCGAAAGGATCGGCCTCTATGGCTTCTCGGGCGGGACTTTAGCCCACATTTTTGCCCACCAACATCGCCGGTGGGCAAACTCAGGCTTGCGTACATCCCTCAGAAACCTGCCAATTTGCAGGTACTTCTGGAACGCGCCCGGCACGATTCGAACGTGCGACCTCTCGCTCCGGAGGCGAGCGCTCTATCCACTGAGCTACGGGCGCAGGCGGCGCCCTGTGACACCGTCGCTGCGATCAGCTTACCGTCGTGCTCGTCGTACGCTCGTGCGGCTGGCGCGCGTCTGGAGTCGAGGCGCGTCGTGCTGACCGACGGGCTCGCCCGCGCCTGTGGAACCGCTGCCCCCGTCCCGCCGCTACCGTTGCCGGCATGGATCTGTCCGCTATTCTTCGCCGGCACCGGCGGATCGGTGCCAAGCGCCCGCCGCGGTCTGCCCGCCGTGCTCGTCCGCCGCGGCGGAGAGCACATCCTGATCGACTGCGGCGAGGGCACACAGCGCCAGCTGATCAAGTCGGTCGGGCTGGCGGACGTCGACAGCGTGTTCATCACGCACTTCCATGCCGACCATTGGCTGGGGCTGCCGGGGATGCTGAAGTCGTTCGCGCTGCGCGAACGCACACAGCCGCTGAGCGTGTACGGCCCGCGTGGGCTGAGCGAGCTGATGGAGCGGATGCGCTTCGTCTATGGCCGCCTGCCCTACAAGTTGAGCATTGTCGAGCTCGCGCCCGCCGAGACCGTGGCGCGTGAGGGGTATCTCATCGGCGCGATCCCCGTCCGTCACAAAGGTGAGGCGTGCTACGGGTACGCGCTTGTGGAGGATGGCCGCCCCGGTCACCTCGATCCTGAGCTCGCTCAAACGCTCGGAGTCAAGCCCGGACCGGACTTTGGCCGGCTGCAGCGCGGCGAGACAGTCAACGGAGTCACGCCCGAGCAAGTACTCGGGCCGGTGCGGTCAGGACGCAAGGTCGTGATCTCCGGGGACACCGCGCCGTGCGAGGCGCTGGTCGTCGCCGCTCACGAATCCGATCTGCTCGTACACGAGGCCACGTTTGCCGAGGACGAGTCCGAGCGCGCGCGACAGACCTCCCACAGCACAGCTCGGCAGGCGGCCGAGGTCGCGCGCGACGCGCGGGTGGGCATGCTCGCGCTCACGCACATCTCCAGCCGCTATCCCGGCGGCGAGCTGCGCGAGCAGGCGCGTGCCGTGTTCGCGCAGACCGAGGCTCCGCGCGATTACGACACGATCGAGGTCCCGTTCCCCGAGCGCGGGACGCCCCGGCTGGTGCGCTGGTCTGAGCGCCGCGCCCGTGAGGCGGCACCCGTGGAACCCGTTGCGGCGGGGTAGACCATCCAAGCGCGCTGATACAGTCCGGCGTGATCCTTTAACCCGGTCCCGAGAGGCCAGGAAGGCAGCCCGAGATGAACAGCAGCGACAAGGTCGTCCTGCGCGAGGATGAACTGCGGCGAGCGCTCACGCGCATCGCCCACGAGATCGTTGAGCGCAACCCCGGCGCTTCCGGTGACTCCGGCTCCGCTGGTCGCATGGGCGGTGAACCAGGCACATACGGCGGCCTGGGCGATCCCGACTCGCTCGCCCCAGCACTCGTCGGAATCCACCGGCGCGGCGCGTTCCTGGCGCGTCGGTTGCGCGACTCACTCGAACAGCTGCTCGAAACCGAGGTCCCGCTCGGGGATCTCGACATTGGCTTCTACCGTGACGACGTCTCGCGCCGGCCCGACACGCCCGTCGTACACGCATCGCACATCGACTTCGACGTGGACGGTCGCACCGTCGTGATCGTCGACGACGTCCTCTATACCGGGCGCACCGTGCGCGCGGCGATCGAGGCGCTGTTCGACTACGGTCGCCCCGCGCGCGTCCAGCTGGCGGTGCTGGCCGATCGCGGTCACCGCGAGCTGCCGATCAGGCCCGACTATGTCGGCAAGAACCTGCCCACCTCGCGCGCCGAGCACGTCTACGTGCGGGTCGCCGAGCTCGACGGCATCGACGAGGTCGCGATCGCCCCGGGCACGCATGGCGGCGCTGGATCGGCGTCCTTACCGATCGTCGATCAGATGCGATCGACTGATCGGCCAGCACGCGTGCAGAGCACGCCACGCGGGGTGGGTGGGCCTTCAATACCTGGACCAGCTTGCCCTGCGTCCCCGGGGGGGCGCACGGCATGAATCATCTGCTCTCGATCGAGGATCTCGACCGCGCGGCGATCGAGCGGATCGTCACCCAGGCGGCGCGGTTCGCCGAGGTGTCAGACCGCGAGATCAAGAAGGTCCCCGCGCTCCGTGGGCGGATGGTGCTGAACCTGTTCTACGAGGCCTCGACCCGCACGCGCAGCTCGTTCGAGCTGGCCGCCAAGCGCCTGTCCGCGGATGTCGTCAACTTCGCGGTCAACGGCTCCAGCGTCGAGAAGGGCGAGTCGCTGAAGGACACCGTCCTGACGCTCAGCGCACACAAGCCCGACGCGATCGTCTTGCGCACCCCGTGGGCGGGGGCGGCCGAGCTCGTCTCCCGCTGGTGCGGCGCGGCGATCGTCAACGCGGGCGACGGCAAGCACGAGCATCCGACGCAGGCGCTGCTCGACGTCTACACGCTGCGCGAGCGTCTCGGCGGGATCGACGGCGCGTCGATCTGGATTGTCGGCGACGTAGCGCACTCGCGCGTGGCGCGCTCGAACATCATCGCGTTTCAGCGCATGGGCGCTCATGTCACCGTGGCCGGGCCGCCGACATTGATCCCGCGCGGGATCGAGACGCTGGGCTGCGACGTGCGCTACACCCTCGACGAGCTGAGCAAAGCCGACGTTGTGTACGCGCTGCGCCTGCAACGCGAGCGCATGAGCGAGGCATGGGTGCCCTCGCTGCGCGAGTACGCGGCCTGGTATCAGATCAACGGCCGCCGTCTGCACCCGCGCCAGGTGCTGATGCACCCCGGCCCGGTCAACCGCGGCGTCGAGCTCTCCGGCGAGGTGGTCGACTCCCCGCAGGCGGTCATCGCCGAGCAGGTGCAAGCCGGCGTGGTCGTGCGCATGGCCGTGCTGTATGAGCTGCTCGCAGGCGTTCACGTCCCGCGGCCCGTCCCCGAGCCCCAGCTCGCGTAGTGGCCGCGCATCCCCTCATCCACGGGCCGAGCGCACCGGCCGAGCTGCTGCTGGCAGACGTGCATGTCCTGGACTCGCGCGCGGGCATCGACGCGCGCCATGACGTGCTCGTGTGCGACGGACACATCGCCGAGCTCGGCGAGCCCGGCGCGATTGAAGGTCCTGAGGGAATCGAGACGGTCGAAGGCCGGGGCCGGCATCTGCTGCCCGCATTCGTCGACCCGCACGTGCACCTGCGCACCCCTGGGCAGGAGCACAAGGAGGACCTGGAGACAGGTACCCGTGCGGCGGCGGCGGGGGGGTTCGGGGCGGTGATCGCGATGCCGAACACAGACCCCGTCATCGACTCCGCTCCGCTGCTGCGATCGCTACGCGACGCTGCCGCGCGCGAGGCGCGCGTCCCGGTCGGGTTTCTCGCGGCGGTCACGCGCGGGCTGGCGGGGAAGGATCTGACTGAGATGGCCGAGCTGCGCGAACAGGGCGCGCTCGGTTTCACCGATGACGGTCGGCCCGTGTCGAGCGCCGGGACGCTGCGCAAGGCGCTGCAGTACCAGCGCCTGTGCGGCGGTGTCATCAGTCTGCACGAGGAGGACCCGACGCTCTCGCACGGAGGCTCGATGTGCGAGGGGTCAGTCAGCGCGGCTCTTGGCATCGGCGGAATTCCCACCGTCAGCGAGTCCACGATGGTCGCGCGCGACGCCGAGCTGGCGATGTACGAGTCTGCGCGTGTCCACTTCCAGCACCTCAGTTGCGCGGCGTCGGTCCAGGCCGTCGCGCACGCCAAGTCCGCCGGGGGCAACGTCAGCGCCGAGGTCACGCCCCACCATCTGCTGCTCACCGACGAGTCAGTCCGCGGCCTGGACACGCGCATGAAGATGAACCCACCGCTCGCCGGCGAGTCCGACCGCCAGGCGCTGATCGCCGGTCTGCGCGAGGGCACGATCGACTGCGTTGCCACCGACCACGCTCCACACGCGCGCGAGGAGAAGGAAGTCCCGTTCGAGCAGGCTCCCATGGGCACCACTGGCCTTGAGACCGCATTCGCCGCGCTGTACACCGGCCTGGTCCTCACGGGCGAGCTACCGCTCGGACTGCTCGTGCAGCGGATGACCGCGGGCGCGGCCCTGTTCGGACTGACGACCCCTACGATCGCCACGGGCGAGCCGGCCAACCTGACGCTCGTGGATCTCGACGCCGAGTACCTGGCGGGCGAGCGCGGCTGGGAGAGTCGCTCGGAGAACTGCTGCTTCGCCGGGCGGCGCCTGCACGGTCGCGTGCTGCTGACCCTGGCAGCCGGCGCGATCGTATATCGAGAGCGCGTCTTCTCGGTGGTGGCCGCATGACCCAATGTCCAGGACGCGGCGATCGAATGCGGGGCCGGACGCCCCGCGCCCATGGCCTATATGTCCGACTCACCCGCGCGGATGCGACCCACCCAAACACCCTCGCTTACGCCTCCCACGGGCGTGCATGCACGCGGGACCGACCACGCGCGCGTGATTGGACGGACGGGAGATGCGGGCGATGAGCCTGCTCGACCGCGACCGTACTGCCCTCGTCGTCGTGGACGTGCAGGAGGGGTTCAGGTCCTACGACTCGTTTGACGGTGTCGCCGACGCCGCTCGCAAGCTCGTGCAGGCCGCGCGCATCCTCGAGCTGCCGAGCATCGTCAGCGAGCAGTATCCGCGCGGTCTTGGCCATACCGCACCCGAGGTCGGACTGCGGGACGAGCATCCGATCGAGAAGACCGTCTTCTCCGCAGCCCGCGCGGACGGGTTTGATCTGGGCGGATGCTCACAGGCGATCGTGTGCGGGATTGAGACGCACGTGTGCGTCAGCCAGACGGTCCATGACCTGCTCGGCCAGGGCGTCGAGGTGCACGTCCCGGCTGACGCGGTCGGCTCGCGGCATCGGATCGACTACGAGCGTGGCCTTGAGCGATTGGAGCGCGCGGGCGCCGTGGTCAGCACGGTCGAGGCGGCGCTGTTCGAGCTGCTGGAGCGCGCGGGCACGCCCGAGTTCAAGGCCGTCCAGAAATTGATTCTTTGATGAGTACCAGGACGGCCTACGTGCTGCTGGAGGACGGCACGCGCTACGACGGGATCGCCTGCGGCGCCGACGGCCACGCCGTCGGTGAGATCGTGTTCACGACGGGCATGTCCGGCTATCAGGAGTCGATGAGCGACCCGTCGTTCGCGGGCCAGCTGATCGCGTTCACCTATCCGCACATCGGCAACTACGGAGTCAGCGCGCAGGCGATGGAGTCCGAGCGGGCATGGGCGCGCGCGGCGATCATGCGCGAGGCGTGCGACCGCGAGGACTCGCCCGGCGCGGAGGGCGGGTGGCTGCAGTGGCTCACAGACTGCGGTATCCCGGCGATCAGCGGGGTGGATACGCGCGCGCTGGTCATCCACATCCGCGACCGTGGTGCGATGCGCGGGGGGGTGTTTTCCGCGTCGATGCCCGAATCGCAAGCCCGTGAGCTGATCGAGTCAGAGCCGCCGATGGCGGGCCGGGACCTCGCGGGGCAGGTGACCCCGAGCGCCGTCAGCCACCACGGTGAGACGAACGGCGGGCCGCACATCGCCGTGCTCGACACCGGCATCAAGGCGTCGATGGTGCGCGAGCTGGTCGAGCGCGGCGCGCGCGTGACGTTGCACCCGTGCACGAGCTCGCCCACGGAGTTGCTCGCGGAGGACCCTGACGCAGTGTTTCTCACCAACGGTCCCGGTGATCCGGCGGCGCTCGACTATATCGTCGCAGACCGTGCGCAAGGTCGTCGGGCGCAAGCCGGTGTGGGGCATCTGCCTCGGCCATCAGCTGCTGTGCCGCGCCGTGGGCCTGCAGACGTTCAAGCTGCCCTTCGGTCACCACGGCGCGAACCATCCGGTCAAGGACCTGCAGACGGGGCGCATCGAGATCACCTCCCAGAATCACGGTTTCGCGGTGCTCGGGCCGGGTGGAGCACGCACCATCGACGAGCTCGCGGCCGGTGCGCTGGCACACCGACTTCGGCGCGGCGCAACTGTCGCACGTGAACCTGTACGACCGCACCGTCGAGGGCTTCGAACTGCTCGACGTGCCGGGCGGGGCGGTGCAGTACCACCCCGAGGCGGGCCCCGGCCCGCACGACAGCCTGTACCTGTTCGACCGGTTCCTGCGGCGGATCGTGGAGGCTGGGTAGCGGTATGGGAGGTGGATTTTTGGGGGAAACCCGGGAGCTCACAGCTCCTATGACCGTCCCACCACCGGTTACCGCACCTGCTGACATTCCGGGAGCTATGCACTACGGCTCGCCGGGCGGAGCACCGGCGCGCTGATGCCCAGGCGCAGCGACATTCACAAGATCCTGATCCTCGGCTCGGGCCCGATCGTGATCGGGCAGGCCGCCGAGTTCGACTACTCCGGCGTGCAGGCGTGCAAGGTGCTGCGCGAGGAGTGCTATGAGATCGTGCTCGTCAACTCCAACCCGGCGACGATCATGACCGACCCCGAGCTGGCGGACGCGACCTACATCGAGCCGCTGCTGCCGGGCCCGGTGGCGCAGGTCATCGCACGCGAGCGCCCCGACGCGCTGCTGCCGACGCTGGGCGGGCAGACCGCGCTGAACCTGGCGAAGGCGCTGCACGACGACGGCACGCTGGCCCGCTACGAGGTGGAGCTGATCGGCGCGAACTACGACGCGATCGCGTGTGCGGAGGACCGCGAGCTGTTCGGCGCGGCGATGGCCCGTGCGGGGTTGGCGATGCCGGTCAACGCGATTGCCACGACGGTCGCGCAGGCGCTGGACGCGCTGCCGCGACTGGGGCTGCCGTGCATCGTCCGCCCGGCATACACGCTCGGGGGCCGGGGCGGAGGAATCGCGCGCAGCGAGGACGAGTTCCGGGCGATCGTCGCGCGGGGCATCGAGGCTTCGCCGATCGGACAGGTGCTGCTGGATCAGTCGGTGCTCGGCTGGGGCGAGTTCGAGCTGGAGGTGATGCGCGACTCGGCGGACAACGTCGTGATCGTGTGCTCGATCGAGAACGTCGACCCGATGGGCGTGCACACGGGCGACTCGGTGACCGTCGCGCCGCAGCAGACGCTCACCGATCGCCTGTACCAGCGGCTGCGCGACCAGGCGATCGCGGTGATCCGGGCGGTCGGCGTGGAGACGGGCGGCTCGAACGTGCAGTTCGCGGTCAACCCCGAGACCGAGGAGATCCTCGTGATCGAGATGAACCCGCGCGTGTCGCGCAGCTCGGCGCTGGCCTCGAAGGCGACGGGGTTCCCGATCGCGAAGATCGCCGCGCGCCTGGCGGTGGGGTATCGCCTCGAGGAGATCGACAACGACATCACCGGCGTGACCCCGGCGTGTTACGAGCCGACGATCGACTACGTCGTCGTCAAGTGGCCGCGGTTCGCGTTCGAGAAGTTCCCCGGCACCAGCGCGACGCTCACCACGCACATGAAGTCCGTCGGTGAGGCGATGGCGATCGGGCGCACGTTCGGGCAGGCGTTCGCCAAGGCGCTGCGCTCGCGCGAGCTGGACAAGCCCCCGTGCCTGGACGACGTCTCCGAGCAGGAGCTGCTGGACGGGTTGGGGATCCCCGGGCCGGATCGCTACGAGGCGATCCTCGAGCTGCTGCGGCGCGGCGCGGACGTCGAGTGCGATCCACGCGCGCACGTCGATCGACCCGTGGTTCCTGCGCGAGCTGCTCACGTTGGCCGCGGATCCGGACGCCCCGTTCGCGGGGGAGCGGGGGTTTCGCTCGGTGGACACGTGCGCCGCGGAGTTCCCGGCGCGCACGCCCTACTACTACTCGGGCTGGGAGCGCCCACCGTCCGGCGGTGCGCCCGTGCACGAGGTCGTGCGCGGCGAGCGCGAGTCGGTCGTGATCCTCGGCGCCGGGCCGAACCGGATCGGGCAGGGGATCGAGTTCGACTACTGCTGCGTGCACGCCGCGATGACCGTGCGCGAGTCTGGGCGCGACGCGGTGATGATCAACTGCAACCCGGAGACGGTCTCCACCGACTACGACACCTCCGACCGGCTGTACTTCGAGCCGCTCACGCTCGAGGACGTGCTCGGCGTCGTCGCAGGTCGAGCAGCCGCAGGGCGTGGTCGTGCAGTTCGGCGGGCAGACCCCGCTGAAGCTCGCCGCCGGGCTGGTGGAGGCGGGCGTGCCGCTGCTGGGCACGAGCGTCGAGGCGATCGACCTGGCGGAGGATCGCGGCCGGTTCGGCGCGCTGCTGACGAAGCTTGGCTACAAAGCGCCGCCGTATGCGACCGCGCGCTCGGTGCAGGAGGCGCTGGCGCAGGCCGACGAGGTCGGCTATCCGCTGCTCGTGCGCCCGTCCTACGTGCTGGGAGGCAGGGCGATGGAGATCGTCTACTCGCGCGACGGACTCGCCGACTATCTCAGCCGCGAGCCGCCCCCGGACTCGAGCGGTTCCGAGGAGCCGCCAGGCACATCGTCAAAGCCGAGCATCTTCCTGGACCGCTTCCTGGAGAACGCCACCGAGGTCGACGTCGACGCGCTGTGCGACGGCACGGACGTGTGGATCGGCGGGATCATGCAGCACGTCGAGGAGGCCGGCGTGCACTCCGGCGACAGCGCGTGCGTGCTGCCGCCGCACTCGCTCGGCGAGGAGATGCTCGAGCAGATCCGCTCGGCCACGCGCGAGCTGGCGCTCGCGATCGGCGTCGTCGGGCTGCTGAACGTGCAGTACGCCGTCCACGCCGGCGAGCTGTATGTGATCGAGGCCAACCCGCGCGCGTCGCGCACGGTGCCGTTCGTGTCCAAGGCGGTCGGCGTGCCGCTGGCGAAGCTCGCGTGCCGGATCATGCTGGGCGAGCGGATCGCGGACCTCGACCTGCCCGCCGATCGCCAGGGACTCGGGTACGGCGATCACGTGTCGGTCAAGGAGGCGGTGCTGCCGTTCGACCGCTTCGAGGGCTCCGACGCGGTGCTCGGCCCGGAGATGCGCTCCACCGGCGAGGTGATGGGGATCGCGCGCGACTTTCCGAGCGCGTTCGCCAAGGCCCAGGCCGCGGCGGGAGTGCCGTTGCCGAGCGAGGGCACGGCGTTCATCACGGTCACCGACTCCGACAAGTCGGGGGCGTTCGCGGTCGCGCAGATCCTGCACGATGTCGGCTTTCGCATCGTCGCCACGCGCGGCACCGCCGAGGCGATCGCGCGCATGGGCGTGCCGGTGCAGCGGCTGAACAAGATCGGCGAGGGCTCCCCGCACGTGCTCGACTGGATCGAGCGCGGCGACGTTCATCTGGTCGTGAACACGCCCACGGGCTCGGGGGCGCGCACCGACGGCTGGGAGATCCGCCGCGGCGCGGTCGCCCACGGCATCCCCTGTCTGACGACGCTGGCCGCGGGTGTGTCAGCCGCGCGCGCGATCGCGCGCGCGCGCGCTGATGGCGAGCCCGAGGTGCTGTGCCTGCAGGAGCTGCACGGCGCGGCCCGTCCCGCGCCCGGGCGTGACGGGGCGAGCAGGCCGGACGGGGCCAGGGTCGCGTAGTGGTTCGTTTTGAAAATTCGTTGAGGGTTTGCCGGATGGATGGTCTGTGTCTGAGGTTCGACGGACACGGTCTTCGTACCGGTAGTACGGGGGCCGTGGACGGCGAGACTCAGGCGCGAGCAGGCGCCGGGAAACACCAACGAATTTTCAAAAGGGACCACTAGTGGGCGCCACGGACGAGCGAGCTCTCGCCTCGCCGCAGCGGCGGCTGCTGACGGTTAGCGCCAACCAGCCGCTGGGGGCGTATCGCGTGCTGCGAGTCTCAGACCCCGACGGGCCGATGCCGGACCCAGGGCAGTTCGCGATGCTCGCCGCCGCGGAGCGCTGGGGCGGGGGAGAGGACGAGCGCCCGTACCTGGCCCGCGCGTTCTCGATCGCGCGTGTGGCGGACGGCGAGGCGCACTACCTGCTGGAGGACGTCGGGCCGGGCACACGCCGGCTGTGCGAGCTGCAGGCGGGGGAGGGGCTGTTGGCCCTGGGGCCGCTCGGGCGGGGATTTGCGGTCCCGGACGAGGATCGCCGCGCGCTAGCTGGTCGGCGGCGGCGTCGGGATCGCTCCGTTGGCGATGCTGCAGGACACGCTGACATGCGGCGGCATCGCGAGCACCGTGCTGCTCGGCTTTCGCGACGGTGCTCATGCCGCGGGCGCGCAGCTGCTGAGTGGGGCGGCGATCGCCACCGACGACGGCTCGGTCGGCCACGCCGGGCTCGTCACCGAGCTGCTGACGGACGAGCTCGATCAGGACGGGCACGCGGTCGTGTACGCCTGCGGTCCCGCGCCGATGCTCGAGGCCGTCAGGGCCCTGTGCGCGGAGCGCGAGGTATCAGCCCAGCTCGCGCTGGAGGCCGGTATGGCGTGCGGGTTCGGGGCCTGCTACGGCTGTGTCGTGCCCAAGCGTGGAGGCGGATATCTGCGTGTGTGCGTCGACGGGCCAGTGGTCGAGGCGCACGAGCTCGATCGAGTCGATGAGCACGCGGGGGCGCCCGTGTGAGCCCTGTATGAGCGCTTTCCGCACGCCGGTGGCATACGGGATGAGCATCGAGTTCTGCGGCATGGAGCTCGCGCATCCGATCATCAACGGCTCGGGTACGTTCGACGCGATCGCCGCACGCCGCGTGTTCGGTGAGGCGCTGGACGAAGAGTTCCCGTTCGCGGCGTTCGTGTCCAAGACGATTACGCTGCACCCACGCGCGGGCAACCCGTCGCCGCGCCTGTGGGAGGCACCGGCGGGATTGATCAACTCGATTGGTCTGCCCAATCGGGGCCTGGATGGATATCTGATCGAGGATCTGCCCCAGCTGGCACGACTGCCCGTGCCGCTGATCACGAACGTGATGGGCTCAACTGCGGCAGAGATCTCACGAGCTTCTGCAGACGTGCGACGCGCGCCAGGAGATCGCCGCGATAGAGCTGAACGTGTCGTGCCCGAACGTGCGGACGGGCCTGGACATCGGCGCCGATCCACGCCAGCTGGAAGAGGTCGTGCGCGCGGTGCGTCCGAGCACGGGCAAGCCGTTGATCGTGAAGCTGACCCCGAACACCGCCGACGTGACGGAGTGTGCGCGGGCGGCACAGGAGGGTGGGGCAGACGCGGTGTCGCTGATCAACACGCTCCGGGCGACGGCGCTCGCGCCCCGGACCGGTCGGACATCGGCCGGCGCGTTCGTTGATGGGGGAGAGTCAGTCTCCGCAGGAGAGTCGATCCCCGCCAAGGCTCCTGCCGTGCCTGATGTCAACCCTGCGGGACGCTGGCTGGGCGGCGGCACCGGCGGACTGTCCGGGCCCGCGATCCGCACCGTGGCGCTCGCCCAGGTGGCCGCCGTGGCGGCGCGGGTGGAGATCCCCGTGATCGGGATGGGCGGGGTGCAAACCGCGGCGCACGCGCGAGATCTGCTCGACGTCGGCGCGACGCTCGTGGCGGTCGGGACGGAGAGCTTCCGCGACCCGCTGGTAGGAGCACGAATAGCGCGCGACCTGCCTCTCGTTCGGACCTGAGGCGCCCACGGTACTGGCTGAATGGCCAATCTGGCGCTGGATAAAAACCCCTGCAAACGCGCCCTGTCACCGTCCAGAACCCTCGACATAGCTCGACCTCAGGTTGAGGTGCAGATGAATTCGACTGGTTTTCCTTGATCGTCGCTCGTCGGTGTGTAGACTCGCCGCCCATGGCGACGGCGACCGAATCGACGGGCGCAAAAGCACGTAATGGCGCCCGAGCGGTCGCTGAACCAGCGCATGGACGCGCTCGCGCGAGCCAACCGCATTCGCACCAAGCGCGCCCAGCTCAAGCGCGACCTGAAGGCCGGTCGGCTCTCGATCCACGCGCTGCTGCTGAACCCGCCCGAGTACCTGGAGACCGCGAAGGTGTTCGACATGCTGCTGGCAGTCCCCAAGTACGGGCGCGTCAAGGTCAACAAGATCCTCGCCCACTGCCGCATCTCGCCGAGCAAGACGATCGGCGGGCTCTCCGAGCGCCAGCGCAGCGAGCTGGTCTCGCTGCTGCGCCGCTAGCGCCTCCACGAACCCTCGGCAAGCTCCGCCGATCTCGCAATTAGGGTCCAGGACGTGGCGCGCGTGTTCGTCATCACGGGACCCTCGGGGGTCGGCAAGGGGACGCTGATCAGAGGGCTGATGGAGCGGCTGCCGCAGCTGGAGCTGTCGGTTTCCGCGACCACGCGCGCGCCGCGCCCGGGTGAGCAGGACGGCGTCGAGTACCACTTCCTCACGCGCGAGGAGTTCGATCGCAAAGTGGCCGCGGGCGAGTTCGTCGAGCACGCCGACTACGCCGGGCGCAGCTACGGGACGCTGCGCTGACGAGCTCGAGGATCGCGTGCGCGCGGGCGTGCCGGTCGTGCTGGAGATCGAGGTGCAGGGCGCCGCCAGGTGCGCGCCGCGATGCCCGACGCCGTGCAGGTGTTCATCGCGCCGCCGTCGCTGGAGGCGCTGCGCACGCGCCTGATCGGGCGCGGAACCGACGACGCGAGCGAGGTCGAGCGCCGGCTGCAGAGTCGCCGAGGAGGAGCTCGCGCGCCCAGCCCGAGTTCGGTCACGTGGTGGTCAACGACCGTCTCGACGACGCCCTGGAGCAGCTGACGGCGATCGTCGCCGCCGAGCTGGAGCTAAGCAGAGCCACGTACAGCAGCAGCAACTACACTGCAAGGTCAACCAGGAAAGGCTCATACCTAGTGATCTCCCCCCGCATCGACAGACTGCTGGACAACGTCGACTCCAACTACGCCAGCGTGCTCGTGGCCGCCAAGCGCGCGCGTCAGATCAACAGCTACTACCACAACCTCGGCGAGGGCACGTTCGACGAGTTCCCGCCGCCGATGGTCGAAACGGTCTCCAAGAACTACCTCACGATCGCCCTCGAGGAGGTAGCAGCAGGGAAGATCAAGTACCACTACCGCTAGCCCGCGGATCGCACGCGCGCCGCCAGGGCTTGCCGACTGCCGACAAGCCCTCTACAACCTAGCTCATGTCCCGAATCCTGCTCGGCGTGAGCGGCGGCATCGCCGCGTACAAGGCGCTCGAGCTCGTGCGCCTGGCGACGGGGGCCGGGCACGCGGTCCGCGTGGTGCAGACCCCGGCGAGCAGGCGGTTCGTCGGGGCGGCGTCATTCGAGGCGCTGACCGGCGCGCCGGTGCTCGTCAGCGAGTTCGAGCGCGATCCCGCGCGCGGAGCGTTTCCCGGTCAGCCGCTGCCCGAGCACGAGCCGCTGAGTCACCTGGAGCTGGTGGCCAACGCCGAGGTCTACGTGATCGCCCCGGCGTCGGCCAACACGCTGGCAAAGCTCGCTGCCGGCCTGGCGGACAACCTGCTCTGCAGCTGTGCGCTGGCAGCGACTGCCCGCTCGTGATCGCCCCGGCGATGAACAACCGCATGTACGAGCACCCGGCGACCCAGGCGAACCTGCGGACGCTGCGCGAGCGCGGCGCGCAGATCGTCGAGCCCGACAGCGGACGGCTGGCGTCCAGGGGCGAGCAGGGGATCGGTCGTCTGGCTGAGCCTGCGCGGATATTGGCGGCGTGCGAGGCGGCGCTCGCGAACGTCCCCGCGGCGATGGCTTCCGCAGCCCCGTCTGACGGCGCGTGGAGCGGCCTGAGGGTGCTCGTCACGGCGGGGGGCACGCGCGAGCCGATCGACAGCGTGAGGTTCGTCGGCAACAGCTCCTCCGGGCGCATGGGACTCGCGCTCGCGCAGAGCGCACGGGCGCGTGGGGCCGAGGTGGCGGTGATCGCCGCCAACGTCGCGCTCGAGCCTCCGCGTGGTGTCGCCTGGCGCGAGGTCTCAACCGCCGCCGAGCTGCGCCAAGCCTGCGAGGAGGAGTTCCCGGCTTGCGATGTCCTGCTGATGACCGCCGCGGTGGCGGACTTCCGACCGGCGGCGCCGGCCGCGGGCAAGATCAAGAAGACCGGCCGTGATCGCCTGCAGGTGGAGCTCGAGCCGACTGCGGACGTGATTGCTGGGCTGGCCGTTCATCGCCGCCCCGGTCAGACGCTCGTCGGGTTCGCCGCCGAGCATGGTGAGCGCGCGCTCGAGTGCGGCCGGTCCAAGCTCGTGGACAAGGGCCTGGACGCAGTTGTCGTCAACGATATCTCGCGCCCGGACATCGGTTTTGAGGTGGACGCCAACGAGGTCACGATCCTTACCGCGGCCGGCGATCGACACGTCCCGCGCGCGGCCAAGGCGCTCATCGCAGAGACTATCCTCGACGCCGTCGAGACCCTGCGCGCCGGTCGCTGAGGCTGCCGCCGCAGCCATTCGTGTCCCCATCGCGCCTCGCCGCCGAGGGTTCGCGCCACACCGGCGCGGGCTCTAAAATGAGCGTAGATGGAGAACGTCTACGACCTCTACCGGCGCGGATGTGAGCTGCTGGAGCACGGCGACCACCAGGCGGCGATCGTGCCGTTGAGCAGAGCGCGCAACCTGGAGCCCGACAAGACTTCGATCCGTGAGGCGCTCGGGCGGGCACTGTTTCACGCCCGCCGCTACGAGGGCGCAGCGGCGGAGTTCGAGGCGATCGCCTCACGCGCGCCGACGAACGACTACGCGCTGTTCTGCCTGGGCCGCTCGATGCAGTTGCTCGGCCGCCATCGCGAGGCATGTCAGCCACTGGCGCTGGCGTGCTCTTTGGCCCCCGAGCGCGAGGACTACAGGCGCTACCGCGACCGCGCCCGGCGCGCAGCCCACGGCAATTGAGGGGCGCCGAGCGCCGAGCGAGCAGATGATGCGCCGACGCCCCGATGCTATCCTCGACTGACAGCTTTCGTACCGACCGATCGAAGATCGGCCAGCAGATGCCGGTTGCAGGACCGAGAGTGGGCGCCCGCCCGCTTTTTTTACGTCACTACCCGGCTCGCGCGAGCGGACCGGACATGTCACCTACGGACCCACCACACACATGAAGACAGACATGGGAGCAGTGAGCAACGACAGATGACAGCGCTGCAGACCGATATCGAAAGACGGCTCGCCACGAGCGAGCCGGAGGTCGAGGTGCTGCTCGCCGAGGTGGTGGGCGGCCGGCGGCTGCGCGTGTTCATCGACCATCCCGCACGGCGTCACGCTCGCGCTGTGCGAGCGTGTGACGCACGTGCCTGAACGAGCTGCGCGAACGCTACTCGCTCGAGGTGTCCTCGCCCGGCAGCGAGCGTCCCCTGACCAAGCCTGCGCACTTCCGTCGCTTCGTGGGTCGCCGTGCGAGGGTGCGTACGCGCCATCCCGCTCACCGGTCCGCTCCGAGTTCACAGCGAGCGCTGGGCGGCCCGTCAACAGCTTCACCGGCGAGTTGGTGGGGGCCTCCGATCACGAGGTCATGCTGGCCGCCGAGGAGGGGATCGTCGCGATCCCCTACGCCGAGATCCGTCGTTCGAACCTCGTCGAGGAGTGAGGTTAGTGTCACGATTCAAAAATTCGATGGCGTTTCCCGGCGCCTGCCCGTGCCTGACCTCCGCCGTCGACGGCCCACGTACTACCGACCGATCGAAGATCGGCCAGCAGACCGCCGCCATCGAACGTCAGATCACGACCATCCGTTCGGCAAACACACCCCCAATTTTTGAATCGAGACACTAGATATGTCACGCGAAATCCTTGAGGCGATGCACGCGCTGGCGCGCGAGAAGGGAATCGAGTCCGAGAAGCTGATGGTCGCGCTCGAGGATGCGCTGCTGTCCGCCTACAAGAAGCAGCCCGGCTCGGCCAAGTACGCGCGCGTGGAGATGGACCGCGAGACCGCCGACTTCCGGGTGATCGAACTGATCATCCCCGAGCGCCTGGAGGCGCACCTGATCGTCGAGACGATCGACGAGGAAACGACGATCGACCCCGAGACGGGGGAGATGCGCGAACCCGAGGAACCGGAAATCGACCCGGCCAAGTTCGCCGAATATCGCGACCAGATCGACGAGCGCGACGTGACTCCCGACGACTTCGGGCGGATCGCCGCGCAGACCGCCAAGCAGGTGATCCTGCAGCGCATCCGCGAGGCCGAGCGGGACATGATGTTCGAGGAGTACCGCGACCGCGTTGGCGAGCTGATCACAGGCATCGTGCAGCAGTCGGACTCCCGCTACACGCTCGTGCAGCTGCGCGAACGCGTCGAGGCGCTGCTGCCCAAGTCAGAGCAGGTCGAGGGCGAGCGCTACGACCACTCCCAGCGGATCAAGGCGGTCATCAAGGAGGTCTCGCCTTCGACGAAGGGACCGTCGATCATCGTCTCCCGGCGCGATCCCGAGCTGATCAAGAAGCTGTTCGAGCTGGAGGTCCCCGAGATCGCCGATGGCCTGGTGGAAATCGCCAACGTCGCGCGTGAGCCGGGTTACCGCTCGAAGATCGCGGTCGTCTCGAACACCGACGGCGTCGATCCGGTCGGAGCGTGCGTCGGTCCGCGGGGCTCGCGCGTGCGCATGGTCGTCTCCGAGCTGCGCGGCGAGAAGATCGACATCATCCCCTTCAACGAAGAGCCCGCGCGCTTCGTCGCCAAGGCGCTCTCGCCCGCGCGCGTGCGCGAGGTGTTGGTCGACGACGAGGCCAAGCAGGCGACCGTGATCGTGCCCGACGACCAACTCTCGCTGGCGATCGGCCGCGAGGGTCAGAACGCGCGCCTGGCCGCGCGCCTGACGGGCTGGCGCGTGGACATCCGCTCGGAGACCGAGTTCGCCGCCGAGGAGGCCGAGCACGGCTACGAGGAGGAGGAGGTCCAGGGCCGCTGCGCCGCGGTCCTCTCCAATGGACGGCGCTGCCCGAACGCTTCACTGCCGGGCTCGCGCTATTGCGGCCTCGAGACCCACCAGGCGCTCGCGAACATCGCGACCGACAACGTCGCCGACCTGAACGCGCCTGCGGAGGAGCCCACTGCTGGGGGAGGGGACGGCGAGGAGGATGTGGCCGCGCTGGCCCATGACGGCGAGACCGACACGGCACCGCAGGCGCCCCCAGTCGAAGCGGAGCCCATCGCGAAGAAGGAGCCTGACATTGGAGAGGCACCGGTTGTGGAGGCCTCCGGCGGGCCGGATGAGACCGGGGCCGCCTCCGAGACGCTCGCTGCTCCGACGGGGCCCACCGCCCCGGAGTCGCCCGCCGAGGAGCCGGCGCCATAGGTCCTCATGTATCCCGGCGCAAGTGCGTCGGCTGTGGGCGCAGCGCGCCGAAGCCGGAACTGGTCAGGATTGCGCTTACCGATCAAAGATCGGCCAGCGTGGGTGAGCGCCGGGCAAGACAGGCGGCACTCGACCGCAACGGCACCATGCCCGGGCGTGGTGCCTATTTGTGTCGTGGCGCGAGCGCGGGTGAGCCGGCCGCGGACTGTCTGGCGCTCGCCGTCCGCCGTGGTGCAATCGCGCGCGCGCTGCGCTGCACGGTGACCCTGCCCGATGAGCTCGTAGAATCGGTTAGCTCATGAGTAAGAAGCGCGTGCACGAGATCGCCAAGGAGCAGGGTCTCTCCAGCAAGGAGCTGCTGGATAAGCTGCACGCCGTCGGCGTGGAGGCGAAGACCGCTTCCTCGTCGGTCGAGGAGGGAGCCGTGCTGAAGGCGCTGGGGAATGGGAGCCCGTCTGCTCAGACTCCGCCCCACCGCTGTTGCGAGCGCACCTGCGCCCACCGCCACCGCCACCGCATCGCTTCCCAAGCCATCATCAACCTCCAAGTCCGCACCGGCGGCCGCCCCAAACGGTGCGTCGGCGCCCGCCGCGGCGAAGCCTGCATCACCTGACGGGAGCCTGGAGGCGGCACCCACGTCTGCCGGTCCGGCCGAGCCCGGAGCTGTCACGGACGCCACAACTGAGCCGCAGGCCTCCTCCAGCGTAACCGAGTCCTCCGCCAACCCCGCGGCTGAGCGGGTGCGTCCCACGCGCGACTCGCGCACGGGCGAGCGGGCGCCGGCCAGCAGCGCGCCGGGAGGGCGTCGGCGCGTGGTGATCGACTCGCAGGCCTCGCGCCGTCAGCAGGGCGGGCCGGCCAACCAGCCCCAGCGCCGTCCCCGCCGCGGCCGGCGACGGCGCGGAACCTACGACGAGACGATCGCGCCGATCGACACGGCCGCGATGGAGGCGACCGACCTCGTGCGCGTCAACTCCGGCTCGACGGTCAAGGACGTCGCCGAGTACCTCGGCGCGCCGGTGCCGGAGATCATCAAGAAGCTGATGATGCTCGGGGAGATGGCGACTCTGACCCAGACGCTCTCCGACGACGCGATTCAGGTGCTCGCCGACGAATTCGAGAAGAAAATCGAGATCGTCCACGCCGCCGACGACGTCGAGGTCGAGCCCGTGTTCGAGGACTCAGACGAGGATCTGATCGAACGCCCGCCTGTGGTGACGATCATGGGGCACGTCGATCACGGCAAGACCTCCCTGCTGGACGCGATTCGTGAGACCGAGGTGGCCGCCGGCGAGGCCGGCGGCATCACCCAGCACATCGGGGCCTACCAGGTGCGCCATGGGGGCAAAGAGATCACGTTTCTGGACACGCCCGGTCACGAAGCGTTCACAGCGATGCGCGCGCGTGGCGCGCGCGTCACCGACCTTGCGGTGATCGTCGTCGCGGCAGACGACGGTGTCAAGCCTCAGACCGAGGAGGCGATCGACCACGCCAAGGCGGCGGAGGTGCCGATCGTGGTGGCCGTGAACAAGGTCGACAAGGAGGGCGCCCAGCCCGAGCGCGTACGCACGGAGATGGCCCAGCACGGACTGCAGCCGGCGGAGTGGGGCGGTGAGATCGAGTTCGTAGACGTCAGCGCCAAGACGCGTCAGGGCCTGGACGCGCTCCTGGACACGATCCAGGTGGTCACCGACCTGGAGGAGCTCAGGGCCAACAGCGACGCGCCGGCGTCGGGGACCGTGATCGAGTCAAAGCTCGACCCCGGTCGTGGGCCGGTCGTCAGTGTCCTGATCCAGCGCGGCACGCTGAACGTCGGCGACGCGCTGGTCGCCGGCGCGCACTTCGGGCGGGTGCGAGCGATGCACGACTTCACCGGCGCGCGCGTCAAGCGCGCCACACCGGGCCAGCCGGTCGAGGCGCTCGGCTTCGACGGCGTCCCCGAGGCGGGGGAGCTTGTACGTGTGGTCGAGAACGAGCGCCGTGCGCGCCAGCTCGCGGGCGAGCGCGCCAACCGTCTGAAGACCGAGGCGCTGGCGCGGCGATCGGGGCGCAAGGTATCCCTCGAGGACGTGTTCAAGCTCGCCCAGGAGGGGACCGTCAAGGAGCTCGGGCTGGTCGTCAAGGCCGATGTCGCGGGCTCGCTGGAGGCGATCGAGGACGAGATCGCCAAGCTCCCGCAGGAAGAGGTCAACGTCAACATCATCCACCGCGGTGTCGGCGGCATCAACGAGTCCGACGTGATGCTCGCCGCGGCCTCGCGGGGAGTGATCCTGGCGTTCAACGTGCGTCCCGTCGGCGAAGCTCGTCACGTGGCCGAGCGCGAGGGCGTGGAGATTCGCTCCTACTCGGTGATCTACCGCGCGATCGAAGAGCTGCGCGCCGCGATGCAGGGCATGCTCGAGCCGACCGAGGTGGAGACGCCGCTCGGGCAGGCGGAGGTGCGCCAGCTGTTCCGCGCCTCGCGGATCGGCGACGATCGCCGGCTCGTTCGTAACCGAGGGCAAAGTCACGCGCGGTGCGCGAGTGCGCGTGGTGCGTGAGGGGACCGTCATCTATGACACGACCATCGCGAGTCTGCGTCGCTTCAACGAGGACGCGCGCGAGGTCGCCACCGGCTTTGAGTGCGGGATCGTGCTCGCGAACTTCCAGGATCTGCGTGAGGGCGACATCCTGGAGACCTACGAGACACGCCTGCAGGAGCGCGAGCTCTCCTCCTTACCGGCGCAGCGACGGGCCGGCCAGCCTTCGACTGTCTCAGGGCGCGTGTCACCGTTGGATGGGAGATTTCTTATGCAAGCGATGGATGGGCACCGATCCCCGGGGGAGTTGGAGGGATAGGATGAGCTCGGGACGTATGCGTCGCGTCGATGAGGCGATCAGACAGGTGCTCGGAGACGTGATGGCTACAGAGTTGAAGGACCCTCGAGTTGGATTTGTGACCGTGACCGATGTCAGGACATCCGCCGACCTGCGCCATGCGCGCGTGTACGTGAGCGTGCTCGGCGAGCACGGCGGACCCTCTGACGCCCCCCAGCGTGAGGACACGCTCGAGGGTCTGCGCCAGCGCGCACGGCTACCTGCAGGGCCGGGTCGCCACGGAGCTGCGCCTGAAGCGCACGCCGACGCTCGAGTTCTCTACGACGACACGACCGACCGGGCGCTGCGCGTGGATGCGCTGCTGGAGGAGATCGAGGTCGAGGGCTCGTGAGCACGGGTATCGAGAGCCCCGAGGTCACACGCGAGCGGGTGCTCGAGCGCATCCGCGACGGACTCGCGCTTCGTGCTCGCCGCGCACGAGGGCCCGGACGGCGACGCGCTCGGCTCGCTGGTGGGGATGCAGGGCATGCTCAGCGCGCTGGGCAAGGACTCGCGGATGTTCATTGCGCCGGAGGACCTGCCGCTGCCCTACGAGTACCGCTTCTTCGACCTGGACGGCGCTGATCCAATCGCCCCCGGCGGACATCGCGCAGCGCACGGTCGTGTTCCTGGACTGCGGCAACATCGACCGCAACTCGGCGAGCGTGCTGCAGGAGGGCGGCACCTGCTGAACATCGACCATCACCACGACAACACGCGTTTCGGCACGCTCGACCATGTCGTGCCCGAGCGCCTCGTGCACCGCCGAGATCGTGTGGGATCTGATGCACGGCCTCGGCGTGCAGCCTACGGCGGAGGTGGCGCAGGCGCTGTATGTGGGGCTGATCACCGACACGGGGCGGTTCATGTACGAGAACACCGGTCCGCGCGCGCACGAGATGGCCGCCGAGCTGATCGGGGCCGGCGTGGACGTGCAGGACGTCTACCGGCGGCTGTACGAGGAGATGCCCGCGGCGAAGCTCGCGCTGCTCGCGCTCGCGCTCGGACAGATGCAGCGCTTCGACTCCGGCGAGCTGACCCTGGCGGCGCTCAGCGCCGAGGACTTCCGCGAGGTCGAGGCGGAGGACAGCTACTCGGAGGGCATCATCGACCACCTGCGCGCCGTGCGGGGCACGAAGGTCGCGGTGCTCGTGCGCGAGCTGAGCGAGCGGTGAGCGCATGGCGGCCAGCGCAAAGTCTCGCTGCGCGCGACCGATGACGACGTCGATGTGTCGGTGATCGCGCGCGAGCAGGGCGGCGGTGGGCACCGGCGCGCGGCGGGCTTCTCCACGACGCTCGAGCTCGAGCCTCTGATCGAGTTCCTGCGCGCGCGCGATCGCCGCGCAGCTGCACGCCACTCCGACGCCGGCGTGAGGGTGCGATGCACCCCGATGGGATCCTGCTGATCGACAAGCCGGCGGGAATGACCTCGCACGACGTGGTCGCGGCGCGTCAGACGCGCGCTGGGCGGCGTAAAGGTCGGGCACGCCGGCACGCTCGACCCGTTTGCGACGGGCCTGCTGATCGTGCTGGTCGGGCGGGCGACGAAAGCGCAGCGGCAGCTGATGGAGCTGCCCAAGCGCTATGAGACGGTCGCGCGGCTGGGCGCGAGATCGAGCACCGGAGACACCGAGGGGGAGATCGTCGCACACGGGCAGGCTGCCGCCCGACCCGCCGCCGCTGCCGACCGGTGAGATCAGACAGCGCCCGCCGAGGCATTCGGCGGTGAAGATCGGCGGGGAGCGCGCCTACAAGCGCGCGCGGCGCGGAGAGCAGTTCGAGATGCCCGAGCGGATCGTGACCGTCTACCGCTTCGAGCAGCTGTGGCGCGAGGACGCGCGCGCGGGCTATGCGATCGAATGCTCGGCGGGCACGTACGTGCGCTCGCTGATCGCCGACCTGAACGACGCCTACTGCGTAGAGCTCAGGCGTACCGCGATCGGGCCGTTCGACGTCGGCGACGCGGTCGCGCCGCCGCGCCGCGGACGAGCCGTGGGCGCAGCCGCCGCTGATCGGCTCGACCAAGCGCTTGCGACGCTGCCCAAATAGGCTGTGCGGCCGTGAAGATCACTCGCCTGCCCGACGTTCGACCGCCCAGCGAGGACGATCCCGCGCGCAGCGTGGCCGTCGGCACGTTCGACGGCGTGCACCTCGGCCACCGCGCGGTGATCGCGGGCTCGGACAGCGTGCTCACGTTCGACCCGCACCCGGTCTCGGTCGTCGCGCCCCAGCACACGCCGAAGCTGCTGACGACGCTCGAGGTCAAGGCGGAGCTGATCGCCGGCCTCGGCGTGCAGGAGCTGATCGTGATCCCGTTCGACGCCGACTTCGCGGCGCGCTCCGCGGACGAGTTCATCGCCGAGGTGCTCGTCGGCGCGCTCGGCGCGCGCAGCGTGGCGATCGGCGAGAACTTCCGCTTCGGGCACCGCGCCCAGGGCGACCCGCGGCTGCTGGCCGCCGACGAGCGCTTTCAGACGATCGTGCACCCGCTGCTGGAGGTGGACGGGGAGATCGTCTCCTCCAGCCACATCCGCGGCCTGGTGCTCGCGGGCGAGGTCGACCAGGCCGCGCGCTTTCTCGGCGCGCCGTTTCAGCTGCGCGGCGAGGTCATCGCACGGCGACGAGCGTGGGCGCGAGCTGGGGTTCCCGACCGCCAACCTCGTGCCCGAGGAGGCGCTCGTGTGCCCCGGCCACGGGGTGTACGCGTGCCTGGCCAACGGCGATGCACCCGCCGCCGTCAGCATCGGCGTGCGCCCGACGTTCGCGACCGGTCGCGGCGAGCTGATCGAGGCGTACCTGATCGACTTCGACGGCGACCTGTACGGCAGCACGCTGCGCCTGGACTTCCTCGCGCGTCTGCGCGGCGAGCGGCGCTTCGACACGCCGCGAGGCGCTGATCGAGCAGATGCACCGCGACGTCGCGCGCACGCGCGACATCGTCGCGGCCGGCTGAGCAGCGGTCACCCGCTCGCCCCGAACCGACTCGACCCGTACCGGTCGCGGTCGCGTGCCGTGACGCCGAGGTGCGTCTGCTACCGTTGGCCCGCGCATGACCGCCATCACCGCAGAGCGCAAGCGCGAGATCGCCGCACAGTTCGGGGCCAACGAGCAGGACACCGGCAACACCCGTGTGCAGGTCGCGCTGCTGACCGAGCGCATCAACCATCTCACCGAGCACCTGCGCGAGCAGAGCAAAGACCACCACTCGCGCCGCGGGCTGCTGATGCTGGTCGGGCGCCGCCGGCGCTTCCTGGACTATCTGCGCCGCCGCGACCTCGAGGGCTACCGGGCGCTGATCAAAGAGCTTGGCCTCCGCAAGTAACCGAGGTCGAGCGATGAGCGTCATCGCCCCAGGCACGCCGGCGCCGCAGCTTCAGGCTGCAGCGCGAGGACGGCGAGCGGTTCACCGAGCAGGACCTGCGCGGACACACGACGATCCTCGTGTTCTACCCGTTCGCGTTCAGCCCGGTGTGCACCGACCAGCTGCAGGTCTATGAGCAGGTCGCTCGGCGAGCTGACCGCCGGCGGCGCAGCGGTCTACGGGGTCTCCTGCGACAGCTCCTACGTCGCAGACCGCGTTCCGCGAGAAGCTCGGCGTGAGCATTCCCCAGCTGTCGGACTTCGAGCCCAAGGGCGCCGCGTGCGCTGCGTTCGGGGTGCTGCACGAGGGCGGCTTTCCCCAGCGCGCGCTCGTGATCACCGGCCCCGACGGGGTCGTGCGCTGGAGCTATCAGGCGCCCTCGCCCGCGGAGCTGCCGGGCGTCGAGCTGCTGCGCGACGGTCTCGCGACGGCCTGCGGCCGCCGCGAGGCTGATCGCCGCTCGTTCGCGCGTGAGCCGGTCCGAGGCTGTGGCCGCCGGCCTGAGAGCGACCCGCCAGCGACGCGCGCCGTCCGCTAAGCTTCGCTGGTTCGGAATAAGAGATAAACACGATCCGCCAGGGACGCGCCGGCCCTGTCATGGATGCGCGCGTGTCCCGACCGACGGGCGGACCAGGAAGGCAGAATGAATATGAGTAGGCAATGACGCCGCTACACGGGTCTCCGTGGAGATCGCCGGCAGCGAGATCTCGTTTGAGACCGGCAGGATGGCCAAGCAGGCCTCCGGCGCAGTGGTCGTCCGCCAGGGCGACACGATGGTCCTTGCGACAGCCGTCGCGGGCAGCCTGCGCGACGTGGACTTCCTCCCGCTGACGGTGGACGTCGAGGAGCGCATGTACGCGGCCGGCAAAATCCCCGGCTCGTTCTTCAAGCGCGAGGGTCGCCCGGGCGAGAAGGGCACGCTGACCGCGCGCATGATCGACCGCCCGATGCGCCCGCTGTTCCCCAAGGACTGGCGCTATGACACGCAGCTCGTGGCGATCCCGCTGTCGATCGACCACGTCCACCCCTACGACATCCTCGCGATGAACGGCGCCTCCGCGGCGCTGATGATCTCCGACATCCCGTTCCCGACGCCCGTCGGCGCGGTGCGGATCGGCAAGGTCGACGGCAACTTCGTCGTCAACCCCGAGCGAGGAGGATCTGCTGCCCGGACGCAGAGGGCGGCTCGGACCTCGACCTGATCGTCGCCGGCACCGAGGAGGCGATCCTGATGGTCGAGGCGGGCGCCAACGAGATCCCCGAGGCCGAGATCCTCGACGCGCTCGACATCGCCCACGCGGAGATCAAGAAGCTCTGCGCGCTGCAGCGCGAGCTCGCCGGCGAAGGTCGGCAAGGAGAAGAAAGTCTTCGAGACGATCGCCGGTCGACCCGGCGGTGCTCGAGCAGATCCGCGCCTCGCACGGCTCCCAGCTCGACGACGCCACCCAGGTCGAGGACAAGCTCGAGCGCCAGGACGCGACCAAGGCGGTCGAGGCAGGCGATCCTCGAGCAGCACGCCCCGCCGGCGCCCGAGGGCGCCTCCGAGGAGCAGCTCGTGGACGCCAAGCAGCGCCGCGCGGCCGTCCAGCTCGCGTTCGACACAGCTCGAGAAGTCGATCATCCGCGAGCGCATCGCGGTGCACAAGAAGCGCCCGGACGGTCGCGCCGAGAACGAGATCCGCGACATCTCGATCGAGGTCGGCGTCACGCCGCGCACGCACGGCTCGGCGCTGTTCACGCGCGGGCAGACGCAGGCGCTGAGCGTCGTCGGCGCTGGGCACGCTCAAGGAGGAGATGCGCCTGGACACGCTCGGCCTGGAAACGAAAAAGTACTACTGGCACCACTACAACTTCCCGCCGTTCTCGGTCGGGGAAGCCGGTCGCATGGGCGGCGTCAAGCGCCGCGACATCGGCCACGGTGCGCTCGCCGAGCGGGCGCTCGCGCCGATGGTGCCCTCGATCGAGGAGTTCCCGTACACGATCCGCGTGGTCTCGGACATCCTCGAGTCCAACGGCTCCTCCTCGATGGCCTCGGTGTGCGGCTCCTCGCTGTCGCTGATGGACGCCGGCGTGCCGATCGAGCGCCCGGTCGCGGGCATCGCGATGGGATTGATCAAGGAGGGCGAGGACTACATCGTCCTGACCGACATCGCGGGCGTCGAGGACCACCTCGGAGACATGGACTTCAAGGTGGCCGGCACCGAGCGTGGGATCACGGCGCTGCAGATGGACATCAAGATCACGGGCGTCACGTTCGACATCCTGCGCGACGCGCTCACCCAGGCGCACAAGGCGCGCACGTTCATCCTCGCCAAGATGGCCGACGTCATTCACGGCTCCGCGCGAGCAGCTCTCCCAGTTCGCGCCGCGCATCCAGACGATCCAGATCGACCCCTCGCAGATCGGCCTGCTTGATCGGCAAGGGCGGGGAAACGATCAGGGGTCTCTCGGATGAGTACGAATCCCAGATCGATGTCAACGACGACGGCCAGGTCTCGGTTTACTCGGCCAACGGCGATCTCGGCGACGCGCTCGCGGAGCGCATCCGGGTGATGATGAAGGAGGTCGAGGTCGGCGACGAGTTCCTCGGCAAAGTCGTCAAGACGACCACTTTCGGGGCATTCGTGGAGCTGGCGAAGGGCACGGACGGGCTGCTGCACATCTCCAACGTCTCGCCCGGCGAGCGCGTGGAGAGCGTCGAGGACGTGCTCAACCGCGGCGACGAGATCAACGTGCGCGTGGTCGAGGTGGACCGCGAGCGTGGTCGCATCGGCCTGCGTCTCACCGAGGACCCGGAGATCGCCGGCAAGTCCGTCGAGGAGCTCGCGGGCGTCACCGCCGGCGGCGGTGGCGGGGGTCGGCCCCCACGCGATGGCGCGCGGCGCAACGGTCGTGAGGGTCGTAGTGGTGGCGGCAGCGGCGGGCCCGGTGGCCCCCGGCGCGATGGCGAGCGTGGCTCGGGTCGCCCCCGGCACGGGTCCGGGCGCGATCGCTAGCGGGAGCGGCTCCGGCCGCATCAGATGATCGAGCACCGCACAACCACGCTGCCGAGCGGCGTGCGGGTGATCACCGAGCGCATTGCCAACGTGCGCTCGGTGGCGCTCGGGTTCTGGATCGGCACGGGCTCGGCGATGGAGTCCGACGCGCAGGCGGGAACCAGCCACCTGCTGGAGCACATGCTGTTTCGCGGCACCGAGCGCTATCGCTCGCATGAGATCGACGAGATCTTTGACGCGATGGGCGCGGAGGCCAACGCCGGCACCGATCGCGAGACCACCTCGCTGTACACACGGGTGATGGACCGTCACCTGGAGCGGGCATTTGACGTCGCCGCGGAGATGATCTGGCGCCCGCGCTTTGAATCGCTGCAGGCCGAGCGCGAGGTCGTGCTCGAGGAGATCGCGATGTACGAGGACGACCCCCAGGACCGCGTTTTCGACGTGCTCGGCGAGGCCGTGTTCGGCTCACACCCGCTGGGACGCGCGGTGATCGGGACGGCCGCGGTCGTGGGCGCCGTCACGCGCGAGCAGCTGCAGGCCTTCCACTCCGAGCGTTACGCGCCACAGCGGATCGTGATCGCGGCGGCCGGGTCGGTCGATCATGACGCGCTGGTGGAGCTGGCTCTGGCCGCGAGTCCGGGTGCAAGCGAGACCACGACAGACTCATCATCGTCGTCGTCGTCGCATCGGGTCGACGCCGTCGCCGTGGGGGAGGGACGGGCGCAACCGAACGGGGCGTCCCCCGGGTCACCTGTGCTCCCGACCCAGCCAGACCCCGTGTTCGAGCGCAGAGTGCAGTTCCTGCGCAAGGACACCGAGCAGTACCACGTGTGCCTCGGCGGGCGCGGCATCTCCCGTCACGACGAGCGCCGCTCCGCGCTGCGAGTGCTCGAAGGCGTGCTCGGCGGCACGTCCTCCTCGCGCCTGTTCCAGGAGGTGCGCGAGCGTCGGGGACTGGCCTACTCGGTGTTCAGCTTCTCGAGCCAGCACGCCAGCACCGGCGAGGTCGGGCTGTACGTCGGCACGCGCCCGGACAATCTGGGAGAGGCGCTCGCGACCATCGCCCAGGAGCTCGAGCGTTTCGTCGAGGACCCCGCCACACCGCAGGAGCTGGAGCGCTCGCGCGAGAACCTGAAGGGCCGCGTCGCGCTGTCGCTGGAGTCCACCTCCGCGCGCATGAGCCGGCTCGGGTCGGCGCTGCTGGGCGGCGTGCCGATCTACTCGGTCGATGAGATCGTGGACCTGATCGACGCGGTCACCGTGGAGGACGTGCGCGGGCTGGCGCGGGAGCTGTTCATACCCGAGACGCTGTCGATCGCCGGAGTCGGCGCCGAGGAGGACGCGTTCCGCCGGGCGCTCGCACCGCTGGAGGGTGTGACCGCATGATCAGGGTGGCCGTCGCCGGGGCCGCGGGACGGATGGGCGCGACCGTGTGCGCCGCCGTGGAGGGCGCGCCGGACATGGAGCTTGTCGGGCGCGCGGACCCGCAGCTGGGGGTCACGCTGGCCGAGGTGCTGCCGAACGCCGAGGTCGTGGTGGACTTCACCCGACCGGACACGGCGCTTGCAAACGCGCTGGCCTGTGTAGAGGCGGGGGTGCACGTGGTGATCGGCACGACCGGGTTTGACCTCGAGCCGCTGCTGTCCGCCCGCACGCCGGAGGGTTTGCCCCAGGCGAACGTACTGATCGCCCCGAACTTCGCGATCGGCGCGGTGTTGATGATGCGCTTTGCCGCGCAGGCCGCTGCGCACATGGCCCGCGCGGAGATCATCGAGCTGCACCACGACGCGAAGCTCGATGCGCCGAGTGGGACGGCGAAGCTCACGGCGCAGCTGATGGCGGCTGCCGGTGGTGGCGAGGAGGGGGTGGGCGGGATCCCGATCCACTCGGTGCGTCTGCCCGGGCTGGTCGCCCACCAGGAAGTGATCCTCGGCGACGTCGGCCAGACGTTGAGCATCCGTCACGACACGACCGGCCGCGACTCGTTCATGCCGGGCGTGCTGCTCGCGGTGCGCCGGATCGGCGAGCTGCAGGAATCCCCGGTCGTGGGGCTGGAGTCGTTGCTGTTCTGAACTCGACGGCAGCCAGATCAGCGGGGATGAGATGTCTTTTGCGAGCGCTCCCTGATCGCACACGCGCTGGGCCGCGGTCACTTCGCGCTCGGCTGCCGCGCGACTGGTCTCGGCACCTCGACAGCCCGAGCTTGTCCTGAGCTTCGTGAGATACTGCTCGCCATGCCCGACCTGGACCTAGGCACGATCCTGACCGCGATCGTCACGCCCTTTGACGCTTCTGGGCGCGTCGATGAGGATGCCTTCGTCGCGCTGATGGCCCACCTCGCCGCGAACGGCTCGGATGGCTTCGTGGTGGCGGCGACCACCGGCGAGGCCGCGACGCTCACCGACGAGGAGCAGCTTGCCCTGATCGAGCTGGCGCTCGCCGAGCGCCCCGCCGGCAAGACGATCGTGGCCGGCGCCGGCGCCAACGACACGCGCCACGCCGTCTTGCTCACCGAACGCGCGACCGCGCTCGGCCCGGACGCGATCATCTCCGTGACGCCGTACTACAACCGCCCCAGCCCGCTCGGGCTCAAGCGCCACTATGAAGCCATCGCCCGCGTCACCGACAGGCCGATCCTGCTCTACAACATCCCCAGCCGCACCGGCACCAACATCGGGCCCGAGCTGCTCGCCGAGCTCGCGCAGATCGACGGCATCGAGGGGGTCAAGCAGGCGAACGCCGCTGAGCTTCAGCTGATCGACGGGCTGGACGTATATGCCGGCGACGACAGCTCGTTCGCGCGCACGCTGGACATCGGTGGCGCCGGAGGGGTCACGGTCGCCAGTCACATCGTCGGCGCCGAGATGCGGCGGATGGTCGACGAGCCCGAGCATCGCGCGGACATCGACGCGTCTTTGCGCGACGTCTATGAGACCCTGTTCATGACCGCGAGCCCGACGTGCACGAAGGCGGCATTGAACCTGCTCGGCCTGAACGCCGGCACTACGCGCCTGCCGATCGTGGACGCCACCGCGCAGGAGACCGCCCTGGTGCGAGCGATGCTCGAGCGTCACGGGTTGCTTGACCCCGGCGCCTCCGCCACGCACGCCGGAGAGGCTTCCGCCGCGTGAGCTCCACGTTGCGCGTCCTGCCCCTCGGCGGTTTGGGGGAGATCGGCAAGAACATGACGGTCGTCGAGCAGGACGACCGGATCGTTGTGGTCGACGTCGGCCTGCGCTTCCCCACGCCCGAGATGGTCGGGATCGACCTCGTCCTGCCCGACTTCTCCTACCTGCGCGAGCGCGCGCGCGACATCGAGGCGATCGTCGTCACGCACGGGCACGAGGACCATCTCGGCGCTTTGCCCTGGGTTTTGCGCGAGCTGGCCGTCCATGGCGCCACGCCGCCCGTGTACGGCGGCCCGCTGACGTTGGCGATGGCACGCTCCAAGCTCGAGGAGCACAAGCTCAAAGACGTTGAGCTCAACGACATCTCGCCCGGGGAGGCTTTGGATTTGGGGCCCTTTGAGCTGGAGCTGATCCACATGACGCACTCGATCCCCGACTCCTCCGCGGTCGCGCTCGGCACCGAGCTGGGGACCGTTTTGATCACCGGCGACTACAAGTTCGACCAGACGCCCGTGGACGGGCCGCCCGCGGATGTCTCGCGCCTGGCCGAGCTCGGGCGCGAAGGCGTCCTGCTCCTGTGCGGGGACTCCACGAACGTGGACCGCCCCGGCTTCTCCCCATCGGAGTCGGGGGTCGGGCCGCACCTGGAGGAGGCCTTCGCACGCTGTGACGGGCGGATCGTCGTCACCAGCTTCGCGTCGAACATCCACCGCGTGCAGCAGGTCGTGGACGCCGCCGCCGCGCTGGACCGCAAGGTCGCGCTGGTGGGGCGCTCGATGCGCAAGAACGTCGCGATCGGCCGTCAGCTCGGCCACATCGAGGTGCCCGACGGGATGCTCGTCGGCCCGCGCGAGATCGAAGACTTCCCCGACGAGCGCGTCGTGATCATCTCGACGGGCTCCCAGGGCGAGCCCTTGAGCGCTTTGCGGCGGATGGCCTACCGCGACCACCCGCAGGTGCAGCTGCGCGGCGGCGACACGGTCGTGTTCTCCGCCACGCCCGTCCCCGGCAACGAGCGCGCCGTCAACGAGACGATCGACCGTCTCTACCACATCGGCTGTGACGTCGTCACCCCGGCAGACGCGCCCGTGCACGCGTCAGGGCACGGCTATGCCGAGGAGGTCAAGCTGATGTTGAACCTCGTCCGCCCGCGCTACGTGATGCCCTTCCACGGCGACTTCAAGCGCCTGCGCCTGCACGCCCAGCTCGCGGAGGCCGTGGGCGTGGCGCCCGAGGACATCTTCCAGGGGGACAACGGCCTGCCTCTGGACCTCGACGCTCGCGGGGCGCGCTTTGGCTCGCGCGAGCAGTCCGGGATGATCTTCGTCGACGGCGTCGAGATCGGCGAGATGGCGGATGTCGCGTTGCGCGACCGGCGGATGCTCTCCGCGGACGGCATCTTCATCGTCGTCGCCACCATCGCCGAGCAGGACGGGCGCTCCGTGGCCGACCCCGAGGTGATCTTCCGGGGCGTTCCCTTCATGGACCAGGCCGACGAGCTCGTGGACGAGATCCGCGCGACGGTCGAGGGCTCCTTGCGGCGGGCGGCTGGAGAGGACATCCACGAGGTGGACCTGCTCCAGCAGCTTTTGCACGACGACCTTGCGCAGCTTGTGTACGACCGGCTCAGGCGGCGGCCGATGGTGTTGCCGGTCGTGGTGGAGGTGTAGGGGTCCTTGCAGGGGTTCTCGGACCGGGCCCTTGAACTGGGTCTTCGAACGATTGGTGGGGGTGATTGGTGGGGGGCGGTTGGTACAGGGTCCTTGAACCGGGTCTTCGAACGATTGGTGGGGGTGATTGGTGGGGGGCGGTTGGTACAGGGTCCTTGAACCGGGTCTTCGAACGATTGGTGGGGGTGATTGGTGGGGGGCGGTTGGTACAGGGTCCTTGAACCGGGTCTTCGAACGATTGGTGGGGTGATAGTTGGGGGGCGGTTGGTACAGGGTCCTTGAACCGGGTCTTCGAACGATTGGTGGGGTGATAGTTGGGGGGCGGTTGGTACAGGGTCCTTGAACCGGGTCTTCGAACGATTGGTGGGGTGATAGTTGGGGGGCGGTTGGTACAGGGTCCTTGAACCGGGTCTTCGAACGATTGGTGGGGTGATAGTTGGGGGGCGGTTGGTACAGGGTCCTTGAACCGGGTCTTCGAACGATTGGTGGGGTGATAGTTGGGGGATGGTCGTTATAGCTACGCACCCACTCGGGTTGCGAAATGCCTCTTTGTGGCTTGCCGGCGTTTCGTTTCTTTTGGATTCAGGTTTTGCAATAGTTGCCGGCCGGTCTGCGACCGGCTACGGGGATAAGATGCGATTCTGAGCAGGCCTTCGGGCGGTTCAGATGGTTGTCAATGGGGTTACCGGTCGCGCTGGGGGTGAGATCCCCTTCGCTGCGGATGGCAGATCTACTACGAACCGCGCGCCTTGGGGAACCCGATCCGAGAGCGTTACCGAGCCGCCGTGTGACTCCGCTACCGCGCGGACAATCGCGAGACCCAAGCCGAACGAGCCGCCGCGGTCCCCGGCGCCGCGGACGAACCGCTCGAACAGGGTTGGCGCGATCTCTTCGGGCACGCCCGGGCCGTCGTCCTCGACTACCAGCTCCGCTTGGCCGTGCACCACGCGCGTGCTGACGCGGATCTCGCTCCCGGGCGGGGTGTGGCGCAGCGCGTTCTCGATCAGGTTGATCGTCAGACGATGCAGTTCGTCGCGTGACCCCTCGACCGGGGCCGGCTGGACGTTCAGCTCGATGTCGTGCGCCTCGCTGACGGGACCCAGCTCGCCCGCCGCCTCGACCACGATCTGGGCGAGGTCGCACGGCTCGTGCGCAACGACGCGCCCCACATCGGTGCGCGCCAGCAGCAGCAGGTCTGCCACGAGCCGGCGCATGCGCTGGGATGAGCGCAACGCGGAGCGGGCGGCGTCGCCCTCTTCTCCGCGCAGCGAGTCGGCCAGCAGCTCGAGGTTCGCGAGCACGCTCGTCAGGGGGGTGCGCAGCTCGTGTGAGGCGTCGGCGACAAACCTGCGCTGGCGGGCGAGCATCGCCTCGGTCTCGCCACGCGCGGCGTCCAGCTCCCGGAGCATGCCCTCCAGGGTGCGCGCGAGCTCGGCGACCTCGTCGTCGGCCTCGGGCTGGGGGACGGTGCGTGAGGGGTCGCGGGTGCGCGCGATCTCCGCGGCGGCGCCCGTGAGCTCCGCGATCGGTGCCATCGCGCGCCGGGAGATCGCGACCCCGGCGAGCAGGGCCAGGCCCGCCCCGGCGAACACCCCGACGAGCAGGAACAACTCGACGCGCGCGACTGTCGCTTCGGTGTCCGCGTCCGAGCGCCCGTACTGGATGACGACCCGGCCGATCGGCTGGCCGCTGCCGGCGATGCGGATGATCGCGGAGCGGCTGACCACCCGGTAGTCCGAGATCGTGTGTGGCGTGTTCGACGGCGAGCCGAGGTTCGGCGCGTTCGACGGCGCCTGTTCGATTGTGGCGCCGCCCAGCGTCAGCACACGGATGGCGGCCTCCTGCTCGGGCGTGACGAGGTCCGCGAGCGGCGGTTCGATCGATTCGATCTTGTATGTCGCGGGATTGACCTTGATGTTCAGCTGTGAGGGCAGCTGCTGGGCGGTCGTTTCGACCTGGCGATTGAAGTCCGAGCGTATCCGGCGCACGGTCAGTGAGCCGATCGCGATCGCGAACGCGCACAGGATCGTGAACGTCAGCAGCGCCGAGACTCCCGCCAGGCGCGTGCGGATCGGCAGCCGGTCGAACGCACCCGTCAGGCGCTGGGCGGCGCGTCGGGGGGCACTTGGAGCGCCGGCGGCGCTCGCGGGCTCAGGCTCTGAGGACGTAGCCCGCTCCGCGGATCGTGTGCAGCAGCCTCGGCTCCCCCTCGGCCTCTAGCTTGCGCCGCAGGTTCGAGACGAACACCTCGATCGTGTTCGTCGTGGAGAACGGGTCATACCCCCACACCTCGTCCAGCAGACGCTGGCGCGAGATGACGATGCGCTCGTTGCGCATCAGATACTCCAGCAGCTCGAACTCCCGCTGGGTGAGGTCGATCGAGCGTTCGTTGCGGATCACCTCGTGGGTGTCCACGTTCAACGACAGGTCGGCCACGCGCAGCGGCGCTGACCCGCGCGGTGGGCGTCGACGCAGCAGCGCGCGCATGCGCGCCAGCAGCTCCTGGCGCTCGAATGGCTTGACGAGATAATCGTCGGCGCCGGCGTCCAGGCCCTCCACGCGCGACTCCAGCGCGTCGCGGGCGGTGAGGATCAGGATCGGCACGTCGTCGTCTGCCCTGAGGCTGCGCGCGACCTCCAATCCGTCCAGCCCGGGCAGGCCCAGGTCGAGGATGATGAGATCGGGCGCGAACGCCTTGCCGTGCTCGAGCGCGGTGGGGCCGTCGGGCGCGGCGCGCACCTCATACCCCTCCATCCTGAGCGAGCGCTGCAGGGCTTGAGCGATGTCCTCGTCATCCTCGACGACGAGCACTCTTGGGGCACGGGAGAAGTCGTTCATGAGCAGGGTTCTTTATCTAGCGGGACGCGCTAAAGCGATGGTAAGCGTTCGCGCCAGAATAGATGGTGGGTTGAGGGTGTCGGGCCGTGGATGGCAGACGCCGCACGCGAGCGCAGGCGTGCTGGTGGCACGTCGAGCATCGTGGGTGGTGGCTGACGCCGCGGAACGGCGGCCTCAATCCCGGCAGATATTCTGGCGCGGGCCCTAAAGGGTTCGCCGGGCGGAGGGCGCTCGCAGGGGTTGTACGCGCGGAGTATGAGCCCGAGGCTCGGGCGATCCCGTGCGCCACGCCCAGCCGGTAGAGGACCCCATGAGCCGGCGTCGAAGTTGCGCGAGATGGCTACGACCAGGAGGCGCTCGACAGCGCCGAGGAAAACGACTGCGAAAACCGCCGCGGCGAAAAGGCGCGTGCGTACGCGCTCCCGCGCGCGAGGACGCCACGGGCGATCGGGGTCTGGGTTCGGGTTCGCTCCGCGAGACCTGATGGGGCGGATATGGCCGCTGCGCAAGCCCGAGCTCGATCAGCGTCAGCTAGACATGCTCGGGTTCGGGATGATCGCCGTCGGCGTGTTCCTGGGCTTCGTCCTGTATGGCGGCTGGAACGGGGGACGCGTCGGCGGTGGGTTGACGGAAGCCCTCGGCTGGTGCATCGGTGAAGCGAAGGTCTTCGCCCCGATCGCCTTCGTAGCGGGCGGCGGGGCGCTGCTGGCGCGACCGGCGTGGCCGGAGATGCGCCCGCTCAGAACCGGTGCGACGTGTATCGCAGCGGCCGTGACGATGGCGCTGGCGGCCGGAACGCTCGGGGTCAGCTCGGGCGCGAGCCCTGAGCCGGGCGAATCGTCGTGGTCGGCCGTGTTCTTGCAGTCCCATGGGGGCGTGGTCGGCGAGGCGCTGTACCGCGTCTCACACAGGCTGGTGCAGAGCGTGGGCGTGGACATCCTCATTGTGTTCCTGCTGTTTGTCGGCGTGACGCTGCTGACGGGCGCCTCGCCCGCGGGCGTGCTGCGCTCGGCCGGCGAGGCGCCATCTCTGGAAGCTGGTGCGGGGCTTGCGCAGCCAGCCGGCGCGATCTGTGGGCCTCCGAGCCCCTCGCGCCAGTCGCTGCTGGCGCCCCGAGCCGGAGCCCGAGGATCTGATCGTGCGGGCGACGCACGTGGAGGCGCCTTCGCGGGATGGGAGCGCCACCAACGAGGACTTTACCGACGGGGCGCTGCCAGACAGAGGCGAGGAGGTCTCCGCGGGTATGGGTGGCGCAGGCGAAATGGACGATCGACTGGAAAGCGATGCAGGCGAGGATGAGGATGAGGGTGAGGCGATCCCGGGCGTGGCGCACGCACTGTCGGGCAGTGAGCTGACGCCACAGGGCCGCTATCGGGAGGGCGTGACCGAAGACCCTGACTTCGTATGGGAGCTGCCGGACGCGAGCAGGCTACTGACACGTTCCACCGGCGAGCAGTCGCGACCGGACACCGCCGGGCAGGAGCGCACCGCGCTCAGCCTGGTCGAGGCGCTGGGCCATTTCGGCGTGCAGGCGAAGGTGATCGGGACGGTCGCGGGGCCGCACATCACCCGCTATGAGCTGCGCCTGGCGCCGGGCACAAAGGTCGCGAAGGTGGCCCAGCTCAAGGACGATCTCGCGTATGCCCTGGCGGCGACGGACATCCGCATCCTCGCGCCGATCCCCGGCAAGCAGGCCGTCGGGGTGGAGGTGCCCAATGCGCGCCGCAAGATAGTTCGGCTCGGTGATGTGTTTCAGCAGCCGCCGAACGACTGGTCGCCGCTGACGGTATGGCTCGGCAAGGACGTCGCCGGCAAGGCGATCGGCGCGGACCTCGCGAAGATGCCGCATCTGCTCGTGGCGGGGACCACCGGCGCCGGCAAGTCCGGCGCGATCAACGCGATGCTCTCAAGCGTTCTGTTGCGCGCGAGCCCGCACGAGGTTCGCCTCGTACTGGTCGACCCCAAGCAGGTCGAGCTCAACCACTACGAGTCGATCCCGCATCTGCTGACGCCCGTGATCACGAGCCCGCGGATGGCGGCGAACGCGCTGGGAAACCTGGTGCGCGAGATGGAGCAGCGCTACGGCATCATGTCGCTCGCGCGCACGCGCAGCCTGATCGAGCTGAACAAGGCGCGCGCGAAGCGCGACGAAGCCCCTTTGCCGTACATCCTGTGCGTGATCGACGAGCTCGCGGACCTGATGATGGTCGCGCCGGCGGACGTCGAGGACTCGATTATTCGCTTGGCGCAGAAGGCGCGCGCGGTGGGGATTCACCTCGTGCTGGCGACCCAGAGCCCGCGCGTAGACGTGATCACCGGAATGATCAAGGCGAACGTGCCCTCGCGCATCGCGTTCGCGGTCTCATCGCAGACCGACTCGCGCGTGATCCTCGACCAGAACGGCGCCGAGTCGCTGCTCGGGCAGGGGGACATGCTGTTCAGCCCCGTCGGGAGCTCGCGTCTGCAGCGGATCCAGGGCGCGTACATCGACGAGGCGCAGATCGCGCGACTGACGGAGCTGTGGCGCAAACAGGGCGAGCCCGAGCTGCGCGAGGAGTTGCTGGAGGAGGTCGAGCCCTCAGAGCCCGAGGGCGGTAGTGGCCCAGACGAGTTCGATCCCGACGAGGACCCCCTTCTGAAAGACGCGATCGTGCTCGTGGCGGAGATGGGCACGGCATCCACCTCGATGCTGCAGCGCAGGCTGCGACTGGGCTACACGCGCGCGGGCAGGCTGATCGACATGCTCGAGCGCCGCAGCGTGATCTCCGGCTACGAGGGGTCAAAGCCCCGGCAGGTGCTCGTCAGCGAGGCGGATCTGCCGCGAGTGCTGGCCGGATTGGAATCCTCACCCACGCGGTCGTCGGCCCCCGTGGAGCTGTGAGCGTGGCCGTTCGAGCATGAGCGGTCGCTGGCACGCAGTGCACGAAAGCGTGCTGAGAACCTCGTGAAAGCCGCAAACCTCTAGCCTTCACGCGGATATGCCTGAAATCGGCGAGACGCTGCGTGAGGCGCGGATGCGCGAGCGGATCGACGTGTCCGAGATCGAGGCGATCACGAAGATTCGCGCCAAGTACCTGCGCGCGCTCGAGAATGAAGAGTGGGACCTGCTGCCCGGCCCCACATTCGTGAAGAGCTTCCTGCGCACCTATGCGAACGCGCTGGGCTTGGACGGCAAGGCGCTGGTCGAGGAATACCGGCTGAACTACGAGCGCCCGAGCGAGCCGCCCGAGCCGATCGTGGCCAGCCCGCGGCGAGTGCGGGTTCCCGGGGGGCGAGGCGGTCCAGGACGGCCGGGCGGGTCGGGCCCCTCGCGCGGATACATGGCGCTGGTGGGGATTTTCGGGAGTTTGATCGTGCTGCTGATCGTCCTGCTGCTGGCGGGAGGCGGGGGCGGTGGATCGACGAGCGGACGGACGGATACGACCGCCAAGCACCGCACGGCGCGCCCGGGCGTGCACAGACACGGTGGCGTCGCTCGCAACGGGACGGGCGCAAACACGACGGTGTCGTTGTCGCTGCGGGCGACGGGGACGGTTTATGTGTGCCTGATCGGCGAAGGCGGCCACAGGCTTGTCTCCGGACAGACGCTGGAAGCCGGCGCGCGGACGCCCACGTTTCACTCTAAGCACTTTGTGCTGACGCTGGGCAACAACGCGGTGACGCTGGTGCTCGACGGCACGCCGCGGACGGTGCCGGCCAGCAGCAGCGCGATCGGGTACTCGATCACGAAGGCCGGTCGCACGACGCTCACGCCCGGACACCTGCCCACGTGCACATGAGCACGCATGGCGGCGCACGCGCAGGGATCGTGATCACGGGCACAGAGGTGCTAAGCGGGCGTGTGCGCGACCGCAACGGCCCGTGGCTGGCCGATCGGCTGCGCGAGCTGGGGGTTGATCTTGCGTATGTGACGATCGTGGGGGATCGGCCGGACGATATGGAGACGGCGCTGCGGTTCATGGCCTCGCAGGGGATGGATCTGGTGTTGACCAGCGGTGGACTGGGGCCGACCGCGGACGATCTCACCGCCGAGGTGGTGGGACGATTCCAGGGCCACGAGATGGTCCTGGACGAGGCGCTGGCGGGGCGCATCGAAGAGATCGTCAGGCCACTGCTGAGTCGTTGGCCGAACCTCGATCCCGAGGCGATCCGGATCGGCACTCGCAAACAGGCAACCGTTCCTGAGGGCGCGACGGTGCTCGAGCCGGTGGGGACCGCACCGGGGCTCGTGGTGGCGCCGGCGGAGGTGGGGTCGCGAAGTGCCGAGTCGCGGGGAAAGAACTCGCAAAGCGCCGCAAACGCGCACGCGCACGCGGGTGGGCGTGGCCCAACGGTCGTCGTGCTGCCGGGACCGCCACGCGAGCTGCAGCCGATGTGGCAGGCGGCGGTGCGGACGGATGCGCTGCGTGAGGCGATCGCGGGTGCGACGGTGTATGAGCAGCGGACGCTGAGGCTGTTCGGGATTCCCGAGTCGGAGATCGCCCAGACGCTGCGGGAGGCCGAGGCGCAGGGGGTTGAGCTGCAGAAGCTCGAGGTCACGACATGCCTGAAACGCGGTGAGATCGAGGTCGTGACGCGCTATGAGCCGGACGCGGCGAGTGTGTATGAGGCGTTTGAGCGGGTTGTGGTCGAACGTCACGCGGACACGCTGTTCTCGACGAACGGCAGGACCGTGGACGAGCAGGTGGCGGGGCTGCTGCGCGGGGAAGGCGGGGTTTCAACCCGGACAATTGCAACCGCGGAGTCGTGCACCGGCGGCCTGCTCGCGGCCAGGCTGACCGACCCGGCGGGCGCGTCGGAGTATGTGGCGGGCGGCGTGGTGGCGTACTCGAACGCGGCGAAGATCGCGCAGGTGGGCGTCGATCCTAGGCTGATCGAGGAGCACGGCGCGGTGTCCGAGCAGGTCGCGCGGGCGCTGGCCGAGGGGGTACGCACACGGATGGGAGCCGATGTGGGAGTGGGAGTCACGGGCGTGGCTGGTCCGGACGGGGGCACGGAGGAGAAGCCCGTGGGGCTCGTGTGGCTGAGCGTAGTCGGCCGCGACGGCCCAGGCATAACGCGCTCGGTGCACCTGCCGGGGGGCCGTGCTGACGTCAGGGACCGAGCGACGACGGTGGCGCTGCATCTGCTGAGGCGTCTGTTGCTGGGCGAGACCGACGGCTGAGCGGCCGAGATGGGCGGCGTGGCCACTGCTCGTCTGTTCGTGGCGGTCGATCCGCCACCGGAGATGTGTGAGGAGCTGGCTGCATGGGCGAGGACGGCCGTGCGGGGTCTCGGCTTGCGTGACGATTGGAGCGGCGGCGGCGGATACGCGTCCGTACGCGTACTCGATCCCGGGCTGTTGCACGTCACGCTGTGCTTTCTCGGCAACCGTCCTGTGGAGGAGATCGCGGCGATCGGAGCGGCGTTGGAGGAGTGCTGGCCGATCTCCGATCGGTTGCCCGTGGGTGAGCTGTCGATCGGCGCGCCGCTGTGGCTGCCTCCGCGCCGTCCACGCGCCCTGGCGGTCGAGGTTCGCGACGATCCTGAAGGAGGGCTGGCGGCGCTGCATGGCGCCCTGATAGAGGCGCTCGCACGGGTGTGCGGCTTTCACGAGGAGCGGCGGCGGTTTCGCGCGCACGTGACGCTCGCGCGCATGCGCGAAGATGCCCGTGGATCCAGGGCCGGTCGCGTGTTGCCCGCCACGCCGGCGCTGTCGTTCACACCGGCGTCGATCGTCCTGTATCGCTCGTGGCTGTCGCCCGCGGGCGCGTCCTACGAGGCATTGGCCACGCGCACGCTGATCCCATCGTAGGGGGTCGATGCGGACGACTTGGAGGGCCGATCCGGCCGCCCCGCCATACGAACAGACGTTCCGTCCGAAGCGTTCCGTAGCTTGTCCGTTCCATCTCGACCGGAGGAGCAACCATGCCCGTGAATGAAGAGGAGAAGGCCGCAAAGGCACGCGACGCCGCCCTGAAGGGGGCGCTCACCCAGATCGAGCGCGAGTTCGGCAAGGGCACGGTCATGCGCATGGGTGACGAGGGCGCGCAGGTGCGCTGCGAGGTGATTCCCACGGGCGCGCTGTCGCTCGACCTGGCGCTCGGCATCGGCGGCGTGCCGAGGGGGCGCATCGTCGAGGTGTACGGACCCGAGTCCTCGGGCAAGACCACGTTGATCTACCACGTGCTCGCCGAGGCGCAGAAGCTCGGTGGGGTGTGTGCGTTCATCGACGCCGAGCACGCGATGGATCCGCTGTACGCGCAGGAGATCGGCGTGGACATCGACGAGCTGCTCGTCTCTCAGCCCGACTACGGCGAGCAGGGGCTGGAGGTCGCCGACATGCTCGTGCGCTCCGGCGCGGTCGACGTGGTCGCGATCGACTCGGTCGCCGCGCTGACCCCGCGCAAGGAGCTCGAGGGCCAGATGGAAGATACGAGCGTCGGGGAGCAGGCGCGGATGATGTCCAAGGCGATGCGCAAGCTCGCGGGCAACCTCAACCGCACGCAGACGCTGTGCATCCTCACCAACCAGATCCGCGAAAAGGTCGGCGTCATGTTCGGCTCGCCCGAGACCCAGCCGGGCGGGCGCGCGCTGAAGTTCTACGCCTCCCAGCGCCTGGACATCAGACGCATCGAGACGCTCAAGGACGGGACCGAGGCGGTCGGCAACCGCGTGCGCGTGAAGGTCGTCAAGAACAAGGTCGCCGCGCCATTCAGGCAGGCCGAGTTCGACATCGAGTTCGGCAAAGGCATCTCCACCTCCGGGTGTCTGATCGACCTCGGGATCGAGCACAACATCGTGTCCAAGTCGGGCTCGTTCTTCTCCTACGGCGAGGATCGTCTCGGCCAGGGCCGCTCCGCCGCCAAGGCCCATCTCGACGCCAATCCCGCGGTCGCGAAGGAGATCGAGCAGAAGATCTACGCGGCCCTCGGCATCGGCCGTGAGCACGTGACCCCGATCGATCGGGACAAGGACGCGACTCCAGTCCCGACGCCGATAGTCAACGAACCGGCCGTCGCAGCCGCGTAGGGCGCGCTGAAGTCCTCAGGCCGCCCGATCGCGTCGCGCATAGAGCTCGTCTACACGCGACATGCCCTTCGGCGGCAGTATGCCGCCAATGATCCAGACCAGTGGGATGACGAGCCCGATGATGAACAGGATCCAGTGGCCGTTTTTGATTGTTTTGACACCGAGAAAGAGCAGCAGAAAGACGTAGATGATGCCTAGGCCGACGTATAGCAACGAAAGCTCCCATCGTTGTGGGGTCGAAGCAGCATAGACCGTCGATCGAAGTCGCGTTTCGCTCGGGTGAGACCCTGCGCTGGATACGCTGTTGCCATGAAGCGCTATCACCTGACGACGTTCGGCTGCCAGATGAATCAAGCACGACTCCGAGCACATGAAGGGCCTAGCGGGCCGTGGACGCGGCGCGGATGCTTTGTCCTCGATCGCTCGTGTGCGGAGCACACTTCGCTCACTGCGTCCGCGCCCCGCTTGGTCCACGGCCCGCTAGGTGGGTGGTATCTGCCATGAAGCGCTATCACCTGACGACGTTCGGCTGCCAGATGAATCAAGCACGACTCGGAGCACATGAAGGGCCTAGCGGGCCGTGGGCGCGGCGCGGATGCTTTGTCCTCGATCGCTCGTGTGCGGAGCACACTTCGCTCACTGCGTCCGCGCCCCGCTTGGCCCACGGCCCGCTAGGTGGGTGGTTTCTGCCATGAAGCGCTATCACTTGACTACGTTCGGCTGCCAGATGAATGAGCACGACTCGGAGCACATGAAGGGGATGCTCGAGTCGTTGGGCTACAGCGAGGCCCCCGAGCGCAGCATGGCCGATCTGATCCTGTTCAACACGTGCTCGATCCGTGAGTCGGCCGACAGTCGCTTCATCGCACACCTCGGCGAAGCCAAACGCCTCAAGAGCGAACGGCCCGAGCGGATCATCGGCGTCGGTGGCTGTTGGGCGCAGTCGGTCAAGGAGGAGGTGTTCGAGCGGTTCCCGTTCGTGGACGTCGCGTTCGGTCCGGGGCAGGTGCACAAGCTCGCCGAGTTCCTGACAAGCGATTCCCTCAGCGCGCAGGGATACTTCGAGTTCGAGGGCTTCACCGGCCACCTGCCCGCACGTCGCGCGCGCCCGTTCCAGGGCTGGCTGCAGATCAGCGTCGGCTGCAACTGCGCGTGCTCGTACTGCATCGTGCCCTCCACGCGCGGGCGAGAGGTCAGCCGGCCGCTGGGAGAGCTCGTCGCCGAGGTCGAGGCGATGGCCGCAGACGGCGTGCGCGAGGTCACGCTGCTCGGGCAGAACGTCAACTCCTACGGGCGCGACCTGCGCTCCGCCGGGCACGACCCGGCCACGTTCGCGGAGCTGCTCACAGCCGTCGATGGGATCGAGGGCATCGCGCGCGTCCGCTACACGAGCCCACACCCGAAGGACATGCGCGAGGACGTGATCCGCGCTCACGCAGAGCTCGAGAGCGTCTGCGAGCACGTCCACCTGCCGCTCCAATCCGGCTCCTCACGAATCCTCAAGGCGATGCGGCGCACGTATGACCGCCAGCGCTACCTCGATCGCGTCGCGCTGATCCGCGAGCACGTCCCCGACGCGTCGCTCACGACCGACATCATCGTCGGCTTTCCCGGCGAGACAGAGGAGGATTTCGCGGAGACACTGGAAGTCGCAGAGCTCGTCGGCTACGACAGCGCCTTCACGTTCGTCTTCTCCGCCCGCCGCGGCACCGACGCCGCCAAGCTGACCGAGGGCCTCGTGCCCCACCCGGTGAAGGTCGAGCGCATGGAGCGCCTGCTCGAGGTCGTCCGCCGCCACGCGCGCGAGCGCGCCCAGCGGTTCGTTGGACGCACGCTGGAGGTGCTGGTGGAAGGCCCCTCGCGCACCGACCCCGAGCGCCTGCGCGGGCGTACTCGGCATAACAAGGCCGTCAACTTCACCGGCCTCGCCGCTCCCGGCGAGCTGACTCAGGTGGAGATCGCCGCCGCCACCAGTCAGACGCTCTCAGGGACAGAGCGCCTGCTGGCGAGGGCGACTGGCTGACTACTGGGCCGTGGCGCCCGGCGGCTGGCCTGGAGGGCCGCTCGCGCCCGAATTGGAGCCGGACGAGCCGGAGCCCCCCGAGCCGGAGCCGGAGCCAGAGCCGGAGCCCATGTTCGGGCACGGGTGTTTGCCCGACGAGCCCGAGTTCGGCGGCGGCGTTCCCGATTTCTGACTCGGAGTCGGGTTTGCGGGTGTCGTCGGGGTTGTGGTGGTGGTGGACGGTGTCGTGCTCGTGCCGGTCGTGCCGGTGGTGCCCGTGCTACTGGGTGCGGCGGCCGCCCCGGCTATGCCGGCGACGGCGCCTCCGGTCGCAAGCGCGCCGGCGACCATCGTCGCTCCGAGCATTCTCGATACTTTCATCGGTCAAACCTCCTGGTAGTGGGTCGATGACTGCATGTGTGCGAGCCATCGTCCACCCGGCCGCTAAGCGCGCCCGTAGGCGCGGGTAAGTGGCGGCATAGACTTGTGTAGGGGGTTTGTAAGGGGATCGTGGGCTTGGCTCCAGCAAGCCATGCACGCGCCACAGTCAGCGAGCGCGACGGCCCGCCTAGGCTGCCGCCATAGGCCCGGAAGGCACCCGGTTAGCCTGCGGCTGGCCCTCGTCCTCAGCGTGCTCGATCGCGCTGGCGAGATCGAGCAGATCCTCGCCGAGAACGCGCTGGAGGATGTGCCAGCGAATGCGCGTTTGGCCGGGCGTGGCCAATCAGTCACAGCCAAAGGCATGGACTTGGACGCCCGCGGCGTGCGATGTTTCCGACTCCATGCCACGCTCTCCCGTACCCGATCCGGCGCTCGCCGTCGCGCTGCGCAAGTTCCGCGAAAAGCGCGGGCTGACGCAGGAAGCTCTCGCATTCCACGCCGGGATCACAACGGGCTCACTCGCGCGGATCGAGCTTGCGCAGAGCGCGCCCGCCTGGGACACGGTGCGCAAGATCGTCAGCGCGCTCGACGTGACGCTCGTCGAGCTGGGCGCCGCCGTAGAACGCCGTGCCTAGTGTCTCGCGACATTAGCTCGCGCGGTCGAACAGGGAGCGCGAGGGCGACACGACGCGCAGATGACGCTCCTGCGATTCCGGCCGGGGTTCGGCGTCGAAGGGTCCGAGACGAAGCTGGTCGCGCAGGGTGTTCTCGATCGTCGTGCGCTTCGTCTGCGCGATCCGCTCGAACACGTCCCACTCCCAGCGGGTGAGGCGAACTTGGACGACCTGGGCGTGATGGTGGCTCATGCGGGCGAGCGTACCCTGTAGACCGCGGGTGGTCAAACCGGGTTTCTGACTACGCGAACTGAGCCCGGTCGCGTTCCGTGCGCCCATTGCGTACCTGCTGCGTATCCGGGTTTACTGCCGAAAAGCCGCGTGAATGGGAGATGAGTCTGTGCCGGATTGCTGGAATGGCCGCCCGGTGGGACGCGAAGCCCTCCAGCAGCTCCTCAGCGCTTGTCACGCAAACCCTGCTCCATCTTGCGCGCGATGTCCTGGCCGCCGAGCTTACGCACCACGCTCGCCGCGAGGTCGGGGGCGAACCCGGCGATGACCGCGCCCCCGCGTTGGGTGAGAGGCGCGACATCGACCTCGCCACGGTTGTGCTCGATCGCATCGATGACGCCGCGAGCGACGTCCTCTGGGCTGCGCGTGCCGACACCCGGGGGCATCTTCACACCCGAGTCGGCGAACACACCCGCGTCGCGGATGAAGCCGGGGAATACTCCGGAGACACCGACGCCACTGTCGTGCAGGTCGGTGCGCAGGGCGGCCGCGAAGCCCCGCAGGCCGTACTTCGTGGTGTGGTAGAGGGGATTGCCCGGCACGGTCGTCTTGCCGGCGATCGAGGACATGAACAACAGGTGGCCACGGCCACGCTCCAGCATTCCTCCGAGCAGCGCGTGCGAGAGCGCGATCGGCGCGCGCAGGTTGACGTCGAGTGTGCGGTTGACTTGCTCGATCGTGAACGTCTCCAGTCGCCCCGCGGCGGGAATCCCGGCGTTCGCGACGAGAATGTCCACCTCGCCGGCCTCCAGCACGAGGCGGTCCAACTCGGCCGCGTCGCTGAGGTCCACCGCCAGCGTGCGCGCGTCGTCCAGCTCAGTCGCGAGGGGTTCGAGCACGTCGCTGCGCCGCCCCGTCAGGATCAGCTCCCCGCCGCGGGCGTGCAGCGCGCGAGCGATCGCCTTGCCGAGGCCGCCGGTGGCGCCGGTGAGCAGGACGGTGGAGCCGGAGATCTGCACGGAGAGCTCAGCCTACGGCAAGGTGAAATCCCGTGTACTGACCGGGATGACGAAATACTGAGCGCATGCAATACGAGCGACTGGCGCCCGTCACGGGTACCTACGAGGTCATCGCGCTGTTCGGCCCGACGGGCGTGGGCAAGACCGCGGTCGCGGTCGCGCTCGCGCGGCGGTTGCGGGCGCGGGGAGAGGACCCGGTCGCCGTCTCTGCGGACGCACTGCAGGTGTATACGGGCCTAGAGACGCTCACGGGTGTCGCCAGCACGAACGAGCGGGCGCAGCTGGAGCACAGGCTGGTGTCGTTTGTGCCGCTTGAGGAGACGTTCAGCGCCGGGCAGTATGCAAAGCTGGCGCACGCGGAGATCGACGGGCTGCTGGCGGCGGGCAAGCGGGCAATCGTGGTGGGGGGCACCGGGTTGTACCTGCGCGCGGCGCTGACCGAGCTCGATATGAAGCCACCGCCGGCGGAGGGCACGCGCGAGCGCTGGCGGGCGGAGCTCGAGCGCAAGGGCGCGCCGGCGCTGCACGCGATCCTGGCCGAGCGCGCGCCGTGGATCGCGGAGGGGTTGGATCCGAATGATCGCCAGCGCGTGATGCGCGCGTTGGAGCTGGCCGACGCGGGCGAGCTGGAGCCTCCCGTGGATGGAACGAGCGCCGAGGGACAGTCACAGCTGTGGAGCGAGGACATGCGCCGCCCGACGCTGCTGATCGGGCTGACGATGGAGCGCGAGGCACTGTACGCGCAGATCGACGCGCGCGTGCGTGCGATGCTCGCGGCGGGGGTGCGCGAGGAGGTGCGGCGCGCGCACGCGGCGGGTACGTCAGGGACGGCGCGCAAGGCGCTGGGGTTCGAAGAGCTGCTGGCGGGCGACGAGGAGGCGATGAAGCGGCGTACGCGCAACTACGCCAAGCGCCAGCTGACGTGGATGCGCAAGCTCGCCGGGGTGCGCACGATCGACGTGACAGAGCGCGACCCGGACGACGTGGCCCAGGAGATCCTAGACTCCGGCGCCGGATGAGATTCGAGAAGTGGCAGGCACTGGGTAACGACTACCTGATCGTCGAGCGGGACGAGCTCCCGTTCGCGCTGACGCCCGTGCGAATACTCAGGCTGTGCGAGCGTCACTTCGGCGCCGACGCCGACGGAGTGCTGCTGCTGTCGCCCGCTGAGAATCCCGAGCACGTGGCGGACCTGCGGATCTTCAATCCAGATGGCTCCGAGGCCGAGCTGTCGGGCAATGGGGCGCGCGAGGCGATCCTGTACCTGCGCAGGCGCGGGTGGACCGACAAAGACGAGTTCGCGATCGGGACCGCCGCGGGTGAGATACGCCCCACGATCACCGGCCCGGACACGTGCACGGTCGACATGGGAAGGGCGAGCTTGACCTCCAAGGACTATCCAGGCGGAGCGCCTGACGGCCGCGGCACGCTTACCACCGCGGGCTGGAACGGCTCCACCGTCTCGCGAACATGGCAGTTCAGGCATGTCTCGATCGGCAACCCCCAGTGCGCGATTCAGATCGCCGACATGACCGAAATGCAGCTGTTCGAGCTGGATCGGATCGGCCCTGGGATCGAAGGCCACGAGCTGTTCCCCAACCGCACCAACGTCTCGATGTACACGGAGATCGAGCCGGATCGTATCCGTGCGCGGATATTCGAGCGGGGCGTGGGGGAGACGCTGTCCTCGGGCACGGGCGCGACGGGCGCCGCGGTCGCGTACGTGCTGGAACGGACGGCGGATAAGGCTCCACGAACCGGGAGCGAGCGGGTGACGGTTGCGCTCGACGGAGGTGAGCTGGAGGTCGAGGTGGGGGAGGAGTTGCAGGTCAGTCTGACGGGGTGGGCGCGGCCGGTGTACGAGGGTCGCCTGAGCGACGAGTTCGTAAACGAGCTGACGAAGGAGATCGATGAGACCGAGTAAGCGACTGGAGCGGATACCGCCGTACGCGTTCGCCGAACTGGAGCGCAAGATCGCGCAGAAGCGCACAGCGGGCGTGGATGTGATCAGCCTCGGGATCGGTGATCCGGACAGACCGACGCCGGCGCTGATCGTGGAGGCGATGCAGGAGGCCGTCAGCGAGCCGGAAACGCACAAATACCCGAGCAACCGCGGGCGCGAGGAGTTCAGAGGAGCGGTGAGGGATTTCTACGAGCGGCGCTTCGACGTGAAGCTCGACCCTGAGAGCGAGATCGTGCCGGCGCTCGGCGCGAAGGAGGCGATATTCAACCTGAACCTCGCGGTGCTCGACCCCGGTGATTACGCGCTCGCGGCCGACCCGGGGTATCCGGTGTATACGGCGGGGCCGTGGCTTGCGGGCGCGGAGCCCGTGCTGATGGCGCTGAAGCCAGAGCTGGGGTTCGTCCCAGACCTCAATGCGATCGACGAGGAGATCGCGAAAAGAGCGAAGGTGATGTTCCTGAACTACCCGAACAACCCTACGGGCGCGGTCGTGCCGGAGGGGTTCTTCGAGCGCGTGGTCGAGTTCGCGCGCACAAACGAGATCCTGGTGGTGCACGACAATTCGTACTCGGAGATCTCATACGACGGATACCGCGCGCCCTCGTTCCTGGCGACGCCGGGCGCCAAGGACGTGGGAATCGAGGTGTTCTCGCTGTCGAAGGGCTGCAACATGACCGGCTGGCGCTGCGCGGTCGTAGTCGGAAACGCCGAGGCGATCCAGACGTACTGGCGGCTGAAGACGAACATCGACTCGGGCATGTTCGAGGCGGTGCAGCTGGCGGGGGTCGCGGCGCTGTCCCCGGACGCCGACGCGGAGATCGCGGCGATGAGCGAGCTGTACGTGCGCCGGCGCGATCTGGTGTGCGGCGCGCTCAAAGAGATCGGCGTGGACGTCAAGCCGCCGCGCAGCACGATCTACGTGTGGGCGCCCGTGCCGGCGGGGTTCGACAGCTCCGAGGCCTACTGCGAGCATGTGTTGGAGGAGGCCGCGGTGGTCCTGTCCCCGGGAGCAATCTACGGCCCGGCGGGGGAGGGCTGGTTCCGCATCTCGCTGACCACAGGAGATGACAGACTGCTGGAGGCCGTGAAAAGGCTGGGGAAGCTCGGAAGGTGAGGAATTGCGGGAAACCCGTGAGCCAGTCCCTTCGTCTGATTGCTGTCGGCGCCGGTTACCGCACCTGTTGGCGTTCGCGAGCGTTGGCAACCGCGCGGACGGCGGCCTAGACTGAGAGCTGGATGGAACTCAGGGTCCGCGCCCCAATATCTGCCGGGATTGAGGCCGCCGCTCCGCGGCGTCATACGCCACCCACGATGCTCGACGTACAACCAGCACGCCTGCGCTCGTGTCCGGCGTCTGCCATCCACGGCCCGACCCCCTCAACCCGCCACCTATTGTGACGCGAACCCAGACCCAGCGCGCACGCCAGCGAGCCCTCTGCATAGCCGCCCTGCCCGAGGGCGAGGACCTGCAGGAGCTCGGCGAGCTGCTGCGCACGGCGGGAGCGGCGGTCGTCGGTGAGCTGGTCGCAACATCGCGAGAGTCCGCACCCGAACACGTATCTCGGACCAGGGAAGGTGCAGAGAGGCAAGGGAGGCCGCGCACGCGTGTGACGCCAACGTGATCGCCTGCGACGACGAGCTGAGCCCCAGGCAGGAGCGCAACCTCGAAGAGGCGCTGGGCCTGCCGGTCCTCGACAGGACGGCGATCATCCTCGACATCTTCGCCGACCACGCGGCCAGCGCCGAGGGCAAGCTGCAGGTGGAGCTGGCCCAACTGGAGTACAACCTTGCGCGGATGCGCGGGCTGTGGAGCCACCTCGAGCGCCTCGGCGGTGGGATCGGCACGCGGGGACCGGGGGAGAGCCAGATCGAGACCGATCGGCGGTTGGCGCGCGACCGCATCGCGGCATTGCGCAAGAGGCTGGAGCACGTCAAGGGCACGCGCGCGGTGATGCGCGCCGAGCGCGAGCGCGCGGCGCTGCCGGCGGTGGCCCTGGTCGGGTATACGAACGCGGGCAAGTCGACGCTGCTGAACGCGCTGACCGGGGCGGAGGTGAGCGTGCGCGACCGGCTGTTCAACACGCTCGACCCGACGGTGCGGACGCTGAAGCTGAGCGGCAGGCGGTATCTGCTGAGCGACACGGTCGGGTTCATCCGCAAGCTGCCGCATCAGGTGGTGGACGCGTTTGGGGCGACGCTGGAGGAGACCAGGCGCGCCGAGTTGCTCGCGCACGTGATCGATGCGAGCGCGCCAGAGCTGGAGATGGAGGCGATGCGACGCTCGGTGGAGGAGACGCTGGAGGAGATCGGCGTGGACGAACGGCCGCGGGTGCTGGTGCTGAACAAGGTGGATCTGCTGGATGAGGACGCCCGCGAGGAGTTGCGCACGAATCACCCTGACGCGGTGCTCGTGAGCGGTGAGACCAGCCGTGGATTGGAGGAGCTGGGAGAGCGGATCGAGCGCGAGCTGGCGCACACGCTGCGGTCGGTGGAGCTGCTGGTTCCCTACAAGAACGGCGGCAGCCTGGCTGAGCTGCACGAGGTCGCGGGAGAGATCGCGCGCCAGGACACGCCTGAGGGGGTCAGGGTGCGGGCGCTCGTGCCGGTGAGATTTGCGGAGCGGTTCGCGAAGTTCGCCGTGGCCTCCTAGACGTCGCTGAGCGGCGCGAATGCTGCGTCTTTACCGATGGAGATCGACGGGGATCTCCAATCTCGCCCAGCTTGCTCAGCGACGCTCTAGCGATCGTCACCGTCGCCGGACAAAACGCCGCGCTGCTGGCGAGAAAGGAGCTTGTCGAGGTTCGTCTGGGCGATGTGCTCGAGCTCGAGCTCGAGCTCGCTCGCGATCTGGGCGACATACCAGAGGACGTCGCCGAGCTCCTTGGCCAGCGCCGCGCGGCGCTCGGCGGATACATCACCGCCGTCGTCGCGGATCGCCTTCTTGGCATGCTCGGCCACCTCGCCCGCCTCTCCGGCCAGACCGAGGGCGGGATAGGCGAGCCACGCCTCGCGCGGGTACTCGGCCGTGCGGCGTGAGAGGCGCTGATACTCGGAGAGCTCCACGAGAGGATTCTAAGGGGCGCGTGTCTTTTACGCGGGACTCGACAGATAGCTGACCAGTCATCGAAATAGTTCTCGTGTAGGGTCACAAGTTCCAATACGATTGCAGAGATATGGCGAGCACCGTGCAGCAATCCGAGATGTCCGCGGGCGAGATCGTTCTCGGTCTGCTGGTCGAGCGACCGGATACCTGCTATCAGCTCGACAAGCGCATGGCCGAGCGGCTCGGCTCGGCTCAGTTCAGCCGCGGCGCGGCGGCCGGCGCGGTGAAACGGTTGCAGGAACGCGATCTCGTGCGTCCCGTAGATCGTGAGGAGCGGACGGATCTACGCGTCGTGGACGGGCGCAGGAAGACGCTCTACGAGCCGACGCCCGCGGGAGTCGAGCACTTCAGACGCTGGTTGCGAGCCTCGACGCAGACGCCGCCGGTGCGCGAGGAGCTGCACGCCAAAATCGCGTTCTGGGGATCGCGGAGACCTGCCGCGGCTGATCGAGATCGTCCGCGAGGCCGAGATGGCCTGCGCGCTGCAGCTGCAGGACCTGAGTCGGCGGACGCGACTGAACGGAGAGGCGCAGACGCAAGCGAATGGGCACGGACGATGCGGTTGATCGCGATGACTGGAGAGGTCATGTGGTGGGACGCGAGAATCAAGTGGCTGCAGGACGTACGCCTGTACCTGGAGAGAGCAGTGCGCGCGTCAACGGGGCGTGGCCGGCTTGGCGGCGTGGGCAGGCGCCGGTGCGGTGATGGAGCCGATTCTGGCGTTGCGGGGAGTTGTGGTTGAGCTTTCCGCGCGGACGGCGACACGTGGTGCGGGTGCTGGCGGACGTAACGCTCGACCTGCAGGCGGGCGAAGTCGTGGCGGTGATCGCGCAGCGCGCTCAGGGCAAGACATCGCTGTTGCGCGTCGCGGCGGGAATGCAGCGGCCCGACCGGGGCAGCGTGCTGTTCGCCGGGAGAGGAGGTGTGGCAGATGTCCGATCGGCAGCGCTCGCGATTGCTGAGAGGACAGATCGGGTTGGTCGAGCGCACGGCGCCGAACCTCGACGTGCCGGTGCTCACCGGTATCGCCCTGCCGCTGCTCGACGTGCGTGGTAGGCGCGGAGCCTATGCACGCGCCACGCAGGCGCTCGCCGATGTCGGAGCGTCCGAATGCGCGCGCCAGCACTGGGGCGAGCTGGCCGACTGCGAGCAAGCTCTGGTCGCGCTCGCGCACGGAATCGCCCGCGAGCCGAGGCTGCTGCTCGATCGACGATCTGACCGCGACGCTCGACATGGACGAGCACCGCGGAGATAGTTGGGCTGCTGGGCACGCTCGCCGCAGAGCGGGGAGTCGCGGTCCTGATCTGCGCCGGCGATTCGGGCCTGACGAGCAGCTCGGACCGGGTCGCCTCGCTCGGCGGAGGTGAGCTGCTGTTCGCGCCACCGGCGCAGACGGACGAGAGCAATGTCCTCGACTTCTCGGGCGCGTATCGGCGACGCGCATCCTCGTGACGCTCGAGCTGCGTGACCTCGTCAAGCACTATCACGTCGGCGATGACGAGCCGGTGCGAGCCGTGGACGGAGTGTCGCTGTCGATGGACGCCGGCGAGCTGGTCGCGCTGTATGGGCCGAGCGGATCCGGCAAGACGACGCTGCTGACGCTGATCGCCGCGCTGATCAGCCCGACAGTGGCGCGGTACTCGTCGACGATCGCGATATCTCGGCGTTGACGGATGCCGAGCGCTCGCACTACCGGCTGCGCGATCTGGGCTTTGTGGACCAGACCACCGACTTGCTCCCCGGTGGCAATGTCGTGCAGAACGCGGCGATGAAGCTATGGATGATCGAACATGCCCGCGACGCCGAGCGCAGGATCGAGCCGCTGCTCGTGCGCCTGGGGCTTGGCGATCGTCTCACCCACCGCGCCGATCAGCTCTCGATGGGCGAGCGTCAGCGCGTGATGATCGCGCGCGCCCTGTCGACCGAGCCGAAGCTCGTCCTAGCCGACGAGCCGACTGGCAAGCCTCGACACCCAGCGCGGTCGCGAGGTGCTGGAGCTGCTCGTCGAGGTCTGCCGCGAGCGGGTGCGGCCGTGCTGCTCGTCACCCACGACCCGCTGGCAACCACGTTTGCCGATCGCGTATACGCGCTGTGCGACGGGCGTCTCGTCGATTACGAGCCCGACCATTTTTTCACGACCGTACGCGAGCCGAACGTCGCCTCCTAGTGTCGCGATTCAAAATTCGATGGCGTTTCCCGGCGTCTGCCCGCGCCTGACGCCCGCCCTCGACGGCCCACGTACTACCGACCGATCGAAGATCGGCCAGCAGACCGCCGCCATCGAACGTCAGATCACGACCATCCACTCGGCAAACACTCAACGAATTTCCGACTCGGAACACTAGCGATGCGGTTGTCGAACATCGCTCACCTGTACGTGGTGCGCCTGAAAGCGAGGGTGGTGCTCGTCCAGGAGCTGTTCGCGGTGCTCGGGATCGCCGTGGGGGTGGCGTTGCTGTTTGCCTCACAGGTCGCCAGCACGAGCCTGGACGGGTCCGTCGCCCAGCTAACCAACGGGGTCATCGGCCAGTCCAAGTACCAGCTCAAGGCACGCAGCCCACAGGGTTTCAGCGAAGCGGTGCTGGGTGAGGCTCAGCACCTGCCCGGCGTGCGTGCGGCGGTGCCGGTGCTCGATCAGCAGGCGAGCGTGATCGGACCAGGTGGCAGTCAGCCGGTTGACCTGGTCGCCACCGATCCCCGCTACGTCCATTTTGCGGGGTCGTTGCTGCGAGGCTTCAAAGCGTCGCAGCTCGCCCACCAGCGGGCGATTGTGCTCCCTGCCCCAATCGCGGAAGCGATCGAAACAGGGCCGCTGGAGGTCGTCAAGCTGCAGTTCGGCGCGAGGGTCGTGCGGGCTCTCGTCGGCGCCGAACTGAACGCTCGAAGCATCGGGACGCTGGTCGACAGTCCGGTTGCGATCGCCCCGCTTGCCTACGTCCAGAAGCTGACGCAGATGCAGGGAAGGATCACGCGCATATTTGTCCAAACGCAACCGGGACACGATCGCGAGGTGCAAGCCGAGTTGTCGCGGTTGGCCGCGGGCCGTATCAACGTCGAGCCCGCCGACTACGAGTCCACGCTCTTCAGCCAGGCCGCGGCGCCGGTGGAGCAGTCCACAAAGACGTTCGCCGCGATCTGCGCGCTGGTCGGCTTCATGTTCGCGTACTGCTCGATGCTGTTCACGAGCGATAGGCGGCGTGGGTTGATACGAGAACTGCGACGCGGCGGCGCCACGCGCTTGGAGGTCGTCAAGACGCTCCTGTTCGATGCGTTCGTGCTAGCCGCAGTCGCCTCGCTGGTGGGACTGGCGTTGGGCGATCTATCGATCGTAGCGTTCAACTCGCCCCCAGGATTCCTGTCGTTTGCTTTCCCCGTAGGATCGCAGCGCATCGTCACCTGGGAGAGCGTTCTGATCGCCGTCGGCGCGGGAGCGATCGCAGCGTGTATCGGGGTGCTGACGCCGATGCGAGATGCATGGATGCAGACAAGGCATGTAGAGTTATCCTGCGAACACGCCACCTGCAATTGGTGGATAGTGGGAATGTTCGGCGCTGGGTGCGCCTGCCTCGGGATGACGACGATCATCCTGGTCGCGGCGCCACAGTCGGCGATCGTCGGAATCGCCGCGTTGGTAGTTGCGTTGCTGCTCCTGCTCCCCCTGTTGCTCGATGTGATCGTCGCGGGTTTCGATCGTCTGCAACATCTGCTCGGAATCGGGGCCACGGAGCTCGCGGTCATCGAACTGCGTTCGCCGGAGACTCGAGTCAGGTCAATCGCGATCGCTGCGACTGCGGCGGTGGCGGTGTTCGGCAGCGTCGTGATCCAAGGGGCGAGGACCAACCTTCAAAACGGACTCGATCGTCTCGTACATCAGCTGTCTATCGCTGCAAATGTATGGGTAATCCCTTCCGGTAAACAGGATCTACTGGCAACTGTGCCATTTCGAGGCATCTCGGTTGTGGCTCTCACAGATCTGCCGGGCGTCAAGCAGGTTGGGGTGTACCGTGCAGGCTTTCTAGAATACGGTAATCGTCGTGTATGGGTGCTCGCGCCACCACCGACGGCGTCATCGCCGCTGCCACCAAGCCAACTCGTCACGGGTAATCTAGCATTGGCGAACGCAAGGCTTCACGCGCACGGCTGGGCTGTCATCTCAAAGACACTCGCCACCGAGCATCATTTGCACATTGGTCAGACCTTTGTATTGCCCTCGCCTCGCGCGACGGTGTTTCGAGTCGCCGCGCTGACCACAAACCTGGGATGGCCGCCGGGCGCAATAATCCTCAACGGCGAAGACTACGCGCGTGCATGGGAAAGCCCCGACCCCAGCGCATACAACGTGATGCTCGCCTCCGGCGTATCGCCCACGGACGTTGGCATGGAGATCAAGGGCATCCTGGGGCCGAGGTCAGGCCTTGCTGTAGAAACCGCAATACAGCGCGAACAGAGCCAGCAGGCGGCGAGTCGCCAAGGGCTCGATCGTCTGACCGAGATCGCCCTGCTGGTGCTAGTGGCAGGGGTGCTGGCAACCGCGACTGTGATGGGAGCGATGATCTGGCAGCGCCGCCGCCGCTTCGCTCGCATGAAGGTGCAAGGATACGACCGCCTGATCTTGTGGCAAGCGCTGATCTGTGAGAGCGCACTCCTGATCGGCACAGGCTGCTTGATCGGAGCGATGCTAGGTATCTACGGACAGCTCCTGCTGAGTCACGCGCTTGTGAGCGTAACCGGCTTTCCGGTCGTCTTCTCGGCCAATCTGCTGGTCGCCTTCGTTAGATTCATGCTGGTGACTGTTGTAGCGGCGGCATGCGTCGCCGTACCGGGGTATCTAGTGGCGGGCGTAGCTCCGTATCCGTGGTCTAGCACCTAGTCTTTGTAGGCACCTGGCAAGACGACTCCAACTCTGTGGCCCCAACGCGGTCGGGGTGTCCAACGGTACGGGAAAGTTCCGTCCCGTCGATCTTCTAGCCTTGGAAAGATCCGTACCGTTGGGGATACTGACACCAAACCTCTAACTCCAGCGCAGGTCTGGGCTATAGTCGCTGCTGCCGTTCGCGAGCTGTTTTGGGGATTGAGGGAGGTCGCTAAGGAGGTCGATGCCTGGCGAGGGCAAGCGGCACTGATTCCAGACACGGCGATACGAGAGGACGCGCTTGGCGCGCTCGCCCACAAGCGTCCTCATCTGGACGGCGCTGCTCTGTTTTGGATTCTACCGCGCCGTCGCAATCTGTGCTTGCTGCGCCTGCTCGTTGCATACGAGCTGATTCTGGAGTTTCTCGACAACATGAACGAGCGGGCCGCTTGCGCTGGAATCGCAAACGGTCGTCAACTCCACCTAGCGCTCATCGAGGCACTGGACCCAGACATACCTATCTCTGATTATTACCGCCATCATCCCTGGCGTAACGATGGTGGTTATCTGAGGTCGCTTGTCGAAGCATGTCGCACGCACTGCATGTCATTGGTCTCTTACTCGCGTGTTCGACGGTTGGTGGTCAAGGAAGCATCTCGTACTCAAGTTCTTGCACTCAATCACGATCCTCATCCGTGTCGCCGAGATGCTGCATTGCGTAGTTGGGTCGAGCGTGAGTTCCCCGGGGAGACGCAAGCCACCTGGTTCGAGTTGAGTGCAGCAGCGACTGCACCATTGACGATTCATATGCTCTTGGCGCTTGCTGCGGAACCAGTTTGTAGTGACAGTGAGATAAGCGATGCCCGTGCTGTCTACTTTCCAGGGTTGTCTCTTGTCGCGACGATGCTCGACAGCTATGTGGATAAGGGTCAAGATATCGCAGCCAACGGGCATAGTTATATAGCTCATTATCCAAATTCTGAGCTTGCCACGCTGCGCATTGGTGGATTAATCACTCAGTCGATCAACGATGCATGTTGCTTGCGCAAAGGCCACCGTCATGTCGTAGTTGCCGCATGCATGATTGCTATGTACCTATCAAGCGACAGTGCACTGGAGCCAAAACGTCGTCAGACCAGCCTGGAGTTGGCGTGTGCAGGTGGTGTGTGCACGAGGTTGCTGCTCCCCATCCTGCGTATGTGGCGTGTGGTATATGCTTTGCGCACGGCATAGATCAGTGAAGCGATGCGACGCTTAACTGACATTAGGATCTCGGGAAGACTGGGGCTTCCCGCTGTGGCTCAGACCTACGCGTTTTGGAGATGGCCTTTTACATACCTGGAGTGGTGCCAAGCCCGGAGCGGGAAGCACTTCACTCTAAGTATGGCGAGCTGTCCTCAGCTGGTATTCCTGTCCGACCCTGAAGAGATCAAAGCGATGCTGGCGGCACCCGCCGATGTTCTCCACCCAGGAGAGGGCGGAGCAAAAATCACACCAATTGTTGGAACGGGCTCCTTTATGCTTCTGGACGAGGACGAACACCTGAGCGGTCGCAGAGCCGTGCTTCCGGCATTGCAGAGACGCATAATCCACAAAGAGACCGATTGGGTGGTTGACATCGTGCGTCGTGCAATCTCGTCATGGCCCCGTGATATCTCTGTTCCACTGCACCCGCGCCTGCGCGCGTTGACGCTTGAGGTCATACTGCAAAGAATCTTCACCTGGCAGGAGCCTGGATCTGAGGATCGGCTGCCGGCGCTGCGCGACAGGGTCCTGGCGATGCTGGCGGTGACAGGAAGCCTTGTGTTTCCACTGCCGATCCTACGGCATGGCCCGGGAGGGGCGACCTGGAAACGTTTCCTGCATAATCGGTCCGACACGGATGAGCTCATCCATGCGCTGATCGACGAGCGTCGCAAGGCTGGCGGAGCAAACTGTGAGGATGCGCTCGCGATGCTCCTGGCGGCCGCCAACACCGACGGCTCGCCGATGACCCGGGTCCAACTGCGAGACAACGCGATGTCGCTGATCCTCGCCGGGCACGAGACGACGGCCTCACAGCTCGCGTGGGCGTTTCAGTTGCTCGCACATAATCCGAAGGTACAGGAGCGACTGATCGAGGAGATCGACGAAGAGGCGGGGGAGGAGTACCTGACAGCCACGATCCAGGAGGTGTTGCGTCACCGGCCGGTCTTCCTGTTCGCGATCCCGCGTGCGGTCAAGCAGCCGATCGAGATCGGTGGGCGGACGTATCGGCCGCCTACCCATCTGCTGGGGTGCATCTATCTGATGCATCACGATCCAGAGATATATCCCGAGCCGGAGCGGTTCAGGCCCGAGCGCTTCCTGGAAGGGCAGCCTAGCCCGCAAGCGTGGATGCCATGGGGCGGGGGCCGCAAGCGCTGTCCCGGCTCATACCTGGCGATGCTCGAGATGAAGACGGTGCTGCGAACCGTGCTCGAGAGCATGACGGTTAGCCCGGCCAGTCGGCAGATGGAGCGCCCCCGGTGGCGGAGCGTGATCATGACCCCGCACGCCGGGTCGCGCGTCGTGCTGCATCGGCGCGAGCGAAGGAGCTCCGCCGTGGGATACGCCCGGCGCGCGAGTACATTCGATGCCTGTCCGGCTCGAATTGGAGGTCCTGGCCGGTCGAACATTGACTATAGTCGAAATACATAGCGACGTGTCGCTATACAAGGGGTCGCGGGGGCGTCAGTATTCACATCAATGCCACCCCGCGTCGCATCTCGCTATCCGGACACTTGGAGGATCCCCGATCTTTCCGAGCCTCGATACTCGCAATCGCTCGAGCGTGGCCTCGCTATCCTCGAGTGTTTCACGCCTGAGCATCCGGTGCTGGGTATCGCCGATATCGCCGATCGTCTGGGGATGAGTCGTTCGACGACTCATCGCTACGTCACGACGCTCGTCGCGCTGGGGTATCTGGAACAAGGGGCCAAGCGCAAGTACCGGCTTGGGCTGCGCGTGACCGATCTGGGGATGTCCGCCCTGAACTCGACGGGCCTGCGCGAGCACGCACACGCGGATCTTTCCGAACTGGCTCATAGGGCGGGCTACACGACGAGCCTCGCGGTGCTCGACGGTGGTGAGATCATCTATGTCGACCGCGCACAGGGCATTCGCCGCAGGCAGCGCGTAGGCAGCGTGGATCCAGGGCCCGGCTCTACGCTGCCCGCATACTGCACGGCGATCGGGAAGGTGCTGCTCGCATATCTGCCCGAGTACGAGCGCCGAGAGCTGCTGGCCAGCGTCATGCTGGAGCGCCGGGGTCCAAATACGATCACGAGCAAGAGCAAGCTGCGCGAGGAGCTCGCACAGGTGCTGGACGAAGGCTTCGCCGTCGAGGACCAGGAGCTCGCGGACGGACGCATCGCGATCGCCGCGCCCGTGCTCAACGAGGCGAATGAGGTTGCGGCCGCGATCGACATGAGCGCCCAAGCACCGGGCATCGCGCTCGAGGAGCTGGCAAGCGGTCTTGGGCCACATCTGATCTCGACGGCCGATCGCATCTCCGCGCGGCTCGGCTACCGGCGCGAGAGCGAGTCGGTCGGCTGAGGCTGCAGACCGCCCGAGGCTCACACCCCCGCGGCACGGCGCGCGCTGAGGTGCGCCTCACGCTCCAGGGCATCGTCCAGTGGCGCCAGCTCGGACAGATCCGTGCATAGGGCCGTGGCGATCAGCCAGTCGGCGAACCAGACATTCTTGGGTAGCAGCGGGCCGTGCATGTAGGTGCCGATCGTGTTGCCCTGTCGAGCACCCTCGTAGCCAGAGCGACCGTCGTTCCCATAGCCCTTTATGACGCGCCCTAGCGGATGCGCGTTCGCGCCGAGCTGGGTGCGCCCGCCGTGATTCTCAAAGCCCGCCAGCACGCGCCGGCCGATCTTCGATCGGTCGTCGGTGTGGTCGTGGTCGTGGCCGTCGAGTGAGATCTCGATTGCGACGTTGCCGATCAGGCGCGAGCCCGGGTCGCGGACCGTCCGGATGTCGAGCAGCCCGACACCCTCGATCTCATCCTCGCCGAGAATATAGGCGTGCCCGAGCAACTGGTAGCCGCCACACACACCGAGGATCACCGCGTCGCGCGCGGTGGCGGCATGCAGGGAGGCGCGCTTGGTCCGCAGCAGGTCCTCGGCGCACAGGCGCTGATCGCGGTCCTGGCCGCCTCCGATGTAGAAGAGGTCATGCGCGTCAGGGTCCAGTGGCTCGTCGAGCCCGCTGTGAGCCAGCTCAAAGTGGATCCCGCGCCACTCACAGCGGCGCTCAAGCACGAGCAGGTTGCCGCGGTCGGCGTAGATGTTCATCAGATCCGGATACAGCGCACAGACGCGCAGTGTGCGACCCTTGGCCTGGCTCATCGCCATGAGCTGTCCGCCTCTCCTCGCCGCACGAGCAGCTCGCGCAGAGACAGCATCGCCGTATAGGTCGGGAGCGCGTACAGCGGCGCATCGCCGTTTGCGTCCGGACGGTCCGCGGCGGCCGCTGTCAGCGCCCGGGGAACATCCTCGACCAACCCGATGCGCTCTGGCTCGACGCCCGCGTACTTCAGGCGCAGCGCCAGCTCGGGTGCCCGCGTGCCAGAGCATGTCGCGCTGCGCACGCGCCCGGCGAGCAGCTCGAAGTCGGCGTCCCAGATCCACGACACATCGTGACCGTCTGCCGTGTTGTCGTTGAGCACACCGAGCAGGTCGTGCCGGCCCGGCTCCAGGATGAGCGTACGCAGCACCTCGTTGGTGCCGGCAGGGTTCTTGATGAGCAGGATCCGCATCTCGCGCCCGCCGACCTCCACGGTCTCAGCGCGTCCAAACGCGGCCTTGGTGCTCTGCAGCCCCGCGACGATGTCCGCCAGTGGAATCTCTAGCGCAACGGCGAGCGCGGCCGCCGCTAGCGCGTTATAGACGTTGTAGAGTCCGGGCAGGGCAAGTTTCACCTCGGCCTTGCCGTGTGGGGTGCTCAGCGAGAAGCGTGCGGAGCGCACGCCTTCGAGCACGACCGAGTGTGCGAGCACCGTGGGGGAGGGCCGCTCTCCTCCGCAGGAAGGACAATGGTAGTGGCCGAGGTGGCCGAGGTAGACGGCATCGAACACGTAGGGGGCGCCGCAGCGGCGGCAGTGCTTGGCGTCCACGGCATGCGCCATGCCCGCCAGTGCCAGCGAATCGTCGTCCACGCCGAAATACACGACGCGACCAATGCCATCGTCGCCGCCGTCTGCAAGTCCGGTCCGGTCGCGACCGAGGTCCGCCACGAGCGGGTCGTCGGCGTTCAAGAGGAGTGTCGCGTCCCGCGCCGGTCCATCACGCAGCGCTGAGACCCAGCTGTCAGAGATCGTCTCGAGCTCGCCGTAGCGGTCGAGCTGATCGCGGAACAGGTTCGACAGCAGCACCGCGCGCAGACCGCGTAGCTGAGCTGCGATCGGCTCCAGCCACAGCTCGTCGACCTCGAACAGACCCAGCTCGCCCGCGACTCGTTCACGCGGGCGAGTGGCGAACAGGAGCGTCGAGGCGATCCCGCCCGCCATGTTCGCGCCCGCCTGGTTGTGCACTAGTGAGACGCCGTACCGCTCGAGTATCGAGGCGGCCATCGTGGCGGTGGTCGTCTTGCCGTTGGTCGCGGAGATCAGGACGCTGCCGCGGTCAAGACGCGAGGAGAGCACCCCGAGCGCGTCGGGCTCAAGCGCCAGCAACAGCTTGCCCGGTGCGCTGGTAGCGCCCCCGCCGCGCAGGCGCGAGAGCACGCCGACGGTCCGCGCGAGCGCGAGCTTGGGCGCGAGCAGGCGCGCCATCGCTACCCCTCTCGCGTCTGGTCGAGCGCAGCCACGCGCACGTCGGCTGGGGTGGGCGGCGGCGAACCGAACGCCGCGCCTGCCGCGGCGCTCGCGGGAACAAGCACGGTGACCGCGCCGGACAGCGCCCGCACGCGGAGCGGCAGCTTCCCGATTGGATCTCCGTCCGCGTACATCGTGAACGGGCGGTCGGCGCTGACGGAGATCTCACGCGCGCGAAAGACGCTTCACGCATGACTCGTGCACGTGCGTCCCGCTGAACACCTTCGGAAAGATCCTCGTCAGGAATCGAAGCTTGCTGACGCTTTCGAGCACCACCACCTCGAGCAGAGCATCATCGAGCATCGCATCTGGCGCCGCGTGCATCCCACCGCCGTAGGTCTTCGAGTTGGCGGCTCCGATCGAGTAGGCCGTGAAGCCGCGGCGCTCGCCTGGTGGCTCGAGCTCGATCTCGAAGCGAGCGGGCCGCCAGGCGAGCAGGGCGCGCAGCGCTCCGTAGGCGTACACGAGCCCCCCGAGCCATGCGGGGCGCCTCGTTGGCGATGCGGTTTGCTTCGCTGTCGAAGCCGACGGAGGCGATCCCCACGAAGGCCTGGCCGGGTACGCCAGGCTGCGCCTCGCTGACCAGGCCGAGATCGACAGGCCGCGCTATCCCGTGCGCGATCGTGGCGCACGCAGCGAGAGGGTCCTTGGGAGATGCCGAGCACGCGCACCAGATCGTTGCCGCGCCCACCGGGCAGCAGGCCAAGCACCGAGCTCGGAATCTCGCGCAGGACGTCGGCGACCGCGCCGATCGTGCCGTCGCCGCTGAGCACGACGACGGTCTCTCCCGTGCTCGCGGCGTCACGCGCGAGCACGCGTGCGTGATCCAGGTCGCGCGTATCCTCGCGGCGCACCTGCAGGCCAAGCTCGCGCAGCGTCCGCTCGACGCCGGGGGCGACTCGGCGCGCCCGGCCACCCCCGGCAGAAGGGTTCACCAACAGGCAGATGGGCTCGCTATGCACCGTCCAAGCGTATTGCCCGCCGCGAAGGTTCGCCCGCGACCACGGCCCGGGGCGGTCAGGCCTGGAGGAATAACGATCAGAGATCTGCGGTGTGAGCCCTCAGCGCGTCCAGTCCTGCGAGCGCATGAACGCGATTACCTCGTCCGGCCGGTCGGTGACGACGTACGCGTCGATGATCGCGCCCGCGGCGTTGATCGTGATCGACAGACCTGAGTCGACCCGGCGCACCTTGGAGATCGGTGCGATCGGACGGCCAGCGCCCATTCGCGGCTTGACGCGGCCAGTGGCCACACGGTGCACGGCCTCGTGCTCGGCCAGCGTGTCGAGTAGGCGACGGTAGTCCTTGCGCGAGGTGTGCTTGTGATGGGTCTGTTTGGCCACTGCAACATCTTGGCGCAATTCCCAGATGCGGACGTGTGTTGTCTGGGGTGGGGGACGCGCGAGCCGAAGCGGATTCAGGAGCCGCCGCGACCGATCGAAGATCGGCCGGCCGCCTGCGCGCGGTCGCGCCTACGGCGGCCGACGGTGGCGACCACCGCGATGACGGCCGCCACGAGGAAGAAGCCGAGCAGCACACCGGGTGCGAGGCTGAGCCCACCGAAGGGCAGCGAGAGCAACTCGACGAGGCCGAGCCCGATCGCGAGCAGCACGATGATCAAGATCAGGATCAGCAGGATGCCGCGAATACGCGCGAGGATGCCGGCCGAGCCGGGGGGGATGAGCAGGCCCATCGCCCGCAGCGCGAACATCTGCCGCCCGCTGGGCGGCGTCTGGCCGAGGCGCTCGACGGCGTCCTTGAGATCCCCGGCGCGACGTTCGGCCAACGCCAGGGAGGCGTCGGCCATGCGCCGCAGCTGCATCCGCTCCTGCGGACGGGCCGCGGCGATCGCGCGCTGAAAGTAGCTGCGCGCCTGCTCGGCATCGAAGCGCTCAGACGCGCGTGCACCGAGGATCGCCAGGGCGGCGGACTTGTACTTGGTCTCGTTCTCGAGCTCCTCGTCGGAGCGCTGCTCGAGCGCCTGGATCGCCTCGAGTCCGCCGCGTTGCTCCATCCGGATCTGACGTTGTTTGGGGGCCATCGCGCGGTCATTCTACGGTCTACGCGGGCGACAACCGGTCGGCGGTCGATCGGATGTGCTCGTTCGGAAGGAGGCCGCGGCACCGAGCGGACGGGGCGGGTCGCAATCTCAGAGCGCGCCAGGCGATATTCTCGACTGCGTGCACGTTCGCTCCAGCCGCCGTCTTTGTTGTCTGTGCGTCGTCGCCATGCTGATTGCAGCCGGCGTGTGCGCGCCGGTGGCTGTCGGAGCAAGCGCGGGCAGCGGGAACTCATTCAGCGAACTGACCGAAGGTGGCAAGGAAGCCACCGAAACGACTGCGAGCACCGCTTCAACCTCCGGGGTGAGCTCGAGCTCAAGCTCCGATTCGGGCACCGTGCTGCTGCTGGGGGTTATCGCCGCTGGGGTCCTGATCGCCGGGATCGCGTTCTTGATCCTACGCGACGCGCACAGCATCGCACCGGTGAGCGAGGGACAGGGGACGGGCGTGGGGCGCTCAGGCCGCGATCCCGCCGCGACGATGCGCAAGCGTCGCGCCAGGGCGAAGGCTGCCCGCCGTCAGCGGAAACGCAACCGCTGAAGAACGCGATGGCCGTGCTCGCGCCGGTGCTGTCCCAACCTTGACGGCGATGCCGGCGGCCGCCGTGCGTACCCGCGGCGGGGAGGGGGGAAGAGGGTCCGAGCCGTGCGGTCCGCGTCGGCGGGGATGAGGGCGGGGGGCTCGCGGGTGCGGATCGAGCGGTGAGGCGGGCAATGTCTTACTGCCCCCGTCGTCATCGGAAGCACTCGACTCGTCGGGGTCGACTGCTGCGGCCATGTGCATCGCCCGGTCGTCGCGAAACGGGATCCACAGCATGAGCGCGGCGATCGGCAGCTTCGCCAGCCCGAGCAAGACGATCACCATCCACAGTGACATGGTCCAGTCGATGCTACTACTGCCCGGTGCGATCGTCTGAGCAGCAGGACATTGCAGCGCTGGAGCGGGACGTCGTCGGCTGCCGGCGCTGTCCCCGGCTGGTGGCCTGGCGCGAGCAGGTTGCAGGCGAGCGCAAAGCGGCGTTCGCCGAGGAGGAGTACTGGGGTAGGCCGCTCCCGGGCTTCGGAGATCCACAGGCGCGGCTGCTGGTGCTCGGGCTGGCTCCCGCCGCGCACGGCGCGAATCGGACCGGCAGGATGTTCACGGGCGACCGCTCAGGCGATTTCCTGTATGCGGCGATGTGGCGCGCGGGCCTGGCCAGTCAACCGACCTCGACCGCGCGCGAGGACGGCTTGCGGCTGCACGACACGTGGGTGACAGCAGCCGTACGCTGCGCGCCGCCGGCGAACAAGCCGACGCCGGACGAGCGCGACGCGTGCCTGCCATGGAGCGTACGCGAGCTGGAGCTGCTGCGTCGCGTGCGGGTGATGCTATGTCTGGGCGCGTTCGCGTGGGACGCGGCGTTGCGTCTGAGCGCCGCCGCGGTCGCATCTGCCGACAACGGGGACTCAGCTGGTGGAGTGACGGCGCAGCCGCGCCCGCGCCGCCCGCGATTTGGCCACGGCATGGAGTACGAGGGCGCACGATATACGCTGATCGGCTGTTATCACCCCAGCCAGCAGAACACGTTCACCGGCAGGCTCACGGAGTCGATGATCGATGCGGTGCTGCTGCGCGCGCGAGCACTGGCCGACGGCTCACCGAAGCGCTAGCCTTGTCGGGTGAGCGCAAACTTGGGAAACCCGATCAGGATCGTGATCCCGGCAGCGGCCGCAACTACGATCGCGCTGATCGCCGCCGGCATGTTGGGCGTGGCCTCGGCCGAAGCTCCCACGACGGCCTCTCCGCCACCAACGGTGAGCGTGCAGGGCGTCGCGACGGAGCCGATCGAACAGAGCGCGACCGCCGCGAGCGCGACCGCCGTCTACCGCCAGGGAATGGCCGACGCGGTCAGTGACGGCCAGGCGAAGGCGCAGTTCCTGGCGAGCAAGGCGGGCGTGACGCTCGGGGCAGTGCAGAGCATCGTCGAAGACGGCGGCTACATCGGTTGTACGAGCAGCGAAGAATCGAGCAACGACGAATACCAGGGCGCCCAACCCGACTTCGGCTCGCCGGGCGTAGCAACACCGGCGCCCGCGGTGAGCACGCCGCGCGCCGTGACGAAGGCAACTCCCGGTATGAGCAAACCAGCCGTGAGGCACGGCAAGAAACGCAAGAAGCCTTCCGCAAAGCAAGCGAGCGCGACGACTTGCACGCTCTCGACACAGGTCTCGCTCGTTTACACCCTCAGCTGAGGGTTCTATGGACCCCTGCGCACGGGGCGTCAGGCTTTGGGCTGGTCTGGCTTCAGGAACCCGACATAAGTAGACTTCCCGATCCTAGTTGACATAACATAGATTATCGAGCGTAAACAGGTAGTGCATCAGTTTGGGGATCGGGGTTGTGGCGTCTCATCCATGTGAGACTGGAATTCTCACCTATTTGAGACAGCCGCGTCTCATCCATATGAGACAGGTCGATTTCGGGACGTCTCACTGATGTGAGACAGCAAACAGGCACCATTGCGTTTGGCGAGCACGCATACCTTGACAGTGATGTCGGCCATCGAGCCCTTCACGCCGTGGTCTGCAGGACGCTGTCGTCTACGTCGGAGGGGCCAGCGTCGAGCGCCGTGCCCGCGGGGGCGTACACCGGCTTGCGGTTGAGACGTTTTCGCTGGAAGTCCTCTGCCAGGAGCGTGCCCACCTCCCCAAGCAGCGCGCGCCGGTCGCATCCCGGGCGCGCCAACAGCCTGGCGGTGGCGCCTAGCAGGCGCGGCGGGGTGAAGACTTGCGAGGGCCGCGACCGGTGGCTGTAGAACAGATCCAGGAACGTGCCGATCTTGCCCCGCTCCAGCAGTCGCCTCTCGATCTCGGGTACCACCGCGGGCGTTGACCCAGCCTTCCCCATATCGGTAGCGAGCCAGTAGTGCTCGGCCGCGTCCTTGTCTCGCCAGCTGCCCCAGGCCGCCATCTCACTGTCAATGCCTTCTCCGGAGCCATCCAGCGCGCTTGCGATCGCCGGCACGAGCGCGTCGACCTGCCGGAATGCGTCCTGTATGCCCTGACCGGGCGTCGGGTCCTTGAAGTTGCCGGCGTCGCCGACCAGCACCCAGCCGGGGCCGGAGGCCTCCCGGAAGAACCCCTCCCAGCGCAGCATGCCGAACAGCTTCCCGGTCCGACGCGCGCCCGAGAGTGCCTGCGCCACGGGCCTGCAGCTGCATGCGTACTCCATGAAGCTGCCCTCCAGATCCTCCCTAAAGCGAGGGAGATCAGCCAGATCCGGAATCAGGATGACCTGATAGAGGCCGCTGTCGGCGTGCGTCGCTGTCACCAGTCGATTGCCCCACCGGTGGAACACGAATGCCGGATCGGGGCCGGGCTCGACTCCCTCGAAGAAGGACCAATAGAGGAATCGCTCGTTCGGCGTGAGGTTGTACTTGCGCGCCCCGACGAGGCTCGCGATCGTCGAGTTGCGACCGTCCGCGCCGACAACCAGCCGCGCCCGGAGCGTCGTCTCCGAGCCGTTCTGTGCGACCCGCACGCCGGCCACTCGACCCTGATCCTCGAGGAGTCCTGTCACCTTGCTCGCCATCTGCAGATCGGCGCCCGCCTCCGCGGCGCTCTGAGCCAAGATCGGATCGAGCAGCATCCGGCGCACCGATGCTGTACCGCCGACGTCGCCTGACTGCAGCTGAATCGGGGTCACGAACTCGAGGTCCTCCTGACGCAGGTCAACGCGGTCGAGGAATGGCGCGCCGGTCGCGCGTATCTCTTCGATGACCCCGAGGCGGTCCAGGAACGCCAGCGCCTGGGCCTCGAAGATGTGGGTCGAGAGGGTGTCGCTCGGAAAGCTGGCCTGCTCGACGAGTGCGACCTTGAGGCCCCGGCGTGCGAGCAGCGTCGCCAGCGGCGACCCCGCGCAGCGCGCACCCACGACGATCACATCGAATACCTGGCTCATGCGTCCTCCGATCTCTCTGTTCGCTTCGAGGTCTGGCCTCGTTGTCACCGAGACTGACCGGCGGAAACGCGTGGTACATCGGCCAGACGGCGTATTCGAGCGGGCGGCGGTGGCGTATTCGGCGCCGGTGCTGCCGGCTCCGTGGAGCGCCGGAGCTAGAGGTCTCTTCGCGCCGCCTGCGCTGCAAGCTCGGCACGCGATGAGACGGCGAGCTTGGCGAACACGTGGGACAGGTGCGCCTGGACGGTGCGCGGCGAGATGAACAGCCGCTCGCCGATCTGAGGGTTGGTCAGGCCCTCGGCGACGAGCTCCACGACCCGCAGCTCGGCGGGGCTGAGGCTCTCCCAACCGCGCAACGGCCGCTTGCGTTCTCCGCGGCCGCGCTCGGCGTAGGCGACCGCATCATCCAGCGAGGCCGAGGCGCCGGCCGACCACGCCGCCGCGAAGGCCTCCTGGCCGAGCGCCTCGCGCAGCGCGCTGAGCTCCGCTTCGTAGGGCGGCTGACGCACCGGGAAGCGCACGCAGCCCACCGCGGCGCGAATGCCATCCGCCGCAGCGAGCAACCGAACCGCCTGCTCCGCGCTCTGCAGCTCTGAGACGAGCGCCGCGAGCGACTCCAGCACGTCCGCGACGCCACCCGGGTCGCCGGCCTCATAGAACGCGCGCAGAGCCTCGTGGAGCAGCTGCTCAGCTCCGGAGACCTCGCCGGCCTCGCGTGCGAGCTGCGCTTGCGCCTCGAGCGCGGCCCCGATCGCCAGCGGGTTCTTGCTCTCGCGCGCGACGAGCACCGCTTCTTCGATCGCGGCGACGGCCGTTACCGTCTCTCCGCGCGCCAGCTGGGCGGCCGCCGTGATGAGCAGCGCGGGGACGGTGAAAGAGGCGTAATTGCTCGCCCGCGCCGTCGGCAACGCCTCACTCATCATCGTCTCCGCACGCTCGAGCTCGCCGGTGGCGTACTCCAGCAGTCCCAGCTGCCACTGCATCAATGGCGTGCCGTTGTGGGCCATACGCACGCCCAGCGCGATCGACTCCTCGATGTGCGCTCGCGCGGCCGCCCACTCCCCGGTGCGGGTCTTGACGAAACCGAGGGCCCCGAGATCGATCATCGCGAACAGTGGGTCGCCGAGCGAACGCGACTGCGCGAGAGCCTCCCCCAGCATCGCCTCCGCCTCCGCGAATCGACACTGCACCGCCGCGTTGAAGCCGAGCCAGCTGAGCGACTCACGGATACCGAGCAGGTTGCCCGCCGCACGCGATACCGCCAGGGCGTCTTCGAGCAGCGGCGGCGCAGCCTTCAGCCGCCCACCAACATTTGCAAGAAAGCCGGCTCCGTAGAGCCCATCGGCCAGAAACCAGGCGTCCCCGAGCGGGCGCGTGATGGCGATGCTCTCTTCGAGCACGGGCATCGCAGCCTCCGGCTCGAGCGAGATCAGCGCCCACCCGAGCAGATCGAGCGCTCGACCCACCGTGCGCTCGTCACCCACCTCACGGCCGATCGCGAGCGCCTCCTCGGCGAAGCGCCGCGTCGCCACCCAGTCGGTTGAGATCGTCCCGATGTGGCCCACAGCAACCAGCGCCTTTGCCCGAGCGAGCCCGCTTGCGCCCTCCCCGGCTAGCGCCGACTCGAGGTGCCCCCGGCCCTCGCGCCAATGGCCACGCGCCTCGAAGAACAACCACAGCGCGGCGGCGAGGCGTAGAGCCTCATCGACGCGCCCCGCGTCGACCGCCCACCCGAGTGCACCGCGGAAGTTGTCCAGCTCCGTCGTGAGCGGCTGGAGCCACTGCTCAAGGCGCGCCCCGTACAGATCCGGCTCCGCGGACTCGGCAAGCGCCAGGTGGTAATCGAGGTGCTGGTTGCGCACGAGCGCAGCCTCGGCGGCGTCGCTGAGCTTCTGCCGCGCGTACGCACGCACCGTCTCAAGCAGTGCGTAGCGAGTCCTGGCGCCCTGCTCCTCGACCTGCACCAGCGACTTGTCGACGAGGCTCGAGAGCAGGTCGAGGATCTCAACGACCTCCAGGCCACCGCCGGCGCAAACCGCCTCGACCCCATCGAGCGTCCAGCCGCCGGCGAACACGGAAATACGCCGGAACAGTGTCTGCTCGGCCGCGCTGAGGAGGTCGTGGCTCCAATCGACCGAGGCCTCGAGGGTGCGCTGCCGCGGCATCGCCGTGCGTGAGCCACCCGTCAGCAGCACGAACCGCTCGCGCATCGCCTCAGCGATCTCCTGCGGCGTCAGCAGCCGCACGCGTGCCGCCGCCAGCTCGATCGCCAGGGGGATTCCGTCCAGGCGCCGGCAGATCGTCGCCACCGCCTCCGCGTTCGCGTCCACCAAGCCGAAATTCGGTCGCACCTGTCGCGCCCGATCGCAGAACAGCTGGATCGCTTCGACCTCCGCGAGCGCCGCCGGTGCCAGCTCGGCTTGCGGAACCTGCAGCGAGGGAACCCGCCAGCTCTGCTCTCCCTCGACCCCTATCGACTCGCGGCTCGTCGCGAGGATCACGACACCGGGGCACGCCTCGAGCAGCGTGGCCGCCAACTCCGCGCACGCGCCCAGCAGGTGCTCGCAGTTGTCGAGTGCGATCAACAACCGGCGCTCGGCGAGCTGCGTCGTCAGCGTGTCGATCACCGGCTGCGACGGGAACTCGCGAATCGAAAGCGCGCTCGCAACCTCGCTGGCCACCAGCGCCGAATCGCTGATCGGCGCCAGATCCACCCACCACACACCATCAGGGTGATCGTCAAGAGTCTCGGCGGCCACCTGCAAGGCCAGCCGTGTCTTCCCGCTCCCTCCCGCTCCGGTCAGAGTGAGCAGGCGCGATCGGCCGAGCAGCTCACGAACCTCTGCGATCTCGGCCTCGCGGCCAACGAAGCTGGTGAGCTGGACGGGCAGGTTGTTCGGGAGGGCCGACAGCGAGCGCAGCGCCGGGAAGTCGTCGTGTAGATCCGCGTGGCACAGCTGGTACACCTGCTCCGGGCGCGCCAGGTCGCGCAGCCGATGCGCACCGAGGTCACGCACGCTGACCCCGTCGGGCAGGCCGCCTGCGACCAGCTCATACGTCGTGCGCGACAGCAGCGTCTGCCCGCCATGTCCGATCGCCCGCAGCCGAGCACAGCGATGGATCGAGGGGCCGGTGTAGTTGCGCGCATCGCGCAGCACGGCCTCACCGGTGTGCAGCGCGACACGCACGCGTAGATCCACGCCCTCAGGCCACGGCTCGCTTCTTATCGCCCGCTGCAGATCGACTGCGCACGCAACCGCATCCGACGCTCGCACGAACACGCCGACCGAACTGTCACCCTCGCCCTGCTCCTCCGGAAGCACCCCGCCACGCGCCTGCATAGTCTCGGCGAGCAGGTCGTGACAGCGCGCCATCACCCCCGCCATCACCTCGCCCCGCTCCTCCCACAACAAGGTCGAGCGCTCGACATCGGTCAGCACGAACGTCACCGTCCCAATCGGGACGATCGCCACCGCGTCCTGGTCAGCTCCGCCCACCGGAATCATGATCTCCTCGTGCATCATCCCAAGCCTGCCGTGCCGTACGGTGGACTACATCGGCCAAATGGCCTATTCGCCGTCAGAGCCGGCCGGATCGGCGATGCCCGCTCGCTTCGACCGACCCCTGTCCCTGTCCGTGTCCGCGTCGTGGCCCGAATGGCTTCCCTGTCTCACATGAATGAGACGCCAGCGGTCTCATATGAGTGAGATTGGGCGTCTCAGATCGGTGAGACGCCGCATCGGGGTTGCGTGTAGGACGACAGCCAAATGGCACTTGTTTGCTGGTAGGTTTCGACTCGATGGTCACGGTCATCGACACTCCTCTGAGCGCGCCTTGCGGTGCTGTCATCTCATGAGAGGAGGCGGCTGATGGCCTCGATGGACTGGGGTAGTCAAAGCGCGAGCGCACCGGCGACCTACCAGGAGTTTCTCGGGCCGGCGATGTTCGCGCCGTTCGCGAAGCGGCTCGTCGAGCATGGACATGTGCGGCCGGGTTCGCGTGTGCTCGACGTCGCCTGCGGCACCGGCGTCGTCTCGCGTGCAGCCGCGATCCTTGCGGGTACGGGCGGATCGGTGGCGGGTGTGGATCTCGGAGAGCCGATGCTCGCGATCGCGCGCTCACATCCGGCCGAGGAGAGCGCCGCGCCGATCGACTACGCCCAGGCGGACGCCACGGCGCTGCCCTTCGACGCCGAGGATTTCGACGTCGCTCTATGTCAGCAGGGCTTGCAGTTCTTCCCTGAGCGCGGGGCCGCGCTCGCCGAGATGCGACGCGTGCTGAAGCCCGGCGGACGCGTCGCGGTTGCGACCTGGAAGGACATCAAGCCGCCATTCAGCGAGATCGCAGACGCGCTCGAGCGGCACGTCAGTACCGAGGCTGCACAGATGATGTACTCACCAAACGCACTCGGCGACGGCGCCACCCTGGTTCAACTGATGTCCGACGCCGGCTTCCGCGAGGTTGCGGTCATCGACGAAACGATCGAGTGCACGTGGGCATCGCACCCTGAGTTCGCCCGCGGCTATATCGCCGCCAGCCCAATCGCGTCGGTGTTCGCCGCTGCGTCTTCTCACTCCCAGCAGGCCGTCTCCGATGAGGTCGCCGAGCGGCTTGCGCCGCACGCTACCGCCGACGGCTCGCTGCGGATGCCGATGACCTCAAACGTCGCCGTCGGCAGAGCCTGACCAAGCAGCAGCGGCCGAGCGCTGCGATTCGCGGTGTCGCGCTGGGATGTTTAGCTGATGGCGCGCGCGCTGGGTGTTTGCATAGTGGGCAGGTGGCGTGAGAGGAACTCGATCTGGTCTGCCACCACACGCTCGAAACCCTCACCCAGGAAACCACCGAAATGATCGATCGGATAGTCGCGCCGCTCACCGCGCGGGGCACGCTCAACGGTCCGCTCGGCAGCCCGACGCGGAACCACGTGATCCTGCTCGCCGATGGCTACGAGCAGCGGGCATTGCACCCGGTGGGCTACCCGAACCGCTCGGAAGCTGGTGGCCCCCGCAAACGAAAGTGGCAAATACTCGTTGCGCCAGAGGGAGTGATCGCCACAGACCGCTTCGAAACCGGGAAGCGCCTCGGGCTGGCTGAACCAGGCTACGGAGCCTGGGCGCCCCGCAACCGGAATGTGAACCCGCGCTCTGCCCAACATGTTGCGCAAAATAGCGACGTTCACCGCGTTCAAAGTGCGCATCGGCATCCTCCGCAGGAACGCGATCGTGTCCGTCGCCGGACACAGGGCGATAGCAGCGGCGATCCCATGGTCATCAGCCGCCGTGTAAATAGCGAGAGCGCCGCCGCTTGAGAAGCCCCACACAGCCACGGCATCAGCGTCGATACCCTCGAGCCCTCGAGCGAACGACACGGCCGCCCCGAAGTCAGCGCGTTGGCGGTTGACGTCGATGACCTGCCTCGGCTCGCCGCCACTCCCACCGAGATGGCGGAAGTCGAACGTGAGCGCGGTGATCCCCTCGCCCGCGAACCGCTCCGCAAACGCCGGCAGACCATCATCGCGCGTAAGGCTGAAACCGTTACCCATAACAACGCACGGCGTAGCCTCCCCAGGCGCAACGTCCGGCCGGTAGACCCGAGCCGCACAGTCCACACCCTCTGAGCGAAACGTCATCTCCTCGACCCTCACCGCCGCAATCATGATGGTGGGATGTTCTGGTTGAGATGGAACAGGTTGGTCGGGTCGTAGCGGTCCTTGAGCGTGCGAAGCCGGGCGAACTTCTCGGCACCGTAGGCCGCCTTGACCCGATCCTCGCCCTCGGAGGAGAGGAAGTTGATGTAGGCGCCGCCGGTCAGCGACGGCTCGATCTCGGCATAGAGTCGCTGCGCCCAATCGATATGGGTCTCCAGCCCGGTCGGCTCGTGGGTCGAGGCGATCGTGTTGAGCACGAACGGCGCCTGGCGTTCGCCGCAGGCGGTCTCCTCCTCGCCGACGCGGGCAATCGCGCCGCCGAACTGCTGGATGTGGATCTCCGAGGACGGGGAGGTCGCGTTCTGATGGAAGCGGGCCATCGTCTCGATCGCGTGATCGTCGAGCTCGCGGAAGTAGCCCGCCTTCATGTAGGCCTGGGTGCCCTTCGGCCAGAGCGCGTCGAGCAGGCTCTCCATCTGCACGTAGGGCATCGGGCCGACCAGGTCGGCGACCGGGTCGCCCAGGTCGCGGATCGGCTGCAGCGCCTTCATCCCCTCCTCGGGGTCGCCGGAGTAGCAGCCGACCAGGGCGATCAGCTTCTTGCCGTGCCAGTCCTCGGGGATGAAGGGGGCGGGCGGCGCGGTGATCAGGTTGACCAGGGTGCTCAGCTCATCCGGCACCTCACGTGTGAACTCGCGGTAGAAGCGCATGATCTCCTCGGCGCGGTCGCCCGGATAGAAGACCGGGCCGGCGGCCACGGTCGGGCCGACCGGGTGCAGGTCGAACTCGAAGGAGGTGACGACGCCGAAGTTGCCGCCTCCGCCGCGCAGGCCCCAGAAGAGATCGGGGTTCTCCGTCGCGCTCGCGGTGAGGATCTGGCCGTCGGCGGTGACCACCTCGGCCGAGCGCAGGTTGTCGCAGGCCAGGCCGTACTTGCGCATCAGCCAGCCGATCCCGCCGCCCAGCGTGAAGCCGGCGACGCCGGTGGTCGAGACCAGGCCCCCGGTGGTGGCGAGGCCGTGCTCCTGGGTGGCGGCGTCGAACTCCCCCCAGGTGACGCCGCCCTCGGCCGTGGCGGTGCGGCCGCTCACATCCACCGTGATGCCCTTCATCGGCGAGAGGTCGATGACGATGCCGTCGTCGCAGGTCGAGAAGCCGGGAATGCTGTGGCTGCCGCCGCGCACGGCGACGTCAAGCCCCTCGCTGCGGGCGAAGCCGATTGCGTGGCGCACGTCGGAGGAATCGGTGCAGCGGGCGATCACCGCCGGGCGGGCGTCATGGGCGCCGTTCCAGATCGAACGAGCCTCGTCGTAGGCGCCGTCGCCGGGCCGGATCAGTTCTCCGTGCAGTCCGTCCTCGAACTCCTTCAGCGTTGCCGCTCCAAGCACTCCTTGCGTAGCCATGCCGGCCCCCTTCTCAGTTCGGTTGTTTGACGTCGCGTTTCGACGACGCTCAGCGAGGCTACGGGCCGCCTCTTAGCGCTCACTTTGCAGTGTCTTAGCCTCCAGCTCACGGCAGTAGGCGATGCCGGCGTCGGCGCCGAGCAGCTCGAAATGCCGGCTCGCCCGGTCCAGCCAGCGGCGCGCCGTCGCCGCGTTCGCCGTCCTCCGCGCAGATCGCCGCGAGCACCGCCAGTGCCCACCCCTCCTGGTGGGTGGTCTCGATCCCTCCGAAGACCGAGGCGGCGGCCTCGAGATGAGCGCGGGCATCGGCGCGATCGCCGGCGCACAGCGCCACGCTCGCCAGGCTCAGCTCGGCGGCACCGAGGCCGATCAGGTCGTCGTTTTCGGCAAACCAGGTCCGGCTCTGCCCGGCGGCGATGCCGGCGCCGTCCGCGTCGCCGGAGCGAGCGCCCGGAGCATCGCCAGGCAGCCGAGGGTGATCCCGGCGCCGCGCCGGTCGCCGATCTCCTGCCGCAGGGCGAGGCTGCGCTCGAGCAGCGCCCGGCCCCGTTCGAAGTCGCCGCTGGAGCGGGCCAGGTTGCCGAAGGCGTTGAGCGCGAAGGCCTCGCCCTGCACGGTCGCCGAGCTGCTCGAAGCGGGCAAGGCTCTCCTCGATCAGCTCTTCCGCGTGGGCGAAATCGGCCTCGGCGCGATCCACGCGGCGAGGTTGACGAGGATGTAAGCGACGGCCGCGGCGCCGCCGACGCGGCGGGCGATGAGCGCCGTGTCCTCCTGCAGGCAGAGCGGGTAGCCGGTCTCGGGCTCGACCGAGATCATCCGCGTAGCTCAGCGGCCAGAGCGCCGGGCGCGGCTCGGCGCTGAGAGCGCCGGCGTGCTCCAGCGCGGCTTCCAGCTGCTCCCGTGCGGGGCCGTATTCGCGCCGGAACCAGGCGGCGATGCCGCGCGTGTGCGCCGCCCACATCGGCGGCCGGGCGGCTGGCAGGTCGTCGGCGATGAGCGCCTCGTGTTCGCGCACGAGCAGCTCGACGTCCTGCGCGGGACTGACGATCGCCCGGTAGGCCGCCGAGACCTCGACCGCATCGAACATCCCGGCCCGGTCCTCGAGCTCGCGGAAGATCGCCACGCTGTCGGCAGCGAACTCGTGGACGCGCACGGGGACGCCGCGGCGCAGCCCGATCACGCAGGAGGCGAGCAGGGCGCGGGCGCGCACCGCCGTCGAGCTCGGGCGCCGCGGCCAGGGCGGCGGTGAGCCAGCGGTACCCCTCGGCGAGGTAGCCGCGCATCAGCCAGAAGCGCCAGAGGGCGACGGCAAGACGCAGCGCGGCCTGGGGATCGGCGACCAGCGCCGAGGCGAGGGCGCGCGCGGAGATTGTCGCGCTCCCGAGTCGAGCCGCCGCAGACGGTCCTTTGCCGGGAGGTCGCCGGCCGGCGTCGGGTCGCTCTCGGCGAGCTCGACGTACCAGTCGCGATGGCGCCGCTCGAAAGCGGAGCGCTCTCCGGCCTCCTCGAGACGCTCGACCGCGTACTGGCGCACGGTCTCCAGCAGCCGGTAGCGGCGATCCTCGGATCCCTCCTCGACATGAACCAGCGACTTGTCGATCAGCCGGCCGAGCACGGCGACGGCCTCGCTGCGCCGCAGCGGATCCTCGGCGCCGACGTCCTCAGCCGCCTCCAGCCCGAAGCCGCCGGCAAACACCGCGAGGCGCCGCAGCAGGATCTGCTCGTCGGCCTCGAGCAGGTCGAAGCTCCAGGCGAGTGTCGCCCGCAGGGTCTGCTGCCGGGTCATCGCCGTGCGCGGCCCGGCCGAGAGCAGGTCGAGCGAGTCGTCGAGGCGCTCGACGATCTGAGCCGGCGTCAGGACGCTCACCCGGGCCGCCGCCAGCTCGATCGCCAGCGGCATCCCGTCGAGGCGGTGGCAGAGGAAGGCGACGGCGTCCGCGTTCTCGCCGTCGAGCTCGAATCCGGGCGCGGCCTGCGCGGCCCGGGTGGCGAACAGCCGCACCGACTCCGCCTCCAGCGACTCCTCCGCGGGCGCTCCGGGGACCAGCCTGGGGAGGGAGAGCGAGGGGACGCGCCAGGTCACCTCGCCGGGAATGCGCAGTGGCTCGCGGCTGGTCGCCAGCACGGTCAGGTTCGGGCAGTGGTTGAGCAGGGCCTCGGCGAGGCGCGCGACCGGCTCGACCAGGTGCTCGCAGTTGTCGAGCAGGAGCAGCAGCCGGCGATCGCCGATGTGCCCGGCGAGGGCGATCTCCGGCGCCCGGTCGGAGGCCAGCCGCGTGTCCAGCGCCTGAGCGATCGCCGGCCCGACCAGCTCGGGCTCTCCGAGCGCCGCCAGCTCGACCGGCCAAACCCCGTCGGCAAAGTCCTCGGCCCGCTGCCCGGCGAGCTGCAGCGCCAGCCGGGTCTTGCCGCAGCCGCCGGCTCCGGTCAGGGTGAGGAGCCTCGCGTCGCGCAGCAGCGTCGCGGCCTCGGCCAGCTCGCGCTCGCGGCCGACGAAGCTCGTCAGCTGTGACGGCAGCTCGGGCCGGCTGGCACCCGCCCGGTGCGGCTCGGAATCCCGCTCCAGCTCGGCCAGCTCGGCCTCCAGGGCGAGGCGGAGCTGGTCGAGGGAATCGCGCCGCTCCCGGCTCCAGTCCTCGTAGCGGTCCGCCGGCAGCAGCTCGGCGTCGAAGCCCTCGAGGGCCGAGCGATAGGCGCCGGGCTCGCCCTGCTCGCGCGCCGCGGCGGCGAGCTCTTCGAAGGCGACCGCGTCGATCCGGACCGGGTCCTCGGGGCTGAGCAGGATCAGTTCTTCGCGCAGCTCCAGGTAGCGGCTGCCGTCCAGCCCGATCGAGTCGAGCGCGCGCCGGGCCGCGAATATCGCCTGATGGAGGTTGTTGCGGGCGGAGTCCGGGTCCCGCCCCGCCCACAGCAGCTCGGCGGCCTGGTCGACGTGGAGGCGGCGCTCGGGCGCGAGGGCGAGCAGCTTGACCAGCGTCTTCGCCTTGCGCAGCCGCCAGGCGTCGTCGGCGATGACGCTGTCGCCGACGCTGATGGAGAACACCCCGAGGAGACCGATGCGCAACACCTCGTCGCCCACCGATGTGTCTTTCGTGCCGGGACTCGCCACCGCATAAGAAAACCACTCCGAAGCGCTGCCAGCGTCCTGATCACGCGGATGCTCCGCCCCCGGACGTGATGTGCTCGATCACCCGCCGGAACTCCTCGGTCGGTGAGAAGTCGACGTACTCAGAGTCCTCGAGCGCCTCGGGAGCATGGCCGGGAGCCCAGTAGAACGCTTCACCGGCGGCGAAGTCCTGATGCCCGTCCAGTGTGTGCATGCGTACGCGGCCCTTGATCATGTAGCCCCAGTGGGGGCAAGGGCACAGGTCGTTCGGTAGGCCCTTGGTGGCGGGGCGCAGGTCGGCGCCGGCTGGCAGACGCACGAACCCGACGGATAGCCCGTCCTCGTCGCGCAGGCGGACCTGAACGTCACCGTCTTCGATTGCGACTGGCAACTCCTCAAGCGTGATGGCCTTCATGGTGGCTCCTCCTCGTGTGTGGATGCTGTTCAGGGCGCTTCGCCGGACGCGAAGCGCCGGCGCTCAATCGCGCCACTCGACCTCGAAGTGCCCGATGGGCTCGTCGAAGCCCTTCACGTCGATGGGACCGCCGTCGGAAAACCGGATGCCCTTGCCGCGACAGAGATCCTGCACCCCGGAGGAAACGACGATGCAATCCGGCTGAGCCCACGCGCACAACCGCGCGGCCTGCTGCACTGCTGCGCCGAAGAGATCGTTTTGCTCGGTGACAGGCTCCCCGGCCGCCACCCCGACACACACGTGCAGGTGCCCGTCAGCACCGTCGTCACGCTCGTGGAGTGTGCGCTGGACTTGGATCGCTGCCGCTACGGCCTGAAAGGCCGAGGTGAACGCAGCCATGATCCCGTCGCCGGTGTGCTTGACCTCGCTGCCGCCGAAGCGTGCCAGGACGGCGCGTACGACTGAGTCGTGTACTCGAAGCAACCGCATCGCTGCACGGTCTCCAAGCTGCTGGGTCAGACGAGTGGAGTCGACCATGTCGGTGAAGAGGATGGCCCGGAATGCGCTTTCTGTGTATGGCTCGCCAGGAGGATGGGTATTGAGCCGGCCGAAGAAGCCACGCACCACGGCCTGATCAACCTCGATGACGTTCGATGGAACCAACCCATGGGCTGCCCGATGGGCGGCCTCAACGGCCTCCTCGTCCGGGCCCTCGACCAGGCAGAAGCCACTCCCCGCCCCCTCTTCGAACCAGTAGGTGATGAAGCGCACGCCGAATCCGTCCTGAACCTCGAGATCGCGCATGTGGGCAGCTGAGACGTCCGCAGCGGTCGCGTCCGGGAGATCGTGGCGGTCCATGTAGAGGGGCATCGTGATCGGGCCGCCGAGCGTCAGCGCATCGCGCTGTCTTGCACCTCTGTTGGTCCCGCGTCGGTGCAGGCAGCGGCCGCCACGTATGCAGGGCGCCGGTTGAGACGCTTTCTGTGGACATCCGTCCTGATGAGCGCGCCGACCTCGCGCATCAGGTTCCGTCGCTCGCATCCCGGTCGCACGAGCAGCCGGCCGGTGGCGCCCAGCAGGCGCGGTGGCGTGATGACCTGCGAGGGATGCGAGCGGTGGGTGAACAGATCGATGATCGCGTCGATCTTGCCCTGCTCGAGCAGCCGCTTCTGCATCTCGGGAAACACGGTGGGCATCGCGCCCGCCCTGCCCATATCGGTTGCCAGCCAGTAGTGCCCGGCGGCATCCCGGTCTCGCCAGTGGGCCCAATCCGCCAGTGCACGGTCAAGGTCCTCGCCGGAGTCATCCAGAGCGCCGGCGATCGTCGGCGCGAGCGCGTCGACCTGCCGGAACGCGTCCTGGATTCCCTGGCCGGGCGTCGGGTCCTTGAAGTGGCCGGCGTCGCCCGCCAGCACCCAGCCAGGGCCACAGGCCTCTCGGAAGAACCCCTCCCAGCGCAGCATCCCGAAGATCTTTCCCACCCGCCGCGCGCTCCGCAACGCCTGCGCCACCGGCTCGCAGCTGTGGACGTACTCCGTGAAGCTGCCCTCCAGGTCCGCCCGGAAACGAGGGAGCTCACGCAGGTCGGCCATGACACCGGCCTGATACAGCCCGCTGTCGGCGGGCGTCGCGAACACGAGTCGCTCGTCCCAGCGATGCTGAACGAACGCCGGATCGGGGCACGGGTCGGCGCCTTCAAAGAATGACCAGTAGGCGAAGCGCTCGTTCGGTGTGAGGTTGTACTTGCGCGCCCCGACGAGGTTCGCGATCGTGGAGTTGCGACCGTCGGCCCCGACCACCAGCCGCGCCTGCAGGGTGGTCTGTGAGCCGTTCTGTGCCACCCGCACGCCGGCCACCCGGTCGCGATCGTACACCAGCCCTGTCACCTTGCTCGCCATACGCACATCGGCGCCCGCATCCGCGGCAGCTTGCACCAGGATCGGATCGAGCAACGTGCGTCGCACCGACACCGCACCGCCTACGTCACCCGGCCGCTGGGGAATCGAGGTGACATACCGAAGATCCTCCTGGCGCACGTCAAAGTGGCCGACGAGTGGCGCGCCGGTGGCGCGGATCTTCTCCATGACCCCGAGCCGATCGAGGAACGCCAGCGCCTGCGCTTGGATGAAGTGCGTGGAGAGGGTGTCGCGTGGAAATGTGGCTTGCTCCACCACGGCAACGCGCACGCCGGACCGGGCGAGCAACGCCGCCAGCGGCGACCCCGCACAGCGCGCCCCGACCACGATCACATCAAATTGCTCCATTGGCCGCACCAACCCCTATGCCTGCGGCTGGATGTTCTGGTTCACCCGGAAGAGGTTGTCCGGGTCGTAGGTGCCCTTGATCCGCGCCAGGCGATCGTAGTTGTCGCGGTAACTCGCCCGTACCCGCTCCTGGCCCTCGTCCATCATCATGTTCACATAGGCGCCGCCGGCGGAGTAGGGGTGGAGCGCCTCGAAGTAGTCCACGCACCAGCGGCGGATGACCTCCGCGTTGGCGGGGTCGTGATCGACACCGGCGAAGACCGAGCCCCAGACCGCATCGCGGTAGCTCCACGGGGTGTCGGATGGGCCGACGTCGTGGGCGGCTCCGTCGATCGGGTACAGGTGCATCGTCGACTGCCACGTCGGCATCTCAGCGCCGAACTTGGCGTGCGCCTCCACCGCGGCGTCGGGGATCTCCTTGACGAAATCGGCGCGCCAGTACCACTGGTCGCCAGCGGGGTAAACAGGGTCGAAGGCGCCCTGGAAGGCGGCAGGGGCATCGGCTGTGGCGCGTGCAGCAACGGCTCCGGCAACGCGTCCAGCAACGGGGCCATCGCCGCGGCGGCGTCCTCGGGGGCGCCGACATAGCACCAGACGACCCCGCAGACCTTGCGCAGATGCAGCGCCTCCGGGAAGGCGGCGCCGGCGGGCGCGATAGACCGACGCGAAGGCGAAGAAGCCATTCGAGCTCGCGCGGGGCGCTGGGCGAGAAAGTCTCGGTAGGCGCCGCAGCACCTCGGCGCCCAGCTCGACCGGCCAGAAGGTGGGGCCGGCGACGACGGTTCCCACCTCGTGCAGCCTGAACAGGAAGGAGGTGACGACGCCGAAGTTGCCGCCGCCGCCGCGGATCGCCCAGAAGAGGTCGGGGTTCTCGTCGGCGGCGGCACGAACCGTCTCGCCGCTCGCGAGCACGACCTCGGCCTCGAGCAGGTTGTCGATCGTAAGGCCGCACTTGCGAGTCAGGTGCCCCAGGCCGCCGCCCAGCGTGAGACCGCCGACGCCGGTGGTCGAGACGATCCCGCTCGGCGTCGCCAGGCCGTGCTCGTTGGTCGCGGCATCCACTTCCCCCCAGGTGCAGCCACCGCCGACCCTCGCCGTCCGGGCGCCGGGATCCACCGCGACTCCCTTCAGGCCCGAGAGGTCGAGAACCACGCCGTCCTCGCACGTTCCCAGCCCGGCGCCGTTATGGGCGCCGCCGCGCACGGCCAGCAAAAGGTCGTGGTCGCCGGCGAACGAGATGACCTTGGCGACGTCGCTGGAGTCGGCGCAGCTTGCGATCAGGGCAGGCCGCCGGTCGATCATCGCGTTGTAGACCTTGCGAGCCTCGTCGTAGCCGGGGTCCTCGGGGGCTGTAAGCCGTCCCTGGAATCCAGGCATCCCGCTGCGGGCCGTCTGTATCAAAGCGTTGGTGGTGCTCATGCGCTCCTCCTGGCCGGTCGTCTCAACACTCGTCTCGGTCGAACCTAGGGCACTCGTATCCCCCTGTGATGACCTGACCTGATCCAATTCGAGTGCCGCCGACCTCCATCGATCCCAGACGGCATGGTCAAGACTGACTAGGGTCTTTGCATGGACGCCGAGATCCTGGACCTTCCGGGCCCGCTTCGCCCGACCTCGAGTTCCCCGTTCGTCGGGCGCGCGGGCGAGCTGGAGAAGCTCCGGACGCTGATGCCGCGAGCCAAGGGCGAGCGGCGCCGCATGGTGCTGCTCGCGGGTGAGCCGGGCGCCGGTAAGAGCCGCCTGGCGCGCGAGTTCGCCAGCCAGGCCGCAATCGAAGGGGCGCTTGTTCTCTACGGTGCCTGCGACGCAGTGGTGCGCACGCCCTACGGGCCTTTCGTCGAGGCACTCGAACGCCTGGTGCGCGTAACCGAGGTGGCGGAGCTGCGCGCCGCGCTCGGTGCAGGCGGCGGCGAGCTGACCCGGCTGCTGCCCGATCTGCCCGCCCAGGTCGGTGAGCTGCCGAGGCCGGTTGAGGCCGACCCCGATACCGAGCGTCATCGCCTCCACACGTCGGTTGCCGACCTGCTCGCGAACGTCAGCCGCGGAAGACCGATACTGCTTGTACTCGAGGACGGGCATTGGGCGGACAGGGCGACGCTTCTGCTCCTGCGCCACCTGGCGCGCTCCGCATGGAGCGCCCGCCTGCTGATCCTCGCAACCTTCCGCGACAGCGAGGCCGACGTGCCGGTAGAGCTCTCAGAGACGCTTGCCGACCTGCGCCGCGCCGACGACGTCGTGCGCATGCGTCTGGAAGGGCTCTCTGGGGCGGAGATCGCTGATCTGGTCAGTCGTGCCGCCGGAAGCGACCCCGACCCCGAGCTACGCGAGCTTGCAACCACGATCCGCGATCTCACCGGGGGCAACGCCTTTCTCGTCTGCGAGCTCTGGCGCGCCCTGGTTGAGACGGGGATCGTCGAGGTCACCTCCGGGCAGGTCAGGGTGACCCGCCCACTGACCGAGCTCGGCACACCCGAAAGCGTCCGCGAGGTGGTCAGCCAGCGGCTATCGCGCCTGGCCCCGAGGACCACAGACCTGCTCGAGCTCGCTGCCGTGGCCGGGCCGGAGTTCGAGTTGGAGCCGGTTCGCTGCGCCGCTGGACTTGCCGAGTCCGAGCTGCTCGCCGTTCTCGAGGAGGCGATCGGCAGCGGCATGATCGAGGAGCTCTCCTCGCCGCGGCTGGCCTGCCGCTTCACCCACGAGATCGTGCGACGGGCGCTTTATGACCGGCTCTCGCGGTTGCGGCGGGCCGAGCTGCATCTGCGCGTCGGGGAAGCCCTGGAGAGCGCCGGCTCGCGCTCGGACCGCGCCCTCGCGGACCTCGCGCATCACTTCGGCGCGGCCGCCCCGTTCGGCGGGGCCGAGCGGGCGATCGACTACAACCTGCGCGCGGCGCGCGCGGCGAGAGCCGCCCTGGCCTTCGACGATGCCGCAATGCGGCTGCGCACGGCAATCGAGATCGGAATCGAGGGCGAGCGCGAGCGCGCCAACGCCCTGCTCGAGCTCGGCTCGGTCAGCCATCGGGCGGGCAAGGCGACCGATGCGCTGAAGTCCTTCGCATCAGTGGCCGCGATTGCCCGTTCGCTGGACAGCCCCGAGCTGCTCGCCCGAGCGGCGATCGGCTACGAGGACGCCACCTGGCGCCCCGTGGTAGCGATACGGGATGCGGTCGAGCTGCTCGAAGAGGCGCTCGCGGCGGTCGATGACAACAGCGAGGAGCTGCGAATCGGCCTACTGGCGGGACTCGCGCGAGCGCTCGACTTCGAGGGGGAACGCGAGCGTGGGGCGCTCGTTCGCGAAAACGCCGTCGCGCTGGCCAGGCGACACGACGACCGCGCGGGGCTCGCGAAGGTGCTGGTTCGCTCCTACTGGGCGCGCGGCACAACCCCGCTGGAGGAGATCCTCTCCATGCTAACCGAGGCGAGGGACCTGGCACAGGAATTGGCGGACGCCGAGACCAACGCGGAGGCGATGGCCTGGCGCGTACCAACCTTCGTCGCGCTAGGCGACCTCGAGTCCGCCAGGGCAGAGATCGTCGTCCTGCGCGAGATGGCCGAGCGCACAGCGCAGCCGGTCATGAACCACATAGCCGAGCACTACGGGTCAGCGATCGCTCTCTGTGACGGGAACCTCGCGGACGCAGAGGCGATGGCGGGCCGCTCGCACGATTGGGGCCGGCTACTGACCGGTCCCGACGCATCGGGCACCCACGGCATCCAGATGTTCGGCGTTCGCCGCGAGCAGGGGCGGCTGGCAGAGCTCGCGCCGGTGATCAGGATCCTCGCCGCCCAAGGCGACCGAGAGGGGCCATGGCATCCGGGGCTCGTCGCCGTGCTCGCCGAGTTGGGCATGCAGAGCGAGTCGAGGCGAGAGCTCTCGAGGATTGCAGCCGAAGGCATCGACGGCTTCCAGGCATCGCTGTGGGTGGCGTCGCTCACCTACCTGACCGACGCCTGCGCTGCGCTGGGCGACGAGGCGATGGCGGCGATCGTCTATCCCGAGCTGGAGCCGCTTGCGGGGACCACAGTGATGATCAGTCACCTGGTTGCGTGCTACGGAGCCGCCGATCGCTATCTGGGGATGCTCGCCGCGACGCTGGGGGAGCCGGGGCTAGCCGAGGAGCACTTCGAGCGGGCCATGGAGCAGAACAAGCGGATGGGAGCGTCGACTTGGCTGGCTCACACGGGTTACGAGTACGGGCGCTTCCTGCTTCGACGGGGGCCAGGGGTGCGCGACCGCGCGCAGGCCCTACTCGGTGAGGCAGCCGGCCTGGCAGAGCAGATCGGCATGGAGGGACTACTCGGAAAGATCCGCCTGCTCGGCGTTCCAGCATCAGACGGCGGTCTCCCGGGCGGGCTGTCCCCGCGCGAGGCGCAAATCCTGAAGCTGGTCGCCACCGGGCTCAGCAACCGCGCGATCGGCGAAGAGCTGACGATCAGCGAGCACACCGCGGCCAACCACATCCGGAGCATCCTGCGCAAGACCGATTGCGCGAACCGCACCGAGGCCGCGTCCTACGCCCACCACCACGGGCTCGCCCCGGGATGAGCGGAAATCCCAGCTACGATTAGCCGATGGCCCTGTACGTGATCGAGCGCAGCTTCGCCGATCAGCTCGACCTCACCGACGACGACGTCGAGCTGATCGAGGAGATCAACAGCGACGAGGGAGTCCGCTGGCTCTTCTCGTTCCTGAGCGCCGACCGGCGACGCACCTATTGCCTCTACGAGGCGCCGTCACCCGACGCGATCCTCGCCGCCGCCCGTAAGGCGAACGTCCCGGCCGACGTCGTCGTCGAGGTAAGCGCAGCCACACCACAGTTCTCGGACCGTCTGCGCGACTGGGCCGACGCCGTCCACTGAGTTGCCCGGTCACCGGACCCGCCCCGAGCGGGAGGAAAGCGACGAAGTGCGTGCTGCTGATTCGGCAGGGGACAACGACCGAGCAGCGCCTGCACCGGCTCGCTCGTGTTCCCTAACAGTGAGCCATTCACCAACCGAAGGCGAACCATGAGCGCCACACTGCAATTCGACGAGGGCGCCTCCCGGCGCGTAGAGAGGATCTACACCACGCCCGATGTCGTCGAGCAGCGCCAAACGATCCTGCGGTCACTCGCGCTCCAGCCCGGCGAGCGCGTGATCGACATCGGCTCGGGTCCTGGTCTACTCGCGTGCGAAATGGCCGTTGCTGTCGGGACCGGCGGGCGGATCTGCGGGGTGGACGTCAGCGAGAACATGCTTGCCCTCGCCAGGGCGCGCAGACCACCAGCCGGCAGCGGCCCGATCGAGTACCAAGAAGCCGGCGCGCACACGCTCCCCTATGCGGACGCGAGCTTCGACGTCGCAGTCTGCACACAGGTCTACGAGTACGTCGATGATGTTCCTGCCGCGCTGCTGGAGCTAGGGCGGGTGCTGCGCCCGGGAGGCCGGGCGCTCGTGCTTGACACCGACTGGGACTCGATCGTATGGGCTTCGAGCAACAACGAGCGCATGGACCGGGTGCTCGCCGCGTGGGAGGAGCACCTCGTTCACCCTCACCTGCCGCGTGCGCTCACACGGCTGCTGGGAGATGCCGGACTGGAAGTCACCGACCGGGAAATCGTGCCGTTGTTCAACGCCGGCTATGACCCCAACACCTACAGCGCCGGAATGCTTCAGCTGATCGCCACGTTCGTAGCCGATCGGGGCGGCGTGAGCGCGGCCGAAGCCACAGCATGGGCACAAGACCTAACCGAACTCGGCCCCAACTACTTCCTCAGCCTCAACCGCTACCTCTTCCTGGCGCACAAGCCCACCTGACGACCGGGCCGCCGTTACATCCAGACCAGCGTCGATCGGGCTCCGAGCACCCAGCCGGCGCACGCAGCCTCCCGCTGACCCCGAACAGGGGTCCCAACTACGTGCCCAATGGCCAACCGGCCTCTGACGTCGGCGACGCGAGCGCCGCACGCGGTTTCAACCGGGTGTCGCGTCGCCGGTTTCAGTGGCCTGTCGCAAAACGGTGTCAGCTCCGTGTCGTCTTACATTGCGCCGGGCTCCCCACGGGTTACGGTCAGTGCGGCGTCCCGTTCATGTGAGACGGGAATCCCATTCATCTGAGACGGTGTAATCCCGCCCATCTGAGACAGCCGGGCTGGGGCTGACTTACGTGGAGTTTTGATTTCGGTGTCAAGGCCGTTTGAATTCGCACCCCTTTGCGCCGGTCGAAAATGCACCCCCCCCTTGGGTGGGTGCCGGTTGAAATCTGGCTCCTTTGGGCGGCGGGCTGCAATGGAGGCGAGCCCGTAGGGCGAACTGAAGTCGCGGCCTGCCGCGGCGCGACTTCGCGCTGAGGGGTCGCAGGTTCAAGACTGCCCCGCTACTGCGTAGGTGCTTGCACGGTTGCGGTACTCATCTCATCCCGCCCGGCGGTAGCAGATGTGCGTCGCCAGTGGGGAATGGAGGACCTCGTGCGGGCTCGAAATCGAACTCGGCGATGCCGTTGAATATTCCCTCGCCGGACCCGAGTAGAACGGGGACGATGTCGAGCCAGAGCTCGTCGATGACGCCCGCTAGCAGCGCTTGGCGGACGGTCGAGGCGCCGCCCGCGATGTCGATGCCGTCTGCGCCGGCAGTCTCGCGGGCCTGGGCGTAGGCGGCGTCGAAGCCGTCGGTGACGAAGTGAAACGTCGTCCCGCCCTCCATCTCGATCGGCGCGTGAGTGTGATGGGTTAGGACGAACACGGGCGCGTGGTAGGGCGGCTCGGGCCCCCACCAGCCCGACCACTCCTCGTCCCACTCGCCGCGGATCGGGCCAAACATGTTGCGGCCCATGACGTAGGCGCCGCGGGGGCGCAGCAGACGGCGCTCGGCGGTGGCGTCCGCCTCGTTCGCGCGCTCGTCGCCAAGGTGCCAGCCGTGAAGCTCGCGGCCCCGCTTGCCGAGCGGGTCTTCGCGGCTTTGATCCGGCCCGGCGACGAAGCCGTCGAGGGAGATCGACATGTGGCAGGTGGTGTCGGCCATTACTCTCCTCCAAAGTGATTGTGATTTGCAAGCGGCGGCGGGCGGGCGGGACCATATCAGAGTAGTTGCAGCCTGCAAGTACCATGGAGGACATGGCTATGCTGCCTGCGGGCGAACCGCGCTCCGGGTGTCCGATCAACGCGACGATCGAGGTGATCGGCGACCGCTGGTCGCTCCTCCTCCTGCGCGACGTGATGTTCGGCAACCGCCGCCACTTCCGCGAGCTGCAGAAGCGCTCGGAGGAGGGAATTGCCTCAAACATCCTGGCGGACCGGCTGCGGCGCCTCGTCGCCGGCGGCCTGCTCACCCGAGAGGACGTCGGCCGCGGCCGGCGGGCGACCTACAGCCTCACCGAGGCGGCCATCGAGCTCGTGCCAGTGATGGCAGCGCTCGGATCCTGGGGGCTCCGCCATCGGCCAACGACGGCCACGCTCCGCGTGCGGGCAGAGCTGCTGGCCGACGGCGGCCCCGAGCTGTGGGCGGATCTCATGGACGAGTTGCGCGCCGAGCACCTCGGCGCACCGTCCCCGCCGGACGACCGCCCACGCGCCACCGAGCGCCTTGCCGCCGCCTACGCCGAGGCTGTCGCCGCCGAGGTGACCTGAGCCGGGTGGCCCGCTCGACCTCCGCCTCGCGACGCCGACGGGCGCGCCGCGCTCATCGCCGAACTGCTCGACCGCTCACCACCGGCGTCGAACATTCGGCCGGGAGCCGCTGCCGGTATCTTGGCCCTCGTGTCCCCAGCGTCGTGGCTCGCGTTCTCAGGCGGAGCAGAGCGTCTGATGACGCTCGCGGCAGTCGTGTGTCCCTCGGCGATCAGGCAGCGCGGGGTGTAGAACCTGCTTGGATCGTTGAGTGAGCACAGGCAACGAGGAGGCGGCATGAACATAGATTTCCTGTCAACCGTGGCGGTGATCGCACCCGATCCGCCCGCCAGTCGCCAGCTGTACGTCGACGCGCTTGGGCTACCACTCGAGAGCCACGGCGACGACTATCACCACAGCGAGCACATCGCGGGCTGCAAGTCCTTCGGCATCTGGCCGCTGTCCCAGGCAGCGGAGGCATGCTTCGGGACCTCGCAGTGGCCGGCGGAGCGCCCGGTGCCGCAGGTCAGCATCGAGTTCGACGTCGCGGACGCCGCTGCGGTGGGCCCGGCGGCACGGGAGCTCGAGCAGGCCGGCTACGAGCTGCTGCACCCACCGCGCGAGGAGCCGTGGGGCCAGACAGTAGCCAGGCTGCAGTCACCGGAGGGCGCGATCGTCGGGATCTCGTACGCCCCCGTGCTCCACGACCAGGACTGACCGAAGGGAGGACGAGCGGCCATCTGAGACTGGCCGATCCCGCGCATTACCGGTCGCTGAGCGGTGTCAGATTTGGTAGGAGCCGGCGCGCGTATTCGGCGAGCCTGCGGGGTTGGACGCGTAGTTCTTCGCACAGCTCTCGTTCCTCTCGTCGCTGCGCCGTCACGGGCGCACAGCTATCTCGGCGACGCGGACAGCTGAAGGTCTCTCACACGACGTGAGAGACCTCTCCGCGGAACGCAGCCGCTCCGGCGGCCCAGTCTCATATGGATGGACGGTCAGGTCTCACATGAATGGGACTGGGCTGTCTCAGATCGGCGGGACGCCGCACGTGCGGCGTCCCTGCCGCGCCATGTTGTGGTGTGAGCGTGATCTTCACCGTCAACGCCAGGCGCCCGTGCGACGCAGCGCGGCCTTGCCATTGGCGCTCAGAGGCACAGAGAAGGACACGCTGGCCGCCTCAAGCGACGAGCGCACCAGCCGCCCGACACGCACCAGCCTAGGGTACGCCGCCTTGGTGTGCAGAAGCAGCAGCCGTCGTGGAGCTCTGGGTTGGCGTGGACGAGCCGACAGGGGATGCTGGCTGGAGCAGGTTGAGTGTGTTTTCGCCGTCATCGACGAAGTAGATGCCCTTGCCTTCTGGGGCTATGACCAGGCCGAACAGTGACCCCGCACCGGTCTTCTGGTCGGCGGTCTGCATGGCCACCTGCTGGCCGGCGGGTGTGGTTTCGACCATGTTGCCGTCACCACCGTTGCTCGTGATGATGTTGCCGTTCGGTGCTAGCACCATGCCGAGCGGTTCCTTGAGGTGGCCGCCTTCGGTCAGGACGGCGCCGCCTTTCGCGGCGGGCGCAGTGCGCGTCATCGCTTCAGAGATCGCGAAGATCTTGTTGCCGTCGGTCGAGGCCACATACAGCGTCCCGTTGGAGGCGAGTGCGAGTCCTGTCGGGCCGAGCACGAGGGCTTCCGCTGAGTCGACCCAGGGGATGCCATTGGCGATCACCGTTTCGCTCAGCACCTTCGGCGTCTGTCCTTCGCCGGATTCCAGTTCGATCCGCAGCACAGTCGAGTTGTCGATCGTGTAGATGCCCTTCACGGCACCGCCGTTCAGCGCGTTGCTGACGAACAGCGTCGTCTTGGAGCCTTCGCTCTTCACGGTCGAGTCCCAGGGACCCTGGATATTCTTGCTGGCGATCGTCTTGACCGCCTTACCGTCGCTGTCGAGCACGATCAGGCAGCCGTACTTCGCGGTCGCTGACTTGCCGTTGGTCGTTGGCAGGCTGCCCACGACGACGTAGCCACCCGGCAGGATGTTCAGCGCCGTCGTCAGCCCGACGCCGCCTGGGCATGAGCCGGGGAGCGTCTTGGCATCGATCGTCGCAAACGGCGAGACCTTCCCGGCGGTCGAGACCTGCACGATCGTCGTGCCGGTGCCCTGACCGCTCTCCTTTGCACCTTCCTTGGCGTTGAAGTTGCTGATCAGCATCTGGCCCGCCAGGAGCTTGCCCACGCTGGTGGGAACCAACACGATGCCGTACGGATTCACATCGCCGTTGGCCGGGACCGTCGAGGCGACCTTGCTGACAGCCCTCAGATTTGCCAGCGAAGGGGAAGAGCTTGCGCTCGAGGTCGTGGTCGCGGTACTCGCAGCGGCCGATGTGCTGGACGAGCTGCTGCTGCTGGAGCTGCCGCAGCCGGCGAGGACGAGTGCAACACCAACTAGAGCAAGGATCGACGTTCTAGGCACTGGGATCTCTCCTGTGGTTCGGGGTATCGGACGAGATGGCTTTCCCTTCTCGCAGCTCTGCCCCGACCAGAATCTCGCGATCCCTTCGTCGGCTCTGCGGCAGCGATCAACGCACGGCCCGCCTTCCGCGCGCTTCCTGTATGACTCCGCCGTCCGGGATTACTTTCCTGGCGAGCCTTCCGGGTCCAGAGACTTAGTCTCTGCGGATGGTGCAGCCCGATAGCAGCGAGCAGGCGGCCGTTCAGCGACGGACGACGCTCAGTCTCAGATGATGGTCTCGGCAGGTGCAATCTCACTTATCTGAGGCAGGGCGCTCTGAAGCTTCGGCCTCGATGCCGTCAGTGCTACGTGCCTCGCGTCGTGAGACCATCGTCAGGGCCTCGATGTCCTCAATGTCGCTTGGTCTTCCAGCCGTATGCTTCATCCGGATGAGATCGTCCACACCGACGATATGCATGGCGATCCCGTCGAGGTCGGTCGTCAGCGCGCGTGTGCGCATCCCGGCGTACGCGGTGGCGCCGGGGACTTCGTTCAAGATGTGCAGCTCCCCATGTCGAGTGGTGAGCGGCGGCACGACCGGGGCGACGCGGAGCTGCTCTGCGGTGGGGGTCGGGGCACTCGGCCCGAGCTCGACCGGATGGGCGTCGAGAGCCACGAGCGCGGCTGCCAGTCGCTTGAAGTTCTCTGGGTCGGGTGCGGGCGTGACGTCGAGATCCTTGGTTGTTCGCCGACGTCCATGCACCTGCGCGGCAACCCCGCCGATTACCAGATAGTCCACTCCGTGTTCAGCGAGCACCCGAAACAGCTCTCGGAGGTCCAGCGGGCGCTCAGGAGCGTCGCTCATGACCGTACGTAACGCGTCGCTGGATGGCCGGCTTTTCGTGCCTGTGCGCCCGCGATCTCCAGCTTGGTCGCAACCAGGTTCCACGATGCCGCCTCGCGCAGTCGTTCGCGCGCGGTAGGCCCCGCAGCATCACCCTCCGCCTCAACCAGCGGTACGGTGTCGAGCTCGAGGCGCTCGCCGAGCACCAGCAGCAGGTGGGTGAGCCGCTCAAGCGTCGGCGACTCAACGCCACGCTCGATGCGGCTGATCGCGTCCTGACTGGTCCTCGCGCGCAGCGCCAATCGTCGCTGGCTGATGCCATGCCGTGTTCTCGCTTCGCGCAGCAGTGACGCGCTTACACTACACCGCATACGGTGTCAGAATAGCAGCCGGACTCGAGCGCGAGGCCGCGGATCCCACGTCCCCATGGATGAGGCTCAAGCGGTCTCACATAAGTGAGATTCGGCGGTCTCAGATCGATGAGACGCCGCATATGGCAACGCAAGCATGTCGGGCGGCTGCGATCGTTGCACGTCAGGCACGGTCCGCGAACACACGCTGTGAGCTAGAGCGCGGCCATGCGGCGCGCGAGAAAGCGCCGCTCGGGCTCGGAGCGCGCAAGCTCCAGTGCACGCTCGTATGCCGCGCGGGCCTCAGCCGGCCGGCTGAGGCGGCGCAGGAGATCGGCGCGGGCGGCATGAAAGTAGTGGTAGGTGTCGAGTTCTTCGAGCTGTTCGATTGCTCGAAGCCCCACCTCCGGGCTCTCCGCTTCGGCCAACGCGACAGCCCGGTTCAGCTCGATGACCGGCGAGTCGGTGAGGTGGGCAAGCTCGCCGTACAGCGCGGCGATCTGGGGCCAGTCGCGCGGCTCCTCAACATGCAGGGATGCGATCGCCGCCTGCAAAACATAGACCCCGCCCACCCCGTGGCCCTGCAATGCCAGCGCACGGTCGAGCACCTTTCGCCCGGCCTCGATCTGCTCGCCATCCCACAGCGTCCTGTCCTGGTCTGTGAGCAGGACGAGCTCCTCGTCGCGGAAGCGCGCCCCGCGCCGCGAGTCGTGCAACAGCATCAGCGCGAGCAGGCCGCACACCTCGGGCTCATCCGGCATCAGCTCGATGAGCGCGCGGCCGAGGCGGATCGCCTCCGCGGCCAGCTCTGAACGACCGTCGTAGCCCGCGTTGAAGATCAGATAGACGACCGCGAGCACGGCGGCAAGCCGATCGGGCAGCAGGTGGTCTGCGGGCACCCGGAACGGGATCCCGGCGGCCTTGATCTTGCGCTTGGCGCGCACGAGCCGCTGTGCCATCGTCGCCTCGGGCACGAGGAAGGCACGCGCGATCTCCTCAGTTCTCAGACCACCGAGGGTGCGCAATGTCAGCGCTACTTGCGCGTCGGTCGCGAGCGCCGGATGGCAGCAGGTGAAGATCAGCTCGAGCCGCTCGTCTGCGAACACCATCTCCTCCATCTCATCCTCCGCCGTCTGGGGTATGTCGAGCAGCTTGTACTTGGCGGTGAGCGTCCGGTCGCGGCGAATACGATCGATTGCGCGGTGGCGCGCGGTCGCAACCAGCCACGCGCCGGGGCTGGCGGGCATACCGTCGCGCGGCCATCGCTCCGCAGCCACGGCAAAGGCCTCCTGGGCGGCGTCCTCGGCGAGATCGAAGTCGCCGAGGACGCCGATCAGCGCAGCGAGGACGCGGCCCCACTGCTCGCGGAAGATCCGCTCGATCAGCGCTCCACCACCGGACGCACCTCGACTGCACCGCCCATCCGAGCCGCCGGAACACGCGCGGCCAGCTCGATCGCCGCGTCGAGGTCGTCGGCATCGAAAAAGAGGTAGCCGCCAAGCGCCTCCTTCGTCTCGACGAACGGGCCGTCGGTGGTCAGCATCTGGCCGTCCGCCACCCGCACGGTGGTTGCGGTCTCGGGGGGCTGCATCTGGACGCCGGGGCTGACGCCGGGAGTTTCGTTGATCGCCCGGTACGCGCCGTAGACCACGCCCCTCTCATCCTCGGAAAGGCTCTCCCACTCCTCCGACCCCGGCAGCGGGGTGATGCCCTGATGGATCAGCAGCATGTACTTCATCGGTTTCTCCTTCGTAGAGTATGTAGATGGTCGTCTCTAGGACGAACGGGGAACGCGGAAATCGACACAAAGACAACCGGCCTCAACGCGCACCAGGTGAACTTGTTTGAAGACGCCGGCTGATGGATCAGCCGACAACCAGCCGCACGATCGCCGACACGCCCACCACCACGATCAGCGCGCGCAGCGCCGTGGGTGGCAGTCGCCGTCCGTAGCGCGCCCCGAGCTGGGCGCCGAGAATCGAGGCGATGGCGATGATCGCCGCGGGCGCCCACTCCACGTGCGCGGCGAACACGAAGTACACGCCCGCGACGCCGTTGGTCAGACCGGCGAGGACGTTCTTCAGCGCGTTGGTGCGATGCAGGTCCTGCGCGAGCGTCACGCCGAGGATCCCCAGCAGCAGGATGCCCTGGGCGGCGCCGAAGTAGCCGCCGTAGACGCCGACTATGTAGATCGCCAGCGCCACCAGGCCGGCGCTGGCGCCGTCGAAGTCGATCTCACGTCTGATCAGCCACCTACTCAGGCGTGGCTGGGATACGGTGAGCACGAGCGCGATCGCGATGAACACCGGCACCACCGCCTTGAACGCGGCGGCGGGCAGCACGAGCAGCAGCACAGCGCCGGTGATGCCGCCCAACACCGACATCGTGCCCAGCCGGATCGCCCGCGAGCGTTGCCCGGCGAGCTCGCGCCGGTAGCCGATCGCGCCAGAGACCGAGCCCGGCACCAGCCCGATCGTGTTCGAGACGTTGGCCGTCACCGGTGCGTAGCCGAACGCCAGCAGCACGGGAAACGTGATCAGGGTGCCGCTGCCGACGACGGTGTTGATCGTGCCCGCCGCCAGGCCCGCAAGGGCGATCGCGACGATCTCGCCGAAGCTCATGCGCAGCGGTTTCGATCAGGCGAGGAAATCGACGATGGACTGTGCAAAACGCGGGTCGCCCAGGACTTCGATGTGGTTCCCGGTGAGCAGCTCGAGCGTCGCTTCGGGGATCGCATCGGCGAGGATCTGCGGGCGGATCGCGAGCGGATCGGTGTCCCCCGCCAAGAGGAGCGTGGGAGCCGAGATGTCGCCGAGCTCGATCCCACCTCGGTAGACCGAGCGGGCCTGGGCGACGAGCGCCTGGCGGTCTGCATGCAGGGCGTCAGCCAGCTGGCGAAACGCAGCGGCCACCGGCACCACATCGAGGCTCGATATGTCATCGACGGTGAGCGCTTCGATGATCGCGTCATTCGACACCGCACGCCGGTCGACACCTCCGCACTCGATCACACCCGAGCCCACGCCGCCGATCACCAGCCGCCGCACCCGCTGATCGGCGTTCGCCGCGAATAGCAACGACACGATCGCGCCCATCGAGTAGCCGACGAGATCGATCTGTGGCGCTCCAACGGCATCGATCAGGCCGGCCAGGTCGCGGGCCATGCGGTCCTCTCCGTAGCGCGCGGGATCATGCGGCTTCTCCGATCGCCCATGTCCGCGTGCGTCAGGCGCTATGACCCTGTGTCCGGCGGCGGTGAGCGCGTCAACGACACCCGTGGCCACCCAGTTCGCGTCGGCGTTGGCGACGAAACCGTGATGGAGCACCACCGGCGGCAGCGCCGTTGAGGCCTCGCCCCATTCCTGGTAGGCGATCTCGAGGTCATCCCAAGCGCTGAAGCTTTTCACGACGGGCACTGCTCCCTCGAGAGTCGGCGGGCGTGTCGCGGCGCAGTCTATCGCGGGCCTCATCCATGGACATGTGACTCGGCTGCGGCGGCGTCCACATACATCTCGCTCCTCGCCCTCCTGGTCGAACGTCCACGTCCACTATCCGTCCAGACACGATTCGATCATGTCGCACATATGCGTTAGCCTTTGTGGGCATGAGCGCGTTTGTCGATCGTATGAAAACGATGGGCGAGCGCCTACCCGGTGGCGGGCATCACCAGGATGACGCCGGTGGCCCTCCGTCGGGGCACGCGCAGCGAGGCAAAGCGATCTCGGTGAGCGTGCTGCTGATGGCGCTCGTCGTCGGTGTGGTCGGCACGGGGGTGCTGCTCGCCCGCGATCACAGCGTCGGCGGCCTGCTGGGATCTCATCCCGCGAGTGCCTCCGCGGCAGCGGACCCGCTCATCCCCACTCAGCTGGTGGCGCTGCCCTCGCGCAAGATCGCCAACGGCACGCAACCGCTGATCGTCACTCTGTCCGCACCGCCCGCCCCGAGCTCTCCCCAGCCGACGCTCAGGCCCGCCCTCGCCGGCACATGGGCCGCGGTGGGCAACTCCGAGGTATTCACCCCCGCCTCGACGCTGATGCCCTGCTCGACCTACACGCTGACGGTCTGGGCCGACACGACCTCCACCGGGCATTCGCGCCTGGGTAAGCGGCACACGATCGGGCTGAACGTGACATGTCCTCCGGTGATCGCGTTGCAGCAGGCGCTTGCCCGTCTGGGCTATATGGGAGCGACCTTCCATGCGCGCTACGTCGCTCACATTCCATCCGCTCGCGAGACACGCGGTGAAGCGGCCACGCACGCGTTTCACCCACCCCGCGGAGTGCTCGTTCCCGACCCCTCCGATGCGCCCGCGGTGGAAACCGGCCATTTGGATGAGACCACCCGCGGGTGCGCTGACCGTCTATCAGTCAGACCGCGGGCTGGAACCGACCGGCGAACCGAACTACGCCACCTGGGCGTCGCTGTTCGCGGCGGAGACCGACTACCGCCGCAACCCCAAGCCCCTACACCTGGGTGACGGTGTCCGAGTCGCTGCCGGAGACGCTCGAGGTGCACGTCGACCATCACGTCGCGCTCAGCACCCCCGCTAACACCGGCGTGCCCGGCGCGGAAACGCCACAGGGCATCTTCCCCATCTTCTCTCGGTTTGTCTCGACCACGATGAGCGGCGAAGACGTCGACGGCACGAAATACGTGGTGCCCGACGTGCCGTGGGTCAACTACTTCAACGGCGGCGACGCCGTGCACGGCTACGAACGCGGGTCCTACGGCTTTCCTCAGTCCAACGGCTGCGTCGAGCTGCCGATCGAAACGGCTCATACCGTCTTCGGGATGTTGCAGATCGGCGACATCGTCGAGGTCACGGGCTGACGTGAGCAAGCCGTACGACCGGATACTCGCTCCCGCCCAGGTCTGGCGGCCGCGGTGAGCGCAGTCCATCGCCCTCGTCCGCGCGGGTGGGTGCGCCACTACGCGGGATTCCTCTCGCCCGATGCCGCCGCTGCCATGCCAGTCATCCTCGAACGCGACCGCCTGCAGCGGCTGCGCCGGCTGACGGCGACCGTCGGCGATAGCGCTCGCCAGCGGGTCAGGCCCACCCGCCCGCGGATGCGCGCACTCATCGCCGCACCCGGTGGACGACTGCTTTGGCGCGATGTGCCGGCCCCGCCGCCGCCCGGCCCGGATGGGGCGATCGTGCACCCGATCGCCTCCTCGACATGTGACCTCGACTGCCCGCTTGCGCTCGGCGCCACGCAGCTCGCGCTCCCGTTGCGTCTGGGGCACGAATGCGTCGCCGAGGTTCTCGCCGTCGGCGATCGGGTCAGCACGGTGAAGGTCGGAGACCGCGTGGTCGTCCCGTTTCAGATCAACTGCGGCGCCTGCGGACCGTGCCGCGCCGGGCGCACCGGCAACTGCGCCGGCGTCCCGCCGATCTCCATGTACGGCATGGGCCTCGGCGCCGGCCACTGGGGCGGTGCGTTCTCCGATGAGCTCGCCGTGCCCTATGCCGAGGCGATGCTCGTTCCGCTCCCCGATGGCATCGATCCGATCGCCGCCGCCAGTGTCGCCGACAATGTCTGCGACGCCTTCCGTCATATCGCGCCCCATCTGCCACTCCTGCTTCAGGACGACCCCGACAGCGAGGTCTTGATTCTTGGCGCCACCAACCCGAAGACCCTGTTCACCGCAAGCCTGCCGCTCTACACCGGCCTGATCGCCCGCGCGTATGGCGCGCGCAACATCACCTTCGCGGACGCTCGGCCCAGCGTTCGCGCGCACGCCCAGCGCCTCGGGCTCGACGCGCTGCACCCGCGCAAGCTACGTCAACGCCGTCCCGCCCCGCTCGTCGTAGACGTCAACGCCAACGAGGGTCTCGCACTCGCCAACACCGCACCCGACGGCATCTGCTCCAGCTCTGGAGGGCTGCACCGCAGCGGCAGCGTCCCCCTCCTGAAGATGTATGTACGCAACGCCACTTTCTATGTGGGTCGTACACACGCACGAGCCTTGATCCCTCAGGTTCTCGATCTGATGGTGAATGGACGCCTGCGCCCGCAGGACATCCCCATGACCGTCGCGTCCCTCGAGGACGCCCCCAGCGTCCTGCGCGAGCACTTTCTCGGCGGCGAGAGCGTCAAGACGATCCTGACGACGGCATAGCGCTCGATCGGCCCGGTTCGTCTCGGCTCGGCGCGCGCACGCCCCTGCCGTCCGGTGCAAGCGGGACACTGCGCTCGCCACGTGCTCTCGGGGATCGAGGGTCAGCGATGAGGAGGGCCGAAGATGAGCGTTCTAAACGAGGCCAGACAGACGCTGTGGCCGTCCGCCGGTGACCGGCACGGGCCATTGGCGCCGATGCTCGTGGCGCTCACCGTTGTCACGGGCCTGGTGGATGCCGCCAGCTACCTGAAGCTCGGGCACGTGTTCGTGGCGAACATGACGGGCAACGTCGTGTTCCTCGGTTTCGCGCTGGCGGGCGCCAGCGGGCTGTTGACCAGCGCGTCGCTGATCGCGCTCGGCGCGTTCCTGCTCGGCGCGCTCGGTGGCGGGTGGCTCGGAGGACGCAATTCTGAGCATCGCGGGCGCCTGCTGCGTGCCGCCAACATCGCTCAGGCACCGTTGATGGCGGCGGCTCTGCTGGTCGCGGCGCTTGCCGCCACGCCTCCCGATCGGACGATTCGCCTCGCGCTGGTCGCCATCCTGGCGCTCGCGATGGGCGTGCAGAACGCCGCCGCGCAGCGCCTGGCCATCCCCGATCTGACCACGAGCGTGCTGACGCGAACGCTGACGGGGCTAGCCTCGGAGGCCGCTTTGGTGGGGGGACCGGGCTCCAAGCTGGGCCGACGGGCAATCGCCGTCGCCGCGATGCTCGCCGGGGCGTTGATCGGCGGCCTGCTCGTGCTGAACGTGTCCGTCGCCTCGGCCATCGCGGTGGCGCTCGGACTGGTACTGGCCGTCGGCATCGCCGTGCATCTCGCCTCGCGCTCCGATGCCGCCTGGACCCGCCCCTGATCTGACCAGGCCCACCCGCTCCACCTTAGGGCCTATCCCGCAAGGCCCGCACGTCTGGATGCGCCCGATGGCCTTCGCGGAGCTTTGTCCTCGGGCTCGACATGGCACCACCATGCCTTCGCCCTTGCGTCCGCGCTCCGCTCGACCCTAGAACGCCCCAGCCGCACGTCCCTTTTGGGATAGGCCCTCACGGCGCGGCTGGGAGGACCATCAGCGGGTCGTCGGCGACGAGCAGTTGCTCCGTGTCGAATGCGGGCTCTGGCAGGCGCTCCACATGGATGGAGCCCTCCAGGAAAGCATCGGCGGTCTCCAGGAAGCCGATGCGCGGCGTGCGGTAGTGCATCGGCACGGCCCAGCGCGGGGACAGACGCTCGACGATCGCCCCGGCCTGCTCGGCGCCGATCGTGGGGCCGCCGCCGACGGGGATGAACAGTAGATCGACCGCGCCGATCGCGGTGGCCTGCTCCTCGCGCAGCGTGCTCTGACCGAAGTCGCCGAAGTGACACACTCGCAGTCCATCCAGCTCGAATACGAAGATCGTGTTGGGGCCGCGCACAGTGCCCGCCTGCTCGTCGTGCTCGGATGCGATCGCGGTGATCTCGCCGATCGGCGACTCCAGCTGGCCTGCGGTGGAGCGCAGGATCGCCGGGCTCCCGCCGATCGCCTCCACGCCGTTGTGATCGGCGTGCTCGTGGGTGATGAGCGTCAACTGGGCCTCGACGCCGACGATCGGCGGGTAATCGAACTGCATTCCGCGGCTTGTGAGTCCCGACAGATCTCCGAACGGGTCGATTGCCACCGACGTATCCGCGGTGCTCAGGTGAAACGCGGACTGGCCATACCACTGAACGCGCATGCTGCTCCTCTCAGGTCGCGTGAGGTGTCCGGGCGCGAGAGCTCTCGCGCCCGGAAGTCAACCTGGTGTCGTGAGTCATAAATTCGCTGGCGTTTCCCGGCGTCTGCCCGCGCCTGACGCCCGCCGTCGACGGCCCACGTACTACCGATACGCAGATCGCCGCCATCGAACGTCAGATCACGACCACCCACTCGGCAAACCCTCACCGAATTTTTGAATCGAGACACTAGCGCGCGGGGCGCTGCCTACTGGACGGTCAGGGTGCCTTCCATGCCGGCCATGCGGTGCCCGGGGACCGAGCAGAAGAACTTGTAGGTCCCCGCTTTGAGGTTCAGCGACAGCGTCTTTGAGCCGCCCTGGAACGTCGGGGTTGCGCCTACGACGGTACCGGAGGAGGATTCGACCGTGACGTTGTGGCCGAGCGAGGCCATGTTCGTGAAATCGATCGAGACGGCGCCGGCTTTGGCGGTCAGCGAGGTCTTGTTGTATTTCAGCTGGCCTTCGCTGTTGGCTTCCAAGCTCAGCGCTTCTCCTTTGGCGGTGCTGCCGCCTGAGGATGTGGAGGAGGTCGTCGGGGTGGTTGCTGGGGCCGCGGGCGTCGAGCTCGACGACGAGCTGCCGCTCGAGGAGCTGCCGCAGCCGGCGATGAGCAGCCCGGCGAGCACGATGCTCAGCACAAGCCCTCGGCGGATCGCGCGTGTACCCGTCATCTCGGTGGATGTTGTGTCTGTCATCGTCCGTCCTCCTTGTAGTCGCTGTCGCTGCGGCACCCTGTCGAATCATCGCACGGTTACGAGTTGTCGAGCTCGCTCCCGCTCGGCTTCAGCCCGTGCCGCGTTGCGCGCCGAAGATGCTCACGCCCTCAGACACCGTTCGTCGGAGAACCTTCCCGCGGTTGAGGGCGATCGCGATGTGCGTCGATCTCAGAACAGGGCTTCCTGTGCCGGCAGGGGCGGGGTGCTCGGGGCGACCGGCTCTCGGGGAGTCGGCGCTGGCACGCGTCTGAACCCTCCGGGCGCGTGACGCCCGCTACGGCGGACCAGTTCTCCCAAGCGCTCGCGTTCCTCGCGCGGCGCGTAGGCGCCGCGACTGTACAGCCGCTCGTAGCGGTCGAGCGAGATCCGGGCGCTGGCTTCGCAGCCAGCCCATGAACACGTCGCGTACCTCCCCGCGCAGGTGCAGCGCCATGCCGCCGATGCTCGTGGCGCCGGCCTCCGTCGCTCGCTCCAGCAGCGGCTCGATCTGGTGCGGTGCGTCGTTGATACCCGGCATCAGGGGCGCGATCAGCACGCCTGTGGGAATCCCAGCGCGATTGAGCTCGGCGACCGCCTCCAGGCGCGCGTGCGGGATTGGGGGTGTGCGGCTCGGTGGCGCGCCAGGCCTTCTCGTCCAGTGTGGGAATCGACAGGCTTGCGCTGATCTGCGTGCGCTGCGCGATCTGGAGCATCAGCGCGCAGGTCGCGCAGCAGCAGCGGCGACTTCGTCAGCACCGAGCACGGATTGGCGGCGTCGCGCAGCGCTTCCCAGATGCCCTCCATCAGCCGGTAGCGTCCCTCGACCCACTGGTAGGGGTCGGTGTTCGTCCCCAGCGCGACGTGCTCGCCCCGCCACGAGGGACGCGCCAGCTCGGCCCGCAGCACCTCCGGCGCGTTGACCTTGACGACGATCTCGCGCTCGAAGTCTCTGCCGGCGTCGAAGTCGAGGTAGCGGTGGGTTGGGCGGGCGAAGCAGTAGACGCAGGCATGAGCTGCATCCCCGATATGGGTTGATCGTCCAGCGAAACGGCATGCGCGAGGCGCCGGGCACGCGGTTGAGCACCGAGCGCGCGCGCACCTCGTAGAAGTTGGTCTCCAGCGCCTCGGGCGCGTCGAATCGGCGCACGACCGCCTCGTCGCGGTATCCGGGCAGCCGGTGCTGCTGCTCCTCGCTCAGCGTCAGGTTCGACCAGCGCACGAACATACGTTCGCACATGCCTCGGACGGACGGCCATACGCAATCTCCCGTGGGAGCGCCGGGCCGGTCTATGTCAAGCCGATTGCAGCCGGCTGGCCGTGTTGTGTGATCGTGGCAGTGTTGTGATGGCGGTGGTAACGGTGGCGTGCGCGCGGCCCGAGGCCGCTACCCCGCCTGCCCGCTCGGGCGAATCAACAGCTCGTTGACGCTCACGTTGGGCGGCTGGCCGATCGCGTAGAGGATCGCGCCGGCGATGTCCTCGGCGCTCAACGGAGTCACACCCGCAAAGCGTTTGGCCATCTGCTCGAGCACCTCGGGGCGGTTGTGGCCGGGCAGCTCGGTGGCGACGGCGCCGGGCTCGATCAGGGTCACGCGGACGCCGAGCGGCACGGCCTCCTGGCGCAGCGACTCCGAGAACGCGCCGACGCCGCACTTCGTGAGGTTGTAGACGCCGGAGCCCTGGCGGGCAACGCGACCGGCGACCGAGCTGACGTTGACGATGTGCCCCGAGCCCTGCTCGCGCATCAGCGGCAGGGCGGCGTGCGTGCAGTACAGGACGCCGAACACGTTTGCGTGAATCATGCGCCGCCACTCCTCCGTGGGGGCGTTCTCGATCGGGCCGAGCAGCATGACGCCGGCGTTGTTGACGAGCACGTCCAGGCGGCCAAGCTCGGAGTGGGCGCGCCGCACGAACTCGCGCGCCTGATCCTCCTCTCCCACGTCCGTCGGCGATCGCGACCGCGCGGCCGCCGTCGGCGACGATGCGCTCGGCCAGTGCCTGGATGCGATCGACGCGCCGGGCGGCGAGAGCCACGGCCGCGCCGGCCCGCGCGCACTGCCAGGGCGGTCGCCTCGCCGATGCCCGAGGAGGCGCCTGTGACGGCGACGACCTGGCCGGAGAGGTCCACGGCGACGCTCATCGGTCGAGCTTAGCGATGATAGGACGACGAGCACGAGCTGGGTACAGAGACTTCAGCCGAGTCTGGCGGGTTTCATGTGGTCCTGGGCGTGCGAGCGGGTGCTGCACATCGGCGTGCGGGCATGTGCGCGTGCGTCCAGTATTCGCGGCGAAAGATCGACCTCCGGGAAGGAATACCGACAGAAACAGTGCTTATAGATGCACCAAATGGCAGGGAGCGGCGTACATAGTGTCGAACGAGACCCCGATCGACTGTCCCAAAAGAATGGTTGACAACGCAACTATCGCGGCGTATAATTCCGACTGCAAGCATCGGATTAGAAGGATCGGACATGGCAGACATCACACGCAAAACCCCAACAAAACCGGCTGACAGCGCCACCACAGGCGCGCTGGACAGCTTCATCCCGGAGTCCGTCGACCAGCTGCTGGCGCACTCGCGGCGCTACCCCCTGCTGACGCCGGCACAGGAGATCGAACTGGCGCAGAAGATCGAGCGCGGCGACCTGGAGGCCAAGGAACTGCTCGTCAACTCGAACCTGCGCCTGGTCGCCTCCAACGCGCGGCGCTACCAGAACCAGGGGCTGCCCCTGGCCGACCTCGTGCAGGAGGGCATGCTGGGGCTGATCAGGGCCGCCGAGAAGTTCGACTGGCGCAAGGGGTTCAGGTTCTCCACGTACGCGACGCTGTGGATCAGGCAGGCGATTCAGCGCGGCCTGGAGAACTCTGGGCGCACGATCAGGCTGCCCGTGCACGTCGCCCAGCGCTCGCGCAAGGTCGGGCGGGTCGAGCGCGAGCTGTCGGTCAGGCTCGGGCGCGAGCCGACCGTCGAGGAGCTGGCGGCCGGAGACTGGCCTGGAGATCGAGCAGGTCGAGGAGGTGCGCCACCAGCGCGCCGCCCTGGTCAGCCTCGACCAGCAGGTCGGCGAAGACGGCGACACCGCCCTTGGAGACCTGCTGCCCGCCGACGCCGAGGTGCCGGAGGAGACCGCGTGGGAGAACGAGCGCGAGCGGATCGTGCACGAGGCGATCTCCCAGCTGCCCGACACCGAGCGCACCGTGCTGACGCTGCGCTTCGGCACCGGACGCGAGGAGCCCCAGACGCTGACCGCGATCGGCAAGCGGCTCGGGTTCTCCGCCGAGCGGGCCTCGCAACTGGAGCAGCGTGCGCTGAAGAAGCTCGCGGAGTCGCCGGAGATGGCGGCACTGCGCGAGGCCGCGTAGCCGCCGTACGCCACAGCTGAGAGTACCGTCCACGCCACCCTCTACTCTGGGTTGTCACGCGTGAAATTCGGATAGCTCACGTAGAGCGCAGCTGAGGAAAGGAGGCAGGTCACGGACGCGAACACCTACAAGAAATCTCTGTGGGAGCGGACAGTCGAGTTGACGATCGCCGTCGGCGAACGGGTGCTCGCGCCGATCGAGCGGTTCATCGGAAAACAGTCGCTGGTGGGCGAGGAGACCTTCCTCGCGAACGACCGTTTTCCCTGGATCGCTGAGATCGAGGCGCACTGGACGACGATCAGGACAGAGCTCGAGCAGGTGCTGGAGGATCGCGAGGCACTGCCGAACTTTCAGGACATCTCCAAGGACCAGATCGAGATCACCGACGACGATCGACTGGAAGACGTTTTTCCTCTACGGCTTTGGCTTTCGAGGCGAAGCTCGGCGTCGAGATGTGCCCGCGGACCGCGGCGCTGATGGAGCGGATCCCGGGGATGAAGACCGCGATGTTCTCGATCCTGTCCCCGCGCAAGCACATCCTCGACCACCGCGGCCCCTACAAGGGCGTGCTGCGCTACCACCTCGGGCTGATCGTGCCCCGCGACGCGGCGGCGTGCCGGATCAGGGTCGGCGAGGACTACCGCCACTGGGAGGAGGGTCAGAGCATGGTGTTCGACGACACCTACAACCACGAGGTCTGGAACGACACCGACGAGACGCGCGTCGTCCTGTTCGTGGATGTCCTACGCCCCCTCCCCTCCCCCTGGTCACAGCTCAACCGCCTGATCGTGAGGGCGATCGGCTACTCCCCGTTCGTGCTCGACGCCAAGCGCAACCAGGAGGCGTGGGAACGTCGTTACCGGGCGCGCCGTGAGTCCCGCCAGGTCAGCGCGGGCCTGACGCGTGTGGTGCAGGGGGCCGAGACCGGGACGCAGCGCAACCCCGACGGCCAAGACCGCGGCCACACGTGTGTGCATCGATAGATCGTTCGCATCATTGGGCAGGGTACGTCGAGGCATTCTTCGCAGCGATGCCACGCGCGGGCGTGGCTGTTGACTGAAAACAGCCCTAATCGTGATCGGTGTGCACCGAGACGTCGATCACGTCCGGGTGCTCGGCCCTGATCTGGCGCTCAACCTCGTCCGCCAGCTCGCGCGCATCGGCGAGCGTGTGGTCGGGTCCGAGGCACAGCGTCAGCACCGCGCGGGGACCGTGGCTCAGGTGGCGTGAGCCCAGGTCCGCGTCGGGCTCGACGTGGACGACCACGTCGCTGCCGGGCAGGTCACGGGCGATCGCGTCCTCGATCGCGCTGGCGACGGCATGGCCGTGGGCGAGGTCCGCGTCGGGCTCCACCCCGACGACCACATCGACGAAGTGACGACCACCGGACTCGCGCATGCGCAGGCGGGTGAGCCGGACGGGCTCATCGATGCCCGCGATCGCGGCGCGAGCGGTCTGCTCGGCTGGGCCCGAAGCGCTGTCCATCAGCACGCGTACGTTGCCGCGCATCAGCCTGCCCGCGGAGTACAGCACCAGCCCCGCCACCAGCAGCGCGGCGATCGAGTCGGCCTGCGGATGGCCCGCGCGCACGAGCACGAGCCCGATCAGCACGGCTACCGAGCCGACGAGGTCGAGCGTGAAATGCAGCGCGTTCGCGCTCAGCGCGGCGCTCGAGTGCTGATGTGCGGCGCGGTGCAGCGTGCGGGAGCGCCCAGCATCGATCAGGATCACCGCCCCGACGACCGCGAGCACGTACCAGCGCGCGTCGACCGTCGGGCCATGGCCGGCGAGACGGTTGATCGCCTCGCCGGCGATCACGATGCTCGCGAGGATCAGGATCGCACCCTCGCCGAGCGCGGACAGGTGCTCGGCCTTGCCGTGGCCGTACGGGTGCTCGCGGTCTGCCGGACGCCCCGCGACCCGGACGGCGAAGAACGTCAGCAGCGCCGCGACCAGGTCGGTGGCCGAGTGGATCGCCTCGGCGATCAGCCCCAGGCTGTGCGCGAGCAGGCCGACGACGAGCTTGATCGCCACCAGCGCCGCCGCGGCGGCGACCGACATGAGCGCGGTGCGCTGCGCGGATGATGGGCCTGAGCTCGGTGTGCTCATCGTGCGAGGTTAGTGCTCGCCGATGTCGCGACGCCCGCCCGATCCGTTCAGCAGGATCGATTTTGCGATCGCTCCGGTGCACCGCACGCGCTGAGCCGCGGTCACCGTGTCTCGGCACGCCGCCCGCGTGGGCTCGGCCCCAACACAATCAGATGTTGGACACGTCCAGGCCCGTCCCTTGCAGCAGCGTGTTGGCCTGGGAATTCAGAGTCGTGAACTCGCCCGTGAGGATCAGCAGGCCGAGGGCGATCATGACCGCTCCGCCGATACCGATCACGATCGGGAAATGGCGCTTGACGACCGTCAGTGCGTTCGTCGCCCGCTCGAACGCCAGCGCTATCGCCAGGAATGGGATCGCCAGGCCCGCGGAGTAGAACGCCAGCAGCAGCGCCGCGTGGGCGGCCGAGCTGGAGACCGCGGCCTGCGTCAGGATCGCGCCGAGGGTGATGCTCGTGCACGGCGTCCATGCGATCGCGAACGCCGCCCCGGCGATCAGCGGACCGCCGCGGCCGGCGAGACGCATCAGCGACTCGGAGTGCCACTGGAAGTTGAGCCGGTCCACGAACGGCGTTGCCAGGAACACGACGCCCATCAGCACGATCACGACCCCGCCGACCTGTTCGAGCGTCTGTTTATGGTCGTTCAGCGTCGAGCCGATCGCCGTCGCGCCGAGGCCGAGCAGGATGAATATCGAGGAGAAGCTGGCAATGAACAGCAGGCTTGGCACGAGCACGCGCCTGGCCCCCGCGTCTTGCATGTCCGCGGGTGCGACCCCCACGACCGTGGACAGGTAGCCCGGTACGAGCGGCAGCACGCACGGCGACAGGAACGACACGAGTCCGGCGGCGAGCGCGAGCGGGATGCCGACGCCGCCGGCGGTGTCCGTCGAGGCGGCGGCGGCGATGAGTGGGTGCAGGGCGGCGACGCTCATGGCTGGAACGTCGCGACGGGGTCGGGCTCGGATGGCTCCGGGAGCTTCGGGGGCTCTACGGGCCGCGCCGGGTGCTCAAGGGCCGCGCGTAGCGCGGCGACCTCGCTTTCGAGGCGGGCGACACGCTCCTCCAAGCCGCCCAGTGGTGTGTCCGCGGGCTCCGCGCCGGGGCGTGCGAGATCGGTGGTCGAGGTCGTGGTGGTGGACGGCGATGATGTCGGGGCAGGCGACGCGGCGATCGGGGTGGTCTCCTCGAGGTCCGCGCTGAGCAGGTGCTCGTAGCGCTCCTCCTTCTGCCCCGGCCGGCGGTCCAGGCGCATTGCCAGCCCCCGCGTGCTCAGATGTGCGAGCGTGTCGTGCACGGCGTCGAGGTCGGCGAACGCGTGCATGCGCTCGGTGCGCTGCTTGAGCTCGCCGGGAGTCTGCGGCCCGCGCAGCAGCAGCACGCACAGCACCGCGTGCTCGTCGCCGGTGAGCGGCAGCGCCTCGGCCAGCAGGTGACGGTACTTCGGCGCGCGGCTGCCCCGGCCGCTGGCCAGGCGCGTGTAGCCACGGCGTTCCAGATGGTGCAGGGCGTCGCGCAGGACCGTGTCGTCGTAGTCGACGACCGGGTCGCGGTTGGTCGACTGGTTGCACGCCAGGCGCAGGCTGTTGAGCGTGAGCGGGTAGATGTCGGGCGTGGTCAGCTGCTTTTCGAGCAGACATCCCAGCACGCGTGTCTCTGCGGCGGACAGGTTCATCGCGTTAAGCCTACGACCCCGGCGGCAGAGCGTGTCCCAATGGGAGCGTGCGGCGGGAAACGCCCTAAAGTCAGCGCAGTGAGCAGTCAACCATTCGCTCAGGGACATGGCGGTGGCGGTGGCGGCGGCGGCGGTGGAGGCCGGCGATCCCAGCAGCCTGAGCTTCGCCCCGAGGACATCCCGGACAGGCCGGTATCGCTGCGGCGCATCGGGCGGCTGTTCGTTCCCTACCGGGTGCGCCTGGGCCTGCTGCTGGGGCTGATCGTGCTCGGCTCGGTACTCAGCGTCGCCTCGCCGTTTCTGCTGCGCGAAGCCGTCGACGAAGGCATCATCGGGCACAACCTGCAGCTGCTGACGTGGCTGGTCGCGGGGATGATCGCGCTGGCCGTGATCAACGGCGTGATCAGCGTCGCGCAGACCTGGATCTCCAATCAGGTCGGCCAGCGCGTGATGCACGACCTGCGCGCGGCGGTGTACGCGCACCTGCAGCGTATGTCGCTGGCGTTCTTCACCCGCACTCGCTCGGGAGAGGTGCAGGCGCGCATCGCCTATGACATCGGCGGCATCGACGACGTCGTCACGAGCACGGCCACCTCGACCGTCTCCACCGTCGCCACGGTGACCGCGACGGTCGTGGCGATGTTCGCGCTGAGCTGGCAGCTGACGCTGTTCTCGCTTGTGCTGCTGCCGTTCTTCGTGTGGCTGACGCGCCGCGTCGGCAACGAGCGCCGCCGCATCCAATCCGTGCGCCAGGGGCGCCTGGCGGACATGTCGACGCTGGTCGAGGAGTCGCTGTCGGTGTCGGGCATCCTGCTCGGTAAGACGATGGGCCGCTCGTCCGAGCTCGTCGACCGCTTCTCCTCGGAGTCCTCCGAACTGGCGGACCTGGAGGTGCGCGCGCGGATGGCGGGACGCTGGCGAATGGCCTCGGTGCAGATGAGCTTCGCGATCATGCCCGCCGCCGTCTACTGGTTCTCGGGCTACTCCATCGTCCACGGCCAGGACGTGATCTCGATCGGCACCGTCGTGGCGTTCACGACGTTGCAGACACGCCTGCTGTTCCCGATGCAGCAGCTGCTGTCGGTCGGCCTTGAAGTGCAGACCTCGCTGGCGCTGTTCGGGCGCATCTTCGAGTACCTCGACCTGCCCGTGGACATCGAGGAGCGCCCGGACGCGCGCACGCTGAGCGGGGTGCGCGGCGACGTGCGGCTGGAGGACGTGTGGTTTCGTTACGACCCCGACTCCGACTCGCCGTGGACGCTGGAGGAGATTGCCGCGGAGATCCCGGCGGGGACGCGCACGGCGCTGGTCGGCGAGACCGGTTCCGGCAAGACGACGCTCGCCTATCTGGTGGCGCGGCTGTACGAGCCCCAGCGGGGCTGTGTGAGCGATCGACGGCGTGGACATCCGCGACCTGACCCAGGAGTCGCTGGCGGCGACGGTCGGGATGGTCTCCCAGGAGACGTACCTGTTTCATGCCTCGATCCGCGAGAACCTGCGCTTCGCCTGCCCGGACGCCGGCGACGAGCAGATCGAGGACGCCGCGCGCGCGGCGCAGATCCACGAGCTGATCTCCGGGTTGCCCGAGGGCTATGACACGCCCGTGGGCGAGCGCGGCTATCGCTTCTCCGGCGGTGAGCAGCAGCGCATGGCGATCGCGCGTACCGTCTTGCGCAACCCGCCGGTGCTGATCCTCGACGAGGCGACCTCTGCCCTGGACACCGAGACCGAGCGCGCGGTCCAGCAGGCGCTGGACGAGCTGTCCCGAGGCCGCACGACGATCGCGATCGCCCACAGGCTGTCAACGATCCGCGACGCCGACCAGATCTTGGTGCTCGACGCCGGGCGCATCGTGGAGCGCGGTACGCACGATGACTTGCTGGAGCGCGGCGGTCGCTACGCGGCGTTGTTGAGCGGGGCCGAGGTCGCTGCTGATGATGACCCGCGGGTGGCGGGCTCGGGCGCGGCGCTGGCTTGAGGCCTGTGGTCGGCGCGATTCTATGCGTGGAGGAGCGGCAGTACTGGTGGGTGCGTTGAAACTTTTCTGGAAGAAGAAAATATCACGGTAAATACTAATGTTATCTTTGTGTCTTTATAATTGACGTCTCCCCTCTGACCTCCCCCTCTCTGACCTCCTTCCCCTCTTGCAGCTACGCCGTCGCGTCGATGTTCAGGCGCACGTAGTCGACGACCACCGGCTCGCCCAGCTCGGCCATGACCTCGTCCATGAACGGATCACGCAACGATTCGGGCAGGTGTTGAACGTGCGGGCCGAGCACGATCGTGGCCAGGAACTCGCGCGGGTGCTCGGGTTGTGTGGGCGCGGGCGCCGGCCAGCACTCCGCGGAGGTGAACCCGGCCGCGCGCAGCCTGGCCTCGGTATCGGTGGGGTTCGCGTAGTTCCACGGAGGCTGGAACGCGCGAAAATGCTCGACGTAGGGCTCACGACGGGTGACCGTGGCGGCCCGGCCACGCAGCGTGCTGATGTTGCCCTCTCCCCCACACTGGGCGACGAGTCGGCCCCCGGTCCGCAGTGCGGCGTGCAGGCGGCGAAACAGCGCGTCGTGATCGACGATCCAGTGAAACGTGGCGGTCGACAGGATCGCGTCGACAGGCTTCTCCAGCTGGAGCTCCAGAAGATCCACTCGGCGGATGTCCGCGTCGGGCCCCAGTCGCTCGCGGGCGGCGATGACCATCGACTCGGACATGTCGACGGCGATGACCCTGCCCTGCGGCAGCCGCTCGATCAGCGTCTCGGTGATCCGGCCCGAGCCGCAGCCCGCATCGAGCACCGTCTCATCGCCGGTGAGGGTGAGGCGGTCGAGCACGGCTTGACCCAGAGCCTGCATCGGTCCGGAGATCCGGTCGTAGGTCTGCCCATCCCAGTTGCGTACCTCTGGCATACGTGTGTACGTTATCACGGACGGGATGCCGCCGGCTGCAGCCGCCGTGTGCAAGCCGTCGCCCGAGGCCGAGTGCCACGTCCAGGGATTAACGTTTAAGAAAAGACCGCTGTAACCATCGCTATACGCGCCCCTTTATTTTCCAGTCGGCTCACTCGGCAGCCAGCCCGAGCAGCGCTTTCGACAGCCGGCCACCCTGCCATGCCAGCGGCGATTGGGTGGGCGGGCCCGGATCCTCCACGACCAACCTCGCGCCGGGTATCGCCTGCGCATAACGTTCGCTCACCGCGAGTGGATGCCCGGGATCGGCCTCGTCACGGCTTGCGATCACGAGCGTTGGGGCCTCGATGCCGGTCAGCTCCTCCATGCGCTCGAACGGGCGCGAGCGCGGCACTGCTTGCAGCGCGTCCGCCACCGCCTCGGGATGGTCGTGGGCCGACAGACGCTGGCGGACCACGGTTTCGACCGTCGCTCGCCACGCGTCTGGGCACGAGCGCGAAGTCATACGCCGCGAGAAACCCCTCCACCCCACCGTCGCGCAGTCCGCCCGCGAGCGTGTCCCATGTCGACGAACGCATCCGGGCCCGGTCGTGTCCGCGGCGGGATCGTAGGAAGGGCGTGATCAACGCGAGCGCCGCGACGCGCTCGGGGTGGCGCAGTGTGAATCGCACGAGCGTGTGCGCGCCCATCGAGGCGCCGGCGAGAATCGCTCGATCGATGCCGAGCGCGTCGAGCACCGCCGGCAGATCGCGTGTCAGGCGGTCGTATCCATACGCGCCCGGCTCAGGCGCGGGAGTGGAACGACCGTGGCCACGCGCGTCGTAGGCAACGACGCGCAGGCCCGAGCGCTCGAGCAGGCGCGAGCCCATCACGACATAGCGGCGCGTCGCGGTCAGGCCGTGCAGCAGGACGATCGCGGGGCCTGCGCCGGACTCCTCGCCGGCCAGTGTCACCCCGTCGTCGGTGACGACGCTCAGGGTGCCGACACCGGGGCCGGGGCGTTCAGGCATGCACGGCGGTGTGCGCGCGCATCAGCTCAGCCGAGTGCTCGGGGCGCTCCAGAAGAACAGGTGGCCGACTCCCGTCGAAGATCTCAAGACGCGCACCGGGAATCAACCCGCGATCAGGCGGCCGTTATGCACCGGGAGCATCTGATCGTCGTGCCGTGCACGACCAGCGTGGGCAGCGCGAGCTCGGGCAGGCGCGCAGAGGTGTCGTGCGCCGTGATCGCCTGCATCTGGGCCATGATCACCGGCACGGCACCCGCCGCCCAGCGATCTGGCGTGAAAGGTCGCGTACGCGTCTCGTCAGCGGCGAAGCCCGGGGAGACGTTGGCCTCCCAGCCGGTGCGTATCGCGCGCTCGCGGTCGCCGGACATTCGTCCCCTCGGCGAGCCGCGCAGACCTCCTCGGGGCCTGAGCGAGCTGCCCTCACCACCACAGTAGGTGCAGCCGAGCGTCGAGCGTACGGACGCGCTCGGGCTGTGCGAGCGCGAGCTCCTGAGCGACCATCCCGCCCATCGAGATGCCCAGCACATGCGCGGAGTCGAGCTCCAGGGCGTCGAGCAGCCCCGCGGCGTCCTCCGGCGAGCTGGACGATCGTGACCGGCTCCTCCAGCGGACTGCTCTCGCCGACGCCGCGATGGTCGTAGACGATCGTTTCGAAGTCCGGCGCAGAGTCGTCCAAGAAACGGCTCTCCCCAGCTCAGGGCGGTGCCGCTCATACCCATGATCAGCAGCAGCGGCGGCCCCGAGCCGGCGCGCTCGTAGCTGAGCTCGACCTCACCTGACGCGCACGACCGGCATCGGTCGATCCTATACCTGCAGGGACAGCTGATCCAGCGCTGCGCGTGAGCCGCTTGCGTCGGCGGTCCCGTCAACGGCGCCATCAGAGCCCGCGAAATCACCCTGCCTCTCAGCAGGAGCACCGGGACGGTCGTGCGGACTCGGCGGGCAGGACCCGGTGCGGCGCAAGCGTCCGGAGGTCAGTCCCGCGACCCGCACGCCGAGCAGTCGCACCGGTCGCGGGGCGCGTACTCGGCGAGCAGCGCGCAGCGCGACGGTGCTCACGCACTCGACGTCGTTGGTGGGCGTGTCGATCGTGCGTGCGCGGGTGGCGGTGCTGAAGTCGTTCAGGCGTACCTTGATCCCGATCGTGCGTCCACGCGCTCGTGCGCGGCAAGGCTCGCGCACAGCTCGTCGGCCATCGTGGTCAGCGACTCGCGCAGCATCGCCGGGATCGTCGATGTCGTAATCGAACGTCCGCTCGCGCGACTCCGAGACGACCTTGCGCGCGGCGCCGACCACGCCGTCGTGTTCGAAGCGCGCGCGGCGTCCCAACTCGACCCCGAGGTTCGGGCCGAAACGCTCGATCAGCACGTGCTCGGGCGCGGCGCCGACATCTGCGAGCGTGGTGAGTCCCAGCTCGGTCAGGCGGGCGGCGGTCTTCGGGCCGATCCCCGGCACCAGCCCGGGTGGGGATTGCGCAAACCGCGCGCACGCCTGCGCGCGCGTGAGCACCGTGAACCCGGCGGGCTTGTCAGCGTCGGAGGCGACCTTCGCGACCAGCTTGTTCGGCCCGATCCCCACCGAGCACGTCAGCTGCGTCTGAGCGGTGATCTCCGCGATCAGCCGGCGCATCGCAGCGCGCGGCGAGAACAGGCCGCTCAGGTCGAGATACGCCTCGTCGAGACCGACCACCTCGACTCGCTCGACGTGTGCGCGCACGATGTTCATGACCTCGCGCGAGGCCTCGCGGTAGGTCGTGAAGTCTGGTGCCAACACCACCGCCTGCGGACACAACCGCTTAGCGCGGGCGGCGGGCATCGCCGAGCCGACACCGTACCTGCGGGCCTCGTAGCTGGCGGTGGTCACGACCGCACGGGGTCCGCTGCCCGCCACGACAACGGGGAGGCCACGCAGCTCGGGATGGCGGCGCAGCTCGATCGAGACGTAGAACGCGTCGCAATCTACGTGGGCCGTGCTCAACTCAGAGGGTGCGGTTGGCATCTCGCCCGAATCTAACGGCGATCACGGCGGAGATTATCGATGTACTCGGAAAGGTCGGCTATTACCATGATTCCGAGAGAGTCGGTACGGTACCGACGTGGCCAGCCCACTTGAGAAGGACACGTGCAGGGACTATGTTGTTCCACACCTTGAAGTTTCCGGTTGGACTGGGCGCATTGTTGAGCAGTACCCGGTGACCGACGGCAAGATCGTTCCCGTTCCTCGTCGCGGACCGCGAGCCCGCGATCATCGTCGCGACAGGCCACTTCGCGCCGACTACGTTCTCGAGATAGAGACGGGCTTCCCAGTGGCGGTTGTGGAGGCCAAGCGCGAATACAAACGTCCCGGCGACGGACTGCAGCAGGCCATGCGATACGCGCAGATGCTGGATCTTCCCTTCGTCTACTCCACGAACGGCAAGGGAATTGTCGAGCACGACTACGACTCGGGAACCGAGCGAAACCTCGCTGACTTTCCCGCCCCTGATGAGCTCTGGCGGCGCTATCGAACTTGGAAGGGCATCGTGGACGACACCGTTGCGGACACGCTGCTGCTGCCGTTCAATCGGGACCTGCGGCTTGCCGACGGGCGCGTCAAGGAGCCGCGCTACTACCAGCGAGTCGCGATCGAGCGCGCGCTGCACGCCATCCTCAGCGAACGCCGCGACCGCATCCTGCTGACGCTGGCGACGGGCACCGGCAAGACATTCCTCGCGCTGCAGATCATCTGGAAGCTCTGGTCCAGCGGATGGCGCGGGGAGCGCAAGCCCCGAATTCTCTACCTGGCCGACCGTAACATCCTCGTGGATCAGCCGATTGCACGGGAGTTCCAGTCGGTGTTCGGCGAAGCGATCTGGAAGGTCCGTGGCGAGGCGAAGACTGGACGGGAGATCTACTTTGCGCTCTATCAGACTCTCGCCGACAGCGGTGAGACGCTGGGGGTGTTCCGTGACTATCCACCGGACTACTTCGACCTGATCGTCGTCGATGAGTGCCATCGGGGCAGCGCCCGCGGCGAGTCCGACTGGCACGCCATCCTCGAACACTTCTCCCCCGCCGTGCAGATCGGGATGACTGCCACGCCCAAGCGCGACGCGAACATCGACACCTACAACTATTTCGGCGAGCCCGTCTACACGTATTCGCTTGCCCAGGGCATCGAGGATGGATTCCTCGCCCCTTACCGTGTGCGGCGCGTCGTGCTCAGCCCAGATGCCTTCGGATGGTCACCGGAGCCCGGGCAGATGGATCGCTTCGGCCGCGAGATTCCCGAGGGCCTCTATGAGACACGGCACTTCGAGCGGGTCGTCTCGCTGCTTACCCGCACCGAGGCTGCTGCCCGCCATCTCACTGAGTATCTGAAGGGCACGGATCGCATGGCAAAGACGATTGTCTTTTGCGTTGACGCCGAGCACGCCGGCCAGATGCGCCAAGCACTCATCAACGCCAACACCGACGTGGTGCGTCAATATCCGGATTACGCTGTGCGCATCGTCTCGGACGAGGGCGAGGCGGGAAGGCTGTATCTCGGCGACTTCGCCGATCCGGAGCGGGAGACGCCGGTCCTCGCAACCACGGCGCAACTGCTGTTCACCGGGGTCGATCTCCCGACTGTGCGCAACATCGTGCTGTTCAAGCCGATCGGATCGATCGTCGAGTTCAAGCAGATCATTGGGCGCGGCACCCGTCTGTACCCCGATGAGGACAAGTTGACGTTCGAGATCATCGATTACTCGGGTGCAACCGCGCTGTTCGCGGATCCCGCGTTCGACGGACCTCCTGAGGCTCCGCCGCTCATCGAGGAGATCGACAAGGAGGGCAACACCATCGGTGGCAGCGAGGTCGCTGAGCCCGAGCCAGCCTATGACGGTCAGTCGGGCGACGCCGACCCGGATGGACTCGAGGATGCGGGCGCGCGGAAGTTTTACGTCGATGAGGGTGCGACGGCATACGTCGCGGCCGAGGGCTTCTACCTGCCCGATTCCAAGACCGGGCGCCTACAGTTGGTCGAGTACAGTGACTACCTGGCAAGCGAGGTGCGACGCCTGTACCCATCAGCCGGCCTGCTCCGCGACGCTTGGCGCATGAAGCCCGGGCGTGAAGGTGTCGTCTCAGCCTTGATCGCCCGTGGCATCTCGTTGGAGGAGGCCGCTGGTCGGTTGGGGCTTGAGGACATGGATGCAGTCGATTTGCTGGTGCATATCGCATGGAACGGTCCGACGATCACGAGAGGCCAGCGAGTGCGACGCCTGCGGACCGATCAGCAGAGCTTCTTCGAGGTCTTTGTGCCGGAGGCTCGAGCCGTGCTCGAGGACCTGCTCGACAAGTATGCAGAACACGGGATCTCACAACTCGATGACCTCCGCGTTCTCGAGGTGCCACCGCTCGATCGCCACGGTAGTGTCGTGGACATCGCGAGTCGATTTGGTGGAAGCGAGAAGCTGCGATCGGCGATAGCTGAAATGGAGGAGATGCTCTACGCCGCGTGATGCCCAAGCATCGCTTTAGTTCTCGATCGAGTAGTTACGTAAAACTAAAGTTATGATATAGTATTTGGTTTTGCCTGCCGACCGTCAAGACCTACGCCGACGGCTGACCGCCTTGGCCGCGGAGCAGTCGGGTTATTTCACAGCCTCCCAGGCGCTGTCCGTCGGCTACTCCTACCAGGCCCAGAAGTTCCATCGAGATCGGGGCAACTGGCTGAGGGTGGATCGTGGCCTGTTCCGGCTGCCAGAGTGGCCGGTCGGCGAGTACGACAACCTCGTGCGGTGGTCGCTGTGGAGCAGAGGCAGGGCCGTCGTGTCTTGCGATACGGCGCTCACCGTACACACCCTCGGCGACGCAAACCCAGCCGTCGTCCACCTGACCGTGCCGGCAAACTTCCGCTCCCGGACGCCTGCTGGCGTACGCCTCCACCGTGCAGCGCTGTCAGATGGCGACATCTGGCAATACGAGGGATTCAGGCTCACCACGCCGCTTCGCACGCTGCTCGACGTTGCCGCCGGGACACTTGATCTCGACCAGCTCACCGACGCCGTGCATCTGGCCTGCGAGAGTACGCCAGGTACGAGGGATGAGCTCATGTCCCGAGCCGAAGAGCTCGGCCCCCGCGCCGCCCTGCGGATCGAGCGAGCGCTGCGGCTTGGCGGGCTGCTGTGAACTACGGGACCCCTGCGGCGTTTCGGATGGCCCTCGAGACACGTCTCGCAACCAGCTCCAGGGAGGCCGGCATCGACCTGAACCGGCTCCGGCGACGCGTCGTCTCCGAACGGATCCTGGTCAGGCTGGACGACGCGCAGCGGGGCCACTGGGTTCTGAAGGGCGGCATGGCACTGGAGATCCGCTGGCGCGATCGTGCGCGGGCGACCCGCGATCTCGACCTTGCGACGAGAGTTCGGGCATCTGACGCCGATCAGCTACGAGCCGCGCTCGCCGAAATCCTCGGGCGCGATCCCCACGGCGATTGGTTTCAGTTCGCGCTCCGATCCGCCCGAGCGCTGACCGCCGATGCGGCAGGACGGCCAGGTTGGCGCGTTCCTGTAGAAGCCCGCCTTGCGGGGCGGCAGTTCGCTCAGGTGATGATCGACGTGGTTGCCCGTACCGAGGAGATCGGAGGAACGGAGCGCCTCCCCCTACCAGGCGTGCTCGCGTTTGCCGGCCTCCCATCCGTGAGCATCGAGGTCATCGATCGCAACCAGCACTTCGCCGAGAAGCTGCACGCGCTTACCCAGACGTACGGTGACCGGCCAAACACACGCACCAGAGACCTCATCGACCTGTTGATGCTGGTCGAGGATGGTCTGCGGCCTACGAGCGAGCTTCATGCAAGCGTAAAGCACGTATTCGCCGTCCGGGGCGCGCACCAATTTCCTGTAGACATTCCCGATCCGCCGCCGGATTGGATCATGACCTACCCCACCCTGGCCGCCGACCTGGACCTGGAAGCCAAGACGATCGACCACGCCATGATGGACCTGCGCGACTTCTGGGCGCTCGTCCGCTCCAACGAGGAGATTTGAATGCCCAAGCGCGCGAAGCCCGCCCCACCGACCTCACCGCAGGCCAAGCTCAGCGGCGTCATAAAGACGGTGCGAGACACGATGCGTAAGGACGCGGGTCTCAACGGCGACATCGACCGGATACCACAGCTCGCCTGGCTCCTGTTCCTCAAGGCATTCGATGGCCTCGAGCAGCGACGGGAGATCGTCGAGGGAAGAAGCTTCCGGCCTGCAATCGACGAGCCGTACAGGTGGCGGGACTGGGCGGCCGATCGAGTGGACGGCCGCACCGGCGAGGCGTTGATCGACTTCGTCAACGGCGAGCTGCTGCCCTATCTGCGCGATCTGACGGGCACCGGCCCGGACGACTCGCGCGATGTCCTTGCGGCAGTGTTCAAGGAGACCTTCAACCGGATGCTCTCCGGCTACCTGCTCCGCGATGTCCTGAACAAGATCGACGAGGTCAACTTCGCCTCCTCGGACGACATCCACACGATGGCGCACCTCTACGAGTCGATGCTGCGGGAGATGCGCGACGCGGCCGGTGACTCCGGCGAGTTCTACACCCCGCGCCCCGTCATCCGCTTCATGGTCGAGCAGGTCAACCCAACCCTAGGTGAGCGCATCCTTGACCCGGCGTGTGGAACGGGTGGCTTCCTCGTGGAGGCGTTGGAGCATCTCAGGCCGACGCTCGACAGCGTCGAGGAGGTACGCGCGCTCGAAGGCGACCTTCGCGGCATCGAGAAGAAGCCCCTCCCCTATCTGCTGGGAATGATGAACCTGCTGCTGCACGAGATCCAGCAGCCGCACATCGTCCGCGACAACGCCCTTGCACGCCCGGTCACCGAGATTCGCAAGGCGGATCGGGTTAACGTCGTACTGACCAACCCACCCTTTGGCGGCGAAGAGGAGAAGGCGATTCAGGCGAACTTCCCGGAGGGAACACGGACCGCAGAGACCGCCTGGCTTTTCCTCCAACTCGTGCAGCGCATGCTCGACCGAGGCGGGCGCTGCACGATCGTTGTGCCAAATGGAGTTCTGTTCGGAGGTGGCGTCGGCTCAAAGATTAAGGAACGCCTACTTACAGAATGCAACCTGCACACAATATTGAGACTACCGCAGGGTGTCTTTGCTCCCTACACGACCATTCCGACAAACATCCTGTTCTTTGAGAAGACCGGCCGGACCAAGGAGGTTTGGTTCTACGAGCTGCCTCCCCCCGAGGGACGAAAGGGCTACGCAAAGACCCGACCGCTCCGCTTCGAGGAGTTCGCTGACTGCGAGGCTTGGTGGGGAGGTAGGTCGCGGAAGGGCCGCAAAGAAACCGAGCGCGCTTGGCGTGTCTCGATGGCGGACATCGAGGCAAACGGCTACAACCTCGATCTGCACAACCCCAACGGTCCCGACGACCTTGCCCACCGTTCGCCGACAGAGCTCCTGGCCGACCTAATGGAAACCGAGGAAGGGGTCATGCGAGCTCTTTGCGAGATCGAGGAGAAGCTTGCTGTACGCCACGATCTTTCCGAGCAACAAAAGATCAAGATGGGCTGGCAACGCCTCCCGCTTGGTCAGATGATGCGTCCGGCGGTTCGAGATGAGCCGGTCAACCCAAATAGCATCTATCGCATAGCTGGTGTCTTCAGCTTTGGGCGCGGATTGATCGATCGAGGAACAATCAGTGGACTAGATACGAAGTATCGATCGCTTGCCCGTCTGGAGAAGGACGACATCGTGATCAGTCGTCTCGGGGGCTGGGAGGGCGCGGTGGCAGTTGTAGGCGAAGACTTCGCAGGCACATACGTCTCAGCCGAGTATCCAATCTTCATAGCCGATCGCAAGCTTCTCGATCCGAACTACTTCTCGGCGCTTGCTCGATCACCGCGACTGTGGAACGCGATTGGAAAATCTACCCGCGGGAGCATGGCAAGACGAAAGCGAATCAAGGCCGAGCACTTCCTCTCCGTTGAGATATGGCTTCCTCCGCTTAACGAACAGGAGCGGACCGTCTCTTTGGTTCAGATGGCACTCATCGTGGAGTGTCACCTCGAGCATAGTCGGAGACTTATCCAAGCACTGGGTCAAACTACCCCCAACGAGGCATTCGCGGATCTCACATAGCCACACTCCGCCAATCCTCCCCCGCCACGACCACATGATCCAGAAAGCGCAGCCCGACGACCTGGGCCGCCGCCGCCAGTTCCACGGTTGCCCGCCGGTCAGCCTCGCTCGGTGTCGGATCGCCCGACGGGTGGTTGTGTGCCACGGCAAACGCGCGCCCGTCGTGGCGCAGCACCGCGTTGAGGATGTCACGGACGGGAAGCGGCGACCGGTCGATCGAGCCTTCGGTCAGCACGACCGTTCGAAAGACCCGATTTCTGTTGTTGCAAACCAAGACGACCACACGCTCTCGACGCAAGCGCGCCAACTCCGCACCCACATTGCTGGCCACGTCCGCTGCGCTACGCAAGATGCTCGTTTCGGGCGTGCCATCGGCGAGCCGGCCGAGCCGAAACGCGGCGACGATCGCCGCTGCCTTGGCCACGCCGACACCCGAACGTTGAGCGAGCTCCTCAGGTCGCGCGCAGGCGAGTGCGGAAAGAGCGCCGTATTCGCTCAGCAGCGACGTGGCCAGGTCGAGTGCGCTCTCCCCTTTGCGACCGCTGCGCAGAAGGATCGCCAGCAGCTCACGCTCGCTCAAAGCTTCCGGGCCATGCTGCAGCAGCCGCTCACGCGGACGCTCCTGTGGGGGCAGACCAGCTAGGACCGTCGTCATTTTCCCAGCTTACGGGGCTGCGGCGACGGGAAGCCCCGTAGTGCGCGCAAAGCGCCAGAACGCGACCTCCGCGGTCTCGACTGACCCATACGCAGGCGGACCCCGGCCTGAGTTCAAGCGAGCTCCGGACATCTCGATAGCCACATAGTTGCAAAAGCGTCCGCGTCGAGATGGGCGACTCTCAGCTCTTGCGACTTGGCAGGCACTATCTGTCGAATCTAGCGCTGGGGGCGGCGGGTTGATCAGGCTCAGTGAGTGCGGCCCCTGCCCCGCAGCAGCTCCGCGAAGAAGCCTTTGCCCAGCACGCTCAGGCTGAGCAGCGACCCAAAGAGCACGACCGCGTCGATCGACTCGCGCCCCTGTGTGGTCCAGTAGTCGTCGGCGAGATTCAGCCACAGCGCGAACTCATCCAGCGTGAGCGCTGCGCCGGCTCCATAGGCGAGCGAGGTGATCCGGGATGCCCGGCGCTGCTCGTTGATGCCGATCTCCAACAGCCACAGGTAGCCGACGCTCAAAAGGCCCGTAATGCCGAAGGTCATGTGGTGGATGTGTCGCCCGCCCGGGGTGATGTTCCTGAACGGTCCGCGTTCGGCCCTGATCGCGTGGGTGATCCCGCGCACCGTCGCGAACGTCACGAAGAACGCGCCCGTGGAGAACAGCTGGCGCTCTCGGCGGCGGTCGCCGAAGTGCTTGTAGTACAAGGAGCTCAGATTCCGCTCGGGTGCGAATCGCCCGTTGGAGTGCGGCGGGCCTGCGGGTGGGACCGGGGCTGGGGACTCGGGATCGGGGCTCAACAGGCGTCCGAGCATAGTTGACTCGGTTCTTGAGGCACTGCAGCCAGCCCGTGCCAAGCGCGCAGGCAGCGTATGGTTCGCACGAGCGACAAGACGACCACAGCCCACCACCGACGAAGGGCAGACCACATGGATGCCGTAAACCACCAGTTCAAGCTCGCCGCCCGTCCTGTCGGGCTGCCGAAGCCCAGCGACTGGCAGTACTCCGAGGAGCCCGTCGGTGAGCCGGGTGAGGGCGAGGTGCTCGTCAAGGTCATGTACATCTCGCTGGATCCCGCGATGCGCGGCTGGATGAACGACGGCCGCTCGTACATCGCGCCCGTGGGGATCGGCGATGTGATGCGGGCGCTGGCCGCGGGGAAGGTGGTCGCGTCAAACCACCCGGACCTGGCCGTCGGCGATCACGTGACGGGACTGCTCGGCGTGCAGGAGTATGCCGTCGCGAACGGACACGCGGTGATGAAGGTCGATCCGGGGCTGGCGCCGCTGCCGGTGTACCTCGGCACGCTGGGGATGCCGGGCATGACCGCGTACTTTGGGCTGCTGGAGATCGGAAATCCGACCGCGGGTGAGACGGTTGTCGTGTCCGGTGCCGCGGGGGCTGTCGGGGGCGTGGTCGGTCAGCTCGCCAAGCTGAAGGGCGCCCGCGCGATCGGGATCGCCGGCGGGAAGGAGAAGTGCGATTACGTGGTGAACGAGCTCGGGTTCGACGCCGCGATCGACTACAAGTCCGAGGATGTCGTGAAGGGGCTGAGCGAGCGCTGCCCGAAAGGGATAGATGTGTACTTCGACAACGTCGGCGGGGAGATCCTCGACGCTGCCCTGGCCCGCCTGGCTCGGCACGCGCGCGTGGTCGTGTGCGGCGCGATCTCTCAGTACAACGACGAAGGCGCGATGACAGGCCCCGTCAAATTACATGTCGCTGCTCGTCAACCACGCGAGCATGACCGGATTCGTGGTGTCCGACTATGGTGAGCAATACGCCGAGGGCGCCCAGGAGATGGCCGACTGGCTGGCCGCCGGCAAGCTCAAGTCACGCGAGGACATCGCCGAGGGCGCTGGAGCGTTTTCCCGAGACGCTGCTGCGCCTGTTCGAAGGCGAGAACACCGGCAAGCTCGTACTGAAGGTCGCCGACGAGGACTGAGGTCACTCCGCCAGGGCGCAGGCAACATCTGTGTGCTTGAAGTCATCGCCCTTGAACAGCAGCGGTTCACCCGTGGCCTTAGCCAGGGCATAGGAAAAGCAGTCTCCGAAGTTCAAGCGTGCCGGGTGACCGCTGCCCTTCCCGAAGTCCCGGAACGCTTCCCGGGCGATCCGTGCATGGTCGTCGGTCACCGCTTCAACTTTGATGCGGGCGGTGGTGAGCAGCTCATCGACGCGACGGCTTGCGATCGCATCCCCGGCGCGGTCTATGACCGCCCCCAACTCAACATAATTGGCCGCAGACAACCGTCGTATGTCGGCGAGCTCGATTGCCTTGGCGCATACCACGGCCTCCGGCTCAGCGCGCAGGATCGCAACGAGCGCGGAAGTGTCGATGATCACGCCGGCAGACCGTGCTCGTCGTAAAGCATCCCACCATGGTCGATGCTTCGCACGGACTCCGGCAGCCGCCCTGCGCAGTCCCGGCCAATCTCGAGCAACCGCGCTGACAGACCACCCGACCGATTGGCAAGGGCACGATCACGCCGCTCACGAACGGCGACCGTGACTGCGGTGCTCATGCTCTCACCGGTCAGCTCGGCAAGCTCGCGCGCGAGCCGATGAGCCTCGGGATTCTTGATGTTCAGCGACACAGGTAGCAGTCTACCATAGATAGCTAGCTTTCTACCATCATAGAAGATGCGCTTGAATGGGTGCATCGCCGGTCGCCCCTGTAAAACCTACGCGCGATTGCGCGACTACGACAATCCGTGACCAGCGAACGCGAGCATGCTTTCCAGGTGAGCTTCGAGCGTCGCGAAGTCGTGTTCGCCGGGGTAGACGGCGCTGTGCGCATCAGCTCCATCGGCTCGCAGGGTGGCGGCGAACGCGGCGTTCTCGGACGGGTCGGCGATATCGTCGGACGCGCCTCCGTATACGAACGCGCGCAGGCCCAAGCGTGAGATAACTGAGCGATCGTCGTGCAACCGGCTGCCGAGGCCATTGAAGAAGCCCAGCCAGCTCTCCGCCACCGCGAAGGTGCGCGGATGCGTCAGGGCCAGGTGCATAGCTCCATAGCCACCCATCGAGTAGCCGGCGATCGCACGGGCGCTGCGATCGGGGATCGTCGGCAGCATCCGGTCGACGAGGCGCTGCACTTCGAGCGCATAAGCTTCGTAGCGCGTGGCGCCGAGGTTCAGCCAGTTGTTCGATCCCGGCCCGCCCTGGATCATGACCGCGATCAAAGGTGGGATCGCGTGCCGGGCGATCAACCGGTCGAGTGTGCTCTGCACTCCGATCTGCAGGAACGAGCCGTCGGTCTGACCGTCGCCGTGCAGCAGGTAGATGACCGGGTAACGCGCGGTCGTGCTCGCATAGCCGGGTGGTAGGTAGATCAGGAACGAGCCTTCACCGTGCAGCGCCTGCGAGGCATAGCTGGTCGAGTCAATCGAGCTGCCCGCCGCGTCATGACTTTCCGGCACGACCCTCGGCAGCGGTTGCGGCTGGGGTGATGTCGCAAGCGAGCGTTCGAGCGCAAGCTCCGCTACGGACCGATGCGACGCGGCCTGGATGCCGGTGAGACGTTCCAGGTTGGCGCGGCCATCAAGTCCCAACCCTACGCATGCAGCCGCCAACGCAGCCAGGAGCAAGCTGGCGCCGTAACGCCGCGCGAGCCCGCGCTGTGGAGAACGGTGCGCCCCCGGTACCGCGGAGGCGCCAACCCTCGGCCCCGCACGGCGCGGAAGCGCAGGGATCCACGACGGGGGAAGCAGCTCCACCGTCGCTTCGGCCCCACTCGTGCCGGGCCAAGCCCAGTCGCCCGAGCCGTCGAGCCATACCTGTGAATGCGAAGACATAACGTCGTGCATTGAACGGCGCGTGACCGCCGATGCCAAGCTCTGCACGAACGCTCCCAGCTCGCCAGCCGGCATATGCAGGTCTCGGCACGGTCGGCGGGCATCCCCCTCCCGACGCGGGGCGGCGCCCATCAGCGCGTGCTCCACACCTCCCCGGTGTCGCCGAACCCGAGCGCCTGCTTGGTCGCTTCGGTGAGGTCGAATTCGCGCCCGGCCACATACGGCCCGCGGTCGATCACACGCACGCTGCACCGTGCGACCGCCGTAGCGGAGCGTGACCAGCGTGCCGCACGGCAGCGTCTTGTTGGCGACGCCCATCGTCGAGCTCGTCAGCTCAGCCGCCGCACGCCAGCCCGCCGCCGCCTCCGTACCAGGACGCCTCCGCGAGCCGATACACGTTCAGACGCCCGAGCCTGCGACGGCGAGCCGCGAGCTCGGTACGCGTCGCCGGCGAAGCGCAGCCGCACCCGCTCGCTGCCGACCCGGCGCGGTGTCGTAGCGCAGCGAAACGGCCGCCGCGCCGCGTGCGCGTGCGCGCGAGCGTGCTCCAGCCGTGTCGCGCCGAGCGCCTGCAGCGCCACCACCCGCCCGGAGCCAGATCGGGCTTGCAGACGCGCCGGTGATCGTGCTTGCATCGATCTGCCAGCACGTTCAGCTCGGGCCGGCGGACCGTGAGCGAGCATGCACCGGCGCCGCCACCAGGCCAGTCAGCTCGGCTGTGCCGGGCGAGGTTCCGCCCGCCGTGATTTCGATTGGAGCGAGGGGTGCAGCGGGCGCAGCAGGCTGCGCTGACGTCGCGGGGACGTACATCGAGGGAGAACCTCCTTGCGTGTCCGCCTACGGGGTTAGCTGTCGGGCTCACGGCGACAGACGACGCGCAACGAACGCGCGTCAGCCGGGCGTTACGGCCGCATCAGCGGCCGATTCGCCCCATCCAGACCGCCTCATCTGAGGCGATCCGGCAGTGGGTCCCCCGCTCGCCTCCATCCACGGAGACGACTCGGCAGGGTCGAACAATGTTCGTTGCACGCAGCTTAGATGACGCTTGTGACGGTTCCGTGCGACGGGTGACTACAGTCCCACGGTGTGCGGATCGCAGCACAGCCATTAGGACGCGTCCTGCGACGTATCTCAGATGGGCGCGCGACAGATTCAGAGCGCTGTCGTTGACGTGCGGCCCTGAAGCAGCGACAATCGAGCGCAGTGGCCAACCCCGACCGCCTGTCGGCGCTCGACTACCGACGTTCCTGCACCTGGAGGACGACTCCACCGCGCACATGCACGTCGCTCTCGGTGATGGTCTTCGAGGGCATCGCGCCGACGCCGCAGGAGCTGGTCGACCACGTCGCTCAGCCGCCTGCACCTGGTGCCGCGCTACCGCCAGCGGCTGGCGTATCGTGCCGCTCGGCCAGGGCCGGCCGGTGTGGACCGACGATCCGCACTTCAACCCGCGCTACCACATCCGCCACACCGCGCTGCCGCGTCCGGCCGACGACGACCGCGCTCAAGCAGCTCGCCGGGCGGCTCTTCTCCCAGCGCCTGGACCGCTCCAAGCCGCTGTGGGAGATCTGGCTCGTGCGAGCGCATGGCGGGCGGGCGCTTCGCGCTGATCGCCAAGACCCACCACGCGCTCGTGGACGGGATCTCGGGCGTGGACATCACGACCGTCCTGTTCGACACCGCCCCCGAACCGCCGTGCCAGCCTCGCGCCCGCCGGCGCCGTGGACCGCCAAGCCGCTGCCGGGTCAGGCCAAGCTGCTCGGCGAGGCGCTGCTCGAGCGCACGACCGTTCCCGCCGAGATGGTGCCGCGGCGCCCGCGCGCTGCTGCGCGCGCCGCGCAAGCGCCGCCGCGCAGCTCAAGGACGGCCTCGCGAGCGTCGGCGCGACCACGCTCGCGGGCATCAACGCGCCGGCGCCGCCGAGCCCGTTCAACGTCGACATCGGCCCGCACCGCCGCTACACGTTCGTCGACGCCGACCTGGCGCAGTTCAAAGCGATCAAGGACTCGCTCGGCGGGCACGCTCAACGACGTCGTGCTCGCCTCCGTCAGCCTCGCCCTCGGCCGCTACCTGCGCGCGCAGGGCCACGACACCGAGGGCTCGTGCTGAAGGCGATGGTGCCGGTGTCGGTGCGCGCGGACTCCCAGCGCGGCGCGCTCGGCAACCAGGTCGCCGCGATGTGGGCGCCGCTGCCGGTCGGCGTCGAGAACCCGGCCGACTGCCTGGCGCAGATCACGCAGGGCGATGCAGGACCTCAAGGAGTCCGGTCAGGCCGTCGGCGCGCAGGTGCTCACCAACCTCGCCGGGCTTCGCGCCGCCCACGATCCTCAGTCAGGCCGCGCGCCTGCAGGCCCGCCAGCGCTTCTTCAACCTCGTCGTCACGAACGTGCCCGGGCCGCAGTTCCCGCTGTACCTGCTCGGCCGCCGGCTGCGGGTGCTCTACCCGGTCGTCCCGCTCGCCCGTCGCCAGGCGCTGGGGATCGCCGTCATGAGCTACGACGGACACCTCGGCTTCGGCCTGCTCGGCGACTATCGACGCGCTGCCCGAGCTCGAGGCGATCGCGCGCGACCTCGATCGGGCGATCGCCTCGCTCGCGCGCGCGGCCGGCGTGCGACCCACCGCAGCCAAACGCGACCGCGCCAAAGGTCAGCTCGGCTCAGGCAAGAGCCGCCTCGAGCAGCAACGGCCCCGCGCGCGTCTGCGCGCGGCCACCGGCAGCGCGCGAGCCGGCAGTGCGTACAGCCGCGTAAGCCCGCTCGCGCGGAGCTGACGGGTCAGGCCGCTCCACGATGCGCCTGGCGCTCTGCCAGATGAACGCCACCGTCGGCGACATCGCCGGCAACGCCGCACGCATCCGCGACGGGCTGCGACGCGGCGTGCAGGCGGCGGCGCCGAGCTCGTGCTGTTCCCCGAGCTGGCGCTGACCGGCTACCCGCCCGAGGACCTGCTGCTGCGCGAGCACTTCCTCGCGGACGCGCGCTCCGCGCTCGAGGAGCTGGCCCGCGAGGTTCACGGCCGATCACCGCGATCGTCGGCTTTCCCGAGCTCGCCGCAGACGATGTCTACAACGCCGCCGCGGTGCTGGCCGGACGGCGCGGTGCCATGTCGATCTACCGCAAGATCCACCTGCCCAACTACGGCGTCTTCGACGAGCAGCGCTACTTCACCGCCGGAGCCTCGGGGCGAGCGATCGAGGTGGGCGGCCAGCACAGGTCGGCCTGACCGTCTGCGAGGACCTCTGGCAGCCCGGCCCGCCGGCCATCCGAAGAGGCCGGCGCCGGGCGCCAGGCTGATCGTCAACATCTCCGCCTCGCCCTACCACGCCGGCAAGGGCGCCGAACGCGAGCGACTGTTCGCCCAGCGCGCCCGCGAGTACTGGCGCCCACGTCGCCTTCTGCGGGCTCGTCGGCGGCCAGGACGAGCTCGTCTTCGACGGCCACTCCTTCGTCCTCGACCGACCGGCGCGACGATCGCCCGCGCCGCACAGTTCGAGGAGGACCTGCTCGTCTGCGATCGTGGACCTTCGCCGGCATCCCGGTCGCTCGGCGTAGCCGCCCGAGCCGCGCCCTGCATAGCCCCGCATCGCCCCGATCGAGGCCGAGATCTACGCCGCGCTGACGCTCGGCCTGCGCGACTACGTCGAGAAGAACGGCTTCGTCCACGTCGTCCTCGGCCTCTCCGGCGGGATCGACTCCGCGCTGGTCGGCGTGTCTGGCCGTGGACGCGCTCGGCGCCGAGCGCGTCAGCGTCGCGATCATGCCCTCCCCCTACTCCTCCGCCGCCACCCAGGACGACGCCCGCGCGCTCGCCGCCGCGCTCGGCGTGCGCACGCACGAGCTGCCGATCGAGCCGGCGATGGACGCCTACGCCGAGACGCTGCAGCGACGGACTTCGACGGGCCTGCCGGCCGATCTGACCGAGGAGAACCTGCAGGCCCGCATCCGCGGCAACCTGCTGATGGCGCTCTCGAACAAGTTCGGCTGGCTCGTGCTCACGACCGGCAACAAGTCCGAGATGTCGGTCGGCTACACGACCCTCTACGGCGACCTCGCCGGCGGCTTCGCGGTCATCAAGGACGTGCCCAAGACGCTCGTCTACCGCCTGTGCGAGTGGCGCAACTCTCCCGGCCGCGGCCCGACGGCGGACGCGAGCGCGCGCGCCGATCCCGCCGTCGATCATCGAGCGCGCGCCCTCCGCCGAGCTGCGCGCACGACCAGCGCGACGAGGACTCGCTGCCCGCCGTATGAGCTGCTCGACCGCATCCTCCACGGCTACATCGAGCTCGACCACGGCCGCGAGCAGCTGATCGCCGCCGGTCTGCCCGAGCCCGAGGTCGATCGCACGATCCGGCTCGTCGATCTCGCCGAGTACAAGCGCCGCCAGGCGCCTCCCGGCATCAAGGTCACCACGCGCGCCTTCGGCCGCGACCGGCGCATGCCGATCACCAACCGCTACCAGAGCGGCCGCTGAGCTTCGCGGATGCGGCGTCCTCGATCGCTCGCGTACCGAAGCCGGGAGACACTCGCTCCGCTCGCATCCCCGTTTCGGCCAGCACGTCACGCTCCCTGCGTTCTGGCCCCGCTCGCCCATCAACCACTCTGGCGACGCACCGTTACGCTGCGGGCCATACGTATCCCCGCCCGCTTGCTCGCCACGCTCGCCTGCGTGCTCTGCGCGCTCGCGCTCGGGGCGTGCGGCAACACCATCCAGGACCAGCCGATCCCGCACAACTCGCTCGAGTCCCTCTTGCTCGCGCCATACCCGGTCTACTGGCTTGGCGGCACGTTTCACGACCTCGCGATCACCGAAGCCTCGCGCGATCCCAGCGGGGCGTTCACCGTCCAGTACGGCGACTGCATCGAAGGCGGCCAGTCCACCTGCGTCCCGCCGTTGCGGATCGTCACCTCCCCGGACAACAGCTTCGTTCCCGGCGACGGATCCTCCACTGCCCGTACGACGACCTCACTGCGCGGCGTCAGCGGCTTCCTCGCGGAGCGGGGCGACGCGATCGCGATCCCCACGGGCGCGGTGGTCCTCGACATCTACGCCCACACCCGCGCCCTGGCTCTCGCCGCCGCCGCCACGGCCGTGCCCATCAACTTTCCCGCCGCGCCGTTCTCGGCGCTGCCCGCGCGACTGCCCGACACCGGCTTCGGCGCGCGGCCCCTGCCCTCGCAGGTGCCCAACCCGCTGCGTGCGCTGGGCTAGCCGGCTTCGCCAGCCCCGCCGCCGTCCGGCAACGGTCGTATCGCGATCGTCATCCGCGTCACGGCGCACGTGCGACCCTCGTCGTCGCTGAACGTCACATCCCACACCCACGTCGTGCGGCCCCGGTGCAGCCTCTTGCCATACCCGTGCACGGCCCCCTCGGTGATCGGCCGCAGGAAGCTCGTGCTGTTCGACATGCCCGTCGCCACCTTGCCCTCCCCCATCACCGCCGCGGCGGTCGCCAGCGAGGCCATCGACTCGGCCAGCGAGGCATACAGACCGCCGTGCACGAGCCCCATCGGCTGCTTGATCTCATCGCGCACGGCCACCTGTGCACGCACCTCGGTGTCCGAGAACGCGACGAACCGCAGGCCGTAATGCCGGTCATATCCCGTCACGGCCTTGTTCAGCTGCTCGACGCTGAGAGCGCCTGGGGTCGGGGTTCCGGTGCTGGTCATCGCGGCGCCACGATAGCCTAAGCCCCGACCATGCCCCGACTCGACGATCTTCCCCCCGACCTGCGCGCGACGCTGTCCCTGCTCGTGGACCGCGGCAAGAGCTACGCCCAGGTCGCCGAGCTGCTCGGCATCCCCGAGAGCGCGGTTCGCGACCGCGCTCATGCCGCGCTCGACACCCTCGCCGGCGCTCCGGCTGGATTGGATTCCCCATCCGTTGAGCCGCCCATCTCCTCCTCCCGGCGCCCCCCAGCACCCGAGCGCGCCACCTCGCCGCGGGGTCCTGCGGGCGCATCGACCACGCTGCCCGTCTCCAGGCGCGGCGGCGCGGCACTGCTCGCCGGCATCGTCGTGATCGTGGTCGTGGTCGTCATCCTGCTCACGAGCGGGGGCGGCGGCAGCTCACATACGAACACCACCGCGAGCACCCCTGCGAACACGGCTTCGACCGCAGCGACGGGCACGAAATCGAGCTCCTCGAAAAAAACTCCTGCGGTCACCAAGCAGCTGACGCTCACCTCGCCCGAACCCGGGAGCAAATCGATCGGCATCGTCGAGATCCTCGCCGAAGGCACCCAGCACGCCTTCTATCTCGCCGCCGAACATCTGCCGCCAACAAAAGGATTCTTCTACGCCGTCTGGCTCTACAACTCTCCGACCAGCTCCGAGGCGATCAGCAAGAGCCCGGCGGTCGGCTCCGACGGGCGTCTGCAGGGCGGTGCGCTGCTGCCGTCCAACGCCGCCGACTACCACCAGATTCTGCTCACGCGCGAGACCAGCGAACGGCCCACTCATCCCGGCCCGACCGTCCTAAGCGGAGCGTTCGCCCTGAAGTAGCTTGTCGGGGTTCATGATCCCGTGCGGGTCGAGCTCCGCTTTCAACGCTCTGATCGCCGCCACGCCCTCACCCCCGATCTCGCGCTCAAGCCACGGCGCGTGATCGCGCCCGACCGCGTGGTGGTGAGTGATCGTGCCGCCGCCGGCGACGATCGCCTCGCTCGCCGCCCGCTTGACTGCGCGCCACTGCTCGATCTCCGCCCCCTCGCGCTGGCGGGCGATGAACGTGTAGTACAGCGACGCGCCCGTCTCGTACAGGTGCGACACGTGGCACATCACGATGCCCGGCGTGCCCTGGTCTTCCAGCGCCCGCTCGATCGCCCCGGTCACCGCGTCGCGCAGTGTCTCCACGTTCGCCCAGCGCGTTGCCGTCTCCAGCGTCTCGACCATCACGCCGTGGCTCAACAGCTCATCGCGCAGGTACGGCGCTTGAAAGCGGCCCTTCAGCCAGGCCCTTCCCGGTGAGCCTCCCAGGGCCAGTCCTCCTCCGTGCCGGCGCGCCAGTGCGATCGCCCGCCCGCGTCTGTTCTTCACCTCGTCCGCGGCGCCCTCGAACCCGACGATCGCGATGCACCGCTCGGTCCGTCCCTCTCCGTACCCGCGCGCACCGAGATACGCGCGTCCGAGGCGCCCCTTCAGCCCGCCGTCTCCCGCCAGCGCCATCGACATGCGCGTCTCCGCCGCGTCGGATAGCCGCGCGATATCCGGCAGCGCGTGCTCCTGAGTCATCGCCCTCAGCGCCTGCGTGCCCGCGGCGAAGCTTTCGAACATCACCCCCTCGTACACTCGCTGCGCCGGCGCCTCGCGCACTCGCAGCGAGACCTCGTCGATCACCCCCAGCGTCCCCTCCGAGCCGACGATCAACTCCCGCAGGTCCGGTCCGGCCGCGCTTGCCGGCATCGCCTGCAACTCGATGTCCCCCGCCGGCGCGACCATTCGCAGGCCGAGCACCATCTTCGCGATGCTCCCATACCCGCTTGATGCCTGCCCCGCCGAGCGCGTAGCCGCGCACCCTCCCAGGGTGACGTACTCAAACGACTGCGGCCAGTGCCCCAGCGTCAGCCCCTCCATTGCCAGCGCCCGCTCCAACTCCGGAGCACGCATGCCCGCGCCGACCGTCACGATCCGCGACTCGCGATCGAGTTCTACGATCCCGCTGATCCGGCGCATGTCCAGTGCGATCACGCCCGCGTGCTCGCCCCGCAACGGCTCGACGCCCCCAACCACGCTCGTCCCTCCACCGAACGGCACGGCCGCCAGCCCGCTCTTCGCGCATATCTCCAGCACCGCCCGTACCTGCTCGTGACCCGCAGGCAGCACAACCGCGTCCGGCGCTCCCTCCGGCGCCCCCAGGCGCATCCGCACGAGATCGGCATAACCCTTTCCGGCCGCGTGCTCGACCCGTTCGGCATGGTCGTCTCTCACGCCATCCGCGCCGACGACCGCTCTCAGCGCCGCCCCGGCGCTATCTGAGAGCCGTGTCTGCGGCAGCTGCACCGCACCGAGCGCCACCGGCGGGCGCGGCGTGCTCGCGACACCGACCGTCTCGCGCAACAGCTCCAGCGTCGGCGCGCCCAGCGTCGCAGCATGCGCGGGATCGCCCCACCCCCACCAGCGCATCCGCGGCGGCTCCGTCATCTCAGCCGCCGATCCGCTCCAGCCCGTCCAGCGCCTCTTCGATCGTGCTCGCGGCCGCTTTGCGGACCATGTATCCACCGAAGCGGGGAAAGAACCCGTTCAGCGCCTGTCTGAGCTCGATCGTCACCTCCGTCGCCGGTCCTGCCTGCGCCACGGCCGTGGCGTCCTCGAGCGACACCTCCGTCTCGGCGGACTTCAGCAGCCGCGCGAACGGGCTGCCCTCCAGTCGCTGCTCCCAGCACAGCCTCCGGGCGTGCTCGTCGGACTCGACCAGCGTGAAATCCGCGCGCACGTATTTCCCGCTCTTCGTGCTCAGCACCTCCGTGAACTGATCCTCGACAACATCCTCCACCCGGCTCACCCGCGGCCACCAGCGCGGCAGGTGATGCGGATCGCGGATCGTCTCCCACAGCTCCTGTGCCGGAGCGGCGATCGTGCGGGTGCGGCGCGCCGTCGGCATCTGTGCGTCAGCGTACGATCTTGCGCAGGTCGCGCACCAGCAGCAGATGCTTCAGGTGCGTCGCGACCGCTGCCAGGTTCTCCAGCGCTTCGACCGCCTCCTTGCGTCGTTGCGGGTTGCGCGAGCGCAGCGCGGGCGCGAGGATCTGCTGCAGCAGCGTCGCCTCACGATCGGCGGAGGATCTGAACACGCGCAGGTTGCGCCCGCCCACGCCGTAGCGCGCGAGCTCGGCCACCGCCCCGATGATCTCGCGTTCGGTCTCATCGAAGTAGCGCACGCCCCCGCGCAGCTCGCCCTTGACGACCCCATACTCCTCCAGCTCTCCCACCAGCTTGGCGTCGGCGCTGGTCTCCTCGAGCACGTCCTCCAGTGAGTACAGCGCTCCGGTCGCCTCGCGCACGCTGACGCTCGTGCGCCACGGCCGCATGCCCTCGCGCGAGCGCTTGCCCGACGGGACCGGTGACGTCCCGGCGCCGTCCCCCGCGCGCCCGGTCGCCAGCTCCTGGCGAATCACCCGCAGCGGCAGGAACTCATCGCGCTGCATCCGCAGGATCGTGCGCAGGCGCGCGACGTCCCCCTGCGTATACAGCCGGTAACCACCCGGCGTGCGCCGCGGCGTCAGCAGTTTCTGATCCTCCAAGTAGCGGATCTTCGAAATCGAGATGTCCGGAAACTCCTGCGCCAGCGCCTTGCACACGGTGCCGATCGTGATCGACTTCTGCCGCTGTCCGCCCGCCCCGCCGCCGGCCGCGCCCTCGGTTCGCTCGAGCTCTGCGTTCAGCTGCTCGACCTCGGAGGAGGGTGTCTGTGTCGGGGTGGCCATATCAACGCGCGTGGAACATCAGCTTGTACTTGCCGATCTGCACCTCATCGCCCTCCTCCAGGCGCTGAGACTCGATCCGCGAGCGGTTCACGTAGGTCCCGTTCAACGAGCCGCAGTCGTCGAGATACCACTGGTCTGAGCGCTCGATCAGCAGCGCGTGGTCGCGCGAGACGGTCACGTCGTCGAGGAACACCTCGGAGTCCGGCCGGCGGCCGATGCTCATGCGCTCGCCCTGCACAGGAAAGCTCTCGCCCACTCGCCCTCCCCCCGCGCGGATCACGAGCGCGGGACCATGCGCGGTCACCTCCTCGATCTCGACCGGCACCAGCTCGCCCGCCTCGTCGATCCGGTACGTCGCGGTGATCGGTTCCCCCCCGCCGGCGCTCTCCGCGCGCGGCAGCAGCGCGCCGCAGCGCTGGCAGTAATTCGCGCCCTCGGCGTTGACGAATCCGCACTCCGTGCAATGCAGGGCCATGACGCTCGCTCCTCTTCTCCGCCCCGTCCTTTTTACTCGACGTCGGTCGGGACGGCCGCCTGATTATTGGCGAGAATGTCGGTCAGTCGCTGTACGTCATCGCCCGTGATCACCGGCGTGGTGCCCCCGTCGTGCTTCTTGCGCAGCCTGTTCACCAGCTCGGCACGCAGGATGTCGATCTTGCCGTGCAGTATCCGCCGCTTGTAGGAGATCTCGGTCTCTTCGTCGGTCAGGTCTTTGATGAGGTTCTTCAGCTCGCCGTCGTTCAGCGAGCCGAGGTCTGGGAAAGTATCCATGCCCCGACTTTACCGTATACCTGAGCTTTAGGGTCCCCGGGCCTACGGTTGGGCGGATGCTCGCAGCTGCGTGAGGCCCGTCCGCATGTACAGCACGGTCGCCGTCAACACGAGCGACAGCCCAACATAGAGCAGCACTTCGGCCAGCCCCCCGAGCCCGGCCATCGCGAAGAAGAACGAGCCCATCACCGGCGCGACCCCGATCCGTCCGGGCCAGTTGATGCGCAGCTCCACCCCACGCGTCTGCCCGTAGCGTCCCAGCGCCAGCATCAGCAACTCGCGCGCGACGAGCACCGCCAGCGCCCAGCGCGGCAGCAGCTCGAAGTGCCAGCACACCACCACGCCCGAGATCACCAGCAGCCTGTCGGTGATCGGGTCCATGAGGGTCCCCAACCGGCTGTACTGGCGGGTCACCCGCGCGGCGATCCCGTCGGCATAGTCGCCCCAGCCGATCACGGCGAACAGCGTCGCCGGCCACGCGCCCGTGCCGTCTGAGCTCGAGAACGCGACGAGGAGGAACACCGGGATCAGTGCCAGCCTGACGAATCCGATCGCGTTGGGGATCGTCCACGGGCGCAGCGGTTGCCCGGCCAACGTCTGTGGCGGCGGCGGTCCGGAGCGATCCAGGCCGACCAGCCGGCGTATGGTCAGGCGGGGGCCGCTCGTGCGGAGGGTCGCGGCCGCCGTTTCGGGGTCCCCCGGGCCTTCCTTGCGCTCGGACCGGTCGTCTAGGGGAGGGCCTGCCACAGCTCGTCCATCGCCCGGATCAGCGCGTCCGGCTCGTCGCTCAGCGGTATGCCAGGAGCCTCTTGACGGCCGCGGCGCACCTGGACCTCGATCTCGCCCGACTCCAGCGCGCGCGCGCCCGACGGTCAGCCGCAGCGGGCAGCCGAGCAGCTCGGCGTCGGCGAACTTCTCCCCGGGACCGAGATCGCGATCGTCATAGATCACCTCGATGCCGCCGTCGCTGCAGCGTCTGCGTAGAGCGCGCTCGGCGGCGTCGCGCTCGGGCGTGCCGGGCTTGCCGAGCGCCACCAGGTGCACGGCGAACGGCGCCAGCGCCCGCGGCCAGGAGATGCCGTGCTCGTCGGCGAACTGCTCGACCGCGGCCGCTACGATCCGTGCCGGGCCGATCCCGTAGGAGCCCATCCAGACCGGCTGCTCGACGCCGTGCTCGTCCAGGTAGCTGGCGCCCAGCGGCTCGGAGTAGCGGGTGCCGAGCTTGAAGATGTTGCCGATCTCGATCGCCGGCTCGACCTGCAGCGGCTCGTCCTTCAAGCGTGTAGTGCCGTCGCCGATCCTCGTCGCACGTTCGGGTCCTGCTTGGCCACCTCGACGTTCGCCGCATAGCCATTGTGCCCGAGCACGATCGCGTCCTCGCCGGCCGGGCACGGCGCCATGTACTCGTGCGCGCCCAGCCCGCCCATCATCCCGACGTCGGACTCCACCCTGTACCAGCGCAGCCCCGTGCGCTCCATGATGCGGTCATACGCGCCGACGTGCAGCTCGTATCGCTCGCTCCAGACCTGCCTGGTCGCGGTCGAAGCTGTAGGAGTCCTTCATCACGAACTCGCGTGTGCGCAGCACGCCCGCGCGGGGGCGCGGCTCGTCGCGCTCCTTGACCTGGAAGTGGTAGACGATCAGCGGCAGGTCGCGGTATGAGCGGACCGTCTGCGCGACGTGGAACGTCACCGCCTCCTCGTGGGTCATCGCCAGCACGAGCTCCGAGCCCTTGCGGTCGTGACAGCTTGAACAGCTCGTCGATCTCGAGCCGCCCGGTCTTGCGCCACGGCTCGGCGGGCTGCAGGACGGGCATCAGCATCTCCTGCGCGCCGATCGCGCTCCATCTCCTCGCGGACGATCTGCAACGACCCGCTGGTGCACCCGCCAGCCCGCCGGCAGCCACGTCCACATGCCCGCCCCCATCTGGCGGATCAGCCCGGCGCGCACCATCAGCTTGTGCGAGATCGCCTCCGCGTCGGCGGGCGCCTGCTTCTCGGTTGGCAGCAGGTACTCGGAAGGCGGGTCGCGGGCCATCCGGGATGCCGCGCCATGAGCCTGAGCAGCGCGGGCCGTCCCTTTGATAGAACAGCAGTCAGCGACCGATCTATCGACTGAGACACCCCGACAAGGAGCCTCCCCATGGCCTACTCCGTTCCGCCGCTCCCCTACGCCTACGACGCGCTCGAGCCGCACATCGACAAGGCGACGATGGAATTCCACCACGACAAGCACCACCAGGCCTACGTGGACAAGGCGAACGCCGCGCTCGACGGCACGGAGTGGGCTGAGAAGCCGGTCGAGGAGGTTCTGCGGAACCTCGACAGCCTCGGCGACAAGCGGGGTCCGGTCAAAAACAACGGCGGTGGCCACTACAACCACTCCCTCTTCTGGGAGAGCATGTCTCCGGGCGGTGGCGGCGAGCCCGCAGGCGACGCTGGCCGCCGCGATCGACTCGGCGTTCGGCTCATTCGCCGACTTCCAGGCCAAGCTCAAGGAAACCGGCGTCAACCAGTTCGGCTCGGGCTGGTCATGGCTCGTGCACGACGGCTCCGGCCTGGCGATCGTCGGCACAGCCAACCAGGACAGCCCGATCTCCGACGGCAAGACGCCGCTGCTCGGCGTGGACGTGTGGGAGCACGCCTACTACCTGAAGTACCAGAACCGCCGTCCCGACTACATCGACGCGTGGTGGAACGTCGTCGACTGGGACAAGGTCGCCGAGCGCTTCGCCGCCGCCGGCTGATTCTTTGATCTTCCGAAGTCCCCCTCGCACATGTGCGAGGGGGCGGAGGCGCATGCGCCCCTCCGTGGAACGCCGCATGCGGCGTTCCCGAGCAGGCCACATGTGGCCTGCTCGCGAGATCATCAGCTGCGGCTGAAGCGCCGGCCGGCGACCGGCGAGACGGCCTCGTCGAGCGCCACGGCCGGCGCGAGCATCGACTCGAGCACCGCGTCGGCCTCCTCGGCCGCGGCGGCCTCCAGCGCGGCGATCCGCTCGGGGGTCATCTGCGTGTCGTCCTCGTTCTCGGCGAGCCATGCGCGCGCCTCGGCGGCGGCGGCCTCGTCGCGCTGCACCGTCTTGCCGGCCGCGTAGTAGCGGTCGATCTCCTTGAACAGCTCGTCCACGAGCTGCTCGGTGGGGACCTTCTTCAGCGGCTCGCCCTTGGAGTAGATCATGCCCATGTCTTTCGCGCCCGTGATCCCGAAGTCGGCGTGGCGCGCCTCGCCGATGCCGTTGACCGCGCAGCCCAGCACGGAGACCTCGATCGGGTCCTCGTAGGCTTCCAGGCGCCGCTCGACCTCGACGACGACGCTGTCCATGTCGAACTGCAGCCGCCCGCAGGTGGGGCAGGCGATCAGATCGGGGCCGCGCTCGCGCAGCTTCAGCGCCTTGAGGATCTCCCAGGCGACCTTCACCTCCTCCTCGGCGTGGAACGTCGACAGCGAGATCCGGATCGTGTCGCCGATCCCGTCCGCCAGCAGCGTGCCGAGCCCGACGGCCGACTTCAGCGAGCCCGACCACTTCGTGCCGGCCTCGGTCACGCCGAGGTGCAGCGGGTACGGGATGCGCTCAGACGAGCAGCCGGTTGGAGGCGATCGTGTTCGGCACCGACGTCGACTTCATCGAGACCTTGAAGTTCGTGAAGTCCAGCCGCTCCATCAGCTGCACCGTCTCGATCGCGGCGGTCACGAGCGCCTCGACGGGGTTGTCGTACTCGAGCTGGCGCAGGTGCTTGGGCAGCGAGCCGGAGTTCACGCCCACCCGCAGCGGAGTGCCGTGCTCGCTTGGCCAGCGCGATCACCTCGGCGACCTTCTCGGGACCGCCGATGTTGCCGGGGTTCAGCCGCACGCAGTGCGCGCCCGCTTCGATCGCCTTCAGCGCGAGCGTGTGGTTGAAGTGGATGTCGGCGATCACCGGGATCGGCGACTGCGCGACGATGCTCTTCAGCGCCTCGGCGTCCTGCTCGCGCGGGACGGCCACGCGCACGATGTCCGCGCCGGCCTCCGCGACCGTGCGGATCTGATCCATCGTCGCTGGCAGGTTCGCCGTCTCGGTCTTGGTCATCGTCTGCACCGCGACCGGCGCGCCGCCGCCGATCGGGACGGGCCCTACGTGGATCTGCCGCTTGGAGGACATGGCCTCATTCTACGTAGGGTCAGCCGGGCATCGGTGAAACGCGTGAGAAGACGCCCCGCGTAGTCTGCCCCGTATGCCCAGGCCCGCTCCCGAGGTCTACGCCACCGCGCGTGGGCCACTCGCGCGTGTGGCCTCTCCCTTCGCGACTCGTGCCCGGGCCCGCAGACACGCGCGGTTCTTCGCGCTCACGCGACTGCCCGACGACGCGCGGGTGCTGGATGTCGGCTGCGGAGCGACTGGGACTGCGCGCGCTGGAGCCCACATTGGACATCACCGGCGTCGATCTCGCCCCGCGCCCCGACTATCCCGGACCGTTCGTGCGGGCTGACGCGGCCGAGGGACTGCCGTTCGCCGACGGCGAGTTCGACCTCGTCTACTGCTCCAGCGTGATCGAGCACGTCCCTCCGGCACGGCGTGCCACGTTTGCCGCCGAGGTGCGCCGGGTCGGGCGCGGCTGGTTCGCGCAGACCCCGGCGTATTCGTTCCCGCTCGAGCCCCACTCGCTGCTGCCGTTCGCGCACTGGCTGCCGCTGTCGCTGCGCAGGCGCTACTGGCGGATGGGCGCGGCCGGTGAGTGGGAGAAGATCGAGCTGTTGCGGCGGGCCGAGATGGAGGCGCTGTTCGGCCCCGCGCTCGCCGAGCGCTTCGGGCCGCTCGTCAAGAGCTGGGTGTGCGTGCGGGTGCCGAGTGGGAGTCGAGGAGGGTAGGTCAGCCGCCGAGACGACCGATGTCGTTGCCGACCCCATTGATCACGAGGAACAGCAGCAACACGATTCCCACTGAGCTGAAGCGCCACATCGCGGCGACCGAGACTCGCCGTCCGCGCACCTTCTCGGCCACTGCCCACAGGACATGACCGCCGTCGAGTGGCAGAAACGGGAATAGGTTGACGACCGCCAGGATGAGCGAGATGAACCCGAGGAACACCAGCGCGTAGCCGGCCCCGGCGACCACGGTTTCGTGTGCGATTTCGGTGATACCCAGGATGCTGTGAAACTGGTGACGCACCTTTGCGCTCGTGAACGCATGGCCGATGTTCGTGATCATGCTCGTCGTCGAGCTCCACATCTCGTGCAGCGATGCTCCAGCGGCGCTCAGCGCGCCATACGGCTTCGCCGCTTCGCCGAAGTCGAAGCCGACCAGCATGCGTCCAACTTCTTTGTTGTAGCGGGGATAGACCGACAACGTCAGGGTTCGTCCCGCCCTCCGGACCGTCAGCTGCACCGGCGTGGCCGCGCGGCAGCCTTCGGTGGGCACGCCCGCACAGCGATGGGCCGCGATCGCGCGCATCGCCGAGGGGACCGTCACCGCGTGACCATCCACCGCGATGATCCGATCACCGGGCTTCAACACCCCATCGGCCGGGTGGCCGGGCTCGATGGCGCGCACCGAGGTCGACGCGACCCGTGTATGAACAGACGGGTTGAGGCTTTCCAGGGTGGCGACCCCGTTGAGATTGCCCGACACCAGGATCACCCAGAACAGCACGAACGCGATCAGCAGGTTCACGCCCGGCCCGGCCAGGATCACGACGATCCGCTTCCACGGCGCCTGGTTGCAGTAGGCACGCGCGGCCACCGCCGGATCGGCATCCTCGATCTCCTCTGGGGTCATGCCCGTGATCTTCACGTACCCCCCCGCGGGGATCGCACCGATCATGTACTCGGTCTCCCCCCGGCGCACGCCCACGAGCTTGGGCGGGAAAAACAGCGAGAACCGCTCCACGCGCATCCCCACCGCCTTGGCGGCGATGAAGTGCCCCAGCTCGTGCAGCACGATCAGCGCGACGATGCCGAGGATCGTCAGGACCCAGCTCATGCGCTCAGTTTGGCAGGCGCGCCCGCGGTTGCCGTAGGTTGGACGCGGAACTTCAGCCCTACCCCAAGCTCGCGACCGTCTCGCAGGCGACCGCACGTGCCTGCCGGTCGGCCTCGTACAACGACTCGAACGCGCGAACCGGCTCGGAGGGCAGCTCTGACAACGTGTGCTCGATCGTCTCGGCGATCGCATTGAACGCCAGCCGTCCCTCCAGGAACGCATGCACCGCGATCTCGTTGGCGGCGTTCAGGACGCACGGGGCCGTCCCACCTGCCCGGGCGGCCTCCCGCGCAAGGCGCAGACAGGGAAACGCGTCGAGATCGACCGGCTCGAACGTGAGCGTGCCGATCGCCGCGAGATCCAGCGGCGCAATCGCCAGCCCCATGCTCTCGCCGCCGTGCAGCGCGTATGAGATCGCCACGCGCATGTCCCGGGGACCGAGATGCGCGAGCATCGCACCGTCCGCGAGCTGAATCAGCCCATGCACGAGCGACTGGGGATGCACGAGCACGTCGATCCGCTCGTACGGCACGCCGAACAGGTGGTGGGCCTCCATCAGCTCGAGGCCCTTGTTCATCATCGTCGCCGAGTCGATCGTGATCTTGCCGCCCATCGCCCACGTCGGGTGCGCGAGCGCCTGCTCGACCGTCACACCCTCGAGCTGCGCGCGCGTGCGTCCTCGAAACGGTCCACCGCTGGCGGTGATCGTCAGGCGCTCAACCGCGCCCGGGGGCTGCCCGGCTATCAACTGGTGCAGGGCAGTGTGCTCGGAGTCGACCGGCACGATCTGCGCGCCCGTGGCTTCCGCGAGCGCGCTGACGAGCTCACCGCCGACGACCAGCGACTCCTTGTTGGCCAGCGCAAGGTCGATCCCCTCACCGAGCGTGGCTACGGTCGGCCCAAGCCCGGCCGAGCCCACGAGCGCGTTCAGCACGAGATCGGCGTCAGACTCGACGACGAGCCTGACCAGCCCCTCGGCGCCACCGAGCACCTCGCCGTCGGTCCAGGCCTCGGAGGCGCGCGCCGCGGCGTGTTCGTCGGCAAGCGCGACCCGCCGCACTCCGTGGGCCCGCGCCTGCTCGACCAGCGCCTCCCAGGAATGCTTGGCGGAGAGGCCGACGAGCTCGAACTGCTCGGTCTCACGGGCGCAGACATCGAGGGCCTGCGTCCCGATCGATCCGGTCGAGCCGAGGATGAGCAGGCGCTGTGAGGTCACTCCGCGGTGGGACCCGGTCCTGCGGCCGCGGAGCTCTTCGCGCGACTTCGATACCAGGCTGTCGCCGCGCCGGCCAGGCCCAGGGCGCCCGAGGCCGCAATTACGATTGCGCCAAGCGCGACTCTGTCCAGCAGACGCCGCAGGCGCCGACGGGCGTAGAGGAAGCCCGTACTGGTCGCTATGAACAGGAGCGCGTCATCGACCTGGCGCTCTAACCGTTTTGAAGCCACGTGCCGAGTCTACATCGCGTCCGCCCGCGGTCCCGACCGACGCGAGTCGCCGGCGAGGAGAGCGCTGGTCCTGGTTAGAGCGATCAGTGCACATAGGCGTACCAGATGTAATACCCGACAACAGCCGCAAAGAGCACCGCGTCGAGTCGGTCCAGCGCCCCGCCGTGCGCGCCGAACAGGTTGCCGGAGTCCTTGACGTGGGCCTCGCGCTTGACGAACGACTCGAACAGGTCTCCGACCGGCGCGACGAGCGCGATACCGAGGCCGAGCACAAGCGCGTGCGTGCCCGGCAGCCAGTCCTGGTAGCGCCCAGCGAGCCAGACGCCGGCGATCGCGAACGCCATCCCGCTCAGCAGACCCTCGACCGTCTTGCCCGGCGAGATGCGCGGCGCGAGCGGACGACGTCCGAACATGCGGCCACCGAGATAGGCGCCCGTGTCGCCGAGGAACGTGCCGACGAGCACATCGATCACGATCCCCTCACCGTGGGGCAGCCGCCTCAGCAGCACCGCATGTGCGAGCGCCAGCCCGATCCAGTAGATCCCGAGCAGCGTCACCGCCAGTCCGCCGACACTAGGCCTGGGCTGGGCCAGCGTCAGCGCGAACAGCACCGGCAGCGCGGCGACGGCGACGAGCAGGATCTGAAACTGGCCTCCATACAGCGCCGCCGCGAGCAGACCCGCGAGCGCGATATACCCCGCCAGGCGAGCGGGGTGCGCGCGTGCGTACATGCCGTACAGCTCGTGCAGACACACGCACCCGAGCGCGAACAGCCCGAGCGTGTAGATCGAGCCGCCCTCGATCACGAGGAACAGCGCGAGCGCGAGCGCGGGCAGTGCCACCAGCACCCGCGCGCCCAGATCCGAGCGCGGCCCGTCGAACAGCGTGCGGGGTGCCCGTGCCCGCTCAGACCGACGCGCGCCCCGGCCAACACCACGGCCCATGCCGCGAGATGCGCGCTGCTCGCTCGAGGGCATCAGCGTCCGCCGAACCTGCGCCTGCGCTCGGAGAACTCGGCCAGACACTGCGTCAGCGCCTCGCGGGTGAAGTCGGGCCACAGCTCGTCGCGGAACACGAGCTCGGAGTAAGCCGACTGCCACAGCAGATAGTTGGACAGGCGCCGCTCCCCGCTGGTGCGGATGATCAAGTCGGGGTCGTGCATCTCCGGCGCATACAGCAGCCCGCGGAAGTCCTCCTCGCTGCCGCCCCTGAACACGCGCGCGGCATCCAGGATCTCCGCGCGCCCGCCGTAGTTGAACGCGACGAACAGCGTGATCCGGCGGTTGGCGTCGGTCAGCGATTCGGCCCAGTCCATACGCCGCACGAGATCCTCAGAGATCCCCTCGCGGCGGCCGATGAAGCGCATGCGCACGCCCTCCTCATGCAGCTCCGGCGTCTCCCCCGCGATGCGCCGCGCGAACATCGCCATCAACCCGTTGACCTCCTCAGCCGGGCGTGACCAGTTCTCGGTCGAGAACGAGTACACGGTCAACTCACGGATACCGAGCTCCGCGGCGTCGCGCAGGCGCGCCTTGACCGTGTCCGCGCCTGCGTCGTGCCCCTCGTTGACCGTCCGCCCTCGCGCGCGCGCCCAGCGGCCGTTGCCGTCGGTGATGATGGCCACGTAGCGTGCCGCCTGAGAATCCTGGCCCTCCCGTTCCGCGGTGGGCGCCATCAGACTTCGAGGATCTCCTCTTCCTTGGTGCTCAGCACCCCGTCGAGCTCGCCGATCCGCGCATCGGTCAGCTTCTGCAGCTCCACCTCCGCGCGATGCTCGTCATCGGAAGATGCTTCGCCGGCGGACTTCAGCTCGCGCAGGTGCTGCATCGTGTCGCGGCGGACGTTGCGGATCGCCACGCGACCCTCCTCGGCGAGGTTACGCACAACCCTGACCAGCTCGTGTCTGCGCTCCTCGGTCAGTTCGGGCACGGCCAGGCGGATCAGGTTGCCGTCGTTGGAGGGATTCAGGCCGACGTCGGACTCGTTGATCGCCTTCTCGATCATCTTGATCGAGGACTTGTCATACGGCTGCACCGTGATCAGCCGCGCCTCCGGCGCGGAGATGCTCGCCAGCTGGTTCAGCGGAGTCATCGCGCCGTAGTAATCGACCACGACCCTGTCCAGCAACGACGGGCTCGCCCGCCCGGTGCGCACCGAGAAGAACTCGTGCTGGGTGGACTCGACCGACTTGGCCATCCGCTCGCGTGCGTCATCGAGCAGCACATCGATCATCTCAGCGTCCATCGTCTTCTCCCGTCGGTGTCGATACGAGCGTGCCCACGCGCTCCCCGGAGATTATCCGCGCGACGCTCGTGTCATCGTCCATGTTGAACACGTTCAGCGGCATCGCGTTCTCCATGCACAGCGCCAGAGCCGTTGAGTCCATGACCCGCAACCGCCGCTCGATCGCCTCCATGTGGGTGATCTCGGGGATGAACGTCGCGTCGGGATCGGTCGCGGGGTCGGCGGTGTAGACGCCCTGCACCCCGTTCTTGGCCATCAGGATGATCTCCGCGTGCATCTCGGCCGCTCTCAGCGCCGCGGCCGTGTCGGTAGTGAAGAACGGGTTGCCCGTGCCGGCCGCAAAGATCACGACGCGACCCTTCTCCAGGTGACGCATCGCGCGGCGGCGGATGTATGGCTCGGCGACCTCCGAGACGCCAAGCGCGGACACGACGCGCGTATCGGTGCCGGTCTTCTCCAGGGCGTCCTGCAAGGGCAGCGCGTTGAGCACAGTCGCGAGCATGCCCATGTAGTCGGCCGTTGCCCGGTCCATCCCGGCGGCCGCGCCCACCATGCCACGGTAGATGTTGCCGGCTCCCACCACGATCGCGACCTGCACGCCGCGATCGCGAACGGCGCTCACCTGCCGCGCGACGGCCGCCACGCGCTCGGGGTCGGTGCCGTACTCCAGCCGACCCATCAGGGCCTCGCCGGAGAGCTTCAGCAGGATGCGTCTGAACGCAGGGTCGGCCACTGAGCAGAGCCTATCCGCCCAGCGCGCTACTGGCCCACGGCGAAGCGCACAAAGCGGCGAATAACGACGTTCTCGCCGGTCTTGGCGGTGAGCTGGTCGCGGAGCTGCTGGACGGTGATGCCCTCGAACTTGGGGTTGTGAAGCTCCTGCTCGAGCAGGACGATCGTCCGATACCAGGCGTCGAGCTTGCCCGCGACGATCCGCTCGCGCACGTTCTCGGGCTTGTCGGCCGGCGCCTCCCGCTCGTAGATACGTGCCTCGGCGTCACGCTCGACGGCGGGGACGTCCTCTCGGCTGATGTAGCGGACGGTCGCAGTGGCGGCGATCTGCATCGCGACGTCACGAGCGAACGCGACGAAATCGTCGTTGGTGGCGACAAAGTCGGTGTTGCAGTCGACCTCGATCAGCACGCCGACCCGGGCGCCGGCGTGGATGTAGGCCTGGACGGTGCCCTCGGTCGCGGTGCGCTCGCCGAGGTCCTGGATCTTCTTGCCCTGCTTCAGGCGCAGGATCTCGATCGCCTGCTCGACATCGCCGCCGGCATCGGTAAGAGCCTTCTTGCAGTCCATCATCCCCGCGCTCGTGCGATCGCGCAGGGCCTTTACATCCTTCGCCGAGATCTCCACCGCGCTCACGAAGCACCAGCCTCCTCGGTGGCGAGCGCCTCAACGGCCGGCTCGGGCGCGGAGGTCTCGGGCACCGGCTCCGCAGGCGCGGTGGTCGGCGTTGCCTCGGGTGTCTCGGGCACGGGCTCCGCGACCGCGGCCGGCGGCGGTGTTTTCGCAGCGGGCGCCTCAGCCGCGGGCACAGCGGCTGCCGACGACGATGTGGACGGCGGGCCCGCCGCGCTCTGAGCCTGGGCAGCCGCGGCGGCTGCAGCGGCAGCCTTGCGCTCGGCTGCCTCTCGGGCAGCCTGTTCCTCGGCCTCGCGCTTGGCCTGTGCTTCGGCTTCGCGCTTCGCACGGGCCTCGGCCTCGATGCGAGCCCGTTCCTCGGCTTCCTGGCGCGCGCGTTCCTCCTCGGCGCGGAACACGCCGTGTCCCTCGGCGACGACCTGGCCGATCGCCTGGGTGATCAGCGCGCACGAACGGATCGCGTCGTCGTTGCCGGGAACCACGAAGTCGATCCCGTCCGGGTCGCAGTTGGTGTCGACCAGGCCAATGATCGGGATGCGCAGGCGCTGAGCCTCTTTGACCGCGATCACCTCGGTTTTGAGGTCGATCACGAACATCGCGTCGGGGACGCGCTGCATGTTCTTGACGCCGCCGAGGTTGGCGCGCAGCTTGGCCAGATCGGCCTGCGCGGACATGCGCTCACGGGTGGGCAGCAGCGCGAGCTGACCCTCGGTCTCATAGCGTTCGAGGTCGTGCAGGCGCCGGATGCGCTGGTTGATCGTCTGGAAGTTGGTGAGCAGCCCACCGAGCCAGCGATGGTTGACGTAGGGCATGCTCGCGGACTCGGCGACGTCGCGGATCGTGTCGCGCGCCTGCTTCTTGGTGCCGACGAACAGGACCGTGCCGCCGCGATGGGCGAGCGTGCCCGCGAACTCCTGCGCCGCGTTCAGCAGCGTGGAGGTCTTGAGCAGATCGATGATGTAGATGCCACCGCGCTCGCCATGAATGAAGCGGCGCATCTTGGGGTTCCAGCGACGAGTCTGGTGGCCGAAGTGAACGCCGGCCTCCAAGAGCTCCGCTATGCCTACCTGAGCCTGAGCCACGGGTGATGCTCCCTTGTGTGATTGAAATTGTGAATGTGTTGCCGCGCGGTTGCCGCGGACCCGGAGATGGCGAGTGATGCCGCCGTCCGGGCAGGGCCGCGATCGAGACTCCGCGCGGGTAGTTGCTCGAAAGTGAGCTGTCAGGATAGCCGTTCGGCATGCCGCAATGCGGCCTGGAGGTCGGCCGGCAGCGGTGAGACGACGTCGATCGGCGCGCCGCCCAACGGGTGCGCGAAGGACAGGCGGGCGGCGTGCAAGAACTGGCGCCCCAGGCCGAGCGTCTCAGAAGCGCCGGCAAAGCCGCGCTGGCCATACTCGGGATCGCCCGCGACAGGGTGGCCGATCGCCTGCAGGTGAACGCGGATCTGGTGGGTGCGACCGGTGTCCAGACGCAGGCGCAGAAGCGCGTAGCCCCTGAGCGTTTTCTCTATCTCAAAGTGAGTGCGGGCTTCACGCGGGTGCGCGCCGTCGACGGCCATGCGCGTGCGTACACGTGGATCGCGTCCGATGGGAGCCTCGATCGTGCCGGTGCGCGCCGGTGGACGACCGTGGACGAGCGCGAGGTACTCACGCACGATGCGACGCTCCGCGAGCGCGCGTTGCAACAGCCGGTGAGCCTCGTCCGAGCGTGCGACGACGAGCAGGCCGGAGGTATCGCGGTCCAGGCGATGCACGATACCGGCGCGCTGCGGATCCTTTCCCCCGGCCGCGGTATGCCCCAGCAGTTGAGACAGCGTGCCCTCGCGATGTCCGCGCGCGGGGTGCACGACCAGGCCGGCTGACTTGTCGACCACGAACAGGTGCTCATCTTCGTAGGCGATGGTGAACCCGGAGGTCATTGTTTTGGCGACTCGATCACGAACAGCAGCAGCGCCACGCCCAGCACGATCGAGGCATCGGCCAGGTTGAACGGGGGCCAGCCGAGGGGCAGTTGGATGAAATCCACGACCGAGCCGTCGCGGATGCGGTCGAGCAGATTGCCGAGGGCGCCGCCGAGGAGCAGGCCGGTCGGCAGCCAGATCAGCGGGCGGGAGGCATGTGTGGCGAAGTAGACGAGCAGCGCGAGCAGAGCGAGGCCGACGAGGATCGTGACGATGAGCTGGTTGCCCGCCTCCAGGCCGAACGCGACGCCGTGGTTGCGCGTGTCCACGAGCTCGATCCCGGGCATGAAGCGGACCTGTTCGCCCTGGACGATCGAATGCGCGACGAGGTGCTTGGTGAGCTGGTCGAGGGCAAGTACAAGTGCAAGCACGAGCGCTGCGCGGACGTAGGCGCTTGAGAGGACTGCGCGCACGGGCGAGCTCAGCCGTGGATGATGCCCTGGACGACGATCGTGTTGATGATTCCAAGTACGATGATCGCGACGATCGGGCTGAGGTCGAAGCCTCCGAAGCTGGGCAGCAGGCGGCGGAAGATACGCAGGAACGGTTCGCAGATGTCGCGCAGAAACCCGAGGACGGCATCGCTCGTGCGGGAGTAGGGCGGGCGCAGACCGGCGGCGAACAGCAGCTGGACGACGATATACAGGATGATCAGGAGCGTGTAGACGTAGATGAGCGTCGACAGGTAGTCGGCGACTTGAGTGCGGGCGCTGGCGAGAATCATCGGCCGGCGGCGAGCACGGCGTCGAGGGCGTCGCTGAACGCGGCTCGCAGACCGCCCCGCTCCAATGCGTCGAGTCCCCGCGCGGTAACCCCTCCCGGCGAGGCGACCTCACGGCGGACGGCGTGGGTGTCGTTGTCACGTCGGCGCAGTAGCTCCGCCGTGCCGGCCAGGGTCTGAACGACCAGTTCGGCTCCCTGGGTCGCGGGGATGCCGTGGCGCACGCCCGCGTCGATCTGAGCCTCGGCGACTAGGGCGACGTAGGCGGGGGCGCAGGACATCAGGCCCATCGCGACGTTGACGAGCGCGTCGGGCAGCACGACGAGCGTGCCGAGCTCGGCAAACAGCCCGTGGACTTGTGCATCGAGGTGAGTGTCCTGGGCTGTGTCTGCCGCTTGGACGACGGCGCCCTGGCGAACCTCGACGGGGAGCGAGGGGATGAACCGGTAAACCGGTTTATCGGGATAGGCGGCGTGCAGCGCGGTCAGCGGCGTAGCGGCGAGAATCGAGGTAACCGCTCGTGCATGTGGCGCGATGTCCGTAGCGACTTGCTGGAGCTGGGCCGGCTTGTGGCAGAGCACGATCAGATCCGCGCGCTGGGCCACCTCGGCGTTGCTCGGAAGGGCCTCCCCTCCCACCTCCGCCGCCAGCGCGGTGGCGCGCTCGAGGAGTGGGTCCGAGCACAGCACGGGACGACCCCACCCGCGCGCGAGCGCGCGGGCCATGTTGCCTGAGCCGATGAGGCCTATCTGCATGGAATCCCTGGTTGACATCGATTGGCTCTCTCAGGTAACTCCGCCCCTGAGGTGCGAGAGTCAAGACTGGCAAGGACGCAGGGAGCGAAGTGTGCAAATCGCACATGTGCTGGCCGATCGGCGATCCCGTCGATCACCGATCGGTGAGGACGCAGCCAGGCGAAGGCTATCGCGCCTCAGGTCAGGACTGGTTGAAGAAGCCCTTCTCGATCAATCGCGCGCGCTCCTCCGCGGAGATCTCGACGTTGCGGGGGGTGAGCATGAACACCTTGTCCGCGATCCGCTGCATGCCGCCGTCGAGTGCGTAGGTCAGGCCGGAGGCGAAGTCGATCAGGCGCTTTGACAGATCGGTTTCGGAGCTCTGCAGGTTGAGGATGACCGGAATGGAGTCCTTGAACTTGTCGGCTATCTGCTGAGCGTCGTTGAACGACTTGGGCACGACCAGGTGCACGCGCACGTCGCCGTTCCCGTTGCCGCCACGGGAGCCGACGGAACGCAGGGCTGTAGCGGAACGCCCGCGCGGTGCCTCATCCTCGGCGAAGATGTCGTCGAACTCGTCGCGCCGGCGGCGTAGGCGGCGTACGTTGGGGCGCTCGCGATAGCGATCTTCGACGTCCGGCTCTGGTGGGACGTCGTCGTCGTAGTCGTCGTGATACTCCTCGGCGAGGCCGAAGTAGACGAGGGCACGGTGCCAGGAGTCTCGGAAAGCCATATGTACAGGTGCAGTTTCGCCCGGACGGCGAGTTTCCCTGCTAATGCTAGCCATCGGCCGCACTGACCGACCTCGCCGGACGGAGGCGCTAAGAGTACAGCCTCGTGCCGATCCGCACGATAGTGGCGCCCTCCTGCACCGCGACGGCGAAATCCTGAGAGGTGCCCATCGACAGTCGCTGCAGGTCGTGCGTGGCGGCCAGCTCGCGCAACGCGGCAAACCAGCGGCGATTGTCCTCCGGGTCGGTGACAAGCGGCGGCATGCACATCAGGCCCGTGACGGGAACGGGCGAGCGCTCTATGTAGGAGTCGAGCTCCGCCGGCGGGATGCCGGACTTGCCGGGCTCGCGGGCGATGTTGACCTCGATCAGGATCTCCAGTCCGGGCCGGGCCAGCCCGCGGTTACGGTCCAGCTCGCGCAACGCCGATTCGCTCGCGACCGAGTGGATCAGGCGCACGTGGGGCACGATCGTACGAACGCGGCGAGACTGCAGCGCGCCGATGAAGTCCCACTCGAACAGCTGCTCGTCGTGCGCGGCGAGCTTGGCGACGAGATCCTGCGCGCGGTTCTCCCCCACGAGCCGGATTCCGGCGGTGGCCAGCGCGGGAAGATCGTCAGAGTGCACGTACTTGGTCACCGCGAGCAGTTCGACCGCACCTGGGTCTCGGCCGGCGGTGGCGGCTGCCGCTGCGATCTCCTCGCGCACCTGTGCAAGATTGGCCCGAATCGTGTCGGCGCTCAGGCCGGTGATCAGCTGAGCCATGCCACCCCCGCCTGACGTCCCGCGCGTGTGGATTCGCGTCGATGGGAGAAGAAGCGCTCGTCGCAGATCGTGCATGTCGCGACATCCCGCACGTCGGCCACCCCCGCGGCGTGCAGCCGATCCCGCGCGAGCGCTGCCAGATCGAGATGCCGGCCGCTGCGATGGGCTCCTGCGAACGCGGCATGGACCTCCTCGCCGACCTCGTAACAACATGGTCCGGCGCCTGGGCCGATGATCGCGGTGATCTCATCCCTGCCGTCGAGCTCACGCAGCGCGCGCACACCCTCCTCGAGCACTCCGGCGGCGAGACCGCGCCAGCCTGCGTGAACCATCGCGACCCCGCCATCGCTGCCCAGCGCGACGGGCAGGCAGTCGGCGGCCAGGGCCATCACGCCGATGCCCGTCACCGAGGTGGCATAACCGTCCGCATGGACCGGCGACTGGGCGGTGGTCGAGTCGAGCACGGAGGTGTCAGTGTCAGTCTCAGCGTCGGTGCGAATGCGCAGGACGGTCGTGCCGTGCACCTGGTAGCCGCGCGCCAGCCGCTGCAGGCTCAACTGTGCCCGCAGATGCTCGCGCGCGTTAAAGCCATGCTCGTGGTCGAGACCGCCGACCGATGAGAGGTTGCCGTGGGCGCGCGTGGTGAACAGCGCGCGTCCGGTCCCGGGCAGATCGAATGCAAGTTCCTCGGTCATACGCGAGCCTCCAGGGCCGCTGCCAGCTCGGCCTCGCGACTGTCCTCCAACTCTCCGTCCAGCCTCCTGCGCAACGCGACATCGAGGCAGCGGCCGATCTCGGGACCCTCGGGGATGCCGGCGGCGAGCAGATCTGCGCCGGTGATCTGCAGGCGTACGTGCCGCAACTCGGTGAGCCAGCGGCGAGCCGCCAGCGTGACGGGGCCGTCATCGGCCACCTGGAATGCGGTTGTGGCGCCCACCAACGCGACCGCCTCGAGCGACGCGCGCGCGGCGGCGTCGTAAATTCCCGAGGGGACTTCCTGCGCGGCAGCCAGCCCTTCGGCCAGCTCGTCTCCCTCGGTCAGGGCTCTGAGCACAACGTCTCGATCGGCCGCCGTGAGCTGCAGGCCGCTCAAGAACCACACGATGTCGTTGCGTTTCTCCTCGTAGAGGTCATATGCGAGGGGGTAGCGCGGGGGCGCCAGCAGCAGGGTGAGCAGCAGCAGGTCCGGGCGGATGTCCCCGCCCGCCTCGGCCAGCAGAGCGAGCGCCTTGCGGGCTATCTGCTCGTCAAATCTCAGCTGTACGGGCAGCGCTTTGAGCAAACCGAGACCTTCGATCGAGGTGAGCGCGGCCACCAGGTTCGGTTCACTCAACGCCAGACGCAGCTCTGCGCCGATGCGGGCAAGCGAGACCGCGTCCAGTGCGCGCGAGCTCACCGCCGCGGCGGCCAGGTCGGCGGTGTGCGCGTCGATCGCGAAGCTCAGCCGCGCGCGGTAGCGCGCCAGGCGCAGCAGGCGTGTGGGGTCGTCGATGAAGCTGCCGTCGTGCAGCACCCGCAGCCGACCGGCCGACAGATCCTCCAGAGCGCCCGGGACGGTGCGCAGCTCGCCGCGATGCGCGCCACCGAGAGACAGGGCGATTGCGTTCACTGTGAAGTCACGACGCCGCAGGTCATCCTCGGGTGTGCCCTCTGCGACCTCCGGCAGCGCCCCCGGCTGTGGGTAGTGCTCGGAGCGCCGTGTCGCCACGTCGATCCGGCTGCCGTCCCACCACACCAGCGCCGTTCGGAAGCGCTCGTGGGAGCTCGACTGGAAACGCTCGCTCGCGCTCTGGCCGGCCACAGCGTTCAGGCGGCGTGCCAGCTCGTTGGCGAACGCCGCGGCATCGTCGGCCACCACCACGTCCAGCTCGCGCGGAGTGCCGCCCAGCAGCAGATCGCGCACGGCCCCACCGACCAGCTCCACATCGCCGCGACCATCTGCCAGCTCGAGCAGCCGCGGGCCACCCGGCTGATCGTGGAGTGCCCCGAGCACCTCAACGCCGGTGCGCAGAGACGTTGCCTTGCTCATCCGGCCTCGCGCACCGGCATTCCCGCGGCCGCCAGGTGCGCCTTGGCCTGCGCAACCGTGTAGCGGCCGTAGTGAAATATCGACGCGCACAGCGCCGCGTCCGCGCCCGCGCGCAGAGCCTCCACGAGGTGCTCCAGCTCGCCCGCGCCGCCCGAGGCGATCACGGGCACGCCGACCGCCACGCTGACGGCCGCCGTCAGATCGAGGTCGTAGCCGTCGGAGGTGCCGTCGCGATCCATGCTCGTCAGCAGGATCTCCCCCGCGCCGCGCTCGGTCGCCTCGCGCGCCCACTCCACCACGTCGCGGCCGGTGGGGGTGCGCCCCCCCGCGAGGTATGCCTCCCAGCTCCGTTCCAGTCCCAGACCGGCCGCCCCGACGGACGTAGCCCGGGCGCCGTTGGAGAGCGCCGGGCGCGCCTGCGCCTTCGCGTCGATCGCCAGCACCACACACTGCGCGCCGAACCGCTTCGCCAGCTCGTCGATCAGCTCCGGGCGCCTGAGTGCGGCGCTGTTGATCGAGACCTTGTCCGCGCCGGCGTCGAGCACCGCCTGGGCGTCTGTGACCGAGCGGATGCCGCCGCCGATCGTAAACGGCACGAACACCTCATCCGCTGTTCGCCGCGCGAGCTGGGCGATCGTCTCGCGCCGCTCGTGCGTCGCGGTGATGTCGAGGAACACGAGCTCGTCCGCGCCTTCGCGGTCGTAGTGCGCGGCCAGCTCGACCGGGTCGCCGGCATCGCGGATGTCGACGAATTCGACGCCCTTGACCACGCGGCCGGCGTCTACGTCGAGGCAGGGGATCACGCGCTTCAGGTGCACCCGACCAGCGTAGATGGTCAGTGGACCGCGCCGCATGCGGCGCGGTCGGCGGGGCCGCATGCGGCCCCGCCTAAGCAGTGGGCGCATGCGCCCACTGCCGGGCGGCGCATGCGCCGCCCGCGGACACGCTGCATGCAGCGTGTCCCAGGGGCGCACATGTGCGCCCCTGCCCGGCGGCGTGTACGCCGCCGGGCACATCTCTTACCGCGTCAGCATCTCCAGGGCCTGCGCGACGGTGAAGCGCCGCTCGTACAGCGCCTTGCCGACGATCACGCCCTCGAGGCTCGCCTCCCCCAGCCCGGCCAGCCCTTGCAGGTCCGCCAGCTGCCCGATCCCGCCCGAGTAGATCACGCTGGCGCCCTGCGCCGCCCGCGCAACGCGGCGTACTTCCTGCAGGTCGGGGCCTCCCAGCATGCCGTCGCGGTCGACGTTCGTGTAGACGAGCCGGCTCGCCCCCCTGGCCACGAGCCGGGCGATGACGTCCTCGGGGCCACCGTCGACGGTCTCGGTCCAGCCCTCCGTGGCGACGCATCCCTCGCGCACGTCCACCGACACCAGCACTTTGCCGGGCCACTCCCCGAGCGCCCGTCCCAGCAGGTCAGGGTCGGTGAAGGCGGCCGTGCCGAGGATCACGCGCTCGGCGCCCGCATCGAGCGCCCCGTGGATGGCATCCAGCGAACGCAGCCCCCCGCCGAACTGGACGGGGACCTCAAAGGCCTGTGCGATGCGCCCCAGATGGTCGAGATTCTGGGGATAGCCCGCGCGGGCTCCGTCGAGATCGACGACATGCAGGTAGCACGCTCCCGCCTGCACCCATCCGTCTGCTGCCGCCAGCGGGTCCTCGTCGTAGAGCTTTCTCGCCTCGAAATCCCCCTTCGTCAACCGCACCGCGTGACCGTCGAGGATGTCGATCGCCGGATACAGGTTCATGCGGGAACGACCGCGCGGCCGCACAGGCGTGTGAAGTTCTGAAGCAGCGCCAGCCCGTGCGTGGAGGACTTCTCCGGGTGTGACTGCGTGCCGTAGACGTTGCCCTGTCCGACGATCGCGGCGAACGGCTCGCCATAGTCGGCGGTTGCCAGCACCACGTCATCGTCGGCGGGATGGGGCGCGAAGCTGTGGACGTGGTACAGGTAGCTCGGGTTCGGCAGGCCGTCGGCCAGCGGTGTGGCGCCCAGCCAGCGCACCTCACTCCAGCCGATGTGCGGCAGCTTCAATCCCGGAGCGCTCAGCTTGCGCACAGCGCCTGCCAGCAGCCCCAAGCCCTCGGCGCCGTCGTGCTCCTCAGAGCGCTCGAACAGGAGCTGCATCCCCAGGCACAGCCCGAGCAGCGGCACACCCGCGTGGGCGCGCTCGATCAGCAGCTCGTCCAGTCCGCGCTCGCGGATCGCGCGCATTCCCTCGGGAAACGCGCCGACCCCCGGGAGCACCAGTCCGTCCACCTCGCGCAACCGTTCGGGGTCGGCGCTCACCTCCACGCGCGCGCCCACACGCTCGAGCGCCTTTTCGGCCGAGCGACGATTGCCCATGCCATAGTTGACCAGCCCGATGCGCGCGGACTCCTCGCTCGCGGCACTCATGAGGTCAGTGTTCCCTTCGTGCTCGGCACTACCCCCATCTCGCCGGGGTCGATCGCGACCGCCTGGCGCAACGCCCGGGCGAACGCCTTGAACGCCGCCTCGATCATGTGGTGAGCGTTCGTGCCCGCTTCGACGCGCAGGTGCAGCGTCAGCTTCGCGGCGCTCGCGAGCGCCCGGAAGAACTCCTCGGTCAGCTCGTGCTCGAACCCGCCCGTCGCGCCGGGCGGCAGCTGAGCCTCGAACAGCGTGAACGGACGTCCGGAGATGTCGATTGCGCAGCTCGCGCGGGCCTCGTCCATGGGCGTGGTCATCGCGCCGTAGCGGACTATCCCGGCACGATCTGAAAGCGCGCGGTCGAGCGCCTGGCCCAGCACGATCGCGGTGTCCTCGACGGTGTGATGCGCTCCCGTCTGCAGATCACCGCTCACGGTCACGTCCAGATCCAGGCCGCCGTGTCTGGCCAGCAGGTCGAGCATGTGGTCGAGAAACCCCACGCCCGTCTCGCGCGTGCCCGCGCCCGAGCCGTCGAGCGCCAGCGACAGGGATATGTCGGTCTCACCGGTCCTGCGCTGGATTGCGGCTGTACGAGGGGTCATGACTGTTGATTCTCGCGCACGCGCGCCTCCATCGACCTGGCGTGCCACTCAAAGCCCTCGGCGCGCGCGATCGGAGCGCCCGCCTTCGCCAGCTTTGCCGAGCTCTCGGCGCCGATCCGCACCTCCGACATCCTGCGCCGGAAGTGACGCGCCGACAGTCCAGAAGCGAACCGAGCGGCGCCCCCGGTGGGCAGTATGTGGTTCGAGCCCGCGACGTAGTCACCGAATGCGGTGGCCGACCCCGCGCCGACGAGCAGACACCCCGCGGTGCGCACCAGCGGAGCCAGCGCCTCGGGCTCGGCGCCCACCAGCTGCAGGTGCTCGGGGGCGAAAGCATTGGCCAACTCGAGGCCTGCGCGAGTGTCGGGCACCTCGATCAGCGCGCACACCGCCGGTTCGACCCGGGGGTCCTGCGTGTCGAGCCGTTCGAGCTCTTGCGCGACGGCGTCCAGGACGGTGCCCGAGTAGGACACCGCGGCCACGAGGCTCGCACTGCCGTGCTCGGCCTGGGCCTGCAGGTCCAATGCCACCAGCCGCGGGTCGGCGTCATCGCCCATCACCACGAGCAGGTCGCTGGGCCCGGCGAAGCCGTCGATGCCGACAACGCTCGACACCTGGCGCTTGGCCTCCTGCACGTACAGGTTGCCGGGGCCGACGATCACATCCACGCGCGCCACCGTCTCCGTCCCGTAGGCCAGCGCCGCGATCGCCTGCGCTCCGCCCATGCGATACACCCGCTCCACCCCGAGCAGGCGGCATGTGCCGAGGATCGTTGAGTCGATCTGCCCGTCACGACCGGGGGGAGAGCACACGACGACATCGAGGACCCCCGCGGCGCGAGCCGCGACCACGCCCATCACGGCCGTACTCGGGTATGGAGCGCGTCCACCCGGAACGTACACCGCCGCGCAGGACACCGGTATCTCTCTCAGGGTCACCCGTTGTCCCTGCGCCAGCGTCACCGAGACGTCCTCGCCGACGCCTGCCTGGGCCACCTCGGCCACATTGGCGATCGTCACCTGCAATCCCGCCACCACATCCATCGGCAGCTGCTTGATCGCCTCGTCTGACTCGTGCTCTGGCACGACCAGCTGGCGTGGCGCGTCATCGGTGTCAAACCTGCGTGTATAGGCAAGCACCGCCCGATCTCCCTCGGCCCGTACCCCGGCCACGATCTCGCGCACGGCCTCCTCGGCGAGATCCCCGCCTGGGACGAGCTCGCGCAGGCTGGCGGCCTCCTCGTGAGGCAGCAGCGTGCTACGCCGTTGCACCCGCACGCAACCGCCCCAGCAACTGATCGATCTGCGCCGCCTTCAGCTTGTAGGCGACCGGGTTTGCGATCAACCGCGCCGTGCACTCCACGATCTCTTCGCGCACGAGCAGCCCGTTCTCGCGCAATGTCGTGCCGGTCGCGGTCAGGTTGACGATCGCCTCCGCCAACCCGGTCAGGGGGGCGAGCTCGACCGAGCCTTTGACCTCGACGATCTCTCCCTGCCGTCCGGTCTCCTGAAGATGGCGCGCCGCTATGTGCGGGTACTTGGTGGCCACGCGCATCGCCCCCAGCCGGCGCAGCGCCTCCGCAGCCGGGTCCTCACCCTGATCGTTGACGCGATCGGCGGTGGCGAACACCATCGTGCAGCGCCCATATCCGAGGTCGAGCAGCTCATATATCTGCCGGCGCCCGCGCTCGTGCGCGCCGTGATCGGATGCCCCCCCGCCCCGCTCCAGCAGGACGTCCTTGCCGGTGATCCCGAGGTCGGCGGCGCCGTCCTCGACGTAGGTGGGCACGTCGGACGGGCGCATCGTGATCACGCCGATGTCCTCGAACAGCAGCTTGCGGTCGTTGCTGCGCAGCTCGGCCGTATCCAGCCCGAGCGCAGCGAGCAACTCGACCGTGCCGGCGAACAGCGCCCCGCGGGGGACGGCGATCGTGAGGTCGTCGAGCGAGCCGGTCATGGCGTTTGCAGTCATCCCATCATCCCAGCGCCATTACGCCTGTCCCGCGCTCCTCGCCCGTGAGGGCGATGTGCAGTCGTTCGATGTCCAGCGCGAATCCCACGGCGGGCCGCCCCGCACCGAAGCTCGCGAGCAGAGCGTCATAGCGCCCGCCGCCACCGATCGGAACGCCCAAGGTCGGGTCGTAGACCTCGAACACCGCGCCCGTGTAGTAACCGATGCTACGTACCAGCCCGAGATCGAATATCACGCGCTCGGCGACCCGCTCATCCAGCAGCTCGCTCACCTGGCGCATGCCCGCGATCGCATCGGCTGCGGGCCCGGGCGGCGCCGACAGCACCTCCGGTCCACCTCGGCGCTGGGGCAAGCTCAACAGCAGCGCCGAGGCTTCCTCGGGTAGGCCGATCGCGGCAAGCCGCTGCTCGAGCTCGACGAAATCACGGCTGGCGAGTGTCTCCAGCAGACCGACACGTGCGCTCGGGGCGATCTCCAGACGATCCATCAGCGTTCCGAACAAGGAAGCGTCGCCGAGACCCACGCGGTAGTCCTTCAGTCCGGTCGCATCCAGCGCGTCGCACAGCACGGTCAGCGCCTCGGCGGTGCCCTGCGGCGCGGGTGAGCCGACCAGCTCGATGCCGGCCTGCAGCAACTCGCGCGGCTGGCTCCACTGCGGACGGGTGCCGCGATAGCAGTGAGCGAAATAGCAAAACCGCAGCGGCTCGGCCACCTCGGGGTAGCGCGTGGCGATGAGCCGCGCGATCGGCACCGTCATGTCCGAGCGCAGCACCAGCGTCGCGCCGGTCTCGTCGAACACCCTATGCACCGGGCCCGTGCTGGCGATGCCGGCGTTGGCGAGCACCGATTCGTACTCGAGCGCAGGCGTATACACCTCTCCGTATCCGTGCCGCTCGAACACGCCGCGCAGCGCATCGGTGATCGCGCGCAGCTCGCGCGTCTCGTCGGGGAGCACGTCGCGCGTGCCACTGGGGATCGGATGGATCATGGGCTTGGTGTCATCGAGTGTGCGTTCAGAGTCAGAGAGAGGAAGGAGAATATCCAGGGATATCGGGCAGCCGTAAGCGCGGAACCGTAACGCCGGCGTCCTCAGGCGCACGCGGTCATCGCGTGCCGAACGCGGCACAACGGCGCTCAGGCGTGAACGGCGGGCTCCGTCGCGACGCGCTCGATACGGGCTCCGAGCTCGCGCAGGCGCTCGTCGATGCGCTCGTACCCACGGTCGATCTGGCGGATATTGCCGATCTCGCTGCGTCCCTGTGCGCACAGCGCCGCCAGCAGCATCGCCATCCCCGCGCGGATGTCCGGCGACTCCACACGCTCTCCGCGCAGCCTGCGCGGGCCGGTGACGATCGCGCGATGCGGATCGCACATCACGATGTCAGCGCCCATCAGGATCAGCTTGTCGGTGAAGATCAGCCGGTTCTCGAACATCCACTCGTGCACTAGGATCGACCCCTCCGCCTGGGTGGCCAGCGCGACCGCGATCGACGTCAGGTCCGCGGGGAATGCCGGCCACGGGCCGTCCTGGATCTTGCTCTTGTACTCGCCCACGTCCGCCTGCACGACGAGCTTCTGAGCACCCGGCACCAGCACGTCGTTCCCATCCAATTCGGTGCGCAGGCCGAGGCGCTCGAACACGAGCCTGATCATGCGCAGGTCGCCTGGGACCGTGTCCTTGATGCGCAGTTCTCCGCCGGTCACGCCCGCGAGCGCGATGAAGCTGCCGATCTCGATGTGGTCGGGGGCGACTTCATGCTCGCAACCGTGCAGTCGCTCGGCGCCGTTGACGGTCAGCAGGTTCGAGCCGATGCCCTGGATATCGGCGCCCATCTTCACGAGCATGCGCGCGAGATCTTGTACATGGGGCTCGCAAGCCGCGTTGCCGATCACGGTCGCCCCGGGTGTGAGCGCCGCGGCCATCAGCGCGTTCTCGGTCGCCATCACCGACGGCTCGTCCATGAACACATCGGTCGGGCGCAGTCCCTGGGGTGCGCTGAGCACGATCTCGCGGGCGCATTCGGTGGTTGCGCCCATCGCTCTGAACGCATCCAGATGGGGGTCCAAACGCCGGCGTCCGATCACGTCGCCTCCCGGCGGAGGCATCGCGGCGCGCCCGAAGCGCGCCAGGAGGGGCCCTGCCAGCAGGAAGGATGCTCGGATCTGCTCGGCGAGCTCGGGCTCGATCTCCACCTCCTGAACGCCCGCCCCCTCGTGCACGCCCGCGGCGCAGAGCGAGACCTCGTTTCCTCCCCGCCAGTCGACGCTCACGCCGATCGCGCTGAGTATCGCGAGCATCGCATCGACGTCCCTGATCCGCGGCACGTTGCGCACGACCACCTCGTCCTCTGTGAGGATCGCCGAGGCGAGGATCGGCAGCGCACCGTTCTTGTTCCCGGCCGGGACCATCGTGCCGGACAGCGGGACGCCGCCTTCGATGACGAACTTCTGCATGGGCTGAACGCGCGCTCGCCGGCCCAGGATCGGACCGGTCAAGGAGCGTCTGGCAAGCGTAACAGCCATCTGCAGCGGTGTTCGCCCGGCGCGGCCATCGCCCTGCCTGTGACGGTCTCCGCTGCGCCTGCGCCCGTCCCCGCGCAACTTTCCTTGCAGCACCTCCACTTAGTTTTGGCTCTGGAATGCGGGTTTACAGCATGACCAGTCAATACGTACGTATGTTCGTATAGATCCGTCCGACCGAGCATCTATCTTTACGAACACATGTTCTCACGGAGCACTCCCTCCCCGCTCACGCGACGAGCGCGTAACGCGCTCTCCCTGGCCCGCTCGTTCCTGTTGCTCGAGGACGACTACGACGTCGACTGGGAGGTTGACCAGGTCGAGTCTGGCCGGGGACGCTCGCGTGGGCGGGCAGAGCTCCATCCGCACCGTACGCCGCTGCGGGGACGATCCGCGCGGACACGTTCAGGGCAGCCGGCGCCGAGGGCCCAAGCTTGCCTCTGTCCTGTGCGTGAGAGCTCCGGTGCGTCACGCCACGAGAACGAGAGCTTCGCTGTGACCAGATCAACATCGTCCACGAGAACGGGCCGCCCTGAGGCGACCCGTGTGTAGTAAAAACCGGCGGCGTCCTACTCTCCCAGGCCCTTGCGAGCCAAGTACCATCGGCGCTGAGGGGCTTAACTGCTCTGTTCGGAATGGGAAGAGGTGTTTCCCCCTCGCAATAGCCACCGGAAAAAGGTGAGAGACCGAAGAGTCATCCTCGGTCCTTCAAAACTGCACAGCGCCACAGCGGGTATCACTCCACAGCCCAGGCGCAAACGCCCCAGCTGCGTGATCAAAAAAATCCGTCAAGCCCTCGACCAATTAGTACCGGTCTCCTTCGGACGTTACCGTCCTTCCAGATCCGGCCTATCAACCTGGTGGTCTACCAGGGGTCTTACTCCCTCTAGGGGATGGGAGAGCTCATCTCGAGGCCGGCTTCCCGCTTAGATGCCTTCAGCGGTTATCCGATCCACACGTAGCTAGCCTGCTATGCCCTTGGCAGGACAACAGATACACCAGAGGTGCGTTCATCCCGGTCCTCTCGTACTAGGGACAAATCCTCTCAACTCTCCAACGCCCACGGCAGATAGGGACCGAACTGTCTCACGACGTTCTGAACCCAGCTCGCGTACCGCTTTAATGGGCGAACAGCCCAACCCTTGGGAGCGACTCCACCCCCAGGATGCGACGAGCCGACATCGAGGTGCCAAACCGGGCCGTCGATGTGGACTCTTGGGCCCGATAAGCCTGTTATCCCCGGAGTACCTTTTATCCGTTGAGCGACGGCACTTCCACTTGCTACCGCCGGATCACTAAGACCTGCTTTCGCACCTGCTCGACTTGTCAGTCTCGCAGTCAAGCTCCCTTGCTACCTTTGCGCTCTACGCACGATTTCCAACCGTGCTGAGGGAACCTTTGTGCGCCTCCGTTACATTTTGGGAGGCGACCGCCCCAGTCAAACTACCCGCCTGGAACTGTCCAGCACCCGGATTCACGGAATGCTGTTAGAAATCCAATACACCAAGGGTGGTATCTAAAGGTTGGCTCCACGCCGGCCGCAACCGGCGCTTCAAAGCCTCCCACCTATCCTGAGCGAGATGCACCGAATCCCAATACCAAGTTGTAGTAAAGGTTCACGGGGTCTTTCCGTCTAGCCGCGGGTACTCGGCATCTTCACCGAGACTGCAATTTCACCGAGCCCATCGTTGAGACAGCGCTGAAGTCGTTACGCCATTCGTGCAGGTCGGAACTTCACGTTATCTCTCGTTATCCGAGAGCGCAGACTATACCTTCACCTCATCCAGCACCCTTAGGCACTCCTGCTGCAGTCGATCGCCTTGTCGCGATCGGCCTTTCCCAGCAAGACCTAAATACCATAGATGCCACTTACTACGATGAGGGCCGGCGTATTGCATGTCACATAGATTTTCGGACTTTCCGAAGCGTGACACGCCATCTCCTTTCGGATCAGTCGTTAGGGGGTCACTAGGACTTCCCTCGGGATTGCCCGCTGCCACCTTGGCAGGGAGGGTTTCCCCGATATGAGCCGGTTTTCCGTCATCTCTCACGAGATGGTGGGGCAAGTTGTACTTACCCGACAAGGAATTTCGCTACCTTAGGCACTTTTGTTACGTCCCTATACGAGAGACGGCTAGGTCGTTTCTTGTTCCGCCTAGCTCTCCACGTCGCCGTGAAGGTCGGACCATATCTTCACCTCTGAACTGCAGAGGTGTTCAGCGTATGGCCTCTGAGGATTCTGTCGAGGACCTCATCGATTGAACGCCGACGCTGCTTGCCGTCATGGTTCATCGCGTAAGCGATTTCCACGATGGTCGCCAACCCTCCTGGCTGACGATGCAATCCGTGCTCAAAGAGATGCATCGCATCTTCAAACAGCTCCATATCGGAGCGTCTCGATGAGAACTGCATGTACCGCCTCATGAAAGGCAGCACGTGGGCCGAGATGTTCTTTCGCGAATTGATCGCGAACACAAGCACATCAGGATTACCTGGCTTTGGCCAGATCCTGCCGCACTCGAACACCTCTTGCGCCATTTCGAGAAGCTGACGTCGGCGCCGGTGTTGATAGACAAAGAACTCCGGTTGGACGTAATAGCCAAGGGAGGCGGTTGGGTGCTTCTTTATAGAAATGCACCAACTGCCCTCGCCCTCCACGACGCCGGCCATAAACCAGCGACGCGTCTCTGCACTCGACAGTCTTTCCTGCTGATTGTCCGCACTCGTCACATTGTCACGGTACCGCCCCGTTCGGACGGAACTCGTAGTGCGAGATACTCGGATGTCCCAGCATATAGCTGAATTTTGTAACAGCCATGTTACTAACCGTTATAGTTACGGCCGCCGTTTACCGGGGCTTAGCTTCGCTGCTTCGGGTCAAGCCCTAACAACTCCACGTAACCTTCCGGCACCGGGCAGGCGTCAGCCCCTATACGTCGTCTTACGACTTAGCAGAGACCTGTGTTTTTGGTAAACAGTCGCTTCAGCCTATTCACTGCGGCCCCCTCGGGCTCCGCTCGCGAAGAGCCTCACCCTACTGGGGCGCCCCTTATCCCGAAGTTACGGGGCAATTTTGCCGAGTTCCTTAACGATGGTTATCTCGATCACCTTAGTATTCTCTACTTGCCCACCTGTGTCGGTTTTGGTACGGGCACGCGCTTCCTCCCTAGAGGATTTTCTTGGAGGTATGGCGTCGGGGACTCGCCGGCTCAGAGCCAGCTGGCATCGCACCTCGGGTTGAATGCAGCCCCGCATTTAACAAGGGCCACCCCTACATGCTTACCCCAGGACAACCATCGCCTGGGTTCCCTTAGCCTTCCTCGTCCCCCCATCGGTCAAACGGAAGCGACGTGGTACAGGAATATCAACCTGTTGGCCATCGACTACGCCTTTCGGCCTCGCCTTAGGTCCCGACTAACCCTGAGCAGACGAACTTTACTCAGGAATCCTTGGGCAATCGGTGGAGGGGATTCTCACCCCTCTTTCGTTACTCATGCCGGCATTCTCACTTCCCACGCCTCCACGGCTGGCTTACGCCGCCGCTTTACTGGCATGGGAACGCTCTCCTACCGCGCGTATCGATCCGAAGACCTCACGCACCCGCAGCTTCGGTGACTAGCTTGAGCCCCGTTACATTGTCCGCGCTCGAACACTTGACCAGTGAGCTGTTACGCACTCTTTCAAGGATGGCTGCCTCTAAGCCAACCTCCTGGTTGTCTATGCACTCGAACATCGTTTCCCACTTAGCTAGTACTTAGGGACCTTAGCTGGCGGTCTGGGCTGTTTCCCTTTTGACGCTGAAGTTTATCCCCCAGCAACTGACTCCCGGAGTAAACGTGATTGGTCTTCGGAGTTTGCCTGAAGTCGGTAACCTGGTAGGGCCCCTAATCCAAACAGTGCTCTACGGCCAACACGCAATTTATCCGAGGCTATACCTAAATATATTTCGGAGAGAACCAGATATCACTGAGCTTGATTAGCCTTTCACTCCGACCCACAGGTCATCCGCCCAGTTTTCAACCTAGGTCGGTTCGGCCCTCCACGAGGTCTTACCCCCGCTTCAGCCTGCCCATGGGTAGCTCGCTCAGTTTCGGGTATACCGCCTACGACTATGTCGCCCTATTAGGACTCGCTTTCGCTACGGCTCCGCTCATCGCTTAACCTTGCCGCAGACGAGTAACTCGCCGGCTCGTTATGCAAAAAGCACGCGGTCACAGGACAAGCCTGCTCCCACCGCTTGTAGGCACGCGGTTTCAGGTACTATTTCACTCCCCTTCCGGGGTACTTTTCACCTTTCCCTCACGGTACTTGTCCGCTATCGGTCACCAAGGAGTACTTAGCCTTGGAGGGTGGTCCCCCCAGGTTCAGTCCGCGTTTCACGGGCGCGGACTTACTCAGGAACGTCTGACGGAAGATCATGCAGTTTCGTCTACGGGACGATTGCCCTCTATGGTGCGCGGTTCCACGCGCTTCGACTACCACACGACTTTGTAACTTCCGCCGAGCCGGACATGACTCGGAACAAACGCCCTACAACCCCCGACAGGCAACGCATGTCCGCTTACACCTGCCAGGTTTGGGCTGATCCCCTTTCGCTCGCCACTACTCAGGGAGTCTCTGTTGATTTCCTTTCCTCGGGGTACTGAGATGTTTCACTTCCCCCGCTTGTCTTCCCCCGGCCTATGTGTTCAGCCGGGGATAACGCCGCATTACCAGCGCTGGGTTTCCCCATTCGGGAATCCACGGGTCAAAGGCTATTCAGCGCCTAACCGTGGCTTATCGCAGCCGTTCACGCCCTTCATCGACTCTTGGTGCCAAGGCATCCACCATGTGCCCTTACTATCTTGACGGTGATCTGGCCCAACATGACGTAACCATCCTATTGTTGCCTCCTTGCGGAGCACGACGGGATGGATCGATCACGCAGGGCCCGGTGATACCCGTTATTCAGCCGCCGCTTATCGATGGCGGCTGATGTGGCTTCTGTGCAGTTTTCAAGGACCGTGGAGAGGCGTGATCATAGCGTCGCCGGTCTCCGCTGCTGTCGAGCACGTCATCTGCGACGTGTCTCACGGGACCGGCGGGCGCCGGTCTCTCAAAACTCAACAGCATGCTGGGGTCGTTTTGCGACCGCGGCCGGTTGTGCTCCCCAAGTAGTAAGGGTCACGTGCGGCGCACGGTCATCCAGCCAGGTTCGGTCGACATGCTAGGCCCGACCGCTCGTATACCGTCCGGCCAGTTCGCGCTCACGAGGAGCACGACTGCCGGACGGTCGCTGCGATCGGGGCACTGTTATGTGCTCCCTAGAAAGGAGGTGATCCAGCCGCAGCTTCCGCTACGGCTACCTTGTTACGACTTCACCCCAGTCACGAGCCCCACCTTCGACGGCTCCCTCCCTTGCGGGTTAGGCCACCGGCTTCGGGTGTTGCTCACTCCCGTGGTGTGACGGGCGGTGTGTACAAGGCCCGGGAACGTATTCACCGCGGCAATGCTGATCCGCGATTACTAGCAACTCCGCCTTCATGCAGGCGAATTTCAGCCTGCAATCCGAACCGAGACGCACTTTAAGGGATTCGCTCCACCTCGCGGTATCGCAGCCCTCTGTATGCGCCAATGTAGCACGTGTGTAGCCCTGGACATAAGGGGCATGAGGACTTGACGTCATCCCCACCTTCCTCCGGTTTGTCACCGGCAGTCTCGCATGAGTCCCCAACTGAATGCTGGCAACATGCGACGGGGGTTGCGCTCGTTGCGGGACTTAACCCAACATCTCACGACACGAGCTGACGACAGCCATGCACCACCTGTGAAAGTGCCCCGAAGGGAAGGTGTGTTTCCACACCGGTCACTCACATGTCAAGCCCAGGTAAGGTTCTTCGCGTCGCGTCGAATTAAACCACATGCTCCGCTGCTTGTGCGGGCCCCCGTCAATTCCTTTGAGTTTTAGCCTTGCGGCCGTACTCCCCAGGCGGGCAACTTAATGCGTTAGCTTCGACACGGGGGGAGTCGACACCCCCCACATCTAGTTGCCATCGTTTACAGCGTGGACTACCAGGGTATCTAATCCTGTTTGCTCCCCACGCTTTCGCGTCTCAGCGTCAGTCACGTCCCAGCGAGCTGCCTTCGCCATTGGTGTTCCTCCTGATATCTGCGCATTTCACCGCTACACCAGGAATTCCACTCGCCCCTTCCGGACTCTAGCCCGACAGTATCCACCGGCATTCCAGGGTTGAGCCCTGGACTTTCACAGCGGACTAATCGGGCCGCCTACACGCTCTTTACGCCCAATAATTCCGGACAACGCTTGCACCCTACGTATTACCGCGGCTGCTGGCACGTAGTTAGCCGGTGCTTCTTGTGAAGGTACCGTCACTCCGTCCGGCTATTCACCGGAGAAGCTTCGTCCCAACTGAAAGGGGTTTACAACCCGAAAGCCTTCTTCCCCCACGCGGCGTTGCTGCGTCACGCTTTCGCGCATTGCGCAAGATTCCCCACTGCTGCCTCCCGTAGGAGTCTGGGCCGTGTCTCAGTCCCAGTGTGGCTGATCGTCCTCTCAGACCAGCTACCCATCGAAGCCTTGGTGAGCCGTTACCTCACCAACAAGCTAATGGGCCGCGGGCCCATCTCGATGCGGAGGCCGAAGCTTCCTTTCCCCTTGCGGGCACATCCGGTATTAGCCCGAGTTTCCTCGGGTTGTCCCGGTCATCGAGGCAGGTAACCCACGTGTTACTCACCCGTTCGCGGCTCTGCCCCAGGGCAAGCCCTGGTTCGTCGCTCCACTTGCATGTGTTAAGCACGCCGCCAGCGTTCGTCCTGAGCCAGGATCAAACTCTCCGTGAAGAACTTCACGAAAAGCTGTCATTGGTTTGCCGCTCGCCCGCCGTGCGCGAACGCACGACGAGCTCACGGCTGCCGGGACCCATACACCGTGGTCCCGAACCATGACGGGGTACTGCTCTCTACTTGACTCTTTGGTCCGCCACCGGATGCCGGCCGATCTTCGATCGGTCAGCGCTCCCGCTGGCGGGTCGAACCTGGACGCACACCACGATCGAGGTCGATCGTAGGTGCGCATGCTGTTGAGTTTTCAAAGACCGCCATCATGCCTCTCCGAAAGGGTTGCTTCCTTCCGAGAAGACCGATCCGGCCCAGCGCCCTGAGGCGCGCTTTTGGGCCGACCGCGGAAGTATAGCGAGCTGTGACCGAGCCGCTCTAATCCGGCGCGCAGGCGGCGAAAGCGGCGCTTGCCGACCTTCAGCACGCGCGCCCGTCGGCTCGCTCCACGGCCACGTCGTGCTCGCCGGCGTCCAGCGCTGCCTCGCCGAGCGAGACCCCGCCCTGGTCGATCAGGCGCCGGGCCTCCGAGCGCGAGATGCCGAACTCCTCGGCGATCACCTCAGGCAGGTGCACGATCCCGCCATCGCCCGCCTGGACGCGCGCCTCCTCGATCTCCTCGGGCGCCTGGCGCTCGACGAACACGCGGTCGAAGTGCGCGCTCGGCCTGCAGCGCCTGCTCGGGCGAGTGCAGCCAGCCGACGAGCTCGCGCGCCAGCGCGCGCTTGGCGTCGCGTGGCGCCAGGTCTCGTCGCCCGGAGGCAGCTCGCGATCGCAGCAGCAGCCGGTAGTACTCGCTCCATCGCCTCGTCCGGGATGCTCATCGTCTTGCCGTACATCTCCTGCGGAGCGTCGGTGACGCCGATCTGGTTGCCCAGCGACTTGGACATCTTCTGGCGCCCGTCGATGCCGACGAGGATCGGCATCGTCATGATCGCCTGCTCGGGCTGGCCGTAGGCGCGCTGGATGTCGCGCCCCAGCAGCAGGTTGAACTTCTGATCGGTGCCCCCCAGCTCCACGTCGGCGCGCACCGCCACCGAGTCATAGCCCTGCAGCAGCGGATACAGCAGCTCGAGCATCGAGATCGGCTCCGACGCGCGTGCAGCGTTTGGCGAAGTCGTCGCGCTCGAGCAGCTGGGCGACGGTGGTCGTGCGCACGAGCTCCAGCAGCTCGGCCATCCCCATGTCCAGCCACTCGCCGTTGCGCCGCACCTCCAGACGCTCGGGGTCGGCGTCGAGGATCTTCAGCGCCTGCTCCTGGAAGGTGGCGGCGTTGGCCTCGATCTCCCGCTCGGAGAGCATCGGGCGCAGGCTCGAGCGCCCCGAGGGATCGCCCACGCGCGCGGTGTAGTCGCCGACGATCAGCACCACCCGGTGGCCGGCGTCCTGGAACTCGCGCAGCTTGCCCAGCACGACCGCGTGACCGAGGTGGATGTCGGGCGCGGTCGGGTCGATGCCCGAGCTTGACGCGCAGCGGCCGGCCCTCGCGCGCGCGGCGCCTTGCAGCTCGCGCGGCCAGCGCGCCCTCGCGGCAGACTCTCGACCGCGTTCGTGCGCGAGCCGCTCGAGCCTCCTCGGCTGCGGCGTCCAGGGCGGCCGCGTCAGGTGCGATCGGGCATCGATGGCGCCCAATGCTAGACTCTCGCGCTCCCGTGGAGTCTAGCCGCATCGCCCGCCCGCGGCCGGCCGCGCCTGAAGAGGCTGCGCTTCCTGCTGATCCTCTTCGCCGTCCTGCTGCTCGGCCTCGTCTCGTTCGTGTTCGGCATGTTCGTCGCCGTCGCCTCCGACCTGCCGTCGCTGACGAAGTTCTCGCAGTTCAAGGACGAGCAGAGCTCGGTGCTGCTCGACGACCTCGGCCACCCGATCGGCGTGCTCAGCCAGCAGAACCGGGTGATCGTCACGCCGTCTGCAGATCCCGCCGATCGTCAAGGAGGCGGTGATCTCGATCGAGGACAAGCGCTTTCAGACCAACAGCGGCGTCGACATCCGCGGCATCGCGCGCGCGTTCGTCCAGGACATCCTGCACAAAGGCACCGTGCAGGGCGCCTCCACGATCGAGCAGCAGTTCATCAAGAACGCGCTGCAGGCCCAGTCGCACCGCACGATCTTCGAGAAGCTGCGCGAGGCGGCGCTGGCCTACCAGCTCTCGCACAAGTGGTCGAAGGAAAAGATCATCACGGCGTACCTGAACACGATCTACTTCGGCAACGGCGCCTACGGGATCGAGGCGGCCGCGCAGACCTACTTCGGCCACGAAGTCAAGCCACCTCGGCTGCGGCACCCCCAACCACCAGCTATGCGTGCGAACAGCTCGCAGCCGTGGGAGGCGGCGCTGCTCGCGGGCATCATCCAGTACCCGACCGCGTATGACCCGGCGAACCATCCCGCGGCGGCCAGGCGCGCCGCGACGTCGTGCTGCGCGCAGATGTTCGAACAGGGCTACCTGACGAGGATGGTCTACGAAGAGAGCGTCGACCAGGCGCTGCCCGCGCCCACGCGACATTCAGGCGCCCCAGGAGCAGACGGTCGAAGGGGTCGACGCCGGCTACTTCACGAGCTGGGTGCAGCAGCAGGTGATCGAACGCTACGGCGCCCCGCGCGCGTTCGACGGCGGCCTGCGGATCAAGACGACGCTCGACCTCGAACTGCAGCGCGCCGCCGAACAGGCGATCGAACGGCTACCTCGCCTACTCCGGCGGCCCGACCGCCTCGCTCGTGGCGATCGAAAACTCGACCGGCGAGGTGCGCGCGATGGTCGGCGGGCGCAGCTACGACGAAAGCCCGTTCAACCTCGCCACCGAGGGCGAGCGCCAGCCCGGCTCCTCGTTCAAGGCGTTCGACCTCGCGGCGCGCGCTCGAGGACGGCATCTCGCCCGACTCCATCTGGACCTCCAAGCAGAAGGATATTCATCGTCCCCGCACACCGGCGGGCACGAACAGTTCGTCGTGCACAACGACGAAGGCGCCTACACCGGCTCGAACACGCTGACCGGCGCGACCGCCTACTCGGACAACTCGATCTACGCCGAAGTCGGCCTGCAGGTCGGCACCGAACGGATCGCGCGCCTGGCCCACCGCGATGGGCATCACGACCCCGATCTCGACCAACCCGGCGATGACGATCGGCGGGCTGAAGGTGGGCGTCACGCCGCTGGACATGGCGCACGCGTATGAGACGATCGCCCACGACGGGCGGCGCGTCAGCGGGACGCTCGCCGAAGCCGGGCGCGCCGGTCGGGATCCAGGAAGTCGCCTCCCCGGCCGCACCCGCTCCCCGACGGCGCGCCACCAGGACGTCAACCGCGTGCATGACCAAGCCCGTGCTGCCGCCGGACATCGCCGCCACCGAGACCTCGATGCTCGAAACGGTGCTCCAGTACGGCACCGCCCGCGCGGCCGCGATCGGCCAGTTCGCGGCCGGCAAGACGGGCACGACCTCCAACTACGGCGACGCCTGGTTCGTCGGCTGGGATCAGCAAGTACACGGTCGCCGTGTGGGTCGGCTACCCCAACGGCCTGGTCCCGATGACCACCGAGTTCGACGGCGGCCCCGTGCTCGGCGGCACCTTCCCGGCGCTGATCTGGCACGACTTCATGATCTCCGCGCTGCACATCGACAAGACCCGCGCCGAACAGGCCGCGGCCGCAGCGGCCGCGCGCGCTACCGGCAAGCACGGGACAGTCGACGACGAGCACCTCCGAAGAAGCCGTCGCACCGTCGAGCGGCATCCTCCGGTGCCTCGCAGTCCGGTGAAGAAGGCGCCGCCGAACGGCACTCGAGCCCGAGCACAGGAGCAGGCGCCGGCAACGGTGGAGGTGCAAGCGAACACGGCACCGGCGCACCATCCGCGCCCGCCACTCCTGCTCCCTCTACCCCCTCAACTCCGGCTGGGCCGGGCGGGGCTCCCAATCAGCCGGAAGCTCGCCCGCACCGAAAAGTGGTGGCGGCGGCGTTGGCGCGAGTCCCGAAGCCACCGGCGGAGTCAGCCCCCCGGCTGACAAACCGGACAGAGCGCAGGTTGGACAGGGTGGGTCCGGGCAGGACGCCAGGTCGAACGCTCTTCTCTGAGTTGCACACACACGCGCGCGTGATCTCTCAGAACGGACACTCCCACGCGCACGCCACGCGCGCGTGGCCCTCACAACGAGACAACGCCATCCTCACGTACGCGCGCACGTGGCCCTCACGGACAGACACCGCCATCCACACGCGGGCGCGGCCTCGAGACGTGGGGTTGCCCGCCACGCAGAACCGCCACGGCAGCTCCACGGCCTTCGTGATCCCGATCGCGTGTGCCGGCCACTATCGCCGGCTCGTCCCAGCCGTCGACGCGCGGGCCGATCGTGACCGGACCCGTGCGCAGGTCGCCGCCGTTCTCCGACAGCTCGATGCCCAGCGCCTGTGTGAGCTTGCCCGGTCCCGAACACAGCTCCACATCGTCACCCGGGCGATTCCCGAATGCTCCACGACGGGCGCGCATCTCCTCGATCCCTCCAGCGGCTCCAGCGCCCTGATCAGCACCGCCGCGCCGATCCCCTGCGGGCTCGCACACCGCGTTCAGCAGCGCGTGAATCCCATAGGAGCGATACACGTACGCGCTACCCGGCGCCCCGAACAGCGTCTCCGTACGCGGCGTCAGCCCCACGAACGCGTGACACGCCGGCTCTGACTCGTGGTAGGCCTCCGTCTCGACGATCACCCCACTCGTCCCGCCATATGAGACGGTGCAGCCGATCAGCGTCCTGCGGCGACCTCCACGACCGGGCGATCGTAGAACGCCTCCGGTAGCCCCTCCCGCGCCGGCGGTGTCAGCAGACCCGGCGGCGGCGGCTCAGCCATCCGCCGGGCCATCGAGCGTCGCCCTGGCCAGCTCGATCTGCTCACGCACCCGCGCGAGCGAGGTGCCGCCCTCAGAGACCTTGGACTCCGAGCCATGAGCTCTGCGTGAGCACCTTGCGATACGCGTCCTCATGTGCGGCCAGTATCTCGCTGTGTTCCGCCAGCTCATCCGTTGTCAACCCGGACAACTGCCGCCCGCCGTCGAGCGCCGTCCGTACCAGCCTGGCGACGATGCCGTGCGCCTCGCGGAACGGAACGCCGAGCTCCACCAGCAGGTCGGCCACATCAGTCGCGGCGATCAGCTCGTCCGCGGCGGCCGCGCTCAGGCGCTCGCGCTCGAAACTTGACGCCCGCGACCATTCCCGTCGCCGCCGCGAGCGCCAGCTCGATCGTGTCGCAGCGTCGAACAGGTGCTCCTTGTCCTCCTGCAGGTCCTTGTTGTACGTCAGCGGCAGCGCGTGCATCACCCCGTGCAGCGCAGCCGAGATGCCCAACCACGCGCGGCGCCTTGCCGCGCAGCAGCTCCGCCGCGTCGGGATTCTTCTTCTGGGGCATGATCGAGCTGCCCGAGCTCCACGCGTCCGGCAGCTCGCAGAAGCCGAACTCGCTGCTCGACCACAGCACCAGCTCCGCGCCCAGGCGGGACAGGTGGGTTGCGCACGTGGCGGCGGCATTCAGGTAGTCGAGCACGAAATCCCTGCCCGACACCGCGTCGATCGAGTTCGGCACGACCTCCGCAAACCCCAGCTCACGCGCGATCTGGCCGCGATCGGTGTCAAAGCTCACGCCCGCCAGGGCCCCCGCTCCCAACGGCAGGCGCCCCGCCTCGCGCTGGGCAAACGCGAACCGCGCGCGATCGCGCGTGAGCATCCAGAAGTACGCCAGCAGGTGATGGCCCAGGTATACCGGCTGCGCTCTTTGCAGATGTGTATACCCGGGCATTGCCCAGTCCACGTGCTCCTGCGCCCGCTCCAGGAGCGTATCCATCAGCACCTCCACAGCCACCCGCGCCGCATCCGCGCGCTCGCGCGTGTACATCGCGAGATCGGTCACGACCTGATCGTTACGCGAGCGCGCGGTGTGCAGCTTCCCGCCCACCGGCCCCGCGATCTCGGTCAGCCGCCGCTCGATCGCCATGTGGATGTCCTCGTCGTCGGGCGCGAACGGGAACCGCCCCTCGGCGAGCTCGTGTTCGACCGCGTCGAGCCCCGCCAGCAGCGCGTCGCGATCCTCCTCGGCCACGATCCCCCTATCGGCCAGCATCCGTGCATGAGCACGGGACTGCGCCACATCCTGCGGCCACAGCCGCCGGTCGAACCCGATCGAGGCGTTCAGGTGCTGGAAGTCGGGGTGCTGGGGCTCGCGAAAGCGGGACATGGAGGGTCAGTGTATGGCGACGCACGCAGCACAGCCCTTCCCATCAGCCAAGCGTGGGCGAGATGCGAGCACGGCCGGCGGGAATCGCCAAAAACACTTGGATTTCCTCATGCCTCTTCGCCGGCCGAGATCGCGCTCGGCCGCGCGCCGCTCGCGGAAGCGGGACACGGAGGGGTCAGTGTACGTTGCCGCGCTAAGCTGCCTCTGATGCCAACATTGGTGATGGACCCTCCCCCGGCTGAGTTCGAAGCGCTGATCGAGCGCCGCCACCGGCTCGGCCTCGACCACCACGACGAGATGTGGGAGGGTGTCTACCACATGGCTCCCGCCCCCAATATCCCTCATTCACTGACGGGGCAGGAACTCTCGATGCTGCTCGGTGCGGCAGCCCGTAAGAACGGTCTCCGTGTCAGCCTGGAGTTCAACCTAGGTGTGCAGGACGACCACCGCATACCGGACCTCGGCATTCATCGCGAGCGTCCAACCGGCGCCTGGGTTGCAACGGCGGCCCTCGTGGTCGAGGTCGTCTCACCGGGCGATGAGAGCTGGGAGAAGCTCCCCTTCTACGCCGCCCACGACGTCGATGAGGTGCTGATCGTCGATCCGGCCACACACTCGGTCGACTGGCTCGGGTTGCGTGACGGTGAGTACCGCCCGATCGAGCGCAGCGGTCTGATCGATCTCGGCGTGAGGGATCTCGTCGAACAGATCGACTGGCCGCCGACCGAGTAGGAGTCTCAAGGCCAGTTCTGGCCCGTGTTGACGAATCTGGCTTGGTGAGCCCAGGCCTGCCGACCACGAACCCCTGACCGCTTTTGTCCTTGAGCAGGCAGGGGTCTCGTGATCGAATAGCCAAACAGAGTTAATGCAAGTTACTCAACTGGCTCGGCTTCAGCCTGTGCGGGAGGGAGCTGGCTGGGGTCCACCGCGCGTGCTCGTGCGCTCCACCTTCTGCTCGAGCTTCACATCGATCAGCCTGTCGTCGTCGAACCAGTGACCGTACTGGTGCTTTCCGTCCTTGTCCACTTTCGGCACGAGGAGCACCTGGTCACACCCCGAGATGAACGAGGTGAAGCCCGCACAGCGACCTTCATAACCCGTCAGGTCGTCACGGTAGAGCCGGCCGAACTTGATCTTCGGCGCCTTTCCGTCACGTTTCCCGGCCTTCCGCGTCTTGTCCTTCAGTCCCATGTTGCTTCCTTTCGGTGTTGGATTTCCGACACCGTAGGACCGCCTCGCGGAGAATCAGGGGCCTGTGCAGATTTGACTCAAACTCGGCACAGTTTTGTCACATTCGCCTGGGTGCTCGTCTATTTGTCGCGTGGGTGCTACGAATCTGGCTCGGTGAGCGCGGCGATGTCGTCGAGGTCTATGGAGCGAGCGCTGGCGCGCTTCATATTGATCAGGTCGTCGCGTCCGGCCACGGCGATCTTCATCTCTCCCAGCCCGATCTCGAGCGCCCCCCGTCGCAGCTCGTCGTATGGTGGGGAGCCCGGCGCGTCGTGCAGCACATCGATCGCGCCGTGACGCGTGACAAACTGCCACATCGTCGCCCGCGGCAGCATTGCGGCGTCGATCGTCAGGCCCTCGCTTCCGGGGTTGAGGACGCGCGCATCGATGGCGTTCAAGGCATCGGCCAGGCGCCCCAGGTTGGATCGATCAGGACGCGGGAACACATCGATGTCGATCGTCGTTCGAACGTGCCCATGAGTCTGCACCGCGAGCCCACCGACAAGCACATACTCGACAGCGTGCTCGGCCAGCACCTCGAAGATGCGCTCTGCGTCAAGCGGCGTGTCGGGATCCATCGCTCGCCTCGCGTCCGGCGTCTCGCAGACGCCCAGCCATACGGTTCGCCGAGATTGCGAGCTGCAGTCGTTCCGCCGCAGAGCGCTCACGCCCGGCCGCCAGGTGGACGGGATCCCAGCGCCCGCGCAACCGGCGCGCCTGCAACTCTGGCTCATAGCCCATCGCGAGCAGCAGCGCCTGCACCGTGTCCCACGTAGGCGATGTCAGACCACGCTCGATCCGGCTGACGGCGGCCTGTGTAGTGCCGGCCCGGCGCGCAAGCGAGCGCTGACTGAGACCAAGTCGCTGACGGTGCTCCAAGATGAGAGTTCCAACCTGTGCGATATAGATAAGTATATCAGAGATCGAGTACGGGTTTTTACCGACAGATCGCCACACGCAGCGCCTGAGTCACGCGCGCAACCTGCCCTTCACTCATCTCCGGGTAAAACGGCAGCGCCAGCGAGACCATCCCCCTCCATCGCTTCTACAGCACCGCAATCAGCAGGACCACCATCAACCATCTGTCCTGCCTCCTACGTTTGTGTTCACAAGCTTCTTCTTGCCTTTCGCGTTCGTGTGCACAACGTACCGCTTGCGCGCCTGCCGTTCACAGCTCGCGCGCTTGCCCTTGGGCTTCTTGCGGCACACCTTTAGCGCTGCGGCGAGCTTCTGCGCCCTGGTCAGCGACTTCTTCGGACAACCCGTCACACCGACAGGGGTGGATTGGTGGATCACCATGCCGTTCTGCGCGACGAATTCCGTTGGCAACGTGAGCTTCTGCGTGCACAGGTTCCCCAGCGCGGTCAGTGCGGAGAACTTGCCCTCGGGCAAGGTCAGTTCGAAGCTCGAGACGGGCTGGTCCGGCACGGCCTTGAACGTCGAGCTGGTGACCCCGGCTTTGCTGATGAACGTCGTGCCCACGAGGTCGATCGTGACGCCGTAGCCCTGCAGGACGAAGATCAGGCTCGGGAACGCTTCCCCGCCGTGGCTGACAAAATACGCCGGACCTTCCAGCGGGACCGGCAGGACCGGCGTGACCGCCTTGGCGTGACCGATGACCGACGCCGCCGGGCAGCCCGCAGGATTAGCCTCGAACTGCGCGGCCGTGCACGCCTTCTGCAGCGTCGTCAGCCGGGACGGAAGCTGCTTGGGAAGTTCGACTTTGACTTTTGCAATGTTCGCGTAGGTACCTGCGGGACCCTGGGGGTAGGTGAGCTTCACAGACAGGCTGGCGCCATTTGCTTTCGATGTTTTCCCCGAGGTGGAGACCAAGAATTTTCGGGGCGAACTTCAGGTTCGCGCAGCTGGCGGCCTGAAACGGCGAGGAGATTGTGGAGCTCTGACCGAGGCTGCTCGTGAGGGTGCTCGAGATCGCCATTGGGTTGCAACTGGTGGGGTTGAGCGTGAAATCGCTCCTGTCGATATACACGCGGATGTCACGCACGTGGGTGACGATCCCGTCGATGATCGTGGGGATCGGTTCAGAGGCCGTGGGGTCGACGCTGACCTGTGCGGTGTGAGGGTCGATCCGCAGCGCGAAGCGCAGCACGACCGTACCGAGATCGAACGGGCCTACCACCGCGGAGGTGACGCTGACGAGCGAGAACGGGTCGCCGTTATAGGGACCCGCGAGGTAGATCTTCCCAGGGACGTATGCCAAGACAGCGCCCACGCCGGTGCCAACCAACGTATGGCCGACCTGGCTGGCGGCGGGACAGGACTGGTTGGCTTCCTCTTCGGCCCCCGTCTTAGTCCGGGCGAGCACGATGTCCGCTTCAGGGCAGAACGGGATCCCCGTCAGGTCACCGGTCAAGCCCGGGGGCAGGTTCGTGGAGAACCCCGAGATCTCCTGGTCGGCGTCGCCGCGGGTAAGACGGAGGTAGAACGGACTGAAAGTGCCCGCGTTGTTGTTGAGCGTGCCAGCCTCGATCTGTGGATTAAAGGGCGGGACACCGCCCGAGGGACACGCGCCGCCGTCAAAACCGTTCGTGATCGTAAAAGACGACGTATCCGTCAGAACCGCCGTCGGGTCTGACCACGGCGTGAGTTCGGCCTGCGTGGTGTACGTCCCGCACGTCGGAGGGGTGATCAACGGCGCCTGCTGACCTTCGCGGAAGTGGAAGTTGAAGTGGTCAAATGGCAGCTGCGGATTGTTTTCAAACGTCGTCGTCAGCTGCCCCGTAACCGGGTTCGGGGCCACCTTCCCCGCGAGCTTGACCAGAATCCCCGTTACGGGGTTCTTCGCGACGATATAGATCGCGACCAGCGACCCGTTCGGGTGGCCGGGTTCACTAAACGGGTTTTCATACGGCTGCGCGATGAACAACGAGCCATGGATCACGGTGGACAACAGCGGCGTTTCGATTTCGACCGTACCCAGCTTCGAGTCTTCCGGGCAACCCGCCCCCGGCGCGGAGTCCACCGACTCCCTCGCAAAATCCGCCCGCGTGCAGCCACCCAGTCCCACACCCGAAGACGGGTTAATCGTAAAACCTTCAGGCAAAGTCACAACCGTACCCTCAAGCTGAGACTGCGCCACACCTTCAGCACTCGTCAAACCTTCATCATGAAAACCAAGGTTCACATCAAGACCACTCGGCGCAGAAGCACGGTCCGTCGTCGGTTCAACCTGAAACGACGGGGCGAACGCAAGCTGATTACAACCATCCAGCACCGGCATCGACTCGGTCGTCGGAAACGACAGAAAATCCGCAGGCGCAGCCCAAGAATCTATTTCCACCGAGCTCACCAACGGTGCGCCCGTGCACGAGGTGGGCAGCGTCAGAAAGGACGGCGGGTATTCGGCCTCGAGGGGCTGACAGGGAAGATGGAGGGGATCGCCGGCCGATTCGTCGAGGCAGCCCCAGCCACGGGAGCTGTCGTGGCGCGGGTCGCCGGGGACGCCCCAGAACGTCACTTCGCTTGAGAGGAGGCCGGCGGTCTGAGTGGTGTTCAGAGAGCTTACGGTGATACCGTAGTCTTCGCCTCTGCCACTGCGCACCGAGGGCTCGAGGAACACCGGCGTCTGTCCCTTTGGGATGAAGAAGCCGAACCGTGCCGGCTCCCCAAAGCTCGGTTCCAGGTTGAACACGGGCACGACCAACCTTTCTATACCCGCTGTGTTAGGTTCGTTGACTAGCACCGCCGCGACGCCGACCGCGGTCTGCGGTCCGCAGGCGTTTATATTTTCGATATTAAGCGTAAAGAACTGTGCCAGAGTACAGCGCGGAATCGGGCTGGGGTTGCCGACCAAGCCCGGGGGCAGCTTGACGTTGATGTTCTTGGGCAGCGCGACCGGCTCTGGGAGTTCTTCCCCAGTAGCCCCGACCGCTACGAAGCTCTGGTTCAGCGCCAGCGTGTTCGTCAGCTGGAAGGGGTGGGAGCCAGCCTGGGTGTCGGGCGCACCGCCCTCTTCTTCTAGCGCCAGTTCGTTGTCTTCGAGACCGAACGGGACAGGTTCTTCGCTCACCGTGATCGCGCGGGCGATCGAGGCAGCCTGCGCATCACCGCCGGAGACGCTCGCTTCGTTTTCCTCTCCCGATTCGGCGCCCTCGTCCTTGACCTCGATCAGGACTTCGATCCGCTCGTAAGGCGCCAGCATGCCAGCGAAGGTGCAGGTGAGCGAGCCGAACACGCATTTGACCGGAGCACCTGTGCCCGCCTTAATCGAGGTCGCCTCGAGGCCTATGGGCAACTTGTCCGTGACGACAATTGGTCCGCCCGCCGCCGCTTCGCCGTTGACGTCGGCATCACCGAGGTTGGCTGCGGTAAGGACGATCTGATCCTTGCCTTCGGGTCTGAGGTAGGATGGGCGAGAGCCCGAGGTTAGGTGCCACCAGGGCTTCGCAGCAAGTGCGGGTGTCGCGTCGGCAAGCGCCGCCACTGCGACTAGGATGATGATGACCGGTGCTGGCCAAGGCAGCTTCAAATGCATAGAGGCCCTCATCACTTAGCCCTCCGTCTGTTGCTGGCATTCTTTGCTCTGCTCGACTTCTTGGCCTTATGCGCCGCGCCGTAGCGTTTGCGCGCCAGCTCTTCGCACACCGCACGCTTGTGCTTGTTCGTTTTCGCTCGACAGACCTTCAACGCCTTCGTGAGCTTTTTAGCCTTGATCTGAGCTGCGGTCATCGGTTTCACGGCGAGCGAGGCCGCCAGCGACGAGATGTTGCCGGGGCCGTGGAAGGTGAGAGAGCCGGGAGTGGGGTCTTCGGGAGTGCTACCCGAGCTCTGGCAGGCGTCGCCGACACAGACGGGAGGGAGCGCAGGGGGCGGAGGGGGACAGGGCGAGGCGGCGCTGCAGGCGTGGGCGTCGTAGACATCGAGGCTGCTGTCGAGATCCTGGGGTGAGAGCTCCGCCGTGGTGAGGAAGAACACGTCGTCGCCCGTTTCTGAGGCGTCGAGGAAAGCCGATTCTTCGGGGGAGGTGCCGGAAGAGATGAGGCCCACGCAGCCATCGGAGCCGGGGCTGTAGGTGGGCGATTCGGTGGTGCAAGTGTCGCTGGCCGCTGTTTCTTCGCCCTTGGGCGGCTCGTACTCATAGACGTCCTCGGTGTGGTTGGTGTCCTGAGGGACGAGCGCGTCGGAGCTATTGAAGAACAGCCGGCCGCTGTCGGAGAGGTAGCGCGACTGGTAGCGCGGCGAGGTCCAGCCGGGAATGTTCGCGGCAAGCCACTGGTTTTGCTGCCAGCCTCCGTCGCCACCGGCAAGCCCACGCTCCAGGTTTTCATATTCCACTCCGAGCGGGCGGGCGCCGGTGGGGTCACACGAGACGCAGTCGAGGTGGCCCTCACCGCCGTCTGCGGCGGCCGCGTACAGATACACCTCCTCATCGGGGTGGCCGCTATTGGCGTCACGGTTGTCATAGCCGGTGAGGGAACGCTCGGACATGAATGCTAGCCAGCGGCCGTTCGGGGAAACATGTGCGGTCAGCTCTGGAAGAGGTTCATCGGCAGCGGTGCCAGCCCAGTCGGGAGAGTCCTCAGCAGAGAGGACGCCCACAAGCTTGGTGGTACCATCATGGGAGACGTAGAGATTGGGCTGGTCGCCCTGAGCCTTTTCGCCGCGTTCATTTTCTTCCGTGCCAGTGAGGACACCGTCGGCGACGAAGTAGACGTAGGAGCCGTCGTCTGATGCGCCGATCACCGTGCCCTGCACGGCGGCGGGTTCACCTGAGTTTTCGGGAGTGAGGTCGGTCAGCTTGCATTCGAGTTCGTCTTCGACTTCTGCCACTTCGCACTGGTACAGATCGGGTTTTCCGCCCGACGCCCCCGAGCCTGGGGTAAGCTTCTGTTCGTCGGTGAAGAACACTTTGGAGTCGTCGCTGGAGGCGTCCTGGAAGCTGGCGCTCGGAGCGCCGACCGGGATGAAGCCCTTCCCGGCGTCGAGCTGGATGGTTTTGCCGCTCGCGTCGCTCGTCGTATCGCGCAGGTAGAGGTGGCCGTTGCCCGGGAACGCGTCGCCCTCAGACCAGACGACGCGGGCGCCGTCAGCGGAGATTGCGTGCCTGGGGAGGATCGCGGTCTCAACCTCGGTGCCGCTAGTTTCGATGCGCCCTCCGAGACTCAGCCCGGTATTCAGCGCGGCCGCTTCACCGCTGGGGAGGATGCTGACGAGTTGCAACTGGCCGCCGGACCACTCAAAGAGGCCACCATCGTTTTCTGGCGTAGCGGATAGGGGCACACGGGAGAGGAGAATGACGTGGTTGAGGTCAGGGGTCGCGCCGAGGAACTGAGGACCGCAAACGGGCTCCGGAGGACATTTGTTCCCGGTCTGAAATTCGATGCCGAATTCGGTGCCGGGCGGGACGTTTTCGAAACCAGGTGCGCCGGTGACAAGGGGGCGAGAACACGAGGTCCTACAGAGGTCTCCGGGGTCGCCGCCAGGGAAGTCACTGCGTAGATAGACAGTCTGTTCGGAGGCTTCAGCGGACAGGGTGGGGTTGAAGGCACCCAAGGGCTGCAGGAGCCCGAGCGAGAGATCATCGGAGAAGACGCGGTACTCCTCTCCGGTATCGGTGAGGCCCGTGGCTTCGTTGTGAGGGATCGCGATGTCGAGCGAGCCCCAACCATCGGAGCCGCGGTTGGAGAGCGTCTGCGTGTAGTTCGAGTTGCCGTCCGGTTCGGCTTCGGTGGGCGAGGTCGCTAGGTAGGTGACCAGGCCGCCGCCGGCGGCGGCCTGGATCGCGAACCGAGATTCCCCTGAGCGGATCGGCAGGATGTCGGCGCCATGCTTGTTGGCCGGGGAGACCAGTTCCCACACGCGGCCATCGGGGAGCACAGATTCACCGGCGGGCCCGCCGGCCCGCTGGGTGGTGAACATATGGTCTTCGCCTGCGACGGTTCCGAGTGCGCTGTGGGCGATGACGCGGTAGTGATAGACCGTGTCGGATGCGAGGCTCTGAATGTGCGGGGATACGCTCTGGCTGGTGGCAGCGGAGCCGATGTCAGTTTCCGGAGTGGCCTGGCCGTAGCTGGTGTCGGTCCCGTATTCGATCTTCAGGTGGGTATCAACGTTGTTCGGTTCCACCTGGGCTTCGAGGGTTGCGCTCGTCGAGGTGACGCTCGACACGGACGCGCTGTCGATCAGCGGCGGACCGAAGCTGACGTCCTGGCCCTGGCTGGGTTCGTCGAGTTCGAGACTTGCATTGACATCGTTGTCATTCCCGGCGACGAGGCGGAAGTGGTAGGTCTTGCCGTGCTGCAGCCCGGTGATGTCGGCATGGACTTCGACCGGACTCGAGCCCGAACCAACTTCGGCGCTGTTGGGGTGTTCGCAGGGAGTCTTCTGACCATAGGCTTGGCTTTCGCCCCATTCAAAGAAGCATTCGGTGACCGGCACGGCGGCGGGGTTGACGGTGCCGTTCAGGGTGGCAGAGGTCGGTGTGAAGCCCGAGGCCTTGGCTGTGCTGACGTCGGGGACGGTCTCGAACGAGAAGCCGGCGACTTCTCCTTGGCTCAACTCGGCGGCGTAGAGCGTGTTGCCGGAGCTGGAGGGGTCGATGGCGAGGCCGTGTCCGAACGCAGGGTGGCTCGAGGTGAAAGATTCAGCCGGTGCGCAGCCTGCACCGAGGGGCCTAATCTGGCATGAGGGTTCGTAGCGCAGAACCCGGAAGCTGGCTTCGGCCGGTGCCACGTAGAGGTCGTTGGTGGAGGGATCGACGGTGAGGGCATCGGGCCTAACGCCCGATTCGGTGATCTGACCGATGTCAGCGCCGGCGGAGCTGAACTTGAGCAAATTGAAGTCCGTGGCGAGGTAGAGGTTGTCTTCGGAGTCGACCGCAATGCCGAAGGGACCCGCTTGTGGATGGCTCCACTCGGTCATGGGGGCGGAGTTCTGTTTGAACTCGAAGGCCGCGTCTACAGTGGAGACCCAGAGGTTGCCGGAGGGATCGACCGCAATACCGTCGATTTCTCCGAAGGGGACGTTGGAGCCGTCGAGCCGGCCGCCGGTGCCCCAAGAGGCGATCAGGTGGCCGTAAGGGTCGAACTTGGAAACCGTGTTGCCGGCGCCGCCGTGTTCGACGAAGTCAGCGACGTAGACATCACCTTCACCGCCGGAGGAGTTGTCGACGGCGACGAACATAACGCCTTCGGAGCTTTCGAAGGCGCCAGGCGTGGAGTCCGCTGTACCCGCCTGGCAGATGTCCAACGATTCGGCAACGCAGACGTTTTCCTTGGCTTCCTTCTGCTGTGTGGTTTCACCGGGTTCAAGGCCGATCCTGTCGTGTTCGGTTTCGTTGACTGCCTTGCCGAACATGAGCAGGAATTCACCGAAGGGGCCGAACTTCTCGATGCGGTTGTTGGCGCCGTCGGTGACGTAGACGTCGTGCACCGAGGGGCCGGTGGAGCTGTCGACGGCGACCGACCAAGGGCCCTGTGCTCCCTCTTTTCCGGGTGAGAGCGGGTAGGGACTGACGGCAGTGGAGGAGGCTGTCCCCAAGGAGCCGGAGAAGAGGCGACGCTGTTCGGCGCGAGCGGGGGTGGTGGTAAAGATCATAAAGAGACCCAGAGCTAGCAGGATCGAGAGAAACGCGACCCAGATCAAGCGACGGCACCTGTCAGCGCGAGCGTGAGCCGAGGGCGTACCGGTCCATGGGAAGGCATCCGAGCGGACAGCCAACCGACACCCGGAGCGCTGTAGGAGAGACGTGAGAGCGTTGGGTGCCTTGTTCACTGAATGCCTTTCTCGTGGGACCGGTTCATGTAGTAAGTGTGTTGGTGTCTTGGTTGGGCGATGGGCGCCGAGGCGTCCCTTAGGTGGCCAATCTGCCAAAGCACCTACATGCCACCCCCCACCACGGAAAGATGAGGAACGCGATGGTGAGATTTGCCTTGTCGTGTCTGTGTCTTTCTTGTGGGTGGTGCCGTACATATGTCCGGATGTATGTATATATGTATGCCTATGTATGTCAGTTCTTGTGCGGTGTCGAGGGCCAGGACTCCCCGGGCCGGGCGGACCGTCCCGGGGAACGAGCGCCCAGATGATCGCGACCGGCTAGCCAGCGGTTACCGCCCAGGATCCACCGGTAGGAAGGCCAGCAAATTCGCCGCCGAAGATCAGCTGGGCTCCGAATGCGCTTGCTGTCGATCCTGAGAGATGCTGTTCGTTTTCTTCAACGGTGTACAGGCAGAGGAAACCTTTCTCAGCCTTTGGTTCTGCCGCAGTTCCCGGACATTCTACTGTTTTTCCTTCTCCTTCTTTCAGATAGACCAGAGTCGGAGCCGCCTGCAGCGGGATGACGAACGAGATCGCGCCATGTCCGACGATGGCGTGCCCCAGTTCTGGGATTTCGACCGGCGTTACCGACCACTCCCCCTCCTCGGTCTTTCCGGAAGGGAGGGTTTCGGTGAAACCGGTCGTGCCATCTTTGCCGTTTGTACCGGTCGCGCCTTTTTCGCCCTGCGGGCCCGTAGCCCCGGTTTCACCCTTTGCGCCTACAGCGCCCGCCGGGCCAGTACCACCGGCCGGACCCTGCGGACCTATGGCGCCGGCCGCGCCCTGAGCTCCATTCGCTCCAGCCTTGCCTGCCTTGCCCTGAAGCGACTTCAAGACACTCGGCTTGATCTGTTTGGTCGAAGTTATCACATATTTACTCGCGGCATAAGCGCCGCGATTGCTACAGGTGTCCTGCGAAAGTCCGCAGGCGCACGATAGTTGTCGCGATGGCGTTGATGGTGGCCTTGACCGCGCTCGGAGCCGCTTCTCCGGCGCTTGCGACGCCGAAAGGCCCCTACGCGGTCTTCGCGCAATGCCCGACGGCCACGCCGCCCGGCAGCCTCTGTACATTTGCACAGACCACCAGTGGCGAATTCACGATCGGCAAAGCTACCGTGCCAATCAACAAGACAATCACCCTCCAGGGTGGCGCGCTCCCGCTCGGCGAAGGAGAGTTTGCCCTGCTGCCGGCAAACAACGGTGAAAGCCTCTCCAAAACAGAACTGAACGTCCCCGGCGGGCTGCTCGGATTGATTAACTGCACCGAAATCAAAGGCGAAGGATTCTTCGAAAAAGGGTTGCGGGAAGCCTGTAAAGCTATCTTTGAAAACAAATACACCGGAGTTACGGCGACAACCGAACTCGTCGCCAACGAACACAACCCGGCGCTTCTGAATTTTGATGACTTTATCCAGGCAACAGGAACAGCGCTCACGCTGCCCGTCAGGGTCCACTTGAAAAATCCTCTGCTGGGGAGCGCCTGCTACATCGGATCTGAAGCGAGCCCGATACAGCTGCACTTGACCACGGGAACAACCAGCCCGCCGGCCCCCAACAAACCGATCAGCGGAAAAGTCGGCACCTTCAGCGAAGAAGAAGAAGTTCTCGTCGTCAACGAAAACTCGCTCGTAGACAATGCGTTTTCGGCGCCTGTGGCCGAAGGCTGCGGTGGCTCGTTCTCGTCGCTGGTGGATTCCATACTCGACTCAAAACTCGGCTTGCCGTCCGCGGCCGGCCACAACACCGCGATCCTCAGCGGCTCGCTGAGAGTTGCGACAGTGGAAGATGTAGTCGAAAGCGAAAAATAAGACCAGCTTGACGTACGCGATGACGCTTCGCAGCATCGCCTAAGTGGGAGGGCCGGAAGTCCGGTCCTCCCCCATGCGTACATCCATCCATGTCGCGCGGCGCCCCTAAGCGATCGTCAGCGAAGTAGCTGGTCGCGATCGGCGTTCAGGCGCTGAGAATCTGGGTGCTGGAGGGGCCCACCGAACCGGGACATCGATAGTGCAGTCTGTGGGCCAGACGTACGAACCATAAGCGCTCCCTACCCATGCCGCCCACTACGGTGACCGGCGCCGACAGCGTTGTTCGGGAGCAACTTGCTCCCGGGTCTCCCGAAAAGCCCGCTGCGAACTATCCCCCCACCGTGCGGACCAACTCCCGCGCCACCTGTTCAACGTCCTTTTCGCTCATCTGCGGCCAGAACGGCAGCGCCACACTTCGCGCCGCCACGTCCTCGCATACGGGGAACTCGCCCTCGCGGTGACCGAACCGCTCGCGGTAGTAGCTCATCAGGTGGATCGCGGGCAGGTACGGCTTGCTCTGCACCCCGCGCTCGGCCAGTGCGCGCACCGTCCCGTCACGGTCCACTCCCTGCGGCAACTGCACGACGAACACGAACCACCCCCGCACGTCACCGTCTTTGTCCTCGCACGGCAGCTCGACCTCCTCGATCCCGGCCAACGCCTCCCGATACCACCCGGCGACCCGCGCCCGCGCCGCCAGCATCTCCTCCAGCCGCTCCAGCTGCACGATCCCCAGCGCGCAGGCGATGTCCGACAGCCGGTAGTTGAACCCCAGCCGGTCGTGATCGAGCCAGCCCATGTCCTTGGCCCGGCCCTGATTGCGCTCGGAGTCGATCCGTTCCTTGATCTCCCGATCGCCGAGCGTGACCATCCCCCCCTCGCCCGTGGTGATCTGCTTGTTGGCATAGAACCCAAACACCGCCGGATGCCCTCTCCCCCCCACTGCGATCCCGTCGGCATGACTCGCGCCCAACGCCTCGCACGCGTCCTCCACGATTGCCAGCCCCCGAGTGTCCGCGATCCGCTCGATCGCCGGCAGGTCGGCCGGATACCCAAATATGTGCACCGGCAGTATCGCCTTCGTCCGCTCGGTAACTGCAGCTTCAGCCGCCTTGGGATCGAGGTTAAACGTCACCGGGTCAATATCGGCAAACACAGGCGTCGCCCCCTCGTACACAACCGCGTTCGCCGACGCTACGAATGAGAACGGACTTGTAACCACCTCATCCTCCGCCGTCACCCCCACGGCCCGCAGCGCCAAATGCAACCCCGCGGTCCCACTGCTCACCGCACTGGCATACGGCGCCCCCACACGCGCGGCAAACATCCGCTCGAACTCAGCCAGCTTCGGCCCGAGCGACAGCTGCCCTGAACGCAGCACTTCCAGCACAGCCGCCTCCTCGGTCTCCCCCAGGACAGGCTTAGCGAGAGGAATCAAGCTGCGCAACCTCGGGCGTGGGCGATTTGTCACTCAACATCCCGCGCTCCAGCGAATCAACCAGCGCGTCCCATGACGCGGCAATCAGGTTCTCAGAAACCCCAATCGAGCCCCAAACATCCTGCCCATCCGAAGCGTCGATCAGCACCCGAGTAACAGCCCCCGTCCCCTTGGTCTCGTCCAAAATCCTAACCTTGAAGTTAACAAGATCGATGTCCTTCAAGTGAGGGTGAATCTCCCCGATAGCGTCTCGCAGCGCCCGGTCCAGAGCGTGCACTGGCCCATTTCCCTCGGCGGTGCGCACATACCGCTCGCCCCCGATCCAGATCTTGATCGTAGCCTCGGTGGTGGCCCGGCCATCGGCGTTATGCTTCTCCACGATCACGCGCCAGGACTCGAGCTTGAACAACGGCTCGTATCCGGAATCGGCCTCGCGGCGCATAAGCAGCTCAAACGACCCGTCCGCCGCCTCGAACTGAAACCCCGCGTGCTCGAGTTCCTTGACGCGCTCCACAACCCGCCGGGTGAACTCATCGTCGGTCGCGATTCCCGCCGCCCGCGCCTTCTCGACGATCGTTGCACGCCCGGAGAGCTCTGAGATCAGCACGTCGCTGCGATTGCCCACCAGCGCCGGATCGACGTGCTCGAAAGCCTCACTGCTCTCGCGCGCGCCGGCCACGTGCATTCCGGCCTTGTGCGCAAACGCGTGCTTGCCGACGTACGGCTGTGCCGGGTTGGGCGTACGGTTCAGCAGCTCGTCAACGAAGTGGGCCGTCTCGGTCAGCCGCGCCAGCCGCTCGGGCGCCAATACCTCATAATCCATCTTCAGCTGCAGGTCGGCGATGATCGTCACGAGGTTGGCGTTGCCCGTGCGCTCACCGATCCCGTTGATCGTGCCCTGCACCTGGGTCGCGCCCGCATCGACGGCCATAAGCGCATTGGCGACGCCGCACCCTGTGTCGTCGTGGGTGTGCACCCCGAGCGGGACGTCCGGCATCCGCGCGCGCACCGCCCCGACCCAGTTATGCACATCCAGTGGCAACGAGCCTCCGTTCGTGTCGCACAGCACGACCCGCTCCGCACCCGCGCCGGCGGCGACCTGCAGACATTCCATGGCGTAGTCCCGATCTTCCAGGATGCCGTCAAAGAAATGCTCGGCGTCGAACAGCACCCGCTTGCCGTGGGCGACGAGGAACGCGATCGACTCGCCGATCATGCTCACGTTCTCCGCGCGCGTCACCTTCAGCACCTTCTCCGCCTGCAACACCGAGCTCTTGCCGACGAGCGTGCATACCGGCACGAACGAGTCAGCGAGCACGCGCAACCCCTCGTCGTCGGCGGCGAGCGCCCCGCGACGGCGTGTCATCCCGAACGCGACGATCTCCGCCGTCTCGAATCTCTCCTTTTCGAGCAGCTCGAACAGCTCGAGCTCCTTCGGGTTCGAAGCGGGGAACCCCGCCTCGACCATGTCCACCCCGAGCGCGTCCAGCGCGCGCACGACCCGCACCTTCTCCGCGGCGGTCAGCGTCATGCCGCCGCCGCCCATGCCGTCGCGCAGGGTCGCGTCGTATAGCTGTATGTCGGCCATGGGCTCTAGCCCGCCGCGGGCGAACCGCTGGACGCGGCGGCCCGTGCCGCCTCATCCGAGCCCGCGCCGCTCGGTGTATGCAGTGCGGGCGAGTCAACCACGTCCAGCCACTCGCGATAGCGCTCCGAGCGCCCGTGGATGGCATCGTCGAACGCGGCCTGCAGCACGCGCGTGATCTCTCCCGGCTCGCCCGTCCCGACCGGATGGTCATCGACTTCGCGCACCGGCACCAGCTCGGCCGCGGTGCCGGACAGGAACATCTCGTCGGCCAGGTACATCTCGGTGCGAGCGATGTTGCGCTCCACGACCGTGTAACCGAGGTCCTGTGCGATCTGCATGACCGAGCGCCGCGTGATCCCGTCGAGGATCGAGTTGTGCTGCCCGGGCGTCGCGATCTCGCCATCGCGCACGACGTACACGTTCTCCCCCGTCCCCTCGCACACATAGCCGTGTTCGTCGAGCAGGATCGCCTCCTCGTAGCCGGCCTTGATCGACTCGATCTTCGCGAGCACGCTGTTCAGGTACTGGCCGGAGGCCTTCGCGTGCGGGATCAGCGAGCGCGGGCCGATCCGCTCCCACGAGGACACCTTCGCGCGCACGCCGTTGCGCATGCCCTCCTCGCCGAGATACGTGCCCCACTCCCAGCAGGCGATCGTGACGTCCACGGGCGCCTGTAACGGGTTCAACCCCATCTCGCCATAGCCGCGGAACGCGATCGGGCGGATGTAGCACGAGCGCAGCCCGTTGCGTGCGACCAGCTCGCGCGTGGCGGTGCGCAGCTGCTCGGCCGAGTAGGGCACCGGCATGTAGTACAGCTCGGCCGACTTCAGCAACCGCTGCACGTGCTCGGCGTTGCGAAACACCGCCGGCCCGAGCTCGGTGTCGTAGCAGCGCACGCCCTCGAACACGCCCGTCCCGTAGTGCAGCCCGTGGGTCAGGACGTGGACCTTGGCGTCCTCCCATGCGATGAATTCTCCGTTCATCCAGATGAGGTCCGTCGGGTCCACGTTCATCTCGCTCCTGATTAGAGGTTGTTCAGTACCGCTTCGGTCGCCTTCACCGTACCGTCCGCTCCGCCCAGGTCGGGGGTGCGCAGGCCGTCCTCCAGCGCCTTCTCAACGGCCGATTCTACCGCCGCCGCCGCGTCTGGCAAATCGAGTCCGTGTCTGAGCATCATCGCGGCCGACAGGAACATTGCCAGCGGATTGGCCGTGCCCGTGCCCGCGATGTCCGGCGCGGAGCCGTGCACGGGCTCGAACAGGCCCGGAGTCGGTTCCTCGCCCCCGGCTCCCAGTGACGCGCTCGGGAGCAGCCCGATCGAGCCGGTGATCATCGCCGCCTCGTCGCTGAGGATGTCTCCGAACATGTTCTCGGTGAGGATCGTGTCGAAGTGCCTCGGCCCCGCCACCAGCTGCATCGCGGCGTTGTCCACGAGCATGTGCTCGAGCTGGATGTGTGGGAACTCGCGCGCGTGCACGTCCATCACGACCTCTCGCCACAGCCGCGATGTCTCCAACACGTTCGCCTTGTCCACGCTCGTCACCTTTGCCCGTGCCGCCGTGAACGCGGTGCGCGCGATCCGCTCGATCTCCACGGTCGTGTAGGCGCACACGTCGCTCGCCGAGTCCGCCGCGCGCGTCTTCTCACCGAAGTAGATGCCGCCCGTCAGCTCCCTGACGACGAGCAGGTCGGTCCCTTCGATCCGCTCGCGCTTCAGGGGGGAGGCGTCATACAGCGCCGGCAGTGGCTTGACCGGGCGCAGGTTCGCGTACAGCCCCAGCCCCTTTCTCAACCCGAGCAACCCCTGCTCCGGGCGCGGCGCGTCGGGGTCGGTGCTGTCCCACTTTGGACCCCCCACCGCCGCCAGCAGCACCGCATCGGCGTCGCGGCACGCTGTCAGCACCTCGTCGGTGAGGGCGGTGCCGTGCACGTCGATCGAGGCGCCGCCACACACGTGCTCCTCGAACTCGAACTCCCCCACTGCTCCAAGCACCCGCAGGACGGCCGCCATGATCTCCGGTCCGATCCCGTCGCCGGGCAGCGTGACGATGCGGTGCGCGCTCACTTGTGTCGCTCTCCTGTTCTGTGGCCTGGGTTATACGTGCCCCGGCCGTCTGGTGATCGTGTCCGCCCGCGGGTGGAGTTTAGGGTCCGCGAGCCTTTACAGCGCGGTCGTGACCGGCCCGGTCCGCTCGTGCTCCTGCTCGAATGCGGCGATCTCGGCCGACTGCTCGAGCGTCAGCGCGATGTCGTCGAGGCCGTTGAGTAGCCGATGGCGAATCTCGTGATCGATCTCGAACGCGGCGTCCCGCCCGGCGAAGCGAACCTCCTGCTCGAGCAGGTCGATCTCGCCGCTGCCGGCATGGGCCAGGCTGTGACAGTCCTCGGCGCTGAGCACGACCGGCAGCAAGCCGATCTTCGTGCAGTTCGAATAGAAGATGTCGGCGAAGCTCGGCGCGACGATCGCCTGAAAGCCATAATCCTGCAGACCCCACGGGGCGTGCTCGCGTGAGGAGCCGCAGCCGAAGTTCTCACCGGCGACGAGGATCGGGTTGGCGGGCAAATCCCAGCCTGGCTCCTTCGCCCAGTCGTAGAACAGGAACTCGCCGAAGCCCGTGCGCTCCACGCGCTTGAGAAACTGCTTGGGCATGATCTGGTCGGTGTCGACGTCGGCGCGGTCGAGAAAGCTGACTGCACCGGATATGACGCTGATGGGGTCCATGCTGTTGCCCTCCTAGTTCCAGTCGCGGATGTCGACGAAGTGACCCTCGATGGCGGCGGCGGCGGCCATCTGCGGCGAGACGAGATGCGTGCGACCGCCGCGGCCCTGGCGGCCCTCGAAGTTGCGGTTCGAGGTCGACGCGCAGCGCTCGCCCGGCGCCAGGATGTCGGGGTTCATGCCGAGGCACATCGAGCAGCCGGCCACGCGCCAGTCGAAGCCGGCCTCGCGGAACACGCGGTCGATCCCCTCGGCTTCGGCCTGTTTCATCACCTGCTGGGAGCCGGGGACGACCATCGCGTCGACATTCGATGCGACCCTGCGCCCCTGCACGACCTCGGCGGCGGCACGCAGGTCGCCGATTCGCGAGTTCGTGCACGAGCCGATGAACACGCGGTCGAGTGAGATCTGCTCGATCGGCGTGCCGGGCTCGAGGGCCATGTAGGCAAGCGCGCGTTGGGTCGCCTCACGGTCGGCCGGGCTGTCGAACTCCTCCGGCGCGGGCACGCTGTCGGTCACGGCTCGCACCATGCCCGGATTCGTGCCCCACGTGACCTGCGGCGAGATCGCGCTCGCGTCGATCGTGACCTCCTTATCGAACTCGGCGCCGTCGTCGGTGTGCAGCGTCCGCCAATGCGCGATCGCCTTCTGCAGCTCCTCGCCGCGCGGCGCCCCGGGGCGGTCAAACTCGGTGAACCATGCGAACGTCGTCTCGTCGGGCGCGATCATCCCCGCGCGCCCGCCGCCCTCGATCGTCATGTTGCAGACGGTCATCCGCCCTTCCATCGACAGCGCCTCGATCGCCGGTCCGGCGAACTCGACGACGTGGCCGGTCATGCCGCCGACGCCGAGCTGCCCGAGCGTGCCGAGGATCAGGTCCTTGGCGGTCACGCCGAAGCCGAGCTCGCCCTCGTAGCTGATGCGCATCGAGCGTGGCCGTTGCTGGACCATGCATTGCGTCGCGAGCACGTGCTCGACCTCGCTCGTGCCGATCCCGAACGCGAGCGCGCCGAAGGCGCCGTGCGTGGCGGTGTGCGAATCTCCGCACACGATCGTCATGCCCGGCTGGGTCACCCCCAGCTCGGGGCCGATCACGTGCACGATTCCCTGCCGGTCCGATCCGAGTGAGTACACCGGCACGCCGAACTCCTCGCAGTTGCGCTCGAGCGTTTCGACTTGGACGCGCGAGAGCTCGTCCTTGATCCGCGCGGCGACGGGCGTGCCGTCGGTCGGCGTGTTGTGGTCGGCCGTCGCCAGCGTGCGGTCGGGACGACGCACCGGGCGCCCGGCCATGCGCAGGCTGTCAAACGCCTGCGGGCTCGTCACCTCGTGCACGAGATGCAGGTCGATGTAGAGCAGGCCGTGCGCGACCTCGTGCGTCTCCCAGATCTTGTCGAACAGCGTTTGCGGCATGGTCATCGGTCCTCGTTGTCGTGGGTACTGGAATCGCCTTTTATGGGCTCTTCCGTAGTCCAGCGGGATGGCGTTGTGGTGGCCATCTAACTGCGCCTCAGTCCCGCGGAGACGACTGCGAGAAACTCGGCGTTCGCGTCGCGCTCCTTGGGATTCTCGAAGTGGTGAGGCAGATCGGCGTCGAAAGTGACGCAGTCGCCCCTGTCCAGTACGTACCGCTGCCCGTCGCACACAAGAATGACCGAGCCGCGCTCGACGAGTGCCGTCTCGCGGCTGCCGGGCTCGTGCATCGGCGGATCGTCCGGCGCGCCGGTTGCGCCGCCGGGTGCGAGCGTGTGTCGCGAGATCTCGGCGCGCTGACCGGGCTGTGAGGAGGTGAGCACCTCGAAGCCGTGCCCGCGCTTCTTGCTGCCCCCGCGCGTGCGCTCGCCGGCGCGCACGATCGTGACCGCGCCGTCCTCGTCGAGACGCAGCAGCTGTGACAGCCGCAATTCCAGGCCGGCGGCGATCCGCGCGGCGATAGTCAGGGTTGGGCTCGTCTCGCCCCGCTCGACCTGCGAGAGCATCGGCGCGCTCACGCCGCTGCGCAGGGCCAGCTCACGCAGCGACAGCGACTCGGACTCACGCAGCGCCTTCACGCGCGCGCCGATCGTGACCGGATCGAGTGGGTCGATCGCCGCGCTGGGATGCTGTTCGATGGGTGCTTGGATCGCTGTCCGCATCATACGTGTGTACGTTATCACAGACGCGCGTATTGCTTGCCTACGGTCCGGCGGGCTCGGGCAATCCCAGCGCGTCAGCCGAGGACTCAGCGCGTGCCCGCGCGACCGACAGCGCACGCACGTACGCGCGCGCGGCCGCGTCGATTATGTCCGTCGAGACGCCCTGCCCCGCGCCGGAGGAGCCGTCGACCTCGACCACGACCGACACCTCGCCGAGCGCGTCCTGACCCTCGGTGACCGCGCCGATCGTGAACTCGCCGAGCTTCGCGTCAACACCCACGGCCGCGTTGATCGCGCGGAACACCGCATCGATCGGACCGTCCCCGGTGAACGAGCCCTCGCCCGTGCCGCCGTCGGGCAGCGTCACCGACACGCGCGCGTGCGGCGGCCGCCGCGAGGAGGCCTCGACCTCGAACCAGTCCAGCGCATAGCCCGAGATGTCCTCGCCGCGCAACTCGTCGGTGACGAGCGCCTCCAGGTCCATCGCCGTGATCTGCTTCTTGCGATCGGCGATCTCCTTGAAGCGCTTGAACGCGGTGTTCAGCGCCTGGCCGTCCAGCTGAAAACCCATCTCCTCCAGTGCGTCACGCAACGCGTGGCGACCGGAGTGCTTGCCCAGCACGAGCGAGTTGCTCTTCAGACCCGACGGTCGTCGCGTCCATGATCTCGTACGTAGTGCGCTCCTTCAGCACGCCGTCCTGATGGATGCCGGCCTCGTGCGCGAACGCGTTGCGCCCGACGATCGCCTTGTTCGGCTGCACCTGATAGCCGGTCAACCGCGAGACCAACCGACTCGTACGCGCGATCTCGGTCGTCTCGATCCCCGTCCACAGCCCGAGGCTCGGCTCGCGTGTGCGCAGCAGCATCACGATCTCCTCCAGCGACGCGTTGCCGGCGCGCTCGCCGATCCCGTTGATCGCACACTCGACCTGCCTGCAGCCCGCTTCCACGCCCGCCAGCGAGTTCGCGACGGCCAGCCCGAGGTCGTCGTGGCAGTGCACCGACACGACCACCTCGCGCAACCCCGGCACCAGCCGGTAGAGCTCTTCGAACATCGCCGCATACTCGCGCGGCATCGTGTAGCCGACCGTGTCGGGCACGTTGATCGTCGTTGCGCCCTCCTCCAGCGCGACCTGGATCACCTCGGCCATGTACTCGATGTCCGAGCGCGACCCGTCCTCGGGTGAGAACTCGACGTCCTCGGTGTACTCGCGCGCCTGGGCGACCGCGGCGCGCGCCTGTCCCAAGACATCCTCGCGCGTGGTCTGCAGCTTGCGCTCGATGTGGATGTCACTCGTGGCGATGAACGTGTGAATCCGCGGGCGCTCGGAGTCCTTCACCGCATTCCAGGCGGCGTCGATGTCCTGCTTTGAGGTGCGCGCCAACCCGCAGATCACAGGACCTTCGACCTCTCTGGCAATCGCCTGCACCGACTCGAAATCGCCCGGCGAGGTGATCGGAAAGCCCGCCTCGATCACGTCCACTCCCAGTCGCGCGAGCTGGTGGGCGATCTCCAGCTTCTCCTGGCGGTTCAGCGAGATTCCCGGCGACTGCTCGCCGTCGCGCAGGGTCGTGTCGAAAACCCTGACCCGGTCTCGCTCATCTCGCGTAGATGCTGCTGCGTGTGCTGCGTCCTGGTCGCTCATGGTGTCGTTCGTGCTCCTTCTCTATCTCGTTGACGCTTCCTCTCTGCTGGGTATGCGGCTACGCGGCCGCCACGCGCTATTCCCCCCGAGGGGGGAGCAGAAGGAGAAGCGAAAGGGACGAGATCCGGAACGACATCTGAAGGTGCAGATTAGCACCAGGCCCGACGATTACGGAACAAGCACAACCTTGCCGACGTTGCGCCGTTCGGTGATCATGTTGTGCGCCGCGCCGGCTTCCTCGAACGAGAACGTCCCCGCGACGACGGGCTGGATCGTGCCGTCGCCGGCCAACTCCCGCAGCGCGACGCCCACCTGAGCGCGGCGACGCTCGTCCTGGGAGAGCGTGTACATGTTCAGGCCGATCACGGACTTGGACGCGGACATCTGCTTGATCAAGTTGAAGCGGGGCATGCGCAGGGCGGTTTTCACTGCTGCTACAGGGTTACGCCGCTCGCCGGAGACGACCCCGGACGCGCCGAACGCGATCAGGCGCCCCCCGGGACCGAGCAGGTCGTAGCTGCGGCGGAAGCTCGCGCCGCCGATCGCGTCCATGATCACGTCGAACTGCGGCAGCCCTCGCTCCCAGCCGGCGGTCGTGTAGTCGAGCGGGTGGTCGACCCCGAACTCGGAGATCCGCGCGTGCTTGCCGGGCGACGCGGTGCCGTACACCTCGGCGCCCTGGCGCTTGGCGACCTGTGTCGCGGCGATGCCGACGCCGCCGGCGGCCGCCTGGATCAGCACACGTTCACCGGATCGCAGGCTGCCGAAGCCGAGGAGCCCCATCCACGCGGTCCCGTAGTTGACGGGAATGGCCGCACCCTGCTCGAACGTGAGCCCGTCCGGCAGCGCCTGCACGCCGTCGGCGGGCACGACCACCTGCGAGGCGTAGCCGCCGAACTCGGTCCCGGCGATGACCCGCTGACCATGACTGAGACCATCGACGCCGTCGCCCAGCTCGAGGATCGTGCCCGCGACCTCGTAGCCGACGACGCACGGAGTCTTGGGCGCGTCGGGATAGAAGCCCAGGCGCGCCATCACGTCGGCGAAGTTGATCCCCGCCGCGGCGACGTCGATCCGCACCTCTCCCGGACCGAGCGTGGGGTCGGGCCGCTCCTGAACCTCGAGCACCCCGGTCCGCCGTGCTTGGTGATCACCACAGCCCTCATACTGCGCGAGAGCCTATCCGATCGGCGCACCCGCCCGGCACTGAGACGCGCTACCGTGCGGGCATGAGCGCGCTCACGTTTAACGTCGTCTACGAGGACGCTGGCGAGGGCTGGGTGTACGCCCACGTCCCTGAGCTCCCCGAGGTGCACACTCAGGGCGAGGGACTCGATGAAGCGCGCATCATGGTTCGCGACGCAATCGAGCTGGTGCTCGAGGAGCGCCGCGCGCGCGGCGAGTCGATCCCAGATACTGGGTGGGCGCTCGTCGAGCCGGTCGAGATCGCTGCGTGAAGAAGCGCAAGCTGGAGCGACACCTGGCGGCGCATGGCTGTCGGCTTGCTCGTCAGGCCGCCAAGCACGAGTCCTGGGAGAACCCTGCCACCAACCAGCGCACTGTTGTCCCTCGCCACCGCGAGATCAAGCCTGCGACCGCCCGTGGGATCTGCCGCCAGCTCGGCGTGCCACCGCCAACCGGCTCCCGCTGAATCAGAGATCAACCGACCAGCCGTTGACGAAACCATCGGACGCGACGATCTCCTCGACGACATCGCCCGGCACGCGCGCGTCGGTCGTGACGACCATCGCGGCCAGACGCTGCTCCTCGCCGTCGGCGTGCCCGTCGGGCGTGTGTCCAACCGCGGCGGAGGAGATGTTGATCCCGTGCGCCCCGAAGATCGTCCCGACGCGCCCGATCATGCCGGGCAGGTCCTGGTAGCGGAAGACCGTCACGTACGGCGCGAGCTCGATCGTCAGGCGCCGGCCCTGGACCTCGACCAGATGAGGCACGCGGTTGGGCCCGATGCCGGTGCCGGCGACCGCGACCCGCGCATCTCCGGCGGCGACGGTGACGCGGATCAGCTCGTTGAAGTCCTGCGCCTCGGAGACTGCCTTCTCCTCGACGACGATCCCCCGCTGCTGAGCCATGCTGGGGGCGTTGACGAGGTTGACCTGCTCCTCCGTGCGCCCCTGCAGCGCGCCCTGGATCACGGCGAGCGTCAGCAGGCGCGTGTCGAAGTCGGCGATCCGGCCCAGGAACGCGGCCTCGATGCGCTCGACCGAGCTGCCCTCGGCGAGCTCCATCGCCAGGCGCCCGAGCTGGGTGGCGAGCGGCAGGAACGGACCGAGCACCTCCATGTCCTCGGCGCCGATCGCGGGGATGTTGACGGCCGTGGAGACGACGCCACCGGTGAGCGCGGCCACGACCTGCTCAGCGCTCTGGTACCCCGCACGGTCGGTGGCCTCGGCGGTCGAGGCTCCCAGGTGCGGGGTGACCACGACCTGGGGGTAGCCGTCCTCGAACAGCGGGTAGTCGGTCATCGGCTCGGCGGGGAACACGTCGAGCGCGGCGCCGGCGACCTTGCCGGAGTCCAGCGCCGCTTGCAGCGCGGCATCGTCGATCAGCCCGCCGCGGGCGACGTTGAGCACGCGCACGCCGTCGCGCATCTTGGCGAACGCCGCGGCGTCGAGGAAGCCTTCGGTCTCGGGCGTCTTGGGCAGGTGCACGGTGATGAAGTCCGCCTGCGCATACACGTCCTCGGGCGAGTCGGCCTTATCGACTCCCAGCTCGCGGTAGCGCTCGGCGCTGACGAACGGGTCGAACGCGAGCACGCGCATGCCGAAGCCGCGCGCGCGCTGAGCGACGAGCTGGCCGATGCGCCCGAAGCCGAGGATGCCGAGCGTCTTCTCGTACAGCTCCACACCGGAGTACTTCGAGCGATCCCATTTCCCGTCGTGCAGCGACTCGTGCGCCTGGGGGATGTTGCGGGCGAGCGCGAGCAGCAGCGCGAGCGTGTGCTCGGCGGCGGTGACGACGTTAGACTGCGGGGCGTTGGCGACGACGATCCCGCGGCGCGTGGCGGCGTCCACGTCGACGTTGTCCACGCCCACCCCAGCGCGCCCGATCACGCGCAGGTTGACGGCGCGCTCGATCAGCTCGGCGGTCATCTTCGTGGCCGAGCGAATCAGGATGCCGTGGTATGCGCCGATCCGCTCGGTCAGCTCCTCCTCGGTCCAGTCGACGCCCAGATCGACGTCGAAGCGGGTCGCGCAGCAGCTCGACGCCCGAGTCGCCGACCTTCTCCTTGACGAGGACCTTCAGGCGCTCTGAGGTGTCCGGCGTGGCGGGGCTCATGACGCGATCCTCGCGACAACCCAGTCGATGCAGGCTGTGAGCGCCTGCACATCGTCTGGGTCGACGGCGGGGAACATGCCGATCCGCAGCTGGTTGCGACCCAGCTTGCGGTAGGGCTCGGTGTCGACGATCCCGTTGGCGCGCAGGGTCGCTGCGACCGCAGCCGCGTCGACCTCATCGTCGAAGTCGATCGTCCCGACGACCAGCGAGCGCTTGGCGGGGTCCGCGACGAACGGCGTCGTGTATGCGGTCCGCTCTGCCCACTCGTACAGGTGCCCGGAGGACTCACGCGTGCGCGTGACACACCAGTCCAGGCCACCGCCGTCGAGCATCCAGCGGATCTGATCGGCGAGCAGGAACAGCGTCGCGACGGCAGGCGTGTTGTAGGTCTGGTCTTTGCGCGAGTTCTCCAGGGCCGTGCTCAGCGAGAGGAACGCGGGGATCCAGCGCTCGGATGCCGCGAGCGCTGCGATCCGCTCCTGCGCGGCGGGGCTGAGCAGCGCGACCCACAGGCCGCCGTCGCCGGCGAAGCTCTTCTGCGGCGCGAAGTAGTAGGCGTCGGCCTGGTCGATCTCTACGGGCAGTCCGCCCGCACCGGAGGTCGCGTCGATCAGCACCAGCGCGTCGCCCGTCGCAGCGGGCCTCTCCACTCCGACCATCACGCCGGTCGAGGTCTCGTTGTGCGCCCACGTCACGACGTCGACGGACCCGTCTGGCGGTGGCCGAGCGCGCCCGGGTCGGGGGCATCGCCCGGCTCGGCGGACACGACGACCGGGTCCTCCAGAAACGGCGCGCCGGTCGTGACGGTGGCGAACTTCGAGGAGAACTCGCCGTAGGTCAGGTGCAGCGCGCGGCGCTCGATCAGCCCGAACGCCGCGGCGTCCCAGAACGCCGTCGCGCCGCCGTTGCCGAGCGCCACCTCATAGCCCTCGGGCACTGCGAACAGCTCGCGCAGCCCCGCGCGAATCTCCCCGACGAGCGCCTTGACCGGCTTCTGGCGGTGCGAGGTGCCCATCACCGCGGCCGCCCTCTCCGGCCAAACGCGCGAGCGCCTCGGGTCGCACCTTCGACGGTCCGCAGCCGAAGCGCCCGTCAGCGGGTCGCAGCTCGTCGGGGATGAGCAGTTGCGTCGTGTCTGGCGCTGGGGCGGAGTTCGGCGTCATGGGCTTCCTCGTTTCGACCTCGAGGGTGTGCTGATCTAGAAGTGCCCAGGCGCGCGGCGTTGAAACTGTCGTCGCTCCCCGGTGGTTACGCCCACCCGAACGCCAGTCGCGACGATGTGAGCGAGTGTAGCGAACTCAGAACGAGGGCTTGATCCAGTCCATGTGCGAGCGCAGCTCGCCACCGACGTGCTCGACCTGGGTATCAGCTTGCTCGGCGCGCATGCGCAGAAAGTTCTCCTGCCCGGCGCGGTTCTCGGCGATCCACTCCCGCGCGAAGTCGCCGGACTGGATCTCTGAGAGGATCTGACGCATCGCGGCGCGTGTCTCCTCGGTGATCACGCGCTTGCCACGCGTGTAGTCGCCGTACTCCGCCGTGTTGGAGATCGAGTAGCGCATCCCGGCAAGGCCCTTCTCGTACATCAGGTCGGCGATCAGCTTGAGCTCGTGCAGGCACTCGAAATAGGCCATCTCGGGGTCATAGCCGGCGTCCACGAGCGTCTCGAAGCCGGCCTGGACTAGCTCGGAGGCGCCGCCGCAGAGAACGGCCTGCTCGCCGAACAGGTCGGTCTCGGTCTCGTCCTTGAAGGTCGTCTCGATCACGCCGCCGCGGGTGCAGCCGATGCCCTTGGCGTAGGCGAGCGCGAGTCGCGCGCGCGTTGCCGGTCGCGTCCTGGGCGACGGCGATCAGGCCGGGGACGCCACTGCCCTCGGTGAACTGGCGGCGCACGAGGTGGCCGGGACCCTTGGGGGCGACCATCGCCACGTCGACGCCGGCGGGCGGATCGACCTCCTCGTAGTGGATCGAGAAGCCGTGCCCGAACAGGAGCATGTTGCCGAGGCGCGATGCCGTCGCGAATCTCCGCCTCCCACACCTGCCGGTGCAGCTCGTCGGGCAGCAGGATCATCACCAGGTCGCCGCGGCTGGAAGCCTCGACCACCGGCAGCACCTCCAGGCCCTGCTCGCGGGCCTTGGCGACAGACGCGGAGTCCTCGCGCAGTCCGACCACGACGTCAACCCCGGAGTCCTTCAGGTTCAGCGCGTGGGCATGGCCCTGGGAGCCGTAGCCGATGATCGCGACGGTCTGGCCGTCGAGGAGGGTGAGGTCCGCGTCGTCGTCGTAGAGCATCAGATCGCGCAGGCTATCGAGTCCGTGCCCGGTCGCGAACCCCCGCTCGGCGACGACCGCCGCGACGCCCATACACGACCTGGTGTCGCGATTCAAAAATTCGATGGCGTTTCCCGGCGTCTGCCCGCGCCTGACGCCCGCCGTCAACGGCCCAAGTACTACCGGTACGCAGACCGCCGCCATCGAACGTCAGATCACGACCATCCACTCGGCAAACACTCACCGAATTTTTGATCGAGACACTGGTCCAAGAGGGTCCGCTACGCGCTCGCGGAGGCCATCAGGGTGCGCCCGGGATCGAGATCGCCCCGTCGGGCGCGGTATACGGCTGCAGGCGCGCGGCAATGCCCGCACGGATCTCCATGATCTCGGGCTCGGGCCGGCTGAGCACCGCGTCGTGGAACGCATGCGAGATGTCGAGCGTCGTCTCCCAGAAGAGATCGAAGCGAGTCGTGGCGCTGGACGACGTCAAGGGACTGCACGTCGATCTCGGCGAAGCCGGCCTGCGCCAACAGCTCACGGACGCGCTCAGGGTCGCCGAGCGCGAACGGGCCGGGCGTCCCAGAGACGGGCGGGGAGGCAAGGCCGCGCTCGATCAGCTCCAGGGCCGGCAGAAGCGCCCACGGGTTGTGCTGGACGGAGTCCCACACCGGCCAGCGCCAGGCGTCCGCCCGGGCGCAGCACGCGGCGGGTCTCGGCCAGCGCCGCGGACGGGTCGGCGATCAGCATGTAGCCCCAGCGGCAGAGGACTGCATCGACGCTCGCGAGCGGCAGGTCGATCCATTCGGCGCCGAGCACCTGGAACTCGATGTTGCTGAGCCCCAGCTGCAGCGCGCGGGCACGGGCGCCGTCCAGCATCGCGTCGGCCTGGTCGGAGACGATCACACCGCCCATTGGGGCGACCCGCTCGGCGGCAAGCATGCCCGTCTCACCGAGGCCGGCTGCCAGCTCCAGCACGCGCTCGCCCGGCTGCAACGAGACCGCGTCGAGCATCCACGCGCGACACGGGCGCGCTGAGCCTGCGAATCGTCTCCTGGCGGCGCATCCAGCCGGCCGCGGCGGCTTCCCAGCCCGCGAGGCTTGCCTCGCGGTGGGCGCCCGCGTCGAAGGTCTCAGAGCCGTCGGCAGCGGCAGGCCCGTCGGTGTTGTGTTGACCCGCGTTCACGAGAGCTCTCTGCGCAACAGCTTGCCCGACCGCGTGCGCGGCAGGGGCGTGCCGGTGAAGTCCACCTGCTTGGGCACCTTATAGCGGGCGAGGTGCGCGGCGCAGTGAGCGCGCAGGGCCTCGGCCTGAAACTCAGAGCCGGCGGCGCGGCACGACGATCGCCGTAACGGCCTCTCCCCAGCGCGGGTCGGGACGGCCGAGGACGGCAGCCTCCAGCACGTCGGGATGGGATTCGAGCACCGCCTCGACCTCGGCCGGGGCGACGTTCTCCCCCCCGCTGACGATCGTATCGGCGACGCGCCCCGTGACCCGCAGAGAACCGTGCTCGTCGAGCGAGCCGAGATCGCCGGTGCGCAGCCAGCCGTCGCGATCGCGCGAGGACGGTGCGACGGTCGGCCCGGAAACCATGATCTCACCGTCCTTGGCAATATGAACCCGCGTGCAGAACAGTGGTGGGCCGGCGTGCGGGCGAAGGGACGACGCTTCCCCTGAGGAGATGCTCTCAGAAACCGTGACCACACGCGTACGCACGTGCGCGCGGGCAGCGTCTTTTTTTAGATCATTCATCGTCGGGCTCCCCCTCCCGGCCGGCATGGTCGTGACCTGCGAGCAGGCCTCGGTCAGCCCGTAGGTCGTGCTGAGGGGGACGCCGGCATCGCCCGCGCGTTCGATCAGCGCCGCGGGCACAGGACCACCGCCGGTGAGCGCGCAGCGCAGCGCAGCCGGTCGTTCGAAGACCGGCATCCAAGAGCCGTGCGAGGGTGGTGGCGACAAGCGAGACAAGCGTGATCTCCTGCTCGTGCAGCGCGTGCAGCACCAACTCGGTGTCAAAGCGCTCATGAATCACCGCCGTCGTCGCGTAGATCGCCGAACGCACGAGAATCGAGAGCCCGCCGACATGCGAGACCGGCAGGGCGCACAGCCAGCGCTCATTCGCGGAGCGGTCAAGCGCGACGGCCGAGCCGAGGGCGCTCCACAGGAAGTTGCCGTAGGTCAGCTCGACGGGACGCGGCGAGGAGGTCGTACCCGAGGTGTGGATGACGGCCGCGACGGCATCGAGGTCATGCTGATGACCCTGAGATGCGGATGTGTCTCCCGGCGATGTGGACGCGCCGCCGCGCAGCGTGGATGACCGTGGCGAGGACACTTCATCCAGAGGTTCCTCCAGAACCAGGGCGGCGCCGTCGCAGACGAGCGCGCGCTCGGCGGCCCCGAGGCGCACGTCCACCGGCACGGCCACGGCCCCCAGCAGCAGGCAGGCGTGGAAGGCCTCGGCGAACGGAATGCCGGGCGCCAGCGCAATCGCTACGCGATCTCTCGCCCCCACGCCACGGCCTTGCAAAGCGTGCGCCCCGGCGCGTGCGGCGGCATGCAGCTCGGCGTAGGAGCGACTGCCGCCGGGGTGCTCCACAGCGGTCGATCCGGGGTGCGTCCGCGCGGCTCGGTGCAGCCAGCCCTCGACCATCATGCGCCAAAGGCTAGCCTTCTCCGTCATGCCGACCACCTGGACAGCCGCGGGCGCGTACGAGGACATCCGCTACGAGAAGTCGAGCGAGCCCTCGACGCAGGGAATCGCGAAGATCACGATCGACCGCCCGGAGGTCCGCAACGCTTTCAGGCCGCAGACGATCGTGGAGATCTCCAGGGCGCTGGACGATGCGCGCGAGGACACGGAGATCGGTGTGATCGTGCTGAGGGGCGCAGGCGAGCTGGCGTTCTGCTCGGGCGGGGATCAGCGCGTACGCGGAGACTCGGGATACCTGGCCGACGACGCCGCGGGCAAGGCTGGGATCGGCAGGTTCCATGTGACCGACCTGCACGTGCAGATCCGGCGGTTGCCCAAGCCGGTCGTGGCGATGGTCGCCGGATACGCGATCGGCGGCGGGCACGTGCTGCATCTGGTGTGCGACCTGACGATCGCCGCCGATAACGCCAAGTTCGGGCAGGTGGGTCCGAAGGTGGGATCGTTCGACGGGGGGTTTGGCGCAGGGCTGCTGGCGAACATCGTGGGACCGAAGAAGGCGAAGGAGATCTGGTTTCTGTGCCGGCAGTACTCGGCTCAGCAGGCGCTGGAGATGGGCATGGTGAACACGGTGGTGCCGCTCGCGGAGCTCGAAGAGGAGACGGTGCGCTGGTGTGAGGAGATGCTGGAGCTCTCGCCGTTCGCGCTGAGGCTGCTGAAGGCGAGCTTCAACGCCGCGGAGGACGGGCTGAGCGGCATCCAGCAGCTGGCGCACGACGCGAATCTGCTGTTCTACGGCAGCGAAGAGGCGCAGGAGGGCAGGGACGCATACAAGGAGAAACGCAAGCCGGAGTTCGCCCGTTTTCCAAGGCGCGCGTGAGCCTGATGGAGCTGATGCAGCCGCGCGCCGAGCGATCGCAGGGGCCTGACGGAGCGAGAAGCGCATGATGACCGTCGTCGCGCAGACCACGATGACCGCGCAGCCCCCGGCGGGACCGGGCACGACAGGGCGCCCGAGCATGGTGCGGATCTGGGTGATGGCCGCGCGCATAAGGACACTGCCGGCGGCGGTGGCGCCGGTGCTGGTGGGTACCTCGCTCGCGCTCGGGGCGGGCAATTTTCACCCGCTCGCGTTCGTCGCGGCGCTGCTCGGTGCGGTGTTCATCCAGGTGGGGACGAACCTGTCAAACGACTACTCCGACGCGCGCCGGGGCGCGGACAGCGAGGACCGCCTCGGTCCGGTCAGGGTCACGGCGGGCGGCCTGGTGCCGCCCAAGCAGGTGCTGATCGCGACGTATGCGACGTTCGGGCTGGCGGTCGCGTGCGGGGCATACCTCGTGGCGGTGGCCGGGCCGGAGCTGATCGCGGTGGGAGCGGCGTCGATCCTCGCGGGCGTGCTGTACACGGGCGGGCCGCGACCGTACGGGTATGAGGGGCTGGGCGAGGTGTTCGTGTTCCTGTTCTTCGGCGTGGTGGCGGTGGCAGGCTCGTATTTCGTGCAGGTCCAGGAGCTGCCGTGGCAGGCGTTCGGGTGCGCCGTGCCGGTGGGCCTGCTGGCCAGCGCGATCCTGGTCGTGAACAACGTCAGCGCGACATCGACACCGACAGGCGCGCGGACAAGCGCACGCTCGCGGTCAGGCTGGGACGCGAGCGCACGCGCGGCCTGTACACCGCGATGGTGGCGGGCGCGTTCGTCAGCGCCCCGGCGTTGTGGGCGCTGGGGATGTCGCCGTGGCTGCTGCTGAGCTGGGCGGCGATCGGACTCGCGGTCGGGGTCGTGAAGACGGTGCGCACAAAGCGTGGACGGACCGTCGCTGAACGGCGCGCTGGCGAAGACGGGCATGCTGCAACTGCTGTTCTGCGTGCTGTTCGCCGCCGGGATCCTCGCGAGCGGCGGGATCGGATCGTGAAGTGAGCCGGCCGGGAGTTGATTTGTGGGAGACCCGGAAGCCCCGCTGCTTCGCCTGATGCTGTCGGCGCCGGTCACCGCAGCTGCCGGCATCGCGAGCATGAGGAGCACGCGGTGAGACTGAGCGTCGAGCGAACGACGATGCGACTGCGCAGAGCGCTGCAGAGCGCCCACGGCGCGGTGAGCGAGCGCGAGCTGGTGACGGTGACGCTCACGGACGAGGACGGAGCGATGGGTTACGGCGAAGCCGCCCCGCTGCAGGTGTATGACGGCGTCAGCGTCGCGCGGGTGGAGGACGCGCTCGCGCGCTACGGGCGGGTGCTCGTGGCGGAGAACGCACAGCACATGAACGGGGTGCAGCTGATCGAAGCGTGCCGGCGCGAGGAGGACCTGCCACAGGCCCTGGCGGCGATCGACATGGCGCTGTGGGATCGCGCGGGCAGGCGCGCGGGCAAGCCGGTCGCCGAGCTGCTCACCGACGATCCGGCAAGCGAGGTCACTGTGAACGCGACGATCGGCGCGACCGACAGAAGCGGTGCGGTCGAGCAGGCCGAAGCGGCGGTGGAAGCGGGGTTTGAGTGCATCAAGGTCAAGGTGGGAACCGGCGACGACGCGGGACGCGTAGCCGCGGTGCGCGCGGCCGCCGGCACGAAGGCGGCGCTGCGACTGGACGCGAACGGCGCGTGGACGGTGGAGGAGGCGATCAGGATGATCGACGCGCTGGCGCCCGTGGGACTGGAGCTCGTGGAGGAGCCCACGCATGGGTTGCAGGCCGTCAGAGAGGTGCGCGAGCGCGTGAGCACGAGGGTGGCGATCGACGAGACCGCGGCCGAGCACGGCGCGCTCGGCGCCGGCGTGGCCGACGCGGTCTGCCTGAAGATCGGTCGCTGCGGCGGGATCTCGGGTCTGCTCGCGGCCGCGACGCTGGTGCGCGCCTCGGGCGCGGAGGCGTACGTAGCCTCGACGCTGGACGGCCCGCTGGGAGTGGCGGCCGCGCTGCACGCCGCGGCGGCCCTGGCCTCACGGGGACCGGTGCCGGCCTGTGGACTGGCGACGCTGAGGCTGTTCGCGGGGACCGTCGAGGACGCGCTGCCCGTGCGCGCGGGCCGGATCGCGCTGCCGTCAGGTCCGGGGCTGGGCGTCGGACCGCTCTGACGGGACGGGCGCCGCCGGTGCGGGTGCCACGGGCGCCGCCAATGCGGGAGCAGGCGCTGCCGGTGTGGACGCCGCCAGTGCGGGTGCCACGGATGCCGCCGGTGTGGGTGCGGACGCGGACACTGCCGGGACGTCTGTGCCAAATAGGCGCTCGACCGCATCCACCGGGAGGGGCTCGCCCATGAAGGATCCCTGAGCCATCCTGAAGCCCATCGCCTGGAGCGTGTCGATCTGCTCCTGCGTCTCGACTCCCTTGGCGATCACCCGCAGTGAAAGGTCGCGTCCGGCGACGAGGATCGTCTCGAGCAGCCAGCTGCGGTAGTCCTCGGTGTCCGACGTCGCGAGCGAGCTTCTGTCCACCTTCAGGAAATCGAGCGGGAGCTGCTTGAGGTCGGAGTTGGAGGCGTAGCCGCTGCCGAACTCATCGATCGCGATGCGCACGCCCAGCTGCTTGATCTCGCGCAGGCGCCCGGCGGCCGCCGCGACGTCGCGCATCACCGTGGACTCCGCGATCTCGAGCGTGAGCATCGCGGGGTCGATCCCGGACTGCTGCAGCGCTCGCCGGACGTCCGTGGCGAATCCGTCGCGATTCAGCTGATTGGCCGACACTTTGACCGAGACGCCGACCCGATGTCCCGCCACGTTCCAGGTCGCGGCGCGGCTGCAGGCGTGCTCGAGCGCCCAGCGCCCGATCGGCACGATCAGCCCGGTTTCCTCGGCCAGCGGGATGAAGGCGGCGGGGGCCAGGACGCCCTGCTCGGGGTGACGCCAGCGGATCAGCGCCTCGAGACCCACCACCCGCCGGCTGTCCAGATCGCAGATCGGCTCATACAGCAGGAAGAGCTGCCCGTCCGCCAGCGCGGTGTTCAGCTCGACCTCGAGCACGCGCGGCCCTCGATGACCGAGCGCATGTTCGCGTTGAAGAGCGTGTAGCGGTCCTTGCCCGCGGCTTTGGCCGCGCAGCTGCGCGTCGCGCAGCAGGTCCTCGGGGATCGTGTAGCGGCCGAAGGCGATGCCGATGCTCGCGCTCAGGACGAAGCTCGGCCCAAAGCCCTCGAGCTCGACGGGCTCGTGCAGGGCCTCGATGATGCGCCGGGCCAGGGAGTCGAGCCGCACTCCGCGGGCCGTCGCTTCGACCAGCACGACGAACTCGTCTCCGCCGAGACGACCGACGGTGTCCCCTGTCCGGATCACGGTCTCCAGCCGTTCGGCCACGATCTTCAGAAGTTGATCGCCGGCGGCCTGTCCGAGCTTGTCGTTGACGTCTTTGACCCAGTCGATGTCGACGAACAGCGCCCCCGCCACGATCTCCGACTGGCGGCCCGCTCGCGCGAGCATACGCTCGGCGCGGTCCAGCGTGAGCGCGCGGTTGGGGAGTCCGGTCAGAGCGTCGTAGAGATCCTCGTGGGGCAGCGTCGCGAGGCGCCTCCTGCGCCGCGACCGGCGCCTGCTCGCGACCCCTGCCGAGGACGAAGATCAGCAGGCCGAGCAGCACGCTCAGGAGGATGCCGCCGATCAGCAGCGCGAGCGCGTGCCCGTCGACGAACACGCCCGTGCCGATGGATGCTGCCCCGAAAATACTGACGGTCCATCCGCTGTGCAGGCCGATCGTCGCGCTCTGCGCGCCGGACTGTGGAGTACCGCCGGTGAAGATCGGCATTCGTCGTGCCGGCGCGGTAGCGCATGCTGCAGCGCGTAGCCCGACTGGCCACGCAGGGCCTGCTCGCAGCACGACCCCGGGAATCAGCACCTCGCGCAGCCATCCCACGGATGCCGCCCTGCGGCCGAACACGCTGCGCGGGGTAACGGTTCCCCGGTACACCGGCGTTTCGACCGCCAGCCCGCTCCCTCTCCCCGTCGAAACGGGGGTGTAGGTGCTCGAGCCGCTGCTCGACTGAGCAGCAGCGCGGGTGAGGACTGGACGGGCGTCAGGAAACCGAGAGCATCGAGCTCCGGGTAGCGACGGTGTGTGCGCGTCCACGTCACCCACGCCGCGAATTCGGCGTGCGAGGCCTTGGGATGAGCGCCAAAGAAGGTGGACGCGCTGACGATGAGCTGTTCCTCGTGGCGGATGGCGAGGTTCAGCGTCGAGGCGATCGACGTCGAGGTCTGCTGGAGAAGCCCGCCGCCCTGCCGCGGCGTCGTGGCGCGCCACGGCGTGCGCGCCGAGCACCGAGCCGACGATCCCCGCGAGGACGCACAGCACCGCCGCCACCGCGGCCCAAGCGCCTCTGTGGCCGCGAACCATGTTCCTCACGCGCCCGGGCTCGCGCCCGTCCCCGTCCCCGTCTGGGGCCGGCGGCGTCGTGGATCCGGTGCTGCCGTCAGCGTTCTGCGGCTCACCGGCGGACGAAGCCGGGGGCTCGGACAGAGCCGGCGCCTCGGACAAAGCTGGTGCGTCAGACAAAGCCTGGGCCTCGGAGGAAGCCGGAGCCTCAGAGGCAGCCGAGGCCTCGGAGGAAGCCGAGCCTTGGACAGGCTGCTCGGGCGAGCCGTTCACAGGCTCTGCTCCAGCAGAGTCGGGAGCGCCATCGCGCTCGGGATCGGGTTGAGGGGTCTCGCTGTCTGACATGGCTATCTCCTCGTCCCCAACATTCTCCCGCGGCCCTATCGGCCCGATCTGAGCGAAGTCTTGAGTCGTGCACGCATCCGGATCAACGGTTGACCGGGACCGCTGACGCGAGTCACGGATTGATCCGCACGTGCTCTGCCACCGCGGCCGGGTTCTCCAGCGGCAGACGATGACCGCCGGACACGACGATCAGCGTGCGCGTCGGGCAGCAGCTCGACCATGCGCCGGGCGAGCGCCTGGAACTTGGCGTCGCGGTCGCCGGCGAGGACCGTCACGGGCATCGTCAGCTCCGCCAGCCTGTCCCACAACGGCGCCATCTCCCCCGTGCCGATCCCGCGCAGGACCGCGGCGAGGGCGTCCGGGTCGGTTGCGGCGCTGGTCCTCACGCGCCAGGACGCCGACCTCGGGAGGATCGTCGGCGAACAGCGGCTGGGTGCGCCAGCGCTCGATGAAGTCCTCGAACGCGACCCCCGCGCTCGAGCTCGTCGGCCAGGCGATGGTCGGCAGGCCGCCGCTCGGCGCGCTCGGCGGGATCCTCGATGCCGGCGCGTGGTGGACACGAGCACGAGTCGCGACACGCGCTCGGGGGCGCGCCAGCGCGACGTGCAGCGCGACGCGCCCGCCCAGCGAGTAGCCGCACAGCGCGAAGCGCTCGGGAGTCCGCGCGAGCACGTGCTCGACGCAGCCGGCGAACGTGATCGGGTGTGCGGCATGTCGGCGTGCTCGCCGTGCCCAGGGAGGTCCAGCGCCAGCGGCCGGTAGCGTTCGGGGGGCAAGCGCCGATCACGCCGTCCCAGGCGCGGTGGGTGCCGCCGAACCCGTGCAGCAGGACGACGCTCTCCGGCACACCGCCATCCTATGACCCCCGCCACCGACACCTACGTCCTGCTGCGCGCGTTCGTCGACGAGCTCGCGCGCTGCGGGATGCGCACGGCGTGCACCTCGCCGGGGTCGCGCTGCGCGCCGCTGGTGCTGACGCTCGCGCGCGAGCAGCGGCTGACGTGCTACTCGCATGTCGACGAGCGCTGCGCGGGGTTCTTCGCGCTCGGAGCGGCGAAGGCCTCGGGGCTGCCCGTGGCCGTGACCTGCACCTCAGGGACGGCCGCGGCTGAGCTGCTGCCCGCCGCGATCGAGGCGCGCGAGGCGCGCGTGCCGCTGCTGCTGCTGACGGCCGACCGCCCGCCAGAGCTGCGCGAGAACGGCGCGGGGCAGGCGATCGACCAGCTGAAGCTGTTCGGCGAGCGCCGCGAAGTGGTTCTTCGAGGTCGGCACTCACGACGAGCGACGGCCCCGCCCGGCTGCGCTGGATCAGGACGCTCGCGTGCCGCGCGTACTGGACCGCGCTGGAGGGCCGGCCGGGGGTCGTGCACCTGAACTTCCCGCTGCGCGAGCCGCTGGTGACGGACGAGCCGCTGCCGGCCGATGAGACGGGCGTCCGGACAACCACGGCGGCGCCGACCATGGCTGTGCCGCCTCGCCGCCCGTCGCGACCTGCGCGCTCACGCGCGGCGATGAGCGAGGACGTGCGCCTTGCGCGAGCTGGTGCGCCGCGGCAGCGGCGCGGCGTGGTGGTGGCCGGGCGCCACGAGCGCGACACCCCGCTGGGTCAGGCCGCCGCGGCATTCTGCGAGGCCGCGGGCTGGCCGCTTGCTGGCGGACCCGCTGTCCGGCGCGCGGCGCGGTGCAGGCCGCGTCGCCCACTACGACGCGCTGCTGCGCGACGAGGCGTTCGCCGCCGGCGCATCGCCCCGACCTGGTGCTGCGCGTCGGGCGACCTGCCGGTCTCCAAGCCGCTGCGCGACGTGGCTCGCGGGCCTGCGAGACATGTGCCCCAGGTCGCGCTCGATCCCGGAGGGCGCGTGGCAGGACCCGGCGTCGGTGCTGAGCGACTGCGCTTCGCGCTGGAGCCCGCTCGACGCTGCCGGCTGCAGACTGTCGCAGCGCTGCGCTCGGCCATGGCTGCGTCCGAGCGCCGCTCCCGCGACCGCGTCGGACTGGCTCGCGGGCTGGCGCGCCGCGGACGAGCGCGCCGCCGAGGCGATCCTCGGAGTGCTCGCGGGCGAGGAGCTCGGCGAGCCGGCGGTCGCGGCCGAGCTGGGCGTGCTGCTGCCGGCGGAGGCGACACTGTTCGTCGCCTCCTCGATGCCGGTGCGCGACATCGAGACGTTCTGGCCGGTGCGTGCGGACCCGCCGCGCGTGCTGTGCAACCGCGGCGCGAACGGCATCGACGGCACGGTCTCGAGCGCGTTCGGCGCGGCCGCCGCGGGCGAGGGCCCGGTCGTGCTGCTGATCGGCGACGTGGCGCTCGCGCACGACATCGGCGGTCTGCTCGCCGCGAAGCGTCTGGGGCTGAAGCTGACGATCGTGCTGCTCGACAACGACGGCGGCGGGATCTTCGACTTCCTGCCGGTAGTCGATGGCGCGGCGATGGCGCGGAACGGCGAGGACGCCGCACGGCGAGGATGTCTACACCCGCCACGTCGCGACGCCCACGGGCCTGGACTTCGCGACAGTCGCCGAGCTGTACGGCCTGGCTATACGAGCGGTCGCGACGATCCCCGCGCTGCGCGCCGCCCTGGAGCGCGCGCTCGCGCCGCAGACCGGCTCGACGCTCGTGCACGTGCACACCGATCGCGCCGCCAACGTGGAGCTGCACGGCCGCGTGTGGAGACGCGGTGTCGCGGGCGTGCGCGGTCGCGGCGCGACGACACCGGCGCGCAGAGCGATGAGTAGCCGCCGCCGCCTACCGCTGGGGGCGCATGATCGCCCGCCACCGGCGGATCGTGCTGAGCGTGTGGGTGCTCGTGCTGATCGCCTGCGCGGCGCTCGTATCCGGGCGCTGAAGCGCTCGCTGGGGGCGCCGAACTACGGGATCGACGGGGCGGAGTCCTCGCGCGCGGCGCAGCTGCTCGAACAGCGGTTCGCCGGTCACGGCGCAGAGCAGGACGTGCTTGTGTTCTACTCCCCCACGCGCCGCGCGAGCGAACCGGCTTACCGCGCGGTGGTCGCCCGCGCGCTGCGTCACGGCCCGCCGCCAGAGCTACGTCAAGGGCGTCGCCGGGCCGTATGACCCGGGGCGCGCGGGGGCAGATCTCCACGCGACGGGCACGCCGCGATCGCGCTGGTGGGCATCGCCGGAGACCCCGCCAGCTGGTCGAACGCGCGACGCACCTGCAGCAAGCGCGTCGATCCGCTCGCGCAAGCCGGCGTGCACGTGTGGCTGACGGGGTACTCCCCCGTCGCGAAGGACATCACGACGGTGGAGAACGAAGACGTCGAGCGGGCTGAGACGATCGGCGTGCCGATCGCGCTGGTGATCCTGCTGCTGGCGCTCGGCGCGGCGGTCGCGGCGATCGTGCCGCTGGCGATCGCGGGCAGCGGCCTGCTGCTGACGTACGGGCTGCTCGCGCTGCTCGCGAGGTGTTCACGTTCGACAGCTTTCTGACGACGATCGTGACGATGATCGGGGTCGGCATCGGGATCGACTACGCGCTGTTCATCGTCAGCCGCTTCCGCGAGGAGCTGGCCCGGCGCAGGAGCGCGCCGGGCACCGGTCAGCGGCGCAACCGAGCAGGTCGAGGATGCGGTGGGGGCGGCGATCGCGAGCTCGGGCCGCACGGTCCTGTTCTCGGGCGTGCGTCGTGGCGCTGGCGCTCGCGACGCTGGTCGTAATCAGGGCGCCGATCTACCGCGAGTTCGCGCTCGGAGCAGTGGCGGTCGTGATCTGCACGGTGATCGTCGCGCTGACCCTGCTGCCCGCGGTGCTGGCGCTGCTGGGGCCGCGCATCAACCGGGGCGCGCTGCCCGAGCGGATGCAGCCGCGCGACGCCCAGCCCAGGAGCGCGCGACGGGCATGGCATGTGGGCGCGCTGGGCGCTGGCGGTGATGCGCCGTCCCGTGCTCGCGGCGGGTGTGATCGCGGCGGTGCTGATCCTGGCGGCCACGCCCGTGCTGAGCCTGCGCACGGGCGTGGACTTCGGCATCGCCTCGCTGTCGGGGCACGCCCTCGGGCAAGGGCGAGCGAGGTGCTGGCACGCTCGTTCGGCGCGGGCACGCTGGCGCCGATTCGAGATCGTGATCGCCGGTCACGGCGGCGAGCAGCGGCCAGCTCAACCGCGCGGACATGACACGCGTGGCAAGGCTCGCGCGCGAGCTGACCCCACCGCGCACAACGGCGTCGCCGCGGTGGTCGTGACCGACAGGTCGCGACGCGGTGCTGCTGACCGTCGCGCCGATGACGACGATCGACTCCTACCGCTCCGAACAGCTGGTGCGCCACATCCGCAGCCGACGCTGCGTGCCGCCGATCCGAGCCGGCGGAGGCTCCGAGCGTGGCGGTCGGCGGGGCGACGGCGAAGATCGTGGACCTGTCGAACGAAACCAGCGCGAAGGTCCCGCTCGTGCTGGGGCTGATCCTGGCGCTGTCGCTGATATTCCTGACGGTCGTGTTCCGCAGCGTGGTGCTGCCCGTCAAGGCGGTGATCATGAACCTGCTCGCGACGGGCGCGACCGTCGGAATCGTGATATTCATATTCCAGGAGGGCCACGGTGAGAAGCTGCTGGGGTTCACCAGCACCGGCTTCATCCAGGTGTACCTGCCGCTGAGCATCTTCGCGCTGCTGTTCGGCCTGTCGATGGACTACGAGGTGTTCCTGATCCGCCGCATGCAGCGAGACGTGGCTGCAAAGCACACGACAACGAGCTGGCGGTCGCGACCGGCGTAGAGCACACCGCCCGCCCGATCTCGGCGGCCGCGGCGATCATGGTCGCGGTGTTCGGCAGCTTCGTCACCGCAAACGTGCTCGAACTGAAGCAGTTCGGACTGGGACTCGCGCTCGCGATCGCGATCGACGCGACCCTGATCCGCCTCGTGCTCGTGCCGGCCCTGATGCGCCTGATGGGCGCACGCAACTGGTGGCTGCCACGGAGGCCGTGGATCGGGGTGCCGAGCCCCGGCGGCGGGCAACCAGAATCACAGTGACCGCGGCGCTACGCGTCAGTGAGACACAGCGTTTCTAACATTAATCTCATCCCCGGTGTCAGGCGCAACAGCAACACGCTCAGGCGGCCCGCTCTCGCTCCAGGGGTAAAGAGCGCTCCTGAGCGTCGTTGAGCAAGCAGGTCAAATAATAAAAGGGCCCACCCACCCCGCGTGGCGTGCTGGCCAAACGGGGATGCGAGCGGAGCGAGTGTCTCCCGGCTTCGGTACGCGAGTGACCGAGGACGCCGACCGATCGACGAGCAGATGCTCTCGTCGATCGTCCAGCGCAGCTCAACGACGCTCAACCAGCCAGCAACGGCAGCAGCGCCTGCAGCTTCACCTCGGTCTCGGCCAGCTCGGCCTGCGGCTCTGAGTCGCGCACGATCCCATTGCCGGCATAGCACCGGGCGACGGCGCCACGCAGCAGCGCGCAGCGCAGAGAGACGCAGAACTCGCCGTCGCCCGTGGCGTCGGTCCAGCCGACGGGGCCCGCGTACCAGCCGCGGTCCAACCCCTCCAGCGCTGGGATCAGGGGCGTGGCGACGTCGCGCGGCTCGCCCCCCACGGCCGGGGTCGGGTGCATCAGGCCGACCAGCTCCAGCACGTCGATCGGGGCAGCGAGCTGCGCGCGGATCGGGGTCGCCAGGTGCTGGATGTTCGCGATCTTCACGAGCTCCGGCTCGGGCGCGGCGGCCACCCACACCGCATGATCACGCAGCGTGCGCTCGATTCGGCGAGCGACGATCGCGTGCTCCTCGCGATAGCTCTGCGTCACGCAACATCTGCTCGCCGAGATGGTCATCCACCGCGGGGTCGGCGCTGCGCCGGGTGGAGCCCGCAAGCGCCAGCGTGCTCACGCGGTGGCCTTCCCGGCGAACCAGCAGCTCGGGGCTGGCGGCGATCAACGTCGCATCGCCGCGCCCGACGCAGAAGCAGAAGCACGCCGGGAACGCCTCGCGCAGGACGCCCAGCATCGCCGCCGGGTCATACGCTCGCGGTGCATGCGTCTCCACCTCGCGGGCGAGCACGATCTTCTCCAGCTTGCCCTCGCCGATCAGCGCCGTCGCGCGTTCCACCGCCGCCTCGTAGTGCTCGGGCGGCATCGCGCTCGCCACCCGGTAGCGCCCGGCGGGCGCCGGGTCCAGCAGGGGCAGCGGCCGCTCTTGCAGCTCTCCTAACCGGCTTTCCAGCCGCTTAAGCGCGTCCTCGGCCGTGTCATCGGGGCGCGATCAGCGCCGCCAGCGTCAGCCTGACATCCGGCTCCCCATCGTCGCGATCGCGCTTCCTCGCCGCGCGCCTGATCGCCACCTCGGGCACGATCATCGACGCCGGCTCAAACCCCTCCCACGCGGGCGAGCCCCCACCCTTCCGGCGCAAACGCGAACCCGCCCACCGCCACCGGCCCGGAACGGTCGGGATCGTCGAGGGGTCGCCCACCGCGGACGCCGCCAGCCTGCGCCAACGGTCGGCCATGCTCGCGAACCGCTCCTTGCCCGCGCCGTTCAGCCTCACCACCTCACCGAGCGCCGCGAGCGCGGCCTTCCCGCGGTCGGGCTGCTCGAACGCGAACCACGCCTCCTGCTCTGTTCGCGACGCGCACACCACGGCGCTCGGGTCCACGTCGCCGGACAACTTCACCGTGCTCGTCGCCAGCGTCGGCTCCCGCTGCGCCTGGCCCTGCGCAGCGCCAGCTCCAGCCGCGCCTGCATTCGTTCGCGATCCTGCTCGCTCAGTGCGAACGAGCCCTGGTATCCGGTTATCGCTGTGTCGTGCACGGCTATCGAAGTGTCAACAGCTGTCGTAACCGGCGCCGACGGCAAGCCGACGCAGGAACTGGCTTAGGACCTGTTTCAAAATAGGCGGTGCGGTCGGGGCGTTCATGGACCAAGCTGGGCGACGCGGGATGGCGAAGCGCATGCTGGTGGCACGTGCGAGCCGTCACGTGGCGATCCAGCGCCGTGTCCAGGGACGCATCCGGACGTGCCGATCTTTTTGAAACCGGTTCTAAAGGGTTTCCCAAAAAAGAAAGCACTCCGTGCACCTGCGCCTCCTGAGGTTCGTTGAGCAAGCAGGTCAATAATAAAAGGGCCCACCCACACCGCGTGGCGTGCTACGCACGCGTGCTGGCCGATCGGAGATCGCATCTGATCTCCCGATCGGTAAGGACGCCGAGATGCGCAGCTCAACGGGCCTCAGGTCTCTGTGCGTCCGCGTGAGATTGCAATCTCCCCCGTGCGCATCATCTCGATCAGGCCGAACGGGCGGACCATGCCCTCGAACGCCTCGATCTTCTCCGTCGTGCCGGTCACCTCGACGATCACCGAGCGCTTGGTCACGTCCACGACCTTGCCTCGAAAATCTCTGTGATCTGCATCAGCTCGCCCCGTTGCGCGCCGTCCGCGGAGACCTTGAACAGGGCCAGCTCGCGTGCGACCGTGTCGGTCGGCTCCAGGTCGCGGATCTTCAGCACGTTCACGAGCTTGTGCAGCTGCTTTGTCACCTGATCGATCGGGTGCACCGCCCCGTCCACCGTCAGCGTCACCCGCGAGATCTGCTCGTCGTCGGTCGGCCCGACCGTCAGCGTGTCGATGTTGAACCCCCGGCGCGCGAACAGCCCGGCGATGCGCGTCAGCACACCCGACTTGTTCTCGACCAGAATCGACAGCACGTGCTTGCGCCCCGTGCGCAGCCCCGTGGACGCCTGCAGCTCCTCGAGGCTCAGCGGCTCCTTCGTGCCGGGTTCACCCATGACGGTGCTCACCCCACCATCTCTCTGGCGGCCTGGCCCGCGGGAATCATCGGGTACGTGTTCTCCTCGCGCGTCACCCGCACGTCAACCAGCACCGGGCCGTCCGTCTCGATCGCGCGCTGCATGTCCTGCACGAGCGTCGTCTTGTCCTCGAACCGCATCCCGGTCGCGCCGTACGCCTCCGCGAGCTTGACGAAATCGGGGAACTCACCCGTGTCGACATGGCTGTATTTGCCGTCCCAAAACAGCTCCTGCCACTGACGGACCATGCCCAGGTAGCCGTTGTTCATGATGAACACCTTGATCGGGATCTTGTTCTGCGCGCACGTCGCCAGCTCCTGCGCGTTCATCTGCACCGATCCGTCCCCCGCGACGCAGCACACCACGCGATCGGGACATCCCACCGCCGCGCCCATGGCGGCGGGCAGGCCGAACCCCATCGTGCCCAGACCGCCGGAGTTGATCCAGCGCCTGGGCGCCGGGAAGTCGTAGTACTGTGCCGTCCACATCTGGTGCTGACCGACGTCGCTCGAGACGATCGCCTCGCCGCCCGTCGCCTCATACAGCGCCTGGATCATGAACTGCGGCTTGATCTCGTTGTCGCTCGAGTCCTCGTAGCCGAGCGGATACTTCGTTTTCCAGCCTTCGATCCGCTCCCACCACGCGCCCAGCCGGGCGGTGTCGGCGCTCAGCGCGCGGTACTCGACCGCCAGCTTGCCCAGCACGTGCTTGGCGTCGCCCACGATCGGGATGTGCGCCGGCACGTTCTTGGAGATCTCCGCCGGGTCAATGTCGATGTGGATGAACTTCGCCTTCGGCGCGAACTCCGACAGCTTGCCCGTGATCCTGTCGTCGAATCGTGCGCCCACCGCGCAAATCAGGTCGGCCTCGTCCATCGCGTAGTTCGCCGCCCTGCGTCCCGTGCATCCCCAGCATTCCCAGCCACTGAGGATTGGGTTCCCCCAAACCCACCCGTGCGGGAAACGCGCCCAGGCCCATCAGCGTGCACGTGACCGGGAACCGGTCGCACGCCGCGAGCTCCATCAGCTCCGCCGAGGCATTCGCGTTCACCACGCCCCCGCCCGCGTAGATGACCGGGCGACGGGCCGCCGCCAGCGCCTTCGCGGCCTGGCGGATCTGCTTCTGGTTGCCCTCCGTCGTCGGCTGATACCCGGGCAGGCGCACGTCGGTCACCGGCTCGTACTCGATCTCCGCACGGGACAGGTCTTGGGGGATGTCCACCAGCACGGGACCCGGTCGGCCCGTGCGCGCGATGTGAAACGCCTCGTGGATCGCGCGCGGGATCTCGCGCGGGTCCTGGATCATGAACGAGTGCTTGACGATCGGAATCGTGATCCCGAGCGTGTCCGCCTCCTGAAACCCGTCGGTCCCGAGCAGTTCCGTGCGGACCTGGCCGGTGATGAACACGACCGGCACCGAGTCCATCATCGCGTCGGTGATCGGCGTGATCAGGTTCGTCGCGCCCGGACCGCTCGTGGCGAACGCGACCCCCACCCTGCCCGTGGCCTTCGCGTATCCCTGCGCGGCATGCCCGCCGCCCGCCTCGTGGCGAACGAGGATGTGCCTGATCCCGCCGTTGACGAACGCATCGTACGTAGGCAGGTTCGCGCCCCCGGGCAGCCCGAACACGACGTCCACGCCCTCGGCCTTCAGGCATTCCATGATGGCGTCCACCGCGCGCATATCGCGAGTTTATCAGCGGGTTTTGGTGTCCCCAGCGCCGCGTCCCCCGCCGGTGGCGCGGGCCGTCGCAGGGTCGGGCTCAGAAGGACCCGACAGCAACGCCGATCGCGAGCACGATCAGAAGCCAGGAGTCGCGGACCTGCTTGGCTGATAATGGCGTAGCAGGGGGTCGGGGTCAGGAACTGCCGATGGCCACGCCGATTGCCAGCGCAATGATGCCACCGACCGTCACGACCAGCAGTGAGGAGCGCATCGAGACGTGCAGGAACCGTTGCCTGATCCACGCGATCACGAACAGCTCAACCGCGACCACGCAGCCCGCGACGATCAGCGCCTTGTGGACGTCTGAGATCAGGAACGGCAGCGTGTGGAAGATGCCGCCCAGGGTGGTCATCCCACCGGTGATCGACCCGCGCACGACCGCCGAGCCGCGGCCGGTCTCCTCACCCGTGTCCGACAGCGCCTCCGACCAGCCCATGCTGACCCCAGCTCCCAGCGCGGTAGAGAAGCCCACGAGCAGCGCGGTGTGCGAGCTCGAGGCGATCGCCGCCGCGAAGATCGGCGCCAGCGAGGAGACGGTGCCGTCGATCATCCCCACGAGCGCCGGCTGCACGACGCGCAGCACGAAGTCGGTCTCGTCCTTGAACCCCGCCCTGCGGATCAGGCGGGCGATACGGGTTTTACTCGCGGGTTCGTCTACGGGGGTGGTGGTCGCGTTCGCTGCGTCCATCCATGTTTTATAGACGGCCGCTGACTTCGGGCTCCCTTATCTCGCGACGCCCGATCACTCGCTGGGCGCCCAGGCAATCGCCGAGCGCAGCGTCAAGATCGGGGCCGCGCGACCGGCGGCGGGGACTCCCAGGCTTCCGGTGCGAGCACGACGTCGGGATACTCCAGCTCGGTCCCGCACTTGGTGCAGATCGCGTCGTAGACCTTCGTCACACGCCCGCAGCGCGGGCATTGCCGGCGCAGCTCGTTGCGCTCAGAACGGTAGACGATCGCCGTGACCAGGCCGAGGATCGGCACGACCCCTGAGATGAGAAACCACAGCCAGAACGAACTGCCCTTGATCTTCCCGACGATCCCACCCGCCAGTCCGAAACAGAGCGCGATGATCACATACTGCGCACCTTCCATGCCCACACCTCAGAGCAGGACGCGTACCGCCCAGATGACGGCGACGATCGCGGCTATCACGACGACGAAGCCCGCCACCGCGACGGCGACCCCGATCAGCACGTGCAGCAGGAAATACCCGACGACCAGCAGCACGAGCACCGCCACGATCGTGCGGGCAAACGAGCTCGATGAGGACGACTGCTCCTGGTTCATAGCTTCAGGGTAGCCGACGGAGCGGCAGGACGGTGCCGGTGCCGGTGAGGAAGAGCAAGCGAGGGGACGATAGGGGGCGACGGTGCGGCCGGACGGGAATCGCCACCCCGCCCGGCCGCGCCCCGCTCACTTCCGGCCGAGGGAAGCCGGAGGAGATCTTTGCGAGGAGTGTCTCGCTAGCCCTGCCCTGAACGGCCGAGCTCATGAGCCATGCGAGCCGTCGCCATGTCCACCTCGCTCATCCCTGAACGCCGACTGACACTGGCCAGCCGATAGCGACGGATCCGCGGCCCACGGCTCGACACGTCATCCCCCTGCTCGGGCAACAGCACGAACCGTCGCGGGGTCTGAGCGCTCGAGTTGGTCACCGGTGGGTTCATGGCCAGGATATTGGCGCACCACGGCGCTCCTGCCTTTGGCCCACAGTCCAAAATGTGTGCGCCCCGCGTGTTGCGGGTGCCGCGGGCTTAGGGCCGATCCCGTTAGGCCCGCACGTCTGGATGCGCCCGATGGCCTTCGCGGAGCTTTGTCCTCGGGCTCGACATGGCACCACCATGCCTTCGCCCTTGCGTCCGCGCTCCACTCGACCCTAGAACGCCCCAGCCGCACGTCCCTATCGGGATAGGCCCTTACACCGAGTCAGATCCCAACTGCTCGTGCACGAGCTTCGTCACCTCGCCGCCGTCGGCGCGGCCCTTGGTCTCGCGCATCACATGACCGACGATCGGACCGATCGCCTTGGCGTTGCCCGCACGCACGCGCTCGGCGGCGTCGGGGTTGGCCTGCAGCGCCGCGGCGACGATCTCGGCCAGCTCATCCCCGCCACCGAGCGCCTCCAGACCCTCCGCGGCCACGATCTGCGCCGGGTCCCCGCCCTCGGCCACGAGCTTGTCGAGCACCTGGCGCCCGGCGCCGACGCTGATCCGCTTCACCGACACCAGCCCGACGAGCGAAGCCAGCGCGCCGGGTGCGACGCGCGAGGCGCAAGGATCCCCGCCCGCTCCATCGCTCTCGCCTTCGCTGAGCCTGCTCAGAAGATCGGTGGCAATCCAGTTCGCGAGCATCTGCGCCGGCGGGGCCGGATCGGCCCCCGCGGCGAGGGCCGCCTCGAAGTAGTCGCCCAGCTCGGCCCTGAACGCGAGCAGCCGCGCGCCGTCCGCGCTGAGGCCCGAACTCGCGCTCAAACCGCTGTGCCCGCTGCGCCGGCAGCTCGCTCAACGCGTCACGCGCGCGCGTGAGCATCTCCTCGTCGATCTGCACCGGCACGAGGTCCGGCTCAGGGAAGTAGCGATAGTCGTGCGCCTCCTCCTTGGAGCGCAGCGAGGTGATGGCGCCAGAGGCGGGGTCGAAGTGCAGCGTCTCCTGGATCACCTGTCCCCCGCCCTGCAAGATCTCTTCCTGGCGGCCGATCTCCGCGCGAATGCCACGCTCGATGAATCGAAACGAGTTCATGTTCTTCAGCTCGGTCTTCGTACCCAGCTCGTCCGAGCCGGCTGGACGGAGGGAGATATTCGCGTCGCAGCGCAGCGAGCCCTCCTCCATGTTCACGTCGCTGACACCCAGCTGGCGCAGCGTCGTGCGCAGCAGCTTCAGCCACTCCCCGGCCTGCTCGGCGCTGCGCAGGTCCGGTTCGGTCACGATCTCCGCGAGCGGTGTGCCGCCACGGTTGAAGTCCACGACGCTCTCCTGCGACCCGTGGATCCGTCCGCTCGAGCCGACGTGGGTCAGCTTGGCTGCGTCCTCCTCCAGGTGCACGCGATGAATCCGCACCTTCTCCAGCCTCCCGCCCAGGCACAACGGCTCGTCGTACTGGGAGATCTGATACCCCTTGGGCAGGTCCGGATAGAAGTAGTTCTTGCGGTGAAACACCGAGCGCGGCGCGAGCTCCGAGCCCAATGCCAGCCCGATCGTCAGGCCGAGATGGATCGCCTGGGCGTTCGCCACCGGCAGCGCGCCCGGCAGGCCCAGACAGACCGGGCACGTGTGCGTGTTCGGCGGCTCCCCGAACGACAGCTCACAGCCGCAGAACATCTTCGTTCGGGTCTTCAGCTGGACATGGATCTCCAGGCCGATGACGGGCTCAAGCGTCACGATTGCTCCTTCCTGTGATCTTTGCAAGGAGCCAAACGCCTAGCGCTCTCGGAGTCCACTTCTTCCGCTGAGCCTCGCGGGGAGCGTCCTGCTTCGGCTCGTCCTGCTTCGGCCCTAACGCACCCCGCCTATCCCCTAAAACCGCTTTGAACAAGTCATCGTTATTGGACACGGGCGGAGCTCCCGTCGAAGCCGAGCGCCTGCTCCAGCGCGTGAGCGGTGTCCAGCAAGGCGTTCTCGCTGAACGCCGGACCGGCGATTTGCAGGCCCACGGGCAGGCCCTCGCTGAGTCCGCACGGAATCGAGATCGCGGGCACGCCTGCGAGCGACATTGGGACGGTGCAGTAGTCGTTGAGATACATCGCGAGCGGATCGCTCGTCTTCTCGCCCAGCTTGAACGCGACCGTCGGCGCGGTCGGAGTGACGATGAAGTCCACCGCGTCGAACGCGCGTGCGAAATCCTCGGCGATGCGCGTCCTTACCCGCTGTGCGCGGCCGTAGTACGCGTCATAGTAGCCCGCCGACAGCACGTAGGTGCCGAGCATGATCCGGCGCTTGACCTCCGCGCCGAACCCGTCGTGGCGGGTGCGCTCATACATGTCCAGCAGATCCTCCGCGCCGTCGGCCCGCAACCCGTAGCGCACCCCGTCAAACCGCGCCAGGTTCGAGGAGGCCTCCGCGGGGGCGAGCACGTAGTAGGCAGATAGGGCGTGCGGGGCGTGCGGCAGGCCGACGCTCTCGATGATCTCCGCGCCGAGCTCCACGGCTCGGTCCAGGGCAGTCCGGAACGCGTGGAGCACGCCCGCTTCGATTCCCTCTCCCTCGACGCCCGCGACGGCACCAGAGGAGCCGCCGTCCGCTGAGCCACCGGTCAGCTCCGCCGGGACACCCAGGCGAACCCCGTCCAGGCGCTCGGCTCGCGGCAGCTCGACCTCATGGGGAAACGCAAGCGAGGTGGCGTCACACGGGTCGCGGCCGACCATGTGCCTGAGCAGCAGCGCCGCGTCGGTCACGTCGCGTGTCAGCGGCCCCGCCTGGTCGAGCGAAGAGGCGAACGCGATCATCCCGTAGCGCGACACCGACCCGTATGTCGGTTTGAGCCCGACGATCCCGCACAGGGCGGCCGGCTGGCGGATCGAGCCGCCCGTGTCCGTACCCAGCGCCCACGGCGCCAGCCCCGCCGCGACCGCCGCCGCGCTACCCCCCGAGGACCCCCCAGGCACGCGCTCGCGATTCCACGGGTTGCGCACGGGACCGAAGGCCGAGTTCTCATTCGAGGACCCCATCGCGAACTCGTCCTGATTGGTCTTGGCCAGCAGCGACGCCCCGGCCTCGGCGAGACGGGACACTGCGGTCGCGGTGTACGGCGGCAGATATCCCTCCAGGATGCGCGAGCCCGACTGGCTGGGCACCCCCTCCGTGCAGAACAGGTCCTTGACCGCAAGTGGCACTCCTGCCAGGGGCGCGTCCGCGACTGGGTCATGCGGAACCCCGGGGGCAACCCAAGTGAAGCAGTTCAACCCCCCCTCACCGGCCGCGACATCGTCCGCGGCACGGCCGTGGTAGACCGCGAAGAGCTCCTGCGCCGAGAGCGAGCCCGCCTCAATCTCCGCGGCCGCCTCGGCGGCGGACAGGTCGATGATCTCCGCGTCGCTCATGCCTGGGGGCTCGGTACTGAAAATCCCTCGTCACTGACCGACGGGGCCTGCGCGAGCGCGATCTCGCGTGGCAGCGACTCGCGCGGCTCATCCACACGCAGCGCACCTGTCATCTCGACCACGTGCGAGGTCGGCGCAACCCCCCGAAGGTCGAGTTCGCCGATATGCGCAACATGGTCGAGGATCGCCGACAGCTCCCTGGCCAGCGGCTCAATCTCGTCCTCACTCAGCTTCAGCCGCGCCAGACGAGCTACATGCAGGACTTCGTCGCGGTCGATCACCGCGCGCATTCTACGTGGCGCCTCGCCGAGCGCCTCACGACGTGACGATCTCCGGCAGGGCTCAGCCCGGCGGCTGAGCCCCGTTGACTCCAGGGTCGGGCGGCGGCAGCGGCGGAGGTTCCGCCGGCTCATACAGCGAGCCGCGTTCATCGCGCATCGACTGCCATGAGCCCGCGAGCATCAGGATCGCGCCGGCGAGCGCCAGCCACGCGCCCGCACACAGCGAGGTTGAGTGTTCGGGGCGCTCCAGCACCCGCACGACCGCACAGATCACCGCGATGATCCCGAACACCGTGCTCCACACCGCGGCCGCGACCGGCAGCGCGGTGCTGCGCTCGGTCACTGCGCTCACGACCAACCCGAGCGCGGCGGCCGCGGCGGCGATCAGCAGTACCAGCGTAGGCCCAAACGTGTTCCATCCGGTGAGCTTGCCGGCGGCATTTTCATACCAGGGCAGCCACAGCGACACGATCACGCACACGGCGCCAGCCAGCGCTCCCAGCTCACCCAGGCGCAGGCGTCGGAGGCTCACTGAGCCCCCGCCTGAGCGCGAGCCGCGTCCAGGGTGTTGCGCAGCAGCAGCGCGGGCGTCATCTGCCCCACGCCGCCGGGGACCGGGGTGATCGCGTCGGCCACCTCGACGACGGCATCGAAGTCCACATCGCCCACCAGACCGCTCTTGTTGTGAGCCTCCTCGGGGGTCAGCCGGTTCACACCGACATCCATCACGATCGCGCCGGATTTGACGAACTCGCGACCGATCATCCGCGGACGGCCGACGGCGGCGATCAGGATGTCCGCGCGCGCACACACTGCCGCCAAGTCACGAGTGCGCGAATGACACATGGTCACGGTCGCGTTCTGCGCGAGCAGCAGCTGCGCCATCGGCTTGCCAAACAGATTTGAGCGGCCCACCACGACCGCTTCGGCGCCGGACAGGGGTGTGCCGATGTCGGCTAGGATCTCCATCACGCCGACGGGGGTGCACGGACGCAGGCCGGGCAGCCCGAGCGCCAGCAACCCCGCGTTGACGGCAGTCAACCCGTCGACGTCCTTGGCCGGATCGATCATGCCCGTCAGCGTCGACCCATCGAGATGGTCGGGGACAGGCAGCTGCAGCAGCATGCCGCTCACCGCCAGGTCTGCATTCAGACGGGCGAGCGTCTGCGCCACGTCATCGTGGGACGCATCCGCGGGCAGGCGCAGATCGAAGGACTCCATGCCCACCTCGGCGCACGCGCGCTGCTTGTGTCCGACGTATACGGCCGACGCGGGATCGTCGCCGACCAGCACCGTCGCGAGGCCCGGAGCCCGCCCGGTCTGCGCGATGAACGTGCGCACGTCCTCGGCAACCTGCGCGCGCACACGCGCGGCAATCGAGCGGCAATCGATGATCGTGGCGGACATCGGGACGGATCGTATGAGGATGTTCCGATCGGTGCATGCACCGATCGGCGGGGCAGTGCATGCACTGCCCCGAACCGGGCCGCATGCGGCCCGGTCTCCACGACTAACGTCTGGTGACCGGCGCGTACTCGGCCATCAGCTTGCGCTCGGACCCATCACTGGCGAAGCGCACGACGATCACGCCTCCGGGCTCGACACCCGTGACGACGCCCTCCCCGAAGGCCGCGTGCACCACGTCCTCGCCCATGCGATAGACCTTGCCGGGAGTCGACTCGGGCGCACGAGAGGCAGTCCAGCCCCCGGGAGCTCGTCCCCGTGCCGTCTGTGAGGTTGTACCCGCGCCCGCATCAATACCGGCGGGCATCGTCCCGCCGCTCAGCCTCAGCTCCTCCTCGCGGTCGGTCAGCTCGGCGGGGATCTCGTCGAGAAATCGACTGCGCAGGCCGTACGTGGCCTGACCGAACACCGAGCGCCGCCGGGCGTAGGTCAGGTACAGCTCGCGTTTGGCGCGGGTGACGCCGACGTAGAACAGGCGCCGCTCCTCCTCCAGCCCGCCCTCGTCGAGCGCGCGCGAGTGCGGGAACACACCATCCTCACAGCCCGCGATGAACACGATCGGGTACTCCAGGCCCTTGGCGTTGTGCAGCGTCATCAGGGTTATCAGCCCCTCGTCCTCGCGCCGGGAGTCCGCGTCTGCGACCAGCGCCAGCTGCTGCAGGAACACGTCGAGCGTGTCTTCCTGCTCGAACGCTCCCGCGTCGAACTCGCGCGCGACCTCGACGAGCTGATCGAGGTTTTCCAGGCGCCCTTGCGCCTCGATCGTCTTTTCCATGCCTGCCTCCGTTGCCTCCGCCTCCAGGGCCTCCTTATAGCCAGTCCGCGAAAGCACCGCGTCGAGCAGATCCCCGACGGGAATACTCTGCTGCGCAAGCTCTGACAGGTCGGACATCGTTGCCATGAACCGCTTCAGTGACTTCACGGCGGCGGCGCCGAGGCCGGGGATCTGCTCAGCCGCGGACGCCGCCTCCCACACCGACACCCCCACCGTGGCGGAGTGCGCGACGATGCGCGACAGCGAGATCCGGCCCAGACTACGCCGGGGCGAGTTGACGATGCGCGTGAAGCTGACCACGTCGAACGGGTTCGCCAGCCACGCTAGATAAGCGACTGCGTCCTTGATCTCGGCGCGCTCGTAGAACTTCGTCCCGCCGATCACCTGATATGCGATCTCGCGGCGCACGAGCGTGTCCTCGATCACCCGCGACATCGCGTTCGTGCGGTACAGCACGACGATCTCCTTGCGAGCAGCGCCCTCGTCCACCAGCCGCTCGATCTCGCCGACCACGAATCGCGCCTCGCCGTGCTCGTCGTCCAGCTCGCGGACGTGAATCGGCTCGCCGTCGCCGCGTTCGCTCCACAGGCGCTTGGCGATCCCGCCGCGGTTGTTGGCGATCACCGCGTTCGCGGCGGACAGGATCGTTTGGGTGGAGCGATAGTTCTGCTCGAGCTTGACCACGCGCGCGTCGGGAAAATCGTCCTGGAAGTCGAGAATCTTGCGTACGTCGGCGCCGCGGAATCCATAAATTGACTGCGAGTCATCCCCCACCACAGCGAGATTGCGATGACCCGCGAGATGGACGGGCTCGCCCTGGGCGGGGGCCTTACGCCCCCCACCGACGAGCAGCTGCAGCAGGCGGTACTGCGCGTGGTTGGTGTCCTGGTACTCGTCCACGAGCACGTGCCTGAACGCCCGCGCGTAGCGTGTGCGCACCTCCTCGTACAGCTCGAGCACGTTGACCGTGCGGAACAGCAGATCATCGAAGTCCATCGCGTTCATGCGCAGCAGTTCGCGCTCGTAGCACTCGTACGCATCCGCGACCATCTCCTCGAACGGCGAGCCCGCCCCTTGGCGGTAGTCGGTGGCGGCCTGCAGGCGGTTCTTGGCCGCCGAGATCTGGCTGTGGATCGCCGCCGGGGTGAACCGCTTGGGGTCGATCCCGAGCTCATCGATGCAGCGTCGCGTGAGCCGCCGCGCGTCGGCCTGGTCGTAGATCGTGAACTGGCGCGTGTAACCGAGCCGCTCGGCCTCGGAGTGCAGGATGCGCGCACAGGCGGCGTGAAAAGTCATCAGCCACATGCCGCGCGTGTTCCGCTCCAGCAGTCGCTCGACGCGTCCGCGCATCTCCTGCGCAGCCTTGTTCGTGAACGTGATCGCGAGGATCTCGTTGGTGTGCGCCTGCTGGGTGTAGATCAGGTAGGCGATGCGATGCGTCAGCACGCGCGTCTTGCCGCTGCCCGCGCCCGCCAGGATCAGCAGCGGGCCCTCCCCGTGCGTGACCGCCTCGCGCTGGGGCTCGTTCAGTCCCTCCAGCAGGCGCTCGATCCGCGCTTCCTCATCGGGCGCCAGTTGGCCCGGGGGCCGTGGTGTGTCGGGGTCGCCGGGCGTGGCGGGAGGGCTATCGAGCTCGGCTCGGGCAGGTTCGGGCATTCAGTCTCAGGATAGATGCGCGCCCGGCGGGCTTCGTCTGATCGGCCCAGCCCAGCCCAGCGCCTCGCATCGCGTCGGCGCTCTCGAGCGCCCCGCCGCGGAGTCTGACCACGTCGTCCGTACGGGCATGGCACCGGACGGAGGCTATGCAGCTTTACTTGCGCTTCTTTTTGGACTTCTTCTTTGGCCTTGGCTTCGGCTTTGGCTTGTGCAGGGTGGTGTGGGTGCTCGCGGGTGGGGCCCGCAGACCGGCAGCGTTGGAGGTGTCCACGATGAACGTGATCGTCTCGCCGTACGGCAGTCGGGAGAGCGACGCCTGAAACGAGCCCGGCGCGAGCGCAGCCAACGACATCGGCACCGTCTTCGTCTCGTGACAGACGGGCTGCTTGGTCGGCTTCCTGCCCTTTTTCTTCTTTTTCTTCGGACACTTGGCGGTGACCGGGTAGGCCGCCGATGGCGCCATGCCAAGCGCCACGCCGTTGGGGTCTGAGGCGGCGATCGACAGCATGCACGTCTGCACGTGGCACTTCAGCGCGGTGATCTTGATGCTGGGCACCGCGGTGTCGGCGGCGATAGCGGGGGTCGCCGCGCTGACGTTCGTGGCCACGCCGCCGGGGTTGCTCGCCTGCACGATGCACACGACCGGCGTGCCGAGCAGCGTCGCGGGAGGCGTGAACACATTGCTCGCCCCGCTCTGCAGCACCTGCGCGGCGGCGTTTTCGGTCTGGAATGTGTATGCGTAGGACGGCGAGCCGCTCCATGCTCCTGGTTCGCATGTCAGCGGACTGAAGTCAACCGGCGCGGCCCCGACCGATTTGATGACCGGCGGCGAGCTAGGACGCGCGGCGACGGGAGGCGATTCGCTGCCTTCGATGAACGCGCGCACCTCGGGCGCGGCCACGTTCGTGAAGATATCCGCCTGGCCCGGAGGGCAACCGTTGGGCCCAAGGTCCACAATGCCGACCTGCACAGCGGGGCTGCCCTCGGTCAGCGGACCACCGCTGTCTCCCTGACACGTCGCCGAGGTCGCCGACTGCGCACACAAGAATATGGCAGTTTCCGGTCCAACCGATTTCAGACAGGCGGCACTGCTCATAGCTGTGAGCGTCGTCGAGTAGAGTTTGCCGTTCGGCTTCGAGCCTTCCGCGCCGCTCTCCCTGCCGTATCCGCTGATCGAGAGTGGGGTTCCTCCCGCCGGGGTAGCCCCAGTCGGCACCAGCGATATGGCCTGCGTGTTCTCAGCTGCCGACAATTCGAGCGGTTTTTTGAGTGTGAGTATTGCCACGTCGTCTTTGGTGGTGGCGCCGGTTTTAGTCAAAGGGACGTAGTAGGGATCGACACGGAAGCTCGTTACGCCTCTTTCCTGGTAGGTACTGGGTGCGGCTTCGATCCCGAATCCGATCGACACTTCGGATGCACCGGCGAGCACTCCAATGTCTTCTGCGGGGTAAGGAGTGGCGGTTTCCTCGTGATCGACACAGTGAGCAGCAGTGAGGATGGTCGTTTCGTTCAGGATCGAGCCGCCGCAACTCCCGATCTGGCCTTCCCCCTCGACGGCGATCACGTAGACCTGCCAAGGGAACTGCGAGATCGAGGATTCCTGCCCGTTGATGATCTGAGGGACAAGCGCACCGCCCGCGAAGGGATTGCCGCCGGCAGATGCAAACGCCTGCTGGGAAGAAGCGGTCAGGACCAGTGCCAGCGCGGCGCCGCACGCAGCGAGAGCCGTCACGAAGCGCCGGCGGGAAAAGTGTGAGAGCAGCAGAGCGGGACTCATAGCGGCGGATATCTATCAAACGTTCCGGACGCGGAAGCCGGCATGACCAGGGCGCTGTGACACAGATCCCTGCCGCGAGGACGCCGGACCGTGCAAGCGCCCAACCACGGCGCTCGACGCTTCAGCCGCCCTTCGGTCCGGGCGCCGTCGCGGCGAGTCGCTCGAGCAGCTCGTCACCGTCGGTGCCGTGCGCTTGGAGCACACGCTCGAAATCCGCGCCGTATATGTGCATCACGGCCATCAGCACGTCGGCCGTGGCGACCCCGGCGGCGCCCCGCCGGCTGGCAATATTGACGGCGTCCTCGATGACTTGCGCCACCGCGTCGCGATCCTCGAGGACGGCGGGAGCGGTCCGTTCACGCTCGGTCTCCTCGGGTGCCCGGAGCGGTCCTTCGCTTACGCCCAGCGCCTGCAGCGCGGCCCCAACTTCGCCATGCAAGCGCAGGACCCGCAGCCAGCGTTCGGCCGCGTCCCCGGGAGTACGTGCAAACGGCATCGCGGTCGAGGCGATGCCCAACACAATCGCCGCGTCGGGCGCGAGCGCCGGCCCGGCGTTCACAGCGACGCCCCGAGACCCGCTTGCCGTCTCGCCCGGGGTATCCGAAGAAGCGCGACATTGTCGTCTCGCAGCGTGACCTCCGGCGATCCGTCGATGACGCGCAACTCGAGCAGGACGCTGCCGGCGCGCTCTGCGATGGCGCACGCCGAGCGCATGAGCTCTGCGATCTCACTGCGCTGCACCCCACAGGCGAGGAGAAACCGCGCGGTCCGATCGCTCCCAGCCTCGTCACGATCGAGCTCGATCTCCTCGACCAGCACAACCGGCGCACGGGCGCTCCCCTCGATGCCCAGCAGGCACACGGCCATATCGTCGGGGCGCGAGTCGGTCTCTGCGGCCACCCGCTCCAGGAGCGCCGATGCCGTGGTCTGGGACCCGAGCTCGGCGAGCGCACGCGCAAGCCGCTCGGCGCCGAACAGCTCTCCCGCAACCCGTGCCTCCGTCACGCCATCGGTGTGGAAGCAGACCTGCGAGCGGCCCGGCACCGATACCACGGTCTGTCGAGCTCCGGTCCGCATGCCGGCCCCGATCGGCGGCGAGGAGGCGACGGTGATCGGAACGATCGGCGCGATCGACTGCGCGCCGAGCACGATCGGTGGCGGATGACCGGCGCAAGCGTAGACCAGGATGCGCTCGCGTGGGTGATAGGTGGCCGCTGCGACGGTGGCAAACGACCCCTCCGAGCTGGCGCTCGAGCACAGCTCCCGCCGTTTGCAAGGCGCTGCGCGGCGAAAGGCCGGCCTCAAGGTATGCCCGCAGCGTGAAGCGCACGAGCGCCGTATGCGGCAGCGCCTGCCGTCCGTGTCCGGAGACATCGCCGACGATGACCGCCAGTCTGACCATCCTCGAGCGCAAACACGTCGTAGAAATCCCCGCCCGCCCCAGGACCGTCCGCCGGTCGATAGGCCACGGAGGTGCCCACCGGACCGAGCCGGACGGGTGGCTCGGGGAGCAGCGCGGCCTGCAGCAGACCCACGTCCTCGAGCAGCTCTTCACGTTGGCGCTCCAGTCGCCGGGCGCGCAACGCGGCCAGACGCGAGCGTACCGCCAGCGCCAGCGCCAGCGCGAGCAGGACGCCGATGAGAATCCGCACCGGCAGGGGTACGACGCCGACGATCCGGGTGATCGTCGTCACGATCGGCGACGGCCGGCCACGCGTGGACCGGCCACGCGCCGCCCCCCGTACACGCCCAGCCCGAGTAGCGCGCGCGGGCGTGGCTGGAATCCCCGCCGCCACGGGTGCGGCCGCACCCCGCGAGGACGCAGCCGGAGTTGCACGCCTCGTGGCGAGGAGGCCGTGGGTGTGCCGAGAGCCCCGCGCAGCATGCGACGATGCCCCGGCGACTTGCGTCGTCGTCGCCGTCACCGTGGGGGTCGTCGTCGGTGTCTTGGGGGCTGTCGCCGCTGGCGCTGGCGCTGTCGCCGTAGGTGTCGTTGCCGTAGGCGTTGGTGTGATGGATGTCTTCGCGGTGGGTGTCTTCGCGGTTGGTGTCTGCGGGGTGGGCGTTTTCGGGGTGGGCGTCTGCGGGGTGGACGGTGTGGGGGTACGAGTACGGGTCGGTGGGGTCGGGATGGCCGCCGCTTTGCCCGCAGCAGCTGACGGGGGGACACGCCAGGAGGAGTGGGATTCTCCCGTTTTGTCATGGCCCACATGCGAAGTGGCCGGTTTGCCGGCGCTTGCTTGGCCGTTACCGAAGCCTTCTCGTCCCTGGCCCCCGCGGTCCCCCGGTGCTCCCTGACCGGAGGTCGATTCTCCCTCGTGTCGCCACTGATCATGGCCCTGGTGGCTCGGGCTTGGTTGATCCTGGTGCCCTGGTCCTGATTCTTCGTGTCCCGGCTGTGCCTGCCCTTGACGGCCTGCGCCTGATTGTTCGTGATCAGCAGGCCCAGATTCTTCACGTCCCGGCTGCGCCTGCCCTTGACGGTCTGAGCCTGATTGTTCGTTCCGGCCGGAGCCTGGCAATCCGCGATGTTCTGGATTTTGTTGTCCTTGGCGCCCCGGTTCCGGCAAGACGGCCGGGGGGTGCGGGTTGCCCGTCTCGCTCGGTGTGGGCGCGCCGGGAATCGGGCTCGCATGGTCTGTCCTGGCCGCGGCGACGGAGATGCACGCCAGGGCAAAGACACAGCAGCCCAGGGCGACGGCCGCCGCCGAACGCCGGCGTGAATGGGCGAGCCACGAGTGTTCGCTCGTTTCGCTCCCCGGCTGCGGACCTGTGTCGATCAGCTTGCCCAAGCTTCATTTCCCTCCGCGCCCACGAGTGCCTCGCCGAGTGTCGGGAAGATCGCAAACGCCCCATCCAACCCCGAAAACTCGAAGATCCTCAGCACGTTGGGCCTAGCACCAACTATCGCCACACGCGCACCCGCGTCCAGTCTCCTCGTGACGCCAACGAGCACACTCAGAGTGGTCGAGTCCATGAAGGTTGCCAGCGAAAGATCGACGACGAGCCGGCTGCTGCCGGTCTGCAGCGCATCGACCAGCATCCACTTCAAGTTCGGGGCCGTGGAGAGATCGAGCTCGCCTTCGACCGAGATCACGCTCGTACGCGCGTCGAGCTTGCGTCGGTAGATCCCGAACGCTGTCGATTTCGGCTGTGAACAGTCGGTATCGGTCCGGCTGGGCATCGTAGTCCTCGCTTCACGCGCTGGCTATTTCACGCGCTGGCTATATCTCGCGCGACTCGGCCTTGCAGCCCAACACATAGTGCACTCGGGCGCCCAAGCTCATGTTCGGCCACGACCGATCTGTCCTTTAAGCATAACGACAGGCGATCGAACGAGCGTCCAGCGAGGCGCCGCTCCGGACGGTCTGCATCCAGCGAGCTAAAATCGGGAAACCCGGATTCGCATCAGAGACCGTCCCGTCCCAGTCGATGTCGGCTCGTTCCGGGCACGCCGAATCGGCCTGCGCTAGGAGGCCGCGGCCTCCTCCGGCCGCACGGGCCACCGGCGCGCGACCGCCAGCTCTTCTACGTCCAGGCGGCCAACGCTCAGCTCGCCCACCCGCAAGCGCCCGATCTTGCCGCGCTTGATCGCCAGCCGGCCGATCGCCAGCGCGCCGATCGCCCCGCTGCCCAGCGCGAACGCGCCGACGGCGAGTGCTCCCAGCGATCCGGCGCCGAGCGCCTGCGCTCCCCGGTTCCGTGCACGTGACCTGTTGCGCCGCTCGCACGCGGCGCAACGCCTGCGGCCCTTGATAGGTGAGATCATCGTCATCGCTCCTTTTCCGTTGGCGCTGAATGTTTACTCTGTCGATCTCGCGCCACCGCACGACGCTCGCCGTCAGCGCGAAGCGTTCCACCGCACTTCGCTTGATGATCATGATCGAATCCTGTTCTCAACGCAGGCGGTGATCCCACGGCGTACCCAGCCCGCGACTCACTACCCCCCGGCCGGATTCGGCCCCCGCACGGTGCGCAGCGGCGTGACCTCGGCCACCGGAGCGTCGGGATCCTCCCCGGAAAGCTCGCCCACCGCCCGTTCCAGCGCGCCGATGCGGCTCGCCAGGCCCTGAATCGCCTCGGCGATCGGGTCGGGCAGGTGAATCCAGTCGGCGTCGGGACCCTCGACGCGACGCCCGTCCACGCGCACGGGATGACCGGGGTTGCCGACGACGGTCGAGTTCGGGGGCACGTCGGTGATGACCACGCTGTTGGCGCCGATCTTCGCGCCGTGACCGATCGTGATCGGCCCCAGCAACTTCGCGCCCGAGCCGATCGTGACGTTGTCCTGCACCGTCGGATGGCGCTTGCCCGTGGCGAAGCCGGTGCCGCCGAGCGTGACGCCCTGATACAGCGTCACGTCGTCGCCGATGTCGGCGGTCTCGCCGATCACGACGCCGGCGCCGTGGTCGATGAACAGGCCCTCGCCGATGCTGCGCGGCGGGATGGATCTCGATCCCGGTCAGCGCGCGCGAGCAGCAGCGAGATCGCGCGCGGCAGCACCGGCACGTCCGCCTCGTGCAGGGCATGCGCGATGCGATGGGCCAGCAGCGCGTGGATGCCGGGCCAGGTCGCGAGGATCTCGACCTGGCCCACGCCGCGTGCCGCCGGATCGCGGTCACGCGCAGCGGCGCATGTCGCGACGCAGCTCTTTCGCGACCTGTGCGAGCACGCTGAGGCCAGGCATGCGAACAGCGTAGCGACGCTGTCGCCTCCTCACCGAGATTCTCTACACGGGCCGGCGCCAGAGCAGCGCGTCAAGGCGCAAACAGAGCAGCACGTCAGGGCGCGAAGAATGCCTGAGAGATGTAGCGCTCGCCCGAGTCGGGCATGATCACGACGATCCGCCTGCCCGCGGACTCCGGGCGCGCGGCGACCTGCAGCGCGGCCCACAGCGCGGCGCCGCAGGAGATGCCCGGCGAGCACGCCCGCGCGCCGCGCGCAGGCCCAGGCGGTGCGGATCGCGTCGTCGTCGGAGACGGGGATCACCTCGTCGAGCAGCTCGCGGTTCGAGCACCGCCGGGACGAAGCCCGCGCCGATGCCCTGGATGCGGTGCGGCCCGGGCAGCGCGCCCGACAGCACGGCCGAGCCGCTGCGGCTCCACCGCGACGATGCGCAGGTCGGGATTGCGCTCACGCAGGTATCCGCCGACGCCGGTGATCGTGCCCGCCGGTGCCGACGCCGGCGACGAGCACGTCGACGCGCCCATCCAGCGCGCGCGCGATCTCCGGGCCGGTCGTGCGGCGATGGACCTCCGGATTGGCGGGATTGGAGAACTGGTCGGGCAGGAACACGTCGGGCTCGCTCGGCCATCGCGCGCGCGGCCGCCACCGCCTCGCCCATCCCGCCGAGCGACTCGGTGATGTTCACGCGCGCGCCATACAGCCGCAGCAGGCTCTCGCGCTCGCGGCTCATGCCCTGCGGCAGCGTCAGCACCAGCTCATAGCCCTTGGCGGCGCACACGAACGCGAGCGCGATGCCGGTGTTGCCGGTGGTCGCCTCGACGATCGTCGTGCGGCCCGGCTCGATCGCTGCCCTCGCGCCTCGGCGGCCTCGATCATCGCCACGCCGATCCTGTCCTTGACCGACCCGCCCGGGTTGTGGGACTCGAGCTTGGCGAACAGCTCCACGCCGTCGTCCGCGGCCGGTCCCTCGCAGCAGCTGCGGCAGCCCGACCAGCGGCGTGTCCCCCACCAGCTCCGCAATGTTGATCGGGATTCGGGACATATCGGCCCACGACAATAGTGGGCGGGCGACGCTCGCGCCGTGCGGGCCAGGCCGGCCGTGGCCTGCCGCACGGCGCTGTCGATCGGGGCGACTACCAGCTGCCGGTTTCGCCACCCGAGCAGCCGGTTTTGCTGGGGCCGCTGTTGCACGTGCGGGTCATCCCGCCGGTCGCGCTCCGCGAGATCGTGAACTTGTCGCCGGTGCTCGCCGCCTTGGTGACTACTTCATAGCCCTTGCCGCCTTCGATTCCCTTTGCTTGGATCAGCTCGGCTTCATTCGTGTTGGTGGTGTTGAGCGTCGACTCGATCGCCTTCAGTTCCGAGGGCAGGTTGAATTTGTATTCGCCGTTGTTGTCGATGGCGATCGTCTCCGCCGTCATCTGGGCGGTGTGAGCCAATTCCTTCGCCGAAGCGTCATACGCCTTGCTCTTCTGGCCCAGCAGCGATGGAATCGCGATCGCGGCGAGGATGGCGATGATCAGGATGGTGACCAGAAGCTCGACGAATGAAAACCCATGCTCATCGCTCGCGCGCTCCCACAGCCGCTCTGGCGCAGAGATGGGACGGTCTCGCAAGCTTCCGGACGTGCGGCGTGACGGATCTGCTGAATACACAATAGCCCTCCGTGGCAGTCTGCTGGCGGCCGAGCTATCTCGTGTCGAGATCCCTGACTTTGCGCCCCCGCCTCACGACGGGTTTGCCTTTTTCAGTGCGGTTGTCGAGTCGAGAGTGTAAGCATAAATTAGCTCCCTGTGAGCAATCTGGACATATGTACTAGAGGCTTGGTGTGGGTTTCGCCTTCCGCCGGAGTGGGGAGTCGTGCAGGCCGATGACGGGTGCGCGAGATAGCGAGATAAAGACGGTGGGTTTTAGTACATAGTTTTAAACTCGGTATGACCATCGCTATACGTAGTTCATTTTTTATAACAACCTCCTTCCTCTTTCCACCCCTTCATCCCCTTCCATCCTTCATACTAATACCATAGTATCACACACTCACTGCTCATTTCCTGTCCTTCACAACCCACATCAACCCTTCGGTCATACGTCACAGCCCAGGTCCGTTCCTGCGTCTGCTCAGATGTAGTACATGCTCGCGCCCGCCTCGCGCGACTCGCGCTCGATCACGTCGGCGATCGTGGTCTGCTCGAGCACCTTGCGCGCGGCCGCGGCGGCGTCGGCGAACACGCCCTCGGCGTCGCGGCCGAGGGGTCCGTCGAGCAGCTCGACGATCTCGAGCACGCGTCACGGTCGCGGGCTCCCGCGCGAAGCGGTAGCCGCCCTTGACGCCGCGCTGAGAGCTGATGATCCCGGCGCGGCGCAGCACCGCGAACAGCTGCTCGAGGAACTGCACCGGCACGTCGCGCCGGCGCGCCAGCTCGCCGATCGGCACCGGCCCCGAGCCCGCGCTGCGCCCCAGCTCGGCGAGCGCGAGCACGGCGTACGGAGACTTGCTGGTGATCGAGATCATCGCTGGCCAGGCGATGCTAGGGAACTACAGCCAGCCGCGCTCGGTGGCGATCAGCACTGCCTGCGCGCGATCGACCGCGCCGAGCTTGCCGTAGATGTTGTGCAGGTGGGTGCGCACCGTGCTCGTGGAGAGCGTCAGCTCGTGGGCGATCTGCTTGTAGACCTTGCCTTCGGCGAGGCGCTGCAGCACGCCGAGCTCGCGTCCGGACAGCGGCGCAGGGGTCGACGTGGCGCTGGCGCTGGCCGGCGGTGCTCGGCAGCTCATACATCACGCGCCGGAGCTCGTCTGCGCCGAGGCCGAGCGACGCGCGCGGTCTGCAGCATCTCCCCGGGCGACACCGGCCGAGCCCTGCTCGTAGTGCGCGAGCATGTCCGCCAGGCGCACGAACGCGACCTCGCCCTCGACGTCGGGGTTGTGGTGGCGCTCGATCGCGGTGGCGACGTCGCCCGGCAGGCCCCAGCGGCGGATCAGCACGCCGCCGACGAGCGCGTGGTCGACGCCCAGCTCGCGGCGCTCCTGAGTGGATGCGCTCCTCCGGGGTCTTCGCGCCGCGGTGCACCTGCGCGGGATAGCCGGGATAGGCGTGCAGCAGCACGAGCTTGCCGATGTCGTGCAGCAGGCTCGTGACGGTCAGGCGGTCGCGGTGCTCATAGCCGACCTCGGCCGCGAGCCGGTCGGCCGCGTGCTGGGTGGCCAGCGCGTGCAGCCGGAAGCGCTCGGGCGCCGCGTCCCACACGCTGGAGCGCTCGAAGAAGTCGAAGGTCCGCACCCGCCCCGCCAGCGCCTGCACGGTCTGCGCGCTGAGCAGCTCGACGGCCGCGACGACCGTGTCCACGCGCCCGCGACGTGCCCTGCACCTGGTTGGCGAGGCGCAGCACCGCGATGATCAGCGCGACGTCGGACTCCACGGCGGTGACGATGTCGGCGGTCGCGACGTTGTCCTTCGCGACCACCGCGAGCAGGCGGTTGCGCGACTCGGCGAGAGCGGGAAACGCCTCCAGCGCTTCGAACGCGCTCGTCAGGCGCCGGCCGTGCCCCTCGCTCTGGCGGCGAGCAGGGGTCGCCGGGGCGGATGCCGTTGGCCCGGACTGCGGCGGCGGCCGCGGCCCTTGGGCGCGTGGCGCGTCGCTTGGAGGGCTTCGCGCGCACTGATTCGGCCGGCACGCAGTCTGCGTGCGCCGCCTCGATCTTTGTCGCCGTCATTGGCATCGTCGAGGTCCTATCGGCAGCCGTGGACGAATGGTTGAGAGCAGAATTTCAGCCTGCGACCACGCCCAGCGCCCCGTCGATCCGACGCAGCGTCTCCTCGCGGCCGAGCAGCGCGACGCTCTCGAAGATGCCGGGTGAGACGGTCGTGCCGGCGATCGCCACGCGCAGCGGCTGATAGACCTCGCGCGGCTTGACCGCGCGCCGCGCGACGCACCGCTTCGAGCGCCCGGCCGACGTCGGCCTCGGTGAAGCGTCCCCGTCCAGCTCGGCCAGCGCGGTGCGCGCCTCGCGTCAGCGCGGCGCGCCCCTCCTCGCCGAGCCAGCGCTCGCGCGCCGCGGGATCGTCCACGGGCACGTCGAGCAGCGGACCCGTCAGCGGCCAGAAGTCAGCGAGCGTGTGGATCTTCTCCTGGCTGATCGCGACGGCGCGTGGGAGCCTCCGATCGCCCGCAACGTCCGCATGGCCGCTTGACCGCAGGAACTCCCGACGCGGCGTGTCAGCTCCGCGACGGGCAGGCTCGCGAATGTAGACGCCGTTCAGCCAGCGCAGCTTGACCTCGTCGAAGCGTGCCGGGTTGCGACTGACGCGCTGCGAGCGTCGAACCGCTCGACCAGCTCCTCGGTCGACAGCACGGTCTCATCGTCGCCCGCGCCCCAGCCGAGCAGCGCCAGGTAGTTGCGCACGGCCTCGGGCAGGTAGCCGGCCTCGCGCAGCTCCCGCACCGAGGCGGCGCCGTGGCGCTTTGAGAGCTTCTTGCCGTCCGGCCCGTGCAGCAGCGGCAGGTGCGCATACACCGGCAGCGGCGTCTGCTGGCCGGCCCGGTCGTCCGGTGGCCCTGATCGGTCCAGGCCGACAGCTTGGCGGCCTCCAGCACGAGCAGCTGCTTGGGGGTGTTCGAGAGGTGATCCTCGCCGCGGACCACGTGCGTGATGCCCGCGTCGAGATCGTCGATCGCGACCGCGAAGTTGTAGAGCACCGACCCGTCGGCGCGGGCGATCACGGGATCGTCGAGATGGACGTGCTCGAAGCGCGTGTCGCCGCGGATGGCGTCGTGGACGACCGTCGCGCCCTCGTCGGGCACGCGCAGGCGCACCGCCGCCCTCCGCCTCGGGCTCACCGCGGAACCCACGATCGGCGCCATGGGCGAGCTTGTAGGCCTTGACGTCCTCGGCGGTCGCGTTCGAGCGGTAGGCGTGGCCCGCGTCGAGCAGCGCTCCGAAGCGCCTCGCCGTGGCGCTCGGAGCGCTCGGTCTGCAGGATCGGCCCCTCGTCCCAGTCGAGCTGCCAGCCAGCGCAGCGCGTCGAGGATCTGCTCGACGTTCTCCGGCGTCGAGCGCTCGCGGTCGGTGTCCTCGATGCGCAGCACCAGCTCTCCGCCCTCGTGGCGCGCGAGCAGCCAGTTGAACAGGGCGGTGCGCGCGCCGCCGATGTGCAGCGCGCCCGTGGGCGATGGTGCGAACCTGACTCTCATTGGATCGCATCGGATCCGCCCATGCTGTTCAGCAGTCGAGCCCCTCACATCGTCGCCATGCTAATCGGAGCGCACGTCTCGCCCGCGGGCGGCCTGCCGAAAGCGATCGAGCGCGGCGTGGAGCGCGGCTGTCGGGCGATCCAGATCTTCAACCAGTCGCCGCGCATGTGGCGCCCGACGGCCTACACCGAGGAGGACTTCGCGGCGTTCCGCGAGGCGATGGACGACAGCCCGATCGACGCGGTGCTGATCCACGCCGTGTACCTGCTCAACTGCGCCAGCGAGGATCCCGACATCCGCGCCAAGTCGCTGACCTCGCTCACGCACTCGCTGCGCGTGGGCCAGGCGATCGGCGCCTGCGGCGTGGTGCTGCATCCCGGCTCGGCCAAGACCGGGCACGTCGGCGAGGCGATCGCGCGCGCCGGGGAGACGATCCGCGAGGCGCTGGCCGACAGCGAGGGATGCGAGCTGCACCTGGAGAACACGGCCGGCGCCGGCGGCACGCTCGGACGCTCCTTCGAGGAGCTGGCGCGGCTGCTGGACGCAGCCGGCGGGGACGAGCGCCTGGGGGTGTGCCTGGACTCCTGCCATCTGCTCGCCTCCGGCTATGACATCCGCACGGTCGCGGGCATGGCCTCCGTCCTGCGCGAGTGCACGCGCGAGCTCGGTCGCGGGCGCGTACGCTCGCTGCACCTCAACGACTCGCAGACCCCGCTCGGCTCCAACCGCGACCGTCACGCCAACGTCGGTCAGGGCGAGCTCGGCGAGCAGGGCTGCATGGCGTTCCTGTCCGCCCCGGGACTGCAGAGACTGCCGTGCGTGCTGGAGACCCCCGGCGAGAACCGCGAAGGCCCCTCGCGCACAGAAGTTGCGCTGGCGATGAAGCTGCGCGAGCGTGGAATACGGGCGCGTAAACGCAAATAAGCCGCAGCGGTACAGAAGGGCCCGGCGTTTAGAAGGCCGCAGCATTCAGGAAGGGCCGCGGAATTCAGCCCGTACGGACGGGGCGTTCAGCCGGCGACGGCCGCGGCGACTGCGGGCCCTGGGGTGAAGATGGTTTCCAGCTCGGCGCGCAGCGTCGGCGTGTTCTGCACGCGATACGCCTCTCCCAGGCGCAGACGGCGAACTGCCGGCGGGGGTGTCGATGTCGAGCACGATCTCGGCGGGACCGGAGTAGTCCTCGACCAGTTGCTTGACGTCCTCGATCGCGCTTGACGACAGGTTCGTGGCGTCGACCCGCGCATGCACCGGCCTGGCCAGCGTCACCGCCGTCTTGGCCTCTGTATCGGCCTGTTTCCGGGCCTCGGCGATCTCCTGCTCGCTGGGGGCGAAGACCTCGACGGTCTGGACGATCAGGCAGGTCTTGCCGGCTTCCTTGTGATCAACCCGTCCGCGCACGAGCACGACCTGGTCGACCGCGAGCGCGGCCTCGTGCTCGGCCAGCGCCTTGCCGAACACGAGCATCTCGACCGCGCCGCCGAGATCGTCGAGCGTCGCGAACATCATCGGATCGCCGTTGCGGGTACGGATGCGCTTGGACTCGACGATGATCCCGCCGACCGTCACCCAATCCTTGTCGCGACGGTCGGACAGCGCCGCCAGCGGACAGTCGATGCGGGCGCGCAGCATCTCGCGCAGCGGCTTGAGCGGGTGCGCGGACACGAACAGTCCGATCGCCTCCTTCTCGACCGCGAGCAGCTCTGCCTGATCGAACTCCTCGGCCGGGATCGGCGGATGGGACGGCCGTACAAACGCCGCGCCCGGGCGCGGACTCGCTGCGCCCGCCGCCGTCATGACCCCACCGCTGAGCCCTCCCACATCGTCGATCGCCCCGGGTGTAGACGCGGCATCCGGTTCGGGGGCCAGGTCGAAGATCGAGCCCTGACCGATCTGCGCGTCCTGCTGGGCCTTCTGGCCGGCGGCCTGCGCCTGCTCGAGCACTGAGAGCATGCCCTTGCGACTCGCGCCGGTGGAGCCGAGCGCGCCACACTTGATAAGCGCCTCGATCGCCTTCTTGTTGACCGCGCGGCTGTCCACGCGCTCGCAGAACTCCCACAGCGAGGTGAACTCTCCGCCCTCCTCGCGCGCGCGCTTGATCGCCTCGACCGCCTGATACCCGACGCCCTTGACGGCGTCCAGGCCGAAGCGGATGTTGCCGATGCCACCCCTTGTGCTCGGCGCGCCGACGGTGAACTCGTGGTCTGAGAGGTTCACGTCGGGGGGCAGGATCTCGATCCCCATCTCCTCGCAGCGCGCGACGAAGAACGGGACCTTGTCCTTCGTCGACATCACCGAGGAGATCAGCGCCGCCATGTACTCGGCGGTGTGGTTGGCCTTCAGCCAGGCCGTGCGGTAGGCGATCAGCCCGTAGCAGGCGGCGTGACTCTTGTTGAACGAGTAGTCGGCCGACTTTTCGTTCGTCTGCCACAGGAACTCGATCACCTCGGCGCTCGTGCCCGAGGCGCGGCAGCCCTCGACGAACTCCGGCTTCAGCGCCGCCATCGCCGCGCGGTTCTTCTTGCCGATCGCCTTGCGCAGATCGTCGGCCTTCGCGCCCGAGAAGCCCGCGAGCTCCTTGGAGATCTGCATCGCCTGCTCCTGGTAGAGGATCACCCCGTTGGAGGACTCGAGGATCGCCCGCAGGCGCTCGTCCGGGTAGGAGATCGCCTGCGGGTTGTGCTTGCCCTTGGCGTACACCGGGATCTGGTCCATCGCGCCCGGGCGGTAGAGCGCGTTGAGCGCCACGAGGTCGTTGAACTCGTCGGGGCGCACCTTCCGCAATGCCTCGCGCATGCCCTCGGACTCGAACTGGAACACGCCCGTCGAGTCGCCGCGGGCGAGCATCTCATACGTGCGCGCGTCATCCAGCGGCAGCGTCGTCATGTCCGGGCGCTCGCCGGTCGAGCGCTCGATGATGTCCAGCGCGTCCTCGATCACGTCGAGGTTGCGCAGGCCGAGGAAGTCCATCTTCAGCAGGCCGATGTCCTCGATCGGCTTCATCGAGAACTGGGTGACGGTGCGGAACACCTTCTCGCCGTGCTCGTCGGTGCCGGCGTCGGCGAGCTGCAGGGGCACGATGTCCGTCAGCGGCCGGTCGGCGATCACGACGGCAGCGGCATGGATCGAGGAGTTGCGCACGATCCCCTCGAGACCCTGAGCGACGTCGACGATCTGCCGCGCGGCCGGCTCCTCGTCGTAGGCCTTGCGCAGCGGCTGACCGGCCTTCAGGCAGTCCTCGAACGAGGGCGAGCGGCCCATGATCGGGTCGGGGATCAGCTTCGCCAGGCGATCGCCGGTGCCGTAGTCGAAGCCCAGCACCCGCGCCGCGTCGCGCGTGGCGGCGCGCGGGAACATCTTGCCGAACGTGACGATCTGCGCGACCGACTCGCGCCCGTACTTCTCGGTCACGTAGCGCATCACGCGCTCGCGCCCGCGCACGGAGAAGTCGATGTCGATATCCGGCATCGACACGCGCTCGGGGTTCAGGAACCGCTCGAACAGCAGGTCGTAGCGCAGCGGGTCCACGTCGGTGATCGCCAGGCAGTAGGCGACGATCGAGCCGGCGGCCGAGCCACGGCCGGGACCCGACGGCGATGCCGTTCTCCTTGGCGAACTTGACGAAGTCCCAGACGATCAGGAAGTAGGCGTTGAAGCCCATCCGGTCGATCACGCCGAGCTCCATCTCCATGCGCTCGATCGCCTCCGCGGGCGGCGGGTCGCCGTAGCGCAGCTCGCAGGCCCTCGCGCACCCGCGCGCGCAGGTACTCGCGCTCGCTGGAGCCGTCGGGCGTCGCATAGCTGGGGATCAGCTGCTTGCCGAGCTCCAGCTCGACCGAGCAGCGCTCGGCGATCTCGAGCGTGTTGGCGATCGCCTCCGGCCACTGCGCGAACGCGTCGGCCATCTCCGCGTTGTCGCGCAGGTAGAACTCGTTCGTGTCGAACGTCAGCTTCGGCGCGGCGATCGTGCTCTTGGTCTGCACGCACAGCAGCGCCGTGTGATGGTCGTAGTCCTCGCGGCGCAGGTAGTGGACGTCGCCGGTGCCGACCAGGCTGCCGCCGACCTCGCGGGCGATCCGCACGATCCCCTCGTTGCACTTCTCCTGCGCCGCGAGCCCGTTCTTCTGCACCTCGAAGTAGACGTTCTCGGGGCCGAATATCCGGCGCAGGTCGTCGGCGTGAGCGCGGGCGTCCTCGGGACGATCCTCGAGCAGGCGCTGGCAGAAGCGCGAGGCCAGGCAGCCGGTGAGCGCGATCACGCCGTCCGAGTGGCGCTCGATCTGGCCGAGGTCGACCGTCGGCTTGCCGCGCTTCAGTCCTTCCAGGAAGCCTGCCGAGGAGAGCTTCACCAGGTTGCGATAGCCCTCGTCGTCGGCGGCCAGCAGCGTCAGGTGGTTGCGCTGCACCTTCGGCGATTTGACCCGCCCGCCCTGCGGACGGCGGCGGGTGGTCGTCGACGAGATAGATCTCGCAGCCGACGATCGGCTTGACGCCGTGCTTGGCGCACGCCTTGTGCAGCTCGACGGCGCCGTTCATCACGCCGTGGTCGGTGAGACCGAGGGCCGGCTGGCCGAACTCCGCGGCGCGCGCCGCGAGCGCGTCGATCTTGCACGCGCCGTCGAGCAGCGAGTACTCGGAGTGGACGTGCAGATGGGCGCAGGCTGGGGCGGTCACAGGCATCGGATGTTAGGCGGCGCGGCGGCGGCCGTAACGGCGCCTCACGCCGCTGTTTGCGTCTGGCGCGCCAGCGACCGATCAGCGACATGCTGTGCTTGTGTGGCTTTGACTTGATCGTGGGCGACTCGTCGGCGGTCGGCACGGCCTCGATCTGTACGTCTCCACTCGGCGCGCCCGCACTCGGCACGTCAACGGTCGGCGCTCGGGCGGCCGGCGTCTCCTCGAGCGCCTGGGGCGGTAGGGATGACTCCTCCGCGCGGGCGCGCAGGCGCTCCACGGCGGCGGCCAGCGCATCGGCCATCTCCTCGCGCCGTGCGCAGGCTGGGCGCTTGCAGCATCGCCGCCGGCACATCGGATACATCTGGGGCGACGACGGTGTCACGCAGCTTGCGGGCGAGGACTCTGAGCTCGCTCACCGTCGCGCCCATCGTGGCGTGGCTCTCGCGCATCGCGTCGAGCTCGCGCTCGGTGCGCTCGCGCGCGCGGCGCTCGGACTCGATCTCCTGCGCGAGCTGTGAGGCCCGGCGCTCGACCTCGGCCACGCGCGCCTGCAATCGCTGGACGATCTCCGAGCGGGCGAGAGCTGCGGCCGAGCGGTCCTCAGCGGCCGCCAGGGCGCGCTCGGCTTCGACGCGCAGTTGCTGCTCGGCGTACTCCTGCTGCTTGACGCGCCGCAGCTCGTTCTCGTTCGCCGCCAGTCGCCGGACGCTGTCGCTGCAGGTCTCCTCGGCCTCGCGCAGACGCTGCTGCAGACTGGATAGGTGCGTCTCGAGGGTCTGCACCGTCGCCTCCGCCGCCTCGGCGCGGCGTACCAGGGCAGGGTCGCTACCCGTCTGGGCGGCACGCAACGCGCGGCGCTCGGCGAGCAGGTCGCGCTCGCTCTGGTGAGGCGGCTCTCCCCGCGGCGTCGGCGTCTGGTGAGGATCCTTCGGCGATCACTCGCGCTCGTGCTGTGAGCCTACGGTCTCGGGGCGGACAGGATCGGGAGCGTCCGATCGCTTTGGGCAATGGGCGTGCCCAGCGCTGAGACGGCGAACCGTCAGGAGTTGTTGCGCAGGCGCCAGGCCATGCGCGACTGCAGCGACCACAGCTCGATGAACCCCGGTGAGGCGGTCTGCGAGAACAGGCCGCCGGACTGCGAGAACGAAGCGAGGCTTGCGTCGTAGACCGCGTTCGCGCGACGAGCGGGTGACCACGCGCGCGTGGCCCCGATAGAGCTTCAGTCCGATCGTGCCCGTGACCTGCTCGTTGACCGCGTTCATGTAGGCGTCGAGGTCTGCGCGCAGCGGCTCCCACCACAGGCCGGCGTAGACGAGGTAGGCCCACTGGTGGTCGAGCTGGGGCTTGAACTGGTTCTGGTGGATCGTGCAGACGAGCCGCTCCAGCTCCTGATGCGCGGGCAGGACGATCGCGGCAGCGGGCGACCTCGTAGATGTCGCGCACCTTCAGCCCGACGATGCGATCCTCGATGTGGTCGACGATCCCGACGCCGTGGCGGGCGGCGATCTCAGCCGCCCGTTCGAGCAGCTCCACCAGCCCCAGACGCTCGCCATCCAGGGCGACGGGGACGCCGCGCTCGAACTCGACCTGCACGATCTGCGGCTCATCGGGCGCGAGCTCGGGACGGGTGACGAGCTGGAACACGTCGTCCTCGGGCGCGTGCTCGAGATCCTCGATCCAGCGGCCCTCCGACGAGCGCCCCCACAGGTTGTCGTCGATCGAGTAGGGCGCTTCCGCCTCGGTGCCCTGGGTTGGGTGAGACTTGATCGGTATCCCATGCTCGCGGGCGTAGGCGATCTCCTCCTCGCGGCCCATCTGCCAGGAGCGCACCGGCGCGATCGTCCTCAGCTCGGGGGCCAACGTCGCGACCGTCGCCTCGATCCGCACCTGGTCGTTGCCCTTGCCGGTGCAGCCGTGGGCGATCGTGTCACACCCGCCCGCGCGCGCGTGCTCGACGGCGAGCTTGGCGATCAGCGGGCGCCCGAGCGCGGTGAACAGCGGGTAGCCGCCGCCGTACAGCGCGTTCGCCTTGATCGCGGGCGCCACATACTCGCGCGCGAACTCCTCGCGCGCGTCCACCACATGGCAGTCCAGCGCGCCCAGCCGCAGCGCCTTCTCGCGAATGACCTCATAGTCCTCGCCGGGCTGGCCCAGGTTGACGGTCAGGCACACGACCTCGGCGTCATAGGAGTCCTGGATCCACTTGAGCATCACGCTCGTATCGAGGCCGCCGGAGTACAGCAGCAGCACGCGCTCGACCTGCTCGGGGTCGGCCTCGTAGGAGGCGGTCCGCGGGGGAGCGCCGTGCAGTGAGGACGTGTCTTTGTCCGGACTCACGAGCGCGAACCCTATCCGCCGCCACCGCCGCCCGCCGAGACCAGCGCCGCGCCCAGGCGCTCGAGCGCCGTGTCGATCTCGGGCTCGCCGATGATCAGCGGCGGCAGCAGTCGCACGGTCGTGGGGCCGGTGGCGTTGACGATCAGCCGCTGCTCGAACAACGCGCGGCGCACGACCTCAGGCGCGGGGACATCCAGCTCGCACGCGAGCATCAGCCCGCGCCCGCGCACGGACACGACGTGCGGCAGTCCTTCCAGCCCATTGCGCAACCGCTCGCCGAGCCCGCCCACGCGCGCGAGCAGATCCGGATCGTCGGTGATCTCAAGCGCCGCCAGCGCCGCCGCCGCGACGACCGGGCCGCCGGAGAACGTCGACCCGTGATCGCCGGGCTGCAGCACCTCCCCCAACCGCGGGGCGGTCACGAGCGCGCCGATCGGCAAGCCGCCCCCGAGCGCCTTGGCGAGCGTGATCGCGTCGGGCACGACACCGGTCTGCTCGTACGCCCACAGCGTGCCGGTGCGGCCCATCCCGCACTGGACCTCGTCGAACACGAGCGCCGCACCGTGCGTATCGCAGGCCGCGCGCGCGGCCCGCAGCGTCGCCTGCGGAGAGCACATTCACGCCCGACTCGCCCTGAATCGGCTCCAGCAGCACCGCCGCGGTCTGCCCATCCACGGCGCCCGCGATCGCCTCGGGTGTGGGATCGACCGCGCGAAACCCCGGCACGAGCGGTGCGAACGGCGCCTGCTTGGCCTCCTGCGGCGTGGCCGACAGCGCGCCGTAGGTGCGCCCGTGAAACGCCCCGTACACGACGACCACATCGCCACCGGGACGGGCCTTGCGCACGAGCTTGATCGCCGCCTCGCTGGCCTCCGCGCCGGAGTTGCAGAAGTACACCTTGCCCTGCAGGCTCGACTGCGACAACCGCTCGGCCAGGCGCATCGCGGGCTCGGTGTAGAACAGGTTCGACACGTGCATCAGTCGTCCCACCTGCTCGCGCACAGCCGCGACCACGCGCGGGTGGCAGTGACCGACGTTCGTGACGGAGATGCCGCACAGGCAAGTCGAGGTAGCGCGCACCCCGCTCATCCCACAGCCAGGGACCCTCGCCGCGCACGAACTGCACCGGCGTAGCGTGCATACGACGGAACCACGTGCGCGCGCTCGAGCGCCTGCAGCTCGGACAGAGTCGCATGTGGCGGCCTCGATCTTCGTTCCAATCCCAGCGTCTGTAAAAAGCTCCAACAGCAGTGAATGCGCGAGCCGCCCGTCGAGAATGTGCGCCGCCGACACGCCCGCCCCGATCGCGTCGACGCACGCCTGCAGCTTTGGGCGCATCCCGCCCTCCACCCCGGCGAGCGCGTCGCGGACCTGCTCGGTGCCGGCCTGCCCGATCAGTGAATCGGGATCGCCCGGATCGCGCAGCCAACCGGGGACGTCGGTGAGGAAGCACGACCTTGTAGGCGCCCAGCGCGCCCGCGACAGCGCCGGCGGCCTCGTCGGCATTGACGTTGTAGGAGTGCCCGTCGCGGTCGGCGCCGACGGAGGCGATCACGGGGATGTAGTCGGTCGCGACGTGGTTGAGCACGTCGACGTCGACGTGCTCGATGCGCCCGACGAAGCCGATGTCCTCGCCCCCGGGACGCAGCGCGGCGAGAGACGCGAAACAGCGAACCGTCGTCGCCGCACAGTCCGATCGCGGGCTGGCCGTGGCGGTTGACGCGCAGCACGATCTCCGTGTTGACCTTGCCGACGAGCACCATCTTGGCGACCTCGACGGTGCCCTCGTCGGACACGCGCAGGCCGCCGACGAACTCGACCGGCAGCCCGAGGCGCTGCATGTACGCGGTGATGTCTGGACCGCCGCCGTGCACCACGATCGGGTTCAGCCCGACGTACTTGAGCAGCACGACATCGCGCGCGAACTCCTCACGCAGCGCCGGATCCTCCATCGCCGCGCCGCCGTACTTGATCACGACGGTCTTACCGTGAAACTCCCTGATGTAGGGGAGCGCCTCCAGCAGTGTGCCGACATCGCGCATTGTTCGCTCCTCACGTCGTGTACTCCGCATTGATGGTCACGTACTCATGTGACAGATCCGAGAAGAAGACCTCTGTCTCGACCCCCTCGCCGGGCAGGGTGATCTCGTACTCGATTTCATCGGCCTGCACCGCCCAGCGCGAGCGCGTCCTCGTCGTAGGCGAATCGCGACGCCCGCCGCTGCACACGAGCATGCCCTCGATTGACAGTCCACCGCCAGCGGCGCGGTTCCCGGCAGCGCCGCACCCACCGCCTGGATCAGCCGGCCCCAGTTGGGATCGGCGCCGTGCAGCGCGGTCTTCACCAGCGGCGAGTTGGCGACCGCCCGTGCGACCGCCTCCACCCCATCGGCATGCCCGCCGTGCACGACCACGCGCGCGATCCGTCGCGCGCCCTCGCCGTCGGCGACCATCATGATCGCCAGCGCCCGCAGCAGCGCATCGAGCGCCTCGCCGAAGCGCAGCTCGTCCTCGCTCTCGGGCTGCACGCGCACACCCGAGGCGCCCGAGCACATCAGGATCGCGGTGTCGTTCGTGGACAGCTGGCCGTCGACCGAGCAACGGTCGAACGAGCGCTTGACGCACACCCCCAGCAGCAGGTCCGCCGTATGCGGCTCCAGCACGGCGTCGGTCTCGACGAAGCACAGCATCGTGGCGAAGTTCGGCGAGATCATGCCCGCGCCCTTGCACTGCGCGCTGAGACGAACCTTCCCGGAGGACAGCTCGAGCTCCAGGTTCGCGCGCTTCTCGAATGCGTCGGTCGTCTGAATCGCCTGCTGGAACTCCGCATCGCCCTCTGCGGCTCAGCCGCGAGCTCGCGTCGAGAATGCCCTTGAGCATGCGATCGACCGGCAGCAGATGACTGATCCCGCCGGTCGACCCGAGCGCCACCTCCTCGGGCGCCACACTCAGCGCGATCGCGGCGGCGCCCTGCGTCTTGGCGGCGTCGTCCAGGCCGCGCCGTCCGGTCGCGGCGTTCGCGCAGCCCGAGTTGACCAGCACCGCGCGCAGCGCATCCAGGCGGCAGCGCTCCTGGCTGAGCAGCACCGGCGCCGCCGGGGTGCCGGTGGCGGTGAACCGCGCCGCGCTGACGGGCTGCTCTGAGTCGCAGATCACGATTCCGACATCGGGGTTGCCGCTGGGCTTGATCCCGCAGGCGACCCCCGCGGCCCTGAACCCCGCGGGCAGTCCCGCATCCGGGGCCAGTTCGCGCACATGCTCGGGTCTGGGCGTCCAGCGCGAGCCGAAGAAGGGATGCGGCGGACCGTCGGACGTCCGATCGCCCCACACGTCGTTGCCGGCGCTCATAGCAACCCTTCCGTCTCGGACAGTCCGAACATGATGTTCAGGTTCTGCACGGCCTGCGAGGACGTGCCCTTCCACAGGTTGTCGATCGCCGACAGCACGACCACCTTGCCGGTGTGCCCGTCGGCGGCGGCGAACACGCGGCAGTAGTTGGTCTCGCGCACGTCGCGTGTGCCCGGGGGCTCTGAGACGTACTCCACAAACGGCTCACGCGCGTATGCGTCGCCATACAGCTCGTTCAGCTCTGCCGGGGCGATCGTGCGCGTGGGTGTCACATAGCAGCTGGCCAGCTCACCCTGGTCGAGCCCCACCAGGTGGGTCTGGAGTTGAACCGGCAGCTCCGTACCCAGCAAACCGAGCTGCTCCTCGATCTCGGGCGTATGCCTGTGTGCAGCGACCTTGTACGGCAGGATGTTCTCGCCCGCCATCGACAGGTGCGTCGTCTCATCGAACGTGCGCCCGGCCCCGGAGATTCCCTGCTTGGCGTCGATCACGACATCGGCGATCAGGCCCGCGCGCGCCAGTGGCGCGAGCCCGAGCACCGCGGCGGTCGGGTAGCAGCCGGGGTTGGCCACGATCCCCGCCTCGGCGATCCGCGCGCGGTGCAGCTCGCTCAGCCCGTACACCGCCTCGTCCAGCAGATCGGGGCGCGGGTGTGGGCCATACCACTGCTCGTACATCGCCGGCGAGCTGAGCCGGAAATCGGCGCTGAGGTTGACCACGCGCGCCCCCAGCTCGCGCAGCGCACCAACCGTCGGTGCGGCCGCCGCGTGCGGGTAGGCCACCACGGCCGCATCGATGCCCGCGAGCTGGTCGAGGTCCAGCGATTCGATCTGCAGCGGCACCCGGTAGCGCGGATACAGCTCGTCCAGCCGCCGACCCACCTCCGAGCGACCGGTCATGCCGACCAGCTCAAAGCCCGGGTGGCGCCACAGCAGGTGCGCGGCCAGCGCCCCCGCGAAACCCGTGGCTCCGGCCACGATCACCCGCGGCGCGCCGGTCCTTGTGACCTGTGAGGCACCGGCACCGTTGCCGCCAGATCCGCCGTTGCCGCTAGCCACGACGCAGCTCACCTCCCAGCGCGCCCAACGCCGCGACGATCCGCTCGCGCACGGGGGCGATGTCCTCGTCGGTGAGCGTTCTGTCCGCGGCCCGGAACGACAGCGCCAGCGCGAGCGAGCGCCTGCCCTCCCCCACCTGCTCTCCTCTGTACACGTCGAACACCTTCGCCTCTCCCAGCAGCTCCCCCGCCGCCTCGCGCACGACCGCCAGCACCCTGGCGGCGGGGACATCCTCTGCCAGCACGACCGCCAGATCCTGGCGCAGCGGCGGATAGCCGATCAGGTCCTCATACCCGGTCTCCCGCGGAGCAGCGGCGATCAGTCGGTCAAGGTCGATCTCCATACAGCTCGCGCCGGGCAGCTCCCAGGACTGCGCGACGAGCGGATGCAACTCGCCGATCCAACCGATGATCGACTCACCGTTTCCGATCTTCACTGCAGCGGCGCGGCCGGGATGCAGGAACGGCTGGACATCGGGTTCGAGCTCGATGCCGTCTATGCGCAACGCCGATCCCAGCGCTTCGAGCACTCCCTTGACGGCGTAGTAATCCGCGGTCGGCGGCTCGGGCACGCCCCAGCTCGGCTCGTGCACTCTGCCGGCGAGCAGCACTCCCAGCGAGCGATGCTCGTTCACGCCTGTGGCCGTCATCGCGGCTGAGGCGAATACGGTTCCCACCTCGAACAGGCGCATGTCGTTCAGCCCACGCGCGTGGTTGCGCGCGGTCGTGTCCAGCAACGATCCGAGCAGCGTCGTGCGCAGAACCGACTGCTCCTCCGACAGCGGGTTTTCCACGACCGGACCCTCCCGCCGCGGATCTCCCTCCTCCAGTCGCAACCGGTCGGCGAGGCTCGGTGAGGCGAACGTCCACCCCACCGCCTCGTAGCACCCGCACCCGACCAGCGCGTCCTGCGCGCGCCGGCGCGCGCGCTGCTCGTGTGTGAGCAGGCCATACGCCCCCCGGCGCTTGGGCAGCGTCGCGGGCAGCCGGTCCAGCCCGTCGATCCGCGCGACCTCCTCGATCAGGTCGGCCTCACGCGTGACGTCCTCGCGCCTTACCGGCGGCGGCGTCACATCCAGGCCGTCGTCGGCCTCGGCCGTGTCGAAGTCCAGCGCCTGCAGGATCTCCGCCTGCCGCGCCCGGGGAATCTCGATGCCAAGAATCGCCTGCACGCGCGCCTCGCGCAGCCCGATCGCGGGCGATGGAGGTGGCTCACCGCCGATGTCGATCGTGCCCGGCATCACCGTCGCCCCACACAGCTCGATCATCAGCCTGGTCGCGACCGCCTGCGCCCACATGCACTGCGCCGGCGCCAGTCCCTTCTCGAAGCGGCTCGACGCCTCGCTGCGCAGTCCCAGCGCCCATGAGCTCCGGTGGATGTTCGGCCCGTGCCAGTTGGCGACCTCCAGCAGCACGCGCCTCGTGTCTCCCTGCACCTCCGAGCGCTCGCCGCCCATCAGCCCCGCGATCGACGTGGGGCCCTCGGCATCCTCGATCACGACCATCGCGCCGTCCAGCGTCCGTGTCTGCCCGTCGAGCGTGCGCACCTGCTCGCCCTCGGTTGCCCGGCGCACGGTCAGGTGCGCCCCCGCCACCCGGTCCAGGTCGAACGCGTGCAGCGGCTGACCGCTCAGCAGCATCGCGTAGTTGGTGATGTCCACGACATTGTTGATCGGCCGCTGCCCGGCGGCGCTCAGCCGCGCCTTGAGCCACAGCGGCGACGGCCCGACCGAGACATCCTCGAACACCCGCGCGGTGAACCGTGGACACAGCTCCGGGCACTGCACCGTCACCTGAGCGCCTGTGAGCACTCCCGGCGAGCCCGGGTCCTCGTGCCACGGCTCGGGACTCAGCGGCGCCCCGCTCGCGGCGTGCAGCTCGCGCGCGACCCCGTATACCCCCAGGCAGTCCGGCCGGTTCGGCGTCACCTCCAGCTCGATCACCTGCTCTGCGATCGCCACTACTTCCGCCAGCGGCGTGCCCGGCGCGAGCTGTCCGTCGAGCACGAGTATGCCCTCCCCGCCAGGTCCGATCTCGAGCTCCTGCTCGGCGCAGATCATCCCTTCGGACACGACCCCTCGTAGCTTTGCGCGCTTGATCTTCGTCCCATCTGGCATCACCGCCCCCGGCAGCCCAACCGCGACCGTCTGTCCCGCGGCGACGTTCGGCGCCCCGCACACGATCGTCGCGGGATGGGCGGGATTCTCATCATCCGCCGACCCCAGCTCGACCGTGCACACGCTCAACCTGTCCGCATCGGGATGTTGCTCACACGTCTTCACCCTGCCGACGACGAACTGCTCGACCGCGCCCACCCCGTGATGGTGGATCGCCTCGACCTTCGTCCCGGTCATCGTCAGTCGCTCCTCCACCCCCTTGACGTCGAGGTCAGGATCGCAGTACTCACGCAGCCATGTCTCGGGGACGCGCATTACCCGAACTGCTCCAGGAACCTGAGATCGTTCTCGTAGTACAGCCTCAGATCCGGTATCCCGTGCTTGAGCATCGCGATCCGCTCGACGCCCATCCCCCACGCGAACCCCTGCACCGTCTCGGGGTCATACCCCGGTGCATTCTGCTCGGTGGTCTCCACGTATGAGTACACGTTCGGATCGACCTCGCCCGCGCCCAACACCTCCAGCCAACCCTCACCCTTGCACAGGTAACACCGTGCCCCGTCCGGCAGATAACCTCGTCCGTCGCAGTGAAAACACGACACGTCCACCTCGACGCTCGGCTCGGTGAACGGAAAAAAGTGCGGCCGCAGCCTGACCTCGCGCGCGTCTCCGAACACCGCCTTGGCGAACGCGAGCAGTGTCCCCTTCAGGTCCGCGAGCGTGATGTCCTCATCCACCGCCAGTCCCTCCAACTGGTGAAACTGGGGCGTGTGCGTGGCATCGCTGTCGGGTCGATACACCCGCCCGGGGATCACCACATACAACGGAGGTGCATGATTTTCCATAGCCCTGATCTGCATCGGCGAGGTGTGCGTCCTCAACACCACGTCCTCGGCGAGATAGAACGTGTCGGTCCGCGCACGCGCGGGATGCGTCGGACTGTGGTTGAGCGCGTCGAAGTTGTATCTGACCGTCTCCACCTCCGGCCCCTCCATCACGGTGAACCCGAGCCCAAGAAACACGTCTTCCAGCTCGCGCATCGTCTGGGAGAGCACGTGCAGCCTGCCCACCGGCTGCGGCGGGCTGCCCGGCAGCGTCACATCGATCGTGTCATGTGCCAGGCCATGCTCCAACTCCGCGCTGCTCAGCTGCACGGCGCGCTGCTCGATCAACTCCTCCAGCGCCTTGCGCGCCTCGTTCGCGGCCTTGCCGACCTTCCCCCGCTCGGCGGGCTGTAGCTGCGCCACCCCGCGCAGCATCTGCGGCAGCTCGGCCTTGCGCCCGAGATAGCGCACCCGCAGCTCCTCCAGGCCCTCGCTACCACTGACACCGGCGATTTCCGCCTGTGCCTGCGCGCTCAGCTCTTCGATCCGCTCGATCATGACGCCCGGACCCTAGTCGAGCCGCGGGTCGTCTCGTACAGCGCCACCGTCGCGGCCATCGCGGCGTTCAACGACTCCGCCGCGATCGGGATGTGTGCCACACGCTCGCACGCCTGTACCACATTGTCGGGCAGCCCCTCGCGCTCGGAGCCCACAAGCAGCGTCACCGGCTCTGTGGATTGCCCCAACGGCTCTCCCGCGCGGGCGACGAGCGCGACCCGCTCACCCGGCAGCTCGGCGATCGACTCCACGCGTGCCAGTGCCACAGCGAAGATCGCCCCCATGCTCGCCCGTACCGCCTTCGGCGCATACGGGTCCGCGCACCCCGGCCCCAGCACGACACTCGACGCCCCGAACGCCAGCGCCCCACGCAACACCGTCCCGACGTTGCCCGGATCGCCGACACCGTGCAGGTACACGCACAGCGGCCCCGCCGCCTCACTTGCCCAGCGCTGCTCGTACACGCCGATCACGCGCGTGCCCGAGCCCAGCGCCGACACGCCCGCCAGCACTCCTGGCTCCACGTCAATGAACTTCGTGCCGCCGAGCCCGCTACCCGCCACGCGATACCCCGCGACCACCGGCCACCCGGCCAGCTCGGCCGCGGCAATCAGATCCTCGCCCTCGGCCACGAACCGGCCGTCGCGCTCACGGTCGCGCTTGCGCGTGAGACGGCGCAGCTCCTTCAGGTGGGGGTTGTGAGGGGAGGTGATTCTCATCGGATGCTGGTGGGTCGTACTGCGATCTTTGCCGTCGAGTGTCAGTTGGTCGGGTTGAGCACAAAAAAAGACGCCGTCCTTTGCAGGAGCGACGCCCGGGGCCTGTCGATGTCAGTGCTGTGTTCAGACAGCCGACGCCGACGACGCCTCGCGGGCGGTCTGCGCGAAACGTCGGAACGTGTCGGCGTCGCGCACGGCGATGTCCGCCAGCACCTTGCGGTCCAGCTCCACCCCGGCCAGCGACAGACCGTGCATGAACTGCGAGTAGCTCATCCCGTTCTGGCGCGCGGCGGCGTTGATGCGCGTGATCCACAGCCTGCGGAAGTCGCGCTTGCGGTTGCGCCGGTCGCGGTAGGCGTATGCGTCCGCCTTCAGCAGGGCCTCCTTGGCGCGCTTGTAGTTCGAGTGCGCCTGGCCGCGGAACCCCTTCGTCTGCTCGAGCGTCGCGCGGCGCTTCTTGCGCGCGTGGACCGAGCGCTTCACCCGTGTCATTTGCCGACTCCCAGCAGACGCTTCACGCGTGGGACGTCGTGATCTGAGAGCAGCGCCGCGCGCCCCAGCTCGCGCTTGTGTTTGGGCGACTTCTTCTCGAGAATGTGGCTCGTGAACGCATGCCGGCCCCGCACCTTGCCGCTGGCAGTGACCTTGAACCGCTTCTTCGCGCCGGAGTGAGTCTTCATCTTGGGCATCTCGAGCCGATGATTATGACACGGCGGCGTCCGCGCCGCCGTCGCCCGTCTCTGCGGAGGGCTCGGCGGGGGTCTCGGCTACGACCCCGTTCTCGCCCGCGGTGGGCGGCGATGCGCTTGCTTCCGCGCCATCGCCGTTCTCGCCCGCGATCGGCACAGGCTCAGCCCCCGCTGCATCTCCATCCGCTGACGCACCCGCGTCGAACCGCCCCGCCAGCACCGCTTTGGAGGGCGCCATCATCATCGTCATGTTGCGCCCTTCCTGCATCGGGCGCTGCTCGACCACGCCGAGCTCTGAGAGCTCCTCGGCGAGCCGGTCGAGGATCGTCGTCGCCGCGCTCGGGATGGGTCACCTCGCGCCCGCGGAACATGATCGTCACCTTGACCTTGTCCTTGTGGCGCAGAAACCGCTCGACGTGGTGCTTCTTGGTGTCGTAATCATGCTGGGCGATCTTCGGGCGGAACTTGATCTCGCGCACTGTTATCTGCTGCTGGTGCTTGCGCGCCTGCTTGAGCTTCTGAGCCTGCTCGTACTTGTACTTCGAGTAGTCCAGCACCCGGCACACGGGAGGCCGCGCCTCGGGCGCCACCTCGACCAGGTCCAAGTCGCGCTCCTGGGCAAACTGCAGCGCGTCGGGCGTCTTCATCACGCCGACCTGGTTGCCCTCGTCGTCGATCACGCGGACCTCGGGCACGCGGATACGCTCGTTGACCCTCGTCTGATCCCGCTCGGGCGGGCGCCGGTCGAACCTGCGTGGTACCGGCACTAGCTGTACTCGGCGCGCGTCAACCGGATGCTATGGGCGCGCACGCCGCCGGCGCGGCCGGTGGTCGGAGGATTTTTTGCGAGGCTTCCAACGCGGCGCAGTATAGCGGGGCACGGTATGGGTGCAATGCCGCCCGCGCCGGTACACCGATCCGCTGCAATCGACAGACGTACCCTGCCCGGTTCTGCGAGCGCTCGGCTTCGCTTACGCGCTGCATACGGTGGCACGCGCGTGGACTTGCGCGCAGATCAAGGCTCGCCCCCCACGTCAACCCCCATCTTTTGCGCCTTTGCGCTCGATCTCGCTTGCCAGGCGCTCGCTGAACTCAGCGGTCTCTGACGCTTCCCTCCTCGGCGCCGCCGTGCTCGCGTACCGACACGCTCCCCTCGCCTGCCTCGCGCTCGCCGACGATCAGCATGTAGGGCACCTTTCGCAGCTCCGCGTCGCGGATCTTGCGCCCCACCGACTCGCCGCGATCGTCGAGCTCGACGTACGCCCGCCTGTTCGCGCAGGCTTGCCGCGACCTCCTGCCCATACGCGTTGTAATTGTCGGACACCGGCAGCACGATCGCCTGCACCGCGCCAGCCACAGCGGCAGCTCGCCCGCGTAATGCTCGAGCATGATGCCGATGAATCGCTCGTAGGAGCCGAATGACGCGCGGTGGATCATCACCGGTGTGTGCTCGTCGTTGTCCGCGCCGGTGTAGCCGAGCCCGAACCGTTGCCGGCATCGAGTAGTCCAGCTGGACTGTTCCCAACTGCCACGACCGTCCGAGCGAATCGGTCATGTGCATGTCGATCTTCGGGCCGTAGAAGGCTCCGTCGCCGGGGTTCAGCTCGTACTTCAGCCCCTGCTCGTCCAGCGCGTCGGTGAGTGCGCCCTCCGCCCGGTCCCACATCTCATCGTCGCCGATCCGCTCCTGCGGGCGGGTCGAGAGCTCCAGGCGGACGTCGCAGCCCGAACAGCTTGTATGTCGCGAACGCCAGCTCCAGGCAGCCCGACGACCTCGCTCTGGACCTGCTCCTCGGTGCAGAAGATATGCGCATCGTCCTGGGCGAAATGGCGGACTCGCAGCAGCCCATGCAGCACGCCCGAGGCCTCGTTGCGGTGCAGCAGTCCCGGCTCCGAGTAGCGTACCGGCAGGTCGCGGTAGGAGTGCCGTCGAGTGGCGAACAGATGCGCGTGCCCGGGGCAGTTCATCGGCTTGAGCGCCCATCTCGCGGTCCTCCACCTGCACCGTGAACATGTTCTCCTTGTACTTCCCCCAATGCCCTGAGGTCTTCCACAGCTCGGCGTCGTAGATCAGCGGCGTCTTGACCTCGGTGTACCCGCGCTCGCTCCCCATCTCGCGCGAGACCGCCACCAGCTTGTTCCACAGCGCTCGTCCCCGCCGGCAGCCAGAACGCCGCGCCCGGCGAGACCTCTGAGAACGTGAACAGATCCAAGCTCCCGGCCGAGCTTGCGATGATCGCGCGCCCTGGCCTGCTCCAGGCGCTCGAGGTGCTCGACCAGTTCTGCCTTTGAGTGAAACGCGGTGCCGTAGATCCGCGTCAGCATCGTCCGCGTCGAGTCCCCGCGCCAGTACGCGCCCGCGACCGACTGCAGCTTGACCGCGCCGATGCTGCTGGTGCTCGGCGCGTGCGGCCCGCGGCACAGGTCGGTGAACGGCCCGTTCGTGTACAGCGACACCGTCTCCAGCTCGTCCCCGCGCTCGCGCGCGCCCGTGAGCAGGTCGTCGATCAGCTCGACCTTGTAGTCCTGCCCCTCCGCGACGAACCTCTCCCTCGCCTGCGCCGGTGTCACCTCCCGGCGCTCGAACGCCTCGCTCGCCTTGACGTGCGCGCGCATCCGCTCTTCGATCTCCGCGAAGTCCGCCTCGGAGACCACCGTCCCCTCCGGGAACTCGAAGTCGTAGTAGAACCCCTGCTCGATCGGGGGGCCGATCGAGATCTTCACGCCGGGCCACATCTCCATGACCGCTGCGGCCAATACGTGCGCAGCGTCGTGTCTGATCAGCTCCAGCGCCTTTTCGCCGCTCTGCTTCGTGAGAATCGCCACCGTTGCCCCGTCCGGCAGCGGGCGTTGCAGATCACGTACCTCTGGCCGCTCGCCATTACCCGCCTCCGGATGGCTGACCTCGATCGCCAGCGCCGCTCTGGCCAGGCCGGGCCCGATCGCAGCGGCGGCGTCGGCGCCCGTGGCGCCGTCTGGGAGCTCCAGCTGCTTCCCGTCCGGGAGGGTGACCGTGATCGACATCGGGCTGGAGGCTATCCTCCCCGCGCGTCGAGAGTGGGCGAGGATCGGATGAGCGGGAGCGTTTTGCCGTCTGCGCCGCCCGCGGAGAAGGACCTTCTTCGTCGCGCTTGAGCTCGGCTTGAACTGCCGCTCAGGAGCCCTTTGCCTGCATACGCTTTCCTGAGGAGTATCTCTATGAGGCAGGCCTTGACCCGCAGGCAGTTGCTGCGCTCCGCGGGAGTCGGAGCGGTCGGACTCGGCCTGAGCGGCGCCGTGGGCGAGCTCGTCTCCGGCGCCCTGGCGTCACGACATCCGACTCCGCCCCGCGTGCCGACGTGGCATACCCGGCCCGACCTGCGCATCCCCTCGCTGACGGTCGCCCACAGCGAGCCCGGCGCGTCCTCGGATCCGATCTTCATCGCCCCCTACAACGCCCCCTACGGCCAGGCGGGCGCGGTGATCGTCGACAATACCGGCGCGCCGATCTGGGAGAACCCGCTCGCGGGCAAGGTGACCACCAACTTCCGCGTGCAGCACTACCGCGCCAGCCCCGTCTTGACCTGGTGGGAGGGCAGCATCGAACTCGGTCACGGCGTCGGCGAGTACGTGATCGCCGACTCGAGCTATCGCACCGTCCGCCGAGTCCAGGCCGCGCGTGGCCTGCGCGGGGACCTGCACGAGTTCGTCATCACCCCCCGCGACACCGCGTTGCTCACCAGCTACGTAGTCAGGAACGCCGACCTCTCAAGCGTCGGCGGCTCGCGGCACGCCACCATCCAGGACGCGATCTTCCAGGAGATCGACCTCGCCGACGGCGGGCTCCTGTTGGAGTGGCACAGCCTCGATCACATCCCCTTCGACGAGTCCTACGCACCGGTCGAAGCCGACTGGGACTTCTTTCACATCAACTCGGTCGACCTCGATGGCGATGACCTGCTCGTCTCCTCGCGCAGCACGCACACCGTCTACAAGCTCGACCGCAGCGGCGCGATCCTCTGGCGTCTTGGCGGCAGACGCAGCGACTTCGGCATGGGCGCCGGCAGCAACTTCGCCTGGCAGCACGATGCCCGCCGTCAGCCCGACGGGACGCTCACCATCTTCGACAACGGCGCCACCCCGGCGGTGGAGCCTCTCTCACGCGGTCTGATCCTCGACCTCGACGAGCAGGCGATGACGGCCACGCTCTTGCGTCAGTACACCCACCCGAGGATCCTCGCCGGCAGTCAGGGCAGCGTGCAGCTGCTGCCGAACGGCAACGTTTTCGTGGGCTGGGGAGAATCGCCCCACGTCTCGGAGTTCCATCGTTCGGGGCGCATGCTCTTCGATGCCCTGCTCGGCGAGCGCTACCAGTCCTACAGGGCCTTCCGCCTGCCCTGGTCCGCCCGCCCCGCCGAGTCCCCCGCGATCGCCACAGCCCGTCATGACCGCGACCTCACCGTCTACGCCAGCTGGAACGGAGCGACCGACGTCCACACCTGGCAGCTGCTCGCAGGCCCGCGCGCCGACGATCTCACGCCTGTCTCCAGCACGCGACCTACTGGGTTTGAGAGCGCCCTTCACACCAACTCGGCCGGGCCTCTGCTCGCGGTGCGGGCACTCGACGCCACGGGTGCGCCTCTCGGGCGCTCTGAGGTTTTGAGCCTGACTGACGTTTAGAGTGGGCAGTCTCCGAGATGTGCCGACAGGTGTGGCTCATCTTGCCTTCATCTTTCGGGCACGGTAGACGATGTCCGCGGGGATGCCCCCTTGAGTGAGGCGTCCGTGGTGGGCACGGTCGGTGTTGTAGAAGTGCGGGTAATGCGGAGGCGAACCGGCGTAAACGGAGGCGGTGCGCCGCATCCACCTGCGTAGAGAATTCTCGATGATACGTAATTCGGTGCGCCCCCGGATCGGGCAACCCGTTCGAGGTGTCAGATCGTTGACATGATCCACGAGAGCATGAACAGGACAGTCAGTCAGTCAGCTACGCTCGCTCCCGATGAGGATCGAGTCTCATTCCCCGCTCAAGGCCACTCGAAACGACGTGCCCGCGCTCGCGAGGATGCTGGCACGAGCCTTCCTGGACGATCCGGTGGCGATGTGGTCGTGCCGGGCAGACGGGCTGCGTCTGAGAGTGCTGGAGCAATTCAACGGCGCGCGCCTGCGTCAGATGCTCGCCCACGACGAGGTATGGAGCACTCCCGAGATTAGCTGTGCGGCGTTGTGGGCGCCACCGGAGCGCTGGAAGACGACGGCGCGCGAGGACATGGAGCTCGCCCGTTCTCTGCTGCACCCGCGTCTGATCCCGCGCTTGCCTCTGGTCGTCGGTGGCCTGATCGGTATGGAGCGCAAGCATCCCCGCGAGCTGCCGCACTGGTATCTGGCAGTGCTCGGAACTGATCCCAGCGCGCAGGGGCAGGGCCTCGGCTCAGCCGTTCTCGCGCCCGTGCTCGAGCGCTGTGACGCGGATGGGGTCGGAGCGTATCTGGAGTCCTCAAAGGAGCGCAACATCGACTTCTACGCCCGCCACGGGTTCCGTGTGACGGGGGAGATCCGCCTGCCACGGGGTCCGACGATGTGGCCCATGTGGCGCGATCCGCGCGCGTAGGCATGCCGGGTTAATGTGGTTGAAGGGGTCTGGGGATCGGAGGGCAGGAAAGTGAACAGGGAGTAATACTATAGTATTAGTATTAGGAGGGTGGGAGGGGCAGGGAGTGTTGTTATAAAAAATTAACTGCGTATAACGATGGTCATACCGAGTTTTAAACCTATATACCTACCCCACCGTCTTTATTTCGCGCGCACGCCCGTCACCGATGGGGTGCCGTCGTTGATCTCGGCAGTGCTCCAGTCGATCTGTGCTCCGAGCAAGTCGCTCCTGGATCAGAGCTACCCGACTTTGTCTGGATCGACACGCTCGCTACCTATCCGGCGAATGTGCCCTGAGCCGCGCCCGTCCTACGGTTGCCTGGCGTCGGCGAGCAGGCCGAGCACTGCGGACTCTATCCGAATGCGCAGCGCACCGTCTGCGAGGTTCGGGCCATCGGCCGGTGTCCCGGTAAGCGCCTGGCTGATCGTGACACCGGCGTTGTAGCGGTCGATGACGCGAGGGTCGATGTAGGAGACTCGGCATACGGCGGGGGTGTTCCCGAGGTAGGCGGCGACCGTCTTGACTGCTTGGCGAACTCTGCGTTCGCGCCCGGCGCGCCCAGATGACTCCTCGTGGGTTGCCAGCGCCACGGCGGCGAGGACGGTGGCGTTCCAGGTGCGGAAGTCCTTTGCGGTGAAGTCGCCAGCGGCGTGGCGTTTGACGGCGTCGTTGACATCATCGGCGTGCAACTCACTCCAGCCGCTGTTCGTGCGGTAGGCGAGCAGTTGGGTCCCTGAACGTCGGCGCTTGAGTGCCGCGATCACCGTGCGCACGTCGGGTTCGACTATCTCTTGGACTCGTCGCTGCCCGGACTTGGCGGGGAAGTCGAAGATGAGGCTGCGATCTTCGACCGTAACGTGCTCTCGCTGCATCGTGGTCAATCCGTAGGACTCGTTGCGCTGCGCGTAGTCCTCCGATCCGATCCGGAAGAATCCGATGTCGAGCAGCCTGATCGCGCAGGCAAGCACACGATCGTGGGTGAGCTGATCGGCAGTGACGCTGGCCGCGCTGCCATTGCGATCCGTTTTGAGGTCGCGTGAGACACGCCGGCGCAGTCGCGGGAGCGCTTGCCCGAAGGCGACCATCGAATCGAACTTCAGCCTGTCGCGGTGCGAACGCCAGCGTTCGTGGTAGAGGTACTGCTTGCGCCCGGCGGCGTCGACGCCGGTGGACTGCAGGTGCCCGAGGGGGTCCATGCAGATCCATACCTCCCGCCAGGCCGGTGGTATCGCCAGCTCAGCGATCCGGTCGAGCACCTCTGGATCGTCGATTCGCTCGCCTGCTGGGTCGCGGTACTCGAAGCCGCGGCCGCGCTTGCGCCGTGTGATGCCCGGAGCAGCGCAGCTTGATCTTCTCAACCGCGCCATCGCGCGCGCAGGGTGCGCGCATGAAGTGGGGTCGTCGTGCGCGACTGGCTGAGGGGTCCGCGAACATCCGCAGAGACGGGGGAGCTCATGCTTGGATGCGCGCCTTTGGCGCCTTGGCCGTGGCCTGCCCGTGCTTTTCATCGAGACGGCAGGCTAGGCGTGAGGCGAGCGCCATGATCGTGAGCGCGGGGTTGGCGGAGCCCTGGGTGGGCATCACGCTGCCGTCGGCGATGAACAGGTTGGGGACGCTCCAGGCGCGGTGGTCTGAGTCGACGACGCCGGTGTCGGGTGAGGCGGACATGGCGCAGCCGCCGACGAGGTGGGCGTAGCGGCCGATCGTGAGGACATCCTGTGCTTCGGCGGCGTCGAGGATTTCATGCAGCTTGTTCTTGGCGTAAGCGATGTTGGCGCGGTCGTTCTCGCACTGGGTGTAGTCAAGGCGCGCGACTGGTATGCCGTGGGCGTCTGTCTCATCTGCGAGCGTGACTCTGTTCTCGGGCCGGGGCAGGAGCTCGCAGAGGACTCCGATGGTGTACCAGTGGTTGTAGTCGCGCATGTACTCCCTGAGCGCCTGTCCCCAGTGTCCGTCGGCGAGGACGTGCTCGGCCCAGCCGATCGACAGCGGTCCGACGGTCTGGATCGAGAAGCCGCGCGCGAACCCACGGTCGGGGTCGGTCTCATAGAAGTGCTCTGAGTTGATCTCCGGTGGCGGGGCCTTGTACATTCGCATCTCTTCGGGGAAGCGTCCGGCCACCTGGGGGGCGCCCTGGACCATGACTCCGCGGCCGACGAGGTCGTTGTCGTTGGCCAAGCCGTTTGGGAAGCGCTTGCTGGTGGAGTTCAGCAGCAGCCTCGGTGTCTCGATCGAGTAGCCGGCGATCGCCACCGTCTCAGCGGCCTGGAAGTGCTCGTGGCCGTCGTGGAAGTAGACGACACCGGTGCAGCGTCCGGCCTCGTCGGTCTCGACACGAGTGACCATGCAGTCGGCGCGGATCTCCACACCGTGCTCGAGCGCGTCCGGGACGTGAGTGACGAGCGGAGACGCCTTGGCGTTCACCTTGCAACCCTGCAGACAGTAGCCGCGGTAGATGCAGTGCGGACGGTGCCCGAAGCTGCCGTTGGCGATCCCGACGGGCCCGACCCGCATCTGGATGCCGAGACGACGCGCGCCTTCCCAGGCGCGCAGCGCACCGGCGCCTATCGGGTGCGGACCATGCGGGTAGCCGTGCGGGTCCCCCCAGGGCCACCACTCCCCCGCGACGGGCAGCTCGCGCTCCAGGCGCTCGTAGTGGGGCTTGAGGTCCTGGTAGGAGATCGGCCAGTCGGCCGCCACGCCGTCGCGGCTTGCGACCTCGAAGTCCGAGGGGTGAAAGCGCGGGGTGTAGCCGGCGTAGTGGACCATCGAGCCACCGACGCCGCGCCCGCAGTTGTTCTTGCCGAGCTCGACCGGATCCTCGCCGCCGATCACCCTCGGCTCGGTCCAGTACAGCTCATGGGCGCCGGCCTCGTCGGAGACCCAGTCGGTGTCTGGGTCCCAGAACGGCCCGGCCTCCAACACGAGTATCTTCCAGCCTCTGCGGGCCAGGCGCTGGGCGAGCGTGGCGCCGCCGGCGCCCGCCCCGACGATCAGCATGTCAATCGGGTCCTCAGGTTTGTAGCGGCGCATCCGCTCGCGACCTGGGATGCCGCGCTTGTGTGGATCGAGCAAGAACGCCGAGTCGTTCTCGGGCGGACGCAGCGAGCCCTTGAGCGCCGTGCGCAGTTGCTCTTTCACTCCACTCCCCGATCCTTCACGTCGTCCACCGGATCGACCGCGAACTCGGGGGGCGACTCCCAGTGCTCGCGCTGTCCGGGTCCCAGGCGCGCGAAGCCTCGGGGGTATGCGGGGCCGCCGAAGCCGATCTCATTCCACGCCCACGGATGGGAATAGAAGGCGGCGAGCACCAAGCGCATCACAACGGCCCAGGCGCGTTTGACCGGCAGATCGTCCCAATCGAGCTCACCCTGTGAGAAGCGCTCCACGAGCTCGTGCTGAAGCTCGCTGCCGGCTGCGGCGAAGCCCTGCTCGCAACCGGCCTGCCGGGCGCTCGCGTCCAGGTTGGCGGCCACTCGCCGCCAGGCCTCGGGGTCGGGCGGCATGTCGTGGTAGCGAAACCCGTCCAGCCGGCCCGCGTGGAGCTTCGCGTCGACCATCTCGAGCACCGGGATGCGCGGCTCGCGATCCTGTCCTGTCACGACCTCGCAGAACGCGCGCAGCGTCAGGGTCTGCGGCTCGTCGAAGAAGCGGATCGGCGGCACGTTCGCGACCCGATCGAGCACGACCCCGCGTGTGAGTGCGTCCCAGTGCCTGGTCGTGGCGAGCACGTCGTAGTCGGGGTATCGCCCGCGCATCTGCGGCGTCGTACCACGACGCTGGGTGGGGAGGTCGGGGGGTGGTCCCGGTTCGGTGTGCCCGCCCTGCTTGGGCAGGTGCCCCGCTCCGTCTGATCTGGTGCCGGTGACCATCCCCCTATCGCTCTCGTTGAACGACGGCGGCGAGCAGCCCCATCGCGCCGACCAACGCGAGCGATCCCGGCGCGAGCAACGGCGGCCCCATCACGATGTTGTAGAGCGGCTCATCGAAACCGCCAGGGCGCTTGCGGACGCCCTGCACATGGGTGTAGGCGCCGATCAGCCCGTCCAGGCAGTAGAGCGCCGAGACGGCCGGCAGGACGGTGGTCGCGGCGCGCTCGGAGCGCACGCCGGCCAGGCCGGCGAGCGTCAGCATCGGGGAGAGCGCGACGGGAGTCCACATCCACTTGTCGGCGAAGGAGCCGCGGAAGTGCTCGAAGTAGATCTCCAAGCCGAGAGGAAGCGCGCTGAGCGCGGTGGCGGCCGAGAGCGCGCGCTGCAGCCGCCCGCGGCGCACGTTACGCATCAGGCTCGAGCTCATCGACTCGAGCGGCCGTGCAGGATCTCTGGGAGCTTCTGGCGGATTGCCTGCGCGATGATCTGCCTGCGGGCCGGGTCGCCGTGCCGGATGGCGGACGCGAAGGACCGGGCCTGCTCGATCGTGATGTGCGGCGGCAGCGGCGGAACCTCCGGGTCGCAGACGACCTCCAGCACGGTCGGCACCTGGCTCGCGAGCGCGCGATCCCAGCACTCCCCGATCGCGTCGGGATCGTCGATGCGGATGCCGTTCAGGCCGAGCAGCTGCGACCACTGCGCATACGGGACGTCCGGTAGCTCCTGGGACTCGACGAACTTGGGGTCGCCGGACATCGCGCGCTGCTCCCAGGTGACCTGGTTGAGATCACGGTTGTTGAGCACCATCACGATCAGGCGCTGATCTGACCAGCGCTCGCGGTACTTGGCGATCGTGATCAGCTCCGCGAGACCGTTCATCTGCATCGCCCCGTCGCCGACGAGCGCGATCACGGGCCTGTCTGGGTAGGCGAACTTCGCCGCGATCGCGTAGGGCACGCCCGGTCCCATCGTCGCGAGCGTGCCCGACAGCGTGGCGATCATTCCGGCGCGCAGGCGCACGTCGCGCGCGTACCAGTTGGCGGCCGAGCCGGAGTCAGATGTGAGGATCGCCCCGTCGGGCAGGCGCTTTGACAGCTCGTGGAAGACCAGCTGCGGGTTGATCGGGCTCCGCGGGCTGGAGCGCGCGCCGCTCGATCAGCCTGCCACCAGTCCGCGACGTTCTCCTTCGATCTTCTCGCGCCAGGAGCGATCCTGCTTGCGCTCCAGCAGCGGCAGCAGAGCCCGGAGGGTCAGCGCGCTGTCGCCGACGAGGTTCACCTCCATCGGGTAGCGGATGCCGAGCATCTTTCCGTCGAGGTCGATCTGCACGCCGCGGGCCGTGCCCTCTTCGGGCAGGAACTCGGAGTAGGGAAAGCTCGAGCCGACCATCAGCAGCGTGTCGCAGTCCTGCATCAGCTCCCAGCTCGGCCTGGTCCCCAACAGGCCGATCGAGCCGGTGCACGAACGGCAGGTCGTCGGGGACCGCGGCCTTGCCGAGCAGCGCCTTGGCGACCCCGGCGCCGAGCGTGTCGGCGACCTCGATCACCTCCTGCGGTTGCGTGCAGCGCGCCGGCGCCGACCAGCATCGCGACCTTCTCGCCCGCGTTGAGCGATCTCGGCGGCTCGCTTCGAGCTGCTCGGTCTCGGGGACCACGCGGGGACGCTCGTAGCCGACGCCGGAGTGGACGGTGCCGTGCGCGTGCGGCGGAGTCTGGCACCGCGGCTTCCATCTGCAGGTCGTTGGGCACGATCACACACGTCACGGTTCGCTCTGCGAGCGCGATCCGCACCGCCCGGTCGATCAGATGGCGAATCTGCGCCGGCCTCGGTCGCCATCTGCACGTACTCGTGCGCGACGTCCTTGAACAGCGTCGTCAGGTCGACCTCCTGCTGGTAGTTGCCGCCCATGCCCAACGCGCGCCTGCTGACCGACGATCGCCACGACCGGCTGGTGGTCGAGCTTGGCGTCATACAGGCCGTTGAGCAGGTGGATCGCGCCGGGGCCGGAGGTCGCCAGGCAGACCCCGACCTCGCCGGTGAACTTGGCGTGCGCGCAGGCCATGAACGCGGCCATCTCCTCATGGCGGACCTGGATGAACTCCGGGCGGTCATCGCTTGCGTCCGAAGGCGCCGATGATGCCGTTGATCCCGTCGCCGGGATAGCCGTAGATGCGTTGAACCCCCCATTGGCTGGCAAGACGGTTGAGCAGGTAGTCGGCGACGGTCTCACTCATGCTGGCGCTCCCTCCGGATGGTCACGAGATCGGCACTTACCCGTTGCTCTCGAGCGTGAAACGAGTCGGGTCACATTGCTGTTCCGACCGGCGCATGCGCCGGTCGGCCTGGTCGCACATGTGCGACCAGGGACAACGCCACATGTGGCGTTGTCTTCCCGAAACAGTTACCTGACGATGCCAATTGAAGCCCCATTGGTTGCCGCTTTGACGACGCGGGTAAGCACACCTCGCTTCTATCCATACTTCGAGGAGAACAAACGTGTCCAGTGCAACCGACGGTATACGGGACCCCCGCAAATGACCGATGATCGCCGGCTCGTCGTGGCTGTCACCGGGGCCAGCTCTGGGGTTGGGCGGGCGACCGCCCAAGCTTTTGCGCGCAAGGGCGCCGCTGTGGGGCTGATCGCGCGTGGCCTCGAGGCGCTGCAGGCAACCGAGGCGGAGGTCGTCTCGCTCGGCGGCCGGGCGCTTGCGGTGCCCGCCGATGTCGCGGATGCGCAGGCGCTCGAGCAGGCGGCGGAGGCGATCGAGCGGGAGCTCGGCCCGATCGACGTGTGGGTCAACAATGCGATGGCGTCAGTATTCGCGCCGGTGAGCGAGATCGCCCCGGAGGAGTTTCGCCGCGTCACGGAAGTCACCTATCTCGGGGTCGTCTACGGAACTCTCTGCGCGCTGCGACGGATGCGCCCGCGCCGGGCGGGCGTGATCGTGCAGGTCGGTTCGGCGCTGGCTTACCGTGGGATCCCGTTGCAAAGCGCCTACTGCGCGTCCAAGCACGCGATTCAGGGATTCACAGAGTCACTGCGCTGCGAGCTGATGCACGAAGACAGCCCTGTCCGGGTGACGATGGTCCAGATGCCCGCATTGAACACTCCGCAGTTCGACGTCGTGCGTACGCGGCTGCCGCGCCATCCTCAGCCTGTCCCTCCGATCTATCAGCCAGAGGTCGCGGCGCGCGCGGTTCTCGCGGCCGCCGAGCGGCCGGCGCGGCGCGAGTGGTGGGTTGGCGCCCCCACGGCTTTCACGATCATCGGCAACGCGCTCGCCCCTGGGTTCGTCGACCGCTATCTGGCGCGCACCGGCTACGATGCCCAGCAGACCCAGGAGACCGTGTCCCCCGGACGGCCGAACAATCTCTTCGAGCCGCTACCGGGCGATCGCGGTGCTCACGGCGATTTCGACTCCCAAGCGCACGACCGCAGCGCTCAGTGGCTGGCGACCCGTCACAGGGTTGTGCTCGGCGGGCTTGGACTCGCGGCGCTGACAGGCATCCTCGGCGCTCTAAGGTGGCAAGGATGAGCCCAGACGGCGGAGCGCCGCCGCTTGAGCAATACAGTCTGATCGGGGACTGTCACGGCTCAGCGCTCGTCTCTGACACTGGTTCGATCGACTGGTGCTGTCTGCCGCGGTTTGACAGCGGCAGCTGCTTTGGGCGCTTGCTGGATTGGGAGAGGGCAGGACACTGTGCGGTGCGCTTCACCGAGGGCACCACACAGACGGGCGGCAGCTCGTACGTGAAGGACACGCTGGTACTCGAGACGATCTTGCAGGGAGAGGCAGGAGCGCTGCGGGTGCTCGACTGCTTCGCTATGCGCGAGCGTGGCGCCCAGCAGCCGCGGCGGGAGATCGTCCGGATCATCGAGTGCCGGCAGGGCGCCGCGAACGTCGAGATCGAGGTCTCGCCGCGCTTTGACTATGGGTCTGTGCGGCCGTGGCTGCGCCGCTCGGGCAGCGGCCTGTTCAGCGCGATCGGCGGCGACGATGGCCTGTTGATCTGGAGCGATGGCGAGCTTGACAGCGACGGCGAGAGCCTTTGTGCGCGCGCGTCCCTGCACACGGGCGAGCGGCTGCGGCTGCTGATGCGATTCGTCAGACCCCACTTGCTGGAGGACGAGCAGACCTCCGATCTCGACGGGGAGGCCGTCGACGCGCGGCTGGCGGAGACGATCGAGTGGTGGCAGCGTTGGCACGAGCGGCTGCACCATGACGGCGTGGACCAGGAGGCCGTGGTCCGCTCGGCGCTCACGCTGAAGGCGCTCACGTATGCGCCGACGGGCGCTATCGTCGCGGCGCCCACCGCTTCTCTGCCGGAGACGCTTGGCGGGGAGCGCAACTGGGATTACCGCTTCAGCTGGATCAGGGACTCGGCGCTCACAGCGAACGCGCTGGCGGAGATGGGCTGTGGCCGGGAGGCCGAACGGTTCAGGCACTTCATCGTGCGCAGCTCCGCCGGGCATGCGGAGGATTTGCAGATCCTGTTCGGGATTGGCGGGGAGCGACGCATACTCGAGCAGGAGCTCGATCTGACGGGCTATCGCGACTCGCGGCCGGTGCGCGTCGGTAACGAGGCGGCTCGCCAGCTGCAGCTGGACGCGCTCGGGGAGATCCTGAACCTCGCTTGGCGCTGGCACCGGCGGGGGCAGTCCCCCGGGGATGATGAGTGGCGGTTCTTCGCTGAGCTTGTCGAGACGGCGGTCGAGCGTTGGCAGGAGCCTGACCGCGGGATCTGGGAGTGGCGTGGCGAGCCGCGCCATTTCGTGCACTCCAAGGCTTGCTGCTGGGCGGCCGTGGATCGCGGACTCATGCTCGCGCAGGAGTGCATGCGCAAGGCGCCCGTGCGGCGCTGGGAGAAGGCGCGCAAGGACATCCGCGAGACGATCGAGGAGCACGGGTTCGATCGCGAGCGCGGCATCTTCGTGCAGTGCTTCGATGAACCGGGGCTGGACGCGGCGCTGCTGTTGCTCCCGAGGGTCAACTTCGTGGAGTTCGACGATCCGCGGATGGTCAGCACGGCGCGAGCTATACACGAGGAGCTCGGCGCCGAAGGCTTCGTGCGCCGCTACCTGCGCGATGACGGGCTGCCGGGCAAAGAGGGTGCTTTCTTGGCGTGCTCGTTCTGGTTGGCGGAGTGCTACGCCCACCAGGATGCGTTGCAGGACGCGCGTGAGGTGTTCGATCGCGCGATGAGCGCCGCGAGCCCGAACGGCCTGTTCTCTGAGCAGGTCGATCCCGACAGCGGCGAGCTGCTCGGTAACTTCCCGCAGACGCTCACCCACCTTTCCCACATCGAGGCGGCGCTCGCGCTGAGCCACGGCGTCGCCGAGGTGTCCGGTCCGTCTCTGAAGGCGAGCTAGTCGTGGAGAGGACACTGAGCTTGACCTTCGACGACGGGCCGGATCCTCGCTGGACCAGGCGCGTGCTTGAGGTACTGGGCGCAGCAGACGCACGTGCCACGTTCTTCATGGTCGGCGAGCGGGTCAGGGCGGCTCCCGACGCTGCGTTGGCGGTGCTGGAGGCGGGCCATGAGGTGCAGTTGCACTGCGATCGGCATGTGCGCCACAGCGAGCTCAGCGAGGCTGAGGTCGAGCGCGACACCCACGCGGGGCTGGAGAGCCTCGCGGCGATAGGCGTCCGTCCTACGCTTTGGCGGACGCCGTGGGGAGCTCGCACGCAGGCGAGTGAGCGGGTCGCTCGTGCCCATCGGCTGCGGCTCGTGGACTGGACGATCGACACACACGACTGGCGCGGGGACTCGCCGGCGGCAATGCTGTCCGTCGTGCGGCCGCTGCTTGCGGGGCGAGCGGTCGTGTTGATGCACGACGCGCTCGGGCCGGGAGCGCTTCGCGCGGGCTGCGATAACACGCTCTCGCTGATCGAGCCGCTGCTCTCAACAGCACGTGAGGATGGCTTTGTGGTGACGCCGCTCGAGGAGACACACCCGTTTGCCGAGCACGCGGGGCTGGCCGAAGGGAGAGCGGGTTGAGCGCGCACCCCATCGCTCCAGCTGGCGCGGACACGTTCGTCTCAGACTTCAAGCATGCGCTGGCCGTGATCGCCGGCGGCGCGGATGAGCGTGATCGCGATCCACGGTTCCCCGGCGAGGGATTCGCGGCGCTCGCGGCCGCGGGTGTGCCGCAGCTCGCCGGCGAGCGCGAGCGGTGTGACCTGCACACCGAGGTCGAGCTCGTGCGTGCCCTCGCGCGCGTGGATGCTTCATGCGCTCGCGTCCTCGATGGGCATTTCAACGGCGTCGAGCGCTTGTCGCTGGGCGCCTGCGACCCCCTGCGCGAGGACGAGCTCGAGGGTGTGAGGGCAGGAGAGCTTCTGTTCGGAGTATGGGGTGCGGACCCTGCGCCCGGCGAGGGGTCCCCCGCGAGGGTCGAGCAGGATGCTGCCGGCAATCTGGTTCTGCGGGGTGTGAAGACGTTTTGCTCGGGCGCCGGTGGCGTTCAACGCGCGCTCGTCATCGCCCGCGACGCGGCTGATGCTCGCCGCCTCGCCTATGTCAACGTGACAAATCGAATTCACATCGACCGCGGCTGGTATCGCGCCTCGGGGCTGCGCTCCTCAGAGAGCCATCGCGTCGAGTTCACGGGAACTACGGTGCTCGCCCTGCTCGGCAGCGAGGATGAGCTGATGCGCGAGCCGTGGTTCTCACGCGACGCGGTGCGCACCGCCTCGACGTGGGCTGGGATCGCCGACTGCATCTTCGATGCGACGCTGGCGGCGGTAGGCGAGCGCAAGCTGGACGCGATAGCTCTGCACGCGCTCGGACGCATGCGCTTGGCGGCAGCGACGATCGACCGCTGGCTCGAGCACACCGTCGCGGCTCTGAACGACGCCGAGATGCTGCTCGACGCAGACGGTGATGTGCGAGCGCTGGCGAGTGAATGTCGTCTGGCGCTTGCGCAGGCCGCGCGGCTGATCGCAGAGCACGCGGCGAGGATCGGCGGGTCGCGCGCCCTGGTCGGCGGGGGCACGCTCGATCGTGCCCGTCGTGACCTTGACCTGTTCCTGTTGCAGCATCGGCTGGACCCGAAGCTCGTGGAGCTCGGCGAACGCGCGCTTCAGGAGCGCTCCTCGTGAGCGCCTCGGCCAGGGCGCCGCGCATGGGGTCGGAGCGCTTCGAGCGGTTGTATGAGGCGAGCGCGGACCCGTGGGACTACTGCGGCAGTGACTATGAGCGCGAGAAGTACGCGCGCACGCTCGCGACGCTGCCCGCCGGCCCGTTGGGCGCGGTACTCGAGGTGGGCTGCTCGATCGGTGTTTTTACCGGACAGCTGGCCTCTCACTGCGAGCAGGTGGTGGCCGTCGATTTCTCTTCGCGCGCACTGGCGCTCGCCAGGGCACGGCTGCGGGAGCGTGGCAACGTGCGGCTTGTGCAGGGGAGCTTCCCAGAGGAGGCGCCCGCGGGGCCGTGGGATGTGGTGGTCTGCTCGGAGGTCCTGTACTACCTCGACGAGCCGGCGCTGCACGCCGCCGTCTCCTGGCTTGGCGGGCAGTTGCGCGACGGGGCGTGCGTCGTGACGGTGAGCTGGCGTGGCGCGGGCACCAGCGAGCCGCTGCGCGGCGATGAGGTCCACGATCTGCTGGCCGGCGAGCTTGCCGGCTGGCACGCGCTGGATGACCGTCAGCCTGGCTATCGCCTCGACCGCTTCGACGGCGATGGCCGCTAGGCGAATCGTGATCGTCGGCACGGGAGCGGCCGGGATGGCGTGCGCGCGCGCCTATCGCGAGCACGGCGGGCGCGCGGAGGTCTTGATGATCGGCGAGGAGCCGCTCGTGCCGTATCAGCGCCCCCCGCTGAGCAAGGAGTTCCTGCGTGGTGAGCTGGATGCGGACGAGCTAGAGATCGAGCCCGAGCGGTGGTTCGTCGAGAACGACGTGCAGCTGCAGCTTGATGGGCATGTCAGCGCGATCGACCCCGAAGACGGGACCGTGACCGTGCAGGGCGAGGTCGTGGCCGCTCAGACGATTGTGCTCGCGACCGGCTGTGAGCCGATCCGGGAAGGAATCGCGGGAATCCAGCACCCGGCGGTAATGACGCTACGCACCTTCGCCGACAGCAGCCGGCTTGCCGAGCGAGCCCGCCGGGGTAGTGAGGTGGTCGTGCTCGGGACCGGCTTCATCGGCTGTGAGGTCGCGGCGTCGTTGGCGATGCGCGGCGCGAACGTGACTCTGCTCGGCGAGGAACCGCTACCCCAGGCTCGGCGCCTCGGACGGGCCGTCGCGCAGCGGATCGCCGACTGGCTGGGAGAGGCTGGCGTGAGTCTCGAGGGCGCGGTCGAGGTGAAGGCCATCCATGACGGCCGCATGCTCGAGCTGGAGGACGGCTCGCGGCTAGAGGGCGAGGTGTTGGTGCTGGGCTTGGGTGCCCGGCCGCGTAGTGAGCTCGCCGAGGATGCGGGCCTGGAGCTGTGCGAAGGAGGCGTCTGCGTCGATTCGCAGATGCGGGTTCCCGGGACTGACGGGCGCGTATTGGCGATCGGCGATGTCGCCGCCGCCGAGAACGCGACCGCCGGGCGCAGGCTGCGGGTGGAGCACTGGGGCGAGGCCCTTGAGCACGGCAAGGTGGCGGGTCTTACGCTCGCCGGCGCCGATGCCGCATGGGAGAGCGTGCCGGGGTTTTGGTCGACGATCGGCGCGCGCACCCTCAAGCACGCGGCATGGGGCGACGGGCACGCGCAGGCGCACCTCGTTGAGCATGGCGAGGACGCTTTCACGGTCTGGTATCTGGACGAGGCGGGCGACATTGCCGGTGTGCTCACCCACGAGTGTGACGCGGACTACGACCGCGGCCGGCAGTTGATCGCCCGCGGCGGGGTGCATGCGTGAGCGCCGCGTTCTCGCTGGCTGACCCTGATCCTGCGCTCGCCGCTGTCGTCGTGGTGCCTGCGCGTGATGAGGCGACCCGCATCGAAGCATGCGTGAGCGCGCTCGCCTCCCAAGAGGGAGTGGCGTTGGAGAGCTTCGAGGTGATCATGGTCCTCGATGGGTGCCGCGACAGGACTGCCGATGTGCTGCGCGAGATGCAGCGCAGGAATCCCCGTCTGCGCCTGCACGCGCTCGAGCTGAGCTCGCCGTTAGGGGTTGGGCGTGCTCGGCGTCTGGGGATGGATTTTGCGTGCGCGAGGCTGCTCGACCTTGGGCGAGGCGAGGGGCTGATCGCGAGCACCGACGCGGACAGCGTCGTCGCCGTCGACTGGCTGGCAGAGCAACTGCGACTCATCAAGGCGGGGGCACGGGCGATCGGCGGGCACATCGAACTGGACCCCGAGGAGAGCGAGCTGCTGGCTGTTCAGGCGCTGGCTGAGCGTGAGCGTGGCGCCAGGGAGCGGCTGAGGTCGGCGCTGCAGGAAAGCGCTCCGGGCGCCCCGGTGGAGCATCACCACTTCAGCGGCGCGTCACTTGCTTTGACCGCGCGGACCTATGAGAGCTGCGGTGGGCTACCCGTGCGCGCCGCGCTGGAGGATGAGGCGCTCGAGCGCGAGCTGCGCGCACGGGGCGTGCCGATTCATCGCAGCCGCCGCGTGCAGGTCCGTACCTCGGCCCGCACGAGCGGGCGTGCACCACGGGGACTGGCGCGCGATCTCGCCCGTGCGGACTGGCGGGCGCGACGCTCCTACCGCGCCGAGCAGTTCCCACTCGGCGAGCTGCTCGAGCGAAAGGACAGCACGATCGCATTGGTCCTGCCCGCTCGCGAAGTCGCCGCCACGATCGGCCCGATCGCCGAGCAGGCCGTGCGTCTGCGTGACGTCGGGCTGCTGGATGAGGTCCTGCTCATCGACGCTGCCTCCAAGGACGCTACCGCCCGTACCGCCACGGAGGCGGGGCTCACGGTCGTGCAGGAGGATGAGCTGTCGGTCGAGTTTGGGGCCGCCCTCGGGAAGGGTGATGCGATGTGGCGCGCGCTCGCCGCGGTTGACTGCGAGATCGTCGCGTTCGCGGACACGGATACCGAGAACTTCGCCGAGCATTTCCTCACGGGGCTGGTGGGTCCCTTGGTCTGCGACCCGGAGGTGCATCTCGTCAAGGGCTTCTTCGAGCGGCCGTTTCGCGCGCAAGGAACATTGGTGGCGGCCGGTGGCGGCCGGGTTACGGAGCTGATGGCACGCCCGTTGCTGAACCTCCATGCGCCCGAGCTCGCAGTGTTCGACCAACCGCTGGCGGGCGAGACCGCGGGCCGCCGCGAGCTGCTCGAGCGCCTTGCGTTCAGCGCGGGCTATGGAGTGGAGATAGCGATGTTGATCGACGCTTGGCGGCTCGTCGGATTGGACGGTCTCGCTCAAGTTGATCTCGGTGTCCGCCAAAACCGTCACCAGCCGTTGCGGGAGCTCTCAGCGATGGCCTACGCCGTGCTCGTCGCGGCACAGACACGGTTTCTGCGCGAGGAGTTCGCCGATACGCAGGCCGCCGGCGCGATGCTCTTGCCTGGACTGGAGGGCGCGGAGGCAATGGAGAGCCGTCGTGTTGTCGTGGAGGAGCGCCCGGCACTGGTGAGCCTACAGGCCGCGCGCGCGTCGGCATCCTGAAGGACATGGTTTGCATGGCTTCGCTTTGGGTATCGAGTGGGCATGGAAATCGGAGCCTTCTTCATTCTGGTGATCGTGCTGATCGTGGTGGGAGTGCTCGGCGGCGGGGTGTATCTGATCGCGGCTCGGTTGCGCCACAAGCAGCTCGACCCGGGGGACGATCAGCTCGAGGGGTTGACGGACTCTCAGCAGACACGACCGGAGCACGTCGAGGTGAATAGCGAGCAGAACGCTCGTTTCGTCGGCACGCAATAGAGGTGGGGAACATGGCGACACGGGGGCTCGAGAGCAGCGTCGAGGCACTCACGCGATCGGCTCTCTCAGTCCGCGCGCCTGATGTCGCTGTCGAGAGCATCCGGGCGCGCGCGTTCACTGTTCCCACGGATGCACCGGAGGCGGACGGCACGCTTAAGTGGAGCTCGACCACGCTCGTGCTCGTCGAGGTCGGTGCAGGTGGAAAGTCGGGGCTTGGGTTCAGCTACGCCGCGGGTGCGGCCGCTGCGCTCGTCAGGGAGCTGCTGGGCGAGGCGGTCGTGGGTATGGATGCCCTTTCTCCCCCCGCTGCGTGGGAGCGGATGCGCGGAGCGGTTCGCAACGCCGGCTACCCTGGCGTCGCCTCGAGCGCGATCTCGGCCGTCGATATCGCCTTGTGGGACTTGAAGGCCCGTTTGCTCGACATGCCGCTGTCAAGCCTGCTGGGGCGTGTCCGCGAGATGGTGCCGGTGTATGGCAGCGGAGGCTTCACCTCCTACACCGACAGGCAACTCGAGCGCCAGCTCGCCGGCTGGGTCGAGCAGGGGATCTCAAGCGTGAAGATGAAGGTCGGCTCAGAGCCGGAGCGTGATCCTGAGCGGGTGCGCCGGGCGCGCGCCGCGATCGGCGAAGACGCGGGGCTGCTCGTGGACGCGAACGGCGCCTATCAGCGAAAGCAGGCGCTGCGGCTGGCCGAGGTGTTCGTGCAGGAGGCGGGCGCGAGCTGGTTTGAGGAGCCTGTCTCCTCCGATGATCTGGAGGGCCTGCGACTGCTGCGCGACCGTGCGCCTGCTGGGATGGACATCGCCGCCGGCGAGTACGGCTATGACCTCTTCTGCTTCCGCCGGATGCTCGAGGCGGGCGCGGTGGATGTGCTGCAGGCGGATGTCACCCGCTGCGGCGGCATCACTCAGCTGCTTCAGGTCGGGGCGCTGTGCGCCTCGCATGGTGTACTGCTCTCGGCGCACACTAGCCCGACCGTCCACGCGCACGTGTGCGCGGCGATCGCGCCACTCGTCCATGTCGAGTATTTCCACGACCACGCACGAATCGAGCGGATGCTGTTCGACGGCGCTCCCGAGCTCGTGGATGGTGGGCTGCGCCCGGACCCGCAGAGCCCGGGGCTTGGGCTGGTGTTGCGCGAGCGCGAGGCCGAGCAGTTTGAGCGCTGATGCCCGATACGTCGCATGCCTATCAGCACGTCGAGGACATCTATTTCCCGATCGCGATCGTTGTGTTCGCGATCGTCGTGGGGACACTGGTCATTTTGCTGGTGGCGGGCGCCCGGCGCTCACGGCCGGGGCGGCGCTCTGAGGCTCTGCCGGTGGAGATCGCCTATGCGTTCGTGCTGGCGTGTGTAGCGACGTTTCTGGTGTGGGTGACCTTCCGGGCGGAGACCCCGATCGACCGGCTCGTCGCGCACCCGGGTCTGCGCATCAAGGTAATCGCCGCCCAGTGGAGCTGGCGCTTTGTCTACTCCAACGGTGTGCAGGTCGCGGACATCGACACCTGGCACCCGGCCCCTGCGTATGTCCCGACTGGCACCGAGGTCGAATTCAGTGGCACTTCTGAGGACGTGATCCATGGCTTCTGGGTCCCGGCGCTTCACTATCAGCGTCAGGTCCTGCCGGGCTACACCACCCACTTCGATCTCATCTTCGACAGCGCCGGGCTCTACCAGGGGGAGTGCTCCGTTCTTTGCGGTGAGCAGCACTCAGAGATGCACTTCGCGCTCGAGGCCGTCAGCCCGGCGAGCTTCCGGGAATGGCTGGCGCGTGAAGGCAAGCGCGTCCATGAAGGCTCTTCCGCTCAAGCGGCGATCGTCACGGCGACAGGGCCAGGAGCGTGAGCACCGTCGCAATACCCAACCGTGAGGGCTCGCTGCGCACGCTGGCCTCCACCGATCACAAGCGCATCGCCGGCTCGGCGTGCGTGATCGCGTTCGTGTTCTTCTTGGCTGGTGGTCTGCTGGCGCTGTTGATGCGCAGCCAGCTCGCCGCGGACGGTGGCGTCGTCTCTCAGAACACCTACAACGAACTGTTCACGATGCACGGCTCGACGATGGTCTACCTGGTGATCGTGCCGGTCGCGCTCGCCGTCGGCCTGTACTTTGTGCCGCTGCAGATCGGAGCCGCTGAGATCGCGGGGCCGCGCGTCGCCTTGGCGGGACTGTGGCTGTATGTGCTGGGAGGGGTGTGCATGTGGTCGGGTTTCATCACGAGCGGTGGCGCGGCGAGCGCGTCGTGGTGGGGCTTTGACCCGCTCTCGGAATCGATCCACTCGCCCGGCAGCGGCATGGATCTGTGGATCTTCGGGGTGATGCTCGCGACGCTCGGGCAGATCCTGTGGGCCGGCTGCATCCTGGCAACGGCGCTGCGCCGCCGCGCGCCGGGGATGACGTTGATGCGGATGCCGGTGTTCACGTGGACGATGGTCGCGACATGCACGATGACAGTCTTCGGGTTTCCTGCCCTGATCCTCGCACTGGGGCTGCTGTGGGCGCAGCGCCATCTCGGCGGTGTGCTTACGGGCGGCGCAGGAGCGGTGGACTACCAGGCGCTGTTCTGGTTCTACGGACACCCGGTCGTGTACGTGATGTTCTTCCCATTTGTGGGGATGGTCGGGGAGATAATCGCCACGTTCTCAACGCGGCGGTTCTTCGGCTATTCCGCGTTCATCATCGCGCTGCTGATCTTCTCCGGCCTGTCTATGACGGTGTGGGCACACCACATGTTCACGTTCGGGGTGCTCTCGAATAAGTACTTCGCGCTCACCTCCACCGCGCTGATCGTCCCGGCCGGCATCGAGTACTTCGACTTCCTCGCGACGATCTGGCGCGGGCGGCTGCGTTTCACCACCGCGTTCCTGTTCGCTCTCGGGTTCCTCGTGCAGTTCCTGGTCGGTGGCCTGACCGGGATCATCCTCGCCTCGCCACCCTTGGACTACGGGCTGAACATGTCCTACTTCGTGGTTGCGCACTTCCATTACACGATCTTCGCGGGCAGCGCGTTCGGTCTGTTCGGCGGAATCTACTACTGGTTTCCGAAGATCACCGGGGTGATGTTGCGCGAGCGCCTCGGCAAGCTGAACTTCTGGCTGATGGTGATCGGCGCGAACCTGACGTTCTTCCCGATGTTCTTCCTCGGCGCCGAGGGCATGGTCCGCCGCGTTGCTCGCTATCCGGCCTCCAGCGGCTGGCAGGGACTGAACATCGTGGCGACGATCGGTTCGTTCGTGATCGCGGCCTCGGTGCTCGTGTTCGTCGCGAACGTCGTGATCTCCCTGCGCCATCGTCGCCCTGCAGGGGACGATCCCTGGGAGGCGCATACGCTCGAGTGGGCCACCAGCTCCCCCCCGCCGAGGCACAACTTCACGGCGTTGCCGCCGATCCGCTCCTACGCGCCGCTGCTGGACCTGCGCGAAGCCGCAGAGCAGTATCGCGCCCACGACCCGAGCACTACCCCCGCAGCGGGGGTGCCGGCGTGAAGCGCGCCGCGATCTGGCTGCTCGCGTGGGGGTTGTGGCTCGGCGTTCTGACGGGGGTGCAGGCCGCGTTTGAGCCGAAACTGATCCAGTTCGCGATGCCTGGGATCGCCTCCGCGGCGTGCATCGCAGCCGGGCTCGCGCTGTGGGCGGCCGAGACCTACCGCGGCCACGGCGAGCAAGCCCGACTGATCACCGACAGCTCAGTCGCCACAGCCACACTCATGGTCGGCGTGGCCGTGACGCTGGTGGGGGCCGGTTTTGGGCTGTGGCTGATCCTGATCGGTGTGGGTATCGGGGCGCTCGGGCTCGGCGGCATCGTGCACGAGCAGCGCGCACGCGGACGAGCGCTGCAGGGACGGGGCACACGATGAGAACAGCGGCGACCACGCTCGCGCGGATGCTCGGCAGCTGGCAGCTGGACCCCGTAGTGCTCGCGGTGTGCGCCGCAACGGCGTGGCTCTACGGATGGGGCGTTATCCGTTCTCCCAAGCACTGGCCGTGGATGCGCAGCGCTTCGTTCATCGCGGGCCTGCTCGTCCTCATAACGGCGCTGCTGTCGGGGATCGATGCCTATTCCGATGAGCTGCTCTCGGTCCATGTCGTTCAGCACCTGTTGCTGATCCTGCTCGCCCCGACGCTGTTGCTGTGGGGGGCACCGGTGCGCCTGGCGCTCAGCGCGTGCTCCCCCGCGGGACGGGGCACGATCGGCGCGGTCCTGCGCCAACGCTGGGTGCGGCTGCTGACGCGGCCAGCATCTGGGTTCACATTGTTCACGATCGTCGTGCTCGCCACTCATCTAACGGGCCTATATGAAGTGGCGCTTACAGATCAGACGCTCCACGCTTTCGAGCACGCCGCTTACTTCTGGTCGGGTGCCCTCTTCCTACTGCCAATCCTGGCGGCCGACCCTATTCCCCATCCGCCGAGCGCGATCGCGCGGTTCTCCTGGCTGATGGCCGCGATGACCGTGATGTTCATACCGGCCGCGGTGTTCATGTTCGACGAACACGTGCGCTACCCGTTCTACCTCACCCCGGCCCGGGCGCTGCACGTCTCAGCGCTCGCAGACCAGCACACGGCTGGGATGATCATGCTGTTCGCGGGAGGAGTCGCGATGGCGGCGCTGGCGATCCTCGTCGCGATGGAAGCGATGATCCTCGAAGAGCGACGCCAGCTGCGTCGAGACACCTATCTCTACGCAGACGGCGAGGAGCCAGGCAACCCGCCCAGCACCCTGCCCGGGGAGATCGTGGGCGCATGAGACGCGGACTATTGGCACTCGCGGCGATCATTTGCGGTGGCCTGTCGTTGTTCGACCTCGCCGCCCATGGGGAAGGCCAGCCACAGCCTGCGGGCACGCTCGCGGGCGCAGCTGCCGTCCCGAGCGGGTCGCTCGTCTCCCAAGGACATGATCTGTTTCTCTCCTCATGTGCGGCTTGTCATGGCATGAACGCCCAGGGCATCCCCGGCAGGGCGCCGAGCCTGCACGGCGTGGGTGCGCTCGCGGCGGACTTCTATCTGGAGACGGGACGGATGCCGCTGCCGTCCTCGCGCGAACAGCCGTTGCGCACCCGTCCAGCGTTCTCCCAGGCGAAGATCCAGGCGCTGATCGACTACGTCGCGTCCTTCGGCGGACCCGCGATCCCCACAGTCGACGTGAAGCACGGTTCGCTCTCGAAGGGACAGAGCCTGTTCGCGCTGAACTGCGCGGGCTGCCACTCCATCCAGGGGTCGGGGGGGATCGTGACCGGCGCGGTGGTCCCCTCGCTGAGCGTCGCCACACCCAGACAGATCGCCGAGGCGATCCGCGTTGGACCGTACGTGATGCCACGCTTCGGCGCCGGGGAGCTCTCCGAAGCGGACATCGACTCGATCGCGCGCTACGTGCACAGCACCCAGTCCCCCGATGACCGCGGCGGCTGGGGCATCGGGCGGATCGGCCCGATACCCGAGGGCATGGTCGCATGGCTGCTCGCGGCCGCTGCGCTGCTGCTGGTCGCGCGACTGATCGGAGAGCGCACGCCCGCGCCCGGGCGCGGTCCCAACGCCCCACCGGGGGATCGAACATGAACGAGCATCCCCACAAGCGAGGAGGCATCCTGCACCGCCTGGGACAGGCGATCCTGATGCTCACGTTGTGGCGCCTCGGAGCGCTGCGACGGCGCCTAGAGCCGCCAGAGCAAGACGAGGCGGATGACCCGTCGCGTCGTGCGACCGGGGCACCTGAATGGGCGCAGCGCCTCGTCCCCGCGCTGCTGGCGCTCACGGCGCTCGCGGGCCTCGGGTTCGTCGCCCTGTTCATCCTCGATCCGAGCACGCAGCTGCTCGGGCTGTGCCTCGGTGTGGCGCTGGCGCTGCTGGCCAGCGCTCTGATCCTCGCCGGACGCTGGCTGGTCCCCCAGGAGACGAAGGTCGAGGACCGCCCGATGTACGGGGACCGCGAAGCCGTCGAGCAGGTATCCGAGCAGGCCCGCGCAGGCCTCGATGGTATCACCCGCCGCAGGCTGATCGGCGGAGCGGCGGGCATCGCGGGCGCTGGGCTGACCGCGGCGGTCGTGATACCCGTGGTCGCCCTCGGCCCTGGGATCGAGCAGCAGCTGAGCGACACGCCGTGGCATGCGGGACGTGCGCTCGTGGACGACGAAGGCACCCCGATCCTGGCCGCGAACGTCAACGAAGGGAGCTTCGTCACAGCGTTTCCTCAGGGCGCGGACCAGGACAACCTCGGCTCGCCCGTCGTAGTCGTGCGCGTCGACCCCGCCACCCTGCAGCTACCGGCCGATCGGGCCTCGTGGGCGCCGCAGGGCATCCTCGCCTACTCGAAGATCTGCACGCACGCGGCCTGCGCGATCTCTCTGTTCCGCTCCCCGCTGAGTCCCACCACCCAGTCGCGCGGCCCCGCACTGGTGTGCCCGTGCCATTACTCGACGTTCGATGTGCTCGACGGCGGCAGCGTCGAGTTCGGTCCCGCCGGCCGGCCGCTGCCGCAGCTGCCGCTCACAGTCGACGCATCTGGTGCGCTCACCGCGGGCGGCCCGATGTCCGGGCCGGTCGGCCCGTCCTGGTGGGGAGACAGCCGGTGAGCAAGCGCTCATCGCGTCGCGGTGATGGCGCCGTGGATGCGGTCAGCTTCATCGATGAGCGCCTCGGGGCCGCCCGCGGCCTGCGGTTCCTCATGGACTACGTGTTTCCCGACCACTGGAGCTTCCTGCTCGGCGAGATCGCGCTGTACTCGTTCGTCATCCTGATCCTCACCGGCACGTTCCTGGCCCTGTTCTTCGACCCCAGCACCACCGAGAGCACCTACCACGGCAGCTACGCCGCGCTGCAGGGCCAGAGCCTCTCGGCCGCCTACAGCTCGACGCTGCACCTGTCTTTCGACGTCTCTGGTGGCCTGTTGATGCGCCAGACACACCACTGGGCAGCGCTCGTGTTCGTCGCCGCGATCACGCTGCACCTGCTGCGAATCATCTTCACCGGCGCGTTCCGCAAGCCCCGGGACATCAACTACTTCATCGGCCTGACGCTGCTGATCCTCGCGATCCTGGAGGGGTTCGCCGGCTACTCGCTGCCCGACGATCTTCTCTCCGGGATGGGCCTCGCGATCAGCTGGGGTGTCGCAATGTCGCTGCCGCTGATCGGCGGTCCGTTCGCGTTCGCGCTGTGGGGCGGGCGCTTCCCCGGCGCCTATACCTTCGAGTCGCGGCTGTACATCGCCCACGTATTCATCATTCCCGCTCTGATCGCCGGGCTGATCGCCGTTCACTTGACGATCATCATGATCCAACGCCACTCCCAGTTCCCCGCCCCCGGACGACGCGAGGACAACGTCGTCGGCACCCCAATGTGGCCGGGCTACGCGCTGCGCTCGCTCGGGCTGCTCGCTGCCGTCGCGGCGGTGCTGGTGCTGATGGGCGGCCTGATCCAGATCAACCCGATCTGGCTGTGGGGGCCTTACCACCCATACATCGGTACCAACGGCGCGCAGCCGGACTGGTACCTCGGCTGGCTGATCGGCGCGCTGCGGATCATGCCCAATCTCGAGATCCACCTGTTCGGGCACACGCTCATCCCGAACCCCTTCTTCGGCGGGGTGCTGTTCCCGGGCGTCATCTTCATGCTGCTGTACGCCTTGCCGTGGCTCGACCGACGTTACATCTCTCGTGACTACCGGCGCCACGATCTGCTCGAGCGCCCGCGCGAGAACCCGCGGCGCAGCGCGCTCGCCGCCGCCGTGCTCTCGCTCGTGGTCGTCGTGTTCGCGGCGGGCTCAGCCGACCGGCTGTTCTTCCAGTTCGGCTTCGGCTATGAAGGCGCGATCTGGTTCTTTCGCAGCGCGTTCTTCGTCGTTCCGGGGGTCGTCTACATGCTCACGAAACGGATCTGCGCACAGCTCGCGCGCGAAGACAGCCACCCACTGCGCGGCTGGAGTGGCGCCATCGTGCAGCGCAACGCTCGCGGCGGGTTCGATACCGCGCCGCCTGTAGCAACTGTCTCCGGAACCACCGGGGTCCAGGCCGAGGCCATGTCGAGCACTACGAAGCAGGAAATCTCGGATGGCTCAGCCACTGGTCTCTAGCGCAGAGGCGTGCGGTCGCTGTCGGGTGCGCTCGCAGAGCCGCGACGCTCGGGCTGGCAGTCCTGGCGCTCATGACCGTGCTCCTTCGCCCGCGAGCACCCCTTGCTCTGACTTGGTGTCGTTGAAGCGGGGCAAGATCTCGGTTGCGTACAGCTCGAAGAAGCGCTCCTGCTGATCGCCGATCTGTTGGATGTAGAGCTCGTCGAAGCCCGCGTCCGCATATGCCTGGATCGCCTCGAGCTGGCGCTCGGGGCTCGGCCCGCAGGGGACGTCTTCGCTTGCCTGCTCGGCGGAGACCAGTTCCGACGCTTGTTCAAAATGCGCGGGCGTCGGAAGGATCTGCGCCAGCTCACCGGGTAGCGCCTCATTTGGCCACAGCCGGTGCACCGTCTCGTGCGCCTGCTTCTCATCCTCGGCCACGCACGCCTTCATCCCGCCCGCGACGAGCTTCCCCGCGCCTGCCTCGTTGCGAAACGACTCGACGGCTTCGGCGTCGGGGCCGACAGTGCAGTAGCCGTCGCCGATGCGCGCCGCCAGCCGTGTGGATTTGGGCGCAAATCCCGAGATCAAGATCCGCGGCAGCGTCTCAGGCAAGTCGTAGATGCGTGCGTTCTCCACCTGGTAGTGGCGTCCGCGATGACTCTGCATGCCGCCCTGCCAGAGGGTGCGGATCACCTGCACGGCCTCCTCGAGCATCTCAAGGCGCGTGTCCACCGCGGGCCAGCGATCGCCGAGGATGTGCTCGTTGAGCGCCTCGCCCGTTCCGAGCCCCAACGCGAAGCGGCCCTCCAGCAGCACCGCCGAGGTGGCAGCCGCCTGGGCGATGATCGCGGGATGGATGCGCACAGTCGGACACGTCACGGCAGTCGTGAGCTTCATGCGAGAGGTGGCCTCAGCGATCGCGCCGATCGTGGACCACACAAAACCGCTGTGCCCCTGCTCGTCGTTCCAAGGATGGAAGTGATCGGAGATCCACAACCCGTCAAAGCCCGCCTGCTCAGCCATGCGAGCCTGCCGGACGAGCTTGCGGGGACCGAACTCCTCGCTGGATAGGAAATAGCCGACTCTCACCTTGGGATCTCCTTCGATCGTCGCGTTCGCGGCATTTCTACCCCGCAGAGGCAAGCCTCAATCCTGCCCGCAACATCCGGCGCTCTGACTCCCGCGGGTTGTCCCGAGAAGCGGATGAAGAAGCGTCAGGAGGGTCATCCCGGTAGCCCTCGAATAGACATTGATGGCAGAGGTCCCCGAGGGCGTGGCGCTCGAGCGCAGCCGTGATCTGGCTGGCCGTGGGCACCATCCCTACTACCGCAGACTCTTGCTATGCGCGATCGCCGTCTTGCCGGTGTTGGCGCTGCTTGGCGTGTTCGGTCAGAAGCCGACCACGAGCTCGGCAGAGGGAAGCGCGGCGAGCCTGAGCGTCACGGCGCCAACGCGGCTGCGCAGCGGACTGATCTTCCAGGTGAAGGTCAGGGTGGTGGCTCACCGTGAGATCAAGAAGCCCGAAATCGTCTTCGACGAAGGATGGTGGGAATCGATGAGCGTCAACTCGATCGAGCCCGAACCGAGCGAAGCGAGCTCGAAGGACGGGCGGGTCGTCCTGTCATACGGCAAGCTCGAACCGGGTGAATCGTTGACCAGCTGGATCTATTTTCAGGTCAACCCGACGAACGTCGGCAAGCGCCGCGAGGACGTCGCGGTCGATGACGGCGAAACCCCGCTCGTGAGCGTCCATCGCTCACTGACGATCTTCCCCTGAGAAGCCATGGATCTCGTAATCCGCGCCACTGTCGTCTTCTTCTTCATCTTCCTGGTGACCCGCGTAGTCGGCCGTCGCCAGCTCTCAGACCTCGAGCCGTTCGACTTCATCCTGCTCGTGGTCTTGGGCGATCTTGTCCAGCAGGGCATTACACAGAGCGATCAGTCGGTGACGGGCACGCTGATCGTGATCTCGACGATCGCGCTTCTCTCGGTAGCGGTGAGCTGGATCTCGTTTCGCTCTCCTCGCGCACGGCTGATCACCGAGGGCGAGCCGATCGTGCTCGTCCAAGGCGGCCAACCGATCGAGCGCAACATGCGACGCGAGCGCATCACGCTCGCAGACATCCAAGAGGAGGCCCGGCAAGCACAGATCACCTCGATCGCCGACCTGCAGTGGGCGATCCTCGAGAACGACGGAAAGATCAGCTGCATCCCACGCCGCGACTAACACCGGATAGCGAGAAGGGATGACCGCCGACGCTCAGCCACCCACCAACGACGACGCTGGTCGGGAGAGTCGCGCCGTCGGCTCCGAGCGCCAGGAGACGGGCCATGAACGGCTGGATCGCAATCTGGAGGAGATGACCGGCGAGCTGCGCGTAGTCGTCACGGGCGTGCAGGTTCTGTTCGCGTTCTTGCTAATCGTGCCTTTCAACACCGGCTTCGCGCACGTCGGCAGCTTTGAGCGCACCGTTTACTTCATCACGCTGATCCTCGCGGCGCTCTCCGCGGCGTGCACGATCGCTCCCTCAGCGCAGCATCGCTTTCTCTTTCGCCACGATGACAAGCACCATCTCGTGTTCGTTTCGAACCGCATCGTGATCGCGGGATTGGCCTTTCTTGCACTCGCGATGTGTGGCGCCCTCCTGCTGGTCGCGACAAAGCTCTTTGGTCCTTTCGTGGGCACCCTCACCGTGGTCCTTGGCGCACTCCCGTTCCTACTGTTGTGGTTCCTGCTGCCTCTGCGACGTAGAGCGCAACTCGACGAGGGCCATCCGTGAGGACAGCGCAGCAGACGGGCCATAGCCGGGAGGCGCCTTTGCCCGTGCTGATCGCCGAGCTCGCCGCCACGCCGGGCATCGTCAGCCAATGTCTTCAGCGAGCGGCTTTGGCCGGTGTTTTTTCGAGTTCGTGATATCGGGGTACGGGAGCTGGTGCGACGGCGTCGAGCGAGGCGCTGGCCTGCGGGGATCTCTCAAGCTCGCCTTGGTCTCTAACTGGGCCTCAGTGAGGCGTCTCGCGCGTCTGCATATCTGCCGGTAAAAGCGCAGTTGGTGGGTCCTGCCGAAGAGGCGGAACCCCGTTCGCAGCACGAACGGACCAGTCCGGGCAGCCCGGGAGAAGGCGTGGAGGCGAAACTCGACGTCGCCGGTGTCGAGCCACTTCCACAGCTCGTAGTGCATTCGCCCTTCCTCGAAATGGCCTTCCAGGGTTTGGTAATACCAGCCGAAAACCTGCGCGTGGCGGCCGTCGAGCTGGCGCGTTTCGTCGTAGACCTCGCCGACGCGTACCCCGACGTTGAAGCGCATGCCTGCGAAGCGGATCTTCAGGAGGATGTCTCGCCCCGCGAGAGGCGCGTCCTGGCGGTACACGGCGCGAACGGTGCGGGGATCGGCCAGCTGGTAGTCGACCATCAGGCGGCGGGCGATGTGCCAGCTTCCGCCGACCGCGGGGGGCCCTGAGCCTTCGTGTGGGAGGGTCTCGACCATGTCGTCCCGGTGCCATCCGTTGCTGGGCGTGTATTCACCGACCTTTGAGGTGTCGAAGTTGACCGCCCGCTCGGCGAGCGCTGTCAACTTCCGCGGGGGGCGCGCATCGGACGGCTCGAGAGGTGTGGAGGCAAGACGCTCGACGTCGATGCGGCGAGTCGTGATCACAACGCCGCCTTCTCTTCGGCCGCCCGTGAGACGGCCGATTCTTTCGAGCACCGAGGTCCACATGTGCAGCTGGATCTCCTTGGCCAGGCGCAGATGCGAGTACAGCGCGTCCGCGAAGCGGTCTCCGCTTCGTGCCCACGACTCGATCTCCAACCCCAGCGAGCGGTGGTCCGAGGCAGCTCGGAACTCGATCTGCCCGGCCTCCAGATGCCCGGTGAGCGTTGCCAGTCGAAATGACGTGGGGGTGGCGGCGACAACGCGCACGGGGCCGTCCCAGGGCCCGGGCATCCGCACGAGGTACTCGTCCCCCACGGCGAGGCGCCCGTCGCCATGGATCTTCTGGAACGTCGCGAACTCGGAGGGCGCGACGCGGTCGAGATCTTCTGTGATCTGGGCCATCAGCTCCTCGGGTGTCAGCGAGGAGCCTACGATCCGTGTCCGGTAGAGCCTGCGCATGAACGGTCCCTCCCCGTCCTCGAGCATCTGGATGTCGTGGCGCGCGATGCCTTCGGGCATCTCCGGGGCGGCGTCGGTGCGCATCGACCCAGTCATCTCCCAGCGGTGCACCGCGGTGGTCCGCCACATGTAGCGCCAGGAGGTCAATGCGATCCCGAGCGGCCATCGGATCGCGGTTGACCAGCGCTTGCTGAAGCTCTGCCTACGCTGCATTGCCTGCGTTTACCACCGCGGCGCACCGGGCAATCAGGCTTTCGGTGCTTAGCTTCTCATGATGAACGGCGTCGTTCGACTCGCTAAGGGCAATCCGGAGACGGTTTGCCTTCTGCTGTACGGCACATCGCTGAGTTCGGTTGCCCTCTGCATCGGGCTGTGGATTCGCGCGAAGACGATCGGGGAGGACGAACGAGGGAACGCCGAGCGACGCGCGCTGTTCGTCGGGCTGTGGCCGCCGATGCTCTGGCTGATGGGAGACGCCGTCAGCCGCCAGGGCGCGCGACGTTCGCGCAGGCGGGGCAAGTCGCGCGTGAGGGCGGCGGCTCGCAGCGTCAAGCTGCGCTAGGTGGCTCCTGCGCGGACTCGCTGATCGGCACCCACTCTGGAGGCCGAGAGGGACAAGCACCACTGCCCAGAGAGGACGCCGATGAACCTGTGCGCTGATGCGTCCTTTCCTACGCTTTGACCAGCTCGCGTTCGGCGGCGTCGATTACACCTGAGCGGTTCTTGTGGGAACGCTCGTAGGAGCGCACGCCCTTGACGCGGTTCTCATCGCCCTCGTCAAGCACCGCGCGGATCTCCTCCACGCTGAGCTCGTCATACCCCGGCCACGGCTCCTCGCCGCGCAGACTGGTGACCCGGCTGAGGATGGTCGTGCGGTTTTCATTCTTGCGCTCGTAGGAGTCGATCTTCGCGAGGTCGACCTGCGAGAGATGCGGGAGCTTCTCGACGATCTCCGCAGCGGTGAGCTTCCCGTAGCCGGTGATCGCCAGGTCTCCTTCAGCGGCCAGCGCCCCCTTTACCTGACCCTCGGCCTGCGCGACCCCGGGGACCTTGCGTGCTTTGCGGGCGGTGCGTTTTGCACTCGATGTCGTGTCACGAGCAGCCCCCTTCACGCTCTCCGACGCCGAGCGGACCGCGTCGGCGGCACCTGTCTTGCTGATGTCGTATGAAGGGTTCCCGCGGATCTCTGAGCGCACCACGGCCTCGGTCAGCTTCGGGATCTCCTTCAAGATCCGATCGAGCATCTTCTGCTCGTCAGCCCGGATGGAGTCGGCAAGGGCCTGTGTGGCCTTATCGCCCACCGAGCTCGCCAGACGCTCGATGACGGTGTAGGTGGCGATCTCCAGGGCCTCGGTCGCACACGCGTCCTTGGCGTTCTTCAGGACTTTCTCCTCTCCTCCCGTGCCGCGCACGAGGTCGAGGGGCGCCTTTCCCAGGGCCAGTGCCTGCCCGACGACGCTCTGGACGAGCCCAACCCCGGCTTGCAGCGGGCTGCTGCCCTGTCCGAGCTCGTCTAGACGGCGCTGCACCCGGGTTGCGTGGTCGCGCGTCTCGCGCAGGTGAGATTCGAGGCCGTTGCGATAGCTTCCCCCCGGGGTCATCGCAATCTGCGACTGCAGCACGGTGACGAGCGCCTGCTCCGTGGCATGCGCCTCGTTCAGGTACTGCACGATCTTCTGTTCAGTCTTGTCCATTGGTCTCAGCTTTCTTAGGAGGTGTGTGATGAGGTGCGCAGGGCGCACACTCAAGTGGTACGCAGCCGCTATGCGCGATGGGCTCAGCGACCCTCGCGGCCAGACCGCTCGTTGATCGCCAGTGCCTCGTCTTGGCCGCTGTCGCTCGCATCCGGGTCGATCGCACGTGCCTGCGCGTGCTGATCGCGGGCAGATTCGGTCAGATGCTCAGCCTCAACCGCCCGTTGCTCTGCGGTGGCACGTCCTTGCCGCGCCTGAGCGGCGCGTTCCTCAGCTTCAGCCTGAGCACGCTTGGCTTCGGCAGCCTGCTCATCAGCCGAGGCGCGCGCATTTTCCGCTTGGATCGAACGGCTTCTGGCCACCTGGCGAAGCTCGCCCGCTTGCTCACGACGATGTTCGTCACGCCTGCGGCTCGCGGCGCGAGCGACGAGGGCGATGAGCAGTAGCACCACCACGGCGCCAACAGCAATTACGATGATCGTTCCGGTGCTCACGGTTTCCTCCTAAAGCTAGATTTTGTTTGGGTTCCCGGGCGACCCTATGGCTGACGCGAAGACGTCTAGCCCGTAGAAGGCGCGTGGCGGGTCCTGGTGGTGCTGGAGCTAAAGGCCGCGGCGTCCGCGGCGTCTGAAGCTGAGCCCGCCGCCCGTCAGCAGCAGGATGAGGACGATGACGAGAAGGATCGTGAGCATGGTCACCTCCCAACGCTCGATCGACTCGGCGCGTTCATGGCTACCCGCGCTCGTTGCTTCGATTGTGTCCCTTTACGGTCTCGGCGACCTTGTCTACGGCTTTCTTTAGGGACCCCTTCGCCTGGTCGGCGTGTCCCTCGTTCTTCAGGCCTTGATCTCCGGTCAAGGCACCGGCAGCCTCCTTGACGCGTCCCTTCGCTTGGTCGATGTTCTTGTCGGTCATAGACCCTCACTGGTTTGAGTTGGTAGACAACGGCTACGATGCCCGTGCGACGGCACGCGGCGTTGATAGAGAGAACACTTTTTCTATCACAAAGAGAGCATTCTTTCTAAAACGCTACCCTTCCAAGGCATGCTTGAAACCCACCGCCAAGCGGCCGAGACGGGAGCCAGCGCTCGCGAGCGGATTCTGGATGCCTCCTACGAGCTGTTCTCGCAGCGCGGAATCCGCGCGGTGGGGGTCAACGAGGTAATCGAGCGCGCCGGCGTCGCGACCGCAACGCTCTACCGGCACTTCCCCTCCAAGGACGAGCTCGTGCTCGCGTTCCTGCAACTTCGCGAACAACGCTGGACCAAGGACTTCGTCGAAGCCGGCGCCATGAGCCGCGGCTCTGACCCTGAGCAGCGACTGCTCGCCATCTTCGACGTCTTCGACGAATGGTTCCACCGCGACGACTTCGAGGCGTGCTCGTTCATCAATGTCCTGCTCGAGATGGGCCCCGAACACCCCGCGGGCAGCGCCAGCGTCTGGCATCTCGAGCAGATCCGCTCGATCGTGCGTCGCCTCGCCGAGGAAGCCGGCCTGCGCGACACCGAGTCCTTCGCGCGCTCCTTTCACATCCTCATGAAGGGCTCGATCGTTGCCGCAAGCGAGGGCGACACGCAAGCCGCACAGCGAGGCAAGTCGATGGCATCCCTGCTCATCGAGCAACATCGCTGAGGACGAGATCCTGGCCGCCGCTATTGCCACCACCCTTCACGCCCCTGAGCCCGGGGCCGATGTTCTTTGCCGCCGTCGAGACCACCGAGTTCACCCCGACCGACGCCGACACTTTCAGCTCGCCCTCGCCGATCCGGTTCACGGCGCCTTTCCTGACGCCATACGAGCTTGCGGACTTCAGCAAATGCGATGCTTTCTGGCCGATGACGACAAGGTCGGCGGCGCCATCAGATACCAGCGTTCTTTGATCCGGCGCAGGCCATCCGACAGGCTCGTAGGCGTCGCGGATAGATGACTAGCGGGGCGGGATTGCAGAGGAGCTCCGGATCGTCTCTCGCCGCAGAGACCGAACACGAGGCCGTCGTCGCACGGATCACGCTGGCAGCGCGAGCGCACCTAAGACCCCTGATCGACCGCATAGGGCACCAAGAGGCGGCGCCCAATGATTCTCCAGCACCCCAAACGGCACCCCTATTGGTACCCTGAGCCGGCCTTGATATGCGAAAATCCGCACTACAATGCGGATTCCACGATGGGCGATACTGGGCTCGAACCACGCCGGGGGGCTCAGGTTGGGTGATGTTCCCCGTGGTTGCTGGGCTGGGGTGATCTCAGGTTCGCTGAGATTTGCTCAGAATGGAACCTTGAATGGAACCTTGGGAGGGGCCGCCGGGGTGCCGCGCCCGATCGTGACGGTCATGCCGTTGCTCCTTCGGTCCTACGCAGCCGCGAGCGCGCGCATCTCGCGCACCGGGTGACGACCCAGCGTGCTCGATGTCGCGAACGCAGCGATGTGCCCGTGCGGTCTGTGCGTGACGCGCACACGAACGCACCCACGCAACCGATCCACAATGCTGCGCGGGAACGGGATCAACATCAGCTCGATGTCCTCATCCACAATCACTGTGGCGCGGCACTCCTCAGCGAGGCTGCGCCACACCACCTCATCGGCCCAGTCCTTGTCGCCAGGGACGAACTCCACGTCATCCGGGTAGCCAAGACTATCGTCGCTCTGCGTGGCGGCCATGAACAGCTCGTCTGTCTTCTTGTCGATCGTGCTCATCGTGTTGACTCCCAGCTACGAACGATATCGCCCAGCTCCCGAGCAGCTTGACCACGGCGCCGTGCATCGCATCGGCGCACAACGAGGCAGCCAAGCCGCAGGACAACGCGGTGGAGCTTGTAGCGGGTGATGCAAGGAATATGGCGGTGATGTCACGAAATACGTGATTAGGGTAGAAATAAAGTGCCGCCGCGCGCGCCTTCCAGAACGTCACGCAGCGGCACCTCACCCAGAGGGGCGACCTAACGGTCGTCCCTCTACTTTTTCCTGCTGGACTCTTTGAACGTCGTGCTCGGATGCGTTTTCGCGTATTTCGGCGTCACGAATTTGCCGGTCTTGGCCGAGTGATACTGACCTTTGCCAGCCGAACCGCCTGAACCTTTGCTGGAGCTTGTGAGCCATCCTGTGTTTGACGGAGACTTCGAGGCCAGGGTTTGCCTGGCGGAGGGAGAAGTCTCGGCTCATGGCATATGCGAGGAAGTATTCAAAGGAGTTGTTGGATCGCGGGACGCGTCTGGTGTTCGAGTCCGGGCGTCCGATCGCGCACGTCGCGAGGGACCTGGGCATCGAGAGCGAGACGCTCCGTAAACACGTCCGGCAGACCGAAGCTGATGAGGGCCGGCGCAAAGACGTCCTGAGCAGTCAGGAGCGCGAGGAGATCAAAGCGCTGCGCAAAGAGGTTGCGCAGTTGCGTCGAGCGAACGAGATCCTGAAGGCCGCCAGCGTGTTTTTCGCGGGCGAGCTCGATCCACACCGTCCGAAGTGAGCGTGTTCATCGACGAGCATCGTGAGCGCTTCGGGGTCGAGCCGATCTGCGAGACCCTGGGCGTGTCGGCGTCCGCCTACTACCAGCGCGCTACAGGCCAGCGCTCGGTCCGAGCCGTGGATGACGAGCGGCTGCTCGCCCTGATTAACGAGCTACACGCCGCCAACTACTACGCCTACGGCTCACGCCGGATGTGGAAGGCGCTGCAACGCTCCGGGGAGCGGATCGGCCGCAGCCGTGTGGAACGGTTGATGCGCCAGAACGGCATTCAGGGCGCCAAGCGGCGCGGGAAGCCGTGGCGGACCACGAAGGCCGACCCGGCGACGAGACGCAGCCCTGACCGGGTGCAGCGTGATTTCACGGCGTCCCGGCCGGATGAGAAGTGGTTTGCGGACTTCACGTATCTGCGCTGCTGGGAGGGGCTGGTGTTCTTCAGCTTCGTGATCGATGCCTACAGCCGGATGATCGTGGGTTGGCAGTTCGCCGGGCACATGCGTACCGATCTCGTGCTCGATGCTCTCAGGATGGCCTTGCATCAGCGCGCGCCCGGAGCAGACGTCTCGCTCGTGGCACACTCGGACGCCGGCAGTCAATACACGTCGTTCGACTACACACAACTCCTGGACGACCACGACGTCCTCGCCTCGATCGGATCCGTGGGTGACGCTTACGACAATGCAGCCGCCGAGAGCTTCGTCGACAGCTTCAAGACCGAGCTCATCGCAGACCGCAGCTGGGCGACGCGCTCGCAGCTCGAGCTCGCCGTCCTGGAGTACGTCGCCTGGTTCAACAACGAGCGTCTACACGAAAGTCTCGGCGACCAGCCACCCCGAGAGATCGAGGAACTCTACGCTGTGAAAATCAGGCCAACGAGAGAGACAGCCTGAAGATAGGAAACCTACAAACACCGTCTCCGCGAAACACAGGGCGGCTCACTTGAGCCTTTAGCCATATGCGTGCCTCCTTTCCGGAGCGAGATGCCCCAAGTAGCCCTCACATTGGGCTCCTACCATTGTCCCACGTTTGCTCGGTGCTTGCATCGAAATAGCGAACGGATGTTCGTACTGGATCACGGGTCACGGCGTTACGGGCACAGTGCCCAACTGTTCATGCATCCATGAGGTGATCTTGCTCGAGACGTTCGACGATGCCCACGAATCGACGGTCACGTCGAGCACCAAAACTCGATCGCTAGCGCGCATACGCTTCGCCATCTCGTCGCGGATATCGACGATGCTCTTGCTCGTATGAACCAGCCACAGGGACTCGGGGATATGCGCCCACGCGCCGAGACCCTTGATGTACTCCTCCAGTGACGCGTAATCGCCGCCTGGGGTCTTGAGGTAGTAATGGATTTGGATTATGTTCATGGTTCTGTCCGGTGCTTGGTTTAGCTTTCCGTTTCAAGATGGGATTGCCAGCCTTGGCGATCCACCCAGTGCGATGGGTTTCTAAAGTTCAGCAGACGCGGCGGCGGAGGAATCTGCAATTGTGTTGTCGCCGCAAGTTTGTCTCTGTGATGCGCTATGGCGGGCTAGGAGCGCTCACAGAGGCTGGGCGTACGACGCAGAGATGGCAGGACCTAGACCCCACACACCCGCGTCTGGCGGGTTTCGCGGGCTCTACGGGGACGCGGACGCTGACCGATCCCGGATCGCATTGGCCGATGGTTCCCGCAAAGAGCGCTACGACCTCCCCTGCGATCTCACGAACCGTCCGCAGGAGGTCGTATCTTCAGGTGTCATGACCGAAAGACAATCAAGCGAAGTCGAGAAGGTCCTTCTTTTCATCTCCGACGCACAGGGGCGCGCTCGTCGTGCAAGCGAGCTGGTCGAGAGAGATGGCGCCGACGCCCACATCGTCGAGGCGCTTCGGGAGGCCCAAGCCGAGTTAGGTGATCTGCATCGTCGGCTCATGCAAGGTACCTATTACGCCGTTCCCGAGCGAGCACAGCAGCTCGCCGTCTGACCGCGCCTGCCGTCGTTTTCAGATCGCGAGTGTGATCTAACCGAGGGCAGCGGCCAGCTCGCCCGCCTCAACGCGCACCGAGTGCGGCACCGTGATCGTGAGGTGCCCGTCACGCTCCAGCAACCATCTGGCGTTGATGATCGTCACACCGATCACCTCGCCGTCAGGTCCATAGCGGACCCCATGGCCCTCCGGCGTGAGGACAGCATCGGCAGCCATATTCGACTCGCCGCGCGTGAGGTAGAGCACGTCGCCGTCCGCGTCGTAGTTGGCGCGCTCGAATACTAGATCGTCGATCTTGACCTTCATGTTGTCCATCCGCTTGGCGATTCTCCGTGTCCGTAGCCGAGAGCGGTCACGATGCGTGGCGGCTCCTTTTCAGAGTCTACGACCACCATCAGCCACTTGCTAGAGGCTTGATGTGGGTTGTGTTGTGGGCAGGAATCGCGGTGTTGACATAAGAAGAGGGTCTCCAGCCCTGTCAACTCGTGATTGGAGCACGAGATGGACGCTTCGCTGGAGACCCTCGTTGTCGCAGGTTATGTATTCGCTTGCTCGTTGTCGATCCCTCGCCCAGGACCGGCGGGGAAGGTCACCGACCAGGAGCTGATCGCGCTCGCGGTCGCCCAAGCCGTCACGGGCTTGGTCTCTGACCGTCAGTTCCTCGGCACGGTCGGGCGCTTGTTGCCTGGCTACTTCCCTGATCTGCCCGACCAGCCGCAGTACAACCGGCGGCTACGCAGGCTGACACCGTGGATCACGACCGTCCAGCTCGGGATCGCGCAGCTGATCTGCGACGGTCACGTGCGCTTGGTTGATGGCACTCTGCTGGGTTGTGCCAACTACGCGGGTTGCGCCTCAAAGAGCGAGTTCGCCGGGCACGCCAGCTATGGCTACTGCGCGTCCAAGAGCCAGTGGTACTGGGGAATGCGGCTACTTCTGATCACAGACCGCCACGGCGCACCGCTGGGCTATGACCTGCGGCCCGCGAACGAGAACGAGCGCGAGGGCGTCTATGAACTCGCGACCGCGCACCCCGGCACACTCCTGTTCGCTGACGCCGGCCACCGAGGCCGCGAGTACCACAACAGCCTGGAACTGATCGACGTCCATCTGATCGTCCCCGACAAACACAAGCTCGGGCAGCGCCCCCGAGCCGAGACCGCCAAGGCCCGCATCCGGCTCGTGATCGAGTCCGTCTTCTCAACGCTCAAGCGCCAGATGCGCATGGAGGCCCATCTCGCCAAGACCCTCCCAGGACTCGCTGCCCGCATCGCCCAAAGACTCCTCGCGCTCACCCTCGCAATGCTCATCAACAACCTCACCGGCCGACCACCCCGCGCACTCGCCACCTACGACGGACGCTAAACCCACATCAAGCCTCTAGGGCCGACATCCTGCTTGAAGAAGCGCTCTCGCAACGGTCGAGGGTCCGGCTCACGATGATCGGGGTCGGGAAGGACGGCGAGCACGACGGCGAGATAAGGCTCGAGCTCTGGATGCCCCTGCTGCGGGAGCAGGATGTGGCGGAGCCACGTGTCCTCGAACAGCACCACTCGCGTGCCCTCTGGCGTCCTCGTCTCAGCCAGGATCGGACGCTCGCTCATGGCCGGCTCGTTTTTGGTGCCGGACGAACGCGCCACGCCTCGCGATCCACGATGGACAACATGGCCCCGAGGCTACCTACGCGCCCGGATCGCCGAACGCCCGGTTGACCATCTCGACCTCGCGCTCGTTCGGCGCGTAGTCGGCATAGCGCTGTGTCGTCGCCATGTCGCGGTGGCCCATCCACTCCTGGAGCGTCCGCATCGGCACCCCGGCAGCGGCCATCGCGGTCCCGAACGTGTGCCGCAGATCGTGGAAGCGGTGCGTCGGCTCGAGTTTTGCGGCTTTCAGCGCCCGGCGGTATCGACGCATCAGCGCTCCGCGGCGGAGCACTTCGCCCGACACCGGCTCGGCGAACACGAGGTCGGCCGGGCCAGCCCAGCTCGTCTCCTTCTGCCACTGGCCGAGCTCGCGGGTGACACGGCGGCTCATGGGCACGCTGCGCGTCGAGCGACGGCTCTTGGGTGTGTCGAACTCCCCGAGGACGTGATTGCGACGGACCCTTACCCGCTGGGTGGCGCAATCAACGTCCTGCCAGCGCAATGCGATCAGCTCGCCCTGCCGCAAGCCAGTCATCGCCGCGGTCAGGTAGAGCACTCGGTCGAGCGCTTGGTGCTCGCCCGCCACCGCCGCGGATGCGAGCGCGTTGACCTCGACCGTCGTCAGGAAGCGGATCTCGTCTGAGATCGCGAGCGGCGGCAGGTCGATCATGTCGCAGGGGTTGGACGTGGCCCATCGCCTGCGGGGGTGCATCGCGTAGCGGTAGAGCGCGCTCAGCGTCCCGATGTAGTTGCGGATCGACTTGGCCCCCACCCCGTCGGCTGTCATCGCGCGCATCATGTCCTCGACATCCTCGGATTGCACGCTCTCCAGGGCTCGACCCCCGAGATGCGGCTCGATCCACACTCGCAGCACCATCTCGACCGCCGCGAGGGTGCTGCGCTTGCGGCCAAGGGCCTCCAGGTGCTTGCGGTAGCGTCGGCCGACCTCTGCCACGTCCAGCCGGTCGCCCTGTGCCGAGTTCGGGGTGACCTCCCCATCAGCCGACGCAGCTCCGCCTCCGCCTGCGCGGATGTCAGCCCCTCTCTGCTGCCGCGGGCGCGCTTGACACCCAACCGGCGGTTCACCCGGCGGGCGTTCGCCCACCACGAGCCATAGAACGTTTCCCGACCCGCGCTGTCTGTACGGACATACACGCGCCCGCTGCCATACGACCGACGCGCCGCCGTGCCGGCCGCCGTCATCGCGGTCTTCCCCGGCAGCGCCCGGCGGTCCTGCTCGTGCAAGCGCCAACTATGTTCTGCGCTATCCAACACAGCATAACCTTTACTATATGGTAAGTCCCGGACAGACAGATATCGGAGATGCATTGCGCATCCTTCGCGCGCGAGCCGGACTCACGCAAGAGGAACTGGCCGCGCGCGCCGACATCACAGCCCCCTACCTCTCCCGCGTCGAGGGCGGCTGGCGCGACATCCGCTGGAGCACCCTCAAGCGCCTGCTCGTCGCCCTCGACGCGAATCTGCCCCAGCTCGAAGACGCACTCGACCACGCCGACGGCGAGGACCCGCGGGAAAGCTGACGATCCGCAGCGACGATCGCGCTGCGAGCCGGCGGTCACGCTGCCGTCCTGCGCTTGGTTCGCGGACCAACAGCGCGACCGTCACACCATGCGATCAACTCATCACGACTGAACCGCACATAGCGACCGAGGCGAACATGCGGGATGCGTCCGGCGCGAGCCTCGGCGGCGATCCACGATTGCGGCACGTTCAAGATCACGGCGGCCTGCCCTGAGTCGAGCAACGGCGGCGTGGCCTGCTGGCCGATGAGGGCCGCCAGCTCGGTTGCCAACTCGCGAGCGTCCTGACGGCCTACTCGATCATCGCCGGCCTTCCTCGCGGACCCGCTGCCTGGGGATGGTTGTGTTGGGGCCATCAGTGTTAATGACCGGGACTCGCCAGAACCGGCCATGTAATTTCCTGGGGGCCTGTTGGGGCCCTGTGGTTTACGGGCTGACCGCCGCGTAGCGGAGCCCGTAGGGCGTAGCGAAGCGGTGTGCTGGGCATGGCGTTTGAGATCGGAGGTGGAAGTCCTGTCCTGGGACCCTGACAGGGGGAACCCAACACTGATGAGGCAAGGGCGCGGCCCGGAGTTGACCGGGCGGTCCCAGTGCGGCTGTTTGCGCTGCGGGGCTTCCGTGAGGGCGGGTCTGAAGGAAGCCGTAGGTGTGTCGTGGTTGCGAACGAGAGTGAAGCGCCGTAAGGCGTCCTTTGGGTGGGTGAGCTGGCCGCCAGCAGCGATGCCCTGTTCCTGTCGGTCCCGGGGGCGTATTGGCGACGTGATCGCGGCGAAATCTCAGCGTCTTACCCCAGGAGGTCTGCTGGGTTCCGGGTTGTTGGCCGGTAGGCCGGAGAACGAGAGGACGACGGTTGATGGCCCAGCAGAAGTCGGAGGATCGCGTATTACTGGAAGGCGGGGTAATGCCCGCTGAGTGTGCCGGGTCGAGTCCTGGTCCGCATGGGAAGGCGATCCCGGTTGAGCAAACGGCGGGACAGCTTTGCCTGCCGATCGCGACAGCAGAAGACCTGGAAGGGTCCGCTCGTGTGGTGGCCTCGAACCTGTCGGGGACCGTTCATGCGGGGGTGCCGGAGGCGATCGTCAATGCAGAGGAGGTCACGTCGGTGACGATGGAAGGGGTTGTGAGCCGTTTGACGGCGGCGCTTACGAAGGTGGTGTCGAACAAAGGGGCGCCCGGGCCTGATGGGCAGACGGTCGGCGAGCTGCGTGAGCAGTGGCCGGTCGCGGGTCCGAGGCTGGCTACTGCTTTGCTGGAGGGGAGGTATCGGCCTGGCGCGAGTCGCCGGGTGATGATCCCGAAGGTGGGTGGAGGCCAGCGCGGGCTGGGTATCCCGAACGTGATCGACAGGGTGGTCTGTGAGGCCGTGCGTCAGGTACTCGAGCCTGTGTTCGAGCCGACGTTCCACCCGTCGAGTCACGGGTTCAGACCGGGCCGTGGTTGCCACACGGCGATCGAGGAGGCCAAGCAGCATCTGGGAGATGGGTACGGGTGGGTGGTGGACATCGATCTGGAGAAGTTCTTTGATCGGGTTTGCCACCAGCGGCTGATGTCCCGGCTCGCGCAGCGAGTTCCGGATCGTCGGTTGCTCGTGCTCATCGGACGGTTGCTGAAGGCCAAGATCGTGATGCCGGATGGTGTGCTGGTCGCAAACGAGGAGGGCGTGCCGCAGGGCTCGCCGCTTTCCCCGTTGCTATCGAACATCGTGCTGGACGAGCTTGATTGGGAGCTTGACCGGCGTGGTCACAGGTTCGTTCGCTACGCGGATGACGGCAACGTCTACGTCAAGAGCGAACGAGCGGGACTGCGGGTGATGGCCAGCCTGGCCGGGTTCATCGAAGGGCGCTTGCGCCTGAAGATCAACCAAGCCAAGTCAGCGGTCGCTCGCCCGGAGGAACGCCATTTCCTCGGGTTCTCTCTGCGGTTAGACCCGCAGAGCGGGACGGTGGAGGTTCTGCTCTCCCAGCGCGCCAAGCGCATGGCGATGGCGAAGATCCGTCAGCTCACGCCGCGATTGTGGGGGTGGACCCTTCAGGGGTGCATCCTGCGGATCAACGCGTGGCTACGCGGGTGGCACCAGTACTACCGGATCGTCTCGCCCGGCGAGCAGTTCGTGTTGCGCGCTCTTGATGCCCATATCCGGCGTCGTTTGCGTGCGATCCTGCTGCATCACTGGAAGCGCCGTCCGACGATCGTTCGCAACCTCATCGCCCTCGGTGCCCAGCCGCGGGCAGCATGGCACGGCGTCTATACGGGACGAAGGTCCATATGGGCGCTCAGCCACATCCCGCAAGTCGATAACGCTCTGCGGACCCGGTTCTTCACCGACCGCGGACTCGACTCGCTGGTGCTGCTGCACCGTGATTGGCACGAGGAGATCGTCGCCCCCACCCACCCGCAGCTCGTGATGGAGTGGGGATAGATCAAGGTCGTTGAAAGCGGCCGGCAGCGGGGTTCATAACCCGCTGTCCCGAGGAGCCGTGTGTGAACAGCACAAGCACGGTTC
>CAVPKX010000004.1:0-1064126 GCA_963705845.1 uncultured Solirubrobacterales bacterium | reverse complement strand
CGATGACGGGCGCGCGAGATGAAGACGGTGGGTCTTGTACATAGTTTTAAAACTCGGTATGACCATCGCTATACGCAGTTATTTTTTATGACAACGCTCCTTCCCTTCCCACCCCTTCTCACCCCCGTAATACTAATACTATAGTATTACTCACTGCTGATTTCCTGCCCTTCGACCCCCCTTCAACCCCTTCGACCACATCAACTCTCTAGTGAATCGGGATCCACTGCGAGGCGATGATTTTTTTGGTCGTTTTGTTGCCGCTCGTGATCCAGGCGATGAACTTGGACGCCGCGCCTTTGGGCGCGCCCTTGGTCACCATCCAGAAGTTACGCACGCCCTGGTACTGGCCGGACTTGGCGTTCGGCAGCGTGCAGGGGATGCCCTGGTAGCCGACGGCGTTGACACCAGCGGTGAACGCGAACGAGACGAAGCCGATCGCGTTCGGGTCGGTTTGGACCTTGTTCTGCACGAGACCGTTGCTTTCCTCGGCCTCGGCGCTCGGTGAGATCTTCAGGCCTTCGCCGAGAAAGATGTTCTGGAACGCGTCCTGCGTACCGGAGGAGGCGACGCGGTCGACGAGGTCGATCGAGCCGGAGATCTTCGCGCCCGGCACTTCGCTCCAGTCGCGCACGTTGCCGGTGAAGATCGACTTGACCTCTTCCTGGCTGAGGTTCGAGATGGGGTTCGACGGGTTCGTGATCATGCACACGCCGTCGCGCGCGATCTTCGTGAACACCAGCCCGTGCGGGTCGACGCCCACGATCGGGTCGCGCGAGACGTCGCCGATGTCGACTTTGCCGGCGTTGACTTCGTTGATGCCCGCGTCGGACGTTCCCTGCTCGACCTTCGGCGTCGGCTGGTGCGTGGCCTTGTGGTATGCGGAGGCGAGCTGGATCATCAGCGGGTAGATCGACGTGGAGCCGCTGAGCAGCAGCGCTCCTGAGCCCGCGCCGGCGGCGGCGGGGATGGCCAGCGCGAACGCGGCGGTGGCCAGCAGGACGGTCACGGTACGGGTTCCTCGGCGCACGAGCTAGCTCCTTGTTAGGCGGATTTCTGCATAATCGGCTGCGAGCAGGGAACTCCGACCGGGGTTGCTCCCCGGGGAGTACGCGTCAGTGTCGAGCCGGGGGCCGGCGCAAAGGTGAACAAAATGTGTTCACTCTGAGAACAACCGGTGAACGCGGGCGACTCGGGCCAAAAGTTCTCAACTCGTTCACAGATCGGCCTCGCGCGCGGATCAATCTGCCGGGGTGACTCGCCCGCATCGCGCACGCCGCACCCAGAGCCGTGCGTGTGTTTGCACCCGAACAACTGCCACCCTCCTGGGACTCCTCCTCGCACTGCTTGCGACCCTGGCGCACGTTTCCCCGGCCGGCGCCCTGATCTCCGCGGTCACGCCGATCGACGGCCCCAGCTCGGAAATCGTCGAACTCGGCGGGGTCGCGATGGCCGCCGACGGCAGCGGCGGGATCGTGTATCGCAAGCGCGTCGAAGGTCGCCCGCACATATTCGCGGTGCTGTACTCGGGTGGTCACTGGGGCGCCCCTCAGCGCGTGGACGTCGGCCAGTCCTTCGAATCCTCGTTTCCGGCGATCGCCGCCGGCGAAGGGGGGCGGTTGGTCGTCGTGTGGGTCAACCACTACTCATCTACGACCGACGGTCTGTTCTCGGCAGCTCTCGAGCCCGGCTCCACCGGGTTTCAGCCGCCTGTGCCGGTGGATCTCGACCTCGGTCAGGCGATCGGCACGTATCCCTCGGTGGCGATGAACCTCGCCGGCAACGCGCTCGTCGCCTATCGCGTGGTCACCGCCGTCAGCGGCCCTTCCACACCGGAAATCCCGCCCGGCTACGTGGATGGCGAAATCCGCATGGCCAGGTTTGACGGCGAGTACTGGTCCTCGTTCGGGCTGCCGATCAACCGCAACCCCGCTCAACCGATGCTCGCGCCCACGGCCGCCAACTCCCCGAAAGTGGCGATCGATCTCACCGGTCAGGGCCTGGTCGCCTGGCAGGAGCCCGACGACTCGTTCGTCAACCGCATCTACGCGCGGCGCATCTTCGGGATGGTGCCCGGCAACATCCTGCAGGTCAGCCCGTCCACGTACGCGGGCCATCCACTGAACGGCGCGGCCGACGAGTTTGCGCTCGACGTAAGCGGCTTCGGTGAGGGTGCCGTCGTCTTCCGCCAGCAGCCCGCTCCGGGCTCGGGGTTCTCACGCCCGCGCGTGTTCGTCAACGAGATCCCCTCCTCGTTCGACCCCCACGGCGCGGCGTTCGCCGGCGCGCGTATCGTCGATGGCGGGGGGGCCGAAGGACCCGCCGGGATTGAAGGGCCCGCCTATCCGCTGAGCATGACCGTCAACGGCGAGGGTGATTTCGACGTCGGCTTCGGCGCGGGCGTGGCGAGCTTCGACGCGCGCGGGAACGAAACGGAAGTCTCCTCGGCGCCAGTGCGCCTGGACGAAGGCACGAGCGACGTCCCTGGCGAACCCGTGCTGACCCGTGCCGACAACGGCGCGCTCGCCGCCGCCTGGAAGGTGGACGAGCACGGCGCGGGCGCGGTAGCTGTGCTCGAGCGCCGCGCAGACGGGACACCCAACCGCCAGCTCGTCTCCGCGCCGGGGGGCGGCGCCGTGCACCAGCTCGACCTTGGCGGCTCCCATCACGGTGACGCCCTGATCGGGTTTCTCCAGGGCGACGGCGCCAACACGAAGATCGCCGCGGTGGTTGTGCGCGCCCCGCCGGGAGAGTTCGTGCTCGACACGCCCGCCACTTGGGTCCGTGCGACGCGCGTTCCCCTGCAGTGGGAAACCCCGCTGGCGGGTGCGGGCAAGCTCACCTACAGCGTGCTCGTCAACGATCGCGAAGTCGCCGAAAACATCACCTCGACCGAAACGACGCTCACCGGCTCGGAGGTCTCGAACGGAGTGCACACGATCCAGGTCGAGGCGACCGACTCGCTCGGCCAGGTCGTCAACTCGGTGCCGGCGACGCTGAAGGTAGATCGCACGCCCCCGCGTGTGAGCGTGCGTGTGCGCGGCGGCTCGGTGATCGTGCGCGTCAGCGACGGTCCCCGGGGGCAGAGCTCGGGGGTGGCCACCGGCTCGGTGCACGTGCGCTTCGGCGACGGACACTCCGGGGGCGGCCGTTCGCTGCTTCGACATCGCTACAAGATCGGGGGCTCCTACACGATCACGGTCACGGCATCTGATAATGCGGGCAATCGGGTGACCGCGCACCGGCGGGTGACGGTCTCGTGAGCCGCCGTCTGGCTCTGCGTCTGACTCCGGTCGTGCTGAGCGTGCTCTGCGCGCTTGTGCTCGCCAGTCCGGCCCGTGCGATCTATGGGCCGGCAGCGGGCGGGCTTGGCGCGGACATCGTGTCCGTCAACAACGCGTCTGACGAACAGGCCAACGGGGCGACCACCGACGCGGATATCTCGGCGAACGGGCGCTATGTTGTGTTTCAGACGAAGGCAACCAACTTCTTCGAAAACGACGGTGTCGCCGGCGGCGACCCTGAACCGCCGGGCATGTGTCGCGAGGGCGGGATCTTCCGCTACGACCGCGACACCGGCGAACTGGCGCTCGTTGCGGACGGCACCGAGATGGCGCTGAACGTCAAGGGCGAATGCGACCCCTCGCAGGTGATCTTCCGTGGCGCTGAGAACCCGTCGATCAGCGCCGAAGGACGCTACATCGCTTTTTCCACCGCTCAGCAACTCGTGCCCCAGGACACCAACGAAAATGTTGATGTCTACGTACGCGACATGGATGTGCCACTGAGCGCCGATCGCAAGGAATCAGGCGCCTACACGCTCGTTTCGGCCAAGAGTGGCGGGGAAGAACCGGCCGACTACGCGCCGCGTGACCCGCCGCTGAAGGGCGCCGAACCAGGCGCCGACGTGTGGCCGAACACGGCCATCTCCGCTAACGGCCGCTACGTCGTGTTTCGCACAGCCGAATCAATGTCTGATCTGCCGGACGAGGCCACGGTGGAAACACCGAAGGAACAGCTGTTCGTACGTGACCTCCAGGCCAAAACGACGATACTCGTGAGTCGCATCAAAAAAGGCGACCCCAACGAAGGAGGACCGGCCGGCGGCGCCATCGGACCGGCTACGATCAGCGCCGACGGTTCGACCGTCGTGTGGGTTTCCATGAATGCGCCGGAACAGACCGTCTTCTTGTCGGGAGAGGATCCCAGCAAGACGACGGGCTACTATCTGTGGCGCCGCTGGCAGGAACCCGGAACCGCGACCAGGCGTATCACCGGGATCACCGATCCTGAAGACCCGGAATGTCCGTCTGAAGGCAGCGTTGAAGCTGCGAACCACACGGCCACCGGTCCATGCTACGGGCCGCTCACCTATCCCGAGGGGCAATTGGCTCCGATCTTCGGCACTGCTCCGGGTCTCAGCGAAGACGGTTACACGGTCGCCTTCCTCGCCGCGGCTGCGCTGCGTCCCGACATCACTAAGTCGATCGGTCTCGACGCCTTCGTGACGAGCATGGCACCGGGCATCACACGCAAGGCCGGCACCCGCGAGTTGACTCTGGGCGTCGAATCCGGCTCGCAGGGCTCGACGCAGTCGATCGAATCGATAGCGCTCTCGCCCGACGGCTCGACGATTGCCTTCACCACACTGCGCGACAGCTTCGTGCTGCCCGAGCCGGATCCGATCGGCGCCTTCTCTCCCCTGCCGACGCTCAGCAACCTTTATGTGATCCATCTGGGGGCGAACACGCTCGAACGCGCGGTCGTCGGCTATGAAGGCGGCGAACTTAACGGATCGATGTCGATCGACCCGACGCTCACTCAGGACGGCTCGACGGTCGCACTTGTCTCGGCCGCCAGCAACCTCATCTACGGCGACGCCAACGGCTTCGCCAACGCCTTCACCGCGACGCTCCAGACCCCCGGTGGCACGGGCGCCCTGCCGGCTGGTGTCAACGTGGGCTCGGGGGGCTTCTCGCTGACCGCGCTCTCATCTCCCGAACTCGGCGTTTCGGTCAAGCGCGCGAAGGGCGGGGGTGTCACCCTGCTCGTGGAGACGCCCGGCGCCGGCAAGCTGATGGCTAAGGCTCTTGGTTCCATTCCCAAGGCTGCCTCTGCGAAGACGGCCAAGCATGCTCATGCCAGCGGTGTCGTTGCGCGAGCGTCCAAGATGAAGGAGAGCGCCAAGAAGAAGTCCCCAGCGCCCGTCCTCCTCGCCAGCGCCTCTGCTACCGCCCGCTCGGAGGGCACCACCACGCTCACGCTTCAGATCTCATCCAAGTATGTCAAAGACCTCCAGCGCGCCGGTAGGCTTAACGCCAACATCACGATCGACTTCGCGCCGACGAACACCTCTGAATCGGCGCTTACCGATGAAGTCTCCGCGACTTTCGTTACGACCTCGCCGGCGAAGAGGTCCTCCGGGAAGGGCAGGCGAAAGGCAAAGAAGGGACGATAGCCGGCACTTTGATGCTAAGAGTCATCTTCGATGCCGCATCGTGAGTCTGACTGACACATTTCGCCTTCTGCGGCTGCCTGATGGTCCTGTTACGATCTTGTTACCAATCTGAGATCAAGTTGTAACTTGCGGCCGGGGCGTTACCGGCTTGTATATCTTCTGTGAACGGACTTGCGCTCGGGCGATGGCGCTGTGAGACTCGCATCGTTCCCGACCTCTGCTCGTGAAAGGACCCATCCTGCTCATGCGTGCAAGCCTTCCTTTGACCGCCGAACGCGGTCGTATCTATGCTGCCGTGGCGGTGCTCTGTACGATGGCCGCCCTGGCTCTCGCTGTGCTGTCGCCACCGTCGGCGCATGCCGAATTCACTCTCAAACCATGCGAAGGCGGTCCCGTCCAGGGTGAGGGTTCCTCGTTCCAAAACGCCGCTCAGGGAGAGTTCAAACTCGTCTTTAACAGCTCCTTCGGCTGCGAAGGCTCGCTCAGCAAATCTCCTGTGACCTACGTCTCGGACGGGAGTGGATGCGGTATCGCCTCGATCGGCGGTGGGGGTTCGTCAGGTAAATGCTCTGATTTTGAAATCACAGGAGAAGTGGCGAAAGGGGGCTATCGCGACCCGAACACCCGTTTCGGCGGCAGCGACGCACCGTTGACCCCCGAACAGATGGTGGCGGCAGACGCCAAAGGCGGCCCGCACCCGGGTCTCATCCACGTCCTGCCGATAGCCGTCGGCGCGACGGCCATGATCGTGCATTTCCCCGAAGGATGTCAACTCAAGAATCCCGCTGGCGGCAACCAAGACACTACGACCGGAGCAGGGAATGATCCGGCAGGCGCCAGTACTGGCGACAGCTTTAAAGAAGGGACGCTGCGTCTGCACATCCCAGCTGGAACGCTCGAGCAGATCTGGGGTGGTGAATCGATGACATGGGGTCAAGTCACCAAAAACGAAATGGCCGGCAAACCGACCAATGCGCTTGAGGTGGAAGAAGGAAGAACCGCTTCTTGCGACGAAGTACCGGTACGACGCATCGTCCGCTTCGACGGCTCGGGCACGACGTACAACTTCAAGGCGTACCTGAGCCTGCTCCCCACTGGAGTTGGGAGCACTACGACCAACGAAGCCTGGGCGAAGTCGCCCGTGGTCGGCACCGGCACCAACTGGCCGCTGACAACAAGCAGCACTGGTGTGCCGAAAGCTGTGCCAACTAAAGCCGGGACCAACGAATTTGTCAACGAGTGCAACCTAACAGTGAGTGGCCCGTCCAGGATCTGCACTGGGTCAGCCAACGGCAACCCCTTCGTCGCCGCGGCGGTCGCTGCGACCGATGGTTCGATCGGGTACTCGGATCTGGCGACCGCGCGCCAGAACGGCTTCACCGTCACGCCGAACAAGAATGCAGAAACAGAACCGGAAAAGGACGATCTGACCTACTGGATCCCGCTGCAGACGGTCAACCCCGAAAAGCCGGTCAGCGAACGAGTCGGCACCAACTACGTCGAGCCGACGGTCAGTCCTGAATCTGACATTGGCAACGGCAAAGAAGTGAGAGGCTCGAACTGCACCAACGCCGATTACCGAGGCATCCCGGAAATCGCTGCCAGTGAACCCGACCCGACGCTCGGTGACTGGGCGAAGGCGATCGGCACCGGAAGCAAGGACACGACCACGTATCCCAACTGCGCGATCACGTACGACTTCGTGTGGGATGACGATGCGCCTGTCTACGGCAACACGCCGGAAGAGCAGGCCAAGGCACGCACGATCAAGGACTACTTCACGACTGTAGAGTCCGAAGGAGGCCAGCTGAGCCTGCAGGGTGAAGACTACGGTTCGCTGTCGCCCACGATCATCAAGATCGCGCGCATCGGCGTCGAAGCGATCGGCTGGGACAAGACGGCCGGTGCAGGTGGTGGCGGTGGTGGTGGCACGGTGACTCCGCCGCCCAGCGGCGGTGGTGGTGGTGGCGGTCCAAGCATCACACCTGCGGTCGTAACCCCCCCGAGCAACGTGTTCTCGATCGCGAGCACGAAGGTCAAGGGCAAGAACATCGTTCTCTCCCTCGTCCTCCCGGGCGCCGGCAAAGTCCAGATCAAGGCGACCGGCGGTGGCGTGACGGTGTCGAGCGTCTCGGCCAGCGTCGGTGGCGGTCAGGGGACGGTGACGCTGCCGATCTCCAGCGCCGCGCTGAAGAAGATCGCCAAGGCCAAGAGCAAAAAGATCTCGGTGACGATCACGGTTACGTTCACGCCCAACGGCGGGACGGCCGCGAGCCAGACCAAGACGCTGACGATCACGCAGGCCGCGATCTCGACCAAGAAGAAAAAGACGACCAAAAAGAAGAAAGGCGGGAAGTAAGGCCAGCCAGCTGCCTGGCCAACTTCCGGCACAAGCAAAGCACACGGCCCCGGCGCCCGGCACCGCAGTTTGGCGCCGGGCGCCGTCCGTGCTGTATGCGACTGATCCCGCCGCTGACCCGTAACAGAACTTCCATGACACGTAACAGAAGTTTCAAACAGCCATGACCGACGACGACATCCAACCCGAGGGCGCTCAGCCCGGCGATGCACCACAGCCTCAACCGGGGAACGGACTTCCCCCAGTTCCCCCGGGTCGCGTGCGGCCCACTGCTCCCGCTCCGCGCCCGCAGGTGCGCTCGGGCCTCGCGCACCGCCGCAACCCTGTGCTCGCCACGGCCGGCGACATCGCGGTGGGAGTGCGCCGGCTCGTGTTTCGCGACAAGCTCGCGCTGTTCCTGGCGCTCGCCTCGGCCGCTCTGGCCATCACGTTCTTCGTGCTGCTCGGGTCGATCGGCCCGAGCAGTCACGGCACGGAACTGCCGATCAGTCGCATCGTCTCGCTCGCCGAACACAAGCAGATCGCGACCGCAACGCTGCTCGACCACGACGACCGCATCGAGGTCGCGCTCAAGACCCCCGCTGCGGGCGCCGCGGCAGCCAGGGCGGCGGCCGGCGGGACCTCGCCGACGGCCGGGACCAACTCGACCTCTCGAAACGCGCCCCTCACCGCCCCGGCTCAGCTCGAATACTGGGCCGCCTACCCCGTCTCGGGTGCGCAGACCCAGGGGCTGTTGCAGACCCTCACCCGCGAGGGCGTGGTCGTCACCGTCGATCAGCAGTCGGGCAAGGCGCCGCGCGCGATCCTCGTCCAATTTTTGCTGCCGATCCTGCTGCTGGTGTGCCTGTTCGCGCTGTTCATGCGCATCGGCGCCGACGGTGGCGCGGGCGGCATCGCCGCGTTCTCGGAGTTCACCGGCAAAGGGCGCAAGAAGGGCAAGGGCAAAACCGAAGCGATCACGTTCGCCGACGTCGCCGGCGCCGGCGAGGCGGTGGCCGAGCTGCGCGAGATCCGCGACTACCTGAACGACCCGTCGCGTTACCTGAATGTGGGCGCCGCCGCGCCTAAGGGCGTGCTGCTGGTCGGCCCCCCGGGCACCGGCAAGACGCTGCTCGCCAAGGCTGTCGCGGGCGAGGCCGACGCCTCCTTCTTCTCGCTGTCGGGCTCGGACTTCGTCGAGTCGCTCGTCGGCGTCGGCGCGGCGCGCGTGCGCGACCTGTTCGCCAAGGCGCGCAAGACTGCGCCGGCGATCATCTTCATCGATGAGTTCGACGCCGCCGGGCGCAAGCGCGGCGCCGGGATCGGGCAGGGCAACGACGAGCGCGAGCAGACGCTGAACGCGCTGCTGGTCGAGATGGACGGATTCTCCGGCGACGGCGGCCTCGTCGTGATGGGCGCTACCAACCGCCCCGACATCCTCGACCCGGCGCTGTTGCGTCCCGGGCGCTTTGACCGCCAGGTCACGATCGACGTTCCCGATGTGCACGGGCGCCTGGAGATCCTGCGCCTGCATGGCTCCAAGCGCCCGCTCGGCCCCGATGTCTCGCTGGAGGAGATCGCGCACCAGACCCCGGGCTTCAGCGGCGCCGAGCTCGCGAACGTGATCAACGAGGCCGCGCTGCTCAGCGTGCGCGACTCAAACCACGAGATCGACCAGACGACGCTCGAGGAGTCGATCGACCGCGTTGTCGCCGGCCCCGCCAAAAAGCACATCCTCACGCGCGAGGAGCGCTGGCTGATCTCCGTGCACGAGGCCTCGCACGCGGTCGTCACCGACGCGCTCGGGCATACGAGCTCGACGCGCAAGCTCTCGATCGTCGCGCGCGGGCGCACGCTGGGAACGGCCGCGCACATGCTCACCGACCGCGACCAGGTGATCCAGACCGAGCACGACCTGCAGCGTCAGCTGATCGTGATCGTCGCCGGCACCGCGGGGGAGCGGATCGCGTTCGGCAGCCTCTCGACCGGGGTCAGCGACGACCTGCACGCCGCGACCTCCCTTGCTCGCAGCATGGTCACATCGTTCGGCATGTCCACCGCCTTGGGCCCGGTCACGATCGGCGAGAAGGGCGGCGAGGTGTTCCTCGGCGCCTCTTTGCAGGATCTCGGTTCGGTCGGCCCCTCCACGCTCGACCTGATCGATCGCGAGGTCGAGCGCCTGGTCGGCGACGCGGAAGCTCGGGCCGCGTTGATCCTCGACCGTCACTGGAGCGCCGTCGAGGAGACCGCCAACGCGCTGCTCGAGCAGGAGACCCTGTCGGGCGTGGCGCTGGATGCCGTCCTCTCGACTGTGCACGAGATGACGTTGGAGGAGCTGCGCGACGTGCGCCGTCCCGCCCCCGAGCGAGACCCGGGGCGCAGACCTTGATGGACCACCGCCCTCGACGGCGGTGCCCCCGGCGACGGCGCGGTCACGCCGGCGGGCCAGTCGGAGTGATGGCGTCGTCGGTATGCCTCGTGGCGAGCATGATCCTGAGCGCTCTTGCATTGGGCCTGTCGGCCCCCGGCTCGGCCCTGGCGGAAGCGAGCTGGCGGCTGGAACAGCCCCCGCCGCCCGCGGGCGCTGCCTTCAAGGTGCCCCTCGGCCGCCCCGACGACATGGAGTTCTACGCGCCCAACGAGGGGCTGCTGAGCGTCGAGGGCAACGCGACCGTCCCCGCCGGGTTGTTCTTCTACAACGGGCGCGATTGGCATCAGCTCTCGACCGTGTGCGGAGGCTCAGGCGAAGCCTCGCGCATCGCCTGGGCGGGGCCGGACGAGTTCTGGGTCATCACCGAACCGAGCGAGCCGCGGGTGGGCGCCGGTCTCGGCTTGTGCCATTTCAAGGACGGCGTCGTCGTCGGCTCCTACTCCACCGCGTTTCAGTCGCCCGAACCATTCCGCCCGATGGACGCCGCCGCCTGCGACGGGCCGGACGACTGCTGGTTTGCGGGGATTGGCAGCGAGGACCCCTCCGGCCAGCACATAGGCGCGTTTCACCTGCACTGGAACGGGACGAGCCTGATCAGCTCCTATCAGCCCCAGGGCCGTGGGGTCAGCGGGCTGGCGTTCTTCGACGGCACGTTCTACGAGAGCACGTTCGTCGGCACGCAGGAGGGAGACACGACCGACCCCGTGACGCTCGGAACCCCTGAGCTGAACGGACCGGTGCTGATCCACAAGTTGGTCGGGGAAACGTTTACGGATGTCTCCTTCCGGCCCTTCTCCTACGAAGGTGTGCCGGCAGAAGGCACCGAGCTGCTGTCGGCCAAGTCCGACGGGAGCGAACTGTGGTTCTCCGGCGGTGGCGCCGCGTCGGGCCCCGCGGTGCCCAAGGAAGGCTCGGTCCCGAGTCCGCCGGTGGTTGTTCGTTACACCGAACCCGTCTATCAACAGGTCCCGATCAATGCTTCGCTGTTTGGCTCAGAAGATCGCTTCGTAGATGTAGCGCCAGTACCTGGCACTGACGCTGCATGGGCGGCAGACCAGCCCTACGCCCAGCGCGGAAGCTCGACGGCGAAGGCGAAGGTGGCGCTGATCGAAGCAGATGGCGCCGCCACGATCGACATGCTGCCCGTCAGCGGCGCTGGGCGCGGCAGCGCTCAGCTCGTCACGGCCACAGGGCCGGAAGAAGCGTGGCTGGCGACGTCCGCCGGATGGCTGTTTCACTACTCCAACGGGACCGTCCTGCCCGAAGACTCAGACCCCAACTGGGCCGGCACGATCACCGTGCGCCCGAACGAGTCGGTCGCCCAGTTCGTCCCCGATGCACCCCCGCCCGACGACTCACAGCTGTTTGCGCCCCCGCCGGTAGCGGTGGAACAGGCGGCGAGCGCCGAAGCCCCGGTGCCCGAGATCATCCCCGCGCTGCTGCGAAACATCAGGGTCTCCCGCCACGGGCTGACCGTCACCGTCAGCTTCCAGCTGGCCCGTCTCGCCGATGTGCAGCTCGTCGCCAAGCTTCACGGCAGGCTGATCGCCAGGACCGCACAGGAGCGCCTGAAGGCCGGGAAGCACTCGTTGAAGCTGAGCTTCAACGTCCACCGCTGGCCGACCGGGTTGAGCTTCAAGACCAAGGAGCTGACCACCCCCAAGCCCGTGCCCGCGACGGGCTGTGAAAACACCCCCGGTACCTCCTCTGGCGGGAGTCACGGCACGGGGCCAAACGCCGTCACGACGGCCTGCGAAGCGGGCGCCCCCAGCTCCCCGGGCACGGGACCGAACGCCGTCAGCACGAGCCTGCGGCGATGACCGCCAGACGCGTTGTCAACCGCCGCTCCGGCGCGTTCGCGGGGCTGATACTGCTCGCGCTGCTCGGCGTCCACTGCCTGCACCTCACCGGCTCGGGCGCCCGAGCCGACACCGCGGGCAGCGACCCGCAGCCGCAGCCCGTGCTCGGGACCGCCGACGCCGGCACCGTCCTGATGGGCGCTGCCACCGCGGGCGAACCGGGCGAAGCGTGGGCATACAAGGTGCTGCCACTGGACGTGCCGCCGCCGTCCAACGCCTCCGGACGCGTCCAGTTCGCCGCACCGCCGAGCGGCGGCTCGCCATCCGGGCAGCTGGTGTTCGAGCGCGCCGGCGACGCCGACTCGGACTGGACGATTCAGGAAACACCGCTGAACGAAGAAGGACAGCCCTACCGGGGGATGGCGCCCGACCGGCCCTCCGCACAGATCACTCCGCACGGTGGCGGACTGCTCGTCGGCGAGGACTCCACGCGCCCATCCGGCAAGCAGGTCGTGGTGCTCGGGCGCGACCCCGGCGGGCGCTTTCACGCGCTGCCCGAACCGCCCGCCGGCATCCTCCCGGCGCCAGGGGAAGGCGGCGACCCGAACGCCGGGGCGCTCGCCGAAGCGAATGGGACCGGCGCGGTGGCAGACGCCGCGGTCGAAAACCCCGAAGGCCATACCGAAGCGTATTTCGGGATGCTGGGACGCTTGCACGATACGAGCGTGATCCGCTGGAATGGGACGAAGTGGTTGAGCGAGCCGGTCGAACTGCCCAAGACGTACACGGGCTCGTTCGAGATTGTCGCGCTCGCCGGCAGCTCACCCCAGAACCTGTGGCTGCTCGGCAGGGCCAGCGCCGAAAGCGGTCTGGGTCCGATGCTGTTCAAGCGCGTCGAAAAAGGGGGCGGAGCACGCTGGGAACAGGTCGAACTGGGTACGCCGCTGTTCGCGCAGGCCGCCACGCCCACGCAGGACGTGTCGAGCGTTGCGCCTCTGAGCAGCCCCGGCCAGCCGCTGACCGCGTCAGAGCAGGGCGTGTGGATCGACGGGAACTTGCAGGCCCCCGGCGGCGGCAGCGACGGGTATGACTTCACGCTGTACTACGACATCGCCGAAGCCAGGGTCACTGCCAGCTGGTGCGACGCCCACACGACCGGTGGGGAAGCGCTGTGCGCGCACCCGTTCGGCGCGCGCTTCGGCCGTGCCGCGGGCTACCGCAGCTTCGCCTTCGACGGTCCCGGGTCCGGCTCGCGGATCATCACCAACCCGCTGCAACCGGGCGGCGAAGACTCGACGAACATGGGTGCCTACCTGAGCCTCGAAGGCGCAACGTTCCAGCGGATGCCGGGCGCGGGCCCCGACAACGCTCCCGGCGGCGCGTTCTACAGTCCGAGCGACGGCTGGCTGGAAGGGCCGGTGCAGATCACCTCCACGCCCGTGCCTGAGTGGCTTGAGAGCTGGCCGGTGTCCGCGCGCGCGCCGTTCACGGCCGTGGCGCCCGCACCAGGGACGGCTTCGGGCGACCCGAATGCCCAGGCGCTGGCCGTCGGCGCTGACGGCGTCGTCGCCCGTTACACCCCCGGTCAGGGCTGGCAGCGAGAATTTCTGTTGACGAGCAGCGGCGCGGCCAGCTCGCCGACACTGCGCGCCGTCGCTTGGCCGGAACCGAACCGCGCCTTCGCCGTCGGCAACACGGGCGCGATGTGGCTGTGGCGCGCGGAAACGGGACTGTGGGAGAAAGACCCTGCCGCCCCTCCCGCCGGCTTTCAGGGCGACCTCGATGGGATCGCGTTCGATCCGAGCAACCCCGCGATCGGCTACGCCGTCGGGCAGAGCGGGACGCTGCTCAGATACGACAAGACGTGGACGCAGGAACAGCTGCCCGAACCGTTCCAGAAGGAGGCTCAGGAAGGGGCCGCCGGCAACGTGGCCGAAGGAGACAAGGCGAACTTCAGCTCGATCGCGTTCGCCGGATCGGAAGCGATGGTCGTTGCCGAACACGACCTGCTCGTCAACGATGGCTCGGGCTGGCAGGTGCAGCCGGAAGTGCACGCGCTGCTCGCCAGCCTGCCGAACACGCCCCAGCTGAACGTCGTCGCCGGGCTGCCGAACGGCGGCGCGGTGCTCGCCGGGCGCGATGTCGTGCTCGAGCGCGCCAGCGCGACCTCGCCGTGGTATTTCTCCGAACAGCCGATCGTCGACGAGACCGCGGTCGCCGCGAGCGCCTACCTGGAAGGCGCGACGGTGCGCGCGGTGCTCTCGGTCGTGCCCGACTTCCAGTATCCGCCGCTGCTCGTGCTGCCTCCGGTCAACCCGGAAACGCCGCCGCCGCTGATCCCCCCCAACCCGCTGCCCGGCGACGGCTACCTGCTGCGCGAAACGCCCGGCGGCTGGGAGGACGAGGAGCGCACCGCCTACGCCGGCGACAGTCAGGACAAGCCGGTCAAGACCGACCCGATCCTCGCGCTCGACCTCGGCAGCAACGGCTCGGGCTGGGCGGTGGGCGGTTGGAGCGGCGATGCCGACGACGCCGGGCGCGGCACCGAAGTGAGCGGGGGCAGCGGCCAGACGATCCGCGAAAACGTCCAGACCGCGGGGATCTACAGCTACGCGCCGGGCGGCAGTCCCCCAGGGCCGCCCGGTGCGACCTCCTCGCCCGTGCCACTGACCGCGGGGGTGGCGACGTTCGCCGTGGCCGGTCACGCCGAGTGCGTGGAACCGTGCGCCGATCTAGCCGACGAGGATATTGCGCCCGACCGCAACCTGACCAGCGCCCTAAGCACGATCGACGGTCTCGCGGGCGAGCCGAACGGCCCTCGCGCGCTGCTCTACACGGGCGGGCGCGAGACGCCGGACGAGGGTCCGGAGTCCACGGCCGAGGCCGATCGCTACGCACAATTGCTCGCTCAGGGCGGTGGCCTGGGAGTGTTCGGAGCCGTCTCGGCGGGCGACTCCGAAGGCGGCTCCGCCGCGGCGTTCAGCGCGGCGTTCGCGCCGTTTGCCGCTCCGTTCGGCGAAGGTGCGCCCCCGGTGGGCATCGACACTGCGGACATCCCGGCGCCGAGCGGCCCCGTGCGTCCCGGGGCACGCACCCACTACGCGTTTGACAGCACCGGCCCGACGGGGACCGTGCGGGTGATCGTGATCGACAACTCGCGCGGCTCGCTGGCGGCGAGCGATCCGTATCAGAACCCGGCCGAACCGCAGGCGCCGTGGCTGGCCGAGATGCTCGCCGATGCCCGCGCGCGGGGAATCCCCGCGATCGTGGTGGGCAGCCGCGAGCTCAACCCGGACCTGCCACCGGCGCTGAACGTCGCCACCGACGCGGGCGAAGAGGCTCAGACCATGGTCGCGGGCGGCGCCTCGGCGTACCTGTACGAGCGCCCGGAAGAAAGCCGCGCGAGCCAGATCCCCGCGGGCGGCTCGGTGACGATTCCCGAGTACGGCACCGGCGCGCTCGGCTACCGCTCGGCGATCTCCGACTCGTTCACGCCCGGTCAGCCGGACGCGCTGTTCGGCACGACCGGCTACCTGCTGGTCAGCGTCAACGTCGCCGAGCGCAACCCCGCCACGAACGTCGCACCCGTCAGCGCGCGGCTGATCCCGCTCGTGCAGAGCCTGTCGCTCGATCCGGTTGACGGGACGCTGCTGCGGCGCAGCGCGCCGGCGCTGTTCCAGGGGCTGGGCAGAAGACCGGTCGCCGGCGATCGTTGGGGCCCGATCTCGGCCGCCAGTGGGAGTCCCAGCCCGCCCGGCGCCGACCCCTACAGCCAGTTCCCGCCGACACAGTGCCTGCAGTCGGACTGCTCGAGCGCGATCGAACCGGAATACACGTTCACCTCCTCCGAACCGGAAATCGCCAACTTCGTCGAGCAGGACCCGGAATCGACGAACCTGCGCAAGCCGCTGCAAGACTCCGCCGGGCACGTGATCCCCGATCCCAAGTCGGGCATCCTGTGCGCGTTCAATGCCGGCAGCACGGTCGTCACCGTCTCCGCCGGCGGCCTGTCCTACTCGGTGCCCGTCACCGTCCTGGGCGGCAGCGTCGAGCAGCCCTGCGGCACCGTGCCGCTGGCCGCCAGTCGCTTCACGAAAGCGGCCTCGGCCTCTGCGGCGGCGCCACTCGCGCCGCCTCCGCCCGCTCCCGCGCCTGCACCCGCCCCGATCGCGCCTCCGCCCCCACCGCCGGTTGTCCCCGCGCCGGCGCCCGCCAAACCGGCAGTCAAGCACCCGCCGCCGCCGGCGGCTGCCGCGCTGCTGTTCGCGCCGTTGCTGCTACCGCCGCAGGGCAGTGTCCCCGCGATCCCACCACCCCCCGCGGGCGCGTTCGCCCGGCCGATCCCACCGGGTGGCGCGACCGTGCGGGTGTTCGAAGAAAAGCGCGAGGAGGAGGAGGCGACCGAGCAATCCCAGGCGTTTGCCGCCTATCGCGCCGAGGACTACCGTGGTCTGCCGCTGGGAGCCCGCGCCTACGCGAGCCCCGGGGGCGGTGGTGGCTATGTGTCCCCGCCCGCAGCGCTGTATCTGCTGATGGTCGTGGCGCTCGCCGCGGCCGGGGTGGGCGCCACGCTGCGGCTTGGCGCCAAGCGTCGCGGACGGGCGATCGAGACGGCGTTTGCGAGCGCACGCGTGCAGAGCACCGGTGGGCAGAGCACCCGCGCCCAACCATACGAACCTCAACGCCCCAGGAGGCAACGACCATGAGAGAGCGCTCCATCATCTCCCGCCACGCCGGCTCTGCCGCGCTGGTGATCTCGATCGTCGCGCTCGTAGGCTCGACTACTGGCCTCGCCGATGCGGCGCGGCGCGCGGTCGTCGCGGCGATCGACGGCCACCGTGTCAGCTCCAAGCCTTACCCGAACGGTCTGCTCGTGCTCGGCCACAACCGGAAGTTCCCGGCCTCGGCGATCCCGACCGTCAAGAACGCCCAGGCGCTCAACGGCAAAAGCCTCGCCGAGATCGAACCGAGCTGTCCGCCGAGCACCGTCAATCTCGGCACGTGGTGCCTGGACACCTCGCCCTACCCGCTGACGAACGCGCAGGCGGGCCAGAACAACTACTTCTGGGCGACCCAGGCGTGTGTGAAACAGGGCGGCTACCTGCCGACCGCGGCGCAGCTGATCGGCGCCGCCAACCGCATCAAGCTCGAGTCCACGATTCACGACAACCCCGACACGGCCACGATCGAGCTCGACCCCAGTGTTGGGTTGAAGGATCAGCGCGAGATGAGTGCGACGCTCGTGACGACCGCCGCCGGCTCGGACGCCGCCGGCTCTGAGGGTGTCAGCGTCGGTGCGACCGGTGACCCGCGCACCGGCGAACCGGATCCAGTGCCCCTGCCGGCTGTGCCCGCGCCTTCGACGCTGCAGTACGTGACGGTCTACTCGAACGGGACCCATGGCGGCTTCGCGGGCTCCGAGCCGGTGTCTCAGCCGGAGAACTTCCGCTGCGCGTTCAACGAGATGCCCGGCGCCAACTCGGCCGAAGGCGGGTGACGGTATGTGGATGGGGCGTAGTCGCGTTCACAGGATGGTTACGAGTAAGCGGCCGCTGAGGATGACGATTGGGTTGCGGGCAGCCGTCCGCGGGCGATGTCATCGTGTCCACTGATCCGACTGCCATAACAACGGAGCTCCCCGTCACGGCGGCGATGCCGGCGGAGACTGAGCCCTTGGGTCCGGCGCAACCCGCCGTGTCCATCCCGGCGGCCCCGCCCGATGCTGGCGCGGCGGGTGTCGAGCCCTGCCCGCACTGTGGCACGTCGTTGGCACTCGACCAGCGGTACTGCCTGGAGTGCGGCGCCCCGCGCACGTATCTGAGTGGGATGCTGCTCGAGCGGTTGCGCTCGCCCTCTGCACAGGAGTCGCCGACCCAATTCCAATTCCAACCCCAGCCCCTGCCCGCGGGCGCCGGGGCCGGGGCTTTCGGGACGCTACCGCCGTCATCGCCGTCAACATGGCCGCGCGGCAACGTGCTGACGCTGATCGCGGGCATCGGCGTGTTGCTGCTGGCGATGGGGGTCGGCGTACTGATCGGGCGCTCGGCGGGCTCGTCCTCTGCGGCTGCTCCCGCGCCGGCGGTGATCACCGTCGGGGGTGCGTCCACGGGCGCGGCGAGCACATCCACGACGCCGACTACGCCCGAAGCTTCGGCCGCCACGAGCGGTGCTGCTGCCGCCGCGGCCGCCGCCGCGGCCAAGCACAAGGCGAAAACCGAATCCTCCGGAGTGGGCGCCACTCCCAGCAAACCGGCGCCGCCGGCCGTCCTGAAGAACCTGCACGGCGGCAGCGGGCAGAGCTACGAGCAGAAGTCCAAGAATCTGCCCAACGTCGTCTCGACCGGTTAGATGACGATCACGCGACCTCCGGGCGGGGGGCAGGGGTCCGACGCCGATGCGCCGCCACGGCAGCCGTCAGCCCCTCCTCCTATGCATGACGATCGCGCCGCGCTCGAACGCCGCCGCGAGGAGCTGGCGGGGCAGGTGGCGGAGCTGCACTGGGATCTCGGTGGGCTCGCGTACGAGATGGCGATCCGCGACCACTTCCGCAACGACGTGCTCGTACGCCGCGCCGCTCTGCTGCAGGAGCGCGACACCGAGCTCGCGGAAGTCGAACGCAAGCTCGGGCAGGCGCGTACACAGGGCGAGGGGCCCGGTGGGGTACAGGCGCGCAAGGCGTGGGCGCGGGTGCTGCCGCCCGCCCAGATATCCGCGCTGCTGCTGGTCGTGTTCCTCGGCTTCGGCGTCGCCGTGGGGATGGCCGCCAAGGGCTCGCGCGCGCCGCGCCCGCGCGCGAGCGAGGTGCTGGTCGCCCAGGCGCCTGCTGCCACCACCACTAGCAGCACGCCCGCGACCACACCGGTGCCACCGGCCTCGACTTCCGAACCGACGCCTAGTCCCTCCTCGGAAGCGGAATCCTCGACGGGCGCTGCGGGCAACGGTTCGCCGTCCTCATCCGCGACAACGGGCAAGACCGGCACGACGAAATCTCTCTCCGGCACATCGGGCGGCTCTGCGGGCGGCGGGGGGGAAGGCTCCTCCGGCGGCGGGGGCGGATCCGCGGGGGGCGAAGGTGGGGGATCCTCGCCGACCAAGCTCCCGCCCGTCAAGCACGTGTTCGTGGTGATGCTCGACGAAGAGCCGTACGCGAGCGCGTTCGGGCCGGCATCGCCCGCGCACTACCTCACGGGCACCCTCGAGCACAGGGGCGAGCTGCTCGTTCGTTACTACGCGGTCGCACACGAACAGCTGGCGAACGGGATCGCGCTGCTCAGCGGTCAGGGGCCGACGGCGCAGACGGCGCAGAACTGCCCGACTTACGAAACCGTCATGCCTGGTACCGCCGGCGCGGAAGGCCAGGTGAGCGGGCAGGGGTGCGTGTATCCGAGCGCGACGCAGACGCTCGCCGGGCAGCTGACCGGTAAGCACCTGACATGGCGGGCTTACCTGGAAGGGATGGACGAAGGCGCCGGCGGCGGGGCCGGGGGCGCTGACGGAGCGTGCGGGCATCCCGCGCTCGGCGCCGCCGATCCGACCTCCGTGCAGACTCCCCCGGCGGGGCAGACCTACGCGACCTGGCGCAACCCGTTTGTGTACTTCCACTCGGTGATCGACTCCGGCGCGTGCGCGAGCGACGATGTCGGGATCGCCAAGCTGACGTCCGATCTGGCGGGCGTCAAGAGCACACCGAGCTTCGCCTACATCGTCCCCGACCGCTGCCACGACGGCAACACGACGCCGTGCGCGCCGGGCGCGCCCGCTGGGATGGGCCCGGCCGACGGGTGGTTGCAAAAGGTGATCCCGCAGATCCTGGGCTCGAAGGCGTACAAGGAAAACGGTCTGCTCGTGATCACCGTCGACGAGGCGCCCTCCAGCGGTGAATTCAAGGACTCGAGCTCCTGCTGCGGCCAGCCCACATTCCCCAACCTGCCGGTCCCTGCCGGAGCGATCGGCAAGCCCGGTGGTGGCCAGGTCGGTGCGCTGCTGCTGTCGCCGTTTATCAAGGGTGGCAACCTCGACCAGGATCAGTACAACCACTTCTCGCTGCTGCGTACCGTCGAGGATCTGTTCGGGCTGAGTCACCTGGGCTACGCGGGCGGCTCGCAGGTCAGCTCGTTCGCGCCTTCGCTGTTTACGAAGTCGGGGTAGCGAGAGGCGAGGTTGTCGTCGCGGCGAAGTTGTCGTCGCGGCGAAGTTGTCGTCGCGGTCGCTCAGCCGACCGGCGGCCAATCCAGCTGTTCGGCCAGTTCTTGCGCCCCCAGATCGACGAGCCCGCTGCGCTCGATCGGGCGGTACTCGCCGTCCTCGAGTCCCAGCCAGCTGACTGAGCGCTGCTGTGGGTCGACGATCAGCACCTCGTTGATGTCGTGGGCAGCGTAGAAGGGGAGCTTCTCCCAAGACTCATCACCGGGCGAAACGATCTCGAGCACAAGCGCGACCGTCGGATACCACGTGACGAGCGGAGGGACGCGGTGCAATCCGCCATCTGGCACGCGGAAGTCCTGTTCGCTCTCGCCGAGGTTGAATTGCCCTCCCGCATGCAGGCCGGCTCGCCCCGCGAGTGGCCTGAGTATCTGGGCGAGCTGCCACTCAACCGAGCTGTGTGGTCCGGAAGGAGCGGGAACCATGTGTAGGACACCCTCCCAGACCTCGTCGTTGCGATCAAGCCCCGATCGGCGTCTGCGCTCGAGCAGTGGGTCGAGCCCGGCTGTGGGGGGGTCCAACACCAGCGTTCGCATACAACCCAAAGCCTAGCTCACGCCGCGCGCGTGAACGAATCGGTGTGGACGTCCGGTGAGAGTGCCCGCTGATACCCCTCGCCCAACCGCTCCAACGCCCGCTCCCACGTACGCCCCCGCACCGCCGCGAGTCCTGCCGTTGACAGTCGCTCTCCCAGCAGCGGCGAGCCCGCCAGCTCCAGCACCGCCTCGGCCAGCGCATCGGGGTCGGCCTCGCACAGCAACCCGCTGACGCGGTGCTCGATCAGCGATACCGGCCCGCCCTCGGCCACCGCGATCACGGGCAGACCGGACGCCTGCGCCTCGAGGATCACTTGGCCGAACGTGTCGGTCGCGCTGGGGAACAGCAGCATGTCCGCGCTTGCGTACGCGCGCGCGAGATCGTTCCCGGACAGCCAGCCCAGGAACGTCGCCTCCCCGCCGATCCGCTCGCGCAGCAGCTCCTGCTCGGGCCCGTCGCCGGCCAGCACCAGGTGCAACCTCGGCTCACGCGCGCGTGCCGCCACGAACGCATCGGCCAGCAGCTCCGCTCCCTTCTCGCGCGTGACCCTGCCCGAGTACATCACGTTGATCCTGTCCGCTCCCAGCAGACCCGTATCGCGCAGCGAGCGATCGAACCGCGAGGTGTCAACGCCCCGGTCCCAGCGCAGAACCCGCTCAGACGGCATTCCGATCGCTGCCAGCGCCTCGTCGGAGGCGGGGCTGGGGGAGAGCACGACATCGCACGCGCGGTAGAACGCGCCGACGGCCATCGCCATCGCCTGGGCCAGCTCCGGGCGTCCCGAGCGCAGGTCGGCGTAGGCGCTCAGCTCGGTGTGGTAGCTGCCGATCAGCGGCAGCCCCTGTGCCCGTGCGAGCAGCACGCCCGCCACGCCCACCGGCCCGGGCGAGCACACGTGGATCGCGTCGAAGGCCCCATCCGCCAGCGTCTGCACGGCCGCGGGCAGGCTGGGGACGCCGATCTCAAGGCCCGGGTAGTAGGGCACATCGATCTCTGCGACCGCCGACAGTCGCCGGTCCACCTCGGGGTCGGTGCCGACCACCTCGATCTCGTATCCCGGCACGCCCCGTCCGCGGATCTCTTCGATCGTGCGGGTGACGCCGTGCATCGAGTTGATGCCGTCGGCGAGGATCGCGATCCGCGGCGTCTCGCCGTCATCGCCTGAACGTCCGTCGAGCTTGGCTCGCTCGTTGGCGAGAAAGGCCGCGGCGGGGGCGTAGGGGATCGCGGCGATGCACGCCTCGAACAGGCCCTCCGCCGCGACGAGCACCTCCTGCGCCTCGCCGGTCACGGCGCGCATCGCCAGATCGACCGCGCCACGCAGCTTGTGCTCGTGCAGGCGGCAGGCGCGGCGGTAAAGATCGGAGTGGCTGAACGACTCCTCCTGCATATACGCGATCAGGCCATCCGTATCGAGGTGGTCAAGCTCGACCGCGGCCAGCCACGCGCGCAGCAGGCAGCGGACGTCGGAGGGAGCGAGGTCGCCGCCGGTGGCGCCCTGGCGCGCATCGCCCTCGCGCAGCAGCCGGCTGACCATCGTCATCACGCGCTGGGGGTCCGGGCGGGCCGGGGTGGAACCAGAGCCAAGGCCGGAGCCAACGCCAGGCCCGGAGCCAGGGCCGGCGCCGGAGTCAGCCCCAGCCCCATCACCGTCAACCTCGCGGGGCCCGAGCGAGCGCGCGGCCAGGGCGATCGCCGCGTGCGCCCACTTGGCCGCGCTGCCCTGCTTGCCACGCGCGGTGACGCGTCCCGCGCGCATGTGCGCGAGGAACTCCCGCGGCGTCGCTGCGGGCGGAGCCTCGGTGTACGTGCGCCCGATGTTGACGCCGGCGTGGTCGTCTGAGCCGCCGATGCCGATGCCGTCGCGCGTGGCGACGTAGGTGGCGGCGGGCCGGTTCAGCTCGCGCGCGCGGGCGCCGTTGCGGATCTCCCACACACCGAACAGCTCCGCCAGGCGGCGGCGATGGCGCGGGGTCAGCGGCTGATCGACGGTGTAGTAGGGGTGCGCGAGCGCGCAAGCGATGTCGCGCTCGTACATGTACGCGGCGCACAGCTCGACATCGTGAGCATTGCCCTGCAGCCACTCGTGATCGTCGAGGGTGATGTCGTAACACAGCACGTGCACGGCCCGCGTGGGCTCGCCGCGAAAGTGGGCGGTCAGCTCCTCGGAGACGAACACGTCGGGGCGGTCGGCGATCTCGAGCACGCCGTCGATCGTGTCGTGATCGGTGATCGTCACGAAGTCCATGCCGCGGCGCTTGGCGAGCGCGTACACCTCCTCGGGCGGGGTGGCGCACTCCGGCAGTCCGGCGGCGCGCTGGACGCCGAGTCTGGAGACCTGCGAGGCGGTCGAGTGGCAGTGCATGTCGCATCGGGTGACGCGCCCATCCGTGTCGCGTGGTGATGTGTCGAGGGTCATCGTTGCTCCTCTCAGTTATCTCTCTATCTATATGACTTTATTTTGCCCTGCATACGACCGCTTTTGTGACCAGCCGGGAACGATTGTGTGAAGGGTGTGTGAACATCGGAGAGCCGTTGATTTGGATGGGAGACACGAGAGCTAATTCACCGAACACCCCTGCCGGCGCCGGTCTCGTTTGCCTGCTACGCGTATAAAGCGCCGCGAACAGAGCGATGAGAATCTCCTCATCGCGCGCGCTGTCGGCGGTCTGTTGTCTCGATAGATCCGTAAGCTGTCGCCGCGATGACAGCGCTGATCACGATCATGGCCTCGACGGCCATCACTTACTTCCAGGCGATCGTGCTCGGGATTCTGCAGGGCGCGACCGAGCTGTTCCCGATCTCGAGCCTCGGGCACACGGTGCTGTTCCCGACCTTGTTCGGGTGGAATCACGTGGTCGACATCCAGTCTCAATCGGAGTCCCCGTGGCTGGCGTTCGTCGTGATGCTCCACGTCGGCAGCGCGCTCGGGCTGCTGTTCTACTACCGCCGTGACTGGGTGCAGATCGTGAAAGCGTTCTTCCACACCCTCTCCACCCGCCGTGCCCAGACCTCGACCGAGCGGCTGGCCTGGCTGATCATCGTCGCCAGCATTCCCGCCGGCGTCTTCGGCATCATCTTCGAGCACCAGCTGCGCACGCTGACCGCCAAGCCTGAGGTGGCCGCAATATTCCTGATGGTCAACGGCCTCGTGCTGTTCGCCGCGGAGCGGTTTCGCCGGCGCGCGGAGGTGCGCGAACTGGCCGTCCGGGAGGGCGCCAAGCCAGACGGGGGACGCGAGCTCGACACGCTGGAGTACCGCGAGGCGCTCCTCGTCGGCGTCGCCCAGTCCACGGCGCTTGTCGCCGGGATCAGCCGCGAGGGCGTCACGATGGGGACCGGGCTCGCGCGCGGCCTGGATCACAGCGATTCCGCTCGATTCGCGTTTCTGCTGGCCACCCCGATCATCCTCGCCGCCGGCCTGTTCAAGCTCCCCGACCTGCTGGGGCACCTCGGCAACGGCGTGCGCGGCCAGGCGCTCGTGGCCTGCATCGCCGCCGCGATCACCGCTGTCTTCACGGTTGGCTTCCTGGTCAAATACTTCAAGACCCGCACACTCATCCCCTTCGCCATCTACTGCCTGGCGTTCGGGGCGTTCATGGTCGTCTATACCCAGGTCTCCTGAGCTCTGAGCACATACGTACCCCGAGCTCCCACCCTTGGCTTGTGGGTCAACCACGGACCCCGGACACGTCGATCGCGCTCGCGGGGACCGCGCGAGATCGCGCGCCGGACGCCTAACATCGGATAGCCAGATGCCGACCCTGCCCAAAAAGATTCCGCCCGTCCCGAAGACGCCCCCCAAGATGTTCGAAACCCGCAGTCAGGCGTGGAGCGAGGTCGGGCTGCTCGACCAGGTCAGCCCGCGCGCGGCCAGACGGGCCGCCTGGGAGGCGGTGCTGCTGGGCGTCCTGTTCGTCGTCGTGGTGGTCGTGTACGACAATCGCGCGGGCCTGTTCGGGGTCGATGCGCGCGGGAGCTCACCCGAAGCGAACACGGCGGTGCGGATCGTGACGGTGATCGTGCTGCTGGTGCTCGGCTGGGCGATCGCGCGCAACTTCGGGCGCGCGCTCGGACCGGCGCTGTTCCGGCGTCTGGACCCCGCGGCCGCGGGACCGATCGGGTTCCTGATCCGCCTGGCGATGCTGGCGATCACGCTGCTGATCGCGCTGAGCGTGGCCGGTGTCGAAGCGCGCACGCTGCTCGTGGGCGGCGCGTTCACGGCCGTGATCCTCGGTCTGGCGGCGCAGCAGACGCTGGGCAACCTGTTCGCGGGTGTCGTGCTGCTCAGCGCGCGGCCGTTTCAGGTCGGCGACCGGGTGCGCCTGCAGGGCGGCCCGCTGGCGGGTCAGATCGAGGGGACCGTCAGCTCGCAGGGTCTGCTGTATACGACGTTCGTGACGGGCGAGGACTCGGTGATGGTGCCCAACAGCGTGGTGCTGAACGTCGCGGTGGTTGCTCAGCCGCCGCCATCCAGGAGGCGATAGCGCAGGAACAGGTGCGAGTCGTGCTCCAGTGCGGCGCACAGCTGAAGCTCCGCCGGGGGCTGCAGATCCGTCCCGGCGAGAATCCGCAGCGGTGGCTGCTCAGCGCTCAGATCGCCGCCGGCGAGCAGGGGGGAGATGGACAGAAACAGCTCGTCGACCAGCCCGGCGCAGAGCAGTTCGGTGTTCAGATGGGGTCCGCCCTCGCACAGCAGCGTGCGGACGTGCAAGCGATCGTGCAGCTCGGCCAGCGCCGCGGGGAGGTCCAGCGCGTGCTCGTCGTCCTCGCGATGGACACGCACGTACTCGACCTGAGCGGCGGTCTCGGGGAGGCTCGCGCCGGAGGGCGTCAGGATCGCGATCCGCGAGTCGGGGTCGGCGAGCAGGGGCAGGTCGGGTGGGAAGCCGAGGCTCGCGGAGACCACGCACGCGAGCGGCTGCTCGCGCAGTGCGCGCTCAAGGCGCCGGCGACGGGTCTCGGGGTCGCGCACGATCGGCCCGTAGCGCTCGGTGCGCACGGTGCCGGCGCCCGCCATGACTCCGTCCACGACCGAGCGCAGGCCGTGGAACAGGGCGTTGTCGGCGGGGTCTGAGATCGGACCCGAGCGCCCGTCCAGGGTGGCGCGCCCGTCGAGCGTGGCGACCATGTTCAGGACTACGTACGGGCGCGATCTTCCGGGGGTGCGCTGGGGCGTGTCGGGGGTGGGCTGGGGCGTGTCCGACTGCGTGTCGGGGGTGGGCTGGGCGTCCTCACGCGCGCCCGGGGCCTCGTCTGCGGGTTCACCGGCAGAGCGCTCGTGCAGGCCCAGGCCCGTGACGACCTCCTCGAGTCCAGCCGGATCGCCGGGGGGGAGCAGGCGGTTGAACGTGATCGGCGCGGAGGAGCTGACGGTCGAGATATAGCAACTTGTAAACACTTGAGCGAGACGACCTGCTACGGTCGGGGCGTCTGGCCGGTACCAAATACCGGCGAAAAGCAGTAGTGCAGGCGCTCGCAGGTTGAGGCTCTAGCAGCATCCTCCGCGCAGCAGCACGCACCAAGCACATACCGTGGAGGAGTTCCATATATGCCTACCGGCACCGTAAAGTGGTTCAGCGACGACAAGGGGTTCGGCTTCATCACCCCCGATGACGGCGAGAAGGACCTGTTCGTCCATCACACCGGCATCAACGGCGAGGGTTACCGCTCGCTGCAGGAGGGCTCGAAGGTGTCCTATGACGCCGAGCAGGGCGACAAGGGCCCCAAGGCCGTCAACGTCCAGTCGATCTAGTTCTCTGCGCGGTGTCCGCGCATCGCGGACACGCGCGTTGACCTTTCGAGAGCCCGCTTCGGCGGGCTCTCGCTTTTCCGGGGGACCCTAAGATGCAGGGACCTCCTCCGCGGGGCGGTCGCTTCGTGTAGGCAGCGCCTCCGATTGAGCATGTCGAGCGACGCGACAACACTCCGCCTCCGCGATGCGCCGCCTGCCGGCCCGTCGGCCGCTCCTCGCTTCAAGGACACGGACGAGCGCACGTTCGCGCGAGCCCGCAGAGACACGCGCATCGGCGCGAGCGCGTTGGTTGTGCTGATCGCCTGCAGCCTGCTGTTCGTCGTGGTCGCCGCCAACCGCCCGAGCCTGTTCTCGGCGACCACCCACGCGGGCTTCTTCCCGGGCTGGATGGCCGGCCCGCTGGGCGGGCTGTGGCCGGGGCTGACGCGCAACTCCACGACGCTCAGGTACATGTTCACCGCCGCGATGGTGGCGATGTACGCGTGCTACCTGCTCGCGCTCGCCTACGTGCCGCGCATGCGTCTGAGCGCACGCTGGGCGATAGCCGCTGTCGTGGCGGTGCACGCGATCTTCTTCCTGGCGCCGCCGATGGCGCTGACGGACATCTTCAACTACGTCAACTACGGGCGCATGGAGGTGGTGCACCACCTCAACCCGTACACGACGTACCCGATCCTCGAGCCCCACAGCGACCCCAGCTATGTGCTCTCGAACTGGCACCAGCTGCTGAGCCCGTACGGCCCGCTGTTCACACTGCTCACGTTCGCGCTGGTGCCGCTCGGCGTGGCCGCGTCGTTCTGGACGATCAAGGCGGTGCTCGTGGCGGCGAGCCTGGGGACGATTCTGCTCGTGTGGCGTTGCGCTGAGCTGCTGGACCTCGACCCGGTTCGGGCGATCGTGCTCGTCGGGTTGAACCCAATCGTGCTCGTGTGGGGTCTCGGCGGCGATCACAACGACTTTCTGATGGTGTTCTGCATCGTGCTCGGCTTCTATCTGCTGCTGCGCGCGCGTGGGGTCAACGCGGCAGGGGTCTCCGATGCTGCGGTCCCGGCGGACGCTCCCTCAGCGGGGGACGGCTCCGACCTGAAGGGCGGCACGCCGCTCGCGCGGATCGGCGGCTGGCTGTGGCCGCTGTCGGCGGCGGAGATCGGCGCGGGCGCGGCATTCGTGGCGGCGACCGCGCTGAAGGCCTCGGGCGGAGTTCTGATCCCGATCGTGCTGGCGGGGCTGCTGCGCGCTCCCAGGAGGCTGACCCAGGTGCTGCTGGGGATGCTCGTCGCATGCGTGGTCGTGGGCGTGGCGAGCCTGATCGCGTTCGGACTGCACATCCCCGACCTCAGCACCCAGAGCCGGCTGGTCACGAACATCAGCGTCCCCAACCTGATTGGCCTGGCGGTCGGCGCGGGCGGGGAGACTGAAACGCTGCACAGCCTGCTGAGCGCTGTGCTGATCCTGTCGGTGCTCGGCTGTTGCGTGCTGGCCTGGCGCCGGCGGGACTCGATCACGCCCTCGGGCTGGGCGACGGTTGCGCTGCTGATCACACTCGGCTGGGTGCTGCCGTGGTACATCCTGTGGCTGCTGCCGCTCGCGGCGCTGTCACGCTCACGCCGGCTGCGCACGACGGCGCTGGTGCTCGGCGCGTACCTGATCGTCGCCTGGGCGCCCGCTTCGGGCCTGCTGTGGAACGCGATCGGGTTCCAGCCCGCGAAGACCTCCCTCGGTCGCTTGCACCAGCGGTATGTGAAGGAGCTTTTGAATTAGGTCTGGCTCGAGCTGAGCTCGCCCTGGCGGGTTCTAGACATCCTCGGATGGTGGGCGGCGCTCGCGCTTGCGCTCGGTCCCGCGGCGCTTGTCCTGAAGGCGCCGCTCGCGGGAGGCCGCCGTGGGGCGCGTGGGGCGACGCTTGCGGGGGATCACCAGGGCCCGCGCCAGGCGCTCCGCCAGGCGTTTGAGGGCCAGCTCGCGGTTTCGCATCTGCGAGCGCTCGTCCTGGGCGACCGCCACCAGCCGCGGACCTGCGCGCGCCAGCACACGCGCGCGCTGTGACTCACTCAGCGTTCCCGAGGCGAGCACGTCGAAGCTTGCTTCCACGCGCGAGGCCGTCACATTGGCGTGCTGCCCGCCAGGGCCGGAAGAGCGGCTTGCGCGCAGCTCGATCTCTGCGCGCGGGATCGTCAGCTCGCGGTTGATGCGCAGCCGCTTCCCTGCCCCGTCCTCGGGCTCGGTTGGCGGGATCGGGGCGGCCGGCATCGTGTTCGATCTCGTCCTGGGGCCGGCCGTGCGCGAGGGCCGGATGCGTCAGGACGCGCCGCCGCCGCCGCAGCAGCAGCTCACTTCGGCTGTCCGCCGGAGAGGTCGTGGATCGCCCTGACCCGCTGCTCCTCGCCCTCGGGCACGCGGCCGTCGCGGCCGATGTAGCCGCCCTTGCCGCCGGCGATCAGGTAGACGGCATCGACCTCGCCGGCGTTGCGGATCTTGCGCACGGTGGCCGCGTCCACGCGCGCCATGCCGCCCTCGCCCAGGCGCTGCACGGAGCCGTCGCCGAACTCCATCTCGATCGCGCCGCGATGGACGAAGTACAGCTCCTCCTGCTCGTCGTGGTAGTGCGACCCGCTTTCGATGCCGGGGGGCATCACGATCGCGTTGACGCCGAACGCGGTCACGCCGAGACCCTTACGGACCTTGCGAAACCCTGGTCCGCTGCCCAGCGCGTCGAGATCGCCGACGGCGTAGCCCTCGCCGACCGTCACGTTTGGGTACTCCGATGATGCCTGCATTGCGATTACACGTCTCCTCTCGGGGAATCAGGGTCGAGCTTGGCGGCGCCGGGTGATGTATTGATCTACTTTAAAACTCGGTATGACTAATGTTATACGCACTTTTTATTTTTATCGTCCTACGCCATTATCCCTTGCAGTAAATACCATAGTATATAATGCCGTCGCGAGGCATCCCCAATCAGTGCTCGGCAACGTATCCATCCTGCGGCTCCAGCGGCCGGTCCTCCCGCGCCCAGCGCCGCAGGCCGCCGCGCATCGAGTAGGCCTTGTAACCCGCTGCTCGGAACGCTTGTGCGGCCATGTCCGAGCGTGCGCCCACGCGACAGTAGAACACCACCGGGTGCTTGCGCTCGACGGTGGCCGCCTGCGCGGTGAGCTCGACCAGCGCGATGTGACGCGATCCCGCGATGTGTCCGGCCTCGCGCTCATAGGGCTCGCGCACGTCGATCACCTGAGGGGCGGGGTCCTCAGCCAGCCACTCGGCGACCCGCGCGGGGTCGATCTCGATCGTCGCGGTCTGATCCGGCGCGCTCATCCAGATGAGCGTAGCTGGCTATGGCACTCGGTCAGTAGTTGACGGGGGGCTCTTCGTAAGGCTCGCGCTCGACCACACGTTCTCCCGCCACTCGCCGCCTGCGCGGAGCCCAGGCGATCATGTAGAAGATCGACAGCACCAGCCCGGCGATCCCGACGAGCATGAGGATCAGCCCGACGGTCGTGATGTCGATGCCCGACACCGTCGCCGTCACCGCGTAGCGCAGAATCGCCCCCACGGCGATCAGGAAGATTGAGGTGCCGAACGACATAGCCGTTGAGGTACCCGCATGACGAAGCCTCAAACTTCGCATCCGGGTCCGACCCATGCCCGTGTGCGGCGCAGCGTCGCCGGCAGGCGCGCCTCATCAATAAGATCAAGCGTGATGCCCGAGACGATCAGCCAGGACGTCTACACGATCCCCCAGGAGCATCTCGACTTCTGTCAGACGATCGGGCAGATCGCGCGCGAGCGGATCGCCCCGCGCTCCGCGGAGATCGACGAGCAGGCCGAATACCCATGGGACGTGCGCAAGGTGCTGGGCGAGCAGGACATCCTCGGGCTGCCGTTTCCGAGTGAGTACGGCGGGACGGGCACGGGGACGCTGATGCTGAACATGGCGGTCGAGGAGATCGCCAAGGTCGACGCGGCGTGCGCGCTGATCCTGATGGTGCAGGAGCTCGGCACGCTGCCGATCCAGCTGTACGGCAGCGACGAGCTGAAGGAGCGCTTCCTGCCGAAGTGCGCCTCCGGCGAGTGGTCCCCCGCGTTCGCCCTGTCCGAGCCCGAGGCCGGATCGGACCCGGCGGGGATGAAAACGAGCGCCGTGCAGGACGGCGATGAGTGGGTGATCAACGGCACCAAGAACTGGATCACGAACCTCGGTGTGGCCGATTTCTACATCACTTTTGCGGTCACGGACCGCGAGAGCCGGCGGATCACCGCGTTCGTGGTGGAGGCCGACCGGCCGGGGTTCAGCGTGGGCAAGCTCGAGCACAAGCTCGGCATCCGCGCCTCGCCCACGGGTCAGCCGATCTTCGAGGACGTGCGCGTGCCGCAGGCCAACGTGATTGGCGAGGTCGGTCGCGGGCTGTCCGTTGCGCTGGGCACGCTGGAGCGCACGCGCCTGGGAGCCGCCGCGCAGGCCGTTGGGATCGCCCAGGGAGCGACCGACTACGCCGTCGCCTACGCCCGCGAGCGCGTGCAGTTCGGCAAGCCGATCATCGAGCTGCAGGCGATCCAGTTCAAGCTGGCGGACATGGAAACACGCACCGCCGCCGGGCGGGAGCTGCTCTACAAGGCGTGCGCCCTGGCCGATCGCCGCGATCCCCAGCGCGGGAAGTACTCCTCGATGGCGAAGGTTTTCTGCTCGGACACCGCGATGGCCGTGACGATCGAGGCGGTGCAGGTGCTGGGCGGCTACGGTTATGTCAAGGAGTATCCGGTGGAGCGCATGATGCGAGACGCGAAGATCACTCAGATCTACGAGGGCACGAACGAGATCCAGCGGCTCGTTATCGCCCGCACCCTCAAGTAGGACGGGCCTACGGTGCGTCGCAGGTCGTTCTTCTCACGACAGCGCGCCTCCGGTCAGTTGCGCCGCGCCGGCTTCGCGGCGCTGATCGCCTCCTCGCTTGGCCTGATCGTGATCGTGCTGGGCCAGGGCTTCAGCACGATCGGCGCGGTCAGAGCGCTGGAGGACGTCGCGTTCGGGGTGCTCCTGATCGCGGTCATCATCGGCGGTGCAGCGTTCGTGGCCGTGCGCCTGGCGGGCTGGCGCGACCCCGAGTCCGAGGTCGAGTTCGACGCGCTCGTGCTTCGCTCCGAGGAGCTCGCCCGCGAAGGCCTGGCGGTGGACCCCGACGAACTGGAGTTCCTCGAACTGGACCCGCTCAACGACGACGATTTCGAGGAGCTCGTGCGCGACGCGCTCGACGACCTGCCCGACCTGCTGCGCAACGCGCTGGCGCACGTCGCGGTCGTGATCTCCGACGGTGGTCGCAAGCAAGGCGCGTATGGCCTGTATCAAGGTGGCCAGAGTCGCCGCGACGATGTCCACGACCGCATCGTGATCTTCCGAGATACGCTGCGGCGCGACTTCGGACACAGCCCCGAGCTGCTGCGCGACCAGGTGGTGCGCACGGTCCGCCACGAGCTCGCGCACCATGTTGGGTTTGACGAGTTGGGCGTGAGCAGACTGGATCTATAGCCAGTAGCCGCGGCGTGAGACGCGACGCTGCGGACTCCCCATGCCCAAACGCCAAATCGGCGTGCGGCGGCCGGAGGGTGTTTGCATATCGTGTGCGTATTGACACACTCGGCCGGAGCTCGTCGCATAGGATGCGCATTCATCCCGCAGCCAATCTCGACCCAGGAGAAGATTCCCGTATGCCCGAGGCAGTGATCGTCGACGCCATTCGCACGCCCATCGGACGCGCCGTCAAGGGCTCGCTCAAGTCCGTTCGCGCCGATGACCTCGCGGCGATCCCGCTGCGCGCGCTGATCGAGCGCAACCCCCAGCTCGATCAGAAGTCGATCGGCGACGTGATGATGGGCTGCGGCTATGGGGAGGGTGAGCAGGGCTACAACGTCGGGCGCATCGCGACGCTGCTGGCAGGGCATCGACCACCACGTGCCCGGCACGCACCGTCAACCGTTTCTGCGCGTCCTCGCTGCAGACCACGCGGATGGCGTTCCACGCGATCAAGGCCGGCGAGGGCGACACCTACATCGCCGCCGGTGTCGAGGCCGTCTCGCGCGCCGGGCGCGGTGGGGGCGGGTTCGAGTTCAACCATATGGTCGACGGCTCACGCGGGCTCTGCCTATGACGTGTACATCCCGATGGGCATGACCGCCGAGAACGTCGCCGATCGCTGCAACGTCTCTCGTGAGGCTCAGGACGAGTGGGCCGTCATCTCCCAGGCGCGCGCCGTCGCTGCCGTGGAGTCCGGTCACTTCGACTCGGAGATCGTCCCGGTGACCGTGCCGGCGCACAAGGACGATCGACAAGGAGGGCAACGAGGTCGACGTGCCCGAGACGGTTGTCTCGAAGGACGACGGCCCGCGGGCGGGGACGACGATGGAGAAGCTCGCCGCGCTGAAGCCCGTGTTCAAGGAGGGCGGCATCGGTCACGGCCGGCAACGCTTGTCCGCTCAACGACGGCGCCGCGGCGCTACTCGTGATGAGCGAGGACAAGGCATCCGAGCTCGGGTTCAAGCCCGAAAGCGCGGATCATCGCCTCGACGGTCGCCGCGATCCGTCCGGAGATTATGGGCCTCGGCCCGATCCCGGCGATTCAGAAACTGCTCGAGAACACCGGCATGTCGATGACGACATCGACGTGGTCGAGATCAACGAGGCGTTCGCCGCGCAGATCGTGCCGTGCAAAGAGGAGCTCGGCATCGACGACGACAAGCTCAACCCGTTCGGCGGCGCGATCGCGCTCGGTCACCCGTTCGGCATGACCGGCGCGCGCATCATGACGACGCTGCTCAACGACCTGGAGACGTTGGACGGCACCTACGGCATCGAGTCGATGTGTGTCGCCGGCGGCATGGGCATGGCGATGCTCGTCGAGCGACTGGCAGCTCAGCGGTTCGCGCGCAGGGCTCAGACGTCTATGTCCAGGCCCGGGATCGGCTCGATCGGGAGCTTGCCGTAGATCGCTTCGAGTTCGGTGAGATCGGTTTCGTCCTGTGGTCGGCCCGCGAGGCGCTTGAAGCCGACAAGGCTGGGCAGTGCCGCCATGCGGACCGTCTGTCCATCCCAGTCGGCTTCCTCGGCGCGCTCAGCGACGGTGTCGTAGTCGAGCGGTGGCAGTCCTCCGCGCATGATGTCGATGATGCCGTGGTGGCTGTTGACACGCAGGTGCTCGGCGCCGGCCACGTCCTCTTGCGTCAGAACCTTGCCGTCGCGCAGGCGCCTGCCGTCGATGCGCTCCAGGAAACGCAGGACCGAGGCGTCGGTCTCGGGGCCGTCGGACACGAGCAGGTCGCTGTCCTTGGTCGCGCGGATGTGACCGTGGTAGATGACAGCAAAACCGCCGATCACGACATAGTCCAACCCGACCGCGTTGGCGTCGGCGACGACGCCGTCGAGGTTAGGACCAGAAGGCTCGTCTTGGGGCATGTCCGGCGCGTATCGAGGCGGCTAGCAGGGAAACCGCCTGCTGCGAGAGCTTCTGGCCCTGTTTGAGTCGCTGAGCGGGAGTCAGGGCCATATTCATGGCACGCATCTGCTCGGCCTCTTCGCGATTGATGACAGCCCACTCGGCCTCATACCCTGCTCTGAGAGGCGGATTCGGGGGGGGACTGCTCATGATCCTGATGTTACCTCGGCTCGCTCGACGGCCCGCAGCAGCCCTGCCGCCTGGGCCGAGAGGTGCTGTCCGCGCCTGAGCAGCTTCACCGATCGGTGTGTCAGGTGGGGGAGTCAGGGCGCGTCGCTTTTCCTCGTTGAGCGCGGCCCACTCGGCCTCGTGTCCCGGCTCCAGCAGCGTCTTGTGAGGAAGGCCGCTCATAACGATCAGTCTACCTCGTTACCACCTCGCCGAATCGTACTGTCTGCAAAACGCAGGTTGGCTGCCGGGCCGAGCTTCACCTCGTCGCAGCTCCTTTAGCGAGGCGGCATTCGCAGCGCGCCGTCGAGCCGGATCGTCTCGCCGTTGAGCATCCGGTTCTCGACGATGTGGCAGGCGAGCTGCGCATACTCGGCGGGCTGACCCAGGCGTTGAGGGAAGGGGACGCCCGCGCCCGAGTTTCTGGCGGGCCTCCTCGGGCAGCGCGGCCAGCAGCGGCGTGTCGAACAGGCCGGGGGCGATCGTGTTGACCCTGATCCCGTACTGCGCGAGGTCGCGCGCGGCGGGCAGCGTCAGCGAGACGATCCCGCCCTTGGAGGCGGAGTAGGCGATCTGGCCGACCTGGCCGTCGTAGGCGGCGATTGAGGCGGTGTACACGAGCACCCCGCGCTCGGCGTCGTCTGATGGCTCGTTGGCGATCATCGCGGCGGCGGCGTGGCGAAGCGCGTTGAAGGTACCGATCAGGTTGATCTGGATGACTCGTCTCGAACGGGCAGCAGCGGGTGGGGCCCTTTGGAGCCCGCGACCTTCTGCGCCCAGCCGACGCCCGCGCAGCACGACGGCGATCCGCAGTCCCCCTTCGGCCTGTGCGGCCTGCTCCACGGCCGCCTGGACCTGCTCCTCCTCACGCACGTCGCACGCGACGAACTCCACCCCCAGCTCGCTCGCCAGCGCCGCGCCTTTCTCGGCGTTCACGTCGGCGATCGTCACGACCGCGCCGTGGGAATGCAGCGCGGCGCGCGGTCGCCTCGCCGAGCCCGGAGGCCCCACCGACGACGATCGCTGAGCTGCCCTCGATTTTCACGGCTGGCAGCCTATCTGGATGGCGCGCCACCTGACGGTCGGGGGACAAGCGGGCCAGGATCTGAATGCCCACCACCCCGCGCGGCGTACTACGTACGCCGCATCCGCGCCGTCACCCGGTCGTCAGGCGCGACAGGGTCAGCGCGAACAGCTCCTCGGGGTCGGTCAGCCAGCGACGAGCTCGAGGCCCGCCGCGGAGAGGTCGCCGCTCCAGGCGCTCGGGAGTGAACTTGGCGCTGATCTCGGTGCGCAGCTCCTCACCGGCTGCAAACTGCACCGGCAGATCCAGGTCGCGCACGTGCGTGGTGTGCTCGCGTCGCGCACGCAGGCGCATCTCGATCCACTCGTGCTCGGGGTCGAAGCAGGGCGACGTGGTCGAAGTCGTCGGGGTCGAAGTTCGCGCCGCAGCTCGCGGTTGAGCACGCGCAGCACGTTGCGGTTGAACTCGGCCGTCACGCCCTGGGCGTCGTCATAAGCGGCCTCGAGCACGTCCGGGTCCTTGACCAGGTCGGTCCCCATCAGCAGGTGGTCATCGGGGCCGAGCAGTCCCGGCGATCGCGCGCAGGAAGCGGCGGCGGCTGCCGGGCGGGAAGTTGCCGATCGTGCCACCCAGGAACGCCACGAGCCGTGGGCCGATCGGCGGGCGGGACGCTGGTCGAGGTGGCGCTCGAAGTCGCCGATCACCCCGTGCACGTGCAGCCCCGGGTACTCGCTCGGTGAGCGTCTGCGGCGCAGTCGCGCACCATGCTCTCGGTGACGTCCACCGGCACGTAGCGCTCGAGCGTGCCGGCCGCGTGCAGCGCGTCCAGCAGCACGCGCGTCTTCGCGGCCGTGCCCGAGCCGAGCTCGACGAGCTCGACGGCGCCCGTCAGCGCGGCGAGCTCGGCGGCGCGCTCCTCGAGGATCGCGCGCTCGGCGCGCGTCGGGTAGTACTCGGGCAGCTCGCAGATCCGGTCGAACAGCTCCGCGCCGCGGGCGTCGTAGAAGTGCTTGGGGGGCAGCTCCTTGAACGGGCGCGTCAGCCCGTCGAGCACGTCGTCGGCGAGCGAGCGCTCCTGCGCGCCGTCGAGGTGCGAGTCGATCTGGATCGCCTCGTCGCGCCGGGCTTGCGATCGGCTCCATCACAGCACTCCCTTTCGTGGGTATGCATCCGTGCGAATAGTGGCGCGCGCGGTCACGACGCATCCCGCGCCAGGCGCACGCCGGCGAAGATCTGCCGGCGCTGGGGCAGGTCCCAGTTGCGGAACGTCGGCGTCGTCACGCGCGGGCTGGTGGCCCACGAGCCGCCGCGCAGCACGCGGTAGGCCTCGCCGAAGAACACCTCCGAGTACTCGCGGTACGGATAGGCGACGAACCCGGATAGCCGCCGAACGTGCTGGCAGTCCACTCCCACACTTGTCCCATCTGCGTGAACCCTATCGGTGTGGGCATCTCCTCGTCCATCCTCGCGGTCCGCTCCCACTCCGCCTCGCTGGGGAGGCGCGCGCCGTGCGCGCGCGCGAAGGCGTCGGCCTCGAACCAGCTCACGTGGCAGACGGGCGTAGCGTTTGGATCGCCCGTCGTCACGGCCGGATGGTGGGTGATGTCGTGCTCCTCTTTCCACGCCCAGCCTTCATCGGACCACCACTCGCGCCGCTCGTAGCCGCCGCCCTCGCCGAAGCGCATCCAGCTCGCCGCGCTCACCGGCCGGCGTGCGATCTGGAACGCATCCAGCGCGACCGTGTGGCGCGGGCGCTCGTTGTCGTAGGCGAAGCCCGCCGCGCCGGCCCCCATCGCGAACGACCCGGCGGGGATCTCGAGCCAATCGCTCTGCTCCTCGGGGCTCGGTGGGCGCGCGTCGATCCGCGGGGGCTCGCCCGCCGGCAGCAGACCGGCGAGCGCCAGCGTCTGGCGCATCGTCTCGGAGTGCTGGCACTCGTGGCTGATCACCATCTCGCACACGTCGCCGTCACCGACGCCTCGCTGCGCAATCGTCTCGGCGACACGCTCCCGTACCTCGCGCATGTACGCGCGCGCGTCCGCCGGTCCCAGCGCCTGCGATGTCGCCGCGCACCGCGCGCGGCGTCTCGAACGCGTCATACAGGCCGGCCAGGTCCGGGCGCAGCAGCTCGAGTCCTCCGTGCCGGTGCGCCAGCCACAGGTCCTCGTAGGCGGCGATGTGGCCGAGGTCCCACGCGAGCGGGCTCATGATCGGCGAGTGCACCCTGCTCAGGTCCTCCTCGTCGAGGTGCGCCACCAGCGCGAGCGTGCGCTCGCGCGCTGCGCCCAGCGCGTCCAGCACCAGCTCCTCCGGACTCGGTATGGCGGCTTGATGGGTCGCGGTCGCGATCGAGGCCATCAGAGACCTCTCACTGTAGGACGCTCGGCGCCGCTTGGCCCAGAACCTGTGCTCACTCGCGCGGGGGCGGAGGGGCGGCCGCGTCGTCGACGATCACACTCAGCCGGCTCCGCCGCAACAGGCTCGCGGGTACATGCTTGCTCGGCTCGCCCAGCATCGCGGAGATCGCGTCGGACTTTTCGGCGCTCGTGGCCAGCAGCATGCAGCAGCGCGCGGCGCGCAGCACGGCCATGCTCAGCGTGATTCGCTCGGGCGGTGGCTTGGGGGAGTCGTGCACACCTAAGCACAGCGCCTGCTCGCCGGCGTTCAGTGCCGGCGCGCCGGGGAACAGTGAGGCGACGTGCCCGTCCGGGCCGATGCCCAGCACGATCACGTCGAGCACGGGCAGCGCGCCGTCGCGCGCGGCGACATGCTCGTCCAGCCCCCGCGCGTAGCGCTCGGGTCCCGCCTCCGGCCCCAGCTCGCCCTCCATGCGATGGACCTGCTCGGGGGGGATGGCGGCCGGTCCCAGTAGCGCCTCATGCGCGAGCTTGTAGTTGCTCTGCTCGTCCCGCGGTCCGACGCAGCGCTCGTCGGCGAACCACACCTCGACGGCGTCCCAGTCGCCCATCTGGCTCGCCAGCAGTTCGTAGGTGCGGCCCGGCGTGGTGCCGCCGCTGAGCGCCAGATGGGCGACGCCATGCTCGCGGCGCGCGCTGTCAAGGCGCCGCACGATCTCGACCGCGGCGCGCTCGGACACGGACTCGGCATCGGCCAGAGTAGTCAGTCGCGTCATGCCGGAGCCAGCTCGAGCTCGGGCAGCATCGCCTGGGCGGCCTGCAATGCGGGCCTGTATGTGGGATCGCGCAGCAGCGCCTGCCTGATGCCCTCGCCGAGGATGCCGCCCTCCCCGCGCGAGGCGCCCAGCAGCGTCCAGGTGCGCTCGCTGCCATCGCGGTCGTGGCGGCGGGCGTGCAGGCCGCCCGGCCCACGGTCGAGGCTCAAGTCAAGCCCGAGGAGCCGCGCAGCCGGATGCCGGCCAGCCCGGGGACCCGCAGCTCGGGGGCGGCCTGCAGGCGCAGCTCGATGTCTGATGCGCCCCGCCGTGCTCGGGCCTTGCCTCTCAGCACGCCGTCATGGCCCGTACGGCCTTCGATCTGTGAGTGCCCGAGCTCCCAGCCCAGCCGCGAGGCCAGCCAGCCGACGAACAGCATCGCCGCCACCGTCGAGTCCGGGTGATGGCGGATCTCCAGGGCGCTGAGCGAGCTCAGCTCGGGGCGCATATCCGCCGGATCGAACGTCGCGGCGACCCGCTCGCGCCACGGGGTCGAGCGCAGCCATGCGAGGTCGACCACGTACACCTGCCCGGACAGCCCACACGCGCGCTCGATCGCGGCGCTCCAGACGGGCTCCTCGATCGAGTCGATCAGCGTCGCCTGGGCCAGTCCCAGCAGCGCGTCGGTCGCCTCGGGGTGACGGTGCGGCGACCACAGCAGTGTCGGCAGGTCGCTCACGACCAGCGGATCGGCGATGGTCGGCAGGTCGTCGAGATGGCGCTCGCCGATCTCCACGATCACGGTCTCGCGCAGCAGCGCCACCTCACCCGGGCCGGGGTCGCCTTCGGAGGCGACGGTCACGCGTGCGTTCAGGCGCTCGCGGTGGCGCTCGTAGGAGAGCACGATCGTGCGCGAGGCGTGGTAGCGCCCCACGCCGCGCAGCCGGTTGGCGATCTCACCGCTGTAGGCGCTCTCGACGAACACGACCATGTTCAGCACGCGTGCGGGCACGAACCCCCCGTTCTCGGCGTGCTTGGCGGCCAGCAGCTCGCGCAGCGCCGCTTCGATCGCGTCGGGCGTCGTGCCCTGTTCCTCCCAGACGGCGTCGCTGACGGTTGTTGGCATGATGGATGGCGGTTGGAGCGGGGCTGGTTGCGGGAGGAGTTCGGTTTCAGAGGTGGGTTGGTTTGCGGGAGGTTCGGTTTCAGGGGGTGGGTTGCGGGGGGGCCTCGGGGATTGTGCAGTTTTTTTCTCGGTATAACTATAGTGATACTGAGTGGAAAAAGAACATATACAGCTCAGCAGCGGGCCCAGGCCCAGTCAGATCGCCCGCCAGGAGTGACCCTCTCGGAGAATGCCGTCAGCCTCGGCCGGTCCCTGCGAGCCTGCTTCGTACTGAGCCAAGGGCCCGGGTGTCTGCGACCAGGTGGTCACGATCGGGTCACAGATCCGCCACTGCGCCTCGACCTCGTCGTTGCGCGTGAACAGCGTCGGGTCGCCGCGCATCGCGTCCATGATCAGTCGCTCGTAAGCCTCCGGCGATTGGGACAGGAACGAGGTTCCGTACAGGAACTCCATGTTGACGGGCCTGATCAGCATGCGCGTGCCCGGGATCTTCGCGCCCAGCTGCAGCGTCACACCCTCGTTCGGCTGCACCGTCAGGATCAGTTGATTGGGCTGCACCCCGAGCGAGCCGTCCTGGCTGAAGGCGAGGTGGGGGACGGGCTTCAGTGTGACCGCGATCTCGGTGACCTTGCGCGCCAGGCGCTTGCCCGCGCGCAGGTAGAACGGCACGCCCGCCCAGCGCCAGTTGTCAACTTCCAGGCGCAGCGCCGCGTAGGTCTCGGTGATCGAGTCCGACGGCACGCCCTCCTCTTGCAGATATCCGGGCACGTCCTCGCCGCCGGAGTGGCCCGCCGCGTACTGCGCGCGCGCCGCCATCTCGGGGATGTCGTCCTCCGTGGGCGCCGCGATCGCGTGCAGGACCTTGACCTTCTCGTTGCGCACCTCTTCGGCGGTGAAGCTGCCAGGAGGCTCCATCGCGACGTGGCAGAGCAGCTGCAGCATGTGGTTCTGGATCAAATCGCGCAGCGCCCCCGCCTGGTCGTAGTAGTCGGCGCGGCTGCCGATGCCGATGTCCTCGGCCGCGGTGATCTGCACCTGGTCGATGTAGTTGCGGTTCCACAGTGGCTCGAACATCCCGTTGGCGAAGCGGAACGCCAGCATGTTCTGGACGGTCTCCTTGCCGAGGTAGTGGTCGATACGGAAGACCTGGGACTCGTCGAACACGCTCAGCACGCGCGTGTTGAGCTCGCGCGCCTCATCGAGCGATGCGCCGAACGGCTTCTCGATGACCACCCGCACCTCGGTTTCGGCACGGCGGGATAGTCCTGAGCCGCCCAGCTGGCCGATGATCACCGAGAAGAAGCCAGGCGCCGTCGACAGGTAGAACGCGCGGTTCAGCCGCTCTCCGGCCTGCTCGTCGAACTCATCCAGCGTCTTGCCCAGCTCGGCGTAGACGCCGGGGTCGTCGAACACGCCCGGCACATACTTGACGTTCTCGAGCAGCCCCGCCAGCACGTCATCGTCGGGCTCGCGGCGGGAGTGGGCGCGGATCGCCTGCTCGCACTCCGCGCGATACTCCTCGTGCGTTTTTTCCCGGCGCGAGACACCGACCAGGTGAAAGCGCTCGGGCAGGGCGCCCTCGTGCGCGAGGTTGTACAGCGCGGGCAGCAGTTTGCGCTGCGCGAGATCGCCCGACGCGCCGAAGATCACGAGCGCGGTCGGCGCGACCGGCCGGCGCTCGAGACCGGCGACGAGGGGGTTCTCAGTCTCGGCCGCAGGTGTGGTCGCGCCCGCGGTGCTCGCCATCACGCGCCAGTCCAGTCCGGTGAGACGAGTCCGATCGGAGTCATCCGGCCACGATCGTAGTCGCCGCGGCGTTGGTATACGTTCCCGGGATCGCATGACGGATCGTATGACCCCAGAGCCCAAGCATCAGCGTCCCGACCGCAACCTCGCCCTGGAGCTCGTGCGCGTGACCGAGGCGGCCGCGCTCGCCGCCGCCCCGCTGGTGGGACGTGGGGATAAGGAGGCGGCCGACCAGGCCGCGGTCGACGGCATGCGCTACATGCTGCAGTCCGTGCCGATGGACGGTCTCGTCGTGATCGGCGAGGGCGAGAAGGACGAGGCGCCGATGCTCTACAACGGCGAGCAGATCGGCGACGGCTCCCCGCCGCAGGTGGACATCGCCGTCGATCCGCTGGAGGGCACGACGCTGGCGGCGCACGGGATGCCCAGCGCGCTGGCTGTGATCGCGCTGTCCGCGCGCGGCACGATGTTCGACCCGGGGCCGTGCGTGTACATGGAGAAGATGGCCGGCTCCCCGGAGATCGCCGATCTGCTCGACCTCGACCGCCCGCTTGCTGAGACGGTGGAGCTGATCGCGCAGCGCAAGGGCTGCGCCGTCGGTGACGTGATGGTGCGTCGTGCTCGACCGCCCCCGTCACGAGGCTGGGATCGAGGCGATCCGCGACGCCGGCGCGCGCGTGCGCCTGATCGCCCACGGGGATGTGTCCGCCTCGCTGCTGGCCGTCACCGAGCGCTCGACCGTGGACCTGCTGTGGGGCATCGGCGGCACCCCCGAGGGGGTCATCTCCGCCGCCGCCGTCAAGTGCCTCGGCGGCCAGCTGCTCGGACGGCTGTGGCCGCGCGACGATTCCGAGCGCCAGGCCGCGCTGGACGGCGGCTATGACCTGCAGCGGGTGCTCACGCGCGATGATCTCGTCTCCGGCGATGACGTGTTCTTCTCGGCCACCGGCATCACCGACGGCGACGTGCTGCAGGGCGTGCGCTATCCCAGCGCGGGGGGCGCCACCACCGAGTCGCTGGTGATGCGCACGCGCTCGGGCACGATCCGGCGGATCAGGGCCACGCACGACCGCGCGAAGCTGGCGGCGCTGCGGGGGTAACGCGGCGAGTGGCGGCGCGATGGCGCTGCACGCTCCGGGCCGGGCCGGGCAGGCCCGCGACGTGTGCACCGGAATGCTCTCAGCGCGGTGTCGAATCTGAATCTGAATCTGAATCCGACGGGCTCTCCGCGCCGGCGAACCGCCCGACGCGCGACTCGGCCAGGTCCAGGCGCGCGAGCGAGCGCAGGAAGCCGTGCGTGACGAGCACGTGGACGCGCGCCTGGGTCGCGTTGTAGATGCGCAGGCCGAACCCGGAGACGATCGCGGGGTGGAAGTTGGTGACCTCCACCTCCACGTGCAGCCGCGCGGTATCGGAATCCCGCCCGCCCTCGTCGGGAAGACGCCGCACGTCGATCTGCAGGTGACCGGCTCCGCCGTGACCGCGACGGGCGACCAGCAGGCCACCGGCGATGCGCCAGCGCACGATCCCATGGCTCGGTTCCAGCTCATACTCGGGCGCCGCGAATGTGAGCAGCTTCAGCCGCAGCCCGAGGAGCACGACCGAGCGCTCGGTCTGTGAGTAGCGCACCCGCACGAGGCCGAGCGTCACCCGGGTCAAGAAGCGCCAGTAGGTGCGGGCCAGGCGCTCCAGATACATGGGCGACCAGAGCTCGCGCAGCGCAGTCTCGGGCAGGCTCACCTCGGCGGCCTGGACCGAGCGCAGCGCGCCCGTGTGCGCGTCTTCGGTCGTGCGGTCCTCGAGGTGGGAGATCGTCGCGGGCTTCACAGCTCGCAGGCTATCGGCGGGTGCGGGTCGCTCATTGCGAGATAGCCGGCCAGCACGACGTCTGCGTCTGCTGATATGCAACGTCCGTGAGCGACGATGTCCTGAACCCGCGTCGCGCCGAGCGTTTGGTCCGAGCGGCGCGAGCGGCGCAGGCCCTGAGCGAGACGTTGTGGGAGGCATTGCACGAGGAGCTGACCGACCCACATGGCCAGCGCGTCGCCGAGCTGTCCGAGCGGCTGGCCGAGGTCACCGCGACCGTGGCCCTGCTGGCACGGGTGGGCGTCGAGTCATCCCCTCCTGAGCCGTCACCTCGAACGGATGCGTCTCCGCACACAGGGGGTGGCGAGGACCCCGATCGGCCCACCGTGCCGGAGTCGCCCGCCGCGCGCGTTGCAGAGCGCCGGCAAGACGAGCCGGCCCCGCCGCGAGAGTCGCCCGCCGCCCAGGAGTCGTCGTCAGCGGCCGTGCTGATCGACGAGTTTGCTCCCGCCGAGCCGGCCCCGAAAGCGCCGCCCGAGATCGAGATCAGAGACGAACGCCGCGAGGAGTCGCGTCGCGAGCGGGTGCATGGCGATGGTGGTCCGACCGCGTGGATCGAGTCGATCGGGCGCAGGCTGGAGCGCTATGAGCAGGACGGCGCGGGGTTCGCGGTGCTGCTGGTCGAGCTGGCCGATGTCGAGCGCCTGCGCCACGCCGAGCTGCCCGGTGAGATGGCGCGCCTGACGGGCCTCGTCGAGACGGCGCTCTCGGGCGCGCTACGGCCCGCCGATTCACTTGCGCGCGAGAGTCCTGGTCGCTACTGGCTGCTGGCGCCGGAGACCGACTCGGACAGCGCAAGGACGCTGGCCGAGCGTCTGGCACATGCGGTGCGCCGCACCGCCGGCCATCGCGGGACTCCGCTGGAGATCGCGGTGGGTGTCGCCGTGTGCCCTGAGGATGGCCGCCAGGCCGCGGCGCTGGCCGCACACGCGGACATCGCGCTGTATGCCGCGCGGGCCGCTGGTCGGCCGATCGTCTGAACCCAGACCCGATGAAGGTGATGGGGAGCTACCCCGAAAGCCTGATAAGCAGGACCAGTGTTAGCAAACTGATGCGTCAGCCCGTGGCCTGAGCCCCGCCGGTGGCGAGTTCTTCGGGCGTGAGCGGCGGCGAGCCGAGCGCGGCGGTGTTGGGGGCGCTGCCGACGACGCGCGTGGCGACGCGGACTGTTTCGGTGATGTCGAGCGCTTGGGCGGCGCCGGCGGTCAGGTCCCAGTCGGCGTGGTTGGCGTAGGGCCCGCGATCGAGCACGGGCACGGTCAGGGTGTGCCCCTGGTAGCTGACCCGCACGAGCGTGCCGCAGGGCAGCGTGCGGTTGGCGACGCCGACGACGGCGGGGGTGAGCGTCTGCCCGCAGGCGGTCTGCTGGCCGTAGAAGCCGGGACCAAACCAGGTCGCGATGCCGGTCTTGTGGACTTTCGTCGCGCCCGGCGAGCTCGATGGCGCGCTCGTGCCGGCGCTCGCGCCCCCGGTCGCGGCGCCCGTTTCCGCGAGCGCGCTCGCGCAGGGTGCGAGGCAGGCCATGCAGATGAGCAGGGCGAGCAGGGTCGTCGGTGTAGGGCGAGCGATGCGCATAGTCGTCGGCGCCTACGGGGTGAGCTGACGGGCTCGCGCGGCCTGCACTACGACGGCGCTACGGTCCCTGATGGACCGATTCGCCCCAGCGGATCAACCTCGATCCGCAGTGGGTCCCCCGTCTTCCACGACCTGGGTCATGGAAGCTCGGCGTGGCGCGAGTATACAGATCGCTCCCGTGGACGTGCGGGGGCGATCGGAGTTATGACAACCACGCGGAAGCAAGTCGCGCAAACTGGGGATTGTTCGTGCCGTTTGCGGCGCTCACCCGCGAACGCCGCCCAAACGATGCCGCCCCGCGACGCCTATGCGGTATACGCCCGCCTCCGGCGCCGCTCAGCCGGGCAGGCGTGAGAGGAAGTCCCGGACCAGGCGCGCGCCCGTGGTGACCCCGGACTTCGCCAGCTCGCCCGCGAGCTCGGCGGCGGACGCAACGAGCTCCGTGCCGCCGGGTGGCTGGACTGGGCCGTCCAATGAGTCGGGCTCGGCCTCGAACCCCTGCCTGGGTACAGGCTCCTCGAGCGGGCGGCGAACAGATGCCGGCTTACGTCTGTTCGTGGGCTGAGCGGCGGTTTTGGCGGTGGTGGTTTTGCGCTGCCCGGCCGCGCGCGAAGTGGCGGGGGCTTTGCTCGGCTTGGCCGCACGCGAGGCGGCCCGTCGTGCGCTGGTCCGCTGGGGGCGGGTGCGGGGCAGGCCGGCGAGGACGCCGGGACCCTCGGCGCGGGCGCCCCCGAGTTCCCTTCCGGACCCGTCGGCGGAGGTGGGCGCGCGAGGATCGCTGTCGGGAGAATCGCTCATGCGCGTTAGCATAGGCCCCGGAGAAGTTTGCGCTCAGCGTTGTAACGTCGGCAGGGCCGCGGCCGTAGTGCTCCGATGGAGCGTTCGTCCTCAGCCGGACACCGGAAGGACCCCAGGGGTGGCCCCCGGGTCGGATCGATCACAGAGAAACGGAACCAGCATCAGCCATGTCAGTAGTCGAATTGCAGGAGCTCGATGAGGTGAAGGGCCTGCTGGCCAAAGGCCAGCAGGTGGGCGTGCTCACGTTCGCGGAGATCTCCACGGCGCTGTCTGAGATCGACCTGGACGAGTCCGACGTCGAGGAGCTGCACGGGTTCCTGGAGAAATCGGAGATCGAGCTCGTCGAGGACATCGACCCGGCGACGGCGGCGGCGCTGGCGGTCGAGCGCGCGCCCGACAAGCGGGGGCGGCGCAACAAAGCCAAAGCCGCCCTGGACCTCAAGCCGGACATGACGACCGACTCGCTGCAGCTATTTCTCAAGGACATCGGCAAGGTCCGGCTGCTGACGGCGCAGGAGGAGGTCGATCTCGCCAAGCGGATCGAGCGCGGCGATCTCGACGCCAAGCAGAAGATGGTCGAGTCGAACCTGCGGCTGGTCGTGTCGATCGCCAAGAACTACCGCAACCAGGGGCTGCCGTTTCTGGACCTGATCCAGGAGGGCACGCTGGGGCTGGTGCGCGCCGCGGAGAAGTTCGACTACCGCAAGGGGTTCAAGTTCTCCACCTACGCGACCTGGTGGATCCGCCAGGCGATAGCGCGCGCGCTCGCGGACAAGGCGCGGACGATCCGGATCCCGGTGCATGTCGTTGAGAAGCTCAACAAGATCGGTCGCGCCGAGCGCAAGCTCGTGACCGAGCTCGGGCGTGAGCCGACCGCGGATGAGATCGCCGAGGTGACGGGCATCGACCCCGAGGAGGTCGACTCGATCAAGCGCTCCGCGCAGGCGCCGGTGTCGCTGGAGAAGCCGGTCGGCGACGAGGAGGAGTCGGAGTTCGGCCAGTTCATCGCCGACGAGCGCGCGGAGTCCCCGTACGAGCGCGCGGCGGAGATCCTCACCAAGGAGGCGCTGCGCGAGGCACTGGAGAACCTGTCATATCGCGAACGGCGCGTGCTCGAGCTGCGCTACGGGCTCGGTGGCGAGCACCCGCGGACGCTGGACGAGGTGGGGCGCACGTTCAACGTGACCCGCGAGCGGATCAGGCAGATCGAGAACCAGTCACTGAAGAAGCTGCAGTCCCTCGCGGAGGCGCAGAAGCTCCGCGACGTCGCCTGACGGCGCCTACCGATCGGAGATCGGCCAGCGTCTGACTGCGTCCTCGATCGCTCGCGTGCTCGTGCACGCCACGCTCACTGCGTCCTTGTCAGCCACCCCGATTCGCTCGTCAGGGGGCCGATGGCGCGTTGGCCACGCGCGCGCGTGGCCCCTCCATCGTTCACTTCAACCTCATCTCGCCTCGCCCGCGCATAGCTCGCCCTGCGCGTAGCCCGTCCGCCTGGCAACCCCCCGCTCAAGCCCCACCCCGCAACTGCCGATCAGGTGGGCATCATGTTCGACGTCGAAGCAGCGCTGCGCGAGCTGGTCGCCAAAAAGGGCTCGGATCTGCACCTGAAGGTGGGGAGCAAGCCGCTGTTCAGGGTGGACGGCAACCTCGCGGCCGAGCCGGATGGGCCTGTACTGAGCGCCGAAGACACCGAGCACGCGCTGGAGGTGCTGCTGAGCGACGAGGCCAAGCTGAAGGAATTCGCGCAGGAGCACGAGGTCGATTTCTCCTACGAAATCCCCGACATCGCCCGCTACCGCCTGAACGCGTTCCAGCAGCGCGGCGTGATCTCGATGGCGTGCAGGGCGATCCCGCACAAGATCAACACGATCGCGGAGCTGGAGCTGCCGGCGGTGATCAAGGATCTGGCCGAGGAGGAGCGCGGGATCGTGTTGCTGACGGGTACCACGGGCTCGGGTAAGTCGACGACGCTGGCGGCGATGATCGACCACATGAACGAGACGATGAGCAAGCACATCGTGACGATCGAGGACCCGATCGAGTTCGTGCACGAGGACAAGCGCTCGGTGATCAACCAGCGCGAGGTCGGCATGGACACGGCCTCGTTCAAGCGCGCGCTGCGGCGCGTCCTGCGCCAGGACCCGGACGTGATTCTGGTGGGGGAGATGCGCGACGAGGAGACGGTCCAGGCGGCGCTGTCGGCGGCGGAGACGGGGCACCTCGTGCTGTCCACGATCCACACGGTGGACGCGGCTGAGTCGATCAACCGCATGCTCGATTTTTTCCCGCCCCACCAGCACGGTCAGGCGCGGAGCATGATCGCGGGCACGATCAAGGGCGTGATCTCCCAGCGGCTCGTGCCGGGGGCGCAGGGTGGGCGCGTGGCGGCGTGCGAGATCCTGCGGATGACCGGCAGGGTGCGCGACATGATCGTCGACCCGAGCCAGACGGGCAAGCTGAACGAGGTCATCTCGACGGGCGCGTACTACGGCATGCAGACGTTCGACCAGGCCCTGTTCGGACACGTCAAGGCGGGACTGGTGACGTTCGACGACGCGATGAAGGTCGCGTCCAGCCCGGCCGACTTCAAGCTGCTGATGCAGGCGGACGGCAAACGCGGCACGACGATGGAGGACGTGGCGTCCGTGGAGGCGCGCCGCGAGCCGGAGTCGAAACCGACGCTGACGGTCGCATAGCGCGGGTTGGGGAGGGGCCGAGACCGCGACGCGCGGCAGGCCGACGCGAACAGACCGCGGCATAGGGCCTATCCCGCTGGGGACGTGCGGCTGGGGCGTTCTGATATGGAGAAGTGTTTGTCAAGGGTTTTCGTTGCTGGGTGGTGTGGTGGTTGGTGCTGGCGGGGTGCTGGCGGGGCGGTACGAGCGGAAGGTCCAGTCTCATCGACTGCGGTGTCAGACTGATATTCGAGGGCTTTACCTCAAGACCCGGTGTTCGTCGCGGCTCGCAGTCTAGGAACGGGCGCGATCGGCCGCTGAGGCCGGTAACCCATAGAACGCTCGCGAGCCTCCGTGCGACGGTGCTTGGCCTTCCTGGTGCTCGTGCGCGCCCCGGTAGCGTCCCGGGCGCGGTGGTCGGTGAGTGATCAGTCAAGGGTTGCTGCCTCCCAGAGGAACGCGGTGAGCTCACGAGCGCACGCGATCGCGACGACGCTCGCGGGCTTGCGTCGCTCGTGGTGCAGGTGTTGCCAGCGCGCGTGGAGGCGTCGCTGTGCGCGCCAGGCGATCTCGATCACACGCGGGTCCTGGCCAGCCTGGCGGCGGGCGAGCGTCTGACCGATGAACGGTCGGTAGCGGTAGTGGTGGACGGCCTCGACTAGCAGCCGGCGTGCGTGGGGAGAGCCCGCCTTGGTGATCGAGCCCTGCCGGCGCTTGGTGTCCGAGGTTCGCTCAGATGGCACGACGCCCAAGAACCCAGACAGCAAGGTGGGCTTGGCGAACCGTTCGAAGTCACCGATCTCAGCGCACAGTCCAGCCGCGGTGAGCGTGTCTACCCCGCGGAAGCAGCGCAACCGTGCGATCACCGGGGCATGACTGCAGTCGGGGATCTGTGTCTCCAGCGCACTGATCAATCCCGTGCGGCGACCCATCAACAGCTCGACCGAGGCGAGGTAATCCACGAAAGTCGCCTGCGAGCAGCCGTCATCGAAGTGCAACGCGCGTACCCAGTTGAGGTGCTTGATCGTCCAGCTGGTGCCTCCTCCCGGGTAGCGCTCCCCTCGCCGCAGAAGGAGCTTCCCCAAGCGATGGCGGGCACGCATCAGATCCCCGCGGACATCCTCGATCGCGCGTATGAGATCGCGGAAGTGTTCATCCTCCACGCTCGGCACGAACGCGAAGCTCAGCTCCCCGGCGGCGAGCAGCCGCGCCAAACGGATCGCGTCACGACGATCGGTCTTGACGCGATCACCCGAGCCCTTCGGGATCGACCCAGGCGCCACCACCCGCACTTCCATCCCGCGCTCCCGGGCTGCCCTCGCCAACCCGAACCCGTTCGGACCAGCCTCATATACAGCGCGCACCCCAGGCCCCAATCCCTCCAAGAACCCGACCATCTCCACCGGTTCCATCCGTAGCTTACTCACGCTCAGCTCGCCGGTGTCCGGGACGAGCACCGCCGCGTGCGTTTGGCGCGCATGCACATCCAGACCGACGAGGCTCATAGCCTTCACAGACATGGTCGGCTCCTCCTATGCAGTTGTGGGCGCCGTGCGGGTACCAGCCGCGCGGCTACAACATCCCCGATCGCGTCGGGGGACCGACCATGCTTACCAACAGCACCGGACACCACACTCCATAGGGTCTAGGGTCCAGCGGAGCGCGGACGCAAGGGCGAAGGCATGGTGGTGCCACGTCGAGCCCGAGGACAAAGCTCCGCGAAGGCCATCGGGCGCATCCAGACGTGCGGGCCCAGCGGGATAAGCCCATAGCGCGTGGGCAAGACATCGCGCTTTCAAAATGGATCCCATCCCCGGTGTCAGGCGGGGGGCGATACTTCAGTTGGTAAAGTAAAGAGCATGGCCGTAGTCGTAGACGAGACATGTCCGGTGTGCAGGACCGCGGAAGTGGTGTGCGGGAAGTGGACGCTGCTGCTGGTGCGGGATCTGGCCGAGGGCAGGTCGAGGTTCTGCGAGCTGGAGCGCTCGCTTCAGGGGATCAGTCCGCGCACGCTGTCGCTGCGGCTCAGAGCGCTGGAGGAGGAGGGGGTCGTCGAGCGGCACACGTTCGGCGAGGTGCCCCCGCGTGTGGAGTACGCGCTGACGGAGAAGGGCAGGGCGCTGCTGCCGATCATCGACGACATGCGCTCCTATGGGGAAGAGTGGCTCGGTGAGGAATGCACCGAGCGCCGGGCTGCACGCGCCGAGGAGCTGACCGCGGCCGTCGCCGCCGCCGTGGCGTAGTACGAAGCCGGGCGCACAGTCCAGTCCCGGCTCGAGGTGTACGTGGCGCAGGAGGTCCCCGGGCGCACAGTCCAGTCCCGGCTCGAGGTGTACGTGGCGCAGGAGGTCCCCGGGCGCACAGTCCAGTCCCGGCTCGAGGTGTACGTGGCGCAGGAGGTCCCCGGGCGCACAGTCCAGTCCCGGCTCGAGGTGTACGTGGCGCAGGAGGTCCCCGGGCGCACAGCATGTGTGGAGCACGCACCACGCGCGTGCTCACCGCATGGGAGCACGGGTGGGCACTGCAACGGTGGGCACTGCAACGAAGGGTGCGCCGAGCAGGAGCGCCCGGCGCGAGGGCGAAGTCAGCGGACCATGCGCGTAAGCGGACTGTCGAGCACTCTGCAGGACGCCCTCGGCGAGTATGCGCAAGCGGCGGCAAACATGCTGCACGCCGACATCGCGGCCGGGGCGGAGGTCGAGCTGGAGCTCGGGTCCCAGCGCGGGCGCGGGGCAGGGGCGCAGACCCCGTTCTACAGCTGCAAACCGCTGACGGGCAAGTTCATCGCCCAGCGCGAAGCACAGCTCGAACGACTCTCCGAGCACGGCGCGGCCGTGAGCGCGCTGGCCGGGTTCGACGGGCTCGACCGTTATCTCGCCGGACGCAAAAAAGACGATGGCCCGAAAAGCCGTGAAGGCGCGCCCGCACACGCACGCGCGCGGGCGGCGTTGAGGATGCTGCTGGACGATACGTTCGCCGAACAGACCGAGTTCGAGCTGCGCCCCGAGCGCCTGGTGGCCGCGCTGGCCCGCCTGGAGCGCGCCGAGCTGACGCTGACGAGCGCGCCCGACACGGTCACGCTCGTGGCGACGCTGCACGGGATGACGATCGCCTCCCCGGAGATCAAGCTGACGCAGGGGCTGACGATCGCCACGCGCGCGGCGCTGCGCTGGGCGCCGGATGCAGCGCTCGCGAGTACCTGCGACGGCGATAAGGCCGAGCATCTGCTCCTGACGCTCACGTGTGAGGAGTCCGCGGACGCGCACGACGTGCTCAAGGACCTGCTGCGCGCGCTGCGGCTGTTCGGCGATGGGCGTGTCACGCTCGGAGCGCTGGCATGGGCGCGCGCGGGCGGGGAAGACGCGTGGAGCACGGTCGCGCTGGGCAGCGGCGGGCGCCCCCACGGGATGCTGGTCGTGACAGCCGAGCAGGAGGACGAGCTGCGCGCGTTCTGCAACCTCGTGTCGCGGCGGGCGCCGCACGGCAACGAGCTGGCCTGGGCGCTAAGACGATTCGAGCTGGGCTGCGAGCGCGACAGTGCAAGCGAGGCGCTGAGCGATCATCTGCTCGCACTGCGCGCGCTGCTGGAGGGAGAGGGTCAGTCCAGCGGCCTGCTGGCGGGGCGGATCGCGGCGCTGTGCGCGACGCCCGCGGACCGCGTCGAGCTGACCGAGCAGATGACCAGGGCGCAGGCGCTGGAGCGCAATGTGATCGCGGGCAAAGCCGTGAGACGGGCGAGCGATCAGGCGCTCGCACGAGACGTCGCCGACCACCTCAGGGCGCTGCTCAGGGATGTGGTGTGCGGCCATCTGAAGCCCGACCTGGCGACGCTCGCGGACGAGCTGTTGGCGGCGCCGGTGCAGGAGCCGCTGGTGGAGCAAGCCCCGGACGACACAGCGCACGGAGTCGACGCCGAGTCCGAGTCTGAGCCCGAGCAAGCGCAGCAGGTCCTCGTCGAGGCGTAAAGGCGCCGTCCGCAGTCACCCGAGCGCGCTCAGCCCAGCAGGTACGTGGCGATGCGGGCCAGCCCCGCGAGGTCCTGGATGTCCTCGTCCAGGTGCGGCACCAGCACCGGCGCGGGGTCGTGCAGCTCCTCCGCCAGCCACGACACCGTCGCGGTGTCGCGGCGCGCGAGCACGTCGAAGTCGGCGAGGTTCGATGCCACGCGCGTGGCCAGGCGCTCGCCCAACTCGTCGCTCAACAGAGCCGTCACGTGCGCGGGCGTGTGGCCGTGCAGGCCCTCGGTGTGGACGCGGTTGACGATCAGCCCGCCGCGCGACATCCCGGACTCGTCCAGGCGGGCGGCGAGGTAGGAGGCCTCGCGCGCGGGCTCGGGCTCGGGTGAGGTCACGATCACGAACGCCGTCCCGGGCGCGCGCAGCAGCTCGGCGACGGCCCGGGTCTGCTCGCCGAAGCCCTCGATCACGCCCGAGAGCGAGCTGAAGAACCGCGACAGCTCAGCGAACATGTCGATGCCGGTGACGCGCGCGAAGATCCCGAACACGATCCCCGTGCCGCGCCCGAACAGGCGCGCGGTCAGCCCGCTCGGGGCGAGGAACACCTGCAGCGCGCGCCCGTCCAGGAACCCGAGCAGGCGCGCGGGCGCGTTCAGGAAGTCCAGCGCGTTGCGCGAGGGCGGGGTGTCGAGCACGATCGTGTCGAAGTCGTGCTCCTCATGCAGCTCGTACAGCTTGGCGATCGCGCTCATCTCCTGCGAGCCGGCGACGGCCGTGGACAGCTCGCGGTAGACGGGGTTGGCGAGGATGCCGGCGAGTTTCTCCGCGTCGGGCTCCAGGCGCGTGACGATCTCGTCGAACGTGCGCTTGGCGTCGAGCATCATCGCCCACAGCTCGCCCTTCGCCTGAACCCCCTGCGCGGCCAGCAGGCTCGGGTCGATCCGGTGAGGCTCGCCCGAGAGCGTGTCCAGGCCCAGCGCCGCGGCCAGGCGGTTGGCGGGGTCGATCGTCACGACCGCGACCCGGCGCCCGCGCCGCGCCAATCCCAGCGCCAGCGCGGCGGAGACCGTCGTCTTGCCGACGCCGCCCGAGCCGACGCAGATCACCACGCGCTTGCCGTGCAGGCTTTTCAGCAGGTGTCCCGCGCCGCGCTTGGCCATCCGGCGATCCTAGTTCTCGCCGCCCGCGGTGTCCGCTCCCGCGATGCCGGCGGGTGCGGTGACCGGCGCCGAGGAGGCTGTAGGGAGACTGGCGTTCGGGTCTCCCATCATCGACACCCTTCCGGCTCACCGGTTCCGTCCGGACATGGCGGGATCGTAGGCACCAAGCAGGAATCCGGTATTCACATGCGAATACCCCCGAACAAGGCGCGTTCCCGCAAACAAGCATCGGAGCCTCCCGTGCAAGGCAAGGCCAGAGTCATCGCGTTCGCCAACCAGAAGGGCGGCGTCGCCAAGACCACCACGACGCTCAATCTCGCCGCCGCGTTCGCGGAGGAGGGTCATCGCGTGCTGTGCGTGGACATGGATCCGCAGGGCAACCTGACGATGTCCCAGGGGATCGACCCGGACACGATCGAGCAGTCGATGTATGACGTGCTCGTCCACAAAGTCTCGATCCGCGAGGTGATCCGCAAGCGCGAGATCGACATCGCCTGCGCCTCGATCGACCTGGCCGGGGCGGAGATCGCGATGTCCACGATGATCGGGCGCGAGCGGGCGCTGCAGAAGGCGTTCGAACCGATCGTCGAGGACTACGACTTCATCTGCATCGACACCCCGCCGAGCCTGGGATTGCTGACGATCAACGCGCTCACGGCCGCCGACAAGGTGATCGTCCCCGTGCAGTGCGAGTATCTGTCGATGCGTGGTCTCATCCAGCTGCAGAACACGCTCGCGATGATCCGCGAGAATCTCAATCCCGACGTCGACATCGAGGGTATCCTGCCCACGTTGGTCGATTCGCGCACGATCCACGCCAAGGAGGCGATCGAGATCCTCGAGGAGAACTTCGGCGACCGCGTGTTCGCCTCGCGCATCCGCAAGACCGTGCGGTTCGCGGAGGCGCCCGTGAAGGGCATGTCGGTGCTCAAGTACGAGCCCGACGGCGTGGCCGCGCAGTCCTACCGGCAACTCGCCCAGGAGGTCCTCGCAAATGGCAAGTCCTAGTTCCGATCGGTCGCTCCGATGACGAACCCCAAACGCGCATCCATGCGCGAAGGACCGCTCGCGGCTCTGTTTCGCAAGACCGAAGGCGAGGAGCCGACCGACGCCGAGACCGACGTGTCGCAGACCCCGGCGGCGAAGGACGAGCGCGGCGCGCCCCACCCAGCGCTGGGCGCCACCGCGGAGCGGTCCGCTGCCGAGGAGGGTTCCTCCGGTTCCTCCGGCACGAGCGTGCGCGCCCCCAAGGACCGGCTCAAGCAGGCGTTCTCCTCGGAGATTCCGGCCAGCCTGATGGACCGCGAGGGCGCTGCCACCGCCGCGGGCGCGGATGACACCATCGCCACGCGCAGCGCGCGGCCGGTGATGGACGACTACGAGCGTAGCGAGCACCCGTCGTTCGCCGACGGTCCCACCGGGCAGCCCCGGATCAGGGTCGTGGGCGTCGGCGGCGCCGGCGTGAACGCGGTCAACCGCATGGTCGAGGCGGAGGTCGAGGGCGTCGAGTTCCTCGCTGTCAACACCGACCTGCAGTCGCTGCAGCAGTCCACCGCGGACATCACGCTGCACATCGGCGCGGAGATCACGCGCGGGCTGGGCTCGGGCTCGGACGCGAACGTCGGGCGGCAGGCCGCGATGGAGGACTACGACCGCGTCAAGTCGCTGCTGAAGGGCTCGGACATGATCTTCATCACCGCCGGCGCGGGCGGCGGCACGGGCACCGGCGCGGCGCCGATCGTGGCGCGGATCGCGCGGGAAGTCGGCGCGCTGACGGTCGCGATCGTGACCAAGCCGTTCGGCTTTGAGGGCTCGCGCCGCTCAGAGCAGGCCGAGCAGGGCATCGACGCGCTGGCCGAGGAGGTGGACACGCTGATCGTGGTCCCCAACAACCGGCTGCTGAGCGTGCTCGACAAGCAGACCGCGATGGTCGAGGCGTTCCGCGTGGCCGACGACGTGCTGCGCCAGGGCGTGCAGGGCATCTCCGATCTGGTCACGCTGCCCGGGTCTGATCAATCTCGACTTCGCCGACGTGCGCACGATCATGTCCGACGCCGGCACCGCGCTGCTGGGGATCGGGATGGGCGCTGGTGGCGATCAGCGCGCGGTGGACGCCGCGCTGCAGGCCGTCGCCTCGCCGTTGCTGGAAACCTCGATGGACGGCGCGCACTCGATCCTGCTGTCGATCACGGGCGGGCGCGACCTGTCGCTGTGGGAGGTCAACGAGGCCGCCAAGGCGGTGTCCGAGGCGGCGCACCCCGACGCGAACATCATCTTCGGCGCGATGGTCGACGAGAAGCTCGACGACCAGGTGTGGGTCACGGTCGTCGCGACCGGTTACGGCGACGCCAAGCGTCAGATCGCGCGCGACGCCTCGGGCGGGCTGCGCGAGCCCGCGGGTGAACCGCGCGTGCGCCGCACCAGCGGGCCTCCACGCCCGGCACATGCGCAGCGCCGGGCCACGCTTGCCGTCGATGAGCTAGAAGTCCCCGAGTTCATGCCGCGTGTCTGACGCACGTCAGCACTTCGCCATCCGGCGTCCTCGATCACTCATGTGCAAAGCACATTTCGCTCACTGCGTCCTTGGCTGGCTTGACTGACGCACGTCAGACAGCGCAGTTACCTTTCCCAGCGCTCGGCACAACATCTCATGCCTGTGGTATCGCTCAGTTATGAGCGCAACAGCTGAGCACGGGGTCATCGCGGCGGGGCATCCCCTGACGGCGCAGGCCGGGGCGGAGGTGCTGCGCGCCGGGGGCAACGCGGTCGATGCCGCCGTCGGGGCGATGCTGATGTCGTTCGCGGCCGAGCCGCTGCTGACGGGGCTGGGCGCGGGTGGGCACATGCTCGTCGCGGGCGCCGGTGAGGAGCCGGTGCTGCTGGACTTCTTCGTGGCGGCCCCCGCGCGCCGGCAGGATGGCGGCGCGGTGGAGCTGGAGGCGGTGGATGTGTCGTTCGGGGACGCCGTGCAGGTGTTCTACATCGGCCCGGCCTCGTGCGGGGTGTACGGGACGCCCGCGGGCGTGTGCGCGGCGATCGAGCGCTGGGGCACGATGCCGCTGGCCGTCCTCGCCGGCCCCGCCGCGCGGGCCGCGCGCGAGGGGGTGAGGCTGAACGCGGGGCAGGCCTACGTCGCGGAGATCCTCGCCGACCTGCTCACCTCGACTCCGGAGTGCGCCGCGCTGTGGGCGCCCGCGGGACACGTGCTGGGAGAGGGCGAGCTGCTGCGCAACCCCGAGCTGGGGGACGCCCTCGATCGTCTGGGCGCGGACGGGGCCGAGCCGTTCTACCGCGGCGACGTGGCGCGCGCGGTGTGCGACTTGCTGGCGGAGCGCGGGGGCTCGCTGGACGCGGCGGAGCTCGCGTCCTACCGCGCGATCGAGCGCGAGCCGGTGCGCGTCTCCTATCGTGATCGCACGGTCCTGACCAACCCTCCCCCCTCGGCGGGAGGCACGCTGCTGGCCTATTCGCTGGCGCTGCTCGATCGCGGACCGCAACCCCCGCCGCTTCAGGCAGTCATCGCGGCGATGGAATCCGCGCAGGCCGAGCGCACCCCCGAGTTCGTCGAGGGGCTCGCCCAGGACGGGTTCCTGGAGCGGTTTCTGCAGGCGCGACTCGGCTCGACGACGCACATCTCGGTGCTCGACTCACGCGGGCGCGCGTGCAGCGTCACGTGCACGAACGGCGAGGGCTCGGGCGTGGTCGTGCCGGGCACGGGGATCCACGTCAACAACGTGATGGGCGAGGAGGACCTCAACCCGCTGGGCTTTCACCGCCACCCCGCGGGCCGGCGGATGCCGAGCATGATGGCGCCCTCGGTCGTGCTGGGAGACGATGGCGCGGTCGAGCTGGTGCTGGGCAGCGCCGGCTCCAACCGCATCCGCTCGGCGATCCTGCAGACGATCGTCGCAGTGGTCGACCACGGTCTGGGTGTGCGCGCGGCGGTGGACGCCCCGCGCGCGCACGTCGAGGACGGGATCGTCTACCACGAGCCGGGTCTCGACCTGAGCGCCCTGCGCGAGGGTGACCCCGCACGGGAGGTCGTGCGGTTTCACGCGCTGAACCTGTTTTTCGGCGGCGTCCAGGCGGTGCACAGCGCGGATGGGCGGATGCTGGGCGCGGGGGACCCTCGCCGCGGCGGTGTGGCGGTGAGCGCGTGAGGTTGGGGTCCGGCCGGGATGGGCGCGGCGAGGCTGGCAGGCGTGTGAATCGCGCGGGCGCTGCGCGCGTGGCGATGCTCGGCGCGGCCGCAACGATCGCCGCGACGCCGGCCGCCGGCTGCGCGGGGGTCAAGGCGCCCGACCTGTTCCTCGTCGAACGCTCCGGCCCCGGGGGGCGGCTGACGCTGCTCGTCAACGAAGAAGGTGGCCTGCACTGCAACGGCGGCACAGAACTGAAGTTGAGCGAGCCCCAGATCATCCAGGCGCGAGCGATCCAGGAAGAACTGAAAACCCCCGCGAGCGAACACACCTCGTTGCCCGCCCGGCCGGGGTCGGTGTTCGGGTATCACCTGCGCGACGAATCCGGCAGCGTCACGTTCGCCGACAACTCATCCGACCAGCCCAAGGTCTTCCGCAACCTGGCCCTGTTCGTGCTGCAGGTCGCCCAGCAGAACTGCCACCTGCCCCAGTCGGGGGTGTAGGGACTGATCAGCCGAACCGGGCAGGGCGATTTTCATCCCGGCCGTGTCCGGCCGGCCTGAAAAAGCCGCCCTGCTTGGCTGGGCGCGGTCAAAATCTCACGGCTGGCGGTCGTTAGGCTTCGCGAGCTCGAGTCGGGCGTGTAGGGACTGATCAGCCGAAGCGGACCTTGCCGTTGGAGCGGGCTCGCGCCTGGGCACGGTCGACCAGCTCCAAGCGCTGGATCGCGGCGCGGAACAGCAGCGTGAGCAGGCGCATGCGCGCGTTCTCCGAGCGCAGCTCCAGCAGCTCCTGCTTGGCGTCGGGTTCGAGCTCGACCGTGCCTGCCATCGTGTAGGCGTCCAGTTCGGCCAGTTCCTGCTCGCTCAGCAGCCGGTCGGTCGCCTGCTCGACCAGCTCGCCGTAGAGCTCGCGGGTGCTCTGCGCCGCCTCGGGGTCGGTCTCCTCCTCGGCGTCGCCCAGCGGCTCGACGATCCCCGCGGGGTAGGGCAGGCTGTCCTGGCGCTCGATCAGGCGAAACGGCCGCGTCCCCCGCACGAGGATGTCGATGTTGCCGTCCTCGTCGCGCTCGATCACGTGGTCGATCGCACACACGCACCCGACCGGCTTGAGCTCCTGCTCGGACAGCCACACGATCCCGAACTCGCGCTCATGCTCCAGGCACTCCTCGATCATGCGCTTGTAGCGATCCTCGAATATGTGCAGCGGCACCGTCTCGCTGGGCAGCGCGACGATCCCCAGCGGGAACAGAGGGAACCCCTCTTGGCGGCGATCGAGCACGCCTCGCAGTCTATTGGCCGTGTGCCGAGCGACTTCCAACTGGTCGAAATCCCGGGCGCCAGGCGCGTACTACGCGCTCGCCGAGGCGGGAGAGGGGAGACTCGACCGTCTCCTCGGGGGAGCAGGTACTCAGGCTGTGGGCGTGTGCGCCGTGACCGACAGGTTGTAGAACACCGCCGGCGGCAGCCTCTGCTCCAGCAGGCGCCGGTCCAGGTCCTGCAGCAGTAAGTATCCGCGATACGCGTACTGGCGCCAGCCCCACGGCACGTCGCGCGGGTCGGCGGTCGCCTCCAGCGTGCGGTTGGTCCAGCCGAACCAGTTGGCCAGCAGCTCCTCGCCGCTCACGCGCACGTCCTTGAACCCCGCGTTCTTCGCCGCTCTTGACAGCTCGGCGGGGGCGAACGCGTGCACGTCCACGAACCCCTCCAGCGCGGCATCCGGCGCGCCCCCCTCGGCGGGCGGGGCGGGCCGCGCCCCGATCGCCCGGCGCCACAGCGGCGCGATCGTGCTTGCCGCGCGCTTGGGCACGCCCGCGAGCCTGTCACCGGTGCGCGAGGGCTCACCCGCGAACACGATCGTGCCCCCGGGCGCGAGCACGCGCGCGAACTCGCTGAACGCTCTTTCCAGATTGGGGATGTGGTGCAGCACGGCGTGGCCGAACACGAGGTCGTAGCTCGCGTCGGCGAACGGCAGTTTTTCGGCGTCTGCCGCCTTGGTTTTCACCTTCACGCCCGTCTTCTCCGCGTTGGCTTTGAGCGCCTCCAGCATGCCCGGCGAGATGTCGCTGCACGTCGCCTCGCCGATCAGCCCTGCTTTCAGCATATTGAGCGTGAAATATCCCGTTCCCGCGCCAATCTCGAGCGCGCGTGGGTATTTCTGCGCAGCGCCCTGCCCGAGCGCCTTTTGCACTTTCCCCAGCACCTGTTCGGCCCCGAGCTCGCCGTAGTCGATCCCCCACTTGGCGTCGTAGCCGTTTGCGGCCACGTCGTGGTAGCGCGTGTTGACGTCGCGGATCTCCTCGGGTGTCAGCGCAGGCATGGCGCGGGACTATATGGCCGTGGGCGCAGGCAGCCACTCGGCGGGCAGCACGCCCGCCTCGATCTCGCCGACCATCGGCGGGAACCACTTCGTCAGGCCGGCCGCGGGGCGGCCCTCGATCAGCGGGCGCATATCCCCGATGCTCAGCAGCAGCCGGATCGTGCTGCCGATCTGCAGGTCCGCGGCGTTCGGCTCATCGCCGCCGATCAGGCCCTCCTCGATCCAGCGGTCGACGCGGTCCAGCTGGCCTGGAAGCGCCGCGATGTCGGTCTTCGCCGTCTCGTCGCGCGCGTGGTTTTTGAACGCCATCAGCTTCGCCGTGACCGGCATCGCCGGCCCCATCAGCGCGCTCGGGATCGGCAGCTTGGCGCCGCCCGCATAGCTCTCCATCGCCCGGGGCCTGCGCAGGAACGCCACGTCGATGACCCGTCGTGGCACGTCCTGCAGGACCTCGTCCCCCCAGCGCTCGGCCTCCAGCACGCGCGCGTACTTGCTGTCCCCGGGTGGCGGCAGCAGGGGCGGGGTGGGCGCCAGCTCGTCAAGCCTGCGCATGATCGGACGCGAGCCCACGAGCTTCTCGCCGTCGAGCCGCATCCCCGGCACCGTCGTCCCGCCGTAGCGCAACGGCCCGATCAGCACCGGAGTGATCGGCAGCAGGTTGACGCGGTCGAACGCGATTCCCTTCAGCCGCATCGCCGCTTCGACTGCCGCGCATGGGTGCGAGGCGGGGAGGACGTAGAGCTTCGGCTTGGCGGTGACGGGCATGTTGGAGGGTCGCGGGGGAGGGGGTTATCTCGCTGGATGGGTTACGTCGCGGGGGCGCGTCGTGGGGAGCCTTCTCGGCATGGAGCAGCATAATGCGTCGCCCATGCTCCTGGTCGTTGACGTCGGTACACTCAGACCACTTCGCGCCTACCGCTGACCGCCCGTTGGACTGTTTCGCGCCAAGCGCCCGTTGGACGTTTGCGCGCCAAGTTTGGCCCATTGTCTTGACATTTTTCCGGGATGATCGTTTTCTCTCGGAATGACTTTTGAGAGTCGATCGCCGATAGATCGACGGCATCGCTGGCGCCACTACGAGACGGCGGCCGGTAACCGGCCCGTGCTGGACTTCATTCGCGGGATCCCCGACGAGGACAAGGCCGCGATTCTCGCCGCGATGAAGGAGGTTCGCCAAGAGGGTGTGAGAGCAGCAAGGCACCTGCAGGGCGAGCTGTTCGAGGTCCGTGCCGACGGTGGGCGGGTGATCTACCGCATCCTGTTCGCCAGAGAGGGGGAACGGGGTCAGGTGCTGCTGTCGCTGGTCGCGTTCAATAAGAAGACCGAGAAGACACCGCGCGCGCAGATCGAACTGGCCGCGCGGCGCCTGCGTGACTGGCGATCCCGAGCTCGCAAGACCGCCACCAAGGCAAGCAGCCGCAAACATCATCTGCAATAGCCTGCGTGATATATCAAAGAAAGCATGATATGGTCTTGGGCATGACCGATCGCGCTTCTCGCCTCGCTGCGCTCGACCGTCAGGCACCGGACGCTCTCGATGAGATGGTCGCCGAGTTCACCGAGGCCAATCCCGCGTTCCCGCAACTGCTGCGCGCAGCCGAGCGCCGCCGGGCGCTGTTGCGCACGCTCGCCGAGCAGCGCAGGCGCCACAATCTTTCACAGACTCGCGTAGCGGCCGCGATGCGCACCTCCCAACCCACCCTCGCGCGCCTGGAGACGACGGCTGCCGATACCAAGCTCTCGACCGTCGAGCGCTTCGCCGAGGCTCTCGGCTACAGCCTCGAGTATCACCTCGTGCCCGCCAAGAAGTCCCAGCGCAGGACAGGCATAGTCGTGGAGGGCTGAACACCCCGTCCCGCGTGGAGCGCAACGGCTGGCTCTGCGCCTCATAATGCCTCGCCCATGCTCCTGGTCGTCGACGTCGGCAACACCCAGACCCACTTCGGCGCGTATCGCGACGAGGAGCTGCTGGAGCACTGGCGTTTCGCCACCGTCCGCCAGTCCACGGCCGATCAGCTTGGCGCCGCGCTGCGCAACCTGCTGGAGCTGCGTGGCCTCAGCTTCGAGGACCTCGACGCTTCGATCGTCTCCTCGACCGTGCCCCAGCTCGAGCCCGAGTGGGGCGCGATGGCCGCCCGCTATCTCGGCCACGAGATGCGCATCGTCGGCCCCGGGACCAAGACGGGCATGGCGATCCGCTACGACAACCCCCGCGAGATCGGCGCCGACCGGCTCGTCAACGCGGTGGCCCTGCGCGAGCGCTTCGGTGGCCCCGCCGTGTGCGTGGACTTCGGCACGGCGACGACCTTCGACGTGCTCTCCGCCGACGGCGACTACCTCGGCGGCTCGCTGATGACCGGCATCGAGGTCTCCCTGGAAGCGCTGTCCGAGCGCGGCGCGCGCCTGCCCAAGGTCGAGCTCGCCCCCCCGCGCAGCGTGATCGGCAAGAACACGATCGACGCGATCCGCTCGGGGGTGGTGTTCGGGTATGCCGGGGCGATCGACGCGATCCTGCGGCGGTTGTACGACGAGCTCGGACAGCACGCTCCCGCGATCGCCACGGGCGGGCTCTCGCAGCTGGTCGTGCCATACACCGAGGAGCTGTCCGAGGTCGACGACCTGCTGACGCTCACGGGGCTGCGGTTGTTGCATGAGCGCAACCGCTGATACGTCATGCCTCGTGCGTGTGGGTGCGGGTTGGATGGATGGGTGAGAAGGTAGCGAGTCCTTTCATCCAATGCCGGCGAAACCGCTCATTGCAGTGGTTGGCGTTACGGGAGCGCTTAACGTGGCGGTACTGGTGTGGTGGTGGGGGAGTGGGGGGCTGGTTGTCGTTTGGTTGTTGTTGGTGCCGGTTACTGCGGTGGTTGGCGTTGTGTGCGAGTGGTTTTACGGGGCAGTGCTGGTGTGGTGGATTGGGATGGGTGTGGTCGGTGGTACAGCTACGCACCCACTCGTAATGGCGAGACAGTGCGCTATTGCTTGCCGGCATTGGATGTGCTGTGGGATTGAGGTTTGCCGAAGGTTTACGGCCGGTCACCGACCGGCTACGGGGATAAGATGCGATTGTCGGCGGCGAATCGTTGTGGGTGGCTGGGCGGCTGCGCAATGATTGGGGAATGACGAGTTCGCTGACCGACCCGTGGATGCTGGGTCCTCTGGAGGTGCCTAACCGCGTGCTGCTGGCTCCGCTGGCGGGGATCGGCAACTGGTTCGTGCGGTTGCAGGCCAAGCGTTATGGAGCGGGGCTGGCCGTGTCGGAGATGGTCTCCTCGCATGCGATTCATTACGGGAACGAGCGCACGTGCGTCGAGATGCTGCGCATCCATCCCGAGGAGCGCACGTCTGGGCCGGTCTCGATTCAGCTGTTCGGCGAGGACCCCGCCGTGATGCGCTCCGCCGCCGCCCATGTCGCGGCCCGCACGACGGCCGATGCGATCGACATCAACATGGGCTGTCCCGTGCCGAAGGTCCGTCGGACGGGCGCCGGCGCGGGCATGCTGGCCGACCCCGACCTGGCCGTCGCGGTGACTCGCGCCGCGCGCGAGGGGGCCGCGGAGGGCGTGCGTGAGCGTGGGGTGAGGGGTGGAAGGCCAGAGGCTGGTGAGATGCCGATCACGGTCAAGCTGCGCTCCGGACTGCGCGCCGGTGACACCAGCGGCTACGCCCTCGCCCATCGCCTGGTCGAAGAGGGGGGCGCCGCTGCGATCGCGTTCCATCCCCGCTCCGCGGCCGTCCATCACAAAGGTGTTCCCGACTACGACCTCGCCGCGCGCCTGGTCCAGTCGCTGCCCGCGCCCGTGATCCTCACCGGAGGCCTCAGCGACGCCGCGCACGTGCGCGAGGCGTTTCAACACACGGGTGCGGCGGCGGTGATGCTCGCGCGGGGGTCGCTGGGCAACCCGTGGCTGTTCGAACAACTGCTGTCGGTGTCGTCGGGCCACATGCGCGCGCACGCGCCCACGCGTGCTGAGGTCCTGGACGAGCTGCGGTGGACGATCGACCGCGCCGTCGAGCATCTCGGCGAGCCCCGCGCGACACGGTACCTGCGCAAGTTCTATCCGTGGTACGTGGAGCGGCTGGGACTCGACTCCACCGCGAGCAAGCGCCTGGGCGTGTCGCTGCAGCGGGTCGAGACGCTCGCGCGCGCCCGCGAGATTTTCCAGAACGCCGCCGAGCCTCGTTATACTGCTGCGCTCGCTGCGCTCCCGCGGGCGGCGTCTCCCGCCTGAACGGCGGGTTTTTCATCGCTCAAAGCCAACCCACCGAGGGTCACATGCAGAAGGACGTCATCCTCACCCCCGAAGGCCTCGAGAAGCTCAACGAGGAGCTCGAGCATCTTTCCACCGCCAAGCGCCGTGAGATCGCCGAGCGCATCAAGGAGGCGCGCGAATTCGGGGACATCTCCGAGAACTCCGAGTACGACGACGCCAAGAACGAGCAGGCGATGATCGAGAGCCGCATCCTGCAACTGCAGGAGAAGCTGCGCATGGCCACGGTCATCGAGACCAAGGACCTCTCGACCGACGTCGTCCAGGTCGGCTCGGTCGTGCACGTCAAGGACGAAAAGACCGGCAAATCGGTCAAGTACACGATCGTCGGCTCCGCCGAGGCCAAGCCCCTGGAGAACAAGCTCTCCAACGAGTCCCCCGTCGGACGGGCGCTGATCGGACGCAAGCGCAACGACACGGTCGCCGTCAAGGTCCCCCGTGGGCCGGCCCGCAAGCTGAAGATCACCAAGATCGACGTCGGCCTCAAGTAGTCTCGCCGTCAGTGAGCGGCGACGACGAGCCCGAGTCCGACAGCAGTGCCCGGCACGGCCTGAACGAGCTGATCGCCGAGCGGCGCGCTAAGGCGCAGCGGCTGCGCGAGTCCGACGGCAGCGCATTCCCGCACGTGTTCGCGGGCGCCGAGCCGATCGCCGCGATCGTGGCCGCCTACGAGCACCTGGCGCCCGGCGAGGAAACCGACGAGCGCCACCGCGTCGCCGGCAGGATCGCCGCGCGCCGCGGCGCCGGCAAGGCCGCGTTCTTGGACCTGATCGATCGCAGCGGCAAGGTCCAGCTGCACGCGCGCGTGGACGTGCTCGGCCGCGAGCGCTTCGACGTGCTCACGAGCCTTGACCTCGGTGACCTGATCGGCGTTGACGGCAGCGCGATCCGCAGCCGCCACGGCGAGATCTCACTGCGCGTCGAGAGCTTTCAGGTCCTCGCCAAGGCGCTGCGCCCGCCGCCCGACAAGCACCATGGCCTCAGCGACGTCGAGACGCGCTACCGCCACCGCGAGCTAGACCTGATCGCAAGCGAGGACGCGCGCAGGCTGTTCGTCGACCGTGCGCGGATCATCTCCGCCGTGCGCGCGTATCTCGACGCTTCCGGTTTCATCGAGGCGGAGACGCCGGTGCTGCAGCCCCTCTACGGTGGCGCCATGGCGCGCCCGTTCACCACCCACCATAACGCGCTCGACCGCGACCTGTACCTGCGCATCGCAACCGAGCTCTACCTCAAGCGCCTGATCGTCGGCGGCCTCGAGCGGGTCTACGAGCTCGGCAAGGACTTCCGCAACGAGGGTATCTCCCACAAGCACAATCCGGAGTTCACGGTGGTCGAGTGGTACGAGGCATACGCCGACTACACGGGCGCCGAGGAGCGCACCGAAGCGATCGTGCGCGCGGCTGCCGAGGCGGTGGGATACGCAGGCGAGCTCGACTTCTCGGCGCCGTGGCCGCGTGTCGGCTTTGTCGATGCGATCGAGCGGGTCACTGCCATCAACGTGATGAAGCATCCGACCGCTGAGGAGCTGGCAGGCGCGATCCGCGAGCGAGACCTCGACGTCAGAGACCGGCGGGCTGTGGTTCGAGATGGCCGACGATCTGCTCTCCAAGTACGTTGAGCCCAGCCTCAGCAGGCCCTCATTCGTGATCGACTACCCGACGGAGATCTCGCCGCTCGCGCGCGAGCACCGGTCCAAGGCCAAGCAAGGGCTCGTAGAGCGTTTCGAGGCATTCGCGGGCGGGATGGAGATCGCCAACGGCTTCAGCGAGCTGATCGACTCCGACACGCAGCGCGCGCGCTTCGCCGCGCAGGAGCGGGTGCAGCTGATGGACGACGAAGCCGAGACGATGCCCTACGACGAGGAGTACGTGCAGGCGCTCGAGCAGGGCATGCCACCGACCGGCGGGCGTCGGCCTCGGGATCGACCGCCTCGTGATGCTGCTGACCGGACGCGATTCGATCCGCGAGGTCGTGCTGTTCCCGGCGCTGCGCACGTGATCCGCGAGAGCCGGGGAGCCGGTTGGTAGACTGCGCTGGAAGCGTCGATGAGACGACATAGCGCTTGAGGCATCGTCCTCGCAGGAAGGATCTACACCATGTTCGAGCGATTTACAGAACGGGCCCGGCAGGTGGTCGTTCTCGCGCAGGAGGAGGCGCGCACGCTCAAGCACAACTACATCGGCACCGAGCACATCCTGCTCGGGCTGCTGCGCGAGGAGGAGGGCTTGGCCGCGCGCGTGCTGGAGTCGCTCGACATCACCGTCGAGCGCGTCCGTGCCCAGGTCGTGCGCATCGTCGGCTCCGGCGAGGAGGTCACCTCCGGGCAGATCCCGTTCACGCCGCGCGCCAAGAAGGTGCTGGAGCTCGCGCTGCGCGAGGCGCTGTCGCTCGGGCACAACTACATCGGCACCGAGCACATCCTGCTCGGGCTGGTGCGCGAGAACGAGGGTGTCGCCGCACGCATCCTGCTCGACTTCGACGCCGACTCCGAGAAGATCCGCAACGAGGTCATCCGCATGCTGTCCGGCCCCGGCGGGCGGCGCCAGCAGGGCGCGGGGGCAGGGGCGGGCTCCGGTCCCGGCCCGGCCGAGGGCAAGAAGTCCTCGAAGCTGCTCGACCAGTTCGGGCGCAACCTGACCAAGCTCGCCGCCGAAGGCAAGCTCGACCCCTGCGTGGGGCGCGAGACGGAGATCGAGCGGATCATGCAGATCCTCTCGCGGCGCACCAAGAACAACCCCGTGCTGATCGGCGAGCCCGGCGTCGGCAAGACCGCCGTCGTCGAGGGCCTCGCCCAGCGCATCACCGCCTCAGACGTGCCCGAGCTGCTCAAGAACAAGCAGATCTACACGCTCGACCTGGCGGCGCTGGTCGCCGGCTCGAAGTACCGCGGCGAGTTCGAGGAGCGCCTGAAGAAGGTGATGAAGGAGATCACCCAGCGCGGGGACATCATCCTGTTCATCGACGAGCTGCACAACCTCGTCGGCGCCGGCGCGGCCGAGGGCGCGATCGACGCCGCCTCGATCCTCAAGCCGGCGCTGGCGCGCGGTGAGCTGCAGACGATCGGCGCGACCACGCTGGACGAGTACCGCAAGTACCTGGAGCGCGACTCCGCCCTGGAGCGCCGCTTCCAGCAGATCCGCGTGGAGGAGCCGACGATCGACCAGACCGTCGAAATCCTCAAGGGCCTGCGCGACCGCTACGAGCAGCACCACAAGGTGCAGATCACCGACGAGGCGCTGCGCGCCGCCGGCGAACTGGCCAGCCGCTACATCTCCGACCGCTTCCTGCCCGACAAGGCGATCGACCTGATCGACGAGGCCGCCTCGCGGATGCGCATCAAGTCGATGACCTCGCCGCCGGCCAACCGCGAGCTCGAGAGCGAGGTCGAGACCACGCGCCGCGACAAGGAGGCCGCGATCGAGGCGCAGGAGTTCGAGAAGGCCGCCGCGCTGCGCGACCAGGAGCGCAAGCTGACGAACAGCAAACGCGAGCTCGAGGAGGAGTGGGAAGCCGGCGAGTCCGGCGAGCGCCCATCGATCGGCGAGGAGGAGATCGCCGACATCGTCTCGATGTGGACCGGCATCCCCGTGTTCAAGCTGACCGAGGCCGAGACGCAGAAGCTGATGCGCATGGAGGAGGAACTGCACAAGCGCGTGATCGGCCAGCACCCCGCGATCGAGGTCATCTCGAAGGCGATCCGCCGCTCGCGCGCGGGCCTGAAGGACCCCAAGCGCCCGACCGGCTCGTTCATCTTCCTGGGCCCCTCCGGCGTGGGCAAGACCGAGCTGGCGCGCACGCTCGCCGAGTTCCTGTTCGGCGACGACGACGCGATGATCCGCATCGACATGTCCGAGTACATGGAGAAGCACGCCGTCTCGCGCCTGGTCGGCTCGCCCCCGGGCTACATCGGCTACGACGAGGGCGGTCAGCTGACCGAGGCCGTGCGGCGCAAGCCCTACTGCGTGCTGCTGCTCGACGAGATCGAGAAGGCCCACCCCGACGTGTTCAACATCCTGCTGCAGATCCTCGAGGACGGCCGCCTGACCGACGCGCAGGGGCGCACCGTGGACTTCCGCCACGCGATCGTGATCATGACCTCGAACATCGGCGCCGCGGAGATCGCGCGCAACACGCCGCTCGGGCTTCGCGGTCTCCGACGACGAGACCGGCATCACCTACGACGACATGAAGAACCGCATCATGGGCGAGCTGAAGAAGGTCTTCCGGCCCGAGTTCCTCAACCGGATCGACGACGTGATCGTCTTCCACAAGCTGCAGAAGGACGAGATCAAGCAGATCGTCGAGCTGCTGCTGCTGCGCATCCGCGAGTCGATGGCCGAGCGCGAGCTGCAGCTGGAGCTGACCGATCCGGCCAAGGACCTGCTCGTCGAGAAGGGCTGGGACCCGTCGATGGGCGCACGTCCGCTGCGCCGCGCGATCCAGCGCTACATCGAGGACCCGCTCGCCGACTTCGTGCTGCGCGAGCAGCTCACGCCCGGCGCCACCGTCGTCGTCGACCCGGCCCCCGAGGGCGAGGAGGGCGAGGTGCGCCTGACGATCGTCAAGCCCAAGAAGCAGAAGACGCCGGTCGCCGTCGGCGCGGGCGAGGGAGCCGGGGAGGACCCCGAGCTTGTCGATGGCGAGGGCGATGCCGATGACCCGGACATCGCGGCGGACGAGTCCCCGGACGCGGCGCAGGAGTGAGTTCCCTCTGCCGCGGCGTGCCACGCGCGCGTGCGTGGCACGAGCCGTCCCCGGCGGCGCGTAGGCTGCATGGATGGCTCGCGACATCGTCGTTCACACCTGCTCTGAGTGTGGCTATTCCGCGCCTCAGTGGCACGGGCGGTGCCCCGGCTGTGAAGCGTGGAGCACGCTCGTCGAGGAGCGCATTGCGCCTGCCGGCGCCGGGGTAGCGCGGCGCGGCGGGAGCTCCGGCGGGCATGGCGGTCGGCGAGGGCGCCGGGCCGGAGTGCAGGGCGAGGGCGCGAGGAGCGCTCCGCGCCCGCTGCGCGAGGTGACGGCCACCGCCACGGCACGGCTGTCCACGGGCATCGGCGAGCTCGACCGCGTGCTCGGCGGCGGGCTCGTGCCCGGCTCGCTGGTGCTGCTGGGCGGCTCGCCGGGGATCGGCAAGTCGACGCTCACGAACATGGTGCTCGGCAACCTCGCCCGCGCGGGACACCGCACGCTGTACGTGAGCGGCGAGGAGTCCGCCGAGCAGGTGAGGCTGCGCGCCGAGCGCCTCGCCCCGGGCGCGCTGGAGGTGCCGATCCTCGCCGAGACCGACCTCGACACGGTGCTCGACACGCTCGCCGAGCACGCCCCGGAGGTGTGCGTGATCGACTCGGTGCAGACGCTGCGCGCCGGCGAGCTGATCGGGCGCGCCCGGCTCGGTGCGGGCAGGTGCGCGAGGTGGCGGGGCGGATCATGGAGCTGGCCAAGGCGCGCGGGATCGCGGTCGATGCTCGTCGGGCACGTCACCAAGGACGGCGCGCTGGCGGGGCCGCGCGTGCTCGAGCACCTGGTCGACTGCGTGCTGCAGTTCGAGGGCGAGCGCGAGCGCCCCTACCGCGAGCTGCGCGCGCTGAAGAACCGCTTCGGCTCGACCAACGAGGCGGGCCTGTTCGAGATGCGCCAGGGCGGCCTGGTCGAGGTGCTCGACGCCTCCGCGCGGTTCGTCGCCGAGGCCACGCGCGCGCCCGGGAGCGTGGTGCTGGCGGCGATGGAGGGCTCGCGGCCGCTGCTCGTGGAGGTCCAGGCGCTGGTGGCGCCCTCGGAGCTCGAGCAGCCGCGCCGGGTGGTCTCGGGCCTCGACCGCAACCGCCTGGCGCTGGTGCTCGCGATCCTCGGCCGTCACGGCGGCGTCGCGGTGGGCGGCTGCGGACGTGTTCGTGAACGTCGTCGGCGGCGTGCGCGTCGACGAGCCGGGCTGTGACCTGGCGGTCGCGCTGGCGGTCGCGAGCGCGAGCCGCGGCGTGCCGTTGCGAGGAGCCACCCACCCGCGCCGCGCGCTGCTTCGGCGAGCTCGGGCTGACGGGCGAGCTGCGCTGGGTCGGCCACCCCGAGCGCCGTCTGCAGGAGGCCGCCAAGCACGGGCTCAGCGCCACGATCGCGCCACCTGGGAGCGGTGCAGGCGCGTGCGAGGCGGCCACGCTGCGCGAGGCGCTGGCGGCCGCGCTTGCCCGGGCGCGCCCGCGAGGCCGAATCGTACGGCTCAGCTCGCCGCCTGAGCTTCGCGCGGCTCGTCGCAGCGGGCGTCCTGCCGGCGACCCGTCGCGTGAGCGGCCATGCGCGATCCATCGGAGTGCTCGCCAGCCGTGAGTAGGCCGAAAAACGGCTCGATGCCGTAGAATAGGCCGTTGTGGCTCCACGATCCGGCGAAGATTTCGATACAGAAGCGCGACCGGAGCCGGGGCTGATGAGGGCGCTGGAGATGATCGCGCCGGGGACGGCGTTGCGCGAGGGCATCGAGAGCATCCTGCATGCGCGCACCGGCGGGCTGATCGTGATCGGCGAGCCCGAGGACCTCAGCTTCCTGAACTCGGGCGGGATCAAGCTCGAGATCGACTACACGCCGGCGTTCCTCTACCAGGTCGCGAAGATGGACGGCGCGATCATCCTCAACGCGAACGCCACCAAGATCACGATGGCCAACGTCCAGCTGATGCCCGATCCGACGATCCTCTCGCACGAGACGGGCACCCGCCACCGCACCGCCGAGCGCGTCTCCAAGCAGACCGACGCGCTCGTGATCGCGATCTCCCAGCGGCGCGAGGTCGTCTCGGTGTACGTGGACGGCGTCAAGTACATCCTCGAGGACATCCCCGTGGTGCTCGCCAAGGCCAACCAGGCGCTGGCGACGCTCGACAAGTACCGCACCCGCCTGGACCAGGTCTCCACGCGCCTGACCGCGCTCGAGTTCGAGGGCGGGGCGACGCTGCACGACGTGCTCACCGTGCTGCAGCGCTCGGAGCTGGTCACGCGCATGGCCGTCGAGATCGAGCGCTACATCGTCGAGCTCGGCAGCGAGGGGCGCCTGATCGAGATGCAGCTCGAGGAGACGATGGTCGGCACCGCGGCCGAGAAGGCCGCGCTCGTGCGCGACTACCTGTCCGGCTACTCCGACGAGGCGTTCGCCGCTGGCGCTCGAGGAGATCGGGCGGCTCGCCCACCAGGACCTGCTCGACTTCGGTCGGCTGGCCGAGCTGCTCGGCTACGACCGCAAGCTGAACACGCTCGACTATCCCGTCTCGCCGCGCGGCTACCGCGTGCTGGGGCGCATCCCGCGGCTGCCGAAGCTGGTGGTCGCGCAGATCGTCAGCGAGTTCGGCGGCCTGGACGAGCTGCTGGCCGCGACCGACGCGGAGCTCGAGGCGGTCGAGGGCGTGGGGGAGATCAGGGCGAAGGACATCCGCGAGGGCCTGCGCCGGCTGCAGGAGATCAACCTCGTGGACCGCTACCTGCAGACTTGACGAGCACCGCCGGACGCGCACGGGCCGACACCATGGCCGGCCGCAACGAAGGAGGACACCATTCCGCCAGTCAAGCAACTCGAAGAGCGCAGAGTCGCTGATCGAGGAGCTCGAGGTCACCCGCGAAGTCGAGTACATCGAGTTCGAGCTCGGCGACCACGTCGTCTACCCCCACCACGGCGCCGGCAAGGTGCTGAAGCAAGGAGGAGATGGAGATGCTCGGCGATCGCCGCGAGTACCTCACGATCAAGATCCTCCACAACGACATGACGGTCAAGGTGCCGACCGAGAACGCCGCGCTCGCCGGTCTGCGCCGGGTGATCGACGAAGAGACCGTCAAGAAGGTCCTCGACGTGCTCCAGCGACGAGGTCTCGGAGATGCCGAAGAACTGGAACCGCCGCTTCAAGCACAACCGCGACAAGATCAAGACCGGCGACATCTACGAGCTCGCCGAGGTCGTGCGCAACCTCTCGCTGCGCGAGTCCGAGAAGGGCCTCTCGACCGGTGAGAAGCAGATGTTCACGCGCGCCAAGAAGATCCTCGCCTCCGAGCTGATGTACGCGCTCGACAAGGACGAGGACGAGGCCGAGAGCTACCTCGACGAGCTGCTCGCCAACTCGGCCTCCAGCCAGATGGCGGTGGCCAGTAGCGGGCTCGCGCACGCGGCAGCAGCTTGGCGCCGCGTGCGCGACGTTTGCAGTCGCGCTGATCGTCGCCGCCGGGCGCGGCGAGCGTCTCGGGGCCGATCGGCCCAAGGCGCTCGTCGAGCTCGCCGGCCGCCCGCTGCTGCAGTGGAGCATCGATGTGCTGCGCGCCGTGGCGGCGATCGAGCGGATCGTCGTCGCGCTGCCGCCGGGCGTCGCCGGCGCCCGCCGGGACGATCGGCGTCGAGGGCGGGGCCGTGCGCTCGGAGTCGGTGCGCGCGGCGCTCGCGGCGGCCGGGCCGGGCGATCCGGGGACCTGGTGCTCGTGCACGACGCGGCGCGGCCGCTGGCTCACGGCCGAGCTCGCGCGAGGCGGCGCTCGCGGCGCTCGCTGGAGCGACGAGTGCGTCGACGCGGCGATCGCCGCGGCGCCGGTCACCGACACGGTCAAGCGGGTCGACGACGGCGGGGTCGTGGTCGAGACGCTCGATCGCGCGCGAGCTGTGGGCGGTGCAGACGCCGCAGGTCTTCCGCCGCGCGGCGCTGGAGCGGGCGCTCGACGTGCCCGACGGAGGTGCTGGCGCAGGCGACCGACGACGCCTGGCTGGTCGAGCGCGCCGGGGGGCGGGTGCGCGATCGTGCCGAGCGACGAGCGAGAACCTCAAGGTCACCACGCCGCTGCGACCTGCGAGCTGGCCGAGCTGCTGCTGGCGCGGCGTCGCGCGAGCCCCGCCGAGTCCTGCTTGAATCGCAGCCGCCCGATGCTCACCGACTACCACCTCCACCTGCGCCCGACGACCTCGACGCGACCGCGCGCCGAGCACTTCACCGCGGCCAACGTCGAGCGCTACCGCGAGCGTGGCGCAGCGAGCGCGGGATCGCCGAGCTCGGGCGTCTCCGAGCACATCTACCGCTTCGAGCAGGCGCTCGAGCGTGTGGCAGCACCCGTTCTGGCGCGAATTCGCGCACGACGACCTCGACGCCTACTGCGAGTTCGTGCGCGAGCAGACCGACCTGCGGCTGGGGATCGAGGCCGACTTCGTGCCGGGCGCGCGAGGATCGCATGGCGAACCTGCTCGAGCGCGCGACTTCGACTACGTGGTCGGCTCGGTGCACTTCCTGCGCGAGCACGTCGATCGACATGGACGACTACAGCGTGTGGGAGCGCGGACGCAGCGCCGAGGAGATCTGGCGAGCGCTACTTCCAGACGCTCGGCGAGGCGGCGCGCAGCGGGCTGTTCGACATCCTCGCCCACCCCGACCTGGTCAAGGTGTGGGGTCCCGCCACCCGGAGCGCCCGCGCCCGAGGGCGACCTGCGCCGCTACTACGAGCCGGCGATCGAGGCGATCGCCGAATCGGGGATCGCGGTCGAGGTCTCGACCGCCGGGCTGCGCAAGCGCGCGCGCGAGATCTACCCGGCGCCGGCGTTCCTGCGAGATGTGCGTCGAGGCCGGTGCGCCGGTCGCGCTCTCGAGCGACGCGCACCGGCCCGAGGACGTCGGCGCCGACTACGACGCAGGCGCTCGAGCTGCTCGAGCGCGTCGGGCGTCGGCGAGCTGTGCGTGTTCGAGCGCCGCGCGCGCCGGCTGGAGCCGATCGGGGCGGTGCCGTCGCGTGAGGCCCGCTCGTCGGGCATCGGCTATGACTCCCACCGCCTCGCCGCCGGGCGCAGGCTGATCCTCGGCGGCGTCGAGATCCCGCACGAGCGGGGTCTCGACGGGCACTCCGACGCCGACGTGCTGACGCACGCGGTGATCGACGCGCTGCTCGGCGCGGCCGGGCCTGGGCGACATCGGCGAGCACTTCCCCGACACCGACGAGCGCTGGCGCGACGCCGACTCGATCGAGCTGCTCGCAGACGGTCGTCGCGACGCGTCGCGCGACGCCGGCCTGCGAGATCGTCAACGTCGACTGCACGGTCGTGATGGAGGCGCCCAAGCTCGGCGCCGCACCGCGCAGGCGATCCGCGAGCGCCTGGCCGACGCGCTCGGGCTCGAGCGCCGGCGCGCGTCAACGTCAAGGCGACGCACCGGCGAGGGGATCGGCTTCGTCGGGCGCGGCGAGGGCGTCGCGGCGCTGGCGATCGCGAGCCTGCGCACGCCGGCTGAGCCGTCGCGAGTCGACACGCGGCGGACGCTAGGGTTGCGCGCATGCGACGAGATCCGCCTGCACGACACCCGCAGCGGCGAACTGCAGCCGCTGCAGCCGCGCGACCCCGGCCGCGTCGGCATCTACGCGTGCGGGCCGACCGTCTACAGCCGCATCCACATCGGCAACGCGCGTCCGTTCGTCGTCTTCAGCCTGCTCAAGCGCTTCCTCGAGCACGAGGGCTACGAGGTGACGCTGGTCATCAACGTCACCGACGTCAACGACAAGATCTACGACGCCGCGCGCGCGCAGGGCCGTCCGAGCGAAGAGCTGGCGAGCGAGATGACGGCGCTCTACCTCGCCGACACCGACGCGCTCGGGCTCGGCCGCCCCGACCACGAGCCGCTGGCGCTCGGAGACGATGGGGGCGATCGTCGCCTACATCGAGCGCCCTGGTCGAGTCCGGGCACGCCTATGCAGCGACGGCGATGTCTACTTCCGCGTGCGCTCGGACGCCGACTACGGCAGCGCTCTCGCACCGACGGCTCGATGACATGGACCAAGGCGAGGATGGATCGGAGGGCGCCACCGAGCGCAAGGAGGACCCGCTCGACTTCGCGCTGTGGAAGGCGCACAAGGAGGGCGAGGACACCGTCTGGGCCGTCGCCCTGGGGTGCGGGACGGCCCGGCTGGCACATCGAGTGCTCGGCGATGGCCGAGGAGTCCGCTCGGCGTCGGCTTCGACATCCACGGCGGCGGCTCGGACCTGCTGTTCCCCCACCACGAGAACGAGGCCGCCCAGACCCGCGCGGCGCGCGGCGCGGAGCTGGCGCGGATCTGGATGCACAACGGCATGATCCAGTCCACCGGCGAGAAGATGGCCAAGTCGGTCGGCAACATCGCGCCGCTGCACGAGGTGATCGAGCGATACGGCCGCGACGCCGTCGTCATGTACCTGGTCTCGGGCCACTACCGCCAGCCGCTGGCGTTCTCGCGAGGCGGCGCTCGAGCAGGCCGAGGCCAACGTGCAGCCGCATCCGCGAGGCCGCGCGCCGCCTGCTCGCCGGGCGACTCGGCCCACCGATCTGGACGCAGCTGCGCGATCGCTTCTTCGACGCGCTCGCCGACGACTTCAACACGCCGCAGGCGCTCGCCGTCGCTGAACGAGTGGATTCGCGAGGCGGCAACCGCCGCGTACGCGGGATGCTCCGGGCGACTCGCGACCTGCGCGAGATGCTCGGCGTGCTCGGGCTGGAGAGCCTGCTGGCCGCGCCGGCGCGCAGGCGCCCGCCGACGTGCGAGCGAGCTGGCCGAGCAGGCGCGAGCAGGCCCGCGCGGAGCGCGACTTCGCGGCGGCCGACCGCCTGCGCGAGGAGATCGCGCGCGCGCGGGCTGGGAGGTCCGCGACGGCCCGGCGGGCTTCGAGCTGCTCCCGCTGGCCGCTGTGATCCTCTACGGGCGCAACGCCGTCCGCGAGGCGCTGCGCGGGCGGCGGGCGCAGCAGCGTGGGCGAGGTCTGGGCGACGCAGGGCGCCGCGCGCGAGCCGTGGCTTGCGGGCGTGCGGGTGCGGGCGAGCTCGGCCGAGGAGATCGAGCGCCGCTGCGGCTCGGCCGCTCACCAGGGCATCTGCGCGGAGGCCGGGCGGCTATCCGTACGTCGTCGGCCGAGGAGCTGCTGGCCGGCGCCGAGCCGCTGATCGTGGCGCTCGACCAGGTGCAGGACCCGCAGAACCTCGGCTCGATCTGCCGCACCGCCGAGTGCGCCGGCGCGGCGGCGTGGTGATCCCCGAGCGGCGCGCGGCCGAGGTGACCCCGGCGGTGTGCAAGGCCTCGGCCGGGCGCGGTCGAGCACCTGCAGGTCGCGCGGGTGCGCAACATGGCCGACTTCCTCGGCCGAGGCGCGCGGCGCGGGATGCTGGTGCTACGGGGCGAGCGCGGCGAGGACGCCCGCAAGCGGCGAGCCCGATCCCCTACGACGCGCCCGACTACCGCGGCGCCGGGGTGGTGCTCGTGCTCGGCAGCGAGGGCCGCGGGCTGCGCCCGCGGGTGGCGAAGGCGTGCGATCGAGCTGATCGCGCTGCCGCTGCGGGGGCGGATCGAGTCGCTCGGCGTGAGCGCCGCCGCGGCGGCCGTTGCTGTACGAGATCTTGCAGAGCGCGGCGAGCGCCTTGACAAGGCTCCATAACTGTGCAAGGCTCGCGCCCACATAACGCTGAACCTAAGGTTTAAGCCTTGATCATATAGCATTGGCGCCAGGGGAGGAGTGCGCCACTGAGCAATTTGGGTGCTCCGCGCATGCGGAGGCCCGAGAAAGGATCTGCTCGTGGCACAGAATCTCCCGCAACCCTAACTCTGAACTCAAGGTTGAGGATGGCTTTCTGATCGCGCTGGCGAAGCAGGGCGATCGCAACGCCTACGACCGCCTCGTCAGGCGCTACCACGGCTTCGTGCGCCTGAAGGCCTCCTCCTACTTCCTCGCCGGCGGCGACTCCGACGATCTGATCCAGGAGGGGCTGGTCGGCCTGTACAAGGCGATCCGCGACTTCCGCACCGACCGCGAGTCGAGCTTTCGCAACTTCGCCGAGCTGTGCATCACGCGCCAGATCATCACGGCCGTGAAGACGGCGACGCGCAACAAGCACACGCCGCTGAACCAGTACGTCTCGTTCTCCTCGACCCCGGCTGGCGCCGGCGACGACGTGCCGACGCTCGACCAGATGCTGCCCGGCCCGACCGTGCACGACCCCGTCAACCAGGTCATCTCCTCCGAGGAGCTGCGCTCGCTGGTGGGATGCCTCTCGACCGCGCTGTCCGAGCTCGAGAGCCGCGTGCTGGCGCTGTACCTCGACGGCTACTCCTACGAGCAGGTCGGCGAGCGGCTGGCGTGCGACACCAAGACCGTCGACAACGCGCTGCAGCGCGTCAAGCGCAAGGTCGGCGCGCATCTGCAGGCGCGGGCGGTGGCCGCGTAGGGGGTTGTGTCTGCGGCGGCCGGATCGTCGATCGTTTTGGATGGCCGCTGGGTTTGGCTCTTTACGGTCCTAGCGGTTCAGGGAAGAGCACGTTGTTGATGCTGGCCGCCGCGCTGCTGGCGCCCGACGCGGGCGTGATTCGCTTCGGGGGGCAGGATCTCGCTTCGCTGTCGATAAGCGGCGCGACTGACTATCAGCGCCGCAAGCTCGGTTTCATCTACCAATCTTTTCATCTCTTGCCCGGCGTACCCGCGGTTGAGAACGCGGCGATCAAGCTGCTGGCCGGCGGTGCGTCGCTGAAACAGGCGCGTCGAACGGCCGTTCCTTGGCTTGAGCGCGTCGGGCTCGCCGGCCGACTCGATCACACACCTGAACGGCTCTCGGTGGGTGAGCGTCAGAGGGTTGCTATCGCTCGGGCCTTGATCAACGAGCCGCGGCTGATCCTCGCTGATGAGCCGACGGGAAGCCTGGACACTCGTCGCGGGGTGAAATCCTTGCGCTGCTCGCTGATATCTGCCGCGAGCAGCGGGCCGCGGTCTCTGCTTGTAATCCACGATCCGCAGGCAGCGGCGATTGCCGGGCGCGTATGTGTGCTGCGTGACGGCAAGCTCTCGACGCATGAGTCGCTGAACGACTTGTCAGAGTCTCTGGCGCTATCCGCCGGCCTGACGCGGGGTTGAGCTGGTGCGGCTTTCCGGGTTGCTCTACTTCTACGGCAGGCGGTTGCGTGCCCGGCCCGTCCAAGAACTGCTGGCCGGTCTTGGGATCGCGATTGGCGTTGCATTGGTTTTCGCGGTTCAGGTCGCCAACAGCAGCATCACGGATGCTTCCAGCTCGATAGTACGGGGCATCGCCGGGACGGCGAGCTTGCAGTTGCGCTCGCGCGACACGAATGGTTTCGATGGACGCTTGATCGATCGTGTGCGAGAGTTGCCGGGTGTCTTGAGAGCGGCGCCGGTGCTCGACCAGGACGCGACGATCGTCGGTCCGAACGGTCACCGCGTCGGGATCTATCTCGCCGGCGCGGGTTCCTCGCTTCTGGGCCTGGATGGCAGCATCACTCAGAACATCGCTCTGCGTGACCTCTCGACGAGCGGGATCATCCTTCCGAGCACGACAGCGCACGCGCTTGGGTTGTCTTCTCCGGTTGTGCAGGGGATCGAGGGGCCTCCGTCTCGTGTATCGCTTCAGATACGGGGAATAGCCACATCGGTAGGGGTCATGGCCGTGCTGGGTCCGGAAGCGATCGGGCCTCTTTCGGGTGCGATGGCAGCTCTTGCTCCCCTGTCACTCATCCAGAAGATCGCCGGACTACCCGGTCGCGTCACCCGCATCCTGGTGACGACAAAGCCTGGACGGCAAGCGCAGGTCCGTAAGGAGCTGACGGCGCTGGCGGCCGGGCGCCTGACGGTAGCTTCGGCGGATCAGGACGTGGAACTTCTCAAGCGAGCGGTCGCACCCAACAATGAGGCGACGGGATTCTTTGCGCTTGTCAGCGCCATCGTGGGTCTGCTGCTCGCCTTCAACGCGATGCTGCTGACCGTACCGGAGCGCAGACGCGTGATCGCCGACCTGCGCATCCAGGGCACCAGGCCAGTCCAGCTGGTAAAGATGCTCCTCTTTCAGGCACTGTGCCTGGGCGTACTCGCCTCGCTGGTCGGTTTGCTCGCGGGCGACCTGCTCGCGCGAGGTCTCTTCCATCAGACGCCCGGCTATCTCACCGCGGCGTTTCCGCTGGGGACACAAACGATCGTTGGGCTGCGCCCGCTCGTGATCTCCTTCGTGGGCGGTGTCCTGGCAACGTGCTTTGCGGCTACCTCACCGCTGCTTGATTTGCGTCGCGGTCGCGCTGTCGATGCTGTCTACTTCGAGGGCGGCGAACCCGGCCAAGCGCTGGGCATACGAGCAGAACTAGCGCTCTTCGCGGGGGGCGCGATGCTGGCGATGCTCACCAGTGGTCTACTGATCTTTTGGCCATCGGCGGTAGCTGTCGCGACGATTGGCTTGGCGCTCGCCGTGCTGCTCGTGATCCCGCTGTCCTTCAGGCTCTTGTTGGGGTTCGCCGAGATCGTCGCGGTCAACACGCTGGGCCTGAACATGCTCGTGGTCGCTTTGCGTGCGCTGCGCGCGACAACGGTGCGGTCGCTCGCGCTCGCGGCGACCGGCGCCGTCGCGGTCTTCGGCAGCGTAATCGCGCAGGGTTCTCACGAGGATCTTCTGCATGGGCTGTACCGCGATTACTCCCAGTACGTCTCCACCGCCGACCTGTGGATCGTCAACAACAACGATGACCTCGCCACCCAGAGCTTTCCCGCAAACGGGCTCCCAGCTCGCGTCGCGGCTGTACCGGGTGTTGCAAGCGTGCGCTCGTATCAGGGCGGGTTCCTTGACTACGACGGGCGACGTGTCTGGGTCCTCGCTCGGTCCGCCACCAGCCCTGCCATCATTCCTCAAAGTCAGATCCAGGAAGGAAACATCGCGACAGCGACAAGACGACTACGCCAGGGCGGCTGGATAGCGGTCTCCCAGCAGATCGCTCAGGCTCACCACGTCAAACCCGGCGGAGCGCTTACCCTCCCCACGCCGACCGGCCAGGTCAGCTACCGGATCGCAGCGACCACGACAAACCTTGGGTGGAGCTCCGGCGCGATCATCCTCAACAGCATCGACTACAGCCACGCGTGGGCGACAACAGACCCAAGCGCCTTGGAAGTAAACATCCGTCCCGGAGCCGACGCTCAGGCCGTCAAGCGAGCGATCCAGCGCGTGCTCGGACCCGGCGCTGCACTGAAAGTCCAGACCAGCGGCGAACGTGCCGCACAGGCCGATGCGCTTGCCCGTCAAGGATTGGGGCGCATGAACCAGATCTCCCTGCTGTTGATGATTGCGGCTGCGCTCGCGATGGCATTGGCGATGGGCGCCGCGATCTGGCAGCGGCGCCCCACGCTCGCATCCCTACGCATACAGAGTTTCAGCCCCAGGCAGCTGCGCACCATCCTGCTGTACGAGTCCGCTCTCGTACTCGGCACGGGCTGTCTCACCGGTGCTATCGCCGGAATTTACGGGCACCTGCTGAGCGACCGCTTCCTACGACTCACAACGGGCTTCCCAGCGCCATTTGCCCCCGGAGGTCTTCAAGCAGTCGAGACCATTCTGTTTATCATCGTGGTTGCCCTGATCGCACTGGCAATCCCAGGCTATATCGCCTCGCAAGCACCACCTCGACTGGCGCTCCAAGAGTAAGCCCCACACGATCTGGTTTCGAAGAACTAGAAAACACCACGATTTCATATCAGCATAGCTGGTATGAAATCCACACGCATATCCCACGCGCGAGACACACTCGCGCTGCTGATGGCAGGCATCGTCTATTGGTTCACGATCTATCCCCGTGCGCGGCGCGAGTTGCGCCACTGGCAACGCTACGCGCACACGATCCCCAACCCGGCACTCCGCGCTCAAGCTCTGCAGAAGCTCACCGATGAGCACCTCAATCCCGAGGCAGCCGCTTTCTTCGCCATCCTTGGCTCCCGCCGACACAGGCCACAGCTCGTGCGTCTCATGGTGGCCTACCAGATCATGTACGACTACCTGGACGCGATCAACGAGCAACCGGACTCGGCGCCTCTGAAAAACGGCCTGCAGCTGCACAGCGCACTCACCGATGCCGTCAGCCCTCGCCGGTGTTCAGCCAACTACTACATGTATCACCCCCACCATGACGATGGCGGCTACCTCGACACCCTTATCCAGGCGTGCCGGAACATCCTCCAGACTCTACCCTCAACACCCGTCATCACGCCATTGTTGATCCATGCAGCCAATCGTTGTGGTGAGGCTCAAAGCCGAAACCATGCTGTTCTTACCGAAGGCAGGGCGCAGCTTGAGACATGGTCCACAGCACAGGCTCCCACACGTGGATATCTGTGGTGGGAGCTCGCCGCCGCCGGCATCTCCTGCCTATCCCTCCACGCACTATTTGCCGCTGCCGCCGCATCAAAGACAACGCTCGACGAGGCACAGCACATCGACATGGCCTACTTCCCCCCCGTCTGCGCCATCAGCGCGCTCCTTGACAGCCTCATCGACTATCCACACGACACTGGCACTACAAATCACAGCTTCACGAGTCACTACAGCTCCGGCGTGCTAGCCGCAGAACGATTCGTCGCGATCGTCACCGAAGCCGGCACTCTCATGCACAAGCTCCATCATAGCCGACGTCACAAGATCATTTTGGCTGGCATCGCCAGCTTTTACCTCTCAGCCCCGGAGTCAACGACCGAGTTCGCTCAACCAGTTACCACGCGTGTTATAGGTGATCTTGGCCGGGTCACTACACCGCTCCTCGCGATCATGCGCCTACGGCGAAGAAGGTATGACATAGGGCTTCATGGCATGTTATGACAAACTCGCCGATCTCTGGTTAGGTGCAATGGCGGAACCAGTCGCAAGCCGATACTTGCGCGTGGACTGGTCTTGCTCCACTAAGCCAAAGATCAATAGAGTGGTCGCGTAGCGATGTGCCGTGCTGATGCTCATCTCGAGTTGCTTGGCGATATTCGAAATACCCCATTCCGAGCCGTCAACAAGGAAAGAGAGCACCAGTAGACCGCGAAGAAGCGAGTGAGACAAACGCCCGTCCGCGATCTCAGAGCGATATCTCTCTTCCAGAGATACCCGTGAAACAGCCCGACCCGCATTCAAGCCCCCGAGCAATGCAGCCATGCTGGGGGAGCCACTTCGGACAGACGCACCGATCACATGCTCAATCTGTGCCTGGGAAAGCATAATCCCAATCCCAGGTCCATCCGGCGCTTTGCCAGCCCGATCCTGATCAGACGACCCTACTCCCGGGCTCGTCGCGGCCGTCCCCCCAACTCCTGAATGGTGCACCCGGCGCGGATGTCCCGTCCGGGCTGAGGAACTGACTGTGGTGTTCTCATCTGCTGTCATCAGACCACGGCAATCATGCCGGTGAATACAACGCCAGATAAGACCCTCGCTGAATATTACGGACGCTGACTATTCATATAGCAGCCGACGGTTTCTTTAATGTCCAGTGTCGATATTCTAGAAATTTTCCACTAATCCGATTTCTGCTTGACACGCGTCCAAAGTCCTGCAAGGGTGACCAGACATGGCGATGGATGTGACCTCAGCGTGGTTCTGGAGAGAGCGGGCGAGTCGTCCGAGACACTTCGCGCAGAACACGGACGACACGCCAAGAGCCACGTGTCGTCTTGCCAGAAGGGGTCCGGGCGCGCAACCCCTGTTCATCCGGACCCAATATCGAAACTCGCTTCGGAGATAGGGTCGAATGAACGACGCGCAGGTAGGGAAGATTCGTGCCAGAACACGCCAAAGGATCTCCGCTCCAGACCCGGAGATCGCCGGGTCGATGCCGAGCTTGCACGAACCGCGATATTCGCAGTCGTTGGAGCGTGGCCTGGCGATTCTGGGCTGTTTCACGCCGCGGCGTCCGGTGCTGGGTATCGCTGACCTCGCGGATGAGCTTGGTATGAGTCGTTCGACGACGCACCGGTATGTGATCACGTTGGTCGCGCTGGGCTATGTGGAGCAGGGCGCTGGCCGTAAGTATCGCCTCGGGCTGCGCGTGACCGACCTAGGTATGTCCGTGCTGAACTCGACGGGTCTGCGTGAGCATTCGCATGTGTTCTTGGATGAGTTGCGTGGGCGCACGACCTATACGGTCAATTTGGCGGTGCTGGATGGGGTGGAGATCGTGTATGTCGATCGTGCTCGTAGCTTTCGTCGTGGGCAGAGCATGATCGATCTGGGTTTGCGTTTGGGTTCGCGGTTGCCGGCGTATTGCACGTCGATGGGCAAGGTGCTGCTGGCGTATCTGCCCGTGGGTGAGCGTGATGAGCGTATTGCTGAGATGACGCTCGCCAAGTATGGTCCGAACACGATCTTGAGCAAGAGTGCGTTGCGTAGAGAACTGGACCACGTGGTGGAGTTCGGGCTTGCGGTCAATGACGAGGAGCTCGCGCCGGGCCTGCTCTCGATCGGTGTGCCGGTGCGTGACGAGGCGCGTGAGGTCGTCGCGGCTGTGAACATGGCTGCGCACTCCTCGATGATCTCGTTGGGGGAGCTTGTCGATGCGCTTGGTCCGCATCTCATCTCGACGGCAGACCAGATCTCTGCTCGGTTGGGGTTTCGGCGGGAGGATGAGTTGTGAGGGGAGTCAGAAACACTTCTTGCGAAGTTTTGGGTGTAGCGGTTAATACTGCTTTGTTAGGTTTACTCGTGTTGTGGGTGGCGTTGTAGGGGGAGCTGGTGGAGGTTGACTGGTTGCTGGCAGGTTTGGCAGCGGCCGGTCCAGCACTGAAAGACGGGCTGCAGGGTGAGCGCTGCTTGGGGTAGTGTCAGGCCGGCCGCTGGTGAAAAGGGTGAAGCCGCTCTAGGGTGAGGAATCCGTGTGCGGCGGTGACGAGCGCGGTGTGGTGGTACCAGCCGAGGTATGAGCGGCCCTCGTAGTGGTCGAGGCCGAGTTCACCCTTGAGCTGCTTGTAGTCCAGCTCAATCTTCCAGCGCAGCCGGGCCAGGCGAGCGAGCTGCTCGGGCTCGGTATCGGCAGGGAGGTTTGAGAGCCAGTAGTCGGTTGGCTTCTCTCCTCCCTCGGGCCACTCGCAGATCAGCCACTCCTCGCGCGGCTGGGTGGCAAAGCCCCACTGCCAGCGGTGCGCGGCGCGTACCCGCACGAACGCGAAGCGGGAGGTCATCGGCTCGCTGTCGGGCCCGTCACGGAAGGCGACGGTCTGCCACTGCTCGGGGTGAAGGCCGGCGATCAGCTCTCCGATCGCTACCGGCTTGCTCTCTGGGCGTAGCCGGCCGCGGGGGCGACCGGTCGCTCCGTTGCGCTCGGGGACCACGAAGGCGGCTCCGGGAGGGAACACGGTCGTCTCTGCAGAGACCGAGAGCACGTACTCCAGTTCGGTGTCGTGCAGGCGCTCGCGCAGTTCGGTGTTTTCGCCGTAGGCAGCGTCGCCGAGCACTGGCGCCGCGGGTACCTCCCAGCCCGTGGCGCGCTCGATCAACTCCACGCCAAGCTCGGGCTTGGTCTTGAAGAGAACCTCCTCAGGGATCTTCGCCGTGCACCGACGATCCTCGTCCTGACACCACTCCTCGGGCAGATACAACGCCCAGCCCAAGGGCACCGTCCCCTTCTTGCCCACCGCGTGCACCGAGACACCGATCTGGCAGTTACCGACCTTGCCCAGCGTGCCCGAATACTGGCGCTTGACCCCCGGCGAGCGCTTTCCCTGCTTGGGAAACCCGGTGTCATCGAGCACCCACGCCTCCACACCGATCTCACCAGCGACCCGCTCGGCCACCGCCTTGACCACAAGCGCCGGATCCCACGGGCTGTCGGTGAGAAACTGCTGCATCGACTGGTAGTCCGCCTCCCCACCCAGACGCTCGACCATCGGCTCAAGCGACTTACGCTTGCCGCCCTCGACCAGCCCACGCAGATACAGACCACCGTTCATCCTCTGCGCCGGCCGGTTCATCGCTTCCGCAAGCACCTCACGGCCAAACCGCTCAAGCCGCTCCTTCACCACCACCGCAGAATCCACCCTCGCTGCCTCGATCACCGCCATCATCATCCTCCTCGCCTCGAAAGAACCGACACGAGAAGGAGTTCGCAGCCAACACGAAGAACCCTACAAGAAACCTAACAAAGCAGTATTAAGCTGCATAGCAGTGCATCTGTTTATAGCAATCATTCTAAAGAACCGAGGGCGGGAGGTTTCGTGGTGATACGGGAGGCGGGAGCGCGAGGTAGTCGGTTGCTGGTGGCGTGCTTGTTGTGCTGTGTGATAGGGCTGTTGGGCGCTGCGGCGCCGGTGCTCGGGGAGGGGGTCTCGTCTGGGGGTGGGTCTGATGCGTCCCCGCTCGGAGGTGCGCTCGTGGTGCCTGGTTCGCCGACTGAAGGCCAGCAGGCGCGGGCTGCCGAAGAAGCGAAGCTGAGTAGTCCTGAAGCTGTGACGGCGCGCGAAGAATCGCGTACGAAGTACGAGAATCTGGACGCAGAACAGGTGGCCAAGGTGGCTGGCGAAACGTTCCCGGCGGTCATCAACGAACTGGCGGGTGGTCCGCCGAAGTTGCCGGTGGGGGAGGCGATCACGGCGTTTCCCGCCGATGACGCCGCGCAGGTCGATCTCGGTGGTGGTAAGCGTGGGGTGATCGCGTTGACGGAACCGCTTGCGGTCGAAACTTCGGCTGGACAGCGCGAACCGCTCGATCTCGGTTTTGCTGAAGTTGGGGGTGTCTTTCAGCCCGCGCGATCGGCTGTGGCTCTGCGTGTACCGAAGCGGCTCGCGGATGGTGTGCAGTTGGGTGGTTCTGGGGTCTCGCTTACGCCGGTCGGTGGAAACGGTTCGGTGTTGGGTGGCTCGGAAGGTGTGGTGGATGGCGCGACGGTGTTGTATGCGAACACTCAGACTGATGCGGATACGGTCGTGAAGCCGTTGCCGTTGGGGTTTGAGGAGGACACGTTGTTGCGTTCGGTGGATAGTCCCAGCACGTTGTCTTTCCGGGTTGGTTTGCCTGAAGGCGCGAGCTTGGTGGGGGCGAAGGATGGGTCTGGTGCGGCGCGGGTGATGGATGAAGGTGCGGTGGTCGCGACTGTGCGTGCGCCGAGTGCTCGGGATGCCGAAGGTACGTCTGTGCCGGTCTCGATGGGTGTCGAAGGGGATGTGTTGAGTCTGACGGTGGATGATCTGGCTGGGAGCTGGCGGTATCCTATCGAGGTCGATCCTACGGTGGTTGATAATGGTACTGCGCCTACAGGTTTGACGTGGGCGTTTGAAACGAATGACGGTTATTGCGGTGACGGCTATTGTGCGAGTAAGAACGGGACAGAACTGCAGGATTCTTCTAGTGATGGTGGTAACTTTTATAGAGGTTCATGGGGTGTTTGGGGCTATGAAACTGAGGGGGAATCGCATATTTACGGGTTTATCTCGGAAACGTCGTCGTCTGGCTCGTATATCGAAAACGAGCTTGGTATCGTAAATCCGTCGCGATTGGAAGCGTCGGCATCCTATCCCGCGAGTTACGGGAACACGCGAACAGAACTGTGCAGCTCGTCGGGGTGCGCGCCGGGGAGCGTGACAAGCGAAAATAAGAGCAACGTAGCGTACTTTAAGCAGGTCGCGATCCCGGGGGAAGGAGGGTCCGCCAGCTTTGACGCGAAGGCGACGAGCACCGCGGTTGAGATTCTTCAGGAAAAGGGTCCTTTTGGGGGCTTCAACTACACGACGTCCAAATTCTCGGGTGGTTACGAACAGCCAGAAACCACTAATGTCTTGTACGCTAATACCTGGCTTGCGCCGTTGAATCGTAGTCAGTTTGAGTTTGAAGGTGGGGATCCTGGTATCGGTATAGATAAATGGACCACGAAGAGCACGCCGTCTGCTCCGGGATGGGAAGCAGATGAGAGTGAATCCCGCACGTGCGTTCAGTGCGCAGAGGCGTGGGGGGCAGGGTACGGAGGAGGGCTCTACTCTTATTCGTCGCGCAATGGTCACAGCCTACCTGATGGTGAAGACACGGTGGAAGTCAAGCTTTACAATGCCACGGGTGAGAGTTCCAGTGCGCAGGCCAAAGTCAGAGTCGATGGTACGCCGCCACATGAACTCACGTTGACGGGTTTGCCGCCGAACAAAGAAATAGGTAATGGTGTTTATCGTGTGAAAGCGAGCGCGAAGGATGGGTCTGGTTCGACTCCCAGTTCGGGTGTGGAATCGATTGCGTTGGAGGTTGATGGGAGGCAGATTGGTAGTTCGGTGTGGTCGTGTTCGTCGGGGCCATGCACCGCGACGGGGGAATGGGTGATCAGTGGTTCGGAATTCGCTGTTGGTGAGCACGAAGTGACGGTGGTGGCGACCGACAAAGCGAAGAACGTGGCGGAAGAAAAATACACGATGTTCGTGGCGCGTCCGACGACGCCTATCTCGATGGGTCCTGGGTCTGTCGATCCGCAGTCCGGCGAGTTGAGGTTGAGCTCGACTGACGTGTCGGTTGGTGCTCCCGGAGGATCGCTGAGCGTGTCTCGGAGCTATGGGTCGCTTCATCTTACGGCGGGCGCGGAAGGCCCCCTTGGTCCTCAGTGGAGCCTGAGCTTGGGGGGTAGCCAGAACCTAACGAAGCTCCCCGACGGTGACATGCTTCTGACGGACGGGACGGGTCTGCAGGCTGTGTTTGTGAGCAAGGGCGGGGGCGAATTCACGGCGCCGAAAGGCGATGAAGGTCTCGTATTGAACGAAAAGAAAGTGGGCGAAACGGTCGAGTTCACGCTGAAGGACGACGCTGGATCTGCGACCACGTTCACGCCGTCGAGTGGTGTGGGCGCCGTGTGGCTGCCGACGATTCGCGAACAGGCTAACGGTCTTGATGTCTCCAAAATCACATATCAGATCGCGGGTTCGATTACCGAGCCGACAGAGTTGCTGGCGCCGGTTCCGGCTGGTGTGTCGTGTTCGTCTGAACTGGTGAAGGGTTGTCGTGCGCTGAAGTTCGTTTACGCGTCGAAAACGACGGCGACGGGGGACAGCCCGAGCGAATGGGGGGACTATGAAGGGCATTTGAAGGAAACCACGTTCACCGCGTGGAATCCGTCGAGCAGCAAAATGGTGACTGAGACTGTCGCTCAGTACCAGTATGACAAGGAGGGCAAGTTGCGAGCGGAGTGGAATCCGCAGGTCTCGCCGGCGCTAGAGACCACATATGGTTATGACGCGGAAGGTCATGTCACGTCGGTAAGCCCGGCGGGGCAGCAGCCATCGCTGTTTGCGTACGGGATGATCGCGGGTGATCCGCGAACGGGCAGGGTGCTAAGCATGACGCGACCAGGCGCCGCGACGGCTATCGTAAAAAGCGCGGCGCCTGTCAATACAAGTGTGCCGGTGCTCTCTACGAACGAACCGGTTATCGGGGGGACGATCAGCGTCTCGACGGGGGCATGGAGTAACAGTCCTCTGGCTTACAGCTATCAGTGGTATAGCGCGGGGGAGCCCATAATGGGTGCTACCGACCAATCATATGTGCCGCTCGCCGGGGAACGGTCGAGTTCTCTGTATGCCGAAGTGCGAGCCACGAACGCTGATGGCATGACGAGCGTGGTGACAGCGCACACTACCAAAAACGTCGGGGTTTTTGTGCCGAAATACCTGTCGCAGTTCGGCTCCAAAGGCGAAGGCAACGGCCAGCTCTCGTCCCCCAGGGGCGTAGCCGTGGACTCTAAAGGCCACGTGTGGGTTGTTGAACAGGCTCAACTATCGCGTTCAGCAGTTCACCTCGTCGGGAGAATATGTAAGTCAATTCGGCTCGAAAGGTAGTGGTAACGGGCAGTTTGGCAACGTGCTGCAGGGACCCCAGGGAATCGCAGCCGACAGCGCCGGGGAACTGTGGGTCACCGATCCAGGCAACAATCGCGTGGAGCAGTTCAACGAAGAAGGTAAAAAATTCGTGCGGGCTTTTGGCACGGCGGGCGGCGGTGAAGGCCAGTTCAAAGGCCCCTCTGGGGTCGCCGTCTACGAAAAGGAATTCGAAAGAGGCGAAGTTGAAAGATACGTATGGGTCGTGGATAAGGGCAATGATCGTGTGCAACGGTGGTCCACCGCAGGCAAATTCCAAGCGTCATACGGCTCGGAAGGCAGCGGTGAAGCTCAGTTCAAAGCCCCTGAAGGTATCGCTGTCGATGCGAGTGGTGATCTTTGGGTGGCTGACACGGGCAACAATCGAGTCGAGGAGCTCTCATTTGGCGGGAGATTCCTGCGATCGCTCGCGGTTACAGATCCGACGGGGGTGGCGATCGACCCGCATGGCAACGTGTGGGTCGCTGAAGGTGGAGCTGATGACCTCAAGGAGTTCAGCTCGACAGGCGCAAGCATAGTCACTTATGGTTCGGTCGGGACAGGTGCAGGGCAGTTCAGTAGCCCGTGGGGTATGGCGTTTGACTCCAGTGGCAATCACATGTGGGTCCTCGACTCGGGGAATAATCGGATACAGGAGTTCACGATCGGGGAATGGGGTCTGCCGGCGCCGCCCAGTCCGGGCACCAGTGCCGTGAGCACGCTCGAGTATCACGTGCCTGTGTCTGGGGTCGGCGCGCCGTACACTATGGGCAAAAAAGAAGTCGAAGCATGGGGTCAGACCGATGACCCGGTGGAAGCGACAGCGGTCTTTCCCCCAGACGAGCCCGAGGGCTGGCCCGCGCAGAACTACAAACGCGCCAGCGTCTACTATCTGGACAGCACAGGACACACGGTGAACACCGCGAGTCCCTCCGGCGCGATCTCAACCACCGAATACAACACGACCAACGATGTCGTGCGCTCGCTCAGCCCCTACAACCGCGCGGCGGCGTTGAAAGAAGGCAGCAAATCAAAAGAAACATCGAAACTGCTGGACAGCGAGAGCACCTACAACAGCGAAGGCACCGAGCTGCTCAGCACGCTCGGCCCGCAACACACCGTCAAGCTCGCTCAAGGCAAGGAAAAAACCGGCGAAGAAGTGCTAGCACGCAACCACGAGCAGTACTACTACAACGAAGGAGCACCCTCCGAAGGCGGCCCGTACGACCTGGTGACAAAGTCAACCGATGGTGCGCAGACAGCAAGCAAAGAAGAATTCGATAAACGCGAAACAACGACCTCCTATTCAGGCCAGGAAAACCTCGGCTGGAAACTACGCAAGCCGACATCCGTGACAACAGAACCGGGCGGGCTGAAACTCACCCACACCACGCTGTATGAAGCCAGCACCGGCGAAGTCAGCGAAACAAGAATGCCAGCGAGCCCCGGCGCCAGCAGCCCGCACGATACACAGACGATCTACTACACAACCGCAGCCAACTCGAAATACCCGGCATGCGGAGAACACGCCGAATCGGCGGGTCTGCCATGCCAGACCCAGCCAGCCGCGCAACCCAAAGGCAGTCTGCCACCGCTCGCGGTCAGCACCGACACCTACAATCTCTGGGATGAGCCGGAAAAGACCGTAAGCACCAGCGGCTCGGCGACACGCACCACCGTCACCAAATACGAAAATGCTGGACGCCCGGAAAGCACGGAAACGACCTCTACGACCGGCACCGCGCTACCAAAGATCAGCTACGAATACAGCAAAGAAACCGGGGCGCTAGTCAAGCAGAGCACGACAACCAAGGCGATCAGCAGCGTCTTCAACTCGCTCGGGGAGCTCACGTCCTACACAGACGCAGACGAAAACACCGCGACCTACAAATACGACATCGACGGCCGCGCCGAAGAAGCAAGCGACGGGAAGGGCACCCAGACCTACAGCTATGACCCCACCACCGGCTTTGAGACCAAGCTCGTGGATTCCGCCGCAGGCACCTTCACTGGCGCCTATGACATCGAAGGAAAGCTCCTCACCGAGGACTACCCCAACGGCATGAACGCCGAATACGCCTACAACCAAACCGGTGAAGCGACCAGTCTTGAATACAAGAAGACGACGCACTGCACCGAAAAATGCACATGGTTCAGCGAGAGCGTCGCTCCCTCGATCCACGGACAGAACCTGTCCCAGGCGAACACCGTCGCTGGCGAAACATCCATCGACAACTATACCTTCGACGCAGCCGGACGACTGACCCAGGTTCAGGAAACACCCGCTGGGAAAGGCTGCAAGACCCGTATCTACGCCTACGAAGAAGACACCAACCGCACGAGCCTCACCAGCCGCGAACCGAACTCCAAAGGCGAATGCGCCACCGAAGGCGGCACCATAGAAAAACACACCTACGACGAAGCCGACCGCCTCACCGACGCAGGCATCGCCTACGACGCCTTCGGAGACATCACGACACTACCCGCTTCTGATGCCGGGGGGCAGGCACTGACGAGCAGCTACTACACCGACAGTCAGCTCGCCTCCCAAACCCAGAACGGGGAGACGATCGGCTACAACCTAGACCCGGCCGGGCGCACCCGCGAAACCGTCGCGACCGGCAAAACCGCTCAAGACATCATCAAGCACTACGCCAGCGAAGGAAACACCCCGGCGTGGAGCATCGAACCGACCTCCGGGCACTGGACGCGCTACATCCAAGGACTAGGCGGAGGACTCGCGGCGATCCAGACCAACGGCGAAACACCCGTGCTGCAGCTCTCTGACCTGCACGGCGATATCATCGCCACAGCAGCACTCAGCGAAACCGAAACAAAACTCCTCTCAAGCTCAACCATGACCGAGTACGGCATACCAACAACCAGCACCCCAGCCAAGTACAGCTGGCTCGGCTCAGACGAGCTCGCAACCGAACTCCCCACCGGCGTGATAGCGATGGGCGCACGCTCCTACGTACCCCAACTCGGCAGGTTCCTGCAAACAGACCCCATACCCGGCGGATCAGCCAACGCCTACGCCTACGTCTTCGGTGACCCCGTTGACGAATCAGACCCAAGCGGAGAGTTCGCTGCGTGGTTCAGAGAATTCAACGCAAAGAACAGCATTGAAGTGGTAGAAGCAGCCGCAGCACGAGAAAAAGCCGCAGAGGAAGAAGCGGCTCGCAGGGCAATGGAAGCAGAGGAAGCCGAAAACAACGCCCAAGACGTCTGGGACGCAGAGGCCGCAGCTGGTCCGCCCGGCGCGATCCCAGGCGGCGGCATGGTAGAAGAAGAAGGCGTCAGCAGCTGGAACGGAATTAATCCTGGTCTGGAGGACTGCTCGGGCGGATGCCACAATACGCCACAGCAAGAAAAATGCCTCAAGAAGGCAGGCGATAATAAGTCCCAAGGAAGCAAATGCTTCCCTGGCGACCACGGGAACTGGGGGGAATTCGTAGAAACGGTGTCCGAAATCTGGGGCGTTGGGGAATGCATTCTTTTGGAGGGTGATTGCCCCGATTTTGGGGCGCCACCGAGCTACCACCCACGCTCATAGCCACCGAAGGTAATGACGCGACGTAACATGCGGACAGTTACGGCACCTAGCCCACTCGGGAGATCCCTGAGCATAGCGGCATGGCCGTCGTCAGAGCTTGTGTATAGGGTGAGGGTCAGGGCAAAGCTCGATCTTGTGTCAACCGGCGAAGCAGCTTCCGGTTGGTGCGTCGATCGTGATCCAACTTAGCGTGCGCTGTTAGACTAGCTCTGAGATGAGCATCAATGACGAGAGGCAACGATTGGGCTTTTGTGGTGGGCGGCTCCGATCCGCGAAGCGACGTGCGGCCTTGAGCGCCATCGTGCTATCTCTAATCGCCGTTTACTTGGCATCTATTGTGTCGAAGGAGGCTGTCGAGGGCCATATCTCGACATCGCGGAGTTGGTTCGCCTCAGTGGTGATCATCGGCCTCGCGCTCCTAGCCGCCTGGCAGGCCACGCGCTGCTGGCGTCGGGCAAGGGGCACAGTGACTATCAAGGTGGGGGACGAGACTGAGAAGAACTGGGAGGCTAAAGTTGATTGACGTCTTCACTCTCCCGACGAATCCTGCAAAACAAGAATCTATGCCTATGACGAAGACTCCAATCGTACTAGCCTCACGACCACCAAACCGAACTCCAGCCGCTTTCGCAAAGGTATGCCTGGGGTTGGTCTTTGGTGTGACCGCTGGCGTGGCGGCAGTGCTGCTCGCGCAGGTAATGTCAGTTCTGTTTGCCGTCGTCATCGCCGGGGTGGTAGTGAGCCGTCGGCGCCTGACGCTCAGGTCGCGATCACGTTGATGATGCAAGACCAGCGGATAGCCCTAAGGATTGTGCGCTTGCCAGTCGCGGCTGCGGTGGGATACGGCTCCGGTTGGGTCGTCCAGCAAGTATTGGGCCTGGATACCTGGTTCACGTTTATAGTTAGCGCCGTGATCTTTATGGTGATTCTTAGAACCCTTTCGCGAACTGTGTATCGACGATTGACTCCGAGAGATGCTGATCGGTGATGGGACTGCAGGGGCATGTGGTGACCTCAAGCAATGATCTCGATTGGCGTCTGACCGTCAAGTTCGAGTCCAAGGCGCACGCTCATGGCGTGTTCTCCGCTCTCATGATCCATGCTTCAGCGACGCTAGCGGCCAACCGACTGAAAGACGGCTTCGTTGCTCAGCACGACGCAGAGTGGTTGCGAATCTATGCCGCGTCCGACGACGCGCTGCGCCGCGGCCAGGCCACTGTGGCGGACGTGATTGAGCGTGCGGGCGTCGAGGCAGAGGAGCAGGCTGAGCATCGCACCGGCGAGAAAGCAGAGTGGAAATCGGTCGAGCTTCCGCCGCTACCCGAGCGCGATGCGAGCTTGGTCAGCGAGCACCACGGCAAGGGTCCCTGGGGTTCCGAGGTCGACCCCAATCGCATACAGGCACACTTCGAGCTTGACAGCAAGCATGCGGCACAGGCGTTTGCAAAGGAACTCACCGCTGACGGATACGACGTCCACCAAGCGGAGTCGTTTCTGTTCATCTTCGCTGACGATGGCGCGACTGCCCGCAAGCTCGGCAACGCACTCAAAGAACGAGCTCCAGCCAACGCGCAACTGTTCTTCGCGGGCGAAGGCCGAACAATCTTCATCTGATGGGGGATAGCTTCCTAGTTGATAGGTTTTGCGGCGTACGAAATGGGCGCACGCTCCTACGTACCCCAACTCGGCAGGTTCCTGCAAACAGACCCCATACCCGGCGGATCAGCCAACGCCTACGCCTACGTTTTCGGCGACCCCGTTGACGAATCAGACCCAAGCGGGAAGTTCGCTGCGTGGTTCAGAGAATTCACCGCGAAGAACAGCATTGAAGTGGTAGAAGCAGCCGCAGCACGAGAAAAAGCTGCTGAGGAAGAAGCGGCTCGCAGGGCAATGGAAGCAGAGGAAGCCGAAAACAAAGCAAAAGAGGCAACCGAACTCAGCGCCGCGCTCGGTGCAGGAGGCCCAGAAGGCCCCCTCGGCGGCTCATCAGGCTGGGCCGAAGAATACGCGGCAGAAACAGGACAGGAAGAAGAAGGCAGCTACAGCGGAGGCGGGGGACGCTTCGTGAATAACGAGGACCCCGACGACCACACCCCCCGAGTTGAATCCGAATGCAACAGGACAGGTCAGCATTGCCCGGGGCACCGCGGCGGTGGGCATGGCGGTGGGGGCGGTGCCGTTACTTGTAGTGATGTGGGAAGTGCTGTTGGAGGCTTCGTCGGTGGCGTGATAGGGACTGCAGTGGGTCCTGAGGGAACTTCTGGTGCGGGGTATATCGGTGCCGGTATTGGAGGGTATCTTGGCTCGAAGATTTGTTAACACGCGTTGGAGCTACGTCATCGGATGGCTGGTGGTCGCTATATCTCTTACTATGATCCTTCACTTTGGTGAAGGTGAGACTTTGGCCAGCAGCAGTGTTAAGGGCGCCTTTGCCGCCACCGGGGGAGCAATAGGCGCTTTGCTCATTAGTCTGGCGAGGTCGAGGAGAGCCAGGTGATGAAGACGGGTCTCCCGTGTGGTTCTCGTGCCTCTCTAAAGAAGAAGGAGAATACGAATACGCCGCTAATCACCACGGGGAAAGATGGTCATGGCAAATTCCATTGCCCGAAGTCGCCAGAAAGCGAAGGCGGAGGTAGCCCAATCAATCCCGCGTTGGTGCTCGGAGCCTGCGGAGGCAGATGCGGTGATCCATCTACGTCCGGTTTCTCGCGATGAGCTTGGTGTCTAGATGGCGTCAATGGACAGCAGAGGATGGAAGTGCTGCTACGGTATGCTCGCGGCCGTATTTGTTGCAGGACTAACCGTAGCTGGATGTGGCAGCTCAGATCCACCACCAGGCGAAATCAGCAGAGCGGCTCGCGCGCCTTACGTTGCTCTCTTCAGACGCGATGCACAGGCGCTATGTGCGGCTTTCACGCCGATGGCAGCCAAGCGTCTTGCTCACCGAGTATCACGAAGCGCAAGCTGCGTCGAGCGAGTCGTCGAAGTGTTTGCACGTTCTGCGCCGTTCGAGCCAAAGACGCAGCCAGCCGCGCTTGGTACCGTTAAGGCGAGCGGAGTGACGCAACACGGAGACGTCGCTAGTGCGGTCATAAACTACGACGGCTCACATACTCAGGTAACTCTCGAACTTGTGCGCGTAGGGGGTGTTTGGCGAGTAGCCACGCCACCCACTCTGGGCTTGATAAGGGGTTGCTTTGTACATGGCTTCTCACTGCTAGCTGCCCGAAGAATGCTCGGGTGATGCTTTTCTCGATCGGCCAGCCCGAGCCGCAAAGCGAATATGGCAGCGGTGTCAACGGGCAGCAGCTTGTCCCCGTGCCGCCTGCGGTTGAGGAGGCCGGGGGTGGCGCGGTACGCGAGTTCAACGCCGGGATGAAGGTCGTTGCGCAGTCCGGGTGCCTGGCATGCCATCGAATCGGGGAGCAGGGCAACTCTGGTCCTGGGCCGGATCTGACGCATATCGGCTCGAAGCTGTCTGCGGAGCAGATCGAACACGCGATTCTTGACCCGACTGCACCGATGCCATCGTTCAAGAGTCTTCCGAGAGAAAAGCTCGCAGCTGTTGTCGAGTTTCTTTCAGAGTTTCAATCGAGTCTGTGAAGCCTGATCATCCTGCCTTTGAGCACATGCGCCTTGTCGTTGAGGCGCTCGCTATTGGCCCAGGATCTATTCACGCTAGGCTGCAAGCGGCGGCGCCACTCTTCGGCGTAGTGCAGCGGACCGAGATGCGGACTCGTTTGGAGATGCGTCTGAACTTGGGCATCGGAGCGGGGCTTGTCGAAGGCGGGGAGGAAGACGAGTCCGCCGATGTCGAGACCGAAGCGACTCCTGCTGAGGTCGCGGAATCCATCGCCTTGCTTGATGAGGCGCGAGCGGTCGAGATTGCCGGCGACATGCTTCGCCTGTACGAACTGCTGGCTGGTCTCCGAACCGACGATGGCTACGGGCAATGAGAATGATTCCGTTCAAGGCCTTGGCCTTCATCAGGTCGTGTAGACTAGGTGTCGGGATCGGCGGTGAGATCGTCCACGAGTTCCCCTGGGAGCACTTCAAGAACCGCGGGCGAGGCGCAGGATCGTGGTCAGTCGCGGCTCGCGTGACCTCGCTCGAGCTGGCCGATTGCTGTCGGTGTACGTCTTTCGCGCGCGGGGGGTCGTCGCGGCTGTGAACAGCCCCCATCTCATCTCGACCGCTGACCGGATCTCTGCTCGGTTGGGTTTCGGCGTGAGGATGAGTTGTGAGGAGGAGTCAGAAACACTTCTTGCGAAGTTTTGGGCAGGATGGTTAGACTCCTCCAGAGTCATGTCCAGTTTATCAAAATAGTTCTTATTTAGCTACAACGGGGGATCTCGTGGTAAAGGGTTCGGATGTATGGGTTTGCAGGTGGTCGCTGGTGTGTCTAAGGATTCCTGAGTGGCTGGGCAGGATCGTATTTGGCGGTGCGAGGACTGACGGACGAGCTGTTCGTGCGCTGGGCGTGCTCGCGATCCTAGGTCTCTCGCTGGCGCTGGCGCCGGCGGCGAACGCGAGCACCCCGTCGTTCACGTGGACGGGCGACTCCTCAGAATCCGGCTGGTTGACGGGGAGCAACTGGGAAGGCGGAACGGCGCCGCCTACCTCCGAACCGGTCGCGCTGGTCTTCCCACATCTCTCGGGGTGCAGCACCTGTTACAAAAGCGAAAACAATCTGAGCGGGCTGAGCGCCGAATCGATCGCGCTCGACAACGGCGATGAATATGTCCTCGAAGGCAAAGAAATCACGCTCGGCAGCGGCGGGCTCACGGTTTCGCCGGCGAGCGGGACGAGTGGGGCTTCGGGGGATGTCCTTGATCTGCCGATCAAACTGACCGGAGCGTCGCAGACGTGGAGCGTGGCGGGTCGCAGTGGCGGCGGCGTGGGCGAGAACGGTCTAGCCGTACTGGACAAGGTGAGTGGGTCGAACAGCAATGCGCTTTCGCTTGAAATCAGCAATGAGGCCGAGGTCATCCTCGAAAACGAAACAGAAGTCGGTCCGGTCGCGATCAATGGGGCGGATACGAACGAGGCCGGTATCTTCAACGGTTTCGTCGCCTTCTTCGGCGAACTGAACTTCTCAGACAAAAACCCGGTGAGCCTGAACCACATCTTCTTCATCGGTAGTGGGGCGGTCGGGGCGCTGAGCACCAATCACGCCGAGCTGGATGTGGGTAGCGGACTCGAACCCGCGGAAGGCATAGTCGCGGACAGTGCCACATTCGACAGCGACAGCGAAATCGGGTTTCAGATCACGGGCGAAGGCACGACGGCAGGTAAAGACTACTCACAGTTGACCTCCACCGGCCCGATCGAACTGGGCGGCTCCACGCTGGTCGTGCATGGCACCCCGCCGTCCCCTTCGAGCAAAGTCTGCCCATCGCCTCATCCCGGACAGAAATACACGTTCGTATCCACGACCGGGGCGCTGTCGGGCACGTTTGCCAATGCACCCGAAGGTGGCTCCGAAATATCGATCACCTTCGCCAAAGAATGTAGCCACCCGTCGCAGATGATGCAGATCGCCTACAACAGGAGTGGCGGCACGGAGACGGTCACGGGGACGGTAGAAGAAGCCAAGGCAAAGCAGGAAGCCAAAGAAAGTCAAGAAGCCAAAGAAAGACAAGAAGCAAAAGAACGCCAGGAAGCCAAAGAAAGGCAGGAAGCGAAAGAACGTCAAGAAGCCAGGGAAAGGCAGGAAGCGAAAGAACGCCAAGAAGCGAACGAAAGGCAGACCAAAGAAACCGAAGCCAGGAAAAGCCAAGAAGCGGCTGCCGCTGCTGCCAAGCAGCATCAGGAAGAAGAAGCGGCAATCAACCATAAACATGAAGAAGAAGCTGCTGCCAAGAAAAAGGCAGAAGAAGAAACCACGGCCACCGGCAGCGTGTCCCTCGACGGGTCCACGATCACCGTTCAGAGCAGCGGCGCAGCGGGGATCAAGCTGACGTGCACCGGCACGGACACGTGCGGCGGCAAGCTGACGCTCACCGCCAAGGGTACAGCCAAGAAAGGGAAGAAAGCCAAGACCGAGACGATCGGCACCGCCAACTTCTCGATCCCGGCGGGCAAGACCGTGACCATCGAGCTCAAGCTCAATGCCGCCGGCGGCGCGCTGCTCAATACGGATCACGGGCGACTGAGCGCCAGCATAGCGGTCCTGAAGTCCTCCCCCGCCCCCTCGCAGACACACACCGACAGCGTCCATCTCGTGCAGCAGAAGGCGCATGGTAAGGCGAAGAAATAGCGTTGCGCTGAGTAAATCATCGCTGTGGCGTGCCCTTCGGGTCGCCCTCGCTTCCTGTGCGATCCTGGCCGGCGGTTTCGTGCTCTCGGCTGCGCCGGCGCTGGCGGCTGAAGGCGCGAGCCCTGTGATCGGTCACGTGGCGACGACAGAAGTCGCCGAACATGAAGTCGAGGTGGAAGCGCAGATTGATCCCGAGGGTCTTGAAACCAGCTACGAAGTCCGGCTGGTGTGGCAGGAGGCCGATCCGAAGGGGGGTCCGACGAATGATGGAGAACGCCCGGCTGGGGGCGAGCAGCCGCAGACAGGGAGCATTGCTGTCGGCTCCGGTAACCAGACTATAAGTGCGAAATTTGCCGGGCTCGAATGGGGATATACCTATTGGTATGTGATTGCGGCGGTCAACTCCGCCGGCAAGACCAAGGGTGAAAGTCCGTATTCTTTCGGGTTTCACATCAGCGGCGAATTTCCCGACGGAAGCGGGACGGGTCCGCAGTATGAATCGGAAATCCCTCTGTGGTACAACAAGCTCTCCGAAGAAGAGTCGGCCAAGACGCTCAAAGAATACGAAGTCAAACACGCCAAGGAACTGGAAGCGCAGCACGCCAAGGAACACGAAGAACAGGAAGTCAAGGAAGCGGCCGCCAGGGTCGCTGAAGCGACGGCGCGCGAGCAGCGTGAAGAACAAGAACAGGACAAGGGTGGCATCTCGCTCGCCGGCACGAGCCTCACCGTCCAGAGCAACGGCGAGGCGCTCGTGAAGCTCAACTGTCTCGGGATCGACAGCTGTCGCGGCAAGCTCACGCTCACGGCGAAGGGCGCGGTTGAGGCGAAGGGCAGGACGGTCGAGGCGCGGGGCAAAAAGAAGACCTGCCCGGTCGCGATCGGGACCGTGAGCTTCTCGATCTCCGGCGACGAAACGAAGACGGTGAAGATCAAGCTGGACGCCGCCGGGCGCGCCCTGCTCAGCGCTGATCACAGAGGTTGCAACGCGAGTCTGGCGATCCTCGAACTAGCACCCAGCCCCGAGAACACCCAAACGAAGGCCGTACGTCTCGTGCAGCGGACAGTCTCAAAGGGGTCTGGGGCCAGCGCGCGTGCGGGGAGTATGGGGGGATGAACACGCGTTTGGCGAGGTTGGGGATTTTGGGTGTGCTGGTAGGTGGTGGTCTACTACTGGGAGGTCTCGCGGGCCCGGCGTCGGCGCTTGCGGCGTCTCCGTGGTGGCATCTGACCTCTGGGTCCCGTCCGACTGAGGTGCAGCCTGGGGGTAGCGGTCAGATCGTGGTGACTGCGAGCAACTTGGGTGACGCGGACGCGAATGGTGGTAGTGAACCGGTGAAGATCACGGACAAACTGCCCGTTGGGTTGAGCGCAACCGGGGTCGAAGGTTTCGTGGAAGAAGAGAAGCCGGGCGGGGGCAGCGAACGTATTGCGTTGACGTGCTCGTCGATGCCGTTGCAGTGCGGCTACGCGGGGATCCTCGCGCCGTACCGGCAGTTGCAGGTCCTGATCGACGTCGATGCCGAACCTGGCGCCTTCTCGGGCGAAGTCAACGAAGCGACGGTCTCCGGTGGCGAAGCGCTCAGTGCTTCCGCGTCGCGTGGGGTACTGATTGGCGACGGTGTGCCGTTCGGGTTGGAAGCATACGAAATGGACGCCGAAGAACGGGGCGGTGGCGCCGATACGCAGGCGGGGTCACACCCGTTCCAGTTGACGACGGCGTTGACGTTCGACCAGACCAGTGAACCGGGGAAACCGCCGGCGCTTGCCAAGGATCTGCGTCTTGATCTGCCCGCGGGGCTGATCGCTAACCCCACGCCGCTCCCGCGATGCACGCTGACGCGGTTCGTGACATCGTCCAGCGGTGTCGATGAATGTCCGGCGGATACCGCGCTGGGGGTCGCGTCGGTCACGGTCGATGACCCGGCCGATCTCGGGCCGGCGCCGGTGACGCTGACGGTCCCGGTCTTCAGCCTCGAACCTGCGGTCGGGGAGCCCGGACGTTTCGGGTTCGATGTCGAGGGCGTCTCGGTGATGCTTGACGCTTCGGTGCGTAGCGGCATGGACTACGGGATCACGCTGAGCGCGAGCAACATTTCACAGACGATGACGTTGATTGGCGCCACCCTGACGTTCTGGGGTGTGCCTGGGGATCCGCGGCACGACAACTCCCGTGGCTGGAGTTGTGTCGATGACGAACGCTACCGTGCGATCGATGGGTCCCTGCCGTCATGCGCTTCCCTCGGGGAGGCCCATCCCCCACCGTTCCTGACGCTGTCGAGTTCGTGCACAGGGCTCCCTGAAACGGTCGCTGAAGCGGACTCGTGGATGCAACCGGGCGTGTTCGGCTCATATCCATCGAGTGTGCCGCTGCCGCGGCTCGCCGGCTGCAACCGGTTGCCGTTCAACCCGTCGATCGAGGTCGCACCTGCCGGGCAGGCAGCGGACACTCCGACCGGCTTCGCGGTTCAGTTGCACATCCCGCAGCAAGCAAGCCTCAACCCTGAAGGACTCGCCGAGTCAGACCTCAAGGACGTGGCGATCACGCTGCCCTCCGGGATGCAGCTCAACCCATCGATTGAAGCGGACCGGCAGGGGTGCTCGGCGGGCGAGATCGGCTTCACGGGGTTCAGCGAATTCCAGGGCGCGAGGACCGCGACGTTCACGCCGAGACTGCCGGGCAGCCTCGGCGGCTCCAGCGAACCGTTTGAGCCGGGGGTGAACTTCTGTCCGGACGCGTCGAAGATCGGCGAAGTGGCTATACGCACGCCGCTGCTGGCGGATCCGCTCGAGGGCCCCGTGTATCTGGCGGCGCGTCAGAAAGGCCCAGGGCCGTTTGAAAAGCTTGAAAGCCAGCCCGGGTTTGTGGTCGGGATGTATCTCGTGGCCGAAGACCCGGTCACGGGCGTGCTCGTGAGCTGCTGGTCGTTCCGGTAGGCCCTGCTCCCCGCTGTGCCAATGACGGTATCACGCGTCGCGTTGAGTGTGGCTAGTCTGACCATGGCGCGATGGGACGTAGGCAGCGGGAGAGCGAATTTCAGAACCTCAGCGACGAGGAGGTTGCCCGCCGCGCGCGGGACAAGAGCCTTCCGCCTGTGGAGCGCCGTCGCTACCAGCGCGAGGAGAAGTTCCGTGGCCTGCGGAGCAAGCGTAAGCGGCGGTGAGGGAGATATCATGGTGGGCATGAGCGGTGGCCGGTATCGACTGAGAACGTGGTTGCGTGGGCGTTTGCCCGCTGCGCTGGCTGATCTCGTGCCCAAGGGTGCTCACGACTGCGGCGCTCATGAGTGGTATCGCGCCGATGAGCAGACGTGGCGCTGCTACCACTGCGAGCCAGCGGTCACGAGCTCTTCGCCGTGGACTCGCGAGGAGCAGCTTCAGCACACGCTTGGCGGGGTCAACGCGACGTTGCGGCTGCTGGCGCTGCGTGGCGAGCCGCATGGCGAGCAGGAGCTGGTGGAGTTGCGCCGGTTGGTCGGGGAGGCGCTTGCCGCGCTGCCGGAGGAGGAGCACCGGCTCGAGCGTCTGGCCGCGGCCCCCGCTGCGGAGCTTCCCGAGCTCGTGCAGGCTCTGCATGCCGGCTGAAGGCTGCTTGCTCAGGCGGAGCAGCGTCTCACGATGTTCCTCGGTGAGACGCCGGATCGTGGACAACGCGCTGCAGCGCGTCAAGCGCAAGGTCGGCGCTCATTTGCAGGCGCGGGCGGTGGCTGCGTAGGCTTGGGCGTGCGCCTCAGCCCGAGGCGAAGTCGCGATCGACGGCAACAGTGAGATCAGCCCAGCTCGCGGCCTCTGGGTAGAGCCCCAGCCATCGCTGTATGCCACGAATGATCAGCTCGAACTCGCTGTGGTCGATGCCAGACACGAGGATCGCACCGGCATGGGAGCGCTGCGCCGCCCCCCATTCGCGCAAAATCCCGGGAAAGTCACGGACGTCCTGGGTCACCAGGATGCGCGCTTCCTTGGATGCGAGTGCGAGGACGTCCTTGTCTTGGAGACCCTCGAGCACCGGGTCCTGGTCAAGGGCGCGCACATCGTGCCCGTCCTGCTCCAGCCGGCGCCCGACATTGGGCCCCGAGACGTGCGCATCGAGCAGAAACCGCAAAGGCGCGACTATCGCGAGGGCGGGCGGCGGATGAAGGGGTACAGCTCGAGGATCTCCTCGAGAGGCCGATGATTCTCCTCGATCAATGCCTCGATCTCCTCGGGAAAGCGCTCCGCGTAGGCCTGTGCCGCACGCACACGCTGGACGTTGAGAAGCGGATGGTTCGCCAGCAGCGACTCCTCATCGCCGCGGTAAGAGCGAAGCATTTCGATGATCTCCCACACATCGAGGCCGCTGCCGATCACCCACGCACGACGCGGCACGCCGCCACGGAAAGCGATCCCGGGATGCAGTCGCGTCTTCGCGGCCTCCTCGGTCAGCTCCTCGACGACGGCGCTGCGGGAGTGTCCCGAACGGCGGGCCTCGTCGGTGACGAGCAGGTTTGCCTGTGCACTCAGGCGGATCGAGAAAGGCTGTGTCTTGGTGGGATGAGAAGCCATCAGACTACATTGTAGCGATTGTAGTGGTCAGTCTATAGATGCGACAACAGCGCTGTCGGGCCGGTCCACGGCGCCGCTCATGAGAAAGTAGGCGCCCACCTGCAGTTGGGAGGCTCGCCGGTCCCGCGCCGGCGCTCGTAACCGAGGCGAGGAATCAGGGTAGGGTGCAGTCGGTGTTCCGAGTGCGTCGGCAGAGCAGATCACGTTCGTGTGCCACGATCGTGGTTGTCCTCTTGCCCATCCTCCTTTTCGCCGTACCGGCCGGTGCTCAGGCGCCAACCGGCGGCTGCCCGCCACCGCCCTCGCCACCCTCGCCGATGCCATCCGCAGGCGCGCCACCGGCCTCGACCGGTCCGCTCGATCCGGCCCCGGAACAGATTGTCGCGTGCATCGGCTCGCAATCGATCACAGGGGCGACGTTCTCGCATTGGGCTGCTGTCGCATTGAAGTCGGAAGGTTCGTCAAAACATCGTCCCTCAGCCGGCGAAGTGACGAAGCAGGTCATGGGATTCCTGATCTCCTCCGACTGGGTGCTCGGCGAAGCGGCCGATCTGAACGTCCATGTGTCGGAAGGCGAAGTTCGCCACATGTTCGACCGCATTCGCGCTCAGCAGTTTCCCAAGCAAAAAGGATTTAAGGCGTTCCTGAAACAGTCCGGACAGACAGTCGCGGACCTTCTGTTCCGTGTGCGGCTGAATATTCTGTCCCAGCGGATCCAAAAACATGTACTCGCGGGTCATCGTGGCGCGCGCGACAAGCAGCGTGCTCTGGAACGCTTCGTTCACGACTTCAGGCTCAAGTGGATGGCGCAGACGTATTGCGACCCGACTCACGCCATCCAGGACTGCGGTCACGTGCAGGTGGTCGAGGCTGATGCCGGTTCGGCTGCTTCTCGATCTCGGGAGACGAAACCAAGACGGTGAAGATCACGCTGAACACCGCCGGGGCGCGCACTGCTCAGCGCGGATCACGGGCGTTTCAGCGCAAGCCTTGCGATCCTCGAACCAGCACCCGGCCCCGCAACCGTGCAGGGTGCCGATCGCCAATACCTCGGCTTGGGCACGCGCATCGCATCCCCTGGTTCGGGAGGTGCAGCGGATTCTCGCTGACGGTGCAGACCGGCCGCTGCGCCAGTCGAAACCAGGCTGAAGCCAAGCCCCGTCGCCTTGTGCGGGGATTAGGCCCATCGGCACCTCTGCGGGTCCCAGATCGTCAGCAGGCCGGCATCGTCTTGGGTGAGCGGGTCGACGAACGCAACTATGTCGGCGATGAGGTCGGCCCACTGGTCGGGTGGAGCCAGCGTGAAATAGGCGCGCTGGCAAAGCGCGTCGTAGCTGCGCTGCCGGTCGGGCAGATCGGCGAGCGCCTCGGAGAGCGGGAGGACCGCGTGCCGACGGTGTTCGGCGACGGCTTGCAGGGTCGTGCGCAGAGGAGCAGCGTCGATTGTGTGCAGGCGGCTGAGGACCCACACGTCGGCGAAGTCTCGATCGCGGGTGTTGAGCTCGCCGCGTTCCATCATCGTCGCGATCTTCTCGGCCAGGGTGCGCTCGATCGGGTAAGCGTGCAGCAGGATACCTGCGCCGCCGAGGATCTCTGGGTAGCAGATCTCCTCGACCTCACCCGGATCGCCGAATGAGAAGTCGAGGGTCACGACGACACGGGCCACACCGATCGCCGCAGGGAGCTTTGCCCGCACTCCCCGGTAGTTGGCGCCCTCGCGCATCGCTTCCGTCGTGATCGACGCCGGGTCGAAGACGATCCCATCCGACTCGGGCAGCGTGGTCGCGGCGATCTCGGCGACAACCCCGGCGACTGACCGCTCGTCGTTGGGAATCCCGTGGGTGGACAGATCGGCGTCCCTGGTCATCCGCCGCGCATCGAGCACCGCGAGCAACATGGCGCCCTTGAGTACGAACTGCTCGCGATAGCCGCTGCGCGACAGTCGTCGCAGGAAGCCCTCGATCGCGTAGAGAACCTGCAACGCCTGCGTGTTGCGACCGTGACGTTCACGGGCGAGACGCTGCAGCTGGCGATTGACCAAGTCGGCGTCGGTAGCGCTCAACTCATCACCGCTTCGAGCGCATCGGTCAAGCGCCGCTGCCCCCCCAACTCGCGGGCGATAGCTACGAGTCGGCGAGGCTGAGCATCCGAGCGACGCAGATAGCGGTTCAGCGCATGCAGAGCCGTATCCCGCCCGACACGATGCGCGAGTCGCATGGCGTCCACGACAGCCCGCTCGGGCGAATAGATGGACAATCGCTCGCCGGTCTCGCTCATCTCCTCGCGACGCTCCAGGCCGAACGTGGCCACGGCGAAGACGTGAACCTCCGTCACAGGGAAATTGATGTGCGGGCGATGTGCCCCGCGCGCGACCGCGATATGGACGACGACGGGCAGCTCGTCGCTCAGATCCCAGTAGGCCAACGCAGAGTTCGAGCAAATGATGCCTTCGGGGACCCGTGCGCAGACCGTCGCCAGGTCAGTGCTGGAGCTGATCGCACTGCCTGCCCTACGGAAAACCCCGCGGCCAACACTGTCGAGCTCTCCGTGTGCACGTAGACGATATAGCTCATACCGAGGGACACCAATTCGTTCGGCCTCGCCGACCCGGAACGGCCGATCGCCGAATTGATGCAGCAGATCTCGGGAACGGTCGACACTCATTTGCTACAAATCCTATACTAGAGATGCACCCTTGTAAAGCTTTTGGTGCGCCATCCCCTTTCTGCCAATGTCGTGTGAGACGCTCCGATACCTGATGAGTGCGAGGACTTCATGCTCACGCAAGCATCTCAGTTCGTCGAGGGCGTGGTCACAGCCGATGCCGATGCCGGGCGCAGCAGATCCTCGCTGACGGTCACTGATGATGTCTGTCAACGGGGATGAGAGCTCTTTTGAAAGCGCTGCACTTCGCGCACGCGCCTTGCCGCGGTCACTTCGCGCCTGCGCGCCGCCCGCCTGGTCTCGGCACCTCCATACACGCGCTTCTTTTTGCAGGCCGAGGGAGGAATCGATACGTGCGTTCGTCCGTACAGAACAGGCTGCCGCGCAGATTACCCCCGATGGCTTGTGGCCGCCCCTTTCGGAGCGGCCACAGCCCTTCGGTACTTGATCGTTATTCGCTGAGCGGCGTTTCGGCTTCTGATCCTGTGATCTGTCCTGCGGCCGGCTGCGTCGAGTTGCCGGGCGCTTCCGGGGTGATCGCGGACGCCGGCGCCGGGGTCACCACGATCGTGAACAGCTGGCTGACCGCGCGTCCGTTATCCGGTCCGCCGGGGATGTCGATGCGGACGATCTTCGTGCCCGGAACGTAGAACTGGTGAACGATCGAGTACGTCGAGCCCGGCAGGACATACCCGACCTGTACGACGTGAAAGCCCGTGCCCGCCGCGTTCTGGCGCTCCAGGTAGATCACGTGCCCGCTGTGGTCGGGGGCGACCGTGCCCTTGAACGTGAGCGGCTGTCCGGCCTGGATCGTGCTTGCCGAGACTTCGGCGGTGAGCACGTCTCGCACGCCCTCGTACAGAACTGCTGACTTCAGGGACGCCTTGCACACTCTGATGTCACATTTCGGATTGGTGGCGATGACCCGGTAGAGGGTGCTGTTCACCGGCGCCTGCGCCGGGAAGCTGTAGTTGCCGCTTGCGTCTGTGATTGCTTCCGCCACCGGCGCGAAGCCATGCTGGTGGACGGTGCGTGCCTCCAGCGTAACTGGGTGGCTCACGCCACCCGCGAGCACGCCTGAGATCGTCACCGACTGCCCGTAGCTGATCGGATCGGCGGAGGCGTTGATCGTCAGGTTCGGGTTCTGCGCCTGTGAGATCTCGTACTCGAGTATGTTCGATTCGCTCGGGATATTGAGTCCGTCGCTCCGCACGAGCACACGAATGCTCGCGTCGCCGGGCACACGGAACGTATGCGTGATCGAGTAGTTGCCTCCCGCTTCGACTTGGCCGATGCCGATCCGGTGCCATTCGTTGCCGGTCACGGCGTTCTGGCGCTGCAGGATCACGCGCGCGCCGACATCGGCCGGGTTGACGGTGCCGCTGAACGTCTCCTGATTCGGCGCTCCGGTGAAGATCTGAGTGCCTTCGGGCGGTCCGGTGAGCGTCACCTGGGCGGCGACTCTGAGCCGCCTGCGTCCGCTCTGTGCTCCGTGTGAGCGAACGTAAAAGTTTGTGTTCGCGTTCTCGGCCGCGGTCGCGAACTTATACGAGCCGTTCGCTTCCGTCGTCGTGTTCTGTACGGGGACGAAGCCGGCGGTTCCGGCCACGTGCGCGTACAGCTTGACCAGTTGACCGCCGGCGGTTGCGCGGCGGCCGCACGCGAGACGGCCGGATACTTCGGTCGATTCCCCGGCGGTGATCTGCCGCGGCGCGACGTTGATGTTGATCCGGCAGCGGCCGCTGGGACTCGGGTGCTTGTGAGCCGACGCGACGGCCGGAGCCAGTGCGAGCAGTGCGCTCGCGGCGATGACCGCCGGAGCTGATTTACGAAGACGCATTGTGCGTTCCTCCCGTTGAGTTTTCCGTTGGGTTTTTGTGCACATCTACGCCTGTGACTTCCCGTTCGCCTTCAAGGTTGGGCAGTTGTTCTTCTTCGACGAGCTGTTTTTTGGGATGCGACTTCGTTTTGGGGCCGACCGTCGTAGGAGGGCCGGTTTCGCCTGTGCCGGTACTGCCTGCCGCGGTACTCGAACCGGTTTTCGCGGTTTCGGTGCTGGTCGCCCCCGCCCCGGCCGCTGCCCCCGATCCTGTCCCAGTTTCGGTGCCGGTGCTCGTCGCCGAGGGACGGCGTTTGCTTTTTCTTTCCTTGTTTTCGCTCCTCGCGCCGGTGGTTTCAGCCGGCGTGGTTGTGACTGGGGTCGGAGTCGTGGTGGGGTGAGCTTTCCGATGATGGACACGGACCGGGACCGGGACCGGCGCCGGCGTCACGACAGGTTTGGGGGTGGCAGGCTTGACCAGAGGGTGTCGGCGTTTGAGCGCTTTGCGCCGGGCGCGCCGCTGAGCCGCACGCTGGCGGCGCAGGCGTGACTTGCGGCGAAGCAGGAGCTCCCGCCGGCGCCGGCGACGTAGCGTGACGCGGTGCTTTGCGCGAATGTCCGGCGCCGTGCGCAACTGCCTTCCCGCACCGCTCTTGCCTTGGGCGGTGCTCACCGCGGGCTGCCCCCCGAGCGCCTTGCCACCTGGCGCGAGTGTGCCGGAGGCAGGTGTCAGGAGCGGAACTGCGCCACCGAGACTCGTCAGCTGCGTGAGCGACCCGGAGCCCGTGGCGGCTGCTGGGCCGCCGGTGAGGTTCACGAGCGCGAGCGAGGAGGGCGCTCCTGGTCTGAGCGAACTGGAGTCGGCGGTGTCCGTAGCGGAGTCGGCGATGTCCGTAGCCGCGATCCTCCGTCCAGCTGTGTTGGGGGCAAGTCGCAAACGAGTGGGACGATGCGCAGTCGCCTGGGCACCACTGTTGTGAGCAGTCACCGCACCGGCCGTCGCGAGCGCAACCACCGCTCCGGCAACAGTGAGCTTCGTGACCAGTCCTCCACCGACCAGTGCGCCGATACTCGTGCCGCCCCCCGCACCCGCGCCGACGGCTGTGCTCGCCGCGGTCCCGGTCGCGGCGATTCCCGTTCCGCCGGTGGCCGTGGCTCCTACGCCCACCCCGCCGGCGGGCGCGAGTCCGGCGCCTGCTCCCCCGACGCTCGCCGCTCCAGCCGCGTGGGCAGCACCGTGCCCGAGGATCGCCGCCGCGAGCCCGGCGCTGGGCAGCACCGGCAGCACCGCGGCAAGCGACTCGCGTTGCGCGTTCACCGCGAGCTGGAAATCGCGGCAGCCTGCGCACAGCTTCAGATGCCGGCGTAGCGGCCCCCGGCGCAGTTCGCCGCCGCGGGCGACCGCGAGCTGTTCGCGGATGTCCTCACAGGGTGTGTTGCGCGCGTCGCGATCGGCGATCAGGGCGCTGCGCGCCTGGTACACGAGTGCCTTGACCCTACTCACCGGGCACCCCACGATCGTGGCGATCGCCTGGTGACTGAGATCGTCGAGCTCGGCCAGCAGCAGGGCTGAGCGCTGGTCCTCGGGCAGGCGGCCGATGCCCGCGACCAGCTCACGCAGATCCTCGCGTCGATGCACTTCCTCCGAGAGTCCCGCCAGCGCCGGCGTGCGCTCCTCCGTCGGCAGCGGCGCGGTGGGCCGTCGGGCCGCGATCGCCGTGAGGCAGCAGTTGCGCGCGATCGCGTACAGCCAGGGGCGCAGCTCGCGCGGCGCGGTCTCGCCGCGCAGTGCCCGGTGCGCTTTGATGAAAGCCTGCTGCAGCGCGTCCTCGCCTTCGTCCTGGTTTGAGAGCATGTGCCTGCAGTAGGACAGCAGGGGCGCGTAGTGGCGCTTGAAGATCGCCTCAAACGCTCGCTCGTCCCCGGCGCACAGACGCTTGACGAGCACGCTATCGGGGGCGCCGGCGAGCTTGCTGCGACGCGCGCGATGCTTGACCGGCAGTTCGGCGAGCGGCATCGCTCAGTGACCGTTCTCAAGCCGGCGCGCGAACAATCTGCATGAGTCATATCCCCTCATCACCCCCTCAACCCGTGCAAGGTTGGCGAGTTGCGTCAGAGGTATGCCGGGGATAAAGAGATCGAGCGGCGGGCGGTCGGGCTGCGGAGGTGGGAGCTTCGGAGGTGGGAGCTTCGCAGGGGGCTTTCGGCGGGGGAAATTTGGTGGGGGGAATTTGGCGGGGGGCTTCGCGCAACTGGTCCTATGGCTCGCTCGATCGCGTCGTGGCGGGCTGCTCGGTCGGGATGCCGCGACTGAAGAGCAACGCGATCAAAGCGATGACGGCCAGCACCGACAGCGACGAGCGCAGTGCGGCCAGGCGCGCGGTCTCGTTCTCCTTGACGATCGCGTCGCTGGCCTCGGGGCTCGTCCCCGCCTGCTCGAGGGCGCTGCGCAGCTCGGTGTCGGAGACGAACGGGACTCCACCGGCCAGTTCGACCGTGGCCTTCGATTTGACGTCGGCGGGCACGGCCGCGTTGTGCTGAACGCCCGTTAGAAACGACGTGCTCAGAGCGGCGATCAGCACCGCACCGGCCAGCGCGGTGCCGATCGAGGCGCCGAGGTTTGTGACCGTGTTCTGCAGGCCGCCCACCTCACCGCTCTGCTCGTCTGCGACCGACGACACCGTGACGCTCCCGAGCTGTGAAGCCAGCGCCCCGACGCCCAAGCCGGCGAGCAGCATCGGCCAGGTCACGATCTCGGGCCCGGCGCCGGCTTGCAGCGCACCGACCATCACCACGATGCCGGCGAGGAGCGCCAGAAACCCGAGCTGTACGACCCGGCGCGGGGACGCGTTGGGAAACGCCTTCGGGATCCCGGCCGCCGCGAGCAGGAGGGTGATCGAGAGCGGCAGCAGTCGCACACCCGTTTCGATCGCGGACAGCCCGAGCGCGACCGACAAAAACAGCGGCACCGCAAAAAACAGCCCTGCTTGCAGGAGGTACTGGAAGAAAAACGAGATCAACCCGCCGCGCAACCTGGCATTGCGCAGGATCGCGGGGTTGATCAGCGGCTCCTCACCCCGGGCGAGCCGCCTGTTCTCCCATCCCAGGAACAGCCACACGACGAACCCGCCCGCGAATATCAGCCAGATCGTCGGGGACAGGCCGATCCATTCCGGAGCTCCCGGCTTGGGTGCGACGAATCCCCAGGCTCCCGCGCGCAGGATTCCGAACACGATCAGCCCGAGCCCGAGCGCGGACAGCGCGGTCCCGACCAGGTCGAGCCGCACTCCCGGCTCGGCGGCCGAGTCCTCCATGCGGCGGGTGAGCGCGAGGATCGCCAGCACCAGCAGGACCTCGCCCACGAACACCCAGCGCCACGACAGATACGTCGTGAACAGCCCGCCGATCAGCGGGCCTGCCGCAACTGCGATCGCGCCGGCCGAGGCGACCAGGCCATACGCGCGTGGGCGTTCGGAGCGCGCGAAGTTTGACGCGACGAGCGCGACGATCGCGGGCAGGATCAGCGCGGCGCCGACGCCCTCGAGCAGCGACCACCCGACCATCAGCACCCCCAGGCTCGGCGAGATGGCGGTGATGAACGAACCGCAGCCGTAGATCACGCACCCGATCGCGAACGCCCGCTTGCGCCCGAGTATCTGACCGAGCTTGCCGCCGGTGATCATCAGCGACGCCATCACGAGCGTGTAGGCCGTGATCGCCGTCTGGATCCCGGTCACGGTCGTGCCGACGTCTTTGGCGACCGTCGCGATCGACACGTTCATGACCGAGCTGTCGAGCGTCATGAGAAACTGACCCGCGGCCAGGGTCATGAGCACGATTCCTGCCGCCCCCGCCCGGCGATCCGCCGTGTCTGCCACGGTGCCAAACTAACAGACGACCAGTGCCGCCGGCCGCGCGCGTCGAACTGTCTGTCAGGGGTCTTCCGCGCTCCTCACTTGACCAGAGGACCGAAGGGCCGGTGTGGGAAGCAGGCCGGCGCAGGCAGTCAAGCTCGGCATAGGCAGCCCAACGCTCGGCATAAGTAGAAACCCGCAACGCTGGGGGGTATCAAGTCCCGATGGCGCGGCATGCGGGGGTGCGTAGGCTCGGCTCGATGGCCGATCTGGTTTCGCCGCGCAGGCTGCTCGCGAGCATCCCTGTGCTGCTCCTGACCCTCGCGATCCCGCTGACCGGCTGCGGAGAATCCAAGCAGGAACAGGCGCAGAAGTCTGTTTGCAGCGCCAGGTCCGACATCAAGAGTAGGGTTGCCACCTTGAAGACCCTCACGCCATCGATCACGACACTGCCCCAGGTCAAGACCGAAGTCACCGCGATCGTCGATGACCTCAAACAGATCGAGAGCGCTCAGGGCAACCTGGAACCGGCGCGCAGGCAAAAGGTCGAACAGGCCACGCAGACCTTCAAACAGCAGGTCACATCCACGCTTTCGAACCTGACCTCGAGCCTCTCCCTCGCCAACGCCGAATCGCAGCTGAAGTCGGCCCTGCACCAGCTGGAAACGAGCTATGCGCAGGCGCTCGAACCGATCGAATGCGGCTGATCGGTCGGCGATGAACGACGAGGCCTCCAAACGCACTGCATCCGACGCGGCGGCGAAAGCTCCCACCGAGGTGTCCACGCCCCCGTCCAACGGCCCGGCGCAAGCGCTGCCGCCGAGCTCGCACACATGGCTCGTTCGGTCGATGTTGGGGCTTGCGGCGGTCCTGACCGTGGTGGGCATCTTCGCGGTCTGGGCCAACCGGCAGCTGCTCGACACCGCCTACTGGACCGAAACCAACACCAAGCTGCTGGAGAACGGCGCGATCCAGAACGAGCTGTCCTCGTATCTGACCGATCAGCTGTATGCGAACGTCAACGTCGCCGGTGAAATACGCGCGGGTCTGCCCAGCGAACTCAAGCCGCTCGCGGGCCCGGCGGCCGGCGGACTGCGCAGCGTCGTCGAAAAAGGGATCGTGCTGGCCCTGCAGCAACCGCGTGTGCAGCAACTCTGGAAGACCGCCAATCAGGTCACGCACAAACAGTTCGTCAACCTGATCGAGAATAAGAGCTCGGTGATCCGCACCCCGGGCGGCGGGGCGGTGTATCTCGACCTCAGACCGATCGTCTCCGAACTGGCGACACGGCTCGGAGCCCCCGCGTCGACCGCGGAAAAAATTCCGTCGAACGTCGCGCAGATCAAAATCGTCAGCTCCAAGTCGCTGGAAACCGCGCAAACGGGGGTGCGCGTGCTCAGGAGCCTGGCGATCATCATCCCCCTGCTCGTGCTGCTGCTGTTCGCCGGTGCGATCGGACTGGCCGCAGGGCGGCGCAGCCGGACGCTCGTCAACGTGGGCATCATCTGCATCGGCGCCGGCCTCGTGACGCTGGTGGCCCGCTCGATCCTCGGCAGCCAGGTGGTGGATACGCTGGCCAGCACCGAAGCCGTGCGACCGGCGGCAAGCGCCGCGTGGTCGATCGGGACGAGCGTGCTCGTGGACATCGCGGGCGCGATGATCTTCATCGGGGTTCTGGTCGTCTTGGCGGGTCTGCTCGGCGGGCGCTCGCGCTGGGCGGCGGCGACGCGTCGCTCACTCGCCCCCTACCTGCGCGATCGTCCCGATATCACGTTCGGGGTTGCGGTGGGAGCGCTCCTGATCCTGTTCGTCTGGGGACCGATCGCGGCGACCCAGAAACTGACGGGGATCCTGCTGATCACCGTGCTGGCGCTGTTCGGTGTGCAGATGCTGCGCCGTCAGACCGCGGCCGAGTTCCCCGATGCCGCGTACGTCGGCGGGATTGATGCGCTGCGCAAGGGCATGACCGACATCAGGGGCTCGCTCGCGCGGGGAAGCGCCGGTCTGCGCGCCGGCATCGCCGGACACACCGGCGGCGGTGGTCACGAACATGGCTCGGGGAGCGATTCAGTCGATCGTCTCGAGCGCTTGGCCGCGCTGCACGCCGGCGGATCGCTGACCGACGAGGAGTTCGCCGCGGCCAAGCGCGAGCTGCTGTCGCGGTGATGGTCAATCTCGACATCAGGACCTAATCCTGAGCTCCACTGCGCCAGCGCCAGACAGCCGTCCCGCCGCGGGCGGCGAAACCTCGACCGTCCCCGCGCGGCAAGGACTGGTCCTGACGACACTGATCCTCGTCGCGGCCGTCGCCAACCTCAACCTCACGGTCGCGAACACGGCGCTACCGGACATCGGCAAGGCGTTCAACGCCTCACAGACCGCGCTCGACCTGATCGCGGTCGGCTTCTCGCTCGGTCTCGCCGCCTCGGTGCTCTACCTCGGTGCGCTCGGCGACCGCTACGGGCGCAAGCTGATGCTTGTGCTGGGCACGGCCCTGTCGATCCCCGCCGCGATCCTCGCGGCAACCGCCTCGAGCGTCGGGGTCCTGATCGGCGCGCGGATCTTCGGCGGCCTGGCTGCCGGCATGGCCTTCCCGACGACGCTGGCGCTGATCACCGCGCTGTGGTCGGGCCCCGCCCGTACGCGGCCGATCGCGCTGTGGTCGGGCATCGGCGCCTCGATGTCGGCGCTCGGCCCGCTGCTCTCGGGAGCGCTGCTGCTGCACCACGCCTGGGGGTCGGTGTTCCTGTTGACGCTGCCGTTCGCGGTGCTCGCGCTCGTGATGGCGGTTCTGCTCGTCCCGAGTCATGTCAACGAGACCACTGACCCCGTCGACAACCTCGGCGGCGTCCTCTCGATAGTGCTCGTCGCCGGGATCGTTTTGGGGATCAACTTCGCGCCGGTCCCCGAAAAGGGGACGCTCGCGCTCGCGCTCGGAGGGGTCGCGCTGATCGCGCTGATCGCCTTCTACCTGCGCCAGCGCAGCACGCGGTTCCCGCTGTACGACCTCCACGTGGCCTCACGGCGGGTGTTCTGGGTCGCCGCAGTGGGCGGGATCGTTGTGTTCGGCAGCCTGATGGGCGCGATCTTCGTCGGTCAGCAGTTCCTGCAGAACGTGCTGCACTACTCGACGCTCGGCGCCGGCGCCTCGATCCTGCCGGCGGCGTTCCTGCTGGTCGCGATCGCGCCGCGCTCGGCCAAGCTCGTCGAGACGCGCGGTGCGCGGTTCACGCTGCTGCTCGGCTACGGCTTCTGCCTGCTCGGGTTCATCACGATGCTGCTGTTGTGGCGCGCGGGTATCCCCTACTGGAAGGTCGGCCTGGCCTACGCGTTCATCGGCGCCGGCGTCGGCTTTGCCGGCACGCCCGCTTCGCACTCGCTCACCGGCTCGGTCCCGGTCAGGCGCGCGGGGATGGCGTCGGGGACCTCCGACCTGCAGCGCGACCTCGGCGGCGCGATCATGCAGTCGATCATGGGGGCGCTGCTGACCGCGGGCTTCGCGACATCCGTCTCGAGCGCGATCGCCGCGGCGCCGAACAAAGCGCTGATCACGACCAACATCGAAAACGCGCTCACCAAGTCCTTCTCGAGCGCCGAATCCGTCGCCCATCAGTACCCGCACTACGCCGGCGCGATCACCTCGGCGGCGAGCTCGTCGTTCGTGTCCGGATCGAACTGGGCCTACGCGGCGGGCGCGATCGCGATCGTCATCGGCGCCGCATTGATCTACTTCATGTTTCCCGGCAAGTCAGACGAGCAGCGGCTGCTGGCCGAATACCAGGCTCAGGACACGACGGCCGCCGGGTCCGTGGCCGATGGGGTCCGGGCGTGAACCGCGACGGCCTCCTCATGGCGGATCAGGTCCGCGCCGCGCTCCGCGATTGCGATCGTTGGCGCATTCGTGTTTCCGCGCGGGACCATTGGCATCACCGACGCGTCGACCACACGCAGGCCCTCGACGCCGCGCACACGCAACTGCTCGTCGACGACCGAGTCCTGGTCTGAGCCCATCCGGCAGGTGCCGACCGGGTGGTAGATCGCGAAGGTCGTGCGCGCGATATGCGCGTGCAGCGCATCGTCGTCATCGCCGGCGGGGGTCGTGAACGGCTCCGCGCAATAGGGCTTCATGGCCGGCTGAGCGCAGATGTCGAGCGTCAGCCGCAGGCCGGCGATCATCCGCGCCAGATCGTCGCCGGCCGAATAGAAGGCGTTGTGGATGATCGGCTTGGCGCTCGGATCGTTGGAGGCGAGCCGCACCGAGCCGCGGCTGTGAGGCGTGAGCAGGCAGGGAGAGACCCACACGCCGTGGGCTTCAGGGTCGCTCATGCCCTCGTCGACGATGTGCACGGGCGCGACGTGGAACTGGACGTCGGGCGCCGGCGCGTCGTGTGCCACGCGCGCGAAGCCGCCGGCCTCGGCCAGATTGGAGGCGAATGGGCCGGTCTGCGTCGCTTCGTACTCTTCCAGCGCCGCCGGTTCGAGCGCCAGCAGCAGGCTCTCAGGCTCGGGCGTTGTCCACACCAGTTGCGTGGCCGCATGATCTGAGAGGTTCTCGCCGACCGCCGGCTGGTCGAGCAGGACCTCGATTTCGCGCAGCATCAGATGCTCGGCCGGGCCGACCCCCGAGAGCATCAACAGCTGGGGAGAGTTGTAGGAGCCACCGCACAGGATCACCTCGCGCTCGGCCCGCAGCTCCTGAGGCTGGCCGAGCTGGCTCGCCTGCACGCCCACTGCGCGTGTGCCCTCGAACAACACCCGCTGAACCTGCATATAGGGCATCACGGTCAGGTTCGCCCGCTCCATCGCCGGGTGCAGGTAGGCGATCGCCGCGCTCGCGCGCATGCCGCCGCGCTGAGTCACCTGGTACATGCCCACGCCATCCTGCTCGGCGCCGTTGAAGTCGTCGTTGCGCGCCAGGCCTGCCTGCTCGCCCGCATCCACGAATGCATGCGAGATCAGGTTCCCGGAGCGCTCTTCGCTCACCGGCAGCGGCCCGCCCACGCCGTGCCACTCCGAGGCTCCTCGCTCGTTGTCCTCGGCCTTGATGAAGTAGGGCAGCAGGTCCGCGGAGCTCCAGCCCGGGACACCCCACTCGTCGTAGTCGAGCCGGTTGCCGCGGATGTAGACCATCGCGTTGATCGATGAGGACCCGCCCAGCACCCGTCCGCGCGGGAGCGTGATCCGCCGGCCATTGCACTCGTGCTCGGGGGCTGAGTGGTAATCCCAGTCGATCTCCGTGCCGGCGAGCTTCAGGTAGCCGAGTGGCACATGGATGTTCTGGTTGACATCCGGCGGCCCGGCCTCCAACAGGAGCACCTTCACATCCGGATCCTCGCTGAGCCTGCTGGCGAGCACACACCCCGCCGATCCCGCGCCAATTATCACGTAGTCGTACATTGCTCGCCTCGCTCCCTCTGGTTGTGAGCCCTCCAGCTCGCTCGACAAGTGCGAACCTGCACTAACGTACATCAACTGGTGCGCGTCCGCTGAAAACCGGAGCTCCTACTCAGAGGTGGGCGAGTGCAAGTGCACGAGCGAGACCGGAGTCGACCTCGGCCATCAGCCAGTCCGGCAAAGAACCGATGCGCTCCTCGACGGCGCCCCGATCGATCGTCGCGATCTGTGTGACGTTGACCACAGAATCCTCGTCAAGGCCGGCGACGACGTCGGCCGGCACCAAGGTGTTGCCCGGCAGCGCGGCGAGTTGAACGTTGCTCGTGAGCACAACCACGGTGACGGTCGCCAGTCTGGAACGGTTGTATTGGTCGGCACTGATGACCAGTACCGGACGTCGCAATGCAGGAGCAGACCCTCTGGGCAGACCAAGGTCGGCCCACCACAGCTGGCCCCGCACGATCAGCTCTGATCGCCAACGGCCAACGCCGTCGCAGCCGCATCGGTGAACTGGTGGTCGTCTGGCAGTCCGGCGATGGCACGGTTGATCGCCTCCGTGACGCCATCTTCCTCCAAGCCATCAAGCCAGTGCTCAGCTGCGCGCGCGAAGAGCTCGCTACGCGAGAGGCCCAGTCGCTTTGCGGCGCGGTCCACGCGATGAAAGGTCTCATCCGATAGTGAGATCGCAGTCTTCACACCCCACAGTATAACCGGGTCATACCGATCTCGACGCGCCGGGTCGTGGACCCACTGCTCGCGTACTGGATTCGCGCCGGCAGGCAACGGTTCCAGGCGGAGGTGTCGAATACGAGCGGACGCCGGAGCCGTAGGGCTCAGCGTTCGGCATGGAGACGTTCGGAGACGGCGAAGTCGTAGCGGTCGTCCTTGCCCGTGGCGATCCGCCGCAAATGCTCACGCGCGTCGCTGCGCGCGCTTCGTTCGGCGCGGATCGCCACGGTGCCGCGCAGCGCCAGGTCGTGCACTGCGCGTGAACGCGGCCCTGCGCCGCCGAGCTCGGCGAGCGCGCTAGCCAGCTCGGTGTCGAGTGTGACCTGCACTCGTGGTTTGGTTGGCGGCATACCAAAAGTGTATCCGGAGCTGGTACACCGATGTGAGGGCGTCACACCAAGCTGGAACCGGGACTCGAACCCGGGACCCCTGTTTGCAAGCGTCTCAATCCGGGGCGCTCGAATGTGAGCCAGAGCGCCAAATCTGAGTCTTAGATTGGTGTTTGCCATATCCGCCCGAAGGACAAACACGGCCTTCTGTGGTCAAATGTCTATCGAAGTTGCTGGCAACGTTGCGGCACGGAGTCGTGCTGCCCAACAGAGCCGACGGCCGGGATCGAACCGGCGACATCCGGTTTACAAAACCGGTGCTCTACCAGCTGAGCTACGTCGGCGTGGGCTCGCATCGTAGCGCCGAGCGCTGGATTGAGGGAGGCTCTGCAGGTCGGTGGGGAACGAGCTCAGCCAGGCCCTCTCGCGCCGCGGCGCCGTGGCCAGCAAGATCTACATTGACCCCGACATCTTCAAGAACCACATCACTCCATTATGAGTACCGTTCTCGCTCCACCCACGATCTCGATCAAAGACGCGGCGGCTTGCTTGGGTGTTCATGAGAACACCGTGCGGGCGTGGTTTGACGGCGGCATCCTCAAGGGCTGCATGAGCCCAACGAGCACCAGTACGATCTTTCCCACGGCAGCATCGAAGACGCGCGCGGCTCGTAACTTTCGGACTCGTCAGCTAGCCCTTGCCAAGCCCACCCTCCGACAGCACGGGCGACCGCGACCGGCCACGCGGTAGGTCAAGCGGTGGCCCGGGGGAGGACAGGCCGGACGCTACGGTCACGGCAAACGCACAGCTGCCCGAGCTCGATGAGCGTGCGTTTGCCGCGCTGGGTGAGGTTGGCCGTGGCTGGGCGGGGTGCATGCCTGCGCGGGCGGTCTGGGAGCGCGCGCTGCCCGTCGATCGCCGCCTCGATTTCGCCGATCCACAGCAGTCACAGCAGTCGCGCGCCGGGCGCTTCGTGCATATCCGCAGCGCGCGGCGTGGGGCCGACGACGACGAGCTCGAAGCGACGGCCGAGGCGGGGGAAGGTGACTCGCGGTCGGGCCGCGTGGCCTACGCGCTGCGGCGGGTGCTGATCGGCCCGGCGCTGCGCAGCACGGCGATCGCCGAGGAGCGCATGGGGCGCCTGCTCGCCCTCGCCGTGCTCTCGCCCGACGCACTGTCCTCGGTGGCCTACGGGCCGGAAGCGATGATGGCGATCCTCGTGCTCGCCGGCTCAGGCGCGCTGAAGCTCTCGCTGCCGATCGGAGCGGCCCTCGCGGTGCTGATGCTCTCTGTCGGCCTCGGCTACCGCCAGGTGATCCGGGCCTATCCGCACGGCGGGGGTTCCTACATCGTCGCGAGCGACAGTCTGGGGCGTCAGTGGGGTCTGCTCGCGGGCGCCGGACTGATCGTCGACTACATCCTCACGGTCGCCGTGTCGGTCGCATCCGGGGTGGAAGCCGTCACCTCGGCGATCCCATCGCTTGACTCGGCGAGGGTGGTGATCGGCCTGGTCGTGATCGTGCTGCTGGTGGCCGGCAACCTGCGCGGCGCGCGTGACGCCGGCGCCGCCTTCGCCGCTCCGACCTACCTGTTCGTGGCCGCGATCACGCTGGTCGTGATCGCCGGCCTCATCAAGGCGGGCTCCCACGACTTTCAGCCCGCGACCGCGGTGCCGCCGCACCGGGCGATCGAGGCGGTCGGCGTGCTGCTCCTGCTGCGCGCGTTCGCCTCCGGGGCGACGGCGATGACCGGGATCGAGGTGATCTCAAACGCCGTCCCGGTCTTCCGCCCTCCGCAGGCGCGGCACGCCCGCCAGACCCTCACGGTGATGATGGGGCTTTTGATCTCGATGTTCGTGGGCGTCGTGCTCGTCGCTCACTTCGACGGCGCTGCGCCGGGTGGGAGCCAGACGGTGCTCTCTCAGATCGCGCATGACAGTGTCGGCGGCGGTATTCCCTATGGCTTCGTGCAGGTGGCTACCACGCTCGTGCTGCTGGTTGCCGCCAACTCCGCGTTCAACGGTTTTCCGCGCCTTTTGTACTTCATGGCCCGTGACGGGTACGTCCCGCGGCTGTTCCTGCGGATGGGCGATCGCCTCGCGTTCAGTAACGGCATCCTCGTGCTCGCCGTCCCCGCGGCCGCGATCTACGCGGCCTTTGGCGGTCGAGACCGCCCCGCTGATCCCGCTGTTCGCGATCGGTGTGTTCCTCGCCTTCACGCTCGCCCAGAGTGGGATGGTCGCGTACTGGTCCCGGCACCGCGAGCGGGGGTGGCGCTCGGCGCTCGCCACCAACCTGCTCGGCGCAGTCCTCTCGGGGCTGGTCGTGCTGATCGCCGCGGTCACCAAGCTCACCGAGGGCGCCTGGGTCGTGGTCGTGCTGATCCCGCTGATCGTCTTGGCGTGCGGGCGCGTGCACGCGCACTACGTAAGCGCCCGCGAGGCACTCACGCCACGAGGTAAGGCGCCACGAGGAGAGGCGGACGGGCACAGGCGGATAACTCGCGTGACGCCGCCGCGGCTGCGGCCAGAGGTCTCCGCCCGCCTAGCCGAGGCGCAGGATGACCCGTCCGAGGTGCACAGCTTCGCCGTCGTCCCCGTCGCGGTGCTAGACCTCGCGGCGCTGCACGCGCTCGCCTACGCCGTCTCGCTCGCCCAGCCGGTGCTCGCGCTGCACATGAGTCCCACCGAGGAGGAGGCCGAGCGCTTCCACCGGGCGTGGCAGGCGTGGGGCGACCACTTGCCGCTCGAGGTCGTCGTGTCCCCCTACCGCTCCACGGTCGCGCCGCTGGCCAACTACATCGCCGCGCTGCACCGCCAACGCCCCGACATCACTCTCACGCTGTCGTGCCCGAGATCGTCGTCGCCAAGCGCTGGCAGCGGATCCTGCACAACCGCATCGCCACGCGCCTGCGCGCTTCGCTCATCGCCTACGAGGGCATCGTCATCACCACGGTCCCATTCCACCTGCCCCGGTAAGCCGCAGAGTCTCACACATGGTGAGAGCCGGCGAGGCGACCGCAAGGGATCGCGGGACGCCGAGCTCGACTGTAACGGCGTGGAGAGGAGTGGGTATCGAAATGTATGCAGGCAAGCCACACCGAGCGGACCGAGACGGCCGAGGGTCGGCAGATCTTCGATCGGTCGGTCGAGCGTCCCGCTCGTCCTGAGGCATCTCATGCACAGCCCGCCCCAGGCGACCCTGACAGCCCGGTTCAGAGAGCCCAAGCGCCATCCCACACGACCGATCTGGACGGGTTCAGGGAGCACGCGCTGAGCAAGGGCGTGAACCCGGTGCTGTACTGGACGCTCAGAGCGGTGCTGGTGCCTTTCTTCCTGATCTACCTGCGCATGAGCAGGATCGGGCGCGAGCACCTGCCCCGCAGCGGGCCGCTGCTGCTGGCGGCGAACCATCGCAGCTTTCTGGACCCGTTCGTGATCGGCACGCTGGTGCGCAGGCCCGTGTACTACATGGCCAAGCGCGAGCTGTTCGAACGGCGCTGGCAGGCGTGGGTGCTGAACGCGCTCGGGGCGTTTCCGGTCGATCGCGGCGCGGGTGATCGCGAGGCGATGGCGACGGCGAAGGCGATACTGCAGCGGGGCGATTGTGTGGTGATCTTTCCCGAGGGCACGCGCACGCGACGGGGACCGCTCCGACAGCCGCACCGCGGGGTGGGTCGCCTCGCGCTGGAAACCGGCGCGCACGTCGCGCCGGTCGCGGTGATCGGCACCGAAGAGGTACGTCGCGGCTGGCGAATCCGCCCGCGCAAGGTACGCCTGCGAGTCGGCAGGCCGCTGCGGTTCCCGACCGTCGAGGAGCCCTCGCGCAAGCTGGCGGGCGGGATGACGCGGCGGATCTGGGCGTGTGTGAGCCTGCAGTGGGAGTGGCTCGGTGGAGAGAGCGGTCGCGTCGAGATCGACCACCAAGCGCAGCCGAACGTGCAGCCGAGCGCGCGCAGGACGGCACGGGCCGCCTGAGCCGACCGCGAGGCGCGGGAGGATAGTGTGCGATGAATGAGCGAGGAGCCGATCCACAAGCGCAAGGCGCAGCTCGACGCGGAGTTCTCCGACCTGTACAGGGCGCACCTGCGCGACGTGTACAGCTACGCGTACTACCGGGTCGGCAATCATCACGACGCGGAGGACCTGACCGAGCAGACGTTCCTGCAGGCATACCGGCATTTCGAGCGCGCGCAACGCGAATCGAACGGTCGGCCGTTGCGACCGTGGCTGATCAGGATCGCGCACAATCTGGCGGCGAACCTGTATCGCGACCGCTCGCGCAAGCCGGCTTCACCGATCGACGACACGACGACCCTGGCGGCGCCGCATACGACCGAGCAGCTGGTCGAAGGACGCGAGCAGGCCAAGCAGGTGCTCGTCGGGGTGAGCCGGCTGGGAGAGGACCGGCGCGAGGCGTTGATCATGCGGTTCGCGCTGGGCATGGACAACCGCGAGATCGCGCGCGCCCTCGGCCGCTCGGACGGGGCTACGAAGGTGCTGATCCATCGCGCGATCAAGCAGCTGCAGGGACTTGTCGGCGACGCGGAGGAGGAAGGCATTCAGCATGAGTGAGTCCGCAGCAAATTTCGAGAGTCTGCTGCGCGAGGCGCTCTCGCCGGTCGAGCCGCCGGAGGACCTGGTGCTGCGGCTGGAGAGCACGCTGCAGAGCATCACCGAGTTGGCTGCCGACGAGCTGGAGGCATGGGAGCTCTCGGCGATGCGCGACCCGCGCAACTGGGCGCGGCCCGCGGCGGCGCTGGTGGCGGGCGGCGCGGCGGGCACCGCGCTGGTGCTGCTGCGCGCGCGACGGCGCACACACGTAGGCGCCGCCCGTGGCGGTTTCGCCGGCGGCGCCCGCGATACCGCGGAGCGCGCGCTCAAGGACGTCGGCCGCGAGACGCGCAGGCTCCTCGGCGGCCGCTGAACGCGACTCCCCGCGCGTGGGATCGGGTCGCGAGCGCCGCCAGGGGCGCGCGGCATCGCGAAGCGAAATCTGTGCTCGTCCCGAACCCACGCCCGTCTCGCTGAAGCGGCTCTCGCACCCAGCAGCAGGTAGGTCGATCTCTCAGCGACAGGTAGGTCGAGCTCCCAGCAAGCAGCAGTTTCGATCTATATCAGGAGAGTTCAGACAGGCGGGATCGTGTCCGAGGCGAGTGATGAAATAGGTCGGCGGGCGCATGATCCAGTGTGAGAGCCCGCCGCGTATCAATGTCCGATATGGCCCTATACAAGCGTTCTGCGGAATCCGCCTCCGCATCGTTGCGCCGGCTCGCCGATGAGGACCTGATGCAGCTCGTGGCCGAGAACGACGCGAGCGCGTTCGCGGTGCTGTACGAACGGCATACGAACGTCGCGTTCTCGCTGGCGTTTCGCATGTGCGGCAAGCGAGCGATCGCCGAGGAGGTCGTGCAGGAAGCGTTTCTGTCGCTGTGGCGCAGCGGCTCGCGCTATGACCGCACACGCGGGAGCGTACGCACGTGGGTGCTCGGGATCGTGCACAACCGCGCGATCGACGCGCTGCGCCGGGGCATGGTCCATGACCGGGGCAGGGTCAGCGACGAGGGCATCGAGGAACGACTGGAGGCGCCCGAGCGCACCGATCAGGAGGTCGGTCGCCGCGACGAGGCACGCGAGATCAGAGCCGCGCTGGAAGGTTTGCCCGTCGAGCAGAGTCATGTCATAGAGCTTGCTTACTACGGTGGGTTCACCCACTCAGAGATTGCCACGATGCTCGACACGCCGATCGGCACGATCAAGGGACGCATGCGGCTTGGACTCCAGAAGCTGCGCTCCCAGCTTGGCCAGGCGGAGGTGACGCAATGACGCCGGTCGATTCCCACGAGTGCGAGCGGTGTGCGCTGGAGGCCGCCCCGTACGTGCTCGGTGCGCTTCCAGAGCACGAGCTCGAGTCCTACCGCGAGCATCTCTCAGGTTGTGTGGAATGCTCCGCCGAGGTCGCCGCGCTGCAGCCGATCGCAGACTCGCTGGCGCTTGGAGTGGCGCGCGTGGATGCTCCGGTGAGCCTGCAGGCGCGGGTGATGGCGGTCGTCAACGGCGAGGCCGAATTGCTGCGCGCCGCGGGCCACGAGGCCGACCGCCCCCCCCGCGCGCGGCCACGCTGGCGCGCGCGCCTGGCGCCGGCGCTGGCGGCGAGCACCGCGCTTGCGGCCGGGCTGCTGATCGGGGCGCTCGCGATCAACACCGGTGCCACCACGCACACGCGCACCCAGACGATCGAGGCGGTGGTCGCGGTGCCAGGCCACGAGGCGACCGCGGCGCTGCGCAAGTCGGGCACACACGTCCAGCTCGTTGTCGCGGGCATGCCCGCGCCGCCGCCCGGACGGATCTACGAGGTGTGGCTGGTGCGGGGAACGCAGGAACCGCAGCCGACCGACGCGCTGTTCTCGGTCACGAACGCGGGCGCCGGCTCGGTCGGGGTGCCGGGTGACCTGAGCGGAGTCAGCAAAGTCCTGGTCACCGACGAGCCGCTCGGCGGCAGCCTCAAGCCGACGCGAACACCGGTCATCGTCGCCTCGGTGTAGGGCATGTCCCGTCTGGCTCGATAGGACCCGGAGCGCTGCGCGCCGGTGGTGGCGGTGAACGGGCTCAAGGGCGGAGCTGACGGCCGGCCGAGATAGGCTCTTGCCCGGATGGCAACCTGTTACCGGCACCCCTCGCGCGAGACCGGTGTGTCGTGCTCGAACTGCGGGCGGCCGATCTGTCCGGACTGCATGACCACCACTCCGGTCGGGATGCGTTGCCCGGAGTGCTCGCGAGAACGGACAAAGGTGGTGACGATGCGCGGCATGGCGACCGTGCCGCGCGTTACGTATGCGTTGATCGCGATCAACGTGGCGGTGTTCCTGGCCGAGAGTAATTTCACGTTGAACGGCCAGCCGACGGGGAAGGTCTACGAAGAAGGCGCCCTGTTCGGCAGCCTTCGTGGAGTCCCCACCCTGGGCGTGGCCCATGGCCAGTGGTGGCGGATCATCACCAGCGGCTTCATGCACGAGAACCTCATCCACATCGGCTTCAACATGTGGGTCCTCTACTACCTCGGGATGATGCTCGAGCCGGCGATCGGGCACCTGAAGTTCGGGACCATCTATGTGGTGTCGCTCCTGACAGGCTCCTTTGGGGCGCTGCTCGTCACGCCGCACTCACCCACGGTTGGCGCTTCGGGGGCCATATTCGGTCTGATGGGGGCGGCCGCGGTCGAGATGCGCGCCCGTCAGATCCCGATCATGCAGAGCGGCGTCGGCGCCCTGATTCTCATCAACCTCGTGATCAGCTTCACGCTCCCCGGGATCTCCTGGGGCGGGCACATCGGTGGCCTGATCGGTGGGGCGGTGGCGGCGCTCGTGATTCGACTCGGCGATCGTTACCGCTCGCAGGCACTGGCGTTGGCCGGCTGTGCGGCGATCGGGATCGCCGCTTTCGCCGGATCGATCTCGATCGCGAAGTCAACTGAAGTTGAAACGACGGTTCCCATTCAGCTCGTCGAACCCGGTCAGTGAGTCAGGCCACAGCTCACCCTCTAGGCCACAGCTCACTTCGTCCGAGAGTCGCCCCCGTCGAGGTCGCCTGGCTGGGCCGGCAGCTCACCTGCCACGTGCACCGCGCCTGAGAGCTCTACCGTGAGCGCCTCGCCGGGCACACCGGGCGCGCTGGGCACGCGCTCTGGATGGAGTACGTGCGCGAGCAGTTCCAGGCCGTCGATCAGCCGCGGGCCAGGCCGGGAGAAGTAGGCGGAGGCGTTCACGGCCACGATGCGCGCGGCGCCGAGCTCCGCCAGCTCGCTCGTGTAGGCGACGGCCTCGGCCCGCGCGCGTGGCGCGTCATAGCCGCAGGGCATCACGACCACGACCTCGGGCGCCGCGACCGTGACCTGCTCCCAGGAGACGGTCTGGGAGGGGCCGCCGGGTAAGCCGAGCACGTCCTCGCCACCGGCGAGCTCGATCAGCTGGGGCGTCCAGTGGCCCGCGATGTAGACGGGGTCGAGCCACTCAAGCGCTGCGACGCGTGGGCGCGGCTGCGCGCGGACGGCAAGCTCGATGCGGTCGATACGCGCGGTGGCTTCTCCTACCAGCGCGACGCCCCGATCGGGCCGCCCGGTCGCCTCGGCCACCGTGTGTACGTCGTCAAGCGTCTCGTCGAGGGTGTGCGGGTCCAGCGAGAGCACCCGTGGACACGAGGGCAGCCCCCGTGCGACATCTGCCACTTCCTCGTAGGAGACGGCACACACCGGGCACAACGCCTGCGTGACGATCAGGTCTGGTTCGAGCGCCGCCAGCGCGCCCCGGTCGAGCTCGTAGATCGCCTCGCCCCGCAGCGTCCGCTCGCGCACCGCGGCGTCGATCTCGGCGGCGCTGAGCCCGGCGGGCAGCACGTCGCGTGTGACTCGCTCCAACTCGAGCGCATCCGGCGGGTGGTCGCACTCGTGCGTGACCGCGACCACCTCTGGGCCGAGACCGAGCGCGAACAGCAGCTCGGTAGCGTGAGGGACGAGGCTTATAATGCGCATCCTGTGACTGTAATGCCAGTGCTCACCGACGATGAGATCAAGCGGCGCCTCACCGGTGGTGAGTGGCGCAGGCACGAGGGCGACTCGATCGAGCGTGAGCTCAAGTTCGCGGACTTCGCGGCGGCGATCGCGTTCGTGAACCGCGTCGCCGAGGTCGCCGAGCAGGCCAATCATCATCCGGACATCCTCGTCCACGGCTGGAACAACGTGCGCTTGACGCTCTCGACTCACTCCGCAGGCGGCCTCACCGACGCCGACTTCGCGCTGGCGGACGAGATCAATCGCCTCCTCTGAGCGCGGGTCCGACCACCGCCCTTGCTACGGTTGCCGGGTCGGCAAGCGATGAATGACGACGAAGAACTTCCCCGAAGTAGCGTGGCCTCAATAGGCTGCGATCGCCCCCGCCGTTTGGCGCGGGGCATCTGCGCCGGGCGCCTGAGCGCCGCCAAGCCCGCGTGAACGGCTTGAAGCTCATCCTCGCGGCGGTGCTGATCGCGGTGAACGCGTTCTTCGTGATCGCCGAGTACGCGCTCGTGCGCTCGCGCCGGGCGCGGTTGGAGATCATGCGCGAGGAGGGCGCCAAGGGAGCCGGGCTGGCGCTGGAGCAGCTCGGAAACATCAACGAGTACATCTCCGCCGTCCAGATCGGGGTCACGATGACCTCGATCGGTATCGGCGCGCTCGGCGAGCCCGCGCTCGCCAGCCTGTTGAAAGGCGCTCTCGGCGACACGCTCAGCCACGGCGTGGCGGTCGCGGTGTCGGCGGTCGTCGCGTTTCTGCTGATCGCCTCCGCACAGCTGATAGCGGGCGAGATGGTCCCCAAGTTCTACGCGATCGACCGCGCCGAGTCGGTCGCCCGCCGTGTCGCCCGCCCCCTGCAGGCGTTCAGCCTCGTGTTCCGCCCGTTCGTCGTGGGCCTCACGGCGGTCGCCGATCGGATCCTGAGATTGCTGGGCGTCGACATGAGCCTCGAGCGGCGCGGTGGATCACCGGACGAGCTCAAGCGCCTGATCGCCGAGTCCCATGCGGGCGGGCACATCGACCTGGGCGAGGCGGGCATGCTCACCGGTGTGTTCCACCTGCACGAGCAGGAGGCCCGCCAGGTGATGACGCCGATCCCGGCCGTCGTCACGATCGACGTCTCCCAGGACGTCGAGGCGGCGCTGCAGCTGTGTGTCTCCAGCGGCCACACGCGCCTGGTCGTGACCGAGGAGGAAGACCGCGATCGTGTGCGCGGCATCGTCCATGCCAGCACGCTCATCGCCCAGCTCATGCGGGAGGGATCCCACGCGCCGGTGGCGCCGCTCGTGCACGACGCGCCGATCGTCCCCGAGACCAAGCCGCTGGACGATCTGCTGGCCGAGCTTCAGCGTCAGCGCACCTCGATGGCGGTGGTGGTGGACGAGTATGGCCGGGTGGTGGGCATCGTGACCGTCGAGGACATCATCGAGGAGGTGGTCGGAGAGATCGCCGATGAGACCGATTCGGCCGCGGGGGAGATTCGCAAGCTCGCCGACGGTGACTGGTTCGTGCGCGGGCACGTGGCCGTCACCGATCTGACCGACTACGGCCTGCACCTACCGGTCGACAGCGACGCCTACAACTCCGTCGGCGGCTTCGTGTTCGCAGAGCTCGGGCGGCTGCCCAGGCGTGGAGACACGGTCGCAGCGAACGGCTACTCGATCCGGGTGGAGTCGGTGCGCGACAATCGCATCGAGGCGGTCCGGATCCGCGAGCGCCGCCCGGTGCGCCCGAGCGAGGGTCGCGAGACGCAGGACGGCTGAGCCGCCGTTAAACACGTCCGGCCCGCGGGGGGAGCGGGCCGGAGCGTGTGCACTGGGAGGAGGCGGGTGTGCATTGCGACTGTGTCAGTCGCAGGGACAAGTATCTACATCTGGATGAACGTCAGCTAAAAGTCAGATCAGAGTAGATAAATCCTCATCGCGAGGGTGCGGTACAGGGCGGCGCGTGCGCCGCCCTGCGGGCCGCACATGTGCGGCCCCGGGACGGGCCGCATGCGGCCCGTCCTCCGGTGGGCGCATGCGCCCACCGGCTGGGGCGCGCATGCGCGACCCAGGGCAGTGCCGCATGCGGCACTGCCTCCCTGACTCAGTAGGAGTGAAAACCACGCCCGGTCTTGCGACCGAGCGCCCCCTCGGCGATCAGCTGCTCGATGCGATCCGGCACGGTCTCGCCGATCGTCTCGCCGATCGCGGCGGCCACGTCCAGCCCGACGAGATCCAGCAGCGCCAGCGGTCCCATCGGGTGGCCCGCGCCGAGTCGCATGCACGTGTCGATGCCGGCCGGGTCGATGCCGGTCTGTTCGAGCAGTCGCACCGCGCTGAACAGGAACGGGAACAGCAGTCTGTTGACCACGAACCCCGGTACATCGGGCACCTCGACGGGGGTCTTCTCGAATGTCTCGCACAGCGCCAGCGCGCGCGTGCGTGTGTCGGCGCCTGCGGCGGCGGGAAAGATCAGCTCGACGAGCTGCATGCGCGTCACCGGGTTGAACACATGCAGCCCGACGAAGCGCTCCGCGCGCCCGCTCTCCACAGCCAGGCGCTCGATCGACAGCGAGGAGGTCGTGCTCGCGAGGATCGCATCTCTGCCCAGCGCACCGTCCAGCTCAGCCAGCAGTCCCGCCTTGATGTCGTGGTCCTCGACGATCGCCTCGACCACAAAGCTCGCGTCTGCGAGTGCGTCGTGGTCGGTCACGATCTGCACGTGCTGGGGATCGACCTCGACGTGCAGGCGGGCCAGCGTCTTCTCGACCGTCTGTCTGGCCCGGTCGGCGGAGTCCTCCGAGCGCGCGAGCAGCAGCACCGGCCCGTGATGGGCGGCGGTTGCCGCCAGTCCGCAGGCGATCGCGCCGCTGCCGACTATCGCGAGGCGCTCGTTCATGTTGGTGGTTTCCTGGTCATTGACTGACTGGTCAATCTAGCTCTGGTCGCGGCGCGGTAAAGTAGGGGTCCGGAGCCGGGCATACTCGCACAAGTCCGCTTCGACACTCCACCAACGCCGCGCTATAGACCCGTAGGAGGACTGTTCAGTCATGAGAGCACCAGAGGGCCGCGAGGTCGTGATCGTCGAGGCTGTGCGCACGCCGATCGGCCGCGGACACAAGGAGAAGGGCTACTACCGAGACACCCATCCCAACGCGCTGCTCGGCACCTGCTATTCCGAGGTCATCGCGCGCGCGGGCATCGACGCCGGCGAGGTCGAGGATGTGATCGCGGGCTGCGTGCAGCAGTTCGGTGAGCAAGGATTCAACATCGCGCGCAACGCCTGGCTGCAGGAGGGCCTGCCGATCGAGACGCCCGGCACGACCGTCGATCGCCAGTGCGGGTCAGCCCAGCAGGCGGTCAACTTCTCCGCGGCGCTGATCGCCGCGGGCGTGCACGACGCGATGATCGGCTCGGGCGTCGAGCACATGGGGCACCTGCCGTTCGCCGCCGGGATGAAGACCCAGGAGGACTTCGGCTTCGCGTTCACGCCCGAGCTGATGGCCAAGCACAACATCGTCGGACAGGGCCTCGGTGCGGAGATGATCGCCGATCAGTGGGAGATCTCCCGCTCAGAGCTCGACGAGCTGGCGGTGCGCTCACACCGGCTGGCCCACCAGGCGACCGAGGAGGGCCGGTTCGAGCGCGAGATCGTGCCGATCGCGGTCAACGGCGAGGAGCTCGTCACCGACCAGGGAATCCGTCCCGGCACCGATCTGGAGACGCTGTCCCAGCTGAAGCCCGCGTTCAAGCCCGACGGCAAGATCACCGCCGGCAACGCCTCGCAGATCTCCGACGGCGCTGCCGCCGTGCTGCTGATGTCCGCGGAGAAGGCGTCTGAGCTCGGACTGACCCCACGCGCGCGGATCGTCGATCAGACGACCGTCGGCTGTGACCCGGTGAAAATGCTCGAGGGCCCGATCCCGGCCACGCGCAAGATCCTCGATCGCAACGGGATGTCGATCGATGACATCGACCTGATCGAGATCAACGAGGCGTTCGCGCCCGTGGTCGCGGCCTGGCGGCGTGAGCACAACCCGGACATGGACCGCGTCAACGTCAACGGCGGCGCGATGGCGCTCGGTCACCCGCTCGGCTCGACCGGCGCGCGGCTGATCACGACGCTGCTGCACGAGCTCGAGCGCTCTGACGGGGAGATCGGGTTCGTGACGATGTGCTGCGGCGGCGGGCTAGGCACCGGCACCCTCATCCAGAGGGTCTGACGCGCGATAGCCGGGGCTGACCGATCGGAGATCCCGTCGATCTCCGATCGGTCGGCGTCCTCCCTCCCTCGTGTGCCGAGCACACTTCGGTCGGTGCGTCCTTGTCTCGCTTGGCTCTCGCGCGTCAGAAGGCCACGGTGCTGATTCAGCGCGTCTGAGACGGGTCTGAGGAGATGTTCCGGCCTGGTCTTCCAATTTGATGGCTCGCTAACCGCCGCTGGGTCCCCCGCCGGTCCAATTGACAGCGACGGGGGGCAGGGCCAGCAGCGCCTGCCATGTGGCGGCTTCGGTTTTGCCCGTCGGAGCGATCCCGTGGGCGGACTGGAACTGCTCGAGGTTGGCCGTCGTGGTCGCGTCGAAGATGCCGGTCGTCGCCTGGCCGGGGATCGCGCTTGCCAGGTGCTCCTGCATCCACAGCACCGGGTCGCCACGGTTGCCTTCGGTCAGTTCGGTATAGGCGGCGTTCGGTATGACGGTGCTCAGCGGCGCCAGCGGTTCGGCCAGCGCGGTCCACTCGCCGGTGGGGGTTTCCTGCCAGTCCCACCAGGAGATACCGGTTGCGCCATAGTCGACGGCCTCCTCGCGGAAACGGACGAGTTCGGCGGCGGAGGGGTGGCTGTAGGTTTGGCCGAGGGGGACGATCGGGCGGCCGTAGACGCGGTTGGCGATGTAGGTGTTCGCGTAGGCGGTGTCGACCGAGTTGCCGATGTCCCGCCAGTACATCTGCGGTGCGTTGAACTGGGCTCCGTTCGGTCCGAGGAAGACGGAGTAGGGGAAGGAGGTGTGGTCGTAGACGTATGGAAACGAGGCCAGACCGAGGGGATAGTTGGGCCCGATCGCGGCGCGCAGGTCGGCGATGTAGGTCTGGGCCGCGCCGTAGCGCCTTTCGTATTCGCCCTCGGCGTCGATCACCAGGCAGTCCGCGCCGTCGGCGACGGCTTTGGCGCCGAGGCCGGCCTCGCCCGCGGGGTTGGTGCCGTAGACGAACTGCCACGCGCATACGTGCAGCCCGTTCGCGTGCAGCGCCGCCACCAGTTCGGGGCTGAACTGGCTCCAGTAGTTGGTCGATCCGTCTGAGCTCTTGACGAACACGGTGGTTACGGCGGCCGCGTGCGCCTGGGCGACGATCGCGGCGAGCGAGCCGCCGTCGGACTGGCTCAGGTACCAGATCCACATGCCCTGGCCGTTGAACGCGGTGCCGGCAGGCGCCGCCGCGACGGGGGGGGCGGGGGACGACGGGGGGTCTTTGGGCGCGGGCGGGTGCAGCGCGTAGCGAACGACGCTGATCGGCCCGTAGGAGCTCGAGTGGCGACCGTGGGTGAGCAGCACCATGATGTTGCCCGAGTGCGCGCTCTTCGGCACGGTCACCTCCAGGCCCGCGGACCCCTTGCGCAGGTGCGCGGCCGGGGAGACGCTCGAGATGCGCGCTCGTGGCCGGCTCGGAAAAGCGACGGTCATGCCCGTCGCGAGCCCCTTGCCCGCGATCAGCAGGATTCCGTGGAGCGATACCTGATGCGGGTTGGCGCTGCAGTGGCTCACCGGTATGCAGTGCACGCTCGTGATCCGCACCGTCGTGACGTGCGAACTGGGGTTCGGCGGCTTGCTCGCGGCTGGTTTGTTCGCGGGCGTGCCGCCTCCACCGGGTGCGCTCGCACCGCCCGGGTTGGTCGTCGCGGCCAGCGCCGCATTGTTGCCCGGGACACCCCGTGTGAGGGCGCCCGCGCCCAGCATGAGGATGCCCAGGGCGAGAACGCCCAGGGCAAGCACGCGCAACGGCAAAACCGCCGCAACGATGGATCTCGATCGCTTGGGGGCGCCTGCGTAATTCACGGCTGCTCCAATCGCGCCTGGTTAAGCGGCACCGACCTTAGCCGGTATGTCTCGCAAACCGACCGACGGGACGGAAGTTGCGTCCGGGCCGTCATTCGCCGGAAACGGTAACAAGCTTGCAACCGCGCGTGATGCCGCGCGCGCCGCGCGCGCCTGAGCGTCAGCCCCAGCGAAAGCCCAGCTCGGAGGGCATGGGATCCAGCGGGCTCGAGGGCAGGCCAGGGTCCGGCTCGGGCAGGTTGTAGCCGGCGGGAGCGACGTCGTTGGGCGCATCGGGATGGAACAGCGAGGCGAGGTACTGAATCTGCCCGCGGCCGACGCTCAACTCCGACTGCCCCCCGCCGTAGCAGCCGATGTCGTGCGCAGCGCAGTAGTCGTAGACGTCGAGCAGCGATTGCAGGCCGCCGAGACGCGAGGGCTTGACGTTGATCGTGCGCGGCGGCCACGGCAGCGCCTCGATGTCCGCGACGGAGTGGATCGGCGCGTCCCAGGTGATGCGCGAGCGATGCGCGCGCAAGACCTCTTCGGTCTCTGGCGTCAGCTTGGGATCCTCGATCCAGGCGTCGGGAAACGCCTCGACGACGCGGCGATAGAGCTCTGGGTCGGCCGGATTGTCAACGATCGTGCCCTCGTACTGCCCCTTGAGGTCCACCGAGTCGACCGCGCCCAGCGCGACGAGTCCCGCGATCAGCTGATCGTCCCAGGACGGCGTCGGGTCGAGCTTGAACCGGAGACCCGGTGCGATCTCCAGACGCCGCGTGACCGGTTGCAACGAGGGCGGCTCGCCCAGGCGCAGCGAGGCGACGAACGAGACCGGCTGAGGATCACGCCCGAGTGCGGCGTGCAGCGTCGTGCCGGCCTGGCGCAGCGCGAGGTCGAGCGCGGCCGAGTCGAACGCCCAGTTGCGATACAGCCGAAACTCCGCCCGCTCGGTCGGTTGGGGGAACAGGTCCAGCGAACGCAGGTGCTCGGCGAATGTCCTCAGCGTGAAGCTCCCGGCCAGCGGCAGGTTCGTGCCGGCGCGCTGCAGCGCCTCCTGGTCTTCGACGGCGTAGGTCACATCCTCGCCCACGCCGTCCTCACCGGCGCCGTGCAGGCGGATGACGGTCGTCTTGCGCACGAACTCGGGGGACAGGGCGACCTCGTGGCCTTCGAGCTCATATCCCTCGATCTCGACCGGCAGGTCGGCGAGCAGATCCCAGGTGCTCATGGCGTACTCTCGCGTTCCAGCCTGGCGATCAGCTCGTCCAGGCGCAGCTCCTCCAGGGCGCCCGACACGGCCTCCAGCTCGCGCGCGCACAGCTCGATCAGCGCCTTGCCCTCACCGACCAGCTCGAGCGTCTCGGTGAGGCTGGCCTCACCGGAGTCCAGGCGCCTGATGATCTCCTCCACGCGCGCAGCCGCCGTCTCGTAGGTCTGGGGTTGCGGCTCGTTTCCCGACTCGGCCTGGGGATCGGTTGTGGCCTGGGACTCCGTTGCGGGTTGAGACTCCGTTGCGGGCTGGGGCTCGCTCATCGCTCGGCGATCCTCGCAGGAGTCGTATCGTCGGCAAAACGCAGCCTCACGTCGCGTACGGCCCTGGCGGCGGCCGCGGTGGCGATCGGCTCGCCGCTCGGAGACTCGACGAGCGTGTACCCGCGTTCGAGCGTGCGCTGTGGGTCGTGCCCGTCAAGGGCCAGCATCAGGCGCGCAAGCTCCTGGGGGCGGCGTAGCGTGCGACAGTCACGCACCGTCGAGGACGACTTGCGCTCCAGCACGATCGCGCGCCGTCTGGTCAGCTCATGCTCGCCCTGCACGCGCCGGCGTGAGCCGGCCCGGACCTCACGCAGACGCTGGTGCAGCCGTGCGCGCTGGCGCTCCACATGGGCCGATGGCGCGCGCGAGAGCGTCGTCAGCATGCGTGCGCGCGAGAGCACCGCGCGACGGCCATGCTCGCGCATGCGCATGGCCGTCCCCACCAGCTCGGCGTGCGCGCGGGCGCAGTCCAGGCCGACGGCGGCCTCGGCGGCGTGGGTGGGAGTCGAGCAGCTGACCGCCGCGACGTCGTCGAGCAGCGTTCGGTCGGTGTGGTGCCCGACCGAGGCGATCACGGGCACGGCCAGCAGCGCGACCGTGCGGCACAGCGACTCCTCGCAAAAGCACAGCAGGTCCGCCAGCGAGCCCCCGCCACGAGCGACGATCGCCACATCCACGTCGCCCACCGCGGCGAGATCTGTCAGCGCACGTGCGATCAGCGGAGCGGCGTGACGGTCCTGCACGGGGGCGAACCCCCAGACGACCCGGCCCGCCCAGCCGCGACGGGCCAGGCCCGCCAGGATGTCCTCGCGCGCCTTGCCGGTCTCGGCCGTCACGACGCCGATCGTGCGGGGCAGCAGCGGCCGGGCCAGCAGCTTCTGCGGCGCGAGCAGGCCTTCGGCGTCGAGCTGCTTGCGCAGGCGCTCAATGCGGGCCAGCAGGTCGCCCTCGCCCGCGACGCGCAGGTCTGAGACCGAGAACGAGAACCCCGGGGAGGAGGTGGCGCTGCCCGGGTAGAAGTCGCAGCCGCCGGCCACCACCACCTGCATGCCGTCCGTCGGACTCCCGTGCGCTCCGGCGCCGATGCGGGCGAGGATCCTCTCCCAGTCGCTGAGCCACACCGCGCAGGGGATCGCGCCGGCGCCATCGCGCAGCTCGAAGTACACGCGCGCACGGGACGGGCGCAGGTTGACCAGCTCGCCGACGAGTTGCACGCGCGCGAACGCGCGCAGCCTGGTGCGCAGCGCGGAGGCGTACTCGCCCACGCCGTACGGTCCAGGCAGGTGGCTGCCGGGGATGCCCGTGCCGGGAGGCTCGGGCGCCGGGGTGGGCGCTGGTGTCGGGATAGTGGGCACAGAGCCAGCATAGGGGCCGCTGCCGATGGGACTTTGCGGTGGGCTCTGGAGTGTGGCGGTGGCGTGGAGTAGCGGTGGCGTGGCGCTAGGATCGACGCCCATGCCGTGGCTCATCGATCATCTGCTCGGCGCGTAGCGCGATGGCGAATCGCGGCAAGAGTCATCGTCACGGTCGTGGTCGCGGACGGTCCCGCAAGCGCCGCCCCGCGCCGGGCGCCGCGGTCCTCGACGCTCCGCCTCAGATTCCCGCGAAACGGGCCCCGCGCTCTGCTGCGCGCGAGCCGCGTCCGTTCAGAGATCCGCTGTCGGTGGGCGAGCGCCCGCCGGCGCTGTGGCATCCGTGGCCGCTGTCGGAGATGCTGATCCTGATCGGCGCCATCGGCACGGTCGTCGGATTGGCGCGGCTTGGCCACGGCGGTATCTCCAGCGGCGGCCCCGTCCTGTTCGCCGGGCTGGGCGCCGTGGTGCTGGGCACGGTCGAGATCACATGGCGTGAGCACAACGCCGGCTATCGCTCGCACACGCTGATCCTGGCGCTGCTGCCCGTCGTGGTGCTGCATTCGGCGATCGCGCTCGGCCTGGCCGCGTTCACGACCGTGCCGCGCCTGGTGAACGTGGGGCTGCTGGCGGTCGATGCGGCGGTGTTCGCGATGTTGTTCAAACTGCTGCGCGCCCGGTTTCTGGACGCCCGCACCCGCGTGGTCAGCCGGCGTTGAGGTGTGGGTGGGGCAGCCCGCGAGCCCCGGGCGCTCAGTCGGCGTTGAGAGACTGGGCGGCGTCGGCGTGGATTAGGGCTCTACGCGCCGAATGCGGGATCGGCGTTGAGCGAGGGCAGCGGGCGCTCGCCCGTGTCCGCCGCCTCGCCGCGGGTCTCGCCTTCTGAGCCCAGGCGCTGCAGGCGGGCGATCTCGCGCTCGCCTTCCAGACGCGCCGGGTGATCGGGGGGCAGCTCCGCGATCAGGTGCGCGATGCGGTTGCGCAGCTGCAGCGCGAAATGAGGAGTGGACGCGCCCATCAGCCGGCGCACGTCCTCGACGCTCACCTCGTGCGCCTGCTCCTTGCGTAGCAGGATTGGGTTCTCGGCCTGACTCATGCCGGCACGAGCTGATTGCCGCCGGAGGATGTGGGATGGGCGTCGTAGTAGGGGGACGGTGAGGTCATTCGACGGGCAGGCTGGAGGATTCTCCGGAGGGGGTGGACTGCGGCACGATCTGCAGCATCGCGTCGAGTTCGGCTTGGGTGGTAGCCGAGATCGCGCTTTCGTCGCCGATCAGCCAGCCGTGATTGTAGACGCCCTTGACCGGCTGTGACTGGGGCGCGGCGGGCTGGATGTCGCTCAGGTAGTGGCTCAGCGGCGATGGCACGCCCGTTGCGTCTTCGAGCAGCAGCAGCGGCGCGTAGTCGCCGGTGGCGGACAGGATCGCCGCGGCTGGCGCATCGAACGGGCGCGTCGCATTGGCGAACGTGAGGCCGTGACCGGATTCGCGCACGCCCCAGCCGAACGAGCCGTCGGCGAAGCGCGATACGGCGATCGCGTTGCCGGCGGGGGTCGCGTCTTCGCCGGTGCCGGCTTCGGCGCGTCTGAGCGCTCCGAAGCTCTGCAGTTCGGTGAGCACGTGTTCGCCGATCGTTGTGGATCCGACCGTGTAGATCGCGGGTCTGCCCAGGCTCTCGAGCTCGGCGGCCGTGGCCGCGGGCACGCCGGTGGAGGTGACGAACAGGATCGGTGCGCCGCTCTGCGCCGCCAACCCCGCGGCGGGCATCGCCAGCGCGGGTGGGCCGTCGGCGTTGACGACGATCACCTGGCGCGGGGTTTTGCCCCGCGCGATGGCAAGGAGCTTCGCGACGGACACCGCCAGCGAGTAGGGATCGTTGGCGGTCGCCCCGCGCGCGCGATAGCCGGGGGGCGCTTCGGTCGAAGATCCGAGCAGGATCAGCTGCACGCCGCCGAGCGCGCTCGAACCGGTGGGGTGCAGCGCGCGCAGCGCCTGTTCGCTTGCCTGCGGCAGCCCCGAGCCTTCGACGTACAGCAGCGGCGCGCCCAGGGGAGCGCTCGCCAGCGCCGAAGCCGCGAGCGCCGCCGGCCAGTCGTGCGCGCCTGTGAGCACCACCGCCTGCGGGCGTGTGTTCGCCGTCAGGCCCGGGTAGGCCGCGCGGGCCACCGCGGCCGCGTCCGCTACGGGATCGGCTCCGCCCAGGCGCGTGGTGTTGCGCGTGGCGGTGGCCGCCGTCCCTGCCGCGCCGGTATGTATGAGAATCGTTTCGACGCCCCCGCCGGCGCTCTGCTGTGCGGGCGCGGTTCTGCCGCAGCCGGTCAGCGCGACGGCGAGCGCCATGACGGCGCCGAGCGCGGCCGGGAGCCGTGCGCTCAGGCGGCGCGGGAGTGGGGTGGTGCGCTCCGGCACCGCCGAGACACTAGCGAGCTTGCCGGAGGCCGCGGGGTGCCTTGTCGGTGCTTTGTCGCTTACAGGCGAGCGTTGCAGGGCGAGCGCTCCCACGCCCGTATACTCGCGCGCCGTGGCCGTTGACACGGACCCTGAGCCCGTCTACGAGCAGGACGACCAGCCTCCCGGCGTGCCGCCGCTCGCGCTCACGGGCGAGCGCACGTTGCCGGACGTTCCGGCTGAGAACTACTGGTTTCGCCGCCATCTCGCCGTGTATGAGTGGATTGCCACGCGCGTGCGCGGGCTGCGCGTGATCGACATGGCCTGCGGCGAGGGTTACGGCGCGAACGTGCTCGCGGGTGTCGCCGCCGATGTCGTCGGTGTCGACGCCAACCCCGAGGCGCACGAGCACGCGCGTCTGCGCTACAGCCGCGCCAACTTGCGGTTCGAGCGCGATCTCGTCGAGACGTTCTCCGCGCCGGCCGACGCGGTCGTGTTCCTGCAGACGATCGAGCACCTCCAGGATCCCGGGGCCGTGCTGGAGCACTTTCGTTCGCTGGTAGGCGCCGGCGGAACCGTGTTCGTGTCCACGCCCAACGTGCTCACGCTCGCCCCCGCGGGGGCGCCGCGCTCGGACAATCCGTGGCATGTCCACGAGTACCGCGCCGGTGAGTTCGAGCGGCTGTGTGGCGGGGTGTTTGCGTCGGTCGAGATGTATGGGCTCTATCACGCGCGCAAGCTGCGCGTCCACGAGCTGGCGCTGCGCGCGGGCTGGGATTCCATCCACGCTCGGCTGCACCTGACCAGGCTGTTCTACGACCGTTTCACCCCGGCGATCGCCGCGTCGGACTTTGCGCTGACCCGCGCCGTTGGCGACGGCAGCCCCGCCTCCGGCGGGGCCGACCTGGACCGGGCGCTGGACTTCCTCGCGGTCTGCCGCCCGTGACACGCTCACACGATCGCGGCGGCGCGCTCGCGATCGTGCTGCATACGCACATGCCCTACGTCGAGGGCTTCGGCACGTGGCCGTTCGGCGAGGAGTGGCTGTGGGAGGCGCTGTGTGGCTGTTACCTGCCGCTGCTGGATCTGCTCGATGCGCGCGATCCGCCGGTGACGCTCTCGATCACTCCGGTCCTCGCCGACCAGCTGGGCGCGCCGGACCTCGCCGCGCGACTGGATCGCTTCATCGACGACACCCGCCGCTTCACTCACGCCGAGGACGCCTCCGGGCTGCGCGCAGGCGGTCATCCCGGGCTCGCCGCCGAGCTCGAACGGGCATGGCGATCCGACTACGAGCGCGCCCGCGAGCGTCTGGCGGCGCGCGGTGGCGATCTGCTGGGAGCGTTTGCGCCGCATGCGCGGTGGACTTCATCGGCGACTCATGCGGTGTTGCCGCTACTCGCGACCGATGCCGGCGCGCGTCTGCAGGTGCAGGCCGGGATCGCCTCGCACGTCGCCCGCTTCGGCGATTGGGGTAGTGGTGGGTTCTGGCTGCCCGAGTGCGCCCACGTGCCTCGTCTCGAGCCGATCCTTGCGGCAGCCGGCGTGCGCAGCACCTGTGTCGAGCTGACCTCTCGCTTTGGCCCTGGCGCGCGCGAGCATTTGCGGCCACTGCGCTCTGACTCCGGTGTGGTCCTGTGGCCGATCGACCGCGCCACGATCTCGCTCGTGTGGAGCGATTTCGGCTATCCCGCCGATGGCATTTACCGCGACTATCACCGCCACACGATCCATCACCACAACCCCTGGCGCAACGACGGCACCGCGTATGACCACGAGCCGGCGACTGCACGCGCGCGTGCACACGCCGCGGACTTTGTGACCCGCACCCGCGAGCGTCTTGATCGCGACGGCGCCGGTTTTCCAGGGGATGGTCTGGCGGTGTGTGCGCTCGACACCGAGCTCTTGGGTCACTGGTGGTATGAGGGCCTCGCTTGGTTGGAGGCGGTGATCGAGGAGTCCGCTCGGCAGGGACTTGAGCTGGTGCGCCTGGACGACGCTGGGGTCGAGCGCTTTGAGCCGGCGCCGGTCGGGGACGACGCCGACTGGGGAGCGAGCAGCTGGGGGCAGGACGGCGACCTGTCCACCTGGTCGGGGCCGGCGGTCGCCGAGCTGGCGTTCGCTGCGCGCGCGGCGGAGCTTGCGACCCTTTCCGCCGCTGCAGCTGGGACCGCCGGCCCCGCGGCCGTGCGCGAGCTGTTGGCGTTGCAGGCCAGCGATTGGGCGTTCATGATCTCCCGCGGCCTGGCCGTCCCGTACGCACACGAGCGCTTCGACGGGCATCGACGGGCGCTGAAGCGCGCGCTCGTGGAGGGGCGGGATGCCCGCCAGGAAGGGTTGCGCAACCTCGCTGTTCATGCTTCCCCGGCGTCGCTGCTGATGCCATGAGTCGGTGCCGATCGTCTAGCCTGGTCCAATTCTTCGAATCAATAGCCTTGACTGATCTCGGCGGTTGGGGATTTGGTAAGGTGCCAGCCTGTGGCGCTCGCATCGAGGAGCGCCATGTCTGCTTGAGATGTCGTCTACCTGAGGGGGATTCCGATGAGCATGCCTTTGTCCTTGTCGCGCAGCGATGCTGCCGATCGGGCGAACGCAGGGACACAGCAGCATCCCGGCAGGCGGCGCAACGGCGCTTCTCGCCGGGCGCTCGCCGTGCTGGTGGGGTGCGTCGCCCTGTTCGCGGTCGCCCCCGTCGCCAGCGCTCTGGCGATCACCGGGATCAGCGGCAAAGTCACCAATGCCGAAACCCACGCTGGAATAGAAAAAGCCAACGTGTGCCTGTATAACGAAGGCCTCACACTCATCGAATGTAAGACCGGCGTGACGAACGCGTCCGGCGAATACACGATTGAAGGGCTGACGGAAGGCCACTATCTGGTCGGCTTCACCGCCGCCGGGTTCGCCAACCAGTACTACAACGACGTGTCCTCGCTGTTCCAAGCGATGCCGGTGTCTGTGACGACCGGCATCGTGACCGAACACGTTGACGCCCAACTGGAAGAAGCGGGTGAAGGCGGGGTCACCGGTCGGGTCACCAACGCCTCCAACGGGCAGGGTGCAGGCGGTGTTGAAGCGTGCGTCAACACGTCAGAATCGAGGCACTGCGCCGAAACGAACGGCAACGGCGAATACACCATCTCGGGTGTTGCCGTCGGTTCCTACACGATCTCCTTCTCGCCCGCGGAAACGTGCGAAGAAGAACAGGGAGAAAAGATCCGCTGCCAGCCGAAGTCGAACTACATCGGGCAGTCCACCTTTGTGAAGGTGAAAGCGAACAAGACCGAAACCGTCAACATGGCGCTGCAGCCCGGCGGCCAGATCAGCGGCACGGTGACGAACGCGTCGATCGCTCATCCCGGGATCGCAAAGGTCGAAGTCTGCGAGTACAAGGTCGGCAAATCCGGGAAAGAAGAATTCGTCGGCGGATGCGCATATACGAACGCGGGCGGCCAGTACACGATCTCCGGTCTGGAAAGCGGGTCGTACAAGGTCGAATTCAACGGCTATATCTGCTCGATCCCAAAGAAAGGCGAACGGGAATGCCCCGAGGTGTACGTAACCCAGTACTACCACGGGCAGCAAACGCTCAAGAAAGGCGAAACGGTCTCGGTGAGCACCGGCTCGAACACCGGCGGGATCAACGAAAGCCTGCGCGAAGCGTTCCCGACGGCGCCGGCCAGCACCGCCGCGCCGGCGCTGACGGGGACGCCGGCCGTCGGCCAGGCGCTGAGTTGCTCGCAGGGCTCCTGGTCGCACGAACCGACGTATCTCGTCTACCAGTGGTTGCGCAACGGCAGCGTGATCTCCGGACAGACGGGGTTGACCTACACGCTGCAGGCCGCCGATCAGGGCCACTCGATCACGTGCTCGGTCACGGCCGGCAACGGCGCCGGGGCCGCGACCGCGATGAGCAACGCCGTCACGATCCCGGTGCCGCTGGCCGTGCTCGTCGGCGTCAAAGTCAAGGGCGCCGTCGCGTCGGTCACGCTGCGCTGTCCCGGCCCGGGGGCGTGCTCGGGCGTGCTGAGGATCGTCGCCCGCGTCACGACCAGGCACGGCAAGCGTAAGAAGACGAGCAACGTCACGATCGGCGTCGCCAGCTTCTCGATGCTCGCCGGCAAGAGCGTGACGCTGCGCGTGCGCCTGACCGGCCCGGGCGGCAAGCTCCTGGCCAAGGCCGGCCGTCGCGGGCTCAAGGTGCAGATCGCCGGCAGCGGCGTCCAGGCCCGTACGGCGACCCTGAAGGCGGCGAAGGCCGGTAAGCACAAGAAGTAGGGCGCCCCCCCTGAATCGAATCGGATCGAGCGCGGCGCCCCATCCGGCGCCGCGCTCGCCGGGTCTCTGTCTGGCGCCTACTCCCAGCGCATCGAACGGGGCGCCTCGCGCATACGGATAACCCGCGCGGGCACTCCCGCCACGACCGCATTCTCCGGCACGTCGTCGGTCACCACCGCGCTCGTGCCGACGATGCTGTTGTCCCCGACGTTGACCCCGCGCAGGATGCACGCTCCGTAGCCGATCCAGACGTTGTGCCCGACGCGCACATCCCGCTTGTAGATACCCTGCAGCCTGATCGGTCGCTCGACCTCCACGACGCCGTGGTCGAAGTCGATCAGCATCACCCGGTCGGCGACGATGCACTCACGCCCGATCTCCACGTGCTGGTAGGCGGAGATCGTGCACTCCTGGCCCATGACGGTCTTGGCGCCGATGCTGACCTCGCCCTCGTGCACCCTGATCTTGCTGGCGTCCCCGATCCAGGCCCAGCGGCCGATTCGCAGTGTCGCGCGCCGGCCGATCTCGAGCTTCACGCCTGGGCAGATGAAGCACACCCCTTCCGTCTGCAGGCGCTTGCCGTGTCGCAGCTTCAGCCACGCGCAGCGCGCCAGCAGCCGCGCGTAGTGGCGGTTGAGCATGTTGTTTGCGCGCATGAACTTCAACAACACCCACGGTCCGCCGTGCAGCGGCTCGGGCGCGCGGCGTATCGCGCCCGCGATCTCCTCGACGGGCGCCCTGGTGGCGGAATCGGCGAGCATCGGCTCCATCGCGTCGCATCGTAGGGGTTCGCTCGCACGATTCGACGGGCGCTCGCCCTGCGATGATTGCGCCCGCGATGACCGACACCGAGATGAAGACTCTCGCCCAGCGTCTGCTCGCCGGCGACCGTCGCGCCCTGGCCCGCGCGATCTCACTGGTCGAGGACGACCGCCCGGAGGGCTGGGCGCTGGTCAAAGAGGTCTACCCGCACACGGGCCAGGCGGCCGTCGTCGGCTTCACCGGTCCGCCCGGGGTCGGCAAGTCCACGCTGATCGGCGCGCTCACCACGGCTCGGCGCGAGGCCGGGCGCACCGTCGGGGTGCTCTCGATCGATCCCTCCTCGCCGTTCACCCAGGGCGCGCTCTTGGGTGACCGCATCCGCCTGGGCGAGCATTTCCTGGACCGTGGCGTGTTCATCCGCTCGATGGCCAACCGCGGCGCCCTCGGCGGCCTGTCCGAGGCCGCGCTGCAGGCCGCGCTGCTGCTCGACGCGGCCGGGCGCGAGGACGTGTTCGTGGAGACCGTCGGCGTCGGTCAGGCCGAGATCGACATCATCGACCACGCCGACACGATCGTCCTGGTCCTGATGCCCGGCTCGGGCGACTCGATCCAGGCGCTCAAGGCGGGCGTCATGGAGATCCCCGACATCATCGTCATCAACAAGGCCGACCACCCGCTCACCGACACGATGGTCCGCGAGATCCGTGGCGTGCTGTCGCTCGCGAACCTTGATCGTTCCCCCGAGGAGGTCCGCGGCAGCTGGCGCGTGCCGATCCTCAAGACCGAGGCCGCCCACGGCACGGGCATTCCCGAGCTGGTGACTCGCCTCGACGAGCACCGCGCGCACATCCTCGCCGCGGGCCAGCTCGACGAGCGCCGCCGGCGCAACCTGCGCAGCGAGGTCCTCGCGATCGCGACCGCGCGCATGCGCCGGCGCCTGGAGGAGGAACTGACCGAGGACGCTGATTTCCAGCACCTGCTTGACGAGGTCGTCGCGCGGCGCCTTGACCCCGCCAGCGCCGCCACCGCTCTGCTGGAGCGCACCGACGAGTAGGCTGCCGAGGATGGACTATCTGAACTGGGTGGAGAACAACTGGGGTCTGCTGGGCCGGTTGATGCAGGGCCATACCGCGATCTACCGCGCCACCGGCGGACGGATCGGCCATCGCACGCCCGGCGCCCCGCCCGTACTGCTGCTCGACCATGTGGGCGCCAAGAGCGGCACGCACCGCACGAGCCCGCTCGTTTACGGCGAGGACGGGCAGAACCTGATCCTCGTGGCCTCCAAGGGCGGCTATCCGAAGAACCCGGCGTGGTTGCACAACCTCCGCGCCCACCCCGACACGACCGTTCAGGTGGGCTCGCGCCGGCGGGACGTGCACGCGCGCGTCGCCACCCCCGAGGAGCGCGACCGTTTGTGGGCGCTGATGCTCGGGGTCTACAGCGGCTACGCCGACTACCAGCGACGCACCGAGCGGGAGATCCCGCTCGTCGTGCTCGAGCCTCGCTGAGCCGGGCGACGATCCCAGCGGGCCGCTAGGCCCCCAGCGCGCGGGCGATCACCATCTGCTGGATCTCGTCGGTGCCCTCGCCGATCGTCAGGATCTTCGCGTCGCGGTAGAAGCGGCACACCGGGTACTCCTCGATGTAGCCGTAGCCGCCGTGGATCTGCACGGCCTCCTCCGCGCAGCGCACCGCCAGACGGCCGGTCTTGAGCTTCGCCTGGGCGGCGGTCAGCGTGAAGTCTCGCCCCGCGTCCTTCTCGCGCGCCGCCTTGTACACCAGCAGCCGCGCGGCCTCGATCTCGACCGACATGTCCGCGAGCTTGGCCTGGATCGCCTGGAACTTGGAGATCGGCTTGCCGAACGCCTTGCGCTCCTTCGCGTACTTCAGCGCCTCGTCCAGCGCCCCCTGCGCCAGTCCCACGCCCATCGCCGCCACGCCGATGCGGCCGATGTCGAGGATGTGCAGGAACTGCTTGAACCCGGCGCCGCGCGGGCCCAGCAGGTTCTCCTCGGGCACCCTGCACTCCGTGAACGTCAGCGGGCGCGTGTCCGACGCGTTCCAGCCCATCTTGCGATACGGCTTGCCCTGCTCGTACCCGGGCGTGCCGTTCGCGACGATGATGTTCGAGATCTCCCTGCCGCCGTTCGCGTCCCCGGCCGCGGGCGTCGCGGCGCCGGTGACCGCGGTGATGCACACCATTCCCGAGATCTCCGTCCCGGCGTTGGTGATGAACTGCTTGGCCCCGTCCACCACCCACTCGCCGCCGTCCAGGCGCGCGCGCGTGCGTGTGTTTCCCGCATCCGATCCCGCCTCGGGCTCGGTCAGCCCGAACGCCCCCAGCCGTTCGCCCGAGCACAGCCGCGGCAGCCACTCGCGCTTCTGCTCCTCTGAGCCGAACAGATACACCGGCTGCGTCCCCAGCGAGGTGTGCGCGCACAGCGTGATCGCGACCGAGCTGTCCACCCGCGTCAGCTCCTCCACCGCCAGCGCATACGCGAGCGTGTCCCCGCCACCCCCGCCGTACTCCTGCGGGAACGGGATCCCCATCAGGTTCAGCTTGCCGAGCTGGGAGACGATCTCATACGGAAAAGACTTGGTCCGATCCAGCTCCTCGGCGACCGGCGCCACCTCGCCCTCGGCGAACTCACGCACTGTGCGGCGGATCAGCTCGTGGTCGGGGGACAGGTCGAAGTCCATCGCGGACCCAGCCTATCTACACACAGTACGAGCGAGCCAGCTCTACGAGCAAGCGGACGCCATAACCAGAGGCGCCCTTGCCGACGTACGCGCGGCCGAGATCCCAGGCCGAGCCGGCGATGTCCAGGTGCGCCCAGGGCGTGTGCCCGACGAAGTTCGACAGAAACGCCGCGCCCATGATCGTGCCCGCCTTGCGCGCTTCGGGCGCGTTGTCGAGATCCCCGTAGGTCCCTTTGATCAGCTCGTCGTACTCCTCGTGCAGCGGCAGTCGCCACACGATCTCGCCCGCCCGCTCGCCCGCGGCCACGACCTGCGCGACGAGCTCGTCGTCGTTGCTCATCAGCCCCGCGTATGTGGAGCCGAGCGCGATTATCACCGCGCCCGTCAGCGTGGCCAGGTCGACGATCCGTTCGGCCCCCAGCGCCACCGCGTGGCACAGGCAGTCGGCCAGCACGAGCCGTCCCTCGGCGTCGGTGTTGTTGACCTCGATCGTCGTCCCGTTCATCGCCCGCACGATGTCTCCGGGCTTGACCGAGCGCCCGCTCGGCAGGTTCTCCGTCGCCCCGACCACCGCGACCAGCCTCACCGGCAGTCCCATCCGGGCGATCGCCGCGACCGCCTCGATCACCGCGGCGCCGCCGGACATGTCGAACTTCATCTCCGCCATTTTTGCCCCCGGCTTCAGCGAGATTCCGCCGCTGTCGAACGTCACCGCCTTGCCGACGAACCCGAGCACCGGACCGTTCGCGCCGGCGCCGACGCCGGCGCCGCCGGGTGGGTCGTAGCGCAGCGTGATCAGCGCGGGCTCCTGCTCGGAGCCCTGCGCCACCGCGGCGAACGCGCCCATCCTGCGCGCCTGGATTCCCGCGCGTCCCTCCACCTCGACCGACAGCGCGTCGATCTCCCCGGCCAGCCCGACCGCGTACTCGGCCAGCGCCGTCGGTGTCAGATCGTTCGCCGGGCGGTTCTGCAGGTCGCGTGCGCTGTTGGTCGCTTCGGCCACCAGCGCCGCTTGGGTCACGCGCCTCTCCAACCCAGCCTCGCCGCTCTCCCCGGCCGCCCCGTCCGGGGCTGAGACGATCAGGCGCTCCAGGTGCTTGACCGGGGCCTCGCCGCCCCCCCGCGCGCCCAGCGCCGCTTGCGCACTCCCCGCACCCGCCTCGCCCGGCGCGGACTTGCAGCGGTCGAACCGGTAGTCCGCCAGAACCGTCCCCTCCACCAGTGCCGCGGCGATCTCGGCTCCGAGCAGGGACGGCAGCTGCACGCACACGGCGCGCGCGCCGATCTCCAGCGCCCGTGCGTGCATGGCCGCCGCGGCCACCCGCGCGCGCTCGCCCGTCAGCTCCCCGCGCTCGCCCAGGCCCACGATCAGCCAGCGCTTGTCCTGCGCGTGCGTCAGGCCCAGAGATCTCAGCGATCGTCTCGCCTCGCCCGAGCTCAGCAGCTCGGCGACCTCGGCCGGGGTATCCGCGGGCGGGTCCTCGCCCTCGAACACACCGACCGCGACGGTGTCGGCATCCGTCGTTCTGCCTGGTTGTGTAGTGCTGGATACCCGCACGATCCGGGCAGGATATAGCTCCGCGTGCCATCCTGGCCCGCGGTCTGAGGGATCGATCGCCCTCCGGGTGATCGTGACCGGCAGCGCTGCACGCTGCCTGGCCCCGCTAGCATTCTCGATCTCTCGTCGTTTCCCCCGACCCCCAGGAGAGCCCCGATTCCCATGCCCAAGACCGTGATCCTCGGCGCCGCGCGCACCCCCATCGGCAAGATGGGCGGCGGCCTCTCCACGCTCGATGCCACCGAGCTGGGTGCAGTGGCGATCGAGGCGGCGCTGGAGCGCTCCGGCGTCGAGCCCGAGCAGGTCGAACACGTCGTGATGGGCCAGGTGCTGCAGGCCGGCCAGGGGCAGATCCCCTCGCGCCAGGCGCAGATCAAGGCCGGAATTCCAAAGGAGGTCTCTTCGGAGACGATCAACAAGGTCTGTGCCTCAGGCCTGCGCGCGACCGTGATCCTCGACCAGGCGATCCGCGCCGGGGACGTCCAGGTCGGCGTCGGCGGCGGCATGGAGTCGATGTCCCAGGCGCCCTACCTGCTCCCGGGCGCGCGCTTCGGGTTTCGCATGGGCGACGTCAGCGCCCTGGACTCGATGGTCCACGACGGGCTCACCAACCCGTTCTCTGGAAAGCAGATGTTCGTCGAGGCGACCACGGTCTCAGACGAGCTCGAGCTGACCCGCGCCGACCTCGATCGTTGGGCCCTGCGCTCGCACGAGCTCGCCGTCAAGGCGACCGACGAGGGGCGCCTCCCGGAAGAGATCGTATCGGTGACGATCAAGGGCAAGAAGGGGGACACGGTTGTCGAGATCGATGAGGGCCCGCGTCGCGACACCTCCCTGGAGAAGCTCGCCGCGCTGCCGGGACTCGTCGGCAAGGAGGGCTCGCACACCGCGGGCAACTCCCCCGGCGTCAACGACGGCGGTGGCGCGCTGGTCGTCTCCTCCGATGAGTGGGCCACGGCCAACGGCCGTGAGGCGCTGGCCGAGATCGTCGCCCACGCGCAGTCCGCCGACGACTTCGCCTACCTCGCCAGGACGCCCGCCTCCGCCGCGAAGAAGGCGCTCGAGAAGGCCGGCCTGCAGCCGGGTGACATCGACGTGTGGGAGATCAACGAGGCGTTCGCCTCGGTCACGCTCAACTCGATCCGGATGCTCGGCATCGACGAGGATCGCGTCAACGTCAACGGCGGCGCCGTCGCGCTCGGCCATCCGATCGGCGCCTCCGGCGCGCGCATCCTCGGTGCGATCGTCTACGAGCTGCGCCGCCGTGGCGGCGGCCTGGGCTGCGCTGCGATCTGCTCCGGTGGGGGACAGGGCGACGCGGTCATCCTGAAGGTCTGACATGGCGGTGGCCCCCGGCGCCACAGCGCTGCGCGAAGCGGCGTTCTTCGACCTCGACCGCACGCTGATGGCGGGATCGTCGGGCATCTTCTTCGCGCGCGCGGCCTTCGAGACGGGCATGATCACGCGCCGGCGTCTCGCGCGCGACGCCTATGAGAACCTGCGCTTTCGCCTGCGCGGCTCCACCGATGATCGCGCCGACCAGGTGCGCCGGCGCGTGGGGGAGATGATCGCCGATGTGCCGGTGCGCGAGCTGCAGCGGCTCTCCCCGCGCGTGCTGGCAGGGGTGCTGCCGCGGCTGTATCCGCAGATGCTCGAGCGCGCCTACGCTCATCAGGACACCGGCCGGCTCGTCTACATCGTGACCGCCGCCTCCCAGGAGATGGCCGACCTGCTGGCGTTCGTGCTGGCCTTCGACGGCGGCCTCGGCTCGCGCTCGGAGATCGTCGACGGCCGCTACACCGGACGCGCCGCCGGGCCGTTCAACTATCGCGAGGGCAAGGTCCTCTCGATGCGTGAGCTGGCCGAGCGCGAGCGCATCGACCTGGCGGCTTCCTACGCCTACTCGGACTCCGAGTCGGACCTGCCGATGCTGCGCGCGGTGGGACATCCGGTCGTCGTCAACCCCGACTCGGACCTGCGTCGCATCGCCGTGGAGGAGGGCTGGGAGATCCTGCGCCTGGACCGGCTCGGGCGCCGCCTGAAGGTCCTGGCCGGGCTCGCGGGCGCCGCCGCACTGGGCGGTCTGGGGGGACTTGCCCGGGGACGTGTAACACGCGTGGACGCGCGGAGGTAGGCGTGCCGCACGCCGCATCGCCGTGGGGCGGGCACGTGCCGATCAGAGATCGACGGATCTCTGATCGGCAGGCACGCGTCGATCCGCACGAATAACCTCTGCCGCGCATGACTTCTCCCACCACCTCCGCGCCGACGTCTGAGACCGGGCCCGGCAAGATCCGCGTCGTCGTCGCCAAGCCGGGCTTGGACGGGCACGATCGCGGCGCGAAGATCATCGCCCGCGCGCTGCGCGACGCCGGGATGGAGGTGATCTACACGGGCCTGCACCAGACTCCGGAGCAGATCGTCGAGACCGTCATCGAGGAGGACGCCGACGCCGTCGGGCTGTCGATCCTCTCCGGGGCGCATATGACGCTTGTCCCCCGCATCGTCGAGCTCCTGCGCGAGCAGGACATCGAAGACGTCGTGATCACCGTCGGCGGCACGATCCCGGCCGAGGACATCCCCGAGCTCAAGCGCCTTGGCGTCGCCGAGGTGTTCACGCCCGGGGCCTCGACGCAGTCGATCGTCAACTTCATCCGCGGCGCGGTGACGAGCGATTGAGCGCGCAGTTGCAGGTCGGTAGCGTCCCGACGTGCGCACCCGGCAGCGGGCATCGAGAGCTGATTGACTAGTCAGTCAACCGCTCGATCGAGTAGGATTACAGGCAGCACACCTACAAATCGCACACAACACACCCCCGGATACCCCCCCGAAGGAGCAGCCCACGAAATGAAGATATGCGTCCTGGTGAAGGAGGTCCCGGACGCCGCCGTCGAGAAGAAAATCAACCCCTCGACGGGGCGCATGGACCGCAGCGGCGAGAAGAACCTCAACCCGTATGACACGCACGCGATCGAGGCGGCGATGCAGATCCGCGAGGGCGGCGCCGTCCCCGTGGAGGAGATCGTCGCGGTGACGATGGGCCCGGACAGCGCCGTGCGCGCGCTGCACAAGGCCGTCTCGCTCGGCGCCGACCGCTCGGTGCACCTCTCTGACGAGGCGGTCGCCGGCTCGGACGTGGCGGCGACCGGGTATGCGCTGGCCCAGACGCTGCAGCGCGAGAGCCCCGACCTGGTGCTGCTCGGCCAGCAGTCCGACGACGGCGAGTGCTACACGATCGGCGCGGTCGTGGCCGAGCACCTGGGCATGCCCTCGCTGACGCAGGTGATCAAGATGGACATCGACCCGCAGGCACTGCGCTGTGAGCGCCAGGCCGAGTACGGGTATGACACCGTCCAGATCACGCTGCCCGCGGTCATCTCCGTCGGCGACGCGATCAACGAGCCGCGCTATCCGTCGCTGAAGGCGATCATGGGCGCCAAGAAGAAGCCCCTCGATGCCGTCACGGCGTCTGACGTCGGCATCGACGCGAGCAAGGTCGGAGGCGAGAACTCCGCCGCCCAGTGGGTCGCGGCGAAGGCGCCGCCCGCGAAGGCCGCCGGGCAGATCATCGAGGACGAGGACACCAACGAGACGGTCGAGCAGATCGTCGCCTGGCTCGACGAGAGGAAGCTGATCTAGATGGCGAACATCCTGGTTTATGCGCTGCACTACGAAGGCGCGATCAACAAGAACTCGCTCGGGGCCGTCTCCGAGGGCGCCAAGCTGGCCTCCGAACTGGGGGGCGAGGCGCACGCGATCCTCGTCGGCGAGGGCGTTCCGGAGGACCTGGCGGGCTCACTGGGCGAGTACGGCGCGTCGAAGGTGCTCGTCGCCGAGGGGCCTGAAGGCCTGGCCCAGCCCGTCGTGGACGCGATGGCCGCCGCGATCTCAGGCGGCGACTACGGCTACGCGCTGTTCGGCGGCGGCCTGCTCGGGTTTGAGATCGGCGCCGGTCTCGCCGCGCGCCTGGGCGCCGGCGTGGCGATGGAGGTCACGGCCGTCCGCGCCGAGGGTGGCGAGCTCATCGCGGAGCGCCCGATCCTGGGCGATTCGGCGATCTCCGAGATCAAATACCGCTCGGACGTGGGCATCGTCATCGGGCGCCTGAACGCGTTTGAGATCCGGCAGTCCGCCGCCGGCACAGTCGCGCCGGTGGAGCAGCTGAGCTTCGAGCTCAGCCCGCACGCAACCCAGGCGACGATGCTCACGCGCGGCGAACAGCGTGGCGCGGACGTGGACATCGAGGGCGCGGACATCCTCGTCGCCGGTGGACGCGGCCTGGGCAAGGCCGAGGGCTTTCAGCTCGCCGAGGAGCTCGCCGCGGCGTTTGGCGGCAACTCGGCGGTCGCCGCCACGCGCGCGGTGGTCGACGCGGGCTGGTACCCGTATGCGGCGCAGATCGGTCAGACCGGCAAGACGGTCGCGCCGAAGCTGTATCTCGCCGCGGGCATCTCGGGCGCGATCCAGCACAAGGTCGGCATGCAGGCCTCGGAGAACATCGTCGCGATCAACAAGGACTCCAACGCGCCGATCTTCGAATTCTCCGATCTCGGCATCGTCGGCGATCTGAACAAGATCCTGCCGAAGCTGACCGAGGCCGTGCGGGCGAAGAAGGCCGGCTGACTGTGCGCCCCCTGACACGGCGCTGGATCGCCACGTGCCGTCTCGGACGTATCACCAATACGCCCACCGATCCGTGTCGCCCAGCTTGGTCATGAGACGCCCAGTCGAGCGCAGCAGGAGGTCCGGCGATGTCATCTCATAACGGCTCGAACAACGGCAGGGTGATACCGGCGGCCTACCCGCCGCCGGTGGACTCGCAGAAGGAGTTCGTCAAGCGCGGCCTGGACTCCGAGGACGAGCTGATCGAGGTCGGCGTGGCGATCGTCGGCGGGGGCACCGCGGGCCTGGCCTGCGCCAACCGCCTGCTGCAGCTGCTGGCCGACGATCCCGAGACGCTCGAGCGCTTGGGCGAAGTGCCGGTGGCGGTAGTCGAGAAGGCGAAGACCTGCGGCGGGCACAACCTGTCCGGCGCGGTCATGCGCCCGGGGCCGCTGGAGGAATTGTTCCCCGATATGACCCGCGAGCAGTGGCGTAGCGAGGGGTTCGCGTTCGGGGAGGTCAAGAAGGAGGCGGTTTACATACTGCCCAACGGCAGGACCAAGCTCCGTATACCGCCCCCCCCGCCGCAGCACAACCGCGGCAACGAGGTCGTATCGGTCTCGGCGCTAGCGCGCTATCAGCAGCGCCAGGCCGAGGAGGCCGGCGCGTACATCCTCACCGAGACCGCGGCGACGCAGCTGATCGTCGATGACGACCGTGTGGTGGGGGTGCGCTCGGGCGACAAGGGCCGCGGCAAGGACTCGGAGCCGCTCGGCAACTTCGAGCCCGGGACCGACATCCGCGCGCAGGCGACGGTGCTCGCCGAGGGCTGCTGGGGGCACATCACCGGCGCGGCGATCCGTGAGTTCGATCTCGCCAAGGGTCGTGAACCCCAGGTGTGGGAGCTGGGCGTCAAGGAGGTCTGGAAGGTCACCAAGCCGCTTGACCGTGTGATCCACACGCTCGCCGGCTGGCCGTTGAAGATCAATGCCAAGTACGGCCAGATCGGCGGGTCTCTGGATCTATCCGATGAAGGATGAGAAGACCGGCGATGACCTCGTCTCGATCGGCTTCATCATCGACCTCGACTATGCCGACGCGACGACGTCCGCACACGACCTGCTCCAGCAGATCAAGACGCACCCTCTGTTCAAAGGCGTGCTCGAGGGTGGAGAACGCGTAGCCTGGGGAGCGAAGGCGCTGCCGGCCGGTGGCTACTGGGCGATGCCCAAGCTGTCGATGCCGGGCGCAGTGCTCGTCGGGGATGCGGCGGGGATCATGAATCTGGCGTCACTGAAGGGCGTCCACTACGCGATCAAGTCTGGGATGCTCGCCGCCGAGTCGATCTACGCCGCGCTCGCGCGCGGCGAATCGAGCTTTGCGTCCTACGAGCAGGCCGTCGAGGACTCGATCATCGGCAAAGACATGTGGGAACAGCGCAACACGCGCCAGCCGTTCCAGAAAGGCCTGATCAGGGGCGGTCCGCTCGTCAACCTGATGATTGCCACGAAGGGCCGGTTCCCGGGCGGACGCTGGGCGCTGCACCGCAATGACGCCAAGCCGATGTTCATCGGCAAGACCGCCGAGGGCTACCCCAAGCCCGACGGCAAATACACCTTCGACAAGCTCTCCTCGGTGTTCATCACCGGCAACGCCACGCGCGACGACGCGCCCAACCACATCCGCGTGCAGAAACACGTCCCGCGCGAGCTGGCCGAGACCTGGCGCTGGATGTGCCCCGCGGGCGTGTACGAGATCCCCGAGGACGCGCCCGAGCACGGCGACGTCGACGTGATCGTCAACTACACCAACTGCGTGCAGTGCGGCGCGATCACCGCCAAGGGCGGACGCCTGACGGTCCCCGAGGGGGGCGACGGGCCGTTGTACCAAATAACCTGAGGGCCGATCGCAGGGGCTCTATGCGGCGCGGCTCTGACTGGGCCAGAGGCCGGTGCGTACCCGCTCGTACAACGTGTCGGGCGCGAGGTCCGCGCCGTTTGGCCAGCACACCGTCCCGGTCTCGGGATCGACACGGACCTCCGCGAAGCCCTGGGGCGTCCGGGCATGCTCGAACACGGGACCGTGCATGCGGTCCAGCACGTCCACTTCGCCGGTGAGGCCATCGGCGAATGTGAGGCGCAGTCCGCCGTGTCGGGGGACGACGACGTTCGTTATGTCGGGAGTGAGGCCGATCATTGGAGTGGTTCGATCGCTTGCAGTGTCGCACCTTCGCGTGCTCGACGCCAGTTCGAGTCGAGTTCCTCGGCGTGCATCTCGGCCCATGCGAGCACGAGCCGCAACTCGCGGCGGCGTAGGTCGCTGGCGATCACCTCGAGCGTGTCGATCCGGACCTTGGCGTTGTGCTCCGCTGCGCGCGCGTGGAAGTGCGGCGGCGCGTGGTCGTCGAAATACATCGTGATGGTGATCCCCATGAATCTGCTGATAGTCGGCATTTGCGCCCTCCGATCGATTGAGCCGACCAAGGCTACGCACGACCTGCGACGGTACTCTCGGGTGTGTTCCGTCCGGCGGCCGGCGGGTTGTTTTCCGCTCTGCAGAGCGGAAAACTTAGGGTTATGTGTTGTCGCGGGCGCGCTTGTGCGGTTCGCTCTTGACAACCCCTGGTTTTGGCGTTATGTTGTTGTGGTCATGGCGTCCCGTGGTGGGGTGCCGGGCACGATAGATCGGGTTTGGGTCGGTTCTGTTTCTGGATCGATGTCAAGCGCTTTTGCAGGGGAACAGTTTTGTTGGGGAGAGGGTTACCGGATCGGATGATGAGGGGTTGTTTTCGCGTGAGTCCGTTGGGGACAGATGTGATGGGGATGCCTGTGCGCCCGTGTGTGCCTGTAGGTAGATGCGGCAGCATTGCTGCTGCATCTCTCTCTCTCTCTCTCTCTCTCTTGTACCTGTAGTTCCCCTCGTTTAGCAGCGCTTTCTTCCCGTTCTGAGCAGGGTTCGCGGGGGTGGGCCTCACGCGGGCCTGAGCGCGCTTTCGCCGCTCGGCTTCTTACGCGTGCGCGGGGGTTGGGATCGACGGTGCTTGGGGTGCTGTGCGCGCTTGTGGTTGGCTCTCTGCTCGCGGCCGCGCCGGCGCTGGCGGCGGCGCCGGAAACCCCGGAAGTGATGGTGGAATCTGTCACCGCGACGTCGGCGACGTTTCATGGTGTCGTGAACCCGATCGAAGCCCTGGAACCTAACAATCTGGGCGGCACGTACAGGTTCCTTTACAGGGCTTCGAGAACGGAATGCACGGGTGGCAGCGTGACGAAGCCGTCGAGCTTGTATTTCGGTGGGGTGCACGAAGAAGTCTTCAGGTCGGTGTCTGGTCTGCAACCGAACACCGAATACGAGGTGTGCCTGTCGGTCACGAACCTCGAAGGCGAAACGACTGTCAGCGCGCCCAGGCAGTTCGCGACCCGCGCGGCTCCGGAGAAACCGGAAACGAAGGCCGCGTCTTCGGTCACGGCCGTCTCGGCGAAGCTCGAAGGGACCTTGAACCCGCATTTGAAACTCATGAAGGTGGGCGGGCACTTCGCCTACAGCAATCCGGGAGGGTCCTCGTGCACGGAAGGCCCGACCGTGGGCCTCGAAGAATTCGAAGGGGAAAAGGAAGAAGAAGCGATCGCGGTCCACACGACGGTCGGCCTTGAACCCGACAAGACATACAAAGTCTGTCTGGTCGCGACCGACGAAGTGGGCGATGCGGTTGCGGGCAATGAAGTGGTCGTGAAAACGCTTGCTCCGGCTCCTGAAGTCGTTGCGGGCGCCGTGAGCTACTCGAACGCGACGCCGTTCGAAGCGACCCTGCATGCGGAAGTTGACGCGAACAACCAAGAAACGACGGTGTACTTCCAATATTCGACGAGTTCGGTGTTGGTCGGCAAATCGCTTGCGACACCGACCGATGTGCCGGCGGCGCCGGGGAACAGCATCGGCTCGGGCTACCCGAATGTCGGGGTGGAAGACGGGACCGGTCCGGTGCTCGCGGCCAGCACGGTCTACTACTACCAGGCGGTCGCGGTCAATCCCACGGGTACCACCTACGGCGCGGTCGAACACTTCGAAACGCTTGGTGTGCCCATGGTCCAGACCGGTGCCCCCGAAGAAGTCACGGCGGCGAGCGCGGAGCTCGGTGGCAAGCTCGATGCGGGTGGCGAAGCCGAATACTACGTCGAATACGGCACCAACCCGTGTTCGGCGAACAGTTGCGGCACGAAGAGCGCCGTCACGCAAGTGAGCGGGAACGTCCAGGCGAGCGTGGCGCCGATCGCCGTCACTGGTCTTGAACCGAACACGACCTACCACTACTGGCTGGTCGCGAACAACGCTGCGGCGAGCAAACCGGTGCACGGGGCTGCTGAGGAATTCACGACGAAACCGGCTCCCCTGACGGGTGTCGCGGAAGACCTCACACCGACGAGCGCTCAGATCACGGGCGAGCTCAATCCCGGCGGTGGCGGCCAAGCCGAATACTGGGTCGAATACCTGCTGCCCTCGGGCGAAGTACAGAAGAGCGCGATCGCGAGCGCGCGCGGGAACACCCTGGCGAGCGTGACACCGATCGTGCTCAGCGGGCTTGAACCGAACACGACCTATTACTACTGGCTGGTCGCGAAGGGCTCCGCGGTGAGCGAACCCGTTCGCGGCGAAGCGCGCCAGTTCACGACGCCGATCAGCCAGGCCGAAGTCGAAGCGCAGGCGGCGGCCAATCGCAAACCAGCGGAAGAACTCGCGGCGGCCGCCGCAGCCAAGCAGAGGCTCGAAGCAGAAGAAGCCAAGCGCGTCGAAGAAGCGGCGGAGGCGAACGCGGCCAAGCAGAAACAGTACGGCGAAATCGAGACGGAGACCGCCGCCCTCGCACGCCTAGAAGCGCAAGCCGGCAAGCAGAAAGCGAAAGCGAAGAAAGCGAAACCGAAGCCGGCGAGTTGCCGTAAGGGGTTCGTCAGGAAGAAAAACCGATGCGTCTCTGAGAAGAGCAAGAAGAAGGGCGGCAAGAAATAATGGAGCTAGCGCCGCACGTCGAATGCGCGGTTGCGGTGGGGACCGTATCGGTAGATCGAGAAGTGCTCGTCGAAGGTCGCGACGCTGGTGATCTCGAGACGCTCCATGACGGCGAAGCTGGTGCGGTCGACGATCGAGAAGTCCTGGTCGGAAAAGACCTCGCCGATCCGCCAGGCGGCGTCGAGGTCAACGGGGAGGACAGTCTCGATCGTGGCAAGACCATCCCGGACCTCTGCCCAGAAGCGCTCAGCGTCCGCATAACCGCCGCGAACGCGGATGAGCCGCCAGCACTCGACGAGTATGTGGTCAGTCGTGATCAGATCCTCGCCACCCGACAGGATGGCGCTCGCCCTCGCATGGTCCACATCGCCCCTGTCGAGCGTCGCGTAGAACGCCGACGTGTCTACGAACAGCCTTGTGCTGCTCACTCGGACGTTCGGCCCATCTTGCGCTGGTATTCGCTCCAGGCCGCTTCGTCTAGATACCGCTCCTTGTGGCGAGCGATGTTCGATCCACCCGAGTCGAACAGGCCGACGATCGCGCTGATGTCGCGCTTGGGCCGGCCACCATTGGGGCTGGCGCCGTGGTTCTTCTCCACGAGTTTGTGCAACCGCTCTTTGATCGTCACGCCCCGAATTTTTAGCACCGCCCACTCCCAAGAAAGGCCCCCCGATGACAAGGCGCCGAACAGGCTCGCGTGGTCTCCAGGGCGCCACGGCTCCTCTCGGGTTTGCCGCGGCGCCCCCCACGAGCGCCCTCGACTGCCGTCCCGCGACTCGGCGGCCTTGCGTGCGTTGCGTCGAGTGCCTCCCCAGTGGCGCCCGTCTCGCGGACCTTCCAAGCGTGCGTCTCAGCGGGGCTATCCGGTCCTGCTCGGGCGCGCTATCCAACAAGATCGGCGCCGGGATGCGTCTCTGTGTGGGATGGCACCCCGGCACCGAATGAGACGAAAGGAAGTCTAGCAGATGAAATCCATTAAAATCGCATTCGTAGCGCTCGTAGCGGTGTTTGCGTTCAGCGCGGTGGCGGCCTCCTCGGCGCTCGCTTCGCCGGAATGGTACGTAAAGAAAAGCGGGCTGTTCGAAAAAGTCAAAGAATCGGTGCCCGTGACGGGGACCCTCTCCTTCGAAGTGGTCGATACCTTCCTTGAGGAGGACGGGGGCCTCTCATGTTCCGGTCAAGCCCCTGACGACAGTCTCAAGTCCGGTGGCATTTTGGAAATCACAAAATTCGAAGGCTACACCTGCAAAACGGTCAAAGGCTGCGAAAGACTCGAAAAATCGCCGGAACCCACCAACATGCCTTGGCAGCTGGAACTGTACACGGAAGGCAGCGAAATCAGGGGCAAACTCAAGGCGAGCAACGGCAACACGCCAGCATTCGCGTTCACTTGCCGCTGGGAGAAAAAACAGAACGCAGAAACGGACGTATGCGGGATGAATACAAGCACCAAAATGAAAAACCTCTTGTCCGGCTTTGTCGAAGCTACATTCGACGAAAAAACAGCGAAAACGAACTGTACGCTGGGTGGAAAAGGCAAAGGTGAACTGAAAGGTGTCTTCTCGACAGTCAAGCCGAAAGAAAAAAGCGGGGTGGAAGCGATCAAGGTGGAATAGGTCGTCAGTCAGCTAGAGGCTAGCGTACGCCTCGATAAACCGGGAGCGCGTTGTGGGGTCGGCGGGGCGCCGCTGATCCCACGACCGCCTCGCGGTGTTGAGGTCGCTTGTGGGATGGGTAGTTACAGGACATGGTTCACGTAGAAGTCAACAGGGAGCCCAACATGCGGAGCACAATCACATCTCATACGACACCGGAAGCGGGAATGGCGCGCTATGATCGCGGCCCGCGTGCACCTGAGCGTCGTCGTCACCTCGCTCGCCTGGCTGATTTGCTCTGTGTCGGAGGGCGTGGTACCCCTACGCGCAGCTCAATCGCCACTCCCGTGATGAGTATCTGCGCCCTCTGGGCCCTCCTCATCCTGACCCTCGCGCTGTTTGCCGGAGTAGCGCGGGCCGAAGTGCCTACGCTCGTCGCAAACGGTAATTTCGCTTCGGATAATGGTCTCGGTGTCGCGGTCAACAACTCCTGCTACATCAGGAAACTGACTGGTGGTGCCTGCACGGCCGCCGACTCGTCAAACGGCGACATGTTCGTCACGGGCTCCTTCGGCGAAGGCCCGCCGGAGATCGAGAAGTTCGACGCCTCGGACAAACTGCTCTCGCCGCCGTCGCCGTTCGCCGCAGGGGTCAACTCCGGCGCGGCCGTGAACCCGACCAACGGGGACCTGTACGTGGCCAGCCCGTTCGCCAACGAAATTGACACTTATGACCCGAACACAGGCGAGCTGATCTCGTCGTTCCCCGTGCCCCCGTTCTTCACGGAATACACTAATGCTGAAGTATTTGGCAATCTGGCGCAGATCGCGACGGATTCCGCGGGCGACGTGTATGTGCCCAACGGGCCGGACAACGAGGTGCTTGAGTACAGCCCAACACCAACAGTTGTAGGTGGTGTCGCTGTCCCGCTCGCAACGTTCACGGGCTCGGAAAAACACGCTCTGAAGGGGCCGACCGGCGTCGCGATCGACTCCTCCGGCGACCTGTGGGTCGCCGATTTCGGCAACAACCGGATCGTGGAGCTCAACCAGAAAGACGAACAGATCACTGAAATCAAGAGCGAAGGCGTGCGGGCGCTCGCGCTGTATGAACACGAAGGCGCCGTAGATGTGCTTGCGATCGTCAGCAACAGCGCGGACCCCTGCGGCACGCTCACGTCGCCGTGTGCTCACCTGGTGGAGTACAGCTCCAGCGGCGCGCAGCTCGCCGACATCGGCGCGGGCGAGCTCGAGGTGATCGAAGCCCTGCCGCTCAGCATGGTGGCGGTGGACGAGGCGAGCGGGCGTGTGTATGTGACCGACGGCTGGGAAAGCCGCGTTTTGGTCTTCCAGCCGCCGGTCGCGCCGGCGATCGGTCAGGAGTCGGCCGTCGAAGTGGGCACCTCCGAAGCAAAGCTCAGCGCGCTGGTCAACCCGGGCGGGGCCGAGACTACGTATCGCTTCGAATACGACACGCGCGAATACTCCGAAGGCGAAGGGCCTCATGGTGTCAGCGTTCCGTTCCCGGAAGGCAGCGCGGGCCAGGGTTTCTCCTCGCGCACTGTGTGGGCGTCGGCCGGCGGTCTCGCGCCGGGCACGACCTACCACTATCGCGTGGTCGTCACGAACGGGGTCGGCAAGCCGGTGGTGGGCCCCGATCAGACGTTTACGACCGAGACCGCCGCGCAGGTCGCGTGTCCCAACGAACAGTTTCGCGGCGGGTTCTCGGCGGCTCTACCGGACTGCCGCGCCTACGAGGCTGTCGTCCCGCCGAACAAGGCCTCGGCCCAGCCTCTCACCTATACCGCCAACAGCCAGTTCTCTCAGGCAGCCAACGACGGCAACCGATTTACGTGGAATTCGAATGAAGTCCTGCCCGGTTCGCAGTCGGCCGGCACGGAGGACATCGCCACCCGCGGCGCGAGCGGCTGGTCGAACGAAGACGCGCTACCGCTACAGTACTATAACGCCGATCGGTGTGGATGGGATGGCGGGGCCGGCGTTGAGGCATTTTCCCCCGATCTGTCGAAGGCGGTCATTCAAGTCAACCGGGAGTCAGGCGCAGCCCTAGAAATTCTGTCTCGGGGGGGAACCCGTGGAAGTGGTGCCCGGCGAAACGCCGTTCGTCAAAAACCTGTTGCTGCGCGAAAACACTACCGGCGCCTACCAGTTGATCGATGTCCCGCCGCCGGGTGTCGAAGCCACAAGCGCGGGCCTGATCGCGTATTCGGCCGATCTCAACCTCATCATCTTCAACAACGGCGCGGCGTTGACCTCCGAAGCGCCGAACGGGGGCACGTTCGAATGGAGCGAAGGCGTCGTGCGTCTTCTGAAGTTGACGCTGCCGTCCGGGGCTCCTGTGGAAGGTTCGATCGTGAGCATCTCGCCCGACGGCTCCGATCTCTTCTTCACCGCGCACGGGAACCTGTACGTGCGCGTAAACCGCGAACGCACCATACAGGTTGACGCGGCGCGGGGAGGACCGGGCCCGGGCGGCGGCGGCTCGTTAGCGGCCGTCACCGCCGACGACTCGCAGGTGTTCTTCACGGCGGATGCCTCGGCGGGGCTGACGAGCGACACGGAACCGGGCAGCGGCGCGAACCTGTATCGCTTCGACATCGACACGGGCCAGTTGAGCGACCTCACGCCGGTCGCCCACGCTGAAGCGGCTCTCACCGGCATCAGCGAAGACGGCTCCTATGTGTACTTCACCGCCCAAGCCGTGATGCCGGGCTCGCAGGCGAACCAGTTCGGTGAAACGGCCGAAAGCGGCCAGTCGAATCTCTATCTCTACCACGGCGGGACGATCACCTTCGTCAAGCATGGAGGAGGCGTTGGGCTGTCGTCGAACGGTGCCTTCTTCGAGTTCGGATCGGGGGAGATCGATCTCTACAGCGCCGCGGCGAACCGGTTTGAGTGCGCGTCGTGCAACCCTGACGGGGAAGCTCCGACGGCCGGCGGCGTGGAAGAATCCTACAAGGCAGAAGGCGGGCTTAACCCCATCCCGCACCCCGTCTCCAATAACGGGCAGGTGTTCTTCCAGACCTCCGAAGCGCTGTTGCCGCGGGACACCAACGGCGTGGCTGACGTCTATGAGTACGACTACGCCAGCGGGCTGCATTTGATCTCGACGGGCACCAGCTCCAGCGAATCGAGGCTGCTCGGCGCGAGCGCCAGCGGCAACGACGTGTTCTTCCTCGGGCGCCAAGCGCTCCTGCCGGGGGAACCCAACGGGGAATCGCTCGCGATCTACGACGCGCGCGTGGACGGCGGTTTCCCGGTAACGGTCGTGCCGTCGTGCACGACCGCCGATGCGTGCCGCGCGGCGCCCGAACCGCAACCATCGATCTTCGGGGAACCGTCGAGCCAGACGTTCTCTGGCGCCGGGAACCTCGCGTCGCCCCCGCCACCGGTGCTCAAAACGGCGGTGAAGTCTAAGAAATGCAAGAAGGGCCTTGTGAAGAGCAAGAAGGGCAGGTGTGAGAAGGGCAAGGGCAAGAAGAAAAAAGCAAAGGCTAAAAAGTCTGCACACGCCAACAGGAGGGCAACCCGATGATCACCTTCAAAGCTCTCCAGAAAATCGGTCAGGCCCCTCGTCGCCTACAGGCCTCTGCCATCGCCGTCCTGGCCGCGGTCGTGGTGTTGGGAGCGAGTGCATCCCCGGCGCTCGCCGAAACCCATCCCTTCCTCGAACCGCTCGGTGGGAGCGTCAGCCCCGATACGTTCACGAACCCGAACGGGATCGCGGTGGAAGAATCCACGGGCGATGTGTACGTCGCTGACCTGGGCAGCAGCACGGTCCCCCAGTCGGTCTCTAAGTTCGACTCCTCGGGCGCGCTGATCGAAAGCTGGGGCACGAAAGGACGGCTCACCGGCACGCCCAGCGGACCGTTCTCCTTCCCTGAAGTGCCCGGCACCCCCGCCGAGATCGCTGTCGATAACTCAAGCAGTCCGTCGGACCCCAACGCCGGGGATCTGTACGTGATGGACGCCGGTCACGAAGTGGTCGACCGGTTCAGCGCCAGCGGCACGTATCTGGGCCACATCTCAGGCCCGGTGACGGGGTTTGCTGTCGCCGCAAACGGCGAAGTCCTAATTGAAAACAATGCCGAAGAGCACGGCTTCGCCGCCGGTCCCACCGGGGATGTCTATGAGCTCCGCGAACACACCGGAGATGGAAAAAATCCTCCATGCGGTGGTTGTGTGGAGAAGTACGGCGGCGGCCTGGATGGTGAACTCCGGCACCCATTGCCGTACCGGGAAGCTAGTTATGAAGCCGATCTCGGTCAGGTTGACAAAGGTCCCGGCGATGTCGCGGTCGCTGTGGATCCGGTGAGCGGTCACGTCTACGTTGACGACCAATCCTCCGTGGCCGAGTGGGACACGGGTGCAATGGACGGGGTATTGTATCCTCCGGGGTCATTCAAAGAAGTGCTCCCCTCGGCGACGCTCGTGTCGAGCTTCACCGCGCTGGGGCTCTCGGGTGTCTCGGGGCAGGGCGGGATCGCGGTGAACGGGACCAACGGGAATATCTATGTCTCAAACTCGGCGGACGGGGAGGTGTACGTGTTCGCGAGCACCGCTCCGGGTGTCGCGGCGGGCGCCGCGACAAACGTGAGCCAGACGGGCGCGACGCTGCAGGGCAGCGTCGATCCGCGTGGCGTCCCTGTCAGCTCGTGCGAATTCGAATACGAAAAGGTGCATCATACGGATCACGAAGGACTCACTGAACCTGTGTTCGTCTTCACTCACAGCGTGCCATGCGCGCAGGGCGAGGCGCAGATCGGGTCGGGCACGAGCTCGGTGGGAGTCTCGGCCGATGTCGGCGGTCTCGAACCTGGGGTCCTTTACGATTTCCGTCTGAACGCGGGCAACGCCGGCGGCACCAGTCCAAGTGAGGGCCGGTTCGTGACCGGCTCCAGTTTCGGCATCAAGGAATTCGGGATCTCGTTCCTAAACCAGGACGGCACCCAAAACACTCAGGCCGGCTCGCACCCGTACGAGATGGTCACGAGCTTCGCCCTCAACACGACGGCGGAACGAGAGCTCGGCGGCTGGGACTCGCGGTACCGTCTAGGGCCCGCCGGCAATGTCAGGGACGTCATCGTGGATACCCCGCCAGGGCTCATCGGCGACCCCAACGCGACCGAATCGAAGTGCACGTTCAGGGAACTCCAACATGGCGGCTGTCCGCCCGGATCGCAGGTCGGCGAACTGCAGTCGGAGAGCACCGTCCCTTACGGCGACCGCTTGGTTGGCTTGTATAACATGGTGCCGCCTCATGGTGTTGCGGCGCAGCTTGGCACGTTCATCGTCGTCCCAGACGCGTTCATCAACGTCGGCCTGAAGACGGGCGGGCAGTACCCGCTGCAAGCGGAATCCCTCAGCATACCCGCGATCGAGCCGATCACCGGCGTCACGGTGACCTTGTTCGGCGAGGCGGGCCAGGCGGCAGTCATCAGAGCCGAAAAAGCGGTCCGCGAAGGCAAGGAAGGCGCGGCCGTCGCACTGGAAGAAGCGATCCGCAAACGCAAGCCGTTCCTGACACTGCCGACCGGTTGCACGGGGCCGCTGCGGTCGTCGATCTCCGCCGACTCCTACCAGGAACCCGGCCATTACGTCGGCATGAGCTACATCACGCACGATGCGAACGGCAACCCGCTGCCGTTGAGCGGTTGCTCGCTGCTCACGTTTCCCCCGGCGATCACGGTCGAACCCGACGTAACCGACGCGAGCAGCTCCTCGGGGCTGAAGGTGGGCGTGCACGTTCCGCAGACGGCGGCGCTGAACCCCGAAGGCTTGGCTGAGTCCTCGCTGCGGGACACGACGGTGGCGCTCCCTGCGGGCGTGGCGATCAACCCGGCGGGCGCGGATGGGCTTGAAGCGTGCTCGGAGGGGCTGGCTGGTTTCGAAATCGGCCACGGCGTGAACGGCAGCGGCTTCGAAGAATTCAACCCGGAATTCGAACCGGGTGTGAAGACCGCGCTGTTCACTTCGACACCGGTCGAAGGATTGCAGCCGGGTGTGAGCTTCTGTCCGAACGGGTCGAAGATCGGGGAAGTGACGATCAAGACGCCGCTGCTGCCCAACCCGTTGAAGGGCTTCGTGTATCTCGCCAGTCAGAACGCCAACCCGTTCGGGAGCTTGATCGCGATGTACATGCTCATCGAAGATCCGGTGTCGGGGAGCACGGTGAAGCTCGCGGGCGAAGTGCGCCTGTGCGAAAACACGGGAGAAGTCATAGAAGGCGTGTCCTGTCAGGCGCCGGGGCAGATCATAACGACGTTCAAGAACACCCCGGACCTGCCGTTCGAAGAACTCGAACTGCATTTCTTTGGTGGGGAACGCGCACCGCTGACGACACCCGCGCGTTGTGGGACGTACACGACGCAGGCGATCTTCACGCCGTGGGACGGCAATGCTCCGGTCCACTCGGAATTCTCGTTCGACATCGAACACGGTCCCAACGGGACGCCGTGCCCTGGTGCGAGCCTGCCGTTTGACCCGTCGCTGAACGCGGGTACGACGAGCAATCAGGCTGGTGGGTTCACTCCGTTCACGATGACTATGAGTCGCGCGGATGGTCAGCAGAACCTGCAGGCGATCAGCCTGAACATGCCTGCGGGCCTGTCGGGCCTACTCACAGGGGTCGAACTGTGCCCCGAACCGCAGGCCGACCAGGGCACCTGCGGCCCGAACAGCCTGATCGGCGAAACGACCGTCAGTGTCGGTGTGGGTGGCCAGCCGTTCAGCGTCAAGGGCGGCAGGGTTTACATCACCGGCCCGTATGAGGGTGCGCCGTTTGGCCTGTCGATCGTCAACCCGGCGAAGGCGGGACCGTATGACCTGGAGGCGGGCACGCCGTGCGATTGTGTGCTCGTCAGGGCGAAGATCGAAGTCAACCCGATCACGGCGGCGTTGACGATCACGAGCGATGACTCGGGCCCGTACAAGATCCCGACGATCCTGAAGGGCATCCCATTGGAAATCCAGCACGTCAATGTCACGATCAACCGGCCTGGGTTCACGTTCAACCCGACGAACTGCAACAAGACGGCGATCACCGGGAGCCTGGACAGCAGCGAAGGCGCCACCGACGCGTTGTCGCTGCCGTTTCAGGCGACGAACTGCGCGACGCTCGCCTTCGCCCCGAAATTCGCGGTCTCCACGTCCGGGAAGACCAGTAAAGCGAACGGCGCGAGCCTAGCGGTGAAGTTGACCTATCCGAGCGCGCCGTTTGGGTCGCAGGCGAATATCAGACAGGTCAAAGTCGAACTCCCCAAGCAGCTGCCGTCGCGCCTGACGACGCTGCAGAAGGCGTGCACAAACGCGCAGTTCAACGCGAATCCGGCGGGGTGCCCGCCGGCGTCGGTGATCGGTCACGCGAAGGCGATCACGCCGCTGATCCCCGTCCCATTGGAAGGCCCCGCGTACTTCGTCAGCCACGGCGGCGAAGCGTTCCCCAGCCTGATCGTCGTGTTGCAAGGCTATGGCGTGACGATCGACCTCGTCGGCACGACGTTCATCAGCAAAGCGGGGATCACGTCAAGCACGTTCAAGACCGTCCCCGACGCGCCCGTGGGGAGCTTCGAACTGACGTTGCCGGAGGGCAAGTACTCCGCTTTGGCTGCGAACGGCAACCTCTGCACGAGCAAACCGGCGATGCCAACTGAATTCGTCGCCCAGAACGGCGCGGTGATCCACCAGAACACGCCGATCGGCGTGACGGGTTGCGCGAAGAAGAAGGCGCTCACCCGCGCGCAGAAGCTCGCGGCCGCGCTGAAGGCGTGCCACCGGGATCACAGCAAGGCCAAGCGTCAGCAGTGCGAACGCTTGGCGAGGAAGAGGTTCGGGGCGGTCAAGAAGAAGGGGAAGAAGAAGGGGAAGAAGTAGGAGAGAGGTCGTCGCGGCCATGTCCAGAGTGGATAAGGGCAGTTCAGCCAAGCGGGCCCGAGATTTCGGGCCGGGCGAGAAGTCCCGCGAAGCGGGCCGCCCGGACGAAACTCGGGGTCCCGCTCGCCCGGACGGAACTCGGGGTCCCGCCCGTTCTGCGCCTGGTGGTGGGGTTGCTGTGGTTCAGCGCGCGCGGTTGCTCTCCGCGGCGGCGCGTGTCGTCGCCGAGCTTGGTTATGGCGGGATGAGCGTTGCCCGGGTGTGCGCTTGTGCGGGTGTTTCCCGGCGTACCTTTTATGAGCAGTTCGAGGACCGCGAATACTGCTTCCTCGCGCTGTTTGACGACGCTTTGGCACGAGCGACCCTGGTCGCGCGGACGGCGGTCGCGGAGGGGTCTGGTTGGCGGGAGCGTGTCCGGGCGGGTCTTTGCGCGTTGTTGTTGTTCGCCACCGAGGAGCCCGCCCTGGGATCGCTCTTGGTTGTCGAGGCGCTTGGTGGTGGTCCTGTGGTCTTGGAGCGTCGCGCGCAGACGCTTGACGTTTTGCGACTCATCGTCGATGAGGGACGCACACAGGCCAGAGCAGGCCAGGAGCCCCCTCCGCCCCTTACCGCGGAGGGTGTTGTCGGCGCGGTGCTCAGCGTCCTTCACGCGCGTCTGCTCGAGCGCAGCACGGTTGATCCTGCGGCGAACGGGTCCTCCCGCGCATCGTCGTCGTCGTCTTCGTCGTCGTTGATTGGGCTCTTGAACCCCTTGATGGGGATGATCGTCCTGCCCTACCTCGGACGTGCCGCTGTGGCCAGGGAGCTAGCTCGTCCCGTGCCCCGCCGGCCTGCCCGTGCCTCCGGGGCTTCCCGTTTGCCGCGGGCGACGGCTCCCTTTGACCCGCTCGATGGTCTTGACATGCGCTTGACCTACCGTACCCTGCGTGTCCTCTCCGCGATCGCCTCTCAGCCCGGGGCGTCAAACCGCCAGGTGGGAGAGACCGCGGGCGTTCACGACCAGGGCCAGATCTCCAAGCTCCTCGCGCGCCTGGAACGCCTCGGGTTGATCCAGAACGCCGGTCAGGGCCAGCCCCGGGGGGAGCCGAACGCCTGGGGGCTCACCGCGCGGGGGTTTGAGGTTCAGGCGGCGCTTGGGACGTAGTCCGGTAGTTCCCGCGCCTACAGGCATGGACGGCGCTTGACACTGGGGATGAGATGGGTGTTGAAAGCGCGTCGGTTGACGGACGCGCCGGGCCGCGGTCACATCGCTCGCGATTGCCTGGCGCCTGGTCTCGGCCCCCTCGGCACCACGCGTTTTTTTCTTCTACGCTTGATGACATGCCTTCCGCCAACGGACACCTTCCCCGCGCGTGCGTGATCGGCGCGGGCTCGTCGGGGATCGCCGCGATCAAGGCGCTGCACGCGCGTGGCATACCGTTTGACTGCTTCGAGGCTTCGGATGAGGTCGGCGGCAACTGGGTCTTTGGCAACCGCAACGGCATGTCCGCGGCCTACCGCGACCTGTTCATCAACGTCTCACGCGAGCGCATGTCCTACTCGGACTTTCCGATGCCCACTTCTTATCCCGATTTTCCACATCACACGCACATCCGCGAGTACTTCAACGACTACGTTGACCACTTCGGCCTGCGCCCCCGGATCACGTTCGACACGCGTGTCGAGCACGCCGCCCGACGGGAGGACGGCTCCTGGGAGATCACGCTCGACACCGGCGACACGCGCACGTATGACGCGTTGCTCGTCGCCAACGGCCACCACTGGGATCAGCGCTGGCCCGAACCCGCGTTCCCCGGCGCGGACACGTTCTCCGGCGAGCAGCTGCACGCGCACTCCTACGTCGATAACTCCCTTTTCGCGGGCCGGGATGTCGTGGTGCTGGGCATGGGCAACTCGGCGATGGACATTGCCGTCGAGTCTTCCTACGTCGCCGCTCACACCTACCTCGCCGCGCGCCACGGCGCGTGGATCATTCCCAAGTACGTGTTCGGCCGGCCGGTCGATCAGCTGCCGAACAATCCGCGCATCCCCTTCCGCATTCGTCAGCGCATGATCCATCAGGTGATCAAGACCACCGCCGGCAACCCCGAGCGTTTCGGGCTGCCCAAGCCCGATCACAAGTTCGGCGAGGCCCACCCGACCGTCTCGGGGCGGATCCTCGACCGCATCGCCCATGGCACGATCACTCCGAAGCCCAACATCGCCGCGCTCGAGCAGGCCTCGCAGGTGCGCTTCACCGACGGCAGCACCGTACATGCCGACGTCGTCGTCTACTGCACGGGATACAAGATCACCTTCCCGTTCTTCGATCCCGACTTCCTGTCTGCGCCCGACAACCACATCGAGCTGTTCCGGCGCGTCTTCCACCCCGACATGCCCGGTCTCTACTTCATCGGCCTGCTGCAGCCCCTCGGCGCGATCATGCCGCTGGCCGAGGCCCAGGGCGAGTGGGTCGGCGATCACCTGCTCGGCGACTACATGCTGCCGCCCCCGGCGGAGGTGCGCGCCGACATCGCCGCCGATCAAGCCGCGATGCACGCCCGCTACGTCGCCTCCAAGCGACACACGATCCAAGTCGACTTCGACGACTACCTCCACGCCCTCGCCGCCGAGCGCCGCGCCGGCGCCAAGCGAGCCCGTGCCCACCTTCTGCCGGCATAACCGCTTCATCGAGCGCTGCCCGATCTGCAGCCGCACGCTTCCCGGGGCCACGCCCGCCTCGACCGGCGCCGGGCGCCGGCAGTCCTCTTCGCGTGGCGCCGGGTCGAGTGGGGCCGACGCCGGGACTCGAGCTTCAGGCGCGCGCCGGCATCCCCGTCTGCGCGCCGGCGGACGAGAGGTGCGCGTCCACCGCGAGGTCCGCGCGCAGGACGACGGCTACCGCTGCGCCTTGGCGCCTGGTCTTCATGCCTCGGGGGACGCCGCCCGCCTGGCCGAGGAGATCGCCTTCGCCAGCGGGCGCCTCTTGCGCCTGCACGCGGCGCCCCCCGACCTCTTCGCTGAGATCCGCCTGCTTGCGGGCGAAACCGATCGTGGGCTCGAGCGCGCGACTTGGATCTGCTTTTTGACCGTCTACCTCTCCCCTTTGCAGGGTGAGGATCCCTTCGCGGGGGTTCGCCTCGCGCTGGGGCGCGGCGTCGGCGATTGGGACGGGCTTGGTGGGCTTGATGGCGGCAGTGGGAATGGGGGTCGTCATGGCGGGGACGATGGTGAGGATGGGAGTGGGGGCGAGGACGAGGACGCCGTTCCCTCGCTCGACGGCATCCCGCTGGGGCCGCGCACCTCGCACGATCCCGCGCGTGGCCCCGAGACGCTGCTCGCCTACCGTCACTGGGTCGAGCACTTCGGTTCACAGGCGCGCGCGCTCGTCGGCGAGGACTCCTGGACGCCCCAGCGCCGCTTCGAGCGCGTGTTCGAGCGCCTCGCCCTTCCCGGCCTTGGGCGCATGGGTCGCTACGAACTTTTGGTCACGCTTGGGCGCCTGCGCCTGTACGAGCTGGACGCCGACTCGCTGCACCTGGCGGCCGGGCGTGGCGCGGGACCCGACGATCTGACGACCCTCGCCGCCAAGCGCGTGCTCGGCGTCGGCGATCCGATCTACCTGGAGCGCCGCGCGGTCGCGTTCGCCGAAGAGCTCTCCGTCCCGATCGACGTGCTCGACCTCGCCTTCGCCAACTGGGGCGCCGGCGAGCGCGCGACGCTCGGCTTCAAGGCCGACACGACGGACCCACACGCGCTCGAGCGCGTCCGCGACGCGCTCGAACTGTGATCCGGCGCTCGTGGCGGCGCTCACGAGCTCTCCAGCCCGTTTCTGCGGGCTCACCCGACACCGCCGGCGACCGACCGTCATGGGCGTTGCGCGGCGCAAAAGTGCCGTCCACCCCGGCACTTACAGTCTTCTCCAATGCCGCTCTGCTTCATCGAGCCTCAGGATGCTATTCGCGTGATCGCCGAGTCAGTCGGCCGCGAGGCTCGCCGCCAGCTCGTCGGTGAGGTCGTGCGCGCGTGGGTCGACGACATCCCCGACCAGGAGCTGTCCGTCCACTACGCCCGGGCGATCGCCGACCTCGACGAGGACGATCTGCACCTGCTCGCCGCCTGGCATGCCTCGCTGGAGGTCGGCCAGCCGATCCCCAACACGGACTTCCTAGTGGGAGTCTTCCCCAGCCTCGGCGAGAACCGGCGCGAGGCTTTGAAGATCGCCGCGGGCTTCCGCGGCGAGGAAGCCTTCCAGGCCGGCGTCTCCGAGGATCAGGCCCTCGACACGGTGCTCCCTTGCCTCTCGCGCGAGCGGGCTATCGAGCTCGCCCACGAGTGCATCCAACTATATGCCTGGGACAGATTGGGCTCGGAGAACTAGACTGAGGGCATGCCCACCGCTGACGACGTGATGGACGCCCTATCGAACGTTATCGACCCCGAGCTCGGTTTGGATTTTGTGGAGCTCGGTCTGATCTACGGCGTCGAGGTCAACGATGGCCACGTGCAGGTCACGTTCACGCTGACGACGCCCGGCTGTCCGATTGGCCCGCAGGTGACCGAACAGATCGATGAGTTCGTCGGTGAACTCGACGGTGTCCTTACGGTGGACTCCGAGATGGTCTTCACGCCGCCTTGGTCGCCAGAGAAGATGTCCGAGGACGCGAAGTTCGCTTTGGGCTACTAGGCCGGCGCCGCGACCGACTCGCGCGCGAGTGAGACGAGCGTGGCGAGTTCCTCGGCGATCGTCTCGCCGAGGAACTCGATGTCCGGCAGGGCGTCGTAGTCGCCGAGCAGACCGAAGTTCATCTGGCCGTTGTAGGACATGATCGCGATCGCCAGCGCGTGGTTTTCGGGCAGGAACGCGACCGGGTACGCCGCCAGCATCTCGCGCCCCAGCACGTACAGCGGAAACTGCGGCCCCGGGACGTTCGTCACGAGCAGGTTGAACAGGCGCGTGGAGAAGTTCAGGCGCGAGGCCTGCGCGAGGATCGTGGGCGGGGCGAAGTTCTGCGCGCCGGCGATCACCTCCGCTCCCAGGGCCTGCTTGGACTCCTTCAAGCCGTCCATCGCGTGCGAGACGAACCGCAGCCGTTGCACCGGATCGGCGATGTACACCGGCAGCGGCCCGCGCATCGCGACGATCCGATTGCCGCCCTGATGGTGCTCGTCCTCGGCTCTGACCGACACCGGCACGAGCGCGCGCAACTCCACGCCCTCGGTGCGCAGCCCGCGGGCGACCAGGAACTTGCGCAACGCGCCCGCCACGACCGCCAGCACGACGTCGTTGACGGTGCCCCCGAACGCGTTCTTGACGAGCTTGAAATCTTCCAGCCCGCTGCCGATGCCGACAAAGCGGCGGTGCGGGCCGATATCGACGTTCAGCGGCGTCTCCGGCGCCGGGTTCAGCCCCGCCCACACGATCTCGCCGATGCCCTCCGCCGCCTCGCGCGTACGCGCCAGCGCGCGGTCGGGATGCGCGAGCGCGTCCAGGGCCCCCTCCGCCAGCTCGATCCCGGCGCGCACCGCCCCCTTCAGGCCGGCCGCGATCAGCTCCGCGGTCCCCGGTTCGCTGTGGGGACGCCACGCGCGCCTGGAGCTCTTCAGCGGCGGCGGGTCCGGGCTGAGATCGAACAGCACCGTCGCCAGGTCGATCCCGGCGATGCCGTCGATCAGCGCATGGTGCGTCTTTGAGATCAGCGCGAACTTGTCGTCCTGCAGCCCCTCGATCAGCCACATCTCCCACAGCGGCTTGGAGCGGTCCAGCTGCTGGGAGAAGATGCGCGCGGTCAGGCTGCCCAGCTGACCCCAATCGCCCGGCGTCGGCAGCGCGGTATGGCGCACGTGGTAGTCGAGGTTGAAGCTCGGATCGTCGATCCACACCGGCCGCCCGCTGTCCAGCGCCGTGTGGGCGAGCTTGTGCCGGTAGCGCGGCACCAGATGCAGCCGTCTGCGGATCTGTTCCAGGAACTCCTCCATCGGCGGCGGCGGGCCTTCGACGATCGTCAACCCGCCGACGTGCATGTGCGAGCTCGGCCCCTCCTGATGCAGGAACGAGGCGTCGACGGGGGTGAGCCTGTCCAGGTGGCGTTGCGGCATGGCAGTCAAGCGTACCCGGCTGCGTAGCCGACCGTCTTAGGGCATATCCCGCTGGGCCCGCACGTCTGGATGCGCCCGATGGCCTTCGCGGAGCTTTGTCCTCGGGCTCGACGTGGCACCACCATGCCTTCGCCCTTGCGTCCGCGCTCCGCTCGACCCTAGAGCGCCCCAGCCGCACGTCCCTATCGGGATAGGCCCTTACAATGAGCCTTGTGGCCGTCAACACCGTCGAGAAGCTGCTGCTCGCCGCGCCACGCGGATACTGCGCGGGCGTGGACCGGGCCGTGCAGACCGTCGAACGCGCGCTCGACGTCCACGGTGCGCCCGTGTATGTGCGCAAGGAGATCGTTCACAACAAGCACGTCGTGCAGCGCCTGCGCGAGCGCGGGGCAGTGTTCGTGGATGAGCAGACCGAAGTCCCCGAGGGCGCCCTGTGCGTGTTCTCCGCGCACGGAGTCGCCCCCAGCGTGCGCGCCGGCGCGCAGGAGCGAGGTCTGCGCACGATCGACGCGACCTGTCCGCTGGTGACGAAGGTCCATCGCGAGGCGGCGCGCTTCGCGCAGGAGGGCTACACGATCGTGCTCGTCGGTCACGACGGCCACGAGGAGGTCGAAGGCACGATGGGCGAGGCGCCCGAACGGATCGTGCTCGTGGAGGACGAGGATGACGTGGACGCGCTGGCAGTCGAGGACCCCGAGCGGATCGCCTACGTCACCCAGACCACCCTGTCGGTGGACGAAACCGACTCGATCGTCGCACGGCTGCGCGAGCGCTTCCCGGCGATCGTCGGCCCGCGCACCGATGACATCTGCTACGCCACGACCAACCGCCAGGCAGCCGTCAAGCAGCTTGCGCGCGACTGCGATCTGATGCTCGTGATCGGCTCGCGCAACTCCTCCAACTCCGTGCGCCTGGTCGAGGTCGCGCGCGACTGCGGCACCGACGCCCACCTGATCGACGGCGCCGGCGAAGTGCGCGAGGAATGGCTGGCCGGCAGGCGCGTCGTCGGCGTCTCCTCGGGCGCCAGCGCGCCCGAGAACCTGGTTTCAGATCTCGTTCGACTTCTTCCGCGCGCGCGGCGTGCGAGACGTGTCCGAGGTGGACGTGATCCGCGAGGACGTCCGCTTCATGTTGCCCAAGCCGGTGCGCGAGCTGGCCGCCAGGGCACCACGCTCGGAGAGCGTGGTCAAGGCGTCCTGAGCGCCGCAGCGGCCGTGCCTGCGCCCGCGCGCGGCGGCCGGCGTTTACGCTCCTTGCCGACTCCCACCCACGACTCGACCCGCCCGAGGAAATCCGATCCCGCCATCTCCGCCGTGACGCGCACCCTGATCGTCTCCGACCTGCACCTCGGCGCCCTGTCCGGCGTCGATCTGCTGCGCCGGCCCGCGCTGCGTGACTCGCTGCTCGCGGAGCTCGACGGAATCGATCGCCTGGTCCTGCTCGGTGACGTGCTCGAGCTGCGCCACGGCCCGCCGCACGAGGCGCTGCTGGCGGCGCGCTCGTTCTTCGAGGAGGTGGGACGTGCGCTGGGCGGCGATCGTGAGCTGGTCGTGACCGCGGGCAATCACGATCACCTGCTCGTCTGCACCTGGCTGGACGCGCACGCGCTGCGCGAACCCGCGCCCGAGCAGCTGGGACTGGAGCAGCTCATCGATCCCGCCGAGGCCTCGCCGATGCTGTCCCGGATCGCGCAGTGGGCGAGCCCTGCCCGCGTCACCGTCGCCTACCCGGGACTGTGGGTGCGCCCGGACGTGTACGCGACGCACGGCCACTACCTCGACCGCCACCTGACCGTCCCCACGCTCGAGCGCATCGGAGTCGGCGTGATGGGACGTCTGCTGGAACGACGCTGCCCTTCCGGCGACGCTTTTGAGACGGTCGAGTCCTACGAGGCCGTCACCGCCCCGATCTATGCCTGGCGCGACGCGATCACCCGCTACGCTCGCGCCGGTCCGGCCCTCAACGGCCTGGCCACCGCGCGCGCGTGGCGCGCGCTTGGGGGCGCCGGTGGTGGCGGCGGCGGTGGGGGAGTCGGAAGAGCCGACGGAGTCGGGATGGCCGGCGTGAACGGGAGAGTCGGCCCGAGCGGGAGAGTCCCCCCGAGCTATGAACGAGTCAGGCAGATGGTGCGCGCGGCGCGCGTGTCGGCGCGCAGGAATGCGATCAAGCGCGCTTTTCCGCTGATGGTCGACGGGCTGAACCGCGCCGGGCTCGGGCCTCTGAGCCCGAATATCTCACGCGGTGAGCTGCGCCGCGCGGGCCTGCTGGCGATGGGGGAGGTCGCGGCGCGGCTGGACCTCGGAGACGCGTATGTCGTCTTCGGCCACACCCACCGCGCGGGCCCGTTTCCAGACGATCCCGAGTCGGAGTGGCGCGGGCGCGGGGGCGCGCGCCTGGTCAACTCGGGCTCGTGGGTGTATGACGCGATCTTCCTCTCGCCCGCGCCGGGTGAGAGTCCCTACTGGCCGGGGACCTGCGTGCTGGTGGAGGATTCTGGCCCGCCCGTGCTCAAGCGGTTGTTGCTGGACCGTTCGCATGCGGATTTGTGGTCGATGTCGGTGTGAACGCCTCAGCGGCAACGGTTTATTAACTCGCACCGAGCGTGAGCGGTTTACGCAAGTTGTCTTGCGTCTAGATCATTCGTCCAGTTTGCTTGACGGGTCTGCCCACGGTTGTGTAGTTATTCCGCACGTAGGACAGGGACGCCCGTAAAAGGTGACCTTTGCCGAGGCAGTGTCGTGAATCTGTCGGTCTGGTGTGACCTGACCGATCCAAAACGCATCGAAAGGGACTGAGATGCCGGCCAAAAGCGCGAAGTTCACCCTGGAGGTTCCGCTCGACGTCTCACAGATCGGGGCTGAGGCGCAGGCGCAGGAGCTGCGCGTGCTCGCTCGCGCCCAAGACGGCTCGCTGAGCTCTGAGACGGTGCGAACCAAGCCCGGGCGGAACGCCTCGGTCGTGCTGTCCTTTCCCGAGTCCCCCGGCCCACTCCAGCTGTTGGTGGGCCCGGCGAGCGCATCCGAGTCCGACCTCGTCAATCTCCAGACGATCAGCGTGGACGTGCCCGGCAGCCGGTGGGGGGATGACCCGAAGCTCTCGGTCGAGCCCATCCTCGTCCCGCCGTATTACTGGTGGTGGTGGCTCGAGTGGTGCCGGCGCTTTGTGATCCGTGGCCAGGTCGTCTGTGCCGATGGCAGCCCGGTGCCCGGAGCCACCGTCTGCGCGTATGACGTCAACTGGTGGTTCTGGTGGACCAGCACGCAGCAGCTCGGCTGTGCCACGACGGATGTGAACGGCACGTTCGAAATCGACTTCACGTGGTGCTGCGGGTTCTGGCCCTGGTGGTGGTGGCGCGACCGCGTCTGGGAGATCGCCCCCGACCTGATCGCCCGGGTGAGCGCGACGCTCGAGCAGGACCCTCGCATTCAGCTTGGTCGGGCCGGCGCGCAGCCGAGCCTGAGCGTGTTCAGCGAGCTGCTTGGCCCCGCCACGGCGATCGGTTCCCAGCTTGCCCCGAGCGATGTCGCGCGACTCGAGCAGCTCCGCGGCCCTCTCCTCGCCAAGCTCCCGAGCTCGGCGGAGCTCAGCGCGCTGCGGGTCTGGCCGTGGGCGCCGTGGGGGCCGTGGTGGGACTGCGACGTGGACGTGATCTTCAAGGTCACCCAGGACTGCACCGCGCCCGGCACCGTGGTTTTGCAGGAGGGGATCGACCAGGTCCGCTTCGACATCTCACAGACCACCCAGGTCACCCTCGTGGCCAACGATCAGGCCTGCTGCCGGCGCTCGTGCCCGAACCAGCCGTGCGTCGAAGGCGAGTGCCTGGACGTGGCGGAGGTCTGCTCGGTCCCGATCAACGATGTCGGCGGGAACCCTCCCGGCACGCCGACCGCTCCCGTCGGATACCTGTACCCGGGTGCGGTCGCGCCGGGCGTCGCCTCGGCCAACGGCGACCGGGCGTTCGGCGGCACCGTCGAGATCGCCGACGCCAACATCATGACCGGCGTCGACTACTACGAGGTCCAGTACTTCGACGGCTCTGACTGGGTCGACCTGCCGCCGGGCGCCGCCGAGGAATTCTTCCGGGAATGGCTCGAGCCGGTGCCTCCGCCGAAAGTCTGGCCGTCGGGCGCTGTGCCATTCCAGTTCATCAACCGGGTCGTCGCGGGGAGCTCCCCGACGGCAACCGTCACCGTCGTCGAGAGCCGGGAGCACTACGAGGCCTCGCCCGGGCTGCCCGGCGCGGCCTTCTGGACCTCGAACGAGTTCCTCGTGATCCCGATCGACTCGTCGAAGTTTGCCGACGGCACCTACGAATTTCGGGTGGTCGGCTGGCGGGACGTGGGCGGCGGTGAAGTCGCCGGGCCGCCGGTCATCTCGGGCGGGACCTACACGCCGCTGGGTGGTGAAGTCCTTCCCGTCTGCGGCGATCCGGAACAGACCAATGGCTGGGTGCTCGCGTTCAACAACCGGCTCGACCCCGACCCGGCCGCGATCCTGCCGTGCGGGAGCGGCTCGACTCACCTGTGTGTCACCGAGCCGAACACGGACATCGTCTCGGTCAAGGTCGACGGCGAACCGGTGTCGGTCTGCGGCACCGTCGACGCCGCCGCCGGCACGCTGGAAGTCGAATTCCTCGCCCAGGACCTGAGCGGCAATCTCGGCGCCTACTCACTGATCGCCGTGTACGGCAGCAGTCTCGCCGTCAATCTGCTCGGGTTGCCGAGCAGCTCGTTGACGCTGGTGTCCGGCGACGCCGTGGGCCCGTATTACGGTCAGGCGCTCGCCGAGGGCACAACGGCCCCGGTCTGGCAGGGCGGGACGATGCGGCTGACCGTCAGCGCGTCCGAAGCGTTTCCGGAGCCGTGCTGCTACGACCTCGAGCTGCAGGCGTGGTCGCGGACGGTCGTCAACTGCGACATCGGCGACTTCGCCTACTGGAACCGCAGCGATTTCACCATCGGCGTCGGTGTCTGCCCGCCCCGGCTCGAGCTCCCGGTCGGCGAGGTCGGACAGCTCGAGACGACGTCCTGAAGGTGGACGCCGCGGGCATCGAGGTCGAGGCCGGTGAGCGAGCGTTTCGGTTCGTGCTCGCCGGCTTGGCGGTGTGGCGGTTGACGCACCTGCTGGCGCTGGAGGACGGGCCGGCCGACGTGATCGTCAAACTCCGGGTCCGGGCGGGCAGCGGGCCGCTCGGGGAGCTGATGGACTGCTTTGACTGCCTGAGCATCTGGGTCGCGGCCGGCTTCGTGCCGTTCGTGGCGCGGCGGCCGGACGAGCGGGTTGTGAACTGGCTCGCGCTCTCGGGTGTCGCCTGCGCGCTGCAGCGGATCGCGGCGGGAGCGAGCGAGGAGCAGGAGCTGGACCTCTTGGCCGGCGCGGAGTCAGAGACAGGATGAGCTGTTGCGGCAGTAAACGAGCGGCGGCGCGCGCCGTAGCGCTGCGCCGGGGGGCTGGGAGCACGGCGCCGCGCGGGGCGGCGTCTCCGACCGCGCCGGTCGCCGCTGCCGCGCGACCGGCAGACGTGCTCGTGCGCTACCTCGGGGTGCAGCCGGTCCGGGTCCGCGGGACGGCGAGCGGGCGGACCTACCACACCTCGTCGGCTGCTCCGACGTTCGCGATCGACGCTCGCGACGCCGCCGCGCTGATTCGCACCGGCCTCTTCCGGACCGCGGCGAGCGGGACGGCGGCGAGCGCCACTTGACCGCAATCTGGGCTGGTCTTATCGGACTTTGGGGCGGTAACAACCAATCACAAGAAGTGTGATATACACGAACTCAACTGATAGCCGGTCTATCCTCAGGGGTAGCTGAGCCCGCCATGGTTCCGCTGCATGCGGGGCGGGACGCCGGGAATATTGTGGCCACAGGAGGCAATCGATGACCGAGGTACGCAAGATCAAGCGCTATGGCTGGCGTCCGGATCTTCCCGACCACCGCGACCGGATCTACAACCTGGAGCGCAAGGTTTTCCGCTCGGAGGAACTGCAGCCGAAGTTCTCGCTGCGGGCGCAGATGCCCGGGGTCTACGACCAGGGGCAGCTCGGCTCCTGCACCGGCAACGGCGTCGCCGCGGTGCTCGAGAGCGTGGAGATCAAAGAGAGCCAGCCTGCGGAAACGCCGTCACGGCTGTTCATCTACTACGGCGAGCGCGTCATCGAGGGCACCGTCGAGCAGGACTCCGGCGCGCAGATCAGAGACGGCATCAAAGTCGTCGCGTCCGAAGGCGCGCCGCCGGAGACCGACTGGCCGTACGACATCTCCAAGTTCGCCGAAAAACCGCCCGCGGCGGCCTACGAAGCGGCCAAGCAGCACGAGGCCATCCAGTATCTGAAAATCCTTCCAGGCACCGCCGGCACGCCGATTCGCTCGCCGATCCAGGAAGGACTGCCGGTCGTCTTCGGGTTCTCGGTCCCAGCCCTGTTTGAGAGCGCCACATGGGCACCCGCGACGCAGTACCTGCCGCTGCCCGCCGCCGGTGAAAAAAGCATCGGCGGGCACTGCGTGGTGATCGTGGGTTGGGACTTCTCGCTGGAGCGTTTTCCCGTCAACGTGTTCGAGATCCGCAACTCGTGGGGTCCCGAATGGGGCGATCAGGGCTACTTCTGGATGGACGCGCGGTGGCTGTATGAACCCAGCCGCGGACTCAGCTCTGACTTCTGGGTGATCGACAAGGTCTCTTGATGCGCCGCTTCGGCATCGCGCCGGCGTCGGCGATCGACCAGGCTCAACATGACCAGACGACCGGTGCGGCTGAACCGTTTCAGCCGCTGCCGGCGCCCACCGGCGCCCCGCCCTATCACCTCGCGCTGTCCACGGTAACGCCGAAACTCTCTCCCACCCAGCGCACGTTCCACGTGATCGGCGATCACGGCGGGATCAGCGACCCCAATCCGCAGGCCGAGGTCGCCAAGGCGATGGTCGCCGACCTGGCAGCGCAGAGCAACCCCGCGGAGTTCTGCTACTCGGTCGGCGACGTCGTCTACTTCAATGGGGCCAAAATTGACTACCCGCCCCAGTTCTACGAGGCTTACGCCCACTACAACCTCCCGATCCTGGCGATCCCGGGCAACCATGACGGCGACCCCGAAGAAGATGGCGAAACGAGCCTGCAGGCGTTCGTGCGCTACTTCTGCGACCCCACGCCGCAGCTGCTGCCGGAGGTCGCCGAGTACAACCGCGACACGCTTGACCAGCCGAACGTGTTCTGGACGCTCGAGGACGAGCTCGTCACGATCGTCGGCCTCTACTCGAACGTCCCCAGCGGCGGGGTGATCCATCCCGACCAGCAGGAATGGCTCACCGCAGAGCTCAAAGCCGCGCCCGCCGGACGCGCGCTGATCCTCGCACTGCACCACCCGCCCTATTCCTGTGACGCACATCACGGCGGCTCAGAACAGATGGGCGCAGTGCTCGATCAGGCGTTCAGCGCATCCGGGCGCTATCCGGATCTCGTTCTGACCGGGCACGTGCACAACTACCAACGCTTCACTCGCACGCTCGCCGGGCGCGAACTGCCCTACATCGTCTGCGGCGCCGGCGGCTATCACAACCTGCACGCGATGGCCAGCGGCGCGGCGCCGGGACTGCGGGTCAAGCCCGACTGCGTGCTCACGCAGTTCGACGCCACGCAGTGGGGCTTTCTTCGCCTGATCGTTACTGCCTCCCAGATCGAAGGCGAATACGTCGGCGTGGACAAGGAAGGCAACATCACGCCCCACGTCGACACCTTCAAGACACCAATCGCCACCTGAGGCCGAGCAGGCCCGCGAGTGCGTTAGGTTGGTCAGGAGAGACCCGCGGAGTGCGGTTGGCCGGGTCAGGCCACGCCTGGCGTGAAGCATGTCGCGTAACACCGCACGCCGGGGCCGATCTCCAACTCCAGTGTGCCAGCGGTGTGACACTCGTGTTCGATCAGAGGGTAGGCGCCCGGGTGGGTGATGTCCAGCTCGATCATGGGGCCGGCAGCGCCCCCAGCGGCGGTCGTGCCCTCAGCGGCAGAGTCCGCGTTGACCCGCACCGTTCCCGGCCCGTCGAGCACAGCCCATACGCCGCCGGCCTCGTACGGCCCTGAGTAGGCGCCGGGCTGATCCTCGGTCTGGGGCGCTAGTCGCGCGCCGGGGGCGTCCTCGACGCGCAGTGGCCGCAGCGGCTCTTGCTCGATGCCCAGCAGCTCCTGGATCGCGAGCTCGGTCTCGGTGTAAGCGCCCTCGCCGTAGTGGTAGTCGAACAGGCGCGCGTGGCCGTCGAACAGGTAGCGCGCGGGCCAGCCGGCATTCTCGTACTCCTGCCACACCTCCAGCTCTGAGTCGATCAGCACCGGGTACTCGATGCCCAGGCGCGCCACGGCGTCGCGGACTGACTGCTCCTCGCGCGAAGGGTCGAACCCGGGGCAGTGCACGCCGATGACGCGCAGTCCCTGCTCGGCATAGCGCTCGTGCCACGCGCGCACGTACGGCAGCGTGCGCAGCGAGTTGGGCCGGCAGAAGTCCCAGAACTCGACCAGCATCGGCCGCCCGCGCTGGATGATGCTCGCCTGGGCGCCCTTCCCGCCGGGGACGTTCAGCCACGGCAGCTTCGTCGGGAACAGCGGCGCGGCAATTGTGTCTACTGGCGCGCGCAACTACGCGCTACCCAATACTGCCGACCATCTCCAGCTGGATCAGTCGATTCAGCTCGACCGCGTACTCCATCGGCAGCTCCTTGGTGACCGGCTCGATGAAGCCGTTGACGATCATCGCGGCGGCCTCGTCCTCGGTGAATCCGCGCGAGCCCATGTAGAACAGCTGGTCGTCGGAGATGCGCCCGACCGTGGCCTCGTGGGCGACGGTCACGTGGGGGTTCTGGATCTGGATGTCGGGCCAGGTGTCCGAGCGCGATTCGCCGTCCATCATCAGACCGTCGCACTGCACGCGCGCCTTGGAGCCCGCGGAGTTATGGCCCATCTTGACCAGGCCGCGGTAGCCCATGATGCCGCCGTCCTTGGAGATCGACTTGGCGAGGATGTTCGAGGTCGTGTTCGGCGCCAGGTGCACGACCTTCGCGCCGGTGTCCTTGTGCACGCCCTTGCCGGCGACGCCCACGTTGAGGTGGTCGGCGCGCGCGCCCTCGCCCATCAGGAACGAGCCGGGGTAGAGCATCACGTACTTGGCGCCCATCGACCCGCCGACCCACTCGACGGTTCCGTTGGCGTCGACGACGGCGCGCTTGGTGTTGAGGTTGTAGACGTCCTTGGACCAGTTCTGCACGGTCGTGTAGCGCGCCTTGGCGCCCTCGTGCACGAAGATCTCGACGACCGCGGAGTGCATCGAGTTGACGCTGTAGGTCTGCGCGGTGCAGCCCTCGATGTAGTTCACCTCCGAGCCCTCGTCGGCGACGATCAGCGTGTGCTCGAACGTGCCCTCGCCGGCGCCCTCCATGCGGAAGTAGGACTGCAGCGGCAGGTCGCACTTGACGCCCTTGGGGATGTAGCAGAACGCGCCGCCGGACCAGACGGCGCCGTGCAGCGCCGAGAACTTGTTGTCCTGCGGCGGGGACGCACTTGTTCATGAAGTACTTCTGCACGAGCTCCGGGTACTCGGTGACGGCCGTGTCCATCGAGCAGAACAGGATCCCCTGCTTTGCGTACTCCTCCTTGAGCCCCTCATATACCGGCTCCTGGCGCCACACGCCGACGACGCCGGCGAGGTGCTCGCGCTCGGCCTGGGGGATGCCGAGGTCCTCGTAGGTCTGCTTCATCTCCGCGGGCACGTCGTCCCAGCTGTCGAAGCGCCCGGCGGTGGGGGGCGAGTACAGCACGAGATCGTCGAGGTTCAGCCCGCCGAGGTCTGGCCCCCACGTCGGGATCGGCTTGCGTTCGAAGATCTCAAGCGACTTGAGCCGTTTCTCGGCCATCCAGTCGGGCTCGCCCTTGATCTTCGACAGCTCGCTGACGACCTCGCGCGAAATGCCCTGACGGGCGCGCAGCTGACCCTGCTCGTCCTCGACGATCGGGCTGGGCTTGGCGATCTTGGTGCGTTCGACTGTGCGGTCAATCGTTGCCATGCGGCTCCTCGCTGCGGGGTGACTTGCGAATCCTGTGCTCTGAACTAGGAATTGTATCGCGGCCTGGCGAGGCGAGTCGGGATGTGCGGGCTCGTGGCGGCGTAGCTGATCAGCGCGACGTCGGGCGGCCAGGCGTGGTCGCCGGTGACCGCGCCGCGCACGACCTTCAGGTTCAGCAGCGCGCACTTGCGCCGGGTGGCGGACACGGGGATGCCGAGCAGCTCGATCATCCAGTCGGCGTCGAGCGTGCCGACCTCGTTCAGGCTCCATGCCCGATCAGCTCCTCGGAGGCGATCGACGCCGAGGCCTGGGAGATCGCGCAGCCGTGGCCGTGGAAGCGCAGATCCTCGATGTGGCCGTCCTTGACCTTGATGTGCACGCCGAGCTCGTCGCCGCACAGGGGGTTGTGCTCGAGCGCCTCGAGGTCGTGAGGCTCGAGCTCGCCGAAGTTGCGCGGACGCTTGTAGTGGTCGAGGATGTAGTCGCGGTAGAGGTCGTCCATCGATGATCAGAGTCCGAACACCTTGCGTCCGGCGAGCAGCGCATCGACCAGCGCGTCGATGTCCGAGGGCTCGTTGTACACGCCGACGCTCGCGCGGGCGGTCGCGCTCACACCGAGGCAGCGCATCAGCGGCTGCGCGCAGTGGTGCCCGGCGCGGATGCACACGCCGCCGCGGTCGGCGAGCTCGGCGATGTCGTGCGGATGGATGCCCTCGATCGTGAACGACGCCAGCCCGCCGCGGCGCTCGGCCTCGGGAGGACCGACGACGCGCAGGCCCGGAACCTCGCCCAGGCGCTCGAGCATGTAGGCGGTCAGCGCGCGCTCGTGCGCGCGCACGCGCTCCATCCCCAGCCCAGACAGGTAGTCCACGGCGGCGCCCAGTCCGACGGCCTCGGCGATCGGCGGCGTGCCCGGCCTCGAACTTGTAGGGCAGCTCGTTCCAGGTCGCCGACTGGAAGTCGACCGAGGCGATCATGTCGCCGCCGGTCAGGAACGGCTCCATCCGCTCGAGGATCTCCGCGCGGCCGTGCAGCACGCCGATGCCGGTCGGACCGAGCGCCTTGTGACCGGTCCAGGCGTAGAAGTCGGCGCCGATCCCGCTCCACGTCGACGGGCATGTGCGGCACCGCCTGGGCGCCGTCGATCGAGCGACACCGCGCCCGCCGCGCGGATGCGCGCGGTCATCTCCGCGACCGGGTTGATCGTGCCGAGCACGTTCGAGACGTGCGAGAACGCGACGAGCCGCACGTCGCCGCGCGCGAGCTCTGCGTCGAGCTGCTCCAGCGACAGCTCGCCGCGCTCGTCGACCTCCAGGTAGCGCAGCGTCGCGCCCCGCTCGCGGCACAGCACCTGCCAGGGCACGATGTTGGCGTGGTGCTCCATCTGCGTGATCAGCACCGCGTCGCCGGGGCCGACGTTCGCGCGCCCCCACGCGTAGGCGACGAGGTTGATCGCCTCGGTGACGTTCTTGGTGAAGATCGTCGCTCCGCGGCTGCGCGCCCACGAACGCGGCGACCCGCTCGCGCGCGCCGTCGTACGCCGCGTCGGCCTCCTGCGCGAGCGCGTAGACGCCGCGGTGGACGTTCGCGTTGTGCGCTGCGCAGGTGGTCGGCCAGCGCGTCGATCACGACCGCGGGCTTCTGCGAGGTCGCGCCCGAGTCGAGGTAGACCAGCTGCACGGCCCGCCGAGCTCGGCGGGCGAAGATCGGGAAGTCGGCGCGCACGTCCAGCGAGGAGATCCCTCCGTCCCGGGCGGCAGTTGTGCGGGTCGAGTCTCTAGCGGCTGATGGCATACGTCTCGATGTCCTCCGCGCGCGGCGGCCAGCTTGTCGGCGAGCTTGGCGCGGATCAGCTCTTCCAGCGGCTCGTCGTCGAGCTCGGCGATCACGCGGCTCGAAGAAGCCCTCGACGATCACGCGCACCGCCGCGGGGCGGTCCAGGCCGCGGGACTGCATGTAGAAGATCGCGGCCTCGTCCAGCTCGCCGACGGTGCCGCCGTGCGAGGCCGAGACGTCGTCGGCGACGACGAGCACCGACGGGATCGCGTCCAGGCGCGCCTTCGGCGAGAGCATCATCGAGTGGATCTGCAGGTAGGTGTGGGTCTGCTGGGCGCCGGGGTCGATCTGGATCAGGCCCTCGAAGCTCGCGCGGCTCTCGCCGGTCGCCGCGCCGCGCCAGTGCACGTCGCCGCCGGAGGGCCCGGTCTCGTGCAGGTCGACGGCGAACACGTCGAGGTGCTCGTCGGCCTCGGTGAAGAACAGGCCGCGGAAGGCCATGTCGCCGCCGGGCTCGGTGACGGCGAGCTCGAGGTGCTGGCGCACGAGGTGGCCGCCGAGCAGCGCCGGCAGCCAGTGGCAGTAGGCGTCGCGCCCGACGCCGACGAAGCGCGTCGAGACGTCGATACACCTCGCCCCGGCCCCAGTCCTGGACCTGCGCGAGGCGGCAGCGCGCGCCGTCCTTCAGATAGCAGCTCGAACGCGCCCGCGTGCAGCGCCTGGCCGTCGAAGTCCTCGGCCAGGTCGTACTCGTGCACGCGGAACTCGCTCGCTGCGATCGCCGACGACGAGCGTGCGCCGTACTGCGCGACGCCGGGGCGATCGATCGCGTAGACGATCTCGAACGGGTCCTCGACGACGACGCCCGGCGGCACGTACAGGAACGCGCCGCCGCTCCAGAAGGCGGCGTTGGCCGCCTCCAGCTTGTGGCGGTCGATCGTCAGGCGCTTGGAGTAGTAGCGGCTCGAACAGCTCGGCGTGCTCGCGGAACGGCCTCCTCCAGCGAGCACAGGATCACGCCGCGCTCGGCGCAGCTCGGGGTCGAGCTCGACGTGCACGACCGTGCCGGCGCTCTGCACGAGCCGCCCGGCGTGAGCACGGTCGGGGAGCGTGCGCCGCACGACCTCGGGCACGACCGCCGGGAGCGACCGCGTCGGGCGCCGTCTCCAGCGCGTCCAGATCGAGGGTCTGCAGGCTTGTGGTCCAGAAGCCCGAGCGTCGCCAGACGGGCAGCTCGGAGGTGTCGTAGGGCGCGAGCGCCGCCTCGCGCAGCTGCTGCGAGCGTGCGATGCCGGCCGTCGCCCGCTCCCGCGCCGGCAGCGCGTGGTAGAGCGTCGCCTCGCGGTGGCGACCGGGCTTGACCGCCACGGGCTCCGCGGCCAGCGGCTCAGGCGGCACTAGCCCCGACCTCCTGGCGGATCTGGTCGTAGCCCTCGCGCTCGAGGCGCTCGACCAGCTCGACGCCGCCCTCCAGCACGATGCGCCCGTCCATCAGGATGTGCACGAACTCGGGCTTGACGTAGTGCAGGATGCGCTGGTAGTGGGTGATGATCAGCGCGCCCAGGCCCTGCTCGTCGTGCAGCTTCTGCACGCCCTCGGCGACGGTGCGCAGCGCGTCGATGTCGAGACCCGAGTCGGTCTCGTCGAGGATCGCGACGTCGGGCTGCGAGCATCGCCATCTGCAGGATCTCCGCGCGCTTCTTCTCGCCGCCGGAGAAGCCGTCGTTGAGGTGGCGCGAGGTGAACGCTTTGTCGACGTCGAGCAGCTCGATCGCGTGCTGCAGCTGGGTGCGGAACTCCTTGACCTGGATCGGCTCCTCGCGCTTGGCGTTGATCGCCATGCGCAGGAAGTTCGCGACCGACACGCCGGGGATCGAGACCGGGTACTGGAAGGCGAGGAACAGGCCCGCGCTGGGCGCGCTCGTGCGGCTCGGCCTCGGTGATGTCCTCGCCCTTGAACATGATCGTGCCCTCGGTGATCTCATACGACGGGATGGCCCGAGCAGCGTGTTGGCGAGCGTCGACTTGCCCGAGCCGTTGGGGCCCATCAGCGCGTGGATCTCGCCGCGTGACGACGTCCAGGTCGACGCCTCGCAGGATCTCGCGCTCCTCGATGCGCACGTGCAGGTCTCTGATCTCTAGGTCGGCCATGTTCTGTGATCAAGCTCCGGTCGTGAGTGGTTCGGGTTCGGGTTTGAGGTCGATGGATGTTCGAGTGGCAGCGCTGGGCGATGCGATCGTTCTGGTTGACGAGCGCGGGTGCGAGCACGAGGTCGGCGAGCGTCGTCTCCTGCAGCGTGCGCACGATCGCGCCGCGCACGCGCGTCCACAGCAGCTTGGTCGGGCACACATGGCTCGGGATCGGACTCGCGCGAGCAGCACGATCGAGCCGTCCGAGGCCTCGGAGATGCACTCGATCGGCGCGATCGAGCCCTCCAGCGCCTCGACGACCTCGGCCATCGTGATCTCGCGTCGGCGAGCGCGCGAGCAGGTAGCCGCCGCGCGAGCCCCGCCGCGAATCGACCAGGCCGGCCTTGCGCAGACGCGCGACGAGATGCTCCAGGTAGGCGAGCGGCAGCCCGTCGTGCTCGGCGATCTCCGCGAGCGGGATCGGAGCTCATCGCCGCTCGCCGGCTCGCCGAGCCAGCTCGACCATCACGCGCACGCCGTACTCGGCCTTGGTTGAGAACATCATCGCTTGAATACCTACCTGCGCGCTAGGGTATCAGCCGAGTCTCGTGTGACCGGGAGCGGGTTAGACGGATGGGAGACCCGTAAGCCAGTCCCGTCGTCAACAGCTGTCGGCGCCGGTCACCACACTGGGCTGCTTGCGCGGAAACGCTTGAAAGCCTGCAAGAACACGTTCTAAGACCGGGCGCTCAGGCGCCGGACCGCAGGCGACGGATGTCGTGGGCGAGGCCTTCGGGGGTGAGCTGTTCGACGGGAAACAGCACCCGCTCATTTCCGGAGGGGTCGATCAGGAACACCGAGGCCGAGTCCGCGAACGCCGCCCTGCCCGCGCTTGCCGGGATCGCGCCGTAGGCGTGCCAGACCGCGCGCAGCTGGGCCTTTGAGCCGGTGAGGTAGTGCACGCGGCCTTTGAGCGAGACCTGTGCGAGGAATCGGTTTACGCTGGCAGGGGTGTCGGCGGCGGGGTCGGCGCTGACGATCAGCACGGGAACGGGATCCCCGCCCAGTTCGTCGAGCGCGCCGCGGATCTGCTGGGCGATGACGATGCACGTCGCCCCGCAGGTGGAGTACAGGAACGCGAGCACGACGACCTGGCCGCGGTAGGCGGACAGCGAAACGGATGCGCCGGCGTGTTGACCTGTTGGGGCGGACAGGCTGGTGAGGGTGAACTCGTGCGCGCGTATGTGCGCGGGCAGCGCGGCGCCGTCGAACCCCGATGCGGACGGCGCGTTCGTGGTGGAGCTTGTTGGCGCGTTCGTCGGTGCATGAGTCGCCGGCTGGTCGAGCAGGACCGCGAGCGCGAACGTGATCACGAGGATGGTGGTGAGTGAGAGGAGGATGATCCGGGCGCGTGGGGAGCGCATATTTCTTGGAGGCTACGTGTTCCTTGACGTCTGTCTGGGGGGATGAGCCCGATTTTGAAATCGCTCTGTCTTGCCCCCGCGCCTGGCCGCGGTCTTAACGCCTTGGCTTGCCGCCCGCGTGGGCTCGGCCCCTCCCCAACCCGAGGCTTTCGAGACCGTTCGCTTGTGAGCGACCACCCGCTATACTTTGTGAAGTCTCCATGAATCCCGACCATGATTTAGGAGTTTCATCATGAGCCCGTCAGGCGCGGAGCTGCTCCGCCAAGTCAAGTCGCAGATCGAAGAGGTCGACCCGTCCGAGGTGCACGAGCTGATGCACGAGGGCGTCGCGGTCGATCGACGTGCGCGAGACCGAGGAGTTTGCCGCCGGGCACCTGCCCGGAGCCAAGCATGTGCCGCGCAGCTATCTGGAGACACGCATCGAGGGCGTCGTGCCGGATCGCTCCACGCAGGTGATCCTCTACTGCGCCTCCGGCAACCGCTCGGCCTACGGCGCGCGCACGCTGGCGGAGGATCTGGGCTACGAGCACGTGCGCTCGATGACCGGCGGGATCACGCTGTGGAAGGACCGCGGCTATGAGGTCGTCGTGCCGCGCGCGCTCACCGCCGAGCAGCGCGACCGCTACTCACGCCACCTGCTGATTCCCGAGATCGGCGCGGAGGGTCAGCAGAAGCTGCTCGACGCGAAGCGTATTGCTGCTCGGCGCCGGCGGCCTGGGCTCGCCCACGGCCCTGTATCTCGCGGCGGCCGGTGTCGGCACGCTGGGGATAGTCGACGACGACGTGGTCGATCTTTCCAACCTGCAGCGCCAGGTGATCCACTCGACCGAGCGCGTCGGCGTGCCGAAGGTGGATTCCGCCGAGGAGTCGATCCGCGCGCTGAACCCGGACGTGACGGTCGTGAAGTACCCGGTGCGGATCGACGCGTCGAACATCATGGAGATCATCGAGGGCTACGACGTGATCGTCGACGGCGTCGACAACTTCCCGACCCGCTACCTGCTCAACGACGCGACCGTGCGGTTGAAGATCCCGGTCGTCTCGGCCTCGATCCTTGGCTTTGACGGTCAACTTTCCGTCTTCAAGCCCTACGAGGGCCCCTGCTACCGCTGCCTCTTCCGCGAGCCCCCGCCCGCCGAGCTCGCCCCCTCCTGCGGGGCCAACGGCGTGCTCGGCGTTTTGCCCGGCACGATGGGCCTCTTGCAGGCGACCGAGGTCGTCAAGCTGATCCTCGACATCGGCGAGCCCGCGATCGGGCGCCTACTGCTGTATGACGCGCTTGGCGGCGACGCTTGACCGAGGTCAAAGTCCACCGCGACCCCGACTGCCCGATCTGCTCGCGGCCGCCCGAGGAGATCTCCGACGAGGAGCTCGGCGTCTTCCCGGACTACGAGGCGTTCTGCGCCGCGGCCGGCTAGCGGCCCGCTGGCGCGGCGCCATGCGGCGTCCTCGATCGCTTATGTGCGCAGAGCACACTACGCTCACTGCGTCCTTGCCTGGCTTGGCCAGCGGGCCGCTAGACAGCTACCTGACAACACGAGCAGGCGTTTGATGCGCCAGTCGTGGTAATCATTCGCGATGGCGACGATCAAGATTCCCCCTGTTCTGCGCGCGTCGGTCGGCGGCGAGAAGCAGGTGAGCGCGTCCGGCGCGAACGTCGGCGACGTGCTGCGCGACCTCGCCTCGAGCCACCCCGCGACCCGGGAGCAGCTGTTCTCGGCCGACGGTGAGCTGAATCGCTACGTCAACGTCTACCTCAACGACGAGGACGTGCGCGTGCTCGGCGGGCTGGACACGGCTGTGGGGGACACGGACACGCTTGTGATCCTGCCGGCGATGGCCGGCGGGGACTGAGGACCCGCCGCATTACTGCGACATGCCACGCGTGTGTGGCCCGCGCGCGTGGCATGGGTTCCGCCGCTGTCCGGTCTAGGCTTCGCGTCCAGGTTCTCCGCTTGGCCTAAATCTTTTCGACCCGCCGAACGATTGGACCTCGTTCTTATGAGCGCACGCCATTTTTGCCTACCCGGACTTGGCCTTACGAATCGGCGATTCCACATGCGCATGCCCACGCGTGGCGCGCGCCTCGCATTGGTCGCACTCTGCGCCGGCGTCCCGTTCGCGGCGCCTGCTGTCGCGTCGGCTGCACATGCGCCTGAATATTCTCTGTCGATCGTCGAGGGAGAGACGACGCAGCCCGAACACAGCATCATCGCGACCAGCGGCAGCGTCGAGCCGGAAGCCTCAGTGGCGGTGTCGATCGTCCGCGGCGGCATCGAAGTGTCCCGGAGCAGCGGCAAAGGAGGCGCCTGGATGGCGTCGATCCCCGCTCCCGGTGACGTGGTGAGCTTGGAATCCCCGACCGGTCTCAACGGCCACCCGGGTGGCAAAATCGTCGGGTCGTTCGTCTATGACGGCCTGCCCTCGATCGACCCGACCGTATGCGCGGGCTCGGCCAACTTCTCAGGCCAGCGGTCGACCGGCCAGACGATCCAAGGCGGCTACTTCTGGGACATGGTCGGGCCCTATGGCGAATTCGAACGCGGAAACCCGGGCCAGGCTCAGATCACGCTGCTGTCAGGGTCGGCCTTCGGCGGCAGCTTCCTGGCTCCGCTGGTGTTCGGGGAGACGGTATGGGCGAGCGAGTCGCTGGAAACGCCGCTCGCAGGCGGAGCCGTCTTCACCTACGAAAGCAAAAACGAGCGGCCCGTGGGCGCCTGTCCCGTTCCGCCGCCGCCGCCTCCACCACCTCCGCGACCCCCTGCTCTGTCGGGCTCGATCCTCAAGCTTGCGCGAACCACGATCCACAAGCTGCTCAAGTCGGGTTGGCTTGACCAGGTGACGATCAACCAGCCCGGCACGGTCATTCAGGATCTCTACCTGCAGGACGGCAAACTGCCGGCGTTCGCAGCCGGCAACAGGGGCAAGCACCACGCGCGCAAGGTCCCGCCGGCCCAACTGGTGGCGCGCGGATCGACAACGGCCACACACCCCGGCACGGTCAATGTTCTGATTCGTGTGACCGCGCGAGGCCGTCGCCTGCTCCGCCACCGCAGCAAGGCGCGGCTGGTGCTGGTGACGACGCTGCGGAGTACTTCGGGCGCCAAGCTGAGCCTGGAACGTCGCACGGTCTCGCTGCATCGCTGATACGGACGCTCGCGCTCGGGCGCTCACCGCGAGATTCGAAGCAAGCGATTCAGGACTCTGCCTATAGCTTCAGGGCGGTCGATGCCACGGTTCGCCCGTCAGGCGGTGGCGTCGCGAATCAAGTCGCGGCGACGACGACGACGACTGTCTCTGATTCTGAGGCCGAGGTCGGCTCGGCGGCGTTTGCCCCACCGGCGCTTGCCCCGGCGCCCGGCACATGGCTCATCGCGTGCTCGGCCAGAGCGGTGATCGTCAGCGAGGGGTTCACGCCGACGTTCGCCGGGATCGCCGAGCCGTCGCAGACGAGCAGGTTCTCGTAGCCGTAGACGCGCTGTTGCGCGTCGATCACACCGCGCGAGGGGTCGGGTGCGATCACCGCGCCGCCGAGGATGTGAGCGGTCGTGGGGATGTTGAACAGCGCCTCGGTGACGGAGCTCTGGGCGATCCCGCCGGTGCGCCGGGCGAGCCATTCCGCCGCCTGGTTGGCGATCGGGATGAACGTCGGGATCGGCTTCTCGGGGTCCTGTTCGGTCTTCAGCCAGAACGAGCCGAACGGACCCTGGTGGGGGCGCAGCGCGATCGCGTTGTCGAGCGTCTGCATCACCAGCACGATGATCGTGCGCCGCGACCAGTGCTTGGGAAACAGCACCTGCGCCAGTCGCTTGGGGTGCAGCAGGACCTGCGTGAGCAGCTTCAGCGGGCGCGTCACGCGCGTGCCGTCGCCGACGAGCAGCGTGTACAGGCGGTGCATCGAGTCGCCGTCGTCGCCGTAGGTGACCGTCTCGATGTGGGTGTTCGGGTCGGGGTAGATCGCTGAGGTGATCGCCACCCGCTTGATCAGGTCGTCGGGGTAGTCCTCGGGCACGGTCACGGTCAGGATCGACTCGCTGTTGGTGCGCACCAGCTCGCCCGAGGCGTGGGGAGATCTTCGCCAGCGAGCCGTTCAGGCGGCAGCGCTGCAGCAGCTTGTTCGTGCCCAGCGGCCCGGCGGCGACGACCACGCCGCGCGCGCGGTGCACCTGGCGATCCTTGCGCAGCCACGCGCCCGAGCGCACGCTTTCGACCTCGTAGCCCTCGTTGCCGTCGGCCGTCGCCGAGCGGGCGGATGTCCACGACGGTGCGTTCGGGCATCACGCGCGCGCCGCGCTTCTCGGCGAGGTAGAGGTAGTTCTTGACGAGCGTGTTCTTGGACCCGTGCGGGCAGCCGACCATGCAGCGCCCGCACTGCCGGCAGCCGGTGCGATCCGGGCCCTCGCCGCCGAAGAACGGGTCGGAGACGGTCGACGCCGGGCTCGCCGAAGTAGACGCCGACGGGCGTCTTTTTGTAGGTGTCGCCGACGCCGAGCTCCTCGCCGAGCTCGCGCAGCAGCTGGTCGGCGGGGTCGTCGTTGGGGGTCTGCACGACGCCGAGCATCCGCTGCGCCTCGGCGTAGTGCGGCGCGAGCGCCGACTCCCAGTCGTTCCATGTCCGCCCACTGGCGGATCCTCGAAGAACTGCTGCGGCGGCACGTACAGCGTGTTGGCGTAGCCGAGGCTGCCGCCGCCGACGCCGCAGCCGGAGACGACGGAGACGTCTTTGAACGTGGTCAGCCGGAAGATGCCCTTCATCCCCAGCATGGGATTCCAGAAGTAGCGCCTCAGGTCCGCGGTCGAGCTCGGGAACTCGTGGTCGGCGAAGCGCCGCCCGCACTCGAGCACGCCCACCGAATGGCCCTTTCTCGGACAGACGCAGCGCGGAGACGCTGCCGCCGAAGCCCGAGCCGATCACCAGCCAGTCGTAGTCGTAGTTGCGTTCGGTGTCCACGCCATCCCTCTGCCCGTCCATCCTATAGAGGGAGACGGTAGGTGGTGGAGGGGACGGACGGTGACGTAGGGGGCATGCAGGCGACGGAGGGTGACGGAGGTGTTGGAGGCTGGGGGCGCCCCTTGAGGCCGCGAGCGTTTGGCGGGGTGCTCAGACCTCGCTATATTCCGTGAAGTAATGGCTGCCGAGCGGCTGAAGAACCGGCCCTGCGGAGGGCGCTACGGGGATGTCGTGCAGTCGATCGGCAACACGCCGCTGATCGAGCTGCCGCGTCTGTCGCCCAAGCCGGGCGTGCGCATCTGGGCGAAGCTCGAGTCGCGCAACCCGACGGGCTCGGTCAAGGATCGCGTCGCGCGGGCGCTGATCGAGGACGGCGAGGAGCGGGGCGCGCTCTCGCCCGGGCAGACGATCCTCGAGCCGACCTCGGGCAACACGGGCATCTCGCTGGCGATGATCGCCGCGCGCAAGGGCTATCGCCTGAAGGTCGTGATGCCCGAGAACGTGACGCCCGAGCGCACCCAGCTGCTGCGGATGTACGGCGCGGAGATCGTCTACTCCGAGGGCTCGCTGGGCTCCAACGGCGCGGTCGAAAAGGCGCTCGAGATGGCGCAGGCCGACCCGTCCGTCTACATGCCCTACCAGTACGGCAACGAGGCCAACCCGAACGCCCACTACAACGGCACGGCGCTGGAGATCCTCGACGAGCTCGACGAGGTCTCCGCGTTCGTCGCCGGGCCTGGGCACGGGCGGCACGCTGATGGGCAACGGCCGGCGCCTGAAGGAGACGTTCGGCGACGCCGTGAAGATCGTCGCCGCCGAGCCGATGCAGGGCGAGCCCGTGCAGGGGCTGCGCTCGCTCGACGACGGCTTCATCCCGCCGATCATCGACATCTCGCTGCTGGACCGCAAGATCTTCGTGACCAACCGCGACGCGATCCTCTGGACGCGCAGGCTGCTCGACGAGGAGGGCGTGTTCGCGGGCGTCTCCAGCGGCGCGATCGCCAGCATCGCGGTGCGCATCGCCGGCGAGCTGGACGAGGGCAACGTCGTGTTCGTCGTCGCCGACGACGGCTGGAAGTACCTGTCGAGCGGCATCTACACGCTGCCGGTCGACGAGGTCGAGAACCTCGACGCCACCGTCTGGTGGTAGTCGGGTGCTCATCGCCTCGCATGCGCTGCTGCGACGAGCTGATCGCGCACGCGCGCGAGGACGCCGCCGAACGAGTGCTGCGGCATCGTCGCCGTCGAGCCCGTCGGGGCTGCTGCCGCCGCTGACGGCGACAGCGCTCCGTCACGCGCCGCGCGTGTGCACCGTGCGGTCAACACCGCCGCGTCCCCGCTCAAGTTCGAGATCGACGGCATCGAGCTGCTCGGGCTGATCGACGCGATCGAGCGTGACGGCCACGAGCTGGGCGCGATCTACCACTCGCACACCCGCACCGCGCCGCTACCCGTCGCAGACGGACATCAACTTCGCGGCCAACTGGCCCGGGGTCGAGTGGATTATCGTCGGGCTCGCCGACGGTGACGTGCCCCCCGAGGTTCGCTCCTACCTGATCGAGGACGGTCAGGTCCGGGAGGTCGTGATGGAGCGCGAGTGACCGTGGTCGTCGACGATGAGCCTCTGGTCTGCCCGGCGTGCGCGCGGGAGCATCCTCCGAGCGAGCGTTTCTGCGCGTCGTGCGGGATGCCGCTCGTCCATCCCGTGCCGCTGCCGGCGGCGATGCGCAGGAGCCGGCGGGCGAGCGCCGTGAACAGGCGCGCAAGATCAAGCCGCAGTACAGCGAGGGCCGGCTCGTGAAGGTCGCCTACGCGCAGAACCAGCCCGAGGCGGAGTTGATCCAGGGCCTGCTGCTGGAGGAGGGCATTCCCAGCATGACCCTGCGTGCTCCCGGCTTTGACGTCCCCGACTTCCTGGCAGCCGGCCCGCGCGACATCCTCGTGCCCGAATCGGGCGTGGAAGCGGCGAGAGAAGCGCTTACCGCGCCAGCCTAGACTAGAACTGGAGCGCCGGCTTCGCTGGTGATCGCCTCGATCTCTTCCGAAGCGCGCTCGAACTCGGCGTCGGACAGCACCGGAGTGCCCTCGAACGGCAATTCGCGCTGCAGCTCGACCCAGTTCTGGGAGACGTTGTACTCGTCCTTGACCTTCACCGTCACCGGTCGTGGGATGCGGTAGGTGCGCAGCAGCAGCACGTGCAGCGGCTGCTGGCGGCGCCAGCCCAGGCGCCGTTCGGCGTAGCTCGGCGTCCACACGTAGAACGGGCGACAGCGCGTCGACGCAGCGCGGGTCGGTGATCGTGAAGTGCCCGGCGACCTCGGCCCACGCGCGAATGCGCACACGGTCGGGCTGCTGGATGGGGACGCCGGAGGTGAACGCGTGCAGCGGCGGCTCGCCGTCGCTCCAGACGCCCTCCTCGAGCGCGCGGCGCAGCTCGGGCTGGTGGGACTCGCGCACGAGATCGCCGCTCTGGTTGTCGAACGTGGGGTACAGGAAAAAACGCTCGTGGGCAAGCCGGAACGGCTTGCCGGACTCGCGCAGGACGCCCTTGCGGAGCGTCAGCAGCTGCTCGCCTTCCGCGAGGGCGCGGACGGTGACAGCCCATTCTTTGAAAGCAATTGGCATGGAGATGAAACCGAGGGGTGATTGAGGGGAGAACGTCTCGATATATGCCCTACGTGCCGCCCGCACTAACAGGGCGGCCAGTCCTTAAAAGATACGAAATCCTGGCGGAAATCCCAAATCCCCTGCAAATCGGCCATTTTTCGGGTTTTTCGGGCTATGTTTCGACCGTTGGCCCCGCCTCCGCCGGGCGTTTCGATGCGCAGTCGCTGACCGTTTCTCAGCGTGCCCGTGGCCTTGCCCGGAATCGGATGGCCGTCGATCGAATCGCGCCCGGATCTGCCCGGCTCGCCGCCCTGCGCGCCGCGCGGGCCGTGCCTGCGCCGCTCGGCGATCAGCGAGAAGGTCATCTCCCGCAGCGCCTCGAGCTCGCGCACGACCCCGTCCCCGCCGCGATGCGCGCCCGCTCCGCCGGATCCACGGCGCAACGCGTACTCGATCACGCGCACCGGGAATTCGCGCTCCAGCGCCTCGACGGGCGTGTTGAGGGTGTTGCTCATCGCGACGTGCACCCCGCTCGGACCGTCCGCGTCCGGGCATGCGCCCTGGCCGCCGCCGATGGTCTCGTAGTAGGAGAACCCGTCGTCGCCGGCCGTTTCCTGGCGCCCGCCGGGCGTGCTCGCACTCGCCTGGGCACCATCGCACTCGCCTGGGGTCACGTACTCGCTCGGATTCTCGCGGCTCTCTGGGTCCTTGTGCGTGGGACGGTCCGGGGTCGCGCCGAGCGTGAGGTTGTTCATCGTGCCCTGCCCCTGCGCCCGCCCGAACGCCGCCAGCACGATGTCGGCCACGCGCGAGCTGGTCTCGACGTTGCCCGCGGCCACCGCGGGTCTGGATTCGGACCCGCCCGCCCCCGCGCCGCCGGGTCCGGGATCGGCCCGGCATTGAGGATCGAGCCTTCGGGCGCGACGATCTCGATCGGCCGGTACGCCCCCGCCGACGGCGGGATGTCGGGGTCGGTGAGCACTCGTGCCGCGAACAAACAGGCCGAGCGCGTGACCGCGAGCGGGCAGTTGAGGTTGCCCGCATGCTGCGGCGCGCTGCCGCTGAAGTCGAGCACCAGCCGCTCGCCTGCGACGGTCGCGCTTCAGACGCAGCACCAGGTCGCCGTCCGCAGCCTCCAGCACGTCCTCCGCGTAACGTACGCCATCCTCCAGCGCCGCCACGCAGGCGCGGGTACGCCGCTCGGCGTAGTCGAGCACCGCTGCGCATGCCTCGTTCAGCCTTGCCACGCCGATGCGTCGCGCGAGCTCGATCAGGCGCAGCGCTCCCATCCGGTTGGCGGCCAGCTGGGCGCGCAGGTCCGCTTCGCGCTCGGCCGGCTGGCGCATTCGCGCGGACAGCTCCCTCAGCGTCGACCTCGTCCAGGCGGGTCGGGCCGATCACCACGCCCTCCTCCTCCAGTGTGCTTGCTGTCCGCGGGCATCGACCCGGGGATGCGCCCGCCCACGTCGGCGTGGTGGGCGCGGTTGGCGGCGAACCCCAGGAGCACGCCGTCGAGCAGCACCGGTGTGATCACCGTGATGTCGGGCAGGTGGGTGCCGCCCGCGAACGGATCGTTCAGCACCCACGAGCCCACCCTGCGAGTGGTCCTCGCCGAGGATCGCCTCCACCGCCGCCGGCATCGAGCCGAGGTGCACGGGTATGTGCTCGGCCTGCATCACCATCTCGCCGTGCCGGTCGAACAGGGCGGTCGAGGCGTCGTGGCGCTCCTTGATGTTCGACGACCGCGCCGAGCGGATCAGCACGGCGCCCATCTCCTCGCACGCCGCGCGCAGTGCTCCGGTGACCACCTGGAGCTCGATCGGGTCCAGCCCGCTCATGCGTGCCGCCCGGGGTCGGGGTCGCGGTCGTGGTCTGAGCCAGCGTCGGGGTCTCGCCCCATTCTCGCCGGTCGGTGTCGAGGATCGTGTTTGACATCGCGCCGCAGATGCACGGTGCCCCACTCGTCCACTCTCCCGACCATCCGGGCGGGACGTACAGCGTCGCCTCGGGCAGGGGCCGCACCGCCGGCCCCTCGATTCGCTCGCCGTCGCTGCCGGCGCCGCGCAGGCTCAACTCCGGCGCAGCTCCCCAGACCGACGCCCTGATCGTCACCAGCTCGACCTCGCCGTCGTCGTCGCGGTAGCCATAGCGCCGCTCGTGCGCGCTGCGCGAACGCCTCGCGCAGGACATCCGGGTCGGCCGACTCCGACTCGACCGGCAGCTCGTATGACTGGCCGCGGTAGCGCAGCTCGTAGAGTCGTTCGCTCGCGGCGGCCGAGATCACCACCCGCCTGCGCCAGCAGCTCGTCGCGCACGCGCGCGACGGCCCGCTTCCGTGAACGCACGCCCCGCGCAGCATCACCGTGCGCGACACGTCCGCGCCTCGGTGCGGCGGCGGCAGGCCGAGCGCGCACAGCACCCCGGACGTGCGCGGGCACAGGACCTGTGTCGATCCCCAGCTCCTCGGCCAGCGCGCACGCGTGCAGCGGCCCGGCGCCGCCGAACGGCATCAGCGCATACTCGCGCGGGTCGATCCCGCGCTCGACGGTCATCACGCGCAGCGCGCGCAGCATCTCCGTCTCGGCGACGCGCACGATCCCGCGGCGCACGCGTCCGGTCTCCAGGCCCAGCTCGCTCGCGAGTCGCCGCCACCGCGCGCTCGGCCGCGGCGCGGTCGAGCCGTCAGTCCGCCCGCCAGCGGCGGTGTCCGCGGGCAGGCGGCCCAGCAGCAGGTTGGCGTCGGTCACGGTCGGCCGCTCGCCGCCCTGCCCGTAACACGCCGGGCCCGGGCACGGCGCCCGCCGACTCGGGGCCCACGCGCAACGCGCCGCCGGCGTCGCGCCAGGCGATCGAGCCGCCGCCCGCCCCGACCGTGTGGATGTCGAGCGCCGGCAGCGCCAGCGGGCGCCCCGCGACCGTGCGCTCCGCGGTCTCGGCGACCTGTCCGTCGGAGATCACGCAGACGTCGCAGGAGGTGCCGCCCATGTCGAAGCACAGCACGTTCTCCACACCCGCCAGCTCGGCCAGCAGCAGTGCGCCGCCGACGCCTCCAGCCGGGCCGGACAGGACCGTCAGCGCGGCATGGGACGCCGGCGCGCGCGGTCGATGCGAGCCCGCCCGAGGACTGCATGATCTCGGGCTCGACCAGCCCGCGTGCGGACGACTCGGCTGCGAGCCGGCGCAGGTATGCGCCCTACGAGCGGGCTGATGGCCGCGTCGAGCACGGTCGTCGCGGTGCGCTCGTACTCGCGGAACGTGCCCACCAGCTCGCTGGAGACCGACACGTGCGTTGTCGCGGGCAGGCGCCGGCCTGCAGCTCGCGTGCGAGCAGGCGCTCGTGCTCGGGGTGCGCGTAGGAGTGCAGCAGCGCGACCGCCACCGCCTCGGGCCGCGCGCGGGCGATCTCATCGACCAGTTCCCCTGCGCGCTCGGGGTACAGCGCGAGCAGCGGGCCGTCGGGTCCGCAACGCTCGGGCGCGGCGAATCGCAGCTCCGCCGCCACCAGCGGGGCCGGCGCCGCGTCGCACAGCCGGTACAGGTGCGCGCGCGCCTGGCGGCCCAGCTCGATCACGTCGGTGAACCCGGCCGTGGCGATCAGCGCGGTGCGCGCGGCGCGCCTCTCCAGCAGCGCGTTCGTCGCGACGGTCATGCCGTGCGCGATCCTTTGTACGTCTCCAGGCGCGGCGCCCGCCCGCGCGAGCACTTCGCTCACCGCCTCGAGCACACCCCGCGCCTGGTCTGAGGGCGTGGTCGGGACCTTGGCGGTGTAGACGGCGCCGTCCGCTCCGACGAGCACCGCGTCGGTGAACGTCCCGCCCACATCTACCCCCAGGAGCATGCCTCAGAGCGTACGGACGAGCGCTGCGCATGTGTCCCGCGCCGTCATGCTGGCCCGCATGCCGCGCTCCCCCGGACGCGGGACCGGACGTCCCGCGCCGACGGCCGCGTGCCGGCCGCCCACCTGCGCGGATGCGACCCAAGAAAACCCAATCAGGCCGCCGCGAGCTCCTGGTCCTCGGTCTCGGCGAGGTGTTGATGGGAGGGGCAGTACCCGTTGTGCGGCAGCGGCACGCGCTGGCAGGCCGAGCCCTTGCGCGTCGTCGCGCGGCACTGGGGCGGCTGTCCGCTGACGGACGTGTAGGCCGCGACCGGGTTCTCGACGAGGTAGCGCTGGGCGTAGCCGATGTAGCGGGTGACGACGCGGTGGACGTGACCCTGCTCGCTCATCGCGAAGTAGCTGCGGATGTCGCAGTACAGCGTGCGCGCGGGGTGGGCGAAGTAGTGGCGATCGGTCGCCATGCGCTCAACGACCGCCTCGCACGCGCGCAGCACATGCTCGTGGTTGAGGCTCGCGCTCGGCGCCGTGCTGGGGCGCGAGGATGTGCGACGCGAGCTCTCTGTATATGGCCCGGCTGAACTGGTACATGGCGGTCCTACCTCTCTCCTGGTCGATCTTGACTTTGAGCACACCCGCCGTATCCAAAGACTCCGATCGTCCCCCGTTCTTCCATCCCATAGAACACTCGCGCTACCAGAAAAGATGCGGTGTCGCGCCAGGTGGGTTTTTGGTGGGAGACCCGGCAGCCAGCCCTTTCATCCGTTGCTGTCGGCGCCGGTCACCGCAGCGGCTGGCGTATCGGGATCCGCGCTACGTCCACCGCTCCCAGGCCAGCCGCCTCGTCCTCGCCCACAGACGACCGCGTGACGGTGATCGAGCGCCGGGTCGCGCTTGGGGTGGTCCAGGCGCAGGTGAGCCCCGCGGCTCTCCTCGCGCGCGAGCGCGCAGCGCGCGATCAGGCGGGCCAGCGGATGGGGATCCGCCAGCAGCCTGCTCAGACCCTCTGCGCGTGCGTTCGCACGCCCGCGTCGCGCCACAGCGCGGCGCGCGTCGCCGGCTCGGCCGGTGGGCAGCCGCGGAGCTCGCGAGCAACGCGTCGATCTCGCCTGGCGACGGCGGTCGCGGAGAACGGCTCGGACAGGGCGGCGTCGACCGCGCGGCACGCGAACACAAAGCACTCGCTGAGCGAGTTCGACGCCGAGCCGGTTGGCGCCGTGCAGCCCCGTGCAGGAGACCTCGCCGACGGCATACAGCCCGGCCACGCTCGAGCGTGCGTGCAGATCGACGACGATCCCGCCCATCGCGTAGTGCGCCGCCGGCGCCACCGGCACCAGCTCGCGCGTGGGATCCAGGCCGGCCTCGCGCAGGGCCGCGACGACGTTGGGAAAGTGCGCGGGGTCGATCACTGCGCATGTCCAGCCCGACCGAGCTCGCGCCCGTCTCGCGCAGGCGAGACTGGATCGCGCGCGAGACCTCGTCGCGCGGGGCGAGCTCTTCCACGAAGCGCTCGCCCGTGCTCGCATCGTGCAGCGTCGCGCCCTCGCCGCGGATCGCCTCGGTCACGAGGAACCCCTCGCGCCCGGGCACGCCGATCACGGCGGTCGGGTGGAACTGCAGCAGCTCGAGGTCCGCCAGCCGCGCGCCCGCGGCGTGCGCGAGCAGCAGCCCGACGCCCTGCGAGCCGGGCGGGTTGGTCGTGCGTGCCCACAGCGCCGCCGCGCCCCCCGTGGCGAGCACGACCGCGCGCGCGGACACCACTCGCGCGCCGCCAGTGCTGGTCTGAGCATTGGCGCTCTCGCACGCAGCCCCGCGGCAACGGCCTGCGCCTGGACCGTAGGCGCCGGGCGTGGGGCAGGGCGCGGATCTCCCCGCGATCGCCCGCCGGATCCGCGTTCGTCCACAGCGCGCGCGCGCGCTGGCCCCCTCGAACACCGTGTATGCGCCGATCCTCGGCCGCCAGCGCCGACAGCTGTCTGACCACGCGCCGTCCGGTCGCGCTGCCGCCGGCGTGCACGATGCGCCGGATCGAGTGCCCACCCTCCAGGCCCGAGCGCGAGCCGCCCGAAGCGGTCGGCGTCGAAGCGCACCCCCAGCGACTGCAGGTCCGCGACGCACGCGGGCGCCTCGTGCACGAGGATCTCGGCCGCCGAGCGCCTGACGAGCTCGCGCCCGGCGCGCTCGGTGTCGGCGAGATGGAGCTCGGGGCTGTCGTCGGCCGCGAGCGCGGCGGCGAGGCCGCCCTGCGCCCAGTAGCTGGCCGTCTGCGCCAGCGGTGTGGCCGAGACGAGCACGACCCGCGCGCCCTCGCGAGCGGCGCACAGCGCCGCGTACAGTCCGGCCGCGCCCGCGCCGACCACCGCGATGTCGGTCCTCGCGAGGTCGACCTCCGTGTTAGGGCCCACGCCAGAATATCTGCCGGGATTGAGGCCGCCGTTCCGCGGCGTCATACGCCACCCACGATGCTCGACGTGCCACCAGCACGGCTGCGCTCGTGTGCGGCGTCTGCCATCCACGGCCCGACCCCCTCAACCCACCATCTATTCTGGCGCGAACCCTTGGACGGCTTGGGGATGGAAGGCATCGCGGTGGGGCTTGACCGGTGGCAGCGGGGGCGGCGGCTATTTTTTCGTGCGCGCAAAAATCCGGCTTTGCGCAGCGCTTCTTCGCCGGGCTGTCGGTGTCCCGGTTGCTGGTCGTCGGAGTGGTTGCGCCCGGGATCCCCGCCGTCGTCGTGGGTTGTGCCGGCGGGTCCCGTCGTTGTGCCGGGCGTGATCGTCGTCGGCGTGCCTGGGGTGACCGCGCCCGTGCCGGGGCGACGGTCGTCCCGGTCTGGCGTGATCGTCGTCGGCGAGACCCGGTCGTGGGGGCGCCCGTCGTCGTGGTCGGCAGTCGCCCCGACGGTGGGCGTGGTGCGCGATGGTGATCGTCGTTGTGACGGGCGCGAGCGTTTTGGTCGTCGGAGAGCCGCCGCTGAGCTTGACGAGCGCGGCGGCGAGCACTCCGAGCGCGAGTGTGGCGATCACCGCGATCGCGACGATCGGCGCCTTCCAGTTCGTCGGCGCCGCCAGGCGCGTACGTGCCGCCGCGCCGCAGTTCAGGCACCACTCCTGCGCGGGGTCCAGCGGCGCGCCGCACAGCGGGACACGCCGCGTCCACGGGTGGCGCCGCGCTCGGGGCGGATGTCGGCGGCGGCGGCGTGGCGGCGGACTGGCGACTGCTCAAGGGTCTTGGCGGGTGGACGGACGATCTCGGTGGGCTGGTCCACGTTCGGCCGATGGTCTTTCGCTTCGGCTGGGCTGTCGCCGACGGTTGGCGCGGGACCTGCCGGCGGGGTGGTGCGCGGGGTGCGGGCCTTGGCGCCGCGGGTGACGCGGGCGCGGGAGATGCCGGGGCGAGTGGGTTTGGAGCACGCGGTGGGGTTGTCGGGGCCGTGGGGCGTGGAGCTGGGGCCGCGGTTGTGGGGGGTTTCGGGGCCGTGGGGCGCGGAGTGGCCGCCGGGGGCGTCGGGGTGCCGGAGCGTGAAGAGGGCGCGGCGGGAGCCTGTGTGGCATGGGCGGCGGTTGGGCTCATGACCGGCGCGGGTGTCGGCGCGGGAGGGGGTGTCCCCGCCGGAGCTGGGGGCGGCGTTGGAGTGGAGGTGGGCGCCGGTGCGGCGGCGCCGGCTACCGGGCGCTCGGCGCGGAGGTCCATCGCCAGGCCGCAGTTGCGGGCAGAAGCGGTCGTCGCTGCCGTGGATCGCGGCGCAGCGTGGGCATGCCGCCACGCCCGCCTCGCGCAGCACGGTCACGGCTTGGCGCTCGGCCAGACTGGCTTCGAGTGCGCGCAGCTCGCCGTCGATGCGCCCGATCGTGTCCAGCTTGGCGAGCACGAGCGTGTCGTTGCGCCGCCCGTATCGGTGCAGGTCGAACACGAGCCCGCCGAGGTCGCGGTAGGCCAGCTCGCGCGCCTTGCGCAGGAACCGCGCGCGGCGGCGCATACGCCCGCGCTCGCTGAACCCGGGCGAGCCGGTCGGTACGTGCTCGCCCGCGGGCGTCTCCTCGCCCTCGCCGGGAATGGCGTCGGGGGACGGCTGGGCGGCGTTCTCGCCCGGGGGCGCGCTCGCCGGCGAATCGCCGTCCGGCGTCTGTGGTGCGGCCGCCGCGGGGGCGACAGTGGTGTGAGACGTCTCCTCCACCGTTGACGAATGCTACTCAGGACCCCGGGGGATGGTCCCCGGGATATCCCCAACGCGTTGTCGCGGCGCTGTTAGGCGTCCTGTCAGGCGGCTTATCAGGGGCGCTGTCAGGCGTGCTGTCAGACGCTATCGGGGGCGTTGCCGGGCGTGCTATCCGGCGCGCTCCAGGGCGATGCGCCAGGCATCGGCGACGCGCCTGGCCATGCGTGGCCCGGAGTACGGCTCGGCGTGGGCGCGTCCGGCGATGCGCGGGTCGGGGTCGCGCAGGTGGGGTTCGAGCGCGTCCCGCCATGCGCCGAGCTCGAACGGCGCGCACAGCGCCCCCGCGACGCCGCGCAGCGCCTCGGGGTGGATGCCGACGGGCGTGGCCAGCACGGGCACGTCGCAGGCCAGCGCCTCGAGCACGGCCAGCCCGAAGCCCTCGTGCCCGGAGGGCATCAGCACGGCGTTTACGGCGTTGACCCACAGGGGCGCGCGTGTGGGAGCGACGCCGCCCAGCGTGAGCAGCTCGACGTCCACTGCGCGCGCCAGCGCCAGCGCCAGGTCGTAGCGCTTGATCGCTCGGGCCGGGTCGGCGGCGAACAGCAGGCAGGGCTTGTCAGGATCGAGCCCCAGCTCGGTACGTGCCTGCGCGCGGGGAATCGGATGAAAGCGTTCGAGGTCGACGCCGCAGGGCAGCACCTGCGCCCTGGCTCGCGCCCGGCGGCCGGGCAGTTCCTGCGCCAGCGAGCCGGACACGGCGGCCAGCAGATCGATCCGGCTGAGCGCGGCGGCGGTGAGCATGCGCGTGCGCGGGTGGCGCATGTCGTTGCCGTGCACGGTCAGCGCGCGAACGCGTGCGGGCACCGCGAGCGCGGGCCAGGCGGTGAGGCCGTAGTGGGCGTGCACGACGTCATGGGCCACGCGCGCGTGGCGATGACGTTGGTGGCGGTGAACGAGCGTCAACGGGCCCCGGCCTCCGCCGTAGCGGCGGTGCAGATCGAGGGCCGCGCGCGCGAGCGCGCGTGCGCCTGGAGGAAACTCGTACAGCTCGATGTCGAGCCCGGGCAGACGGCGCAGATCGGCGACCTGGTCGCGGACGAAGGTTCCGCGCTCGGGGTGTGCGGCGTCGGGCAGCATGTTTGAGAGCACGAGCACGCGCACGGCTCGCGTCACGATAGATGGTGGGTTGGGCCTATCGGGTCGCGGGCGATCGGGCTGGGAGTGTGAGGATCGGGCTGTGGTGCAAGGATCGGGCTGTGGGTGGCGGAACGATGCGCCTCTACGACCTCGCCCAACGCAGCGCTCTGGAATGATGGCCTGCGTGTCCGGTGCGTTCGCAACATCTGAGGGATCGGCAGAGGATCCGCGCGCGCGGCCGATCGCCGTGTTCGACTCGGGCGTGGGCGGGCTGACCGTCCTGCACGAGCTGCTGGTGCGCCTGCCGCGCGAGGACTTCGTCTACCTGGGGGACACGGCGCGCTTCCCGTACGGCGAACGTGCCCCGGAGGAGATCGAGCGCTTCGCGGCCGAGATCGCCGAGGATCTGCTGCTGCGCCGGCGCGCCAAGCTGCTGGTCGTCGCGTGCAACTCCGCCACCTCGGCCGCCCTGCCCAGCCTGAGCGCGCGTATGCGCCAGACGACGCTCGGCATCGACGTGATGGGCGTCGTGCGCCCGGAGGCGCTGCGCGCGGTCGCCGCCACGCGCAGTGGACGGATCGGGCTGCTGGCGACCCCCACGACCGTGGCCAGCGGCGCGTATGAGCGGGCGATCGCCGCCGTGGACCCGCATGTGGCGCTGCACGCCGTCCCGTGCCCGACGCTGGCCTCGATCATCCAGGCGGGCGAGCAGTTCGACGAGCAGGCCGTGGCGACCGTCCGCGCGGCATGCGAGCCACTGAAGGCAGCAGGCGTGGACACGGTGATCCTGGGTTGCACGCACTACCCGTTGATCAGCCCGATGTTGCAGCGCACGCTCGGTCCGGAGGTGACGCTCGTGACCTCGGGCGCCGCGCTCGCGCGCCAGGTCGAGCACGCGCTGAGCACGCGTGACCTCGAGAACCCTCGCGTGGACGGCGAGGGCGAGTACCGGTTCCTGTGCACGGGCGATGTGCACGCTTTTCGTGAGCTGGGCACACATTTTTTGCAGATGCCGTTGGGCGCGGTCGAGCACGTCGATCTGGCCGCGGTCGAGGCGATCGCGTGAGTCCCGGCGATCGCGTGCGCGGCTGCGCCGGGCGGCGCCCCGTCCAGGGCGGGAGGACCGGGGCGTGAGCCGCCGCAGCTATGACCGCGGCCCGGACGGGCTGCGCCCGACGACGATCGAGCCGGGGTTCGTGCGCACCGCCACCGGCTCGGCCCTGATCTCGATCGGCGAGACGCGCGTGATCTGCACGGCCTCCGCGCAGGAGTCGGTGCCGCGCTGGATGACCGGCAAGGGCCGAGGCTGGGTCACGGCCGAGTACGCGATGCTGCCCGCCTCGACCGGAGATCGCAAGCAGCGCGACATCGCCAAGGGCCGCCTCGATGGGCGCAGCGTCGAGATCCAGCGCCTGATCGGCCGCTCGCTGCGCGGTGTGGTCGATTTCCAGGCGCTCGGCGAACGGACGATCTACCTCGACTGCGACGTGCTGCAGGCCGATGGGGGCACGCGCTGCGCGTCGATCACGGGCGCGTACGTCGCGCTGGCGCTTGCCTGCGCGAAGCTGCGCGAGAAAGGCCGGTTGGAGGCGTCGCCGCTGACGGGCTCGGTCGCGGCGGTCTCCTGCGGGATCGTCGCCGGTGAGCCGCGGCTGGATCTGGACTATGGCGAGGACTCCAACGCCGAGGTCGACGCGAACGTCGTGATGACCGGGGAGGGCGGCCTCGTCGAGGTGCAGGCCACGGCCGAGCGCACGCCCCTCTCGCGCGCGCACCTGGACGAGCTGCTGGCCCTCGCGGCGGGTGGCATCGAGACGTTGCGCGGGCTCCAGGCGATGGCGATCGCGCAGGCGACGGTCGCCGCGTGACGCTCACGACGGCCGTGTGACGATGCCCACCTCGCCGCATGCCACGGTCGTGTGATGATGCTGCTGCTCGCCACGCGCAACGAGCACAAGCGCCGCGAGTTCGCGCGCCTCCTTCTGGGCTGGGACGTGAACGCGCTGCCCCATGATGTGCAGCTCCCGCCGGAGGACGGCGCCACTTTCGCGGACAACGCGCTCGGCAAGGCCCGCGCCGCCGCCGCTGCCACGGGGCGCGTGAGCATCGCCGACGACTCGGGCATCGAGGCGGCCGCCCTCGGCGGCCGCCCGGGGGTGCGCTCAGCCCGCTACGCGGGGGAGCACGCGAGCGACGAGGAGAACCTGGCCCTGCTGTTGCGCGAGGCGCCGGCCGGCAGTGCGCTCGAGTACGTCTGCGCGCTCGCGTACGTGGACCCGCAGACGTACACGGAGCGCGTGTTCGAGGGTCGCTGCACGGGCACCGTCGCGGCCGAGCCCAGGGGCGAGCGGGGCTTCGGCTATGACCCGGCGTTCCTGCCCGACGACCGGCCCGGGGATGAAACGCTGGCCGAGCTGACCGACGAGCAGAAGGATCGGATCAGTCACCGCGGCCGCGCCGCCCGCGCTTTGCTGGCTTGGCTGGCGCACTGAGTGACCCAGAGTGTCGGATTCTTTTTGTTTGACGTCAGCCGAACAACTGCTCGTCCGCCTCGGCTATCCCGCCACGTGCATTGGGGGCAGTGCGAAACATGGGAGTCATCCTTGTGTTAGGGGGATGCCATGTTGACCACCATTCACGCCCGGCGCCTTCTTCTCGCCCTTGTGCTGGTTTTTGCATCCCTCTTGGGCAGCGCGCGCGCCCAGACGGTGCTCCCCGACACCGCGCTTGACTCCGCATCCCTCTTGCAGTGCGTCTCCGTGGGCGAACCGGCCGAACGCTCTGCCACCTTCGCCGGCGAAATGGCCCTGATCCCCGGCGCCACGCGCATGTCGATGCGCATCGAACTGCTCGAGCGCGCCCCCGGCGAAACCGGCTATCGCCCCGTGCTCGCCCCCGGCGTCGGCGTCTGGCGCACCGCGGACCCCGGCGTAAAATCCTACCGGCACCTCGAACAGGTCACCAACCTTTCCGCTCCCGCCCTCTACCGGGCCCTGATCACCTTCCGCTGGCAGGGACCCCACGGACGTCTCCTGCGCCGCGACGAACGGCGCACCCCGCGCTGCGTGCAACCCGCGCCCGCCCCGCCATCCCCCGCTTCCCCGCTAGAATGATCCGACCATGAAGGCCGACATCCATCCCACCTACGCGCAGGCCCACGTTCGCTGCACCTGCGGCAACGAGTTCCTTACGCGCGCGACCCGCGACGAGCTGCACGTCGAGGTCTGCTCCAACTGCCACCCGTTCTACACCGGGCGTCAGAAGCTCGTCGACACGGGCGGTCGCGTCGAGCGCTTCCAGCGCCGCATGGCCAAGGGCCGTCAGCGCTCCGCCCAGGCCAAGGCCTCCTAGCGGGCCGATGCCCCCTCGTCCGGTCGCCGGTGGGGGGGCGCGCGCGAGCGCATTGCAGGCGCCCCCCGCGGCTCCGGTCGCGCCTCGTCCGGATCGCGCCCGGGACGTCTCCTTACCCGCCGACAGCACGTCGAGCGCCGCCGCTGCCACGTCGCTCACGCCCGATGGCGAGCTGAACGCCCAGCGCGACGCCCCCGTCGGCGGTCAGGCCGTGCTCGAGGGGGTGATGATGCGCGGAGTCTCCAACTGGGCCGTGGCCGTGCGCAAGCCCACTGTGGAGCAGTTGCGTGAGCCCGATCGCGGGGTGGGTGGGTCCCCAATCGATCCCGCGCTCGGGGAGATCGAGGTCAGCGCGTTTGAGCTCACCTCCGCTTTGCAGCGCCACCGCGCTTTGCGCCTTCCGATCCTGCGTGGCATCGTCGCGCTCGGCGGTTCCTTGATGATCGGCTTTCGCGCTCTCGAGGTCTCCGCCAACGCTCAGCTCCCGCCCGAGGAGGGGTCGGACGTGACGGGCGGTGCGGACGGGGACGGGGGTGGGGCCACGGGGGAGCCCCAGGAGATCCCCCGTGGCGTGTGGGCCGGCACCGTCGTCGTCGCGGTTGTGTTCGCGATCGTCCTCTTCTTCCTGATCCCCGTCGGCCTGACCAGCCTGATCAAGGGCCAACTCCACAGCTCGGTCCTCTTCTGGGTGATCGAGGGCATCATCCGCACGGCGATCTTCCTCGGCTACATGGTCCTGCTCTCGCGCATCCGCGACCTGCGCCGCGTGTTTGAGTACCACGGCGCCGAGCACAAGACGATCTCGTGTTTTGAGGCAGGGTTGCCGCTTACGCCGGTCAACGCCCAGCGCTTTTCGCGTCTGCACCCGCGCTGCGGCACCTCCTTCCTGCTCGTCGTGATGATCGTCGCGATCTTCGTGTTCGCTCCGATCGGCCTGCCCGCCTGGTACTGGCTCGTGCTCACGCGCATCCTCGGCGTCCCCCTGATCGCCGGTATCTCGTTCGAGCTGATCAAGTTCGCCGGACGCAACCGCCGCCGCGGGTGGGTGCGCGCGATCATGTGGCCCGGGCTGAAGCTGCAACTGCTCACCACGCGCGAGCCCGATCTCGACCAGTTGGCGGTGGCGATCGCCGCGCTCGACGCGGTCCTTCAGCGCGAGACGCCGGGCGCCCTGTCGGCCGCGGACCTCGTCGGCGTGGAGGTCGTGGCCTGAGAAGGTTCGCGAGGGGGGGCTCGTGAAGAGATGCATGACTTTTTCGGCGGGCCGCGCGCGCGTGCGCGTACACGCGTGGCCCGTTTTTTGTCCTGTGTCCATGCGTAGCCGCCCCGTCGTGGCGTAGGGGACTCATAGACTGGGTCCGATGATCGAAGACCTGGTTGAGCAGATCGAGACGCGCTTTGCCGAGCTCGGAGCGCAGATGACCGACCCCGAGGTGATCTCCGACCGGGAGCGCTATGCCGCGGCCGGTCGCGCCTACAGTCAGCTCGAGGTCGCCGCGGGGCTGGCCGGCGAATGGCGGCGCGCGCGAGACGACGCCGCGGGCGCGGAGGAGATGATCTCCGAGGACGGCGAAGACCCCGAGCTGCGCGAGCTGTTGAATGGCGCCCGCGCGCGGATCGAGGAGCTCGAGGAGGAGATCCGCCTGGCGATGATCGAGCGCGACCCCAACGACGATCACAATGTGATCGTCGAAATACAGGGCGGGGCCGGGGGCGATGAGGCCGGGCTGTGGGCCGGCGACCTGTATCGGATGCTGACCCGCTACGCCGAGCGCTTGGGTTTTACCACCGAGTCGATGGACATCGGCGAGGGCAAGTACACGTTCGCGATTCGTGGCGACGGCGCGTATTCGGTCTTCAAGTTCGAGGGTGGCACCCACCGTGTCCAGCGCGTTCCCGAGACCGAGTCCCAAGGGCGCATCCACACCTCCACCGCGACCGTCGCTGTGCTGCCCGAGGCCGAGGAGGTGGACGTGCAGATCGACCCGAACGACCTGCAGATCGACGTTTACCGCTCCTCCGGGCCCGGAGGGCAGTCGGTCAACACGACCGACTCGGCGGTGCGCATCACGCATAGACCCTCCGGGATCGTCGTCTCGATGCAGGACGAGAAGTCCCAGCTGCAGAACCGCGAGCGCGCTTTGCGTGTCTTGCGCGCGCGTTTGTATGAGCGCGCCCTGGCCGAACAGCAGGCCGAGCTTGCGGCAGACCGCCGTTCGCAGGTCGGCACGGGCGACCGCGCCGAGAAGATCCGCACCTACAACTTCGGCGAGCGCCGTGTCACCGACCACCGCATCAAGCTGACCGTCCACAACCTCGACCAGGTCCTCGAAGGTCAGCTCGACGAGCTCACGGCCGGGTTGCAGGCGGATGAGCGGCGCTCGCAGTTGCAGGCGCAGACCGCGGCATGATCGCCACCGGCACTCCGGCGCGCGAGGCGTTGGATGGAGCGATGACGGCGATAGCCGCCGCCGGGTGTGACACCCCTCGGCTGGACGCCGAAATCCTGCTCGCGCACGTGCTCGGTGTCTCGCGCGAGCGTCTGCTGACCGATCGCGATCTCGTAGTACGGGGTTCCCCCCACCCAGACGTGCGGGCGGTGCAGAACGCGGTGCGCAGGCGCGCGGTCCAGCGCGAGCCCGTCGCCTACATCACCGGCGCCCGTGGCTTTCGCCGGCTGGAGCTGGCAGTTGATCGCCGCGCGCTGATCCCCCGCCCGGAGACCGAGCTGCTGGTCGAGCTCGCCGTCGCGGCGCTGCCGCGGGGCGCACGTGTGCTTGACGTGGGCACCGGCAGCGGCGCGGTCGCCCTGGCGCTGGCTGACGAGCGCCCCGACCTGCTCGTCAGCGCCACCGACATCAGCGAGGATGCCCTCTCCCTCGCGCGCGCCAACGGCGAACGGCTCGGCCTGCATGTCGACTGGCTGCACGCGGACCTGCTCGCGGGCGTGCCCGACGAGTTCGACGCGGTCCTCTCCAACCCGCCCTACGTCGCCGAGTCCCAGCGCGCGTCGCTGGCGCCGGAGATCCTGCGCCACGAGCCTGCCGGCGCGCTGTTCGCCGGGCCGGACGGGCTGGCGTGCATCCGCGCGCTGCTCGTTCAGGTTGCGCCGCGCCAGGGGGTACGGATCCTCGCCCTGGAGATCGGTGCCGGGCAGGCCGGCGCCGTGACCGAGCTGATGCTGGCCGCGGGCTTTGAGTCGGTGCACTCAGAGCGCGACCTGGCCGGGATCGAGCGCGTGGTGATTGGCAGCCGGTGAGTGAGCGGCCAGTGAGTGGACAGCCGGTGGGCGGCGGAGCGCTGAGTACTGTCGATGTCGATGCCACGCGCGCGTGCCTCGACCGTGCGGGCGTCGTCGTGTTCGGAGTGGACACCGTCTACGGCCTTGGCTGCGACCCGGACAGCGAGCCCGCGGTGAGGCGGCTGTATGAGCTGAAGGGCCGCCCGGCGACCCGTCCAGCGGCGGTCATGTTCTTCGCGCTGGAGTCCGCCCTGCGCGCGCTGCCCGAGCTCGCGCCCCGTGAGCGCGTGGCGCTCCAAGCGCTGCTGCCGGGGCCGCTGACATTGCTGCTGCCAAACCGTACGCGACGTTATCCGCTCGCGTGTGGACCGGAGTCGGGCGGCGCCGAAACCCTCGGCCTGCGTGTGCCAGCGCTGACTGATCGCATCGCGGTGCTGCGCGCGCTCGATCGCCCGCTGCTGCAATCGAGCGCCAACCTCTCAGGCGGTCCTGAGGCGCGTCGCCTGGCCGACGTGCCCGCCTCGATTCGCGACAGCGCCGATCTCGTGCTCGACGGCGGTGAGCTCCCGGGCGTCGCCTCGACTGTGCTGGACCTGTGCGAGTACGAGCGCTCCGGTGAGTGGCGCATCGTGCGCGAGGGTCCGGTGGGACAGGCCGAGTTGGAGCGTGCGCTCTGAGGGGTCCCGGTGCTCTGCGGACCCAGGCATGCCCCACCGAGTGTTTGCGGGGCGGGAGGCCCCGCACTCATGGCCGATGGCTGACGGCAACCTGCGCGGATGCGACCCAAAGCATCACCATCCACTGCGCCACACACGATCTTCCTCGCCTGCTAGCCTCGTACTACGCCGTCGCGACTGGCGCTTGGGTGGAATCGACCACCGGGGAGCGACGGATCGACGCGCCGCGCGCCTGGGCATCAGATAGTCCTCGTCCGTCTAAGGAGAGCGCCATCATGTCCGACTCCAGCCCCGCCGATCACTACCTCGCCCCCGACTACTTCGACCGCCCGCTGGAGGAGGTCGATCCCGAGGTCGCCGCCGCGCTGCGCGGCGAGCTGGAGCGCCAGCAGGGCACGCTGGAGATGATCGCCTCGGAGAACTTCGTCCCCCGGGCGGTGCTCGAATGTCAGGGCAGCGTGCTGACGAACAAGTACGCCGAGGGTTACCCCGGCCGGCGCTACTACGGCGGCTGTGAGTGGGTGGACGTCTCCGAGCAGTTGGCGATCGACCGCGCGTGCTCTCTCTTCGGCGCAGAGCACGCCAACGTCCAGCCCCACTCCGGCGCGCAGGCCAACGCCGCCGTCTACCACGCGCTGCTCACGCCCGGCGACACGATCATGGGCCTGTCGCTCGCCCACGGCGGCCACCTCACGCATGGGATGCGCATCAACGTGTCGGGGCGGCTGTATGACATCGCCGCCTACGAGGTCGATCGCGAGAGCAGCCTGATCGACATGGACGAGGTGGCGCGGATCGCGCGCGAGCGCCGTCCCAAGCTGCTGCTCGCCGGCTGGTCGGCGTATCCGCGCCGGCTGGACTTCGCGCGCTTTCGTGACATAGCCGACGAGGTCGGGGCGCTGCTGATGGTCGACATGGCCCACTTCGCCGGGCTGGTCGCCGCGGGACTGCACCCCAACCCGGTCGAGTACGCCGACGTCGTCACGACCACGACCCACAAGACGCTCGGCGGCCCGCGCGCCGGGATCATCCTGTGCAAGCAGGAGTACGCCAAAAAGATCGACTCCGCCGTGTTCCCCGGCCAGCAGGGCGGCCCGCTGGAGCACGTGATCGCGGGCAAGGCGGTGGCGCTGAAGATCGCCGCGAGCGAGCTCTTTGCAGAGCGCCAGCGGCGCACCGTCGCCGGCGCGCAGACGCTGGCCGAGCAGCTGCTCGGCGCGAGCTCCGAGCACGGCGGTAACGGCGGGGGCCTGAACGTGCTCACGGGTGGCACCGACGTGCACCTGGCGCTGGTCGACCTGCGCGACCTGCGCCCCGAGCTGAGCGGCCGCCAGGCCGAGGACCGGCTGCATGAGATCGGGATCACCGTCAACCGCAACGCCGTCCCGTTCGACCCGCGCCCGCCGATGGAGGCCTCCGGCCTGCGCATCGGCACGCCCGCCCTGGCCACGCGCGGGCTGGCGCACGAGGACTTCGCCGAGGTCGGTCAGATCATCGCGCAGGCGCTGCTCGACACCGACTTTGCCGCCAGCGCTGCGGCGCTGTCTGAGCGCGTGCAGGCGATTGTCGCGCGCTACCCGCTGTACGAGTCGCTCGCCGCGCCGGCGCCTGCGTAAGCTCCGCGCCCGGCTCGCGAGCACGTACGACCTCGGGGCCTGCGATGCTGTGCCGGAGCTATGCCGCATCCGACGGAGCTCGACGCGCTTTACGCCTTCCTGGTGGCCGCGGCCGTGACCGCGCTGCTGACGCCGCTGACGATGCGGATCGCCCGGGCGGTCGGCGCGATCGACGAACCGCGCGAGCGGGGCCTGTCCGAGCGCCCGACTCCGCTGCTCGGCGGGTTGGCGATTTTCGCCGGGGTGCTCGTGGCGATGCTGCTGTGGCTGCCGAGCGGCTACTACGAAGAGCGCCGGCTGTGGCAGGGCGTGCTGATCGCCGCTGCCCTGATCACGCTCGTGGGCGCGCTGGACGACCGCTTCGACCTTCCGCCCGTGGTCAAGCTCGCCGGGCAGGTGCTGGCGGCGGTGATCGTCGTGCACTACGGCGTGGCCGTGAAAGCGATCACGCTGCCGTTCGTCGGCAAACTCGCGTTCCCCAATGCCGGCGTCACGAACGCCGGGCCGGTACTCACCGTGATCGGGCTCGTGGCGATGATGAACGTCGTCAACTTCTCCGACGGCGTCGACGGCCTGGCGGCGGGCGTGTGCGCGATCATCGCCGCCGCGATGGCGGTGATCGCCTTCGACCTGGGTCGCCAGCAGCCGGGCGTGCTCGCGGCGCTCACGGCCGGCGCCGCGCTTGGATTCCTGATCTATAACTTCCCGCCCGCGTCGAGCTTCATGGGCGATTGCGGCGCGAACCTGCTGGGCCTGCTGATGGGTGTGATCACGGTCGAGGCCGCCGTCAAGACGACGGCCGTGGTGTCGTTCGTGCTGCCCCTGATCCTGCTCGCGGTGCCGTTCCTGGACACGACGTTCGTGGTGCTCAAGCGACTGAAGTATCGCCGCCCGATCTATGAGTCCGACAGCGAGCACTTCCACCACCGCATGGCCCGGATCGGCTTCTCCAGCCGGCGCACGATCGCCTATCTGTACGCCTGGACGCTCCTGCTGGCGGGACTCGCGCTGGCGCTGCGGTTCGTTCCCTACTCAGACCATCACGGTCACCTGCACACGGGCTGGACGCTGGTGATGGTCCTCATCGGACTGCTCGTCGTGGCAGCCAGCATATATCTGGTGTACGTGCTCGAGATCTTCAAGTTCCGTAGTCTGGACGCGATCCGCCTGCGCCGGCTGCGCCCCGACGCTTCCCCCGCGGAGATCGAGCGCGACGTGGCGCGGGACTTCGAGACGGGTGAGTTCCAGACGCTTGCAACACCCGAGCGCGGAGGCAACGTCTCGGAGGGAGGGCAGCGAGAGGGAGAGCGGCGGCGCCCGCCCGCGCCAAAGGATTCCTCAGCGCCCGAGCGCGGCGACGTGCACGTGGTGGGGGACGACGTGGACCTTGGGCGGGCTGAGCAGCGGGTCGGCGAGCGGCAGATGGATCAGGATCGCGTAGGCGCAGACGATCAGCGTGGCGGCCCGCAGGCGCCGATCGCCGCAGACCGCCGCTAGCGGCAGCGGCCAGATCGCATACCACGGCAGCAGCCAGGCGGTGGACAGCAGCAGCGCCAGCGTGCTCCAGCCGGCGGCCACGCGCCAGTCCGCTCCCCGCGCAGTTCGCCACAACGCGTACGCCAGCACGATCAGGAACGCGGCGAGGAAGCAGTGCCGCCACCAGCTCGGCGTTCCGTGCAGGCCGAGCAGGCGCGCGGTCTCGGCGGGGATGCTGTGGACCGCGACGAGCTGCTGCTGCTCGCCGACGGCGCCGAGGAACCCGAGCGCGTGCGAGCCGAACCCGAGCAGCCCGATCGCCGCCACCAGCGCCAGGCCGATGACCGCGGCCGCGGCCACGCGCGCGCGTTCGCGCCCATGCTCGGGGGCGAGCACCAGAAACGGCAGCACGATTCCCGCCGTGATCTTGATGCCGACGCCCGCGGCCAGCGCCAACGCGCCCGAGCGAAAGCGTGGGGCGCTCCCTGCGGTGAGCAGGAGCGCTCCCGCGAGGAACGCGAGCACGAGCGTGTCGTTGTGGGCGCCGCCCACCGCCAGCTCCAGCATCACCGGGTTCAGGCCTAGGAACGCCGCGGCGAATCGCCGCGAGCGTCCGAGCGCGCCCGCGGCACGCGCGATCAGGGCCACGGCGGCGAGACTCCCGGCGACCGCGATCGCCTTCAGCGCCCACAGCCCGCCTGCCAGCCCCAACGGCGCGGTGGCATAGCTTGCGAGCGTGAACAGCGGCCCGTAGGGCGAGTGCTGAAACGGCCAGCCGACGAACGGGTAGACCGGATCGGTGGGCGCTTCGAACGCGACGTGCGTGTATGGGTCCAGGCCGTGCAGTACGCCCATGCGGGCGAACGCCAGATAGCCAAACACGTCCTGAGAGATCAGCGGCGGGCCGAGCAGCAGGATCGCGTTCGCGGCCACGATCGCCGCGGCGATGCTCCGCAGCGACAACGCGCGCGTGTGCGCCGCGAGCAGCACCGCCGCATAACCGGCGCACATGATCAGCGTCAGCGCCTGGAAGTCACCCGAGGTGCTTACGCCGATGCCCAGACCTCGCAGCGGCCCGGCCATCCAGGCGGGCCAGCCGCCGCTGCGGCCCGGCACGTAGATCGAGGGAGCGCTCGCCGCACCGGCGCCGATCAGCAGAACGCTCGTCAGGATGGCGATCAGGCCCGCGGCGCCGAGCACGCGCAGCGCGCGCGAGGGGCCTCGGACGTCTGCGCCCGCGGTTTTCCGCTCCGCGTCGAGCTCCCGCCGTTCGGCGGCGGCCTGTGCGCGCCCGGGTATCGGAGTCGTGGCCTCGATGCGACCAATTGTTACGTCTACCCCGGGCTGCAAGCATCCGACGTGCCAGATACCCTGTGCTCACCCGACTTACGTTTGCCGGGGCGCTCGTCTGTAGGCCACGTCCAAGCAGGACCGCCCGCGCCGCGATCGAAGCTTCTTATAAGAAAATGCGACGTCGCCAACGCAAATCGAGTTCGCCTCGCGCAAATGGTCCGAGACGCGTGCTGATCCTCTCCGCGGACGTGGGCGAGGGCCACGCCGCCGCCGCCCGCGCGCTGGCGCGTCAGATCGAAGACTCCGGGCAGCCCGCGGAGGTGACCGTCATCGATGGGCTGGCTGCGATGGGGCGCCTGCTGCAGCCGGTCGTCGAGGACGGCTACAGGGTGCAGCTGCGATTCATGCCCTGGACATACACGGTCGTGTACTGGCTGCTCGAGCACGTGGCGCCGATTCGCTGGGCGGCACGGCGGCTGTTGCGCCTGTTCGGCTCGCGCCCGCTGACACGCAAGATCGCCGAGTACGACCCCGATGTGGTCGTATCGACATACCCAGCCGTAACCGTCGTGCTCGCCCGCCTGCGCCGCACCCACGCGATCCAATGCCCCGCGGTGGCGACGATCACCGATCTGACCGGCCTGTTCTTCTGGGCACAGCCGGGCATCGACATGCACCTGGTGATGTACGGGGAGTCGATGAGCCCGGTCGAGCGGATCGCTGGCGCCGGCAGCGCGCAGCTGGTGAGCCCGTTGATCTCCGCCGAGTTCTCCAAGAAACGCTGCCCCGTGCAGGCTCGCCGCGCGCTGAGTCTGCCCGAAGAGGGCAGGATGGTCGTCGTATCCGGCGGCGGCTGGGGGGTGGGCGACGTGATCGGCGCCGTGCGCGAGTTGCTGCGCGAGCCCGAGGTGAGCGCGATCGTTTGTCTCGCGGGACGCAACGAGCAGTTGCACGAGCAGCTGAGCCGCGAGTTCGCGGGCCAGGAGGCCGTGCATGTGTACGGATTCACCGACGAGATGCCACGGCTGCTGGCGGCCGCCGACGTGCTCGTGCACTCCACCGGCGGCGTCACCTGCCTGGAGGCGAAGGCCGCGGGCACGCCGGTGGTCTCCTACGGGCTGCCTGTCGGACACGCACGACTGAACACGCGCGCGATGGCCGACCTGGGCCTACTGCGGCTCGCCAACGACACGAGCGAGCTGCGCGAGCACGTGCGGGCCAGCTTCGCCGAGGCGACGTCCGCGCTGCACATCGAGACCGAGACCGGGGTGCTCGCCCGCATGCCCGCCGGTACAGGTGAGGACCGCCACTCCGTCGCTGCGTCCGCGCTTGCGGCGAGTCCTGTCGGCGCGGGGGCTCAGGGCGCGGCGGCGCCCGATGCGCTCGAGCCAAGCGCGGCCGACCTCGTGCTCGACGCGCCCCGGCGCGTGATCCCGATCCCGTTGTGGCGGTTGCGGCTGGTCGCGTTCGTCACGCCGCTGGTGCTGTGCCTGGGGATGGGCATGTGGACGATGTCAACCGACGAGGTGACCGTGCTGGCGGCGAAGATCCTGCACGTGCACCCGCTCGCGCGGGTGAAGACCGACCAGCCCGACGTCGGTGTGATCGTGCGCGTACCCGCGCGCGATGAGATGCTCGTCGCGTCTGAGCTGGCGGGCCGCGGCATCCATGTCTCGTTCGCCGACGAAGGCGGTGTGCCCAAGCCAGCGACGATCTCCGGGGTACGCGCGTTCGGCGACGAACTGCTGCCGGCGATTGGAGACTCCGGGCCGCTGCTGCGCTGGGTGAAAGCGCGCGGAACGCTGCGCGCGCAGGCGCGCGCGCTCGGCCTGCGCCATCGCTTCTACTTCCTGCAGCCACGCGGCGGGCTGACGGTCGGTCAGCTCGTGCTCGCGCGCACGACCGGCGCCAAGCCCGTCAGCGGCGCGCTGCGCCTGAGCGCCACCAGCGCCCTGCCTCAGCGTCCCGCGCGCGCCGGCGAAGTGCTGGTGGTGACGCTTGACGGGTCCTCCGCCTCCGTGGCGGGACTGGAGCGGATCGTCTCCTCGCTCGGCGAGGAGAGACTGGGCGCCGAGCCGCTTGCGTGGCTGACCGGCTCGCCTCCCATCAACGCGAGCAGCAGCGGCGAACGCACGAGCACCGCGGCGCCGGTCACGAGCAGCGCGAGCGACAGCGCGAGCGGGACGCCGCCGAGCGGGGTGTCCGAGAAGCGCTCGCCGAACAGCACCGGCGCGAGCGCGACGGGCACGATCGTCTGAGTCACGAACACGACTGGGGCCACCTGGATCGCCGGACGCGACTGCAGGGAGCTCGACTCGCTGAGCACGCCCACGGCGGAGGCCGCCGCCGTCGCCAGCCCCCAGGCGCCGGCCACGATCAGATACCCATGCGAGAGGTCGTCCGAGGCGAGCTTGGTCGCGATGCCACTCCAGCCGAACGCGAGGCCGGCGCAGATAATCGTCACAGACGCGGGCGAGCGGCGGACGGCACGCAGCAGGTAGGGCAGCAGGCTCACCATCGCCAGGCCGAGGAGCACGAGCGTGATCGTCAGGCGCTCGGAGGTGTGACTCGTGCTGCGCGGCGGCGCGCACAGGCCCGCGCCGACCACGCCGATCACGATCGCCGCCATCGCGATGTGCTCGTGGCGTCCGGCGTGCTCGCCGAGCATCCGTTGCCCCACGAACACCAGCACGAGCAGACCGGCGGCGAGCGCTGGCTGCACGACGACCAGCGGCGCGAGCAGCAGCGCGATCACCTGCAACGGCCAGCCGAGGATCGACAGGCCCGTCCCGAGCATCCAGCGCCCGCGCTTGATCAGCCCCCAGACGAGCGCCAGGCGCAGGTGCTCCTCGTGGGGCGCTTCCTTGGCGTCCATCGCCTGCAGGGCGATCCCTAGGCTGTAGAAGACGGACGCGCCAACCGCAGCCCCTATGCCCAGCACAAGATCGACCATGTCCACCCCCGATCATCGCACTCGCGCCAGCGTGACCGCGGGCGCGCTGGCCGGCGCGGCGATGGCGAGTTATCTCGGGGCGGCGCTCGCCGGCCCGCGGCCTGTGATCTTCCCGCGTTCGCCGGCGCCCATCTGGCCTGGGCTGCGCCGATCGCTGGGGGTCGAGGATCGTCCTGCCGGCGGCCGCGGCTATGCGCTCACCTTCGATGACGGCCCCCACGCGCAGGGCACCCCGGCGGCGCTCGAGATCCTCGCCGCGACGGGCGTACAGGCGACCTTCTTCCTGGTCGGTGAGCAGGTTCGCCGCAACCCCGGGCTGGTAGAGGAGATCCTCGCCGCGGGCCACGAGATTGGTCTGCATTGTGATCGCCACCGCAACCTGCTGCGCCTGGCGCCGTGGCAGGTGCGCGCGGACATCGCGCGCGCACAGGACACGATCGAGGCGGCCACCGGCTGCGCTGTCGGTCTGTACCGGCCTCCGTACGGCGTACTCAACGCAGCGGCGCTACGGGTGGCGCGCGGGCGTGGCTGGCGCACGTTGCTGTGGAGCCACTGGGGTCGTGACTGGGAGGCGCGGTCAACCCCCGAGTCGATCGCCGCGCGTGTGACCGACGGTGTTGGTGAGGGTGCGGTGCTGCTGTTGCACGACGCTGACGACTACTCCTCCCAGGACTCCTGGCGGCGTACCGTCGCCGCTTTGCCACGCGTGCTGGACACGCTTGCCCAGCGGGGGCTGCAGCCCGTCGCGCCCTGACTGCGGGTCTTCAGTGGCTCGATTCGAAAATTCGGTGAGGGTTTGCCGAGTGGATGGTCGTGATCTGACGTTCGATGGCGGCGGTCTGCGTACCGGTAGTACGTGGGCCGTCGACGGCGGGCGTCAGGCGCGGGCAGACGCCGGGAAACGCCATCGAATTTTCGAATCGCGACACTAGCTTCTTGGCCTCGGGTCCGGCGGATAAGATCGAAGGCTTGTCCAGCGCTGTCTCGATCGATACCGAGGGCTCTGCTGCGGTAGCAGTCCATGTCCAGCCGGTCGCGGGAGTTCAGCCGGCCCCGGCATTGCCACACACCCAGGCAGAGGCCACGCGCGCGCGTGGGCAGACGTGGGCACGTACACGTACACGTACTCTCACCCGCCCCCACTGGTGGACCGAGGCGCTGGTGATCATATGGCTGTGCTGGGTGTATGACGCGATCACGAATCTCGCTCCGCTGCGGTTGCACGTCGCACTGAGCCACGCCGAAGGCGTGCTGAAGCTGGAGCGCTCGCTGGGCATCGATCCCGAGCTCACGCTGGACCGCTGGCTGGCGGCGCATCACACGCTCGGACTGGTCATCTCCGACTACTACGACAACGCCCACTTCATCGTCACGCTGGGCCTGCTGGGCTGGCTGTGGTGGCGCAGGGCCGACCTGTACAGGCCGCTGCGCAACGTGCTGGTGCTCACTAACGTGATCGCGTTCGCGGTGTTCTGGTCCTATCCGGTGGCGCCGCCGCGGATGCTCTACTCCTACGGCTTCAGCGATGTCGTGGCCTCGACGCACGCGTTCGGCTCCTGGCATACGGGCGCGCTGGCCTCGGCCGCCAACCAGCTGGCGGCGATGCCCTCGCTGCACATGGCCTGGGCGGCGTGGTGCACGGTCGCGATGTGGCGACTGTCCACGCGCGTGTGGGTGCGCGGACTGGCGCTGCTGTATCCGTGTATGACCGCGCTGGCGGTGCTGGCGACGGGCAATCACTACGTGCTGGACGTGCTCGCGGGGCTCGCGACGCTCGCGCTGGCGATGCTGGTCGAGGCAACGATTCTTCGCAAAATCCGCCTACCGGGCGTGGCGCATGTCACAAACTTGTTACGAAGTCTCATAACAGGTAGACTAAAAGGGTCACCGCAGGCGGTCCGCAAGCGCTGAGAACAACAAAAGCGCCACAGGGACCAACTGTCTGCCGCAACCGAGCGCGGGCAACAGCGTCTATAGGGTGGCTTGAGCAGATGCCAGATTTCGAGGTCAACGAAGGCTACATCGAGGCCGGCCGCCGTCGCGCCGACTCCCCCCTGCCCGGTCTGCCGGCCGACGAGCGCGTCCCCGCGGATGGAGGGCTCGTGGTAGGCGGCTTCGACACGATGCCCGGCCGCGCGCTCGGAGAGGACGCGGAGGCCAGGTCTGGCACGAAACCGCACAAGCTACCCGAGGAAACGCCGATCGTCCGCCGCACCAGACACCTCGCCACTGGCCACCTCGCGACTAGCGGCATACCTGCGCGGCGCGTGGGAGTGGCGCTCATCGCGCGCCGGCGGCGGCTCGCGCGGCGAGCCTGCCCCTACGGCTGGAAAGTGCGCGTGCTGGGAACCCCGCCGCGGAATCGCCGGCGCCTGTGGACGCAATGCCACGGATCGCGATGACGATGCACGCCTCTCGGATTTTCCACCGGATCGTCCTGAGCTGACGTGGCTACCCTCCGCTACCTCGACGTGTGCCTGGTGCTCGCGACGGCCCCGTTTGTGCTGATTGCGGGCTTGCCGATGTTCGGCTACCTGGTGGGGGCGTGCGCCTGGCTGCTGACGCGCGCCGGGATGGTGTGGATGCAGGAGCAGGCTTTGCGAGCCGGGGACCCAAAGCTCAAAGCCGGACTGCAGGTGGGGGGGATGATGGGCCGCGTGTGGCTCGTTGCGCTGGCGGTGATCCTTGCTCGATATGTGGGCGGCAAGGACGACGGGATCATGGCCGCCGCGCTGGTGCTGGCGGCGTTCACCGTCTACTTCGTGATGTCGTTCGTGATGCGTGGAGCTCCGCCGCGGGCCCGCGCGCTCAGAACGCCGAGCGCCCCGTGAGCGTCGCCGTGGACGGTCATGAACAGGCCCACCCGCCCGAGAACCCCGCGACGGGCACGAGCGCCGACGACGGCAAGGGCACTCGCCAAAAGCTCAGCACGAAGCGGAAACTACTGATCCTGGGGGCGGTATGGATCGGCGGCGTGATCGTGCTCGGGATCATCTACGGGTTCCACGGCACCCGCAACACGAGCTTTGAACCGCAGAACGAGTTCAAACTCGAAAACTGGGTGAGCCTGGGGGCGTTCTCGCTCAACAAGGCCGTGCTCTACCTGGTGATTGCCGCGACGCTGACCTGCGCGAGCATGATCTACATCGCGCGGCGCATGCAGGAGCGCCCAAACAAGGTCCAGGCCGCGGTGGAGACGCTGTACCAGTTGATGCGCGAGAACATCACGGGCAGCGCGATGGAGGAGAAGATGGCCGCCAAGTGGTTTCCGTTCATCGGGGCGCTGTTCCTGTTCATCATGTTCTCGAACCTGATCGGCTACATCCCTCTGCCGACGAACACCGAGCACGAACTGAGCGTGTTCGGGACGCACATCCCGTCGTTCTCGCTGTACGCATCGACCGCCAACATCGCGATCCCGCTGGCGCTCGCGCTGGTGGTGTTCGTGTCCTATACCTTCGAAGGCGTGCGCGCCAAGGGCCCGATCGGCTATCTGAAAGGTTTGGTCCCGGGTGGAGTCACGGGCGGGATGGCCGTCGCGATCTTCTTGCTCGAGGTTCTGTCGAACCTGATGCGCATCCTGTCGCTGACAATTCGTCTGTTCGCCAACATCCTGGCGGGCCATCTGATCATCCTGTTCATGGCGGGAGCGCTCGCGGTGATCCTGGGCATCTCCGCGCTGGGCTGGTTCACGCTCCCGTTCGGCATCGCGCTGTTCGCCTTCGAGGTCGGCCTGGTTGCCGCCCTGCAGGCGTTCATCTTTGCCACCCTCACAGCCATCTACCTCGGCGGCGCCGTCGCCGAAGACCACTAAAAGGAGCCAATAGTCGTGCACATAGCTTTGATCACCCTTCTGGCAACCGCCACCGAAGAAACCGCCAAGGCCGGCAAGTCGATCGGTCTCGGTGTCGGCGGTGGTCTCGGCGCCGTCGGGGCCGGAGTCGGCATCGGCATCATCTTCGGCAAGGCGATCGAGGCGATCACCCGCCAGCCGGAGATGCGCGACGAGATCACGCAGCTTCAGTGGCTGGGCTTCGCCCTGACCGAGGCGTGCTTCTTCTACGGACTCGTAGCCGGGCTGCTGGCTGCGTTCATCGTCTGAGGATCGGGTGTCCTCGATGCTTCCCCTTGCCTCCAACGGCAGCTTCCTGATCAAGCCGGGCGTCGGGCTGATGGTGTGGACGCTGCTCGTGTTCGGCATCACGATGGTGCTGCTGGCCCGTCTGGCGTTTCCGCGCATCAGCGAGGCGCTGGAACGCAGCCAGAAAGCGATCGAAGACTCGATCGACTCGGCGCAGCGCACGCGCGAGGAGGCCGACAAGCTGCTCGCCGAGTACCGCGAGCGCCTGAAGGAGGCCCGCGCGCAGTCCGATGAGATCGTCCAGCGCGCGCGCCAGACCGCGGAGTCCCACGAGCACGAGGCCAAAGAGCAGGCCCAGCGAGATCGCCGCGGAGGCGTCCGAGCGCGCGGAGCGCGAGATCGAGGCGGCCACCGAGCGCGCGATCGACGGCATCCGCAGGGAGGTCGCCGACCTGACGATCATGGCGACCGAGAAGGTGACGCGCAAGACGCTCGACGACTCCGACCAGAAGCGCTTGGTGCAGGAGGCGTTGGGCGAGCTGGACTTCTCGGGGCTGTCATCCGGGGCGAGTAACAACTGATGGAGGAGCTTGCCCGCGTATACGGCCGCTCGCTGTTTGAGGTGGCCGAAGAGCAGGACAAGGTGGACGTGTTGCGCGAGCAGCTCGGCCAGTTCGCCGACGCGCTCGAGCAGAACAGGGAGCTGCAGGCTGTTCTTCTTCTCGCCCTACTTCTCCACCATCGAGAAGCAGCAGGCGCTGAGCGGCCTGCTGGACGGGGCTGACGAGGCGTTCGTGAACTTTCTGAACCTGCTGATCGAGAACCACCGCATGCCGGTGATCTACCGCGTCCGGCGCGAGTACGAGCGGCTGTGGGAGCAGGAGAACCGAGTGCTGCCGGTGGAGCTCACGAGCGCGATCGAGCTGGACGAGGCGACGATGCAGAGCATCGGGCGAGAGCATCGGAGAGAGCACCTGGCGCAAGGTGACGTTGAGCACCCGGGTGGACCCGGACATTCTTGGCGGGATCGTCGTCCGGGTGGGCAACTCGATCCTCGACGCCTCGATCCGAAACCGACTCGAGCAGCTGCGCAAGCAGGTCGCGTCGCGCGCGCCGCCTGACCCGGACGAAACGACGAATCGACGAATCGACGAATCGCGACAAGGAGCCGATCCAGGAACAGACATGCAGATCAACCCAGACGAGATAACGAGCATCCTCAAGAGCCGCATCGAGGGGCTCGGCGCCGGCGAGGCGGAGCTGACCGAGGTCGGCACCGTGCTGTCGGTGGCCGACGGCATCGCGCGGCTGCACGGCCTGGAGAACTGCATGTCGTTTGAGATGCTCGAGCTGCCTCACGGCGTCACCGGGCTGGCGCTGAACCTCGAGTCCGACAACGTCGGCGCGGTGCTGTTCGGCGAGTGGGAGCACATCGGCGAGGGCGACACCGTCAAGCGCACCGGCACGCTGCTGGAGATCCCCGTCGGCGAGGCGTTGCTCGGGCGGATCGTCGATCCGCTCGGTCGGCCGCTGGACGGCAAGGGCGAGATCGCACACCACAGAGACCCGCCCCGCGGAGTTCAAGGCGCCCGGCGTGGTGCAGCGCCAGCCCGTGACCGAACCGATGCAGACGGGGCTGAAGGCGATCGACGCGATGATCCCGATCGGCCGCGGCCAGCGAGAGCTGATCATCGGCGACCGACAGACCGGCAAGACGGCGATCGCGATCGACACGATCATCAACAACCGCGACACCGGCGTCGTGTCGGTGTACGTCGCGATCGGTCAGCGCATGTCCACCGTCGTGGCGCTCGCGCAGACGCTGGACGAAAACAACGCGCTGGACGAACACGATCATCGTGGCGGCCTCCGCCGACGAGGCGGCGCCGATCAAGTTCATGGCGCCGTACGCGGGCTGCGCGATGGGCGAGCACTTCCTGTACAACGGCCGCCACGCGCTGTGCGTGTATGACGACCTGACCAAGCACGCCTACGCCTACCGGCAGATGTCGCTGCTGCTGCGCCGCCCGCCGGGCCGCGAGGCGTATCCGGGCGACGTGTTCTACCTGCACTCGCGTCTGCTCGAGCGCGCGGTCAAGCTCAACGACGATCTCGGCGGGGGCTCGCTGACGGCGCTGCCGGTGATCGAGACGCAGGCCGGGGACGTGTCCGCGTACATCCCGACGAACGTGATCTCGATCACCGACGGGCAGATCTTCCTCGAGCCGAAGCTGTTCAACTCGGGCGTGCGTCCCGCGATCAACGTCGGCATCTCCGTCTCGCGCGTCGGCGGCAACGCGCAGATCGGGCCGATGAAGAAGGTCGCCGGCCGGATCAAGCTCGAGCTCTCGCAGTACCGCGACCTCGAGGCGTTCGCCCAGTTCGGCTCGGACCTCGACGCCGACACGCAGCGCACGCTCGCGCGCGGCGAGCGGATCGTCAAGACGCTCAACCAGAACGAGCGCGCGCCGCTGGCGGTGGAGGACCAGACCATCCAGATCTACGCCGCCACGAACGGCTTCCTCGATCGCACTGAACGTCGATCGCGTGCCCGAGTTCCTGGCTCGGGCTGACCGAACGGATGCACTCCCAACACGCAGACTGTGCGCGAAGAATCGCGGGCGGCGACTGGTCGGATGAGACCCAGCAGGCAGCTGCGCGACGCGGTCGAGTCATTCGCCGAGGACTTCGGCTACGACCTCGACGAGGAGGGTCAGCCGCTGGACGAAGACGAGGTGCCCAAGGGCAGCGAGGCTGCTCGCGCGCCGGAGGACTCCGCTCGGGACGGAGGAGCCCGCGGCGGCCTAGCGCCACGCCCGCCGTCGAGAACGCGAATTGCCATGGCCTCACAGCGAGACGTCAAGAACCGGATCGGCTCGGTCAAGAACATCCAGAAGATCACCCGCGCGATGGAGATGGTCGCCGCCGCGCGGCTGCGCCGCGCCGAGCAGCGGATCGCCGCGCTGCGGCCGTACGCCGAGGCGATCCGGCGGATGACCAGACAGGCGGCGCTGGCCGCCGGCGCCGAGGCGTCGAAGCTGGAGCTGCTGAGCGAGCGCGAGCAGATCGAACACCGTCGGGCTGCTGCTCGTGACGGGCGACCGTGGGCTGGCGGGCGGGCTTCAACTCGCAGATCATCCGCGCGGGCGTACGGGCGGGCCGAGCTTCAGGAGCAGGACCGGCAGCAGACGGTCTGGTATGCGACTGGGCGCCGCGGGGTGTCCTCGCTGACGTTCCGCGGGCGCGAGCTGAGCGGCAGCGTACACGGGGTTCACCGACCGCCCGGCCTACGCCGACGCGCGCGAGATCGCCGACGATCTGATCGCGGCCTACATGGACGGCACGGTCGATCGCGTGGACATCGTCTACAACTCCTACGTCTCGCCGCTGACCCAGCAGGTCACGCGCGAGACGCTGCTGCCGCTCTCGCGGCGACGCTGACCGGGACGGCGAGGGCGTCCCACGGAGTCCGCCGCCGAGGCGGCAGCGCCAAGGGCCCGAAACGCCCTCGTCGAGTACGAGCCCGACGCGGAGGAGATCCTCAAGCGACTCGTGCCAGACTATGTCGAGACCTCGATCTATCGCGCGCTGATCGAGTCGGCCGCGGGATTCTTCGGCGCGCAGATGACGGCGATGCGCAACGCATCGGAGAACGCTGGGGAGATCATCACCGATCTAACGCTCGCAGATGAACCGTGCCCGGCAGGCCGAGATCACGCAGGAGATCATGGAGGTGGTCGCCGGAGCAGAGGGCCTGAGCTGAGGCGACCGCTGGGCTGCGCAATACTGCGTCTCAGTCGCTCGCGTGCGTAGCCCGCCACGCTCCCTGCGTCCCTTGACCGATCGGGGATCGATGGGATTCCCGATCGGCCAGCATGCCCATCGACCGTCCCAGGAGCGCAGACCACAAAGATTTCAACAGAGATAAAAGAGGAGAATCGAAAGACAAAATGGCAACCAGCACCACAATTGAGCCGGCTGACGCACCTGAGCGCGAGGGCGCGAAGGGGCCGGGCGCCGGCAAGCGCAACGTCGGGCGCATCGAGGAGATCCAGGGCGTCGTGATCGAGGCCGTGTTCCCGGAGCGCCTGCCCGAGATCAACCACGCGATCACGATCGCGCGCCCCGCCGCGGCCGCCGAGGAGGAGGCGCCGAGGGCATCTCCACCGAGGCCGGTGGGGACGTGCTCGTGTGCGAGGTCCAGCAGCACCTCGGCGACGACCGCGTGCGCGCGGTGGCGATGGACACGACCGACGGGCTGGCGCGCGGCGCCGAGGTGCTCGACACCGGCGGCCCGATCACGGTGCCGGTCGGCGAGGCGACGCTGGGGCGGATATTCAACCTGCTGGGCGAACCGATCGACCTCGGCGACGACCTGCCGACGGACGTCGAGCGCCGCGGCATCCACCAGGACGCTCCGCGCGTGGAGGATCTGACGCCGACGACCGAGATGTTCGAGACGGGCATCAAGGTGATCGACCTGCTCGCGCCCTACGCCAAGGGCGGCAAGGTCGGGCTGTTCGGCGGCGCGGGCGTCGGCAAGACGGTGCTGATCCAGGAGCTGATCCACAACCTCGCCAAGGAGCACGGCGGGCTGTCCGCGTTCTGCGGCGTGGGCGAGCGCTCGCGCGAGGGCAACGACCTGTGGCTGGAGATGAAGGAATCGGGCGTCATCGACAAGACGATGCTCGTGTTCGGGCAGATGAACGAGCCGCCCGGTGCTCGTATGCGCGTGGCGCTGTCGGGTCTGACGATGGCCGAACACTTCCGTGACGAGGGACAGGACGTGCTGCTGTTCATCGACAACATCTTCCGCTTCGTCCAGGCGGGCTCGGAGGTCTCGGCGCTGCTCGGGCGCATGCCGTCGCAGGTCGGCTACCAGCCGACGCTCGAGACCGAGATGGGTCAGCTGCAGGAGCGCATCACCTCGACCAAGCGCGGCTCGGTCACCTCGGTGCAGGCGATCTACGTGCCCGCCGACGATTACACCGACCCGGCTCCGGCGTCTGTGTTCGCCCACCTGAACGCGACCACGGCGCTCTCGCGGTCGATCTCCGAAAAAGGCATCTATCCCGCCGTCGACCCCCTGGACTCCAACTCCACGATCCTCAAGGCGGACATCCTCGGCGAGGATCATTTTCGCGTGGCCAACCGTGTCAAGGAGATCCTGCAGCGCTACAAGGAGCTGCAGGACATCATTGCGATCCTCGGTATCGACGAGCTCTCCGACGAGGACAAGCTGACGGTCCAGCGCGCGCGGAAGATCGAGCGCTTCCTGTCCCAGCCGTTCTTCGTGGCCGAACAGTTCACCGGCACCCCCGGCGCGTATGTGAAAATCGAGGAGACGATCAGGGGATTCGAGGAGATCATCGCGGGCAAGCACGACGAGGTGCCCGAGAGCGCGTTCTTCTTGAAGGGCACCATTGATGATGTGGTGGCGAATGCCAAAAGCAATTAATGAAACGGGGGCGCGCATGCGCGCCCCCGCCGACGGGCGCATGCGCCCGTCGGGACCACGGTGCATGCACCGTGGTCAACTGATGCCTGACGGTGCCGCACCGCGAAGGTGTCGTGATGGCGCGCAGTAAGTTCCCCGTCGAAGTGCTGACCCCCGAGGGCGTCGTGTTCGACGAGGAGATTGAGATGATCTCCACGCGTACGACCGCCGGCTCCGTCGGAATCCTCGCGAATCATGAGCCGATGCTGGCGACGCTCGAGTCCGCGGAGCTGCGGTTGTATCGCTCCGAGACGGACGTCGTGCGGTTCGCCCAGGGTGAGGGATATCTGCAGTTCGCCGAGAACCGCGCGCTTGTCCTGGTGCAAGAGGCCGAGCCGGCGGACGCACCCTCGCAGTGAGCCCGGTCAGGCGCGCTTGACCGTCGTTCTCAAGTGCGTCACCCGTCCGGCGCCACACCGGCTAGCCTACGCGGCTCCATGAGCGCTGCCGCACAACGAGAGCCGATCGGGGTCATCGGCACCGGCTATGTCGGGCTTGTCACCGCCGCGGGGTTTGCCGAGCTGGGCAGCGAGGTGTGGTGCGTGGACATCGACGCCGCCAAGATCGAGCGCCTGCGCGCCGGCGAGGTGCCGATCTACGAGCCGGGACTCCAGGAGCTGCTGGCGAGCAACTCGCAGCGGCTGCATTTCTCGACGGATCTCTCCGACGCGCTGGAGCACGCGCGGCTGCTGTTCGTCGCGGTCGGCACGCCGCCCACCTACAGCGGCGACGCCGATCTCTCCTCGGTGCACGCCGTGGTCGATGCGATCCCGATCTCGGATCGCCACGCGCTCGTGATGAAGTCGACGGTGCCGTGTGGCACGGGCGCCGCGATCCGACGCGGGTTCGGCGAGCGCGGCAAGGAGGGGCTGCGCTATGTGTCCTGCCCCGAGTTCCTGAAGGAGGGCTCGGCGGTCGCGGACTTCCTGGGACCCGATCGGGTCGTCGTCGGCGACGAGAACGATTGGGCGGGCGAGGCGGTGGTGGATCTGTACCGGCCGCTGCTGGCCGGCGCGCACGGCGGCGCGGGCGCGGGTGAGCTGGTGCGCACCGACATCGCCAGCGCGGAGATGGTCAAGCTCGCTTCCAACGCGTTCCTGGCGACGAAGATCTCGTTCATCAACGAGATCGCCAACGTCTGCGAGGAGACCGGCGCCGACGTGGTCGAGGTCGCGCGCGGGATGGGTCTGGACGAGCGGATCGGACCGAAGTTCCTGCAGGCCGGGATTGGCTTCGGCGGCAGTTGCTTTCCCAAGGACGTCGACGCGCTCAAGCAGCTCGCCGGCAACTCCGGCTATCACTTCCAGCTGCTGACCGCCGTGATCGAGGTCAACGAGCTGCAGAAGCGACGCGTGATCGGCAAGCTGCACAAGCACCTGGGTGGCCTCGTCGGCAAGCGCGTGGCACTGCTTGGGCTGGCGTTCAAGCCGAACACCGACGACATGCGCGAGGCCTCCTCGCTGGTGCTCGCCGCGCGCCTGAGCGCCGACGGAGCCGCAGTCACGGCGTATGACCCGGTCGCCGAGCAGCAGGCGCGCCGGCTGATGGGCGGCCTGCAGCTCGCGGACTCGGCCCTGGAAGCCGTCGCCGACGCCGATGCCGTGGTGCTGGTGACCGAGTGGCCCGAGTTCATGGAGCTCGACTGGGGCGAGGTTGCGCGGACGATGCGCGGGACCGTCGTGATCGACGGGCGCAACGCGCTGGATGCCGGCACGATTCAGGATGCCGGGCTCACCTATGAAGGAATCGGCAGGGGGATGGTGGTCTGATGCAGGCGGTGATCCTCGTCGGCGGGGAGGGTACGCGCCTGCGCCCGCTGACCTCGACTGTGCCCAAGCCGGTGGTCCCGCTCGTGGACCGTCCGTTCATCGCGTTCATGCTCGAGTGGCTGCGCGGGCACGGGATCGACGACGTGATCATGTCGTGCGGGTTCCTGGCGACGAGCGTGCGCAACGTGCTCGGCGACGGCTCGGGCTACGGGATCAAGCTGCGCTTCGTCGAGGAGCCCGACCCGCGCGGCACGGCCGGCGCGCTGAAGTTCGCCGAACGGCTGCTCGACGAGCGCTTTCTGATGCTCAACGGCGACGTGCTGACAGACATCGACCTGACGGGGCAGATCGCCCAGCACGAGCGCACCGGCGCGCGAGCGACGCTCGCGCTCGCGCCTGTCGACGGACCCGAGCGCGTACGGGCTGGTGCACCTGCACGAGGATCGCTCGGTCAGAGACTTCGTGGAGAAGCCGAGCTCGGACCGGATCGACACGAACCTGATCAGCGCGGGCGCGTACGTGCTGGAGCGCGAGATCCTGGAGCTGGTCCCGCCGGATCGCAACGTCTCGATCGAGCGCGAGGTGTGGCCGCGGCTGATCGGCGCGGGGCTGTACGGGTTTCCGGCGGACGCCTACTGGCTGGACATCGGCACGCCCGAGCGCTACCTGCAGGGGACGTTCGACATCATCGAGGGCAACGTCGACACGGCGGTGCGCGCGCGCCTGGGCGAGAGCTGGCTGGCGGTCGATCCGGGCGCCGAGGTCCACGGCCGGGCGATTCCCCCGGCCGTGATCGAGCGTGGAGTCCACGTCGCCCCGGGCGCGCACGTCGGCAGTCTGGTCGTGCTCGGCGAGAATGTGCGTGTCGGGCCCGGGAGCACGGTCGAGCGCTCGGTCATCCTCAGCGGCGCGGAGATCGGCTCGGGCTGCACCCTGCGCGACTGCATCGTCGCGGCCGGATGCCGGGTCGGCGATGGCAGCCGGATCGAAGGCGGGGCGGTGCTCGGCGAGGGCGTGACCGTGGGGGCGGACAACACGATTGCCCGCGGGGCGCGTATCTTCCCGGGCGTGAACATTCCCGACGGAGCGATCAAGTTCTGATGAGCACGCCGCAGACGACCCCGATGCGCGGGCGACCCCGGACGCGGGAGGTCTCTCGCGCGAGGCGATCGCGCGGGTGGACGTATCCGGGCAGCTGGATGACGTGCTCGCGCTGCCCGAGCACCTGCGCGACGCGCTGTGGCGGGTGGAGTCGGCGATCATCATGCAGGGCTGGGACACCTCGGCCGGGCTCGTCGTCGCGGGGATGGGCGGCTCGGCGATCGGTGGGGCGCTGGCGCGCGCGGCGCTGGGCGATCACGCCTCGCGGCCGATATTCGTGACGCGGGCCTACGGGCTGCCGCCGTGGACGACCCCGGACACGATGGTGCTGTGCGCCAGCTACTCGGGCGACACCGAGGAGACGCTCGCCTGCTACGAGTCCGCCGGAGCGCTCGGGGCTCAGCGCACGGTTGTGACGACGGGGGGGCGCCTGGCGGAGATGGCGCGCGCGGACGGCGTGCCTGTGATCCCGCTGCCCGGCGGGTTTCAGCCGCGCGCGGCGGTCGCCTACATGACGGTCGCGGCGCTGGAGGTCGCGGCGCTGTGCGGCGCGGGGCCGCGGCTGACATCGGAGATCGACGTGGCCGCCTCGCACACCGAGCAGCTGGTCGCCGAGTGGGGTCCGGACGCGCCCGAGGACTCGCTCGCGAAGACGATCGCCCGTGGGCTTTACGGCACGATCCCGGTGGTCGCGGGCGCCGGTCTGACGACTCCGGTCGCGTATCGCTGGAAGACGCAGATCAACGAGAACTCCAAGCTGCCGTGCTTCACGCACGAGCTGCCCGAGCTCGACCACAACGAGCTGGTCGGCTGGGAAGGCGCGCGCGAGGTGGGCCGGTTCGCGGCGGTGTTCCTCGACGACTCCGACGCTCACCCGCGCGTGAAGGAGCGCATGGCTCTCACCGAGCGTCTGATCGCGCCCAGCGCGGCCGCGAGCTTCCATCTGGAGACGCGCGGGGAGACGACGATCGAGCGCGTGATCTCGCTCGTGCTGCTGGGCGATCTCGTGTCGATCTACCTGGCGGTGCTGCGCGGCGTCGATCCCGGGCCGGTGCCGGCGATCGACGAGCTCAAGGCGGCACTCGCGGCGAGCTGACCATCCCCGTACCATGGAGACCACGATGACCCCAACCGCGACACTGACCCACACCGACTTCAAGGTCGCCGACCTGTCGCTCGCCGACTACGGGCGCAAGGAGATCACGCTGGCCGAGCACGAGATGCCCGGGCTGATGGCGATCCGCCGCGAGTACGCGGATGCCCAGCCGCTGCGGGGGGCGCGCATCATGGGCTCGCTGCACATGACGATCCAGACGGCTGTGCTGATCGAGACGTTGACCGCGCTCGGCGCGGAGGTGCGCTGGTGCAGCTGCAACATCTTCTCCACGCAGGATCACGCCGCGGCCGCGGTGGCGGTCGGCCTTGAAGGCGCGCCCGAGGATCCCCGTGGCATCCCCGTGTTTGCCTGGAAGGGCGAGACCCTGGAGGAGTACTGGTGGTGCACCCAGCAGGCGATCTGCTGGCCCGGTGAGGACGGGCCGAACATGATCTTGGACGACGGCGGCGACGCGACGCTGCTCGTGCACAAGGGCACCGAGTACGAGGCGGCCGGCGCGGTGCCCGATCCGGCGAGCGCGGACTCAGAGGAGCTCGGGGTGATCCTCTCGCTGTTGACCCGGTCGCTGGCCGAGGATCCGCAGCGCTGGACGAAGCTCGGTCAGAGCGTCAAAGGCGTGACCGAGGAGACGACGACCGGCGTGCACCGGCTCTACCAGATGGTCGAGTCAGGCGAGCTGCTGTTCCCGGCGATCAACGTGAACGACTCGGTGACGAAGTCGAAGTTCGACAACCTGTACGGCTGCCGGCACTCGCTGATCGACGGCATCAACCGCGCGACCGACACGATGATCGGCGGCAAGGTCGCCGTGATCTGCGGCTTCGGCGACGTTGGCAAGGGCTGCGCGGAATCGCTGCGCGGTCAGGGCGCGCGTGTGGTGATCACCGAGATCGACCCGATCTGCGCGCTGCAGGCGGCGATGCAGGGCTATGAGGTCAAGACGCTGCAGGACGTCATCGACAGCGCCGACATCTTCATCACCACGACCGGCAACAAGGACATCATCACCGCCGCGGACATGGGACGGATGAAGCACCAGGCGATCGTCGGCAACATCGGGCACTTCGACAACGAGATCGACATTGCCGGCCTCGCGCAGATCGCTGGGATCGAGCGCGTGAACATCAAGCCGCAGGTCGACAAGTGGGTGTTCCCGGACGGCCACGCGATCATCATGCTCTCCGAGGGTCGCCTGCTGAATCTCGGTAACGCGACGGGCCACCCGAGCTTCGTGATGAGCAACTCGTTCTCCAACCAGACGATCGCCCAGATCGAGCTGTTCACCAAGAACGACGAGTACGAGCGCCGGGTCTACGTGCTGCCCAAGCACCTCGACGAGAAGGTCGCCCGGCTGCATCTCGACGCGCTCGGGGTGCGGCTCACCACGCTCTCCGACGCGCAGGCCGCCTACATCGGCGTGCCCGTCGAGGGGCCTTACAAGCCGGACCACTATCGGTACTAGGCGTCCTTCTTGGGTGGATGAGCGGGTGGGGGTTCTGCATGCACTTTTTGGGGCCTATATACTTCATTTTGTAAAGTGACATGGGGTCATTTTGATGACAACACACCACACCGGCCTGGCCCCGCCGGTCCTCCGTCGGCGATCCGATAGCCTGCCGGCGCGATGAGAGCGATGGTCCTCGCGGCCGGTCTTGGCACGCGTCTGCGCCCGCTGACGTACGAGATCACCAAGCCGATGGTGCCCGTCCTCGACCGGCCCGTGATGGCTCACATCCTCGACCTGCTCGACCGGCATTCCTTTGACGAGACGATCGCCAACCTGCACTACTTTCCGGACTCAATCCGCGAGCACTTCGGGGAGCGCCTGACCTATCGCTACGAGCCGGAGCTGCTCGGCACCGCGGGGGGCGTGCGCGCGTGCGCGGAGTTCTTCGGCGAGGACTCGTTTCTCGTGATCTCCGGCGACGCGCTGACCGACATCGACCTGACGGCGCTCGCGGCACGCCACCGCGAGGCGGGGGGGATCGCGACGCTGGCGGTCAAGCAGGTGCCCGACACGCGCGAGTTCGGCGTCGTGCTGCACGACCGCGAGGGGCGGATCACCGGCTTTCAGGAGAAGCCGCGCCCCGACGAGGCGCTGTCGGATCTCGGCAACTGCGGCATCTACGTGTTTACGCCCGAGATCTTCGATTACTTCCCCGAGCGCCCGTTCGTGGACTGGGCGCAGGACGTGTTCCCGACGCTGCTCTCAGGCGACGTCCCGTTTTACATCCACGAGGTGCGCGAGTACTGGAACGACGTGGGCTCGCTCGGCGAGCTGCGCCAGGGCACGTTCGACGCGCTGCGCGGGGAGCTGCGCCTGGAGGTCGAGGGCGAGGAGGTCGCGCCGGGCGTCGTGGTCGCGGGCGGACAGGCTCTGCCCGGCGACGCGGAGATCGAAGGGCCTGCCTGGATCGGGCGGGACGTCCGCATCGGCACGGGCGTACGCCTGATGGGGCCGGTCGTGGTGGGCGACGACGCCACGCTCGGTGACCACGCGCAGCTGCGCGAGACGATCGTGTTTCCCGGTACCGAGGTCGCGCCCGAGTCGATCCTGATCGGCGCGATTCTGGGGCACGCGGGGATCCTGCAGAGTCTGCGTCCGCGCCGGTCATAGCGAGAGCCCGCCTCGGCGGGCTCTCGTAGCTCAGTGGACATACCCATCGCAGCGCTCTGACAGTCGTCATCTTACTATGGCGGGACGGCCGATAACACGGAGGGCCCGCTGAGGCGGGCCCTCCGGAGTCAATGGGAATGCTCCTTCACAGACAATTGTACTCTATTTTGGATGTCGCAACGCTACGACAATCGTCAGCTTGGGTCGGTCTGTTGGGGCCATCGGGGACTGCACGCTCGTTAACACAGAAGGGCCCGTCGAAACGGGCCCTTCCGCGGAAAGTGAGGCATCTATGACGCTTGTCATAGTAGCAGGACTCTCCGGCATAGTCAATCCCCTTCGTCAGGCGGGCTCGTAGCGCCGGCGGGATGAGCACGAGCCGGCGGGGATGAGCACGACCGATCGGAGATCCCAGCGATCTCCGATCGGCCAGCGTGCCGGCGAAAGCCCGCCGGCACGGTCTCGTATCTCACCCCGCTAGCTGATTTGGCGGGAGTTAAGCGGGCTCGTAGCGCTCGCGGCGGAGTTGCTCGCGCTCGGACTCGCCCAGCATTCGTACGAACAGGATGACCAGGGCGATGCCCATCACCAGGGATTGCTCGATGGCCATGATGATGCCGGCGATCGACTGGTCGTCGATCGCGGAGATGCCCCACACGCGCGCGTGGTGGACGTAGTAGGGGTAGAGCGCGACCGGGGCGAATGCCAGGCCCATGCCGAGGGCGCCGACGAACAGCTTGGTCGAGCCCATGTAGGCGACGGGGCCCATGCCGCCGAGGCGCATGCGCGCGCGGATCGGAGACAGCAGGTGCCACCAGTACAGCCCACCGGCGATCAGGAACGTCGTGTGCTCGAGCACGTGCACGGTCGGGTGGGTGACCGCGAAGTCGTAGGCCGTGGGCACGTGCCAGGTCCAGATCACCCCGACGTACAGCAGCACCGCGAACGCGGGGTGCGCCAGCGGGCCGGCGCGATGCTCGACGTCGCGCACGGTCCGCGTGACCGGGCGCAGGATCACCTTCGTGAACCCGAGGATCGCGAGGATCGGCACGATGTCCAGCAGCAGCATGTGCTGGATCATGTGCATGAAGAACAGCTGGTCGGCGAGCGCGTCCACGGGGGAGACGAGCGCGAGCAGGGCCACCAGCAGCGAGCCGACGAAGCAGCACAGGCGCCATACGGGCGCGTCCGCGCCCGGGCGGGACGAGCTCGCGCGCACGCGCCGCCAGCGCGTGAGGTAGGCGCCGCCGACCAGCGCGACGCCGATCAGCACGCCCGGTTGCAGCGACCACGACAGGTTGGGATTTGCGACGGTGGAGACGATCGCGCTCAATTCTTCCACCATCGGCGCGATCGTTCGTGAGGTCGAATGCATGGGGAGGACGCATCGCGGGAACATCTATGGACATCCGCTGCCCAGCGGCGTAGGATCAGAGACAGACCATCCATCGAAGGGAGCCTGTGATGCAGATCGACATCAAGGGTCGCAACGTTCCGGTCACCGACGAGATCCGCATGCACGTGGAACGTCGTCTGGACAAGGTCGCGCGGCAGGTCTCGGACCTGGCTCGTCTGGAGATCGAGATCTTCAAGGAGCCAAATCCACGGGTCGCCGACTGTGAGGTCGCGGAGGCGACGCTGTATCTGAAGGGCGTGACGCTGCGCGCACACGACTCCTCGCCGAAGATGCTGCACTCGCTGAACCTGGTCGCCGACGAGCTCGCGCGTCAGGTCAAGCGTCATCGCGTCAAACGCCGGCACCGTCGCGAGGCGCACGCGGCCGCGGTCAAGGCCGCCCTGCCCCAGGTCGAGCCGGCGGAGTTCGGCCAGCAGCAGCCCGCGGGCTGAGCCGACCCCGGGCGACGGCCTCGAACGAGTCGCGAACAGGCCCTGGGCGGGAGGTCCTCGGCTGCTCCACGCCCCCGCGCTCAATCGCTAACCTGAGGGAGTGTCCCCATCCCTGCTCGATCGCGCGCTGAACGCGGGCGAGGCGAAGAAGTTCAAGACCTACCAGAAGCGCGTCGCGCTGATCAACGCGTTCGAGCCCGAGCTCGAACATGACTCCGACGCGGAGCTGCGCGAGCGCATGGACGTGCTGCGCGCCCGCGCGCGCGAAGGCGATTTGCTGGACGAACTGCTGCCCGAGTGCTTTGCGATCGTGCGCGAGACGGGCAAGCGCACGATGGGCATGCGCCACTTCGACGTGCAGATGATCGGGGGGATGGTCCTGCACGACGGGTGCATCGCCGAGATGAAGACCGGCGAGGGCAAGACGCTGACCGCGACGCTCGCGGTCGTGCTCAACTCGCTCGCGGTGCGCGAGCGCAACCCCGGGGACGCGGACGATGTACAGCCCGAACGCAAGGGCGTGCACCTGGTCACGGTCAACGACTACCTCGCGCGGCGCGACGCGGAATGGATGAGCCCGCTGTACGAGGCGCTCGGGGTGTCCGTCGGGGTGCTGCAGAACATGCAGGCCTACGATGAGAAGCAGGCTGCCTACGCCTGCGACGTCGTGTACGGGACGAACTCCGAGCTGGGGTTCGACTACCTGCGCGACAACATGGCCAAGGACCTGGGCGAAAAGGTCCAGCGCGGACACTGGTTCGCGATCGTGGACGAGGTTGACAACATCCTGATCGACGAGGCGCGCACGCCGCTGATCATCTCCGGCGCGCCCGAACAGGCCGCGGACCTGTACGTCAAGTTCGCGCGCCTGGCGCCGCAGCTGAAAGCCGGCAAGACGCCCGAAGGCATGGACCCGCGCATGAAGAAGCAGTTCATGGCGGACTTCGACTTCGAGGTCGACGAGAAGCAGAAAACGGTCGCGATCTCAGAGCAGGGCGTCACCAAGGCCGAGCGGTTTCTCGGCATCGACCATCTGTATCGCGCCGAGAACGGCCATCTGGTCAACCACCTGATCCAGTCGCTGCGGGCGCAGGCGCTGTACAAGCGCGACGTGGACTACGCGGTGATCGACGGCGAGGTCAAGATCATCGACGAGTTCACCGGGCGCATCCTCGACGGGCGGCGCTGGTCGGAGGGACTGCACCAGGCGGTGGAGGCGAAGGAGGGGGTGTCGATCCAGGAGGAGAACCAGACCCTGGCGACGATCACCTACCAGAACTACTTCCGCCTGTACGACAAGCTCGCGGGGATGACCGGCACCGCGCTGACCGAGGCGACCGAGTTTATGAAGATCTACGAGCTGCCGGTCGTGCAGGTGCCGACGAACATGCCGATGGTGCGCGAGGATCGCAACGATCAGGTCTACAAGACCAAGGACGGCAAGTGGAACGCGGTCGTCAAAGAGATCGCTCAGCGCCACGAGAACGGCCAGCCGGTGCTTGTCGGCACGATCTCCGTAGAGGTCTCAGAGCTGCTGTCCGAGCGCTTGACCAAGCGCGGGATCGCGCACTCCGTCCTGAACGCCAAGCCCGAGCACGCCGCGCGCGAGGCGGAGACGGTGGCTGAGGCAGGCGAGCCGGGCGCGGTCACGATCGCGACGAACATGGCCGGGCGCGGCGTGGACATCAAGCTCGGCGGCAACCCCGAGCACCTCGCGCGCCTGCAGCTCGCCCGGGAGGGGGTCGAGCCCGAGGCGGAAGGCTACGAGGAGCGTTTCAACGCGCTCGTGCCGGAGATCGAGGGGCGTGTGGCCGGCGACCGCGAGCGGGTGATGGCCGCGGGCGGGCTGTTCATCTGCGGCACCGAGCGCCACGAGTCGCGGCGCATCGACAACCAGCTGCGCGGGCGCTCCGGCCGTCAGGGCGACCCGGGTGAGAGCAGATTCTTCCTGTCCGCCGAGGACGATCTGGTCAGGCTGTTCGCGGGCGATCGCATCTACCGGATCCTCGACAAACTGGGCGGGGTCGACGAGGAGGGCAACGAGGAACCGATCGAGGCGGGGATGCTGTCCAAGCAGATCGAGAAAGCCCAGAAGAAGGTCGAGGAGCAGAATTTCCTGATCAGAAAACGCGTGCTCGAGTACGACGACGTGATGAACGAGCAGCGCCGGGTGATCTACAAGTACCGCAACGAGGTGCTGGAAGGCAAGTCGATCGGCGAGGAGGGGCGCCAGGAGGTCGCGAACGTGATGGACCGCACGATCGTGCAGTACACGCCCGGGGATTTCATGGAGGACTGGGACATGGACGGGTTGTTCACCGCGCTCGGGCAGCTGATGCCGCTCGATCTCGGCGACGAGGATCTGAACCCCGAGACGACCGACCGCGACTCGCTGACCGACACAGTCACCGAGCTCGCGCTGAACCGCTACAACGCGCGCGAGACGGAGCTGGGCGAGGAATTGATGGGGGCGCTGGAGCGGTTCCTGCTGCTGCAGACGATCGACGAGCGCTGGCGCGAGCACCTGTTCGACATGGACTACCTGCGTGAGGGGATACACCTGCGCGGGTTCGCCCAGATCGACCCGCTGGTCGCGTACAAGAACGAAGCGTTCGCGCTGTTCGGTGATTTGATGAACAGCGTCTGGGCGGATTACACGCGCATGGTGTTCAACGTCCAGGTCAACGTCGAAGGGGAAAACGGGGACGCCAACGGGGTGCCACAGCCGGCGTTCGCCGCGTCGGGCAGCGCCACGCGCGCGGGCCGCGTCTCATACTCGGGCGGGCGCAGCGCGGCGGGAGCGGGAGCCCTCGCGCAAGCCGCCGCGGCCGCTGGAGCCCAGGGTGAAGGGCAGGCGGCCTACGCCGAGAACGGCGGCGAAGCCGAGCGGGAACTGGCCCCGGTCGTCGAGCAGCGCGTCCTCGACAACGCGCAGCAGGTGGGCCGCAACGACCCGTGCTGGTGCGGGAGTGGGAAGAAGTTCAAGAAGTGCCACGGCGCGTAGGACGGCCGTGGACGCGGCGCGATGCTGCGTCCTCGTTCGCTCGCGTGCCAAGCACGCCACGCTCTCTGCGTCCTTGCCTCGCTTGATCCACGGCCGTCCTACAGGTTTGCGCTGCGGACCGAGCGCGTCAGTCAGCACATGACCAGGTCGACCAGGCCTGATACGATGAGGGCATGTCCGAAACCGTTACCGTCACCGAGGCCAAAACGCAGCTTTCGCGTCTGATCGAGCGCGCCACAGAGGGCGAGGAGATCGTGATCCGTCGTGGGCCGCGGCCGGTGGCGAAGCTCGTCGCTTACGCACCCGAGCGCAAACGTCGCATTCCGGGTGATCTTAAGGGGAAGATCTGGATGAGCGACGACTTCAACGAGCCGGATGAGGAAATCGAGCGGTTGTTCGGTATGCGGGATTGACCTCGTTGCTGGTCGATACCCACGCACTGCTCTGGTGGCGAGGGGAACATCGGCGTCTCAGTGCCAGAGCGCATGAGGCGATCGGGAATCCAGATGCGTCGCTGTACTTCAGCGCGGCCTCGATCTGGGAGATTGCGATCAAGCGTGCGCAAGGCAATCTCGATGTCCCGGAGGATCTGCTCGACACGATGGAGCAACGAGGGTTCGTTGAACTGCCCGTCAGCGCTCGGCACGGCCTGATCGCCGGCGCCCTGCCTCCGCACCATCGCGACCCATTCGACCGGATGCTCGTCGCCCAGGCGCAGAGCGAGGGTTTTACGCTCGTCACCAACGACGAGCGGATCGCGGCCTACGACGTGCCGGTGCTCTGGTAGGCAGCGCGTCGCTGTCACGCCGGCTGGTTGGGGGGTGCCGAGACCACTCGGGCGGCAAGCCTCAGCGCAGTGACCGCGGCGTCGCGCGTGCGCCGACATAGAGCGTTCGCAACACGACGCTCATCCCCGCTGATGGGCGTGGAGATGGGACAGCGGGGCGACCGGGTGTACTAGTGTGGAGCACATGCCCGTGACGATTCAGGTTCGCAACGTGCCGGACGAGGTGCACAGGACGTTGAAGACGCGCGCGGCCGCCACGGGGATGTCCCTGTCGGATTACATCAAGCGGGAGCTCGTAGGTATCGCGGAAAAGGCGACGTTCGAGGAAATCGACGAGAAGATCCAGGCGCGGGGGCCCTCGAAGGTCAAGACGGCGACGATCCTCGCCGCGCTGCGCGAAGTCCGCGGCGACTGACCGCTACTTTACGCTCGACGGCCGGCTCGGTCGCGCTCCGGGCTTGCGCACCCGCGTCGAAGTGATTGCCTGAGGCGCCGCGCCGGGGCGTTGAGCGCCGGGCTGCCGCGGTTCCATACGGGCCTTGACAGTCGCGCTGGTTGACGGGTCCTGATTCGTCCATGCGCTAGTCCCATCTCCTGTTGTCAACTGCCGAACTGGGCCTTGAGCCCAGGAACGGAGCCGTTTGTGGGTCGCTGACCGCCGTTGATCTGGGGAGCTGTTTTCAATAGCCATTGACAACAGGACTCGAAGAATGATAGAGTTGCCACCATGTCCTCGGTACAGATGCCGGGGCGTCGGGTTGGGTCATACGTCTTGGAGAGGGATAGAACTTGATCGTCGTCACGAAGAGCCCGTCGCGGCAGCCGCGGCGTGCCGTTCCAGAGAGCTCAGGAGAGGGATTTGCGGGCGGCGCCCTCTGATCTTTGCCCGTGCGGGTTCCGGGCTTCAGGCGTGCGCTCGAAGCGCGGCGTTTTCGTCTCGCGCGGGCGTGCTGGTGAAACAAGACCGGCGCCGGGATCGCCGTATCTCCCTCATGGGGAGTGTGGTCGCGGTGCTGAATGAGACGACTAGAAAGGTTGTTGTTTTATGAGATCCATGTTTAGACGTGTTCTCCTAGCCCTCGTGGCGGTGACTGCGCTGACCGCCGTGGCGGCAGCGTCGGCGTCGGCGCACGAATGGCTGTTGAACGAAAAACCGGTGACGGAATCGACGCCGATCACGTTCTCCCTCACTCCCGGGACGACGTTCAGGATGAAAGACGGAGCTGGTCTAGGAGAGTCCCTCACGTGCGCGGCGGTCACCGGGAAAGGCACTGTCGGGCCGAAAGGGGCGGGAACTATCACGGAATTCAAAGTGAGCAAATGCACTAGGACCAAACAAGGGGGGTGCAAAAGCGAAACGAAAACAGAAGAAGAAGGCAAAGAATGGGTAAAGACGTATCAGCTCCCTTGGGAAATGAAGTTCGTTGGCGCTCCTGATGAAATGGAACCAGTATCTTCTGGACACCGGCCGGGGTGGGAATTCGAATGCACGAGTATCACCAAAGAAAAACTACAGGACAAATGCTTCCGCTTCAGCGAATTCTTTCGGACCGAATTGTACCGCGTTTCCGAAGGAGTTGAAGAGGGGTTCCCCACCCACCCGGAAACCGAAAAGTTTAGCTGCAGTCTTGGAGGATCTGAAAGCGGTGAAGTGAAAGTCTTTGTCCTTCTCAAAGGCCCCGAAGGAAAAAGGCTAGGCTTCAACTAGTGAAATGAAGAGATGAGGGTTGGGTGGGGCCGCTCGGGCGGCCCCACCTGCCGTCCGTCGGATGCGACATGACGTGAATTGGTATGGGAATGCGAGATCGAGGGAGACACAGAGAATGAGCGGACAAGGAGCAGCGGTTATGGGTCGTACGCCGGTGAATAGTGGGTTTATGGCGTTGGCTCGTGGCTGCTTTGCGCCCCTGGGGCACCTGGGGTGGCGTGTATTCCCCGTTCTCGCGCTGGGCGCGGCGTCCGTGCTACTCCTCTCCGGTGGTGTGGCGCGCGCGGAAACTCCCAGGCTCGTCCCCGATGGCCAGCTCGAATCGGCGGGGGCACTTGGTGTCGCGGTTGACCAGTCCACGAGTGACGCTTCGAGTGGGGACGTGTACGTCGCGGGTTTCTTTGCTTTGGCGAGCAATCCCGTGACAAAAGAAACGGAATTCGTCCCGGGGCGCGTGAACAAGTTCGACGCGTCGGGGAGGCTGCTCTCGCCGCCGTCTCCGTTCCCGTCCGGGATCCAGTCGCCCTTTGAAAAGGAAGGGACCCATTCCGGCGTGGCCGTGAACCCGACGAACGGGGACGTATATGCCCTCGACGCATTCGACAGCGAAGTTGATACGTATGACCCGACTACCGGCGAGCTGCTCGGGCCCTCCTTCGCGGTGCCGGGTTCGAACAACGCCATTGACGGGCTTTTCACGGTCGTGGGGATCGCGGCGGACTCGTCGGGCAACGTGTACGTGCCCGTCGTCCCGAAAAACGAGGTGCTGGAGTACAGCCCGACCGGGGAAGAACTGAAGGCGTTCACGGGTGGCTCTGGCGCCGGGGCGTTGAAGGGGCCGACGGGCGTGGCGGTCGATCCTGCGGGGAATGTGTGGGTCGCCGACACCGGCAACAGCCGGATCGAGGAGCTCAACCAGAAGGACGAACAGCTCGCTGAAATCCAGAGCGAAGGGGTGGGGTCGGTTGCGGTCGACGCTCACGGTGATGTGTTCGCGATCGTCAGCAACAGCGCCGATTTCTGCGGGAAGATCCAACCGCCGTGCTCTCACCTGGTCGAGTACAGCCAGGCCGGGGCGCAGCTGGCGGACCTCGGCGCGGGCTCGATCGGCGCAGACCAGTTCGATTCTGAAGGCGAAAGGGGGGCGATGCCTGACATGGTGGCGGTGAGCGATGCGACCGGCCTCGTGTACGTGACCGAAGCTGTCCCTACTCCCCCTCCGGGAGGCGGTTCCGGCCGCGTCTTGGAGTTCAGACCGCCGGTCGCGCCGACGCTCGAAGGCGAGACCGCGGCCGAAGTCGGGGTCTCATCGGCGAAGCTGGGGGCGGTTGTGAACCCGGGTGGGGTGAGCGCGTCCTACCGTTTCGAATACGGCACCACCACCGCTTACGGCAGTTCGGTACCTTTCCCGGAAGGTAACACCGGCGCGGGCTTCACCTCGCGAACCGTGTGGGCGGGCGCCTCGGGCCTGTTACCGGGCACGACGTATCACTATCGCGTCGTCGTGAGGGGTACCCTCGGTGAACCGTTGGTGGGCAAAGATCAGACGTTCACGACCGCGACGGCGGTCCAGGCGGCCTGCCCAAACGAACAGTTCCGCACGGGTTTCTCCGCAAGCCTGCCGGACTGTCGCGCGTACGAGCTCGTGACGCCGCCGAACAACAGGAGCGCCCAGCCAGACAAAAATGAAGGTGGCAACGGATTCGGGGAGCTCTCACTTGCGAAAACCCTCGAAAACAACTTTGCCGCGGCCGACGGTAACCGTCTGTCGTTCAAGGCCGAAAGTGTCTTGCCGGGCTCGCCGACCGCGGGGCAGTCGTATGTCGCGACGCGTGGTCCGGGCGGCTGGTCTGAGGAAAACATGTTCCCGGCGACGAACTATTACGGCTACAAATGCCCGGAAAGCCTCCACACTAGCAATTACTCCGAAAATCTCTCCAAGGCGATCATCTCGGTCGGGAGCGGCGGGGAATGTGGCGTGGAACCGGAATTGGTCAAGGGCGAACCGCGCGGTAGTCAGAACCTGTTCGTCCGTGATAACGCGACGGGTACCTATCAGCTCATCAACGTCACGCCAGAAGATGTCACCCCCGCCGGACCGGAACTCTTGGGCGCCTCGCCTGACTACAGCCGCATCTTCTTCGCGGAGGAAGCGAGCCTCACCCGCGGCGCGCCCGCCGGCGTGAAGGACGTCTATGAATGGAGCGCCGGCCAGGTCCACCTCGCGACCGTCCTGCCCGGCGGGACGCCTGTCGCGGGGTCCTTCGTGGGCATCTCCACCGACGGCTCGCGTGTGTTCTTCACGGCCGCGGGTGCCCTCTACGCGCGCGTGAATGGAACCGAAACGGTGCAGCTCGACGCCTCGCAGGTTGGGGGCGGCAGTGGCGGCGGCAGTTTTCAGACCGCGAGCCACGACGGCTCCGTGGTCCTCTTCACCGACGATGCGTCGGCGGGCCTGACCGGTGACACGAAATCCAACAGCGGTACGAACCTCTACCGCTACGACTTCGGCGTGCCCGCCGGCCAGCGACTCACGGACCTCACCCCCGTGGCCCAAGCGGTTGCGCCGGCTGTGAGCGGTGTCAGCAAGGACGGCTCGATTGTGTTCTTCACCGACGATGCATCAGCGGCCTTGACAGCCCACACCGTGCTGGGTAGCGGCATCAACCTCTACCGTTATGACGCGGGCGCCGCGGCCGGGCAGCGACTCACGGACATCACCCCGACCGCCAAAGCTGAAGTGCAGGGGGTGCTGGGCGTTAGCGAAGACGGCTCCACGGTCTATTTCCAGGCCGCAGGTGAAGAACTCACCTCCGAGCCCAACCAGCATGGCGAAATAGCACAGGGCGGCCAGCCCAACATGTATGTCTCCCATGGTGGCGCCCCCACGTTCATCGCCGTCAACACCGCAGAAGGCACCTCCGCGGGGCGGCTCAGGCTGTCAGCGAACGGCGCGTTCCTCGCCTTCGAATCGATCAGGGAACTCACCCCCTACGACAACATCAACCAGAGCACCGGCCAGCGGGCGGTCGAGCTCTACCTGTACGACGCCGCCGCCAACAGCCTCGCCTGCGCGTCGTGTAACCCCAGCGGCCAGCCACCGACCGCCGGCGGTGCCGGCGCCGGGGATAACTCGGAAATCGGGGCCTTCGAAGAAGAACAAGGGCGGGCGCCGCACAATCTCGCGGAGAACGGCCGGCTGTTCTTCGACTCCCCTGAAGGGCTGCTTCCCGCCGACACCAACGGCAGCGGTGGCTGCTCGCTGGCGAGCGGGGCGGCTGCCTGTGACGATGTGTATGAGTTCGAGCCTCCGGGTGTCGGTAGCTGCGCTGAACTGGCCGGCTGCCTGTATCTGATCTCGACGGGCACCGGCAGCTCTGAAACATTCTTCGTCGACGCGAGCGCCAGCGGCAACGACGTCTTCATCCGCGAGTATCAGAAGCTCGTCCCCCGCGACACACAGGATGGATCACCCTCCTTGTATGACGTGCGTGCGGACGGCGGTTTCCCCGAACCGCCTCCGCCTCCCCCCTGCACGACGGCGGACGCGTGTCGTACCGCCCCCGCCCCCGCGCCCTCGATCTTTGGTGCGTCGGCGAGCCAGACGTTTTCGGGCGTGGGTAACCTTGCCCCGCCCCCTCCACCCACAACACTAAAAACCCTCACGAACGCCCAAAAGCTCGCAAAAGCCCTCGCGACCTGTAAGAAACATTTCCCGCACAACAAGCAGAAACGGCAACCCTGCGAAAAGGCGGCGCACCGGAAGTATAAAGCAAAGAAGGCAAACCAAACCAACCGAAGGGCTAAGTAAAATGTCTGTCAATCGAGTGTCTCAACCCACAACGACAGACAAGCCCATGTACGCCAAACGTCAAAATCAGAGCAGCAAATCCACCATTCGTAGATCAAAAACAATTTCCGGCAAGCCCACAGGCAAGTGTTATTCGATGCGAATACTCGTCGCAGCTATAGCACTCCTTACCCTTTTGATTGTATTAACAGTAGGAACCACGACCTCATTTGCCCTCACCCCATGCGTGCCCCCACCCCTGCCTCACGAATCTCACCCATGTATTGGTAGTTTCCCCACCGGGGAAAATCCAAATGGAATAGCTATAGATGAAGCGAACGGAACTGTCTACGTGGCGTCCCTGGGGACAGGTGATATCTATAAGTATGACGCCACCGGTAATCCACTTGAATTTAGTGACGCAGCGAAATGTGAAGCAGAAAAATGTGGATATATAGAACAAAATAAGATTCTAGGCACACCCCCCGCAAAACTCGGGGAACCAGCAGTTCCGTTCGCGTTCCCCTCGGCGGAACGTGGCAACCCTGCGGCGATCGCGGTCGATAACTCGAAGAGCCCGTCGGACCCCTCGGCGGGGGATCTTTATGTGCTGGACGCGGGTCATGAAGTGATCGACAAGTTCAACGCCAAAGGCGAAGCACTCACTCCCATCACCGGCCCGTTCTCGCACCCGCCCCTAGGGGTTGGTGTCGACGCGAACGGCAACCTCCGGGTTGATGTCAAGGGCGAAAATGAAGCAGCTCTCGCGACTGAGGTGTTCAACGACTCTGCGGCGAACGGCTTTGTCAAGCTGCTCGTTGAAGCCCCCGCGAACAATTTGCCTTCAGGCGGCACACAGGAGTATGGTTTTGCAGCGGCCGGCGAAACGGGAGTTGACTATCCGCTCCTGTCGTGCGGCTGCGTGGCGAAGCTCGGCCCCCACGGGGAGCAGCTCGGAAAGGTCGACGACGGCTCGACCGCGGTCGCGGTCGCGGTCGATCCCGCGACCGGCCATCTCTACGTCGATGGCCAGTCGGCGCTGTCCCACTCGGTCAGCGAGTGGGATGCGGGGGAGATGAACGGTCCGGACGAAGCCGAACCGCTCAAGATCGAAGGCACGGGGACGTTCGTCTCGAGCTTTGGCTCGCTGCAGCTGGCCGGCTCTCCAGAACACCCCGAACAGGGCGGTATCGCCGTGAACGGTGCGACTGGGGACGTGTATGTGTCCAATCCGGCGGACGGCAAGGTGTACGTGTTCGGTAATAGCGCTCCGGTCGTGGCGGCGGGTGCCGCGGTGGGCGTGACCCAGACGAGTGCGATGCTTGAAGGGACGGTCGACCCGCGCGGTGTCCCGCTGCAGTCGTGCCGTTTTGAATACGGGACTACTCCTTCCCTGAATTTGACGCTGCCGATCGTCCACCTCGGGCAGAGCGTTGAATGTGTCGGCGAACACGGCGAATCGGTTGTGGGAGATACGTCGCCGGTGGTGGTTCATGCTGATATCGGCGTGCCGCCGGGGGCTCCGTTGCAGCCGGGGTCGCTCTACCGCTTCCGCTTGGTTGCCAGTAACGCGAACGGCGCGAGCCCGAGCGGGAGGCTGTTTCCGACCGTCAGTGCGGGCTTTGGGATCAAACAGTTCGGGGTGTCGTTCTTGAATCAGGACGGAACCCCGGATATGCAGGCGGGCTCGCACCCGTATGAGATGCTCGTGAACATCGTCTTCAATACCCAGGTCCTGCCGGTGAGTTCTAGTAATTCGATCTATAAGGCGCTGCCGCAGGGTAACCCCAGGGATATCAGCGTCCATCTCCCGCCCGGCTTCTACGGCGATCCCAACGCGACCGCGAAGAAGTGCACCCTCCAGGAACTGACTGCTCAAGGGGGGCTCAACGACCAGTGTCCCGCCGAATCGGAAGTCGGCCACCTCGAAGTAGAAGGCCGGGCATCCAGCACGCTCGGTATAACTACGTTCGGAAGCCGTGCCCTGAGTATCGTGCCGCCACCCGGCGTCGCGTTCCAGATGGCCGCGAAGATCGACGTGCCCAATGCGTTCATCGACGTCGGTGCTCCCGCCGGCGGGGATTCGGGGTTGACCGCGACCTCCGAAGGTATCCCGCAGACGATCCCGGTGTTCAGGATCACGCAGACTCTCTTTGGTGTCCCGCCGATCGGCGGGACGAGGCCTTTTCTGACCCTGCCGACGGCTTGCAACGGACCGTTGACGTCAACGATTGAAGCGGATTCGTATCAGGAACCGTCTAAGAAAGCGAAAGCTGAATCGGTTGCGCCGGGGATGAGTGACTGCGCCCCGTTGGTGTTCCCGCCGACGATCGAAACCAAACCTGACGTCCCCGACGCGAGCAGCTCCTCGGGGCTGACGGCTAACGTCCACATCTCGCAGAAGGCGGCGTTGAACCCCACGGGCCTGGCGGAGTCGGGGTTGCGGGATCTGACGGTGGCGCTCCCCCCCGGCGTCGCGCTCAATCCGGCGGACGCGGATGGCCTGGAAGCGTGTTCGACCGATCCGAGTGCTCTGGCGCCGGGGGAGCTCGGAACTCCGGGTGATCAGTTTGGTTATCTGGGCCCCAGGGAATTCAATGCCCTCGAACCCGGTGATCAGACGTTGACGTTCTCGCAGTATCTGCCGGAAAGCGTCGATGCGCTCGCGGCGGGCTATAAAGAAGCGTTGGAACCGGGCACGAACTTCTGCCCGAACGGGTCGAAGATCGGGACCGTGAAAGCCAGGGTGACGTTGTTGCCGAATCCGCTCGAAGGCTCGGTGTATCTGGCGGCGCAGGAAGCGAACCCGTTCGGGAGTCTGATGGCGATGTATTTGGTCGCGGAAGATCCTGTGTCGGGCACGCTCGTCAAGCTGACGGGCAAGGTGTCGCTGTGCGAAACCGCGGGAGAAGTGCTCGACGGCGTCTCCTGCGAAGCGCCGGGGCAGATCGTGACGACGTTCAAGAACCTGCCGAACGATCCGCTCGAAGAAGCGGAACTGCATTTCTTCGGCGGGGAACGCGCGCCGTTGCGGACACCGTCGCGTTGCGGGACGTATACGACCAAAGCGTCGTTCACGCCGTGGGACGGCAACGGGCCGGTCAACACCACCTCGTCCTTCCAGATCACCTCGGGTCCGAACGGGAGCCCGTGTCCCGGTGCGAGCCTGCCGTTCGATTCTTCGGCGAATGCGGGCTCGACGAACCTTCAGGCGGGCGCGTTCTCGCCGTTTACGCTGTCGTTCATCCGTCACGACGGCGAACAGAACGTGCAGTCGGTGACCGCGACGCTGCCGCCGGGCCTGTCGGGGATGCTCTCCAACATCGCATTGTGCCCCGAACCGCAGGCCAGCGAAGGCACTTGCCCGCAGAGCAGCGAAATCGGGGAAACGACGGTATCGGTTGGTGTCGGCAGCCATCCGTTCGTAGTGACGGGCGGCAAGGACTATCTGACCGGCCCCTACAACGGGACCAGTGGCTGCACGGTCGGGACCTCCGGGTGCGCGCCGTTCGGGTTGACGTTCGAGGTCCCGGCGAAGGCCGGCCCGTTCGACCTGGAGAAAACGGCCAAGCACCACCCGGCGTGCGATTGCGTGGTGGTGCGGGGGAAGATCGAAATCAACCCGATCACCTCGGCGCTGACGATCACGAGCGACCCGCCGGGTACCCCGGATGCGATCCCGACGATGCTCGAAGGGATCCCGCTCGAAATCCAGCAGGTCAACGCGACGACGACCCGCGGGAACTTCCAGTTCAACCCGACGAACTGCGCGAAGATGGCACTCGTCGGGCACCTGTTCTCCAACGAAGACGCCCAGGACACGATCGAACTGCCCTACCAGGTCACGAACTGCGCCGCGCTGAAGTTCGAACCAAAATTCAGCGTCTCCACCTCGGGTAAAACCAGCAAAGCGAACGGCGCGAGCCTGAGCGCGAAGGTCACCTACCCGAACGTGCCCCAGGGCACCGACGCGGACATCGCGAAGGTCAAAGTCGAACTGCCGAAGCAGTTGCCCTCGCGCCTGACGACGTTGCAGAAGGCGTGCACGGCCAAACAGTTCGAAGCCAACCCGGCGGGGTGCCCGGCGGAATCGAAGATCGGCTACGCGGTCGTGCACACGCCGATCCTGCCGGTGCCGCTGACGGGCCCCGCGATCTTCGTCAGTCACGGCGGCGAAGCGTTCCCGAGCCTGGAGATCGTGTTGCAGGGCGACAACGTCACGATCGAGCTCGTCGGCACGACGTTCATCAGCAAAGCCGGGATCACCTCGACGACGTTCAAGACGGTCCCGGACCAGCCGTTCTCGACGTTCGAACTCACATTGCCCGAGGGCAAGTACTCAGCGCTCGCCGCCAACGGCAACCTCTGCACGAGCAAACTGGCGATGCCCATCGAATTCGTCGCGCAGAACGGCGCGGAAATCCACCAGAGCACGAAGATCGCCGTCACCGGCTGCAAGAAGGTCAAGTCTCTAACCCGAGCCCAGAAGCTCGCCAAAGCCCTGAAGGCTTGCCGCAGGGATCACGGCAAGGCCAAGCGTCAGCAGTGCGAGCGCTTGGCGAGGAAGAGGTATGGTCCGGTCAAGATCGGGAAAAAGAAGTGATCAGCTAGGCGGGCCCGAGATTTCGGGCCGGGCGAGAATGCCCGCGCAAGCGGGCCGCCCGGACGAAACTCGGGGTCCTGCCCCCGCGGACGACGCGTCCGTGGCCGCCATCCTCCACCTGCGCCGCGGGCCTCATTCGCTGCCGCGCGATCAGGTCGCGCAGATCCAGCGCGCGCGGATTCTCAGTGCGATGGTCGAGATCGCCTCCGAGCACGGCTTTCTCGGCGCGGCGGTCGGGCGCGTGGTCAAGCGCGCCGGGGTCTCGCGGCGCACGTTCTATGACCTCTTCGACGGCCGCGAGGAGTGCTTTCTGGCGGCGTTCGACTGGGGCGTGGAGCAGATCTCCGTGCAGATGCGCGAAGCCTACGCGCGCGAGTCCTCGTGGCGCGACGGGGTTCGCGCCACGCTCGCGTCGCTGCTCGTGTTCCTCGACTCAGAGCCCCAGCTCGCGCGGGTCTGCGTGATCGAGGCCCTCGGCGCCGGGCCGCTCGTGTTGCGCCGGCGCGCGGCCGTCCTGCAAGAGCTGGCCGACGCGCTGGGCTCTGGCGCCCCACGGGCGCGGGGCGCCTCTGCGGAGCCGCCCCTGCTGAGCGCCGAAGCGATCCTCGGTGGCGCGTTCTCGGTGATCCACACGCGCCTGTCGCTCGAGGGCGAGGCGCGACCCCTGACCGATCTTTTGGGGCGGCTGATGGCGCTGATCGTGCTCCCCTACCTGGGGGCGCGCGCGGCCGGGGAGGAGCTCGCGCGGCCCGCGCCGGACTTTCCCGCGCCGCTCGCGCCCGCGCGCGATCGGACCGCGAACAGGCGCATCCTCGAGCGCCTGAACATGCGCCTCACCTATCGCACCGTCCGCTGTCTTTTGTTCGTCGCCGAGCACCCCGGGGCCTCCAACCGCGCCGTCGCGAGCGGCGCGGAGATCGCGGACGAGGGGCAGGCCTCCCGGCTGTTGATGCGGCTCTCCGGCCTGGACCTGCTCGATAAAGCGCCCCAGCGGCCCGGGCATGCCAACGCTTGGCGGTTGACGCCGTTGGGAGAGCAGATTCTGGGGGCTTTGCGGGGGGGTTGACACTTGAGGACTGCGCGAAGGATTGGCGCGAAGGATTGCGCGCTTTGTTTATCCAGCTACGCCGATACCTCGTGTGGCAATACGCGGTTTGTGGGCTTGCCGGATATGAGTCAGTGCTAAATTGATCTTTAACGAGTTTGTTGCCGGTCTTGCGACCGGCTATGCATGTAAGATGCGATTGTTCGCAGCCGATCCGGGCGGGCTGGGTGGTTGGTTTGAGGTGGGCACCGATGTAAGACTCCACGACACAAGTAAACCCTGACTCCACAACGCCAAGCCACAACGCGAGTGTCACCACATCGCTCCAAACACCGTTGCGGCACGCGCAGGTCACCACCCCGAGAAAAGACACAAACCCCAAGCACACCACCCGAAACGCCGGCAAGCCACTGCGACTGTAGTCGCCGCGCGAGTGGGTGCGTAGCTGTTCTTACAGCGCCCTCGAGAATTACCACGTCGCGACTAACTTGATCTGACCCATGCCAAACCACACAGATCACGAACTACCTCCAATCTACGGGAACATCGCCATCCGCGACGGATTTTATCTGACCACGGCACATCCAAGCGCTGTGAAATAAACGGCGTGATGGTTGATATAGCTGCGCCGATACCGCGTGTGGAGAACTGCCGAGCGGATGGCGCGAAGGATTGCGCGCCTTGTTATCCAGCTACGCCGATACCCCGCGTGGCGAAACTACCGAGCGGATGGTTGTCAGAGCTACGCCGATACCGCGCGTGGAAACCCAACAGCTCGTGGGCTTGCCGGAATAAGGTCAGTCGCTAAATAAATCTTTACAAAGTCAGTCGCCGGCCACCGGCCGGCAATACATGTAAGCGGCGATTGAAGGCAAGCGCTGTTAGTAACCAATTCTACCCGAGCGCATAATTACATGGATTAAACCAGCCCAGCCCGCCCAATCATGTGCGATCAATCGCATCTTACATACATAGCCGGTCGAAGACCGGCCAGCGACATCTTAAAGATCAATTCAAAACCTGACCTATATCCGGCAAGCCCACAAACCCGGTGCTACCACGCGCGTTAGCGGCGCAGCTATATTACAAGCTACATAATGACTTCAACCCGCGCCGGAATTACGTTTCAACGCCTGACACCGGGGATGAGATTTATTTTAAAAACGTTCTCTGCTCACGGACGCGCTGGGCCGCGGACATTGCGAGTTGGGTTGCCACGCGCGGGGGCTCGGCATCTTGGTTCGCAGCCGATCCGGGCGGGCTGGGTGGTTGGTCCTTTCTGATCCGGGTTTGATAGCGTGGACGCATGACCACGGCCCCGGCGGAGTCCACTCAGCAGCGTCTTGCTTCGATCCGTGAGCAGCTTGTGCTTCTCGCGGATTATCTTTGACCCGGCTGGGCTGACCCTGCGCGTCTCGGCGCTGGCCGCCGAGATGGAATCGCCCGGGTTCTGGGACGACTCCGAGCGCGCCGCGGCCGTCTCTTCTGAGCATTCGCGCGCTTTGCGGCGTTTGCAGGCCTTTTCGGCGCTCGAGTCTGATGTCGCGGACCTCGACGGGCTGGCTGAGATGGCCTCGGAGGATCCCTCTTTGCAGGAGGAGTTTGAGGAGCACATCGCCTCGGCCGAGTCGCGTTTGGCGGCTTTGGAGGAGCAGCGTCTCTTCTCTGGGCGCTACGATTCCGGCGACGCGCTCGTCACCGTCAACGCGGGCGCCGGTGGCACCGACGCCCAGGACTGGGCCGAGATGCTCCTGCGTATGCTCATGCGCTGGGCTGAATCCCGCGGCTTTGCCGTCGAGCTCTTGGAGGCCAGCGCGGGCGAGGAAGCCGGCATCAAGTCCGCCACCTTCCGGGCTTCCGGTGACACCGCTTACGGTTTGTTCTCCGCCGAGCGTGGCGTGCACCGGCTTGTGCGTCTCTCCCCTTTCGACTCCGCGCACCGCCGGCAGACGAGCTTCGCCGGCGTCGAGGTCGCCCCCGTCGTGCCCGACGCCTCCGGTGAGATCCAGATCGACGAGGACGACCTGCAGATCGACACCTACCGCGCCTCCGGCGCCGGCGGGCAGCACGTCAACAAGACCGACTCGGCCGTGCGCATCACCCACCGCCCCACAGGCATCGTCGTGCAGTGCCAGAACGAGCGCTCCCAATCCTCTAACCGCGCCACCGCGATGGCGATGCTGCGCGCCAAGCTCTTGGAGCGCCAGGAGCGCGAACGCGCCGAGGAGATCGCGCGCGAGAAGGGCGACGCACAGGACGTCAACTTCGGCTCGCAGATCCGCTCTTACGTCATGCACCCCTATTCGCTGGTGAAAGACCACCGCACGGGCTTTGAGATGGGCGACGTCCAGCGGGTCCTCGACGGCGATTTGGATGGGTTCGTCCGCGCCCACCTGCTGCAGGCGGCTTCCTCCGGGGGACGGGATTGACGGCGGAATGACGGACGTGACGGATAGGCGACGCGAGCAATGGGGCTCCGGCGGCGAGCCGCCCCTGCCGCCGCGCACGGAGCTCGAAGCGCTCGTCAGGCGCGCCCTCGAGGAAGACATCGGCTCCGGCGACGTCACGACCGACGCGATCGTCCCCCCGGACGCGCGTGCGTCGGGCCTGATCACGCAGAAGGCGCCCGGCTCGGTCTACGGGCTCGACCTGGCCGAGCTCACCTTCCTGGCGCTCGATCCCGACGCGCGCTTCGAGCGGCTCGTCCGCGAGGGCTGCTGGCGGGCGGAGGGAGGCCCCGTCCTTCAGGTAGAGGGTCTGGCGCGCGCGCTGCTGAGCGCCGAGCGCACCGCGCTGAACTTCCTCGGGCACCTCTCCGGCGTGGCCTCGTTCGCCGCGCGCGCGGTCAGCGCCGCGGGGGGGAGGCGAGAGTCCTCGACACGCGCAAGACCACCCCCGGCCTGCGCGCTTTGGAGAAGGCCGCCGTGGCGGCCGGGGGCGGGTGCAACCACCGCTTCGGCCTGTATGACGCGGTCCTGATCAAGGACAACCACATCGCCATCGCCGGCGGCATCGCCCAGGCGATCGAACGCGTGCGCGCCGCCGCGCCCGAGCTGCTCGACACGCTCGAGGTCGAGGTCCGCACCCTGGCGGAGATCGACGAGGCGATCGCGGCCGGCGCGCCCCGTCTTTTGCTCGACAACATGGACGTCTACGAGCTGCGCGCCGCCGTCACGCGCGTGGCCAGCCGCGCGCAGACGGAGGCCAGCGGCAACGTCACGCTCGAGACGCTCCGGACGCGCGCGCAGACGGGGGTAGACTGGATCTCGATGGGCGCGCTGACCCACTCGTCGCGCGCACTCGACCTGTCGTTGAGCTTGGAGGTCTTGCCATGAATCCCCTGCCGATGGCCCCGACCCCGTCGGCGCCGCCGACCCCGCCGACGCTGCCGATGATTCACGAGCAGGACACGGGCGGGGGTCCGATCCAGACGCTGAGCCCCGAGGAGATCGCCACGCTCTCCGAGGAGGTCCGCGCTCTGGCGCTGAAGCGCAACGCGACGATCCTCGCCCACAACTACCAGGTCCCGGAGATCCAGGACGTCGCCGACTACGTCGGGGACTCGCTCGGCCTCTCCCGCCGCGCCGCCGCCGGCGACAGCGACGTGATCGCCTTCTGCGGCGTGCACTTCATGGCCGAGACCGCTTCGATCCTGTGTCCCGATCGCACGGTGTTGATCCCCGACCTCGACGCGGGCTGCTCCCTGGCCGCGTCGATCGACGCCGAGCAGCTCACGGCCTGGCGCGCTCAGTACCCGGACGGCGTGGTCGTCATGTATGTCAACACGACGGCTGAGGTCAAGGCGCTGACCGACTACTGCTGCACGTCGGCGAACGCCGTCGAACGTCGTGCGTCACATCTACGACACGCGCGGCCCCGACACCGAGATCCTGTTCGGGCCGGACATGTGGCTCGGCGCGTTCGTGGAGCGCGAGCTCGGCCGGCGCATGCACGTGTGGGACGGCGAGTGCCATGTGCACGCGGGCATCCGCCCCTCCGACATCGAGGCCACGCGCGCGGCGCACCCGGGCGCGGACTTCCTGATCCACCCCGAGTGCGGGTGCTCCACGAGCGTGATGGAGTACGTCGCCGCGGGCGATATCTCCTCCGAGGGCGTGCACATGCTCTCCACGGGCGGGATGCTGCGCTACGCGGAGTCCTTGGAGCGCGTCGCGGGCGGGGCCGCGAGTGGGGCTGCGACGGGCGTCTCGGCGGCGGGTTCGGGGGGCGTCGCGGTCGCCGGCGACGTGGACGGCGTGGCGGGCGGCTCACACGAGCCGGCGCACGAGCAGGCGCGCCCCGGTCCGCGCGAGGCCGTGGTCGCGACCGAGACCGGAATGCTCTATCCGCTGCGGATGGCGGCCCCGGACGTGAGCTTCATTCCCGCCAACCCGCGCGCTTCTTGTGTCTACATGAAGATGATCACCTTGCCGAAGCTGCGGGACGCGCTGCGGGATATGCAATACGAGGTGCGCGTCCCGGCGGACATCGCCGAGCGGGCTCGGGTGCCGATTGATCGGATGGTGGCGCTGGGGTAGTAGTATATAGCGTATTCGCTAATCATAGTGTCTTTTTATTAGCGAAAGTGCTATGATGAGTCTATGTCTGGCAGCGTAGACCTCATCGCCGGCGACCTCATCTTGCAGATCCGAGCAACTTCAGGGCTGAACCAGGCTGAGCTGGCGCGGCGCTCGGGCCTGCAGTCGTCCGTGCTGAGTGCCTATGAGCACGGACGACGACAACCTTCGGTCGCGGCTCTCGCGCGGATCGCGCGGGGAGCCGGTTTGCAGTTGGAGCTGGCTCCGGCCCCCGGCGACGCGTCTTTGGAGCGCCAGGCAAGGGTCCTGGAGATGGTTCTGGATCTCGCGGGCTCGCTGCCGTTTAAGGGCCGCGGCGAGTTGGAATACCCACCACTGATCAGGCTGCGCACGTGACCGAACTGGGCGACCAGTTGCTCGCGGTGCACGACGGCCTCGACGTCGCGGGCATCCCGCACGCGATCGGAGGTGCGATCGCGCTCGGCTACTGTGTGCTCGAGCCGCGGGGCACGCGCGATATCGACGTCAACGTGTTCGTGCCTACGCAGCGTGCTCGGGAGGTGTTCGCGGCGATGCCGGAGGGTGTCGAGGTCAGCGGCCTAGAGCTCGAGCACGCCGAACGCGACGGCCAGGTACGGCTCAAGTGGGGGATCACTCCGATCGACCTGTTCATGAGCGTCCTCCCCTTCCACGACTGGGTACAGGCGCACGTCAGGCAGGTGCCGTTCGAGGGTCGCACCATCCCCGTTCTCAACTGCACCGCACTGACGGTGTTCAAGGCGATGTTCGATCGGACACGGGACTGGGCCGACATCGAGGCAATGGTCGAGGCCCGCTCGTTCGACATGGACGAGACGGTGCGCTGGATTCGAGAGTTCCTCGGCGAGGATCCGCGGATCGAGAAGCTCGCCGAGCTGCGCGAGAACCGTCGCTCCCAGGCCGAGCCACCGCCGCTGTGGCCGGCTAAACGACTCGGTCACCAGTGAAGTTCGTCGCGGATTGGAGTGATTGGCGTCTGCGTTCAATCGCCGCTTACATGTATTGCCGGCCGGTGGCCGGCGACTGACTTTGTAAAGATTTATTTAGCGACTGACTTGATTCCGGCAAGCCCACGAGCTGTTGGGTTTCCATGCGCGGTATCGGCGTAGCTATATCAACCGCTACGCCGTTTTATTGCACGGCGCTTGGATGGTGCCGTGGTCAGGTGATTTCCGTTGGAGGTTGGAAAGTCATTTCTGGTGCTGGGTTATAGTTATTTATGTCGCTTGTAATATAGCTGCGCCGCTAACGCGCGTGGTAACATTCGGTTTGTGGGCTTGCCGGAGATGGGTCAGTTTTTGGATTGATCTTTAAGATGTCGCTGGCCGGTCTTCGACCGGCTATGTATGTAAGATGCGATTGATCGCACGTGATTGAGCGGGCTGGGCTGGTTAAATCTTGTAATTCATTGCGCTTGGGTAGACATGGTTACTAACAGCGCTCGCCTTCAATCGCATCTTACATGTATTGCCGGCCGGTGGCCGGCGGCTGACTTTGTAAAGATTTATTTAGCGACTGACCTTATTCCGGCAAGCCCACGAACTGTTGGGTTTCCATGCGCGGTATCGGCGTAGCTATGACAACCATCACGCCGTTTTATTGCACAACGCTTGGTGTGCCGTGGTCGGATGAAATCCGTCGCGGGTGGCGATGTGGTGACACTCGCGTTGTGGCTTGGCGCGCTGTGGGTCAGAATTCATTCACGTCGTGCGGTCCGACGCACGCGACGGCGAGGTTATCCGCGACGCCCGCTGCGACCTGGCGGACCTCGTCGAACGTGACGTTGTCCAGCGCCGTGATCGCCGCGTCCGGGTCGATGTCCTCGCTGAATACGATCGCGCGGCCGGCGGCGTAACGGGCGACCGCGCCCGTGTTCTCGAACGCGAGCACGAGCCTGCCGGCCGCGTAGGCGCGGGCGCGGGCTACCTCCTCCTCGGTGGGGCCGTCGTCGCGCAGCTCGTTGACGATCTCGCGCATGCGCGTGTATGCCTCGATGCACTTGGCTGACTCCAGTCCCGAGCCGAGCTGCAGCACGGGCACGTCCGCGAACGCGTGGTCGAGCGCGTACACCGAGTAGCACAGGCCGCGTTTCTCGCGGATCTCGTCGAACAGCCGCGACCCCATCGACCCGCCCAGCAGCGTCGAGTAGATCGACAGCGCCGCCCGTTCGCGCAGGTTCGAGACCTCGATCTGGGGGCGGTAGATCATGCGCAGGTGCGACTGGTTGGTGTCGCGCTGCTCCACGAGGGTCTGCGGCGCGAACGCGGGCGCGGGTACGTATGGCTCGGGCTCGGGCAGGCTCGGGAAGCGGGCGAAACGCTCGATCAGCTCTGACTCGTCGGGCAGGCCGTCGATGTTGCCCGCCAGGAACGCGCCGCCGCGCGCGCCCGACCAGCGGCGGGCTCTGAACGCGACGATCGCATCGCGCGTAAACGTTTTGAGGTGCTCCTCCGGGCCCAGCACCGTCCGGCCCAGCGGGTGCTCGCCGAACGCGGCCCGGTCGATCAGGTACTCTGCGACCGTCGAGGGCTGGTCGTAGGCGCGGTTGATCTCCTGGATGACCACGCCGCGCTCGCGGTCCAGCTCCTCCGCGTCCAGGCGCGGGCGCCCGACGAAGTCTGAGAGCAGGTCGATCGCCTGGGGTGCGGACTCCGCGCGGACCGTGATGTGGAACGCCACGAGATCGTGGCTCGTGTACGCGTTCAACACGCCCCCGAGCCGCTCGGCGGTCTCGTTCACGGCTCTGTACGTCGGGTAGCTCTCGCCGCCCTTGAACACGAGGTGCTCGAGAAAATGGGCCATCCCGTTCTCGTCCGGGCGCTCGGTGCGGGCGCCGGCGTCGAACGCTACGAGCACGGTCAGGGCGCGGGTGCCGGGGATGGCGATGGTATGGATCGGGAGGTCGTTCGCCGGGACGCTCGTCGTGGTGATCGTGGCCATTTGCCGCGCCCACGATATCCCGTGATCGCCCGGGTCCTGGGTTGTGACAAGGACTGATCGGTGCAAATACGCTTGCATGCAGGGAAATATGTGGGCGAACGGGCGTTGCGCGGCTAGTCTCCCGGCTCATGTCACCCACCGAGACGATTACCCGCCGCCAGTTGAAGACCACGCTGCCCGCGCGTGAGGGCGCCGTTCGCGCCGTTCGCCGCCCCCCCGCGACTGGACCCGGGCGGGCTGTGCGCCCGGCGCGCGATCGGCGCGATGTCGTGGTCGAGCTGCGCGGCGTGTCCAAGCTCTACGGGGCGGGCGACGTCGGGTTGGAGCGGGCCACGTTCGCCGTGCGCCGTCAGGAGATGGTCTTCCTCGTCGGTCCGACCGGATCGGGCAAGTCCACGATCATGCGGCTGCTGATCAAGGAGCTCGACCCGAGCGAGGGTGTCGTGCGTGTCGCGGGACACGATCTGTCGGAGATCGCCCGTAAGAAGATCCCTTACTACCGCCGCAACGTCGGGGTCGTGTTCCAGGACTTCAAGCTGCTCCCGAACCGGACCGTGTACGAAAACGTCGCGTACGCGCTGCAGGTGACGGGGGCCTCGCGCAAGCAGATCCGCACGACGCTGCCGGACATCCTGCACCTGACGGGACTCTCGACGAAGCTGCACAACTACCCCCATCAGCTCTCCGGTGGCGAGCAGCAGCGGGTCGCGGTCGCGCGCGCGTTCGCCTCGCATCCGCCGCTGCTGCTGGCGGACGAGCCCACGGGCAACCTCGACCCGGAGACCTCGATCGGGATCATGCAGCTGCTGTACCGCATCAACCGCGCCGGCACGACCGTGATCGTCGCGACCCACGACCGTGAGATGGTCGATCGCATGCGCCGGCGCGTGATCGAGCTGCGCCGGGGGCGGATCGTCCGCGACGAGGCGACCGGGCTGTACGCGCGCGAAGAGAATACGAACGAGTTGGGTGACAGGCTGCGCGCTGAAACCGCAACCGTCAACGCCGCGCGCGAGATTCTCGGGCCGAGGCGATTGGAGAGAGACGCTCGCTCATGAGGTCGTGGACCAAGCGAAGCAAGGTTGCCCACCCACCCCGTGTGGCGTGCTCGGCACGCGAGCCGGCACCGACGATGAAGTCGTTGGTGAGGACGCCGCAGCGCGCCGCGTCCACGGACTCATGATGAAGCCCGGGTTTTTCCTCAAAGAGAGCATCCGCTCGATGCGGCGCAACGCCGTGCCGAGCGTCGCGGCGTTCGCCTCGGTGCTCGTGACGACGCTCGTGCTGGGAGTGTTCATCCCCGTCGTGCAGGCGACCAACGGGGCGGCCAACGACGTGCGCGGACGGGTGCTGGTGGACGTGGACCTGAACACGACCGCCACACCCGCGGAAGTGGCGCGGGTGCGCGCAGAGCTGGTGCGCGCGCCGCACGTCAAGAGCGTGCGGTTCGTCTCCAAGCAGACCGGCTACGCCCAGGAGCGCAAGCTCGACCCGCAGGCGTTTGCGCTGATCGGCTACAACCCGCTGCCGGACATCTTTCGTGTGACCCCGTCGAACCCGAACGACGCGGGCGCGGTGCGCGCAGAGCTCGACCAGTCGAGCCCCCTGGGGACGCGCCTGGTCACCGACCCGGCGATCGCCGCCGTGCAGAACCGCCAGGCCGAGACGAACCAGATCCTGTCCGCCACGCGCGTGATCAAGCTGACGATGGCGCTGCTCGCGGCGCTCTTGATCGTTGCGTCCGTGCTGCTGATCTCGAACACGATCCGCCTGTCGCTGTTCTCGCGCCGGCGCGAGGTCGAGGTGATGAAGCTCGTCGGCGCGACCGACTGGTTCATCCGCTGGCCGTTCGTGCTCGAGGGTCTGTTTCTCGGCGCGCTCGGGGGTGGGGCGGCGATCGGGCTGCTCGCGCTCGCGAAGGTCACGCTCGTCGATCCGCTGGCGAACACGGTCAAGCTGATCTCCCAGCCCGACATGATCGCGTTCCCGCTGCTGATCGCGATCCTGATGGGCTGCGCGGTCGCGGTGTCCGCCGCGGGCTCAGGCATTTCGTTGCGCCGCTTTTTGCGCGTCTAGCCCGTAGGGTTGGGGGCCAATGTCCCCGCGCCGGCGCGTCATATACGTCCTCGTGGCGATGCTCCCGATCCTGCTCGTCCTGGGTGTCTGGTGGGGCGGGCATCCCGAAGACCTGCCGTCGTTTGCGCGCTCAGGGCTCGAGGCGCATGCCGAAACGCGGGTGGTGGACGAAGCGATCGAACGGATCTCGAGCGATTACTACCGTCCGGTGGGCACCGGCTCGCTCACGAACGCCTCGGTCGCGGGGGCGGTCGCCAGCCTGCACGACCGGTTCTCGCACTACCTGACCCCGAAGGAATTCCATGACTTCGACGAACCGCCGACATTCACCGGCATCGGTGTGGAGGTGCAGCCGGAAAAGCGGGGGCTGCTGATCGCGCGCGTGTTCGACTCCTCGCCCGCGGCGCGCGCGGGGCTGCAGTCGGGCGAATCGATCGTCGGTGTGAACGGCCGCTCGATCGCACATGTCTCACCGGACGCCTCGCGCGCGCAGATCGTAGGCTCGCCGGGGACGGACGTGACGCTGTCGATCGAACGGCACGCCGGTCACGGCGACGCCCGTACGGTACGGCTGACCCGCGCGACCATCTCAGAGCCCGTCGTCGCCTCCGCCACCAGGACGGTGCACGGGATCAAGCTGGGGGTCGTCGCGCTCGCGACGTTCAGCCCCGGGGCGCACGGCGAAGTGCGCGAAGCCGTCGAACACGAGCTGCATCACGAAGGCGCGCGCGGGATCGTGTTCGACCTGCGCGACAACGGCGGGGGCCTCGTCGAGGAGGCGCAGCTGATCGCGAGCATCTTCATCCAGCACGGCACGATCGTGACCACGCGCGGGCGCACCCAGCCGACGCAGACGCTGAGCGCGGTCGGGGACGCGATCTCACCATCGATCCCGGTGGTCGTGCTCGTCGACGCCGACACCGCCTCGGCATCGGAGATCGTGACGGCCGCGCTGCAGGACCACCACCGCGCGACGGTCGTCGGCACGCACACGTTCGGCAAGGGCGTGTTCCAGGAGGAGATGCCGCTGTCCAACGGCGGCGCGCTGGACATCACGGTCGGCGAGTACTTCACGCCCAACGGTCGCAACCTCGGCGGCGGCGGCATCCGCCAGGGCGCGGGCGTCGACCCCGAAGTGGTGGTCGCGCACGGGGTGGACACCCCGCACGGACTGACGGTCGCCCTGGAAACGCTGGCCGCGAAAGTCAAGTGAGCGACACCGTCGTAGCGGTAGTACAAAAGCGGGGACGGTTTTGGGCGGCGGAGCCGCATTTCCCGGCGTTGCGCTCCGGTGACGACGGGCGGCGGTCCCGCGGTGCTCGTCGCATCGTGCTCGCCTCCAACCGGGTGCACGGCCCGAAGGGTGGGACGGTGAGCGCGGGCGAGCTCGTGCTCGTGCAGCAGGGTCGCGGCCGTGGGGGTGATGGCAGGGCGCGGGTGGTGCGCGCGATCGGGCGCCCGGACGTGGCGCGGGACGCGATCGAGGCGCTGATGCTCGATCGGGGTTTGGCGCGGGAGTTCGAGCTGAGTGTGCTCGACGCGGCGGACCGTGCTCGCGAGGAGGGGCTGGGTGCAGCCGTGCGTGAGGTCGAGCAGGGGCGTAGGCGCGATCTGCGCGGGCTGACGACATTCACGATCGATCCGGTGAGCGCGCGGGATTTCGACGACGCGATCTCCGCGGAACGGCTGGGGCCGGACGGGGCTGTGGATGGCGGGAGCGCGCCAGGCGGAGATCCGGCGTCCGGGGACGCAGCGGGCGGGGATGGGCCAGGCGGAGATCTGACGCCTGGAGATGTGCGGGATGAGAATGTGCCGAACGGAGGCGTGGCGCCTGACGGGGGCGCGGGGTCCGGGGATTCGTCGGGCGGGAAACGGCCCGACGGGGATGCGCGTGTGCGCGTATGGGTGCACATCGCCGATGTGTCCGCGTATGTGCCCGGGGGCTCGCCCGTGGATGAGGAGGCGCGCCGGCGCGGCACGAGCGTGTATGTGCCGGGCGCGGTGGAGCCGATGCTGCCCGAGGCGCTGTCCAACGACGCCTGCTCGCTGGTGCCGGGGGCCGAGCGCGCGGCGGTCACCGTGGAGATGGACCTGCACGGCGCGCGGGTTGTGCGGACCGCGTTCTACCGCTCGCTGATCTGCTCGGACGCGCGCTTGGAGTATGAGCGCGTAGATCGCATCTTTGCTGGGGAGGAGCGCGCCGAGGACCCCTGGGCTCAGTCGTTGGCGGCCGCGCGTGAGGTGGCCGGCGCGTTGGGACGGGCGCGCGCGCGGGAGGGTGGGCTGGTGCTCGATACCGAGGAGCCCGAGTTCGTGTTCGACGCCGACGGGCATGTCCGCGAGATCACCACGCGCGCGTCGACCGAGTCGCATCGACTGATCGAGCACCTGATGATCGCCGCCAACGAGGCGGTCGCGCGACATCTGTCCGAGTGCGGGGTCCCCTGCCTTTACCGGGTGCACGAGCGCCCCGCGCCGGAGCGGGTCCTGCGGCTGGTCGAGCAGTTGGCGTCGCTGGGGGTACCCACCCCGCCCGTGCCCGATGCTATGTCTCCTTCACAGGCGGCGGAGCTGATGGGGGAGGTGTCCCAGCGCGTCGAGCGGTATGTGCAGGGCGCGCTGAGGCGGGCTGACGGTCGCCGGGGGCACCGGGGTCGTAAGGGCGGCGCGGGGTCGGACGGCTCCGGGGTCGGCAGGATGGGAGGGGGTGAGCGCGATGCCGCGCCGGGCGGCGCGAAAGTGGGTCCGTGGGGCGGGCGGATCGCGCTGACCTCGCTCGTGTTGCGATCGCTGCAGCAGGCGTCCTACTCGCCGAAGAACATCGGTCACGCCGGGTTGCATTCGGCGTGCTACTGCCACTTCACTTCGCCGATCAGACGCTATCCCGACCTGGTGTGTCACCGCGCGCTCGTGTCGACACTGGGCGGCGATACGCCGGCGCCGCGCGGTGGGGCGATGGGCGAGCTGGGGGAGTGGACATCCGAGCGCGAGCGCGAGGCGATGCGGATCGAGCGCGGCGGCGACGACATCGCGCAGTGTTTCGCCCTCGAGCAGGCGTTGTATGAGGGCGGCTGGGAGCAGACGTTCGTGGGGGAGGTGACGGGGTTGATCTCCGCCGGGGCATTTGTCGCGTTTGGCGGCACGGGCGCGGACGGTGACGGCGATGATGTTTCGGGGGCCGATGAGGGTCTGCGGGTGGGTACGTCGGATAGCCTGAAAGGGCCGCTGTACGAGGGGCTGCTGCCGGTCAGGCGGATGCGCACCGAGGATGGGCGCGACTGGTGGGAGCTGAACGAGCACGAGACGATCTTGCACGGCGAGCGCTCGGGCGCGACGATCAGGCTGGGGGATCCGATCGAGGTGCGGGTCGCGCGCGTGGACACGGTCCGCGGGCGGGTGGACCTGGTTCCGGCCGACTGATCCGGCCGTCATGCCGGTGTCGGGTCGGGCAAACGTCTAGGCTCGAAAACGATGGCGAAAAGCAAGAAAGGCAAGCGCAAGATCGGAGCGGGCGACGTCGCGTCGAACCGGTACGCGTCGTATCGCTACGAGCTGATCGAGCGGATCGAGTGTGGCGTCGTCTTGGAGGGCACCGAGGTCAAGGCGCTGCGCGAGTCCGGCGCCCAGTTGAAGGACGGGTACGCAGCGATCGTGGGCGGTGAGCTGTGGCTGCACTCCATCCACATCCCTCCGTATGCTCCCGCGTCGCGCGAGAACCACGACCCCGAGCGCCCGCGCAAGCTGCTGGTTCACCGTCGCGAGCTCGATCGGCTGGACGCGCGGGTGTCCGAGCGCGGCTTCACACTAGTGCCGACCAGAATCTACTTCTCGGGCTCGCACGCCAAGGTCGAGGTCGCGCTCGCGCGCGGCAAGGACCTGTACGACAAACGTCAGACCATCCGCGACCGGGAGTCCAAGCGAGATATGGAACGCGCCGTGCGCGAAGCGCGCCGGTAAGTCAGATCGAGCCGAAGGAATGGCCGCCGCTCGTGAGGATGTGCGTTTCGTGCATCCCGAACACGAGCAGCGCGATCAGGCCGATGTAGACCGCTCCCACGAGCATGCGATCGCGGGGCGCGACACGGTAGTAGGCGGCCTGCTCCAGCGAGCGCGTCTTGCGCTGCTGCCAGCGATGCCATGACTGGAACCCGGCGAATATGACGATGATCAGCAGGATCGGGTTGCCCGGCTCCAGGATCGCCATCGCGACGAGCGCGCCGAAGCCGAGAAACCACATTGCCGGCGCCATCGCGGCCATCGCGCGGCCTCCGTCCAGGGGGACGACCGGGAGCAGGTTGAACAGGTTGATGAAAAACCCGAAGTACGCGAGCGCGATCAGCAGCGAGCTGTGAGTGAGCTCACCGATGACGGCGACCACCGCGGCGGCGATGCTGCCGAGGATCGGGCCCGCCAGACCCACGCGCGCCTCCGCGAGCGCATTATCGCCGAGCGACTTCGCGAAAATCATCGCGCCGAGAAACGGGACGAACATCGGCGCGCTCGCTCTGATTCCCTCACGACGCAGCGCGATCACGTGACCCATCTCGTGCAGAAACAGCAGCACCACGAACCCCGCCGCGAACTCCCAGCCGAAGAAAATGCTGTACGCGGCGACCGACACCAGCGCGGTGCCCGCGGTCACGAACAGCTTCAGATTCGGCAGCGCGACGATCAGCGCCTTCAGCGCCACGCCGAACTTGGCGATCAGCGCGAGCAGTCCGGCGAGCGCGCTGCCGATTCGCTTGCGCGCGTTGCGCACCGGGCCCTCGCGTCGCCGCGTGCCGAAAGGGTCCTCGCCGGTGGCGCCTTGCCGGGGCTGTACAGGTGTGGGCTGGAGGGCGGCCGGTTGGGCGTGTGAGGGGTAGGACTGGGCAGCCGGCAGGGAGGCCGGCACGACGGGCGAGCCGGAGACCGCAGGCGCGGGCAGGGAGATGTCGCCGCTGTCCATGACCCCATTGTGGCAGCACCGATAAGCGTTGCCTAACGCCTCGCTCTCGGCCTTGCGAGACGGTGCCACGGACGGGGTGTGGGCGGAAGGCCCCGACGTGGGTTTGACGTTCGACGACGCGTCACCCTGGGCCTGCGCGGCGGAGGCTTTCGGCGCCCGGCGAAAGGGAGCAGACGCGGGCGGGGGCGGTCGGAAACGGTTTTTTTCGCAACGTGCGGGGAGTCCTTTGCGCAGGGGGTTGCATTCGCGCGGCGAGGGGCGTAACTTGAATCCAGACGCGGAACCGAGCCGCAAAGAGCGAGGCCACCGAGGTGTGAGGCCGCGCCACCCAGTCGAACAGGCCTTCGGGCCGGTCGGAGCGGGTTCCTCAAGCGGCCCGGGACCGCGTCGCTTTTGTTTTGTGGGCCTCTCCGGCGGGGTTGCTCCTCGCGTAACCCCGGGGATGAGATCCATTTTGAAAACGCCGGCTTTCACGGGCGCGCTCTGCCGCGGTAACTGGGAGTCGGCTTGCCGTGCGTCCCGGTCTCGGCCCAGCCTCAGCTATACTGGCAGAGCAACATCCACGGGGACGACAGGCTTCGACGCGGTCGGCTCGTGTGGATGGTGGCGAGTCGAGGTCCCCGGGCGGCCTCGTAAAACACCCGGGAAAACCATAAGTGCGGACAGTCATTCGTTCGCCCTCGCCGCTTAGTCAATAGCTAAGCCGTGAGGTCTCGGCCCCCGTTAGCCTGCGGCGGGGAAGTCCGGGATCAGAAAGCAGGCTCAACCCGGTGAGGTCCGCCTCCGCCGATCCGGGGACAACTCAGGAGGCTGGTCCCCAGCAACCCTGCCGGCGCGGCAAGCCGGGGACGAGATCAGAGCGCCGGCTACGCTCGTAGATGCCATTCATACGCGGTCGCGGACCCGGGTTCGATTCCCGGCGTCTCCATAGAGCTCACAGCACCGACTCACCGACACCGCTCACATGAAGGGTGGGCACCAGCCGGTCATCTGGACTGACAGAACGTTCCGCGGCGGGTAGGGTTCCCGGGCGAGGCTGGCACCGGGGCCTGCCACGCTCTATCGAGGAGGGCACTGGAATGAGCGACCGGATTGTTGTGCTCGGCGCCGGTTTCGGCGGCCTGGAGCTTTGCACCATGCTGTCAGAGCTGCTCGGCGAGGACGCGGACGTGACGCTGATCGACAAGTCCGATGCCTTCGTGTTCGGCTTCTCCAAGCTCGACATGATGTTCCGTCACGCCCCGCCGGATTCGCTGCGGATGTACTACAGAGACATCGTCAAGCCGGGCGTGCGGGTGCTGCGCGAGACGATCACTGCGATCGACCCTGAGTCCCGACTTGTGAGCACCGATGCGGGGACGCACGCGGCGGACGTGCTTGTGATCGCGCTCGGCGCCGGCTACGACATGGATGCTACACCTGGCCTTGCCGAGGCCGGTAACGAGTTCTATTCCGTGGCCGGCGCCGAACGGCTCGCCGGTATCACTCCGTCGTTCTCGCGCGGCCATGCCGTGATCGGGATATGCGGCGCCCCGTTCAAGTGCCCGCCCGCTCCCAGCGAGTGCGCGCTGATGCTCGATGACGAGCTGAGGACGCGCGGCGTGCGCCACGCCTGCGAGATCTCGATCGTGATGCCGCTGGGTACGCCCGTCCCGCCATCGCCAGAGACGTCGGCCGCGCTGGAACAGGAGTTCGCCGCACGTGACATCACACTCCTCAGCGGGCGGCGCGTCGCCGCGCTCGATCCGTCTCGGAGCCTCGTTGTGCTCGACGACGACAGTGAGCTGCCCTATGACCTGTTCCTCGGCGTCCCGAGGCATCGCGCCCCGGACGTGGTGATCGCGAGCGGCATGACCGAAGATGGCTACATACCCGTCAACTCCGCCACCCTGGCGACGCGGTATCCGGGCGTCTATGCCGTCGGGGATGTGGCGACCGCGGGAGTCCCGAAGGCCGGCGTCTTCGCGGAGGGCGCCGCGCGGGTCGTCGCGCAGGCGATAGTCGCTCAGCGCAGAGGCGGCGAGCCACCGGAACGCCACCTTGGACGGGGCACCTGCTACATCGAGTTCGGTCAGGGACGCATCGGCAGTGTCGACATCGACTTTCTGTCCGGTCCGAGGAAAACGGGCACATTCAACGCGCCTTCGGCGGAGCAGATGGCACAGAAGGAGCGGTTTGGCTCGAGCCGCCGCGCTCGTTGGTTCAGCGCGTGAACGCTTCATCGACGTCGTCCTGTCGCCAGCGGTTAGAGAACACCCTGCCGGTCATGCCAGGTGCAGCGGCGCTGCGCGCACGACCAGGAGCTAATGACGGCCATGGCGATGAGCGAGCCCATGACGCGGGGCGGAATGTCGATGCGTGCCCCGCGTCCTACGCCGCTGCTGCTTCTTTTTCTTTGCCTTGTGCTTATGGGTCTTGATGTGGTGGTGTCCGGATAGATCGAGGACGACTGACGTGGTGGCCTCGGGGTCGAGACCGCTATCTTCATATGGGTCTGCCCAGGCGCAGAAGATGTACTTTCCCGCCTGCAGGGGGTCTACGTCAACGGTGGTCGTGGTCGGCCCGCCATTGACTTCGGTTTCGATGATGTGAGCTTCGTCGCTGGCCGCGTAGTTCACCGGACAGCCACGCTTGGTATACGGCAGTCCCTCGACCACCACCTCGCGCTTGACTTCACTGCTGGCGACGAGTTCCAGTGCGAACCGTTGATTAACGTGGACAGGCCGCGGAAAACGCAGCGACAGCGAGATCACGGGCAGGCGGACATTGAGCGGAAGTGATGCCGATGCCGTCACGGTACCTTCGGGATTCTCCACTCCCTCGGGGCTAGTCAGCCAGCCGCAGACGGTGTATGCGCCGGTGGAGGGAAACTCGTAGTTACCCGCACCACTGAATTCACCCACATGGGGAGGAAAATAGATAGCGGGGTAGACGATGGCATGCCCGTTGTCGGCTGTGGGATCGGGCGCACAGGGAACACCGGGATTGTTCACGTCGATCGACGCGAAAGCGCGTTCTGAGCTGTTGGCTGTGTAGATTATCTCCGCTGTGACTTCCTCGGTCGCTTCAGGAGATATCGACAGGGTCATCGTGTCGGCCATCGCCACGCCGGGCAACCCAAGCGCCAGCGCTGTGAGGGACGCACCTACCAGCCCCCAACGACCTGGGGCTCCAATGAGCACACGCTTTTGCGGCAGAAACATATTCTTTGCTCCCAGCATCCGTCTGTCGGGTCTCAGATGCGATCTGATCGGCAGGTCGATTCGATAACTTGAGCAGCTGGACAAAGTGCATGCAAGTGGGTGTACCGGACAAGCGCATGCAAGACGTGGGGATAACCAAGTGTGCGCGGGGTTGGCGCGCACAACACACGTTCTCTTACCCGCGCACCACCTCGATCCAGTCGTACCGCCCTCCGCACAGCGTTCGCCACCGGTCGGGTGGTATCGCCCGGAGCGTGTCCACGTCCGGCGCGTCCGCCGGCAGCAGGAACACTTCGTGCAGGATCGCCTCTCCGCCGTCGCCCGGAGCCAGGTTGCCACCTCCGCGTGTGATCGTCAGTCGATGCCGACCAGCGCTCAGCTCGACTCGCAACGGCGTCATCGTGTCGGGGTTGTGCGGGTTGCCACTCAGCTGCCCTGCGATCGACGCGAGCGCGCGTCCATCGACGCTGACGCTCACCGCCGGCATCAGCTCGCCCCGCAGCCACACGTACCACGCGCCCGCGCGTGGCAGCTCGAACGTCGTGCTCAGCTCGCCGGCCCGCGTCATTTCGAGTCCCGGGTGTGTGTATCTCCACGTCGGGTGCCGCGCGTCTCTGATGTGCACTTTCACTATTTCAGGTGGCCTCGCCGCGACCAGCTGCCCGCCACTGGATGCGGCGATCCTCACCATGCTCTCGACGCTCGCGCATCGCACCGTTCGCACGCTCGACAGGCCGAGATGGGCGATCGCCGCCGGCGCCCCGGCTCGTCGTTCCCACACCTGGTAGTAGCTGCCCTGCCACACCAGCCGGTACGCGGACGGAGGATCGCTCGCCGTCGGGTCTCGGCGCGTGACGATCAGTGGATAGGCGCGCAGCGCCGCCGGGGGAACCCGGTCCAGGTCGATCGGGGAGCCATGACCCGCCGCGAGCCGCAGCCCGACGGGCGGGTGGGCGAACTCCAGGCCGCCCACGTCCAGGTCGCGCAGCTCATACAGCGCGTATTCATCGAACTCGGCGAACAGCGCCGGCCCCCGGCCGGCGTAACGCGCGTTCAGCGACGCCAGCTCTTCATAGCGCGCGGTCGGCGCCAGATCGGAGGCGTGGTACTGCATCGCATCCGACACCGCGATCCCACCCGTGAGCAGCACCGCCACCAGCACCGCCGCCACTCGCAGCACCGGTGGATTGGTCAACGCGCGCAGCCCGGCGACCCCCGCCCACGCCACGAGCACGAGGACCGGTGAGCTGAGCATCAGCGCCTTGGCGTTCAACCCACGTGGTCGAGTACACGGTCAACCCCAGCCCGACCGCCAGCATCAGCGCGATCCAGCCCGCCAGCGCGTACTCGCCCATGTACACGACGCGCAGCGCTCCCAGCCCCACGGCGATGAGCGTGACGAGCGCGATCACGTAGGACAGCGCCAGCTGCCCGCCCCTCGGAACCTGCTGGTAGCTGCCCACCAGCCACGTCCCCAGCACCTGCACCGGGCGCAGCGGCGTCCCCAGGTTGCCCGGGTTGCTCGTCGAAGCGATGTTCTGAGCCACGTGCAGCGAGCCCGCCAGGTTGACCCACGTGCTCAGGGCGCAGACGAGCACGACAAGCGCCGCGGTCGCGATGAGCCCCAGCAGCCGCCGCGTGCTCTGGCGGCCCGCCGTCACGTCGCGGACCGCCACCACGCCGAGGACGACCGCCGCGGCCAGCCCCCACGCGCCAAACCCGACCCCGAGCGCCGACATCCCGGCCGCGAGGACTATCGCAGGGGCAACGACGCCCGTGATCGGTCCTCGAGTCAGCCAGCGCTCGTGCAGCGCGACGAGCGCTCCCAGCGCGAGGATCATCGCCAGCGCGACGACCTCCTTGACCGAGCCGATCAGCTCATACCCGTATACGAGCGCCGGCACGGTCGCGCTCAGCGCGGCCAGCATGGCCCAGCCATTGACGAGTCCCATCCGCCGCGCGAGCACCCATGCCGGTCCGCCGGCGCTCGCGAGCATGAACGCGTTGAACGGCTGGAACATCCACATCAGGGGCGCCCCGAGGATGAACGCGCTGCCGCCGAACAGCGTGTCCGAGCCCGAGGGGTAGCTCGTGCCGTAGTAGGCCTGGATGTACTGGCCGTAGGAGTTGCGCAGGTCCAGATGCGCGTACTCCTGGCCGTGGCGCATCAGGTAGTCGGCGCCCATCATGTGAAGCGCCGAGTCGGTCAGGCTCTGATACGAGGAGAACGTCGCTCTGCCGGCGAACAGGACCGGCGCCAGCGCGATGACGTAGGCGAGCGCCGGCACGGCCAGCTGCCACCTGTATGAGGGCTCTCGCCGCCGATCGCCCGCGAACGCCCGTCGCACCTGCTGCCACCCGAGCGCGAATCCCGCCACGGCGACGATTGCCAGCGCATACGGCGTTGCCGGCGCGGCGGGGGTGACGTAGGTCGTCAGCTGCGACACGGCGATCAGCGCGGCAGCTCCGACCGCGGGCAGCAGCAGCCCCGGCAGATACCCCCCGCTCACGCGGTCGACCAGCAGCCCGGCGCCGACGCACAGCAGTGCCAGCACACACGGGTACACCAGCGTCGTGACGACGAACATGACCGCGCCAGGCTATTCGGTCTCCGTCCTCGCGCGACCCTGTGACCCCCGCGACCCGGGCGACCCTGCGACTCAGTGTGACCCCGCGACCAGTGTGACCCGGGCAACCCAGGCGACCCGGGCGTTCTTGCCGAGCGCTTCGCTACGGTCCCCGCATATGCCCATGCCCGGAGCCCGATGACCCGATGAGCCCGATCACGACAGATCCCCCAGCGGCGGACGGCGGCCCATACGTCGCGCTGCTGCGCGCCGTCAATGTGGGCGCTCGCAACCGCATCGCGATGGCCCGCCTGCGCGAGCTGTTGACCGGGCTCGGCTATGAGGCGGTGCGCACGCACCTGCAGAGCGGCAATGCTGTGTTCACGGCCGAAGGCATGCCACGCGCGCGCGTGGCACAGCAGATCGAAGGAGTGCTCCTCGCCGAGCTCGACCTGGCGGCGCGCGTGCTCGTGCGCACCCGCTCAGAGCTGGAGCGTGTCGTCGCAGGCAATCCCCTGCTCGACGTCGCCGGCAACCACGCGCGGCTGATCGTCACGTTCCTGTCAGCCGTGCCGGACCCGGCCGCGGTGGGCGAGCTGGTCCCCGCCGACTTCGAGCCCGACGTGTTCGCCATCGGTGAGCGGGAGATCTACGCGTGGTATCCCGACGGCGTCCGCACGACGCGACTGAGCAACGCCTTCTGGGAGCGCCGCTTGGGGGTCGTCGCGACGGGGCGCAACTGGAGAACGGTCACGCGGCTGCTGGAGCTGATGGACGAGTAGTCAGATCGCGAGCGGCGCATGCGCCGCTCGCCGGGGGGCCGCATGCGGCCCCCCGGTAGACGAGTCGCATGCGACTCGTCTCCGTCGGCGCATGCGCCGACGGAGGGGACGGCACATGTGCCGTCCCCCAGGCGGGCCGGCGGCCCGCCTGCGCCACCAATCACCTCCCAATCGCTACCCCTCGCGCGGGATGTAAGGCGCGAGCTCACGCCGGGCGATCGAGAGCTTGTGGACCTCGTCGGGCCCGTCCGCCAGGCGCAGGGTGCGCAGATGAGCGTAGGCCCAGGCGAGGGTGTAGTCGTCTGAGACGCCGCCCCCGCCGTGGACCTGAATCGCGCGGTCCACGACCCGCAGGGCGACGTTGGGCGCGGCGACCTTGATCGCGGCGATCTCCGTGCGCGCCTGGCGGTTGCCGACCGTGTCCATCAGCCACGCCGCCTTGAGCGTGAGCAGGCGCGCCATCTCGATTTCGATGCGCGACTCGGCGATCCAGTCCTGGACGTTGCCGCGCGTGGCGATCGGCTGCCCGAACGTGACGCGTGAGACCGCGCGGCGACACATCGCCTCCAACGCCCGCTCGGCTGACGCCGATCGCGCGCATGCAATGGTGGATGCGCCCGGGGCCGAGGCGAGCCTGGGCGATCATGAACCCGTCGCCCTCTTCGGCGATCAGATTCTCGACCGGCACGCGCACGTCGGTGAAGTTGACTTCGGCGTGACCCTCGTGATCCTGGTAGCCGAACACCGGCAGGCCGCGCAGGATCGTGACGCCGGGAGTGTCGAGCGGAACGAGGATCTGACTCTGCTGGGTGTAGGTGGCGGGCCGTCGGGGTTGGTCTTGCCCATCACGATCAGGATCCGGCAGTGCGGGTGCAGGGCGTTGGAGGTCCACCACTTGCGCCCGTTGAGCACGTAGCCGTCGCCGTCGCGCTCGATCCGCAGCGCGATGTTGGTCGCGTCCGAGCTCGCGACGTCGGGCTCGGTCATCGCGAACGCCGAGCGGATCTCACCGTCGAGCAGCGGCGTCAGCCAGCGGTCCTTCTGCTCGGGGGTGGCGAACTGGTGCAGCACCTCCATGTTGCCGGTGTCAGGCGCCGAGCAGTTGCACGCCTCCGAGGCGATGTGCGAGCGGCCGAGGATCTCCGCCAGCGGCGCGTAGTCGCTGTTGGACAGGCCGGCGCCGTGCTCGGCGTCCGGCAGGAACATGTTCCACAGCCCGCGCCTCGCGCGCGCGCGTCTTGAGCTCCTCCATGATCGGCGGCTGGCGCGTGTGGGTCGCCGGACTCGCGCAGCTGGCCCTCGTAGACGGCCTCGGCCGGGTAGATGTGCTCGTCCATGAACGTGCTCAGGCGCTCGACGAATTCGGTGCAACGCTCACTCGGCTGGAAGTCCATCTGAGTCTCCTTGGAACGGGAACGGGTTGATGGGGTATATCGAGTCTCGGGCGAGCGCGATCAGCGGCGGGCTGGCCGATCGGAGCGCGTATGGCAAGAACGAGCGCTCGAAATATTGGGCACGGTACGTCTGCGATTGAGCGGGGTTCGATGTGGATGGGGTGTATGTAGGCTGCGAACGATGGGTTTTAAGGATGGCGATCAGAGCGCTGGCGCAACGTACCGCGACGCGGGCGTGGACTACGAGACGCTGGACGAGGGCAAGCGCCTGGCGATGGCCCATGCTGCTGCGACCTCCTCGCTGCCGGCCGGGCGTGGCGGACTGGCGATCGACGCCTCCCGGGGCGAGCCCGCGTTCGTGTTCGAGCTCGCCGGTCGCACGCTGGCGTTCGTGGTCGAGGGGCTGGGCACGAAGTCGATCATCGCCAGGCAGGTGCTGGAGCAGCAGGGGATCGACCGATTCGCCGACGTGGCCTACGACACGGTCGCGGCGATCGTCAACGACCTGTGCTGCGTGGGGGCGCTGCCGCTGGTCGTGAACGCGTACTTCGCGACGGGAGCGTCGGAGTGGTATCGCCAGGATGCACGCGCGGCGGCGCTGGTGGAGGGCTGGCGCCAGGCCTGCACGGACGCGGGCTGCGCGTGGGGGGGTGGGGAGTCGCCTTCGCTGCCCGGGCTCGTGGACGAGCGTGAGATCGAGCTGGCGGGGGCGGCCGTCGGCGTCGTGCCCGAGGGCCACGGGCCGATCCTGGGCGAGGAGCTCAGGCCGGGCGATGAGATCGTGCTGGTGGCCTCGAGTGGACTGCACGCCAACGGGGCGTCGCTGGCGCGCCTGGTCGCGGACAGGCTGACGGACGGGTACGCGACCGTGCTGCCGAGCGGGAGGACGCTGGGCGAGGCGCTGCTCGTGCCTTCGACGATGTACGTGAGGCTGGTCGAGGCGCTGCTGGAGCAGCGGCTGCCGCTGACGTATATGAGCCACATCACGGGCCACGGCCTGCTCAAGCTGATGCGCCGGCCGAAGGCGCTGAGGTACCGCATCTGGGAGCTTCCGGAAACACCGGAGGTGTTGAGCTTGCTCGCGTCGGAGACGGGCCTGGAGGCGAAGGCGGCCTACTCGACGTTCAACATGGGCGCGGGCTACGCCCTGTACTGCGCGTCCGGCGCGGGCGCTCAGGTCGTCGAGCTGGCTGAGCGCCTGGGCCTGTCGGCGTGGGTCGCCGGAGGCGTCGAGGAGGGGCCCAGAGAAGTAGTGCTGGAGCCGATCGGCGTGCGATTCGACGGCGACGAGCTGGCGCTGTCGGCATAAGCCTGTTGACCTGAGTCTAACCGTCGAGCAGAGACTGAGTGTTCTGTTAGGCGGGATATGCTTGATCGCAAGCTTGCGTCCACCAACGACCTCGGTGTTGCAGCCGTCTCCGGCGACAGCTAATGTTGAGGGTGAAAATCGCCACTGTTCTCCGGCGCGGGTCGCCGGGGATCTCGATATCGCCGGACCGGCATGGCTCCGGAGCTACCCGGATCGAGGCGGACCTGTCCATCAAACAGAGGAGAGAGAACTGATGCGCAGAGCATCCACCTGTCTGGTCGTGCTCGGCCTTGCCGTCCTCGGCCTGTCGGCCACCGCTGTGGCGGCGCCGACGATCACGCTCAAAGCGGAAGCAGTACCGATCCCCGGCTTCCCGCACACCGGCGACATCCTTGGCGCGGGCACCGCGTTCAAGGCCGTGTACACAATCTCGGGGACCGAATATGGCGGCTTCCCGGCGCCGCTGATCGGGGTCAAATTCTACGGACCGGCCGGCGCGAAGCTGAGCCCGCAGGGGTTCGCCACGTGCTCGCCGACCGTGATCGAAACGAAGGGACCGGGGCCGTGCCCGAAGGGATCGATCGCGGGCCCGAAGGGATCTGCCAACGGTGTCGTGAGCTTCGGCACCGAACGCGTCAGCGAGGCGTTGACGGTGCAGCCGTTCTTCGCTCCCGGTGGCAACCTGGAGTTCTTCGCGGACGGCACCTCGCCGGTTTCGATCGAACTCCTCTCCAAGGGCAGCATCGTCAGCTCCTCCCCGCCATTCGGCCCGACGGTCACAGCCGTAGTGCCGCTGGTCGAAACGGTGCCCGGGGCGCTTGACGGGTCGGCCAAAGAAATCAGCGTAGTGGTCGGCGCGGCATACAAGAAGGGCGGGAAGACGCACTACTACCTCACGGTGCCGAAGAAGTGTCCGAAGGGTGGGTTCCCGTTGAAGACCATCATGGAATTCGGAAACGTCAGCAATCCCAAAGAACCGGGCGAAAAGGCGGAAGCCACCTACAAGACGCCGTGCCCTAAGAAGTAAACGCCAATTGACAATGGCGGGCTTGACCCGCCGGAGGGACAGATGGATGGGCGGCTCCGTCGAACGGGCGGGGCCGCCCTGATCGCTGCTAAGGCAAGGATGGATGGGTTGAAACAGACCAATGGGTGGAGGAGGGGGACGGTCACTGTTGTGGGCGCCCTCAGTGTGGCCGCGCTGGTCGCGGTCGTGCTGCTGGCCACCTCCGCCGGGGGCTCGAACGGGAGCTACACCGTGCGCGCGATCTTCGACGACGCCGCGAACATCATCCCCGGCGAGAACGTGAAGATCGGCGGCGTGAAGGTCGGGGTCGTGGGACCGGTCACGGCCACGCCGCAGCAGAAGGCCGCGGTCGTGTTGAAGATCGAAAACGCCGGCTTCCAGGACTTCCGCTCCGACGCGAGCTGCACGATCGAACCGGAGGCGCTGATCGGCGAGAAGTTCGTCAACTGCCTGCCGACCCAGCCGCGCCCCGAAGGCACGCCGCTGCCACCGCCGCTGCACAAGGTTCCCAGCGGCCGGGAAGGCGCAGGGCAGTACCTGCTGCCGGTGCAGAACACCTCGAGCCCGGTCGACATCGATCTGCTCGGCGACATCAACCGGCTGCCCGTGCGCCAGCGGTTCACGATCATCATCAACGAACTCGGCGCCGGCCTGGCCGGCCGCGGGAGCGACCTGAACGCAGTCATCCGCCGCGCCGACCCGGCGCTGCGCGAACTCGACAAGGTCGTGGGCATACTCGCCAGTCAGAACAAGCTGCTCGCGAAACTGGCCGTGGACGGCAACCGCGCGCTGGCGCCGATCCCGGGGGTCAAAGAACAGATCTCGGGGTTCATCGCCGGACAGGACACGGTCGCGCGCGCGACCGCCAACCAGCGAACCGCGCTCAAGCAGAACCTCGCGGACTTCCCGGCGTTTCTGCAGCAGCTGGGTCCGGCGGCAGAACGCTACGGGCGCTTGGCCGAACAGACTACGCCGACGTTCACCGACCTGAAAGCAGCCGCGCCGGGGATCAACCAGACGTTCACGCAGCTCCCGGCGTTCCAGCGCAGCTCGACCGCTTTCTTTACCAGCCTCGGCAGAACCGCAAAGCTCTCAGGGCCGGCGCTCGCGGCGCTGCGGCCTTTCCTGGCCCGCGTGAAAACCCTGGGGAACGTGGCAAAGCCGTTCAGCGTGAGCCTCGCGGAACTGGTCACGAGCCTGCGCGACACCGGCGGACTCGAGCGCCTGATGGATTTCATCTTCCTCGGCGCCGGCTCGACAAACGGCTACGACGCGCTCGGACATTTCCTGCGCGCCGAACTGGTCGCCAACGCCTGCCTCACCTACGCGCTCGCTCCGGCATCCGGGTGCAGCGCCAAACTGTTCAGCACGACGGGCTCAACCTCGACGGAAAGCAGCGCCGGCGCGAGCAAGGCCAGCGCAACCACGGGGCTGGTGATGCAACGTACGCTGGCGGTGCTCAAAGGCGCGACGCCGGCGCAGGCGATCGCAAAATACCCGGGCTCGGTCTCGACCAGCGAAGCGCTTCCCGGCACGAGCGCCACGGGCGAAGGCGCCAGTGCCCAGCCCGTCGGGGGCTCGAGCTCCGGCACGACGTACTACACGCCCTCCTCCGAAAGCTCCGAAGCCGGCGGGATGCTGCTCAACTATCTGCTCGGTAACTGAGATGACCGTGACACCACCATCGATCCGATCGCCACGAGCCAAGCAGAGCGCGCCGCGTACGCTCATGTCGCGGCTGGCGCCCATGCTCGTGCCGGCGCCCGCGCTGCTCGTGCTGGTGGTGGCACTGGCGTTGACGCTGACGCTGCCGGCCCAGGTGAGCGCCGACGAACCTGGTGCGACGACCCCCACGACCTCCACGACACAACCGGCGCCGAGCGAAACCAGCGCAGCGGGCGCTGTGACCACGACTCCGGCCCCCGCACCCGCACCCACACCCACACCGGCACCGTCGACACCGGGACCGGCCGAAGCGGGCACCACAACGGCGCCCGACGCGACTCCTGAAGTAAGCGCAAGTGGGCCGTCTGTGGAAGCGCAGCATGTGCAGCATGTGACCCCCGGTAGTTCGAGCGTTTCCGGCAATGGCGGTGCTCACGCCAAGACGCATGGCAAAGTGACGGCGGAAGGGGAAGGCGAACAGTCGCGGGCGGGGGCAGGCACATCGGAAGCGGGCGTGCGCGCGAATCGTCGCGCGCCCTCGCCATCCTCGCTCACCCCGTCGCTGCCGCTCGCGCTGAGAGGCTCGATCACGGGTGTGTCCGGCTTCTTCGTCGAAAGCTTCCAGATCCCCCCGTTCCTGCTGCCGATCTATCAGGCGGCGGGCACGGCGTACGGGATTCCCTGGCAGGTGCTCGCCGCGATCAACGAGGTCGAGACCGACTACGGGCGAGACCTGAGCGTCTCCAGCGCCGGCGCGGAGGGATGGATGCAGTTCCTGCCCTCGACGTGGTCGACGTACGGCGTCGATGCCAACGGCGACGGCTTCAAGGACCCGTACAACCCCGCCGACGCGATCTTCGCCGCCGCGCGGTACCTGCGCGCGGCCGGAGGGGACACGAACATCAGAGCGGCGGTGTACTCCTACAACCACTCCCAGGCGTATGTGGACTCGGTGATGCTGCGCGCGCAGCTGCTCGGGGGCACGCCGCCGGAACTGCTGGGGGCGGTCACCGGCCTGACGGAGGCGCGCTTCCCCGTGCACGCCCCCTCGCACTACAGCGACGGCTTTCAGACGATCCCCGCGCGTGGATCGAGTCCGGCGCGGGCGCTCGCCGGCACGACGATCTACTCTCAGGCGGGGGCCCCCGTGATCGCCGCGCAGGACGGTGAAATCGTGCAGATCGGCGATTCACCCTCGCTTGGACGGTTCGTGTCGTTGCGCGACGCTTACGGCAACACCTACGTGTACGCGCAGCTGGGCGGCGTCGCCGCGCTGTATCCGGTGCTCGAGCCCCACGACCACACCGCAGTGAGCCCGCGCATCGTCCAGCCCGCCGGCGAACCGGCGCCCAGCGGCCCCGCGACGGCCGGCGCGCAGCCGCGCTCGCCCCTATCCGAAGGTGCCGCCGTATCGGGCCTCGCGCTGGGGGCGACGGCGGGCCTGGAACCGGCACCGAGCACCCCCGCGCCCGCGCCCAGCCAGCCGGTTGTGCCACCGCCGCCCGCTCCCGCGACGGTGCGGGTGTTCCGCTCGGGCCCGAACGATGTCTACCTGCACCCGCTGCGTGCCGGTGTGCAGGTGATCGCCGGAACCGTGCTGGGTCACGTCGGCAGCGAAGCGAGCGACACCGGCCCCCAGTCGGGCGGAGCGCACATGTTCTTCCAGATCAAACCGGCCGGGGCGCAGGCGCCGCTGATCGATCCCAAGCCGATCCTGGACGGCTGGGTGGCGCTGGAGAACACCTCGATATTCCGGGCCAAGGGCGAGAATCCGTTCCTGGCGACCTCGCCGACGGTCGGGCAGGTGCTGCTGGAGTCCAAGAGCCAGCTCGAGCAGCAGGTGGTGAGCGACTCGAGCATTCACATGCGCGTCTGCGAGCGCCAGGACGTTCAGACGGGGCGGGTCGACAAGCGCGTGCTGGCGGCGCTCGAGTTCCTGTCGGTGTCGGGTCTGAAGCCGACCGTGACGGGCCTTCGCTGCGCCGGCGCCGCTCCCGCTCGCGAAGGCAACGCCTCCGCGAGCTCTGACGACGCGGTGAAGATCACAGCCGTCAACGGCATACCGATCGCCGGCCACCAGGGACAGGGCTCGGTCGCGGACACCACAATTCGCAAGCTGTTGACGCTGGAGGGCCTGAACCGACCGCGGCGGATCGTCAGCCTGACGAGCATCCCCGGCACGACGAACACGCTCGCCAAGCCGAGCGCGCGGGATTGGATCTACATCACCTACGGTCCGCTCAGCGGCAGTGGCGCGCACGCGGCGAGCGTGTTTGGATCGGCGCTGACACCGAACGAGTGGATCAAGCTGATCGCGCGGCTGGGCGAGATCCCCGATCCGACGGTCTCGAGCGGACCCTCGGCGGCGGCGATCCCCGACAAGCCGGGAACGCCGGCGCCCACGGGCGAACCGACCGGGAGCGGTGGCCCCACGACGCCGGCGCCGGGAACGGGAACGGGAACGAGCGAAAGGGAAACCGGTGGCCACGGTTAGTCCCCCCAGCCCAGCTGCCTCACCGCCGCCTCCGCCTCCGCGCGAGAATGCGCCCCGCCCTGCCCGCAGGCCAAGCGTCGTGCCGCCCGGGATCGGACGCTCGCTCGTCGTCGGCGCGCTCGGAATCGTGGTGCTGATCGTCGCCTATCTCGTGTTCTCGAGCGGGGGTGGCGTCAACTACTACCTGGAAATGAACGAAGCGGGGCAGCTGGTCAGGGGCGACCAGGTGCAGGTCGGCGGTGTGCCGGTGGGCAGCGTCACCGACATCGCGCTCACGTCCCACTTCAAAGCCCGCATCACGCTTCACGTTGACTCCTCGCTGACGCCGCTGCACGCGGGCACGATCGCCGAAATCAGGGTGCCCTCGCTGACGGGTGTGGCCAACCGCTACGTGGCGCTGACGCCGGGTCCGAACAACCGGCCGGCGCTGGCCGCGGGAGCTACGCTGCCCGCCAGCGCCACGCGCGAAGTCGTCGACCTCGACCAGCTGTTCAACACGCTGAACCCGCCGACGCGCAAGGGACTGCAGCAGTTCATCCAGGGCTCTGCCGAACAGTACGCCGGGGCGGGTAAGGCGCTGGGCAAGGCGACCGAATTCTTCGCCCCGTCGTTCGCGGCGACCGATCACTTCCTCTCCGAGCTCGTGCGCGACCAGTTGACGTTCACGAGCTTTCTCGTCGAATCGGCGAAGGCGCTGACGACGATCGCGGCACGCAAGGAATCGCTGACTGACCTGGTCGAACACGCCGATCAGACCTTCCAGGCGGTCGGCTCGCAGCAGTCAAACCTTGCGCGCGGGCTGCGAGCACTGCCGGGGGCTCTGAACCAGGGCAACAGGGCGTTCACCGAAGTCCCGCCGACGCTGACGGCGCTCACCCGGCTGTTCAATGCCCAGCGCCCGAACACGAAGGCGCTGACGACCCTGCTCGAACGGTTGCAGCCGCTCTTGACCACAGCCACGCCGGTCGTGACCAACTTCAGCCAGGCGATCTCGCGGCCCGGCGCGAACAACGACCTGACCGAAGCGTTCGCGGCGCTGCCGGCGCTTGCGCAGGAGCTGACGAGCGCCTCGCCCGAGAATGTGCAGGCGCTGCAGGAATCGGTGCCGATCACCGCTTTCTTCGGCCCCTACTCACCCGAGCTGATCGGTACATTCCGCACTTTCGGCCAGGCGAGCGCCTACTACGACGCCAACGGACACTACGCCCGGGTCAGCCCGGTTGCGCCCTCGTTCAAGCTGGGTTCAGGCGAAAACCTCACGCCGGCGAGCGCCCAGCAGGCCCTGGAAGGCCTGCAGACCGGCCAGCTGCGCCGCTGTCCGGGCGGGGCAACCCAGCCCTCGGCTGACGGCTCGGCGCCGTTTACCGACAACGGCCAGCTCAGCTGTGATCCCACGGAGACACCCAAGTGAACCGGCGTCGCGGATCTCTGGCCGGCAACCCGCTTCTGATCGGCGCGCTCACGACACTGATCGTCGTCGTGGCCGTGTTCCTGTCCTACAACGCCAACAACGGGCTGCCGTTCGTGCCGACATACAACCTCAAGGTGGCGCTGCCCGAAACCTCGGGACTGCAGAAGGCCAACCAGGTGCGGATCGCGGGAACGCGCGTGGGCATCGTCAGCGCGCTGACGCCCCACCAGGATCCCGCCACGGGGCGCATCACCGCGATCGCCGAACTGCATCTGGAAAAGAAAGTGCAACCGCTGCCGGCCGACACGAAGGCGATCGTGCAGTCGGTGTCGGCGATCGGGCTGAAGTACCTGGAACTGGAAAAGGGCACTTCGACTCAGATGCTCAAGGCGGGCGCGACGATCCCGGTCGCGCAGGTGCGCGAACCGGTGGACATCGTCTCGCTGTTCAACATGTTCGACCAGAAGACGAGGACCGCGATCCAGAACAACTCGATCAATTTCGGCGACGGTCTCGCGGCCCGGGGGATCGGGCTGAACGAAACGATCGCGACGCTGCGACCGCTGGTGACCAACGCGATCCCGGTGCTGGCAAACCTCGTCTCACCGCAGACGAACTTCCGCAACCTGTTCCCGGCGCTCGACCGGGTCGCTGAACAGACCGCGCCGGTGGCCGACACAAACGCCGCGCTGCTCAGCGAGCTCGACACGTTCTTCTCAGCCTGGGCGGGCGTCGCGCCGTCGCTGGAACAGACGATCGCGGGCGGCCCGGCGGCGCTGCGCCAGGCGACGTACTCGCTCGCCCACCAGGCTCCGCTCATCGAAAAGACCACTGAGTTCATGCGCCTGCTGCGCCCGAGCGCGAGCGCGCTGCGCACCGTCGCCCCGCAGCTCGGCCACGCCTTCGCCGTGGGCGCCGTCAACCTGCACGCGGCGACGGCGCTGAACCAGGTCCTGGCCGAATCGGCGCAGGCGTTCGCGGCGTTCGCGCAGAACCCGGTCGTGACGCTGGGTCTCGAAGACCTCACGCAGACGGCCGAAATCGGCACCCCGCTGCTCGCGGGGATCGCGCCCGCGCAGGCGTACTGCAACTACGTGACGCTGGCGTTCCGCAACGTCGCGAACCTGCAGTCGGAGAACATCGGCATCGGCACGCTGGCGCGCGCGGGGGTGGTGCTGTCCCCGCTCGGGCCCAATGCCGAGGGCTTCCCCTCGACTGCGCCGGCGACTGGGCCGTCAGTCGAACACGGCGCCAACAGTTCGGCGATCGTCAACAACAACTTCGTGCACGTCAATCCCTATCCGAACGTCGCCGGCCCCGGCCAGCCGCGAGTGTGCGAAGCGGGCAACGAGACCTTCACGCCGGGCAAGGCCGTGATCGGCAACCTGCCGGCGGGCAGCGTGACGAACAACCGCGAAATCACCTCGCGCGAACAGGACCTGTTCGGCGAAAAGTATCCGAGCTCGACGCTCAGAGCTCTCGGCCTGGCCAAGACCACTCCGAAAGCTCCCGTCAGGAAGCAGAGCAAAGCTCCAAAGAGGAAGACATCATGAGCCGCCTGCGCTTCTGGCGCCGCCACGACGAGATCCCGGTGGTGGAGCTGCGACGCTCGAACCCGGTGCGCATCGGCGTCATCTTCCTCGTGCTCCTGGCGATCGGGGTGTACTTCGGCTTCACCAAGCGCATCCCGTTCAAACACGGCTTCCGTCTGAAGGCGGAGTTCGCCACGGCCATCAACATCCACCCGAAGTCGCCCGTACGCATCGCCGGCGTCAACGTGGGCGCGGTCAGCTCGATCCAGCGCGAGGGCAGCGCGGGCCTCGTGAACATGGAAATCGAACCGAAAGGCCTGCCGATCCACAACGACGCGACGCTGAAGATCCGCCCGCGCCTGTTTCTGGAAGGCAACTGGTTCATCGAACTGCAGCCGGGCACCCCCACTGCGCCGACGATCTCCTCGGGCTACACGATCCCGATCACGCAGACCTCAGATCCGGTCCAGCTCGATCAGGTGCTCGACGCGCTGAACACCGATACGCGCGCCAACCTGCAGAACTTCCTGCAGGGTTACGGCGACGGGCTGACGCGCAAGCCAACCGCGGCCGAAAACGCCGAACAGAGCCCGGAAGTGGCTGGGCTGAACGCGGCGCAGGCGCTGAACCAGACCTACCATCGCGCGCCCTCGGCGCTGCGCGGCGCAGGGATCGTCCAGCAGGCGGTGACCGGCACCGAACCGCACGACATCTCCGAGCTGATCACGGCGCTCGCCAAAGTGACGGCGGCGCTGAACGTGCATGAGCAGGCGCTGAGCGAATGGGTCCCCAACTTCAACGCGTTCTTCGCCTCGTTCGCCGCTCAGGCCCCGAGCCTCAGCGCAACGGTCGCGCGCCTGCCGGGGACGCTGCACAACGCCGAGCGGGCGTTCACCGCGCTCGATGCCGCGTTCCCCTCGGTCCGCTCCTTCTCCACGGCGTTCCTCCCCGGCGTCAAGCAGCAGGGGCCGACGATCGCTGCCGCGCTGCCGTGGATCGAACAGGTGCAGGCCTCGCTTGCGCCCAGCGAGCTCGGCGGGGTCGCCCGGGGTCTGAACGAAGCGGCGCCGACGGTCGCCAAGTTCATCGACGAACAGGCGCCGTTCTACAAGCAGACCGGCGAATTCAGCAAGTGCCTGACCAAAGTGTTCTACCCGGCCGGCAACACCAAGCTGCAGGATGGGTCGAGCACCTCGGGCGTGGAAGCGTACAAGGAGTTCTGGTACGCGTTCACGGGCTTGGCTGGGATCAGCCAGAACTTCTCCGGCAACGGCGTGATGGATCAGTTCCTGGTCGGCAACAGCGGGCAGACGCTCAAGTCGGGACCGACGTCGATCCTCGGCACCACGCTGAAAGGTGTGCCGCTGCTCGCCCATGCGCCGTTGCAGCCACTGGGCACGCGCCCCGCCTATCCGGCGCAAGAGCCTCCGTACGAGCCGCTCGTGCCGTGCGATACGCAGGCGCTCCCCGAATTCAACGGCCCGCTGTCACAGGGCCCGGCCGATGGGAGCGGCGGATGAGCCGGCTGATGAGCTGCGCTGGCCGAATCGGGGATGTGAGCGGAGCGAACGTCTCCCTATTCGGTCCGCGTCCTCGGTCGCTCGCGTGCCAAGCGCGCCACGCTCCCTGCGTCCTTGTCTCGCTTGCCCCTCGGCCTGCTCATAGGCGTAGTACCTGTCATGAAGGTGAGCGATGACCCCCGGTGAGAACGGCCACGGACGCCCCGGCGTCAACGGCCACCAGCACAGCCACGAGGGCGGGCTGAGCGTCCGCGAACAGATCGAGCGCTACCGCACGGCGTTCATCTCGGTGGTGACGATGATCGTGATCGCCGCGCTGGTCGGCGGATATATCCTCGCGCATGAGAACCTCAAGCTGCCGAGCTGGGTGCCGGTCCTGGGTCACGGCTACTACACGTTGAAGGCCGAATTCCAGACCGCGCAGGCGGTCACCCCGGGACAGGGCCAGGCGGTCACGATCGCCGGCGCGAAGATCGGCGAAGTCGCGAGCGTGAACCTGCACAACGGGGTCGCGATCGTGACGATGAAAGTGGTCCCGAAATACGCGCTGATCTATCGCGACGCGACGCTGCTGCTGCGCCCCAAGACGCAGCTGCAGGACATCACGATCGAGGTCAGTCCCGGCTCGCCCTCGAGTGGACGGTTGCCCAGTGGCTCGACGCTCCCGCTGGCGCAGACCGCTCCCGATATCGATTTCGACGAATTCCTCGCGGGCTTCGATACCGAGACGCGCGCCTACCTGCAACTGCTGCTGGCGGGCGCGGGCGAAGGCTTCAAGGACAACGGCAAGGCATTCTCGGCGACGCTCAAGCGCTTTGATCCGCTCGCGCGCGACGCCCAGCTGATCGCTCAGCAGCTCGAAGTGCGCCATGCCGACATCGCGCGCGGGATCCACAACTTCAAGGTGCTGATGGAAGCGTTCGGCAACAAGGACACGCAGTTGGCCGACCTGATCCAGTCCTCCAATACGGTGTTCAAAGTGTTCGGCGAAGAGGATCAGAACGTGCAGAGCACGCTGCGGCTGCTGCCGGGCGCGCTGAGCAAGACCGAACAGGGTCTCGGCAAGATCGCCACAGCGTTCAACGTGGTCGGGCCGACGCTCTCCGAGCTGCACCCGTTCGCCGTTGCGGTCGCCCCCGCCGAGGAAGCCTCGCGCGCAACGTTCAAGGTGACAACGCCGATCTTCAAGAACGACATCCGGCCGTTCGCGCGCGAAATCCTGCCCACGGTCAACGCGCTGCAGCCAAGCCTCGAGGGTGTGACGGACGCGTTCCCCAAGCTCGCGAGCAGCTTCTCGGTGCTCAACGAACTGTTCAACGAGATCGCCTACAACCCCGGCAAGAACGTCGGCGGGTTCCTGTTCTTCCTGGACTGGGACTCGCACAACCTCAACAGCGTCGTCAGCACGGCCGATGCCAACGGGGTGCTCGGACGCACGCTGGTGTACTTCAACTGCAAAGTCCTGCCGTTTCTGAGCAGCGTCGGGACGATCAACCCGACGGTCAACATCCTCGTTGGTCTGACCAATCCGCCGTCGAAGGCGGCGTGCGCGAACGCGGGCATTCTCGAAGGCACGACGACGGCGGCGGCCGCGCGCGGCTCCTCCAAGGCGCCGACCGGCGGCGGCGTGTTCTCCGGGCTGAACGCGCCCGTGTTCGGAGCGAAAGGCTGAGCCGATGCAGAAGCGCGCACCCACGCTCGGGAACATCCTCGTAATCGTCCTGTTCGCGCTCAGCTGCTTCGGGCTGCTGCTGTTCCTGTGGGAGTCCTTCGGTGGGCCGGTGCCGCTGAAACCGAGGGAGTACCAGCTCACGATCGCGTTCCCGCGCTCGCTGGCGCTGGCCGAACAGTCGGACGTGCGCATCAGCGGCGTCGACGTCGGGCACGTGGTCGCGCTGAGACTGGGCAAGGAAGGCCGCACGATCGCGACGCTTCAACTCTCCAGCCAGTACGCGCCGATTCGCGCCGACATGCACGCGATCCTGCGTCAGAAGACGCTGCTGGGCGAGACCTACGTGCAGCTGATTCCCCAGCGCGTCGATGGCTCGTACAACGCTGGCCCCTACCTTCCCGACGGCGGCCGCCTGGCGGAGAGCCAGGTCGAACCGTCGGTGACGCTCGACGACATCCTGTCGCTGTTCGACGCAAAGACGCGCAAGGACTTCGGCGTGTGGATGCAGTCGGTCGCCGAAGGGATCACGGGCCGCGGCGAACAGATCAACGCCGACTTCGCCGAGCTGCAGCCGTTCTCAGAACACGCCAACCAGTTGGTGGGCATCCTCGCCTCCCAGGAAGGCGCCGTCACGGCGCTGATCAAGAACACGGGCGAAGTGTTCGACGCGCTCGCCGGGCGCGACCGGCAGTTCGAAGGGCTGATCGTCAACGGGCAGCGGACGTTCCACGCGGCGGCCGAAGAGAGTCAGGCGTTCGCCGACGCGTTCAAGGTGCTGCCGGAGTTCGAGCGCAAGGGGACCGTGGCGCTGCAGGAATTCGACAAGTTCTCCAAGGTCGCCAACCCGTTCCTGGACGAATTCCGCCCGACTCAGCGTGCGCTCTCCTCGCTGCTGCAGGCGGCGAAACCGTTCGCGCCTGCGTTCAACGGCTTCCTGACCTCGCTCGGACCGCTGACGAAAGTCGCGAAGAAGGGCCTGCCGGAGGTCAAGCCGGTGACCGACCTGACCGTGCCGCTGCTGGAAAACATCCGTCCTGTCCTGCACAACTTCGATCCGTTTTTCCAGTTCCTCGGCGAGTACATACCCGAGGTGCAGGCGTTCTTCGCCAACTTCACCGCCTCCACGCAGGCGCATCTCGGCAACAGCAACACCGCCGGCCAGGGTCCGCCGCTGCACTACCTGCGCTCGATGCAGATCCTGGGTCCGGAAAGCCTTGCGATCTACACGCACCGGATCGGAACCAATCGCGCCAACCCCTACTTCCAGCCCGGCGCGTTCCGCGCGCTGGGCAACGGCGGGCTGCAGGTGTTCGAAGGAGGCTCGTGCGCGAGCTCGGCGCCCTCGGTGAGCGGACCCGCGAACGAAACGATCTCCCAGACCCTGATCGAACAGCTGATTCAGTTTCATATCGTCAATGCGCCGGCAACCCCCAACGCCGTTCCCGCGCCGGCCTGCAACAAGCAGGCGCCGTTCACGTTCAACGGTCAGACCAGCCAGTATCCGCACGTGACCTACGGCGGGAAATAGGCAGGACGGTGGGTCTGATGGCCGCGGGAGTGGGCCGGGAGTGGACGGCGCCGCGGGAATGAGACTACGCCGGTGGGACTTTCTTCTTCGCCTCTTGCACCGATCTTGATTGCCACCGGCCATTGAACGCGATCGGCCTTTGGCAAGTCCGCCCGAGATCTGCGCGGCGTTGCGGAGTGGGCGCGTTGCGGTAGGGGGACGTTGAGGGTGATCGGTGAGGCGGTCAGGCCTCCACAGTTGACGAATCCGCAGACGGCTCTGCGCCCAAGCCCGCGGCGGCGGCGGCAAGCGCCAAGTCATGACCGAGGTAGGGCATGAGCGCGAAGTAGAGCAGGTCTCCCAGCAGCGCCGGCAGTTCCGCGGTGTGGTCTTCGAGCACGCGGCGATGCAGGATCGCGGCGATCCCGCCGGCGACGGCTTCAGAGGCCTGCGGAGGCAGATGGTCGGTGCTGAGGGCTGCGCTGCGACCTTCCTCGAGGATCGGCACGAAGCTCGTCATGGCGGAGCTCAGGCGCGCAATGGCGGGCTCGCCCGCGCTGAGGCACTCGACGAGCACAACGCGCGCGCCGTCGGGATGGCCGGCGAGCGCCGCCAGCAGCGCCTGCAGACCCAGGCGCACCCGCTCAGACCAGTCCGTCGATCCGTCGATTCGCGCCAATATCGTGCATTTGATCCGGCCGATCAGCTCGTCGAGCGCCACCAGCAGACAGTCCTGCTTGTCCTCGAAGTGCTCGGCAAAGACCGGCTCTGGAACTTTGGCCAGGTGCAGCACGCGCGCGATGGTGGTGCGGTCGTAGCCCTCGAGCGCGACCGTTCGCACGAGCGCGTCCAGGATGCGCCTGCGCGGGTCTGCCGAACGGTTGGGGGCGGATGGCTCCAGTGCGGCAGCAAAATGCCTGCGGTCCAACATCCCTGACTCCTCCCTCTGTGCCCCTCCGGCTATAAACCGATTCTGACGCCATATCGTAGACCGCTCTGCAGTCGATTGTCAAGCCGCAGTAAAGACCTGGGTAGAACCGGCCGCGGACGTATCCCGGCCTGGTCGAGCAGGGGCCGGCGGCACGGGCGGTTGCCGGCGGGGGGACGGCCGACTAATATCCCTGTGGTGGAGACGGCCGACGGCATGCCGCAGGACTCTGAGGAGGGCTCGGGTTCCAATACCGAGTCCGAGCGCGCGAGCGCGGGTGCGAGCGCGGTGACCGGCGCAGGGAGCGGAGGTCCCCTCGCGCACGGGCGGGACGACGGCGAGTTCGAGTATCACTCCAGCGAGGTCGACCTGCTCGGCGATCCCGACGACGAGCGCTGGTCGATCCGCTGTCTGGACGTGCACAAGCGGCTCGGCGGGGCGCCGGTTCTGAACGGCCTGAACGTTGCGATTCCGGACGAGACGATCACCGTCGTGCTGGGTCCGTCGGGCACCGGCAAGAGCGTGCTGATCAAGCACATCATCGGCCTGATGTTCCCGGACTCGGGGGATGTCGTCGTCAAAGGGGAATCGGTCCCCACCCTGACGCTGCCCAAGCTGTTGGCCCTGCGGCGCAAGATCGGCGTGCTGTTCCAGGACGGCGCCCTGTTCGGGTCGATGTCGGTATACAACAACGTCGCGTTCCCGCTGCGCCAGCACACGGACATGGCTGAGGCGCAGATCGCCGAGATCGTCAGGAAGCGCCTGTCCGATGTCGGGCTGATGGACGCGATCGATTACATGCCCTCGCAGCTGTCCGGGGGCATGCGCAAGCGCGCCGGGTTCGCACGCGCGCTGGTGATGGAGCCGGACATCGTGATCTTCGACGAGCCCGACTCGGGTCTGGATCCAGTGCGTACGGCGCTGCTGTGTGACCTGATCCAGGAGATGCACACCCTCTATGGGGGGACGTACATCGTGGTGACCCACAACATCGCCTCGGCGCGGCAGATCGGCGAGTACATCGCGCTGCTGTGGCGGGGGCGGATCGTGGAGGCGGGCGACGCCGAGCGGATGTTCTCCTCGGAGAACCCGTTCGTGCGCCAGTTCCTCAGCGGGTCGGCCGAGGGCCCGCTGACGATGGATTGAGGCCCAGGGCCCGGGCGGGACTTCTGGCGGGAGTTGCTGCACTGCAGCTCGCGTGATGTGGTCGCGCGCGTGATGGGGCTGGCTGCGTGATGGGGCTGGCCGGGGTCGAAGGGCATGTTGGGTGCCAGATCAATGCGGTGAAGAAGATCAATGCGGTGAAGATGTACATCATTTTGGATCGTGTATAGCCATTGCTATACACGGCTCACTTTTTATAACGACATCCACCCTCTTTATCTTCTAAGCTCGCGCCTGTGAACTTTCGTACGCTCGGCTCCAGCGACATCGAGGTCTCGGAGATCAGCCTCGGCTCGTGGCTCACCTACTCGGGGGGCGTCGCACGCGAGCAGGCGCGGGCGTGCGTCGACGCCGCTTTCGATGCCGGGATCAACTTCATCGACACCGCCAACGTCTACGGCCGTGGCGCGTCCGAGACGCTGCTCGGCGAGGCCCTGTCCGGACACTCGCAACGCTCCTCCTACGTGCTCGCGACGAAGGTGTACTTCGAAATGTCGCCCACCGACCGGGGTCTGTCGGCGGCGCAGATCCACAAGCAGATCGACGCCTCGCTGCAGCGGTTGCAGACCGACTATGTCGACCTCTACCAGTGTCATCGCTATGACGAGCAGACGTCGCTAGAGGAGACGATGGCCGCGCTCACCGAGGTCGTGCAGGCCGGCAAGGCGCGTCATATCGGCTTCAGCGAGTGGCCCGTCGAGCGGATCGACGAGTCGCTCGCGTTGCCCGGCGTCGAGCGGTGGGTCTCCAGCCAGCCGCAGTACTCGATGCTGTGGCGCGCCCCTGAGGCCGAGGTGATCCCGCTGTGCACGCAGGAGCAGATTTCTCAGATCGTGTGGTCTCCGCTCGGGCAGGGGGTTCTCACCGGCAAGTATCTGCCCGGTGAGCCTCCGCCGTCTGACTCCCGCGCCGCGAGCGAGGAGATGAGCACGTTCATCGACCGGCTCGTCGAGCCGCGCGTGCTCGAGGCGGTTCAGCGCCTACGCCCGGTGGCGGACGCCGCCGGCCTGACGATGGCCCAGCTCGCCCTCGCCTGGGTCTTGCGCGAGCCGAACGTCGCCTCGGCGATCGTAGGCGCGAGTCGTCCCGAGCAGGTGCACGCCAACGCTTCCGCGTCTGGAATCGTGCTCAGTGACGACACGCTCGTCGCGATCGACCAGGCGCTCGGCGACGTCGTCGTGCGCTAGCTGTTGTGCCCGGTGACGTCCCGAACGCGTGCGGTGGGTGGGCGGTTGCCGAGGGCGCTGTGGGTGCGCTGCTCGTTGTAGTGGCGGATCCAGTGTGGCAGTGATGCGCGGCGGGCGTCGCTTGAGGCGTATTGCAGGGCGTAGGCCCACTCGCGTTGCAGGGTCTGCTGGTAGCGCTCGACCTTCCCGTTGGTGCGGGGCGTGTAGGGCCGGGTACGGAGGTGACGGATCGCGCGGCGGTAGAGCAACTCGCGTAGCGTCTTGTTGTGGATATAGGTGAACGCGTTGTCGGTCATCAGCCGCTCAGCGACGATCCCGCGGTCAAGGAACCAGTCCAGTGCACGGCGGGTGAACGCGGTCACGGTAGGGGCCTTCTCGTCGTCGTGGATCTCCGAGTACGCCAGGCGGCTGCAGTCATCGACGATCGAGTGCACGTACTCCCAGCCCGCCCTCCTGGAGCGTTTGGTGCGATCCCCCGTCAGGGCGTGCCCGGGCTCAGTGAACTTACCGAGCTTCTTGACGTCCATATGCAGCAGGTTCCCGGGGCAAGGCCACTCGTAGCGGACGACCGTCGCGCGCTCGGATGGCTCCCGCCGCGAACAGCCCCCGCGTCGCAGGACCTGGTGGACGGTCGAGTGAGGCCGTCCAATCAGCATCGCGATCGTCCTGGGACTCCAGCCCGTTCGCCGGCGCAGCTCACAGATGCGCTGCTCTTCCTCAACAGGACACCGGGAGGGAGAACGGTGAGGGCGACTGGAACGCTCAAGCAGACACGCCAACGACTCTCGCTCAGCAGGGGTCGCCGCCCGCCAGCGGCGCACCCACTCCCACACCGTGGACTTCGACACGTTCCCCCACGCGGCGGCCTGCGCGAAGGACATCCCATCATCAACGACACGACGAACGACCATCTCCCGCCCACGCGGGGTCAAACGAGCTCTATGGTGCGGCATTCCGGGCCTCCTTGAGGTGGTGAGCTTTGACACCCACAGCCTCTCGGTAGGCCCGGACCTACCTACACCGCGTTCTGAACGTCCTTGGGCACGTCAGCTAGCGGCCCGCTGGCTCGGCGCCAGGCTGCGTCCGTACCGATCGGAGATCGACGGATCTCCAATCGGCCAGCAGAGCCATCGGGCCGCTAGAAGCGTTGACCGGCTAGGCTGACTTGACCGCGGAGATGTTGACGAGGATCTTGACTCGGTCGCTGACCACGACGTTGCCCGAGCCCAGCGCCGCGTTGAAGCGCATCTCGTAGTCCGAGCGGTTGATCTGCGCGCTCGCGGACAGGCCCACGCGGTCGTTGCCCTGCAGGTCGGTCTCGGTGCCCTCGATCTCGGCGGCCAGCGTGATGGGTCGCGTGACGCCATGGATCGTCAGCTCGCCGTCGATCTCCAGCTCGCCCTCGCCGGTCGGCCTGATCGCAGTCGAGCGAAACGCGACCTCCGGGTAGGTGTCGACCTCGAAGAAGTCGGCTGAGCGCAGGTGCTCGTCGCGCTTGGGCTCACGCGTGTCGACACTCGCGGTCTTGACCGTGCCATATGCCTGGGCGCCCTTCGGCCCGACCTCGACCGTGCCCTCGAACTCTTTGAACTGACCTTTCACAGTGGCGATGCCCAGGTGTTTGACCTGGAACTCGACGCTCGAATGGACCGGATCGACGTGCCACGTACCCGTCGGAAGGCCTGTCTCGGTGGGGGTTGCTACAGCGGACTCAGCAGACATTTCGGCTCCTTTCGCGGCCGGGCTCGGGGTCCGGCCCCAAGATAGTTGTCTGCGCAACGTTATAGCAAGTTGCGCGCACAACTACCGGCCGGCGTGAGACGGTGCAAGGACTAGCGCGGTTGCACGACCAGCGTCTGAAACGCCCGTCCCACCGGGCCGCGCTCGTCATGCAGCACCGATTCCGCCGTGCCCACGCCGCCATCGATCAGGACGGTCTTCGCATCCAACCCGATCCACTCGCCCCGCGGCCGGCGCCACAGGTGGATCGCCAGATCGGCGTTGATGAACAGGTACTCGTGAAACGGCAGCTCCGCGCTGATGCCGTTGCCGAAGTCGGCGGTCGCCACCAACCGTACCAGCGAGGAGGCCTCCTCGCCCGGCACGATCGGCTGCCGCAGCCGCATCCACACCTGACCCGGACCCAGAGACCGCGGATCGGTGAGCCAGCTCATCTCCATGCCGGTCGTCGCCAGGCTGCTCGCCTCCGTGTCGTTCAGCGCGAACTTCACCACGTTGCCCTGCCCAGGGCCCGGCATTGCCCGCACCGGCTCAGGGCCGGGCTGCTCGCGGCGCCCGTCGGGGTCGGGCAGCTCCTCCGGCACCGCCTGGATTCGCAGTGCGCCCGCTCGCCCGATCAGCTCGTCGCCGGCTCTCAGCTCGCCCGCCAGCTCCTGCACGCGCCTGCCGGGACGCACGATCTCGGTGGTTACGGTCAGCTCGGCGAACGGGATCGGGCGCAAAAACTCGAACCCCAGTCGCGCGATCGCCATCTCGGCGCCGGGCTGCACCTGTTCGAATGCCCTGACGATCAGCGCCGCCGGAGCTCCGCCGTGCAGGGCTTGCGGGTCCCATGGGCCACGCGCGTGCTCGGTCGGCGTAAAAAAGCGCCCGTTCGCGGACGGAACAAAAATACTGTCGGCCATGGCGGCGACGTGGCTCAGGCCGGAAGTCCGGCCACGAACCGCGCCAGCTTGTCCGGATCGCGCAGCGGCGCGCCGTGACCGAAGCATGCCAGCGCCGGTCGCAGCTCGGCCAGCCTTCTGGCCGACTCATGATTGCGGGCGGGATCCGGAGTGAACATGTCTGGGGGTGTGTTCAGGCCGGGAATGCCGGTGATGAAGTTCATGTTGCCGAGCACGTCGCCGACGATCAGCACGCGATCGGACTCGCGCCAGAACGAGACGTGCCCGGGCGCATGGCCGGGCGTCTCCAGCACCGTGAACCCAGCCACCTCGTCACCCTCGCTCAGTGCCCGCGCGACCGGATGCGGCGGTCCCGTCCAGAAGCGCTCCTGCAGCGCGTTCAGCCACCCAGGCGCCTGGCTGTTTTTGATGGCGCCCGGCGTCTCCATCGCAGGCACGTCGCCCTGCCCGCACCACAACGGGATCCCCAGTCGTTCGCACACTGCGTGGCTCGAGCCTTGATGGTCGGGGTGCGCGTGGGTCAGCGCGTGCGCGGCGATCGTGCGGCCGGCGATCTGGCGCATGATTCGCTTCTCGCCCTGTCGCGTCGCCGCGTCGATCAGCACGTCCCCGATCACGTACACGTTGATCGCGTTTGGCGGCCATCCCTTCAGCATGTACACGTCCTCGGCCAGTTGCTTCATGTGCGTTCTCTCCTGGTTCGGGGGAGTGGGCTTGACGGCGGGGGTGAGAGTTGTGGGTGGTGGCCCGGGGGCGGGTTCGCCGTGGCACAGCCTACCCGCGACGCTGCTCCCACGAGAACCCCTTGATCGCGAGCCACAATCCGCCGGCTCCCCACAGCCCGATCACGGCCAGCGCGTCGAGGTTGCTCTGAAGGCCGGTCCCCGTCACCATCGCCCCGTACAGCCCGTCGATCAGCGGCTTCAGCGGCAGCGCGTCGGCGACGTTGCGCACAAATTCCGGCGCGCTGGCGCTGTCGAACGCGTAGAACGACACGAACACGACCGGCAGGAACACGGCATTGACGTACGCGGCGGTGGACTCGAAGTTGGGGATGACATGGGCGAACGCCACGCCGAGCGCGGCCAGGCACACGACCCCCGCCACGACGAATACGATCAGCTCCGCCCAGTCCTTGGGCCAGCCGATGCCGAAGAAGACCCTGCCGGCGATCACGACGATCGCGATCTGCAGCGCCGTGTTCGTGACCGCGTTCGCGGCCACGCCGCCGGCATAGGACCCCGCCGGGAGCGGCGTCCCGCGGATGCGCTTCAACACGCCGCGCTCGCGCAGGAACACGATGTTGTAGGCGAGCGCGGTGAACGTGGTCGAACATCACGCTCATCCCCGCGATCGCCGGCACCAGCTTGTTCAGCTGATGCTGGTTGCCGTGCAGGATCGCCCCACCGCCGATCAGGAACAGCAGCGGGAGCAGGAAGTTGAAAAACGCAGCGCTTGGATTACGCCAGAACATCTTCCGCTCGAGCCGGTACTGCCTCCAAGTGAGCATCATCGCGTCAGGCATCGGCCGTCAGCTCCAGGTACACGTCCTCCAGCGTTGGTCTGCCCACGCTCAGCTCCCGCACCTGCTCGCCCTTCGCCAGCGCCTCGCCCGTCAGCTCGTTCAGCAGCGTGGTCGGATCGTCCGTCTGCCGTTCGACGATCTTGCCGCCGCCGTTCCGCCACGCGACCCGGTACCGCGCCGCGCCGACTCCCAGCTCGCGCGGCGCCCCGATCGCCAGCACCCGCCCGTCCTTGACGATCGCCACCCTGTCCGCCAGCGCCTGCGCCTCGTCCAGGTAGTGCGTCGTCAGCAGCACCGTCTTGCCCAGCTCTCTCAGTCTGCGCACGGTGTCCCACGCGCCGCGCCTGGCCTCCGGGTCAAACCCGGTGGTCGGCTCGTCCAGGAACATCAGCTCCGGATCGCCCACCAGCGCGAGCGCCAGATCCAGCCTCCGCAACTGCCCGCCCGACAGCTTGCGGCTGCGCACGTCCGCCTGCTCTTCCAACCCGGACAGCCGCAGCACCTCATCGACATCTCTAGGTCTCGGATAGAAGCTCGCCCAGTGCCTCAGCGCCTCGCGTGGGGTCACGTGGCTGTAGATCCCGCCCGATTGCAGCACAATCCCGATGCGCCGCCTCAGCTCGATCTGCCGCCTGGCCGGGTCATACCCCAGCACCGACACCTCGCCGCTCGTACGCTCCCGGTAGCCCTCCAGGATCTCGACCGTCGTCGTCTTGCCCGCGCCGTTGGGCCCCAGCAGCCCGAACACCTCACCGCGCCGCACCTCGATGTCGATCCCGCGCACAGCCTCGTACTCGCCGTAGCGCTTGTGCAGACCGCGCACCTCGATCGCGTTGTCCTCTGCGACTACCAGTGCACGCCCCGCGTCAGCGTCGCCATCGCGATCTGCTCGAACGAGGCTTTCTCCTCGACGTCACGCTGGCCCTTCGACGCCGCCGAATCCGGGAACACGCGGTACGCGAGGTGCAGCAGCCGGTCCACCGCTTTCGGCGACAGCGCGTAGGCGACCTCGCCAAACGTCCCCAGGCGCGTGCCCATGTGCTTCGGCCGTGAGCGCAGCGCCTCGCAGATCATGTCCGCCGCCTCGTCCGGGGTGATCGCGGGGAACGCGTCATACATCTTCGTCGGGGCGATCATCGGCGTGCGCACGAGTGGCATGTGGATCGTCGTGAACGTCACCCCGTCGCCGATCACCTCACTGGAGACCACGCGCGTGAACGCGTCCAGCGCCGCCTTCGAGGCCACGTACGCGGAGAAGCGCGGCGGGTTGGTCTGCACGCCGATCGAGGAGATGTTCACGACGTGCCCCGACCCCCGCTCGCGCATGTGCCCCAGCAACCCGATGATCAGCTTGACCGCGCCGAAGTAGTTCAGCTGCATCGTCCGTTCGAAGTCGTGAAACCGGTCGTAGCTGAGCGCGATCGAGCGCCTGATCGAGCGCCCCGCGTTGTTCACGAGCATGTCCACGTTGCGGTGGTCGGCCAGCACCCGCTCCACGAGCCGGTCGACCGACTCCATGTCCGACAGGTCCGCCGCATACACGTACGCCGTCCCGCCCGCCGCGACGATCTCCGCGCGCGTCTCCTCGAGCTTCTCGACGTTGCGCGCGACCAGCAGCGGCACCCCGCCCGCAGCGGCCACCTTCAATGCGCTCGCGCGTCCGATCCCCGAGGATGCGCCCGTGATCATCACGTGCTTGGTCTCCAACGCCTCCTTCAGCGTACGCCCCCGCGCCATGCCCTCATCCATCTCGCGCTCCCAGTAGTCCCATAGGCGCGCGGCGTAATCGTGCAGCGGCGGTGGCGCCTCCAGCGGTGAGCCCGCCAGCGCTCGTCCCGCCTCGCGCGTGTCGAAACGGGGCACGAGCTCCATGTGCCCCAGCACCTCCTCGGGAATGCCCAGCTCGCGCAACGCGAGGTTCTTCGCCTGCCGCCACGGCGGCAGCGCCAGTGCCAGCGCCAGCGGCCACTTCGGGAGCGGATCGGTCAGCCGTTTGTCGATGCTCACCGCCACCCTCGGTGCATGCGCCGCCCGCGCGAGCTCGTTGATCAGCTCGTCCACCCGCTGGCGACGCGGGTCGGTCAAATGAAACGCCTTGCCGTCGAGGTCCGGCTCGTGCGCGATGTGCTCGAGCGCGCTCGCCACCCAATCGACCGGCACGACGTTCGTGTTGCCAAGGTCCACCCCGACGAGCGGCGTCCACTCCGGGAGCAGCTGGCGCATCCGCTGGATCGCCTTGAAGAAGTAGTACGGTCCGTCAACCTTGTCCATCTCGCCGGTTTTCGAGTCGCCCACGACGATTCCCGGCCGATACACCCGCCACGGCACGTAGGGCTGCTCGCGCACGATACGCTCAGACTCGAACTTCGTGCGGTGATACGCCGAAGGCAGTCGTTGGCCCTCGTCGAACATGCTCTCATCGAACGTGCCCTTGTAGGCGCCGGCGACCGCGATCGAGGAGACATGGTGCAGCCTGCCCGCGTCCAGCGCGCGCGCCAGTTCAACCGCGTGTGTCGTGCCGCCGACGTTGACCGCCGTGTTCTGCTCCGCCGGCGCGGTCATGTCGTAGATCGCGGCCAGATGGAAGAAATGGTCGATCTTTCCGCGCAGCTCCTCCACGTGCTCGGGCTCCACGCCCAGCAGCGGTTTGCGCAGGTCGCCGATCAGCGGCTGCACGCGCTTGGCGGCACTCACCCCGGCGACCGCCTTCCAGCGCTCGATCAGGTCAGCGAGCCTGTCCGTCGAGCTCTCGCGCACCAGCACGTACACCTTGCCCTGGCGGTTGGCGAGCAGCTGTTCCATCAGCCTGCGCCCGATGAACCCGGTCGCGCCTGTGACTAGATACGCCATCGCCCTGCGAGCATATCCCTAAGCGCCGGCCCCGGCACCTCCGCGACCCTCGCCCGCGGCAAACCGAGCGGCGCCGCGGGCGCCGTCTTCGAACACCTCCGGTCCGGCCTGCGCCTCCAGCGCCAGCCCGTCCGTGAGTGGCATCCCCAGACCCTCGATCGCCGCGCGCCGGTCGGCGAGCATCGTTCGCTGCGGGAAGCGCGCCAGTCCCTGCGCGAGCGCTAGCGCGCGCTCCAGGTGCGCGCCCGCCGGCACGATCTCGGTGAGCAAACCCATGGCCAGTGCCTCGCGCGCGTCGATCATGCGTCCCGTCAGGATCAGGTCGAGCGCCCGCCCCAGCCCGACGATGCGCGGCAGCCGCTGGGTCCCGCCATCGATCAGCGGCACGCCCCAGCGCCGCTCGGGATAGCCGAGCGTGGAGCCCTCGGTCGCGATCCGCAGGTCACACCACAACGCCAGCTCCAGCCCCCCGGCCAGGCAGAACCCCGAGATCGCCGCGATCGTCGGCTTGGAGGGCGTCAGCCTGGTGAACCCCATCGGTCCCTCGGGCGACATCAGCCTGCCCGCCATCGTCTCCGTCGCCTTCAGGTCCGCCCCCGCGCAGAACGAGACGCCACCTGCGCCCGTCAACACGAGCACGCGCGCCTCATCTTCGGCCTCGAACCGCAGATACGCCTCGTGCAGTCGCGCGGCCGTCTCCCCATCGACGGCATTGCGCCGGTGCTGGCGGTCGATCGTGATCACCGCCGCCGCGCCCTCGCGCTCGTAGCGGACGGCGTCCGGCTCGTTCACCGACGGCCTACCAGCCGCCGTGCCACTCGGCTCCGCCGAGCTGCTTCTTCGCGGCCTTGCTCGCTTCCTTGCGCTTCTCCAGCCGGCGCTGGATCATGCTCATCACGAACACGAACGTCGGAAAAAACACGATCAGAATAAACCCGGCGTCCGTCACGACTTTGTCGTTCGTCGCCCCGTAGAACCCGCGCCCGTCGTTTTCGGCCAGCGCCGCCGGTGCGAGCACGAGCAGGGCCAGGAAAGACACGATCAGGGAGGTCGTCAGGCGGCGCATGATCGGGGCGGATGCTAGCGCAGCACGCGGCGCCGAGCGCTCCCCGACCCGGTCTGACCCGACGCGCGCGACCCTGCGCCTACCATCAGCAGCCGATGGCCCTGCTGATCGCATCCGACATCCACATCGACATGGGCGGGCAGCCGCTCCTGCGCGGCGTCTCGTTCAAGCTCGAGCGCCGCGAACGCATGACGATCGCCGGCCGTAACGGCGCCGGCAAGACCACGCTGCTGCGGGCGCTCGCGGGGGAGACCTCGATCGACCGCGGCGAGCTGAGCGTCACCAAGGGCACGCGGATCGCCCTGCACGACCAGCGTCCCCCACGCGAGCGCGGCCTGCCGCTGCGCGAGTACGTCCTGTCGGGCTGCACCGAGGAGCTGCAGATCGAGGCCGAGCTCGCCGAGCTCGAGGGTCGCATGGCCGCGGGGGTGACGGCAGACGAGCCAACCCTCGGCCGCTACGCACGCGCGCAGGCGCGCCTGGAGACACGCGGCGGCTATCTGTGGCGCGACCGGGCGACCGCGATGGCGCACGGGCTGGGGTTCGTCGATGCCGACCTCGATCGCGCGTTGGACACGTTCTCCGGAGGTCAGCTCACGCGCGCCTCGCTGGCGCGGGCACTCGCCACCGGCGCGGACGTGCTGCTGCTGGACGAGCCCACGAACCATCTCGACATCGAGTCGCTGGAGTGGCTCGAGCAGACCCTCGTCTCACTCGACGCGGCCATCGTCCTGGTTGCGCACGACCGCTGGTTCCTGGAGGCCGTCGGCACGTCCGTCCTCGAGCTGGAGGCCGGACGCTCGAGGTTCTTCGCCGGCACCTGGCACGCCTGGCGCCGCGAGCAGGCCGCGCGCGAGCTGGCGCTCGGCAAGGCGATCGACAAGCAACAGGCGGAGATCGCGCGCATGGAGCGGTTCATCGAGCGATTTCGTTACAAGGCGACCAAGGCCCGCCAGGCGCAATCGCGCGTGAAGAAGCTCGCGAAGATCGAGCGCATCGAGCGCGACCCTCGCGATGGGCAGTCCCTCGAGTTCGCGTTCGCCGCCCCCGCCCGCTCGGGGCGCGTCGTGTTCGAGCTGACCGATGCGCGTGTCGAGGTCGGCGGGGACGAGGCGAGCCGGAACGAAGGAGACACAAACAGGAATGGGGGGGATAGAAATAAGGCGAGCGAGCATCGCGGTGCCGCCGCTGGCGCTGGAGTAGGCGTGGGGGAGGGGCCAGGCGCGCCGATCACCCTGCTCGGGCACGCCGAGCTGTGGCTCGAACGCGGCGAGCACGTCTCGCTCGTCGGTCCCAACGGGTCCGGCAAGACGACCCTGATCGAGATCCTCGCCGGGCGCCGTCCGCTCGCCTCGGGCCGGCTCAGCACCGGGCACAACGTCACGGTCGGCTATCTGTCCCAGCACGCGGACGAGCTCGGCGCCGGTGGCGGGTTGGACGGGAATCCCAATCCAAACGTGCTCGAAGCCGCCCAGCGCGCCACGGGTCTGACGCCGAACAAGGCGCGCGCGCTGCTGGGGCGCTTCCTGTTCTCCGGCGAGGAGGCGGAAAAGCCGCTTGACGGTCTCTCCGGCGGGGAGCGTCGGCGACTGTCACTGGCCGTCCTGGTCAACTCCGGCGCGAACGTCCTGATCCTCGACGAGCCCACCAACCACCTCGACATCGAGTCCCGCGAGGCGCTGGAGGACGCCCTGAGCTCGTTCACGGGCGCGATCCTGCTCGTCTCCCACGACCGTGCCCTGCTCGACGCGGTCGGCACACGCACCGTTGCCGTCGAGGAGCGCTCCCTGCACAGCTACGTCGGCGGCTGGCCGGAGTACGTGCGCGTGCGTGATGCACGGCGCGCCGGTGAGTTGCCCGCGGGCGCCGGCCCGGACGCGAGACGGCCCCAGCCAAAGCCCCCGCCGACTGGAGCTGAGCCCATATCGCAGAATGCGAGGGCCAAGCCCAAGCCCAAGCCCAAGCCCAAGCCCAAGCCGACCGGACCCTCGAAGAACCGTCTCAGCGCGCAGGCCGCCGCAGAGCTCGCCATCGAACAGGCCGAGGCGGCGATGCGCGAGCTGGAGGACCAGCTCGCCGACCCGGCCGCCTGGGCCACGCAGTACGAGTCAGCCAAGTCCGAGGCCCGCCATACCGCCGCGCGCCGGGCGGTCGAGGAGGCCTACACGCGGCTGGAGGCGCTGGTCGAGTGACATAGAATCGATCCCGGATGGACCGCCTCAAAACCACGCGCAACGTCGCGATCGTGCTGCTGATCGCCGCAGGGGTCTACCTGCTGCCCTCGGGCGGGCAGGTGGCGCACACGTTCGAAGCGCTGCTCTACATCGGGTTCGGCGTCGCGATCGGCTATCTCGGGCTGCGGTTCTATCGCGAATATCGTGTTGCCCTGCACGGTCTCGGCGACCGCTACCGGGGGCTGCTGTACGGTGCGATCGCGGGTGGACTGCTCGTGTACATGTCACGCGTGCGCATGTGGCAGACGAGCATCGGCGAGCTGCTGTGGTTCATGCTGGTCGGCGGGATCGTCTACGCGCTGGTCGTCGTCGTTCGTCGCTGGCGCGCGTACTGACCGGGGGCCACTGCGCATGCGCCGACCGGCGCCTATCCTCGAAAGCGATGGCCACCGAGGCGCTGACAGACCCGAACCGCACCCTCGCCGCGCAACGGCGCGCGCTACCCGACCAGCCGGGCGTGTACCTGTTCCGCGACGACCGTCATCGGGTCATCTACGTCGGTAAGGCCGTGTCGATACGCAAGCGCGTCGCCTCGCACTTCTCTCGAGCGCAGGTTCCCAGCAGTCCCGGCCACGCCGAGATGGTCGCGTCCGTCGCCCATGTCGAGTGCGTCGTCGTCGCCAGCGAGTCCGAGGCGCTGCTGAGTGAGCAGGGGTTCATCAAGCAGTACCGGCCGCGGTTCAACATCCGGTTGCGCGACGACAAGTCCTATCCGTTCATCGCGATCTCACTCGACGAGGACTATCCGCGCGTGTACTTCACCCGCGAGCGCCACCGGCCCGGGCGTGCGTACTTCGGCCCGTACTCGAACGCCAAGCGCGTGCGCGCCACGCTCGAGGTGCTCGCGAAGGTGTTCATGTTCCGCTCCTGCACCGGTCCCGAGCCCGGCCGGCGCAGTGGCAGCCCGTGCCTGGACTACTACATCAAGCGCTGCACCGCGCCGTGTGTCGACTACATCTCCAAGCGGGACTACCGCGCGAGCATCGAGCAGGTGATGGACTTTCTCTCGGGCCGGTTCGTCGCGATCGAGCGCGACCTGGAGACCCGCATGCGCGCCGCCGCGGCAGCCGAAGAGTTCGAGCAGGCCACGCTCGAGCGCAACCGCCTGCGCGCCGTGCACTCGCTGCTGGAGCGCCGCCGCGTCACGGGCGCCTCGACCGGCACGTTCGACGCGGTCGCCGTCGCCATCGACGGGCGCGACGCCAACGCGCAGGTGTTCCAGATCCGCGACGGCGTCCTCACCGACCGCCAGTCGTTCTACCTGTCCAACGAGACCGAGCGCGGAGTCGCGGACGTGGCCGAGGAGTTCATGTTGCAGTACTACGCCGGGCACCTGTCGATCCCGGCGCTGATCGTCGTCCAGCGCGAGCTGTCATCCGGGGTGGAGGTCGAGCCGTTGGCCGGCGCGCTGGCCAGTCGCCGTGACGGTCCCGTCGAGATCCGTCCCGCCGAGCGCGGGGAGAAGCGCCGGATGCTGGAGCTGGCCGAGCGCAACGCCCTACTCGCGCTCGACCAGGAGCGCCTGCGCGCCGAGCGCCGCCGCCAGAGCCGCGTCGATGCGCTGGAGGGCTTGCAACAGGCGCTCGGACTGGACGCTCCGCCGATCCGGATCGAGTGCTACGACATCTCCCATCTCGGCGGCGATCACACGGTCGCGTCGATGGTCGTGTTCGAGGGTGGCGCGCCGAAGAAGTCCGACTACCGCCGCTTTCGCATCCGCTCGCTGTCAGCAGGTGAATCCGACGACTATGCCGCGATGGCCGAGGTCCTGGGGCGCCGGTACGCCCAGTGGGAGACCCAGGTGGATATCTCCCCGCACGACTCCGCGTATGACGCGAGCTTCGCCTCGCTGCCCAGCCTCGTCGTGATCGACGGCGGCGCCGGCCAGCTCGCGGCCGGTCTGCGGCCGCTACGCGGTTGGCGCGAGCGCGGGGTCGCGGTCGTCTCGCTGGCCAAGCGCATCGAGGAGGTGTTCCAGCCGGGGCGCCGCGCGCCGCTCGTGCTCGACCACTCCACCCCGGAGCTGCAGCTGCTCCAGCGCGTTCGCGACGAGGCCCATCGGTTTGCCGTCACCCACCACCGCATCCGCCGCGACCGCGCGATGACCGGTTCGCTGCTGGACGATCTGCCCGGGATCGGTCCCGCGCGCAAGCGCGCGCTGCTCGCGCACTTCGGCTCACCCGAGGCCGTCGCGGGTGCGACGCGCGAGGAGCTACAGACCGTTCCCGGCCTGCCCGCGAAGGTGGCACGGGAGCTGCACGGTCATCTTCACCGCGCAGGATGAGGTTCCGGACGGTGCATGCACCGTCCGGGGAAACCGCGCATGCGCGGTTTCCAGGCAGGCCCGCATGCGGGCCTGCCTCGGGGCCGTACATGTACGGCCCCGCCATCGGCGCATGCGCCGATGGTTGACGCGCCGCATGCGGCGCGTCAGGGAGCGCGCATGCGCGCTCACCCAGGCGGCGCTTGCGCCGCCTGGGACAACATCAGCTTTTCTTAGTCATGCGGCCCTGGCGTCTGTGATCACAGAAGTGACACGCACGTCCGCTGCGCACGGCACAATCAGGATGATGGCCGTCATCAGGCCCCTCCGTCCTCTGCGCGCGGCGAAGCCGGTCGTGGAGTCGCGCCTGCAGGATCTCGTCGTGATCACGGGGTTCTCCGGCGCGGGCAAGTCCACGGCGATGAACGTGTTCGAGGACGCCGGCTACTTCTGCGTCGACAACCTCCCGCCGGAGATGATCCGCTCACTGGTCGAGCTGTTCGTGCATGGGGGCTCCAAGGTCGAGCGCGCGGCCGTCGTGTCCGACGTGCGTGGCGGGGTCTACTTCGAGGCGCTGCGCGCGGTCGTGGACGATCTCGACGCGCTCGGTCTCAGCCACCACGTGCTGTTTCTCGAGGCCGCAGAGCAGACGCTCGTCACCCGCTACAAGGAGACTCGCCGCCGGCATCCACTGGCCCCGGAGGGCAGTGTTGCCGCGGGCGTCGCGTCCGAGCGCGCCCTGCTCGAGCCGCTGCGCAGCCGCGCGGACCTCGTGATCGACACGACCGGCATGTCCACCGCGATGCTGCGCGGGCGCATCGCCGACGGGCTCCTGCCCCGCCAGACCGCCGGCCGGCTCGCGGTCACGTTCATGAGCTTCGGCTTCAAGCACGGTCCTCCGCGCGATGAGGACCTCGCGTTTGACGTGCGCTTCCTGCCCAACCCCCACTACGAGCCGGAGCTGCGCGAGCTCACCGGCCACGACGAGCGCGTCGTCGAGTACGTCGCACGAGACGGGCGCCTGGACGAGCTGTACGTGCGCCTGCACGCGCTGCTCGACTTCCTCCTGCCCGAGTACGTCGCCGAGGGCAAGTCCCATCTCGTGATCGGGATCGGCTGCACCGGCGGGCGCCATCGCTCGGTCGCGATCGCCGAGCATCTCGGCGCGCGCTACGCAGACAACGACGACCTCGACGTGGCGGTCGCCCACCGCGACATCGACACCGCCTCGCGACGCTCCTGATCGCCCTCGGACGTTGTGATAGGGGCCCTATCGCGCTGGGGGCCGCGGGGTCGCCTGTGGCCTTCCCAGACGGGCGGCGAACCCGCTCGCTGATAGCCTTCGCCGGGTACGCCGGGCGACGGAGCAGCGCTTCCGAGACCCGGCATCGTTCATTTTCGCGCGACTAGGAGGCCGTGCAACATGTCGGTACGGGTGGGAATCAACGGGTTCGGCCGGATCGGCCGGAACGTGTTTCGCGCTGCTCAGGCCAGAGATGACGCGGGCGAGATCGAGTGGGTCGCGGTCAACGACCTGACCGACTCCGCCACGCTGGCGCACCTGTTGCACTACGACTCGATCCTCGGTCCCTATCCCGGCGAGGTCCACGCGCGCGGTGAGGGCGCGATCGAGGTGGATGGCCACGAGCTGCGAGTCCTCGCCGAGCGCGACCCCGCCGCCCTGCCCTGGGGCGAGCTCGGGGTCAACGTCGTGATCGAGTCGACCGGCCTGTTCACCGATCGCGCGCGCGCCGCCGCGCACCTGGAGCAGGGCGCCAGGAAGGTGATCATCTCCGCGCCGGCCACCGACCCCGACGCGACCGTCGTGCTCGGGGTCAACTTCGACGAGGTGTATGACCGTGCGCGCCACGACGTCATCTCCAACGCGTCCTGCACGACCAACTGCCTGGCGCCGGTCGCGAAGGTGATCAACGACACGGTCGGCATCGCCCACGGCCTGATGACGACGATCCACGCCTACACCGCCGACCAGCGGCTGCAGGATCTACCTCACAAGGACCTGCGCCGCGCCCGCGCCGCCGCGATCAATCTGATCCCGGCCTCCACCGGCGCGGCCAAAGCGATCGGCCTGGTCATACCCGAGCTGCAGGGCCGACTGCACGGGTTCGCCATCCGCGCGCCTGTGCCGACCGGCTCGGTTGTGGACCTGACCGTCGAGTGCGCGCGCCCCACAAGCGTCGAGGAGGTCAACGGCGCGCTGCGGGCCGCCTCGGAGACCGGGCCGCTGGTCGGGCTGATGGCCTACACCTCCGATCAGATCGTCTCCAGCGACATCGTGCGCTCGCCGTTCTCCTCGATCGTCGACTCCTCGCTCACGGCCGTGATCGACGGCACGATGCTGAAGGTCGTCGCCTGGTATGACAACGAGTGGGGCTACTCCAACCGCCTGGTGGATCTGGTGCAGAGGGTCCTGTGAGGTTCAGGCCAGCTGGGCCGCGGACGAAGGACCTTGGGAGAGTTATCGTGACGGAGCGCGAGCAGATCGGAGTTGAGTCGTGCGGATGAGAAGCCTGGAGCACCTGGACGTCCAGGGCAAGCGGGTGCTGGTGCGGGTGGACTTCAACGTGCCCATGAGCACGGACGCCGATGGTCATCCGCTCGTGGCGGACGACACTCGGATCGTCGCGGCGCTTCAGACTATCGAGGTGCTGCGCCGGCGTGGCGCCGCGCTCGTGCTGGTCTCGCATCTTGGCCGGCCGGAGGGCCGGCGCGAGGAGGACCTGTCGCTCGCGCCGGTGGTGGCGCGGCTGCGGGAGCTGATGACCGGCGCCACCGTCTCGCTCGCGCCCGCGGTGGTGGGTCCGCAGGTGAGGGAGCTCGCCGAGCAACTGGGCGCGGGTGAGGTGCTGGTGCTCGAGAACGTGCGTTTCGAGCCGGGCGAGACGACCAACGATCCCGAGCTCGCGCGTGCCCTGGCTGGGCTCGCGGACGCCTACGTGAACGACGCGTTTGGGGCGGCGCATCGCGCTCATGCGAGCACCGAGGGTGTGGCGCACCTGCTGCCCAGCGCGGCCGGGCGGCTGCTGGAACGCGAGGTGCGGACGCTGAACGGGATTCTCGAGAACCCGACGCGCCCGCTCGTGGCGATCGTCGGCGGCGCGAAGGTAGCGGACAAGATCGCGGTGATCGACCGCTTCCTGGAGATCGCCGAGGTGGTGATTGTCGGCGGCGCGATGTGCTTCCCGTTCCTGTGCGCGCGGGGACACGCGGTCGGCAAGTCTCTCTGCGACGAGGAGGACACCGAGCATGCGCGCCGCGCGCTGGCGCAGGCGGCGCGCCCCGGCCACGCGCGGATCGAGCTGCCGGTGGATCTGGTAATCGGAGATCGCCTCGCGCAGGACGCGGAGCATCGCGTGCTGGATGGGATCGAGGTGCCGCCGGGGTGGATGGGCCTGGACATCGGCCCGGCGACCGCCGAGCGTTACGCCCACGAGATCGCGCTGGCGGGCTCGGTGTTCTGGAACGGCCCGATGGGCGCGTTCGAGTTGGAGCCGTTCGCGGCGGGGACACGCAGGGTGGCCGAGGCGGTCGCGGCAGCGGAGGGAGTGACGGTCGTGGGTGGCGGCGACTCGGCCGCGGCGCTCGCGCGGTTCGGGCTCGAGGACACCGTCGATCATCTCTCCACCGGCGGCGGCGCGACGCTGGAGCTGGTCGAGGGCCACGCGCTGCCGGGCATCGAAGCGCTCAACGGCGTGGGGGTGGCGTCATAGTGCCCGCGCCCGCGCGCACCCCGCTGATCGCGGGCAACTGGAAGATGTACAAGACCGAGGCGCAGGCCGAGCAGTACATCCAGGCGCTGCTCCCACGCATGTCCGCGGTGGACGGCGTCGATGTGGCGATCTGCGTGCCGTTCACCGACCTGCGCGCGATGGTCAACTCCGCGCGCGGCTCACGCGTGCAGGTGTATGCACAGAACATGCACTCCGAGCCCGAGGGCGCCTACACCGGCGAGATCTCCGCGCCGATGCTCTCAGAGCTGGATGTTCATGGCGTCGTGCTCGGCCACTCCGAGCGCCGTCAGCTGTTCGGCGAGACCGACCGTGCACTGGCTGGCAAGGTTCCCGCGGCGCTCGCCGCCGGCCTCGCGCCGATCCTGTGCGTGGGCGAGACCGAGTCAGAGCGCGACGCCGGCGACACCGAGCGCAAGCTGCGCCAGCAGGTCCGCGACGACCTGGCTTCCGTGCCCGACGAGCGGCTTGGCGATGTCGTCATCGCTTACGAGCCGATCTGGGCGATCGGCACCGGCCGTGTCGCCACGGCCGAGCAGGCCCAGGAGACGATCGGTTTTATCCGCGCGCTCGTCGGCGACCGTGACGCGGCGGCCGCCGCGCGTGTGCGGATTCTGTATGGCGGGTCGGTCAAGCCGGACAATGCCGCCGAGTTGCTCGCCCTGCCCGATGTCGATGGGGCGCTGGTCGGGGGCGCTTCGCTGCAGGCGGAGTCGTTTGCGCAGATCGTGACCGCGACTGCGGCATGAGCGCTTCGCCCGGCTCCGGCCCTGGCCCCGCCCCCGACGCCGGTGGTCCGTTCGCTCCACAGGTCTGCCTGGTCGTGCTCGACGGCTGGGGCCTTGCCGAACCTGGTCCCGGTAACGCCGTCTCACTCGCGCGCACTCCCGTGTTCGACGAGCTGTGGCGCGAGTGTCCGCACACGAGCCTGCAGGCGTGTGGCCGGGCGGTGGGTCTGCCGGACGGCCAGATGGGCAACAGCGAGGTCGGTCACCTGAACCTCGGCGCGGGCGCGATCGTGCGCCAGGACCTCGTCCGCATCGACGACGCGATCGCCGACGGCTCGTTCGCTGCCAACTCCGTCCTGCTCGCGGCGCTCGCCGACGCCGAGCGGGTGCACCTGCTCGGGCTCGTGTCCGACGGCGGGGTGCATTCCTCGCTGGAGCATCTGTTTGCTTTGATCGCGTTAACGCGCGTGCGCGCGCGCGCACGCGGCACGCGCGCCGAGGATGTGGTCGTGCACGCGTTCACCGACGGGCGCGACACCCTGCCTCATACCGGCGCCGGCTTTCTGGCGCAGCTGGACGGGGTCGAGGGTGCGCGCGTCGGCTCGGTCATCGGCCGCTACTGGGCGATGGATCGCGACCGGCGCTGGGAGCGCACCCAGCGCGCATACGACCTGCTCGCTCACGGTCGTGCTTCGCACCGGGCCGGTAGTGGCGAGGAGGCGGTGCGAGCCGCGTATGAGCGGGGGGAGACCGATGAGTTCATCGAGCCCACGCTGGTCGGCGCGGACGCGCAGGACACCGCGATCAGGCCGGGCGACAGCGTGATCGCTTTCAACTTCCGCCCCGACCGCATGCGTGAGCTGACCCGAGCTCTTGCCGAGCCGGGGTTCGCCGAGATCGATCGTGATGGGGCCGAGCCCGTGGTGCGCTACACGACCCTGACCGAGTACGAGGAGGGCTGGCCCTACCCGGTGGCGTTCACCCCTGAGCGCCCCGCGACCACGCTTGCGGCGACGATCGCACGCACGGGTGCGCGCCAGCTGCACGTGGCTGAGACCGAGAAGTACGCGCACGTGACCTACTTCTTCAACGGCGGCGCCGAGGCTCCGCAGCCGGGCGAGCGGCGCGAGCTGGCGCCCTCGCCGCGGGACGTGCCGACGTACGACCACAAGCCGGAGATGAGCGCCGTGGAGGCCGCCGATGCGTTCGTCGCCGCCTGGCGGGAGGATGGTGGGGGTGGGTATCGATTCGGGATCATCAACTTCGCCAACGCCGACATGGTCGGTCACACCGGCGTGATTCCCGCGGCCGTACGCGCCGTGGAGGTCGTGGACGAGTGCCTTGGCCGGGTCGTCTGCGCGGTGCGCGAGTCCGGCGGCGTGTGCGTAGTGACCGCCGACCACGGCAACGCCGATCACATGCTCGAGCCGGACGGCAGCCCGAACACGGCACACTCGCTCAACCCGGTCCCGTTGATCGTGACCGAGCGCGATACAGGTCTGTCGCTGCGCGCCGACGGAGGCATCCTCGCCGATGTCGCCCCGACGGTGCTCGACCTGCTCGGCATCGACCAGCCGGCGGCCATGACCGGACGCTCGCTGATCGAGGGGGATCGTCGGAAGTGATAGATATGGCGCCGATGAGTCGCTCACGCACGTTGCTCGGCGCGTTTTTCGTGCAGGCCGGGATCAACCATTTCATCATGCCTCGCGCCTACGAATCGATCGTGCCGCCGAGCATGCAGGACGATGCCGCGCGCCTGGTCGCGATCAGTGGTGTCGCCGAGATTGCGGGCGGTGTCGGGGTACTGCTGCCTCGCACCCGGCGGCTCGCGGGACTCGGCCTGATCGCCCTGCTCGGCGCCGTGTTTCCAGCCAACCTGCACATGGCCCGCAACCCCCAGCGTTTCCGGCGCATCCCGCGCTGGGCGCTGTATGCGCGGTTGCCGCTCCAGCCCCTGATGATGCGCTGGGCTTGGCGCGCGACCCGGGGATGAGCCGTTCACCGAGCTGGGAGACTCCGAGATCGACTCCTGACGCTGCTATGTTCGATTAAGCAGGGTTTCGTATCAATTGTCATCATGTCGACCGCGACCGCAGTCAAGATCCCCCCAGGGGAGCAGGAGTCCCTCAGCGAGGGTGAGCTGCGCGCGTGGCGCGGACTGTTGCGGGCACACGCGTGCCTGGCCAAGCGCCTCGACGCCGAGCTCGAGCGCGAGCACGGACTGCCGATGACCTCCTATGAGGTGCTCCATCATCTCGACGACGCGGGCGCGGCAGGGCGGATGCGCATGTGCGACCTCGCCGAGCAGGCGCAGCTGTCGCGCAGCGGCCTGACCCGGCTGGTCGATCGCCTGGAGCGCGACGGCCTGCTCGAGCGCTGCTCCTGCGATCACGACGCCCGCGGCTCCTATGCCTGTCTGACGGATCTCGGCCGCGAACGGCTCGCGCAGGCTCGCACCACGCACCTGGCGGTCGTGCGCGAGCATTTCTTCTCACGCTTCTCCGAGCCCGAGCTCGGCGCGCTGGCGGACCTGTGGGATCGCATCGCGCCCTGTGGCAACGGCAATGGCCACAGTTGCTGAGTCGCGCGGCCGGTTGAGCCCGGCGAACCATTACTGGACTGGTGCATACCCGATTGACTCCGTGAAGTCCTCATGCGGGTTCTAATCGACTTCTGGCGGAACCAACAGGAACGAAGCGGGTATGCGCCACTGGACTACTACATGGACCTCAAGGACCCTCGGGGTCGCTCGGGGCGATATCGGCATGTGCTGCCGAGGAGGCTGACGCGACACGACGCTGGTGGCGGCGGTGGGCGATCACGACGCCGGCGATGGCGATCAGCACGGCGACGAGCCCGTAGATGCCGAACGCCTCGATCGCGTTGCCCGCGGCATGGCCGAGGAAATAGGCGAGCAACCCGATCGCGGTGGCCCAGCAGATCCCTCCGAGCGCGTTCCAGAACACGAACGAGCGCCAGCGCATGTGTGTCGCGCCGGCCAGCCATGAGGCCCACACGCGCAACCCGAGCACGAACCGCCCGAGGAACACCGCCTTGGGGCCGTGGCGCTCGAAGAACACCTCTCCGTTTTGCAGCGCCTGCCGGCGCTGGCTCTGGAAGCGCCCGGGTCGTTCCAGCAGCCAGCGTCCTCCTCTGCGGCCGATCAGGTAGCCGATGTTGTCGCCGACGATCGCTGCGGCGGCGGCGATCGGGATGACCAGCTCGATCTGGAGTTTGCCTCCGCTGGCGAGGACCGCCGCGGTGATCAGCGCCGTCTCGCCCGGGATCGGCACGCCGCTCGACTCCGCCATCACCGCCACGAACAGCAGCGGGTAGCCGAACACTTCGACGAGGTGGCTGACGTTGACGATCGCGGCGAGCATGGTCGGGCGCTGCTCTCAGGTTGCTGCGCTCAGGTTCGCGTCACGATAGATGGTGGGTGACGCCGGTCCATAGGATGCCGCGGCAATGCCTTCATTCACGATCACCGGCCGCGACGCGTCCTCGCGCGCTCGCGCGGGCGTGCTGAGCACGGCGCACGGCGATGTTCGCACACCCGCGTTCACACCCCTCGCGACGAAGGCGACCGTCAAGGGTCTGCTGCCCGAGGAGGTCGCCGCGCTCGGGTACGACATGGTGCTCGGCAACACGTTTCACCTGCTGCTTAACCCCGGCCCCGAGCTGATCGAGCGGTTCGGGGGTCTCGGCTCGTTCATGGGCTGGTCCGGACCGACGATCACCGACTCGGGCGGGTTTCAGGTGTTCTCGATGGGCCACGGCACCGTCGCGGAGGAGATTAAGTCCCGCGCCCGTGGTCGTCCCGCCGAGCGCGAGGGGGAGCGGGGTGGCGCCGGTGGCGGCCGCGGGCGCGGTCGTACCGGGGAGCGCGAGGGAGCGATTCTCGAGATCGCTGAGTCTGGGGTGCGCTTCCGCTCATATGTCGACGGTCGCACCCGATTTCTCTCCCCGGAGGATTCGATGGCCACACAGGCCGCCCTGGGCTCGGACATAGCGCTCGTGTTCGACGAGTGCACCCCGTTTCACGTGGACCGTGACTACACCCAGCGCTCGACCGAGCGCACCCACCGTTGGCTGCGGCGTTGCCTGGATTGGCACGCCGAGCACGGTCCCGACGAGCAGCTGGTCTACGGGATCGTGCAGGGCGGCGTCTACGAGGACCTGCGCCGCGAGTCGGCCTGCACAGTCGCTGCGAGCACATGCGACGGCATCGCGATCGGTGGGTCGCTGGGCGCAGAGAAGGCACAGATGTATGAGGTCGTCTCCTGGGCTACCGCCGAGCTGGGCGGCGAGCACGAGTCAAGGCCTCGTCACCTGCTCGGCATCGGTGAGGTCGACGATCTGATCGCGGGCGTCGAGCTGGGCATCGACACGTTCGACTGCGCGATGCCCACCCGTCTCGGGCGTCACGGCACCGCGCTCGTGCCAGACCCGGGCGCGCGCTGGCGATTGGACCTGACCAAGGCCTCGCAGCGCGAGGCCGATGAGGTGCTGTTGGAGGGCTGCGCCTGCCCGGCGTGCTCTGGTGGGTTCTCGCGCGCCTATCTCAGCTATCTCGCCCGCGCCGGCGAGCTGACCGGCACGCGTCTGATCACGATGCACAACCTCGCTTTTCTTGCCCGCCTGATGGGAGATTTGCGGCAGGGAATACTCGATGGGGACTTGGGAAACATGGCACGCGCGTGGCGCGCCGGAGAGTTTCCAATGCAGTGAGCTTCAGCGGGTGCGAGATGCGCACCGGGCCGGCGTTTTGCCGGCACGGGGCGCGCTCGACATCCCGCGGGGTTCGAGTCCGGCCGCCGGAGCCATGTGTTGAAGGCGACGGCAGAGACTGCTAGCCTGCGGAGCGAGTGACAGTCGTCCGCCCGAAAGGGCAGCAGTGTTGCCGAGGGGCCCGCGTAAGCGGGCCTTTCGCCTGTTCAGGGCGTCGCGTGACCTCTACTTCGTGTTTTCGCTGACCAGCTGTTTAAGCGCCAGCGAAGCCTGTTCGACGTCGGTGTAGACGACGTTGCGCAGCACGACCTTGGTCGGCGCCGGCGCGGTGATCACGACGATCGCCGCGATCACACCGCCAAGCGCGAGCAACCCAAGCAATGCAAGCGCCAACCGCCTGGGACCCCTGCTTTTGGGCCTCGCCGCGGAGGCGGCGGCGGACGGTCCCGCGGCAACCCCCGTGCTCCTCGCCGGGCCCGGCCGCGGCTGCCGGGGAGCGACGGCGGCCTTCGTCTGGGGAGCGCTCGATCCGCCGCTCGATCCCCGCGCGCCGCCACCGCTGCTCAGCACGCTCGTGGCCTGCGTTGCCTGTTGAGCCCCGAGCCGGCTCGCCGACTGCCCGCCGACTGCCGACTCCAGCGGTGAGATCCCGTCCGCGCCGTCGCTGATGCCGCGGCCCATCTCGCGCGCGGTCTGGTAGCGCTCGCGAGTGTCCAGCGCGAGCGCGAGCGCGACCGCCTCGGCCAGCTCGGGACCGACGGCCGCGACGAGCGTGTCCAGCATCGGCGGCTCCTCGCGCTGCTGCTTGAGCGCCAGCTCTGTCAGCGACGTCGCCTCATACGGCAGCCGGCCGGAGATCAGCTGATAGGCGACGACTCCCAGCGCGTACAGGTCGGCGCGCGGGCCCGCCTCCTCGCCCCGCGCCTGCTCGGGCGCAAGGTACGCGGCGGTGCCGAGCACCGAGCCGACTTGCGTGATGCTCGACTGCTCGGTCGCCTTGGCGATGCCGAAGTCCGCCAGCTTGACCCCTCCCTCACGCGAGCGCAGCAGGTTCCCGGGCTTGACGTCACGGTGCACCACGCCGTGGCGATGGGCGTAGTGCAGGCCCTCGCACGCCTGTTCGATGATTGCGACCGCCTCGTCCACCTGCACCCAGCCGTCGTCGCGCAGGATCTCCGCGCAGGAGGAGCCCTCGATGTACTCCATCACGATGAAATGCCTGCCCGAGTGCTCGTCCAGACCGGAGTCGAAGACTTGCACGATGTTCGGGTGCACCAGCCGCGCGGCGGCCTGCGCCTCGCGCTGGAAGCGCGACACGAACGTCGGATCGTCCGCGAGATGCTCGGCCAGCAGCTTGACCGCTACGCGCCGCTCCAGGCGCATGTCGAACGCGAGGTGCACCGTCGACATCCCGCCGAAGCCGAGCCGGCCTTCCAAGCGGTAGCGCCCGGCGATGATGTCACCCTCGCTCACTGACCGTTGCCCCTTCCGTTCCCGTCGCCGTTCCCCTTGCTTTCGCTCTCGCCCTTGCCGTTACCCGTTCCCAGGCCACCGCCCCCGGCGCCGCCCGCTTCTCCTGCTTCCCCGGCACCCGTGCCGCCTCCCTGGCCGACGCCGGGCGGGCTTTCGCTTCCGGGGGCGACCGTACCGCCACCGTTGTTCGGCGTCGTCGTCGGTGTGGTCGGCGTCGTCGGCGTGGTGGGTGTGCTCGTCGTCGTCGATGTGGTGGGCGCAGGCGTCTGGGTCTCGGTTTTCGTGCTCGTCGCCGTGCGCGGCGCGCTCGTGGTCGTCTGCGCGAGCGGTTGCGCGCACAGGGCGAGCGCGCGTTCGCGCAGGTTGGAGATGCCGCTGCTGAGCGTTCGGCGCAGACCCAGGTCGGTCGTCGCGGGCAGCGCGGCGAAGTCCTGCTCGGTCTTGTTGATCGCCGCCATCGTCGCCGCGCAGTCGCCGTCCCCGGTCTGGGCGGCCTGGGCGACCGCTTCGAAGTCACTCTGCAGTGGCCCCGCGTTGGCGAGCGGGATCAGGCCCTTGCCGGAGCTTCCGCACGACACGAGCACGGCGGCGGCTACCCCCAGCAGGCAGGCCACGATGAGCGGGATGAGGCCAGACCAGCGCCGGCCGCCACGACCGTATCGTCCACCGCTGCCGGGCCTCTGACCCCGATCGGGCTGGGTGGGCGTTGCGATGTGCTCGTGCATGGTCACTGACCGTACTCCAGCCGCTCGGCGAGCGAGTCCGGCAGACGCGCCGCGCGGATCGCCGCGGCGGCGCCCGCGACGTCATAGCCAGTGCGCTGAAACGACGCTGTCAGCCCGTCGAGGTCCAGCAGCAGCCACGACGCGCGCGGGTCGCCGTCGCGAGGCTGCCCGACGCTGCCGGGGTTCAGCAGCCATTCGCCGGCGGAGATGTCCAACCGCGCGCCCTCGCGTCGCGGTTCGCCGCTGGCCAGCTCGCCCTCGTTGCGCACGAACGACAGGGCGACATGCGAGTGCCCGATCAGGCAGACGCGGTCCGGCTGCTTGTCCAGGCACAGCTCTGCCAGCAGGGCGGAGAGCACGTACTCCCAGACGGGATCTCGCGGACTGGCGTGATACAGCCCGATCGGCCCCTCCTGGCCCTCCGGGCGCAGTCCGGTGAGGAAGTCGAGGTGCTCTGAGGCGATCACCTCCTGCGTCCACTGCGCAGCGAGGCTGGCGCCGCGGGAGAACTCCTCGAAGGAGATCTCGCCCGTGACGGCGAGATCGTGGTTGCCGGCCAGGCACACGGCGGCGTGCTCTGAGGCGAGCGCCACGCACGCGTCCGGCTCGGCTCCGTAGCCGACCAGGTCGCCGAGACACCACAACTCCGCTGCGTCGCTGGTGGCGACATCGTCGAGCACCGCCTCGAAAGCGTGCCTGTTGCCGTGGATGTCGGAGATGACTGCGACCTTCATGGACGGCCGATGGCGCTTCGCTGGCCGATCTTCGATCGGTCTGTGTCCTTACCGATTGAAGATCGTCGGATCTTCAATCGGCCAGCACGCGTACCGAAGCCGAGAGGACACTCGCCTACGACTCGCATCCCCGTTTCGGCCAGCACGCCACGCGGGGTGGGTGGGCTTTTCATACCTTGCCGATTTGAGATCGATGGGATCTCAAATCGGCCAGGACGACCCTCGACGGCCCATGTAACTGGGTGTCCCGAATGACACATTCTCGCCCTAGTCTCCTTCTTGCTCACCCGCCTCGGCGCCGCCGTACTCGGGTAGGTTCTTGATGCCCTCGCGGGTTCGCCACTTGGAGTAGTTGTCCTCCATCGCGTCGATCAGCTCGCGCATGAACCTCGGCGAGAGGTTCACTCGCGCAACGACCACGCCGGGCACCTCCTCGGCCTCGACCTCGTGGTCAACGCGCGCGAAAGTGACCGTGAACTCGTAGTCGGAGTGGCTTACGTTCGCGAAGTTCGCGTATACGCCACCCATGATCTCGGGGGACAGATGGATGTTTATGTGGCGCTCCGCGCCCGGGTCTTGATCGTCGTTCACGGGCCAGTCCTTCTAGGGGGGAGGCCGGGAGAGGGACCTGCCGCCCTCCCGCTGAAGAGTCGGATGTTGATGTGGCGCTCGGCGCCTGGGTCTTGGTCGTTCACGTAGTTAGTATCCCAATCTGTGAGCCAGATGCATGCGACGGGTGCGAGCACACCGGTGGACGACCTGCGTGAGGCGGTCCTGGGCGCCGCTGCCGAGCTCGTTGGTGTCGACGGCGCCGGTGGCGGCTCACCGCTCGGCAGGCCGGACGCGATCACGCTCGAACGCCCCCCCAAGGCCGACTTCGGCGACTACGCGACCAATGCAGCACTGCTGCTCGCGCCGTCACTCGGCATCCCGCCACGGGAGGTGGCCGAGCGTCTCGGGGTTGAGCTGGGACGCCGTCTCGGGGAGCGCCTGGATCGCTATGAGGTCGCGGGACCGGGCTTTCTGAACCTGTTCCTGGCCGACGTCTGGCTGCGCGACGCGCTGGCGTGCGCGCTCGCCGCGGACGATGCGTTCGGCGCGGGTGGGGCGCGGCGGCCCGAACGGATCCTCGTGGAGTTCGTCTCGGCCAATCCCACAGGACCGATGCACGTCGGCCACGCGCGCAACGCCGCCTACGGGGACTCGCTGGCGCGTGTGCTCGCGCTCCACGGCCATGAGGTCGAACGGGAGTTCTACGTCAACGACGCCGGCTCGCAGGTGCGCGCGCTCGGCGAGTCGATTCGCGCGCTGGCACGGGGCGAGGAGGTTCCTGAGGGTGGCTATCGCGGCGACTACGTCTCCGAGCTCGCGGCGGAACTGGATGGCGCGGCGGAGTTGGATCCCGCCGGGCTTGGGCGCGCCGCCGTGGGCGTGATGATCGTGCGGATGCAGTCCTCGCTGCACGCGTTCGCGGTGCGCGGCTTTGACCACTGGCAGTACGAGAGTGCGCTGCACTCAGGCGATCCCAGCGCGGTGGCCCACACGCTCGTGCTGCTCGAGCAGCACGGCCACACCTACCGGGCCGAGGGCGCCCTGTGGCTGCGCACCACCGACTACGGCGACGACAAGGATCGCGTGCTCGTGCGCTCCTCCGGAGAGCACACCTACTTCGCCTCGGACATCGCCTACCACCAGGACAAGCGTGAGCGCGGCTTCGAGCGCCAGATCGACGTTTGGGGCGCCGACCACCACGGCTACCTGGCGCGGATGCGAGCCGCCTATGCGGCGCTCGGCGGCGACCCCGAGCACCTGGAGATGCTGACCATGCAGCTAGTCCATCTCGTGCGCCGCGGCGAGCGCGCGCAGATGTCCAAGCGCTCCGGTGAGTTCGTCACGCTCGAGGATCTCGTGTCCGAGGTCGGCGTGGACGCCGCCCGCTGGTTTCTGCTGTCGCGCTCGCACGACACCACGATCGATCTGGACCTTGACCTTGCACGCGCGCAGTCCAACGAGAACCCCGTGTACTACGTGCAGTATGCGCACGCTCGTATCGTCTCCGTGCTCGCGTTGGCGGGGCCCGAGCGTGTTGCGGCGGCGTTGGAGGATGCGGCTGACAGCCACTCCGAGGAGGGTGTCGGAGAGGGTGTCACGGGCGCAGGCGATGGGCGGAACGATGATGTCCTGCATCCGGCCGAGCGCGCGTTGATCAAGCGGCTGCTCGCGTTTCCCGGCGAAATATCCGAGACCGCTCAGCGGCGCGCCCCACACCGAATCGCGGCCTATGCGCTCGAGCTGGCCCAGGATTTCACGGCCTTCTATCGCGACTGTCGCGTCGTCGGCGTCGAGCCGGACGGCGTTGAATCCCTGCGGCTGGCGCTGTCCGTCGCGACGCTGCGCACGATCGCCCGCTGTCTGGATCTGCTCGGGGTCAGCGCGCCACAGAAGATGTGAGGGATGGCGCCTACGCCCCGGCGCCGACAACAAGCGCGGGTTCAGGTGCAACCATGAACAAACCGAACAGCTGCCACCCAGGCGCGTGGAGCTCTCTGATGTCTATCGATCGAATCGCGCTAGGTCGGCGTCCAGACGTGCCGTCTCTGTGGCGGTGAGCGCCTTGGGCTTCGCCTGGCCGGCCTGCGCACGGGCGCGCCGACGCCAGCGTGGCAGCAGCAGCGCGAGCGTCCCCGCCAGCGCGAGCATCGCGGCGAGCGGCACCAGATAGGCGGACAGGTCAAACCCGTGCGTGCTCGGCAGCCCGAGCGCCGCCGGGCCATACTGGCTGACCAGCGCGCGTTCGATCTGAGCTTGGGTCTGTCCTTCGTCGATCAGGCCCCTGATGAACACCCGCTCGCGGTCGGCCTGCGGGGACTCGGCGACGATCAGCGGGATTTTGCAGGTCACGCACATCACCCTGCGTTCGATCGCCGGCAGTGACGCGCGGGGCTTGGCGGCCGGGGGTGTCGGGGCGGACACCGAGGTGGATGAGGCCGAGGTGGACGACGCCGAGATGGGTGAAGTTGTGGCTGGCGATGCCATGGCGACGCTCGTGGTGGGGGAGAGGCCCCCGATCGCGAACGCCACCACCGGTATCGCCAACATCCTGATCCTAATCCTCAGCGTCACGCGCGCACCCTCATGAGGTGTGTTCGGCGAGCCCGATCGCCCGGTTCAGGAACGCCTGGTCGATCTCACCCCTGGAGATCGCGACGATACCCCCGTCACGATCGACCACGAAGCTCTCCGGCAGCTGATCGGTGCCGTAGGCATGTGCGAATTCGCCGGTCGTGTCGCGGAGGTTCGGGTAGGTGATGTGGTGTTCGCGCACGAACCCTCGCGAGTCGCTCGAGGCGTCGAGATACGTCACGCCGAGCACCGTTCCGTCATGCGTTTGCAGGCGACTCTGGGCGCGCTCCAGCAGTGGAGCCTCGGTCTGGCACGGAACGCACCACGACGCCCAGAAGTTCAACACGACGACTTTGCCCCGGTAGGAAGCGAGCGAGTCGCCGGTCGCGCCGGTGTCCGCGATGCCGGACAGCACGGGCAACGTGCGCGCGGCCTGGGGCGCGATGGGATGCTGTCCCTGTGCGACCGCCTCATCCAGCGTGCGACTCGCCGACTGCGCCGTCACGCCGTACACGAGCAGCCCGATCAGGCAGGCGCCGGCCAGGGAGACGAGGATCGGGACGATGCGGCGACGCACGAACTTCAGGATAGATGGCTGTCGGCGTAAGATTCGCCACTGCGCGGTGGTAGCTCAGTTGGTAGAGCGCGAGCTTCCCAAGCTCGAGGTCGCGGGTTCGAGGCCCGTCCGCCGCTCTACTCCCGGTAGTACTCGATCGCCCCAGTGCTCTGCAGGTCCGCGTCGAGGATCGCCTCGAGGTCGATCGTCAGCTCGATCTCGTTGCCTACGACCACGCCTCCGTCCGGGATCTCGTCCTGCCAGGACACGCCGAAGTCGTGGCGGTTGATGCGGGCCTTGGCCTCGAATCCGATGCGCGTCAGCGTGCCCTTGTTCTCATCCCCGACCCAGAAAGGGGTGTGCCACTGCCCGAGATAGGACACGTCCATGTCCACGGTCTTCGTGACGCCGCGGATCGTCAGCTCGGTCTGGGCCTTGAAGTCGATGTCCCCGGTGCGCTCGGTCAGCCGCCCGGCGAACGTGATCGTCGGGTGGTGCTCCACGTCGAAGAAGTCGGCACTGCGCAGGTGGGCGTCGCGTTCGGGCTGTCCGGTCCACAGCTTGCGGGCGTCGATCGTTCCCTCGAACGTGTTCTGCAGCGGGTGCTCCAGATCGAAACGGAGCTTGCCGTGCACGTCCTTGAACAGGCCGTGCACCCAGGTGACCATCATGTGGCGCGCCCTGAACCCCGCCTCGGTGTGTCCCGGCTCGAACGTCCAACCCGGCGCGAGCTCGGTCGCTGCGTTGCCTGACGATGACTCCTGCTCGGACATATGACCATCCCCTTGGATCGATTCCGGTGAAATTCCGACGCACACGCGCGCGTGCGTCGTCGGTCGCACAACACGTTAGCCGGCCGCCGCGCACGCTCGCCTGGCGTGCCCGGCAGCGTGCCTGCCGACCGGGACGCGCGGGCCTGCAGCGCCCCTCGACGCCATGCGCCGCCGAATACGTGAGAATCATTTGCCATGCACGTCACAGCCAAGGCCGACTACGCCGTGCGCGCGGTCGTCGAGCTCGCCTCCGGCAGCCAGGACTCGCCACGCAAGGTGGATGAGGTCGCGCAGGCCCAAGGGATTCCGGTGTCGTTCCTGGAGAACATCCTCACGCAGCTGCGCTCCGCCGGCCTGGTGCGCAGCCAGCGCGGTCCCGAGGGCGGCTACTGGCTGGCCAAGCCGCCCGAGGAGGTCAACCTGGCGCAGGTCATCCGCGCGGTCGAGGGCCCGCTCGTCGGGGTGCGCGGGCTGCGCCCCGAGGAGGTCGTCTACACCGGCTCGGCCGAGTCGTTGCAGCAGGTCTGGCTCGCGCTGCGCGCGAACCTGCGCAAAGTCCTGGAGCACGTCACGCTCGCGGATGTCGCCTCGGGCAAGCTGCCTAAAGACATTCTCGCTCTGACGACGCAAGAGGAAGCCTGGGAAACCCGTTAGAGGGAGCCGTTTGTCCGCTCGCGGCGCGGCTATGCTCCGGTCGATCCCGAGTGAGGAGGCGCAGATGATCATCACCACCATGAACGACCTGCCCGGATACGAGATCGAAGAGGTGCTCGGCGAGGTGTTCGGTCTGACCGTGCGGGCTCGCAACGTTGGCGCCCAGTTCGGGGCGTCGTTGAAGTCGCTGGTCGGCGGCGAGCTGAAGGGCATGACCAAGATGCTCGCCGAAGGTCGGGTGCATGCCCAGGAACGGCTCGTCGAGGAGGCCGAGGCCAAAGGCGCGAGCGCGGTGATCGCATTCCGGTTCGATACGTCCGAGCTCGGAGCCACCTGGACTGAGATCTGCGCGTACGGGACGGCCGTGCGGGCGAGCAAGCGGTAGGTCGGCGGCGCGTCCGCCTGTCCGGCGGGCAGCGCGATCGCCGGCTCACGGACGTATGTGCGCGCGTAAAGGGATCGTGTCGAGGGTGCCGAGCCCACGCGGGCGGCGAGCCGGAGCGTAGCGACCGCGGCCCAGCGCGTCCGTGCAGAAGAAGCGTTTTTAAAAGAGATCCCATCCCCGTCGATGCGAGTTGGCTCGTCCCGACAGTGCGTGACCGACTCCTCGGGTTCTTGCTGCGCCATCTGTGTTTACTCAGCTGTTTGTTTACAAAGCTTGACAAGCTCTGAGCAAGATGATTGGATCAACGGCAGCGTTTACAAGCGGGGCCGGATCGGTCACGTGCGTAGGTGCGACCGGTGCCAAAGCGTACAGGCAGGACGGCACCGGCACCGAATGAGACGAAGCACGACGCCGGAGCGCGAACCGCATAGCGCTCCGGCGTCGATCTCTGGGCGGCGGCGAGGAGGCGGCGGTGCGCCATTTGAGGGCATAGGTGACGGCATATGGCACGTCGGCATGGAGCGATGGAGTCTTACGTCAACCGGGCAACTGCTCTCCGAACTGACGCGGCTAGACGATATGCCGGAGGCTGAGAGCGAGCCAGTGCTGCAACAACTGCTCAGCAGGTGATGGCCCGTCGATCGTCTCGCTGTTCGCGGCTTGGATGACGCAAGCAGCCCTCGCCGTCGGTGGGGAGCTGCCCGAAGTGCTGGGTTAGCCGCCGCTTGCTGCAAGCTGACCGCCTACCCGTGGATTGGCGCCGCTGATCAGGAGCGATCAGGTAGTCATGCCCCGGGGCGGTGACGGGACCGCTTGCACGGTGCTCGCATCCAGTGGCGTGCAGCCGGCTGGCGGCCAGTCCGTCGCGAACACGCATGTGACGAGCGAGCCGGGATGCGCGGCGCTGGGGGCTATGAGGCCGGCCCATCCCTCGCGCCAGAGCTGCTCACCAGCCCGTTGATAGGCAGGCCATGTGCTCCGGCTCGGTCGAGGGGCCTGGAGTGAGACGCGGCGTAATTGCTCGATGTCGCTGAGGTCGGCAAGCTCTAGGTCAAGGCGCCAGCGATGATGGTCGTAGGGAATGTGGTCTTGGGGCGAGAGTCCCCACTCGGCAAGCGAGCGATACCACTCTGCTGTCGCTGTGGTCACGGTGTCGGCGAGGTAGAGGGCGCGTACGACATCGCTTCGCTGCCAGCGCCCATCCGACGGGGTGTCCGCTCGTCCGAGCAAATCGGCTCCGTGCGGGACGTGCCTGATCCACGTGCCCTCAACGGTGCGAGGACCAACGGGCAACCGCTCCACGGTCAGGAGATGCCGGGGTACTCGATCTCGGCGATCAGCTTGGCGACCCTGCGGTACTCGCCGCGGGCGATCAGCTCGATCGGCTTCTCGTCATCCAACGCGAGGATCGGACGCTGCAGCCAGACTGGGATCGACTCCGGCCGCAGGACGAGGGCAAGCCGTTTGATCATCTCGGCAAGCTCGATCAGTCGCTCGGCGCGTGCGCCCGTCGGCTCGCTGCGTCCGGCGAGCCAGCCCCGTACGGTGCTCGGCTTGGCTCCGGTCGCGGCAGCAATCATCCGGTCGGATAGGCCAGCCGTGTCGTGAACTCGCTGGGCGTCTTCGAGCAATGGACTCATGGACTGGAAGTGTAGCCCACCATCGCGATTACGTCGCGAAACAGTCGCATCGACCGTGTGATGGCCATGTCGCTTGGATGTCGTTGTTCGCTGGTCCAGATGGTTCGGACTCTCGTCCTCGAGCGGGCTTGAGAGTGTTCGGCAAATTGTTCGGATGGGTCACGACTGGTGTCACACCAGCCATGTACGCGATCACAAACGGATCATAAGCACCCCAAAACCGTAACCGTTCAGTTGGTCGCTGGTCAGGCTAGTAGTGGTACGGGATCGCTGCGGGCGTGCGCGGTGAGCGCGTCCGTTAGGTAGACGAACAGCGAGCGATGTTGTAGGCGGCAGGTGGTGTGTGCTGAGAGCAGCCGCCCGATGCGCCGCTCGCCCTCTTCGGACTGGCTGCCGAACGAGAGCTTGCGGTAGATGACCGCGCCGCGGAGCGCGCGCTCGGCGTGATTATTGGTTGGCTCAACGCCCGGGTGAGCGGCGAAGGTCCACAGGGCCGGCCACGCCTTCAGGGGGTTGTTCGCCATGCCTCGGCAGCGCTTGTTGCGCGCTCGCTTTGCGCCATAGCGACGGATGATTGGCTTGTATTGGCGTTGCAGGGAGCGGATAGTGCGCTTCAGCTCTCCTCGCTCGCTGGTGTGCTGAAAGACCTCCCAGGCCCAGAAGATGCGCTCGCACAGAGCGAGGCCGTGCTCGCCGAACTCCTTCTCGGCGGCGAGCCCTTCGGTGTGCGCGGCGAAGTCGCGCTTCAGGTGAGCCCAGCAGAGTTGGCGGCGCGCCAACGGGAGGTGCGCATAGGCCCACCAGCGATCTGAGGTCACGATCGCCTGCGTGTCGGCCAAGAGCTCCTTGGCGTGATCCTCGTGGCGGTCGCGCTCGATCTGCAGATAGGCGTGGCGTCGATCGAAGACGCCCCACAGCGCGCGGCGCTCACCGGCGGTGCGCCAGCCCGTCTCGTCCATGTTCAGCGCGCCAGCGCCACGAAGCCGGGCCAACAGATCGGCGTGCGGCTCGGTGAGCGCGTCCGCGCTGCGGCCGAGGATCGCGTCCACCGTGCCCGTGCTGATCCTCGCGGAGAACAGTTGCTCGCAGAGCTCCACCACATCCCGGCGGGATATGCGGTTGCGTACCGAGAGGGTCGCCACCGCCGCCTGGAAGCGAGGACCGAACGCGCTCTGGCCAACCTGTCTCGGCAGCTTCCCCCGCGTTCGCTCACCGCAGCCCGGACAGCGCACCCGCTGGCAGCGGTGCTCACTCACCCTGACCGAGATCACGGGTAGCTCCTCGACCTGCCAGCGCACGGGCTCGCCCACCGCCACGTGCTCCTCCACGGTGAAGGCATGGCCGCACCCACAGCGCTCAGGCCAGTGATCAATGACCTCCTCCACAACCCACGCCGGCAAGAGCGGACGTCCGCGACCCTCGTGGCCCAGCTGAGCGCCCTGTCCTCGACCCGAGGAGTCCTTGCCACGCCGTGGCGGCGAGGCCGGCAGCGGGTCAGCGCTCGGCGGCTGCGAGGAGTTACGCGAGGACCGTTTGCCCTCGCGCTCCAGCTGGGCAATCCGCTCCTCTTGGCGCGTCACCCGTGCCGAGAGGGCCTGCACCTGCACCATCAGTCGCTCATTCTGGGCCGACAACTCGACCAGCACCCGCACCACCACCTCGCGGCCCTGATAGTAAACCGCCTCCGCCCCAGAGCGCTCCACACCATCAGATTCGACACCGCGAGGTTATGTCCCCCAACCCCACTGAACGGTTACCCAAAACCCATCATTTGCAGCTATTTTTATGCGCCCGAGTGGACTCGAACCACCACCCCGTATACACAGGACAAGGCCCTCAACCTTGCGCGTCTACCAATTCCGCCACAGGCGCAGAGCACGCGAGTATACCCTCGCCCCGGCTCTCAACAGGCGCGCGAAGTGCCGCATTCGGGGCGGCTGGGAGCGGTCGGTGCTTGCATCCGTCCACGGCGCGCGCTATCGTGCGAACACATGTTCGTCGAAGGACATCGTCAACCCGAACCGGGAGCGGAACAGGCATGGATCTGACCAAGCGCCAGCAGGAGATATTCGACTTCATTCGCAAGCATTCGGCCAAGTACGGCTACCCGCCGACGGTGCGCGACATCGGCAAAGCGGTCGGGCTGGCCTCGTCCTCGACCGTGCACGCGCACCTGGCCAACCTTGAGAAGATCGGCCTGCTGCGTCGGGATCCCACCAAGCCGCGCGCGATCGAGTTGCTCGACCGGGCAATGGGCAGCGCCGTGGAGGGTATGCGCGGGATCGTGCGCCCCGACAGCCTGCCGCTGGTGGGCTCGGTGGCCGCGGGAGCGCCGATGCTCGCCGAGGAGAACGTCGAGGAGTACGTCTCGGTGCCCGAGCTCGCGGGCGGCGGGGACGGCCAGTACCTGCTCCAGATCCGCGGCGACTCGATGCGCGACGCCGGCATCCTCGACGGCGACTACGTGGTCGTGCATTCGCAGGACACCGCACGCGACGGCGACATCGTCGTCGCTCTGCTGGGCGAGGAGGCTACGGTCAAGCGCTTCTTTCACGAGTCCGATCACATCCGACTGCAGCCCGAGAACGAGACGATGGAGCCGATCTGCAGCACCGACGTGCAGGTGCTCGGACGCGTCGTGGGGTTGCTCAGGAGCGTTTGATACCGGGCGTCGCCTCTGGCGCACCTACTGAGGCGCTGCTGGACGTGGCATAAATCGGGCACTGGTGCAGCTCGTGGATCGTGCCCTGGGCGCCGCCAGCCGGGCGTAGCTCCGGCGCCGCTCTTTACATCCCGCCAACAGCGCGCTACCGTGAACGTGCAGGTCAGGCAGCCGCGGGGGCTGAGACGCCCTCGAGGAAAGTCCGGACACCGAAGGGCAGGGTGGTCGAGCGATCGACCCGGGGAAACCCGCGGGAAAGTGCCACAGAAACAAACCGCCTAAGTCCGCCGTCCCACGTGAACGGCGGGCCGGCAAGGGTGAAATGGTGCGGTAAGAGCGCACCAGCGTCGCGGTGACGCGGCGGCTGGGCAAACCCCACTCGGTGCAAGGTCAGACAGGACCGTTTGCAGGCTGCTCGCCAAGGTCCAGGTAGGCCGCGCAGATGGATGGCTGCTCGACGACAGAATCCGGCTTATCGACCTGCTACGGAAAAGCCCCGCTCAGGCGGGGTTTTTCTATGGGTCGAGTCGCTGGGTTCTTTCCTGGCTAAACACCGACAGGCCCCGGAAGGCGATTCCTATGGAATCGCTCGGCACGGATGACCGGGAACACCCTAGCAGCGCTCCACACCGCACCGCAGGCTCTACCAGGGCGCCGGCCGATCTCAAGCGCCAATCGATCGCGGCTGCGGGTACGCTCCATCCTTGACGGTCTTGCATCGTGTGGGACCTGTGATATCGTAGCGTCATGGCCGTCAAGGACCGTCCTGAGGTTTTCGAGGCGCTGGATCGTGCCGAGGCGGCGCTGCGCGAGGCTGCATCCGACGTGGAGCGCACCAAGACCTCGATGCTTGAGATGGTCAGAGAGAAGCCGGGCATCACAGTCGCCGAGCTGGCCTCGCAGTTTCATCTCTCCGAGGAGGCTGTTGTCGCGTTCGTGCAGACAGTGGGTGAGCTCCTCGGAGCGGACCGTAGCCTGAGCGTCGAGGCCGCCCGCCGCGGCGGGCTGCTGGCCGCCGCGAGCCAGGCGTGGGAGAACGAGCTCGGGCCGCTGCTAGGCACCGCCGAGGTGCGCGAACTGCTCGGCGTCTCGCGTCAGCGCGTCGATGAGCTGCTGCGCTCCAAGCGGCTGATCGCACTGTCCGACAGCGCCGGCCACCGCCAGTATCCGGCTTTTCAGTTTCACGACGGCCAGCCGCTCGGGTCGCTTGTCGCTGCGTTCTGGACGGTCGCCGACGCGTCGATCAGCCCGTGGACCGCCGCTTCATGGTGTATCGCAGCAGACGATGATGCGCTGGAGGGTCTCTCCCCGGTGGCGTGGGCGCGCGGAGGGCGAGACGACGCGGACCTCGCCCGAGTTGCTCGGCAGGACGCAGCGCGACTGGACCAGTGAGCCTGAAGGGCTTCCCGCGGCGAACGCTGCGGGGCGAGCGGACCATCTATCGCATCCACAAGTCCGCCCGTGCCCCCTGGTGGTTCTCCTCGAAAGGCGACGGTCGCTTTGATCCCGTTGGCACCGGTATGGGCGCCTGCTATCTGGCGGAGGCCCAGCTGGGTGCCTGGATAGAGGTCTTCCGCAAGCGCCAACTGCTGCCGGAGGTCGAGATCGCGGAGCGATCGCTGTTGGCCGTCGCATTGAAACGAGACTTGCGCCTGGCCGACATCACCGCCCGCCGCGCGCTGAGCTTCGGGATCACCGCGTCATTCGGCGCGGGCGATCAGTACGACGACAGTCAGGCATTCGCCGTGCAGGCACTGCACGAAGGATTCCACGGCGTGCGCTACCTAGTCCGTCACGACCCTGCCCAGAAGCTCCACGGCCTTGCGCTCTTCTTCCAGGCTGGGGCCCCTGACCCTGCCGATCCGCAGTGGCCGGCCGATAACGGGGCTATACCCGACGCTCTCGTTCGGGACGCTGAGCGCCTTTTCGGCTACCGTGTGCTACCGACGCCGTGAGCCAGCATCATCAGTCGCAGGCCACCGCTGGTTTCCGCCTGAGGGTCTGAGCTGTCCGGTCGCGTTACGCTGCGACAGGACTGGGCTTGCGCCCGAGCCCCTCGAGCGCCGCGATCATCGCGTCCAGCTCGCAGTCGATCTCTTCCGGCCAGGGCTTGGGCGGATGCTCGTCGAGCGTCTTCAGGCCGTTGCCGGTGATGATCGCGACGACCGTGTCGTCCGGTGCCAACCTACCTTCACGCGCGAGCTTCTCGAGCACCGCGATCGTGGTGCCGCCGGCGGGCTCGGTGAGGATGCCCTCGGTCGCGGCCAGCAGGTCGATGCCCGCGAAGATCTCAGGGTCGCTGGCAAAGCCGCCGGTGCCGCCGCGTTTACGCACGGCGTCGACCACGAGATACCCGTCGCCGGGCGCGCCGATCGCAAGCGAGTGCGCGGCGGTCTCGGGTGTGACGGCGTGGATCTCGGCCTCCTCGGCCAGGATCGCGGTGGCGATCGGGTTGCAGCCGCTGGGCTGGGCGATGTGGATACGCGTCGGGTCGGTCTCGGAGAGCCCCAACAACTGCAGCTCGCCCAGGCCCTTGTGCAGGCGCGATGACAGAGTGCCGCCGGCAGCCGCGGTGACGATGTGATCCGGCGCCTGCCAATCGAGCTGCTCGACGATCTCAAACGCGGCGGTCTTGGCGCCCTCCGCGTAGAACGGGCGCAGGGTGATGTTCGCGAACTCCAGCCCTGTCGCCGCCGCGACTTCACGGCAGCGGCGGTTGGCTTCGTCGTAGTTGCCCTGCACCTGGCAGACCTTCGCGCCGAGCGCCGCGCAGGCACGGGCCTTCATGTCCTCCAGGCGGTTTGGGTAGAATACGTACGCTTCGACCCCCGCCTTGGCCGCGAGCGAGGCGACCGCCGTGCCGACGTTGCCGGTGGAGACACAGCCGATCTCTGTGCGACCCAGCTCCAGCAGCCGCGCGACGGACATCGAGACGACGCGATCCTTGTAGGACAGGCTGGGGCGCGAGGTGGAGTCGTCCTTGAGATACAGGTTGCTGAGACCCAGCTCGGCCCCCAGCCGGTCGGCGTGGATCAGGGGGGTATAGCCGGCGTAACGGCCAACGCGCGCCTGCGCGGAGGCGTTGACGATCGGCAGCAGCTCCTCGAAGTGCCAGATGTTCTGAGGACGCTCGGAGCCGGGGATCTCCTTGAAATGACGGGCGGCCAGCTCGTAGTCGTAGACGACGTCCAGACCCTTGCCGCAGTCCGGGCATGCGAACACCGTGTCGGTCAGTGGATAACGGTGGTCGCAGCGGTGGCAGACAAGGCCCGTCGCGCACGAACGCGTCCGTTCACGGGACCCCTGGCCGCTCGATGAGGTGCTGGACGGGCTCATGCCGGTTCCAGAGACGATACGCCTGGCCACGGCGTCTGTGCGTCGCCGTCGTTGCCGAACGCGATCCACAGCTCCTCGGCGATGTGCGGCGCCAGCGGCGCGAGCAGCTGCGCGAGTACCTCCAGAGCGCCCAGCAGCGCCTCGTGATCGGCCGCGCTCAGCTCACTGGTGCGCGCGAGCACGCGCTTCTCGAAGTCCTTGAGGCGGTCGAACAGGCGCATGACGTCGCGCACGGCGCTGTGCATCTCCAGGGCGAGCATCTCCTCGGTGGTGCGCTGGACCGCGGCAGCGCACCATTTATCCAGGCGCGCACGCAGATGCTCGGTCGTGTCTCTGATCTGTGTCTCTGGGTCAACGTGCCGATCTCCGTCGGCAGGCGGCTCTGCAGCGGCCGCGGCGAGCTGTGTCTGGGAGAAGTCCCAGACCTGCGTCAGGAACCGATGGCAGCGTAGAACCGCCGAGTCTGACCAGTTCAGCGCGCGCTGCGGGCGGGCTGCGTACAGCACCGCCAAGCGCACAGTGTCGGCCCCGTAGCGGGCGACGAGCTCGTCCGGGTCGACGACGTTGCCGAGGTGCTTGCTCATCTTACGCCCGTCGCGGATGACCATCTCGTGGAACAGACAGCCCGCGAACGGCTCGCCGTCTCCCAGGAACGCGAGCGGGCCGATGTCGCGCAGCGCCTTGGTGACGATGCGCTGGTCGAACACGAAGTTGCCGCTGTCCGAGCCGGCGACCACGCGCTCGGAGGGCAGCCAGGCGCGCAGGTCCTCCAGCGCGAAGATCTCATCCAGCGGACGCTCGCGCTCGGTGGGCGGCACGCACACGGGCACCCACAACCACAGCGCGTCGAAATGACAGTCCAGCGTGTCGGTCTCACGCCGCGCGGGACCGCCACAGCGGGGGCATGTGGTCCGCACGAAGTCCTCGCGCTCGGCCAGCGGGTTGCCGGTGCCGGTGGGCTTCAGGTCGAGCGGCAGCAGCACCGGCTGCTGCTCGGCGGGCACGGGCACGATCCCGCAGTCGCGCTCGCAGTAGACGATCGGGATCGGCGTACCCCACGAGCGCTGGCGGGAGATCGAGAAGTCGTTGGCGCGGTAGCGCATCGCCGGACGGACTCCGGGCACCGGCGGTGGGGCGTCCTCGGAGCCCTCGTCGCTCCCGTCGTCGCTCGCCTGCAGCGACAGCCGCGAGGCGATCAGCGCATCGGTGTGGTCGCGCGCGGGGATGCCGAGGACGGCGGTCGCGCCAAAGCGCCCGTCCACCACCGGTGAGACCAGCACCGGCATGGGCTCGCCGCCGGCCGGCGAGGGCAGCGTGCGACCGGTGTCGATCAGCGGGATCGTCTCGGCGTCGCGGGCATCGCGCTCGAGGCCGCCAGAGCGCAGGTCCTCGAGACGCTTGCGCACGGCCGGATCGACGATCCAGCGATCCACGTCGGGGTGCTTGGGCGAGATCAGCACGAACCGGGTCAGCCCGACGGCGTCCGCGTACGGGGTGAACGCCGTGAGCGTTTCGCCGCCTAACGAGGCCTGCGGCGCGGGCGTGAACGGCTTGGAGGACTCCGAGGATGTGTGCTCTGAATCATTGGCCGCGCGCGCGCGCGTACGTGCGCGCGGCATGCCGTCTGCGTCCGCGTCCGAAGAGTCCGCACTCAGGAGGTCGATCTCCACTCCGTCCACGCGCCCGAGCACGAAACGTTGGCTGGCGAGCGCCACCTCGTCCCAGATGCCGCTGTCCGCCAGTTCGTGCAGGCGACGGTCGTTCTCCTGCAGGTGGGCACTGATGCGCAGATACCACTGCGGGCGCTGGATCAGGCGTACGGGATTGTGGCAGCGCCAGCACAGCCCACCCTCCTCGACCTGGATCGTGGCGAGGGTCGTCTGGCAGGTGTCACACCAGTCGACGGCGCCCCTGCCGCGGTAAACCAGGCCGGCCTGCAGCAGCGTCACGAACAGCCACTGCGACCAGCGATACATCAGTGCGTCGGAGCTGAGGAACGTGCGCTCCCAATCGAAGGAGTAGCCCAGACGCTGCAGCTGCCCGGTCATGTGCTCGGCGCAACGGGCGACCCAGTCGCTGGGAGACTCGCCGCGCTCGATCGCTCCCAGCTCGGCGGGCAGGCCGAAGGCGTCGAAGCCGAACGCGAACAGCACGTCCTCGCCGCGCGCGCGCTGAAAACGCGCATAGGCATCCCCGATCGAATACGAGCGGACGTGGCCGATGTGGATGTTGCCCGAGGTGAACGGCGCCGAGGGCTTGATGTAGCGGCGCGGGCGGCCGATCGAAGATTGACCAGCATCGACGGGCGGCGTGGCGAATGCGTCGCGTGCGCGCCAGGCGGCCTGCCGGCGCGCCTCGATCGCGTGGGGGTCATAGCGCGTGGAGGGCTGCTCGGACATGTCAATCGAGCATATCCGAGGGCATAACGGCCGAGGCTGCGCCTGCTCGGAGAAAGCGCGCTCCTAAGGCGCTCCGGGCGCGGGCCGTTGCTATGCTCGAAGCCACTTGGCTACGGTCTGCGACAAGCGCTTTTCGGGCACTCCTCGACCCCCTCTCGGCCCCGCTTCGCGCGGGGTTGTCTCGTCCGCCGCGACTGAAAGGATTACGCGATGGAGATAGAGATCGGGCGCGGCAAGAAGGCCCGCCAGGCATACGGATTCGATGACATCGCGATCGTGCCCTCGCGGCGCACGCGCGACCCCGATGACATCGATATCAGCTGGAAGCTCGGGCCCTACCAGTTTGAGCTGCCGATGCTCGCGTCCGCGATGGACGGCGTCGTCTCGCCCGAGACTGCCGCGATCGTGGGCAGGCTGGGCGGGTTGGCGGTGCTCAACCTCGAGGGCATATTCACCCGCTACGAGGACGCCGAGGAGCAGCTGGAGCGGATCGCCGGGCTGTCCAAGGAGGAAGCCACGCGCGAGATGCAGGACATCTACCGCGAGCCCGTCAAGCCCGAGCTGATCGCGCGGCGGATCGCGGAGATCAAGGAGCAGAAAGTCGTGGTTGCCGCTTCGCTGACGCCACAGCGCGTGCGCGACTACTACGAGCTCGCGCTGGAGGCGGGCCTGGATGTGCTCGTGATCCAGGGAACCGTCGTCTCCGGAGAACACGTCTCGACCGTGTCGACGCCGTTGAACCTGAAGGAGTTCATACCCAGCCTCGACGTGCCGGTCGTGGTCGGCGGGTGCGCCTCCTACCACACGGGACTGCACCTGATGCGCACCGGTGCCGCCGGGGTACTCGTCGGCGTGGGACCGGGCGCGGCGTGCACGACCAGAGGCGTGCTCGGCATCGGTGTGCCGCAGGCGACCGCGATCGCCGACGTGGCGCACGCGCGCTCGACGCACATGCTGGAGACCGGCGAGTACTGCCAGGTGATCGCCGACGGCGGGATGCGCAACGGCGGAGACGTGTCCAAGGCGATCGCCCTGGGCGCGGACGCGGTGATGATTGGCTCCCCGCTCGCACGCGCGTACGAGGCGCCGGGCAGGGGCTTTCACTGGGGCATGGCGACGTTTCACCCGAGCTTGCCACGCGGCGCGCGCGTAGCGACGGCGCAGAACGGCACGCTCGAGGAGATCCTCGTCGGCCCGGCGCGCGAGAACGACGGCACGTTCAACCTGTTCGGCGGCCTGCGCACCTCGATGGCCACGTGCGGGCACAAGGACCTGGCCGAGTTCAACCGCGCGGAGGTCGTGATCGCTCCGGCACTGCAGACCGAGGGCAAGGCGCTGCAGCGCGACCAAGAGGTCGGCATGGGGGCTGTGAACGGCAAGGCGGCCGCGCTGGTCAATGACGTCTGAGTCGCCCCCGCCTTCGTTCGGCGGCGTCCTCGGTCGCTCGCGTGCCAAGCACGCCACGCCAGGTGGGCGGGCAATCGATCTATTGCCGGCCTCGCCGGGAGCACCTCAGACAGCGATATGGCGATGATGAACATCGTCTCTATACCGAGCACCCAGAGTCCCACGAACGCGACTACGCCCAGTCCGGCATTCTCCACAGCGACCGAAGAGATCATCGTCCTCGACTATGGAGGCCAGTACTCGCAGCTGATCGCGCGCAGGATCCGTGACTGCGGAGTGTTCAGCGAGCTCCTGCCGCACAGTGTCCCGCTGGCGGAGATCGCCGGGCGTGCTCCGCGAGCGATCGTACTGTCGGGCGGGCCCGCGTCGGTGTATGCGCCTGGCGCACCGACGCTTGACCCGGGACTGCTGGAGCTCGGGGTGCCGGTGATGGGCATCTGTTACGGCATGCAGCTGCTCGTGCACTCACTCGGCGGACGGGTCGAGCAGGCGGAGACGGGGGAGTTCGGCCGTTCGGACCTGACCGTCACCGAGCCGGGGCGGCTACTGGCGGGGATGCCGCGGGAGCAGACGTGCTGGATGTCACATCGAGACACCGTGTATGAGCCGCCGCCCGGGTTCACCGCGCTGGCTTCCTCGACCGCGTCGCCGGTGGCGGCGGTGGAGAACACCGAGCGGGGGATATATGGGATCCAGTTTCACCCCGAGGTCGTTCACACTCCCTACGGGCAGGAGATCCTCACACGTTTCCTGACGGACATCGCCGGGTGTGAGCGGACGTGGTCGGCGACCTCGATTGTGGAGGATCAGATCGCCAGGATCCGTGCTCAGGTCGGTGAGGGCCGCGTGATCTGCGGGCTCTCCGGAGGCGTCGATTCCTCGGTGGCGGCGCTGCTCGTGCATCGCGCGGTCGGCGACCAGCTGACGTGCGTGTTCGTCGATCACGGGCTGATGCGCAAGGATGAGGGCGAGCAGGTGGTGAGCGCGTTCAGGGACACGTTCGGGGTTCCGCTCGTGGCGGTCAACGCGGAGACGCGGTTCCTGGAGAAGCTTCGCGGCGTGACCGAGCCCGAGGCCAAGCGCAAGGCGATCGGCGCGGAGTTCATTCGTGTGTTCGAGGAGGAGGCAGCCAGGCTCGCAGACGGAGGCGTCGGCGCTCGCTATCTGGTCCAGGGAACGCTGTACTCCGACGTGATCGAGTCCGGTGGTGGAGCGGGCGCCGCGACGATCAAGTCCCATCACAACGTCGGCGGGCTGCCCGACGACCTGTCCTTCGAGCTGGTCGAGCCGCTGCGGGCGCTGTTCAAGGATGAGGTCCGTGCCGTCGGCACCGAGCTGGGGCTGCCCGAGCGTCTGGTCTGGCGCCAGCCGTTCCCCGGGCCGGGCCTGGCGATCAGGATCGTCGGCGGCGAAGCCACGCGCGAGCGCCTGGACGTGCTGCGCGAGGCCGACCACATCCTGCAGGAGGAGATCCGCCGCGCCGGGCTGTATCGCGAGCTGTGGCAGTCGTTCTGCGTGCTGCCCGACGTGCGCACCGTGGGTGTCCAGGGGGACGAGCGTACGTACGGGTACGTGGTTGTCGTGCGGGCTGTGACCAGCGACGATGCGATGACGGCCGACTGGGCGCGGCTGCCGTATGACCTGCTCGAGACGATCGCCTCACGCATGATCAACGAGCTGCGCGAGGTCAACCGCGTGGTGCTCGATATCACATCGAAGCCCCCCGGAACGATCGAGTGGGAGTGACTTAAAGCATATGCCGAGCCCGCGCGGGCGGCAAGTAAGAACGTGTTTTGAAATAGGCGGTGCGGTCGGGGCGTTCATGGACCAAGCTGGGCGACGCGGGATGGCGAAGCGCATGCTACCGATCGTCCGGGATCGGCCAGCACGTGCGAGCCGTCACGTGGCGATCCAGCGCCGTGTCCAGGGACGTATCCGGGCGTGCCGATCTTTTCAAAACACGTTCTAAGAGCGCGGTGACCGCGGCAAGGCGCGTGCGCGAGTCACGGCGCTTTCAATATGTGGCTCATCCCCCCGGATAGACTCGCGGCAGGCCGGTGCGATTTCGCCTATGATGTGCCGCTGCGCCGCGCGCTGACGTGCGGCCTTTTTCACGTGATGACCCCCTCGGTGCGTACATATGTGGCCAAGCCCACCGACCGCGAGCGCAACTGGCTCGTGGTCAACGCCAACGGCAAGACGTTGGGACGACTTGCGACGCAGATCGCCGACGTGCTGCGGGGCAAGCGCAAGCCCGAGTACACGCCGCACATCGACACGGGCGATTTCGTCGTCGTGATCAACGCCGAGAAGATCCATGTCAGCGGCAACAAGCGCCAGGACAAGCGTTACTACCGCCACTCCGGCTACCCGGGCGGACTGCGCTCGCGCACGTTCGAGGAGATGCAGGCCCGCAGACCTGAGGAGATCATCAGGCTCGCGGTCAAAGGCATGATGCCCCGCAACCGGCTCGCGCGCAGGCAGATCACCAAGCTCAAGATCTACGCCGGTCCCGAGCACCCGCACACGGCGCAGAAGCCCCAACCTTTGGAGATAGAGGCATAAGCACGATGGCCGACGACGATACGCCCGAGACACCCGACACACCCACGCCCGAGACGCCCGCAGGGGAGACCCCCATCGAGCACGCCGTCCCGACCGAGGAGGCGACGGAGATCGCCGGGTCTGCCGAGGACGCGCCGTTGGAGGCGTTTGAGGAGGCGCAGGAGCACGTCGGCGAGCCGGCTGGTGACACCGGGCAGTTCGATCCGATCGCCGGCAACGCCGTCCCGACCGACGATGCGGCGGAGATCGCGGGCTCTGCCGAGGACGCGCCACTGGAGGCTGCACAGGAGGCCCAGGAGCGCGTCGAGGCCGAGGAGCTGGCCGAGGCGTTCGAGGAGGTCGTGGCGGAGGAGGTCGCCGAGAAGATCGTCGAGGAGATTGTCGCTGAGGAGGTCGCCGAGGAGATCGAGGCTGAGGTCGTCGAGGAGGCTGTGGCCGAGGAGATTGCCGATGAGGTCGTCGCTGAGGTCGTCGTCGAGGAGATCGAGGCCGAGCTGGAGGAGGACGAGGAGGAGCCCGCACCGCGCGAGAAGCCGGCTGTGCCGGGGGCGCACCTCGAGGTGGACATCGTCCCCGAGGGCGTGGATCCGCTGGGCCGCAACACCGAGTTCGCCGACCCGTACGCGAGCGTCGCAGAGGCGTATGAGGAGGTTGATGGCGCCGAGGGCGAGGGCGAGCTTCAGGAGGACGAGGAGGCGCTCGTCGAGCCGATCTCGACCGCCGCGATCGATCTCGCCTCCGGGGCGAGGTACCGGGCGACCGGCAAGCGCAAGACCGCGATCGCGCGCGTGACGCTGCGACCGGGCACGGGCACCTACCTCGTCAACGGTCGCGTCCTCGAGGAGCACTTTCCGCGGGTGACACTGCAGCGCAACATTCGTCAGCCACTGGAGACAGTCGGCTATCAGGAGCGCATGGACGTCGTCGCGCGCCTGCACGGCGGTGGCATCTCCGCCCAGGCGGGCGCCCTGCGCCACGGCGTGTCCAGGGCGCTGCTGGAGGCCGACCCGAACCTGCGCGGCGAGCTCAAGCGCCGCGGATTCCTGACGCGCGACTCGCGCGCGAAGGAGCGCAAGAAGGCCGGCCTGAAGAAGGCGCGCAAGCGGCCGCAGTTCTCCAAGCGGTAGCAGGGAACGGCATTCTCATCCGCCCGGAAAAGCCCGGTCGGATGAGAATATCCGCCCTGCTTCAGCTGATGTCATCGTTGTGACCCATGCGGCACTCTCCGCATAGAACTCGTAGCAAGCCCACGAGGCGGGTCATCAAGAGTGGTGGCCCGCGCGCGGCGACATCTTGGGTGAGGATGGAGGTTTTGATGTCGATGTCGATAACGGGGGATAGATGACTCGCAAGCTGTTCGGGACTGACGGCGTGCGCGGTGTCGCCGGCGAGCTGCTGAGCGCCGAGCTCGCGTTGGGGCTTGCCCAGGCCGCGACGCGCCTTGCGGGGGCCGAGCGCCCGCGGGTGCTGATCGTGCGCGACACCCGCGAGTCGGGCGAGATGCTGCAGGCCGCGGTCGCCGCCGGTGTGGCCGCGGCTGGGGGGGAAGCACTGCTCGGCGGGGTGCTGCCGACCCCCGCCGCACCACTGCTGATCGCCCGGTACGGGTTCGATCTGGCCGCCGTGCTGTCGGCCTCGCACAACCCGTATCAGGACAACGGGATCAAGTTCTTCGGCGGCGACGGCCACAAGCTGAGCGACGCGACCGAGCTTCAGATCGAGCGCGAGCTGGAGCGCGCTGCCGATCAGAACGCCCGGGGGGTCGGCGCGGCCGGGGGGTCGGCGAGCGCGACCAACGCCACGGCGGGGGCCGCCGCGATCGGGACAGGCGGCGTCGTGGGGCAGGCGACGCCGGGGGGACAGGTGACGCGAGCGGGATCACCGCCCACGATCGGGCGCATCCGTGAGCTGCGCGGCGCGGGCGAGGACTACCTGCGCGAGCTGCACGCGCGCTTCGCCGACCTGGACCTCGCGGGCCTGGACGTGCTGCTGGACTGCGCCAACGGCGCCACGTACGAGGTCGCGCCTGAGATATTCAGGCGTCTCGGGGCGAGCGTGACGACCGTGGCGGATCGCCCTGACGGGCGCAACATCAACGCTGGTTGCGGCTCCACGCACATCGAGCGACTGGCCGAGCGGATGCCGGCCGGTGGGCACGCGCTCGGGTTCGCGTTTGACGGCGACGGCGATCGCGTGCTCGCGGTGGACGGCGCCGGACATGTCGTCGACGGTGATGAGCTGATGGCGCTCGCGGCGCTGCACCTGCGCGCCGCCGGTCGCCTGCCGGGCGATGGAGTGGTCGTGACGGTGATGACCAACTACGGCTTTCACACGGCGATGGCCGGCGCCGGGATCGAGGTGGCAAGCACGCAGGTCGGCGATCGCTACGTCCTGGCGGAGCTGCTGCAGCGCGGCTGGACGCTGGGCGGCGAGCAGTCCGGGCACCTGATCGAGCTGGGATTCAACCGCACGGGCGACGGGATCGCCGGCGCGCTGCTGACGCTCGAGGCGCTCGCCGGTACGGACCTGCGCGAGCGCGGCGCGATGGCGAAGCTGCCCCAGCGCCTGGTGAACGTGCGGGTACGCGACCGCGAGGCGCTGCACGGCGCGGATGCCGTGACCGCGGCCGTACAGGTCGAGGACGAGGCACTCGCCGGGCGCGGGCGCGTGCTCGTGCGCCCGAGCGGGACCGAGCCGCTGGTGCGCGTGATGGTCGAGGCGCCGACCGACGATGAGGCGCAGCAGATCTGCGACCGGCTTGTCGAGCTGGTCCAGCGCGAGCTTGCCTGAGCGGATGAACGCAGGCCATATTTGGCGATGTCACTCGACAAACCCAACACGGTCGCTCATGGGACCTACCGTCACGTCTGTTGGCGGGCGGAGGGGCTGATATACCGCCAACTCGCCGGGCATGAAGCCGAAAGCCGCTCAATTGCAGCCGTTGTTGCAAGCCGGCTAGCACACTTCGCATCGATTTGGCAAAGGGCCTTAGACTGGCGTGTATGGTCATAGCAGATCGCCTACCGGATGAGCTAAGAAACCATCAGGCTGGGAAAACCGAAGTCCGCGACACCCGCGTGCGCTTCGAGGAGGACTCATCCGGCCAGCTTGCGCTCTACATCATCCTCACCCTCGCCAACCCCCCGCGAGGGCAGACGACCTGGCCGACCGATGATCTCTGGGCGCTCCGCCGCGACGTTCTCGCGGTCAAGACACGCCTGGAAGACGAACTTAAGGACAGGATCGATCTCCCTTGGTTCGTGATCTTCGAGCCGGAGAAACCGGCCGAGCTGGAAGACGAAGACCTGCGTGAGATACTCACGCTCGATGACGAATAACCGCGTAGCGTGGCAAAGCGCGTTCCAATCGATCCCTGGAAGATGATCGAGGCTGCCCAGGACTTCGCCAAACACAAAGGCGGCAAAGGCCGCCCACGGCCAATCTGGTTACGCCGCGCGGTTTCGTCCGCTTACTACGCGCTCTATCACGGCCTCTCTCGCGCGGCAGCCGAGCACATCCTCCCGAACGGCAGTAGCGAGGACCAACTGAGGCTCACACGTCTGTTTCGGCACAACAGCATGAAGGGTATATGCGCCCAGATCGCCAGCCGTCAAGGCGGCAAATCCAACGAGTATCTAGACCCCCTCGCCGTAGGCCTACGCAGTACCCCGCTGCTCGACGTGGCGACGGTCTTCTGCGATCTACAAGAGGCTCGTCATAAGGCCGACTACGACCATCTGGAAACCTTCTCCAAGCAGGCGACGGTTGGCCTTATAGGTGACGCTAAGAAGGCTCTAGAAACGCTCGATAACGCCAGCGCAAACGATCGCGCAGCGTTCTTGGCGCTGTTGGCAATGGGTCTCCGCTAGCTCTCTCAGGGGGTAGCTGAGCTGCGTCTGGTCTGAAAGTGCAGACCGGCTCGTCCCACTAGTTTCACGCAGCACGGGTCTCGTGAGCGGCCTATACGTCCATTTTGCTGGGCACGCCATCGGACCGCTGATATCTTCGACAGATGTGTGGGATTGTCGGCTACGTCGGTAGGCGCCCTGTCCGCGAGCTGCTGCTCGGAGGGTTGAGACGGCTGGAGTACCGCGGGTATGACTCGGCGGGGATCTCCGTGATCGCGGACGGCCGCATCGAATCGGTCCGCGCGGTCGGCAACCTGGGCGCCCTGCAGGTCAAGCTCGACGGGCAGGACGCCGCGGCCGCCGCCGCGGAGGATGGCGGCGTGGCGGTGGCGGTGGCGACGAAGGCCGCCACGACCGGCATCGGACACACGCGCTGGGCGACCCACGGGCGTGTCAGCGAGGCCAACGCGCATCCCCACTACGACTCTGAGGATCGCCTGCACGTGGTCGTGAACGGGATCGTCGAGAACTACATGGCGTTGCGGGAGCGACTCAGCGCCCAGGGCAGCGTGTTCACTTCCGAGACCGACGCCGAGGTGATCGCGCACCTGATCTCAAGCCACTACGACGGCGATCTCCCCGACGCGGTGCGCGCCGCCTACGCCGAGCTCGAGGGTCACTACGCGTTCGTGGCGATGAGCCTGGACGAGCCCGAGGTGCTCGTCGGCGCGCGCCGCGAGTGCCCGCTGATCGTCGGGCGGGGGGAGGGCGAGCAGTTCGTCGCCTCGGCCGTGCCCGCGTTCCTGGCGCAGACCAGGGACGTGCAGTTCCTCGACAACGACGAGATCGTCGTGCTGCGCCCCGACGGCGTGACGATCACGACCCCTTCCGGCGAGGAGCTCGAGCGCCCCGTCGAGACGGTCAACTGGGACGAGGACATGGCCGAGAAGGGCGGCTATGAGACGTTCATGCTCAAGGAGATCCACGAACAGGCCGACGCGGTCGCCGAGACGATCGCGGACCGCACCGCCGGCACGGACGGCGTGGATCTCGACGAGGAGGGTGCGCTGGACGAGGCGCTGCTCGCGGACGTGCGCCGGATCGTGATCGTCGCCTGCGGCACCTCCTATCACGCCGGCCTGATCGGGCGCTACGCGATCGAGGAGTGGGCGCGGCTGGGAGTCGAGATGGACATCGCCTCGGAGTTCCGCTATCGCAACCCGGTCCTGGGGCCGGGCGATCTCGTGGTCGGGATCAGCCAATCCGGTGAGACGGCCGACACGCTCGCGGCGATGCGGATGGCGCGCGAGCGTGGCGCGAAAGTGCTGGCGATCACGAACGTGATGGGCTCGCAGGCCACACGCGACTCAGACGGCGTGCTGTTCACGCGCGCGGGCCTCGAGATCGGGGTGGCGGCGACGAAGACGTTTCTGTGTCAGGTCGCGGTCATGTACCTGCTCGGCCTGCGCCTCGCCCAGCTGCGCGGCACGCTGCCGGGTGAGCGCGTGACCGAGCTGGTCTCAGAGCTCAAGCGCCTGCCGCACTGCATCGCCGAGCTCACGGGCGAGGCCGCCGCCGCGGACGGACACGGGATCGAAGGGCAGGTGCGGGACATCGCCGATGCGCACTGGCGCAGCGAGTTCTTCCTCTACATCGGCCGCCACGTCGGCCTGCCCGTCGCGCTGGAGGGAGCGCTGAAGCTGAAGGAGATCTCCTACATCGCCACCGACGCGTACGCTGCGGGGGAGATGAAGCACGGGCCGATCGCGCTGCTCGACGAGCAGACGCCGGTCGTCGCCGTCGCCACCGACTCGCCGGTGCTGGAGAAGATCATCTCGAACATGCAGGAGGTGCGTGCCCGCGGCGCGCACGTGATCGCGATCGCCACGGCCGGCAACGAGCAGATCGCGATGCACGCCGACTCCGTCATCACGGTGCCGGCGGTCGACTGGATGCTGCAGCCGATCCTCGCGGTGATCCCGCTGCAGCTGCTCGCGTATGAGATCGCGCGCAGGCGCGGCCTGAACGTGGATCAGCCGCGCAACCTCGCCAAGACCGTCACCGTCGAGTAGCCAGCGGGCCGTTGGCGCGGCGCCAGGCTGCGTCCTTATCGATTGGAGATCGATGGGATCTCCAATCGGCCAGCACGTTGTGCCGAGCACACCATGCTCACTGCGTCCTGCCTGGCTTGGCCAACGGTCCGCTGGTCGTTCCAACCCAAGTCTGTGTGTGACCATCTAGCATCGCGGGGCGTGGATTCGCTTCCCGACTGGCTCCAGCCTCTGCCCGACGCCGAGCGCATGCGGGCGATCGACCGCTGGGCGATCGAGGAGCGCGGCGTGCCGTCGCTCGATCTGATGGAGCGCGCCGGCGCGGGTGTCACGCGCGCGCTCGAGCGGCTGCACCCGGACGGTCCGGTGGTCGTGGTGTGCGGAGGGGGCAACAACGGCGGCGATGGGCTTGTCGTCGCGCGCCTGCTGCGCGATGCGGGTCGCGAGGTCACGGTTGTGTGCGCCTCCTCGCCGGCGGATCTGCGCGGAGACGCGCCGGCGAACTTCGAGCGCCTGCCCGGCGACGCTCCGCTGGATCTTGCCGGCGGTATGGATGCGCTTGGCGGGGCGAGCGTCATCGTCGACGCGCTGCTCGGCACCGGCTTCGCGGGTGAGCCCCGCGGCACGGTGGCTGAGGCGATCGACGCGATCGAGTCCTGCTCGGCGCCCGTTATCAGCGTGGACGTGCCATCCGGCGTCGATGCCTCGACGGGCGTCGTCTCCGGCGCCGCCGTACACGCAAGGATGACCGTCACGTTTCATGCGGCCAAGCCCGGCCTGTGGATCCATCCGGGCAAGACCCACGCCGGGGAGGTCGAGGTGCTCGACATCGGCATCCCTCGCGGCGCTCCGGTTGACGCCGAGATCGGTCTGATCGCACCCGCGGTTCTCAGCCTGCTTCCGAGCAGGTCCGCCGCCTCGACCAAGTTCTCCTCCGGCCACGTGCTCGTCACGGGCGGCTCGCGTGGCCTGATCGGGGCGCCGCGCATGGCCGCGCTCGGTGCGATGCGCGCCGGGGCCGGCTACGTCACGGCCTGTGTCCCCGCCTCGCTGCAGTCGATCATCGCCACCGGCGGTCCACCCGAGCTGATGACCCGTGGCCTGCCGGATGACAACGGCGTGCTGGCACCCGCGGGCGTCGAGGTCGTGCTCGAGGCCTCGCGTCGTGGCGGAGCGCTCGCGCTCGGTCCCGGGCTCGGGCGCAGCGAGCACGCGATTGCGTTCGCGCGGTCTCTCGCCGCCCGCGCCGAGATTTCGCTCGTGCTCGACGCCGACGGTCTGAACGCGCACGCCGACTCCGGCGCGCACGGTGGCGGCCACCTGGATGACCTGGCTCGGCGCGACGCTCCGACCGTGCTCACCCCGCATCCCGGCGAGCTGGCGCGGCTGCTCGACACCGACACCGCCCACATCGCGCGCGAACGCCTGACGCACGCGCGCCAGGCGGCAGAGCGAGCCCGGGCCGTGGTCGTGCTCAAGGGCGATGACACGCTCGTCATCGACCCCTCCGGCCTGGTGGCAGTCAGCCCCGGTGACAGTCCCGCACTGGCGACCGCCGGGACGGGGGACGTGCTCTGTGGGGTCATCGCCGCGCTGCTCGCCCAGGGCCTGCCCGCGTTCGCCGCGGCCGCGGCCGGCGTGTCGCTGCACGCCGAGGCAGGCCGTCTCGCGGCGCGCGCGCAGGGCGCGGCCGAGGGCGTGATAGCCACCGATGTGATCGCCTCGTTGCCGGCTGCGCGTAGGGTCACGACATGAGGTCCTCGACCGGGCTCGCACCGAGGGCTCTCCCCCGACGGTGCCCGACACGACCACGGAATGCTCGATGAGCCCCGCGCGCGCTGTGGCGTATGTCGATCCGGACGCGGTCGCACACAACTGCTCGCGCCTGTTGGGTGTGCTGGACGGTGCGGCGCTGTGCGCCGTGGTCAAGGCCGACGGTTACGGCCACGGCGCCGTGTGCTGCGCTGGGGCAGCCCTGCGCGCCGGGGCCACGTGGCTGGCTGTGGCCACGCTCGCGGAGTTCGAGCAGCTGCGCGATGCCGGCATCGAAGCGCCGATCCTGATCATGGGCGCGCTGGGAGACCGTGCCGAGCTCGAGCGCGCGATCGAGCTGCAGGCCGACATCGTGCTGTGGCGCGAGCGCTCTGTCACGCTCGCCTCCGAGGCCGCCGCGCTGGTTGCACGCGACGCGCGCGTGCACGTCAAGCTCGACACCGGCATGGGCCGTCTCGGCACCCGCGATCTGGCAGAGGCCGCGCGCGTCGTCGCGGCAGCGGTCGCCGCCCCCGGGGTACGGCTCGCCGGGGTCATGACCCACTTCGCCACCGCTGACGTCCGCGACGACGACGGCTTCTTCGAGCGCCAGCTCACCGTGTTCACCGACTGGGCGGGCGCGGTCGGAGCCGAGCACCCAGACGTGCTCGTGCATGCTGCCAACAGCGCCGCCGTGTTGCGCGATCCGCGCGCGCTCTTTGACATGGCCCGCTGTGGCATCGCTGTGTACGGCCTTGACCCGTTTGGTGAGGATCCCTTCGCACACGACCTCAGACCCGCGCTGGAACTCAGCTCCTATGTCGCCGAGGTCAAGCCCTGCCGCGCGGGTGAGAGCACCGGCTACGGGCGGCGCTACATCGCCGAACGCGACACCTATATCGGTGTACTCCCGCTTGGCTACGGGGACGGCTGGCGGCGCGGGCTGTCGGGCAACGCCGATGTCCTGATCGATGGTCGGCGCCTGCCGCTCGTGGGGACCGTCAGCATGGACAACGTCGCCGTCGATCTCGGCCCCGATCCCGCCGCGGTCGATCTGTGCGGAGCGGAGGCGGTCCTGATCGGCTCGAGCGGCGGTCAGCGGATTCTCGCGGAGGAGCTGGCGGCGCGCCTGGGCACGATCAATTACGAGATCGCCTGCGGACTGTCGGCGCGGGTCGATCGCCACTGCGGCCCGCGCGCGCCCACGGACCCGTGAGCGGACGCGAGATCGTGGATGGGGATGGAGCTCCCGGGCGTGCTGGCGGGCCTACGGGTACCAGTAGTCCTATCGCGGGTGCTACGGGTACAGGTGGCACGGGGGCAGACGAGGCGGGGGCAGGTGGCGGGGGAGCAGGCGAGGCGAGGGCAGGCGACCTGGGGGCCAGCGAGGCGGGGGCAGGTGGCGCGGTGGCAGACGAGGCGAGTGCGGGCGAGGCGGGGGTAGGCAGCACGGGGGTAGGCGAGGCGCTGAGCGCCGTCCGCGTCGCGCTGGCCGATACTCCCGCCTGGCTGGTCGGCGGCGCCCTGCGCGATCGAGCGCTCGGCCGTGACACGTACGACCTCGACATCGTCCTCGACGCGTCCCCTGAGGCCGGCGCCCGTGCGATCGCCCGCGCCGCGGGTGGGGCCGCGTGCTTTGAGCTCTCCGAGGACTTCTCCGGCTGGCGCGTGGTCGCGCGCGACCGTTCATGGCAAGTCGATGTTCAGCCGCTGCGCGGCGGCTCGCTGGCCGCCGACCTCGCGCTGCGCGATTTCACCGTTGGTGCAATTGCCCAGCCGGTCGCCGGCGGCGAGCCAATCGATCCTCTCGGAGGACTCGCCGATATCGCGGCGCGCCGTCTGCGCATGGTCTCTGCGAGCGCGTTCGCTGACGATCCGCTGCGCGTACTGCGCCTCGTGCGGCTGGCGCTCGACCTTGGTTTCGAGCCCGACCCCGATACCGCCCGGGCTGCCTGCGCCGCTGCCCCCGACCTGCTGGATGTGTCGGGCGAGCGCGTGTTCATGGAGCTGCGCCGCATCGTCGCCTCCCCCCGTGCGCTCGACGGCCTGGCCCTGATGGACTCGCTGGGTGTCACCGCGTCCGTGCTGCCCGAGCTGGACGCCCTGCATGGGATCGAGCAGAGCCGGTATCACGACCGCGATGTTCATGGTCACACGCTCGAGGTGTTCGAGCGGGTAATGGCCCTGCAGGCTGACCCTGCTGGGGTTCTGGGTGTCGGCGAGCTTGCCGACCCCGCCGGCGTCCTCGGCGCCAAGGAGCTGGGCGGGCCGGTGGCCGCGCTGCTGGCAGAGCCGCTCGCGGATGAGCTCACGCGTGGCGATGCGCTGCGCTGGGGCGCCCTGCTGCACGATGCCGCCAAGTCGCTCACCGGCGCGGTGCGTCCCGACGGGCGTGTCACTTTCATCGGCCATGATGTCCGCGGCGCCGAGCTCGCGCGCTCTGTGCTCGAGCGTCTGCGCGCCAGCGAGCGTTTGCGCGCCCATGTCGCCGCGCTCGTGCGCCATCATCTGAGCCTCGGTTTTCTCGTGCACGAGCCCCAGCCCCTGGCGCGGCGTACGGTGTTCGCCTATCTGCATAACACTTCGCCGGTAGAGGTTGACGTCACACTCCTGTCGGTCGCCGACCGCCTCGCCACCCGTGGCGAGCGCGCCGCCGAGTCGATCGATGCGCACATGGCTCTGGCCCGCCCGATGCTCGCCGATGCCCTGCGCTGGCGCACCGACGGGCCACCTCCGCCGCTCTGGCGCGGAGACGAGCTGGCCGCGGAGCTGCGCATCCCCACCGGTCCGCGCCTCGGCGAGATCCTGGGCGAGCTCACCGCCGCTCAGTATGCGGGCGAGATCTCCACTCCTGAGCAGGCTCTGGCTCACGCGCGTGCCTTCCTATCGCCTCCACGCCCTCGCCGCCACCATTGACGTTGTAGGCGACGAGCGCCGGCCGGTGCGGTGACCGGAGCCAACTGCAAATAGACGAAGCAGCGGGGCGCACGGGTCTCCCAGCATGACCACCTTTCGTGAACCGTCTAGGCTTCGCAGCCGATGCCGGACCCGAACTGCATCTTCTGCAATATCCTCGCGGGCGAGCTGCCGTCCACGATCGTTGACGAAGACGAGCGCACGATCGCGTTCATGGACATCGCCCCCGCCACGCGCGGGCACGCGCTCGTGATCCCGCGGGCGCATTCGCCTGACCTGCTGTCCGTCGAGCCCGAGGATCTGAGCGCTGTCGCGCTCGCCTCCCAGCGGCTGGCGAGGCGTATGCGTGAGCGCCTGTCCTGCGATGGCGTCAACCTCGTGAACTCCTGCGGGGCGGTCGCCTGGCAGACCGTGTTTCATTTCCACGTCCACGTCATCCCCCGCTACACCGACGACCCGCTGCGGCTGCCCTGGGTTCCGGCGCCCGGCGATCCCACGGAGATCGCGGCCGCCGCGCAGGAACTCGCTCGCCAGTCGCGAATCTGACTAGACCGCACCATCTGCCCTACGGGCGTGTTCATGACGCATATGCGACGCAAATTCACAGCGATCCTGGGGGGCCTCGTGCTTACGCTGCTCGCGCTGCCCGCGCTTGCCCCCGCGACTCTCACCGAAGTTGGGATCATCGGCGAAACCACGCCCGCGACGGCTCCCAGCTGCCCCGGCACCCCGTGTCTGGCCGTCAGCCGCACGACCGGCTTTCAGGTCAAGGTCGGTTCCGCGACCAACATTCTTGCCGCTCCCCGCGCCGGCACGATCGTCGCCTGGACGATCTCGCTCGGCAAGCCCAACGCGACCCAGATCAAGTTCTTCAACACGAACGAGGGCGGCGCCTCGATGGCCGGCATCGCCGTCCTGCGCCCCCAGCGCAAGCCCAACCTCACCTACCAGCTGATCTCTCAGAGCCCGCTCGTCAAACTCGAACCCTACTTCGGCAAGACCGCCCAGTTCCCGCTGGCGAGCACGCTCGAAGTCAAGAAGGGCGACGTCATCGCCCTGACCGTGCCCTCCTGGGCGCCGGCGCTCGCGCTCGGCTTCGCCAACACCACTTCCTGGCGTGCCTCCCGGCCCAAGACGAGTTGCTCGAGCACCTCCAGTCAGACCGCGCACACGCAGATCGGCACGAACGTGCAGTACTTCTGCCTGTATCGCACCGCGCGCCTGACCTACAGCGCGACGCTGATCTCCACACCCTAGGACAGCCGTGAGCGCTTCGCGGATGCGGCCTCCTCGGTCGCTCGCGTGGGTAGCACGCCACGCTCTCTGCGTCCTTGCCCCCCTTGACTTACGACCGTCCTAGCAAGTTGGTCGAAGCCTGATCAATCGAGGGTGTTACCTTCGTCAGTACAGATGCTCAGGGGGCGCCTGTACCGCCGGCTTCGCCGCTTTTGCTTTCGGTTTTGCCGGCCCCGCCGCCGGTGCCGCCACCGGCGGCTTCTTCTTTGCCTTTGCTCGATTCTCCCGCGGAGGTGCCACCGGCCGCTTCGCCTGAGCTCGATTCGCTTGCACCGCTGCCACCGGTCGATTCCGAGCTCGATTCGCCTTCGCTGCCGGACGAGCTCGATTCGGGTTCGCTGCCGCTCGTTTTCGTTTTCGCGGTCGAGGTCGTCGAGGTGGCGGTCGTCTGCGTCGCTTCGGCGCTCGTATCGGTCGGCGGTGTGATTTCCGGCGTGCTCTTCGGTGTCGCGTCCGAGACGTTGCTCGAACCGCCGCACGCGCTCAGCCCGATGCCGCACCCAAGCGCCAGCACGGTCGCCGCGGCTGCGGCGCTGTTTCGCGCACGACGACCGTGACTGCGACTGCGACTGCGGATGGGGGTGGTGCCTGCGCTCAGCGCGCTCATGTTCTCAGTCCTCAGGCCGGCGGCGCGCCGAGCGGTCCCATGCGCCGCCCGCACGTCGGGCAGTCGTTCAGATCCTTCTGCGCGAGCTGATCGCACCACTCACAGAACCGCAGGTTCTCCACCGCCCACGGCAGTTTCGAGCTCGACGGCGCCAGCGGCAGCAGCTTGCCGACGATCTCGAGCTCCTCGCCGGTATCGCGGTCGCGGTAGATCTCCTCGGGCTGGGCCTCGATCACGATCTCCCGCCCGCTGGCGGGATTGCGCAGGCGGTAGCGCTGTTGTGTGCTCATGTGCCTGAACTTTACCGGAGCCGGTGGATGCGGGAGGGTAGGCTGCGGTGGTTGCGCGTACTCATCTTCCACGGCTATCTGCTCGGCGGGACCGGCTCGAACGTCTACAACGCGCACCTCGCCTCAGCGCTCGTCGGTCTCGGTCATGAGGTTCACCTGCTCTGCCAGGACCGCCATCCCGAGAGCCATCGGTTTGTGGATGCGGCCGGGGACTGGGACTGCGGGAGCCTGCGGGTACGGGCCCTGCGCGGTCGCGAGGGCGAGGGCGAGGGCGAAGACAAGCACGCCCGCTGCACCGTCTATCGCCCCGACATCGGTTCGCTGCTGCCCGTCTACGTCGCCGATCGCTACGAGGGGATGCAGGCGCGTACGTTTGCGCAGTGCAGCGATCAGGAGGTGGCGCGCTACATCGACGCGAACGTCGCTGCCGTGCGCGAGGTCGTTGCCTGCGCCCGTCCCGACATCGCGCTGGCCAACCATCTGGTGATGGGTCCGGTCATCCTCGCGCGGGCGCTGGAGGGTGAGGTGCCATACGCCGTCAAGGTTCACGGCAGCGCGCTCGAGTACACCGTCAAGCCCAATCCCGAGCGCTTCCTCGATCCGGCCCGCGAGGGTCTCGCCGGGGCCCGTGCGATTCTCGTCGGCTCCCATCACACCGCCGCCAGCCTGTGGCAGGCGCTGGGAGACCCATCGGTTGAGCCACGCACGCGCCTCGGCCCGCCGGGAGTGGACGTCGAGCGGTTCGTTCCCCGCGACCCTGCGCATGCGCGCGAGGGACTGCGTGCGCTGCGCACCCGTTTGCGCGCCGCCGCCGGCGGTGCCGATGCCGCCACCACGTCGCCGGCCGGGCCAGCCGGTGAGGACGCCTCTGGTGAGAACGCATTTGCGCGAGATGATCTCGCTGCTGCGTCTGCTCTGGATCGCCTCGACCCCGAGCACGACCGGCTCGTCGGGTTCGTCGGCAAGCTGATCGTCAACAAGGGGTGCGACCTGCTGCTCGCGGCCTGCCCGCTGGTGCTCGAACGCATACCCCGGGCAAAGCTCGTCGTGGTGGGCTTTGGGGCCGATCGTGAGCTGTTGGAACGTTTGCTCGAGGCGCTCACAGCAGGCGATCTGGGACAGGCCGAGGACATCGCATTGCCTCACCTGTCGGCGTTCCTCCGGGGTCTGCACGGCGCTGCGCGCGAGGGCTATCTCACCGCCGCGCGCGCGCTGGGAGAGCACGTCGTGTTCACGGGCCGCCTCGACCATGACGAGCTCGCCGAGCTGCTGCCCGTCTGTGAGGCGCTGGTCGTGCCGAGCACTTTCCCCGAGGCGTTCGGCATGGTCGCCGCGGAGGCGGCGGCCTGTGGCGCGTTGCCGATCAGCGCCGCCCACTCCGGTCTGGCGGAGGTCAGCGCCGCGCTCGCCCGTGCCGTGCCCGAGGAGGTGGCGCCGTGGTTGTCGTTCGGAGTTGACGACCTCGCCGTGCGGGCGCTGGCCGAACGGATCGTCGCCTGGCTCCAGGTCGATCCGTTGCTGCGTGAGCAGGCACGTGCCGGTCTCGTGGACACCGTGCGCGAGCGCTGGTCGTGGGAGGGCGTCGCGCGGGGCGTGATCGCGGCGGCGCTCGGCGAGCTGGACACGCTCGCGACCCCCTGACGGCCGGGCGTTCGGTTCGTCGAGAAAGAGGTGGCGGATCGGGGTGCCTGGATGGTGAATGACAGACGACGCACACGAGCGCAGGCGTGCTGGTGACACGTCGTGCATCGCGGGTGGCGGCTGGCGCCGCTAGGCGAGTGCATCCGGACCGTCAGATATTTCTTGACGGACCCTTAGGATAGAGTTCCCGCGCCGATGTCCGCCTTCGACGGCCACATACCCAGGGCTCTGCGCGCGCTCAGCCTGATAGCCGCGACCGGCGCCCTGGCGCTCGTCGCCACCGGCTGCTCGGCCAAGCAGGGCGAGAACGCCAACCTGATCGTCGGCAAGCAGCAGTTCGTCGCCAAGTGCGGCGCCTGCCACACGCTCGCGCGCGCCGGCACGAAAGGCACGGTCGGACCCAATCTCGACGAAGCCTTCCACTACGCCGTCGCCGAAGCCCACGGGCGCTCCGCGATCAGGGGCGTCATCGAATACCAGGTCCGCTATCCCAACCCGTTCGGCGTGATGCCCAAGAACCTCGTCAGCGGCCAGACCGTCACCGACGTCGCCTCCTACGTAGCCGCCGCGGCTGCCAACCCCGGCAAAGACACGGGCCTGCTCGCGAGCGCCGTCAAAGCCCCGGGCAGCGGTGCACCGGCCGAAGAGAAGGCCGGCAAGCTGCAGATCCCCGCCAACTCCGAAGGCCAGCTCGCCTACGCCACCAACAAGGCCACTGCATCGGCCGGCGCCGTCACGATCGAAATGCCGAACATGTCAGGCGTCTCCCACAACATCGCGATCGAACCTGGCACGGGCGGGGCGACCCCCGCTGGTAAGCCGCTGCTGGGCAACAGCCAGTTCGTGACCAAGGGCGCCGCCACGGTCACGGTCCACCTCAAGCCCGGCTCCTACACCTTCTTCTGCCAGGCCCCCGGCCACCGGGCGGCGGGGATGTGGGGGACGCTGACGGTGAAGTAGTCCTTGCGATTCGACGCAGACGGCCGGCTGTTGCAAGACGAGAAAGTTCTCGCCAGCGTTGACTGGGCCGACGACGGGTCGTTCGCGCGCATCGCGGTGGGGGATCGTGAATACGACCTAGTCAGGAAGAAAAGGACGGGATGGCACTTCTCCGCGGTGCCACTCGCGGGCGGGGACGCCGTGTGCGAGTTCCTGCCCCACCAGTTGCATCGCGGTGGGCGTCTGAAGGCAGGTTCGACCACCCTTCAGCTTCACGGACATCCGTTGCACAAAGACCGCTGGTGGTTTGAGGGTGACGGTGGCCTGAAGATCGAGGCCGTGGCGACTCTGCCGTTGGACGGCCGGACGGCGGATGAGGCGAGAGTCGCGCGCGTGGCTGGTGTGCGAGGCGGGGCGCAACGGCTCGAGGTCGACCTCGAGTTGCAGGAATCGCTCGGCGTGCTCCACGACGCGCCGTTGCTGCTCGCGTTCGGCTGCTGGCTGATCGTCCAGTGGGATACGTTCCCAATGCTGGTGGCGGGCGGCGGTGGCGGGTTTGTCGGAGGAGTCTGACCAGGGCCACAGAGCTTGATGATCGACACAACCGGGATCAGGACGTCGAGGGAGCGGCGCTCAAGAGGGTGACCGTGAGCGCCGTATGCGTTCTTGCCGCGGCGGCCAGAGCGCTGTCCTTCGTTACCAGCGGCTCGTCCAGCTGCTCGGCGAGAGCGACGAACAGTGCGTCGGCGGCTGTGAGATTGTCCCGCAACTCCCACGCTCGTCGACGCAGAGGCAGACAGGGGAAAAGCTCGACCGGCAGATCCGCGAGATCCTCCAGGGCGCCGTCGGCTCTGTCCTGTGCGAGAGAGCCGCGCAACGTCTCGCGTCGCAGGGCGGCGAGCACCTCGAACACGATCAGATCGGGCGCCGCCACCTCTCCCTCGCTGGTCAGGATGTCAGTGACCTGCTTAGCGACGCCGGCACCGATCAGATAGTTGACGGCGGCGGAGGTGTCGAGAACCGTCACTCGCCCTGATCGCGAAGTGCGCGGACGACGACCTCGCTCGGTTCGGCGTTCTCGACGATTCCGCGAGCCGCGATACGGGCCGAGAGTTCCTCGGGCGTAGGCCGGGACGCCGCGCGTGCCAGCACGCCACGGACGTACTCGGAAAGTGAGACGCCGGCGAGCGCCGCCCGTGCCTTCAGCGTGTGGTGCACATCCTCCGGGACTTCGCGGACCTGAACGAGCACTCCCATACTTCATAAGATGATATCATACGCCTCACATAATAGACAGAGGTTCAGAACACCGCCCGTGCGATCAGCACGACCGCGATCACGACGACGAAGAACGCGACCACGTACAGCAGCAGTCGAAACGCCTCGGCCTCACTGCGCAGCGGGTTGAGCATGATCGTCGCGTTGGTAGTTGAGAGTGAGGGTTTCCAAAACCGCGCTTTCTGACGGTCGTGGACGGGCACCGCGGCCGGAGGTCGTGGTCGGGGCAAGGACGCAGAGAGCGAAGTGTGCTTCGCACACGTGCTGGCCGATCAGAGATCCCATGATCTTCGATCGGTAAGGGCACAGCATCCGCGCCGTGTCCACGGCCGTCAGAGCACGTAAACAGTTGTGTAGACGACTATCCACATGATGTCCACGAAGTGCCAGTAGATGCCCGGTATCTCGACGCCACGGTGAGACTCGGGCGAGTAGTGCCCGCGGAAGGAGCGGATCGTCACGAACAGCAGCAGGCACAACCCGATGAACACGTGCGCGCCGTGCAGGCCGGTCAACGAGTAGAAGATCGTCTGCTGGGCAGCGTCCTGGGGGGCAAAGCCGATGTTGGCGTACTCGTTGATCTGGATGAACAGGAACGTGCAGCCGAGCAGGAACGTGACGAGGATGCCCGCCTTCAGGCCGAAGCGGTTGCCTTTCTTGATCGCCTGCTCGGACCAGTGCAGCGTGAACGAGGAGGACACGAGGATCAGGGTGTTCACGCCCGCGACCTCGACCGGTAGGTGGGTTCCGACCGCCGGCCAGGGGTCGCCCTGGGCGATGCGAATGAAGAAGTAGGCGGTGAAAAACGCTCCGAACACCATGATCTCGGAGATGATGAACAGCAACATCCCCAGCATCTGCGGGTCCACGCGCGAGCTGCGGTTCGCCGCCGGCGGACCGTGATGGTCGTCGTGTTCGCCGCCCAGGCCGCCCGTGTGGGCTGAGATGCCGGCTGCCTCCATCGCGCGTGCAGAGCTCCCTAGTGTTCCGAGTCGGAAATTCGTTGAGTGTTTGCCGAGTGGATGGTCGTGATCTGACGTTCGATGGCGGCGGTCTGCTGGCCGATCTTCGATCGGTCGGTAGTACGTGGGTCGTCGACGGCGGGCGTCAGGCGCGGGCAGGCGCCGGGAAACGCCATCGAATTTGTGACTCGGGACACTAGGCCGCCGGGGTCGCCATCGTCGCGGGCGCGTGGTCCAGGTCCACGACGACGTGCTCGACTCGCGCCGAGGTCACGTGCTGGACGCGCTCGATCAGGTTCGCGCGCATCCAGCCCGAGCGCTGGTCGGGCAGCGTGGAGATGACGACGTCGTTGACGCGGAACAGCTCCAGCGCGTTCAGGGCGGCCGTATATGGGTCGGGGTCGCCGATCATGCCGGATGCGAGCAGGCCCGTGGCGTGCAACCGGTCGAGCATCGCGGCCAGGCGGGCTCGCGCCTGGCGTGGCCCATCTCCGCTGCCGTCCTGCTGGGGGACCACGGCGATGAACAGGCGCCGGCGGCCCTCGCCGCTGTCCTGCGCGGCCTTCTGGCTCAGGCGCTCGATCAGCTCCTCGCCACTGGAGGTCTTGCTGGCGATCACGAGCGTGACCCCGAACGGCAATCCTTCGCGCTCGAGATCCGTCACGACGTGCTCCACCGGCAGGCCCGAGGCGTTGTGGATGCGTTCGATCAGATCGCGTCGCAGCCAACCCGAGCTGGTCACGGGATGGGTGGAGACGATGATCTCGTCAGGCCGTTGCGCGGCGATCGCATCCATCGTCGCCAGGAACGGGTCGGGGTCTCCGACTTCTCCGGTTACCGTGATGCCCTCGCTCGCCAGCAGCGAGTGCGCGAGATCGATCCGCACGTGTGCGGATTCACGCACCGCCTCGTCATAGATGACCAAGCCCGCTGAGGGCTTGCTCTGGGGCACGACAAGCCGAAAGCGGACGTTCTCCCCGGATCTTGCGCGTGTGCGCACCACATCGAGCAGCTTCCCGCCGCCGAGCGTGCGGTTGGCCACCACCAGGATCTCCGTCATCGCGCTCCATCCCCTCCGGTCGTCGTTTGCGCTCGGGTCGTCATTTTCGCTCGGGATCGCTCGTCATCTGCTCATCACTCGCTCCGGGACATTCTCACGCCCGGCGGGGCGCCTGCCGCGGCCCCGGCCGGCGCGGGCCCCAGAATTCCGTGCACCGCGCCGGGCACGCCGTACTCGTACGGGCCGCCGACTACCGTCGGGACCCGGTCGAAGTTGAATATCGGCGGCGGCGAGCTGACCTGCCACTCGAGCGTCATGCCGCGCCACGGGTTGGCTACCGCGCGCGGGCCCCCGCGCCAGCTGGTGAGCATGTTGTAGAGAAAGATCAGCGTGCTCAGGCCGAGCAGCCAGCTGGCGATCGAGATGAACAGGTTTGTGTCGGCGAACTGGGTGGAATAGGTAGCCACGCGCCGGGGCATGCCTTCCAGGCCGAGGAAGTGCATCGGCATGAACGTCAGGTTGAAGAACACGAATGTTGTCCAGAAGTGCCATTTGCCCAGGCGCTCGTCGAACATGCGCCCGGTCATCTTCGGGAACCAGTAGTACACGCCCGCGAAGATCGTCATCAGCGAGCCGCCGAACAGGACGTAGTGGATGTGCGCGACGATGAAATAGCTGCTTGAGAGGTCGATGTCGGCCGGCAGCATCGCGAGTGCCACGCCGCTGATCCCGCCGATCGTGAACGTGACCAGGAAGCCCAGCGTGAACAGCATCGGCGTGTCCAGGTGCAGCACTCCACGCCACAGTGTCGCCAGCCATGAGAAGACCTTGATGCCCGTCGGCACGGCGATGATGCAGGTGGTGATCGCCATCGGGTAGCGGATCCAGTTGGACATCCCCGATGTGAACATGTGGTGCGCCCACACCGTGAACCCGAGGATCACGATCGCCAGCAGCGAGAACGCCATCATGCGATAGCCGAAGATCGGCTTGCGCGACTTCACCGCGATGATTTCCGAGATGATCCCGAACCCTGGCAGCATCATGATGTAGACGGCCGGGTGCGAGTAGAACCAGAACACGTGCTGATACATCAGCACGTCTCCGCCGGCGCCCGCGTTGAAGAAGTTAAAGCCGAGCGAGCGGTCGAGCAGGATGAAGAACTGTGAGGCGGCGATGAACGGCGTCGCGATCACCACCAGCAGCGAGGTCGCGAAGTTCGCCCACACCAGCAGCGGCATCCGGAAGAAGCTCATCCCCGGCGCGCGCATCGTGATGATCGTTACGAGGAAGTTCAGGGCGGTCATGATCGAGGATGCCCCTGCGAACTGGACGCCGAGCGAGAAGAACACCTGCCCGACCGGCATGTCCGTCGACAGCGGCGCGTACGCAGTCCAGCCGTCGGCGAACGCTCCGCCCGGCGCCAGGAAGCTCGACAGCATGATCAGCCCGCCCACCGGCAGCAGCCAGTAGGAGAGGGCGTTCAGGCGCGGGAACGCCATGTCGGGCGCCCCGATCATGATCGGGATCACGAAGTTGCCGAAGCCCGCGAACACCGGGATGATGAAGAAGAAGATCAGGATCGACGCGTGCACCGAGAACAGGCTGTTGTAGGTGTTCGCGTCGATGAATTGCGCGCCCGGCTGCGCCAGCTCGGCGCGCATCAGCATCGCGATCAGGCCGCCGACGAGCAGGAAGAAGAACGAGGTGACCGTGTACTGGATGCCGATCACCTTGTGGTCGGTGTTGATGCGGAAATAGTCCTTCCAGCTGTACGCGCCGTGGCCGGAGTGATCCTCCGGACGTGTCGGGCGGCCCACCGCCCAGTAGAACCAGTAGTCGAAGCCGCCGATCCCGACGAGGAACATCAGCGGCGCGGCGATCAGCGCGACCGTCAGGACCGCTTCGCCGTCAATGAAGTGGTGGAACGTCGTGTGCCCGGTGCTCATGCGCACGAGCCACGTCAGCCCGAACGCGAACGCGACGCCGAGCACCATCATCCAGGCGGCGCGGTAGAACCCGGGCGCGCGCAGTTTGGCGCCGAGCGAGGTCCTCCGATCGCCGAACGGCGATTGGGCGGAGCCCGGGCGAGCAGGACCGGGGGCCTGGACAGTCGTTGCCATCAGCTTGCTTCTCTTTGCGTCTGACCCATCGCGGTGAACATTATCCCGCAGTCGCCCCTGCGATGGCGCCGGGCGCGCCGGCGCCTCCCGGAGGGGTGGCCGACGCCGTGGCGACGGTCGAGCCGGAGCGCTCCTGGCTTGTCAGCCACGCCCGGAACTGGGCGGGCGGAACGACGTGCACGGCCGAGCGCATCAGCGAATGCCCTGAGCCGCAGAGCAGGTTGCAGACGACCGGGTAGGTGCCCAGCCGGCTGGGCGTTGCCCGGTAGTGGGTGGTGATCCCCGGGACGACGTCCTCCTGCAGGCGGAACGCGGGGATCCAGAACGCGTGGATCACGTCCTTGGATTGCATGTTGAAGTACACGGTGTCGCCCTTCGGCAGGTACAGCTGATAGCTCTTCAGCGGCGCCCCGCCGGTGACCGACGACGGGTACTCGTAGGACCAGAAGAACTGCTGTCCGGTCACGCCGATCTGGATTTCCGGGACGCCTGGGGGCTTGCGTTCGTTTTCGTGTAGCACGACAAACGAGTAGGAGACGAGACCGAGCAGCAGCATCGCCGGGATCGCGGTCCAGAAGACCTCCAGGCGCGTGTTGCCGTGGATCGGCGGACCGTCCTTGAGCTCCTCGCCGGGTCGCATGCGGAACTGCCACACGGAGAACAGCACGACGGTGACGACGAGCATGAAGATCGGCACCGAGGCGACCACCAGCACGTGGTAGAGCCGATCGGTGTTCTTGGCCTGCGTGCTCGCCTCGACCGGGAACCAGTGGATCACGAAGCTCAGCGCGATAGCCACGGCGGAGGCGATCAGGGCGGCGAGGACCGCGGTGGTGATGGCGCGCCTAGTGGGCATGATGCGCCGACCCCCTCGCACGGGTGACGCCGGCGCCGGTTAGGACCGGCGCGGTTTGGTTTCCCGAGGCACTGTCCACTGCGATCCCCTCCATCACGATGCGTGATCCTAGTGCCTCGCGCCGATGCGATGTTGAGCGGTCGTATGGCAGGGGCGCGGGGCGCTCGGAGATGGGCGCATGGGTGAGCTGTAGTTCCCTCGCTAACCCTTTCCAAGACTCCGGCTAGCCTTGTGCCCCCAAGGTCCCGCAAACCTTGTGGTTACCACCCGTCCAGCTGGGTGGGCGAGGCAAACGGTCATGTCCGGCTGTCTTTGCCGGACATGAGCGTGCTCGTCCCGCCGGACCTTGACGGGGGTGGCTCGTCGTACTACATTGAGGCAATCGTTGCATGCGTGCGACGATGGTTTTGCGGCGCAGCGGAACGGGAAAGGAGCCGTCATGCAGGTGCGCGAGGGGATGAGCCCGACAGTGTTGACGGTGGGGCCTGGGCATACGTTGCGCGCCGTGGCGCGGCTGATGTCAGAGCGCGCGGTCGGCGCGGCGGTCGTGATCGACCCCGATGGGCACGGGCCGGGGATCATCACCGAGCGCGACATCCTGCTGTCGCTGGGGTCGGGCGAGAACCCCGACGACGAGCTGGTGGCCGACCATCTCACGCGCGACGTCGTGTTCGCCGCGCCCGACTGGTCCCTGGAGGAGGCCGCCTCGGCGATGGTTCGCGGTGGGTTCCGCCATCTGATCGTGCTCGACCAGGGGGATATCGTGGGGGTGCTGTCGGTGCGCGACGTCGTGCGCTGCTGGACGCAGGACGGAGCGATCTGCCCGGTGCCGGTGAGTGCTTAGGTCAAGCTGGTCACATGGCATCATGGGCAGAATCTTTACTGCCATCTTTATGCTGTCATGTCGCTGAACATCAAGGATCCCGAAGCCGACACGCTCGCGCGGGAGCTCGCGCAAACTACAGGCGAGACGATCACGGAAGCCGTGACCGTCGCCGTGAAACAGCGCCTAGTGTCGTGAGTCGTTAGTTCGTCTGGAGTGGGTTTTAGACTTGGTGGATGCCTAGTCCGATAGCGGTTGAGGTTGTTTTGAGTGAGGGGGAGCGCGAGCAGCTGGAGTCGTGGGCGCGGCGGGGCAAGAGCGCTCAGGCGCTGGCGCAGCGCTCCCGGATCGTGCTGGCTGCTGCTGAGGGGCTGAAGAACACCGAGATCTCCCAGCGGCTTTCGCTCGATCAAACGACGGTGCGTAAGTGGCGCTCCCGGTTCGCTCGGGATCGTCTCGATGGGCTTCTCGATGAGCCGCGTCCAGGCCGGCCACGGACGATCGGTGACGCTCGGGTCGAGGAGGTGATCGTCAAGACGCTGGAGTCCACGCCGAAGGACGCGACACACTGGTCGACGCGGTTGATGGCCGCTGAGGTCGGGCTCTCCCAGACGGCTGTTTCACGGATCTGGCGGGCGTTCGGGCTGCAGCCGCATCGCAGCGGGACATGGAAGCTCTCCAAGGACCCGCAGTTCGTGGCCAAGGTCCGCGATGTCGTCGGTCTGTATCTCGATCCGCCTGAGCGCGCGGTCGTTTTGTGCGTCGATGAGAAGTCCCAGATCCAAGCGCTTGACCGCACCGCGCCGATCTTGCCGATGCTCCCAGGCACACCAGAGCGCGCGACCCACGACTACAAGCGCTCGGGCACCTCCAGCCTCTACGCCGCTCTGGACATCACCACCGGCAAGGTGATCGGCTCGTTGCACGCCCGCCACCGCGCGATCGAGTTCAAGAAATTCCTGGCGACACTCGACCGCGAAGTCCCTGCCGAGCTCGACGTGCACGTGATCCTCGACAACTCATCCACCCACAAGACCCCAGCGATCCAACGCTGGCTGCTCGCGCACCCCCGGTTCGTTCTGCACTTCACCCCGACCTCGAGCTCGTGGCTGAATCTCGTCGAGCGCTGGTTCTCGGAGCTCACCACAAAGAAGCTACGCCGCGCCACCCACCGCTCCGTACAAGCACTCAACAACGACATCCGCACCTGGATCGACACGTGGAACGACGAACCCAAACCCTTCGTCTGGACCAAGACCGCCGACCAAATCCTCGACTCCATCACCCGCTACTGCGGACGAATCAACGACTCACGACACTAGAACGTCTGCACGCAGGCCGTCGCCCCCGGAGGTTGGCCGATGAGCTGGATGAGATCGCCTTGCGCTGCGTCTCCCTGCCGGTGCTCGACCAGCGAAGCGAGGATGAGATCCTTGGCTACGACGCCCACGGGCTTCCAGGCTGACCTACGCGCTGGCCGCGGCCAGTGGCGAGCCGCTTCTGTTCAAGGGGAATGACTTTCCTCGCACGGACATTGCGACCGTCGGCATCGGGGAGCAGGGATCGCCCTGACTGGGCGGGAGCGCGCATGCGCGCTCCCGTGCCCGGCCGCATGCGGCCGGGCATTCAGACGTCGCATGCGACGTGTCTTCCGAACGGCGCATGCGCCGTTCGGCGGAGCCGTACATGTACGGCTCCGAGGTAGGGCCGCATGCGGCCCTACCGGCCAAGGCGCATGCGCCTTGGCCCACCTAATTGATCAGTCCAGCGGGAGCTCATCGATGTCGTGGCGCGTGTCTTTGATCCAGCGCCACACACAGATCAGGGTGAGCAGCACCCCGATCACCGTCAGCTCGATCATCGTCGTGATCCCGACCAGCGCCAGTGTGATCCCGACGGCCGTCAGCACCGGCAGGATCGACGGGCCGGGGAGATGGACCTCTTCGCCGACGGGCGGTATCTCGGGGTCGAGGGGGCTCATGACACGTAGACGGCTGCCACGACAAACGTAATACCGAACATGAACATGCAGATCGCGCACACGATCAGGCCCGTGCGGATGTTCTTGCGTGCGAGGCGTCTGGTCATCATGGGCAGGCGCGCATTCTACAGATGCACATCCGCGACCATCGCGCAGAACAGCAGCGCCAGGTAGGCCAGCGAGTACAGGTACAGCTGCAGTGCGCTGCGCCTGTCCGCCCGGCGGTACAGCCGGATCGCCCCGGCGATGAACCCGAGCCCGAGCAGCATCGACGCGACGAGGTACGTCGTCCCCAGCCCACCCGCACAGAACGGCAGCTGCGTGACCGCGTACAGCAGCACCGTGTACAGCAGGATCTGACGGCGCGTCTCGGCCTCGCCGCGCACGACCGGCAGCATTGGTATGTCCACGCGCGCGTACTCGTCCTTCATCAGCAGGCTCAGCGCCCAGAAGTGGGGGGGCGTCCAGAAGAACACGATGGCAAACAGCAGTACCGCGGTGCCGCCGACCAAGCCCGTGACCGCCGCCCAGCCGACGAGTGGGGGCACTGCCCCCGCGGCCCCGCCGATGACGATGTTCTGGGGGGTGCGCCGCTTCAGCCAGACCGTGTACACGAGCACGTAGCCGAGGAACCCGGCGAACGACAGGCTCGCCGCCAGCACGTTGACGCTCAGCGAGAGCTCGGCGAACGACAGCCCCGCCAGCGTGCAGCCGAATATGAGCGCCGCTGTCGGGCTCACACGCCCGGCGGGGATCGGCCGCGTGGCGGTGCGAGTCATGCGCGCGTCGATGTCGCGGTCGAACCAGTGGTTGACGGCGCCGGCGCCGCCCGCCGAGAGGTAGCCCCCGAGGCAGGTGAGCGCGACGAGCGCGACGGAGGGATCGCCGGCCACGTACATCGTCGCGATCGTGGTGAGCAGCAGCAGCGACTGGACCTTCGGCTTGGTCAGCTCGACGTAGTCGCTGAGCAGTTGACGCGTGCGTGGGGCCAGACCGAGCGCAGGGGCCGTCTCGATCGCCGGGGCGGCTGCTGCGGCTGCGGCTGCGCCTGTTGGACGCGGGCTCATGTCGGAAGAATGGTAGGGCTACGCGCGGGCGCGCGTAGAGCCGTGATGGCGATCGGGGCGCGACGGTGAGTGCTCATGTGCAGAGAGCTACACGCCTACCTGAGTAGCGCCTGCAGGCACGGTGGCCGAGCCGGGCTGTGGAACTGCCGCCCCGCTGCGTCGCTCGATCTCGCGGCGGATGTCCTTCATCGGTTCAGCCGAGCGCACGAGCGGAATCGTGTCGAAGTTGTTGACCGGCGGGGGCGAGCTGGTGAACCACTCGAGCGTGTTCGCCTTCCACGGGTCCGGTCCGGCGATCGCGCCGGCCTTGAGGCTGCGCACGACGTTGACGATCGTCGCGATCACGCCGGCGGCGAGGATGAACGAGCCGAGCGTCGAGATCAGGTTGTAGAGCGCGAGGTTGCCGACGTTCGGGTACTCGTACACGCGCCTGGGCATCCCGTCCAGCCCGATCGAGTGCTGGATCAGGAACGTGATCAGGACGCCCCAGAACATCAGCCAGAAGCTGAGCTTGCCGAGCCCTTCGCCCAGCATGCGCCCGGTGATCTTCGGGAACCAGTAGTAGATCGCCGCGAATATGGGGAACACGGCGCCGCCCACCAGCACGAAGTGGATGTGGGCGACGACAAAGTACGTTTCGTTCAGCTGCCAGTCAACGGGGAACACGGCCAGGAACACGCCCGAGATGCCTCCGATCAGAAACAGCGCGATGAAGCCGGCGCAGAACAGCAGCGGCGTCTTGAATTCGATCGTTCCATGCCACAGCGTGGCGATCCAGTTGAGCATCTTCACGCCCGTGGGAATCGCGATGAAGAACGAGCTGAGCATCACGAACACGAGCAGCGCCTCGGGGATCGGCGCCGTGAACATGTGGTGCGCCCACGTCAGGAACCCGAGGAACGCGATCGCCACGGTCGAGGCCGCGATCGCCTTGTAGCCGAAGATCGGCTTGCGCGCGAACACGGGCAGGATCTCTGAAACCAGTCCGAATCCCGGGAGGACCATGATGTAGACCTCGGGGTGTCCGAAAAACCAGAACAGGTTCTGCCACAGCAGTGGCGATCCGCCCTGGGCGGGATCGTAGAAGTGCGTGCCGAAGTGCCGGTCGGTGAGCAGCATCGTCACCGCGGCGGCGATCACGGGCATCGCGAAGATGATCAGGATCGAGTAGGTCAGGATCGCCCACACGAACAGCGGCAGCCGCCCCCAGCTCATGCCGCGCGCGCGCATGTTCGCGACCGTCGCGTAGAAGTTGACCGCCCCCAGGATCGAGCTCAGCCCCGTCAGGTGGATCAGATAGATCCACGCGTCCTGGCCGCCGCCCGGGGAGTAGATCGCGTTGGACAGCGGCACATAGCTCGTCCAGCCCGCTTCGGGCGGGTTCCAGAATATCGACGCATAGAACACGATCCCGCCGGCCAGCAGCAGCCAGTAGGACAACGCGTTCAGGCGTGGATATGCCATGTCGCGCGCGCCGATCATCAGTGGCAGGAAGTAGTTGGCCAGCCCGGCCATCATCGGCACGACGAACAGGAAAATCATCGTCGTGCCGTGCATCGTGAACAGCTGGTTGTAGACCTGCGGGGTGACCAGCGTGTTGTTCGGCGCGCCCAGCTGCAGGCGGATCATCAGCGCCTCGGTGCCGCCGAGGCAGAAGAACACGAACGTGGTGACCATGTACATGATCCCGATCCGCTTGTGGTCGGTCGTGGTGATCCAGCTCGTCCAGCCGCGTGCCTCGCGCTCGGCGCGGTGGGCGACTATCTGGGGGACGGGTCGTTGGGCTGCGACGGTGGCCATGTGCGAGCTGTTCTCCTGGGGTGGTGTCGGGTGCTGGGAGAAGTGTGGGTGTAGTCGGGTTGTGGGTGTGGCGAGGGTTGGAGGAGAGGGACTGAGGGTGGTTGTTGAGACGGGGAGGGGGCTGAGAGTGGGTGGAGGAGAGGGACTGAGGGTGAGTTGTGAGAGGACGGGTGGGTGTTGAGGAGGTTGGAGGAAGTGGCGGGTGGCGGCGTCTAGGGGTTCTCGACCTGGCCGGCGCCGGTCTGGGTGTTGAGTTTCGCCCGCGCGACCTTCGCGTCGGCGTTGGCTTCGGCGATCAGCTTCTTCTGGTAGGCCAGCCACGCTTCGAACTGGGCCGGCGGGACGGCCTTGACGGTCGCGATCATGCGCGCGTGCCCGCGCCCGCACAGCAGAGCGCACTGGCCCGTGTACACACCGGGCTTGGAGATCTTGAACCACGTGTAGTTGTGATATCCGGGCACCGCCTGGAACTTGCCCCCGAGCTGGGGCACCCACCAGGAGTGCACGACGTCGGAAGAGACGATGTCCAGCGTGACCGTGGTGTTCGTGGGGACGACCATTTCCTCATACGAGTAGGGCGCCCCGAGCCCATCCGGTTCGTTCGCGCCGGGATAGACGAACTGCCAGATGTACTGCCGCCCGATGACCGTGATGTTCAGCGATTTGCCGTTCGGGGGCAGCTTGCGATCGGCGGTCGCATACAGCACCCCGCCGCTTTCGCCGAGCAGGTTGGTGGCGCCGTCGGCGTCGGAGTTGGGCGGGTTCTGGATCGAGTCGAGCCGGGCGAACGTGAGCACCGCCAGCCCGATCAGGATCACCGCGGCGCCGGCCGTCCAACCGACCTCGAGTCGCGTGTTGCCCCTGATCTGGGCGGCCGTGGCGCCTTTGCGGACACGGAACTTGACGAGCGCGTAGGAGAGCGCGCCGATGACCGCGACGAAGATCACCAGGGCGATGACCAGGACGATCTTGTAGAGCGAGTCGATGTTGTCCGCGTTCGGGGACCCACCCGACTCGGGCGTGAAGAATGCTTGCGTCGCGGCGAGCAGCGTTGCGGGGAGCGGATGGCCCAAGGCGGGCGGGATTCTATTCAGCCCCGGACGGGACGTGCTTGATGACGTTTGCCACTTGCCATCTAGCGGCCCGAGAACCGCGTCGGGCGCTTTTCCACGAACGCCATCGCGCCCTCGAGAAAATCCTCGCTGCCGGACATCTCGCGCTGGATCTGGGCCTCGAGCTCCAGCTGCTCCTCCATGCGCGCGTACAGCCAGTTGTTCAGCTGGCGCTTGGTCCCGGCGTAGGAGCGTGTAGGACCTGTCGCCAGGCGCGCGGCGAGCGCGGCGGACTCCTCGCCCAGCTGCTCGTCGGGCACAACCCGGTTGATCAGGCCCCACTGCAGAGCCTGCGGCGCCGGCAGGCGCTCGCCCAGCATCGCCAGCTCGGTGGCGCGAGCCATGCCCACGCGCGTGGGCACGAACAGCGAGGAGCCGCCGTCAGGCACGAGGCCGATGTTGACGAACGCGAGCAGGAAGTAGGCCCCCTCGCCCGCGATGATCAGATCGCAGCACAGCGCCAGCGAGCAGCCGATGCCGACCGCCGGGCCGCGCACGGACGCGAGCACAGGCTTGGGCATCTCGCGGATCGCGAGCATGATCGGGTGGTAGCGCTCGGTCAGCGTTTTGTATACGTCCGGGCGTCCGTCGGGCGTGGTCTCGCCGCCGCTGACGTCCTTCAGGTCCGCCCCCGAGGAGAATGCCCGTCCTGCCCCTTCGATCAGCACGGCGCGCACCGCCTCCTCCCGGCGCGTGTAGTGCAGGGCGGCGAGCAGGTCTTCGCCGAACTGCCGGTTCCAGGCGTTCAGCGCCTCCGGGCGGTTCAGCTGGACGGTGGCGACGCCGTCGTCGGTCAGGGACACGTTGACGGTCTGAAGTTGGGGCGGGGTGCTGGGCTCGCTCATGGCGCTGGTCTCCTTGCGCGTTCGGTTTGTGCGCGTTCGGTTTGACGCCGGCATGGACGCTGGATGTGCGGGCGGCGTGGCGGCGGGGTTCGGCCTGCGGTGGGATCCTATGCGCTCGCGCCGGGCTGCCCCTATCTTGTACGGATGAGCAGACCGGTGATCGGCATCTGCGCGGCCCTGGAGCGGGCGCGCTGGAGCGTGTGGGATCAGCGGGCGATGCTGCTGCCGAGCAACTACGTCGAAGCGGTCCAGCGCGCGGGCGGACTCGCGCTGATGCTGCCCGTCGATCCGTTGCTGGTCGAGGATCCGGAGGAGGTGCTGGATCTGATCGACGGGCTCGTGCTCGCGGGGGGCGCCGACATCGATCCGGGCTCCTACGGCGAGCCGGCGGTGCATGGCGAGACGGTGGACACAGTCCCCGAGCGCGATGTGTTCGAGATCGCGCTGACCCGCGCGGCGATCGAGCGAGATATGCCGGTGCTGGGGATCTGCCGGGGCATGCAGCTGATCAACGTCGCCCTGGGCGGCACGCTGTTGCAGCACCTCCCCGACCTGTTCGATCACGAGGAGCACCGTCGGGTTGTAGGCTCGTTCGACGGCTCCGACCACGACGTCGTGCTGGTCGAGGGCTCGCTGGCGGCGCGCGCGGCGGGTGAGCTCAGACACGCGACGAAGTCCCATCACCATCAGGGTGTGGATCAGCTGGGGGAGGGTCTGACCGTGAGCGGGGTCTCGATGCTCGACGATCTGCCGGAGGCGATCGAGTTGGATGGGAGCTCGCTCGCCCGGCGATTCGTGCTCGGGGTGCAGTGGCACCCGGAGGCGGATCAGGCGAGCAGGGTCATCGGGGCGTTCGTCGCCGAGGCGGTCGCGCGCGCTGAGACCCGGGTGCCGGCGAGCTGACGCTCATCGCGGCGGCCTGACTCGGGGACAAACGCGTTCCGAATGGCGTTGCACGCGCGCGTACGCGCGGGCGCGCGTTTCGCGCCCGGAGACACGTGCATGATCGCACCTCCCGAGATCATTACTCCCGGAAGCGCCCGAGCGCGACCATATACTCCCGGCGCAGTGCGGCTGTCTAGAGGTTCGGCAATCAGGGCAGCGGCCTGGGGGATCGTGGTGGCGGGAGTCGCCGCGCCGCTGGTGCGTAAGCGGGTCGCCGCGCCGCCGCTCGTGGCCCAGGTGGTCGCGTTCGCGGCGCCGGTCGCTCTGTGCGTGGCCGTGCGCCGCTCGCGTACGCGCGACGTGGCGGTGTGCAGCCTGCAGATGTGGGCGTATCTGGCCGCGTACAAGACTCCTCACGACGACGAGGCGGCGCAATCGGAGCGCGTGCACATCGACTATCCGATCGACATCGATCGTGTGCTGGGCCTCGGTGAGCTGCCGACGTTGCGCCTGCAACGCGCGCTCGCGCGAGTCGATCCAGCCAACGGCACACCGAGCTGGCGTACGCTCGACCGCGTGCTCGTGTGGGCGCACTGGGCGTGGTTCATGGTGCCCCATGGCTCGCTCGCATACATCCTCGTGCGCCATCCCGAGCGATTTCCGCGCGCCGCGGTGATGACCTACGCGGTGTTCGACATCGGCGCGAGCTTCTACTGGCTCGCTCCGACCGCACCGCCCTGGTATGCGGCGTCCGTGGCGGGACGTCGCGAGGGCCTTCACGGCGAGCGGGACGTGCGCCGGATGATGGTCGAGTACGGCGAGCACTTCTGGAGAGACGGCTGGGGGCCTCTATACAGTGTCCTAGGAGGCAATCCCCTGGCTGCAATGCCCTCGCTGCACTTCGCCACATCCCTGATGGCCGCGCTTCTGCTCGCGGAGGCCGGGCCACTCGCGGGCGCGTTGGGCGCCTCGTATGCCGCCGTGCTCGGGTTCGCGCTCGTGTACCTGGGCGAGCACTACGCGGTCGATCTGCTCGCGGGGGCGGCGCTGACGGGGGCGGTGCGCCGTCTGGGCCCGCACGCGGGTGCGGCGCTCGAGCGCTTTGGTCGCGCGGTGGCGGCGCTGGAGGCAATCGCACACGAGACGAGCTGAGACTGAGACGGAGGTGAGTGAGACAGAGATGGCGCGGGAGGCGTTGGCAGAGGATGCGGGACGGGTGGTGGCGCAGACGCACCACGAAGAGGAGATGCCGCGCGTGGTTGTCACGCGCCGGCAGGCCGTCGCGTTCGGCCTGTTCGTGCTCACGTGTGTCGGGTTCCTGTACTTCGTCCTGCCCAAGCTCGCCGGGGTGGGCACGACGCTGCATCACATCGAGCACGGCGATCTCTGGTGGATCGCGGCCGGGGTCGTGCTCGAGCTGCTGTCGTTCGCCGGCTACGTGGTGCTGTTCCGGGCCGTGTTCGTGGGGAGACCCCGCGCGCCTCGCCCGCCCGGGCCGATCGGCTGGTCGGAGAGCTATCAGATCACGATGGCCGGTCTGGCCGCCACGCGCCTGTTCGCGACGGCGGGCGCGGGCGGCATCGCGCTGACCGCGTGGGCGCTGCGCCGCTCAGGGATGGAGGCACGCCTGGTGGCGTGCCGGATGGTCGCGTTCATGGTGTTGCTGTATGTGGTCTACGCGGGCTCGGTGGTGCTCGACGGCATCGGGCTGGGGATCGGCCTGCTGCCCGGGGGTGGTTCGTTTGCGCTGACGATCGTCCCGGCGATCGTCGCGGCAGCGCTGATGGCGGCGGTCGGCGCGATGGCGCTGCTGCCGGGCGATATCGAGCGGCGTCTGGGGCGGTGGGCGTCGGGTTCGGGCCGTCTCGCCCGCTGGGTGGCCATGGCCGTGACGGCGCCCGCGCTGGCGGCGAGCGGTGTGCGCACGGCGATCGAGCTGATCGGAGAGCGCGATCCGGGTCTGCTCGGCGCGGTGGCCTGGTGGGGTTTTGATATCAGCGTGTTGTGGGCGATGTTCCACGCGTTCGGGACCCCGCCGCCGTTCCCGGTCATCCTGATGGCCTACTTCATCGGCATGCTCGGCAACCTGCTGCCGCTGCCCGGCGGTCTCGGGGGCGTCGAGGGAGGCATGATCGGCGCGTTCGCCGCGTTCGGGGTCAACCTCGACCTGGCGGTGCTGGCGGTACTGTCCTACCGCGGCATCTCGTTCTGGCTGCCCACTATTCCCGGCGCCGTGGCGTACTTTCAGCTGCGCCGCACGGTGGCGCGCTGGCGTGAGGAGCAGGGCGGACCTCGCGCGTCGGGGGGACGCGGGGCGCAGGTGGAGACGGCGGGCGTGCTGCAGGGCTCCTGAGATGCCCGAAAATGCGCACGAAAGCGCTATACTTTACAAAGTAAAGCGGCTCAGGGCATATGCTTCTAGGACGCACTGCGCGGACAAAGACTTGAGAATGGAGATGAGATGAGCGGCGACGTCGAGAACGTGATCATCGTCGGCAGCGGTCCTGCCGGGTACACGGCTGCGCTGTACACGGCGCGCGCGAACCTGAATCCACTGGTGATCGAGGGGTTCGCGTGGGGTGGCCTCTTGCAGCAGACGACCGACGTCGAGAACTACCCGGGGTTCCCGGAGGGAATCATGGGGCCGGAGATCATGCAGAAGTTCCGCGAGCAGGCCGAGCGGTTCGGCGCGCGCTTGTTGACCGAGGAGGCTGACCGCGTGCGGTTGGCGAGCGATCCCGGGGGCGTGCACAGCGTGTGGGTCGGAGACGTCGAGCACCGGGCGCGCACCGTGATCCTGGCGATGGGGGCAGAGCACAAGAAGCTCGGCATCCCCGGCGAGGAGGAGCTGAGCGGCCGCGGGGTCAGCTACTGCGCGACGTGTGACGCGGCGTTTTTCCGGGACGCCCATACGGTCATCGTCGGCGGCGGGGACTCGGCGATGGAGGAGGCGATATTCCTGTCGAAGTTCGCCGGCAAGGTCACGGTCGTGCACCGGCGCGAGGAGTTCAGGGCGTCGAAGATCATGCTCGAGCGGGCGCGCGCGCAGGAGAACATCGAGCTGCTGACCCCGTACACGGTCAGAGAGCTGCTCCCCGGCGAGACCGGTGCGCTGGCGAAGGCGGTGCTCGTGCACTCCCACTCTGGTGAGACCCGCGAGATCGAGATCACAGGCGCGTTCATCGCGGTCGGCCACGAGCCCCAGTCTGAGCTGGTGCGTGGCCAGATCGATGTCAACGAGGAGGGTTACGTCGCCGTCGAACGGGCGCTCGACCAGGACCAATCGCCCGGGTGTATTTGCCGCCGGGGATCTCGTTGACCATACCTACCGCCAGGCGATCACGGCCGCGGGATCGGGCTGTGAGGCGGCGCTGGATGCTGAGTGGTACTTGCGCGACACCCCCGAGGTGCCTACTCCCGAGGGCATGCCCGTCGGTGACTTGGCTGAGGCGCAGTGGGAGCCCGCGTCGTAGGGAAGGGATCCCAACCCACACAGCTGATACCAACCTGGTTCAGCGCGGTGATGACCAGGCGGCGCTGGCGCTTGCACTCTTCGCCCTCGGCCACCTGGCCATATTCAACCCTGCGGCGGGGCGCCTGGTAATCGCCGACCGGTGTCAGCCGAGCAGCGCCAGCAGCTCCTCGCGGCTGGGGCCCGGTAGCACCATGGGCTCATGCTCGCCGGCCAGCTCGAGGGTTCGCTCGGCCACGCCGGCTCGGGCGAAGGTCTCGCTCAACGGCGTCAAGACGGAGCGCGACGCCAGGAAGGCCCTGAAGAGCTCGGGGTCATGCAGCATCGCCGTGAGCAGCGCTCCCCGCAGGACCGCCGAGCGCTCGCTCGGCGGTGTGGGCGCCAGCCCGTTGCGCAGCGCGTCGATCTCGTGCAGGCGGTCGCGGTCCTCTTCGACCGTCTCCCGATACCAGGGAGTCAGGTTCGCCTCGGTAGCCGCATCCCACGCTTCGGCGAACTCCAATGGATCGTCGAGGTGCGAGCCGACCACCTCGCGCAGACACTTCGTGTGCAGCAGCCCGAGCGATATCCCGCGACCGAGCGAGGGGTTCGTGCACGCACATGCATCACCCAGCAGCGCAATGCCGGTGAGCAGAGGCCGACCGTCGGAGATTGGACGGCGGTAGCGATCGATCATCCCGCCCATCGCTTCGAGGTCGCCGATCGGCTCGCCTCCGAGCCAGTGCGCATGCAGCGGGCACGCCTCGATGACGGCTCTCCACAGGTCGGGGTCGCGCATCCGCTTCAGCGGTTGGTCCCCGCTGGAGGTGACGAGTGCCACCGCCCACGTGCCGTTGTCCGAGGGGAGAGTCAGGATCGAGAAGGTCCCCATCGGCGCGAGCAGAGGGCCGATCGGCCGCGGCGTCGTCCCGTCCGCCGAGCGGAAGTACCGGCCGTAGTAGATGAACCCGGAATCCTCGGACTCCTCGTGCAGGATCCCGATGTTTGCATCGCTGCACCAGCGCGGCAGCTGCGAGCGCCGGCCCATCGCGTCCACCACGAGGTCGGCCTGCAGCGTCTCGCCCGAGTCCAGCCGGACGCCGGTCACGTGCGCGATCCCGTCGTCGTCCTCGATCGTCAGCTCATTCACAGCGCCGCCCCGGCGCACCTCCAGGCCGGGCTCGTCCTGCGCCGCCTTTCCCAGGACCTGCTCGAAGACTGGGCGGCGGGCAGTGTAGGTCACGAACCGCTCATCGCCGGCCCGCGGATCACCCTCGGCCAGGTTGGGGGGCATCCGTTCGAGCAGATCCAAGCGCGCAGCCCCTGCCGAGACGAGCGCCGCAAAGACGTCGGGGAGCTCCTCTTCCAGCACCGCGCGGCCCGCGGGCTGCAGGAAGTGGGCCAGGCGGAACTGGGTCACACCATCGCGCGACCACCTCTCCCATGCCTCCTCGACAGACTCGGGTACGGGCGCCGCGTCGCGCTCGAGCACCGTGACCTCGTGCCCATCGCGCGCCAGTAGCATTCCCCCCGCCAGCCCACACACCCCGCCGCCCAAAACGATGATCCTGGCCATGCGTGCTCCGATCCCTTAATCGACGAGCGAGAGCACGTTGGCGGTCTTGGGATCGACGCGACCCTCGAGCACATCTAGGTAGACGCGCTGAACAGCTTCGAAGCCCCGGTCGTGGACAACCTCGAGCCAACCCCCCGTCCACTCGCAGAATGGGTGCCAGGCGTCGGAGACCCTGCTCTGCAGCCCAGCGCGGCCCCAGTCCTCGGAGCGTTTGGTAACGCGATCGGGGGCGAAGAAGAACGTCGGTGACGGGCCGGGCAGCTCGCCCTCGCCAGCGCCCAGCTCCTCCCAGTGCGTCACCCCCACGGTCATGCTGTGGACGAGCTCGTCGCCGTAATGCGAATGGACATCGAGGCGCACCTTGCCGTCTCCCGCGATATCGACGAACGTAGCGGGTCCTCGCTCGAGCGAGGAGATCGCATCGTAGGTGACGGTGCGGCCATAGACCCCGAGGCCTTCGACGAACTCGACGTTCCGCGCCGAGGTCAGCCCCACGAGCTCGACTCCCTCGCGCTGCGCCAGCAGGAACGCCGCGGCGATCGCGGTCTTGCTCGAGGCGCTCGAGATCACGATCGGCCCACGCCCAGTCAGCCCCTCGTCGACGAGCTGGTCGTCGATCAGAAACGAGGTGAAGAACAGCGGACGCAGCAGCATCTGCAGCTCCTCGGTGTCCGCCCGGTAGAAAGGGTCTGAGTCGGTCGCCAGGTAGCTCTGGTAGGCCGAGGGCAGCGCCGCGCGCTGCGGCGAGCCGTCGACGAACCCGTCCCCACCGGCGTGGGCGGGCGTCACGAGGAGGTAGGAGGAAGGGGGCAGATATCCGTACACGCGCACGCCGGGCTCGACACCCTGGGCCTCGCTTCGCTCCACCTCGGCAAAGCCCCACATCGGAACACGGCCCCATCCCTCCTGCGCCGGAAAGAAATCCCAGTAGGACATGATCTGGCCGAACACCGCATAAGTGACGTTGTTCGCACTCAGCCCGAAGCGCTCGACCCTGAGCAGCGCCTGGCCAGGCTGCAGCTCGGGCGCCTGCGACTCGGCGATCCGGCACTCCCGGAGATCATCCCGCTTGACCAAGAAGTCGCTCACCGGCAGCATGCTCTCACGATCGGCGTCGCGGTGCGGCCATATCACGGCAGAGGCGTGGTAAAGGCGCCTCCGGCGCGCACCAGGCGACGCAATGCCGGGGCCGGGCGGTAGCGCTCCTCGCGGTACTCCTCCCAGAGGCTGTCCAGCACGGCGAGCACGTGCTCCAGCCCGATCGCATCCGCCCACGCGAGCGGGCCGCGCGGGTAGCTCAGCCCGAGCACCATGCCCGCGTCGATGTCCGCGGCCGAGCCGATACCTTCGCCGAACGCAAACGCGCACTCGTTGATCACCTGGCAGACGATTCGCGGGAGCACGCCGACGGGTGAGGGCTGCACACGCGCGGTGTGCAGCCCGAGGCTCTGGAACGCCCGCTCCCCCGCCTCGCCGGTTACCTCGACGAGCGCCAGGGGCGCGACTGAGTAGAACGGCTCGCCCTCTACGGTGCCGGAAAGCCCCTCGACCGCGATTTGGGGTCCGGCGCCCCCGGTTCCTGTGTTCCCGGATGCGAGCTCCCGCAGTTCCCGAGCCAAGGGTCCGCCGCCCTGCACCTGCACGCTTGCGTCCGCGCTGCGCTGGGGCTGGCCGAAACGGGGATTCGCGCCGAAGGCGCGTGTCCCCCGGCTTCGGTCGGGATCCTCGGGTCGGTGCGAGCGATCGCTGCCGGAGTAGTCGTAGTAGCCGCGCCCGGTCTTGCGCCCGTGCAGCCCGGCGGCGACGTAGCGCGCGGAGATCGGCGAGGGTCGCCAGCGCGGCTCGTAGAAGCTCTGCTCGTAAAAGCTCTTGGAGATCTCCAGGCCGGTGTCGATACCCACGAGGTCCATCAGCTCGAATGGCCCCATGCGAAAGCCGCCCTCGAGACGGCAGATGCGGTCGATCGTCGCGATGTCCGCGATTCGCTCCTGCAGCATCCGCAAAGCCTCCAATCCAAACGGGCGGTTGCAGCGGTTGACGAGGAAGCCCGGGCCGTCGTGGGCGCGGATCACCGTCTTGCCCATCGCCGCGCCGGTCGCGTGGGCGAGCGCCAGGGCAGCCTCGGAGGACTGCTCGCCGGCGACGACCTCCAGCAGGCGCATCAACGGGGCAGGGTTGAAGAAGTGCATGCCCACCACTCGCTCTGGGTTGCTCGCGCCCGCGGCGATCGCGGTCACCAGCAGCGATGAGGTGTTCGTCGCCAGCACGCACTCCTTGTTCACGATCTCCGACAGCTGCCGATATAGCTCGTGCTTGAGCTCCAGGCGCTCGGGCGCGGCCTCGATCACCAGCTCGCACCCGGCGAGCGCGTCGAGCGAGTCCACGGGCCCCAGGTGGGCGGCAGCCGCGTCGGCTTCCTCGGCGCTGAGTCGCCCCTTGGCCGCTTCTTTGGTCAGGCCGTCCCTGGCCCGCTCGGCCCCACGCGCGAGGGCATCGGGGACGGGGTCGTGCAGCAGCGTTCGGGCTCCCGAGCGGGCCGCCAGCTGGGCGATCCCGGAGCCCATCGTGCCGGCGCCGATCACGCCGATCACACGCGCGGGCGCCATCTCAGCTCGGCACGAGCGCGTTGACCCCGGTCATCGCGCGCCCGATGATCAGTTTCTGGATCTGCGAGGTCCCCTCATACAGCGTCGTCACGCGGGCGTCGCGGAAGTAGCGCTCGACGGGATGGTCGTCAACGTAGCCGGCGCCGCCGTGCACCTGGATCGCCATGTTCGCGCACTCGAGCGACGCCTCTGTCGCGTGGAGCTTGGCGATCGAGGTCTCCAGCGTGTTCGGGCGTCCCTGGTCCTTGAGCCAGCCCGCCCGCCACACGAGCATGCGCGACGCGTCGGTCTTGAGCACCATGTCGGCGATCATCGCCTGCACCAGCTGGAAGCTTGCGATCGGGCGTCCGAACTGTTCGCGCTCCTTGGCATAGCTCACCGACTCCTCCACGCAGCCCTGGCAGATCCCCACGCAGCCCGCCGCCACCGAGTAGCGGCCGGAGTCGAGGTTCGACATCGCGATTTTGAAGCCGTCGCCCACCTTCCCGAGCATGTCCTCGTCTGACACCTCGACGTCTTCGAGCGAGATCGACCCGGTGTCGGACGCGTGCAGACCCATCTTGTGCTCGATCGTCTGTGCGGTGTAACCGGGCTGGTCGGTATCGAGGAGAAAGCACGCGATCCCCTTGTGCCCGAGCTCCGGGTCTGTCTGGGCGAAGATCAGCGCCACCTTGGCGTAGTTGGCCATCGAGATCCACATCTTCGCGCCGTTGATCACCCAGCCGGAATCGGTCTTGCGCGCGCGCGTCTTCTGGTTGGCGGCGTCTGAGCCGGTGTCGGGCTCGGTCAGCCCGAAGCAACCAAGCCACTCGCCCGAGCACAGCTTCGGCAGATACCTCTGCTTCTGCTCCTCGGTGGCGAACTTGACGATGCCCGAGCACACGAGCGACGTCTGCACCGAGATGACGGTGCGGATCGCCGAGTCGCCGCGGCCGATCTCCTCGACGATCAGCCCGTAGCTGAAGTAGTCCAGTCCCGCGCCGCCGTACTCCTGCGGGACGATCGCGCCGAGATAGCCCTGGGCGGCGATCTTCTTCACCAGGTCCACGTCGAAATGGTGGTTGCGGGCATTTTCCCGCGACTGCACCACGATCTCTTTGTCGGTGAATTCGCGTGCGGTCTCCTTGATCAGGCGCTGCTCGTCGGTCAGGTCGAAGTCCATGCGTGTCTGTCTCCTCGTGCCCGCGGCCGGGCAGTCGTGGTCAACTCGCGGCGCCCGTCGTGGCCGCGCTCAGCTTTGGTGTGCTCCACGGCGCGTGCACGCGCCGCTCGATCTCCTCGGCGATGCCCTCGATCGGCAGCCGCTCCTGGGCGAGCGAGTCGCGATCGCGCAGCGTCAAGGTGTTGTCCTCAATGCTCTGGTGGTCGATCGTAAGGCAGAACGGGGTGCCGATCTCGTCCTGGCGGCGGTAGCGCTTGCCGATTGAGCCACCCTCGTCGTACTCTGCCTGCACCGTATCGCGCAGACTCTCGTAGGCCTGGTGAGCCAGCTCCGGCTGGCCGTCCTTGCGGACCAGCGGCAACACCGCGGCCTTGATCGGCGCCAGGCGTGGATGCAGTCGCAACACCGTGCGTAGCTCACCGATCGGTCCTTCCGCGTCCTGCTCGTCGACCGTTGCGCCGTGCAGGATCTCCTCGTCGTAGGCGTCCACAAGAAACGCGAGCGTCGCCCGGTCTGCCCCCGCGGCCGGCTCGATCACGTGCGGGACGTAGCGCGCGCCGGTCGCCTGGTCGAAGTACTCGAGCTTCTGACCGGAGTACTCGGTGTGCTGGGTCAGGTCGAAGTCGCCCCGATTGGCGATGCCCTCGAGCTCGGACCAACCGATGGGGAACAGGTACTCGACGTCGCTGGTGGCCGAGGAGTAGTGGGAGAGCTCGTCCTGCTCGTGGGCGCGCAGGCGCAGGTGGTCGGGCCTGAGACCGAGCTCCACGTACCAGCGCTCGCGCTCGGCGAGCCAGTGCTCGAACCAGCGGGGCGCCTCGTCGGGGGGCACGAAGAACTCCATCTCCATCTGCTCGAACTCGCGGGTGCGAAAGATGAAGTTGCCGGGGGTGATCTCGTTGCGAAACGACTTGCCGACCTGGGCGATCCCGAACGGCGGTCGCTTGCGCGAGAACTGCAGGACGTTCTTGAAGTTGATGAATATGCCCTGCGCCGTCTCCGGCCTGAGGTAGGCCGCCGCGCCTGACTCCTTGACCGGACCGATCGTCGTCTCGAACATCAGGTTGAAGTCGCGCGCGTCGGTCAGCGAGCACTCGTCGGTCTCGCCCGGGTGCTTGGAGGGTTTGCGCCCGCACTGCAGGTCCCCGAGGTGGTCGGCGCGGAAGCGCTGGCCGCACGTGCGGCAGTCCACGAGCGGGTCGGTGAACCCCGCGAGATGGCCGGAGGCCTCCCATACGCGCGGGTGCTGCAGGATCGCGGAGTCGATCGCGACGATGTCCTCGCGCTCCTGCAGCATCGCCCGCCACCAAGCGTTCTTGACGTTGTTCTTGAGCAGCACCCCGTAGTGGCCGTAGTCGTAGGTGGAGCCGACGCCGCCGTAGATCTCCGAGGATCCGAACACGAAGCCGCGGCGCTTGCACAGTGCGACGATCTTGTCCATCGTCACGACGTCCCCGCCTGCGAGGGAGGGGGATGGGGAGGCGTCCGGGCTCGGGGGGTGCTCGCTCATCGTGCGCGGATGGTATTCGACGCTTGGGATCCCCCTTGTCACCGGGATGCCCGCACACCCGTCGCGGCATCCCACGGAGCCCTTCGTGGTCCTCCGCGCGCGTATGTGTTTCGACCAGAACAATCCCCATTAAGCCCTTCGTGGATGACCTCCGAAGGTAGGTTGACAAAACTTTTTGTCTTGCCCCTTGACAGACGCTAGAAACTATGGTTTTCTTCATGGCAATGGACGGTAGCCAACCCATGGGGAACGGATTCCAGTCGGGGCGGTCGAATGCACGGGACGTCCATGCGCCGGGATCTGCTCGAGCGCCGCTACCCAAACCTCTCCGGTGGCGCTCGAGCAGGTCTCGGCGTGTGATCGCCTCGTGCCGGGCGATCTCCGATCGGCCTCCTCGACCGGGCGTCGCGGTCTGACCGGACCGCGACGCCCGCTATTGAGTGAACCCAAGCTTCGAGCCACGGCTCGGAGGAAGTCGCCTGCCCTTTGGATCTCGGGGCGCCTCGGGCCGACCGACACGTCAAGCGGGCCGGCCCGGGGGGGCGGCCTGTATGTGCGGGGGCCGGCCGTTTTGGGGGCCCACGCGCAATCACGCACGCGCGCGTGCGTGATTGCTGAGGGAGGGCGGCCTGAGGGAGGGCGCCCTGAGAGAAGGCGGCCCGCGAGGGGTTGAGGCGCGACTGTATAGGATCGCGCGCTGTGGCCCGGGTCCTGATCGTCGGCGGCGGCTGTCGCGGCAGACGCCTGGCGGCGGAGCTCGTGGGGGAGGGCTCAGGGCACGCGGTGCGCATCGTCACCCGCACGGAGGCCGGCCGGGGCGAGATCGAAGCGAGTGGCGCCGAGTGTCTGATCGGCTCGCCCGATCGCCTGGCGACGCTGCGTGGGGCGCTGGACGGTGTGACGATCGCCTGCTGGCTGCTCGCCACGGCCACGGGGGAGTCCGAGCAGGTACGCGCACTGCACGGCTCGCGTCTGGAGTCGTTCCTCGCGCAGGCGATCGACACGACGATGCGCGGCTTCGTCTACGAGGCTCCGGGCGCGCACGCGGGGCCGGCGGTCGCCGGGGCGGCAGACGATGTCGTGTATGTCCATGTCCATGCCACGCGCGCGCCCGCGTGCGCACCTGAGCTCGGTCGAGTCGACGAGCTAGGTCGGGGCATCGTGCCCGGGCAGGTCACCGCCGAGGGCGAGCACATCGTCCGCGCGATGACCACGCGCAACGCGATCCCCGTCGCGTTCGTGCGCGCCGATCCGGGCAATACGGATGCCTGGCTGGCGGACGCTCGCGGCGCCGTCGATCTGCTGCTGGGCGTCTGATCGGCTGGCGGTTCCGAGCGGGCCGGAGCGGATGGCCGGGGTCCGCTATCCTGAGATCTAATCTCCCAAAAGTCGATCAGGATTACCAGGTCGGCCTTCCGATCCGAAGCCGGCGACGGCTGGGTGTCGAGAAAGGAACAACATGACGCTGCAACTTGGCGACGTAGCCCCCGACTTCGAGGCCGAGACCACCGAGGGCCGCATCAAATTCCACGACTGGATCGGTGACTCTTGGGCAGTGCTGTTCTCGCATCCGAAGGACTTCACGCCCGTCTGCACGACCGAGCTCGGCTACATGGCGAACGCCAAGCCCGACTTCGACAAGCGCAACGTGAAGATCATCGGCCTGTCGGTCGACCCGCTCGACCGTCACGAGGAGTGGGCCAAGGACATCGAGGAGACCCAGGGCACCGCTCCCAACTACCCGATCATCAGCGACAGCGACTTCAACGTGTCAAAGCTCTACGGCATGCTGCCCACGAGCACGTCCGGCGACTCGCTCGCGCGCACGCCGGCCGACAACCAGACCGTGCGCAACGTGTTCGTGATCGGGCCCGACAAGAAGGTCAAGCTGATCCTCGTCTACCCGATGACGACCGGACGCAACTTCGACGAGGTGCTGCGTGTGATCGACTCGCTGCAGCTCACCGCGACGCACAAGGTCGCCACGCCGGTCAACTGGCAGCAGGGCGAGAAGGTGATCATCGCGGGCTCGGTCTCCAACGACGAGGCCAAAGAGACCTACCCGGATGGCTGGGAGGAGCCGCGCCCCTACATCCGGCTGGTTCCGCAGCCAAACTGACACGTCAGTCAGGCGGTGGCCCAGCCGAGCTGACCCGGGGGTCCGCCGGGGCGGTGGGTCTGGGCTTCCTTCTGTAACCGATCGATCGACCCGCGTTACGTCGCGGCGCATCGGGTCGTTGGAATTGCAGTCACTCGCCGGCGGGGCGGGGTGGCAGCAGTTCCTGCACCCGCTCCAGCAGGTGCTCGACGATGCGCGCGGTGGCGCCCCAGATGAGGTTCTCGTCCACGACGTAGACGTCCGTCTCGAACGTAATCCCGCGGCGTTCCATGCGGGTGCGCGTCCTGCCCGCGCGCAGCGCGTCCAGCGGGAGCTCGAACACGGCATCGACCTCCGTCGGCGACGCCTGCCAGGCCAGGCCCGCCGGGATCAGGCCGACGAACGGGTGGATGACGTAATTGGTCGCGAACGTCGACACCGAAGGCAGCTCCCCCAGCAGCCGCACCCGCGCGCGGGGCAGCCCGATCTCCTCCTCGGTCTCGCGCAGCGCCGTGTCGGTGAGGTCCACGTCCTCGGGGTCGCGCCGGCCGCCGGGAAAGGAGATCTCGCCGGCGTGACGGCGCAGGTCCGTACGGCGCCTGGTGAACACCGCGTGGGGCTCACCGCCGCTGCCGCCGCTGCTGTCGCCGGTAAGGAAAAGCGGCACCAGCACTGCCGCGGGGATCTGTGCTTGACCGACGGCTATCGGCTGGGGCTCATGGTTGTCGTCGCCGATCCGATCAGGTGGCCATGTGCACGCGCTCGACGCGCTCCGCGAACATGACCTCGCCGTCGAGCGCGCGGTGCACCGGGCACTTCGCCGCGATCACCAGCAGGCGCTCCACCTGCTCTTCGGGGAGATCGTCTCCAAGACGCAGCACCAGCTCGAACTTGGTGGGACACCCGCGCTCGGCGGGCTTGTACTCCACATCGACCTCGACGTGGCCGATGTCCCAACCCTTGCGCGCCGCGTACATCTCCATCGTGATCGCGGTGCACGAGGCGAGGCTGACCGCAAGCAGCTCCTGCGGATCGGGCGCCGCGTCATCTCCGCCGCTGTCCAGCGGCTCATCCACCGTCAGCTGGTGCTCGCGCACCTGCACGGTGTGCCTCAACGTCCTGTCTTCACGTCGCGCCGTCGCTTTCATGCCGGCCCGCCTTTCCTCTCGATCACCAGTGCCCTCCGATCGACCCCTCACCTACATGGTACTCCCGCGGCGGCGGCGCTACGGACCCTCACGCGAGTGGGTTCAGCAGCAGCCCCGTCAGCAGCTTCGGGTAAAAGAACGTTGACTTGGGCGGCATGTTTTCGCCGGCGGCAGCGACATCTCTGACCTGCGCCACGGGGGTGGGGCGCATGAAGAAGGCCGCGTCGTATGCGCCCGCGCGGACCAGCTGAAGCGCCTCCTCAGTCGAGCGCGCGTAGAACAGGCCGTTCAGATGCGAGATGTCCTCATCGCTCAGTCCCAGCGCGCCCTTCAGCAGCAGCGCCTCCAGCACGCCCGTGTCCAGCTGCCGGTACGCCTGCGAGCGGTCAGGCAGCGCCGCGTCGGCGATCGCCTGGTCTCTCAGCGTCAGTCGCAGCGCCCGCCCGTCGCGGTCGATGTAACCGAGCTGCAGGGGCGTCAGCGCATCGGGGGACTGCTCGGGCGGAGCGATTCGCTCGACCGGGACCTCTGTGACCTCGAAGTCGCGCTCAAGCGCGGCGTTCAGCGCGCGGTGGCGGTCTTCGTCGAGGTTGCCGATCAGACGATGCGTCGGAAACACGGTCAGCCCCGGGTCCTCCAGCGCGACCAGGCACATGAGGATGTACTGATGCTCGCCCTCGCCGCCGACCTCCTGAGCGTAGGCCTGCATCGTCTCGTAACGATGATGGCCATCGGCGATCAGCAGCTCGGCATCGTTGGTGGCCTGCTGCACCGCGGCGATCGTCTGGGGGTCGGCGACGCGCCACAGGCGGTGTGTGGTGCCCTCCGCGTCTGTGACCTCGCCCCACGGCGCCTGCTCGGTGGCCGGCTCCAGTGCCGACCAGGCGGCCTGGGTCGGGTCGGAGTAGAGCGAGAAGATGGGGGACACGTTCGCGCGCGTCGCGCGGGTCAGTGCCAGCCGGTCCTCCTTCGGCCCGGGATGCGTGCGCTCGTGCGGGCGCACCCGCCCGGGGCCGTACTGCTCGATCCGCACTCGGCAGTAGAACCCGCGTCGGGTCAGCCTGCGCCCGTCGGGGCCGGTGTAATCCTGGGTGTGAGCCCACACCGCCGGCTCGGTGTCGCGCACCAGCGCGCCCTGCAGCTGCCAGGTCTCCAGCAGGCCTGCCGCGGCCGCATACCGATCCGGCTCACCTTCGGGCAGGTCGATCGCGACGATGTTGTACGGCGAGCGCGCCAGCAGCTCGGCACGCTGGGTCGCGTCGATCACGTCGTACGGAGGGGCCGTCACGTCCGCGAGCGGGCCTGCGACCGCGAGGTCGTAGTGCAGTGCGCGCAGGGGCTGAACCTCAGTCATGCGGTGGCGGAGGCTAGCAGCGCCGAGATCTGCACGGGTCGCGCAACAACCACGGGTTGGAGGCGCGAATCCTGTCAGTGCGTGTCAGTGCGTCCTGATGCCTCTACTCTGTGTTGGCATCGGGGCGTGGCGCAGCCTGGTAGCGCACTCGCTTTGGGAGCGAGAGGTCGCTGGTTCGAATCCAGTCGCCCCGATTGTTTTGCCGCTGCCTGTCGCTCTCCGCGGCGTAGGTAGAGCACATCACGTTCGTTGTCGTAGGAGACATGATCGAGCTTGTATGGCCGACGTGGACTGTCATCGTTCGCTCCCAAGGTTAGCCACACCCTGTGTTATCCTTACTCTCATACTCTAGTAAGGAGAAATGTCTTGGATGCCTCGGCACGCCTGACGTCAAAGGGGCAGGTCACGATCCCGAAGTCCGTGCGCGATGCGCTCGACCTGAATGAGGGCGATGAGGTGCTGTTCCGCGTGGAGCGTAAACGGGCGGTGGTCGCCAAGACACCGGACTTCATCGAGATGGCTTCGTCGGTAGCCGTGCCGCAGGCCAAGCGGGGGACGCCGTGGGATGAGGTTCTGCGGCGGACGCGTAGGGCGCGTGCGGAGAAGCGACGCTGAGGGCGTTCCTCGACACGAACGTCCTGGTGCGGCATCTCACGGGAGACCCTCCTGAGATGGCCGCTCGCGCCACGCGGGCGCTCGCAAATGGGGAGCGTCTGCTGCTGGCCGATTTGGTGCTGGCAGAGTGCGTATATGTGCTCGAATCCTTCTATGAGGTCGAGCGTGTGCGGATCGCGGAGATGATGCGCGCGGCACTCGCCCTGGAATCGATAGCTGTCGTAGATGAGGCGATGCTCTTGCGTGCGCTTGAGGTCTATGAGATCGAGCGCCTCGACTTCGCCGAGGCGTATCTGATTGCGATGGCAGAGGCCACCGGGGTGGACGCGGTTATGTCCTTCGATCGCACGATCGACCGAGTCCGAACGGTCAAGCGCATCGAGCCGTAGGTGGGCGAGGCGGCATCAACGCTCCACAAGCGACCACACCGCTCACGAAACCGCCCACGCCCCGCCAAAAACCCAGCCCGCTCCGGGCCTCCGCGGCGGTAGTAGCGCTCGCGGCCTGCTCGGGCGTCTGGTTCCCGGCGATCGGGCATCTGGATTGCGCTCATCATCTCTTCAAGGTACCTCGCTCATCTCGACATGTGTACTTCATGCGGCTGTGGCTTCTTCGATCGTGCGTCGCACGAGGGCGGCGACCTGGCCACCGTGGTGTTCCGCCTGGGCTGTGAGCTGGCTGGGTCCTCGTGCTCTGACCCACCTACCAGGTCCTCGCTACAGCATCAGGGGTAGCCGCCCGATCGTCTCATGGTTCAAATGCCGTCCCGTTAGGGCGATGAAGCTCAGGCCGCAACAGCCGGTCAGATGACGGGGACGCCGGTGAATCCGTGGGAGGTTTCTGGGCGCCATCGTGCGATTTCCTCGAACAGCACGGATGGGGTTTCGGCAGCGGATGTCTGTGGAGCTTTGTAGCCTTTACAGAATTCGACTACGTATCCGGGGTGGCAGTTCGCGCTGCTGGCGGCGCTCTTTGCTTCCCTGATATACGCGGCAGACAGCTGCGGGCTCTCATGCTTGAGTTTCTTGCCAAGCTTCAGTTGCACCACGTCCAGCTTGATGATGAACAGCTCCTGCGCAAGGGTGCGTCTCTTGATCGTGAGCAACCGCTGAAACTCCGCTTCGGTCGGATACTGTTCGGCCTTGATCTGCTTGAGCTTCTGCTGGATTTCTTCGTTGGTCACCGTGACGCCATGATCGGCGTCGAAATTGAGGCTCCAATAGGAGGAGACGAGGTAGGCGATCGCCTGTGTCTTGATCGCTTGATACAGCTCCTTGCATCTGCTCGTCAGCTGTGCGACGGTCGGTTGGGGCTGCGGTCTTCCCTCGCCGGGTATGGGAGTGATCGCTTTGAGGGAAGCGACGCAGGCTGGGTAATCAGCGGGTTCTGAGACCAGTCGCGGGGGCGACTCGTGGGTTGAGACTTCATAATAGTCTTCGCCGACCTTCTCCGTGATCCACTGATTGAGCATGGTCTTGGTGATCGCATAGCCTCCGACCTGTGCCACAACTCCGCTCGAAGGGTCACCGCTGCTGCCGCATGCCGCGAGGGCCGCGGCGGCAAGACAGACGCAGACAATCAGCGCAATGGTGCGGGTCACCTTGGACACGATTGCACCACCTTAGTCGAATGCCGCGGTTTTGTGTACAGGTGTTTCTGAAGCGGATAGATGTCCGCGCGGCTGTGCATCATGATCGACGCAGGGAGTAACGATATGCCGCGCTCGTGCTGACACGCGCAAAAGCCCGCGCTCGATTTTGGCGCTCATGTCTCCGACTCTTCCCGTCGTACTGGCACGCGCCGGTTCCAGGTCGCCTCGCTGACCTCGAGCCGGCGCAGAACCTCACCCGAGCTCTAGGCCCTCGTTCAACAATTTCCCGATCTTTCGCGGACCGCCCGCTCTGGGGACCTTTCAGAGGCGTGAGTGTCTTCGTTGGGGGGTGCGTCAAGGTGTGTGTCTGACTCGTGGGGCCTTGTTTTTCGGGCTTTCTGGATAGCTGGCTGGCAGTGCGTGCTCCCTATGGAGGACTATGTCGATCTAGACCGATCAACGCGAGGAGAGGGAGAGGCGGTTGCCGGGTTCGGGGGTTGCAGCGAGTGATGTCGAGATGGAGCAAGCACGGCAGTCGCCGCGCTGGTGTCGTCGTCGTACTGCTGCTCGTTCTCGCCGTTCCGGGCCCCCGCGTGCTCTGTTTGACGACGTATTCACGCGAGGGGTGCTCCCCTCTGTTCATGAGGAGGAGATGCCCTGATGGTCCCTTGGAAAACCCCCTTGTCCTGGCGTGCCCGCACCCTCGCGCTCATCTTGGGCGTTATAGCTGCGTATGCGGGTCCAAGCGTCACCCCTGCCGACGCCGTGATCAAACACAAATACGACACGTCGATCACGGAAGCCGAACCGCTCGAAGAGCTCGTCCAGCCGTGGAGTCTGGCGCTCGACTCAGCCGGGAACCTGTTCGTCGCCGATCCAGACGGTGGCGCTCTCGGTACAGGCGGCCTCGATGTCTTCGGTTCTTCCAACTCGTTCATAACCCAGATCGGGGCGAGCGGTGAACACTCGGGATTTGAACGCGGTGTGGCTGTGAACGACGCAACGGGCGATGTGTATGTCGCGAACTCCGAACCCGACGAGCTGCGGGTTTTCAAGCCAAACGTTCTGGGCGAACCTGCGAAGGGTTATAAAGAACTCGAACCTTGGGAAGGTAAGAAGACACCCCATAAATCTTTCGGAGGTAGCGAATATTTCACATACGTCGCTATCAACAATTCCTCAGACGTGCATACTGGGGACGTGTACATCCTCAAAGCGGGGACCGGCCCAACTGTGGTTGTCGTGAAGCCCGGGCCATCGGGCGAAGAAGGCGAAACGGTGCAGGAATTCTCGGTGCCGGGTGCCGGCCACGAAGATGGTCTCGCGGTCAGCCCGATCACAGGCGACGTGTACGTGGCCAGCCCGGAAACGGGTACCGTAGATGTGTTCAATATCAAAGGAGAACCACAACCCGAACTAGAACTCGGTGAAGCGAGCGCCTCCGAAACACCGGCGAAATCGTTCAGGCCGATAGATGTCGCGATCGACCCTTCAACGGGCGAGGTCTACGTCGTTGACGCCGCCAACCATGTGGTTGACGAGTTCTCGAGCAGAGGCAAGTATGAGGGCCAGATCACCGAGTCCGAACCCGAATCTGGGAAGCCGACGCCGCTCGTAGAACCGCTGGGCGTTGCGGTCAACGTCTCCGGTGACGTTTACGTCTCCGATGGTGGGGCCGTCAATGTGTATGGCCCCGAGCCACCGTCGGCGCCGAAGGTGGAGAGTGACTCGGTCTCGGAAGTCACGGATGACAGCGCGACATTCGACGCGGAAATCATTCCCGGCAGCGAAAGCACGAAATATCGCTTCGAATATGGGGCGTGCGCGTCGCCGATCACTTGCGCGACGAGAGCTTACGAACACACGGTGCCGAAGCCAGATGGCGTGCTCACCCGTGATTTCGAAGCTGACAGCGTCAGCCCGCAGGTGCAGGGTCTGCTCGCAGGCACGACATATCACTTCAGGGTCCTCGCCGAAAACGAAATCAGCAAGGCAGAAGGCGAACCCATCGAAGGCGAGGAACAGATCTTCACCACGCGAGGCACCGGCGAATTCGTTTTGCCCGATGCTCGCCAGTGGGAGATGGTTTCCCCGCCCGAGAAGAACGGCTCGCTGTTCCAGCCGATTGGCACGGAAGCGCCGATCCAGGCCGCAGCTGATGGCGCTGCGATCACCTACCCGGCCAATGCGCCGACTGAATCGGAACCGCGGGGGTACGTCGCCGCGCAGGTTCTCTCCACGCGCGGCGTGGCGGGCGCGTGGGAATCTCGTGATCTCGCGGTCCCCCACAGTGCGCCGATTGGCGTGCATCCCGGCGCAGGGTCGGAGTACCGCGTCTTCTCCAAAGACCTCTCGCTGGCTGTCGTGCAGCCGTTCGGGAGTTTTGTTGCGCTCTCGCCGGATGCTTCCGAACAGACGGCGTATCTGAACGCCCTCCAGAACGCCGCCTATGCTCCCCTCGTCACGGGCTGCCCGTCCGCGGGCAAGCCGTGCGAAGCGAGCGTGAGGGAACACGCGAACGTACCCGAAGGCACCGTCTTCGGCGTTGACGACGCGGGGGCGGGCCACGGATGTCCTCCAGATCCTGTTTGTGGCCCCGAATTCGTGGGCGCGACACCAGACCTGGGTCATGTGGTGCTGCACTCCAAGGTGGCGTTGACGAAGACGACCCCCGCGGCGGCGGGAGGCGGCCTGTATGAGTGGAGTGCCGGCAAGGCCGTCGGCGACCAGCTGCAGTTGATTAGCTGGTTGCCGCCGAGTGAACCAGGAGGTGAAGAACTACCGATAGGCGGGGGAAACGTTGGGCTCCCCGGCAGTGGTAGTGAGTCCGCGAATGCGAGGCACGCTATCTCCGACGACGGCTCGCGTGTGTTCTGGAGCGACGAAGATCATCTCTACATGCGTGACACGGTGACGGAGAAGACGATACAGCTCGATGTCCCCGAACCGCTATGTCCGTCGGGAGACGACTGCGGGGAAGGGGCGGTTCAACCCGGAATTCCAGGAGGCGAACAGCGAAGGTTCGAGGGTGTTCTTCACCGACACACAAAAACTTACGGCCGACGCTCACGCGTACGAAACCCCACGTGGAACAGGTACCGCCGGAGCAGATCTCTATGAATGTGAAATCCACGAAGATGTCTGTGAGCTGAGGGATCTTGCGCCGTCAGGTGCGGTTGTGGGGACGGCTCTCGGTGCAAGCGAAGATGGCTCCTGGGTTTATCTTGTGGCTAATGCCGTGCTTGCGCCGGGGGCGGTTGAAGGGACGTGTAAAAATAAGCGCCTGCAGACACCGCGTGCGAGATGTAATCTCTACGTCCATCATGACGGCGTGACTGGGCTCGTGGCGGTCCTTTCGGGTGAAGATTTCCCTGACTGGGGAGAACAACTTACTGTGTTGACTGCGCGGGTCTCGCCTGATGGTGAGTGGTTGGCGTTTATGTCGGACCGCTCGTTGACGGGCTATGACAACAGGGATGCTGTGAGTGGCAAGCCGGACGAGGAGGTCTACCTTTACGACGGTCCGACCGAGCGGCTTGTGTGCGCGTCATGTAACCCGACGGGCGCGCGACCACATGGGGTAGAATACGGCTCTGGTGGTGCGAACATGCGGCTCGTCGGTGGCGGTGGGGGAGAAATTTGGGAACACACGAGTTGGCTTGCGGCGAACGTTCCCACGTGGACGCCGTATACGGAAAGCAGCGCTCTTTATCAGTCGCGTTATTTGTCCGATAGTGGCCGGTTGTTCTTCGATTCGAGTGATGCGCTTGTGGCGAAGGATGTAAATGGCACCGAGGACGTGTATGAGTACGAGCCGGAAGATGTGGGGTCGCAGAGCGCGCCGTGTGGGCCTGCTGCGGCGAGCGGCAGTGAGGCGTTTAAGCCGGAACGGGAAGTGCAGCCCGGTTCGGTAGAACCAGCGGGTTGTGTCGGTCTGATTTCCTCGGGGGCTTCGGCGCAGGAATCGGCGTTTCTGGATGCTTCGGAAACTGGGGGGGATGTGTTCTTTTTGACAACGGCGAAGCTTGCGCCGCAGGACTTCGATGATGCGTATGACGTGTATGACGCTCAGGAATGCACGACTCTGGCTCCGTGTTTGCCGGCGCCGGCGGCGCAGTCGCCGGCGTGTGTGACCGAAGCGTCGTGCAAATCAGCCCCATCGCCGCAGCCGAGTCTCTACGGTCTACCCGCCAGCGCGACGCTCAGCAGCGGCGGCAACATCCCACCTCCGCCGCCGACGGTGGTCAAGCCAAAGGTGCTGACACGAGCGCAGAAGCTCGCAAACGCGCTTAAGGCGTGCAAGAAGGATAAGCGCAAGAAGAAGCGAGCCACCTGCGAAAGGCAAGCGAGAAAGAGATACGGCGCCTCGAAGGCGAAGAAAGCCAGCTATGACCGGAGGGCTAAGTAAATGACTGTCAAGACCCGCACGCTCCTAACCCTCGGTGCTCTGCTGGCCAGCTTCGCTTTCTCGGGCTCATCTGTGTCTGCGGAAGTGCTGTCTCCCTGGTTTCATCTGGCGTCCGTATCCCGTCCCGGGAAGTTGCAGTCGGGTGTTGCGACGAGCTCTGTGCAGGATGTCATGGTCACCGGTTCCCCTGGCGAATTCTTCGTCCTGGCGAACCTGACGGTTGAGGAAGTCAGTGAATTGAAAGATGGAAAGAAAGAATTCGAACAGGTCGCCGGAAAGCTCGCGATTTTTGAAGTTGGGGAGGAACCGAGCGCGATCCAGACGAGCCTTGAAGGGATCTACGGCGCGGGCAACGTCGAAGTGACTGGTGGGGTGGGAGCCCAGTTGGGTCTCGAACCGTACGTCGTTACGTTCAAGGAAGCCTTTGCCGATCGGCCGGTGGCAGCAATCAATTCCGAACTTAGCGCATTGGAGGAATTCAAAGGCGAGGTGAGCATCAGGCAGGTGCAGGCAGGGCAGGCAGATGGCGTGATCGCGGTGACTGCGATCAACTTGGGTGATGCGGTGGCGGACGCCAAGGCGGCCCCGGTGACGGTCACCGACACGCTGCCCGCCGGGCTGAGCGCGCGTTTCGTGGAAGGTAATACGCTCAACAACGGTGGCGAGAATGGCCCGGTGGACTGTGCGCTTGTCCCCCCGCATGAAGTGCAGTGCACGTTTGCGGGTAGCCTGCCGCCGTACGAGCAGATCGAAGTCCTGATGGGTGTCGCGGTGGAAGCCGGAGCGGTCACGGGTGAGCAGAATGAAGTGAGTCTCTCCGGTGGTGGTGCGCCGGGTGCTGTCCTCGAGCGTCCGATCACGGTCGCGAAGGGGCCTGGTGAAGGGACTCCTTTCGGTATCGAAAGCTATGAACAGGTTTTCGAAGAAGTTGGTGGCGCGCCGGATGCGCAGGCGGGCTCGCATCCGTTCCAGTTCACGACGACGCTCGATCTCAATCAGACCTCTGAAGGGGAGCCGGCGGGGGCGCTCGCGAAGGATCTGAGCTTCAGGTTGCCGGCTGGGCTCGTCGGTAACCCGACGGCTTATCCGCGTTGCACTTTGGCGCAGTTCGGGACGATCGTCAACAGCCAGGCGAACGAGTGTCCTGCGGATACCGTCCTCGGGGTCGCTGTCGTCAGCTACGAGAACAAGGAAGTACCGCGTGAGGAAACGGCGACGAGTCCGATCTTCAACCTGGAACCGTCCGTTGGTGAACCCGCGCGTTTCGGCTTTCAGCCGGCCGGTATTCCAGTGTTCCTGGATACGTCGGTGCGCACCGGTGAAGACTACGGGGTCACTGCGCGCGTGGAGAATATTCCGCAGCTGGTTGGGTTTCTTGCTAACACGGTGACGTTCTGGGGTGTCCCGGGGGACTCGCGTCACGACAATGTTCGCGGCTCTGGTTGCTTGGCGGAAGTGGACGGAGAGTCTGAAGAAGAACGCCGCCTTCACGGTGTTCCTCCTTGCACTCGCACGGAAGCGAGCGAGCCTCCACCGTTCCTGGCGCTGCCGACGTCCTGCACGGGCGCGTTGCAGGACAGCGTGCAGGCGGATTCCTGGGTTGAACCGCACACGGAGGTCTCGCTCCCGAGCGAACCACGTCAGTTGCCTCTGGAGGGTTCGATGCAGGCCCTGGATGGTTGCGGTAGCCTGGCGTTTGGATCGGAAATCAAGGTCTCCACTGACGTGGAAGCCGCGAGCACCCCGAGTGGGTTGAAGGTCGATGTGCACGTCCCTCAGGAAGAGTCCCTGGACCCGAAGGGTCTTGCTCCGTCGGACGTGAGGAATATCACGGTCGCGCTGGCCGAAGGCGTGGCGTTGAACCCTGCCGCCGCTGACGGGCTGCAGGCATGCTCCCTGGCTCAGATTGGCTTCAAGGGCGAAAACCCGGAAACCCGCGTGCTGGAATTCACGCCCGAAGAAGCGACGTGCCCAAACGCCTCGAAGCTCGCCACTGCCACGATCAAGACACCGCTGCTACCGAACGCGCTGAACGGCTTCGTCTATCTTGCTTCGCCGCAGAACTTCGCGGGTCCTCTGGAAAACCCGTTCTCCTCGCTCGTCGCGATGTATCTTGTGGCCAGGGACCCGGTCTCGGGTGTGCTCGTCAAGCTCCCCGGCAGCGTCTCGCTCAGCCCCACGGGCCAGATCACAGCGACGTTTCAGAACGATCCACAGCTGCCCTTTGAAGACGCCGAAGTCGAATTCTTCGGCGGGGAGCGCGCGCCGCTGGTGACTCCCGCACTGTGTCGGCGGTACGGCGAAGCGGGCTACACGACGAACGCATCCTTCGAACCGTGGTCCAACACGGCATCTCACCACGAAGCGCTCCAGTCCGCCTCGGAATTCAACATCACCTCGGGTCCGAACGGGGCTCGGTGCCCCAACCCGCCGGGCGTGCAGTCGCCCAGCACGCTCTCGTTCGCCCCCACGCTTGCGTCGGGCACGACGAACAACAATGCGGGCTCGTTCAGCGAGCTCACGACGACTCTCTCTCGCGAAGACGGACAGCAGCCCATCCAGTCGGTGCAGTTGCACTATCCACCGGGCGTATCGGGCTTGCTCCCGGGTGTGAAGCTGTGTCCGGAAGCGCAGGCGAACGCGGGGACGTGTGGCCCGGAAAGTGAGATCGGTGAAACGATAGTCTCGGTCGGCCTCGGCGGCGACCCGTTCACCGTCACCGGTGGGAAGGTCTATTTGACCGAAAAATATGCGGGCGCTCCGTTTGGGTTGTCGATCGTGAACCCCGCGCAGGCCGGCCCGTTTGATCTTCAGGAAGGCAGGCCGGTGGTGGTGCGCGCCAAGATCGAAGTCAATCCGCTTACCGCCGCGTTGACGATCACGACAGATCCACCCGGTTCGTCGCATGCTATCCCGACGGTGATCGAGGGCATTCCGTTGCAGATCAAGCACGTCAACGTCACGATCTCCCGGCCAGGGTTCACGTTCAACCCGACCGATTGCAGTCCGATGGCGATCACGGGTGCGATCAACAGCTCCGAAGGCGCCAGCTCGCCAGTGTCGGTTCCCTTCCAGGTCACCAATTGCGCGTCTCTGGCCTTCAAACCCGGCTTCAAGGTCTCGACCTCCGGGAAAACCAGTAAAGCCAAGGGCGCCAGCTTGGCGGTGAAACTGACCTATCCCAAAGCGTCGTTTGGGTCACAGGCGAACATCGCCAGGGTCAAGGTGGACCTCCCCAAACAGCTCCCGTCCCGGCTCACGACGTTGCAGAAGGCTTGCACCGCGGCGCAGTTCGCAGCGAATCCCGCGGGTTGTCCGGCGGCGTCGATCATTGGTCACGCGAAGGCGATCACGCCGCTGATTCCAGTCCCGTTGGAAGGCCCGGCGTACTTCGTCAGTCATGGTGGGGAAGCCTTCCCATCGCTGATCATCGTCCTGCAAGGCTACGGCGTGACGGTCGACCTGGTGGGTACTACGTTCATCAGCAAAGCCGGAATCACCAGCAGCACCTTCAAGACGGTCCCCGACGCGCCCGTCGGCAGCTTCGAGCTGAACCTCCCCGAGGGCAAGTTCTCAGCTTTGGCCGCGAATGGGAACCTCTGCAAATCGAAACTGGCGATGCCGACCGAATTCGTCGCTCAGAACGGCGCGAAGATCAACGAGAGTACCAAGATCAGCGTCACGGGTTGCCCTAAGAGCAAGGCCAAGCGCGCCGGGAAAGCCGGCAAGCACAGGCAGAACAAGACGCGCCGTAAGAAGTAGCAGCGGCCGGACGGCCCGGTGACAGAAACATTTTCTCGCAGATAAGGGTAAGCGTAGCTCGCAAGCTTCTGGCCGTCCGACTAGTCAGAAACGATTCGCTGAATTCCTTGACAGGCAGGACGCCACCGTGCGAGACTCTCTGGTGCGACTCCATCACCCAGAGTATTGGTGCAACGGGCCGCACCGGCGTCGGAGCTCCCACGAGGTGGCGCTTCGGGTCGGGTCAATCAACAGCAAAGATAAAAGGAGTTGTAGAGAATGAAGTGTTTCAGACTACTCGGTGTTGTCCTCATGGCTGTGTTCGTGCTCGGCGCTATCGTCGCCACGACGGCATCGGCCGCAGAACCAACAAAAATCTTACCCGAACCAACCGCAGTAAAACCACTGACAGCCACTGACAAAGGTGGTCCAGGTACTCTCTTAACGGTAGCAGGCAGTGAAGTCAAATGTACAAAAGGCACGAGCACCAGCTCATTTACGACTCCCAATTTAGGTACCTTCCATGTTGTATTCGAAGGGTGTAAAGCAAAAGTACCAATAATTGGGACAGCTCCTTGTACGGGGGCAAGTGATGAAAAAGAAAAGATATTACTGTTAGGTACGGTCCACTACGTGTTAGCATTATTAATGGAAGGCAAACCAAAAGAAGAAAAAACCCCCAAATTAGTGGCGGCCTTAGCCTTCTTAATCGAAGAACTCCATTTCACATGCGAAGCTCTAGGCCAAAAACAGTTAATCATAGTAAAAGGTTGCGCGGCTGCAAATGCTGAACCTACTGAAAAATTAACCAAAACAACCAAAGATACATTCAAAGAATTTACAACTGGCGAGTCAAGCATCTTAGAAATTTTAATGGAGGAAGCAACCAAAGAGATCCCGTGCTTAACAGAAACCTCGGTCAACGGTGCAGCATTCGAATTATCCGCTGAGACAGGGGAAGCAACAAACGAAAAATTCGAACAAGGCAAAGCCGCGGTCGAAGTCTTATTGATGAACTAAGAGCTGGAGAGTAACGTCGATTGAGGGCGGCGCGCGGGGCTGACGAGGGCTCCGCGCGTCATCTTCTAGAGCCGGACGAGCGTCAACATTGGGAGTCGCGGTTGGCGTAGCGGCGTTCAACTCACGGGCAGATTTGACACGGTAACCCAACACTTTCATGACGATGCAGTCGATGATAGACAGCCCACTGAACCAAACAGCGCGGCGGATCTGTGTGGTCGTGCTGTGTGTGCTGGGTGTGTTTGCGTTGTGCGCTGATCCTACGGGGGCGGCCAGCCAGTTCGGCAGCGATGGTGCCCTGGCCGGGGAGTTCATCGAACCGAATGGGATCGCGGTCGATCAGCAAAACGGGGATGTCTTCGTCGTCGACAGCAACAACAGGAGAGTCGAGAAGTTCTCGAGGGACGGCGCCTTCCTGCTGGCTTGGGGCTGGGGGGTGGCCGATGGTAAGACCCACGTCCTGCAGACATGCGATACAAGGTGCTTCACGGGGTTCGAGGGCGCCGGCGCCGGGCAGCTCAGCTTCGCTGAGGGCGTGGCAGTCGACAACGATCCGCTGAGCCCGTCTCATGGCGATGTGTATGTCGTGGATATCGGCAACCACCGTGTGGAGAAGTTCACTCCGGCAGGGGAATTTCTGCTGATGTTCGGTGGGGAAGTCAACGAAACAGCGCACCGGAACGGGGAACGCGCCGACGAAGACCTCTGTCCCGTCGATCCGGGCGATAAATGCAAGGCCGGAACGGTAGGACCCGCTGACGGGCAGTTCGAATTTCCCGTCGAGGGCAGCTTCATAGCTGTCGGCCCCGACGGCACGGTGTACGTCGGCGATCGCAACCGCGTGCAGCGGTTCAGCCCAGCAGGGATCTACCAGTCACAGGTCAAGCTGCTCCCTGAACCCGGGGCTACGGGCAGCGATGAAGTGGGTGGCACGAGCGGGCTTGCGGTGAACGCAACAGAAGATCTGTATGTGATTCGCAATGGGATAGTCGGCGTGGACGAGTACGAACCGTCGGGCAGGCTCCTGCGGACGCTCGACGAACAGGGCGAGCCGGCGTACCCCGAAGGGCCGACGCCGACGCTAACGCTCGACTCCGCGGGCGATGTCTTCATCGACGACGAGGCAAACGGACAGCACCACATCGACGAGTACGACTCGATGGGCGCCAAGCTGGCGAGCTTTGACGCGGGCATGGAAGGCGGCCTGCACGGGATCGCCTTCGGGGACCGCATCGACAGGTTGTATGTGGTCGACACCAACAGCAACGTCAGACCGGTCATCGCGCGCGTGCGCATTGTCTCCCCGCCGGACCCGGGACCGTTCGCCCCAACAGGCAGCGAGCTGGCCAGGTGGTTGATCCCACAGCTGTGAGACGAATGCCTGCTCTGGGGAGCTTGTCAGAGGTGTGAGCGTCCTCGTTGGGAGGGTGCGTCAAGGTGTGTGTCTGACTCGTGGGGGCCTTATTTTTCGGGCTTTCTTGGACGTCTGACTGGCAGCGCGCGCTCCCTATGGAGGATTATGTGGGCCTAGACCGATCAATGCGAGGAGAGGGAGAGGCGGTTGCCGGGTTCGGGGTTTGCAGCGAGAGATGTCGAGGTGGAGCACGCGCGCAGAGCGCCGGGCTGGTGCCCGCGTCGTCTTGCTGTTGATTCTCGTCTTCCCGCTGGTTCTCGTTCTCCCGGGCCTCCGCGTGCTCTGTCTGACGGCGTATACACGCGAGGGGTGCTCCCCTCTGCTCATGAGGAGGAGATGCCCTGATGGTTCCTTGGAAAACCCCTTTGTCCTGGCGTGCTCGCACCCTGGCGCTCGTCCTGGGCGTTATAGCTGTGTATGCGGGTCCGAGCGTCACCCCCGCCGATGCCGCCCGTGGCCATGTGTTCTCCACCTCTTTCGGCGAAAAAGGCAAAGGTCCCGGCCAGTTTGAAGAACCTGCCGGGATCGCCGTGAACGAATCGAAAGGCGGACCGGAGAGCGGCGATGTGTATGTGGTTGACAAGGGCGATGACCGTGTCGAGGTGTTCAACTCGAAAGATGAATATCAATTTGAATTCAACGGCAGCGGCAAACTCATGAACGAAGGGTTCAAGAAGGCCGGCAGCGGCGGATTGCCCGATGAAGAGGAAACCGGCCGGTTCTCCAAACCCGAGGGCATCGCTGTCGACAACAATCCGGCCAGCCCTTCGTTCGGCGACGTGTACGTGGTCGATCCGGGCCATGAAGGTCTTCTCAACGGCGAAGAGGTGCCGTTTGAAGTGATCGACAAGTTCACCGCAACCGGCGAATACGTCGGCCAGATCACCGCTAAGACCGTTGCTGCTCCCGAAGGCTTCTTTTTTGGTCTGCACGGTGTCGCGGTCGATCCGAGGGGTGAGGTATGGGTCGCCGAGGAACATAAGATCGAAGGTAAAAGAGTCTTTCGTGCGGATAAGTTCAGTGACAGCGTCGCAAATGAATTTCAAGGCTTCGCCACGGTGAGCAATTTCCTGGTTCCAGGTCTAGCGGTCAGCTTCGAAGATAATCTCTATACGGATACTGGTGGCGGACTAGGCGTCTTTGAGTCTAATACCAAGGGCGAATTGCTCGGCGAGGGAGCGGCGGTGGGCGGTGAATCCGCGACGGTTGTGGCGCGGAACGGGTTCACTACTGAAGCTTCGAATGGGGATGTGTATATCAACAATGCTGGTAGTGTCGTTCGTTTTGGTCCTTTTATTCCCAGTGGACCTGCTGAATTCGGGGGTATTCCCGGCTCCTCCCCCGAAGTAGAACGCTTTGGCAAGGGTGACTTGCCCAATTGTGGTGAATGTGAGGGTGGTGTGGCGGTTAACTCTTCGTCTGGTCAGGTGTATGTTGGTGATTCCGTGAGTGGTAAGGTCGTCGTATTTGTGCTGGAAGAACCGTCTGTGCCGGCGGTGGCGGGTGAGTCGATTTTGGAAATTACTTCGGATAGCGCGACGTTGGGTGCGGAAATCAACCCGCGCAGTGTTGCTCCTGAACCGGGCACGGAATATCGTTTCGAGTATGGTGCTTGTGCCTCGTCCAGTGCGTGCGCGACGAGCGCTTATGGGTCTTCCACGCCGGTGGCTTCGCTTGAAGCTGGCTTCGAAGTCGAAAGCGCTAGCGCGCACGTGCAGGGTTTGCTCGCGGGTATGACTTACCATTTCCGGGTGCTCGCTGAAAACGCGGTCAGTAAGAAGGAGGGCAGGCCTGTGGAAGGTGGTGAAGAGATGTTTACGACGCGCGGCACTGGTGAATTCGTGTTGCCTGATGCGCGTCAGTGGGAGATGGTCTCACCGCCGGAGAAGAATGGCGCGTCGATCGAACCGCTCGAAGTCGAAGGGGCGGTTCAGGCTGCCGCTGACGGCGCTGCGATCACCTACTTGGCGAACACGCCGACCGAATCACAACCGCGGGGGTATAACGGCGATACGCAGGTTCTGTCCACGCGCGGGGGGGCGGGCGCGTGGGAATCGCGGGATCTTACGAGTCCCAACAGTGCGCCGACCGGTATTTCTGTCGGTCGAGGGGAGGAGTATCGTCTGTTCTCTGAAGATCTGTCGCTTGGCGTCTTTCAGCCGTTCGGGAGCTTTGTTTCGCTTTCGCCGGATGCTTCTGAACAGACGGCGTATTTGAATGATCTCCAGGACGGCGCCTATATCCCGTTCGTCACGGGTTGCCTGTCGAAAGGTAAGCCGTGTGAAGCGAGCGTGAAGGAACATGCGGACGTGCCCGAAGGTACCGTCTTTGGCGTGGCGGGCTCTGGCGTGAGCTGTCCTCCGGCACCTATTTGTGGCCCCGAGTTCGAGGGTGCGACACCGGATCTGAGCCATGTCGTGCTGAAATCCAGCGTGCCGTTGACGCCCGGGCGCGAAGCGAGCCTCTATGAGTGGGCCGCTGGCGAACCGCTGCAGCCCGTTCGACTTGCTGCCACCAAGTGAACCGGGAGGAGAAGAACTGCCGGGTGTCGGCAATATCGGACTCGTCAGTTCCGCATCGTCTGTGAATGCCAGGCACGCGATCTCCGATGATGGCTCTCGCGTGTTTTGGACTGCTGACAATGGTCATCTCTATATGCGTGATATGGTGAGCCATAAGACATTGCAGCTCGATGTCCCCGAACCCGAATGCCCGTCAGAAGATGAATGTGGGGAAGGGGCGGTCGATCCGGAATTTCAGGAGGCGAGCAGCAGTGGGTCGAGGGTGTTCTTCGCGGATACGCAGAAGCTCACGGCGCACGGTGGCGCATATACCGAGGTACGTAATGTACCGAACAGCGCCGCTGATCTATATGAATGTAAAGTAGAGGAAGTTGTTGGTGAATTGAAGTGCAATTTGAGTGATCTTGCGCCGTCTGGTGGGCAGTTGGGTTCGGTGCTTGGCTCCAGTGAAGATGGCTCGTGGATGTATTTCGTCGCGAACGGCGTGCTAGCGAACGGTGGTGTGTCGGTGCCCGGGGCTGTTGCTGGGACGTGTCCGGATAAATCTGCGGGAGGTCAGATCTCCCAGGATAGCTGTAACCTGTATGTTCGTCATGATGGCGTGACTAGTCTTGTTGCGGTTCTTTCGGGTGGGGATTTCCCTGATTGGAGTCCGCGCCTTGTTGGTTTGACGGCGCGGGTTTCGCCTGATGGTGAGTGGTTGGCGTTTATGTCGCAGCGTTCGTTGACGGGTTATGACAACAGGGATGCTGTGAGCGGCGAACCGGATGAGGAGGTTTATTTGTATGATGCGCGGACGGGTGGGCTTGTGTGTGCGTCGTGTGATCCGACTGGCGGGCGGCCTCACGGGGTGCAGTACAGTACGCATGGTAATTTTAATATGCGGCTCGCCGGCGGTAATAGTGTTTGGCCAGAAACGGCTTGGCTTGCGGGGAACATTCCAACGTGGACGCCGTATACGCAGAGCAGCGCGGTGTATCAGTCGCGGTATTTGTCTGATAGCGGGCGGTTGTTCTTCAATTCGCGTGATGGGCTTGTGCCGAAGGATGTGAATGGGAACGAGGACGTGTATGAGTATGAGCCGCAGGGCGTGGGTTCGCAGAACGCGTTGTGTGGGCCCGGGGCCGCCGGCGGTGGTGAGGTGTTCAAGCCTGAACGCTCCTTTGAAGTGGAAGTGGAAGGGAAAAGTGAGGAAGGGGCGGAAGGTTCGGGTTGTGTTGGTTTGATTTCTTCGGGGAGCTCGCCGCAGGAATCGGCGTTTTTGGATGCTTCGGAAACGGGGGGGGATGTGTTCTTTTTGACGACGGAAAAGCTTGCTTCGCAGGATTTCGATACCAGCTATGATGTGTATGACGCGCAGGAATGTACGACCCTGGTGCCGTGTTTGGAGGCGTCGGCGGCTGCGCCGCCGGCGTGCGCGAGCGAAGCGTCGTGTAAAGCGGCGCCGTCTCCTCAGCCGGAGATCTTTGGGCCGTCGGGGAGCGCGACTTTCTCCGGCGCCGGCAATCTTATCCCGCCACAGTCGGTAGTGGTCAAACCGAGGACCGCTGCGCAGTTCAGGGCTGAAAGGCTAGCCAAGGCATTGAAGGTGTGCAAGAAAGATAGGTCTAAGAAGAAGCGAGCTGCCTGTGAAAAGCAAGCAAGGAAGAGGTATGGCGTCTTGAAAGCGAAGAAAGCCAGCAACGACCGGAGGGCAAGGTAATGACTGTCAAGGCTCGCACGTTTCTTACCCTCGGTGCTTTGCTCGGCGTCCTTGCCTGCTCGGCGACGCCTGCGTCCGCGGAAGCGTTGTCTCCGTGGTTTCATCTGGCTTCCGTCTCGCGTCCCGGGAGCCTGTCCTCGGGTGCCGCGAGAGACGAGGTGCAGGATGTCACGGTCAATGCCAGCGGAGGCGAATTTGTGCTCTCCGAACCCGTTGCCACGGAAAAAGAAGAATTCGAAATTGGCGGGGTAGCGCAGTATGCGGTGCTGCCGGACTTCGCCACGGCAGCAGAAGTCGAACATGGATTGGAAGGTTTCTATGGCGCCGGCCAAGTTCACGTCATGGGTGGCCCGGAAGGGGGCGTCAGCAAATATGTCGTGACGTTCACGGGGACGCTTGCCAATCGCCCGGTTCGGCCGATCAGCATGGCGTGGAGCGAACTCTTTGGCTATACGACCAAAGGCCAAGTCGATGTGACCCAGCAGACCGTGGGTGGTCCTGATGGTGAGATCGCGGTGACGGCGATCAATGTGGGTGATGCGACGGTGGACGCCGAGGCGACTCCGGTCAGGATTCGTGACCGGTTGCCTGCTGGGTTGAGGGCGGTGTTCGCTGAAGGCAATAGCACGAATAATGGGACTGCGGAACATGGTCCGGTGGTATGTGAAGTGGAGAGTTCGCATGAAGAAGTGCAGTGCACGTTCGCGGGGACCTATGACAGAAAAACACTAGGACAGGGCGAAGCCTTCGAAATCGTGCCGAAGATCTTGCCGCCGTATGCGCAGATCGAAGTCGTGATTGGGGTCGCCGTTGGATCGGATGCGGTTTCGGGTGAGTTGAACGAACCGAGTGTCTCGGGTGGTGGTGCGCCGGTGGCTCTATTGAGGCATCCGATTGTGGTTGCGAAGGCGTCTGGTGAAATGACTCCGTTTGGTGTGGAAAGTTACGAACAGACTTTTGAAGAAGTGGGTGGTGCGCCGGATGCGCAGGCGGGCTCGCATCCGTTTCAGTTCACGACGGCGCTCGATTTGAACGAGACCCCTGAAGGGGGTCCGGCGGCGCTGGCGAAGGATTTGAGCTTCAACCTGCCGGCTGGTCTGATCGGCAACCCGACGGCTTACCCGCGTTGCACTTTGGCGCAGTTCTCCACGAGCGTTCGACGACGCGCTCGAGTGTCCTGCCGATACTGTAGTGGGCGTGGTTGACACAACCGTTCTGGATGAAGGACGGTTGACCCCGACGACGGCGCCTCCGTTTAACGTGGAACCGGCTGTCGGTGAACCGGCGCGCTTTGGTTTTGACGCGCCTGTCCCCGTTCTCCTCGGGACGTCGGTGCGTACCGGCTCAGACTATGGTGTGACGGTGCACGTGCAGAATATTCTTCAGAACGTCGGGTTTACGAGCAGTACCGTGACGTTCTGGGGTGTTCCCGGGGACCCGCGCCACGATAACGCTCGCGGTTATGAATGTTTGGCGGAAACAGATGGGGAATCCGCGGAAGAGCGTGTCCTTAGGGGGCTTCCTCCTTGTCATCATCTGGAACAGCGCAATCCGGCTCCGTTTCTGGCGTTGCCGACGTCGTGCACAGGCCCGTTGCTGGACAGTATGGAAGCGGACTCGTGGGCGGAACCTAATAACGTATCGTTGTTTGAGAGTGAGCCAAGGCAGGTTCCGCTGGAAGGCGCGATGCAGCCTTTGGATGGTTGTGGGAGCTTGCCGTTTCACTCGGAAATCGAGGTGTCTCCGGATGTTGAAGCGGGGAGCACCCCGAGTGGGTTGAAGGTCGATGTGCATGTTCCCCAGGAAGAGGCGCTCAACGCTGAAGGTCTCGCTCCCGCGGACCCGAAGAACATCACGGTCGCGTTGCCCGAAGGTCTGCAGTTGAACCCCTCCGCTGCCGATGGGTTGCAGGCGTGCTCGCAGGCGCAGGTCGGTTTCAAGGGCGAGAATCCGCAGACTCATGTGTTGGAATTCACGTCTGGGGAAGCGTCGTGTCCAAACGCGTCGAAGATCGCGACCGTCACGATCAAGTCGCCACTGCTGCCGCTGGGACAGTACGTAAAGGGCTTCGTGTATCTCGCTTCGCCGCAGAACTTCACGGGTCTCCCCGAAAACCCGTTCTCCTCCCTCGTCGCGCTCTATATCGTCGCGAAGGATCCGATCTCGGGTACGCTGGTCAAGCTCCCGGCGAGGGTCTCGCTGGGTGAAGGTGGGGGGGAGATATCAACGACGCTTGAAAACTCGCCGCAACTGCCTTTCGAAGACGCCGAATTTCGAATTCTTGGAGGCGAACGCGCGCCCCTCGCCACACCCGCGCGTTGTTCCTCCTACACGACCAATGCGTACTTCGAACCGTGGTCCAACACCGAAACCAACCGCGAAGTGCTGCATTCCGCCTCAGAATTCAACATCACGACGGGTCCGCACGGCGCTCCGTGCTCGAGTCCGCTCCCGTTCTCGCCCTCGCTTACGTCTGAGACGACGAACATCAACGCGGGGTCGTTCACGCCGCTGTTGACGTCGATTAGCCGCGAAGACGGCCAGCAGAGCATCCAGTCCGGGCAGTTGCACTATCCGCCGGGGATATCGGGCTTGCTCCCGGGTGTGAAGCTGTGTCCGGAAGCGCAGGCGAACGCCGGGACGTGTGGCCCGGAAAGCGAGATCGGTGAAACGATCGTTAGCGTTGGCTTGGGCGGCGACCCGTTCACCGTTACTGGTGGGAAGGTCTATTTGACCGAAAAATATGCGGGCGCCCCGTTCGGATTGTCGATCGTGAACCCCGCGCAGGCCGGCCCGTTCAATCTCCAGGAAGGCAGGCCGGTGGTGGTGCGCGCCAAGATCGAAGTGAACCCCCTTACCGCGGCGTTGACGATCACGACGGATCCGCCTGGTTCGCCGCACGCGATCCCGACGGTGATCGAGGGCATTCCGTTGCAGATCAAGCACGTCAACGTCACGATCTCCCGGCCAGGGTTCACGTTCAACCCGACCGATTGCAGTCCGATGGCGATCACGGGTGCGATCAACAGCTCCGAAGGCGCCAGCTCGCCAGTGTCGGTTCCCTTCCAGGTCACCAATTGCGCGTCTCTGGCCTTCAAACCCGGCTTCAAGGTCTCGACCTCCGGGAAGACCAGTAAAGCCAAGGGCGCCAGCTTGGCGGTGAAACTGACCTATCCCAAAGCGTCGTTTGGGTCACAGGCGAACATCGCCAGGGTCAAGGTGGACCTCCCCAAACAGCTCCCGTCCCGGCTCACGACGTTGCAGAAGGCTTGCACCGCGGCGCAGTTCGCAGCGAATCCCGCGGGTTGTCCGGCGGCGTCGATCATTGGTCACGCGAAGGCGATCACGCCGCTGATTCCCGTCCCGTTGGAAGGCCCAGCATATTTCGTCAGTCATGGTGGGGAAGCCTTCCCATCACTGATCATCGTCCTGCAAGGCTACGGCGTGACGGTTGACCTCGTCGGCACCACGTTCATCAGCAAAGCCGGAATCACCAGCTCGACCTTCAAGACAGTCCCCGACGCGCCCGTCGGCAGCTTCGAGCTGAACCTCCCCGAGGGCAAGTTCTCAGCTTTGGCCGCGAATGGGAACCTCTGCAAATCGAAACTGGCGATGCCGACCGAATTCGTCGCTCAGAACGGCGCGAAGATCCACGAGAGCACCAAGATCAGCGTCACGGGTTGCCCTAAGAGCAAGGCCAAGCGCGCCGGGAAAGCCGGCAAGCACAGGCAGGGCAAGACGCGCCGTAAGAAGTAGCAGCGGCCGGACGGCCCGGCGACAGAAACATTTTCTCGTAGATAAGGGTAAGCGTAGCTCGCGAGCTTTCTGGCCGCCGAGCTAGTCAGAAACGATTCGCTGAATTCCTTGACAGGCAGGACGCCACCATGCGAGACTCTCTGGTACGACCCATCACTCAGAGTATGGGTGCAACGGGTCGTACTGGCGTCGGGAGCTTCCAGGTGGAGCCTCGGGGTCGGTCAACCATCAGTAAACATAAAAGGAGCAGTAGAAAATGAAGCATTTCAAACTACTCGGCGTAGCCCTCATGGCCGTGTTCGTGCTCACAGCGATCGCCGCCACGACCGCATCGGCCGCAGAAGTAACAAAAATCTTACCCGAACTAAAATCAATAACGGTCAAAAGCAAAAGTGGCGTAGGTACGCTTTTAACAGTCGGAGGCAGCGAAGTCATATGTCAAAAAGACAAAGGCACCGGTGAATTCACGACCCCCAACTTAGGCACCTTCCAGGTTGAATTCGGCGAATGTAAAGCAAAGGCACCAATAGTAAAAACAGCCCCCTGCACAGGAGAAGGTGACAAAAAAGAAGTAATCTTACTGTCAGGCACGGTCCACTACGTGTTAGCATTATTAATGACGAAAGGAACAGAAACAACCTTAGTGGCAGCGTTAGCCTTCTTATTCAAAGAACTCCACTTTACGTGTGAAGCTCTGGGCGTAAAAGAATTAATTCAGGTAAAGGGTTGTGCAGCTGCCAATGCTGAACCTACTGAAAAATTAACCAATAAAACCAAAGACACTTTCAAAGAATTTTCAACTGGCGAGTCGAGCATTTTAGAAATTTTACTCGAGGAAGCCAAAAAAGAGACTCCATGCTTAACGGAAACGAATGTAGGTGGGAAAGGATTCGAATTATCCGCTGAGACAGGAACTGTCGAAAACGAAACGTCAGTCGAAGTATTACTGATGAACTAATAGCATAGAGTAACCGTCGATAAGGAGGTGCGCGGGGCCTGGCAAAGGGCCCCGCGCGTTTTCTCTAGGACCGGATAAGTTTGGATAGGGTCACTTGGATGACGGGATGCAGCTGGCCAGACGGTTCACGCGGATCTCGTGACCAGGCTGTCTATAACAAACAAAAGGAGCAGTGGAGAGAATGAAACGTATCAGGCTACTCGGTGTTGTCCTCATGGCCGTGTTCGTGCTTGGCGCGATCGCCGCCACGACGGCATCAGCCGCGGAAGTAACAAAAATCTTACCCGAACCAACCAAAGAAAAACCACTCAAAGTCAAAAGCAAAAGCGGCTCAGGCACGCTTTTAACAGTCGGAGGCAGCGAAGCCAAATGTGAAAAAGCCAAAGGCACTAGTGAATTCACGACCCCTAACTTAGGCACCTTCCACACTGAATTCGAAGGATGTAAAATAAAAGCACCAATAGTAAAAACAGCCCCCTGTACAGGAGTGGGCGATAAAAAAGAAGTAATATTACTATTAGGCACAGTCCACTATGTGTTAGCATTATTAATGACGAAAGGAACAGAAACAACCTTAGTGGCGGCTTTAGCCTTCTTATTCGAAGAACTACATTTTACATGCGAAGCTCTAGGCCAAAAAGAATTAATTTTGGTAAAGGGTTGCGCGGCTGCCAATGCCGAACCTACTGAAAAATTAACCAACAAAACAAAAGACACGTTCAAAGAATTTACAACTGGCGAGTCGAGTATTTTAGAAATTTTACTCGAGGAAGCCAAAAAAGAGACTCCATGCTTAACGGAAGTCAATATAGGTGGAAAAGGATTCGAATTAGCTGCTGAGACGGGGACTGTCGAAAACGAAACGTCAGTCGAAGTCTTATTGATGAATTAGCCGGAGAGTAATGTCAACAGAGGGATGCGCGGGGCTGACGAAGTGCCCCGCGCATCATCTTCGATCCGGACTGTCGCGACCAATATAAGGAGCAGTGGAGAATGAAACGTATAAGATCACTCGGCATTGTCTTCATGGCTGTGTTCGTGCTCGGTGCGATCGCCGCTGCGACGGCATCGGCCGCGGAAGTGACAAAAATCTTACCCGAACCAACCAAAGCAAAACCACTAAAAGTTACTAGCAAAGGTTCAGGCACGCTTTTAACAGTTGGCGGCAGTCAGATCATGTGCACTAAAATCAAAGGCACCGGTGAATTCACGACTCCCAATTTAGGCACCTTTCACGCCGAATTCGAAGGATGTAAAGCAAAAATAATAACTGAGTCAATTTCTTGCTCGGGAGCAGGTGACAAAAAAGAAGTAATATTATTGTTAGGCACGGTCCACTATGTGTTAGCATTATTAATGGAAGGCAAACCAAAAGAAGAAAAAACTCCCAAATTAGTGGCGGCTTTAGCCTTTTTGTTCGAAGAATTCCATTTTACATGCGAAGCTCTAGGCGTAAAAGATTTAATTAGGGTAAAGGGTTGCGCAGCCGCCAACGTTGAACCTACTGAAAAATTAACTAATAAAACAAAAGACGTTTTTAAAGAATTTTCAAGTGGCGAGTCGAGTATTTTAGAAATTTTACTCGAGGAAGCCACCAAAGAGACACCATGCTTAACTGAATTTAATATAGGTGAAACAAACTTCGAATTAGTCGCTAGGACAGGGACCATCGAACATGAAACGTCAGTCGAAGTTTTACTGATGAACTAATGGTTGGAGTAACGTTGATCAGGTTGGAGTAACGTTGATCAAAAGTGATGCGCGGGGCTGACGAAGTACCCCGCGCATCATCTTCGAGCTGGATGAGCGTCAACTGAAGGATCGTGGGCTGGCGTGGCGACGTCCGGCTCGCGGTTGGGTTTCAATGTGGTCGCCCAACACGCGTATAGCAGTGCAGTCGATGATAGGCAGCCCAGTGAGCCTGGCCTGCACGGCGCTGGGCCGCCCGTGGGCGAGTGAGAAACAAAGACCCATCGATGCTTGACCAGGGGCTCTCCATGTGCGACGCTATGCCCGTTCGCTTCGCCCTGGCTTGCCCCGGCGCGTGGGCTCGGCCCCTCTGAACAGGCTCTCGGGGCTCTAGACGAGTGTTTTCTCGTCGGCCGCGTCGATGATCTGCAGGTGCTCGTCCACGCGGGTGATGCTCAGCAGGCGCTTGACCTGCTTTTGGACATGGGTCAGCGCGAGCTCTCTTCCCTGCTCACGCGCCTGCTGGTGCGCGCCCAGGACGATGCGCAGGCCGGTCGAGTCGATGAACTCGAGGTCTCCCATGTCGAGCACCGTCTGCTCGCTCTCCTTGGCGCTCTGCTCGATCTCGCTCTGCAGCAGCGGCGCGCTGGCCAGGTCGAGTTCGCCATGCAGGACCAGCACGACCCTGTCTGGCTCGCGGCGCACGTCGATCCGCAAGTGCTCGACCCGCATGTTCTCCCCTGCCGGCATCCCTTGATCCTACCGCAGCGCTTCCGCCTGCCGGCGCGGCGCATCACCCGATCGCCCCGCCGCCAGAGCCCTCGACTGCGTCTTCTCCTCGGCATGTTCGACATCTGACAGGCGCACCGCCAGCAGCGCGATGTCGTCGCGCAGCCTGCCCGCCACCCGCTGCTTGGCGGCATCCTCGATGCGCGCCAGCAGCCCCCCGAGGCTCAGGCTCGGCGCCTGGGCGCACAGCGCGTGCAGCCCCTCCTCGCCCAGCTGTCCGCCCGCCCGGCCCGCCTCCGGCACGCCGTCCGTGTACAGCAGCAGCGTCTCCTGCTTTTGCAGCTCGGCGGTGCTTTCGACGATGTCGATCTCCTCGATCACGCCGAGCAGCGTCCCCGCCTCGCCGAGCGCCCGCACCCCTCCGCCGCGGTCGATCAGCAGCGGCGGCAGGTGCCCCGCCAGGGCGATCGTCAGCCGTGCGCTCTGCGCCTCCGGCTCCAGCATGATGAGACACACCGTGCACAACTCCGTCTCCCCCGGATACTGACGCAGCGCCCGGTGCAGCGTGTCGAGCATCTGCGCGGGCGACTGGCCGCTCAGCGCGCCCGCGCGCAGGGTATGACGCGCGAGCGCCGTCACCCCGGCCGCGCGGGGTCCCTTGCCGCACACGTCGCCGATCGCGACCATCCAGCGCCCCTCGCCGTAGGCGAACACGTCATAGAAATCCCCGCCCACCTCGTTCATCTCGCCCGCCGGCGCGTACCGAGCCTGGATCTCCACGCCGGGCACGTCCGGCAGCGACTCCGGCAGCAGCGAGCGCTCGAGGATGTTCGCGATGCGCGAGCGCTCGGTATACAGCCGCGCCCGTTCCACGGCCGTCCCGGCACGGCGGGCCAGCCGTTCGCCCAGCGCCAGATCGGCGCTCGACAGGCGGCGCAGCGACTCCGCGGAGACGAGCGTGATCGCCCCGACCGTCCTGTTCGCCCCGATCATCGGCACGATGATCACGGCCTTCGCGCCGATCGCCCGCAGCAGCTGCAGGTGCTTGTCGTCGTGCGCGTAGGCGGCGAGCGCGTCCGGCTGGATGTCGGTGTACAGCCGCGCTCGTCCGCTGCGGATCACCTCGGCCACGCCCTCCGGTTCCTCGAGCGTGCGCCGGTAGGCGCGATCGAGGCGCTCAGCCATCGCGACCTTTGCCGGATCGGCATGGTGGACCGCCACGCGTTCGATCTCACCGCGATCGTTGACGACGTCCACCCCGCACCAGTCCGCGAGTCGCGGCACGGCCAGCCGGGCGACGCGCCTGAGCGTCTCGGCGTAATCCATCGAGGAGGCCAGCACGCGACTCGCCTCGGCCATGAAGCCTTCCGCCAGCTGCGCGCGCTTGACCTCGGTGATGTTCTCGAACACGTTCACCGCATACTCGATGCGCCCGCTCTCGGTGTCGATCACCGGTGAGGATCTGACCATCAGCCAGCGCTCCTCTCCGGTGGCCCGGACGATGTTCCTCACGAGCAGCGGCTGGGGCTTCTCGCCCGCGAACAGCCGCCGCCCGGGCATGCTCTCCAGGTCGAGCTCCCGTCCCTGCTCGTCCAGGACCAAAAACCGGGGCATGATCGTCCCGGGCTGCGCGCTGGTCAGCTCCTCGGGCGTCGCGGCCCCGAGCAGGTCGGCGGCCACCTGATTGGCGAACACCATGTGTCCGTGCTCGTCCATCACCGTGATCGCCTCGGCGAGATTGACCAGCACCGCCTCCAGCCGGCGCTCGACGCGGTGCAGCTCCGAGAACAGCCTGGCATTGTCGATCGCCAGGGCCGCTCGTCGCGCCAGCTCGCGCACGAGATCCATGTCCTCGCTCCCGTACGGCTCGCCATCGCCCAGCCGCAGCACGGAGATCGCCCCGAGCGTGCGCTCGCGCGCGAGCAGCGGGGCCACCGCCGCCGAGCGATACCCGTGGTCGATCATGAACTTCGCGTGCTCTGAGCCCTGCGCGAACGAGCTCAGCAGCATGCTCGTCATCTCTTCCAGCAGGACCGGCTCGCCGCTTCTGATCACCCGCGCGACCGGGTGCTCGCCGTCGGGGTCGAGCCCGTGCCTGGCGCGCAGCTCCTCCAATCCGCGCGCGATCTCCTCGTCGGCCGCGGCGACGGCAACGTCTCTGATCGTGCCGTCCTCGTCGAGCAGGTCGATCACGCACAGGTCTGCCAGCCGGGGCACGGTGAGTCGTGCGACCTGGCCCATCGTCGTGCTCTGATCGAGCGATGTCGCCAGCACCACGCCAGCCTCGACCAGCAGCTCGATGGCCGCGTCGCTCACCGCGTCGGTGTTGACGCTGATCTGGTCCCCCTGTGATCTGGACATCGCATGCGCCCGGCATCGTCGATCGTGGTCCCGTGAGGACCATCGCTGGATACCGGCTTACAGTCATTATCGCACCGGATCTGCCGCGCCGTCCGCGAGCCCGCCGGAGCCTCCTCCGATGACGGCTGCGTGCTGGGATGGAGGGGGGTGGAGGGGTGGAGGTGTATGTATTAGCTTTAAAGTGGGTATTACTATGGCTATACCCATTTTTTTTGTATAGCCAACACCTGGCCTCTTTATCTTCCGGTAGGGCCTGGCCGGGCGGCCGGGGCGCCCCGCCAGATAGGGTCCCGTGGATGAGCGACCACGTGCTGCTCCTCTCCTGGGAGTACCCGCCCGTGATCGAGGGCGGTCTCGCGCGGCACGTGCGCAAGCTCGCCGAGGCGCTCGTCCGCCGCGGCGTGGCCGTCGACGTGCTCACCCGCGGGTCCGGCCGCGACGAGGCCGAGCCGCACGGTCCTGAGGACTCGACCGGCGAATCGACTGAGGACTCGACTGAGGACTCGACCGGCGAGCTGTCCGTGGAACAGCGCGGCGGCGTGACCGTCTACCGCGTGCCCGAGCCCGGCTGGCCGCGCGACCTCGATCGGTTCGTCGCGTGGGTGGGACAGATGAACGACGACATGCTCGCCGCCGGTCTAACGCTGGCCCAGGAGCACTCCTATGACCTCATCCACGGCCACGACTGGCTGGTCGCGCACGCCTCCTCGACGCTGTCAGAGCGGCTGGGCATCCCCTACGCGACGACGATCCACGCGACCGAGCACGGTCGCCATCAGGGCTGGGTCCAGGACCCTCCGCAGTCGCACATCCACGCCGTCGAGCGCTTCATGGCCCAGCGCGCCGACGCGGTGATCGTCTGCTCCTACTACATGCGCGGCCACGTCGCCGACATCTTCGACATCGACGAGCGGCGCATCACGGTCATCCCCAACGGGATCGACCCGGGCGACCTGCAACCCGTCGGCGATCTCGATGCGTTGCGGCGCGAGTTCGCCGCGCCCGAGGACCAGCTCGTGCTGCTCGTCGGGCGGCTCGTCTACGAGAAGGGCTTTCAGCTCGCGCTGGACGCGCTCCCCGGCGTGATCGAGCGGGTCGGCGCCGCCGGTGGGGCCGTGCGTTTCCTGGTGGCCGGCTCGGGCACGCACGAGGCCGAGCTGCGCGCCCAGGCTGAGCGTCTTAGTCTGTCCGAGCACGGCGTGTTCCTCGGCTGGATCGGCGACGACGCGCTGCACTCGCTCTACCGGATCGCCGATCTGTGCGTGGTGCCTTCGATCTACGAGCCGTTCGGGCTCGTCGCGCTGGAGGCGATGGCCTCGGGCTGTCCCTGCATCGTCGCCGACACCGGAGGGCTGCGCGAGGTCGTGCCCTCCGGCGATCGTGTCGGGCTGCGCTTCAACGGCGGCGACGCGGAGCACCTCGGCGTGATGATCGAGCGCCTGCTGGTCGACACCGAGCTGCGCGACCGGCTCGTGACCGAGGCCTCCGAGCACGTGCTGCGCTTCGACTGGGACGACATCGCTCAGCGCACGCACACGATCTACAGTGATCTTGCCGGGCCGCGCGCGTGTGGCTCGCAAACGGAGGAGGTGGACGGGGAGCCGGCCGCGCGCGTGAGCACGGGTACGGGTCCGGGTCAAACACGGGATCGAGACAGAGGGTGATTGCGGGTGTGAGTCGATTGGGAGGGCCGGGGAACATCGGAGCACAGGCCACGCGCGTGAGCACAGTGAGCACAGGTACGCGGGTACGGGTCAACACGGAATCGAGACGGAGCGTGATTGCAGTGCGGGTCGATAGGAAGGATCAAAGAACATGAGTGAAGTACTCGAGGGGCTGATGCAAGACGATTTCCCGCTCACGCTCCAGCACGCGCGGCGGCGGATGCGCGACTGTCATCCCTCCGCGCAGGTGACCACGCTGACGGGCGCGGGCACCGGCACCGTTACGCGCGCGAGCTTCGGGGAGGTGTCCGAGCGCGTGGATCGCCTCGCCCGCGTGCTGAGGACGCGGTTGGGGATCGAGCCCGGCGATCGCGTCGGGACGTTCGCGTGGAACAACCAGCGCCACTTCGAGCTCTACATGGCCGTGCCCTGCATCGGCGCGGTCCTGCACACGCTGAACATTCGCCTGTTCGCCGAGCAGATCACCTACATCGTCAACCACGCCGAGGATCAGGTGATCTTCGTCGACGACTCGCTCGTGCCGCTGCTGGAGCCGTTGGCTCCGTCGTTCACGGGGGTGCGCCATTTCATATTGATGGGGGATGAGAATCCCGCCCACCCCGCCGGCCAGCTGCCGAACGTGCTGCGCTACGAGGAGCTGCTCGCGGAAGCGGATTCGGAGAGCGGGGTGGGATCCGAATCATTCGACTACCCCGAGCTCGACGAGCGCCAGGCCGCCTCGCTGTGCTACACCAGCGGCACCACCGGCAATCCCAAGGGCGTGCTCTACTCGCACCGCTCGATCTGCCTGCACGCCACCGCCTCGCTGATGGCCGACAACCTGGGAATGTCGCGGCGCGAGCGCGTGCTGGTGGTGGTCCCGATGTTCCACGTCAACGCCTGGGGCCTGCCCTACGCGGCGGCGCTCTGCGGGGCGGACCTGGTGATGCCCGACCGCTTCATGGCAGCCGAGCCCCTGGCGCGGGCGATCGAGTCCGAGCGCCCCACCGTGATGGGCTGCGTGCCGACGATCTTCGCCGACATGCTGCGCTACGCCGACACGCACGAGGTCGACCTGTCCTCGCTGAACAACGCCGTCTGCGGGGGCTCGGCCGTGCCGCGCCAGCTGATGAAGGACTTCCAGGAGCGCCACGGCGTCTGCATCCACCAGGGCTGGGGCATGACCGAGACGAGCCCGGTCGTCACCTTCTCCGACCCGCCCGAGGGCCGCGGTCACGACGAGCGCTACTGGGACGAGCGCGCGCTGCAGGGCAAGCCCCTGCCGTGGACCGAGCTGCGCCTGATCGACGACGACGGCGACGAGGTCCCCTGGGACGGGGAGTCCACCGGGGAGATCCAGGTGCGCGGGCCGTGGATCGCGCGGCGCTACTACAACGATCCATCCGGCGATGACAAGTTCGACTCGGGCTGGCTGCGTACGGGCGACATCGCCGCGATCGACGAGCAGGCGTTCGTGCGGATCACCGATCGCTCCAAGGATGTGATCAAGTCCGGCGGAGAGTGGATCTCCTCGGTCGAGCTCGAGAACGAGCTGATGGCCCATGCGGACGTGATCGAGGCGGCCGTGATCGCCAAGCCCGACGAGCGCTGGTCCGAGCGTCCGCTGTGCTGCGTCGTGCTGTGCGAGGGCTCCACCGCCGGGGCGGATGAGCTGCTCGAGCACCTGCGCCCGCGCGTGGCCAAGTGGTGGCTGCCCGACGAGTTCGCGTTCATCGCCGAGGTCCCCAAAACGAGCGTCGGCAAGTTCGACAAGAAGGTCCTGCGCTCCATGCTGGCTGACGGGACCCTTACGGGTCGTGTGTCGATTCCCCGTCCGGGGGGAGGCCGGGAGGGGAGCCTGCGATCCCCCTCCCGTTGACTGACCTGGCTGCCTATCCCGACATCATCCGTGCGCTGCGCGTCCGCGGCTATCCTCCGGTAAGGAAGGGATAGAGCCGGGATGAGCTCTCCTGCAGGGCAGGAGATGAGCCTCCGGTGGGGAAAGGGAATGTCGGAGGAATGAGTTTCCGGCGCCGGCGAGGCGGGAATAAATCGCCACAGGCGGTGCGGATGCATGCTGGCGGCCTGCACATAATGAGTTTTGCCAATAGAATTGCTGCTTACAGCTCAGCCGCGGGCCCGTCCGCCGGCCCTAGAGCGCTCACCAGACCACGGAGGTTGGTATGACCCGGACCGATACAGACGCCAATTCGATGACGACACCATGCCCGTCCCGCGGCCGGGCGTCGCTGCGCAGGCTGCTCGTGCTGCCCGTGGCGCTGGCGCTCGTGGCGGCTGTGCCCGTGGCGTCCGCCATTGCGGCGACAGGCACCAGCACCGAAGGTCTGTCCGGCTACACCCACACGACCACGACTACCACTCCCACCACCACCCCCACAACCACTCCCGCCACCACGACGCCGGGCAAACAGGAAACCCAGCCCGCTAAACAAGAAACCCAGCCTTCGCAGAACAAAACGTCTCCGCAGAACGAACCGGCGCCTGCCACGACGCCTACGACTCCCACTACTACCAGTCCTGCGCCTAAAATAGGCACGGCGCCCTCGAAAGCTCACACCACCACTGCGGCGAAAGCGAGCACTCTGCCGTTCACCGGTCTCGATCTGCGCTGGACGGTGGGCTTCGGTCTGCTCCTGATGGGCGCTGGTGCCGCGATCGTTCTGATGCAGCGCCGTCAGCGCCGCGGCAGTCCGCGCTGAGCGAAACCAAGCCTCTCGCGCTCGGTCGTCAACCCAACGAACGCATGTCTGCGCGCGAAATGGGAGCCCGACGAGGCCGGGCGCGGCTTGGGTCGCCGGCATATGCCGGCGATCATTTCGCGTCGGGGTTGTGGACCTGTCCCTCCAGCATCTCCAGGCTCCTATCGGTAAAGGCACTATGCGCCCCAGTCCGGCGTGCTCGTCGAGCACGCCCCTCAGAGGGCGATCAACTCCAGGACGTCCAGGTGTTTCGCCGCGCGTGACGCCTGGACCGTCTCGCCTGCGATCTCGATGACGCCCTCGCTCTCCAGGCAGTTCAGGGCGTCGTCGATCGCGGTGGGATCGCTGTGGTTCAGTTCCGTCTCCAGCTCGGCGCGCGACCAACGCTCGTCGTGGTCGTCGCTGAGGGTCTGCGAGACGATGGCTCGCTGGACCCGGCGGTCGTAGTCGCTGTGAATCTGCTTAGTTTGATCTTGCATGGGAGTGCTCCTTCCGTGCCGGGCCCCGGGCGGTGGCCGCCGCGCCGGGGCACTTTGTTGGGTGAATGTGACCGATAGTCCATAGACTAATAGTCGTCAAGGCGGAAAGCTGTGGCTATGCCTGTTCGATCTCCTGCGCACGCCGCATTCGGCGACGCCATCCGTAGTATCCGTAAGCAGCGAGACATATCGCAAGAACGCCTTGCACTCATGTGTGGACTTGACCGTACCTACATCAGCGGCATCGAGCGCGGGACGCGCAATCCGAGCCTGACGAACATCCTCAAGATCGCGGCGGCGCTGGACGTCAACCCGGCCGAGATCTTCGTTCGCACGCGGGGGTCAGCCGGCCCGCTGCCCTAACCCCCGTGCGGCGCCTATGGGCGTGTTCGAGCGAGATATTCTCGGCGAGCGCGCGCCGGCGCCGTCGGCCTCGTCGAGGCTCTAAAGAGATGCCACGTGTGTGCGCGTGTGCGTGCGTGGCCCACACACACAGTCCCAATCCTCACGACCCTCGATACCAGTCTCAACCCCGCAATCTCAACCTCACAGCCCCAATCCTTGCCGGCGAGCAGCTCCATCAGGTTGCTGGCATGGCACGCATGATGACGCTCCGTACGCGGGATCTGCTCGCTCGATGCGGATGAGAGGACTCGAACCTCCACCCAGTTGCCTGGACACGGACCTGAACCGTGCGCGTCTACCAATTCCGCCACATCCGCGTGCCGTGAGAAAGCGAAGATATCGCACGGCGGCTCGGCCCGGAACGGGCGTGCACAGACCGTGGGCGGCCGGTCGCGCGGGAGACTCCCGGCCTAAACGCTCGCCAGGAGGCTTGCCCCGGGTGCTTTGCTAGCCTCGGTCGAGCATTCTGGCGCGCCGCCATCGTCTAGGGGACTAGGACGCCGCCCTCTCACGGCGGTAACACGGGTTCGAATCCCGTTGGCGGTACTCAGGCCCAGGTGGTCGAACCTCCGGGTTCGGCTTCTGGGGCGATGGGTGTCCCTCGTCAGCCCGCGCAGCGGCTCTCTCGCAACCCGATCGAGTCAGTTAGCGCCTGACGATGTTGTGAATCTCCATCAGCTCCGGCTCGCCCGGCTCTATCCCCACCTCTACCACCACCGGCATGAGACGCTCCCCCGAACGCGTGAGCTGCTCAGCGAATCCCAGATCTCGCTGACCCGGAGGTTGCCGTCCGAGGCGAAGCAGACGTGGTAGTCGAGCCCCTCGGCGGGCCAGTCCCCGGCCTGTTCGAGCCTCCATACAGACTCGTCGTATTGCTGGGCGGTCAAAGACGCTGGGGCGAAGGCGGATGAGAATGCTCATGGCGAAGATCCCTCCTGGCTCGGGTGAGTCTGCCGGTGCACCCGGGATGACGCTTGAAGCATCGCCATGACCCCCATGACAGCCTCGCACCACGTTCGTTCGACTAGCGGGAAATAGTAGGAGACGCCTCTCGACAGGTGGGTCTCTACGCATGAACCTCTGTGGTGCGCATGCGGGGGCCATACGCCCACTCATGCGTGATGTCCATCCCACGGGCCGTGGTCCGGGGGGTGCGGGCACACTTACGTAGTCGAAACTGAACGATTGGGCAAGAACCAGATGGCTTCTATAGACAAATCGCGTACGGGCGAGCAGCGGCTGCGCCCTGGACCGAACGGGCTGCCGCGCGGGCGAGTGACCGAGATTCAGCGCAACCGGATGCTCACAGCCGCCGTGCAGACGGTCGAAGAGGTCGGGTATGCGCGGATGACCGTGGCACAGGTCATCGGCCGGGCAAAGGTTTCACGCAAGACCTTCTACGACGTGTTCATCGACCGCGAGGACTGCTTCCTGGAGGCGTTCGACCATGCGATCGCCCAGGCGCGTGCGCTTGTGATCGACGTCTACGCCCTGGAGTCGGGATGGCGAGACGGAGTCCGTGCGGGCCTGGCGCGAGTGCTGCGGTTCATGGACGAAGAGCCCGGCCTGGCCAGGCTCTGTGTGGTCGAGGCGCTGGGCGGCGGCGCACGTGTCCTCGAGAGCCGGGCCAGGGTGCTGCACGAACTGGCCGAAGTCATCGATCGCGGACGGGCCGTGCACGCCGGCACACGCGAACCCCCGGAGGTAACCGCCGAAGGCGTCGTCGGCGCGGTGTTCGCGGTGCTGCATACACGCGTGCTGGAGGGTGGCGAGGAGCCGCTCGCAGACCTGCTTGCTCCCCTGATGAGCATGATCGTGCTTCCTTATCTGGGCACGCGTGCGGCGAGCAGGGAACTGACCAGGCCGGCACCCGCGTCTCGGGGTGTCGCTCGTCCATCGAGGCGTTCGGGCAGCCGCGACCCGCTCGAAGGGCTGAACATGCGACTCACCTACCGGACGGTGCGCGTGCTGGTGGTCATCGGCGCACGTCCGGGCGCGAGCAATCGCGAGATAGCACAAGACGCGGAGATCTCCGATCAGGGGCAGATCTCGAAGCTCCTGATGCGCCTGCAGCGATTGGAGCTCGTCGAGAACAGGGGCGAAGGCCAGTCGCGGGGCGCCGCGAACGCGTGGCATCTCACCGCGCGCGGCGCTGAGGTCGAGCACGCCGCCCGCCCGCGCTGAATCGCTGCCCGCCCGGTCAGCCCCGGGCGCCGTGCACCGCGATCGAGGCGTTGAGCGGGCTTGGCGTCCCGGCGGTGGGCTCGCCGCTGAGCGTCACCTCTACCCCCAGGCCGCCGCCTGTGGCACGGACCATACGCCGGGCGAGCTCTGAGAGGCGGACGCGCGCCTTGCCTGTGTGGTGGGAGGCGACGGTGAACCCCGCCGCGCCCAGCCACACCGCCGCCGAGCCATGGTGAGGTTCGGAATGCAGCGTGATCTTGCCGGTGCAGGCGGTGGTGGCGTGGCAGTAGATCGCGACCTGTACGACGCCGCGCGCGTTCATGCCGTCGAACTGCGGGGTGGGGATTGTCAGCGGCGGGAACACATGGTGTCTCGCACGCAGCTCGGCGGGCGAGGGCAGCCCCTTGGTGCCGCCGCAGGTCGGCGTCGCGTCGGGGCCGGTGGCGAGCGTCGCCTGGAGCATCAGCTCCTCGCCGGGGTTCGCTGCAAAACCGTTGCTGCTGGAGGTTTCGCTCGGCGAGAACGTTGCGCCGTTGCCGGCGCCGTTGTTGGCGATGAACGAGTCGAGCGTGGAGCCTGCCACCGCGCCGATCACCATGTACGGGACGCCGGCGGGGTAGGGCGGCGGTCCGTTCTGGGCGCCGACGAAGCCGCCCTCGTCGTTGAAGTCGACATAGTCGCCCTGCGCGACGCACAGGTTGATCGGCTGGTAGGTGCTGACGGTCGAGCCGCTGGCGCCACCCGCGCCGCAGACGGGGATTTCAAACGCCTGGCTGGTCAGTTCGACTTTGGCGCCGCCTCCCGCCAACGGGCTCAGCGCCTGAAAGTGGATCTGGGTCAGCGGCGGCGGGCCGTTGGACACGGCACAGCCCTCGAGGCTCACGCTCACAACCTGGCCCGCGGTGGGGGCGATGGGGCCGGCGCCGGCGAGCTGCGCATTCCACAACGCGCTGTCGGCGCCGTCGTGGGGGATGTGGTAGACCGAGCCAGGCACCAGCACGTTGCTGCCCGCGTAGTTGAGGTTGTTGGCCGTGTCCTCGGTGGCCGGTACGGACAGGGAGCTGCCGAACGTCATCGTCGCCGCACGGGCCTGGCCGAGCGCCAGTGTCAACATCAGCGTCAACGCGATCGCCAGCAGCAATGCCGCGAATGCAAACCGCGGCGTGCGGATCATCAGGTGCGTGCTCATCCGCCTATACAGTCGATGGTTGCATGCGCGAACTTGAGCGCAGCGCGCGAGCCTGGACTGCCATTGGAGCGCATTCCGGGACACCGACATCACACGGTACACGCCGCCGCGCCTGTTTGAGGGGATGAGCCGTATGTTGAAAACGTCTCTACGTCGCACACGCGCTGTGCCGCGGTCGCCGCGAGTAGTCGGGCTGCCACGTGTTCCGGTCTCGGCCCCTCCCCAACTCGAGCGGTTGTGCGCGGACATTCTTTTGATCGCACCTGTCCCGATTCTCGCTCCCGGTCGGAGTAGACCATGAGGTGCTTCGGTTTCTGCTCTGGAGGCTGCTCGGACTGACGGCGTTCGTCGTCTTGCTCGCGCTGCTCTCCTGGCTGTTCGCCGGCGGGTTGGGGGCAGTGTTGCGTGGGACGCACACGAGCTTGGCGCCCATCGCGATCGGGACGCTGCTGCGCGTAGTCGGTGGCATGCTCGGCTCCCTCTGGGGGTGGGAGGCGTTCGGCGGCATATCCCTGGTTGTGGCGCTCCTGGCGGTCATCCTTCTCGCCGGGGCTCTCATCGTCGCGACTCTCCTCGTCCTCCTGCGTCTGCGTGCCCGACATAAGCGCGTATACGTGCGCCTCGGCGTTGAGGTCTACCGCACCGACACGACCACCGCGGACGGACTGATCGCGATGTTCGAGTCCCTGCACAAGCGCCTGCTGCGCCGCTGGTGGCGACGTCTGTTCTCCGGCTCGCCCGCGCTCTCGCTTGAGGTGCACAGCTCCGGGCGTTCGCTCTGGCTTGCGCTCACCTGTCCCGCCGGCCTCGAGCCTTTCGTAGAGTCCGCTCTGCGCACCGCCTACCCCAATTGCCGGCTCGTGCTCTGCTCCCCAGTCGCCCGGGCGACCGCCCGTCGTCCTGCGCCTGAAGAAGCACGCAGAGTTCATCAAGCGCGCCAAGCCGTTCTCGACCGCTTCGAGCACGAGCGCGAGCCCCCGATGAACCGGCTGATGACGGTGATGGGCGCCTGCGCCGAGCCGGCGTTCGTGCAGGTGGCGATGACGCCCACGCCGGTGCTGTTCGAGCGCCACGCCAAGCGGCCTGTACAAGCGTCACGAGGCCCATCTGTCGCGCGAGCGCACGAGACCACCTGTGATGCGCGACCGCTCGATGGTCGAGGACGCCGAGCTGCGCGGCGGCCTCGACGTCCAGCACCGTCCGCTGTTCTTCGTCGACCTGCGCGTGGTCGCTCGCCGACCGTGGCAGCTGCGAGCGGATCGCCTCCGAGCTGCGCGCCGGGGAGGCGGAGAACCGCCTGGTCGAGCGTGGCACCGCCGTGCGCCACGGCCTGCTCGGTCTGTACACCCGCCGCGTCCAGCGCGGCGAGGGCAACCCGCTGCCGTCCTTCCACCAGGGCGTGTTCGCCTCCACCGAGCTCGCCGCGCTCTGGCATCTGCCGTCGATCGACTATCGCCGCCGTCCCGTTCGCGCGCGGCGTCCTGCCGCTGGCGCCCGCGCCGCCGGCGATCGCTGCGCCCCGCGGACGGGGCTGGGCACGCTGCGCGACGCGCTCGGGCCGGTCGTCGATCCACCCGGCGATGCGCCAGCAGAACACCGCCGTGTCCCGGCGCCGTCGAGCAGGGCAAGTCCAGCTACCTCGTCGCGACCGTCGCCGAGGACCTGCGCCGGGAGCGCTGCGCGGTGATCGTGCTCGACCCCAAGGGCGACGCCGCCGAGGCGGCCGTGAGCCTCGTGCCGGCGGAGCGCGACGTGCACGCTGCTCGACTCTGGCGCACCCCACGTGCGGGTTCAACCCGCTCGCGGTCGACGCCCCCGCGGACGTGATCGCCGACTACGTCGTGGCGGCGCTCAAGAACCTGTTCACCGACGCCGACATCCGCGCGTCATCGGACCGGTACCTGCGCAACGCGATCATCGCGGTGCTCGCCTATGACCGCTCCTCGACGCTGTGGGACGCGGCGCGGCTGCTGTCGGTCGGCGAGGAGGGCTACTCCTACCGCGCGCGCGTCGGCGCGCGCGTGCGGACGATGCCCGAGTTCAAGGAGATCTCCGAGTTCTTCACCGCCGAGCTCACGGCGCAGCTCGCCGACGCGCGCAGCACGACGACGGCCAAGCTCGATGCGCCGGTCAACAAGCTCGCGCGGCTGCTCAACTCGCCCTCGATCAAGCGCGTGCTGCTCGAACGACTCGCTGCGGGTCGACTTCGACCGGGTGATCGCCGGGCGAGGAGGTGCTCGTCGTCAAGGGCGCGCTCGGCGGTGATGGGCGCCGGCAACACCTCCGTGCTGATGCAACTGCTCGTGGGCATGCTCGACGCCGCGCTGGCCCGCCAGCAGGACCTCGTGCCCGAGTCCGAGCGCGTGGCCGTCGCGCTGAAGGTCGACGAGGCGCCGCTGGTGCTCAACCGCGGCTTCGCCGAGACGATGGCGCTGAAGCGCTCCGCGGGCCTGGAGACCGTCGCGTGCTGGCAGACCGACGCGCAGTGGATCGACCGCGAGGTGCGCGACCAGCTCGACGCGCTGTTCGCCCACCGCGTGTACTTCGCGACGGCCTCCGCCGAGGACGCGCGCGCGGCGGTCGAGCTGACGATGGCCGAGTTCTCCGACACGGTGCGCCCCGGCATCGAGCACCTCTCCGCGCTCGGGCGCCCCGATGCGCGCCTGCACCTGCCCAAGCACCACGCGATCGCGAGCTGGAGCACGCCCGAGGGACGCCAGGCGCCGTTCGTCGCCGAGACGATCCCGCTGCGCGTCGACCCCGAGCGGCTGCGCGTTGCACGCCGCGCGCCAGGCGCGAGCGCGGCGGGACGCCATCGCACCGACCTGCGCCAGCCGCATTGGGATCGGGAGCGTCGGGGGACCGAGGATCGGGACCCGGAACGTCCGGATGGCAGAGCCGGAGAGAGCGACGAAAAGAAGGACGCAAGGACAACAGAGCCCAACGTGGATCATGTGGCGAACGCACCCGTGCAGGGTCGCGGATCGAGAGCTCCAACCCAAACAACTGCGACTCGACAGCAGACGTCTGAGCGGGGCACGCCCCAGCCTCCCTCCGGCGGCTCACATGCATCCACGGATGTATCGCCGGGTAAGCCCACCCCCGCGGTGCAGGTCCCGGTTGTGGCCCATAGTCAAGCGGGCCACCGGGCATCGACGGGGAGCTCGGCGCTCTCGAAGACTCCGCCGGACAGCTATCGCGAGCTGGTCGATCTCGACGGCGCGCACAGTGTCCGCTGGGCCGGCGTGTGCTCTGAGCCGCGTATCGCTGGATCCCGAGTTGCTCGACCTGGAGATTCTGGCGCTCGTGGCGAGCATGCGGCATGTGCTGAGCACCCAGATCCACCGGCGATTCAACGCCACGCGCGCAGTCACGACCACTCAGCGCAGGCTCGAAGCGCCTGTCCGACGCCGGTCTACTCGGCGCTTTCAGTTTCATCGCCGCGACGGTGGGGGTGTCCCGATGTGTTACGTGATCACCGCCGCGGGTCTCGAGTGCTGCATACCCATGACCGGTTGACGGGATTGCGAGAGGACGAGGTCGATGCGCCGTCCGGGTCCCCATCATCGGCCGCGCCGGTGGAGGGAGAGCGCGTGCTGCGTCAGGCGCGCCACGACGTGCACGTGGCCGGCTGGGCACTGGCGCTGGAGCGCGCTCTGGATCGCGCTTCGCTGGGGTTGCGCGGGGCGCGCGAGTCGGTGCTGTCTCCACCGCTGCTGCGTGCAGGCAACGAGGGGCGCGTCGCACTCGGGCCCGGTGACTTGACGCTGCCGGGTGGCCGCGCCCCGCACGAGTTCCTGTGCACCGATGCCACGGGTGCGCGCGCACAGGTGGAGCGCTTTGAGACGGTGCGCCCCGACGTGACGATCGAGCTGGCCGGAGGGTTGTCGGACGGTGCTGGGGTGCAGGCGGGTCCCGTGGAGGGGTCCGTCGTGGAGAGGGAGGTTGTGGCGGGAGAGCACGCGCGCGATGTGAGTGTGGTGGCGGCGGGCGGCGCGATCGATCTGCTGGTCGAGCTCGACGACCGTCTGCCGACCGGGCGCGCGGCGGGCAAGCTCGAGCGCTACGACCACTTCATGGCGGGCTGGTCGGTGCATACCCGCAGATACGGTCTGCGCGGGCGGGCCACTCCGCTGGTCGTGTTCGTCTGCCGCGACCGCGCCCGTGCGCGAGAGTGCGCGCGCAGGGCCGACACGGTGCTGAGCGCCTGCCGTGCATACGCAGGCGAGTACCCGGCCGACTGGGAGTACCCGGGCCGGACGGGTGTGCTGTTCGTCGCCGAGCGCGATGCGCACGAGGACCTGCTGTGTGGATACGGCGTGCCACGGCTCCCACCGGATGTGCGCGTCTCGGCTGCTCATGGCGATCCGCGGGCGGGGGCTGCGGCGGTTGAGGTGCGGGAGTTGTTTGGAGCGATGCGATGAAGGTCGTTGAGGTCATACGCCTCTTGGGAGGACGATGGTTGACAGCTGTCACGGGCCCGGGTTGCGGGCTCCGACGACAACGGGTCGGCTGTCCGGGTCGGGCCGGCGGTCATGCAAGCTGGCGCGCAAACGCCCGTGCATTCGCCCGACTCCGCGCGCCGTTGCCCCCGGCGAGCGTGCAGTCACCACCCCCGGCGAGGGGACTGCGGCGCAGTTGCCCTGCTGCGTAGAAGCCACGCAACTGCATGGTTGGACTCCATAATTGGCTCTGTAGAGCGGAACTGCAGCGGGTCTGTGGGGTGCGGCGGGTCTGAAGCGAGAGTTGGGCGGCCTCGCGGCTTGACGGCCCTCTCCACAGCTACTATCGCTGCCTCTTCTTTCCCCTCCCCAAGCCACATTCGGCTCCGCCGCTCTCATAGCTCGCCTCACGATCGACGGGCGCTGAAGCAGACCCGCAGCGCTCACGAATGGTGCATCGGCCAATGACGCGTACGCGCCAACTTCTCTAATTCGCCCTCCGGCGGAGCGCGATTTCCGAGACCCCTTAAGGGGTCTCGGACTGTCCCGGCGCCCATAGATCGCGTGCCGCATGGCCCTTGACGCTCCGCCGCCGAGGTTCTACAAGGCCCTGCCCATACACCCAGCGGCCGCCCAGATCAGGGCAGGAGACATCTATGACACCGACGGCCTCACCTACCTCCCCAGTTCCCCCGCGAGCGCCCTCCAAGTCCTCAGGCGTCGCACCTGTGCGCTCCAGACGCCCCATGCCGAAACGAGCCCAAGACGGCATCTATGGTGTGGGAGCGGGCGTGGGAGTGGGAGCAAGAGCGAGCACGGCGGCACGGCGCAGACTCGATCCCCTGGGTCGCTACACCGATCAGGCCGGGCGCACGCGGGAGTTGATCGCCGGGCGTAGGGGCGACGGCTGTGTGCTCGTGGTGGACCGCGACGCGCTGACGCTGGGCGATCGTCAACTGGTCGCGCAGCTCGCGGCCGATGAGCCGAGTGAGAACGCCGCGCTGGTGTGCGCTCACTATCTGCAGGACGGAAGCCGGGGTCGCTGCCGGCGAGTGAGCGCTGAAGATCTGACCGGTAGGCCGCTGGCCTACCAGGTGGAGTCAGAGCGGCTCGCGGATGGGAGCTTGCACGGGAACGAGCTTGTCGGTCGGCGTGCAGGGAGCAGCTGCTACGTCTATCGCCTGGTGCTAGCGCGGACGGGCACAGCGGTGATGGAGCTGCGCTGGCACAAGCATCCACACCACGGAGGACCGGCCGAGCCGGTACCCGTATGTCTGCGCGAGGTGATCGGCGCGGTCGAAAGCTATGAGCCCGTCTGCGGGCTCACACTCAGGGCGCTGGCCGCCCATCGCGAGGATCCAATGGTCTCCGGTGCCGTGCTGCGCAGCGAGCTCGAACGGGTACGGGAGAGTCCGATCATTCTCAACCGCAAGCTGCGTCAGGCGGTGCTCGTCGCGATCGAGCGCCACGGGCTGAGCATGAGTGAGATCGCGTATCGCTGTGATCGGGTCAAGCGCGACAACAGGGGCAACGCCAGTGGCGAGACGAGTTGGCTGGCTCGTCGCTTGGGAGTCCTGCCCGAGAGTGGCACAAAGCGGACCACGCCATGGGTTCACAGTGACGTGCTCGCGCTGATTGCGCGCAACGGACTCGGGATCAGCCCGCGCGAGGTGGAACTCGGATGAGGCAAGGCTCGGCAGCGGATGCTCTCGCCACAGCCGGTCTGCCGGCAGCGACACTCGGACTACCGACGCAGGCACATTCCGTCTCGCGAGCGGCCGATGCTCATGCGCTCGGGCCGGCCGGAACAGGACCGATCCTCGTGATCGAGTCCGACGCTGGCATCGCGGGTGCGCTTGTCGAGCAGTTTCTCGCAGATGGCTACCGCGCCGAGCTCGCACGCACCGCCGAGCATGCTCGGATGCTCGCCCGACGATGTCCGCCTCGGCTGGCCGTCCTTGGCGACCTGGGCTCGGCGCGTGGCGCGCTGGAGCTGCTGGAGGAGATCCGCGCGGCCGCCGGCGGAAGCGCTCCCTGGGCTGCGGAGATGCCGATCGTCGTGCTCGGGGCGAGCGCCGACGAGCTGAACATGCTCCGAGCTTTCGAGACCGGTGCGGATGACTTCATGGCTCCTCCGGCGCGCTACCTGGAGCTGCGCGCTCGCACGCGGGCGCTGCTGCGCAGAGCCCAGTGGCAACTCGCGCCCGCACACCGGCTGGAGGTCGGTCCGCTCGAGATTGATCTGGATGGGCACGCCGTCAGCCTGGATGGGCTGCCGGTCGATCTGCGCCGGCTCGAGTTTGAGCTGCTCGTCCACCTGGCCGGCGATCCAGAGCGCGTGTTCGGTAAGCAGGAGCTGCTGCGCGCGGTCTGGGGGTACCGCTCGAGCGGCTCGACACGCACGGTCGACAGCCACGCCAGCCGTCTGCGCCGCAAGCTCGAGGAGTGCGGCGGCCGCTGGGTGGTCAACGTGTGGGGTATCGGCTACAGGCTGCGCTGAACGCGCTCACGGCGGAGGACCGAAACTTGCCCGGCGCCGGCGATCGTCTGGCGATATGCACTGAGGCGAACCACGAGGTGGTCCCATGGCGTGCGCTGACGCACGCCGGCGGCTGCCGATGACCCGGCGCGCATCGGGGGATCGCCTGTCGCACACATCTTGACGAGCCCGAACGGCTCGCCATGCAGCACACCGCGCGGCGAGCCCTCGGGCCCGCCGCCGGTCGTTAACCACCACGACCGGCCTCTCGCGCCGGTCCATACCGAAAAGGAGCGGCAAAAAAATGCCGTCATCTGAATACACATCAAACGAACCGGCGGTGAATCCACTGGCGCCGGTGGAACAGCTCGTGCACTGGCTGTTGAGCACGACGCTTCATCTGGCAATCGGGTTCGCAATCGGGCTTCTCGCTGCACGAGTGATGCGCAGTCGCCATCTGCGCTGGACCTGGGCGGCCACCGCATTGACGGTGGTTGTGCTCGCACGCTCGGTCCTCGGAGGTGGCACCGCCTCGATACTGGGCACGGCCGCGCTGTGTGCGACCGTGCGCGGGCGGCGCTGGCACCGGGAAGACGTCGACGCGGGCGCCGACCTGGCCGATATCGCCGCCGACCGGCAGGGTCCGCTGGATGCGCTGCGCGATGTTGTCCACCGGACAGTGCCGGAACTGCTCGCGAGGTGGGCTCCAGCGAGCGTAATCGCCGCGGGCAGGAACGACTGGTTTCGCGGCGACCGGCTGATCGTCGGCGAGGAGGAGAACGGCCGTCCCGTCTCGATTCCGCTCGGCGGCGCGGCGGGTGGCACGCACACGCTCGTGGTCGGCGCCACCCGTTCGGGCAAGACGGTCACGATGACCTGGATGGCTGTGCGTGCGATCGAGCGCGGCATGGGGGCGATCCTCATCGACCCGAAGGGCGATCGTGACCTGTGTCGTGAGCTGGGCAACGCGGCGCGGGCCGCCGGAAGGCAGTTCGTCGAGTGGACCCCGCAGGGTCCGTGCGTATACAACCCCTACGCGCGAGGTAGCGAGACGGAGATCGCCGACAAGGCGCTGGCGGGCGAGCGCTTCACCGAGCCGCACTATCTGCGCCAGGCCCAGCGCTATCTCGGTCACGAGGTGCGCATGCTGCGCAAGGCCGGGCTGCAGGTCAGCCTCCAAGAGCTCGTGCGGCATCTGGATCCGATGCGGCTGGAGGTGCTCGCGCGAAGCCTGTCCGAGTCAGAGGCGCAGGGGGTGCACGACTACCTGGACTCGCTCACGACACGTCAGCAGAGCGATCTGGCGGGCGTGCGCGACCGGCTGGCGATCATGGCCGAGTCCGACATCGGACCGTGGCTGGACGCGCGGACGCCGGGCGTGGAGCGGCTCGATCTGCGCGAGGCGGTCAAAGCACAGGCGGTTGTGTACTTCAACCTGGAATCCGACCGCCGGCCGCTGCTTGCCCAGATGCTCGGGGCGGCGATCGTGCAGGATCTGCAGACGATGGTCGCGGCGCTGCAGGGCCGGCCGGTGCCGACGCTGGTGGTGATCGACGAGTTCTCGGCGATTCGTCCCGGAGCGTGTGGTCGGCCTATTCGCGAGGGCCGGCGGAGGCGGTGTGAGTCTCGCGTTGGGCACGCAGGAGCTAGCCGATCTACGCGTACCCGGACGAGAGATGCTACGGGAGCAGATCATGGGCAACCTGTCTGTTCTGGTGGCTCACCGCCAGGTGGTTCCCGCGTCGGCTGAACTGATCGCCAGCATGACCGAAACCCGGGGCGTCTGGAGAACCTCCCGGCGCGAGGACGGGAAGATCACCCGCACCCGGGATCTCGAGAACACGCTGCGCGCCGAGCAGATCATGGGCCTCGGGCAGGGCTGGGCCGCGGTGGTCGAGCTCTCCGGCGGCGGCGGCGTGCGCGTCGCGCGGATGTCCTCGGTCAAGCACCGTCGCTGACTCGGCGGTCTGAGGCCTGAGGCAAACGAGTGAGGGGTCCTTCGGGTCCCGCCTCGCACGTATCGGACCCCGGCCGCTCACGATCAGATCCCGCGGCCGGGGTTCGGATGAGCCCCCCAGGGTTCAGAAGGGTTTTGGGACCACGCGCTTTGGACCCACACGCATCGGAGGGCTCCTCATGAGCCCCAACTCAGGGGGCCCAACTCAGCGGGTCCCAACTCAGGGGTCGCAACTCAGGGGTCGCAATGACCCACACAAACAAAAGCAAAGGAGAAATCACGATGGCTCGTACATGTTTTCCAACCCAATCCGAGTCCGAGTCCCGACCCAAGGCCGGCGCTGCCATCAAATTCAAGCCCAAGCCAGCGCCTGCGCCCGAGCAGGTGGCGATCATGCAGTGGACGGTGCGCATGGGCGCCGTCACGGCCGAAGCCCTGGCCGATCACGAGGGCGTGAGCGTTGCATCCGCACGCGCTCGGCTGGGAGTCCTCGAAAAAGCGGGATGGCTGTTGCGTAAGCGTCTGCTGGCCAAGCAGCCGGCTTTGTACACCGCCACGCGAGCCGGTCTGCGCACATCCGGTCTGCGTGGGTTTGACCCGTGTCGCGTCAGCGCTTCAAACGCTCACCACCTGATCGTGTGCGCCGCGGTTGCGGCGGCCCTGGAGCGCTGCTATCCGGATCATCGCGTGCTCGGCGAGCGTGAGTTGCGCCGGGATGAACGTGAGCGTGGCGTCCAGTTGGCGAGCGCGCGTTTGGGCATCGGTCCAGACGGTGGGCCGCTGCTGCATCGCCCTGACCTGGTCCTCTGGCCCGAAGCATCCGTAGGTGAGGATGGCGAGGGGCTGCCCGTGGCGGTCGAGGTCGAGCTCACGATCAAGGCGCCACGGCGCCTGACCGACATCTGCCGGGCGTGGGCTCGGTGCCGGGCGATCGCCGGCGTGCTGTACATCGCCCCGCCGAGGTCCAGCGCGCGCTCGAGCGCTCGATCGCTCAAGCGCAGGCACACGAGCAGATCGTGGTCATCGGGCCCGACGCGCTGCCCGGTATGGTCGGGATCCTGGGCGGGGCAGTCAAGACGGCGTCCACGAAGATGTCCGCAACGGTGTCTCAGATGGCCCCCGAGCAGGCCATCTGAGCAGACGTCCTCGCTCCGACCGAGAGTATCGTCCCAAGCGATGCGTAAGTTGGTAGGTGGGGGGTCAACCTCACAACAATGGAGACAGAAAACATGTCTAACTTCACCATCAACCGTGTCGTTCTCGTCGGACGTCTCACGCGCGATCCGGAGTTGCGCGCCCTGCCTTCGGGCACGAGCGTCTGTGGGCTGCGGGTCGCCTGCAGCTCGAGCAGGAAGGACGCCGATGGCGACTATCGCGAGAAGCCCAACTTCTTCGACGTGAGCGTCTACGGCGGCGCGGCCGAGAGCGTCAGCCGCTACATGCGCAAGGGCAGTCGCGTCGCCATCGACGGCAGGTTGGAGTGGCGCGAGTGGGAGAGCTCCGATCAGCAGAAGCGCCAGGCGGTGAGCATCGTGGCCGACACTGTCCAGTTCCTGGACAGCCCCGGCGGCCAGCGGCGCGGGCTCCGGGCTGGGAGATGGCCTCGATACCGGCCAGGGGTCGGTCGGTGAGCACGGCGAGGACCTTGAGCTTGCCGGCGTCGGTACGGGCTCGGAGGATGCGGAGCTCGTGTTTTAGGGGCTGAGGTCATGGCCGGATTCGACAGCGGGGGACGCCCATATCGGCGTCCCCCGCTGTTTGGCCGAGGAGGCTTTTGTGTTTAAGGACCCAGATGCGCGGAGCGGGTCGCGGAACGACCATAGTCAAATGTTGCAGACAGCTCCACGCACCGAAGAGCTCCCCAGTCTCGCTCGCTATCTCACAAGCCTCAAGCGCGTCGCGAGCCGCGGAGACCCTCGAACCACGCGAGTTTCGTCCCGCCCGCAGCGCCCCGGGCTGCGCGTCCGCGTAAACTGGCGCGCCGCGGTCGCCAATGCGGCTCGCGAGACACAACAGCCCGCGTCAAGGAGCCCAATCCGGTGCCAGTGAACACCCAAGCGATCGGCAAGCAGTACGAGCCCACGACGTATGCGGTGGGCAGGGAGAAGATCAAGGAGTACGCGCGTGCGGTCGGAGAGACGAACCCCATCCATCTCGACGTGCAGGCCGCGTCGCGAGGCCGGTTATGCGGATGTCGTGGCGCCGCCGATGTTCGCGGTCGTCTACAGCGCGCCCTCGGTGGGGCCGCCGATCTTCGACCCCGAGATCGAGCTCAACTTCGCGATGATGGTGCACGGTGGCCAGGAGTTCGAGTGGGGGCCGCTGGTGGTGGCGGGCGATGAGATCACGACGACCGCCACCGTCAAGGACATCTCCGAAAGCGACGGGCGCGGCTACTACGTGTTCGAGTCGATATCGACCAACCAGCGCGGCGAGCAGGTGTGCCGCGGCACCTGGACCAACATCGTGCGAGGAGTGTGATCAGGGTATGAGCAATCTGTCAGTCGGCGGCGAGATCCCCGAGGTGCAGGTCACGCCCGACAAGTACCTGACCGCGCGCTACGCGGGCGCGTCGGGCGACTTCAACCCGATTCACATCGACGAGGAGTTCGCCCGCGCGGTGGGCCTGCCCGGGCGGATCCTGCACGGACTGTGGACGATGGCCCAGGTCGCGCGCGCGCAGACCGAGGCGGCGGGCGGCCCTGAGCATCTCAAGCGCCTGTCGGTGCAGTTCCGCGGCATGGGCGTGCCCGAGCAGGAGGTCGTCGTGTCAACGGCACCGTGCGCGAGGAGCGCGACGGGCGCGTGATCGTAGACACCGTCGCCGAGCAGGCCGGCACGCAGATCGTCCGCAACGCGGAGGCCGAGCTTTCGACTCTGAGTGAGGTCAGAGTCCGCGACGACTCCCAACCGAGCCAGGGAGACCCTGGACGGGCAACCCCTAGAATCAGGTCGATGCACACCCTGACGGCCCGCCAAGAGACGATCCTGTGCAAGGTGGTGGAGGACTACCTGCGCACGGGCCAGCCGGTGGCATCGAAGGTCGATCGCCGCCGATCCCGAGCTCGACTGTCGCGCCTCGACGGTACGGGACGAGCTGGCGCTGCTGGAGGAGCACGGCCTGCTCGCCCATCCGCACGTGTCGGCGGGCAGGGTGCCGACGGACGCCGGGCAGCGCTATGTGGTCGATCGGATGCTCGCCTCGGGACGAGGACTCGAGCCGGCTCGCGCGGGCGCCGCCGCGACTGGAGCTGTCGCTGATGCGGCGCGAAGTCGAGGAGGCGGTGCGCACCACCACGGAGACCCTGTCGCAGGTGACCAATCTGCTGGCGGTCGTCTCCGCGCCGGTCCGTGAACACCGCGACCATCCGGCACATCGAGGTGCTCGCGCTGCAGCCGCAGGTCGTGGTGGTGGTGATCATCACCTCCACGGGCGGCGTGTCGAAGATGATCGTCACGTTCGAGGGTGCGGTCGACCCCGGGTCTGGTGACATGGGCGGGGGAGTACCTGAACGAGCGGCTCGTCGGTACCGGGCTCGGCGCGCGCATGCTGCATCAGCGCCTGATCGACCCGGGCCTGTCGCGCGACCGAGCTCGCGTTCCTGCGCGCGGTTGGCGCCGGCGTTCGGCGAGATCGACCCGAGGGCGAGGACGCGCTGTATGTCGGAGGGTACCGCGCGGCTGTTCTCAGCCGGCATGATCGAGGACACGGCCCAGATCAACGAGCTGATGAGCCTGCTCGAGCGGCGCGTGGCGCTGCTGCAGGTGCTGCGCACGGCGCTCGGCGAGCCGGGCGTGTATGTGCGGATCGGCCACGAGAACGAGATTCCGGCGATGCGCTCGCTCGGATTGGTCGCGACCGGCTATGGAGTGGCCCAGCGCAAGCTGGGCAGCGGTGTCGGTGATCGGGCCGGTGCGGATGGACTATGCCGAGGCGATCGTGACGGTGCGCGAGGCCGCACACGAGCTGTCGCGATTCGTCGAAGACGCCTACGCCGAGGCATGAGCGCTGAGCGCCCGATGAGCCGGACATCAATGCCACGCGATCCCTACGAGGTGCTCGGTGTCGCAGCGCGACGCCTCCGAGCAGCAGATCAAGAAAGCGTTCCGCGCAGCTCGCGCGGGAGCTGCACCCGGACGTCAACGCGCACGATCCCCAGGCCGAGGAGAAGTTCAAGGAGGCCGCCGAGGCGTACGAGATCCTCTCGGACTCCGAACGGCGCGCCACGTATGACCGCTATGGCCACGAGGGTCTGAGATCGGGCGGGTATGCGCCCAACTTCGACGGGTTCGGCTCGATCGGGGACCTGTTCGATGCGTTCTTCGGCGGTGGGAGTCCGTTCGGCGGACGCAGCTGGGCCGGCGCCCGGCGGAGACGCGGCGGTGGCGGTCGAGATCGATCTGCTGCAGGCCGCCACCGGCGCGCAAGCGTCGAGGTCTCCTACGAGGCGGTCGAGCGCTGCGAGCACTGCCGCGGCAACGGCGCCGAGCCGGGCACCCCGATCGAGACGTGCGAGCGCTGCGGGGGCAGCGGACAGCTGCAGGCGGTCACGCGCACGCCGTTCGGGCAGATGGTGCGCAGGGTCGTATGCGAGTCCTGTCATGGGGACGGGCGCGTGGCGGCGCAGCCGTGTCGCGAGTGCCGTGGGCGAGGCCGCATGGCGAGACGGCGGATCCTGGAGGTGGACGTGCCGGCGGGGATCGCCGACGGGCAGCGGATCCGGCTCTCGGGGCGCGGACACGCCGGGCGAGTCGGGCGCGCCCGCGGGCGATCTGTACGTGCTGGTGAGCGTGCGCGAGGACGAGCGGTTCGTGCGCGAAGGCGAGGATCTGATCACGGCGCTGGACGTGCCGGCGCCGCTGGCGGCGCTCGGTGGGACGCTGCAGGCACCGACGCTCGAAGGAACGGCTGCGGTCGAGGTGCCGCAGGGCACACAGCCCGGCGAGGTGATCACGTTGCGAGGACACGGGCATGCCGTCGCTGCGCGGCGGGCGCAGGGGTGACCTGCGGGTGGTCGTGAACGTCGTGATCCCCCGGCGTCTGAGCGAGGAGCAGCGCGAGCTGATCGGACGGCTGCAGTCCACGCTCACCGAGGAGAACATGCGCTCGGATGAGTCGATGTTCGCCAAGCTGCGCCGCGCGCTGCGCAGTCAGGCGCGCGTGATTCGGCCTCGCGATCGCGCGTCCGGCCGTGCGAGGACGCGGAGATCGTGCTGGCGGAGCTGCTCGGAGCTCGCTCCCGGCGGCGTGGAGGAGGTCGAGCTCGACGGGGGAGCGATCGAGTACGCGGTGTATGGGTCCGCCGGGAGAGCTGCCCGATCTCCCCGACCTGCGAGCCGCGGCTGCCGGCGCGCTGATCGAGGTGTCGAGCAGCGAGGTGGCCGACGACTGGTCCGAGCGCTGGAAGCAGTTTCACAAGCCGGTGCTGATCGCCTCTCCCGATGCGGCGACGGGTCCCGGCGCGTGCGTGTGCGCCCACCGTGGGAGGCCTCGCAGCGCCGAGGAGCAGACGGTCGAGATCGTGATCGATCCGGGTCAGGCGTTTGGCACCGGAGCCCACGCGACGACGAGACTGTGCCTGGAGCTGCTGCTGGAGCTCGCCGCGAGCGAGCCCGGCAGAGGAGCCGCTGCTGGACGTCGGCACCGGCTCGGGGGTGCTGGCGATCGCGGCGGCGAAGCTCGGCTATCGCGCCGGTGATCGGACTCGACCACGACCGTGAGAGCGTGCGAGCCGCAGCTCAGAACGCGAGCGTCAACGGCGTGGACATCGACGTCAGGCGCCTGGACCTGCGCAGCGAGCCGATCCCGCTGATGGATGGGGATCGGGAGCCGCGGACTGTGGTCGTGGTGGCGAACCTGCTGCGTCCGTTGCTGCTGGATCTGGCGTCGGCGATGCCGTCAGCGCCGTCACACCTGCTGGCCGGCGGTCTGCTCATCGGCGAGGTCGATGAGATCGTCGAGTGCGTTCGCCGACCCGGCTCGGTCTGCGTGAGCGCGAGCGCTGCGAGAGCGGCGAGTGGGCCGCCGTGTGGCTGCAGGCCGGCTCGTAAGCCGCTCTCAGGCGGGGTCGGGCAGCTCGGTCGCCGCGCGGACGATCGCGCGATAGACGAGATCGATCGCGGGGCGGACGCCGTCCGGGCTCTGCAGCAGCACGCGAGCGGCGCCGAGGGCCGAGCCGATCGTCTCCAGCGCCTCACCGTCAGCCCCCGGCTCGGGGTCGCGGCAGGCGGCGATCGCCATGTCGAGCATCGCCAGCGCCTGCTCGGGAACGCCGGCGAACAGGGCCGGGCCGGTGAGGCTGGCGTAGTTGTAGACGCGGGCAAGGCGGCCGGCCGAGGGTGATCGAGGGACCGCGCCGCGGCGGGGTGGCCGGGGGCAGCCCGCGACCGTCGAGCAGTCCGGCCATCGTCGCGCCGAGCACACCCCTGGTGGTGGTCTCGTCCAGGCCGGCCTGCGCCGCGACGCGCAGCGCCAGATAGAGCGTGGTCGCGGGCATCCCGTAGGGCGGGTCGGAGGCGAACACGATCCGCTCGGCGGGGGCGCGCGCGAACAGCTCGATCACGTCGAGCGGGAAGAAGCAGGAGATGTCATACAGCACGCCCGGGTGGTCGGCCAGCCGCGAGGTCAGGATGCCCTGGTCGCAGATCGCGCCGTGAGCGAGGATCAGCACGACGCTCGGGTGGCTCATGGCGAGGTCGGCGAGCCCGTCGGCGAGCGGCGGCAGTCCGCGGCCGGCGTGGATCAGGATCGGCGCCTGCGCGCTGTTCGGCGAGCGCGAAGATGGCGCGCATCTCCGGCCCGTCGAACACGAAGTCCTGCGCGCGCGGGTGCAGCTTGATGCCGCGCGCGCCGGCGCTGAGGCAGCGTTCGCCCTCGCCGATCGGATCTTCGGCGGGGTCCAGGCGGCAGAACGGGGTGAGCCGGCCCTCGCTTTCCGCGGCCCACGCGAGGACGCGGTCGTTGGGGACGCTGTAGGCGGGCACGCGCTCGGGGTCGTGCAGCGGGAACACGCACGCGCGCCGTGCGCCGGCAGTCGTCGAGCTGGGCGAGCAGCTGGTCGAGTCTCAGCGAGCGGCCGTCCTCGTCCAGGCCGAGGTGGGTGTGCGCGTCGATCACTTCGGCATCGGCTGGACGCAGGCGCTGGGCCTCCGCCAGGAACGGGGCGAGCGCGTCGGCGTAGAGGGAGTCGGTCACGGACGGCACCCTAGTCGCTCACCGTCGCGCTCGCATGCCTGTCCAGCGTCGTGCGGTCGGGGCCACATCGTGACAGTGGTCTCTACCGCTATCCCGGACTAGCCTGAAGAAGTGGCCTGGAGCGTCGTGATCGCGGGTGGCGGCTTTGGCGGCTTCTACGCCGCGCGCGCCCTGGAGCGCCTGCTGCCCGCGCACTGCGCTGATGTGACGCTCGTCAACGACGCGAACTTCATGCTCTACACACCCCTGCTGCCGGGGGCGGCGGGAGCGACGCTCGACCCGCGCCACGTGGTCGTGGCGCTGCGATCCCAGCTGAAGCGCACCGAGCTCGTGGTCGGCCGGGTGAGGAGCGCGGACCCGGCAGGAAAGACACTGGGTGTGAAACGGGTCGACGGCGAGAGCATCGACCTGAGCTACGACCAACTGCTGGTCGCGCTGGGATCGGTCTCGCGCACGCTGCCGATCCCCGGGCTGGCCGAGCACGGGATCGGGCTGAAGTCGCTCGCGGACGCGACCGCGCTGCGCAATCGGGTGTTGACCTGCCTGGACATCGCCGAGTCGCTGCGGGATGAGACGCTGATGCGCGAGCGCCTCGGGTTCGTGTTCGTGGGAGCGGGATATGCCGGGGTGGAGGGGCTCGCAGAGCTGCAGGACTTCGCCGCGCAGGCGATCGAGCTGTATCCGCGCTGTCGCGCGCAGGGGATGCGCTGGGTGCTGGTCGAGGCCAGAGAGCGGATCCTGGAGGAGGTGCCGGAGAGCTTGTCGCGGTTCGCCGCGGGCGAGCTGAGCGGACGGGGCATCGAACTGCGCACCGGCACGACCGTGCGCTCGATCGCCGCGGACGGGGTCGAACTCGCCGGCGGCGAGCAGATCCCGGCGCGCACGGTCGTGTGGACGGCAGGGGTCAAGCCGAGCCCGGTGGTTGGCGCGCTCGGGTTGCCGCTGGACGGGGAGGGGCGGATCGTGGTGGACCGGACGATGCGCGTCGACGGCCATGAGCATGTTTGGGCGATCGGCGACTGCGCGGCGGTACCGGATCCGGCGCGAGCAGGCAAACTCTGCCCGCCGACGGCTCAGCACGCGATCCGCCAGGGTCGGCTGGTGGCCCGAAACATTCACTCGACGCTCACGGGCGGTCGGGTCCGGCCGTTTCGCTACAGGACTGCGGGGATGTTCGCCGAGCTCGGTTCGGGCAAGGCCGTGGCGATCACGCTCGGCGTTCGCTGGCGCGGGTTTCCGGCGTGGCTGCTCGCGCGGACCTATCACCTGCTGCTGATGCCCGGCGTGGGTCGCAAGCTGCGACTGCTCGTGGACTGGAACGTCGCGCTGCTGTTCGGCCGTGACACCTCCGCGCCGGGACGGCTGGGCAGTCCGACTCCGCTGGAGGGCAGTGACGCAGAGTAAGCCGGTAGCGGGATTTGTGGGAGACACATAAGCCAGATCCTCTACAGCCCGGTCGGCGCCGGTCACCCCACCCGCCGGCATCGCGCGATCGATACATGCAACCCACCGCGACGGCGTATCCTGAGCGGAGATGGCGATACTCGACACGGTCAAAGCCGACCTGCAGGGCGCGATGCGCGCGGGCGACAAAGAGCGCGTCGGCGCGCTGCGACTGGTGCTCTCCGAGCTGCAGAAGGCGGCGAAGGAAGGCTCCGACGACGAGCTGGCGGTGCTCCGGCGCGAGCGCAAGCGACGGCTGGAGGCGGCGCAGGCCTATCGCGAGGCCGGACGCGAGGATCTCGCCGACGGCGAGGAGTCCGAGGCGAAGCTGATCGGCTCCTACCTGCCCGCGGAGCTCTCCGAGGAGGAGCTCACAGAGATCGTCGAGCGGGCGGTGCGCGAGAGCGGCGCGGAGTCGGTCCGAAGGACATGGGTCGCGCGATGGGCAGCGCGATGGCGGCGGTCGACGGTCGCGCGGACGGTGGGCGCGTGTCGGGCCTGGTCAAGGCGGCGCTCGGAGGATGAAGCCCTCGACCCTGCGTACGCGTCGCGTGCGTAACGGCGGATGAGGACGCAGATCGAGCTGCCGAACGATGTCGCCGCCGAGCTGGCGGGCAGCCAGGACGCGGTGCTGCGCGCGCTGGAGGCGCACCTGGAGTGCAAGGTGTTCCTGCGCGGCAACCTGCTCACGTTCGACGGCGAGCAGGACGAGACGCGCGCCGGTGAGCGGGTCGTGCGCGAGCTCTCCGACCTGATCGCGCGCGGCCATGAGATCGGGCCGGGGACGATCGCGGCCGTGACGGGTGCGCTGGACGCGCACGAGTCGCCGGCGCGGGTGCTGGAGGACGTGGTGTGGCGCCATCGCGGCCGCCAGGTGGCGCCGCAAGACGGTCAACCAGAAGCGCTACGTCGACTCGATCCGCCAGAGCACCGTCACCTTCGGGATCGGGCCCGGCGGGCACGGGCAAGACGTTTCTCGCGGTGGCGATGGCGGCGGCGGCGCTGTCGCGCCACGAGGTCAACCGCATCATCCTGACGCGCCCGGCGGTGGAGGCGGGCGAGCGGCTGGGGTTCCTGCCGGGCGATCTGATGGCGAAGGTCGATCCCTACCTGCGCCCGCTGTTCGACGCGCTGCACGACATGCTCGACCCCGAGAAGGTCTCCCAGCACCTCGAGCGCGGCGTGATCGAGATCGCGCCGCTCGCGTTCATGCGCGGACGTACGCTGAACGACTCGTTCGTGATCCTCGACGAGGCGCAGAACACGACGCCCGAGCAGATGAAGATGTTCCTGACGCGTCTCGGGCTTCGGCTCGCGGATGGTCGTGACCGGCGACGTCACCCAGGTCGATCTGCCGCGCGAGCAGCAGTCGGGGCTGATCGTGGTGGGCGAGGTGCTCGACGCGGTCGAGGGCATCGAGTTCGTGCGCTTCGGCGGCGAGGACGTGGTGCGGCACAAGCTCGTGCAGCGGATCGTCGAGGCGTACGACGAGCACGCCCAGCGCGGGAGCACCGACCGGAGCTTGACGCGTGCCGCCGAGCTCGCCGTCGCGCCTGAGTGCGCCGCGCGTGATCGAGGTCGAGGTCTTCGGCGCGCGCGCTGGCGCCGCCCGATGCGCCGCCGCCGAGCGAGGTCGAGCGCCTGTGCGCGCTCGCGGCGGCCGCGGCGGCCGGCGTCGAGGACGGTCATCTGGCGATCGAGTACGTCGACGCTGCGCCGGATCGCCGCAGCTGAACGCCGAGCATCGTGGCAAGGCTGGGCCGACGGACGTGCTCTCGTTTCCGATCGACGGCGCTGACGCCGCTCGCATCGGGCGATGGGTCCCACGCGAGCTGGGCGATGTGGTGATCTGTCCCGAGCACACCGCCGACCTGCGCGAGGCGATCGTGCACGGTGTGCTGCACTTGGTGGGCATGGATCACGAGACCGACGACGGCGAGATGCTGGCGCTGCAGGCGCGGCTGCTGGATCAGGCGGCGTCATCGTCGTGCCCGTGACGCGCAGCGGCTTCGTCGCGCTGGCGGGACGGCCCGAACGTGGGCAAGTCGACGCTCGTGAACGCGGTCGTGGGGGAGAAGGTGGCGATCGTCTCCGACCGTCCGCAGACGACGCGCCGAGCGATCCGGGGCGTGTGCACGCGCGAGCACAGCCAGATCGTGCTGGTCGACCTGCCGGGCGTGCAGCGTCCGCGTGACGCGCTGACCGCAGCGCATGGCCGGACGGGTGCAGCGGGAGCTCGACGGGGCCGACGTGGCGCTGCTGATCGCTCAACGGCGAGCAGGGGGTGGGCCCGGGCGACCGGTTCATCGCGGGGGCTGCTCGCACGCGCGCGCACCGGCGGTGACGATCGCCGTCAACAAGGTCGACCGGCTCGACCGCGCGAGCGACAGCCGCGGTGCTGCAGCAGGCCGGCGCGCTGGAGCTGGACGGCGAGATGTTTCCCGATCTCCGCGCGCACCGGGGCCGGCGTGCGGGCGCTGGTCGAGCATCTGCAGCGGCCTGATGCCGCGAGGGGCCGTTCATGTTCGCGGCCGGAGAGAGCTCCGATCAGCCGCGCGCAGTGCTGCTGGCCGAGCTGGTGCGCGAGGCGGTGATCAGGCGCACCTTCCAGGAGGTGCCGCACGCCGTCGAGGTGGTCGTCGAGGAGGTCGAGTACCCGCGCGCCGGGACTGGCGCGGGTGCGGGCGCTGATCTGGGTCGAGAGCGGCTCCCAGAAGGGGATCGTGGTCGGCGCCGGCGGGCGCATGATCAAGGCGATCGGCACGGCCGCGCGCCGCGAGCTGGAGCGCGAGCTGGGTGTCAGGTGCATCTCGATCTGTCGGTGCGCGTGCGCCGCGACTGGCGCGCGGACGAGGGGCTGCTCGATCGGTTGGGCATCACGTGAGGTGCTGATCAGAACGGCGTCACACCCGCTCCGCCAGGTGCCGGCCGATCGAGCGGATGGCGGCGAGGTCGAGCTCGGCCGTGAACACGAACGGCACCGTGTGCACTCTCAAGCCGCCACGGCGCAGGCGCGCGATCTGGTTGTGCTGGATGCGCGCGCGCTCGTGCACGGCGCGAGCGGCGAGCAGCGCGGAGCGCCTCACCGCGCCGTCGCGCCCGCCGCCTCGTCGTCCAGGCGCGCGATCCGCGCGAGCTCCGCCCCGTCGAAGCGCCGTGGCAGCGTGCCGTTGACGATCGCGCGTCCAGCTCGCACGCCGAGCTGTGAGCGCAGTCCGGCCTGCAGGTCCAGCGTCTCGGCGACGGCCATCTCCGTCGGCTGGGCGACCGCGAGATAGCTGGTCTGCGCGTGATCCTCGAGCAGCTCGCGCACCTGCTCGGCCTGACCGAAGATCGGCCCGACGCGCGCGATCGCGCCGAACGTCCGCGGCGAGTGCAGCAGGCCCAGCGCGTGTCCGGTGGCGGGGGCGTCGAGCACGACCAGGTCATACCGCTGGCGCGCCTGCGCCAGCGCTCGTCGCGGGTCAGCTCCCAGATCTTGACCATGCTCACGAGCTCCTTCGCGCCGGGGCGGCGGCGGCGAAGTACTGGAACGTGCCGCTGGAGCGAGCACGCGCCCGGGCACGCGTCCGCCGAGTGCCTGCAGCCACTCGAGCAGCGCCCGGTCGGGGTCGATCGTGACGCTCCACAGGTTCTTCGCGAGCGCAGTCTCCGCGCCGTCACCGGTCGTACCTGCGGGTGCCCGTAACGGATGGGCCGCGGCCAGAGCGTCCGCTGCCGCTGGTCGCCCAGCTCGACGACGATCGTGCGCAGTCCGCGCTCGGCCGCCGCCAGGCCGAGCGCGGCCGCGATCGTCGTCTTGCCCACGCCGCCCTTGCCGGTGACGACCACCAGCTTGCGCTCGAGCGCCGATGACGTCGTCGTCATGGGACCTACAATTCCACAGATGAGCGCGCCCGCACCCAGCCCGATCGATGAACAGGTCGTCTACGACGAGCGTGGTCTCGTGCCGTGCGTCGTGCAGGACTGGCGCACCGGCGAGGTGCTGACGCTCGCCTACATGAACGCGCGAGGCGCTGCGGCGCACACGCGCGACGGGCGAGCTGCACCTGTACAGCCGCTCGCGCGAGCAGGCATGGCACAAGGGCGAAACCAGCGGCAACGTCCAGGCGGTCCGTGCGCTGCGGCTGGACTGCGACGGCGACACGCTGCTGGCGCTGGTGGAGCCCGCCGGCCCCGCCTGTCACACGGGCGAGCGCACCTGCTTTCACCGCGGCGAGCTCGAACCGAGCGCGCCGCACGAGGTCCTGCCCGCGCTGGAGCGGACGCTGCGCGCTCGCGCAGCCGAGCGGCCCGAGGGCTCATACACCGTGACGCTGCTCGACGATCCCGCGCTGGCAGGCGAGAAGGTGCGCGAGGAGGCCGAGGAGGTCACGCGCGCCGCGCGCGAGGAGTCCGCTGAGCGTGTCGACGAAGAGGCGGCGGATCTGCTCTATCACCTGCTGGTGCTCGTGCACGGCCGTGGACGGGCATCTCGCCGACGCCGAGCGGGTGCTCGATGGCCGCCGTCGCTGAGAGGTACTCGTCACAACCTGATCCCGGTCCGCGAGAGCTTCATCGCGGACTGCGAGACGCCGGTGTCGGCGTTTCTGAAGCTGCGCGCGCTCGCGCCCGGCGAGCCGGCGTTCCTGCTGGAGTCCGCCGATCAGGGCCAGCGCGTAGGGCGCTGGTCGTTCATCGGTGTGCGCCCGCGCTCGGTGCTGCGCTGGTCGCTCGGCGGACGGCGGCGATCCGTATGCGCTGGCGGCCGAGCACGTCGCCGCTTTCGCCAAGCGCCGATGCCCGACGGGGCGGATGGCCTCCATTCACGGGCGGCGCGGTGGGTTTCTTCGGCTATGACCTCGTGCGAACCGTGGAGCCGCTGGGCGAGCCCGGGCCCGATCCGCTGGGACTGCCCGACATGGCGCTGATGCTCTCCGACGCCCTGGTCGTGTTCGACCATCTCAAGCACACGATCACGATCCTCGCCAACGCCGATCTCGACGACGAGCCTGACATCGAGCGCGCCCAGGCGAAGGCCGCTCGCACGATCGCCGAGATCCGCGGCGCGTTGGCCGGTCCCGTCCCGCGCGAGGAGCCCGCAGGCGAGACAGAGCCGGGCGTCACCCTCCCGGCCCCGGCGCGGGAGATGCCCAAGTTCGAGTCGAACATGTCAGGCGCCCAGTTCGAAGGCATGGTGGAGCGGATCATCGAGTACATCTACGCCGGGGACGCGTTCCAGGTCGTCCCTTCTCAGCGCTGGTCGGCGCGCTCGCCGGTGCACGCGTTCTCCATCTACCGGGGCCTGCGCGCGGTGAATCCCAGCCCGTACATGTACTACCTGGACTTCGGCGACTTCCAGGTCGCGGGCGCGAGCCCCGAGCCGCTGCTGACGGTCACTCACGGTCATGGCGGAGCGCCCAATGGCCGGGCGCGCGTGAGCACCAGGCCGATCGCGGGCACGCGCCCGCGTGGCGCGAACGTCGCCGAGGACGAGCGCATTGCCCAAGAGCTGCTGGAGGACGAGAAGGAGCGCGCTGAGCACGTGATGCTCGTAGATCTCGGCCGCAACGATCTCGGCCGGGTGTGTGAGCCGGGCACCGTCGAGGTGGAGACGTTCATGGCGGTCGAGACCTACTCGCACGTGATGCACATCGTCTCCTCGGTCACGGGCCTGCTGCGCGAGGGGGTCAGCGCGATGGACGCCCTGCGCTCGGTCCTGCCGGCGGGCACTCTCTCGGGAGCGCCCAAGGTGCGGGCGATGCAGATCATCGACGAGCTCGAGCCGATCAAGCGCGGTGGCTATGGCGGGGCGATCGGCTATCTGTCCTACACGGGTGACATGGACACGTGCATCCACATCCGCACGGTCGTCGTCGCGGATGGCGTCGCGCACGTCCAGGCGGGCGGTGGGACAGTCGCCGACGCCAAGCCGGCGTATGAGCTGGCGGAGTCCGAAACCAAGGCTCGCGCCGTGCTGCAGGCGATTGAGCTGGCTATCGCCCAGCCGGAATGGCCGTGATGAGCCCGCATGGCGGCGCTGGATCGGCGTCCTCGATCACTCACCGAAGCGGGGAGACACTCGCCTTACCGAAGCGGGGAGACACTCGCTTACGCTCGCATCCCCCGTTCGGCCAGCATCTCCGTTTCGGCCAGCAGAGCACACTTAAGCGCTCACCCGCGTCCTCTGGACCAGCTTGCCCTGCGAGCTCATGGCGATGCTGTCAACAGTCGGAGGTCAGATGAAGGTACTGGTGATCGACAACTACGACTCGTTCACATACAATCTCGTCCAGTATCTCGGTGAGCTGGGCGCGGATGTGCGCACGGTGCGTAACGACCGCGCGACGGTCGACGAGCTGCTTGCGGACGGGTACGCGCGCTGTGTGATCTCACCCGGCCCATGCACGCCCGACGAGGCGGGCATAACGCTCGAGGTGGCCAGGCGGATGCCCGAAGCAGGCGTGCCGACGCTGGGAGTGTGCCTCGGCCACCAGGCGCTCGCACAGGCGTTCGGCGGTGAGGTGAAGCTGCACCCGCCCGTGCATGGCAAGGCCACGACGATCGAGCACGACGGGCGCACGATCTTCACCGGCCTGTCGTCCCCGCTCACCGTCGGGCGCTATCACTCGCTCGTGGTCGCCCCGCAGTTGCCCGACTGCTTGGAAGAGTCCGCGCGTGGCGGGGGTGTGCTGATGGGGCTGCGCCATCGTGAGCTGCCGGCCGAGGGCGTGCAGTTCCATCCCGAGTCGGTGCTGACCGAGGAGGGCAGGGAGCTGTTGGGCAACTTCCTCGACGGACGAGTCGCCGGGGCACAGACGAGCGTCGCTGCGGAGGCCGGCTGAAATGCCAAACGCGATCCTGACCCGCGCGATCGATTCGCTCGCGCAGCGGCGTGACCTGAGCGCCGATGAGACCGCGGAGGTGCTCGGCGAGATCATGCACGGCGAGGCGTCCGAGACGCAGATCGCCGGGTTTCTGATCGCGCTGCGCACAAAGGGCGAGACGGTCGACGAGCTCACCGGGCTGGCGCGCACGATGCGCGAGCTGGCCGCGCATGTCCCGAGCGAGCGTACGGACCTGCTCGACACTGCCGGCACGGGTGGGGGCGCCAGCACGTTCAACGTATCCACGACCGCGGCGCTGATCGCCGCGGGCGCGGGCTGCGCGGTGGCCAAGCACGGCAATCGCTCTGCCACCAGCCGCTCGGGGTCGGCTGACCTGCTGGAGGCGCTCGGCGCACGCATCGACCTGGCTCCCGAGGGCGTCGCGGCGTGCATCGAGGAGGCCGGGTTCGGGTTCATGTTCGCTCCCGCCCACCATCAGGCGACTCGGTTCGTCATGCCTGTCAGGCGGGAGTTGGCGGTGCGCACGATCTTCAATTTTCTGGGGCCGCTGACCAACCCGGCCGGCGCGCGTCGCCAGCTGATCGGGGTGTCGGATGCGGCTTTTCAGGAGACGATGGCCGGGGCGCTCGCACGCCTGGGTGTCGATCGCGCACTGGTCGTCTGCAGCGAGGACGGCCTCGATGAGATCTCGATCGCCGCGGCGACGCACGTGATCGAGGTCAACGGTGAGGAGCTGACCAGATATACGCTCACGCCGGGCGATGTCGGCGTGGAGCTCCTGGACGCCGCTGCGAACGACGGACGGATCCTCGCGGGTGCCAGCCCGCAGCAGAACGCGCAGGTGACGCGAGCGATCTTTGCGGGAGAGCTCGGGGCGCGGGCCGAGCTTGCAACGATCAACGCCGGCGCGGCCATCTACGCGGGCGGTGGCGCGGAGTCGGTCGCGGATGGTGTCACGGTCGCGCGTGAGGTGTTGGCGAGCGGGCGGGCCGCGGAGGCGCTGGCGCGGTTCGTGGCGGCGAGTCACTCCTATGCGCCCGTGCAGGAGACGGTGGCGTGATGACCGTGCTCGAAGACATCCTGCGGAGCACGCGCGCGGAAATCGAACGTCGCAAGCGCGAGCGCCCGGAAGCCGAGCTGCGGGATCGAGCGCTCGCCCTCGGCGACGCCCCCGAGCGGAGCCTGCGCGACGCGCTGTGTTGACCGGCGGAGATCGGTGTGATCGCGGAGTTCAAGCGGCGCTCGCCCTCGGCGGGCAGGCTGCGCGAGGACGCCGACATCACGGAGATCGCGCGCGCGTATGAGCGCGGTGGGGCGGAGGCGCTGTCGGTACTGACGGAGGGGCCCAACTTCGGGGGTTCGCTCGAGGATCTGCGCGCGGCGCGCGCGGCCTGCGGGCTGCCGCTGCTGCGCAAGGACTTCGTCGTCGATCGCTACCAGCTGTATGAGGCGCTCCTCGCCGGGGCGGATGCGGTGCTGCTGATCGTCGCCGCGCTGAGCGTCGCGGAGTTGGGGGGGCTGCGCGCGGACGCGCGCGGGCTGGGACTGGACGTGCTGGTGGAGGCGCACGACGCCGCGGAGCTGCACGTGGCGCTGGATGAGGGAGCCGATCTGATCGGGATCAACAATCGCGATCTGCGTGACTTCAGCGTCGATGTGGAGCGCACATTTGCGCTCCTGGAGAAGATCCCGGCGGGGGTAACGGTCGTCTCGGAGTCGGGGATCGTTGACGCCGAGCAGCTCGCGCGACTGCGGGATGCTGGGGTGGCGGCGGTGCTGGTGGGGGAGTCGCTGATGCGCGCGCCCCGGCCCGAGGAGGCGCTGCGGGCGCTGAGGGCCTATCCTGCCGGCGTCACGGATTGAGGCTGAGCGGAGACGTGAAAGTTTTAGTCAAGCGGATGTTTCGCTTTAGATGGCCTTCATAGCGGCCGACCATCCTGTACATCCATTGTGCAAGCGTCCCGTAAAACCACATTGACCGCTTACCCACACTCACACCGACTCCGATGAACCGCACATTCGCCATCCCCTTCATCTCGGCCCTTCTCGGCGGCGCTGTCGTCGCGGTCGTAATCGCCGCCACGGGTGGACTGAGCTCATCGACGAGCACGGTCACCACCGTCCAGTCCGCTCCGCTGCAGCCGTCGAACGCTTCGCAGACGAGCACTGGGCTGACGCCGCACGAGATCTACGTGCGCGACGCGCCGGGAGTGGTGTTCGTGACCTCAACGGTCGTGCAGCAAGGCGAATCGTCGCCGTTCAACCTGTTTGGTGGCGGCGAAACCCAGCGTCAGGGCAAGGCGACGGGCTCTGGGATCGTGATCGACGGCAACGGCACGATCCTCACCAACTATCACGTGGTCGAGAACGCGGTGAAGGTCCAGGTGAGCATCGAAAAGGGCCAGAACGTCGAAGCCAAGGTGATCGGCAAGGACCCGTCCAACGATCTCGCGGTGCTGCGCATCCCGACCGACGGCCTGACGCTGCACCCGCTGACGCTCGGCGACTCGAGCACCGTGCAGGTGGGCGATCCGGTGCTGGCGATCGGCAACCCGTTCGATCTGGAACGGACACTCACAACCGGTGTGATCTCCGCGCTGCAACGCCAGATCACTGCGCCGAACGGATTCGCGATCGATAACGTCCTGCAGACCGACGCGCCGATCAATCCCGGCAACTCCGGTGGACCCCTGCTCAACGCCGAGGGTCAGGTGGTCGGCCTCAACTCCCAGATCGAGACCGGTGGCTCAGGCGACGGCAGCGTCGGCATCGGCTTCGCCGTGCCGATCAACACCGCCAAGTCCGAGCTCTCACAGCTGGAGAAGGGTGGGACCCTGCGAGGCGCCTATCTCGGCCTGACCTCGCTGACGATCGACGGCTCGCTCTCAGCGCTGAACCTGCCGGTGAAAAGCGGCGCGCTCGTGCAGAGCGTCCAGCATGGAACCGCCGCCGAAAAAGCCGGTATCCGCGGTGGCAACGTCAGCGGCAACACCGAAAACGGCACGGTCGCGATCGGCGGCGACATCATCGTCTCGTTCGACGGCGCCACCGTGAGCAGCTCGGAAGATCTGGCCACCGACGTCGCGGCGAAGAAACCGGGAGACACCGTCAGCATCGGGCTGCTGCGTGCCAACGGCAAAGGCAGCTACGAACACAAGACTGTGTCCGTAACGCTCGGCACCCGGCCCAACTCGGTGCCGAACCCGAACACGCCTGAAGGGTAGGCGACCCGAGACGTCGTAGGGGCGACCCCGCGTCGCGAGGCTTCCACAGGCCCTCGTGACCCGCGTGTCTGACCGCGCGAGAGTTCCGTTCCAGGGCGCCCGCTACCGTTGGGGCATGTCCGAGGCCCCAAAAGTGAAGATCTGCGGGATCACGAGTCTCGACGACGCCGAACTGGCGGTCGAGCTGGGCGCGTGGGCGATCGGCATGATCTTCTACGACGGCAGCCCACGCAGGTGCTCGATTGAGGAGGCGCAACGCATCACCGCGGCGCTGCACCGCAAGGTCGAGCTGTGCGGGGTGTTCGTGAACGATCCCCTGGAGCGGGTCGTGCAGAGCAGCGAGGATCTGGGGTTGACGATCGTGCAGCTGCACGGGGACGAGGGTCCGGCGTTCTGTGGCGAGGTGCCGCGGAGGACCGGTGCGCGGGTCATCAAGGCGGCCCAGGTCGCGAGCCCGGGTGACGTGCGGGATCTGGAGCGCTACCACGTGGACTTCCATCTGCTCGATGCGCGGGCCACCGCGCCGGGCAGTCAGGATCTGCGGGGCGGGACGGGGGAGACGTTCGACTGGTCGCTGCTGAGCGCGCGGCGCTCCAAGACGCCGCTGATACTCAGCGGAGGCCTGCACCAGGACAATGTCGTTGAAGCGATCGAGCGGGTGCGTCCATACGCGGTGGACACCGCCAGCGGCACCGAGCGCGCGCCCGGACACAAGGACAAGGCGAGGCTGCGCGCGTTCTTTGACGCGGTCGCGGCGACGGCTACCGAGACGGACCCTCCTGTGGCGACCTCCACAGAGATAACCCCCGGCCCCGCGGACGCCGACGTCGCGGACGCCACCACCGCCACGCCCACCACCACCACGGACAGCGCCCCGATCGAAGGCGCGCCGGCGTGAGCGCGACCGACACGGCGGTCGAGCACCGCTTCGGACAGTACGGCGGCCAGTACGTCCCCGAGACGCTGATGCCGGCGCTCGCCGAGCTGGAGCAGGCCTGGGTCCAGGCGCGCGCGGACCCCGCCTATCGCGAGGAGCTGGACGGACTGCTGCGCGATTTCGGGGGACGCCCGACGCCGCTGTATCGCGCCGGCAGGCTGTCGGTGAAGCTGGGGCGCAGCGTGTATCTCAAGCGCGAGGATCTGAACCACACGGGCTCGCATAAGCTCAACAACGCGCTCGGCCAGGCACTGCTGGCCAAGCGGATGGGCAAGCGGCGGATCATCGCCGAGACGGGCGCCGGTCAGCACGGGGTGGCGACCGCGACGGTGTGCGCGCTGCTGGATCTCGAGTGCGTCGTATACATGGGCACGGAGGACACGCGCCGCCAGCATCCGAACGTGCAGCGCATGCGCCTGCTGGGTGCGATCGTCACACCTGTGGACGCGGGCGCAAAAACGCTCAAGGAGGCGACCTCGGCCGCGATCCGTGACTGGGTCGAGAACGTACGCGACACCCATTATGTGATCGGTTCAGCGGTCGGTCCGGCGCCATACCCGGCGCTGGTCAGAGACCTGCAGAGCGTGATCGGCAACGAGGCGCGAGCGCAGATCGCAGAGCGCGAGGGACGGCTGCCCGAGCGCGTGATCGCGTGCGTGGGCGGGGGCTCGAACGCGATCGGCATCTTCGGCGCGTTTCTGCACGAGCAGGATGTCCAGCTGATCGGAGTGGAGGCCGGGGGCGAGGGCATCGACACGCCCAGGCATGGCGCGCCGCTGACGGTCGGCGGCCGTGCGGGCGTGCTGCACGGGGCGCTGTCGGCGGTGATGCAGGACGAGGAGGGCCAGATCGTGCAGGCACACTCGATCTCGGCGGGACTCGACTATCCGGGCACGGGACCCCAGCACGCGCAGCTGCGCGACAGCGGCAGGGCGCGGTATGTCGCGGTGACCGACGCGCAGGCGACAGCCGCATTCAGAGAGGTTGCGCGCCTTGAGGGGATAATCCCAGCCCTGGAGACGGCGCACGCGCTGGCCTGGACGCTCGCCCAGAACGACGGCGAGCTGGACCTCGTGTGTCTGTCCGGGCGCGGGGACAAGGACCTAGCGGAGGTGTTGGGGGAGGGGCAGGCGTGAGCACGCGCGCGATGACCGGCGTCGAGCGCATCGCCGACGCGTTCGCCGGCACGGGCAAGCGGGCCGCGCTGATGCCCTACCTGATGGGCGGCTATCCGACGCTCACAGAGTCGCTGCGGATCGGCGAAGCCTGCGTGAGCGCCGGTGCGGACCTGCTGGAGCTGGGGATGCCGTACTCGGACCCGCTCGCGGACGGTCCGGTGATCCACGCCGCGGGGACGCAGGCGCTCGCGGCGGGGGCGAACGTCGCCGGGGTGCTGGAGGTCGCGCGCGGGCTGGCGCCGAGCGTGCCGGTGGTGTTGATGTGCTACGCGAACATGGTTCTGGCCCCCGGTGCAGACGCGTTCACGGAGCGCCTCGCGCAGACGGGCGCGTGCGGGCTGATCGTGCCGGACCTGCCACTGGAGGAGTCGGCGGAGATCCTGGCCGCGTGCGAGGCGCACGGCCTGGCGCTCGTGCCGCTGATCGCGCCCACCACCACGCCCGAGCGGATGGCGGCGATTGGCGCCAAAGCCCGGGGGTTTCTGTACGCCGTGTCGGTCACCGGCACGACCGGGGAGCGCGCCGCCCCATCGCAGGCCGAGCGCTACGGGGAGATTCTCACGCGTGCGAAGGCGAGCACCGACGTGCCGGTCGCGCTCGGGTTCGGGATCGGCACCCCCGAGCAAGCGCGGACGGCGGCCGATTCCGGTGCGGACGGCGTGATCGTCGGTACCCGGCTGGTACGGGCCGCGACCGACGCGACCGACGCGACCGAGGACCCGGCGGGCGCGGTCGGGGCGGTTGTGGGGGAGCTGGCGGGCGCCCTGACGCGGTGATCGGAGCATGTCGGAGCGTGGCTATGAGGCTCGCCGGGCAACGGCGACCATCGGCACGTGCCTCCGGTAGGATGCGGGCCACATGGGACTGGTCCTCACCGTAACCGCCGGCCTGGTCGTCTGGATCGTGCTCTGGGCGCTGGGAGCCAAGGGCTTTGATGCGTTCATGCTCGCCACCCTGATCATCGTCGTGGGCGCAACGCTGAAGATCCTCTCCGGCTATCTGCCCGGCCGCCACAGCTGAGCGCACGTGCGGGCGCGCTGGTTCTGCCAGGCGGCGAGTGCACTGGTCGCCATGGCCGCGCTGGTGGGCCTCGCCTGTGGCTGTGGGAGCGTCTCCGGAGCGGCCAGCAGCCTGGGTAACCAGCTGACCGTCTACTCCAGCCTGCCGCTGCAGGGCCCGTCCGGTGTGATCTCCCAGCAGATCGTCGACGGCGAGAAGCTCGCGCTGCACGATGCGGGCGGGCATGTCGGGCCGTTCAAGGTCAGCTACGACTCACAGGACGACTCCAGTCCCGCGAGCGGTCAGTGGGACCCGGGCGTGACCGCGTCAGACGCGAAGACGGCCGCCAACGACCCCAGCACGATCGCCTACCTCGGCGACTACAACTCCGCAGCCACCGCGATCTCGCTGCCGCTGATCAACGCCGCGGGCATCCTCCAGGTCAGCCCCGCCAGCCCTTACGTAGGCTTGACCTCATCGCTGGACGCCGGCCAGGACGAGCCCGAACGGTTCTACCCGACCGGCAAACGCAATTTCGCGCGCCTGGCGCCCGGCGACCCGGCCCAGGCCCAGGCGCAAGTGCAGGTGATGCGCGCTCTCGGGATCGGCAAGGTGTACGTGCTCGACGACCAGGACCCGTTCGAGCTGCCGCTCGCGCAACTGGTCGTGAGCGACTCAGAACGCGCCGGAATCTTCCTCGCCGCGCACGACAGCCTCGACACGACCGCGACTACGAACTTCGCGGGGGAGGCGGCGAAGATCGCGCAGTCCGGCGCCCAAGCCGTGTTCTTTGCCGGCGGAACCACTCCGGAAATCGTCGCGCTGTGGAAGCAGTTGCACAGCGCCGACCCGCACCTGTGGCTGCTCGGGTCGAGCACGATGGTCAACGCGACGTTCACGAGCGAGATCGGTGCCGCGGCGGGCGCGAAGACGCTGTTGACCACGCCGGTGCTGCCGGTGAGCGACTATCCGGCCTCGGCACAACTCGTGCTCGCCGATTATCGCCGGCAGTTCGGCGAACAGCCCGAAGCGTATGCCCTGTTCGGGTATGAGGCCATGAGTGCGACTCTGCAGGCAATCAGGCGCGCCGGCGCGCGTGGCAACAACCGCCAGGCGGTGGTCGACGCGCTGTTCGCGACGGGCGAGCGCGACTCGGTGATCGGCCGGTACGCGATCGAACCCGACGGCGAAACAACCCTTTCAAGCTATGGCGTCGACCGTGTGTCTGCCGGCAAGCCGGTGTTCTGGCGTGAGCTGAACGTGGGCCGAGCCCCACCTGCCTAGCCCAACGCCGCTTGCAACGCCTCATCCAGGTGCGGATGCTTGAAGCTGTATCCCAGCACGAGCGCCTGCGCGGGCACTGCGCGCACTCCCGTCGTGACGATCTCCGCCATGTCCCCATACAGCGCCCTCAGCGCCAGTCCCGGCACCGGCAGCAGGGCGGGACGGTGCAGGGCGCGTCCAAGCGCGTGGGAGAACTCGCGGTTGCTCAACGGCTCGGGCGCGGTCGCGTTGATCGGCCCCGACCAGCGCTCGTCCCGCAACGCCGCGAGCATCATCCCGATCAGGTCGTCACGGTGCACCCACGCCACGTACTGTCCTCCGCCCGCGACCGGCCCGCCGACCCCCAGGCGAAACGGGGGTAGCATCTTCGCGAGCGCCCCACCCGAGCGGTCGAGCACGACGCCGGTACGTACCTGCACGGCGCGCATTCCAAGCTGCTCCGCGGCAGCCCGCGCCTGCGCCTCCCAGTCGACGCACACCTGCGCGAGAAAGTCCGTGCCCGCCGGGGCTTCCTCATCGATCGGCTCCGGGCCGTGCGCGCCGTAGTAGCCGATCGCCGAGGAGCTGACCAGCACCGGCGGACGGGCATCATCGCCGCGCTCGCTGTCGAGCTCGCGCAATCCCTGCACGAGGTTGCGCGTCCCTACCACGCGACTGTCGCGGATCGCGCGCTTGGCTCGCTCGCTCCAGCGTTGCGCCACCGGCTCGCCCGCCAAGTGCAGGACCGCGTCGCGCCCGGCCAGCGCCTCCGCGGGCGCCGGTTCCGATAGCGGGTCCCAGCGCAGCGCCTGCACATCGGCGCCCAGCCGCTCCCGCGCCCGATCGGGGTTACGCGAGAGCACAGTCACCTCATCGCCGTGATCCCTCATCGCGGCGATTACCGCCGGCCCGATCAGCCCAGTCGCACCCGTGGCGGTCACGCGCGATGTCGCCATCGCTTTAGTGTCCCGAGTCGGAAATTCGTTGAGTGTTTGCCGAGTGGATGGTCGTGATCTGACGTTCGATGGCGGCGGTCTGCTGGCCGATCTTCGATCGGTCGGTAGTACGTGGGCCGTCGACGGCGGGCGTCAGGCGCGGGCAGACGCCGGGAAACGCCATCGAATTTGTGACTCGGGACACTAGGTCCTCGCGTCCCCCGCGGACACGACCGGGTGGGTTCCCGTCTGTGTGTCGCCCTGCGCGAACCCGACCTCGTTGCCCGCCGCCGCCGCCATCCCGCTCGCGCGCGCCTCGTTCGCCACGGCTGCCGCCACCGCGGGGGCCACGTCGCGGTTGAACACCGACGGGATGATGTAGTCCTCGCGCAACTCTTCGCCGCCCACGATCTCCGCGATCGCCCGGGCCGCCGCCATCTTCATGCGGTCGGTGATCGCGCTCGCGCGCACATCCAGCGCACCCCTGAATATGCCTGGGAACGCCAGCACGTTGTTGATCTGATTGGGGTAGTCCGAGCGGCCCGTCGCCATGATCCGCACGTACGGCGCCGCCTCCTCGGGGACGACCTCCGGGTTGGGGTTGGCCATCGCGAACACCATCGCGTCGTCGTTCATGCGTGTCAGCGCCTGCGGCGGCAGCGCGCGCGCGCCTGAGAGCCCGATCACGAGATCCGACCCATCGATCACGTCTGCCGGAGCGCCGTCCCGGCACTCGGGGTTCGTCACCTGCGCGAACCAGCGCTTCTGCGGGTTCATCGTCTCGTTCACATAGTCCTCGCGCTCGACATGCAGCGCCCCCTGTGAATCGGCCCCGACGATCTGCCCGACCCCGGCCTCGAGCAGGATCTTCGTCACCGCGATCCCCGCGGCGCCGAGGCCGATGATCAGCACGCGTAGGTCCTGCATGCGCTTGTCCGTCAGCTTGACCGCGTTCAGCAGCGCGGCCATCACGACCACCGCCGTGCCGTGCTGGTCGTCATGGAATATCGGGATGTCGAGCTCGACCTTCAGCCGGTCCTCGATCTCAAAGCACCGCGGCGCGGAGATGTCCTCCAGGTTGATCCCCCCGAACGCGGGCGCGATCCGCTTGACGGTCTCGACGATCTCGCCTGGGTCCTTCGTGTCCAGGCAGATCGGGAACGCGTCCACGCCCGCGAACTCCTTGAACAGGCAGCACTTGCCCTCCATCACCGGCATCGCCGCGCGCGCGCCGATGTCGCCCAGCCCCAGCACGGCCGTGCCGTCGGAGACGACCGCGACCGTGTTGCGCTTGATCGTGTACTGAAACGCGCGGTCCTCGTCCTGCGCAATCGCCAGGCATACCCGCGCCACGCCTGGGGTGTAGGCCATCGAGAGGTCATCGCGCGTCTTCAGTGGGTGCTTGTTGTGCTGCTCGATCTTGCCCCCGATGTGCAGCTGGAACGTGCGGTCGATGCGGTCGATCACCTGCGCGCCCGCGATCGCGTCGATCGCGGCGACGATCTCATCCCAGTGCTCGGGCCCGGCGGCGTCGACGACGATGTCGCGCAGGCTGTGCCCGGACTCGATCTCGACAGGGTCCACCGCCGCGACCATCCCGCCGGTCTGCCCGATCGCGCTCGTCACCTGCCCGAGCAGGCCGGGACTGTCGTCGATCTCGACGCGCACATTCAGTCTGTACTGGGCGCTCGGGGTGATGCTCGTCACGGGGAGTGCTCTCCTGGGGTTTGAGCTGCGCTTGGGTCGGGCGCGCTGATGGCGGACAAATGGGTCGGGCGGATGGCCGTGGTACTGCGGCAGCGGCCCGGATGGGCAGGGGCCCGGCATCTTATGTGAGCGTCTCCGTAGAGTGGTTGGTGCATGGCGGCGCAAGCGACAGCAAGTGCACAGGGATCTGAGGACGGGGAGGCCGGCGCCGAGGAGCGCCTGTTCCTGATCGACGGTCCCAGCCTCGTCTATCGCGCGTTCTACGCGCTGCCCGAGTCGATCGCCACCTCGACGGGTGAACCGACCAATGCGATCTTCGGGTTCGCCTCGATGCTCGTCAAGATCGTCACCGAGTACGGCGTCCGTCCGACCGTCGTCGCGTGGGACGCCGGCACGTCCGGGCGCACCGAGCTGTTCGCCGACTACAAGTCCACGCGCCGCTCGCGCCCGGACCTGCTGAAGATGCAGTGGCCGGCGATGGAACCGCTCGTCGAGGCGTTCGGTTATCGCAACGTCAGGCTCGACGGGTATGAGGCCGACGATGTGATCGCCTCGCTCGCCGACCGCGCCCGCGCGGCGGGTCTTCCAGTGATGATCGTCACCGGCGACCGCGACGTGTTTCAGCTGATCGACACCGACGGCCTCGTCAGAGTGATGGCGACCTCGCGCGGGATCACCGACACGAAGATCTATGACCATCAGGCCGTGCTCGACCGCTACGGCATCCCGCCCGAGCTGATCCCAGACTTCTATGGCCTGAAGGGCGACACTTCCGACAATATCCCCGGCGTCCCCGGAATCGGTGACAAGACCGCCTCAGAGCTGATCCAGACATACGGAACGCTTGAGAGCGTGCTCGGGCACATCCGCGAGATCGGCGGGGCCAAGCGCAAACAGAACCTGATCGACCATGGCGAGAACGCGCGCGTCTCCAAGCGCCTGGCGACTGTCCAGCGCGATCTCGATGTCGGCCTCGACTTGAATGAGGAGGTCGCACGCGAGCCCGACCGCTCGCGTCTGCGCGAGGTCTTCCGCCAGCATGAGCTGCGCGACCCGTTGCGGCGCTTGGAGGAGGCGCTCGGCGAGGATGAGCTCGTCGCCGGCGCCACGACCCCCACGGCCGAGGTCAGGCTGCGTGCGCGCATACGCTCCGGCACGCCGGCGGACATCGCGGGGTTCGGCACGGGCGAGGCGCTGTGCGTGGTCGTGCGCGCGATCGAACCGCCCGAGGGCGCCCTGTTCGCCGAGGGCGCGCCGTGGCGCTTTGCGGTGGCCGGCGCGGGGTCGGGGGCTGGTGAGGGGGACGCCGGTGGGGCGGATGCCGGTGGTCGAGCGAAGGCCGGGGGGAGGGATGCTGGTGGGGCAGAGGTCGGTGGGGCGAAAGCCGGCGGGGGGAGAGGGCCGCTGTGGTGGAGGTGCTAGCTGGGGACTGCGCCGGCCCGGAGGAGATTGTGGACGCGTGCGGCGGGCGGCCCGTGGTCGTGCACGACGCCAAGGCTCTGCGCACCGTGCCGGACCTGCTCGTCCACGACACGCTGCTGGGCGCCTACCTGCTGGAGCCCGCGCGGCGCGGGTATCCGTTCGCCGAGCTGTGCGAGGAGCGCGGCCTGCTGTGTGACGCCGAGGACCCCGTCGCCGCCGATGCGGTCCTGCTCGGCGCGCTCGCCTCCTGGCAGCGCGAGCAGATCTCCGAGCGCGGCCTGGATCGGATGATGGGAGAGATCGAGCTCCCGCTCGTGCCGGTGCTGCGCGCGATGGAGCTGATCGGGGTGCGTCTGAACCTCGACCGTCTCGCTGAGATCACTGGGCGTGTGCGCGAGGAGATACTCGAGCTGGAAGGAGAAATATTCGCGCTCGCCGGCGAGGAGTTCCTGATCGCCTCGCCCGCGCAGCTGGGGGAGATCCTGTTCGAGCGACTCGGGCTCTCGCGCAAGCGCCGCGGCAAGACCGGCTACTCGACCGACGCGCGCGTGTTGCAGGCGATTCGCTCCGAGCACGCGATCGTGCCGCGAATCGAGCGCTGGCGCGAGCTGAGCACGCTGATCAAGACCTACCTCGATGTTCTCCCTGAGCAGGCCGACGTGGACTCGCGCATCCACACCACGTTCCTGCAGGCCGTCGCGCAGACCGGGCGCCTGTCGAGCACCAACCCGAACATGCAGAACGTCCCGATCCGCACCGAGCTCGGGCGTGAGATCCGCGGCTGTTTCGAGGCGGCTCCCGGCGGGATGCTGATCTCCGCCGACTACTCCCAGATCGAGCTGCGCGTGCTCGCCCACGCCGCCGATGACTCCGCCCTGAAGGAGATCTTCCGTCGCGGTGAAGACGTTCATACCGCGACCGCCTCCCAGGTGTTCCAGGTCGCCCCGCAGGACATCGACCCGGGGATGCGCTCGAAGTCGAAGATGATCAACTACGGCATCGTCTACGGCCTCTCCGACTACGGTCTCGCCGACCGTTTGAACATCCCACGCGAGGAGGCCCGGGAGTTCATCGAGGCATATCTGAAGCGGTTCCCGCATGTCGCCGAGTTCATCGAGCACACGATCGAGCAGGCCAAGGAGGACGGGCACGTCACGACGCTGTGGGGGCGCCGGCGCCAGATCCCCGAGCTGCGCGCCCGCAACTACCAGGTGCGCACGCTCGGCGAGCGCCTCGCCGTCAACACGGTCATCCAGGGCACCGCCGCGGACATCATCAAGCTCGCGATGGTCCGCTGCCATGCCGTCCTTGCCGGCGAGGGCCTGCAGACGCGCCTGATCCTGACGATTCATGACGAGCTCCTGTTCGAGGGACCGCCCGCGGAGACCGACGCCGCGCGCGTGCTGATCGAGCGGGAGATGTGCGGCGTGTGGGACGAGGAGCCGGCGATGGCCGTGGACATCGGCGTCGGTGCGAACTGGCTGGAGGCAAAGTAGTGAGTCGCACGCTGGCGGTGCTGCTGGCCGCCGGCGCTGGCTGCCTGGTGGGGATGCAGGCGCCGATCAACTCGCGTCTGGGCCGCTCGGTCGGAAGTGTGCAGGCGGCCGGCGTGTCGTTCATGGTCGGCACGGCGGTGCTGCTGCTCGCGGTCACGTTCGTCAGCGGCGGCTTTCAGAACTTCGCTCACATCGGGCGCGCCCCGTGGTGGGCGCTGCTCGGCGGGCTGTGCGGCGCGGTGTTCGTGACGATCGCGATCGTCACCGTGCGCACTCTCGGCGCGAGCGGCCTGGCCGCTGCTGTCATCACCAGCCAGCTCGCCGTCTCGGTGGCGATTGACCGCTTCGGCCTGCTCGGGATCGCCAAGCAGCCGGTCGGGACGTCACGCATCGTCGGGCTCGTGCTGCTGGTGATCGGGGTGGCGCTGGTCGTGCGGCGCTGACGCTCAACCGAGGGCTGTCTGAAAGCCCTCGCGCCAGCTCGCGTACTTGGGCTGCCAGCCCAGCTCGCGCTTGATCCGGGCATTGCTCGCGCCGCGCAGCTCGTTCATCATTTCCACGGGGATCCGCCCGGCGGCGAGTCGCCCCACCCAGGCTGGGGCTCGCCAGGGCTTGGGCGCCCCGACCGCGCGGGCATACGCGGGCACCCAAGCGTGGATCGGCGCGGGGTCGTCGTCGACGACGTTGTACGTAGCGGGGCCGCGATGTTCCAGCGCCGCGACAGTCGCGCTCGCGGCATCGTCCACGTGCAGGAACGAGAACACACCGCTGCCCGCGCCCACGATCGGCAGGCGCCTGCGGCGCAGATTGGCGGCCCACGAGCCGTCTTGCGTGAAGCTGGTGCCAGGGCCGTAGAGCTGGCCGTAGCGCAGCACGATCCCGCCGGCTTCCAGAGTCTGGCGCTCCAGGTCGGCGAGCGGCTCGGCGACGAACGGCAGCTGCGCGGTGGCCAGCGGCGCGTCCTCGTCCTTGACCCACTCCCCCTCGGGCGCGTAGGCGAACGCGATGCTCTCGGCGACGATCCGCTGCACCCCGGCGGCCCGTGCGGCGGCGAGGAGATTGCGCGTGCCCTCCCTGCGTAGGCGCCCGGTGCTCTGCAATTCCCGCTCGAAACGGCGCATGTTGATGTCCTCGGGCAGGTCGGTCAGCGCGTGGACGATCTGATCCGGTCGTGCGTCCGCGATCGCTCGGGTCAATCCGGCCGCGTCGTAAGCGTCACAGACGACCGCCTCGATTCCCTGCGCTGTCAGCGTGTCGGCCTTCTCGGGCGAGCGGGTCATCGCGATCGGCTCATGCCCGGCGGCTCGCAGCGCCGGCAGCAGCCGGCGGCCGATCACCCCCGTCGCACCGGCCACGAACACCCTCATGCCTTGGCCTCCAGCACAGCTCTGTGCCACAGCCAGGCCAGCAGCACGGTCGCGGCAGCGAGTGAAAAGAAGTCGAAGTAGCCGTTCCACACCGGATGGGCCTTGCCGATGTCGATCAGGTGGTTGACGCTGTGCAGCGCGTACTGGATGGTCATGAGCGCGAGCATCGGCACGCGCCAGGAGACCCGGCGGATGGCGAGGAGCAGGCCGATGCCGGTCGCGGCGTAGTACGTGGCGAGGTCGCGGATGTAGTGACCGTTGTATGCGCCGAACGGGCCGACGGCCGTGTAGAACTCATGCGGGCTCACCGCCATGAGCAGCGCCAGGCCGAGCTGGATCACGGCGAATGCGGCGATGCCCACCGTTACGACGGATGCGGGATGTCGCACCGAAGCGGTGCTTGGGACCTGCTCGGTGACTGTAGGCATGACCTGCACGATATGGGTTCGACTCGCCATCGCAGAGGTCCAGTTGGACAGAGCGCGCCGATGCCACTGTGCGTTCGGGCGCCGTCGGTCAGGACGGGATGGCCGGGTCGGGATGGGTTGTCGGTCAGGAGGTGGTGGCCGGGGTCGGGACGGGTCGTCGGTCAGGACGGGATGGCCGCTCGGGACTGCTCGCCCACCTCGGCCAACGCCTCGGCGATCAGTCGCACGCCCTGCTCGATCGCGGGCTCTGGCAGGTTGCCGAAGCCGAGCAGTATGCCCGGCGGACCGCCGTATGCATACCGATGCCAGGCAAGTCCCTCCATGCCCACGCCACGCGCGGCGGCGGCGGCGAGCAGCGCGGGCTCGTTCACGTCATCAGGCAGCGTCACGAGCTCGTACAGCCCCGCCCCGGCGCCGCTCTCCGTCCCTGTGGAAGCCACCGCGCGAGCGCCTGCAGCAACGAGTCGCGCCGCTGCTGGTAGCGCAGCCGCATCCTGCGTGTATGACGGTCGAGCTCACCTCGCTCGATGAAGTCGCACAGCGCGAGCTGACCCACGACCTCCGAGCCCCCGTCCTCGATCGCCTTGGTCGAGATCAGCTGCCACGCCAGCCAGGAGGGGAGCAGCATCCAACCCAGGCGCATGCCCGGCGCCAGGCGCTTGCTGGCCGAGCCGATGTAGAGCACCCGCTCCGGCGCCAGTCCCTGCAATGCGCCGACGGCGACGCGGTCATAGCGGTACTCGGCGTCGTAGTCGTCCTCGACGATCAGCCGCTCGCCGTCCTGCGCCCACTCGATCAGCGCCGCCCGGCGCTCGCGGCTGAGCACGCTCCCGGTGGGAAACTGGTGCGCGGGGGTCACGAGCACCGCGGTGGCGCCGGTGTCCGCGAGGGCCTGTACGCACAGGCCCTGATCGTCGACCGCCACCGGGATCGTCTGCAGTCCCGCCTGCTCGGCGATCAGACGATGCACATGCCAGCCGGGGTCCTCGACGGCGATCGCGCCGATGCCCTGGTCGTGCAGCCAGCGGCACAGGATCGAGAATCCCTGCATGAACCCGGTGCACATCAGCATGCTCTCGGGGTCGGCGGCTGCGCCACGTACGCGTGCGAGGTAGTCGGCGAGCGCTTCTCGCAGCCGTGGCACTCCGCGCGGATCGCCATAGCCCACCGCTTCCAGCGGCGACTCGCGCCAGGCCGCGCGCAGCGAGCGCAGCCAGCGATCGCGGGGAAACCCCGCCAGATCGGGCAGCCCGGGGTGGAAGTGGTAGGGGAACGTGGGCAGCAGCGAACGCGCCGGCGCGTGAGGCACAGCGGCGCGCACCGCCCTGGCGACGCGCACGGCGGCGCCTTGGCGGGTCTCCAGGTAGCCCTCGGCGCCGAGCTGGCCGTATGCCTCGGTGATCACCCCGCGCGAAACGCCCAGCTCCGTCGCCAGCCCGCGTGTGGAGGGCAGCCTCGTCCCGGCGGGCAGGCGCCCGCGGCGGATGTTCTCGCGCAGCGATCGCTCCAGCTGCTCGTGCAGCGGCAGCTCACCGCGGCGATCGATCTCGACCAACAGCTCGGGACTAGCGACTGGTCCTGTTGAGTGTGGCATTACTGGAACTGTATACCGGACCAGTCCAGGCGTAGGGTGAACTGTGTCAGCACACCCTTGCCAGGAGGATCATCATCGCCATGAGCAGCCCCAACGGACATATCTCAACACGTCGTCACATCACGATCGTGGGTGCAGGACTCGCGGGACTCACCGCGGCAATCACATGCGCTGAGGGCGGCGCCGGTGTGACCCTGCTGGAGGCGCGTTCTGCGCTGGGCGGTCGGGCACGCAGCAGCGAGGGCCCATACAAGGCCAACCTCGGCCCTCACGTCCTCTACAACGACGGCCCGTTCTGGCGGTGGCTGGCCGAGCGTGACATTCTGCCCCGCTATGCGGGGCTGCCGCTGGCGGGTGTCAGGCTGCGCTGGGGAGGCGAGGTCAGGCGCACCCCGCCGCTCGGGGTGCTTCCCTCCGTGCTGCGGCTGCGCGGGCGCGAGGCGCCCGTCGATCTGGACTTTCGCACCTGGGCCGCCGGCCACACCGACGAGCGCACGGCGGCGATGCTGTCCGCTGGGGCCGGCGTGTACACCTTCTACCACGACCCCGGCGCGCTGTCGGCCGCATTCGTGTGGTCGCGCACCGTCAGGACCCTGCTGAGCCCGCCGCCCGCGGCTCGCTACGCGGTCGGCGGCTGGAACGCGCTGGTGAAGGCGTTGGAGACGCGTGCGCGTGAGCTGGGCGTGGCGATCGAGACCGGTTGCGCCGTTGATGAGCTGCCGGAGGGAGCGCCGGTGATCCTCGCCACCGAGCTGAGCCAGGCGCGCGAGCCTGCTGGGCGATGACTCGCTGAGCTGGACGAGCGGGCACACGCTGTGCCTGGACCTGGGTCTGCGTCATCGTCGCGGCGATCCATTCGTCGTCTCGGACCTGGACGAGGCCGGCTGGATCGAGCGCTTCACCGCGCCGGACCCGTCGCTGGCCCCGGACGGCGAGGAGCTCGTGCAGGCCCAGATGCCGATTCGTCCCGGCGAGAACACCGAGCTCACCGCCGCGCGCCTGGAGCGGTTGCTGGACGCCTCCTACATGGACTGGCGCGCGCGGGAGACCTGGCGCCGGCGTCAGGTCATGGACGGGCGCAGTGGAGCGCTCGACATGCCCGGCACCACATGGCGCGATCGACCGGCCGTCGATCGCGGCGACGGCGTGTTCCTCGCCGGGGACATGGTCGCCGCGCCCGGCCTGCTGTCGGAGGTCTCCTGGGCCAGCGCGATCGAGGCCAGTCGGCTGGCCTTGGCGCCGGCGGCGGCTGACGGCGCGCGCCGCCCGCAACTGCGCAGGGTCGCCTGACTGCCGCGCGCTTCAGACCGTCACCGGTACCGCGACCTGCACGTGTGATGAGGTTCTACGCGGGCTCGCCTCGACATACGACGGCGGGGCGATGTCCAGGTAGTGCTCGAAGATCCAGGTGGCGAACCGGCGCGACTGCAGGCTCCACGTGAGTGCGCCCGTCACGGGTGTGGGGGTCAGCCGGCCGATTGTTCGCTGCGCGTTCTGCAGCCAGCGGTATTTGCGCGCGTGCCTGTCCGAGAACGCGCCGTAACGCGCGAGCGCCTGCCCGCGCGTGCGCTGTCCCTCATGCACCATGCGCAGCTCGCGTGCGCAGGCCAGGCCGAAATACAGCGCGGTGCGGATTCCCTCGGCAGTCAGTGGGAGACAGTGCCCGGCGGAATCGCCGGCGTAGAACACCCCGTCCTCGACGGCCGGGCGCAGCTCGTGGGGGATCCAGTTGCCCTGATAGCCCTGCGGCGGCAGTCCCTGCTCGCACGCCAGCCGCACGGTCGTCTCCTTGACGTGGCGCTCCGGCCAGAACGAGCCCGCCCCGATGCGCACCTCCTCGTGTGCGGGAAAGCTCCAGGCGTACCCGGAGCGAACGTAGCGGTGGTCGATCCACAGCTCCAACTGCTCACCCACCCCTGCGGGGTGAACCTCCAGCCCGCGCGACAGACGCGCGTTCGGCGGCTGAATCGCTGCTGCGTTGGACAGCACCCGCCGCCAGCCGAGCGCGTCGACGATCAACGGCGCTCGCAGATCGCCGCGGTCGGTGTGGACGGTATCGCCCGAGCGCCCGGTGACGGTGGCCGTCTCGAGCTCGGTCTCGGCCTGGTCGGCCTGCTCGTACAGCAGCGCACACAGCTCGCGATAATCGAACGTCGCAAACGACCACGGCAGCGGCCAGCGGAATGTTCGATACCGCGTGTGAACGACGAACTCGTCGAACGTCTGGCGCAGCGATCCGAGCAGATCCAACGCCTCAAGCCACGGTGTCGGCATCGCGCAGGCAGAGGTCTGACGCTCGCCGAGCTCGTAACGATCGATCATCAGCACCCGCATGCCCGAGCCCGCCAGCTCGCGCGCGACCGCCAGCCCGGCGAACGAGGCGCCGCATACCAGCACGTCGCAGTCGCCCGGCTGCCGGCCCAGGGGCGTGCGCGCGGCCCCGCGCTTGGTCGCACGTGTAGGCATCCGCCGATGGTACCGGCCAGGGATTCCAGCCCCAGCACCAGGCGGTCACGCCGGAGAAGCAACACCAGAGTCGAATCGCACCTCAAAATCAGCTGGGCGGGAGGGAACTTTTCGGGCCGGCCGGACACGGCCGGATGAAAACGTCGCCCCCTGCGCTGCGATAGGCTTCGGCCGGTGCAAACACTGATCGAGAATCCCCAGGCCCACGTGGTCGCGGGGTCCAACGGACTGCTGCTCGAGATCGATGGGCAGATCGTCCCCAACTACGACGCCACGTTCCGCGACATCGAGGAGGGCGAGGTCGTCACCGGCCACGTCGTCCGCATCGACAAGGACGAGGTGCTGGTCGACATCGGCTACAAGTCCGAGGGCGTCATCCCTGCGAACGAGCTGTCGATCCGCAAGTCGGTCGACCCCAATGACGAGGTGCATCTCGGCGAGGAGGTCGATGCGATCGTCATGACCAAGGAGGATCAGGACGGCCGCCTGATCATGTCCAAGAAGCGCGCGCGCTTTGAGAAAGCCTGGCGGCGCATCGAAACCGCCGCGGAGTCCGGCGAGCCCGTCGAGGGCACGGTCATCGAGGTCGTCAAGGGCGGCTTGATCATCGACCTGGGTGTGCGCGGGTTCCTGCCCGCCTCGCTGGTGGACATCCGCCGCGTGCCCAACCTCGACGAGTACATGGGCACGAAGATCGAGACGAAGGTGATCGAGCTCAACCGCTCGCGCAACAACGTCGTCCTGTCGCGCCGCGCGGTACTGGAGGAGGAGCGCAAGGAGGTTCGCCAGCAGATCCTCGACCGCCTGGCGCCCGGGCTGGTCGTGGAAGGGCAGATCTCGAACATCGTGGACTTCGGCGCGTTCGTCGACCTCGACGGGATCGACGGCCTGATCCACATCTCCGAGCTGTCGTGGTCGCACGTGAACCATCCGTCAGAGATCCTCACGATCGGCGACACCGTCCAGGTCAAGGTGCTCGACATCGACCGCGACCGCCAGCGCATCTCGCTGGGTCTCAAGCAGACCCAGGAGGACCCGTGGCAGCGGATCGTGGATACCTACAACGTCAACGACGAGCTCGCGGGCGTCGTCACGAAGGTCGTTACGTTCGGTGCGTTCGTGGAGATTCTCGACGGGGTCGAGGGGCTCGTGCACATCTCCGAGCTCGCCGGTCACCACGTCGAAAGCCCGCGTGAGATCGTCCATCCCGGTGATGAGATCCGCGTGCGGATCCTCGAGATCGACTCCGAGCGCAGGCGTTTGTCGCTGTCGGCCAAGCGCGTGGAGGATCAGATCCTGCCGGTCTCCCGGCCCGACGATGCTTCCGCGGTGCAGGCTCCGAGCGCCGAGGAGGTCTCGGCGGAGGCGGATGGGGCGGATGGGGAGGTCGTTGCCGAGGTTGCCACGGAGGACGCTGAGCCCTCCGCGGAGACTGAGGGCGAGGCTGTGGCTGAGGTCCTCACGGAGGAGGAGACCCCTGCCGAGGCGACCGCGGAGGAGCCCCCGGCAGAGACGTCGTCGTCATCGGAGAGTGAGGCCGCGGCCGAGGTTGCCACGGAGGCTGAGACGCCCGTGGAGGAGGCTCCTGCCGAGGAGGTGTCCCCCACTGAGGAGGAGCCGGTCGCGGAAGACTCTGCAGAGGAGTCGCCCGCAGCAGAGCCTGCGGCGGAGGCTGCCGTAGAGGAAGCCCCGGTCGAGACTCCTGTTGAGGGGGCACCTGCCGAGGAGGCGCCGGCACCAGAGGCGTCCGAGTCCCCACCGGCGCCAGAGGCGTCCGCGGAGGGCGACGGCGCCGAGGCGGATTTGCAGACCGCCGGCGATCCGGCACAGGACTGAGGGTTCGCCCGAGGGATCGCGGGCGGCGTTGGCCAGATGACGTCGAATGTGCCGCTCGTCGGGCTGACGGGCGGCATGGGCGCGGGCAAGTCGACTGCCCTGGCAGCGCTCGAGCGCCTGGGGGCCGCGGTGCTGTCGACCGACGCGGTCGTGCACGAGCTGTACGGGAGCGAGCCCCTGCGCGACGCGATCGTTGCGCGCTGGGGTGAGGAGGTGGCGCCCGGCGGTGTGGTCGATCGCTCGGCGGTGGCCGCGCGCGTGTTCGCCGACGCGGATGACCGGGCATGGCTCGAGAGTGTGCTGTGGCCGATGGTCGGCACGCGGGTCGCCGCGTGGCTGACGGAGGTCCGCGCGCGGCGTCCGGCCCCGCGCGCGGCGGTGGTCGAGGTGCCGCTGCTGTTCGAGGCCGGGATGGAGGGCGCCTATGACGCGACGATAGCGGTCATCGCCGAGGAGCCGGTCAGGCGGGAACGCGCTGCGAGTCGTGGACACGCGCTGGCAGACGCGCGCGCGGCGCGTCAGCTCTCTCAGGATGAGAAGGCGCGACGGGCCACCTTTGCGATCCGCAACGACGGCAGTGCGGCGGAGCTGGCGGCACAGCTGTCGGGCGTGCTTGACACTCTTGGAGGATGAGCGTCGCGCATCGACGACGTCGGGGAACTTTCGGCGCGGTTGCGGCCGTTGCGCTGGTGGGACTGGTGGTCGTGGTGCTGGCGCCGCGCGTTGACCATGCCGTGCATGAACTCGCCCTGCCCCTGAGCGACACGGGTGTGATCCGCGAACAGGCCGCCGCCAAGCACCTGGATCCGGCGCTGATCGCCGCGGTGATCTACGCCGAGACGAAGTTCGACCCGCGCACCTCCTCCGCGGGCGCGGAGGGGCTGATGCAGATCGAGCCCGCGACCGCCGAATTCCTGGCCCGGCTGTCGGGTGGGTACCGGTTTACGACGAACGACCTCGGGACCCCCGCGATCAACGTGGCGTACGGGAGCTACTACCTGCGCTACCTGCTCGATCACTACGGCGGCGACGAGATGCTTGCCGTGGCCGCTTACAACGCGGGTCTGGCGAACGTCGATCGCTGGGTTGCACGGGCCGGCGCCGAAGGCCGCGATCTGACCGTCGATGAGATCCCTTTTTCTCAGACGCGCGCGTACGTGCGGCGGGTGTTGCAGGCGCAGCGGGAATACCGGGCGCTGTATGGGCGTCAGCTGGGGCCGGGATGACACTTATGTATCGATGACGGCTGTGCCCCCGGGCGGCACATGTGCCGCCCGGCCGGACGGTGCATGCACCGTCCGGGGGAGCCGCGCATGCGCGGCTCCCGGGGGGGGCCGCATGCGGCCCCGCCGACCACGGCGCATGCGCCGTGGTCAACCGCATAACACGGGTTCATCGCTACGGTAGGTGTCGATGCCCGAGTTCAAATTGGACAGCGCGTTCACGCCGACCGCCGATCAGCCGCGTGCGATCGAGTCCCTCGCCGAAGGGGTCCACGCGGGCGAGCGGTTTCAGACCCTGCTCGGCGCCACGGGAACCGGCAAGACGATGACGATGGCGGCCACGATCGAGGCGGTGCAGCGTCCGACGCTCGTGATCGCGCACAACAAGACGCTCGCCGCGCAGCTGTGCAACGAGTTTCGCACGTTCTTCCCCGACAACGCGGTCGAGTACTTCGTCAGCTACTACGACTACTACCAGCCCGAGGCGTACGTTCCGAGCCGGGATCTGTACATCGAGAAGGACTCCGCGATCAACCAGGAGGTCGATCGCCTGCGGCACGCGGCGACCGCGGCGGTGTTCGCGCGCCGGGACGTGATCGTCGTGGCGTCGGTGTCGTGCATCTACGGGCTGGGCTCGCCCGAGGTGTACGAGATGAACATGCAGATACTCAAGCGCGGCGAGACGATCGATCGCGACCAGCTGCTGCGTAAACTCGTGTCGATCCAGTACACGCGCAACGACACGGTGCTCGCACGCGGGTCGTTCCGGGTCAAGGGAGAGACGCTGGAGGTGTGGCCGGCGTACGCGGAGACGACGGCGTTCCGGGCGAGCATGTTCGGCGATGAGATCGAGCGGTTGCAGGAGTTCGACCCGCTGACGGGGGAGCTGATCGAGGACGACGTCGAGCACGTGGCGATCTGGCCGGCGACGCACTACAACGTCCGCGAGGGCACGGTCGAAGCGGCGGTGGAAGCCATCGGTAGGGAGCTGAACGAGCGCTGCGCGCAGCTGGAGGCCGACGGCAAGCCGCTGGAGTCACACCGGCTGCGGCAGCGCACGCAGTACGACATGGAGATGCTGCGCGAGATGGGGTTCTGCTCGGGGATCGAGAACTACTCGCGCATCCTCGACGGACGCCGGCCCGGCGAGCGGCCGTACTGTTTGATCGATTATTTCCCCAAGGATTTCGTGTGCTTCATCGACGAGTCCCACCAGACCGTCCCGCAGATCGGGGGGATGCACGAGGGCGACAGATCGCGCAAGCAGACGCTCGTGGACTACGGGTTCAGGCTGCCGAGCGCGCTGGACAACCGCCCGCAGACGTTCGAAGAGTTTCTCTCGATCACGCCGCAGCTGATGTTCGTCTCGGCCACACCCGGCGAGTACGAGCGCACGCGCTCGGGACGGGTGGTCGAGCAGATCGTCCGCCCGACGGGCATCGTGGACCCGGTCGTGGAGGTGCGCGAGACCAAGAACCAGATCGATGATTTGATGAACGAGGTGCGCGCGCGCGTGGACCGCGACGAGCGTGTGCTGGTGACGACGCTGACCAAGAAAATGTCAGAGGACCTGTCGCAGTACCTGCTGGAGATGGGGTTCAAGACCAGGTACCTGCACTCGGAGATCGACACGCTCGAGCGCATCCAGATCATCCGCGACCTCAGACTCGGGGAGTACGACGTGCTCGTCGGCGTGAACCTGTTGCGCGAGGGGCTGGACCTGCCGGAGGTTTCGCTGGTCGCGATACTCGACGCCGACAAGGAGGGGTTCCTCAGAGGGGAGACGTCGCTGATCCAGACGATCGGCCGGGCGGCGCGCAACATCGAGGGGACCGTGCTGATGTATGCCGACCGCGAGACGAAGGCGATGCGCGCGGCGATCTCAGAGACCGACCGGCGGCGGGAGATCCAGCTCGCTTACAACGTCGAGCACGGGATCACCGCGGCGACGATCGTCAAGGGCATCTCCGACATCGCCGAGTTTCTGCAGGCCGACTCGAAGGTCCCGCGCGGCAGCCGCCGGCGCGCGGCGGAGCGCCGGGCCAATAGGACCAAGGAGATGCGTACGACGCACGAGCTGGAGCGGATGGTGGTCGAGCTCGAGGAGGAGATGAGCGCGGCGGCGGAGGACCTGCGCTTCGAGTACGCCGCCCAGCTGCGCGACGAGCTGCGCGAGCTGCGGCGCGACCTGCGCGAGATCCAGGCCAACGAAGGTGAAGCCGAGCTTGCCGACGAGGCCGTCCGCTAGGCTTCGGCGCAGTGGATCTGGACAGGCAGAGCATCGAGAAGCGCGACTTTCCGATCGGACGCCGCGGGTACGATCCGGCCGCCGTGGACGCGCACCTGCGGGCGATGGCGGGCGAGGTCGAGGAGCTGCGGCGCACGATGGTCCCCGGGCGTGGAGCGGACTCGCTGGCGACGAGCGCGGGAACTCAGGTGCAGGCGATCGTCGCGGCCGCCGAGGTCGCGGCGGCGGAGATCGAGAGCGACGCACAGGCCAGCGCGGACAGCACGCGCGCGCAAGCCGCCCAGGACGCCGAGAAAACGCGCGCGGACGCGATCGCGAAAGCCCAGGCGCACGTCGCGGCCGTGAGCAGCGCAACCGCCACGCTGCTCGCGCGAGTCGAGTCGCTGGACGGCGAGACGAACGCGCTCGTGGACAGCCTGCGCGCGGGGGCGAGCCGGCTGGCGGGAGATCTGGCGGCCGTGGAGACGAACATGGGCGAGCTGTATGACGCCGCGTCGGGACGGGAGTCAGACGTGGTCTCGGCGGTCGCCAAGGACGTGCGCGCGGCCGAGCCCGAGGAGCCTGCATATCCGGATGACGTGCCCGCGCCCCCAACTGCGGCATCCGCTCCTCCTCCTCCTCCTCCTCCTCCTCCTCCACCACCACCACCTGTTCCGGCTGTGTCCGCACCGGGGGAGTCCTCACCCGCGCAGCCCGTGACCGAGAACGGCGATCTGGACGGCGCGCGGCTGGTCGCGCTGAACATGGCCCTGAACGGCGACTCGCGCGAGGACACCGATAAGTATCTCGCCGAGAACTATGAGGTCGCCGACCGGGCGAAGCTGCTGGACGAGGTGTACGCGGCGATCGAGGGGTAGCGTCCGACAGAGCCATCGCAGACGATCCGTATCCTCGCCTGCCACAATGAACCTATGGCTACAGAGGCCGCGCATCTCGCTCCGAGCGATTCGTCGCTCCCGCTCTACCGGATGGATGTCGGTACGTACAACCGGCTGGTCGAGGCGGGGGCGCTGGAAGGCGTGGAGGTCGAACTGCTCGAAGGGCTGCTCATCGACAAGTGGCCCCACCGCGAGGACGCGATTCATCGGCTCGACGTGGGGACGTACGAACGGATGGTCGCGTCGGGCGCGCTGGATGGTCGGCGTCTCGAACTGCTGGAAGGGCTGTTGATCGAGGTGAGCCCCCATAGTCCTGAGCACGCCGAGGTCATCGAGCTGCTGACCGAACATCTGGCGACATGCCTCCGCGCGGCTGCGTGTGCAGCTCCCGCTGGAAACCAGGTGGGGAGCGCTGCCCGAACCCGATCTTGCTCTTACCGAGAGACAGCCACCTCGTGGCCGCCATCCGCGTATCGCGCTGCTCGCGGTCGAGGTCGCGGTGACCTCACATAAGGTAGACCGTGGCGAGAAGGCGACATGTACGCGGGCGCTCCGGTGTCCACATACTGGGTTGTTGACGTCCCTGGCCGCTCGATCGAGGTGTACGGTGACCCGGGGCGCCAGGGATACAATCACTGCGACGATTTATGGGATGGGCACCTCAGTTCCTTCCCCGGCCGAGGGCGTACCGGACCTCGACGTCGCATCGCTGTTCGCCGACCTCAGTGACTGATCGGCTGCCACGGGCTCCATCGCGTGGTCGCACGAAGCTCCTCATCCCGACGCCACTCCCGAGGTAAGCTCAACCGAACATCTGTTCGCCTCACTACAATAGTCGGCGAGCATGCCAGCAAGCAATCAGATCGTCGTCTCCGGCGCCCGGGAGCACAACCTCAAGGACATCTCGCTGACCCTGCCGCGCGACGCGCTGGTGGTGATCACGGGGCTGTCCGGCTCGGGCAAGTCGAGCCTCGCGTTCGACACGATCTACGCCGAGGGCCAGCGTCGCTACGTCGAGTCGCTGTCGGCCTACGCGCGGCAGTTCCTCGGGCAGATGGACAAGCCCGACGTCGACTCGATCGAGGGGCTCTCGCCCGGCGATCTCGATCGACCAGAAGACGACCTCGCGCAACCCGCGCTCGACGGTCGGGACGGTGACCGAGATCTACGACTACCTGCGGCTGCTGTGGTCGCGCGTGGGCAAGCCGCACTGCCCCATCTGCGGGCGCCCGATCGTGGGCCAGTCGGCCGAGCAGATCATCGACCAGGCGATGGAGCTGGGCGAGGGCACGCGGTTCATGGTGATGGCGCCGCTCGTGCGCGGGCGCAAGGGCGAGTACGGCAAGCTGCTGGACGAGCTGCGCACGGACGGGTTTCAGCGCGTGAAGATCGACGACCGCGTACGCATGCTGGAGGAGTCGATCGTGCTCGACAAGCGCTACAAGCACGACATCTCGGTCGTCGTCGACCGCCTGGTGATGCGCCACGACCTGCGCAAGCGCCTGGCGGATTCGATCGAGACGGCGGTGGGCCGCGCGGAAGGGCTCGTGGAGATCGAGATCGTCGGAGCGCCAGCGCGCGGCGGTCGCGCGGCACAGGGGGAGCGCCCGCGTGCGACCGGAGCGCCAAGGGGGTGCGCTCCGCCGCCGCTCAGATCGTCCCGGGCGAGGTGCCGCCGCCGGGAACGGTGTTCACGTTCTCCGAGCGGTTCGCCTGCCCCGAGCACGGGCCGTCGCTGGTCGAGCTGGAGCCAAGGATCTTCTCGTTCAACTCGCCGCACGGGGCGTGCGAGCGCTGCACGGGGCTGGGCTCGCAGATGGAGATCGACCCGGAACTGCTGGTGCCCGACCCGTCGCTGTCGATCGCGCGAGGGGGCGATCGTGCCGTGGGCGAACAGCGTGTCGAACTACTACGAGCAGGTCGCCGAGGCGATCGCCGAGCGCTACGACGTCGATCTCGACACGCCCTGGGAGGAGCTGTCCCAGGAGGATCGCGACCTGTTCCTGCACGGGACCGAAGGCGAGCAGCTGCAGATCTCCTACCGCAACCGCTACGGCCGCCGGCGCTCCTACGCGACGCGGTTCGAGGGGATCGTCAAGAACCTGCAGCGTCGCTACAAGGAGACCGAGTCCGAGGGGACGCGCGAGAAGATCGAGCAGTACATGTCGCTGCGCACCTGTCCGGTGTGCGACGGGGCGCGCCTGCGCGCGGAGTCCCGCGCCGTGCTCGTGGGGGGGACGCGGATCGAGGATTTCACCGCGCTGTCGGCTCGCCGCGCGCTGGAGTGGCTTCAGGAGGTCGAGCTCTCCGAGACCGACCGCCACGTGGCGCGGCTGATCCTGCGCGAGATCTCCGAGCGGCTGCAGTTCCTGGAGAACGTCGGCATCGGCTACCTGTCGATGGACCGCGCCGCCGCGACGCTGTCCGGGGGGGAGGCGCAGCGGATCCGCCTGGCGACGCAGATCGGGAGCTCGCTCGTGGGCGTGCTGTACATCCTCGACGAGCCCTCGATCGGGCTGCACCAGCGCGACAACTCCAAGCTGATCGCGACCCTCGAGCGACTGCGCGACCTCGGCAACACGGTGATCGTGGTCGAGCACGACGAGCAGACGATGCGCGCCGCCGACCACCTGGTCGATCTGGGTCCCGGCGCGGGCGAGCACGGTGGGCGGATCGTCGCGCAGGGCACCGCCGCAGCAGGTCCAGCGCGTGAAGGAGTCGCTCACCGGGCAGTACCTGTCCGGCGCGCTCAGCGTCCCGACGCCCGCGAAGCAGGCGCAAGCCGAGCGGCTACGTGGAGGTCGTGGGCGCCGCCCAGAACAACCTGCGCGACATCGACGTGCACGTCCCACTGGGCGTGCTCACCTGCGTGACCGGCGTGTCCGGATCGGGCAAGAGCACGCTCGTCAACGAGGTGCTGTACAAGGCGGCCGCCAACCGCCTGAACCGTGCCCGTCAGCGTCCCGGGCTCGCATCGCGCGATCCACGGGCTCGAGCAGCTGGACAAGATCATCGCGGTCGACCAGTCGCCGATCGGGCGCACGCCGCGCTCGAACCCGGCCACGTACACGGGGTTGTTCGACGTGATCCGCGACATGTACGCAAAGACCCAGGAGGCCCGCGCGCGCGGGTACAAGCCCGGGCGGTTCAGCTTCAACGTCAAGGGCGGGCGCTGCGAGGTCTGCAAGGGCGACGGGCAGATCAAGATCGAGATGCACTTTCTGCCCGACGTGTACGTGCCGTGCGAGCAGTGCCACGGCAAGCGCTACAACCGCGAGACGCTCGAAGTCAAGTTCAAGGGCCGCAGCATCGCCGACGTGCTCGACATGCCGATCGAGGAGGCGCTGAAGTTTTTCGAGCACATCCCCAAGGTGCGCCGCCGCCTGGAGACGCTGCACGCGGTCGGCCTCGGCTACGTCCGGCTCGGCCAGCCCGCGACGACGCTGTCCGGCGGGGAGGCCCAGCGCGTGAAGCTCGCGACCGAGCTGTCGAAGGTCGCGACGGGGCGCACCCTGTACATCCTCGACGAGCCCACGACCGGGCTGCACTTCGCCGACGTGCAGCGCCTGCTGGAGGTGCTCGCACGGCTCGTGGAGGCCGGCAACAGCGTGGTCGTGATCGAGCACAACCTCGACGTGATCAAGTGCGCCGACCGCCTGATCGACATGGGCCCCGAGGGGGGCGAGGAGGGCGGCCTGGCGATCGCCGCCGGCACCCCCGAGGAGGTCGCGGCCGAGCCGGCCTCGCACACCGGGCAGTTCCTCGCCGAGCTGCTGACCCCGGCGCCCCAGCGCGCGACCAAGCCCGGCCGGGCGGCCAGCGCAAACGGCGCGCCAGGGTCGCGGCTCGCAGGCCGCAGGGTGGCGCCGGGTGGCGTCCCGGTCACTCGCGTGCCAGGCGCAACGCGCTCCGTCGCGTCCTCTGGTCCAGCTTGCCCTGCGTGCCCGTATGGAGCACTGCGTGAGCAGCGGGAGTTTGGATCACGCCGAGGCGCGGCTGTGGGCGCAGAAGTGGCGCTGGTATGAGCGCAACTCGCTGCCGTGGAACCGCGCGCGCATCCACTGCGCGAGTTCATGCGCCGCGAAGCGTTCGTGCGCTGGCCCGTGCACGGCAACGTGCTCGAGGCGCTGCGCGAGGGGCGCCTGCGAGTGGGGGCCGGGGCGCTGCTCGAGCCGAACGTGTGGATCACCGCCCCGGGCGGCGCACGCGTGCGGATCGGCGCGGGCACCTTCCTGAACATGGGCGTGATGATCGCCGCCGAGGAGCTGGTCGAGATCGGCGATCACTGCATGCTCGCCAACGGCTGCTTCGTGACGGACTCCAGCCACCGCTACGACGATCCCGAGAAGCCGGTGCCGTGGCAGGGCTTCGAGAGCAAGGGCCCGACGCGGATCGGCGACAACTGCTGGCTGGGCGCGAACGTCGTCGTGACCAGCGGCGTGGACGATTGGCGAGCGCTGCGTGATCGGCGCCAACAGCGTCGTCACGCGCGACATCGAGCCGTTCTCGATCGCCGCCGGTGCGCCCGCACGGGTGCTCAGGCGGGTCGAGTACGAGTAGCCCTGCCTCCGGACCTCGCCGCGCCCTGGCCGCCTGCTGAAGGCCGCCTCAGTTCAGCCGCGCGTGCAGCTCGGCCAGCTCGGCGGGGTCGATCGAGTAGGTGTGCTCGGGGCCGGGGTAGCGGCGCGAGCGCACGTCCTCCGCGTAGGCGGTGACGCCGGCGTTCATCTCCTCCTGGAGGTTGGCGTAGCGCTTGACGAAGCGCGCCCCGAGGCCGTCGCGGATGCCGAGCAGGTCGTGGAACACGAGCACCTGCCCGTCGGTGGCGGGGCCGGCGCCGATGCCGATCACGGGGATCTCGAGCTTCGGCATCAGCTCCTCGGTGACGGCGGCGGGGATCGCCTCGAACACGAGCGCGAAGCAGCCCGCCTCCTGCAGGGCGAGCGCCTCCGCGGCGATCCGTGCGGCCGCGGTCGCGGTACGGCCCTGCGCCTTCCAGCCGCCGAGCGCGGTCGAGGTCTGCGGCGTGAGGCCGACATGCCCCATCACGGGGATGCCGGCGCCGACGATCGCGCGCGCGCGGCTGACCGAGGAGGGCCCGCCGCCCTCGAGCTTGACGGCCTCGCAGCCGGCCTCCTTGACCATCCGCATCGCGTTGGTGATCGCCTGCTCGTCGGAGACCTCGTAGGAGCCGAACGGCAGGTCGCCGATCAGCAGCGGCGTGCGCAGGCCGCGGCGCACGGCGCGCGCGAGCACGAGCATGTCGCCGAGCTCGCACCGGCGTCGTCGAGTTGTAGCCGAGCACCGTCGTCGCGGCCGAGTCGCCGACGAGCACCAGGTCGACGCCCGCCGCCTCGGCGGAGCGGGCGCTCGGATAGTCGTAGGCGGTGACCATCACGATCGGTTCGCCGAGACGCTTCTTTTCGGCCAGCAGCGGCAGGGTCATCGGCAGGCGCCCGGGGTCGGCTGGGGCCTGGACTGCGATGTGGCTGGACATGGTGGTGGTGTTCCTCTCTGACGCTCGGGGTTGACGCTCGCGGGCCTCAGGCGAGCAGGGTCGCCACCTCGTCGTCGACGGTGATGATGCGATTGGTCTGCGCCTCGACGTGGACCACGCGAGGCTCGTAGTGCTCCAGCTCGGCCTGGTCGTACTGGCCGTAGGAGATGACGATGATCGTGTCGCCGCGATGCACCAGGCGCGCGGCGGCGCCGTTGACCTTGATCTCGCCCGAGCCACGCGTCGCCGGCGATCGTGTAGGTCTCAAAGCGCGCGCCGTTGTCGACGTCGACCACGTGAACCTGCTCGTGCTCGAGGATGTCGGCGGCCTCCAGCAGGTCGGGGTCGATCGTGATCGACCCGACGTAGTGCAGGTCGCAGTCGGTGACCGTGGCCCGGTGGATCTTGGACTTGAGCATCACGCGCTGCATGTACTCGCTCCCGTGGGTTGATGGCTTGTCGCTGGATCGCGCGCGCCGGCGGCGCTCATCGCGCGCACGGCGACGGGTGTCAGCATCACGTTGTCGATCAGGCGGATCTCGCCGACGCGGGCGGCCAGCACCAGCAGCGCCGGGCGTCCTGCAGTCGGTCGAGCGACTCGAACGTGTCGGGGTCGACGATCGCCAGGTACTCGCGCTGCGACGCCGATACTGGGACCATCGCGTCGCGCGGCGGCTCCGAGCAGCGCCGCGGTCGAGCGCTCGCCCGTCCCGGCCAGCTCGGCGGCTGCCCGCAACGCGGCGGGCAGCGCGAGCGCGCGTCCGCGCTCGTCCGGGCTCGAGCAGGGCGTTGCGGCTGGACATCGCCAGGCCGTCGGGCTCGCGCACGGTCGGGCAGGCCTCGACCCGCACCGGCAGGTTGAGGTCGGTCGACCAGCCGGCGGATGACGACGACCTGCTGGGCGTCCTTCTGGCCGAAGTAGGCGACGTCGGGCAGGGTCATGCACAGCAGCTTCGTGACGACCGTGCTCACGCCGCGAAAATGAGCGGCGCCGCGGGCCTCGCCCTCCAGCCGGTCGGTCACGCCGAGCACCTCGACGGAGGTGGCGAACCCCGGCGGATAGACCTCCTCGACCGAGCGGCGCGAACAGCACGTCGGCGCCGGCTTCGCGCGGCGAGCGCGGCGTCGTCGCGCTCCCGGCGGGGGTAGCGCTCGAGGTCGGCAGCGCTCGTCGAACTGGGCGGGGTTGACGAACAGCGAGACGACCACCACGTCGCACTGTGCGCGGGCGCGGCGGATCAGCGACAGGTGGCCCTCGTGCAGCGCGCCCATCGTAGGCACGAGCCCGATCGTGCGCCCAGCGCGACGGGCGGGCGCGAGCGCGGCGCGCAGCTCGGTGACGGCGCGCACGGTCCTCATGCGCGACGCTGAGCGAGGGTCGGGTGGTGTGGCTCATCGGTCTCGGTCCAGTTCCCTGCGGATACCGGCGCGACTGAAGATTGTCTGGCGGGTGAGGCGGCTACTACAGGTCCATCCCAAGGCGAGCTCGATGACGGCCTCAGCGTCAATGATACAGCCGCTGCGGGCAGATGTGTGGCGGCCTGCGGATCGTGTGTGCGCAGACTCACACATGAGGCGTTGACGACGCCATCACCAGGGAGGCCATCACCAGGCGTCGACGTACGGGCGCTTCTTGCCCGGACGCTGCCACCACTGTCGAATCGGTGCTCGCCGAACAGCGTCGCGATCCAGCGTCGCGAGTCGGCCGGGTCGATCACGTCGTCGATCTCGCCGTAGGCGGCCATGTTCAGGCCCCGGCCGTGCTCGTAGGCGGCGGCGACCGTCGCCTGGAACACCCGCTCGCGCTCGTCGGCGTCCTCGATCGCCTCGAGCTCGCGCCGCATCCCCAGCCGCACCGCTCCCTCGAGGCCCATGCCGCCGAACTCCGACGTCGGCCAGGCGACCGTGAACAGCGGCGCCTTGAAGCCGCCGCCGGCCATCGCCTGCGCGCCGAGCCCGTAACCCTTGCGCAGCACGATCGTGCCGGATCGGCACGGTGAGGTTGGCGCCGGTCAGGAACATCGCGCGCGAAGTGGCGTACGGTCGCCGTGCGCTCGGCCGCCGGGCCGACCATGAAGCCGGGCGTGTCGCACAGGAACAGCACGGGCAGCTCGAACGCGTCGCACAGCTGCATGAAGCGCGCCGCCTTGTCGGCGCCGTCGGCGTCGATCGCGCCGCCCAGGTGGGGCGGATTGTTGGCGATCACCCCGAGTGAGCGGCCGTCGACGCGGGCCAGCGCGGTGACGATGCCCGCCCCGAAGCCGCGGCGCAGCTCGAGCACCGAGTCCTCGTCGAACAGCCCGTCGAGCACCAGGCGCACGTCATAGATCTGCCGGCGCCGCTCGGGGATGAGGTCGCGCAGCAGCCGCTGGTCGGGCACGCGCACGTCCTCGGCCGCGCGGGCCGCCGAAGTAGGAGAGATAGCGCTTGGCCGCCGCGACCGCGGCGCGATCGTCTGCGACGCGCAGGTCGACCACGCCGTTGGCGTGCTGCACGTCGATCGGGCCGACCTCGGCGGGCTCGTAGACGCCCAGTCCGCCACCCTCGATCATCGCCGGGCCGCCCATGCCGATGCTCGAGTCCTCCGTCGCGATCACCACGTCACAGCACCCGAGCAGCGCGGCGTTGCCCGCGAAGCAGTTGCCCGAGGCGATCCCCACGAGCGGGACCAGCCCGCTCAGGCGCGCGAACAGATTGAACGCGCGGCAGTCCAGGCCGGCGACGATCGGCATGTCCACATCGCCGGGTCGTCCGCCGCCGCCCTCGGCGAACAGCACCACCGGCAGCCGCGCCGCTCGGCGAGCTCGAACAGGCGGTCCTTCTTGGCGTGATTGCGCATGCCCTGGGTGCCGGCCAGCACCGTGTAGTCGTAGGACATCGCCACGCACCGCCGGCCCTCGACGTCCCCGATCCCGCCAACCAGGCCATCGGCGGGAGTGCGCGCGATCAGCTCCTCGCGCGTGCGGCGGCGCTCCTGGGCGGCGAACAGGAGCGGCCCGTACTCGACGAACGTGCCCTCGTCCACGAGTTCGGCGAGGTTCTCGCGAGCGGTGCGTCGCCCGTGCTCGTGGCGCTTGGCGACCGCCTCCGGCCGTGCGGCGTCCAGGCCGATCTCGTGACGTTCGCGCACTGCCTGCAGATCCGCGCGCTCGCCGCCGGTCTCGCGGCGTGCCGACATCGGAGGGCCGGCAGCGCATCGCGAGATCATCGCTCATGGACACCGGACAGGTCGAGCGGACGTGTCGCCCGCGAGCACGCGCTATGGGATCACACACCCCGGCGGGCACGAGGAACTAGCATGCAGGCGATGTCAGCCCAGGAGAGCGAGCTCCCGGCATCCGAGCGACGTGAGGCGCTCAAGCAGGTGTACGCGCAGACGCAGAAGCTGCGTGCGCTGCGCCGAGCTGGCGGCGACCCGCAAGACGGTCGTGTTCGGCGCGGGCAACGCCGACGCGGAGCTGATGTTCGTGGGCGAGGCGCCCGGTGCCAGCGAGGACGAGCAGGGCGTGCCGTTCGTCGGCCGGGCCGGCAAGCTGCTGGAGAAGCTGCTGGGGGAGATCGGGATGGCGCGCGCGGACGTGTTCATAGCGAACGTGCTCAAGTGCCGTCCGCCGCGGCAACCGCGATCCGCAGCCGGTCGAGATCGAGAACTGCCAGGAGTACCTGCTACCGCCAGGTCGAGCTGATCCAGCCGACGGTGATCTGCACGCTCGGCAACTTCTCCACCAAGCTGCTGCGCGACGACCCGACCGGGATCACGCGCCTGCACGGGCAGCCCGAGGTGTTGACGCTGGGCAGGCGCGCGGTGCGGCTGTACCCGATCTTCCATCCCGCCGCCGCGCTGTACACGCCGCGGATGCTCGAGACGCTGCGCGAGGACTTCGCGCGGCTGCCGGAGCTGCTCGCGCTCGGGCGCGCCTGAGCAGCCGGAGGACTCGCAGGCGCCGGAGCTGGACGAGATCGATCTCGTCCAGGTGCGGGCAGACGCACGAGGCCGCAGATCCGGCGCAAAGCCAGGCGCTTCCGAGGCCGCGGAGGCCGATCAACTGGACCTGTTCTAGACACGATCCGCCTGCTCGGGCCGCCCAGATAGCGCCTCAGAGCAGGGGATTTGGAACTGGATGTCGAAAGATTTTCAGTGCCAGGGCCTCTAAAGGTGACTGGCATGCATGCCGATACCGGTCCTGTCTCCATCCTCCCTAGCAGTGACGACCGGCCCGCGCTTCCCTCTTTCGCGGGCCGGTCGCGTTAAGCGCTTCGCGATTGGACAGGCCGATCGTGGACAGGCCGATCGTGGGCACGCCCGTCACAGCTCGAAGCTCTGGGCCCCCACTGGCGGCACCGCCGGCCGGGGGTCTGGGATTCATGCTCCGCCGCCATGCGCTGGAAGTGCTCGTCTGGAGCATCCGGTTTGGCTCTAGAGTCTCGTCGTGGCCGCCGCATCGTCGAGACCGCAGATCCGCGCGAGACAGAGGCTCTCGGCGCCGAGCTGGCAGCGGGCCTGAATGCGGGTGACGTGGTGCTGGTCGCGCGGCGAGCTCGGCGCCGGCAAGACGACACTCGTGCGCGGCGCGGCGCGGGCGCTGGGCGTTACCGATCCGGTCACAAGCCCTACGTTCAGCATCGGCCACCGCTACCGGGGCACGAACGTGACGGTGTCGCATCTGGACCTGTACCGCCTGGAGGGTCTGCAACGCGAGGATCCCGAGCTGCTGGAGGACTATCTCGGCTCGGCTCGGATCGTGTTCGTGGAGTGGCCCGAGACCGCGGGCTCGGAATTGCCGGAGGCCCGCCTGCGCGTGACGCTCACCCACGCGGGCGACGATCGTAGACGCATCGAGGTGGTGGAGCTACGTGCCTCTTCATCTCCAGGGCTCCGCTCAGAAGGGGCGTCAGGATGATCGTGCTCGGTTTCGACACGGCCACGCCGGCGACCGCGATCGGGTTGCGACTCGCTGACGGGAGCACGGTGCAGGCGCGCGACGATCCCGAGCCGGGCGAGCGCCCCGGGCACGCCACCCGCCTGCTGCCGCTTACCGCGCAGCTGCTCGCCGGGGCTGGACTGCGCTGGGGGGATCTGGATCGGATCGCGGTGGGGCTCGGTCCAGGGACGTTCACGGGCCTGCGCATCGGCGTGGCCACGGCCCGCGGTCTGACACAGTCGCTCGGAGTCGAGCTGGTCGGCGTGTCCAGCCTGAGGGCGCTGGCCCAGGTCCAGATGAGGGGGGTCAGAGGACGATCGGGGGGCGCTTGCTGTGATCGATGCTCGACGCGGAGAGGTATTTGCGGGCGCCTACACGCTCGCGGAACGGTTGGACGTGGATCGCGCGCGTGCCTACCCGCTGGAGCTGGCCGCTCCACGAGCGCTCGCGCCCACAGATCTCGGTGATGTCCTGCTGGACGTGGCCGCGAGGGGAGAGCATGTCACGCGCTGGATCGCGGTGGGGAATGGGGCGGTATTGCACCGCGACCGGCTGGAAGCGCTTGGGGTGCAGGTACCGCGGGAGACCTCACCGCTGCACAGAGTGAGCGGTGAGGCGATCTGTGAGATCGCGGCGGGCTCCGCCGCGGAGGCGATCGAGGCGGTGCTGCCTGACTACCGGCGCCGGCCCGACGCGGAGATCGCGTTGGAGCGCGCGGGTGTGTCCCGGGGGGTGAGAGCATGAGTTCGCGGTGGACGGCTGAGCTCGGGAGCGACCATGTCGGCGATGCCGAGATCCGACGTCTCGTCTATCCCGACCTGCCGCACGTGATCGCGATCGAGCGCCGCGTTTTCCCGACGCCGTGGTCGCTGGCGATGTTCGTGCTGGAGCTCTCCAAGCAGTCCGGGATCTGCCTGGCGGCGATGCTCGCCCAACGGACGCGAGCGGCGATTGATCGGATACCTGATCTGCTCCCGCTACGAGACCGTCTGGCACGTGATGAACATCGCGGTCGATGCCGAGCACCAGCGCAGGGGTGTCGCCTCGGCGCTGCTCGCCGAGCTGTACGAGCGCGTCGGCGACGAGACTGCCCGATACACGCTGGAGGTGCGCCGCTCCAACCTGCTCGCGATCCGCCTGTACGAGCGGGAGGGCTTCCGCGCGGCCGGGCTGCGCCGCCGCTACTACCAGGACAACGGCGAGGACGCGCTCGTGATGTGGCGCACGCCGGCGACGCTCGGCGGGCCACCTCGACGACGTGCCCAACCCGGGTCCCGTATGAGTGCCGGTGGTCCCGGCCCGATCCTGGCGCTGGAGACGAGCTGCGACGACACCTGCGCCGCGGTGCTGGACGCCCAGGGCAGGGCACGCTCGAACGTGATCTCCTCGCAGGGCGTGCACGATCGTTACGGCGGGGTCGTGCCCGAGATCGCCTCCCGTCACCACCTGGAGCTCGTCAACCTCGTGATCGAGCAGGCGCTGAGCGAGGCGAGGCATCGACGCTCGGGGAGATCGAGCTGGTCGCGGCCACGCAGGGCCCCGGCCTGGTCGGGGCGCTGCTGGTGGGGCTCTCCACGGCCAAGGCGCTGGCGGCTGCGCGCGAGCTGCCGTTCGCTCCCGTCGATCATCTGCAGGGTCACGTGGCCGCCAACTTCATCGTTCCCGCACGGGCGAGCGATGATCGGCGGCTCTACCAATCGGAGACCGGGGACTCCGATCGCCGACCCAGCCCTCCGGGCTGTGTGCCCCGGTGACACGCGTTCGAGCCGCCGTTCGTGTGCCTGATCGCCAGCGGCGGACACACGCTGCTGACGCACGTGAGCGAGCACGACGGCTTTCGCGTGCTCGGACGCACGCTCGACGACGCCGCCGGTGAGGCGTTCGACAAGGGCGCGAGGATGCTCGGCCTCGGCTATCCGGGCGGCGCCGCGCTCGAGCGGCTGGCGACAGGTGGCGATCCGCACGCGTTCGCCTTCCCCGGGTCACTCGCCGACCGTGCGCGTGGCGGCAAGGGGACGAGCAGGCAGAAGTTCGAGCAGGGCCTGGACTTCTCGTTCGCCGGGCTGAAGACGGCGCTGCTCTACCGACTGCGCGATCTGCCTGCGTCTGAGATCGAGACGAGGGCGGGCGATCTTGCGGCCTCCTACCAGGCGGCGATCGTCGACAGCCTGCTCGTGCGCGCCGAACGAGGACTGGAGACGACCGGGCTGAACGTCTCGCGGTCGGCGGCGGCGTGGCCGCCAACGGCGAGCTGCGCCGGCGGCTGGGCGGGCTCGGAGTGACGGTGCACGTGCCCGCGCGTAAGCTCTGCACCGACAACGCCGCGATGATCGCCTCAGCGCGCGCGCTTCGGTGAGCAACTCGACGTACCCGGCGTACCTGGGGCTCGACGCCTACGCGACCGGGGAACGGCCGCCGCGAGTGACGCGCTGATCATCGTGTCTACTCGCGCGCCCGACTGCCATCTGTGCGCGGATGGCCGATGGCGTGCCTGCGCGGGCTGCAGACGGAGCTCGACTTCGAGCTTCGTGAGCTCGACATCACCGCCGACGAGACGCTGCACCGCGCATATTTCGAGCGGATCCCTGTCGTCACGCTCGACGGCGAGGAGCTGTTCGAATACTTCGTCGATGAGCAGATCCTGCGCGAACGTCTAGAGTCACGACGATGAGCTATCGCGAGCCCACGACCAGCCCCGATCGAGCGTCGAGCGCAACGGTGCCATCTCCGCCGAGCGACTCTCGCTGGGCGTCGCGGCGCGGCTCTCGCGCTACCTGCAGGTGCTGACGCAGGCCAAGAAGATGGGCAAGGAGACGATCTCCTCGCAGGAGCTCTCCGACTACACGCACGTCAACTCCACGCAGATCCGCCGCGACCTGTCGGGCTTCGGCAAGTTCGGCAAGCGCGGCGTCGGCTACAACGTCGAGGCGCTGGTCTCGCAGATCCGCAAGATCCTGCGCACCGCCGGCCAGCACAACATCGCGCTGCTCGGCGCGGGACACCTGGGCAAGGCGATCGCCTCCTCGGACATCTTCGCCGACCACGGCTTTCGCGTGGTCGCGATCTTCGACGTGGACCCCGCGAAGGTGGGCAGCGAAGTCGGCAGCCAGGCGGTGCGCCACACCGACGAGCTGCGCCAGGTGGTCGAGGACGAGGACATCGTCGTCGGTGTCCTGGCGGTGCCCACGCGCGCCGCCCAGGAGCTCGCCGACGAGCTCGTGGACGCGGGCGTGAAGATCATCTTCAACTACTCCGAGTCGCTGCTGGCCGTCCCGCCGGAGGTGACCGTCCACACCTCCAGCCCCGCGGTCGATCTGCTCTACGCGCTGTACTTCTATCTGACCTGAGTCCCGCGGTCCGCGTGCACGCGCGTAACACTGGCATACCGGAACCCCTCGAACGCAAACCCCACCGCAGGCGTCAGACGCTCACGCCATATGACCAGCCTGGACCTAGACCGAGCGGCCGAGACGTTCGCGCAGGCGAGCGAGCGGCACCGTCGGCGTCGAGGAGGAGTTCTCGATCCTGCATCCGCAGACGCTCGAACTGGTGCCGCGCTTTGAGGAGCTGCGCGCCGCCGCGGAGGAGCGACCCGGCTGCTGCACGAGCACATCACCGGCGAGCTGATCTCCTCGGAGATCGAGATCATCTCCGGCGCCGGCGCCGACCTGCACGACGCGCTCGAGCGCCAGCGCGAGCGCCGCCGGCGCCTGTTCGCGCTCGCCGGGGCGCAGGGCGCGGCGCTCGGCGCCACCGGCACTCATCCCTGGGCCGACTACCGCGAGCAGCCGATCATCGACACCGAGCACTACCGCCGCGTCGAGGAGGGCCTGAAGTACGTCGCCTGGCGCAACAACACCTTCAGCCTGCACGTGCACGTCGGCGTGCGCGACATCGACCGCGCGGTGCGCGTCTGCGACCGCCTGCGGCCGGTGCTGCCGCTGCTGCTCGCGATCTCCGCCAACTCGCCGTACCTGGACGGGCGCGACACGGGCCTGCACTCGGCGCGCACGCAGAGCTTCACCAAGAGCTTCCCGCGCTGCGGCGTGCCCGACGCGTTCGGCGGCTGGCCGGCCTACCGCGAGTACATCGAGTTCCTGATGCGACACGAGCTCGATCGTCGAGTTCACCCAGGTCTGGTGGTCGGTCAGGCCGCACTTCAGCTTCGGCACCGTCGAGGTGCGCATCTGCGACGCCCAGGCCACCGCGCAGGAGTCCGACGCGCTCGCCGCGCTGATGGTCGCGTGCATCGCGCAGGCGGTGCGCGACGTCGACGAGGGCGTGCCGTTCACGCGATCCCGCGCCGCGGCTGATCGAGGAGAACATGTGGCGGGCGATCCGCTTCGGGCTCGACGGGCGGCTGATCGACCTGGAGCGCGGCGAGGAGTACCCGGCGCGCGAGGCGATCGAGCGGCTGCTCGCGTGGACGGCGCCGGTGCGCGCCGAGCTCGGCATCGAGCCGACTTTCCCGGAGCGCAACGGCGCGCAGCGCCAGCGGCGCATGATCGAGGCGGGCGCGACGCGCGAGGAGGTGTTCGCGGCCTCGGTCGCGGAGACCCGACAGACCTACTCCGAGGAGGTGGCGGTGTGAGCACCGATCCAGTCCGAGCAGCAAGTCGAGCCGGGCGTCGGACGACGCACATGGTCAGCCGAGCGAGGAGGAGCTGCGGGCCGCCTACGAAGAGGAGCTGAGTCGCATCACGAGCGCCGACATGATCCTGCAGGCGGTGGTGTCGCTGCTGAACATCGGCGGGCGCCGGCTCGGGCTCGTCCGCGCCGGGTGGCAGAGCCGCCGGCGGGCGGAGCCGAGCGCGATCTCGAGCAGGTGCGCGACGCGATCGACGGTGCGCGCGCACTGATGCCGATCCTCGAGCGCCGCGTGCCCGACGAGCTGCGTCCGCTGCGCGACGCGCTCTCCCAGCTGCAGATGGCCTACGCGCGCGAGGCCGGGGCGAACGCCCCTTCCGACTCCGCCTGCGACGCCGAGGGCGCCCAGGCTCCGCCCGGCGGCCAACAAGGCGGACGCCGCCCGCGGCGGAAGACCAAGCCGGGGCCGGCGGAGTCCAGCGGCAGACTGTGGGTGCCGGGACGCTGAGGACCGTCCTGCTGGACTCCCCAGACCCCGCGTCTTGGATGTCCGTAGCCGGTTGCGGCTCCTAAGGGCCTATCCCGATAGGAACGTGCGGCTGGGGCGTTCTAGGGTCGAGCGGAGCGCGGACGCAAGGGCGAGGGCATGGTGGTGCCATGTCGAGCCCGAGGACAAAGCTCCGCGAAGGCCATCGGACGCATCCAGACGTGCGAGCCTAGCGGGATACGCCCTAAGCTGGGCTCCCAGCCGCCGTTTCGCCAGCGAGCACGATAGACTGCCCGCGCGTTTACGCCGGACCTAGTGTGCTCATCACCTGACGAGCGCCGGGCGGGCGAGAAATGTGCGCGCGATCCTCGCGCGGCACGCCAATCAGACCGCGGAGGATTTCCGTTGAGCAGCTTTCTGACGAACCATGGGGTCGTCGTCGCCCTCGTATGCGCCGCCTGCGCTGTGGTCTACGGCCTCGTGACCACGCGCTCCCTGCTCGCGCTCTCGCCCGGCAACGAGCGGATGCAGAGCATCTCGCTGGCCGTCCAGCAGGGCGCGCGCGCCTACCTGAACCGCCAGTACACGACGATCGCGGTCGTGGGCGTGGTGCTGTTCGTCGCGCTGATCTTCATCCAGAACATCGCGGTGGCGTGCGGCTTCGCGATCGGCGGCCTGCTGTCGGGCTCGACCGGCTACATCGGCATGAACGTCTCGGTGCGCTCCAACGCGCGCGTCGCCGAGGCCGCCCGCGGCGGCGTCACCGCCCGCGCTTGAGCGTCGCCTTCCGCGGCGGCGCGATCACCGGCCTGCTCGTCGTCGGGCTGGCGCTGATCGGCGTCGCGGGCTACTACGGGGTGCTGACCGCGTTCTTCAACGACAGCCCCAAGACGGCGGTCGACGCGCTGATCGGGCTCGGCTTCGGCGGCTCGCTGATCTCCGTGTTCGCAAGGCTCGGCGGCGGCATCTTCACCAAGGCCGCCGACGTGGGCGCCGACCTCGTCGGCAAGGTCGAGGCGGGCATCCCCGAGGACGATCCGCGCAACCCGGCGACGATCGCCGACAACGTCGGCGACAACGTCGGCGACTGCGCCGGCATGGCGGCCGACCTGTTCGAGACCTACGCGGTCACCGCGATCGCCGTGATGCTGCTCGGCGTGCTCACGTTCCACGAGTCCACGCGCGTCGTGCTCTACCCGCTGGTGATCGGCGGTGTCGCGATCATCGCCTCGATCATCGGCACGTTCGCGGTGCGCTCGAAATCGGGCAACGTCGAGCGTGCGCTCCTGCAAGGGATCGTCGTCTCCGGACTGATCGCGGCGGCCGCGTTCGCGCCGATCACCTACTGGCTGATGCGCGACCTCACGTTCAGGGTCGTGGGCAATCTCGTGAACACGCCCAGCTGGACACACCTGTACCTGTGCTCGCTGATCGGGATCGCCGTCACGGCGCTCCTGTTCGGACTGACCGAATACTACACCTCGACCCGCTTCTCGCCGGTGCAAGAAGACCGCGAAAGCGTCGATCACGGGCCACGCCACGAACATCATCCAGGGCTTCGCCTCCGGGCTGCAGGCCACGGCGCTGCCGGCGATCGTGATCGTGCTGGGCATCCTCGGCTCGTGGAAGCTCGCGGGCGGCGGCGTCACCGGCATCTACGGCATCGGCGTCGCCGCGGTCGGGTCTGCTCTCGCTGACCGGGCTGATCGTCGCGCTCGACGCGTTCGGTCCGATCACCGACAACGCCGGCGGCATCGCCGAGATGGCCGACCTGCCCGAGGAGGTGCGCAAGGTCACCGACCGCCTCGACGCGGTCGGCAACACGACCAAGGCGGTCACCAAGGGTTACGCGATCGGCTCCGCCGTGCTCGCCGCGATCGTGCTGTTCGCCGGGTTCGAGAAAGAACTCGAGATCAAGGTCGGGCACGCTGATCTCGTTCGGCATCAACGAACCGCCGGTGCTGATCGGGCTGCTGCTCGGCGGCCTGATGGTGTGCCTGTTCGCCTCGCTCTCGATCGAGGCCGTCGGCCGCGCCGGCGGCGCGGTCGTCGAGGAGGTGCGCCGCCAGTTCCGCGAGCACCCCGGGATCATGGACTACTCCGAAGAGCCCGACTACGCGACCTGCGTGGACATCGTCACGAAGACCGCCCAGCGCGAGATGATCCTGCCCTCGCTGCTGCCGATCCTGCTGACGCTGATCGTCGGGCTGATCGACGAGCAGGCGCTCGGCGGCCTGTTGATCGGCGTGATCGTCGTCGGCTTCTTCTTCGCCGTGATGATGACCGCCGGCGGCGGCGCGTGGGACAACGCCAAGAAGCTGATCGAGGACGGCGCGTTCGGCGGCAAGGGCTCCGACGCCCACGCCGCCTCGGTGACGGGTGACACGGTCGGCGACCCGTTCAAGGACACCGCCGGACCCGCGATCAACCCGATGATCAAGGTCGCCAACATCGTCGCGATCCTGATCATCCCGCTGATCACCTGAGCTAGACCTCGACCGCGGGTCCGCGCAAGAGCCTAAGCTCAGCTGGATGACCGGACGACAGGCGCATCGCGCGGGCACGCTCGTGCTCTCCCTGCTGATGGGCGCGATCGGCGTGGCGCTGATCGTGCAGGCTGTCGGCGGGCATGGAAGCATCGTCTCGCCGCGCCTGCTGCTGGGTGTGCTGTTCATCGCCGCGGGTGCGGGCCGGCTGTACGTCGAGAAGCGCCGGGGCCGAGGAACATGAGCGCGCCGGAGGACTCCGGTAACGCGGGCACCCCCGACGACGATGGTCTGGAGCACGCCCTCGACGAGGCCGAGAGAGGTGTCGAGGAGGTCGAGCGGGCGACCACCGAGCTCGCGGCGCGCTCACGTGTGATCGTCAAACGCAGCATCGGCTCGCCGATCCTGTTCGCGATCGTCTACACCTCGCTGGCCAGCGCGATCTATCTTCTCGCTCGGCGTGATCGTCCGGCCACGCGCTCGGCCTGACCCCGCTCGTGTTCCTGCTCGCGGCGCTGTTTGTTCGGGCTCACCGCGCTGACCTACGTCGAGGGGGCGTCCCTGCACCAGGAGCGCGGCGGCTCGACCGTGTTCGCCCGCTACGCGTTCAACGAGCTCGTCAGCTTCATCGCCGGCTGGGCGATCCTGCTGGACTACATCATCCTGATCGCGGTCACGACCTACTCGGCGACGCAGTACCTGCGCGTGTTCTGGCATCCGCTCGGCAACTCGACGGAGGCGCTGCTGCTGTCGCTGGCGTTCATCGCGTTCGTCGTGCTCGCCAACATCCGCGGCTTCGGCGGGCGCCGCGCGCGACGGATCGGGATGCTCGTGATCGGTGACCTGGCGCTGCAGCTGCTGATCGTCGTGCTCGGCCTCGTGCTGTTCTTCGACCCGCACACGCTGCTCGCCCCGATCCATCTCGGCAGCGCGCCCACCTGGTCGGGCTTGATCTTCGCGCTGACGATCGCCGCGATCGCGTTCACGAGCCTGGAGTCGGCCTCCGGGCTGGCCGGGGAGGTGCGGATCAGCCGCGCGCGGCCTGCGCCAGATGGTCGCCAGCGGCACGGCCACGGTCGTACTCGGATACGTGGGCATCGCGGTGGTGGCGGTCACGGCGCTGCCCGTGCACGACGGTCACACCGAGCTGGCGAGCAGCGTATCTGGACGACCCGGTGATCGGCATCGTCACGCAGATGCACCCGCACTGGCTCGCGCAGAGCCTGATGTATCTCGTCGGGGCGCTGGCGACGCTGACGCTGATCGCAGCCGCGAACTCGGCGATGCTGGGGCTCTCGCGGCTGGCCTACTCGCTGTCGACCAACCGCCAGATCCCCAGCGGTCTCGGGCGGCTGCACCCCCAGCGCTCGACTCCGTACGTGCTGATCGTCCTCGCGGGCGTGATCGCGGCGCGGTCTGGCCGCGTCGGAGAACCTCGACTTCCTCGTCGGGCTGTACGCGTTCGGGGCGATGCTCGCGTTCACGATCGCCCACCTATCGATCTGCAAGCTGCGCTACTCCGAGCCGGACCGCGATCGTCCATACCGGGTGCCGCTGTCGATCCGGCTGAGAGGCGGTGAGCTGCCGCTGCCGGCGGTGTTCGGCGCGCTCGTCTCCGGCGGCGGGCTGGATGGCCGTGATGATCGTGCACGAACCCGCGCGCTACGTGGGCCTGGGGTGGATGGCCGTGGGGATCGCGCTGTACGTGGTCTACCGCCGCGCGGACGAGACCTCGCTGCTGCGACGGGTCACCGTCTCGCCGCAGATCCTGCGCGCCGAGCCGGTCGCCGAGCGCGACTACGGCTCGATCCTCGTGCCGCTGCTCGGCACCAGTCTGGACGACGACATCGTGCAGACGGCCGCCCTGCTGGTCTCGGGCGAGCCGACCGACGACGCCGCGATCGACACCGCGACGATCGAGGCCGTGTGGATGTTCGTGATCCCGATGTCGCTGCCGCTCGACGCGCGCCTGCCCGAGGCGCAGGTCAAGCACGCCCGCCAAGCGCTGGCGCGCGCCAAGGCGGTGGGGGAGGAGTACACCGGCGTGCAGGTGGCCACGGCCACGGTGCGGACCCGGCGCGCGGGCTACGCGATCGTCGATGAGGCCCGGCGTCGCGGGGTGGAGGCGATCGTGCTCGCCGCCGAGGAGCCATCGCGCATTCGCGGCGGCGCGCGCCTGGGAGGGCGGGGCGGGCCGCTGGAGGACTTCGTCGGAGACGTCACCAAGTACGTCGTGGCCAAGGCCACCTGTCGCGTGATCGTGACCGCGCCGGCAGCCGGTGACGATGCCAGCCGTGAGCCGGGGGAGCCGGTGGTGGCGACGGCGGGGTCTCGAAGGCCGTACTGATTACGGCATGGGCGCGAGCATGGGTGGGTGATAGCGGACAGTGCCCCGATGGTTGTGTGCATGCGGATGGGGCGCCGGTACGCCCGGACTGCGGGCGTACGCACGCGCATCGTCTAATCTCCGCCCATGTTCGTGATGATCGTGGGCGCCGGACGCGTCGGCTCGGCCGTCGCCAAGTCCGCATTGGCGGCCGGGCACGAAGTGTCGGTGCTCGACGAGGACCCGCTCTCGCACGAGCGCCTGGACGCCGGCCAGGGCCGTAGCTGGGAGGACGCCGAAGGTCAGTTCACGGTCGGCACGGCGCTCGAGATCGACGCGCTGATCGGAGCCGGGATCGAGCGCGCGGACGTGTTCATCGCCTCGACCGACGGCGATAACACGAACCTGATCATCGCCCAGATCGCCCAGAAGCGCTTCGGCGTAGAGAGGGTGATCGCGCGGGTGATGGACCCGGCGCGCGCCGACTGGTACGGCGAACAGGGCCTGGACACGATCTCTCCCACCAAGCACGCGATCGAGATGTTCGAGCGCGCGCTGCAACCAGAGCTCGCCTGAGGAGCCGCGGCTGTGTACGCGATCATCGTCGGAGCCGGCAAGGTCGGGCGCAACCTCGCCCGCGAGCTGATCGTCAAGGGCCACGAGGTCACGCTGATCGAGTCCTCGCGCCCGTGCTATCTCGCGATCGAGGAAGAGTTCGAGCACGCCGTCCAGTACGGCGACGCGACCGAGCTGTGGGTGCTCGAGCGCGCCGGCATCCAGCGCGCCGACCTCGTGGTCGCGGTGACCGGCGACGACGAGGACAACATGCTCGTCTGCCAGGTCGCCAAGGAGAAGTACCTCTGCGATCGCATCATCGCGCGCGTCAACAACCCCCGCAACCACGACCACTTCCGGCTGCTGGGGATCCAGCCCGCCGTGTCCGCGACCGACCTGATCCTGCGCCTGATCGAGCACGAGGTGCCCCGCTACGGTCTCGTGCACCTGCTCGCGCTGGAAGAGGAGCGCCTGGAGATCATCGAGCTCGAGGTCAGCTCCGACGCGCCCGTCATCGGCGAGCGCGTCTCCGACATCGCACTGCCCGAGGGCAGCCTGATCATCTCCGTGCTGCGCGAGCGGATCCGGCTTCGTGCCCAAGCCCGACACCGTGATCGAAGACGGCGACGAGGTCCTGCTCGTGCTCGACCCGGGCCTCGAGGAGTTGATCACCGCCTATTTCGCGCCGAACGGCAGCGCCGCGCAGGCGTAACGAAGTGCGGGACGGCGCCGGGTCAGCGAACGGCGATGGGAGCCTTGGCGAAAATCGGATCGCCCACCGGCATGCCGTCGTCTCCGTATGTCATCAACGCAACATCGTCTACGGCCTCCGGCTCCGAGGTCACTATCCGCTGCAAAGCCGCGCGAGCCTCTGACTCCTCGTCATAGGACTCGATCAGGTTTCCGGTGCTGCTCAGTAGAACATAGTGCATCGCTAATCACCTATGGAAATGATATCGACGACGCAGGCAAGCAGCTGCAGGGGACGTCCCCATATCGTGATGTGTCCTGATTGTGCTGTATCGGCGTAACAGAAGCCATGCTCCGGCTGTAGATGCACCTCGGCAATTCGCTGCCCAATCTGCGGCCAGCGTTGCGCGGTGGCGGCTGCCATCTCGATCTTTCGATACATCGAGAGTCCGAGATGGATGAGAGCCGACTCTATCTCCAGGCCACGAGGTAGAGCTCCAAGCTCGTAGTTAGATCGCATTGAATCGAGCGTTGCGGGATCGTTGCGATTTACGCCCCACAATGCGAAACGCGACCACCGCCTCGTCCGCTCGATGAACAACGAGGCTGTGCGTCCGGTGACTGGGTACGTTCGTAGGCACGAACATATGTTCCCATTGTGCCTCGGATGGCCTCTACCGCCCAAGCTTGAACGGGTTGGCTATCCTGTGGGCCGAGGCGCCGGTCCGGGATAGTCCAATTGGCAGTGACGCCCGGTTCTGGTCCGGGAGATTGGGGTTCGAGTCCCTGTCCCGGAGCTGGTGATGGCCCCGTAAATGCGGGGCTTTTGCCGTTTTAGGGGCCGCTTGTGCCAGGATTCGTGCCAGTTGTGCGACCAAGAGTGCTCGGTCCGAGGCGCTGCATAAGCTCGCTCGATGACTTCGGCGAAGCGCTCCAGGAAGAAAGCCGACTCCGCCGCCGGTGGGCCTCCGCCGATTCGACGGCGCTGGCGCGACTACAAGACCACATCGGGTCGTAGTCCGGTCGAAGGGTTCATCGACAAGCTCTCCGACTCCGACGCGGCGGCCGTGCTTGCCGGGGTGCCCGTCACCCGGCTCGATTTCCCCTCTGATGGGGAGAAGACGCGGCAACGGGTGGGCGTCGGCCTGAGCGACCTGAGCGAGTTCGATGGCGGCAAGGGCGCCTACGACGTCTCTCGCTCGCCCTGAAACGACGAAGTCGAGGGCGCTCACGATTTCTCCAAGATTTCCCCAGGGGGCGTCGCGGGGGCGTGGACGCTCGCGGGACGGCCCGTTGGGGGTCGGCGGATGGCCTGCGGAGGCGATGACGAGCGTCGGGAAATCCGTTGGCCGGTTCGAGCCCTTGGGGGTCTGTACGGGGTATGCAAGGACCAACAACAACAGCACAGCCGCTGGCCGCCTTGGCGGAGGATCGGCTCCTTCGCCCGGAGCAGGCCGCTTGGTATCTCAACGTCAAGACGAGCTGGATCTGCGAGGCCGTGAGGGCTGGCCGCCCTACCTTGCCATCGAGTAGGTCGGCATATCCGCTTCACGCGCCCCATGCTCGACCAATGGCTCGCCGAGCAGCCGCGGAGGTAAAACTGCCGATCCGCGGGGGGAGCGGGAAATCGACGGTTCCATGAGGTGCTGCCGGATGCCGTTAGGCAGGACGTCGAGCAGTTCCGAGGATATGCGGGTCCGGCGGGATGAACGGTGCAGGGCTGAACGGAGTCACTGGGCTCCACCAAGGTCGCAGAAACTACTACAGGACCCAGCGATGGCCGATCAACTCGTCTGGAGGAGTCGCACCCTGAATCGAAGCGCGAATCCGCAGAGCGCGTAGAGGATGGCGATGCTGATGAGCGTGAACTTGATGGCCGAACAGACGGCGGCGAACGGCGAGGCGAGGCTACCGCCGTTGCCGGCGAGCGTCAGCAGCAGGGCGATGTTTTCGCTCGCGTCGAACGTCGCAGCGGCGAGGGCGAAGAACGGGACGACGACGCCGATGGCCGCGAGGCGCCGCCAGCCGCGTGCTCGCGCGGTGTCGCGGACGGCGAAGCCGGCGAGCGCGAAGAACAGGCCGTAGGAGAGCATGTAGCCGTAGTCGAGTACGAGCGAGAGGTGCGCGGCGCTGCGGCCTTTCGCTCCCCATTCGGCCATGATCTGCGCCGCGCGCGACCGGCTGCCAGCGAACTCGAAGTCGAGGATCGTTGGCCCGTGTGAAACGTGTGAGGGGTCGATCAGTTCGAGGATCACCGTGAACGCGACGGTGGCGATCCCGAGCAGGATAAGGGCGCGCTTGCGATGGAGTGAGACGGTCGCTGAATCGGACGGCATGAGCGGGAATCTACGCGACCAAAGTCAACACGCGACCGACGAGGCGCTCGAATATAGGCTGGGTTGGGTAGTCGGAGCGCCGTTGTGGCCCTCACGTTCGGGGCAGAGACCGGCGTGAGTCGGTGGCGAAACGTTTCGTCGCGCTCGTCTTCGTATTCGGCGACCCAGTCCGGCGGAAAAGGTCGGCCGAGCTTGGCCTGGGCTTTGCGAGCGCTTTGCTTCGCATACGTAGACCATCGAGCAGATCAAGCCTTACGTGGAGCCCAGGGCGGCTCAATTCATCCGGGTCATGGCTCCTGGCTGGGGACCGATGTGGCGAGCAGGCTGAGGGCGAAGCCTTCCCGTGCTCTGTTCAGCACCGCCTCGAACTCCGTGTCGGTGAGGCCCATGTTGCTCGGTCCCAGGTGGCTGCAGATCACGCCGTCCCACGCCGCCCATAGGAACCTCGCGGTGCTCTCCGCGTCCACGGGTCGTCCGATGCCTTCGTCGATCATTTTTTGGATCTCGCCCGCCATGCGCTTGGTCTCATCCTTGATGCGCTGCGCCACCCTGGTGCTCGCTGTCGGTGTCAGCTCCGCTCCGGGGCGGTCCGGTGGCGGGAAGCGAAACAGCTGGAAGTAGCCCGGATGCTCGCGCGCGAAGCGTAGGTAGCCCTCGGCCAGGCCGAGCAGCCGTTCAGCGGGGAGGTTGCCCGCGTGAAAGCCCTCGTCGCAGTATTGCTTGTCCAGTTCCAGCGCCCGCTCGATCAGGGCGCCGTACACGCCCTCCTTGCTGGCGAAGTGGGCGTAGATCGAGCCGACTGCCACGTCGGCCTCCTCGGCCAGATGCTCCATCGTCGTGGCTGAGTACCCGCGGCTGATGAACAGTCGCTCACCGGCGTCCCTGATCGCGGCCGCGGTGCGCGCCTTACGACGCTCTGCGCGCGAGCCCTCACGGTCCTTCGCCTTGCCGGATGCCTGGTCGGCGGGGGTCATTTGTAATATTCTAGCATTAGTGTAGTCTTATTATAGTTCTGTAAGCTGACTCTAGAAAAGAGGGAGCCCTGGGCCTCGGGGCTACCGCCGCAAGCCCTCCACAAGAAACAGCAACCAAAAAGACAGGAGTCAAAGATGGGTCAGAGATCAGCAGCCATTGACCGTGACGCACCGTCCATCCCACTCGCCGATCCCGGGCTACGACCGGCAATCGCAGAGGACATCGAACGCCTGAAGGCGGTGATGGCAGAGGCTTTCATCGAAGACCCGATCTACAGCTGGCTGATGCCCGAGGACAGCAAGCGACCGGCACGCCTGCGTCGCTACTTCGCGATCGAGCTCCGCCACCTCGGGCTGGCACGCGGGCGCGTGTGGACGAGCAGCAACCTCACCGGCGCCGCGCTGAGCCTGCCGCCCGGCGCATGGCGCTCGCCACTGCACATCACCCTGCTGGAGGGCAGCGCCTTCGGCGTCCACCTGGACCGGGCAGCGAGGATGGGGGCCGCGATGGAGTGGCGCCACATGCGTCATCCGCTGCGCCAGCCGCACTACTACATCCGTGACGTCGGCGTGCTCCCCGACATGCAGGGCCAGGGTCTCGGCAGCGCACTGATGCGCCCAACGCTCGAGCGCTGCGACCGGGAGGGCCTGCCCGCCTACATCGAGGCCTCCAGCGAGCGCAACGCCGCTCTCTACGAACGCCTCGGCTTCCAGCTCATTCGCGAGCTGCGCGTTGGGAGCAGCCCTCCGCTGCGGCTCATGCTCCGCCCCTCCATGCCCAGCGGCGTGCAGCGATGATCAGCGTCAACACCAAGGCGGTGCTCCTCGCGGACGCCGTGATGTTCCTCGTAGCGCTGCTGCTCGGGGTATGGAAGTACAGCCAGATCGCGAGCACCGAGGATCACACTTCACACATCTACGTCGATATTGCGCACCGCGCGGCGCTGCTCTACAGCTTCGCGCTGCTGCTGATCGCGACGTTCGTACAGCTGAGCGGCTTCAGCGAGCTCGTGAACCTGCTGGCTGCCGGCACGATGACGTTCTACTTCTTTACGGCGGTAGTGACCTACTCCCTCCACGGCTGGCGAGAAGACACCGAGAACCAGTACCGCGACCCCGTCAAGGGAACACATCTGTTCATGGTCACACTGATCCTCGGAGAGATCGGCGGATGGCTCCTCCTGACAGCAGGATTCCTCGACAAGCAGATCTTCTGAGCGCCGGCTCTATCACCGAACCGCAACCAAAAAAGAAAGAAGTCAAAAATGAGTCAGAGCACCCGCCGTTGACCGTGACGCACCGTCCATCCCACTCGCCAACACGGGCTGCGGCCCATGCGAGCCACGCCATGAACGCCGCCCCGACGGCTGCCACGAACGCCTATCTCGCCAGGCTCGGGGAGCGTCCGGCGCTCAAGCTCGTGGCATGAGAACTCGTGCCAATCTCGTGCCACTCGTGTCCCGATTAGACCGGATTCGAGCGGACTCAGCCGGATCGGGGCTTGCGGCGTTTCTCCTGTAGTGGAGCCAGATTTGGCTCTATCACTGGTGATCAGGGCTAACCTCACCCACGCTTCGAATCCCTGTCCCGGAGCTGTTGTCTGATGTCGTCAGGGATTCTGGCAAACCGGTGAGTCGCCGTCCGTCCAGCTGGGTGGGCGAGGTCATGCTCATGTCCGGCTGTCTTTGCCGGACATGAGCATGCTCGTCCCACCGGGTTCGAATCCCTGTCCCAGAGTTCTATTGATACGCGCTACGCCGCGGCCTGCGTGGCCCAGTCGCGGTACAGCTTGTAGTAGCGCCCGCCCGCGGCGACGAGCTCGTCGTGGGTGCCCTGCTCGACGATGCGCCCGTGTTCGAGCACGACGATGCGCCCCGCCTGGCGGATCGTGGAGAGGCGATGCGCGATCACGATCGCGGTGCGGCCCGCGAGCAGGCGGCGCAGGCCGGTCTCGATGTGGCCCTCGGTGTGCAGGTCCACGTTGGAGGTCGCCTCGTCCAGGACGAGGATGCGTGGGTCGGCGATCAGGGCGCGGGCGAACGCGAGCAGCTGGCGCTGGCCCGAGGACAGCTGCGCGCCGCGCTCGCCGACCTCGGTGTCGTAGCCGTGGGGCAGCTCTGCGATGAAATCCTCCGCGCCGACGGCCGCCGCGGCTTCGCGGACGTGGCTCTCCTGCGCGTCGGGCCGGCCGAACGCGATGTTCTCGCGGATCGTGCCTGAGAACAGGAACGCCTCCTGCGGCACGATCCCCATCTGCGAGCGCAGCGAGTCGCTTGATACCTCCCGCAGGTCGTGCCCGTCGACCAGGATCTGACCGGTGCTCGGGTCATAGAAGCGCGCGATGAGCTTCGCCATCGTCGACTTGCCCGCGCCCGTGGCGCCCACGAGCGCGACGGTCTGACCCGGGGGGATCGTCAGGTCGATGTGCTCGAGCGCCTTCACTTCGCTCTGTGTCTCATCGGGCGCCCCGTCGGAGCTCGCGCCGGCTTCGCCGGCGGTTCCGTTCAAGGTTGCGGGCACGGTTTCAGTCGGGGTGGAGTCGGGACCGCGGGGGGAGTCCCGCCGGGAGCGCTTGCGCGGGTTGTAGGCGAACGAGACGTCCTCGAACCGGACTTCGCCGCGGATGCGCTCCAGCACCTTCGCCCCGGCCCGGTCGGTCAGGTCGGGCGTGATGTCCAGCAGCTGGAAGATCTTCTCCAGGGCGGCCATCCCGGACTGGTAGGTCGTATAGAGCTGGGAGAGCTGCTGTATTGGTTCGAATAGGTAAGAGAGAGTCCCCACGAACGCGACGACCGTGCCCGCGGTGATGTGGCCTTCCAACGCCTGGAAGCCGCCGTACAGCACGATCAGCGCGAGCGCGATGCCGGAGAGCATTTCCACCGTCGGGAAGTACGCGGCGTTGAGCCGCACCGTGACCATGTTCGCGTCGCAGTTATCCGTGTTGAGCTCCGCGAACCGCGCCTCGTGGTGGGGCTCCTGCCCGAAGCTGCGCACCACGCGAATGCCGGACAGGGTCTCCTGCAGGTAGGCGGTGATCGAGCCGATCGTCTCACGCGTGCGCCGGAACGCGCCGGCCGAGACGAGCCGGAACCAGATGCGGCCGGCCGCCACGAACGGGACGACGCAGAACGTCAGCAGAGCCAGCTTCACGTCCAGGAACAGCAGCACCGCGACCGCCCCGACGAGCGTGAGACCGGCCTGGAACAGCGTCACCACCGAGTCCGTCACGAGGCTTTCCAGCGCCTCGACGTCGTTGGTCATGCGCGAGATCAGCACCCCGGCGGGGCGGCTCTCGTAGAAGCCGATCGGCTGGTGCTGCAGGTGGGTGAAGATGCGGATGCGCAGGTCCGCGAGCGCGCGCTGACCGACCCAGCCGACGAGATAGGTCTGCACGTAGGTCATCGCCCACACGAGCAGCGCCGAGATCAGGAACGCGATCACGACCAGCACGAGCGTGCGGGTGTCGTGGCGGTCGATGCCTTCGTCGATCGCGATCTTGGCCAGCAGCGGGGGCGCCAGCGAGGCGGCCGTGCCGAGCACGAGCGCGAGCAGCATCGCGCTCACGCGCAGGCGGTAGGGGCCCAGCAACCTCAGCAGGCCGCGCAGATTGCGCCCGCGCGTGCCCTTCTGGCGCGCTCCCCCGTCCACTGTGAGCGCATGGGACCCCCGCCCACCATGCGTGCGCCGCCGTGCGCGCTCATATTCCGCTCACCTCGCGTTCTCGCGGCAGCTCTCTTGTGAGAAAAACCTGGTCGGGCAGACCCTTCTCGACGATCTCGCGATACAGCTCCGAGACCTCCAGCAGATCCTCGTGGTCGCCGTGCGCGATGATCCGGCCGTGGTCGAGCACGACGATCTCGTCTGCCAGTGCGATCGTAGACAGGCGGTGGGCGACGATGAACGTGGTCCGCCCCGCCATCGCCTCGTCGAGCGCGAGCTTGATCGAGCGCTCGGTCGAGGCGTCCACCGAGGAGGTCGCGTCGTCGAGGATCAGCACGCGCGGGTTCGCGAGCAGAGCGCGGGCGATCGCCAGGCGCTGGCGCTGACCGCCGGACAGGGTCAGCCCGCGCTCGCCCACGCGCGTGTCGTAACCGTCGGGCAGGCGCTCGATGAACTCGTGCGCCTGGGCGCGGCGAGCGGCTTCCTCGATCGCCTCGCGCGGGACTGGAGGCCCGCCCACCCGCGCGTAGGCGATGTTCTCGGCGACTGGTCTCAGAGAACAGGAACGGATCGTCGCTGACGACCGCGACGGCCTGGCGCAACGAGCGCAGATCCACCTCGCGCACGTCGGCCCCGTCGAGCAGCACCTGTCCCGAGCTCGCGTCATACAGCCGCGAGATCAGCGACACGAGGCTGGTCTTGCCCGAGCCGGTGGCGCCCACGAGCGCGACCGTGCGCCCGGCCGGCACGTCCAGGTCGATGTCGCTCAGCACCGCGCGCGCGGTGTCGGTCGGTGAGACACCGTTCGGTTTCGTCGCTCCGTTTGGAGACGCTTCGCCGTCCGACCCGGTTGGTGTTCCGCCCGTGGGGCCGGTCCCGTTGCCTGTGGAGTCGACTGTGCGCGTGGCAGAGTAGGCCGCGCCGAACTCATCGGATTCGTCGTAGCGCAGCGTCACGCCACGGCAGCTCCACGTGCCCGTTGCCCGCCGGCAGCGGTGCGGCGCCGGGCGGTGCAGGTCAGGCGCGGGGCGACGGTCGAGGACCTGGAACAGGCGCGCGCCCGAGGCGGTGGCGCGCTGGGCGAGGTTGAGGATCACGCCGAGCGTGCGCATCGGCGCGATCAGCATGTTCAGGTACAGGTAGAACGCGGTGAACTGGCCGAGCGTCAGGTGCGCGTGAATCACGGCGTTGCCCCCGATCAGCAGCACCGCGGCGAGGCCGAGCTGGGGCAGGAAGCCGATCATCGGGTTGTACTTCGCTTCCAGGCGGGTCGCCACCATCGCCTGGTCGAACACGCGCCCGACGCTGCGCTGAAAGCGCTGCAGCTGGCGGGGCTCGCGGGCGAAGGCCTTGACGACGCGCACCCCGGAGATGTTCTCCTCGGCGTCCGCGGTCAGCTCGGCGATGCGCTGCTGGGTCTGCTGGATCGCCGGGCGCGCGCGGCGGCCGTAGCGGTAGGAGATCAGCACCACGAACGGCACCGGCGCGAGCGAGATCAGGCCGAGGCGAGGTTCGGTCACGATCATCACGATCCCCGCGAGCACGATCGTCAGGATCGACTGCAGGATGAACACGAGCCCGTAGCCGAGGAAGAACCGCACGGCCTGCAGGTCGACGGTCGCGCGTGACATCAGCTGGCCGGTCTGCTGGCGGTCGAAGAAGCCGAGCTCGAGTTGCTGCAGGTGACCGTAGAGCAGCTCGCGCAGGTCGTATTCGACGCCGAGCGAGAGTCGCCCGGCGACCATCCGCCGCCAGTACATGAACCCCCAGCGCGCGAGCACGATGAGCGCGATCGCGCCGGCGATCAACGTCAGTTCGTGTCGCTGGCTCGCGTGGCGCGGCGGCGTGGTGGTGCTGGGTGCCGGTGTTGATGATCTGCACCGCCCGGCCCGTCAGAGCGGGCAGCGCGACCGTCATCACCATCGCAAGGCTCGCCAGCGTCCAGGAGATGATCATGCCGCGCTTGTAAGGGCGCAGAAATCCGAGTAGTCGATAGAAGGTCGTCATAGTTGTACGGTCAACGATTATTGCAGGGAGTCGGCGGGACGTCGATCCGGGTGTCGCTCTGGCACTACGCTGCGGTCATGTCCTCCCAGCCGCGGCACCCACCACGTCCTGGCCCGGGCGCGGGGCTGTGCGACACGTGCGAGCACCAGGTGCAGGTTCCCAACACGCGCGGGTCGGTGTTCTCGCTGTGCGCGCGCTCGCGCACAGACCCAGCCTATCCGCGCTATCCCCGCCTGCCGGTGCTCGCCTGCAACGGATATCAGAGTCCTGATGTGAAGAGCAACGACAGCCCGCCCTGATCGAGTGCGAACAATCGCCGCTTACATGAGTAGCCGGTCGTAGACCGGCAACAGGCTCTTTAAAGATCAATTTCGCCACTGACACATCTCCGGCAAGCCCACCAACCGTGTATTGCCACCCGAGGTATCGGCGTAGCTGTACAAAAGCGCGCCGCGTAAACCGCGACAGCGCGCCGCGTAAACCAAAGCGCGCCGCGTAACCGCGACGCAGCCACGTAGCTGAAACCCAAGCTCCCGCTTCATCCCTCATCCGGCCCGAGATGCCGCGCGAAGAACGGGACGATCCGCTCCCACAGCAGCGCCGCGGGCTCGGGGCGGTAGGAGGGACGGTAGTCGGCAAAAAACGCGTGCCCGGCGCCCTCGTACACGTCCACCGTCACCTCCTGACCGCTGGCCGCCGCACGCTCGCGCAGCTGCTCGCCGATCTCCGGTGAGGGATTCTGGTCCTCGGCGCCGACCGCGGCCAGCAGCGGACAGCTCAGCTCGCCCGCCAGCTCCAGCGGCGGCGTGGGGCGCAGCGGCGTGGAGCGCTCCTCGGGAGTGGCCGCGTGGATGAACCCGCCCCAGCAGTCCACGGCCGCGTCGAGCCGGTTGGAGGCGCAGGCGAGCAGCAGCGTGTAGCGACCGCCCATGCAGAACCCGATGCAGCCGATCCGCCCGTCGCAGTCTTCGCGCGCGCGCAGCAGATCGGCGGCGCCCTCCAAGTCGCCGAGGACCCTCGCGTCGGACATCGCGAACAGGCGCTCCATCAGCGCCTGCATGTCTCCCACCGGCGGGGGACCGCCTTCGCGCGTGTACAGGTCCACGCCGAGCGCCACATATCCGAGGTTGGCGATCCGGTTGGTCACGTCGCGGATGTGCTCGCCAAGGCCGCCCGCCTCGTGGATCACGACGATCCCGGGACGGCCGTGCTCGCCCGCCGGCTCGGCCGGGACGGCCAGGTAGCCGTTGATCGAATCGCCGGAGGAGCCGGGGAACGTGAGGTCTTCGCCCAGTACGCTCGTCGGATCGCTCACCGCGCCGGGCACACCCTCGGGGCTCGGCGTCACTGGGGCTGGGGCTGGAGCCATCTCGCTGGTTCTCCTTGTCTGTCGTTGACGGGTCTCTGGCGGATCTCGGAGCGTCAGGTCACAGGATCGCGCGCCGGGTCCGTGGGCGGGGGAAACGAGCCCTCGGCATGCAGCGTCCAGCTCGCGGATCTTGCGGCGCACGCGCTTGCGCGTCTCACACAGCTCGGATTTGAGCTTGGCCAGCTCGCCCGCGCGATGCTCGACGAGCTCCAGCTGGCGGTCGATGTGCCCGAGCGCCTCGTCCAGCAGCTCACGCCGGCGCGCGGGGGCGACGTCCTCGCGACGCAGCTGCGCGCGCACGAGCGCGCGTGACTCCTCCGCGGAGAGCAGCGTCTTCAGCTCCTCCAGCGTCACCCCGAGCAGGTGCTTCAGGCGCATCACCTCGCGCAGCCGTTCGACCTCGGCGTCGCTGTACACACGATGCCCGCCGCTCGGGCGCGCGGACGCCTGCGGCAGCAGGCCGATCTCCTCGTAGTAGCGGATCGTCCGCGGCGTCGTGCCCACGAGCTTGGCGACGTCGCCGATCCGCAGGCTGGGGGCGGACCCGCTCATGAAACCCTCTGCGTGTGGACGGGGACCGGGTCAGTGCGAGATTGGCTCGGGTTAGCTGGGGTCGCATCCGCGCGGGTGCGTGACACCCCGAGGTGGGGAGTGCGGGGTTGCGTCCGGACCCGCTCACGCGCGTGTGGCGTGGACTCGGACTCGGACGCGGACTCGGCGGGGAAGTCCTCAGAGGATCGGACGTGGCTGGGGCGCAGCAGGCACACCACTGCGCCCACCAGCGAGGTGGCAGCCAGGACCCATAGGGCGACGTGCATGTTGTGGATGAACGGCGCGAGCTTGGCCGCGGACAATCCATGGGCCAGCCCCGAGAACACGGCGAACAGCGTCGACTGGGGCACCGCCGAGGTGACGATCGCCAGCACGAACGCGATCGAAAGGACAGCGCCGGTGTTCTGCACGAGCGTGCGCGCGCCCGCGGCGATCCCGCGGCGCTGCGCCGGGACGGCGCCCATCATCGCGGCGGTGTTGGGCGAGTTGAACATGCCCGAGCCAACGCCCACGAGCGCCAGCCAGACCGCGCTCTGCCAGTAGGCGCTGCCCACACCTAGCGTCGTCATTCCCGCCAGGCCGACGGCGCTGACGAGCATGCCCGATGCCGCCAGCGTGCGCGAGCCGTGCCGGTCGGCGTAGATGCCCGCCAGCGGCGAGGCGATCAGCATCCCGAGCGCGAGCGGGATCAGCTTGATGCCGGCTTCGATCGGCGAGTTGGACTGGGCGCCCTGAAAGTAGAACACGAACAGAAACATGAGCGCGAACCGCGCGAGCCCGTTGATGAACGCCGAGGCGGTGGCCGCGGCGAACAGGCGGTTGGAGAACAGCGTCAGGTCGAGCATCGGCGCGCGCGAACGGCGCTCGATCAGCACCCACGCGGGCAGCAGCACCGCGGCTGTGGCCAGGCCCGCGATCACGAGCGTGTCGTTCCACCCGCTCAGCCCGCCCTTGGAGACGCCGAGCACCAGGCCGGTAAGGCCGAGCACAAACGCGCTCGTGCCCAGCACGTCGTAGCTGTGCACGTGTTCGCGTCGGGCCAGCTCGCGCAGGATCAGCGCGCCCCAGGCGGCGCCGGCGAGCGCGAGCGGGACGTTGAACCAGAACACCCAGTGCCAGGATATGGCCACCAGCGCGCCGCCGAGCACCGGCCCCAGCACGAGCCCGATCGCGGCGACCATCGTGTTTGCGCCCATCGCGAGGCCCAGTTCCTCCTTGGGGAACGCGTCGGTCACGAGCGCGGCGGCGTTGGCGAACAGGAACGCCGAGCCGATGCCCTGCAGCACGCGCCAGCAGATCAGCACGGTCGCGTCGGGTGAGAACCCAGCCCCGAGCGAGGCGGCGGCGAACACGACGAACCCGCCCACGTACGCGCGCTTGCGCCCGAACAGGTCCGACAGCCGCCCCGCCATCAGCACGAGCACGGTCGCGGCGATCAGGTACGCGAGGATCACCCACACGAGCGCGAGCAGGCTCGTGTGCAGCGAGCGCTCGAGGTCCGGCAGCGCGATGATCAACGTGCCCGAGTTCGTCGCCGCGAGCAGCATGCCGAGGCTCGTGCACGACAGCGCCCACCACTTGTAGTTGGCGTGGCCTTCGCTGACACCGATGCGCCGAGGAGATGTCGAAGTTGACGTGAACGTAAACATCATAATAGCAGCGGCAGCCGATCGCGGGTTGTCTGAGGGCCGAGACTGCGTGCGCGTGGCAAGCCCTCTGACGGTGACCGCGGCCGGGCGCGTCCGTGGTGATCCGACGTTTTCGATTTCGATCCTGCTGAAGGAACTGACCGGACGGTGGGTCCGGGGTGGTGGACGGTGGGTCCGGGTGCTACAACAAAGCGTATGGCCGAGCCGAGCGTCGTCAAGTCCGAGAGCGAGTGGCGTGAGCGGCGCAGGATCCGGACGGTTCCTCCCGACCGGAAAAACTCCGGTCGGGACGAAGTCGCGGACCTGCTTGGCTGAGGCGAGTGTGATGAGAGAGCTATCGTGAGCGAGCCCAAGGTTGTCAAGTCCGAGAGCGAGTGGCGTGAGCGGCGCAGGATCCGGACGGTTCCTCCCGACCGGAAAAACTCCGGTCGGGACGAAGTCGCGGACCTGCTTGGCTGAAGCGAGATGATGAGAGCTATCGTGAGCGAGCCCAAGGTTGTCAAGTCCGAGAGCGAGTGGCGTGAGCAGCTGACGCCCGCGCAGTACGAGGTGTTGCGCAAGTCCGGTACCGAGGCGCCGTTCACGGGGGAGCTGGTCTACAACAAGGCGTCGGGCGCGTACCGCTGCGCCGCGTGCGGCACGGAGCTGTTTGACTCGAACACCAAGTTCGACTCCGGCACGGGCTGGCCGAGCTTCACCGAGCCCGCCGTCGCCGAGGCGGTCGAGCTGCGGCCCGATAACGGGCTGTTCATGCGCCGCACCGAGGTCGTGTGCCGCACGTGCGGCGGGCATCTCGGGCACGTGTTCGACGACGGGCCCGGGCCGACCGGGCAGCGGTACTGCATCAACTCGGCAGCGCTCTCGTTTCAGCCAGAGTCCGCGTCCGGGTCAGTTGACGACGCGAGTCCGGCTGACGGTGCTCAGGTCACCACGGACGTCGCGCCGGGTGAGGCCGCACCGAACACCGCCGCACCATAGCTCGGTAGGCTCGGCCCCGCCATGATCATGATCGACCAGTCCAAGCGGTTGTCCGAACCGCTGCGCTGGGGACGACGCGAGCGGGCCGTCGTCGCCGTGATGCTGGTCTGCGTGGCGCTGGCCGTGATCGGACTCGGCGCGTATGCGCTGACGAGCGGCGCGCCCGCGCGCCGCGACTGCATCGAAGTCACGTTCGCCTCGACGCTCGGCGGCGCCACCGAGCATGCTTGTGGCGCCCAGGCCCGCGAAGTGTGCGCCTCGCCCGGCGCGTTCAAGAGTGCCGCTGACGAACTGCGCGCCGCCTGCCGGCGGGCCGGCTTCCCGTTCGGCTGAGCATCACTACGTCGTATCAGCTAAGCGGGTCCGGAATGTCGTCACGACCGCCCCGCGAAAGGGATTTTGCGGTCGGGAGGACGTCCGGATCCCGCGCCGCGCCGCCTGCCGGCGGGCCGGATTTCCGTTCGGTTGATTTGGCACGCTGCCCGCCCACACCCCGGTCCCGAGTGCTCGCAGCCCGCCTGTTGCTCAGCAGGATCGGAATTGAAAATGCTCCGGGTCAGAACACGCGCTGTGCCGCGGTAACCGCGACTTTGATAACCGCCCGTGTGGGCTCGGCCCCCTGACAACCCGCCGTCAATGGGCGTCTATACAAATGTCGAAACCCACCCCGCAACTGTTGGCCAGGGTGTCCCTACCGGCTCGCCGCCGTGGCCGTTTTCATGTGCGGACCGCAATTGTCGCGTTCGACTGGATGGACGGCTCGGCAGCTCAACAACAGTAGGGAAACGGAGGCACATGTCCTGGCAGGCATACCCAACATGGCTCAACGCCGGCGACAACGCGTGGCAGATGACCGCCGCGACGTTCGTCGGGCTGATGAGCCTCCCCGGTCTCGCCGTGCTGTACGGCGGGGTCATGCAAAAGCGCTGGTCGGTCAACAGCATGATGCTCACGTTCGTAGCGTTCTGTCTCGTGTTGGTCGCCTGGTGTCTGTGGGCGTTCAAGATGGGCTTCGGCAGCCCGATCGGGCATGGCAAAGGATTCTTCGACACGTTCTGGGGCAAGTCGGGCACCGTCCTGTCGACCGGGGCCGAGGAGGGTCAGGCGATCATTCCGTCGATCACGGAAGGCCCGCCGTTCCATTTTCCCGAGGCCTCGCTCGTGTACTTCCAGTTCGTGTTCGCGGCGATCACGCCGATCTTGATGCTCGGCTCGGTGCTCGGGCGGATCAGCTTCAAGGCGTGGATTCCGTTCGTGCTGCTGTGGATCACGTTCGTGTACACGGTCAACGCGTTCCTGATCTGGGGCGGCGGCTACTTCGCCGCGCACGGCGCCCTGGACTACTCCGGTGGTTATGTGATTCATCTCGCGGCCGGGATCTCCGGGTTCGTGGCGGCGGCGGTGATCGGACCACGATTGCAACGAGATCGCGAGGTGGACGCGCCGAACAACCTGCTGATGGTCGCGGCAGGCGCGGGTCTGCTGTGGCTCGGCTGGAACGGCTTCAACGGCGGGGACTCCTACTACGCGGGCGCGAACGCCTCCGCGGCGGTGATCAACACGAACCTGTGCACCGCCGTGGCGATGCTCGTGTGGATCGCTTGGGACTACATCTTCCGCGACAAGCCGTCGTTGATCGGCTCTGTCAATGGGATGATCACCGGCCTCGTGGCGATCACCCCCTGCGCCGGTTTCGTCAACGGCTACGGCGCGATCGCGGTCGGCGTGATCGGCTCCACGATCGTGTGGTTCTCGATCCGCTTCCTCAGCCGAGCGCCCGTGTTCCGACACGTCGATGACACGCTGGGGGTGATCTATACGCACGGGATCGCCGGGCTCTGCGGCGGCCTGATGGTCGGCCTGTTCGCAGACCCTCATCTGGTCGAGTACATCGGCGTGGGCGGGGCCTCCAGCCTGCCCGGCAAAGCCAGCGTGTTCAACGGTGGCAGCTGGACGCTGATGCGCTGGCAGGCCGAGACGGCCCTGTGGGTGATCCTGTTCAGTGGCGTGGTCACGTTCGTGCTGCTGAAGCTCGTGGGGATCTTCATCCCCCTGCGACTCACCGACGAGGAGCTCGAGATCGGCGATCACGCGATCCACGGCAACGAGGTCTACCCCTCGGACGTGCCCACGCTCGGCGGCCCGCACCCCCCGGCCTGGCAGCCCGCCGGTGGGGCAGAGCCCGCGCTGGGCAGCGCCACGTAGGGCGAGCACAGCTTCCGGGTCGCGGCCTCCGTTCACCCCACGGACGGAGGTCGCGACCTGGTGGGATAACAAGACGGCTTGCGGCCTCGCTCCGGCGGGGTCGCGGTCGTTCTAGGCGGGGGACGCTCAGTCGCCGAGCGTGCGCACCGCCCGCTCCAGATCGCGGCGGTGTATGACGCGAGCCACGCGCCTGCGCTCGCCCTCGCCGACCGCGCGCCAAAGTATGCGCTGGCCGAAACGGGGATGCTCGCCGAAGACGAGCGTCTCCCGGCTTCGGTCGCCGACTCGCAGTCGTCGCCACGGCGATCGTCCCTTCAGTGCGCGATCATTCGCGTTGGCCGGCAGCGGCTCGTGGGTGAGTACATCGGCCATTGCGCGCAGAGCTGCGCGGTGATCGTCAGGATGGAGCTTGCGTAGATCGCGCTGCGCCTGGCGGTCGAGTTCGACCGCGACCTTCGCCACCGGACCTCAGCTCGCGTCGTCGAGGGGACCGTGCTCGACCTCGAACTCGGTGATTGCGTCTGTGAGCGGAACGCCGGGTTCACCCTGCTCGATCGCCTCGTCCGCCTCGCGCATTGAGGCGACGTACTCGGGTGCGTTGGCGAGTATGTAGTCCTCGAGCTGCTCTGCGTCGAGCGGCAGCAGGACCGCTACGGGTGTGCCGCGATGGGTGACGAACGCGGGTCGCCCCGTGGTTCTGACCTCGTTGACGACGCCGCTGACTTGGCGGCCCAGCTCTCGAATCGTGACGGTAGCCACGCCAGCCATTGTACGCCAAGTTGCCGAACATGGTTGTACGGTGGACGATCAGCGTGACGACGGAGATGCTTACCGCGCAGATATCAGGCCAATCGGGCAAGCAACGCTCGTGCCCCCGAGACCGCAGTAGCCGCCGGGGTTCTTGGCGAGGTACTGCTGGTGGTAGTCCTCGGCGTAGTACATCGGGTGGGCGGGGTCGGCCGGCGCGATCTCGGTGGTGATCTCACCGTGTCCCGCGGCGCTGAGCATCTGCTGGTAGGCGTCTCGTGAGGCTTCGGCCGCGGCGCGCTGGGTCTCGTCGCTGAAGTAGATGGCCGAGCGGTACTGACTGCCGACGTCGTTGCCCTGGCGCAGGCCCTGGGTTGGGTCGTGCCCCTCCCAGAACAGCCTCAGCATCTCCGCGTAGCTCGTGGCGGCGGTGTCGAACGCGACCAGCACCACCTCGGTGTGTCCGGTGCGGCCAGAGCACACCTCCTCGTAGGTCGGATTCGGCGTGTATCCGCCCGCGTACCCGACGGCTGTCGTGTACACGTCGGGGGTCTGCCAGAAGATTCGCTCGGCGCCCCAGAAGCAGCCCATGCCGAACACCGCCGTCTGAACACCATCCGGGAATGGTGGCTTCAGCGGGGTATGCAGCACCTCATGGCGCGCGGGCACCGGCATCTCGGCGGCCCGTCCGGGCAATGCTGAAGCCGCGTCGGTCGTGGTCGCCTGTTTGCGTGTGAACAGCATCTCCCTTCAGAGTAGTCCTCTTCGCCGGCAGATCACGGATTCTCACGGGCTCGTGAAGGTTCGTTGTCAGGAGCTCCGTCGGCTCAAGCCGGGTGGACGCTCGACCGAAGAGATCGACAGGTGCGCCGTCACACACGAGATAGAAGCTCTGCGCAACCGTCTGCTCGACGCAGATCGCCGGCGGCATGGGTCGGCGCCCCGGCGCGGCGCTCGCTCGCGCATCGTCTGACCGACAGCCGGCCCCCGATCGCCTGGTCGCTGTCGCTGCTGTTCATGTTCAAGGCGCTCATCTGCCTGACGACCGTCGCCTACCCGATCAGTCCCGCCGAGCCCGTCACGCTCGTGGCGCTCGCCGGCATCGTCGCGGTCGTGGCCGCCGCTGTGATCTGGCTGCTCGGGGCGCGCATTCCGCTGCTCGGCTTCGAGCTGCTCTCGGCGGGCGGAACGCTGACGACCAGCTGGCTGATCGCACACGCCGCTACACCCGGAGGCATGATGGTGGCCGCGTTCGCCTACCCGTGGATCGCGATCTATGCGGCCCATTTCTTCCCGCGACGCGGAGTGATGGCCCAGGGGTTGCTGATCTCCTTCGGCTTCGGCGTCGCGCTGCTGATCGGCGGCCTGCACGACATCGTCGTCTACTGGACGATTGTGACTATCACGATCTGGTCGATCTGCCTGCTGCTCGGCAGTCTCAGCGAGAACATGCGCCGCCAGGCGGGGACGGACCACCTGACGGGGCTGCTCAACCGCAACGGTTTTGAGACGGCGGCACTGCGCGAGCGCGCGCTGGCCGATCGCACCGGCAGCCCGCTGACGCTGGCCGTGCTCGACCTCGACGGGTTCAAGCAGATCAACGACCGCGACGGTCATGCCGCCGGCGACCGGTTGCTGTCGAGTCTCTGCCGCGACTGGCGTGCGCGCGTGCGCCCCGGCGACATCCTCGCGCGTCACGGCGGCGATGAGTTCGTGATGCTGTTCCCGGCTACCACTGCCACCGGCGCCGAAGCGGTGCTCGAGCGACTGCGCGGGGATGACCCCGTCGGTTGGTCGGTGGGTGTCAGTGAGTGGCTTCATGGCGAGCCTCTTGACGCGCCGATGGCCCGCGCCGACAGGTATCTGTATGAGGTCAAGAGCGCCGGGCGCGGCGATACGGCTGTGCCGGCCGACGGCGAGTACGTGGCCAGTGGCGCCCTGCTGCCCTCGGTCTGAGACTTCCACTTCCACTCCGGCTCACGGGGTCGCCCAGCGGGTTCGTGCCGGCTGCGCTTTTGGCGCTGATCTCGATCCGCTGGTCCGGGGTGGCGTGAGGGATCTGGATCTGGTTGAGACGGGACCGGTGTGGCTATGAGGTCTGCGCCGCCGGTGAGCCGAGCAGGCTCTCGACGGGAACGGGCTTGCCGAGGTGAAAGCCCTGGGCGTAGTCGACGCCGAGGGCAGTGACGGTCTGAAACGTCTGCCCGTCGCCGACGAACTCGGCGATCGTGCGCGTGCCGAGACCCTGGGCAAGCTTGACGATGGCGCGGATCACGAGCCTGTCGGTCGCGTCGGTGGTGCAGTTGCGCACGAACTCGCCGTCGATCTTGATGAAGTCGAACGGCAGGTGCTTGAGGTAATAGAACGAGCCGAACCCGGCGCCGAAGTCATCCAGGGCGAACCGGCATCCCAGTCGCGCCAGCTGCTGAGCGAAGTCGCGCGCCGCGGCGATGTTGCCGATCGCGGTCGTCTCGGTCACCTCGAAGATCAGTTGACCGGGATCTACGTGCGCCGCGCGCAGCTCCTGGCCGATGTGCGCCGCCAGCTCCGAGTCGCCGAGCGAATGCCCTGAGAGGTTGATCTCCATGATCGGCTTCTCCCCGTAGGCTCGCAGCCGGTGCAGGATCGCGATCGTCTCGGTCACCACCCAGCGGTCGATCTCGCGGATCAGCCCGAAGCGCTCGGCGATCGGCAAGAACTGGGCGGGGGAGACCAGCGCGCCGTCGGTGTCGATCATGCGCACCAGCAGCTCATGCTGGGTCGTGCGCCCGCTGGCGGTCTCCACCACGGGCTGGGCATGCAGCGTCAGCCGCCCCTCGTCGAGGGCCGCCCTGATCCGCTGCACCCACTCCAGCCGCGTCTCGATTCGAGCGGGGCCGAGCGGGTCGTTGGCCGTCAGCTGGCGCAGCGCCAGCTCCGCGCGTTCGCGCTCGGCCAGGCGGCGGTCCACCATCGCAAGCGCGTAGCGCTCGCGGCGAGCCGCCTGCACGCTGAGCGCGCCCAGCAGCAGCGTCAGCAGTCCCCCCGACGATCAGCACCGTCTCGGTGAGCGACAGGTTCGCCGTGGGCTCGCCGACCACGATTGTCCATGAGCGCCCGGCGACGGAGATGCTCGTGCTCTGCGGGTTGTGTGGCACGCCGGCCCCGAGCAGCTTCGAGTGCCCGTCATAGACCGTCACCGCGGTCCCCCGCGGGAGCCCCGCGAACACGTCGGGCGCCAGCGCTGCGTAGCGGTAGCTGCTGGACACGAATCCTTGCAGGTCAGTCATGCGCGCCCGGGGAGTGCTCGGCGCCCGGAGGGTGGGTGCGTATACCGGCACGTACAGCACGGTCGCCAGCGCATGGACGCCGACTCTGCGCACCGGCGGAGTGGCCTGCGGCTGTCCGGTCCTCGCCGCGGCGAGGAGCACCGCGTGGCGGGCGGGTTCTTCGCCCAGGTTCGTGTCGATGTTGCGCGGCTGTCCCGGTCTGCTCAGCACGTCGGCGACGACGTAATACAGCGACCGCCGCGGCGCGGGCCCGGACGGCCGGCCGTTACGAAGTGCTTTGATCTCGCCGTGCTCGTGCTCGAACGTTGCGCGGCTGTCGGCCCGCACGAGCTCGATCAACCCGACCCCGTTCATCGCCGGGTCTTCCAGCAGGCCGCTCGCCACCGCATCGAACCCGCTCAAGCTTCCGGGTCTGTCCTGGCCCGTGGCCCGCGCCAGGTCCTGCAGACGCTCGACCGTCGGGTCCACCGCTTTGGCAATCTGCTCGCTCGCGCGCTGGGACAGCGCCGCGCGTCGCATGCTCGCTTCGTTGCGAGCCTGCTCGTCGGCGGTGATGGCGGCGACGGCGCTCAGCACCGCCAGACAGACGCACACCGTGATCGGCATTGTTCGCCATGAGCCCCGCCGTGACCCGGTTGTCTGCATGGCGTCCTATTTATCGGCGTCTTTCTCGAAACACTCAAATATTTGGGAGCAATCGCCCAAGTAGATGGGGCAGGCCCGCGTACTCGAACATCTCCCCATCGAAACACATGCCCGACTTCTCCAGTACCCGCCGCGAGGCTTTGTTAGTCGTCGTGGTGAACCCCACGACGTCTGTCAGTCCCAGACGCCGTGCGTGTGCGACCGCCATCATCGCCATCTCGGTCGCATATCCTCGGCCCCACACGTCCGAGCGCACCGCGTACAGCACCTCCACGCACTCGTTGCCGGCGACCGTCGTGCGGCGCAGCCCGCCCCGTCCCACGAACACACCGCTCGCGGTCTCGTAGAACACCCACGGCCCGAACCGCTCCGCCCGCCAGTGTGCGATATCCGAGCTCAGCAGCTCCGCCGCCTGCTCTGCGCTGCGCACGCCCCCGAGCGCGCCCGGCCACAGCGTCGCGGCCACCGCGGGGTCTGAGAACAGGTCGATGTACAGGCGCTCGTGCTCGCGCCAGGGCCGCTCGGGCCGGAGTCGCAGTCTTATCGTCTGTTGTTGGTAGGCCACCGTCCCTAAAAGGTAGCTCTCGCGCGCGGGGGCGCGAGCAGCCGGTTGGGCGTGTCCCGGAGACGATCGATCCGCGCCACACCTTCGGGCTCGCCGGCGAGTGGCTCCGGCCGGATACGGGCATGGTGTATCGACCACGACGCAGCACATGGAGTGCCCAGCCAGTCGAACAATCGTCCAGAACCGGACATTGCTCGCTACATCCGGATACCGGATCTGATTCAATCCTGCGCGATTCGGGCACGGGAACACGACGAGGAGGGCCAGATGCGCTGGATGCGGTTCGGGAGGACGCAGTCTGAGACTCGTGCGGGGAGGCGTGTGCGTCCTGCTGCTGGCAGTCTTGTGGTGGGTGGCGTCTGCGCGTTGCTCGTGGCGATCTTGGCCTTGGGGGCGGCGAGCGCTTCGGCTGAACCGCTCTGTGAAGACACGTGGACTGGCCCGGCTGAAGGGGAATGGACGACTGAAGCGGACTGGTCGTCTGGCAAAGTGCCTACATCGGCCAGTGTTGCGTGTATCGGGTCGGGGAAGACGGTTACCGTACGGTTTAGTGGTTCTGTCGCTGGTGTGGTGCAGGGAGAAGGATCGGTCGTGATCTCGGGTGGATCGCTGGAAGTGGCAAGTGCGTTGGAACCATCGGCTATAGCGCATCTCTCAGTCACAGGCGGTGAGCTTGTTGGCTCCGGTGAAGTCAACGTGACGCATTCGTTTAGTGGTGGGGGTGGTGAAGCAAAGCTGGCTGGTTCCGGTCCGGTAGTAATTGAGTCTGGTGCGACGGGTACTGTGTCTTCAAGCTTGCGCCTGAATAATGTGACTTTGAAGAATGCTGGGACTCTCTCTGTGGGTGCGGAAGCGGAAGAAGGCGCGAGTATCGACGGGGAAGGCCATGCTGTGCTGACGAACAGCGGGACGCTTATTGCAAACACTGCAGCTAACGCCTTTGCGAAATTCTCCGGAATCTAAGCTGGTGAATACTGGGATCTTGAAGAAGACGAAAGGTGCTCGGACTACTGATATCGGGTTCCCCGTGGACAATGAAGGAACTGTGAGTGCTGCATCGGGGAAGCTCGCGTTCTTGGATGGTGGCACGGCGCCAGAACACGCAGTGGGATCGTGGTCTTCTTCAGGCACGGAAGCGGCGATCCTATTTGAAGATGAATCCTTTACGTTGGGCGAAACCGCGAACTGGGAAGGCAATATCGAACTCGGCCGTGGCGCAAGAATTAAAGTGGGGAAGGTTGAAGCTGCCAGTGGAAGTGTAACCTTGAATAATGACGGCTACGGCACGGAAGCCTTGGAACTAACTGGAAGCTCCGTGTCTAATATCGAGAACCTAACGCTGGCTGCCCCGGAAGCAAGTGAAGGTCCCGTGGTCAAAGTCACCGACGAGCTCGATGTGACTGGTTCATTTTCAGGTGGTGGTACATGGAAGCTGGCGGGGCCGGGGACATTTGTGATCGAGTCTGGTGCGACAGGCACGGTGTCCTCACATCTCGGCTTGAGTGGTATTACCTTGAAGAATCTTGGGATTCTTACGGTTGCAGGCGCCGAAGGTTCAGCAACTATCGCTGGGGTGAGTAAAGCGATACTGGCGAATAGTGGAACGCTGATATTGAACACGAAGGGAAGGATGTTGAGTGCCAATGAATCGGGTGGGCTTACACTGGTAAATTCAGGTACGGTAAAGAAGACCGAAGGCTCATGGACTACACAGCTCGAAGCGCCGGTAGAAAATCTTGGTGTAATACGAGCCGAAGTCGGCCGTTTCGAAATTCTAAATCCAATCACATCGAGATCACAGGAAACATTGTGGGGCGGGCCGGAAAGCGGCTCTACGACGCCAGGGCAAATAAAAGCGTGCGCAGGGGATCCCGTAAGCTGCGCGACAGGCAACGATACCGAGACACAGACAGACTTTGCTATCGGCGGGCGTGGCGTCGGTCTTGACTTGACCCGCACCTACAACTCTCAGGCCGGGGGCGAAGGCGTGAAAGGCATATTCGGCTACGGATGGACGAGCTCGTTCAGCGATCATCTCGTGGTCGAAAAATCGAGCAAAAAGGCCACGCTTCATCAGGCCAACGGCGCGACGGTCCCGTTCACGGAAGAGAGCGGCGAATCGTTCACGGCGCCTAACTGGAGCCAAGACACGCTCAGCGGCTCCGAAGGCTCCGGCTACACGCTAACGATCGCCGACCAGACCAAGTACAAGTTCGCTGGTAGCAGCGGGCGCCTTGAAAGTGTGACCGATCGCGATGGGAACGCCACGACACTCACCTACAACGAAGCGGGCCGGCTGACGACGATCACCGATCCTGTCAGCCGCATGATCAAACTGACCTATAACGGTGAAGGCTTGGTTGAAAGCGCCGAAGACCCGATGAAACATGTCGTCAAGTACACGTACGAAGGCGGCAATCTCAAGAGCGTCACGCAGCCTGCGGAAGAAAGCCTGCGGTGGCAGTTCAAATACAACGGCGAACATGAGCTGACCGAAATGGTCGATGGCCGCGGTGGGAAAACGATCAACGAATACAATGGCTCGCACCAGGTCGCCAAACAGGAAGATCCCGCCGGGCACAAGCTCAAGTTCGAATACGAAACCTTCCATACCAAGATCACGAACGAAAACACCAGCTCGGTCACGAACGAGTACTTCACGAGCAACGATGAGCCGGCCTCGATCACTCATGGCTTTGGGTCGCCAAGCGAAACCACCGAATCCTTCACCTACAATGAAGGCGGTTACGTCACGAGCGTGACCGACGGCAACGGACACGCGACCAAATATGGCTACAACAGCACCAATGACCGTACGAGTATGGTCGATCCCGACAAAGACGAAACGAAATGGGAATACGACTCTACGCATGATGTGATCTCGATGACCACGCCCAAGGGTGAGACGACGACGATCAAACGCGAAGCTCACGGTAATCCTGAAACGATCGAACGTCCGGCACCGGAAAGCAAAACGCAGGTCACTAAATACAAATACAAGACCACAGGTGAACTTGAAAGCGTGGAAAACCCGCTCAAAAACGTGTGGAAATATGAATACGACGCCAAAGGTGACCGCACCGCTGAAATCGACCCCGCGACCGACAAGCGTACGTGGGAATACAACGAAGACTCGCAAGAGACTGCGACCGTCAGTCCGCGCGGGAACGTCAAAGAAGGCAAACCAGCGGAATTCACGACCAAAATCGAACGCGACGCACAGGGCCGTCCGCTGACGATCACCGATCCGCTCAAACACACCACGAAATATAAATATGATGGCGATGGCAACGTCGAACAGGTGACCGATGGCAACAGCCATACAACGAAGTACACCTACAACGGCGATAACGAGCCGATCAAGGTCGAAGCGCCCAACAAAGCCGTCACCGAAACCGAATACGACGGCGCCGGACAGGTCATCAAGCAGGTCGATGGCAACAAACACGCGACCAAATACACGCGCAACGCTATCGAGGAGGTCACCGAAGTCACCGACCCGCTCGGGCACGTGACGAAGAAGGAATACGACGCCGCCGGGAACCTCAAGAAGCTGGAAGATCCCGCGAAACGCACCACGACATACAAATATGATCCGGCAAACCGTCTGGAAGAAGTCAGCTACTCAAGCGGCAAACCGTCAACGATCACCTATGAATATGACAAAGACGGCGACCGTACGAAGATGGTCAACGGGACTGGGACGACGAAATACACCTATGACCAGCTGGATCGTCTGACCGAAAGCGAAAACGGCCACAAAGAAGTCATCAAATACGAATACGACCTGGCGAACGAGCAGACCAAGATCACCTATCCCAACAAAAAAGCGGTCACGCGCACCTTCGACAAAGATGGGCGTCTGGAAAAACTCACTGACTGGCTCACGCACTCCACCAAATTCGCTTACAACGAAGACTCCGACCTGAAATCTATGGTCTTCCCGAGCGAAACCAAAGACGAAGACAAATACACATACAACGACGCCGATGCGATGACCGAAGTCAAAATGGAGAAAAGCACGGAAGTGCTGGCGTCGCTCGTCTATACCCGTGACAACGATGGTCAGGTCAAAAAGATCACCTCCAAAAGTCTGCCCGGCGCGGAAATCACAGAAAACACGTACGACGAAAACAACCGTCTCAAGAAATACGGAAGCACCGAATATAAATACGACAGCGCCAACAACCCCACCAAGGAGGGAGCAAACGAATATACGTATAACGCAGGGGATGAGCTCGAAAAAGGAGGAGGCTCGACGTACGCCTACGACGAACTCGGCGAGCGCACGAAACAGACGCCTGAAAAAGGCCCAGCGACGACGTATGGCTACGACCAGGCGGGCGATCTGACCTCGGTAGAACGGCCCGAAGGGGAAAGCAAACCCAAGATCGAAGACAGCTACGCGTACAACGGCGAAGGGCTACGCACATCGCAGACCATCTCAGGCACCACCAGCTACTTCGCGTGGGATGTGACCGAAGGCGTTCCGCTGATCCTCAGCGACGGCACCAACAGCTACATCTATGGTCCGGGTGGACTTCCGGTCGAGCAAATCAATGGGTCAGAAACGCCGACCTATCTGCATCACGACCAGCAAGGGTCGATCCGTCTGTTGACTGGTTCGGCTGGCACAACCATCGGCAGCATCACATTCGACGGATATGGAAACAAGGTCGAAAGCACGGGCACCATTTCGCCACTTGGTTACGACGGACAGTACACCAGCTCGGATACAGGGTTCATCTACCTGCGTGCTCGGGTCTACGATCCCGCAACCGCGCAGTTCCTCAGCGTCGATCCGATGCTTGCGATCACGCGGGCACCCTACTCCTATACAAACGATAACCCACTCAATGAGAGTGACCCGACGGGGCTCGGTTTTTGGCAGGAACTCGATGAATTCAGTGAAGAAGCTGGTGAGGGTGTCGTGGGATGGGGCGACAAACTCACGTTCGGTGCCACCAAATTGGCACGTGAAGAACTCGGCATCAACAACATCAACGCCTGCTCAACCGGCTACCAGATTGGTGGGTACACGGGTCTCGCAACTGCTGTGCTCATCCCTGGCGAGGACGATTTCGTTGGCGCCGAGGGCGTAGACGAGGCTGCACAAGAGGGCAACAGCGTCACATCAACAGCAAGGACCACGCCGGGAGGAGACGGCGCCGAATCCGTGATTATCAAGGAGCGCACACCTAATGGTGAAACCGTCCAGGTTGTGCACCAGGTGGGCAAGCCGCTACCTAATGGTGGGACGGTAATCATTCACCAGCACGCGAAGTATGGTCCGCTTCCCGGCTCCGAATTGTTCTTTCCCGATGTCAACCCCTAGTATATCCGATGAAGTCCGGCGGGTCGAGGAGGCCCTTCACGGTGCCGTCGAGCGCGCGCTCGACGCGAGGGACGTGCAGTTGCGTGACGCTGGTCTAGTGGTAGAACTCGATCCGGTATCGCGTTCGGGTGGGGGACCGGGATACACCTCTTACGTTGAGGCCACGCTACGGTATGCGAACGGCGATGTCCATGACGTGTTGTTCTTCTATGTCGCCCAGGAGGGGCGTCTGGTGGTGGACGAGGCGTCAACGTCGGAGTGGATCAGCAAGAACCGTCGATGAATCGCTCGGGAAGGCGACGGAGGAGCTTGAGCGGAGATCCAGCGACCCTGACTCGCGATGAAGCTGATATATGATCCGGAAGCCGACGCGGCGAGTATACGTCTTCTCGATTCCATCCAACCGGGAGGGGTCGCGAGATCCCACGTCTGCGATACTGAGTTGACGGACTGCGCAGTGATACTGGACTTTGACGCTGCGGACAAGCTCATTGAGATCGAGCTGCTTGGAGTCTCGAAGCTATTGCCCGCCAGCGTACTTAATGACAGCCGATGACCTACTATGTCATCCCATAGCGACTCCGATGCTCAGAACCGAGATTTTCGACCGCCATCTGATCTAGAGAGGCAGCTTCTAACTGTGCTCCTAAGTGCAGACTTCCCGGGGAGGAACGCGGTCGCGGAGCAGGTAGCTGTGGCTTCAGTCCGCGCGATCGATAACAATGGCAGTCTCGAGTTCGCGCCTTCAGATAAATCACTTGCCGAGGTTGTGCGTCGGATTCCAGTGGAGGCGGAGCTAGACGACGGTGATGGGGTGACGATCCATGTGTTGTTGCATGTCGTGGATGGGCTCTTGAGGGAGCTAGAGGTCTATCGCGATGATTCAGGTCGCGTTCAGCGTGCGCTCGTGCCAGATGATCTCGCCTCATGGTTCTCTGATGTCGGGAATGTCTCAAAAGCAGCCGCTGAAGTTGATGCGTTGGCCCGTCGAGGCTATGCCTGGGGATTGCGCGGCGCGCAGCGCGGGTCTGATGAGCGAGGCGGAGAGCAAGTGGGAGCGTGAGCATCCCCGCTGGCCGGGAAACACGACGGTCAATCGCTACTTCGACTCGTGGGCCTCGGCACTGGAAGCCGCCGGCCTGGAGCCGGTCGGGCGCCGTGGCAACCGTACGTGACCGGATGCGTCGTGTGCACCTCAATCGCCACGGGCTTGCGATGCGTGCCCGCCTGTAAGGTCGGGCTTATCGACCCGCTACGGATGGCCTCGCTCCGGCGGGGGTTTTCTATGGGATCAGTCGCTGGGTTCTTGACTGGATAGGAGTAGATGATCGGGAAGGGGCGATCTCTATGGAATCGCTCGGGGCGGGCGCCCGGGAACACCCGGCAGCGCTCCACACCGCAGATTCTGCCAGAGCCGCCGGCGTCTCAAGCGCCAATTGACCGCGGCTACGGTGAGGCTCCATACTTGACGTTCTTGCATCGCATGACCACCTGTGGTATTCTAGCGTCATGGCCGTCAAGGACCGTCTTGAGGTTTTCGAGGTGCTGGATCGTGCCGAGGCGGCGCTGCGCGAGGCTACGTCCGACGTGGAGCGCACCAAGGCCATTCTCGAAATGGTCAGGGAGAAGCCGGGCATCACGGTCGCTGAGCTCGCCTCACAGTTTCATCTCTCCGAGGAGGCCGTTATCGCGTTCGTGCAGACGGTGGGTGAGCTTCTCGGAGCAGACCGTAGCCTGAGCGTCGAGGCCGCCCGCCGCGGCGGGCTACTGGCTGTCGCGAGCCAGGCGTGGGAGAACGAGCTCGGGCCGCTGTTGGGCACCGCCGAGGTGCGCGAACTGCTCGGCGTCTCGCGTCAGCGCGTCGAACGAGCTGCTGCGCTCCAAGCGACTGATCGCACTGTCCGACAGCGCCGGCCACCGCCGGTATCCGGCTTTTCAGTTTCACGACGGCCAGCCACTCTCCTCGCTTGTCGCTGCGTTCTGGACGGTAGCCGACGCGGCGATCAGCCCGTGGACCGCCGCTTCGTGGTGCGTCGCACCAGACGATGACGCGCTGGGCGGTCTTTCGCCGGTGGCGTGGGCGCGCGGCGGGCGCGACGACGCGGACCTCGCCCGAGTCGCCCGCCAGGACGCAGCGCAACTCGACCAGTGAGCCTGAAGGGCTTCCCGCGGCGCACGCTGCGGGGCGAGCGGACCATCTATCGCATCCACAAGTCAGCACGTGCCCCTTGGTGGTTCTCCTCCGCGGGCGACGGTCGCTTCGATCCTGTGGGCACCGGTACGGGCGCCTGTTATCTCGCGGAGGGCGCACTGGGCGCCTGGGTAGAGGTCTTCCGCAAGCGCCAGCTGCTTCCGGAGGTCGAGATCGCGGAGCGGTCGTTGTTGGCCGTCGCATTGGAACGCGACCTGCGCCTCGCCGACATCACCGCCCGCCGGGCGCTGAGCTTCGGAGTCACTGCGTCACTCGGCGCCAACGAGCACTACGACGAAAGCCAAACATTCGCTGTGCAGGCCTCGGAAGCCGGGTTCGATGGGGTCCGCTATCTCGTCCGCCACGACCCCGCCCAGAAGCTCTACGGCCTCGCGCTGTTCGCCCAAGCCGGGATCCCTGACCCTGCCGATCCGCAGTGGCCGGCTGTCAGCGGAGCCATTCCCGATGCTCTCGTTAGGGACGCCGAACGCGTTTTCGGCTATCGCGTGCTACCGACACCCTAAGCCGGTCTCGGCCCGGCATGAAGTGACGCGATCCTCCCGCCGCTACGACGACCTCGCGCACGCGCTCGATGAAACAACTCGGGCTACAGCCCTACGCGAGAGACGCGGGGCAGACGTAGCTGTGCTGCTCCGGCCGATACGGACGCGCGGCATATCAGCCGTAAGACAGCGTATCGAATGCCCGGCCAGTCGAACGATTGTCCAGAGGCATACGACTTCTTTACATCTGCGTCGCCGCGTCTGATAGAACAGCCAGCTTACTTCGGAACTGGCAGCCTATTTGGCCTACCGGGAGGGAGCGATCATATGAGCGGCACGCGGCGATGGTTCGGGAGGGTTCGGTCTGAGGCTCGTGTGGGGAGGCGTGTTCGTTTCGTTGCTAGCGGTCTTGCGGTGAGGGGTGTCTGCGTGCTGGTCGTGTTGTTTGTGGCGGTCTTGGCCTTGGGGGTGGCGAGTGCTTCGGCTGAACCGCTCTGCACGGATACTTGGACGGGGCCGAGCGAAGGTAAATGGGAAGAAGCATCTGACTGGTCTACGGGTAAAGTCCCTTCTGCTAGTGACGTGGTTTGTGTCGGGTCTGGAAAGACGGTAGAAGCTAGTGGGACTTTAGATCAGGCCGGTGTTCTTGAGGTCAAAGGCATCCTTAAGCTCACCGGGACCCTTGAAGTGGCTAATGCTTTGGAAGCATCGAGTGTCGTGAGTCTTTCGGTGTCGGGTGGGACACTCGAGGGCGCTGGTACTGTAGATGTGTCTGGCTCTCTGGCATGGACGGGGGGCGAAATGACTGGTTCGGGCTCGACAGTGATTTTGTCCTCGGCGTCGGCGGCTCTGGAAGGGGGTGAAGGAACCGTCAGCGTCGCAAGCGAACGTTTGCTGGTCAACGAAGGCACGATGACGCTTGCGACAGGACATTTGTCTGTTGTAAAAGCAGAGGTCAAGAATACTGGGACCTTTAGGGTGAACTCGGAACCTGGTGGAGGGTATGTAATCGGGTTCGGGGGTGGAAAAGCTCTGATTCAGAACACGGGTACGTTCGAGAAGACTGAAGGCACAAGCAATGCCAGGATTGAACCCACGTTTGAAAATCTGGGTACCGTCAATGCGCAAAGTGGCTCTTTTAGTTTCTCACAAGGGGGCTCATCTAGTGGGACGAATGAATGGCATGCCGCCGAAGGGAAGAGTATTCATTTTGAAAGCGGATCATTCTCGCTGTCAAGTGGAAGCCTCTCGGGCTCATTCAGCGTCGAACGTGCCGACGTAAGTATGACGAATGTCAATGGTAAAGAAGCAAAGGTCGTCCTTTCACCATCTAGCGAAATAGACGAACTTAGTATTGGGACAGGTACGACCACTATCGGCAGTTTTGTGATGAATGGTGGCTCACTTACGGGTACCGGAACGCTCGACATCTCCGGGTTATTCTCAAGAACGGGAACGGGTGAAAGCTTTATGTCCGGAACGGGCTCGATGGTGGTGTCGAGTGGCGCATCGGCTACGCTAGAAGCAAGCAATGTCCTGCTTATACGGGGTTCCTATTCGTTTGTCAATAAGGGTACCGTGACATTCTCCGTGGGGAACATTTCTTTGCAGGAAAATTCGGAGCTAGTAAATGATGGAACCTTTAAGGACAATTCAGAAACTGGTTACGGTATCGGCCGTGGCGGCGAAGTCTCGCTGATAGTAAACACGGGTTCATTTGAAAAGACTACAGGTACAGGAACCGGCAGAATCGAACCCAAATTCGAGAACCTTGGGAGCATCAAGGAAGTAACAGGCCACCTCAATATAGAAAAACCGGTCTTTCTCAGGGAAAGCAGTAATACTTACGGCCCCGAAGGCGGTTCGAGTCCTGGCCAGACTCACTCGGAATGCGGCGACCCGGTGAGCTGCGCCACAGGCAACTACACCGAGACGCAGACCGACTTTGCGATCGGTGGTCGTGGTGTCGGATTGGACCTAGTGCGGACGTACAACTCTCAGGCCGCCGCTGAAGGTGTGAAAGGCATGTTCGGCTATGGCTGGTCGAGCTCGTTCAGCGACCATCTAGTGGTCAACAAAGAAACGAAAGTGACCACTCTGCACCAGGCGAACGGCAGCACTGTGCCGTTCACGGAAGAAACCGGCGGGGCGTTCAAAGCGCCGGTGTGGACACAGGACACGCTGAGCGGAACCTCGGAAGCCGGCTACACCCTCACCCCGGCCGATCAGATCAAGTACAAATTCGCCGGCAGTAGCGGGCGCCTCGAAAGCGTGACCGACCGTGACGGTAACGCAACGACGCTTACCTATAACGAAGCGGGCCAGTTGACGACGATCACCGATCCTGTCAGCCGCACGATCAAACTGACCTACAACGGTGAAGGCTTGGTTGAAAGCGCCGAAGACCCGATGAAACACGTCGTCAAATACGCGTACGAAGGCGGGAATCTCAAGAGCGTCACGCAGCCCGCCGAAGAAAGCCTGCGCTGGCAGTTCAAATACAACGGGGAACACGAGCTGACTGAAATGGTCGATGGCCGTGGCGGGAAAACGATCAACGAATACAACAGCTCGCACCAGGTCGCCAAACAGGAAGATCCCGCCGGGCACAAGCTCAAGTTCGAATACGAAACCTTCCATACCAAGATCACGAACGAAAACACCAGCTCGGTCACGAACGAGTACTTCACGAGCAACGATGAGCCGGCCTCGATCACTCGTGGCTTTGGGTCGCCAAGCGAAACCACCGAATCCTTCACGTACAACGAAGGCGGCTACGTCACGAGCGTGACCGACGGCAACGGGCACACGACCACTTACGGCTATAACGGCGCGAACGATCGCACGAGCATGGTCGATCCCGACAAAGACGAAACGAAATGGGAATACGACTCTGCGCATGACGTGATCTCGATGACCACGCCAAAGGGTGAGACGACCACGATCAAACGCGAAGCTCACGGCAATCCTGAAGCGATCGAACGGCCGGCGCCGGAAAGCAAAACACAGGTCACTAAATACAAATACACGGCTACGGGCGAACTGGAAAGCGTGGAAGATCCGCTCAAACGTGTATGGAAATATGAATACGACGCTAAAGGTGATCGCACCGCTGAAATCGATCCTCTGACCAATAAGCGTACGTGGGAATATAACGAAGACTCACAGGAGATTGCTACGGTCAGCCCGCGTGGACATGTGAAAGCTGGGGAAGAAGAAAAATTCGAGACTAAAATCGAACGCGATGCGCAAGGCCGTCCGCTGACGATCACCGACCCCCTCAAACACACCACGAAATATAAATATGATGGCGATGGTAACGTCGAACAGGTGACCGATGGCAACAGCCATACAACGAAGTACACCTACAACGGCGATAACCAGCCGATCAAGGTCGAAGCGCCTAACAAAGCCGTCACCGAAACCGAATACGACGGCGCCGGACAGGTTATCAAGCAGGTCGATGGCAACAAACAGGCGACCAAATACACGCGCAATGCTATCGAGGAGGTCACCGAAGTCACCGATCCGCTCGGGCACGTGACCAAGAAGGAATACGACGCCGCCGGGAACCTCAAGAAACTCGAAGACCCCGCGAAACGCACCACCACATACAAGTACGACCCGGCAAACCGTCTGGAAGAAGTCAGCTACTCAAGCGGCAAACCGGCGACCATCACTTACGAATATGACAAAGACGGCGACCGTACGAAGATGGTCGACGGGACCGGGACGACGAAATACACCTATGACCAGCTGGATCGTCTGACCGAAAGCGAAAACGGCCACAAAGAAGTCATCAAACACGCGTACGATCTCGCGAACGACCAGACCAAGATCACCTACCCCAACACCAAAGCCGTCACGCGCGCCTTCGACAAAGACGGGCGTCTTGAAAAGGTTACCGACTGGAATAAAAAGGAAACCAAATTCAGCTACAACCCAGACTCCGAGCTGACGCTCACGTCTTTCCCGACGGAAGTCAAAGACGAAGACAAATACGCGTACAACGACGCCGATGCGATGACCGAAGTCAAAATGGAGAAAAGCACGGAAGTGCTGGCGTCGCTCGTCTATACCCGTGACAGTGACGGGCAGGTCAAAAAGATCACCTCCAAAGGTCTACCCGGCGCCGAAATCACTGAAAACACCTACGACGAAAACAACCGTCTCAAGAAATACGGAAGCACCGAATACAAATACGACAGCGCCAACAATCCCACCAAGGAGGGAGCAAACGAATACACATATAACGCAGGGGATGAGCTCGAAAAAGGAGGAGGCTCAACGTACGCCTACGACGAACTCGGCGAGCGCACGAAACAGACGCCTGAAAAAGGCCCAGCGACGACGTATGGCTACGACCAGGCGGGCGATCTGACCTCGGTAGAACGGCCCGAAGGGGAAAGCAAACCCAAGATCGAAGACAGCTACGCGTACAACGGCGAAGGGCTACGCACATCGCAGACCATCTCAGGCACCACCAGCTACTTCGCGTGGGACATGGCTAAAGGCCTCCCGTTGATCCTCAGCGATGGCACCAACAGCTACATCTATGGCCCTAGCGGCGCGCCGGTTGAGCAAATCAGCGGAGCAGAAACACCAACCTATCTCCACCACGACCAGCAAGGCTCAATCCGCCTATTGACGGGTTCTGCGGGCACGACCACCGGCAGCATCACATTCGACGCCAACGGCAACAAGGTCGAAAGCACGGGCACTACGTCACCGCTCGGCTACGATGGGCAGTACACCAGCTCCGATACGGGGCTCGTCTATTTGCGCGCCCGGGCGTATGACCCAAGCACCGCGCAGTTCCTCACGGTCGACCCGGCCGTGATGACTACGCGGGCACCTTACACCTATGTCAGTGATAATCCGCTGAACGCGGACGATCCGACTGGACTTGGTGAATGGGAACCGTGGACCGAAAGTTTCTGGTCAGAAGGTAATTTTATCTCAAATAGCCCACTCAACCCGATCCCTTATTACGAAGAAGAGATCGAATCCTACGAAAATGGATGCGGGTATATTGCGTCAGTGACACACGGGCTAGAGGGGACGCTAGCCGGGGCTGCCTTGTTCGCCGGAGGAGAGGGTCCTGATGAGGCGGATATTGCCGTCAGCGACGTTCTTAAGGGCAAGCTAGGTTCGATCACAAAGGCTCCTCTTCCACCAGGTTCACCATCATGGGCAGATATCGGAGACATGTCGATTGCTGATGTTCGAGCGGCGGCAAAGGCCAACGAGCCAGGTTTCAAGACCATCCTTAAGCTTTTGACGGAAGGTAAGTACAATAAGCCATGACGATGCTAGAAGATGTCCTACAGTTCTGTAATGCCTTGAATGAGCGGCGCGCGTCTTACAAGGTCTCGGTGGATCGACCCGAAGCCATCCGAGTAACCCTCGACGTACCAGGAGAGCGCTGGGAGATCGATTTCTTTTCTGGCGGAGACATCGAGCTTGAGCGATATGTCGGGCAAGGTGTTGTTCGGGCTGGCCCGGCCGATCTTGAGGCGGCCCTGCGATACTATGATGAGTAGGTGATAGACCCTGATCCTGTGGCTCTCTCTGAATGGCTGGAGTGGGTGACGGCAGTACTGGCCGAGGACGGTAAAGCAGACCATTGAGGGGGATATAGCGACGCTCTGTTCGGGGGTCCACGTAGAGAGTGATCGTATGTCGAGTGATCCAGCGGCGCTCTCTGACTGGCTTGAGTGTGTGTCGGAGGTGCGTTGACCCGTCGAGCTATGCCTGAGGATTGCGCGGCGCGTAGCGGTGGTGCAGCATCAGCGGGTTGCCGTCGGGGTCGTTGAACAGCGCCATGTGACACACGCTTGTGTCCAGCGTGTCGCCCCGGAACGTCACGCCGCGCTCTTCCAGCGTTCTGCGCGCGGTCTCGATGTCGTCCACGTGCAGCGCGATCTCATGCCCGCGCACCTGGTGCTCCATGCCCATCTTCTCCGCGTCGATCACGCTCAGCGTCAGGTTTCCCGTCTCGAACTCCGCGTAGTTGCGCTCCTGCAGGTGGACCGACATCGGCAGTCCAAGGGTCTCGCCGTAGAACTTCACGGCTGTGTCCAGGTCTTTCGTGGACACGGCGACGAAGTCCACTCCGGTGACGATCTGCTGTGATGCGGTGTCGATGGCTGCCATGCGCTCTGCTCCTTCGCTCGTCGGCTGGTTCGCTCGCCCCGTGCGTGGGCTTGTGTCTGCCCCTGGGCGCGCGGTCGCTCCCGGCGGAGCGGCTGGGTTTGATGGTAGTCCGTGTGCCCGGTTGCTCGCGGTGGTGGTGCTCGTGCTCACTGTGGCGACACTGTGTGGCTGCGGCGGAGATATCTCGGTCTCTACGCATGTTCCTCCGAACGGCGAACGCGCGGCGCTGATGAGCTATCTGCGTCAGGTCGAGCCGATTCGCCTGGCGGTCAATCGCCTGCTGAACGGAGCCGATCCGATCCTTTCGGCCTACCACGATCACCGCATCTCCCCGCGGCAGGCATCGCTGCGGATGGGCGCGCTGGAGCGGCGCTTCGCCGGCTACACGGTCGACATGGCCACCCTCCAGCCCACCACCGCGCAGCTGCGCGCCGTGAACGCTCCCTACGCCCACACCTACATCCTCGAGGACTCATACCTCAGCGCGCTCACCGTCGGCCTGGCCGAGCGCGACTTCGGCGATCTGCCCGATACGCAGTCCGCCCAGCGCGCGGCGATCATTCAGTGGCGCACCGAACTGACGGTGCTCGCCGACCGCGTCGGGCTGAAGCTGCCAGCGGACCTGCAGGTGGCCGGTCGGGGAGAGATCGCTCCCTCCCCGAACGGCAGTTAGTCCTGCCCATTTTGGGCGGGCACCCGCAGGCGGGTGCTACGCGCCGCGACGCGTGGTTCGATCAGTAGCTGTAGCCGCCGCTGCTGCCGCCGCCGGAGCTCGCCGGGGGAGCAGCGGATTTCGACTGGGATTCCGCCGGCGCGGCAGATGATTCGGCGGGCGTGGTGGTCGGGGCGCTGGTGGCGGGCGCGCTCGATGAGCTGCCGGAGCCGGAGCCGATTCTCACGACGGTCCAGGTGCCGACATCCTTGATGCCCTGTCCCTTGGCTTCCCCGGGCGCCTGATCCTGCGCGAAGGTATACAGCGGCATCCCTTTGTAGGTCACCTGCACCGTGCCATCCGGGCGCTTCACGGTGCTCAGTGAGCCGACGCTGCCGCTCGGTGTTCCCGACGGCGCGGTCAACGGATGCCATACCGCCGTGCAGGCCGAGCTCGTGCAGATGAACTTGCCGCCGTGCTCGCCGCTGAGGCTGTACAGGGTCATGCCCTGAGCATTGACGAGCACCGTGGCGTGCAGCGTCCCGTTCGACGCGGTCTTTACGACCGCCGTGGTGCCGGCGTCCCCGCTCGATTCCGATGTCGTGCTTGCCGGTGTCGTGGCGGCGGCTTGCGAGGAGGAGCTCGTTGTGCTGGAGCTGCTCCCACACGCGGCCAGCGTGAGCGATGCGGCCAGCGCGGGGACGAGGACCTTCAGGGATGAGCGCATCGGGGGAAACTGCATCAGGTGGACTCCTTCGGTCAGTGCGATGGGTACGGTCACGGCGATCTATGGACCGTGCCTGCACTTAAGGACTCCGCGCCGCCTGGTTTCTTCCGGGATACGCTGCTGGGACGACCCCGGGGCCTGCCGTCCAGCTCCGCGGGTACGAACTGAACTGGGATCTGGCTCTAAGCCAGATTTGCGCGTCGCGTTGACTGCTGGCGGTAGGAGGCTCGACGGGGGAGGACTGTGCTCCGCGTCGCGCTGCGTTGAGGTCAGGCGGCTACGCCGTGGGGTTTGTCTGTCGTGCGCATCGCCTCGATCATCTCTACAGGAAGCATCTTCGAGGCCTCCCAGATCTCGAATCCCATCAATCGTCCTGTGTCAGGATCGCGGTCGATGAGACCCCAGGAGTGCTCCTCGCTGACGGCATGACCTTCCTCGATGCATATCATCGCGATATCCACCTCGGGGTCGTAGCTGAGGATATTCGTTGACTCCATGATCTTGAGGATACTCACGTATGCGGTGGGACCTAACGCGTCCATACGCTGACGATTCTCACTGCTTCATCGTCGCTGTTGTGAGGATGGTCATAGACAACCGTAAAGCGGCGGCCGTCTGTACATAGGCCATAGGCCACCCAATCGGCTTGTCCCCGGTTGATGCGAGGTGTGCCGTGTCCATCGCGAATCGCCCGCTCGACGTCCAGGCGATCGAGCAGCCTGAGTCGGCGCCTGCGCTCGGCGTGGATCGTCCAGATGAAGCGTTCGATGGTCATCGCCACCGAGGCTACGCGCGACTTGGGACGGTACTCTCGGGCGACTAAATCAAGCTCTTCATCGCCGACCAGAACATTGCATGATCAGCCCGACGGACGACTCAGAGCGGATGAAGGGACTCGAACCCTCGACCTTCTGCATGGCAAGCAGACGCTCTAGCCAACTGAGCTACATCCGCGCGAGGGCCGATTATAGAGGCGGATGCCCGATGCAGTGTCGAGCAATAGGTGGCGTGGCCTCACGACAATGCTCCAACACCGCTTTGGAGCATTCCGACCTTGGTCTCAGCGACTCACCTATCCAGCCGCGATCAGCACGACGCCCGAGATGGCCAGCGCGATTCCCGCCCCCTGCCAGGCACGCACGCGCTCGCCGAGCACCGCCACTCCGAGGGCGATCGTGACGAGGGGATACAGGTTGCCGAGGACCGACGCTACGGTCAGCGGTCCGCGCTGCAGCGCGGTGGTCAGCCCGGTGTCGGCGATACCCAGCGCGACCCCGCCGGCGACGGCCAGTCGTGGGATGGACCCGTCAGGGCCGGGCAGGAGGACACCTCGGGCGAGGGCGATCGCACCGGTCACGGTTCCCGCAACCACGAGATTGCCCACGGTCGGCCACAGTCCCGCGCTCAGCGACGTGTGCCCGACACAGACGAAGTAAGTCCCGAAGCCCAGACCGCACAGGAGCGACACCGCCACCTGTCGGGAGGCCGGCCAGTCCTCGGTGGTCGGGTCGTCGTGTCCGGACTCATCGTGCCCGGTCTCATACGCGACAAGGGGGATAGACACGAGCGCACACAGGACGCCCACCTCCGTCAGCGTGGACAGCGCGTTGCCTTCGCCGATCCCGACCGCTGTCGGCAGCAGCGCGGTCATGGCGGCCGATACGGGCACGACGACGCCGATCCGTCCATGACCGATGGCCGCGAAGAAGCCGACGTACGCGATGCCGGTCGCCAGGCCGCTGGCCGCTCCCAACCCAGCGTCGTGCAGCGTCAGATCGCTCGCGCCGATCACGAGCGCGATCGGGACGAGCGTCACGATCGTCGCGACGTGCAGCACGACGGTCACCTGCAGGGGGCTGTGAGTTCGACTGGCCGTGCCGCCGACGAAGTCGGAGATCCCGATGAACACCGACGCCATCAGCGCGAGGACGACGGTCACAGCCAGCCGCCGATCGCTTGGCCCAGCGCCGCTGCGGCGATTCCCACGACCACACTCACCAGCACGTTCGCGGTTGCCGCTCTGCGGCGACCGTCTTCGGCGAGGCTGTGGGTCTCCAGCATCCAGGTCGAGAACGTCGTGTATGAGCCGATCGTCGCGGCGCCCGCCAGCACCATCGCGTTGCCCGTCAGCGCGATGCCTGCCAGCAGACCCAGCACGAACGTGCCGCTCACGTTGACCGTCAGCGTGCCCAGGGGAAACGCGAGCGGGAGCTTCGAGGAGACCACATCCTCCAGCAGCAGTCTCGCCACCGCGCCCGTCGCGCCCAGCGCTGCCACGGCGATCCACACAGGCGCGCTCATGCCTGTGCCTCGGTGGTGGCGGCCACGGAGGTGGGGGAGGGAGAGGGGGTTCGTCCGATCAGCTTGGCCGCGACCGACACGGCCACATAGCCTCCGATCACGCTTGAGCTCACGTACCCGAGCGCCAGCCCGTAACGGGCACGGTCAAGCATCTGCAGCAGCTCGATCTGCATCGTCGAGAACGTGGTCAGCGTCCCGCACACCCCGGTTCCCAGCAGCCTGTACGCCGGGATCGAGACCGGTCCGCGACGGCGCAGCGCCGCCATCAGGCAGCCGAGCATCAGCGCACCGGCGATGTTCACGGCGAACGTCGCCCACGGCCAGCTCCCCGCCGCGGCAGGCCATGCCTGCTCCAGCCCGACACGTCCCAGCGCGCCCACTGCTCCACCGGCGCCGACGGCCGCGAGCTCCAGCCTGCTTATCTTGGGGTGCGCCGCCTGGAAAGACTCGGGCAGCTCGCCCAGGTCCTCGATCGGCGCTTTCGGTTGTGGCGTACCAGGCGTCGTGATGTCCACCGGAGTCTTCCTCTATTCGGAGTCAGCTCGTCTCGGTAGAAGCCATCAGCGGACACGCCGCGGTTATGGAGCGGGCCTCATCGCTCTCCGGCAGCCTATACGCCCCGGCGGGTGGAACCTTAACTCAGGACCCGGTCGCGCTCTGAGCGTGGCTGCTGTCGCGGCTGGAATAGAAGGTAAGAGAGAGATGCGGTGATAGAGAGATGCAGTGATAAAAATTCGGGATGTGTATAGCGATAGCGATACACCACCTGAAAAATGCAATGTAGGTCCCTCGCCTGACCTTCTCTCTGGCAAAGCATCTTCATCGGCCGTGACCTTCCCACTCCACGCCGCGGGCGGCGCAACTATGCTGAAGGTCGAGTGCGATGAGAGTCCCCATGCGCGACACTCCTGCACGGCGGAATCCCCGACAGAGGATGCTTGCAACGCGGCTGTTCGTACCGCTCGTGCTCGCCGGCCTGCTGTTGATGGCGTGTGCGTCGAGCCGTAGCACTCAGGCTGGTATGGGTTCGGCGAGCTCATCTGCATCTGCACCTACATCCGCACGAGCGGATAGGAGCGCCACCGACAGCGCTTCGGCTTCGCATCCGGCTCATACCGCCGCCAGTGCGCATTTCGCGCCGGCCAAGCTCACCGTCTTGCCGGGCAACGGCGGCGAACCGTTCGACGTCCCTCGCACGCTCACGATCCCGACCGGCTGGACCGCAGAGGTGTGGGCGCGGATCCCCGACGCGCGCTTCGCGGTCTGGACCCCGCGGCACACGTTGCTCGTCAGCTCCTCCGATGCCGGTCAGGTCATCGAGCTCATCCCCAGTCGCCGACCCTCCTCGCCGCCCCGCCGGCGTGTGCTCGTCTCGGGTCTGGGCGGCCCGCAGGGCCTTGCTTTCGATGTCCTGCATGGCGTTCGCGTCCTCTACGTCGCCGAGTTCGACCAGATCGACCGCTACGTCTGGAAGTCAACCGGCGCGCTCGGTGCTCGCACGGTCGTGGTCGGCAACCTGCCGAACCTCGATCCCACCGGCGACGACGTCCACCAGGCCAAGAGCCTCGCGATCGGGCGCGATCACACGATCTACGTGACGGCTGGCTCGGGCTCCAATGCGACCCCGCCCGCGCGCGACGAATCCCCGCCCCGCGCGACGATCCTCTCGGTCCGGCCCGACGGCAGTCACCTGCGCGTCTACGCCGGCGGCGTGCGCAACGGCGAGGGCCTGTCCTTCGCGCCCGACGGCACCCTCTGGGCGGCAGTCAACGAGCGCGATGAAATCCCCTATCCCTTCCATCGCTCCTACGGATCGCAATCCGCGGCCTATGGCCAGGTGATCCCAGCCTACGTGGACGATCACCCGCCCGACGAGCTGGCCCGGCTGAGCCCGGGGCGCAACCTCGGCTGGCCCTACTGCGACCCCGACCCCGACGTGACGCCCGGCGTACCCGGCAGTGCGCTGCGCTACGCCAACCTGCCGTTCGATGCAGACGCGCAGACCAATCCCGGCGGCAGGGTGCTCAACTGCGCCACGCTCGCCCCGATTCAGCGGGGGCTGCCCGCGCACAGCGCTCCGCTCGGCTTCAACTTCCTCGAGGGCTCCGCGATCGCTGCGCCCTGGTCACAAGGCGCGGTCGTGGCGGTGCATGGCTCGTGGGACCGCGAACCGCCGCGCGCCCCGGCGGTGCTGTGGTTGCCGTGGGAATCGCGTACGCGCACGCTCGGTGAATCGCGGGCGCTCATCAGCGGGTTTCAGCTTCCCTCCGGCACGCGCTGGGGGCGTCCGACCGACGCCGTCTCGGGTCCCGACGGCGCGCTGTATGTGACCGACGACACGGCCGGCGCCGTCTATCGCATCGGGCCGCCCGCTCGCTGAGGGTTGCGGTGGCGAACGCTCGTACGGGCTGACTTGCCACGGACGTGCGGGCGCGCCCGGCCACAGGATCGGCGTCTCTCTGTCACGCCCCCTCTGTCACGGCTCACCACTCCGCCAGACTCTCGCGCGGCACGTATCTGCCCGCCATCGCCCCGGCCCAGCAGGCCCATCAGCTCGAGCTCCGCGAGCGTCAGCATCGTCTCGCCCGGATCCTCTCCGGCGGAGGTCAGCTTGCCGGCCGTGTCGCGGCCGGCGCCCACCTGCTCGAGCATCGCCTGCAGCCTCGGTTCGAGCTCCGCGGCCTTTGCAGGTGCAGCGGACCCGCGGGGGTGGGCATCGCCCAGCCCCGGCGCCCCGACCCCGTACAGCAGGTCGAGCGCGTCTGCCGGCCCGCGCACCAGCGGTGCGCCCGCCATCAGCAGCGCGTTCGTGCCCCTGCTCACCGGCGAGGTCACACGCCCCGGTACCGCCGCCACCACCTGGCCCAGGGCTCCGCGCCGCGTGTACGCCGATCAGCTCGCGCGAACCTTCGTCGGCCTCGACCACGATCGTCAGCCCCACGAGCCCCGCGATCGTGCGCGCACGCGCCGCCCCACACCAGCGCCTCGGCAGATACCCGCACGGCGGCTCCGCCACCGCGCATCCGCACGCGGTGACCCGCTCATACAAACCCCGTCTGGCGGCCGGTCTGATCACGTCCACGCCGCCCGCCATCACCGTCACCGTCGGTCCTCGAACCTCCAGCGCTCCCGCGTGAGCACCGGCGGCGATCCCGTTCGCGAACCCGCTCACGACCGTCACTCCGCTTGCGGCCAGGCCACGGGCGAGGCTGTGCGCCATCTCCATCCCGTAGTCGGTCGGCCGCTCGCTGCCCACGATCGCGACAGCGGGCCCCGCCGTCAGTTTCCCCAGGCGCTCCGCTCCGCCCACGACGTGGAGCACTCTCGGCGCTCCTCTGCGGGCACGCAGCGCGCTTGGGTAGCCGGGGCAGTGCCGGCACACCGTCTCCACACCCGCATCTGCACCGAGCCCATTTGCGTCAAGCTTGTCGATCGCATCGGGCTCATCCGACTTGTCGTCGAGCTCGAACCGCTCCCAGCGCTCTCTGAGCTCCGTGCGCCACCGCCCGCCGATGGCCTCGATCAGCTCGCGGTCCTCCAGCTCCAGCAACTCCAGCACCCGGCTCTCCTCGCGCTTGACGCGGTAGTCCAGCCGCGCGCTCAGCTTGCTCAGCAGCCAGATTCGACGCATGCACGCGCGGCACGCGCCTTCGATCGCAGCGGTAGTCATCTCACACCTCCGCTCATGCCGCCCGGCTGCCTCGCAGCCCGGTCTCCGGGCGCAGCGACAGCGCCACGCCGACATCGCGCATCCGCACCTGATCGCACCCGTTCAGGTCGGCGATCGTTCGCGCCACGCGCAGCGTGCGGTGCTGCCCGCGCGCGCTCAACTTCCCTTTCGCCTGGGCCTCGTGCAGCATCTTCTGTCCCTGCTCGTCCAGCCTCGCGTAGCGCTCGAGCATGCGCACGTCCAGGTGCGCGTTCACCGTCACGCACTCCCCGCGCAGCCTGTGCGCCTGACGCTCACGGGCTGCCATCACGTGCTCGCGCGCCTTCTCCGAGCTCGTCCACGGCGCGGCGCCCAGCCCCTCGCTGCCGGTGTTCTCGAGCTTGGCCTGCAGGTCGATCCTGTCCAGCAGTGGGCCGCTCAGCTTGCGTCGGTGTCGCGCCATGTCGGTTTCGCTGCAGCGGCAGTGCTCGCCGTCACCCGCGTACCCGCACGGGCATGGGTTGGTCGCGGCGAGCAGCATGAACCGCGCCGGATACACCGCCGAGTGCTGCGCCCGGACGATCGCCACGCGCCCGTCCTCCAGCGGCTGGCGCAACGCCTCCAGCGTCGGCTTGGCGAACTCCGAGAGCTCGTCCAGGAACAGCACGCCCCGGTGGGCGAGCACCACCTCGCCGACCCAGCCCTTGCGGCGCTCCGCCGACCAGCCCCGCCGTCGTGATCGAGTGATGCGGTGCTCGGAACGGCCGGCTCTGCGCCAGCTCGCCCGCCAGGTCGCCCGCGATGCTGTGGATGCGCGTCACCTCGATCGCCTCTGAGCGGCTCAGCTCGGGCAGGATCGAGGGGACCCGCTGGGCGAGCATCGTCTTGCCCGTCCCCGGCGAGCCGCTCAGCAGGCAGTTGTGACCGCCCGCCGCCGCCACGATCAGTGCCCGCACCGCGTGGTGCTGGCCGCGCACCTCGCTCAGGTCAGGCCCTGCCGAGCCCACTCCCGTGGGCTCGGGGCCGTCCGGCTCGGGCAGTGGGTCCGGCTGCATCCCCGCTCAGCACGTCGCACCGCGCTCTTCAGTCGCTCGCACCGGCGCGACCTGCGAGTCCCTCGCACCAGCATCGCCTCTCGCGCGCGCTCGGGGGCGAGCACGAGCGTCTGCAGATCCGCCTCCGCGCACGCCTGTGCCACCGCGAGCGTCCCCTGGCAGGCTCCTCACGCTGCCGTCGAGCGCCAGCTCGCCGAACAGCGCGTGGCTGTCCAGGCGGTCCTTCGGCAGCTGCTCGCTTGCTGCGAGCACCCCGCACGCCAGCGCCAGATCGAACCCCGGTCCGACCTTGGGCACGTCCCCCGGGGCAAGGTTGACCGTGATCCTGCGCGCGGGGAACTCGTACCCCGAGTTGAGGATCGCCGCCTGCACCCGCTCGCGCGCCTCGCGCACCGACGGGTCGGCGAGACCGACGATCGCGAACCCGGGCAGCCCCGGTCGGATGTCGACCTCGACAGTCACCTGCCTGGTCTGCAATCCCTCGATCGTGAACGTCTTCGTTCGTGCCAGCATCGCTTTCTGCCTCCTGTCATCGCGGCTTTCAGACGGAGACATCCAAGTTAGGCCGCGCTTGGGACGAAACTCTCGGGCGGGCTCGCAAGTGGGATTGGGCCGGCCCTTAAGGGCCGGCCCGGTGCGGGTAATTGGTTCGGATGACGAGTCGGATGACGATGCTGTGCCGACTCGACTCCGCGAGCGTGGGTACCAGATCGAAATCAGCCAAGCAGGCCCGGAATGTCCTCCCGACCGGCTTTTACGGTCGGGAGGACGTCCGGGGTCCTGCGCCGCTTGGGACGAAACTCTCGGGCGGGCTCGTATGCGGAAATGGGCCGGCCCTTAAGGGCCGGCCCGGTGCGGGTATTAGTTCGGATGACGAGCTCGGATGATGCTGTTCGACTTCGACTCCGCGAGCGTGGGTACCAAAACTCGAAATCAGCCAAGCAGGCCCGGAATGTCGTCCCGACCGGCTTTTACGGTCGGGAGGACGTCCGGGTCCTGCGCCGCTTGGGACGAAACTCTCGGGCGGGCCTGCGTGAGGAATTGGGCCGGCCCCTTAATGGGCCGGCCCGGTGTGCGTAATTGGCGGAAGAGATACGCAGCGGCCCGCGGCCCGAGGCGATTCCTAGGCGGACCTCGGACTACGAGGTGTTCAGCGGCGCGTTACAACCCGTCAGGGTGGCGTACCACATAGCCGGCGGTGGAGGTCATCGAGCCGGACCACCGGTTACCGGTCTCCTGCAGAGCGACCGTGTCGAACCGTTTGCCGTCCACCACCATGAACGCGTGTTCGGCGTCCGCGTAGATCGTTATGTACTTGCCCGGGCCTGCTTCGCCGTAGGACTCAAGCCCCGTGGAGTCCTCGGGCGAGCTCAGCAGTCCGCCGCCGTGCAGCGCGTAGGACACCGACCCCGAGCAGTCGTACCCGACCGACTGGAACGAGCCGTGCCCGCCGCCGAACACGTACGGTCGGGTGGCGATTTCATCGCCCGCGGCGATCACCCGCGCGACCACGCTCGGGCCGTCGCCTTCGCCTTCGCCTTCGCCGCCACCCGTGGAGCTCGACGATGAGCCGCCCCCGGCGCTCTGTTCCGCGCCGGCCATCGCGCTGTGCGGCGGGTTCAGGGTCTGCGCGTCGTTGACCCCGATCACGTTCCACGTCGCCGGACCCACGACGCCGTCCACGGTCAGCCCGTGGCGGGCCTGCAGGCGCCGGACGGCGGCCTCGGTTTCCGGGCCGAAGTCGCCGTCGGGGGTGAGGTGCAGCGCGCTCTGCAGTTGTGCGATCGCGTTGCCGCTCGCGCCTGCTGTGCCGGTTGCGGGAGAGCTTCGCCGGCGCCCGCGCTGGGATCAGCCCCGGCAGCGGCAGCCGTGGTGCTGTCGTGACTGGCGGCGACGGCAACTGCCGAGGCGGGCGGCGTCAGCGTTTCCTCGCCGCTGACCCCGATCACGTTCCACGTCGCCGGGCCCACGATCCCGTCCACGGTCAGCCCGTGGCGGGCCTGCAACCGCCTGATCGCCGCCTCGGTTTCCGGGCCGAAGTCGCCGTCGGGCGTCACGTGCAGTGCGCTCTGCAGCCGCGCCACCGCGTTGCCGCTCGCGCCTTCTTCGCCCGTTGCCGGGGAGGACGCTTCATCGCTGCTGACATCCGCCACCGACGCGCGCCCCGGAGTCTGCCCGCGTAGTGCCGCGCTGGTCAGCGGGCCCACGATCCCATCGACCGTCAGTCCCCTGCTTGCCTGGAACTTCTGCACCGCTTCCTCGGTTTCGGACCCGAACATGCCGTCGCACTTTGATGCCCAGCGCTTGCTGCAGCAGTTCGACCTGCCGGCCTTCGGCGCCTTCGCTCAGCACGATGCTGTGTTCGGTCGTCGTCGCCGGTCCGGCCGCAGCGGAACCGGCCCCGCTCGGGCCACCGGCTTCGGCCATGCTCGCGCTCGGAGCGGTCGTCAACGCCACCAGCGCGCCCAACGAGATCCGCTTTGCCCGCGTCCCTGTGGGCACGAACCGCAGCTCTTCGGCACGCCTGCGCGCGCGTGAGCGGCCCAATGACAGCTCCCAGGCCTCGGTCTCGGCCAGGTCGCGCATCCCCGCGTCCCTGCTCCCGCCGGCGCCCAGCAGCGCCGACAACGATAGGGGGGACTGGACGCCGGCGCCGTTGCGGCGTCTGCGCCCGGCAGCCCGTTCACGCCGCCCGCGCGAACGGGCATACGACGCCTCCCAGGGGTTCATAACAGCAAGATCACGCGACGGGGCTTGTCCCGGCATGCGCAGCACGTCCTTTCGGAATCGATTGGCGCCTACGGGGTTAGCTGTCGGGCTCGCGCACATGCGCTACGCCACGCTGTGGTGGCGATTCGCCCCCGCAGCCCTCTCCGGCTGCACTGGGTCCCCCGCTCCCCGACCCCGTGAGGTCGAAGATTAGGCACGAACGCGGGGCAACCTAACAGGTCCTCCTGCAATTTGCATCACACCGGGAGGGTTGCAACGTTTCTTGCCGACGGCCCACGCGCGCGTGTGGAGCGCCCGCAGACGGTAGACATCGACGGCCCACGCGCGCGTGTGTGGCACGCCCGCAGACGATGGACATTGCCGTGCCGCACCGTGCGTGCCTCAGTATCGCCGCCCGCCGGATCGGATCAGCAGGATCGGGTGTTGCGATCGCCGTATGACCTCACACGCGCTGTGCCGCGGTCACAATGCTCCGGGCTCGGGCCACGCGTGTGAGTCTCGGCCCCTCCCCAACCAACCCGTGAACGGGCGCACGAACCCCTGTGCGCTGCTAACTTCGCTCACAAGATGCGCTCTCGTGGACTGCAACCCCGCGTGCTGCTCGCGCTCCTCGTGCTCGTCGTGATCTCCGGCGGCGTCGCGGTGCTGCTGATCGGCGGCAACTCCGGCCAGCAGGCCACCGGCGCGAGCACCGTCCACGGCCAGTTCCGCGCCGAGGGCGTCTTCTCGCCCGCCACGCCCGCTCCTGCACTGGCGCTGCACAACTATCTCGGTCAGCCCGTCAACATCGCCTCCTACCGGGGCCGCGCCGTGCTCGTGACGTTTCTCTACACCAACTGTCCCGACGTATGTCCGCTGATCACCGCCAGCCTGCATGCGACCCTCGAACTTATGGGTCCCGCGAAGTCCTCGCGGGTGCAGATCATCGCCGTCTCAGTCGATCCACGCGGGGATACTTCCAAGGCCGTCGCGGCATTCCTGGCCCGCCACAAAATGACCGGGCGCATGCAGTACCTCACCGGCTCAGCCCACGAACTCGCCCAGGTGTGGAAGTCCTGGGGCGTGGGCTCTGAACGTGACGCCCAGCAGCCTCAGTTCGTCAACCACTCCGGGCTCGTCTACGGCATCTCCGCCTCTGGCCGGCGCACGACCGTCTACGCCGCCAACTTCATCCCCGCCGAACTCGCGCACGACGTGCCGCTGCTGGCGGCCCAGTAGCGCCCGTTCCAGCTCGTCCAGTCCTACGGGACGCGCCCACGGTTTGATCGCACGCTCGCCGGGTAGAACCTGATGCACACCAGTGTCTTGAGTCATAAATTCGGTCAGCGTTTGCCGGATGGATGGACGTGATCTGACGTTCGATGGCGCCGGTAAGCGTGCTGGTGGCACGTGGGCGGCGCTGGCGGCCAGTCAGGCGTGTTCAGGCGCCGGGAAACGCCGGCGAATTTATGACTCACGACACCAGACCAGAGGAGGCATCATGGTCGCGCTGATAGTTCTACTCCTGATACTCGCCGTGCTCGGCGGCCTGGGGTTCGCCGCTCACGTACTGTGGTTCGTGCTGCTGGTCGCGGTTGCGTTGTGGCTACTCGGGTTCGTTATCGGTGGCGTGGACGCTGGGGTCGGTCGCAGGCGCTGGTACGGCCGCTGGTAGCTCACGACGACGGTGGCGGATACACAGCCAGCCAGGCGAACAGACTGGTGGTGGCGGCCTGCGTTTGCAGCATCCCTGGTTCGGCGAATGCCGCGGGCAAGGATTCGCCGGCCCAGGAGAACAGGTACAGGCCTTCTTCGTTGACCGCCCGCAGTTCCGCGTCGTGCGCGTTGTTGACCGCCAGTTCATACAGACGCGTGTCGCCGTCGAGGGAGTACAGCGCGAGCATCCACTGCAGGTAGATGGCGTCGTACTGCGGGGCGAAGTCGAGCAGGTAGCCGAAGCGGTGCAGTGCCGTGGCCTTCAATGTCTCGGCGCGTTCGCAGTCGCTGGGAGTGCCGGTGAGCCGGCAGAGCAATGCCTGTGCGTAGATCAGCGGCGACTCGATGTAATCGATTGGGATGGGGGAGAGGTTGCTGGCGGCATACAGCCCGTTTTCCTGACTGAACCCGCTCGTGTTCGCCCATGCCAGGTACTTCAGCGCCTGGCCGAGGGCGAAGGATGAGTGGGTCTGCTGGTAGAGCAGGGTCGCCAGCAGCGTGCCCGAGGCGAGCGCCTCGCCGGCGAGATAGGGGTGCAGCGTGTTCCACCAGATCCCGCCCGTAGCGGGGTTCCAGCCGACGGTCGCGATGTAGCGCAGCGCCCGTTCGGCGTCGGCGAGGTAGCGGCGCGTGCCGGTGGCGCGGTAGGCCTGCACGAAGGCGAGACCCCACCAGCCGTTGTCATCGAACCACGTCTCGGTGTCGGCGGTGCGGTCGCCGGGATAGGGGGAGTAGCCGGGCAGCGGGCGCAGGCCCCGGTTGAGGTAGCGTTCTGCCCCCGCCGCGAAGCGCGCGAGCGCACGACGGTTGGCGGGCGTGGGCTGGGCGATGGCGATCGCGTCGAGGGACTGAAACAGCGGGACGATGTCCCAGATCGTGGCGAGGGGGTAGCGATCGTGGTCGTTTAGCCGCGCGTCATACCAGTGCAGCCGCGGATTCATCCAGCGCTGCTCGGCGCGCGCGACACCGGCGCGCGCCAGGGTGAGATAGCCCTGTTGGATGGCTGTGAGTGGGGGCGTTTGAGCTGCGCGGGATGGCGAGGCGGCGCGCGCGGAGGCCACGACGGTGATCGCGAGCGTGAGGATGGACGTGCAGAGGGCGAGCGTGCGCATGCAAGCTGTAACCCGACACCTCTTAGATCGACGCGGCGCGCGCTCGACGGCGGCATCGTCGCTAAGACTGTGCCTGCTCCTCGTACTCGCGCAGGAAGCCCTCGAACAGGCGGCGATGGCCCTCCTCGTCGTGAAGGATCGCGATCACCATGTCGTTGGTGACCGGATCGCTCTCCTCGGTGGACTGGATGATCTCGTTGTAGTACTCGATCGCCCCGCTCTCGGCCGCGATCACGCCCTTGATGACGTGGACGATGTCGGTCTGCTGCGCGGGGGGCTGCAGGTAGGTCTGTTCTGCCTGGAAATCCATCGAGCCGGGCACGACGCCGTAGAGCTCCTTGATACGCGTGGCGAACTGGGTGGCGTGCCCGAGCTCCTCCTGAATGTCCTCACGCAGCGAGGAGATGATCTCCTGGGCGCGCACACCATCGGGATTGGTGGAGTTGGCCAGATAGCTCATGACCGTCTCGATCTCCATCCAGTAGGCCTTGGTGAGCATCTTCACAACCTGCTCGCGCTCCTCGCGCATGTCATCGGCAAGGATTCCGCTGCTGCTCTTCATCGCGGGCATCTGCTTCTCCTCGGGGTTCGGATGGGTATGGACAACATGAATGCTCCTACCCATCAGCCAGGATCGGCAAGCGGAGGGAGAATCGTTTCGCGCGGGAGCCGCCCGGGTAGCTGTCTAGTGCGCATCGCTCGTCCGAGCGGACCGTCACATGCGTGGTCGTGCCCAACGACCTGCAGATGGGGCTGGCACACCAGCGACGGAGATCACCCGAACGCCGGCGCAACCCGCACAGCGCCTGACCGCCTTGCCGGCCTGTTGAGTGCGCTGCTCAGCGGGGATGGGATCTATGTTGAAAACGTTTCGTGGTTAACGGACGCGCTGGGCCGCGGTATCACGACCTCCGTGCTGACCGAGAAACTCGGTATCAAAGGAACCTACCTCTCCCGGATCCTTTCGCCTCTGGTGCAGACGGGCAAGATCGAGAAGCAGGGGCACGGCTGGCATCCCAAGAGAGGGCGAGCACGGTAGATAACTCGATCAGTTGCCGCCTGACCAGGGCTCGTTGGTTGCGCTAGTTTTGTCTCGGTCAAATACATCTGCGAAGGAGGCATTCGATGCATGCAGTCCTGGTCGAGGTCGATACGAGCGCACAGCCAGACCCGGCGGTCGGGCTCAAGCACTTGCGTGAGCAGGTCGTGCCCGGTGTCAGTCAGGCGCCCGGCTTTCAGGCCGGGTACTGGTTAAGACCGCTCGGGGACGCCAAGGGGACGTCATTGGTGCTGTTTGACACCGCGGAGAACGCCGAAGCGGCTTCCCAGGGGGTCGGTGTGGGGAGCAGCCCGATGCCGGGGGTGACGGTGCTACGCAGCGAGGTGCGCGAGGTCGCCGCCTCGGCCTAGGAAGGGCAAGGTCGCAGTCAAAGCCGGTCAGGGGCGTCGCTGCAACCGATGCCAGGTTGGCCGGATGTCGCCGAACCAGCGAGGGAGTCTCACCTCGGTGTCCGGCGTGCTTGAGAGCAGCTCCCAGTCCTGCCCGAGATGGCGCAGCAGTTCCTCGCCGGTGACTCCGCGTGGGCCCAGTCCGCGTCGGCGGGGCTGGAACGCGAACATCAGCAGCACGGCGCCAGGGCTCGTCACCGCGCTCACGCCTCGTGCGTAGCGGTCGCGCTGATCGTCGGTGAAGTCGTGAAAGCAGCCGCGATCGAGCACCAGGTCGAAGCTCTCGCCGATGCCGAGTTGCTCGAGCCGGCAGGCATCTCCCTGCACCCATTTGACCTCGACTCCCGCCGTCCGGGCGCGCGCTCGCGCCTTGCTCAGGGCTTGCTCGACGCCGTCGACTGCAGTGACCTTCCAGCCCTGTTCGGCCAGATACAAGGCGTCGCTGCCGGTGCCGCAGCCCACGTCCAGTGCGCGCCCCACGGGCATAGCCCATTCCTCGATGAGGTTCTTCAGCTGCTCGGGAGCCTCATTGTGCTCCCACGGGGTGATACCGAGCCTGTAGAGGATGCTGTAGGGCTGAGCCACAGCGGGGCAGTATCGCGCGAACCGCCCATCAGTGCTCCTCGCAGGCGCCGCTCGCGCTAGATCTCGATGCCCTCGGTGGGCGCGTCTGCGGGATAGGGCTCCTCGCGCACTCCCGCTCGGCTTGCGGCTGTGGCCTTGCGTCCGGCGGCTCTCACCAGGCTTGTCGCGGTGCCGAGCCCGGTGGGCGGCATGTTGTTGTAGATGCACTCATAGCTGCCGGCGGGGATGAGGTAGGTCTCGTGCCAGATGCCGACGTCGCCGTTTGATCCGATGCGTTTGTTGAAGGCGACCCAGGCGGGCCAGTGCGCGCTGTCGCGGTTACGCGAGTAGCTCTCCAGGTGCTCGAAGGAGCGCCAGTATTGGACGAGCATCGGTCGTAGGGGGCCACCGAGGTACAGGTTGGCGGCGAGGAACCCGGATTCGGGGTTCTGTTCGAGCTCGCGCACCATTTTCGGCATCGCCAGGAAGACGGGCAGCCATTGCCGTACCCTCCACGGCTTGTTGATCCGCATGCCGATCAAAAAGACGACGAAATCGCCCTCGATCTCTGCCGTCACGCGCTTGTCGATGACCCGTGTCATGGCGATGGCCTTCCCCGTCGGGGATGCGCAGTATCCCACCCGGTAGTGACGTGTGCCGCTGCGCTGCACATTCGTCCGATCACCGCTGTGGCCCGCGCCAACTCTGCAAGCCTCATCCTGCGGATACTGCCCCCGTGAGCAGCATCGAGGAATAGTGTCGGGCCGCGAGCGCCGCCGTCCTTACGGCGTAGACGAAGACCCCTAGTGTTCGTCGTGGGTGTCGCGCAAACCGGGGGTCTGTGCTGAGCGCGGAGCCAGTGACGTCGAGCTTCGCGATGCCCTTGGCGTTTGTGGGACGTGCGTCGAGTCTGCCGTCCAACATCCCGCCGACGACAAGCGTCCCCCGAATCGGTCGTCCGTTGGCTTCCGATGTGACCGCGACCTCCACTGCCGCCTGTGCGCCTGACTGCTTGGCACGGCGCAAGGCGGGTGGACGTGCGGACGCCGGAGACGGGCTGATCCTGCATCGTGCTGGGCGCGAACTCTCCGCCCGACCCGCGGACGAAGCTCTCTGCGAGAACCGCCGGGGGACTGAGGTCGATGACCGGGTGGCGTGCATGCTCTGCCGCCCGATTCTCAACAATTATGTACTGCTTGGGATTCTCCGTCCTCGGCACCTTCGCCATAGTCAACATTCTCTTAGCATGTCAAACGGGAGACCTTTGGCGTCGCCATCCGAGGTCACAGCGGGCCACGCACGGGCCGGCTGATGGCAGCCTGATTGGCGACGAGCGAGCGTCTCGACCTGCGCTGCCCATACGCCCGCAACGGACGTTCTGAGTGCAGCGAGTGCGGAGCGGCACACGCCTGCTTGCGGAACCTAACGTGCCGGAGAGACCCGGTAGCGAAGGTAAACGACGCGAGAGCCAAACGTCTTCGTCTCGATCAACTCCAGGTTGATCCTTTCGTCCAGGGTCGGGAAGTAGGGCGTGCCGCCGCCGAGTAGGACCGGGCTGACGAACAGCCGCCACTCGTCGATCAGCTCCAGCTTCATACACGCACGGGCAAGGCCGGCGCCGCCCACGGCGATGTCCTTTCCCGGCTGTTCCTTGAGCCTTGAGACCTCCTCGCCGACACCGTCCCTGGTCAGCCTAGTGTTGCCCACCACGCTCTCCAGCGTCGTGGAGAACACGACCTTCGGCAGGGCCTTCCAGGTCTGGGCGAACTCGACGTGCTCCGCGGCCAGCGGACTCTCCTCAGCGGTCTCCCAGTAGACCATCGTTTCATAGAGCCGCCGTCCGCAGAGATGCACACCGATTTCCTGCACCTGCTGGTGGTGGAACCGAAACAGCTCCTCGTCGGGCACCGACCAGTCAATCTCTCCATCGGGTCCGGCGATGTAGCCGTCCAGCGACACAGTCATCGAGTAGATCAGCTTCCGCATCACGGTCGTCCTCGGTCGACTTCGATCGCAAACGCGGCACCGTCGTTGTCAAAACCCTCGTGCGTGTGCTCGGGATCATCGAGTGAGCCCCACCACTCCCGTACGCCGGGGCGCGTCAGAATGGCCGCGAGCCGGTCAACCTCGCCGTCTTCCAAGGGCCGCAATGTCACGCGCCCAGCGCGCAGGCTCGAAGGCATCATGCCAGTGTGCCACCTACCAGCGTCCAGACGGCTCGCTTCTATTCGCATAACGCTTCGGGAGTCTCGCCAGGCGCTCAACCCACGCCTGAAAGGACGACAAGCAAGCGCGTCGGTCTGGTCGTGTCAAGGCCGGTTGAGATTTGACCCTGTGGCGCCGGTTGAGATTTGACCCCTTTTGTAGCGGTTGCTCGTGGAGCTGGGCCGTGGGCGAGGCGGAGCGAGTGGTCGTCGGTGCGACTTTGGGCGGGGTTCAGTCGGCGGGGCGCGCGGCGGCCGAGTTAAAAGGTGTAAGCGTTCAGTTGGTTGGGGGACATAACTCGTGGGCGTCGAATCCTGGGGTGTGGAGCGGGCTGAGGCGGAGGCGATCTATGAGCAGGGCCGTGAGGCGGTCGTCGAGGTGCTGTTGGCGATGTCGGCGCAGAACGAGCGGTTGCAGGCGCAGGTCGAGCAGCTGACGGCGCGGGTCGCCCGGCAGGATGAGCGGATCGCGCAGCTCGAGCGGCGGCTGGGTCGTAGCTCGCGTAACTCTTCGCAGCCGCCGAGCGTCGGATCCGCCGGGCGGCGCCGCCCAGGCGCGGCAAGGATTCCTCGGGGCGCCGCAGGGCGGTCAGCCTGGTCATGAGGGCCAGGGTCGTCCGTTGTTGCCGGCGTGGGCGGTCGACGAGGTCGTCGACCATTGGCCGAGCGACTGCGAGTGCGGTCACGTGTTCGCCGAGGACGAGCGTGGTCGCGGTCGGGCGATCCGGTGCGCCACCAGGTCGAGGAGCTGCCGCCGATCACGGTCACGGTGACCGAGCATCGCTGCCAGCGCGTGCGCTGCCCGGGCTGCGGCGCGCACGGCGGCGCGCCGAGCTGCCGCGCGAGGTTGCCGGGAGCATGTTCGGGCCGCGCTTTCAGGCGGCGGTCGCGGCGCTGTCGGTGCGCAACCGTATCTCGCGCCGCGACGTCGTCGAGCTCTGCGAGCAGCTGTTCGGCGTCGCGGATCAGCAGCGGGCACGGTCGACGCGATCCTGTGCCGTGTCGCGGACGCGCTCGTCGACCCGTACGAGGACCTGCTTGGACCGGCTGCGCGCCAGCCAGGCGCGTGAACATGGACGAGACGGGCTGGCGGACCGCCGGGCAGCGCCGCGCGCTGTGGGGCATCTTCGATCAGCGTCACGCCTACCTGCACGTCGCCGCCGACCGTCACGAGGACCACGCCAAGGAGCTGCTCGCCGACACCAAGGCGGTCGTGACCTCTGATCGCTGGTGGGCCTACAACCACCTGCCGCTCGCACGCCGCCAACTCTGCTGGGCGCACCTCGCACGCGACTTCAAAGCGCACGCCGAAGGGCATGGCCGCCGAGAAGCGAGTTCGGCGAGCACGGCCTGCGCGTCTGCGAGCGCGTGTTCTGGGCCTGGGAGGTCTTCCAGCACACCCACGACCGCCGCGAGCTCCAGGCCACGATCCGCCGAGCTGCAGCGCGAGTTCAAGCCGATCGTGCGCCGCTACGCCGGCAAGAGCCCGCGCTACAAGTACTGCCGCGGCATCGCCCGCAACCTGCTCAAAGCCTGGCCCGCGCTCTGGACCTTCGCCAACCACCCCGGCGTCGAGCCGACCAACAACCACGCCGAACGCGCCCTCCGCGGCGCCGTCATCTACCGCAAGCTCAGCCTCGGCAGCCAAAGTCCAGCGACGGCGAACAACGCATCGCACGCCTGCTCAGCGCCCACACCACCTGCCGACTACAACGCCGCTCCCTGTTCGCCTACCTCACCGACGCCCTCGCCGCCCACACCCGCGGCGACCCAGTGCCCCTGCTCACCTGAGCCGACGCACTGAACGCTTACAAAAAGGTCCTGCTTTGCAAGGCTTTTCCAAGGCGACGACCGGAATCGAACCGGTGTAGACGGCTTTGCAGTGCTCCCGGAAGGGCTGTTCTCCGCTTACCTATGCGGTTTTCGGAGACCTCCGGTGCTCTCAGATGCCCCCAAAAAACGCTCGAATGGGGAGCCTTTGGGGAGCCTCTCGCGCGCTTGCCACGTCGCGCCGCGATCAGCAAGATCTACATTGACTACGTCCTCCCGCTGCGAGCCAGTGTCATGTCTGCACGCACTGCGCGTCGCAGCTCAACGACCGCCGCATAATCGCGATGTTGACGGCGACCGCTGTCGTGCTCCGGAGAACGCCGGACAGCATCGCCACGCTTTGCTCTGTAAAGACATACGGGGCGTAGCGACGTCCGCCACGCCCCTCTTTTGAGGTTGCAGATCGCAATCTCAAAGCCCGGTCGCGCGTCAGCCGAGGCCGGCCTTGTCGAGCATCGCGATGAGTGTGGGGCGGCGGCGATGGTGCTCGCGAAGATCCGCGACGCGGGTCGCGAACCACTCGCTCTGGCTGGCCGCGTCGGCGGCGCGGCGGGCGTGCTTGAGTACCGGGATGGCCCGGGCGTAGGCCCGGCGGCCGGTCTCGAGCAGCATCTCATCCGCGACGAGCATGTACCAGGGCAGCGCCTGCTCCGGTCGCTGTCCCTCACGGGCTTCGGCGAGACACAGGCGCCGGTGCGACCCCGGGTCCCAGTCGTGGTCCTCGTGCGCGACGCTCCAGGCCCCCTCTACGTCTCCCTCGTCCAGCAGCGCGTCGACGAGTCCGCCGAGGTCGTGCTCGCGCAGGGCCATGCGCGCGGCGTCACGCTCGATATTCCACGCACCCACCGCATCGGCCGCGCGACGCAGGAGCGAGTAGGTACTTGCTGAGGCCATCCGTTCGTGCTGCTCGCGGCGCAAGCTCAACACCTCCGTCGGAGCCGAGCGCCGCTCGTGTACGCCGCACGCCAGGTCGTATAGCTGATTGACCTGCCAGCCGTCCGTCTCGGTAATGCCGCGCCCGGCCCACAGCAGAACCTCATCCTCGCGCCCGAGCTCGGACATCGCCTCGCAGACTCGTATGAACTGGTGCGGAGCGCTGAGATCCCCGCCGAGGAGCGCGACGATCGCGTCCTCGTCCCCGTCGAGCACCGCGAGGCGCTCGCGCGCCCAGCGCACCGCAAAGACCCGCTCTCCGTCCTCGCGCGCTTCGATCGCGCGACGATAGATCGGGAGTCCGCGCTCGCCTAGGGCGCCGGCGTAGCGCACCGGATCGACCTCGAAGAAGTCTTGGTCATCGCAGCTAAACCGCACCATCCACGCCGCGAGCTTCACCGGATTGGCGACCCCCGCATCGCAGGCCACGGCATGGACCTCCAGCAGTTCCCGAGCGAGATCCCCGATTGTCCCATTGGAGTCATCGGCGTGCATGATCACCTTCACGACATGCCCGACCGCGCGCTCGACCAGGACGACGAGATCCCTCGACGGCGAGGACATCGCAACCGAGCGCAACTCCTCAACGACCGGCCGCGCCGCGCGCGCCCACTCCGAGCTCTCCCGATACCCAAGAAACCGCCGCGTCCGCAGCCCGCGATCGACCTCCACCCGCAGCTCCGCCAGATCGCCGTCCTCGCGTGCCGCGGCCAACCGCACATGCCGCTCGACATCGTCGTGCCAGTCGGCCGCAGAGACCACGATCTCCCGCAGCGCCTCGGGCGAAAGATCGCGCACGAGCGCCCCGAGATCCCTCCGCTCACGACCGCCTCTGCCCGCCACCCGGCAATCCTCGCACCACTGGCCCTACGCCGCACTCATGCCCCCGCGCCGCACCTTTACCCCGCCTCGCGCGCCCGACGGTCACGGCCTTTTGCTTGTTCTCGCTGTCGAGTTCGGACTACGCGTTTCCGCTCGGTTCCTGGCGCGTGCGCAGCCATCCGCAGCGGCGAGCATCCTGTCTGGTCGTGGACGACGAGCCGACAGTCATCGAGACGATCGATCCGGGCGGCGCTCGCGTGGTGCTGCCGCGGCGTGTATGGGATGAGAAGATCATCAGGGATCACCCGGAGATCGACATGTACATGCCCGATGTCCTGCGAACGGTCGCCAGCCCCGATCACACGGCATCCGATCCTGTCTATGGGAACCGCACCCGGTACTACGCTCAGGATGTCGGCCCGAGTCGATGGCTGCTGGTCGTCGTAAGCTATGAGCAGACGCCCGCGCGGATCGTGTCGGCGTTTGCGAATCGAAAGGACCCAAAGTCATGGAGCGCGTGAACATCACGATCGGCCCGATGAGCTTCGAGCGCGCCGACTACGACGCCGAGAACGATGTGCTCTACCTGCATGTGGGGGAGCCTCGTGATGGCGAGGGCGAGGAGACCCCGGAGGGTCATGTTGTTCGCTATGAGCCGGGCACCAGCCGTATTGTCGGGTTGACGATGATGGGTCCCCGTCGCATCCTGGAGCGCGACGGACGTCTCGCGGTCACGATTCCCGAGACGGTGCAGACGACCGCCGAGGATCTGGCCCCCGCGCTCGCAGCTGTTTGGCCTACGGTGATCGACTGAGAGGCGGAGATGATTCACGTTGAGTTCTGGCGTCCGGGCAGCGAGATCGGCCGGTCCGAGTGCGTCGCGACGCTTACACAGCGCGGGCGCTCACAGCCTCAGATCGAGGGTCGTGAGCCACTCCTCGTCGACCTTGAGCGGGTGGTGCTCAGCGTCTCCACGGGCGAGGCGATTCGTTGGGAGGATGACCCGGAAGAGTGGGCACGGAGCCTGGCCAGCTCCTACCGCTCCCCGTATCTTCTCGCCGAGATCCTCCATGACGATGACCCCGACCGCGTCATCAGTGAGGATCGCCTCGTCGTTCAGCGAACAGGTCGAGCGCGCGGCGTTCAGCCGCTTCGCTGAGACACGGGGCGGATACGCCTGTCTCCGGGCTCAGGGAAACGCGTAGGGGGGAACGCCCGGCGTTCCAACGACATACCTGGTGATGGCACTCCAGCTAACCACTCAGCTCGCTTGCACGATCCCCGAGGGTCCGGTCGCGAACCCCGTACCCTCGGAACCAGGGTATGGGCGTTGGGTGGACCCTCGGTCGATTTGGGGGGTGCTTGCCCGGACCTTGGAGTCTCGTACCTTGGCATTGGCGGAGGGGCCGAAGTCCCTGCAAAACCGCGCTGTTGCGCGATACGCGGCGGACGGGGACATTCTTATATATCTCCTTCTCAATCTGAGGTGGCGCTTGCTGTGGTCTTCTCTGTGGAAGCGAGCTTGTTCGTGATCAATCTCCTGGGGACAGATCTCGAGGAGATCTTCAAGGGCCGTCCGGGCGAACTGCGTCGGGAGGGTCTTGTGTGGCGTGACCAGGCGATCTTGTGGGGGCTGCATGTTGCGCGGGTGATGAGCACGCTGCAGGTCGCTGTTGAGCTGTTTCCCGGCCAGCAGGCGTGTAAGGCACGCGAGCGGTTGAACAGGCTGCGCGAGATGGGGCTGGTGGAGCGCCACCGTGGTGGCAGGCGGGCCGGTAGCGAACCCTTCTTGTGGTATGTGACCAGTAAGGGCTTTGACCGGCTCCGGTCCGGACCCTCTCCGGTCATCAGCAGTGATGAGTACGGCCCTGAACCGTGGCTGCTCGGGCTGGAGGCGAAGTTCAACCGGTGGGCGTGGGCGGAGCGCCCGTGGGGTTCTGCAATGCCCGGGCGTGTGCGCCATGACCTTGATGCGGTCGACTTCCTGATCTCCTACCGCCGTGCTGTGGACGCGACGCTCGCCACCCAGGCCAGGGGCGCGCATATCGTGACGGAGTGGCGTGCGGAGCACGTTTTCCTTCCGCCGCTCGGCGAGCCCGACGATTACGGCGAGCGTTCCCCGGTCACAGTCTCTGACGCTGCGGACCTCGTGTTCGAACGCGGGTTCGAGCGCCGGCGCGAGCGGACGTGGGTGTGGGGCTTTGAGGCCCAGGCGCGGCTGCAGGTGGTCAAGCCCGACGCGGCGCTTTCGATCGTCCTCGTGGACGAGGGCGATCAGCGATGGATGACGATGGTCCAGCCGCCGCCTTGGGAGGAGCGCCGGGTGTACCCCGAGGACTACAGGCGTCACCTCGTCGTCGATGTCCTGATCGAGTTCGATCGCACCGGCCGCGTCTCGAACAACATTGAGAAGCTGCGCGGCCTTGACATGTTCCTGAACGTCGGGCGTCACCTGGTGCAGAAGAACCCAGTTCACTGCCTGCAGCATTCGGAGATCCACGAACGCTACACCGCCGAGGTAGTCGTCTTGTTCGTGTGTCCGCCGGGTAAGGCCAGGACGGTGATGATGGGCGCCGATGAGATCCTCACCGGGTACCAGTGCCGCGGCGACGAGGTCTCCTTTGAGGGCCGCAACCGCATCCTGTTCTGCGAGAGCGACGCGTTCGGCAACCTCACCGCCGATCTGAGGGACCGCGAGCAATGGGTTGCGCTTGCCCGCGGGGCGCCGGCCGGCGCCGCCCAAGCCACGGGAGGGCAGCCGTCAGATGTGGCTGCTTCCAGCGCTCCCGCCCGAGCTGCGCGAGACACAGGAGATGCTCCCGCGAGCCTGGGAGCACCAAGGGATGATCGAGATGCTCACGTAGCCCTCTCACGCCAGCTCTGGCCCTCGGCTTGATTGATCCGCCGATGTACGTGGCACCGCGCGCCAGCTCCGCAGCCCGTTTGGCTCGCCGGCCGGCTCGTCAGGTACGCGTCGGCGTGGTCGGCTGCTCGTGTGAGTGTTTGCGCGTGGTCGAGCGTTCATGAGGTGCTCATCTGATCCGAGCGCTCACGCTCAGCAATGACTCGCGCGGCCCAGGCACGCGGTCGCACCCCCAGTCCTCGGCCGAGGAGCACGCGGTGGCTCGCTACCCAGTCGTAGGTCCGCGAAGTTGTCCTCGGGAACCGCGAAAGGACACTGGCGATCCGGGTTCCCCCGGGCATGGCAGCGACGATGACAGGGATGCCTGCGCCACCTGAATGAAGCATGCCTGAAGCGTCGATGAGGTGCCACGACTTCAGACGATCTTCACGCTCCACGTCGATGAGAAGCGCCCCTCCGGGTGTGCTCTGGATCGGTACGGGGCGCACGCGGCTCGCCCGATCCCACGTCAGCAGCATCGCCAGCATCACTTCGCAGACCCGCAGTCGTCGTCATAGAGAACGATCAGGATGTCCTCCCGGAGGTCGCTCATCAGGCACATGATGATGCCCGGTGCCTACTTCGTTGCCGGCTCAGGCCGTTGAGGGTGGCTTCGCGCGCACCGCGGGAAAAACCGTGCCGAGCAAGCCGCGGGCGGTTGCTACCCAGAAGTTCATTTGGTCGAAGTAGTCGCGCCAGAGCACAATCTGACCGTCGTGGACATCGAAGCGCCCACATACCCAGAACTGGATGCGCAGCCGGCCGAACTCGAGGACATCGGTGCGCTCGGTCAGAACGGTTCCTCCGTCCGCTGAGATGGCATGCACGTAGACCTCGAATCCAGCGCCAGCTCGGCCAAGCGTGGCCTGAAAGAGCCGGCGAGTGCGCTCACGTCCGCGTACCGTGGGCAGCCCTACGTTCTTGTACTCCACGTCCACGGCCAAGAGCTCCACCGCCCCATCGATGTCTCCAGAGCGAAGCAGCTCCAAGAACCGCTCGACCACCAGCGTGGGGGTAGAACTGCGCCCCGGCTGGTTGACCTGTTCCTCGCTTGCAGGTTCAGGCATGGCTGTAAGCATAGGCGACGCGTGTCACGCGCCCGCTTCGATCTGCGTACCCAAGGAGGTGTTCGCCGCGACGCCCGTCACAATCGGGCGCATGGAGATGCCGCGACGGAACATCGAGCTGAAGGCGCGTGATCCCGACCCGGATTGCTCGCTTCAGGTGTCCCTGGAGATCGGCGCAAGTGACGAGGGCTGGCTGCATCAAACAGACACGTACTTCCAGTGCCCCAGGGCAGGTTGAAGCTGCGCGAGGAGGGCCCGGTCGCTCAGCTCATCTTCTACGAGCGCGCCAACGAGACGGTGGCGCGTGAGAGCCGCTACCGGCTCGTGCCGGTCAGCGACCCTACCGGGCTGAAGGACGCCCTCAGTGATGCGCTCGGTGTGTTGGTCGTCGTGGAGAAGTTCCGGCGGCCGTTGCTCTGGCACGGTGTTCGCATCCACCTCGATGAGGTTCGTGGCCTTGGCAGCTTCATCGAGATCGAGGCGGTGGCAGATTCAGCATCGGATCTGAGCGCTGAGCATCGCCGCGCACGCGAACTGCAGGACGCGCTCGCCATCACCCCCGACCGGATCGTGGCGTTCAGCTACAGCGACGAGCTTCTGAGGCCGGTGAGGGACGGAGTGCGGTGAGGAGCTGGGAGTAGCCGTCGTCTTCGCGGGAGATCTTGATGTCGATGAAGCCGGCCGTTCTCGCCATCGCGTTCAGATCCTGGTCGGTGTAGAACCGCATCCGATGGGCGAACGGGGGAGGCGCCATCCAGGGTGGTGGGTCTGGTGCGGCTGTGAAGATCGCCAGGCGTCCGTGAGGCTCGAGGATTCGACAGAGCTCGGCCAACGCACGGGAAGGGTCGTCGAGGAAGAAGAAGGCATTGGTCATCGCCGCGCACGTGAAGGACGCCTCGGCGAACGGCAGCTGCTCGGCGCTTGCCTCGAGCACTTCGAGACACCCTTCGCGGCAGGCTGCGGCATTGCGCTCGCGGGCCAGCGCCACCATGTCTGGGCTGTAGTCGACGGCCTTGGCCTCACAACCGCTGGCCAGCGCGCGCTCCAGGAACGTTCCGCCGCCGCAGGCCACCTCCAGCAGCCGGTCTGAGGGTGCCAGGGCAAGTGCGGCGAGGGTGGCGTCGAAGCTGGCGAAGTGCGCGCGGGTCGCGATAGAGCCGCCGGCCCAACCTGCCCGACGGACGCCTGGCCGTGACGTTGACCAGGCGATCAACGATCTTGCTCACTCGGCGGCGCCCCAATCCTCGGACACGAGACGCGGTGTCGGCTGGGAGAACCACCACTCGTGCCCCTCGGGGTCGCGCGCGCCGAAGCGGCGGCCGCCGTAGGGCTGGTCCGTTGGCGGCTCGATGATCTGCGTCCCCGCTGCCAGCGCCCGCTCATACGTCGCCTGGACATCCTGCGCGGTGACGTGGACCGTGCCGCTGAGCGTGCCGCTGCGGCAGGGGTTGCGGTACTGCTCGCCGGGGTCCCCGAGCATGATCGTCCCGTCCCCGAGGCTCATTTCGGCGTGGCTGACATACCCCTGGGCACCCCGGTAGCGCAACGTCTCCTGAAAGCCGAACGCGTGCGCGAGGAACTCGAGCGCCGCGTCAACGGGAGCCTTGGCCTCCTCGGGGCGTTCTCGGATCAGGCGCCTCGGGCTGAAAACCAGTAACCGTTCAGTTGGTCGCTGGTCAGGCTAGTAGTGGTACGGGATCGCTGCGGGCGTGCGCGGTGAGCGCGTCCGTTAGGTAGACGAACAGCGAGCGGTGTTGTAGGCGGCAGGTGGTGTGTGCTGAGAGCAGCCGCCCGATGCGCCGCTCGCCCTCTTCGGACTGGCTGCCGAACGAGAGCTTGCGGTAGATGACCGCGCTGGGCGCGGCGGTTTGCAGTGGCCCCGGCGCGGCGGCTTGAAGTGGCCCCACTTCGCGTCGGTTGTTGTGTGTAGTTGATCTTCTCTGATTGTGGGTTTTGGCGGTGTCTCGTGGAGCGGAGCGCGTAGCGCGTAGCGGTGTGCTGGGCATGGCGTTTGAGATCGGAGGTGGAAGTCCTGTCCTGGGACCCTGACAGGGGGAACCCAACACTGATGAGGCAAGGGCGCGGCCCGGAGTTGACCGGGCGGTCCCAGTGCGGCTGTTTGCGCTGCGGGGCTTCCGTGAGGGCGGGTCTGAAGGAAGCCGTAGGTGTGTCGTGGTTGCGAACGAGAGTGAAGCGCCGTAAGGCGTCCTTTGGGTGGGTGAGCTGGCCGCCAGCAGCGATGCCCTGTTCCTGTCGGTCCCGGGGGCGTATTGGCGACGTGATCGCGGCGAAATCTCAGCGTCTTACCCCAGGAGGTCTGCTGGGTTCCGGGTTGTTGGCCGGTAGGCCGGAGAACGAGAGGACGACGGTTGATGGCCCAGCAGAAGTCGGAGGATCGCGTATTACTGGAAGGCGGGGTAATGCCCGCTGAGTGTGCCGGGTCGAGTCCTGGTCCGCATGGGAAGGCGATCCCGGTTGAGCAAACGGCGGGACAGCTTTGCCTGCCGATCGCGACAGCAGAAGACCTGGAAGGGTCCGCTCGTGTGGTGGCCTCGAACCTGTCGGGGACCGTTCATGCGGGGGTGCCGGAGGCGATCGTCAATGCAGAGGAGGTCACGTCGGTGACGATGGAAGGGGTTGTGAGCCGTTTGACGGCGGCGCTTACGAAGGTGGTGTCGAACAAAGGGGCGCCCGGGCCTGATGGGCAGACGGTCGGCGAGCTGCGTGAGCAGTGGCCGGTCGCGGGTCCGAGGCTGGCTACTGCTTTGCTGGAGGGGAGGTATCGGCCTGGCGCGAGTCGCCGGGTGATGATCCCGAAGGTGGGTGGAGGCCAGCGCGGGCTGGGTATCCCGAACGTGATCGACAGGGTGGTCTGTGAGGCCGTGCGTCAGGTACTCGAGCCTGTGTTCGAGCCGACGTTCCACCCGTCGAGTCACGGGTTCAGACCGGGCCGTGGTTGCCACACGGCGATCGAGGAGGCCAAGCAGCATCTGGGAGATGGGTACGGGTGGGTGGTGGACATCGATCTGGAGAAGTTCTTTGATCGGGTTTGCCACCAGCGGCTGATGTCCCGGCTCGCGCAGCGAGTTCCGGATCGTCGGTTGCTCGTGCTCATCGGACGGTTGCTGAAGGCCAAGATCGTGATGCCGGATGGTGTGCTGGTCGCAAACGAGGAGGGCGTGCCGCAGGGCTCGCCGCTTTCCCCGTTGCTATCGAACATCGTGCTGGACGAGCTTGATTGGGAGCTTGACCGGCGTGGTCACAGGTTCGTTCGCTACGCGGATGACGGCAACGTCTACGTCAAGAGCGAACGAGCGGGACTGCGGGTGATGGCCAGCCTGGCCGGGTTCATCGAAGGGCGCTTGCGCCTGAAGATCAACCAAGCCAAGTCAGCGGTCGCTCGCCCGGAGGAACGCCATTTCCTCGGGTTCTCTCTGCGGTTAGACCCGCAGAGCGGGACGGTGGAGGTTCTGCTCTCCCAGCGCGCCAAGCGCATGGCGATGGCGAAGATCCGTCAGCTCACGCCGCGATTGTGGGGGTGGACCCTTCAGGGGTGCATCCTGCGGATCAACGCGTGGCTACGCGGGTGGCACCAGTACTACCGGATCGTCTCGCCCGGCGAGCAGTTCGTGTTGCGCGCTCTTGATGCCCATATCCGGCGTCGTTTGCGTGCGATCCTGCTGCATCACTGGAAGCGCCGTCCGACGATCGTTCGCAACCTCATCGCCCTCGGTGCCCAGCCGCGGGCAGCATGGCACGGCGTCTATACGGGACGAAGGTCCATATGGGCGCTCAGCCACATCCCGCAAGTCGATAACGCTCTGCGGACCCGGTTCTTCACCGACCGCGGACTCGACTCGCTGGTGCTGCTGCACCGTGATTGGCACGAGGAGATCGTCGCCCCCACCCACCCGCAGCTCGTGATGGAGTGGGGATAGATCAAGGTCGTTGAAAGCGGCCGGCAGCGGGGTTCATAACCCGCTGTCCCGAGGAGCCGTGTGTGAACAGCACAAGCACGGTTCTGTGGGAGCCGGGGCGAGCAATCGCCCCGGCTACCCGACGAGCGAGATATCGCCGGCGCGGCCGGCTGGGGGGTCAGTTGGCTCCTTTCTTGGTGCGGGTGAGGCCGTGGCGGAAGCGCCAGGACTCTGCTCCGGTGTCGATGATGTGCGCTCGGTGGGTGATGCGGTCGACGACGGCCTTCGCGAGGCGGGCGTCGGGGAACACCTTTGTCCATTCCCCGAACGGGAGGTTGGTGGTGACGATCAGGCTGGCGCGCTCGTTGCGCTCGGAGATGACCTGGAATACGAGCTCCGCGGCGCCCTCGGGTAATGCGAGATACCCGAGCTCGTCGAGGACGACGAGCTCGGTTCGGGCGTAGCGCGCGATGACTTTCTGAAGCTCGCGTTTGCTCTGTGCTGCTTGTAGTTCGTTCGCGAGGGCGGCGAGGGTGGTGAAGCGGACTCGTCGTCCCTGTTGGCAGGCGAGCACCGCGAGGGAGATCGCCAGATGTGTCTTTCCCGTGCCGCTGTCGCCGAGGAGGATCACTGACTCGCGGTCGTCGATCCAGGTGCCCTGCGCCAAGGCGGCGATCGTGGCCTGGGGGATCTTGGGGTTCTCCTCGAAGCGGAAGTCCTCCAAGCGCTTGGTGAGCGGGAACCTGGCGTCGATCAGGCGGCGGCGTTCGCGGCGTTCAGCGCGCTCTGAGACCTCGGCCTCCAGCAGCGCCGCGAGGTATGCGGTCGGGGTTTGCTGGTCGCGTGTGGCCTCCTCGGCGAGCGTGCGGAAGCGCGCTCGGACGGTCGGTAGGTGAAGCTCGCGGGCGTGCGCGTCGATCAGTGTCTCCATCGCTTGGAGCTGCGCGGGAGCACTCATCGCCCGGCCACCGTCAGCAGCTCGTCATATTGGCCGAGCGTTGGCGGTGGCGCCCCGAGCCCCTGCAGGCGCAGTGGGAGATCGTCAAGGGCCGGCGGTTCCACGCGGGCGCCACGGGAGCACAGCACCGCGACTGCCCGCCCGTCATGCGCGCCCGCTGTGAGGGCGCCACGGACCGCTTGCTCGACCTCGCCGGGGGTGTGCTCGCGGGCGAGCAGCAGCACGTCGATCATCTGCCTTGCTGCCTCCGAAGATCCGTAGCGCTCGGTGATCTTCTCCCACAGCTCGTCGAAGACCGAGGGCCAGGCGCCGCGCTCGCGCTCCTGTGAGAGAGCGAGCGACCCAGCCAGCGCGCCCGGCTTGCGCGCGAGCAGCTCCAGGTAATGGTCGAGAGAGGCGGTGATGCCGAAGCGGCCTTGCTGGCGCTCGTGGACAGCGACCAGTTCCCCGCCGTGACGGCACTCGATCTCGCGCGCACCGACCCTCGCGTGAACCCGCAAGCCGGCGAGGCGAACGGGCACGGAGTAACGGTTCTGCTTGATCGTGACCAGCGACTTTGAATCCACGCGCGGCGTCGCCTCATCAGCCGTGGACGCCCGCTCAGCCGGCAGCCCTCGCAGCAGCGGGCGCTCCCTGGCGAATGATTCACCGACGGTCTCCTGGCGCCCCGTGATCCTCCGCGACAGGTCGATCTCGCAGCCAGCGAGCATCCGCGTGTTCAGCTCCCCGAGCGAGGAAACGTCCGGGACCGGGACGAAGTGACGCCGCCGGAAACGCCCGACCTCGCCCTCGACGCCGCCCTTTTCATGCGCGCCCTCGATGCCCGGGGTCGTGAACTGCGACTCATAGAGATAGTGCGAGCGCAACGCGATAAACCGGTCCGTCTCGACACGCCGCCGGCCGCGCAGGACCTGCTTGACCGCGCTCGCGAGATTGTCATAGCGCAGCAAGCCGAACACGCCACCAAACCAGTCAAACGCATGCACGTGAGCCTCCAAGAACGCCTGCTGGGAGCAGTGCGGGAACGCCATCGCGAACGCCGCACCAGAATGACACGCACGCATGTGAAACAGGTAGACCTTCGCCGCCGACCCAGCCATCGCGACCTGCGCCTCACCCCAGTCAACCTCCGCCTCCACACCCGCACCGTGGATCTGCGGCACGAACGCCTGGACTCCTTCGCCACGCTCGGCTCGGCGATCGTGAACGTATTCCCGGACCGTGCGCTCAGCGACATCGGCCGCGTGCTCCTCGCGCAGCCGCTCCCAGATCCGCTTCGCGGTATGGCGCTGCTTGCGCGGCGCATCCCGGTCCCCGTCAAGCCAGCCGTCGATCAGCTCCCGATACGGGCCAAGCTTCGGCGCTGGCCGACCCACAGGCTTGCGCTTGACGGGCGGCAACGGCGCCGCGAGCGCCTGACGCACCGCCCGCCTGTGCACCCCATACCTCGCCGCCAACGCCCTCGTCGAGGTGCCTTCCCGATCCCGATCTCTCCTGATCTGCTCGAACGTCTCCACTCGTGATCCCATTCCTCACTGCCGCCTCCCGCTCGAGCTCCATGAGCCTCAAACAGTCAGCAGCCAGTCGGACGGAGATGGGGCCAGTTCAGACCGCCGCAGCGGGGCCAGATCAAACCGCCGTTCCCATCTTGCGGCTCTCGTCGTACTTGAGGTGAGACGGATGGATGAGAGTTGGCGATTCCTTGTCGCCAGCGAATGTGCGATAGACGCCTCCGTCATCTCCTCTTCGCCAGTTGATGGACCCGTGCAGCTTCCAAAGACGCAGCCAACGAGTCGGGAGCTGGTCCCGATCCACTGCCGCTGCGTCAAAGAAAGGACGATTTGATCCCACAAAGCCATCGAAATATGGAACACCGACGCGCTCTAGTGCCTGCTCAAACAGCAGGTCATAGTTCGTCGTGAACAGCTCGATGGGGGCTGATCGCACGGCCGAGCTAGCCCAAGCCGCGAGGCTGCGATGAGGCGTGGCTGCCTCAGGAAGATCGACGCCGACTAGCGTCGCGATCGAGTCGCTCATCGCAATGTCCAGTTTCTTAAGGCTCTCGGCATCGAGCCCGTGGACCGGTCCAGCGTCGGCCACGGCAGCGAGTGCTCGAACTCGGCTCAGCAGTTCCTCGATGTTCGCTGCCGCTCCCGAGAATGTGGCGACGAGAGCCTTGAAGGCGGGCTCTTGGTCGGACCCGGTGATGGCTGTCGTGACCTGCGCCGTCATTCCCGCTATGTCTGGGATCAGTGGGCGTCCAGATATCTGAACAGAGACCCCACACCCAGCGCTTAGAGCGCCTAACAAAATGAGTGTTGGAGTTGTTGATGGCAGATGAGGGCGCAGCCGATCGTGAGGAAGGCTTCGTGGATGTCGGCGCGTCGGTCGTAGCGACGGTCCAGGCGGCGGTGCTGGTGCAGCCAGGCGATCGTGCGCTCGACTACCCAGCGGTTCTTTGCCCAGGCCCGACCCGTGAGGGCTCTTGCGTTTGGCGATCCGGGGCGTGATGCTGCGTTCTTGCAGGGCCTTGCGGTGCCGGCGGCTGTCATACGCGCGGTCGGCGAGGAGCTTCTTGGGCCGGAACTTGCCGTGCCGGCCAGTCGGCGGGACCCTGTCGACGAGCGGCAAGAGCTCGGCGATGTCGTTGCGGTTCGCGGCCGTCAGGGTCACGGCCAGGGGCGTGCCCCGGCCGTCGCAGATCACGTGGTGCTTGGAGCCCGGCCGGCGGCGATCGACGGGCGAGGGTCCTGTCTTCTCGCCCCCCCTTTGGCCCGCACATGCGAGCTGTCCACCACAGCGCGGGACCAGTCCAGCTGCCCCTGGTCTTGCAACTCGTCCAGCAGCACTTGGTGCAGGCGCTCCCAGACCCCCGCTTCGTTCCAGTCCCGCAGCCGCCGCCAGCACGTCATCCCCGACCCGCACCCCATCTCTTGCGGCAGATCCTCCCACGGGATGCCCGTCTTCAGCACGAACAGGATGCCCGTCAGCGCCTGCCGATCGGGCACCCGCTTGCGCCCCGGATACCGATACCGACGCTCGACCCGCGGCAACAACGGCTCGACCCGAGCCCACAACCCATCACTGACCAATGGTTTCGCCATGGACACCGTCTACGACGACAGCATCCCAAACCCTCTTTTTGTTAGGCGCTCTTAGGAAGAACCCGATGGGTGCCTTGTCCTGGCGCAGGCACTGCCGCAAGTAACCGAGATGTTGCTCTGCTGAGTGGTCGGGCATAGGGCGAGGGGGATTATGCCCGTGCGATCGGCGCATCTTTCCGAATAGTTCGATGAGTGGGCGGTGTTGGGCGAGCCGTGCCGTTTGGTTGAGTACAGTGATCGCACAGCGGTTGCTGGGCCGTGCATCTGCGGATGAAAAGTCAAGGGCTGGGCGAGCTTTTCTTCGGGGTTGCTGAGGGTGCTGCTCGGCACTTGAGGGTGCGTTCAGGCGGGACAGCGATGGCACAGCGCCAGCAGTGCCGTGCATATGGTCTGTCTGGCTCTTTTGTTGCGCCGGTGGGCGTGTCGTGGCGCAGGAGCGAGCATCGGCGGTGGGATCGCGCCGGGTGTTCGGGGAGTGGGATGATTTGTGGGTGGTGCGGGTGACTGACGTAGCGAAGTGCAGGCGTCAGGGGCTTGTGGCCTGCCGCGCGGCTTTGCCCTTCGAGGGCTTGTTGGATGCGCGCCCCGGTGTCGCGCCCGTACCACCCTTTGTTGATGCTGTTGTGCGCCAGTCATCGACCAGGCGCCGGTAGGCGAGTTCGGCCTGGGCTTGCAGCTGGAGCTCGGCCACGCGCTGGCTGCTGGTCGGGCTCACGGGCGCCCCACCGTGACGGCGCGGCAGTGGCGGAGCGCCGGCCAAGAGTTCCAGGCGACGCGTCTTCTGCCGGGTCAGCGACGGGCGCGCGAACGCGTAGTCCTGATCCTTTGTGAGGAGGTGCCAGCAGAGCACGACGAGCTTGCGTGCGACAGCGACCGCGGCGATCTGCGCGCCGCGGCGGGCACGGACGCGCTCGCCGAATGCCTTCAGTGGGCCAGGGCTTCGGATCGAGATCCACGCGGCCTCGACCAGCATCGAGCGGGCCTGTGGGTCACCTCGCTTTGAGATGTGCCCATAGCGCGCTGGCTCTGACCCGGACTGGCGGACCTTCGGGTCCAGGCCCAAGTACGCGACGAGCTGGCCGGGGCTCTGGAAGCGCGTGATGTCCCCGATCGCCGCGATTACTGCCGCCGCGGTCCCGACGTCGACCCCAGGAATCGTCAGCAGCCGCTGAAACCCGGGGAACGCGAGGGCCTGCTGGGCGATCCGCTGGTCAAGGCCGGTGATCTCGCCGCCCAGGAAATCGATGTGGCGCAGACAGCTCCTCACCGTCTCGGCCTCCTCCTCGGGCAGCTGCTGCTCGAGCAGCCACACACGGCCCTTCTTCCCAAAGAGGTCGCTCACCGGGGGACGGCCGATCAGACACCTTGCGAGGACCGCGTGCACCTCGTTCTTCACCCGCGTGCGTGCCCGCACCAGCCCCGCCCGGCGAGCGACACGCCGACGCAAAGCAGACGTCGCCTCGTCGGGCACCCACACCGCTTTGAGCATCCCGGCCGACAGGAGCTTGGCGAGCATCGCCGCGTCGAAACGGTCAGACTTCACGCGGGCGTGAGAGATCGCACGCGTCTCCGCCGCATTGCACACCACCACCCGCCCAACCGGGCCCTCTTCCAGTAACCGGGCGATCATCATCGCGCCGCAGCTGGCCTCCAACACCACCTGGTCGCTGCCATTCAGGCTGCCCGCGAACTCTCGGATCGCCTCCGGGGTGCTCGCGATCCGTCCGACACGCGAGACTCGGCCGCCCTCGGCGACCGCGACCTCGCAGAAATCGAGGTGAACATCCAAACCAAAAAACCGCACGAGAAAACCATCCTCTCTTCACGAAATCGCTCTATGAGATGGAAGGCACCGCGGGCAGCGACAACTACGGATTCGGGCTCTCAGCCCAACCGGGTGAGTCGCAGGGGCGGCCATCTAGTCATTGACGGGCTCGCAGCCCAAATGCACGGCGGCCTGCCCACAAGCGTCCTTCCCACAAGGCCCCTGTCCCGGTCAAACGACCCTACGAACACGACCGGACAGCAGCCCACCTGGTATTTCATACCCGTAGTCTGTACGAGACTCCGGCGCCAGTCTTCTGCGCGTCGTGTGATGCGAGTAGGCTCGCGCGGGATGAGCCTTACGTCGCATCTGCGTGATCGTCGTAGCCCGGTCCGTTATTGGTTTGCCGAGACTCTTGCCGGGACACGGCCGGTCGTTGGAGCAGGAAACGATCTGTTGTGCGGCGAGCCTCGCTCCTCCTGCTTACTGCCTCCGCCTGCGGGTTGCGATGTCGGTCTGTCGGGCACAGCGGTCGACTACTTGATCCGTGCAACCTTGGTTGACCATGCGCTTGGTCGCACGGTGGCTACGGGCGGTGCACAGCGGGTTGACGCCAGGAGTGCAAGCGCTGGTGTCCGGCTTGAGCGCGAAGCCGTCGCCGTGATCGAAGACTTGGCGCCGTGGAAGGAGGGCTTGGATGCCGGGGCGTTGCGCGAGGTTTGCCGCATGTGCCTCGTGCTTGCCCGCTTCGATCAGTTCTTCCGCGCCGATCTGCAGGTATGGGCGCATGTGGGTGAGCCGCTACTGGATGAACCAGACCTGGAGGAGTATGCGGGCCGCGTTGTGCCGCCAGCCTGTCTGCTTGACCTCGAGACGATCGCGGGTGCGGTCATCGAAGATCACGCGGATCTACGTACGGCGCAGCCGCTGTGGCTCAACCCGAAGTTCGATCTGAGCGCAACGTTGGGTGGGGCTGACGGCGATCTGATCGCTGGCGACACCCTTTGGGACTTCAAGGCCTCGGCTCGTAGCGATGGCGTGTTCGGACGCGATGAGCTCTGGCAGCTCGTCGGATATGCCCTTTCGGATCAGAGCGATACCCACAAGATCAGGTCGCTGGGGATCGCTGCCATCAGACGACGTAGGAGAGTCTCTTGGTCGCTTGCAGAGCTCCTGTTGGCACTATCGAACGAGTCGCGATCTCTCGAGCAGTGGAGAAGCGGGTTTGCGGAGGCCGTGAGCGCCGCGAACGCGGCTGTTGGCGCTAGTGCGCGATCTCGTATCGGCCAGGATCGGCGTCCTCGCGCATCCTGACCGCTGGCCGCTGGCTACGGACCACGGCTGGAATGCGCCCCAGCGGTTGTTCAGCGATCCGGTTTGGATTGCTGCTTTTCAACCTCGGATGCAAGATCGCTGACGGTAGTGCCCAGTGCACGTGTGAGCCGCATGGCAGTGTGCCAACGTATGCCTCGCTTGCCCCGCTCGATCCGCGAGATGTAGGTCAGGTCGATCCCCATGCGAGTGGCCAGATCACCTTGCGTGATCCCGGCGCGGTCGCGCAGCTCGCGGAGCGCTCGTCCGAGAACGACCTGATCTCGGTCGGCGTCGGGGGTACTTCTGGGGTCGTCGTCCATGTGTCGCTTAGTCCGCCGAGACATTTGGTACTTTTGGTCTAGTCATGTAGTCCGACCGCAAACAAAATAGTGCCGGGGCACGGCTGGAACCGCCCCCGGCGTGGCACCGAGAGTATGAGCTCCCGGCGCAAAGGCAGCCTACCGAGCATCGCTGGCTGTCCTCCTCGCCAAAGCCGTCTCCCGGGGCCTCCAATCCGAAGGAGGAACCCGATGAGTACCACTCTGACGATCCCCGCCAAGCTGATCCCAGACGTGCGGGAAAGCCTGTTCTCGCTGATGGGCGACGCGGCGGAGGAAATCGAGCGCACGCTGATGCATCCCGACCGCGAGCTGTACCCGGAGTGGTTTGAGAAGGAGCGCAAGCAGCTCGAAGAGGTGTTCGCGCTGCTGGACCTGATCGGCTGGCCCGCGGACGGCGAATCCCGTGACGTCGAGGTTGACCTTCGCCGGTACGGGTGGAGCTTGAAGGAGGCGCTCGACAGCTTCCTGCCACTGATGGAGGGCGAACTGGAAGAGGCGGACGCCAACGATGAGTACCGCGCATCGAAGGGCAAGCCCCCACGGAAGGCCGAGATCACCGCGCGGTTGGCCGCGTTCCGCGAGTTCATGCCGCTTATCGAGCGGCGCGTGAAGGAGATCGAATGAGGCGCATCACTGTCATCGCCGCATCGCCTGGGATGACGACTCTGCGGATGCGATTTCGAAATTGGTTGGCCGTTTGCGGCCTCTCACGGTCAATAACCATAGATGCACAATTCCGGCCAAAATCGAGCGCCAGCGACCGGCGGGCTCCTCACGGCAGAGGATGTCGCGGCGCTGCTGCGGGTCACGCCTGCTTGGGTTTATGCAGAGACGCGAGGGCATCGCATCCCGCATATCCGCCTTGGCCGGTACGTGCGCTACCGCCGCGAGGCGATCTTCCTCTGGATGGACGAGCTGGAAGGCCGTTCCACTGCACGGCGGCGGACATGAGGCTGGGCCTGTCCTCACGGCCGGTCGGCTGTACCAGCCGACGAGCTGCGTATAAACGAGCGCCATGACCAAGCGCATCTACGGCACCGGGCATCTGTACGAGAAGTCGGGGTCCTATTACGGCCGCTGGCGGACAGGCGACGGTCGCCAGCTCAACCGCAAGGTTGGGCCGGTTCGCAACGTCGGCGAAACCGATGGCCTGACGCGCGCGCAGGCAGAGCGTGAGTTTCGGCGCCTGCAGGACGCTGAGGAGCGCTCGCCCAAGCCCGTCCGAGGGGTACGCAGGCCAACGGTTGACGAGGTCGGTGATTCGCTGCGGCAGGCGCTGCGGATCGGTGGCGCTCGGCCCTCCTATCTGGAGGGATGTGAGTCGATGCAGCGCGTCCACCTCTCGCCCCGTGTCGGCGGGCTCGCGATCGACGACCTGACGACTGCTCATGTGGAGGCGCTGGCAACGGCGATGCTAGCTGCCGGCCTCTCGCCGAAGACGATCCGCAACGTGTTGAGCTTCCTGCACTCGATAGTCGAGCACGCGATAGATCGCGGCTGGGCGCGCGAGAACCCGGTGCGTCGTGCGGCGCGACCTGGTCGCCGACGTAGGGGAGACGCGAACGTCGATCTCCAGTTCCTGACCCTCGATGAGCTGGAGGCGGTTCTGAGGGCGATTCCCGATGAGGTCGTGGTGCGCGCACCTGCGCCGACTCGTCGCGGCCGTCGTGGTCCCGCGCCGCCGCCTCCGCCGGATGTCCTAGGACCGGTGTTGCGCGTGGTGGTGCTGGCCGCTGCAATGACCGGGCTGCGCCAGTCGGAGCTGCTCGGGCTGCGCTGGCGGGACGTCGACTGGGCCGCTCAGCGCATCCGTGTCCGCAACACGTTCGTGCGGGGCGAGCACTCCACGGACGGCAAGTCGGACCTGTCCACGCGGCGCTCAGTGCCGATGACAGATCGCCTTGCGGGCGAGCTGGATCGCTGGTCCCAGCGCACCGCGTACCGCGCCGATGGCGAGCTGGTGTTCGCGCACCCTCAGACGGGCTCGCCGCTGGACCGCTCGAAGGTGACCAAGCGCTTCAAGGCGGCGTGCCGCGCGGCCGGTGTGCGGGAGATCAAGTTCCACGACCTGCGCCACACGTTCGCCACCCGCCTGGCCGCGTCGGGGCAGCCGCTGCGCACGATTCAGGAGTTCCTCGGGCACGCGGACAGCAAGACCACGCAGATATACGCCCACTACGCGCCGTCCGAGCACGAGGTGCAGATGGTCAACGATGCGTTCACGGAGCGTCGTCCCGCGTCGGCCGACCCGCAGTCGGAGGGCGCGGCGCGATGAGCCCGGCCGATCCACCGCCCTTCGAGATTGAGTTCTACGCAGACGAGTCGGGCGATATGCCGTGCCTGCGCTGGATCAGAGACGACCTCAGTTCGACCAAGCGCCGTGCGCTCGGCATGGCGATGAACGAGGTCCTACAACGCCACGGTGTGCAGGTAGTAGGGGAGAGGTCGTGGGGGCGCCAGCTGGGGCAGGGGCTGTTCGAGTTCCGGGTTGACCGCACCGTCAAGCCGGACGACGAGATCGCGGAGAAGCTCGTTCTGCGGGTCTTCTGCCACGCGCACGGCGATCGCAAGATCCTCGTCCTGCACGGCTACGACAAGGGCAAGAGCCCGTCGTCACGACGCCAACAGCGGGAGATCGAGGTTGCCCGCTCGCGTTTGGTGTCATGGCGCGCGATCGAGGCTGAGAAACGCAAGAAACCGCGAGGGCGTGGGGGAGGGGCGGCCAAGCCTGCGGCGCGACGGAAGCGGTGAGCGAGGAGCGGCGTTTGATGTGATATAACACATCGCTATGTCCACCGACTTCAGCCAACTGATTGCGGACATCGAGCAGGAGGCCAGGGATGAGGGTCCACAGGCCGTCCGCGAGCTGGAGCAGTTCCGCGAGGAGTTCAGCCTCGCGAGCCAGCTCATCGAGAGTCGCAGGGAGGGCAAGCTTTCCCAGCGGGAGTTGGCGAAGCTCTCGGGCGTGCCTCAGAGCGAGATTTCGCGCATCGAGACTGGTGCGAGCAATCCCACCTACGCGACGATAACGGCACTGCTTCGCCCCCTCGGGAAGCGCATCCAGCTCGTCGATGACGGTGCGATCGTTGCGCGGAGGGTAGGCGGCGGCCGGACTCAGAGCGTCAAAAGACCGGCCAAGGTGGTAGCGGGACGCGGCAAGCCGACCGCTAGAAAGGCCGTTACCAAAGGGTCGTAGATCTAGAGCGGCGGACATTTCACGAAGCTCGCTAGATCCGACTTGTGGGATACGGTGGGCGCCGTGGATTCCGCACTGCGCATCCCGTCGGTCAGCGAACTACTCTGGCCCACCCTGCGCGCGGTACGCGAGATCGGTGACTCTGGAACGATCGAGGAGATCGTCGAAAAGGCGATCGAGCTGGAGGGATTCACCGAGGCGCAGCAGGCCGTCCTGCACGGCGACGGGCCCCGGACAAAGCTCGAGTATCGCCTGGCGTGGGCGCGCTCCTACCTGAAGGGTATGGGGGCGCTGGATAACAGCGAGCGGGGCGTGTGGAGCACGACCGAGGCGGGTCGATCTATGACCCCCGAGGATGTCGTGAGCCGTCATGCGGCCTACGTCACCACGCTCAGGGAGGCGAGGAAGGCCAAGCGGTTGGCCAAAGTTGAGCAGGAGGACGAATTCGATGACGAGTCAGCTCGTCGCGACTGGAAGGAGCGCTTGCTGGAGGTGCTGTTCGAGGTGCCGCCGGACGGCTTCGAGCGCCTGGCCCGGCGACTGCTGCGTGAGGCTGGCTTCGTCTCGGCCACGGTCACAGGCAAAAGCGGTGACGGCGGGATCGACGGGATCGGCGTCTACCGCCTGTCGCTCGTGAGCTTCCCGGTCTTCTTCCAATGCAAGCGCTACAAGGGCAGTGTGGGGGCGGGCGCCGTCAGAGACTTCCGCGGCGCTATGAGCGGCCGCGGCGACAAGGGGCTGTTGATCACGACGGGCTCCTTCACTGCCGACGCCAAGCAAGAGGCGACTCGCGACGGCGCTCCGCCCGTCGACCTCATCGACGGCGAGCGGCTATGCGATCTGCTGAAGGAACACAGGATGGGAGTAAACGTCCGGCTCGTCGAGGACGTCGAGGTATCACCGGACTTCTTCGCCGATCTGTGATGGCGACATGAGATCCGATGGCTGGGGAACAATTTGGGGAACAAACTGAGCGCAACCCAGAAGCACTCAGAGGAAGAAACCCCAGCACACACCGGCTCCATCAACTGTGTCGCACCCCATCCCTCTGGCTGGGGGCCGGGCGGTCGCAGGTTCAAATCCTGTCTCCCCGACTATTTGACCCTTATTTGAACCGTGGCCGTTGAAAGCGGCGGCGGCGTCCTGCGGGTTCTGCGCGGGCGTGTGGCGTGGCTCGTGCTCGGGGTCGTCGAGTTCGTCGGCGAGGCTTGGTGTTGTGAGCGTGGCGAAGGGCTCGGCGATCTCGGCGTGCTGTATGTCTTGGTCGTGGACGAGGAGGCGTAGGAATAGCGCCTGGTTCCACTGGCGGCGCAGGTGCCCGGGGGCGTTCGCGTAGGCGTCGGGGCTGGCGGCGAGGAGGTCGAGCGCCTTCTGGAGGGTGGCTTGCACGTCGGTCGCGGAGCGGTGCGCGGTCTGAAGCTGCGCTTCGGCGTTGGCGGTTTGGGTGCTGATGCGCTCCTGCTCCTGGTGGAGGAGGTCGAGGGGGATCGCGTTCTGGTAATAGGCGTGCAGGAGCTTCGTGCGCTCGTCGGTCAGCTTGGCGAGCCGGCGTTGCTGGCGGGCTGCCTCCTGTTCGGCCTGGGTGCGCATCCCAGCGAGGGCGTGGTCGAGCTTTGAGCGGATGGTCTGGATGTGTGCGGTGGGCGGCGCGAGGTGGGCGTAGGTGCGCTCCACGGCGCGCTCGATCACGTCGGTGGGGATGTAGGATTGTTGGCAGCCGTTGCGGCGGGTGCGGCCGATGCAGAAGAAGTAGGGGTAGGTGCCGCCATTGCCTTTGGCGTGGGTGAGGCTCATGCGGGAGTTGCAGCGTCCGCAGTAGAGGGTGCCCTTGAGGTAGTGGTCGTGCTTGCGGTCGCGCTCCTCGGCGTGCCCGTGCGCGTCAAGGACAGCGCGGGCCTGTCCGAAGGCTTGCCGCTCGATCAGCGTCGGGTGATTGCCTTTGTACTCAACGCCCGCGTAGCGGACGGTCCCGATGTAGTAGGGGTTGGCGAGCATCGCAGCGAGCTGCGAGCGAGAGATCGGTTTCGCCGGGCGGCTGGGTGTGGGGCGGGTGAGCAGCCCGCGGTCGGCGAGGGCGTCCCCGAGGGTGTCCAGGGTGTAGGCGCCGGTCGCGTAGGCGGTGAACGCCCACTGGACGTGCGGCGCGCGGTCGGGGTCTGTCTCGACGGTGCGTATTTCGTGGCCGTCGATGATCTTGCGGACGTTCAGGTAGCCGAGTGGGGCGCGGGTGGGTGTGCCGCCGCTCTTGGCCTTCTGGATGAGTCCCTTGCGCGCCTCGGCGGCGAGGTTCGCTGAGTAGAACTCGGCGTTCGCCGCGACGATCGCGTGCATGAACCGTCCGAATGGCGTGTCGTCGATGTTCTCCGTCACCGAGACGAGTTCGATGCCTGCGTTGTGCAGGGTGTAGCTGATCGTCGCGTCGTCGTAACGGTTGCGCGCGAGACGGTCGACCTTGTGCACGATCACGTAGTCGAGGTCCTGCTCGTGCTTGACACGGTCAAGCAGCGCGCACAACTGCGGACGGTCCGCTGTCTTTGCGGACTCCCCGGCGTTGACGTACTCGGCGACGACCTCGGCGTCGAGCGTGCTTGCCTTGTGCTGGCACGCCTCGCGCTGCGCGGGAATCGAGTACCCCTCGGGCTCACGGTTACGCCGCGCCTGAGCGCTGGTCGATACTCGCAGGTAGATCGCGGCGCGCTTCATGAGCACTCACCCTGTCCGGGCGCGTCTTGTTCGTTTTGGCGCTCTGCGAGAGCGAGCGCGAGGAGAGCCGCGACGAAACGGTCGAGGTCCGGTGGGTCACGATGGACCGCTCGGATTCGCACGGCACGAACAGCAGTCGTCTCACGGCCGCACGATGAAGCGACGCGGGCTCGCCGGGCTGTTCGCTGCGATTGTGCGCCCGGGGATCGCCGGGATCTGCGCCGGGCGCGGATGGTGTCGGACTGCTCCTTGGGGTTGTTCACTGGTACGCCTCGCTTTCCATGCTTGCGGTTGAGGTTGGGTCGTAGGTCTTGATGCCGCGCGGTTCGCGGCAGTAGTGGCAGGAGGACGGGGGCGGGGAGCCGGTCTCGCGGGCTCGCGGGTAGATCGTCTCCTCGCAGCCCGCGCAAACCTTCAGATGCTCACGGTCGAGTTGCGGGTAGAAGTCCTCTGGACGGTGGGTGAGCCGCCCGAGCGGCCCGGCCTTGCGCGCGAGCTGCCGCGCCGCCTGCTCGCGCCAGTCCAGGTAGACATCGCGCCGCTCGTGTTGTTCGCGGCGACCCGCAGCGTCATGTTCGGCGTCCTGCGGGAGCCGCTCTAGGGCGGTCGGGTCGAGCAATCCGCCTTGACGAAGCAGACCCCACGCGCGGCGCAGGGACGGTCCCTCGCCGTGGCTGACAGCGAGCGCTCTGACCTGCTTGGTCTGGGTAGCGCGGTAGTCCTCGATGAGCAGGGCGACCTCGCCGGTCACTTCAGCGCCCGGCGGGTCAATGGCCTGCGGTCCGGGTTCCGCCAGCGCCTCGCCGAGGTCGCGTGCGATTGCGCGCAGCGCCCCGCGCTCGTTCGGCAGGGGCGCTGTGTTTGAGGCCAGCAGGAGCTTGATCGCGTGCACGCCGGGCTCCCCCAGCGCCTGGAAGTAGGAGCCCAGGGCGTGCTCGTTGTGACGTAGGTGCTCACGCATCGCTACGGGGTCCTCGCACAGATGCCGACGCTTCTCTTCCTCGGCTTCCCGCCGTTCCCGCCGGTAAGCGAGCGCCTGCTCATACGGAGTGCGAGCGGCATTCAGGACGTCCAGGAGCGTCTGGCCGGTGTTCCCGTCCAGGTCTGAGAGGCATGGGTCGGTCAAGAGGCGGTGTGGTGCCCACACGATCCCGGCGGCACCGGCGACGAACGCACGGCGCCTACTGCTGCGCGGACCGTAGGAAAGCGATCGGGCGAGGGCCTTCAGAAACTTGCTCGTCCGAATGTCGGTCGTCGTGAGGAACAGCAACGCGGGCACGAACTTGTGGCGTGAACGCCAGGCGTCAGAGGCCGCGTAGGCGGCATAGAGCTCGGCCTTCCCTCGCAGCTGCGTGTGGGACATCGTGCCGAGATCGATCTCCACAAACGCGCTGAACTCGCGGTCATGCTCGTCGAGGAGCAGGAGCGTCGCGTCGGGGGCAAGCGCCCGTTCGCGCATCCCGTCCTTGAAAGCCTCCCGCGCTTCGCCCTCCCGCTGGTACCCAAGCCTCTTGAACCCGGCAGCACGCGCGTTCGTGACGACGGCGACGTACAGCTCGGTCAGCGCGGCGGCGTGCGCGAGAAAGACCGGGTTCGGCTGCTTGCGCTCCCCGCCACGCGGTACGGGCTCGCCGCGCATCAAGCAGTCCGCTCGGCGTGTCGGCCAGTGATGGTTCGGAGCTGAGCCCTGCTCGCGGTAGGGACGGCTGCGCCCCGCGAGCCCGAGGTCGTGCAGGCGGCGGGTGCGGTAGCGCAGCGTCCGCTCGGGGACCTCGGGGAATAGCCGCTCGAGTTGATCCTGGCGCACCACGCGGTGCGCGCACAAAACGCCGAGCAGGCGCTGGTCGATCTCGGCCAGCGCGGCGGAGGAATCCGAGGAACGACGAGTCCGGACGATACGACCCTGGCCGTTGGAGCGATTCTCAATCATGGGCAGAAAACCTGGGCTCGCGGACGGCCTGAACACAACGCAACAAACAGAGAAGGAAAGTCACCGGGATAGGGAGGTAGAGAGAGTCGGGCGCGCCCCACCTGCGCGGATTCCCCACCAGCGAGCCAAATACGCCACCCTCCGGGTTGCCGATCGCAAACGACCGAACGGCAAAGACCCAAGAGGGCCGGCGGCGGAGTGTTCGATGAGTGCCCATGTTCGTTAATGCGAGCTGGGTCTCCAAAGTGACAACGGATTTCGCTGTCGTTGGACGGCAAGGAGTTGCGAGAGGCTGGCGGCGCAGGTTTCGATGAGAGTCCATGACCTTTAAACACCGAAACGTCCAAAAGCGGGTCAACTGATTTCGAGGCCGCGTCGTAGCGCAGGCGCTCATACGCCGATGAACCCCAGCTCGTCCAGATACCGGGCGCATCGAGAAGCCCAGACCTGCTCGCCGCCGGTGTAGAGAACGCTCTCGGCCTCCAGCGCCCCCAGCGCGTCGCTGATCGCCAACGGCATCGCTGAGCGCGACCTCCAGCTCGGCACGCGAGCGCGACCCCGGCCGCTCAAGGACCTGAAGGACAAGCAGACGCTCGATGACGGCGTCCCGATGCTCGACCCGGACCCCGCCTCGGAACATCGCGTCGATGTCCGGTGGGCTCACACCCGCAGCGTGCAGAGCTCGCGCACACGCCGCAAGTACACGGCCGAGCATCCGAACGGTCCCCTCCAGCGCTCGCACGCGGATGGGCCTGGTGATCCTGCTCATGTCGGTTCCTCCTATGTTCGGAGGCCCCGGGAGAACGGCTCTGGCAGGGAAGACGCCCAGTTCGTGCCGATAGGGTGTCTCTGTGCCGGGAGTCATGAGCTCTCGGTGCCACGGCGCCCGGCGGTCCTACCCGCGCGGGCGCCAACTTGTATGTTCGGGTCGCCCCAAGACTAGCGTATCCTGCCAGTTATGTAAAGGCCCTGATGGAGCCTGCCAACACCAGCGACGAGAACGGCCAAGGCGCCCTCGGGCGAGCACTCCGCGGGCTGCGCCAGCGGGCAGGCATCACGCAGGAAGAGCTCGGCGCCCGCGTGGGCATCGACCCCACCTACATCTCTCGCGTGGAGGGCGGGCGGATCAACCTCCGCTGGGGCACGCTCCAACGCTTCCTATGCGCACTCGACGCAACCCTCGCCGACCTCGCGGCGGAGGTCGAGGTCGAACAGCAGCGCTGGCCAAAAAGCTGACGTTTGTTGAGCCGGGATGCTTGTGGCTGCGGCATTCGACTCGGACGATCGCTAACGACCAGCGCCTGCGGGTCGCCGTTGGTACATTTGGCCGGTGCCGAGAGGCGACTTCACGAACACTGAGGCGAGAGCCGTGGAGATCGTGTGCGATGAGGAGCGTGCGCAAGGCTTTCAGCCGGGCAACTTGCTGGGCCAGCGCGCCCAGCACGATGAAGGTTGCGACCTGCTCAGCGTCCCCGAGAATGGTGGGCCAGCACACCGGATTGAGGTCAAGGGCTGGGGAGAGCCATTGCTGAAGGCGGATGGCTCGTTTACCTACCCCGCCGATGTGAACCAAGAGCAAGTGGACCGTGCGCGCACTGACCCTACATGGAGGCTCGAGATCGTCGGCAACATCGCCGCCGAGCGCGCCGGGACGGGCAAGGCTGAACGACTCACTCTGACTGGCGCCGAGGTAGCCGAGCGCGCCATCGGATGGCGCTATCGGGTTCCACTCAACGGCCTCGCCACTCGGGTTAAAGCTGTAGCGGCGAAAGGCGATTTGCCCGATGTTGCCGAATCGTAGCGACTACAAAAATAAGAAAGACTACAAATGGGCCAGGAAACAGGCTCAACGAGAAGAGCTAAGCAACGGCACGGGCATAGCATCTGTCCGAGGCTGGGCGTCGTTCTTGACGTTTTTCGCGCTCGGCCTCGGGTTCCAGGCCCTCGGCTTCGAGGGGTGGGGAACAGCGCTTGCGCTCATCGTCGCCATCGCCGTGTTCTTCAAGGTCCCGCCTGCTCCGATCGTCCAAGAACAGATAGACGCCAAGAAGCGCGAAGAGCAGGCCCGTGGGCCAAAGTGGAAGAAGGGGACGAAGGTGACCACGGCATCAGGACGAAAAGGCACCGTCACGGCGGCAGTTGGAAACCGTCCTGGCTATTTCCATGTCAAGTTCGATGATGGCACGATGGAGCAGATACGACAGGTGAGCAAACAGCAGCTAGAGGAGGAAACGCAAAACGTTCCGGTAGCCACGCCGCAAGCTCCCCTCACGTCTGCTACTGCGGAGCTGCAACGGCTGGCAGATTTGCATCAGGAAGGATCGCTCACGGCTGAGGAGTTCCAGGCAGCAAAGGCGAAGGTGCTCGGCTGAGTGGCCAGCAGTAGGCGTCTTGGCATCGTCCTATACCCGAGCGACGTGCCCCCAACCTGGCCGACGATCAGCGCAACCGCGCGTAGACTGAGCCGGTGCCACCCGCCTCGCTGGAGAATCGCGACCTTCCTCTGGTCGGAGCACGAGCGCACGTAGCTGCAATCTGGGACAAGGTGGTGGATGGCTTTCTCGCTGGGGACAGCCACCTTCCGAGGGACCTGGAGGTATGGGCCGAGGCGTACCGCGGCCAGGGCGACGGTGAGGTCGAGTGGGATGCCTTGCCGGAGCCATACCTTGGGCCACTGGACCGACAGCCACGCGCCGTGTTCCTAGCGCTCAACCCCGGAGCATCGTCGCCGAAGATGCAGTCGGCAACAGGACTGCTAGCCGATGAGATCAGACGCATGGGCTCCTACCGAGCCTGGGCCGCGAGCTGGCCATACCTGCGGGATATCTGGGTGAAGAACATGAATGAGAACCGTCACCACACCAGCCGTCTGAAGTTCATGCGGCGCTGGTGGGACCAGCCGGGGCTGAGCGCCGACGACATGCTCAGCTTCGAGCTTTTCCCGTGGCACTCCCCCCGCCTGACCGCTCCCATCCGACCAAACCCCCAAGTGATCCGTGAGTTCGTGTTCGCGCCAATTGAAGAACTCGACGCGCCCCCGATCTTCGCCTTTGGTGCGCCCTGGTTCTCGCTACTGGAGGATAAGCTCGAACTCCAGGTACGTGCTCGACTCGGTATGGGCGGTGACCCCTACCCCACCCAGGCGACTGGCCGTGCAGTAGTCGTGTTCTCCCTGCCGAGCGGCGCGACCGTCATCGCTGTCAAGCATCGCGGCTCCGCTGAACCGCCCTCTGCGCCGGAGACTGTCCTGCTCCAGGAAGCACTGGCGAGCGTAGGCGTGGAGATTCCCAGCGTAAGCTGCCTCCCGAAGAATCCGCTTCCAACGAGGTCGCAAGAGGTGACCGCGAACCCAGGAACCTCCGATGGAGAGCTTTGAGTCTGTAGTCGCGCTGGTCCTGGAGGCGGAGGGGTTCGTCGTCTCGGGCGCGGTGAAGTTCCCCGTCACGCGTCGGACGGTAAAGGCGATGCACAAAGAGGTGCAGACGCACGGTTACGAGGTCGATCTCGTGGCCGCGCGCGCCGACGTGCTCGTGCTGGCGACGGTCAAGTCGTTCTTTGGATCGCGAGGGGTCGCCGCGGAGGACGTGGCCGGCGGCGGCGCTTCGGTGCTCACTACAAGCTCCTCAACGATTCGTTCATCCGCGATGAAGTCATCGCCGCAGCGGCCAAGCGCTACGGCTACCGGAAAGACCGGGTGCGGCTCCGGCTCTACGCCGGTCGTTTCGCCGGACCGGGCAAAGGCATCCACGAGGCGCGCATCCGGGAGATGCCGGGCTTCGAGGTGTTCGGGCCCGAGGAGATCGCGAGCAAAGCTGATCGACGTTGCCGCGAGCAAGCAGTACCGCGACAGCCCTGCTCTGGCGGCCGTGAAGCTGCTCAAGGCGGCCGGGAGGCTTCAAGGCGGGCACCCTCCGACGGGCGACGTCTAGGTCGATGCTGATGTGAGGCTACCCCACCGTGTAGTCTCGCTACCATGCCGGGCGCCATCTGTCCCAAGTGCGGGAAAGGAACCTTCCAACACGACAGAGCCGCGAAGCCAGAGGGAGCCATGAAATGTTCCAACTGTGGTGCACGAGGCTGGCTCGGACATCCAGATCCGATGCTCGGCAGGGGCCGCAAATGCCTGAACTGTGGCCAGAGTCGCGTCCGCGACGTTGCGAAAACTGCCACCTCCGGGACTGAGATTCAGTTCTGCTACGGCTGCGGTGCAGTCGCCTTCACGTAGCGTCCTCGTTCGGTTGTAGCTCAACCGCCGAGTGCCGATACGCATTCGCGTGCGCTGGCGATCAGGCGTGTTGCAGTCGGACGCTGCGACTTCTTCCTCGCTGCGGGTAGGGGCAAGTCCAAGAACGACGTAGACCGCTTGGGAAAGATTTCGTCGATGTCCGGCATCCGCAGGTCCCCGCGTGCGAGCAGAATGTCGCGGACCGTCAACAGCTCGATCTGGATGCCCTTTTGGGCGCGGACCCTTGCAGCCTCCTCGTGTGCGCCCGTCGTGAAGCTGAACGCGACGACGCAGCCGCGCTGCTTACCCTCGCGCTCGATCGCGGTCTGGAAGCTGTCGAGTGTCGGTCGGCCCACGTGCTGCGAGCGCTTGACCTGGATCGGGTCGCGGTTGAAGAATGTATAGCCGTCGATGCCCATGTCACCGGTGAGACGTTTGGCGTGGTGTCCCTGCAAGCTCTGGATCACCCAGTTCTGGAACTCGAACGGCCTCAGTTCGGCTAGCTCTTGCTCGGTTGTGGGCATGCCAATGACTGTGGGCTTCTCGCCGCGCTCCTTGAGCAGGCGACGCTCGATGATGCCCATTGCCGTCAAGCTGATGTCTATGCCGATCCAGCGCCGTTTGAGCCGCTCGGCTACGGCGAGCGTCGTGCCGCAGCCACAAAACGGGTCGAGCACGACCTGCCCCGGCTGGCTGGATGCCGAGATAATCCTCGTGAGTAGACCCTCGGGCTTCTGCGTCGGATAGCCCAAGCGCTCCTGGTCGCGCGGGGAGAGCCACCGCACGTCCTCGTCGATCCCCGCGTCGGTCCCAAACACTGTGCCGCCCGTGTAAGGCTGGAACGCCCAAATATCGGGGACGGATGTCCCGTGGGCTGGCGTTATGTAGTGCTCGTACATCGGCCATGCGGCGCCTGGCTCGATCGTGATGTAGCCAAGCTCAAAAAGTCGGTCGAGCTTCTGATGCTGAGACAGGCCCGTTAGATCCTCCTCGACCTCCTCCAGCAGCGCGCCGGGGATAGCCCAATGCCGGCCCTTCTCGCTCGGGTTGATCCCGCGCCAAGGCGCGCCGCTTTCTCCACCACGCCTACCAGAGCCCGTCAAGACGTTGCCGTAGTAGTTTGTGCGCCAGCCGCGCGCGTCCTCGACGAAATACTGCTCCACGTGCTCGCGCATGTACGGGCGGCGCGGGTTGGTCCATGTCGCTTCCGGCCCCTTCTTGTAGAACAGGAGCGTGTCGTGGATTGGTCCATAGCGGCCACGCTTGTTGTGCGCGCCGGTCCGGCGCCAGACGATCTCGTTCACGAAGTTGGCCTGGCCGAATATCTTGTCCATCATCACCTTGAGATAGTGCGAGGCGTGCCAATCGCAATGCAGGTAGAGGGAACCCGTGTCCTTGAGGACGCGGTGCATCTCCACTACGCGTTCCTGCATCCAGTTGATGTAAACCTGGATGCCGCCCTCCCAGCGGTCCTCGAATGAGCGGACCTCAGCCTCGTCGCCCCAGATGACCTCGTAGGAGCGATTGGAGAAGAACGGCGGGTCGAGGTAGACCAAGTCGATCGACTCGCTCGGAAGTAGCCGGAGACGCTCCAAGTTGTCGTCGAGATAGAGCACCCCAGGCTCAGCAGTTCGCGCCATGGTCGGCTCCATTCCACGTGATCGTCTTCCTACCTGCGGCTATCTGCAAGCTGCAACGCACCATCCAGACGTGGGCTATCCCGCAACCGACCCGCCGGAGCACGGGGGCATGCCTGGGACCGAATGCGCTGCCTCGCGGGTCACGGGTTGCCCCGCCAAGTGGCGCAGGGCTGAACCAATCACTGCGATCACGACGCCCCCCGCCGCGGTCAGGACCCTGTGCGCCGGCGCTCGTATCGCGGCAGTCCGCCGTCTGAAAAGCAACAATAGGACTACGCTGGCAGCTCGACGAACTGTAGAACGGCGGCCAATGATGACGACCGAAGATCGCACAGAGATCACGCTGAGGCTTGAGGGCTCCCGAGCGGAGCACGGCGTGAGCCTGTCCGATTTTGAGAGCTTCATCGATAGCTTCCTGGCTGCGCTGCGTGACTTCGATCGGGACCGTCGCGGTGTCCAGACCCGAAAGTCAGGCCATCCGGAGCGTCGCGCTGAAGCGGTGACCGCGTTCCGGCTCGTGCGGTTCGCACCAGGCAGCGGGGTTGCGACCATAGAGCCGGAAACGCTTGCATCTACCGACGAGCAGCCACTCCCACTCGATGTTGTCCCGCTTGCTCTTGAGAATCTCCGAGCCCTCGTAGACGGCGTCGAAACGGATACGGAGGTCTCCGAAGCCGTGACCGACGCGCTCGGGAGGGCCTGTCGTGCTTTTGGCCCCGACGGGTCGATCCGGATTGACTTCCCAAAGGAGCTGCGAGCACAACCAGCGCGCATCGATCTGCCTCGCTTGGAGCGCTTGAGACGCATCATCCCCCGGCCTGCAGGCGAGGTGCGGAGCGTGTCGGGTCGCCTGCACCTGCTCGACGTAGAGCCGGACAAGCTTGCGATCCGGAGTTCGAACGGCGTCGACTGGACGTGCAAGTACCCCGAGGAGCTCGAGGCGAGGATTACGCGCCTTATGGACCGCGTCGTGTGGGCCGAGGGATCGGGACTGCTGACCAGCCCCCAGCGTGGGACGATGACGATCGACCGCATCGAGCCGGTCGAGTTCGGCGATCAGTTCGACTCTCTTTACCTCTCGGCCTGTTCCCGATGAGGACCTGCTTGCCAGCCAGGGCATCGGCGGACCTCAGGGGCTTGCTGCGCTAGCCGACCCGGAGTGGGACGACGACGCCGATGACCCGTATCTTGCGGCTCTGACGAGTCGCTGATGTTCGCTTCGGCGATGGCGGAGCGCATTCTGTGCGATACAAGCTTCGTGGGCTGGAGCGCAAAGCGAGCAAAGGATCCGGGTCGCTTTGCGCACTGGCCAGTCCCGGTCATCGAGCGGGTCGAGCGGGCGATCCTCGCGATCAGCGTGGTCACGCTCGCTGAGTCTCGCTACGGCTACCGCAACGCGAACTGGGGCCAGGTGCGGATTGAACGCGAGGAGCAGCGACTTGCGAGCTTTCTCCGCGTGCCGCTGGACGAGGCCATTCTCGACGAGTGGGCGCGTCTCAGGGACCTCAGCGAGCGCTCGGGGTGGAACATCACCGACAACGACCTGTGGATTGCTGCCACCGCGAGCACAAGGGGCTATCCGCTCGTAACGTGCGACAGCGACCAGGCGCGGATCGCGGATCCGTGCCTCGCGATCCTGCATCTACCGCCGCCCCGCTGATGTCGCAGCTTACGAACGGCCTGTGGCGGAGTGGCCATCCGGACTTGATCGGGCTACAGCGTCCGGTGCAGTCGCCCGATAGTCTCGACCGTCTCGTGGTTCAAATACCGTCCGGTTAGGGCGATAAGCAAACGGCCCGTGTTCACGGGTCGTTTGTGCGTTTAGGCGACAGTCGGCAGGTCCCCCGGGGTCCAATTTGGGGTCCAATGTTGGTTGGCCGCGACGCCGCCCCAAGGTGAACTCGCTCCCCGAAAAGGACGGGTCGAGCTGAGGTCGGCTGCGACAATGGTCTTATGGGGCGACTGTGCGGCCAGCCCGTTCGCGCGGATGACCTTTGAACTCCGCGAGTCTGCGCTGCTCAGACTTGCGCTAGGGCCTGTCCGCTTCGATCCGTGGGAGTTCTTCAACGAGGGCGCCTACCCGGCGCACCGCGCCGAGAAGGACGAGGTCGAGGCATTCGTACGCGAGTACCTTGCTGGCCTCGATCGCCCCGGGCTTGAGGCCGCTGTTCGGCAGCACGCTGAGTACCTTCGCGATTGGGTGCCTGACCGGCTGAAGGCTGCGCAGTCGGACGCCGACTACGCGCGGCTTTGCGCCTTTGCCGAACTCCACCACGCGATCGTCGATGCCGAGCGTGAGCTGACGCTCGCTTCCCTACTGCCGCCCGACCGCGGAGATCGGGTTTTTCGCGAGCATCCCGCGTTGTACGACACGTTGACCGACGGGCTTATGCGCCTGAACCCGACGCACATTGAGGAGCCGTGGGTCGCGGAAAATGCCGCGTTCTTCGTCGGCGAGAGCGCCCTGTTCCCTCACCCGTTCTTGGCCGAGTACCGAGAGCTGCTGGGAGTGCTTGCCGAACTCTCTGAGGACCCGGCGCTGGCCGTGTGCGTCGCCATCGACCCTTACCGCCTGGGCCGACGCGACCAACTGCAACAGTGCTTGCTCGCGGACTATTGGGACGGGCTGAAACTCACGCCCCAGGCGCTCGACTCGCTTGATCGTCACGACCAGGGGTCTTCGTTTCACGCGGCCGGCGAGCGTGGCGAGGCCGAGGCATTCCTGCACCCGCTGCTCGGCACGTGGTTTCACTGGAAAGCGCGAGCCGACAACGAGTCCGATCCAGTCAAGCGTCTTTACATACAAGAGCTCAAGCCGAGCGAGGATCGCCCAGGTAATGCGTTCGAGGCTGTCTTGAACCGAGAGCTTCACACGGAGCGCGACACGCGCACGAGGAAGTTCACGCATGTGGACGGGAAGATCGTCCGCTACCCCACCGAGACGTATGGGCCGACAGCGACCCGTCCGCGGGCGCTGCCTGGTCCGTATGAGCGGAAGCGGAAGTTGTGGAGAGTGGACGGGCCGATGAGCGACGAGCAGTGGATGGAGGTCGTCGGCCTGTTCTTCCGCGGGAACGAGCTCATCGGCGAGCACTTTGAGCATGCCTTCGCCGAACGGGTGTGACCACCGAAGCCTTCCGCCGGCGCTTCCGCCGCGCCGTCCCACCCAGACACGATCCTTCAACACATAAGCGACGGGCAGAAGGACGGGCCCGTTCGGTCCTCAGCGGCTTTCGCTCTCGGCCGCTATCGCCGCGCGCACGTCCTGTAGGTCGATCGTCCCTTTCCTCAGTTCTTCGTGCATCTCAAGCCAATCTGATTCACTGAACACATCGCGGCGCAGACCGAGCTCCACCTCGCCTCAACCATTCAATTGCGTCCACCGGGCGAGCACCTGCTCGTTGAACGCTGCGAGCAGGTAGTCGCGTAGCTGGCAGATCGCTACTCGTGAGCGAAGGGCGCGGTCGGCGAGGAAGTAGTCGGTCGCGTGCTCGACCCAGGGAAAGACGGGTGCCTCGTACGCGCCGGGGTAGAACAGCATGTCCTTCACCTTCGCCGAGCCGATCTGCTCGCGTTCGAGCGCGTCGCTGAACGCACCGGCGCGTGCCCGGGCGAGCGATAGGAACGTCTCCTTGGGTTCCGCGCCGGCCTGCGCCACGAGGACCATTCGCTCGGCGTTACGCCCGATGTCACGGCCTGCTTGTAGCGCCGCAGCCGCTGGGGAGCGTGCGCCGCCGGGCTCCGGCAGCGGCCAACGCAGGTGCAAAACTTCTTGCTCATCGAACTCGGCAAAGTGCTCCCGTGGCCCGCCATCCATCACGTAGTTGCTGCCCTCGAACGCGCGCAGGCTGACGTACTGCTCGTACACAACTTTGCCTGCCCTTCTGCGCCGGAGCATCGTCTCCGGCGCCAGCCAGTCCATCGCGAACAGCGAGTAGGGCTCCTTACGGTCTGCGCGGTCAAGGTGCAGACGCACGAATACCTCGCCGTGGTAGATCAGTTGGGTCACGTAGCTCTGGAATTCCATGGCGATCGTCGGCTGCGACCACAGGTCACGTTGGGAGTAGCGCGCCAACAGCACCTCCGTGACCTGCTCGACCTCGATGTCGTTGGCACCCGTGAGGATCAGCTCGTCCTCATCGACGCCGGGGATCACGCTGTTAGACACACCGCGCGCAGCCACGTACACGTCGGTGCCCGCAAACGAGGCATCGAGTCCATCCGCGCCTCGCAGTGAGAATGCGGCGTAGCGATCGCCGAGGTGGAATGTGCGCGCGCGCCGCGGGCTCAACGCTGCGCCTCTCGAGTCCGCAGTACGACGTCTAGCACCTGAAGCAGCCTGGGTCGCAGCGCTTCGCGCTCGGCGAGCACCGCCGCAACGAGATGCTCCAGACAATCGTCGGGGCCGAACATGATCTCGGCTCGGGCGAACAGCGAAGACGGATGGTCCTTTTCGAGGCTGTAGCCGATGCCGCCGTCGAACACCTGGCGCTCGGGCAGCGCCGCCACCGCCTGTTTGAGTGACCCAAACCACTCCGCATAGGTGATGACCGGGAGCATCAGCTGAAACAAAGCATGCTGCCCAATCAGTCCTGCGAGCGCGTCAACGTTGGTATATGGAGCGGCTATGTACTTCGCGGCTGCGGCGAGCCGACCGGGGCGCAGGTGAAGCTCACCCCACCCGTAGACGGCGGCGACGGTGAAAAAGGCGGTCGAAAGAAATCACTAGTTTGCGCTGTTCGTCCTGCTCTCGGCTGGCCGCAATCACCCCACTGTCCGCGGCCACGGCGAGCAGTGCGTCGGCGCCCACCCACTCCTGGGCCTCGGCCAGCACGCGCGCCGCACGCGCCGCTTCGCTGCGGATGTCCTGTGCGTCCTCGCCTGTCGCGAGATAGCTAGCGCGAGTCAGTAGCGGTGCGAGACCGTCGAGGCCCGGCAACGCAAGCCCGTGGTGCAGGACGCGCAGCAGGATCCTGATCGTCATCCGCGCGAGCGTCGGCACGCCAGCTGTATCGCTCTCGGATACATCGCCGAGCTGCGCGAGGCAGATGTTCATCACCCGCCCGGTCACCGTGCGCCGACGCGCCTCGACGCGTGGCCCGCGGATTGCTTGAACCTCGGCCACCATCGACCAGCGTGGCGAGATCACTGAGCCCGCGATCAGGATCTCGGCTCGGACTTGCCGGGCAAGCTCGGATGCGTCCTCGCGGGCGAGCCAGGGAAGCCGCGGTCGTGTCGACGTCCTTCCAGGGTTCGCTGGCGACGATCGCCTCGGAGGTGGTTGCGAATCCGTTACCGACGGCCTCGATCGTGACCCAGAGCGTGTTGGTCAATGCGCCAGCAAGCTCCTCGCTCTCGCGAACACGCGGGTCGTGGGCGAATTGCTCCACCTCGACCAGGATCACCTCGACCGCGTCGGGGTCCTCAGAGTACCAGGAGTACTGGAGCGCTGCGGCCCAAACCGCAAACAGGGTGTCTGCGACCTCAGACCGGCGCAGCGCCTCCGAATCCGTCACCGTGCGCGTGAGCTCCATCACACGGCGCTCGAACCAAAGGTGGTCAGGTACTTCGCTCGTGGGGTTCATCAGTCCCTGGCTGAGGATCGACTCCTCAATGCTGTATCCGCCGTGACCGAGGCGGGCCTTGCGCCGCTGGAAGACCATGCTGTCCGGTGCGATCGAGGGCTTGACGATTGCGTGGTAGCGAGAGGGCCTGCGCCAACTCGCCGAGGCACGCCGTGAGATCGATCGGGTCGCCCTCTGCGAGCAGGCGCGCGATCAGATCCGCGAAAGATCTGCAGGTCGGCCGCGATGATGATGCGGCTGCGGTTCTCCACCGAGCGACCAGCTCCCCTCCGTCTGGCGCGATCGAGCTCGGCGACGATCTCCTCCTTGAGGCTGTGAGCGATGCTGACCGGCAGGTAGCCGATCAGGCTGACTCGCGGTAGCTGATCAGTGACAGCACCGCGGCGGTGCAGAGGCCGACGGCGAGTGCGGTCGAGGCATATGGACGGTGGCCGGAGATTTCGAACAGCGCGAGCACCCATAGCGAATAGGCGAAACCGAGCGCGAGCAGTCTCACGACGGCGGACCCGAGCCGCTCGCGAAGCAGGAAAGCGACGATGCTCGTGCTCCGGTAGCGATCTGCGGTCGCCTGCCAGGAGATCAGGCTGATCGACAGCACCAGGCCGAGGATCGTCGCGGTCCCGCCCGCCGCGGCCGCGAGCACGATCCGAAGCGTTTCCGCGCTCGGTCGGGTGAACGTCGAGCGCAACCATCCCTCGACGCCGAGCGCGTGCACGACGTGGGGGCCGAGTTCTCGCAGCAGGACGTCCAGACCCGCCCCCATCACGATCAACCCGAGCAGGCCCGCGAGCAACGCCCGCTGGCGTCCCAGCAGCTCGAGCACCGTCCGCAGCGGCCGCACGCGCTCCGGTACGCGAGCAGCGCTCGATCCGAGCCTTCTCACGGGCGGAGATCAGCCCGAGGTAACCCCGACCCAGCAACCGCCCGACCGCGAGCTGCTGGCCGCGGAACGGAGCATCTTCATCGGGTTTGCGCAGCAGCCGAGCCCGGCGCAGCGGGCCGCGCCTGGGCAGCACACGAAGCTGGAAGCGCCACCACAGGCGCCAGCGCCGGAGTGCCATCCGGGCTCGCGGGTCGGTGCGTTGCTCGCTCGTCCGGCGGTCGGCCTCCGGGTCGGGTTCTGTCGCGCTCACGCCCATACGCTATTGGCGCCGTCGGGTAGGCGCCTCCGGCGCACCAGCCCTGGGGCTAGGGCAGCAGGTCCCCCAGATCACGCAGAAGCGTCGCCCTGGCCTCCTCGTAGGAAGGGGCCTCTGGGTCAAGGCCGGGCAGCGCCTCGGCATATTCCCCTGCTAGCGCGTCCACGGTCTCTTCGACGCGCCCGCGGTAGTTGCCTTGCTTGACGAGCTCGAACTTCACGACAGCGAGCTGTCTGACACGCCCGCGGTTCAGCTCGGCACCGTAGTTGTTGAGGATCAGCGCGATGTCCGACAGGTCAGTCGGCCGGCGGCGCTGCAGCAGCGTCCGCAGCTTCTCGGCCGTCGCCTCCTCGAGCGTAAGCACCGGGATCTCAAACGGGTCGTAGTAGGGAGGGCCGACCATCACCCGATCCGGCTCGTCGACGACCTCCTCGCGGTAGGACACCTCGACCGCGAGTCTTCCTTTCTCGCGCTCGGTGAAGTACTCGACCCCGTCGAAGTCCAAGCTCTGCTTGCTATCGGTCTCCGGCGCGCCGGGGTCAAAACGCAGCAGCGGCTCATCGCTCGCGCGTCGGATCGCCTCCGCGACCTCCTCGGCGTCGAGCTTGTGCTTGCCCGGGTTCGTCCGTGTCGCGTCGATGTCGCCTGAAAGGCGCCCCGAGCCGCGGACGTGACGAAGGACGAAGCCGCCCTTGAAGCACAGCTGGTCGGGGAATTGGTCAGTCAGGTGGGCGGCGAGCGTAACGAGGGCGAAGTCACGCTCCACGAGCTCGATCGGGCGCCCCGAACTCTCTGCGATGTCTTGCAGGTCGAACTCGTTGTGGACGAGCCTGCGAGGGAGAGTCATCCGGTAGTCCGGTGGGCCAGCAGAAGCTCGGGCTCGATATTCACGTGAACCCGCCATTTCGAGTCCGCCGGGCCCTTCGCGGGTTGAAACGGCGATAGCGGCACGTACTTGTTGCTGGGGCCTCGCAGCCTCAGGAAAGGAGCGGCGGCGTCCGCGCCGACGAGAAGTTCGACCAGGAAGCCCAGCCGTCGCGAGACCGCGGCCGTCTCGTAACGCCTCGTTGCTTTCACGAGTCGCGACAGCGGCATGCCGATTCGCATCGCACGGTCAATTGCCTCTGCCGTCTGCGGGAGGCTGACGCCGAACCGGCGGTCTGCAAGGCAATCGAGAATCGCTCGCTCCGGACGCGCGATCGCCGGCCCATCAGGACCAAGCTCGCCCCAAATCCGGTTAGGGGCCGATTCGACGTAGTAGACCTGCTCGCCCTGCCAGCTCCACTCGGCCAAGCGGCCCGCCGCCAGGACGACGACACGGAAGAAATGCTGATCGCTCAGGCCGGTCTCGGCGAGCGCCCGACCAGCGGTAACGAGATACGGGCGAGGTGTGACCGCGTCGAGAATGGCCAGCAGCCGCGCGTCGCTCCCGCCCGTCGGGGCACCCAAGACATAGGCGCCGCGGCGCACCTGCCGCAAACGCCCGTCGGCCGTCAACTGCCGCAAGGCGTCATGGCTCCTGCGCCTGCTGCCAGTCGAGTCGTCAAGCGCTTCCATGTCCTCGTCGAGCAGGACGACCGGGTAGCGTCGCTGAGCGTTAGCGCGCCGGTTCAGCGCTATGAACGCTCGCTCAGCCAAAGGCCGGTCTGATAGTGGGATCACAGTCGAAGCCATATCCTCTTTCCCCGCACGATCTTACAACAATCTTGATATATCGCTCCGTAAAAGGGGAAGCTCGTTTTCTGCATCGTCCTCTGCTCGGCCGGCCTTTAGAACGAGCATCTACTGCTCGTGGCGGCTAAGCGTGCTCGTCACCGCGACCTCGTGATCGAGCTTGGCGCGCACGGGGGTCAGCGCGTGCGAGGCCGTAGGAGCCTTCGCTCGGCCACCCCGACCCGGAGATGTGCGGGTCGCCGCCGCTTGCCCACGGCGAGACGTTCAATCACCTCGCGCAGGTCGGCGTCGAGCGCCGCGGCATTGCCCGGGCGGTGTCGGCGTCTAGTGGACCTGCAGGCACAGGCCGGTAGCCTCGACGTCTGTGCTCCTGACCGTCACGACCACCCATCGCCCCGCCACTGATCTCGGGTTCCTGCTGCACAAGCATCCCGACCGTGTCCAGACGTTTGAGGTCCCGTTCGGGGAGGCGCACGTGTTCTATCCGGAGGCCGCCGAGGACAGGTGCACCGCGGCGCTGTTTCTCGATATCGACCCGGTCGGGCTGGTCAGGCGAGGGAGGGGGCCCGAACAGCTTCGCGCTCGCGCAGTACGTCAACGATCGTCCCTACGTCGCGTCGTCGTTTCTGTCCGTCGCCCTGCTGACAGTTTTCAAGAGCGCCATGGCCGGTGTATGCAAGGGCCATGAGGAGCTCGCTGCGACCGCGATGCCCCTGGAGGCAGTGCTGCCAGCTGTCCCGGCGCGCGGCGGCGAGTCGCTCGTACGTGCGCTCTTTGAGCCGCTCGGTTACGAGGTCGATGTGGAGGCGATTGAGCTGGACCCGATGTTCCCCGAGTGGGGTAGCCGCCACGTCTCCCTTCGGATCAGGGGGGAGGTGCGGCTCGCCGATCTGTTGACGCACCTCTACGTGCTGATTCCGGTGCTCGACGATGACAAGCACTACTGGGTGGACGAGGCGGAGGTTGAGAAGCTCATGCGTCGCGGCGAGGGGTGGCTGGCCGCTCACCCGGAGCGTGACCTGATCGTCCGTCGCTACCTGAAGAAGCAGGCGCGCCTTTATGCGCCGGCTCTGCTCGCGATGGATGAGGCAGCTCCGCCGGTCGAGGATCCGGATGCGCCCGATCGAGAGGAGAACCTTGAGGAGCGAGTTTCCCTGCGAGATCAACGCCTCGGAAGCGTCCAGGCCGTTCTCAAGGCGTCCGGGGCTCGGCGGGTGCTGGACCTTGGCTGCGGCGCAGGCGCACTGCTCACTCGCCTGATCAAGGAGGACTACGACCTGGTTGTGGGTGTCGACGTCAGCGTCCGGTCTTTGGAAGAGGCCGCCCGCCGGCTGAGGCTCGACACGATGCACGATGCGCAGCGCCAGAAGATCAGCCTTCTTCACAGCGCGCTGACGTACCGCGACAAGCGGCTGAAAGGGTTCGACGCCGCCGCTCTCGTCGAGGTGATCGAGCATCTCGACCCGCCCCGTCTCGCTGCCTTCGAGCAGAGCATCTTCGGCTCGGCTCGGCCGACGACGATTGTCGTCACGACACCCAACGCCGAGTACAACGTGCGCTGGGAGACTCTGCCGGCGGGGGAGCTGCGCCACTCCGACCATCGCTTCGAATGGACCCGCGAGGAGTTCGCCGGGTGGGCCGACGGCGTCTCGTCGCGTCACGGTTATGGAGTTCGCTACCTGCCCGTGGGCCCCGTGGATGATGAGGTCGGACCGCCGACGCAGATGGCGGTGTTCAGCCGATGAGGATTGCGCTCCCGGACCCGAGCCTCGTTGTGCTCGTTGGCGCGTCCGGTTCGGGCAAGAGCACGTTCGCCCGCGAGCACTTCAAGGCGACCGAGGTGATCTCCTCAGACTTCTGCCGTGGCCTGGTCTCGGATGACGAAAACGATCAGGCGGCCACGGGTGATGCGTTCGCGGTTCTGCACTTCATCGCGGGGCGGCGCCTGGCTCAGCCCCGGTTCACGGTCGTCGATGCAACGAACGTGCAGCGCGAGGCCAGGAAGCCGCTGGTGGAACTGGCTAAGGCGCACGACCTGTTCCCGGTCGCGATCGTGCTTGACCCACCGGAGTCGGTCTGTCTTGAGCGCAATAGCTCGCGAGCCGATCGCGCCTTCGGGACGCACGTCGTCCGTAGGCAGCGCACGCAGCTTCATCGCTCGATTAAGCACCTCAAGCGCGAGGGGTTTCGCAACGTCTGGGTGCTCGACTCCCTTGAGGAGATCTCGGCCGTCGAGGTCACCCGGGCCCCTCTTTGGACGGACCGCCGCGCCGAGCATGGGCCGTTCGACGTCATCGGGGACATCCACGGGTGTTACGACGAGCTCGTCGCTCTGCTCGCACAGCTCGGCTACGCCGTCGCCCCGGACGGGGTCACTGTCACGCCGCCGGACGGACGGCGCGCTGTGTTCGTGGGCGACTACGGCGACCGCGGGCCCAACACTCCTGCGGTCCTGCGGTTGGTCATGGCGATGGCGGACGCCGGCACGGCGATCTGCCTGCCCGGGAACCACGACGTGAAGCTCGCACGCAAGCTCAAAGGACGAGATGTCAAGGTCGCCCACGGGCTCGCGGAGACCCTCGAGCAGCTCGAGACGGAGAGCGATGAGTTTCTGCGAGCAGACCCAGGACTTTCTCGATCGGCTCGTCAGCCACGCGATCCTCGACGATGGGGCTCTCGTTGTCGCGCACGCCGGGATGAAGCAGGCCTACCAGGGCCGCTCCTCCGCACGGGTAAGAGACTTCGCGCTCTACGGAGAAACAACAGGCGAGACCGATGAGTTCGGTCTACCCGTTCGCGGTCAATGGGCGGCCGACTATCGCGGTAGTGCGGTCGTTGTCTACGGCCACACTCCAGTGGCCGATCCTGAGTGGCTGAACAACACGATCAATATCGACACTGGCTGTGTGTTCGGCGGCAAGCTCACGGCTCTCCGCTGGCCCGAGCGGGAGCTCTTGTCCGTCCCGGCCCAGCGCGTCTACTACGAGCTTGCCAAGCCGTTCCTCGCGCCGGATGAGATAGCCGCCGGTGAAGACGAGCCCCGACTGGCCCAACTGCTCGACATCGACGACGTTGCCGGCAAGCGGATCATCCAGACGAGGCTGACGCGCGCGGTCACCGTTCGCGAGGAGAACGCCGCGGCGGCCCTGGAGGTCATGAGCCGCTACGCCATGGACCCCAGGTGGATCGTCTACCTGCCGCCGACGATGGCGCCAACCGCAACGTCCAACCGCCCTGACCTGCTGGAGCATCCCGCCAGCGCATTCGCCGAATACCGCTCCGACGGCGTGCCGCAGGTCATCTGCGAGGAGAAGCACATGGGCTCGCGTGCGATCGTGATCGTCTGCCGCGACGCCGACGTCGCCAAAGAAAGGTTCGGAGTCGACAGCGGCGAGACCGGCGCGATCTACACCCGCACAGGACGACCGTTTCTCGCAGGCCAAGCAGACACCGAGGACGCGCTTTCTCGCGTCCGGGCATCAATCGACGCGGCCGGCCTATGGGGAGAGCTAGACACAGACTGGCTCGTGCTCGACTGCGAGCTGATGCCCTGGTCAGCCAAGGCGATCGAACTAATCAGGCGCCAGTACGCTGCTGTGGGAGCCGCCGCGCACGCAGGCCTCGCGGCCACCGTTGCAACGCTCGAAACAGCGCAAGGCCGAGGCCTGGATGTCGCGCCCCTGCTCGAGAAGCAACGCGGCAGGATCTCAAGCATCGACCACTACGTGGATGCCTACCGACAGTACGTGTGGCCTGTGAACGGCGTCGCAGACCTGCGCTTGGCCCCGTTCCACATCCTGGCCGGGGAGACAGGGGTCTACTCCGACCACGACCACGGCTGGCACCTGGAGCGCTGCGATCGACTCGTCGCCGCAGACCCAGGGTGGCTGCAAAGCACCGGTCGGCTCCTCGTCAACGTAACCGACGCCGAGCAAGAGGCGCAAGGCGTCGCATGGTGGGAGGAGCTCACAAGCCGCGGCGGCGAGGGAATGGTCGTCAAGCCCATGGGCTTCGTAGCCCAAAGACGCAAAGGAATGGTCCAGCCGGGCATCAAGTGCCGCGGCCGCGAGTACCTGCGGATCATCTACGGCCCCGAGTACACCGACCCCGACCAGATCGAGAGGCTGAGATCCCGGAACCTCGGTCGCAAGCGCGCACTCGCCGTCCGCGAGTTCGGGCTCGGCATCGAGGCGCTCGATCGGTTCGTCAGACGCGAGCCGCTCTACCGAGTCCACGAATGCGTTTTCGGCGTGCTCGCGATGGAGAGCGAACCGGTCGATCCGCGGCTGTAGGGCACCTCGCCTCAGGGCGCCACCTGACTTCTCGGGCCGGGAAAGCACCACGCTCGTCCCCTGCTCGCCTTGGTCGGCCGTGCGGAGGACCTAGGCGCCACTGCGCTTGGCGGGCTGCCGTGGCGACTGGTGCCGTAGCTTTCGCACATGAGCGACAGCCATGAAGTGAGCGCAGAGCAGTTCCGGGAGTGGATGGCCCCCACGGTCGAGGCACTCACCGCGCTCGCGCGCGTCGTCGAAGCGATTGGGCCACGCCACGGCAACCTCCCAACGGCCGAGTCGGGAAGCGATGCGAGAGCTTGCCGCCGAGGACGAGTACCGAGCAAGAAGTGACGGCTGGGAGCACCCCATGACCGACACTCACACCTTCGGTCACATGGCGCTCTGGGCTGGCGCCGACTGTGTTCGCACGTTCGCGGCCGCTTTCGCTGGCGCTGAGCGACCTCCGCTGTACGGGCATCTCGTACTTGCCAGGACCGCTTTGGAGGCGAGCGTCGTGGCGTCATGGCTGAACGAGCCAGGCGTGGGACATGACGAGCGGGTCAAGCGAGGCCTGTGCGAGGTCCTGTACAACGCTCGCGAGGTTAAGAGGCTCGGGCTGTCTCCGGACGCCGACGCGCTACTTGGGCAGGCTGAGGAGTGGGTCGAGCACCTCGGCTGGGCCGCGACCTTCCCGTACGGCAAACCCGATATCAGCGGGACCAAACGCCGGTCAGTTGGAGACGGCATCACGCGGCTGGTGGTCGACGATCCCGAGGCTCTGATAGGGCGGGCCCAGTGGAGCAGGCTGTCGGCTGTCAATCATGTCACCTGGTGGGGTCTTGCCTGGGCATTCGATTTGTCTGGAGCTGACGCCGGCGACTCAGGCTTCGCGACCGTTCCGGTGGGGACGGACTCGACGAAGGTCGCGCTCCAGGCGTTCTGCATCCTCAAGGCGCTTCGGGTCGCTGCGACCGAGCGCGTCACGCTGATGGGGTGGGACGATGCTGAGTGGCGGGAGGCATGCCGCGCCGCCGTGGAACACGAGGAGGTCTTGCGCGGCCTCGCCGTGCAATCAGCCGACCCTTGAACGCACTGTCCCAGTCCTGGCGATTGCCGCCGCCCAGATGCGACGCGTCCTATGCACCGGCTCGGACAAAGCTCTCTTTCGGCTCTGGGATGAAATGATCACCTCATGCGATTGGAGTACTTAGAGGATCGCGAGTCGCAGAGTCCCCGCGTGTTGCTGGCCTACGGCGATGATCCTCGCGATGCGGTCGCGCTTCGCCGGACCGTCGAGCAGCTGGCTGTCAGCAGCGAGCCTTACGACGTGCGTATCGATGAGTTGCCTGGCTTTGAGCCGGTTGACGGTTGTTCGCTAACCGCATCGGTTGGTTCCGTTGACTCCGGCGTTGAGCAGCTCGCTGGGTCGTACCGAGCGTTTCGCTGCGTACTGCGCCCCGCGGCCTGGATGCTCGTCGCTGGTCTTCTCGAACCCTTCGAGAAGAACGAGGGTCCCGGTGCACGGTTCCAATGGCTGTCGGAAGAGGGTCCGGTCGAGTGGGTCTACTCGACCGTGCGCGGTTGGTGAAAGCGGCTTCGCTCCCTTAAAGAGGGTGGGGTGCTCTACCTTGCGGCTTCTCGCGGTTCCTTGTGTTCGAGCGGGTCGGTGCGCATCTGCTGGAGTCGAGCCGCAGCGCTGGGTTTCTCGCGGTGTACGTGTTTGGCACCTGTGGCGCGTATCGCGGGCTCGCAGTCCCAGAGGCAGTTGACAGCAAGCTTGTCGGGGAACTGTCGGTCGGTCGCGGCGATGGCGGTGACGACGTATCCCCGCCCAAACGAGTACGGCATTTCACTGAATGCGCGATCGAGCTCCGGGTATGGCCCGTACTCCGGGTGGCGGCCCAAGGCCTCGGCGAGGGCGCAGGCAACGTACTGGTCGCCGCTGAGTCCTTGATCGAGCTCTCGAGATAGCTCGGCAGAAATGAGGCACACGTCGTCGTCGATCGCGTGCGCGCCCAACGCACTGGCCGCTGCGGCGCGACGTGTTCGGTCGCCTCCAGTCAGCCACTCTGTGGCGGTGGCTCGTGTTGCCGCGAAGGGCAGCGCCTCGAAAGCGCGGAAAAGGAGCGCCCGTGTTAGCCCACGACCAGTCTCGTCGGAGAGTGTCAGCACGGCAGGCAGTACCTCGGTGTGCTGCTGGAAGGCGAGGGCGTTGACGGCGGCCACGTGCATCGCGAGCGAGGGGTCCTCGGCCGCGTGAAGCATCAGCTTGACGTCCTCGTCCCCGGCCCTGGAGGCCAGCACTCTGGCAACCCGGCGCGCGAGCGTCACCTTCTCGAGCGCGAGCAGCTCCGAGGTCGGGGCGTCGGCGTATCGATCGGACGTAGGGGGCCGTTGGTGGGTGTCGCTGGTGGCCTCGATTGCGGCCCCGATCAGTGGGTACGCCGTCCGCCACTCATCCCACGGCGAGTCCGTGGGCCTCACCGACCAGGCGTCTTTGAGCGCCTCGCTCATCAGCTCGGTGGTTGGGAACCGTTCGCACAGCAACGGCGCGAGCCCGTTGACCCACTCCGGCCATCCGGGCGAAGCCCGCGTGGGCCTACCCTCGGGCCATCCCAACCCGTGGGTAGGTTTCGTCGATGACTTCAGCAGCGAAGCCGTGGCCCCATACGGTCATCTACGATCCCGACGCGGTCGTGGAGTTGCTGGCGATGAAGTCCAAGGAGGAGCACCGTGCGCTGCTCAACGCGGTTCGGAAGCTGGGTGAACTCGGCGAGCAGCTTGGACCGCCGCACATGAAGCCGCTGAAGGGGGACCGTGCGACGGCACTGCGCGAGCTGCGTCCGAGGCAGGGACAGAGCGACTGGCGCGCCATCTACCGCCGAGCCGCCGACTTCTACGTGATCCTCGCCATCGATCGGCACAAGAACTTCGCTGCGCTGATCGAACGTGCACAGGCTCGCGCCGTACGGTACGGCCGGCTATTGAAGACCGATAAGCCATGACCTATCATGGAGCTATGATCGAGATACCGAGCCATTGGCCGAAGGGAATCGAGACGGCTGACGAGGTGCTGGCAGCCGCGCTTGAAGCTGACCCGGAGTTTGCCGCTGAGTGGGAACGTCTTGCGGTGGCGCGTATGGTCGCTGCTCGGCTGATCGCCTATCGCTCCGAGAACGGGCTGTCGCAGCGCGAGTTGGCTAAGCGCCTCGGTGTGAGCCAGCCGCGCGTGGTTGAGCTTGAGTCCGGAGAAAAGAACCCGCAGATCGAGACGCTGGTGAAGATCGCGGCCAAGACCGGTCTTGAGTTTGCGATCGACATTGCGCCCATCGGCCAGGAACCCAAGCTTGTGGGCAAGGCGGTCAAGGACACTCCTGCGCACATCTATGCGGGTGCGTCGGTGCTCGTAGCCGCCAGCTGACCGCGAAGATGTCGGGGTCCATGTGGATCGACCTGCAAAGACTTCGCACCAGACGGGACGAGATCCTGGCATGCGCAGCAGATCACGGTGCCCGCAATGTCCGCGTGTTCGGCTCGACAGCCAGGGGCGAGACAGGTACGGGCAGCGATGTGGACCTGCTCGTTGAGATGGAGCCTGGCCGTAGCCTGCTCGATCTTGTGGGGCTGTGGCAGGACCTCGAAGACCTGCTGGGCACTCATGTCGATGTACTCAGCGATGGTGGCGTGAGCCCGCATCTCCGCGAGCGCATCTACGCCGACGCCGTCCCGTTGTGAAAGACGAGCGTCACCGCCCACGAATCCGCCCACACCGGGCCGGATCGTCTGTACCCACGCGGGATCAGCCCTGTCCCCCCGATACGTTCATAGTCCGGGAACAGCCGGGAATACGCGGGAAAACAGAGACGCTGTAGCTGGGGCCGTCGTGTCGCTATCGTCGAGCGCATGATGATCCAACGCATGGAGCACGTGGGCATCGTGGTCGACGACCTCGCGGTCGCGACGGCGTTCTTCGTCGAGCTCGGACTCAAGCTGCAGGGTGGGGGGCCGGTCGAGGGCGGTTGGGTGGACCGCGTGGTGGGGCTCGAGGGCGTCCGGGTGGAGATCGCGATGGTGGAGACCCCGGACGGTCACGGACGGCTCGAGCTGGTGAAGTTTCACGCCCCGTTGGGCGGGGGCGGCGACCGGCACGCGCCGGCGAACACCCCGGGCATCCGCCATGTCGCATTCGCAGTCGACGATATCGACGCCGTCGTCGCTAGCGTGCGAGCCCGCGGCGCGGAGCTCGTTGGCGAGGTGGAGCGCTACGAAGACAGGTATCGGCTCTGCTACGTCCGCGGCCCGGAGGGGATCATCGTTGAGCTGGCGGAGCGGATCGGCTGAGGGCTCCGGCCGGCATGGGCTTCGCGCGGACAGTGCGTGTTGCGATAGGCATCTGGCTGCTGGTGGCTGGCGCCATACTTTTGAACGAGGGCTACTGGTGGGGAGTACTGATGGTTGCGCCAGCAGCTCTGCACTTCTACCTTGCCTACCGTCTGCGGCACGCCGTACCGAGCTAGCGCGTAGCACGGTCGCTGAGCTGAAGCCTCAGCGCCGCGTGGTGACGATCGCCGAAGCGATTGTCGTTCCATCAGAACTCCTTGCAGATCGATCTTGCAGGCCGGTGCGCTACGCCGCAGTCGGTGGTCCGAACCAGGTGGTCAGCGCGTCGCGCAATCCGGTATCTGTGTCGTCTCCCACCCAGGCAACGTAACCGTCGGGCCGGATCAACACGGCAGTGGGAGCGGTGACCGCGCCAAGTACCGGAAGCTCCCACACGCCGTCGTATGTCGCGTCGATCAGCTGGACCCGGTCAGCCCATGGAGTGATGTCAAAGCCGCCGGGCTCACCGAGGTTGAGCAGCACCGGCCTGGCGTCGTGCAACAGCTCGAAGACCCGGAGCGGGCCGTCGGCGGTCACGAGGGCCAGATCGGGCATACGGCGTCCGAGCAGGGGGTGGCCCTCGCCGAGGTCGTAATGGATGTCCAGCCCGGAGACGATCCCCACGAGTCGTTTGCGAGGCTCGTCCATCATCGCCAGCTCCGACACCACGTCGACCAGGGCCTTCGTGCGCTCGTCCTGGCGCTGCAGCGCGGTCTGAGCCATCGTGTGCCGGAGCGCGCGGGCCGCGACCGGGTGGCGCTCGTCGTGATAGGTGTCCAGGAGGCTCTCCGGGGAGGTCCCGTTGATCACCTGAGCCAGCTTCCATCCCAGGTTCACGGCGTCCTGCACACCGAGGCTGAGGCCCTGTCCACCGGCCGGGTAGTGCACGTGCGCCGAGTCGCCGGCGAGTAGGACTCGTCCCGTGCGGTAGGCCGCGGCCTGACGTGTCATGTCGGTGAATCTCGAGATCCACGTGAGATTGTGGATCCCGAAGTCGGTGCCGTAGACGGTGATCAGCGCCTCGCTCAGATCGCGCATGGTGGGCTCACTGCTGGGCCCGAGCTGCTGCTCGGTCACCATGACCCGTACCGGCCCCCCATCCATATAGACCACCTCGCCGTCGCGGATCTCGTACTCCAACCTGCCGATGGCGTGGACGCCGAGGGCGTCGTGGCGGATGCCCAAGTCCGGCTCCTCGGTCACCTCGACCTCGGCGATCAGGTTGCTCTTCGTCGGATCCCACCCCGGGAACTCGATGCCGGCCGCTTTACGGATCACGCTGCGTCCTCCGTCACACCCGAGGAGATGCTGCGCCCGCAGCGACTTGCCGTCGGCCAGCTCGACGTCGACGCCGGTGTCGTCCTGCTCAAAGCCTGTCACCTCGCTCCCGTAGTAGATCCGTACCGGCAGCTCGGCGATCCAGGCGGCCATGATCTGCTCGATCTGGTTCTGCCAGATTCCGAGCGAATAGGGATGACGCGTCGGGAAGTCGCTCATGTCCAACACGGTCGTGCCGATCATCGAGGCCTGAGCCACCTGACCCTCCGCGAGGAACCGATCGGCGACCCCACGCTGATCCAGAACCTCGATCGTGCGCGAGTGAAAACCGCCGGCGCGTGAGCCGGCGAGCACGTGATCGGGACGCCGCTCGAGCACCGCGACGTCGATCTTCGCCAACGCCAGCTCAGCCGCCAGCATCATCCCCGTCGGACCGCCTCCGGCGATCACCACCGCATGCTCGGTCATAGCCACACTTCCGTCGGATACGTCGACAACAACACACGCATTTCACGACTCCCATTTCCGTAGGCTCTGGTCTTGGCCGGCGGTTATACAGCACGATCCAAGGCTTCATGAAGGACCCGTGCGTGGTATAAATTGGGGGCGGAGAGGAGTGGGTAACCGCGTTTCCAGTGTCGTCAGCTGTGGACGGACGACTCTGAATGATGGCATACGCCGGGTTGGAAGCGGGCGCAGGACCGGTCTGACGGCGGTACGGCGTTTGCAGGACGTTTGCAAAGCGCCCAAACCGCATTGGAAAGCCAACTTGAGCCGTTCTCCCCGACTATGTCTTCCGAATACGCCGAACGGTTGTCCCGCCAGCCTGTCTCTTTGACCTGCAGACGAGGGGGCCTTGACTGTGGGGGCCGGTCAGGCCACGCGAAGCGGGGCTGGCGCCCGTGCGGCTGCGTGTCGCAGCAAGCGGGGGGCGATCTGGCGGTGCAGGATCGATACGGGCGGCCAGATGACCGCTGCGATCCGTTTGTCGTAGTGCACGAGCGTGGATAGTGTGACGCGTGACTCCTCGGTCCGGAACACGAGGCGGGAAGTCAGGAGCCACGACCGCGACTCGATCGTGATCGAGTCGGGTTTCCGGTCGACGATCTCCCAGCCCAGGACGTGCTCGGGCGATGGTCGGGGGCCGAGGCGCAGGCCGAGGCCGTAGCGGAAGCCGCTCACGAGCAGCCGGCGCACGGGCCGTGGCGCGTGCTCGAATACCGCGCGAGCCCACTGCTCGGGGGTCCGATCGTTCGCCGTGGCGATCGGGGCTTCGAAGGAGTCGGTGTAGTCGTAGTGGTATCCGGCGGGGTTGCTGGACATCTGTGTAGTAACGCTATCCGCTTGCTCGCGTTCGTCCGCGCGGTCTGCGTCGAATGGCCGGCGGACCCGACCAGACCTCGCGCGCGAGGACGTGCGACATGTGCCTCAACACGCTGCTCAGCGCGCTCGACAGCGACCCGACACCGACATCTACACCGGAGCGAACACGATGAGCCAACCGAACACGATGAGCCAACCATCGACACGAACACCAACACTGGAGCAAACACGATGAGCCAACTTCCCGTGTCAGCCATCGTTCAGCACCGCATTGCGATCAGGGTGAGGGGGGTGGAGCTGGTGTGCCACGACCTCGTCGATGCCTGACCAATCGGGATAAGATCGAGCCACGATGACGAGGAGGGTTATGCAGAGGGCTGCTTCTGTCTGCGTCGGGTCGGCGCGAGCGGAGGGGATGAGGAGAGGCATTATCATCATCGTCGTGCCTGTCCGCTTGGCAGCGGCGCTCATCGCGACGCTTGCCGTCGTGGCGCTGATCCCCGCGAGCACGCTCGCCGACAGAGGGAATGTTGCGGTGACGCGGGCGTATATCCAGGCCAACTACCGGCTTGTGCAGGCGGCCGCGTCGAGGATCGGGCCGATCGAAGGGGCGCTGCGGGGTGTCGTGCGTCGGGTTCGCTCCGAATGTCCGATGGCGGCGGCGAGCTCGCCGCAGGACGCCGACTCCGAACAGTTGAGCAATGAGGTGATCGGGGCGATGGTGACGGCCGCTGTGCCGCTCGTCGAGGTTCCCGCCGCGCGCGAGTTCGTGCGCATCGCCGGGCGCCTTACGTGGAGTGATCGCGCGCTGACCCGCACCGTGCATGCTTACGTCAGCAAGTCGAAGAGGCTCGCGGCGCTCGCGCCGCCGAAACTGTGCTCCGATGTGAAGAGTTGGGCGGCGAGCGGCTTCCGGACGCTGCCCGCAAGCACCGTCGTGTTCGCGCCTGCCTTCATGTCGGTATGGATCGCGCCGGGAGAACTGCCCGCGGCGCTTGCTCGATACGAGACCCCGGGAGAGCGTCCATTGCTCCGTCGCACCAATCAGCTCGAACGAGAGTTCACGGAAATGGAAGCGCGGGCGGTGGAAACCTGGGGCGAAATCATGGACACGCTCGCCCTGTCGCCCTGACCACACGCTCGCCCTGCGCCCTGACCCGCATCGTTATTACCCTAACCGATGACGTTGAGTGAGAGTTGGAAACTATGGACGAGCAGCTCAACGAGTATCTCCAGGACCTTTATCGACGCGGCCACGAGCACGACGCCGAGAAGGCCGACCGCCTCGAGCGTCTGCGCAACGTCGAGCCCGACACCGCGCGGTTGCTCGCCGTGCTCGTGCGAGCGCTCGGAGCCAAGCGGCTGCTCGAGCTGGGCACGTCAAATGGTTACTCGACGCTGTGGCTCGCCGATGCGGCGCGCAGCGTCGGCGGGCGCGTGCTGAGCGTCAACGTGGACCCCACGCGTACCGCCCAGGCGATGGAGCACCTCACGCACGTGCGGCTGCAGGACTACGTCGAGTTGCGAACCGAGGATGGCGCCCTCACGCTCAGCCACGCCCCCGACGCCTCCCTGGACATGATCTTCCTCGATGCCGAACGTCCCGCCTACTGCGACTATTGGCCGAATCTGCTGCGCGTGCTGGCGCCCGGCGGGCTCCTGGTCGTTCAACAACGTGCTTTCTCACGCCGACGAGGTGCAGGCGTTTCGAGCTCTCGTCCACGACGAGGACCGAGTGACCGAGGCGGTGGTGCCCGTCGGTGCGGGTGCGCTGCTCATCGTCAGGGATCCGTTCTAGTGTCGCGATTCAAAAATTCGATGGCCTTTCCCAGCGCCTGCCCGCGCCTGAGGCCCGCCGTTGACGGCCCACGTACTACCGCGGTACGCAGACCGCCGGCATCGCACTCAACCACCAACTCGGCCGACCCAGCCGCTCCCTCGCCTGCTACACCGCGTGACATCGTGGCACTACTCATCTAGCGTTGCTCATCCGGGTGGCGCGTTTACCGATCGGCTTGGAGGGGGCCGAGACCGGAACGGGCGGCAGGCCAAGGCGAAGCGACCGCGGCGGGACGCGTGGGCGAAGTAGAGACGTTTTCAACACCAGGCTCATCCCCACTGTCAGGGGGGATGAGATTCATATTGGAAACGTTTTATGTCACGGACGCGCTGGGCCGCGGTCACTTCGTGGCGGCTTGCCACGCGCGGGGGCTCGGCACCCAGGCAGTTACTGATACTTTGCACGCCTTCGATACTGTTTTAGGAGGCCTTGTGAACTTGACGGTATGCCGGAGGAGGGACTCGAACCCCCGACACGCGGATTATGATTCCGCTGCTCTAACCAGCTGAGCTACTCCGGCGGGGCGGCGCAGTTTAGCCTCGATCAGCGATCGGCGCGCACCGCAGCCTCTGCTGGCCGGCGCGTCGACGTGCCTCCGAGGGCCGGCGCCGCGTCCCGCGGCTCACCGCGCTCCTGCTGGCCGTTCCCAACGTCTCCGAGGGGCGCGACGCCGGCGACCGTGCGAGGCGATCGCGCGCGGCGTTCGCCGGCGACGGCCAGGCGCGGCTGCTGGACGTGCACTCCGACGCCGATCATCACCGCTCGGTGTTCACGCTCGCCGGCGCGCCCGGCGACGCTCTCGCGATGCGCTGCTCGCGGGCGCGCGGCGAGGCGGTCGCGCGGATCGACGTGATGCGCGACTGCAGGCGGCCGAACCGCGCGGCGAGCATCCTCACGTCGGCGCGCTCGACGTCGCGCCGGTCGTCTATCTCGACGAGGCCTCCCGCGGGCGCCGCGTGCGCCGAGGCGCTGGTGGTGGCCGACCGGATCGGCGCAGGAGCTGTCGGTGCCCGTGTTCCTCTACGGCGAGCTCGCCGGCGGGCGCACCCGCGCGGAGCTGCGCCGCGGCGGGCGTCGCGGGGCTCGCGCGAGCGGATCGCCGCGGGCGAGCTGCGTCCCGACTTCGGCCCGCCGCGCCTGCACCCGAGCGCCGGGGCGACGCTCGTCGCGCGCGCGCGCGCCGCTGGTCGCGTTCAACCTGCAGCTCGCCCCGCCCGCGACCGTCGCCGACGCGCGCGCGGATCGCCGCGCTGATCCGCGAGGGCGGCGCCGAGGGACTGCCCGGGGTGCGCGCGATCGGGGTCCGAGCTCGGCGGCGGGGCGTCGCGCAGGTCTCGATGAACGTCGAGCGTCCGTTCGAGGTGCCGCTGGCGCTGGTGGTCGAGGCGGTGCGCGCGCACGCCGACGGTCGCGAGCGCCGAGCTGGTCGGGCTCGCGCCGCGCGCCGCGCTCGAGGGCTTCCCGGCACGACGATCCCGCTGCCGCGGCTTCGATCCCGCACGCCACGTGATCGAGAACGCACTAGGCGTCCTGAGTGGCGCGCATGGCCCGAGATGGCCCAGACAGCGCAAGCGCCAGACCAAGCACCGCGGCAACGCCGCCGGCGTCGTCGAGTCGCGCGGTCGCACGGGGCGCAAGCCGACCGCCGCGGAGAAGAGCGGCAAGCGCGCGCGAGGCGGCCAGCGCAGGAGAAGCGCTCGACAAGCGCGACCGTCCGCCGACCTGGCGCGGCGCGTTCTATCGGGCGATGTTCGCCGCGGTGGTGCTGCTGCTGGTCGTGATCCTGTCTGCTCGAACAAGTCGCAACCAGGCGATCGGCGCTGTTCCCGATCGTGCTCGCTGGCTACATCGCCGATCAGCTACTACACCGACAAGTGGATGTACAACCGGCGCATGCGCAGCAAAGCCAAGCAGGGCGGCGGCAAGGCGGCGTCGCGATGAGCGATGCAGCGGCGAGGCTGCCGCGATGCGGCTGGACGTGCGCTCGTTCACCGTCGGGCCGGTCCAGGAGAACGCCTACATCGTCCGCGCGCGCCGGCGCCGCGGCGGCGCCGTGCTGATCGACCCCGGCGACGAGCCCGAGCGGCTGCTGGGCGCGATCGAGGCGCTCGGCGTGCAGATCGAGGCGATCCTCATCACCCACTGCCACTTCGACCACATCGGCGCGGTCGCGCCGGTCGCGCGGGCGACCGGCGCGCCCGTGTACTGCCCGGAGATCGAGCGTCCCGTGCTCGAGGACATCGACGGCTCGGTACGCCGCCAGGGTTCGGGCCGTTCGAGAGCTACGAGGCCGACCACACGGCTCGCCGGCGGCGAGCGGCTTGAGCCTGGCGGGCCTGGACATCGAGGTGCTCTTCACGCCCGGCCACAGCCCCGGCCATCGTCACCTATCTCGCTGCCACGCCCGACGACGCGCGATCGCTCTCCGGCGACGTGCTCTTCCAGGGCTCGGTCGGCCGCGTCGACCTGCCCGGCGGCGACTGGCCGACGCTGGAGCGCTCGATCGCGACGCTGCTGCGAGACGCTCCCGCCCGAGACGACCGTCTATCCCGGCCACATGGGCGTCACGACGCTCGGGCGCGAGCGCGACACCAACCCGTTCCTCGTCGAGCTCGCGCGCCCGGCCGGCCCTGCCCGCGAGCAGCGCCGGTTGCAGCCGGACGCCGCGCCGACGGCGCGGCAGTTGAGCGGCGGCAGATCGAGATCAAAGCGCCGCGCGGCACCTTCGACGTGCTCGGCGAGCAGGCCGCGGCGCGCGCCGTCGCTCGAGGACCGCGCGCGCGCGATCCTCGAGGGCGCCGGGCTATGAGCGCATCGAGACGCCGACGTTCGAGGCGACCGAGCTGTTCGCGCGCGGCGTCGGCGAGCTCGACCGACATCGTGCGCAAGGAGATGTTCACGCTTCGACGACGGCGGCGGGCGCTCGCTGACGCTGCGCCCGGAGGGCACCGCGCCGGTCTGCCGCGCCTACGTCGAGCACGGCATGCACAAGCGCCGCCAGCCGGTGAAGCTGTGGTACCTGTCGAGCTTCTTCCGCCACGAGCGCGCGCAGGCCGGGCGCTACCGGCAGTTCTGGCAGGTGGGCGCCGAGGCGCTCGGCTCCGAGGACCCGGCGGTCGACGCCGAGTCGATCGTGCTGCTCGCGCGCCCTGCTGGACGAGATGGGCGTCGCGCTCGGTGCGCCTGCGCCTCTCGAGCCTCGGCAGCGCTCGACAGCGCGCCAGCGAGTACCGCGAGCGGCTGCAGGCACACCTGCGCGCGCACGACGGCAGCCTGTCGGAGGAGGTGCGCGAGCGCATCGAGCTGAACCCGCTGCGCGCGTTCGACTCCGAGCACGAGGGCACCCGCGGCGTGATGGCAGACCGCGCCGCGGCTGCTCGACCACCTCAGCGCGCAGGACGCCGAGCACTTCGCCGAGGTGCGCGCGCTGCTGGACGCGCGCGGGCGTCGCCTACGAGGTCGACCCGACGCTCGTGCGCGGCCTGGACTACTACACGCGCACCGTGTTCGAGTTCACCTCCGATGCGCTCGGCGCGCAGAGCGGCGTCGGCGGCGGCGGGCGCTACGACGGCCTGGTGGAGCAGCTCGGCGGTCCCGCCGACGCCCGGCATCGGCTGGGCGGCCGGGGTCGAGCGGATCCTGCTCGCGGGCGGCGTTCCCGCGGCGCCGGCGCCGCGCGCCCGGTGGACCTGTTCGTGGCGTTGAGCCTCCTCGCCGACGCTGCAGCGGCAATCGCGCGATGCGTCCGTGCCTATGCCCCGGCCGGTGCGTTCGCGCTGCTCAGCGAGGCGCGCGCCGCCGGGCTGACGGCGCAGATGGAGCTCGCCGGACGCTCGCTCAAGGGCCAGCTGGGGTATGCGAACGCGCTCGGCGCCCGCTACGTCGCGATCGTGCGGCGGCGGCGGTGAGACCGTGCTGCAAGGACATGCACGGCGGCGGCCAGGAGCACGCTCGCCACTGACACGGTCGTGCACGCGGTGCTGCGTGGCCTGCGCACGCTCTGAGGCCGTCCTGCATCGACCCGGGAGAGTCCATCACGACTCCCCGGGTTCAACTCTCGCGCCCGACCTGCCGAACGAGGGGCAGATGACCCAGCTCTCTCGCCCCTTCCAGATCGCGCTCGTGGCCGCATTTGCGCTGTTCGTGGCTCGTGTGGTTCGTCGCGCTGCGCGGCGCACAACTCCAGCACATCCGGCGCCGATCGGCGCTCCAGCGCATCCGCGGCATCATCCGCAGGCCAAGCGCCGCCGCGCCACCCGCGTGTATCACGGCACCGCTCCCGGCGTCGAGGGCCTGACGCGCGCGATCGCCAAAGCCCACGGCGCGGTCGCACATCCTCGGCGCGACGCCACAGCTCGGCAACGTCAGCACCACGCTCGGCCACGGTCACCGCCAAGCACTCCGTGTCGACTTCCGCCGACGCACACCACCAGGTCGTCGCACACCGGCGACGCGCCGACCACGACCTCCATCGGCAGCGCAGCCCGCGGCCGACCAGCACCAAGGCCGCCGCCGGCACGCCGAGCATGCAGGTCGCGGTCGAAAACGAGCTGAAGCAGGGCAAAATCGTGCTGCATCCTGTTCTGGAACCCGCACGGCGTCCGACGACGTCGCCGTGCACAGCGAACTCCCGGCGGTCCAGCACGCGTTCGGCGGCAGGATCGCCGTCCACTACGCCTCGGCGAGCCAGGTCGGCTCGTTCGGCTCGATCACCCACGCGATCCAGGTCACCGGCACGCCGACGATGCTGATCGTCAACCGCGCACGGGCAGACGACCGTTCTCACAGGTCTCACCGACGCGTTCTCGATCGAGCAGATCGGTAAGCGAATCCGCAAGCACTGCTTAGGGCGCATCGCAACGCGCTTAGCCGTACACTCGATCGGGTGACGGTCGCAACGGAGCTTGGCCCAGCATCTCGAACGACCGCTCGCGCGTGGACATACGCCCGAGGACGCCCACACCGGCGCCGCGGGTGGGGCCGCCTGCGGCGATCTGATCCGCATCTCGTTGTCGCTCGACCCCGACAGCTCCGACGGACGGATCCTCGACGCGGGCTTCGACGCCAGCGGCTGTGGCGCGACGATCGCGGCCGGCAGCGCGGTCGTCGCGCTGCTGCGCGACGCGCCGCTGCTGGAGGCGGCCCTGATCGGTCCCGAGACGATCGCGGCCGAGCTCGGGGGGCTGTCAGCACGGCCAAGCGCCACGCCGCCGAGCTCGCCGCCGACGCGCTGCACCGTGCGCTCGGCTCGCGCCTTGCGGGCGCAGGCCCGGCTCGCACGCGGTGGATCGCCGCACGCTCGTGGCGATGAGCGGCGGTGTCGACTCCGCGGTCGCCGCGCTGCTCGTCTCGCGAGGCCGGAGACGAGGCGGTGGCGGTCACGCTCGAGCTGTGGTCGGATCCCGAGAACGACGGCGATCGCTCAGCTGCTGCTCCGCCCAGGCCGTCCGCGGCGCGCGCTCGCTCGCGCACGAGCTCGGCGTGCCCCACTTCTCGATCGACCTGCGCGCCGAGTTTCGCGCCGGCGTCGTGCGAGCCGTGGCTCACCGACCACGCCGCCGGGCCTCACCCCCAACCCGTGCGTGCGCTGCAACGGCTCCGTGCGTCTCGACGCGATGCTCGAGCTCGCCACGCGGCTGGGCTCTGCGACGCTCGCGACCGGTCACTACGCGCGTATTCACCGCGACGATGACGCCCTTGGGCCACTGCTGCGGATGGCCGTCGACCCGGCCAAGGACCAGAGCTACGCGCTCACCGCGCTCTCGCCCGCATCGCTTGCGCGGCTGCGGTTCCCGCTCGGCGAGCTGACCAAGCCCGAGGTGCGCGCGCTTGCCGAGCGCGCCGGCCTTCCGGTCGCCGGTCGCCCCGACTCCCAGGACCTGTGCTTCCTGGCCGGCACCCGTCGTGGCGAGTTCCTTGCTCGCCACGGTCATCTGGGCGCGCGTGTCGGCCCGATCGTGGATCGCGATGGACGTGTTCTGGGCGAGCACCCCGGCGTCCACGCGGTCACCGTCGGTCAGCGTCGCGGGCTGGGCTCAGGTGCGGGACTGAACGGTGGCGGGGAGCCGCTGTATGTGCTCGGGACCGACGCTTCCTCCAACACGGTCACCGTCGGTCCGCGCACGGAGCTGCTGACCCAGACCGTGTCTGTATGTGACGTGACCCTCCATCGCGCAGGCGCCGTCGTCGATGCGGTCAAGGTCCGCTATCGCGGTGCGCGTCTGCCCTGCCGCCTCGCGGGCCGTCTCCCGGCCGGCATGCATTCGGCGATCGAGGTCGAGCTGATCGAGCCGGCCGAGCGCACTGCCCCGGGTCAGGTCGCGTGCCTGTATGCCGGTGAAGTGATCGTCGGGCACGGCACCATCGCTTCGCCCGGGGCTCCCTAAGATCACTCGTCCATGACCTCGGATGAGATTCGCGAGCGCTATCTGGCTTCTTCGAGCGAGCGCGAGCACCTGCGCATTCCCTCCGCCTCGCTGGTGCCGCCCGCGGACGATCGCACGGTGCTGCTCACGACCGCGGGGATGCAGCCGCTGAAGCCCTACTTCCTCGGTCGCGAGACCCCGCCCGCGCCGCGGCTGACCAGCTGTCAGAAGTGCTTTCGCACGCCCGACATCGAGCACGTCGGCAGCACACTGCGCCACCTCACGTTCTTCGAGATGCTCGGCAACTTCTCGATCGGCGACTACTTCAACGCCGAGGCGATCCGCTTCGCGTGGGAGCTGTCGCTGGAAGTCGTTCGCCTTCGACCCCGACGACATCTGGGTGACGGTGTTCGCCGGCGACGAGGCGCTCGGGCTCGGCCCCGACGAGGAGGCGATCGAGCTGTGGCGCGCCGTCGGCGTCCCGCGCGAGCGGATCGTCGAGTGTCCCCGCTCGGAGAACTTCTGGGAAGCCGGCCCGGTCGGTCCCAGTGGGCCGTGCTCGGAGCTGTACATCGACCGCGGCCTCTGCCTTCGGTGCGGCCGACGACCTGCCCGGCGGCGAGAACGAGCGGTTCCTGGAGTACTGGAACCTCGTGTTCATGCAGTACGACCAGGACCCCCACGACCAGCTGCAGCCGCTGCCGGCCCGCAACATCGACACCGGCCTCGGTCTCAACCGCCTGGCGGCGATCCTGCAGGACAAGGACTCCGTGTTCGAGACCGACCAGTTCCAGCCGCTGATCGACCTCGGCCAGGAGCTCGCCGGCGATCACGACCGGACGATGGCGGTCAGGCACCCGACCGCTCGACCGCGCGCTGCGCATCCTCGCCGACCACGCGCGCGGCATGTCGTTCCTGATCGCCGACGGCGTCGTTCCCTCCAACGAGGATCGCGGCTACGTCCTGCGCCGCGCTCACCCGCCGCGCGATCCTGCAGGGTCGCCGCCTGGACATGGCGCCCGGGTTCCTGCTGCGCTATGCCGCCGTCGTGCGCGAGCTGATGGCCGGCGCCTACCCCGAGCTGCTCGACCAGCGCGACCCGATCGAACGCTGGCTCTCCTCCGAGGAGGACGCGTTCGGGCGCACGCTCGAGCAGGGCACCGGGCTGCTGGACGAGCTGATCGAGCGCGCGCTCGACGCCGGGTGACGACGGCGATCGCGGCGGCCGACGCCTTCGCCCTGCACGACACCTACGGTTTTCCTGTTCGACCTGACACGCGAGCTGGCCGCCGAGCGCGGCCTCGACGTCGACGAGCAGGGATTCGAGCGGCTGATGGACGCTCAGCGCGCCCGCAGCCGCGCGGCGTTGGTGGCCAACTCGGCGTTGCCGGAGACCTGACTCCAAGACTCGAGAGCCGGGAGGGCGCTGCTCGGCGGATCGGTAATGGGGGCTCCGATCCACGCCTGCGGGCTCGGGAGCTGGCGGCGTCCGCCGGGCTTCTCCACGCGGTTCACCGGCTATGAGACCGAGACCGCAGCCCACGGTCGGAGCGAGCCGTGTCGCGGATACGCGCCGAGTGACGAGCGGCGGCCGCCTCCTGGTCAAGCTCGCCGAGTCGCCGTTCTATCCCGCCGGCGGCGGTCAGGTCTCTGACACCGGCACGATCGAATGCGTCGCCGCCGGTGACGGCGACGACGGCAGCGGCGGCGCCTGCCTGGCGCGCGTGAGCAACGTGTACCGCCTCGGCGACGACCAGGCGCTGGAAGTCTCCGTCGAGCGGGGCACGCTCGTGCCCGAGGGGCCCGTGCTCGCGCGCGTGGACCACGCGGCGCGACGCTCCACCGAGCGCAACCACACGGCAACCCATCTCCTGCACGCCGCCCTGCGCGAGCGCCTCGGCAGCCACGTCCGCCAGGCCGGCTCCTACGTCGGGCCGGACAAGCTGCGCTTTGACTTCACGCACACCGGCGCGCTGAGCGCCGAGGAGCTGCGTGACGTCGAGGATGCCGTCAACGCCTGGATCGCGGCCGGTGACCCCGTTCGCGCGATCTCCACCACGCTGGCGGAGGCCCGGCGCCTAGGTGCGATGGCCCTGTTCGGCGAGAAGTACGGCGACGTCGTACGCATGGTCCAGATCGGCGACGGCTCCTACTCGCGCGAGCTGTGCGGTGGCACCCACGTGCGCTCCACGGCCGAGATCGGTGTATTCCACATCCTCAGCGAGACCTCCTCCGCCGCCAACGTGCGCCGCATCGAGGCCGTCACCGGGTCCGGTGCCGCGGAGCTGCTGCGCGCCCACGAGCGGGCGCTGACGGAGATCGGCGGCGATCCTGCGAACCTCTCCCGAGAACGTCGTCGATGTCGTGCGTGCACGTGAGCGCGTTCTACGCGAAATCGAGAAGCTCACCGGGGCCCGTGCCGAGCAGATTCCGGTCCAGCTTGAAGCGCGGATCGAGATGGGCACACAGGCGGAGGGCGCACTGAGTGTCGGTGTCGATGCCGCCGCGCTTGCCGAAAGCGCTCAGGTGATCGTCGATGTGCCTGTTCTCAGCATGAAGGTGGACGTCCCGAATGCCAAGGCGCTGCTCGACCTCCTCGACCGCGTCAAGGGCAAGCTCGACGGGGGCGGCATCATCGTGCTCGGCACGGCCGTAGACGGACGCGTGCACCTCGCCGCGAGCGTCGCCCCAGAGCTCGTCGCGCGGGGTGTTCGGGCCGGCGCTGTGGTCAAGGCCGCGGCCGCGGTCGTAGGCGGCGGGGGTGGGGGGCGCGACACCATGGCTCAGGCGGGCGGGCGCGATCCTGACAAGCTTGACGACGCGCTCGCCACCGCCCGCGCGGCGATCGAGGCGGCGCTTCAGGCATGAGTCGCGTGCTGGCCCTCGACTACGGCAGTGCCCGCTGCGGATGCGCGGTCAGCGACCCGTCCGGCACGATCGTGACGCCGATCGAGGCCATTGCCCGTCCCGGTGACCGGCGTGGGCTCGCAGCGATCGAAGAGTTGATCCGCGCGCGCGACGTCGAACGGGTCGTCATCGGGCTGCCCGTGTCGCTGAACGGGGGCGACTCCGATCAGACGCGCGAGACCCGTGCGTTCGCGCAGCGCCTCTCGCTGCGCCTGGGCGAAGAGATCCCCATCGAGCTGCACGACGAGCGCTTCACGACCCGCATCGCCCGCCAGGATCAGGGCTCGCACCGGGCCGGCGAGGACTCCCGCGCGGCCGCCCACATGCTCGAGAGCTGGCTGCATGCCAAGCACCGCCACGATTCATAGGCGACGGGCCGCGGGGGGGCTTGCGCTGCTGGCGCTCGTCCTGGTCGCGCTCGCTAGCTGGGTGGCGATCGAGCGGCTCACGAGCGCAAAGCACGTCAGCAAGCCGGTCGCGCTCCCGGCCGTCGTGCGCGTGCTGATCCCCGAGGGCGAAACCCGCCTGCAGATCGCGGCTCGCGCCCATGTCGCGGATCTGCAGGGAAGCTACCTGACAGCGTCCAAGCGCTCGGCGCTGCTCGATCCCGAGCACTACGGCGCGCCGCCAGGCACCCCCAACCTCGAAGGCTTCCTGTTCCCGGCCACCTACGACCTGTACCGCGGCGATCCCGCCAGCCGGCTCGTGCACGAACAGCTGATCGCGTTCACCGAAAACTTCGGTGACGCAGGAGGCTCCGTCGCGCGCGCGAGCTGCACATAACCCCCTATCAGCTGCTGATCGTCGCCTCGATGATCGAACGCGAGGCGCAGCTCCCCGGCGATCGCGCCAAGGTCGCGGCCGTCATCTACAACCGCCTGCGCCTGAACATGGCGCTCGGGATCGACGCGACGGTCCGTTACGCGCTGCACGACTACACCCAGCCGCTCACCGACGCCCAGCTGGCGCTCGACTCCCCCTACAACACCCGCACCGCACCACGGCCTGCCGCCGACCCCGATCAGCAACCCCGGACTCGCCTCGATCGACGCCGCCGCGCACCCCGCGCACGTCTCCTATCTCTACTACGTGGCCGGCGCCGACGGCTGCGGCGAGCTGGTCTTCTCCAGCGGCGACGCCCAATTCGAACACGACGCCGCCGCCTACCGCGAAGCGCTCGCGCGCGAACGGCGGGCGCGTCCCGACCTGCCGCAAGAAGTCGGTAGGGGAACGAGGCGCTCGGGATGCCACGCTTGGGAGTCCTCGGCTGGCCGGTCGCGCACAGCCGCTCGCCGGCGATGCACAACGCCGCGCTCGCGCGCGCTCGGCATGGACGGCTGGCGCTATCAGCTGCTGCCGGTCCCGCCCGAGCGCTTCGCCGAGACGGTCGCGCGCGCTCGCGCGGCGCGGGCTTCGTCGGGCGCGAACGTCACGATCCCCCACAAGCACGCGGCGCTCGCGCTCGCCGACACCGCCAGTGAGGCCGCGCGCGCGATCGGCGCGGCGAACACGCTGACGTTCACCCCCGACGGCGCGATCGTCGCCGAGAACACCGACGCTCCCGGCTTTCTCGCCGCGCTGGGCGTCTCGCCGCGTGGCATGAGCGCGCTCGTGCTCGGCGCCGGCGGCTCCGCGCGTGCCGTCGTCTGGGCGCTGCGCGAGGCCGGCGCGAGCGAGGTCTCGGTGTGGAACCGCACGCCCGAGCGCGCCGGCGCCCTGGCGCGCGAGCTCGGCGTGCGCACGCGGTCCGCCCAGCCGAGGCCGCCGACCTGCTCGTCAACTGCACCTCCGTCGGACTTGAGCTCGAGGACCCGCGAGCCTACAACAGTCGGCCACTGAGCCTCAGGGGCTCAACCTCCTTGCGCTTACGTTCGATCAAGTCGGTGACTACTCGCATGTCGTCGATCTCGTCTACCGCTCCAGTCACCCACCCCGTTGCTCGCCGCCGCGCGGCCCACGGCGCTCGCACCGTCGATCCGGGCTCGAGATCCTCCTCGCGCAGGGCGCGCTCAGCTTCGAGCTGTGGACGGGCGTCGAGCCGCCGCTGCGAGGTCATGCGCCGACGCCCTGCGCGACTAGCGCCGGGAGCCGCGGCTCTCGCGGCTCGCAGCCGACGCGGCCCAGGAGACTCGGTCCGGATCTGCACTGCGATCTTCGGCATGGACGGCGATCCCGACCTGCACGCCTCCGAGCGAGCCGGTGATCGAAGTCGAGCGCGACCATCACGACCAATGACGGCATCGTCGCGCGACGAGGACCGTCGCGATCTGCACGCCATCATCGGCATCGACGACGGGCGGCGCCCTCGACGGATGATCCTCGTCCATCGATGGGCGTATCGTCTCGACGAGAGCATCGAGGACTTCGCGGTCGAGCCGGTCGCGGAGCGTCACCGAGCCGCGCTGAGTCCGCGGACGAGGATGTCCGTTCGGCGCCGGCCTCAACAGGAGGGCGAGTGGACCGGCATCACTCGGCCCAGCCGCCGCGGCTCCTCCTCGCGCTTCCTGACCGACGTGATCGTCGACATGGGCCTGGTCTCGCGCGGGCAGGTCGAGGAGGCGATCGAGAGCTCGCGCAGCCTCGGCACCACGCCCGAGCGCGTGCTGCTCGACGGCGGCGCGCTGACCCAGGACGGGCTGTCGCGCGCGCTGGCCGAGCGCTACGGCCTGGACCATCTCGACCTCGGCGTCTTCCCGGTCGACATGTGCGCCGCCAACCTCGTGACCACGACCGCGGCCAAGCGCTACCAGGCGGTGCCGGTCGCGTTCGCCGACAAGCGCACGCTGCTGGTGGCGATGGCCGATCCCGTCGAACGTCCTCGCGGTCGACGACATCGCGATCATGACCGGCTACGAGGTGCGCGTCGCGGTCGCCGCCGCCGGAGGACATCGCCAGCCTGATCTCGCGCCTGGATCGTCTCGAGGACGTCGTCCGATCCGGACGGGCAGATCGAGGAGACCGACGAGCAGGCGAGCGCGGAGGTCGTCGACCTGCACGAGACGGCCGACGACGCGCCGGTCGTCAAGCTCGTCAACCAGATCGTCGCCCAGGCGGTCGAGCAGGGCGCCTCCGACGTCCACCTGGCCCCCGACGGCCGCGAGCTGCGCGTGCGCTTCCGCGTCGACGGCGTCCTGCAGGACGTCACCACCGTCCCGCGGCGGATGGCCGCCGGGGTGGTCTCGCGCGTGAAGATCATGGCCGAGCTGAACATCGCCGAGCGGCGCCTGCCGCAGGACGGCCGCGTCGGGCTGACCGTCGACGGGCGCCACGTCGACCTGCGCGTCGTGACGCTGCCGAGCGTCCACGGCGAGGCGATCGTGATGCGCGTCCTCGACAAGGACTCGGTCGTGATCGCAGCTCGACAAGCTCGGCATGGCCGAGTCCGAGCGCGAGCGCTTCGAACGCGCCTTCCACGAGACCCACGGCGCCGTGCTCGTGACCGGCCCGACGGGCTCGGGCAAGTCCACGACGCTGTACGCGGCGCTGCAGATGCTCAACACCCCGGAGAAGAACATCATCACCGTCGAGGACCCGGTCGAGTATGAAATCGCGGGCCTCACCCAGGTGCAGGTCTCGGCGAAGGTCGGCCTCACGTTCGCCGCCGGGCTGCGCTCGATGGTGCGCGCCGATCCCGACGTGATCATGGTCGGGGAGATCCGCGACCGCGAGACCGCGCAGATCGCGGTCGAGTCCGCGCTCACCGGCCACCTCGTGCTCTCGACGCTGCACACCAACGACGCGCCCTCGGCGATCACGCGCCTGATCGAGATGGGCATCGAGCCGTTCCTCGTCGCCTCCGCGCTGGACTGCGTCGTCGCCCAGCGCCTGGCGCGCATGCTCTGCCCCAACTGCAAGCGGCGCACGATCATCCCCGCGCAGGTCCTGCGCGACAACGGCTACAAGGCGCTCGTCGACCTCGAGGCCTACGAGCCCGTCGGCTGCCGGCGCTGCGGCGGCAGCGGCTATCGCGGGCGCGTCGGCCTGTATGAGGTGATGAGCGTCTCCCCGGAGATCCAGAAGCTGGCGCTCGAACGCCGCCCCGCCGAGGAGATCCGCGACGTGGCCGTCCGCCAGGGGATGCGCCGTCTGCGCGACGACGGCCTGGAGAAGGTCCGCCAGGGCCGCACCTCGATCGCCGAGATCGCGCGCGTGATCGGCAGCAGCTGAGGCGCGGCTCCGCTCTGCCTGCACGCGGCGCTGAGCCCTGAGGAGCTATGACGCATGCGCCTCGAACCTTCGTCCATCGCCGCCACGCGAACTGCGCTAATGGCCGGGCCCCATCTGTCGATGGGCGGGCATGGACATCGATTTCGCAGATCTGCTGATGGAGGTCGTCTCCCGCCGCGCCTCGGATCTGCACCTGAGCGCCGGGGCGCACCCGACCGTGCGCGTGCGCGGTCGGCTGATCGCCGCTGGAGGACTATCCGAAGCTGTCCACGACCGACACGCGCGAGATCGTCTACTCGATCCTCACCGGCGACCAGCGCCAGCGCCTGGAGACCGAACTGGCAGCTCGACTTCGCCTACTCGATCCCCGGCCACGCCCGCTTCCGCGTCAACGCCTACTACCAGCGCGGCGCGATCGGCGCGGCCTTCCGCCTGATCCCGTTCGGCCTGACCTCGATCGACGAGCTCGGCCTGCCCGCCGCGGTGCACGAGTTCACGCGCCGTCCGCGCGGCTTCGTGCTCGTCACCGGCCCGACCGGCTCGGGCAAGTCCACCTCGCTGGCGGCGATGATCGACGAGATCAACGCGCACGCGCGAGGAGCACATCATGACGATCGAGGACCCGATCGAGTTCCTGCACGGGCACAAGAAGTGCCTCGTCAACCAGCGCGAGCTCGGCTCCGACGCGCAGAGCTTCGGCGACGCGCTGAAGGCCGCCCTGCGCCAGGACCCCGACGTGATCCTCGTCGGCGAGATGCGCGACCTGGAGACGATCTCCACGGCGCTGACCGCGGCCGAGACCGGCCACCTGGTGTTCGCGACGCTGCACACCCAGGACACCGCCCAGACGATCGACCGCGTGATCGACGTGTTCCCCGCCCACCAGCAGGGTCAGGTGCGCGTGCAGCTGTCGGTCGCGCTGCAGGGGATCATGACCCAGCAGCTGCTGCCGACCGCCGACGGCTCCGGGCGCGTCGTCGCGACCGAGGTGCTCGTCCCCAACCCGGCGGTGCGCAACCTGATCCGCGAGGGCAAGACCCACCAGATCTACTCGGTCCTGCAGACCAGCTCGGCCCAGGGCATGCAGACGATGGACGCCTCGCTGGCGAGCGCTCGTGCGCGCCGGCAAGATCACCCAGAAGCTCGCCGAAGCGCGCTCGTCCACGCCCGAGGAGCTGCGGCGCCTGCTCGGTGCGGAGATCGCTGGGTCGGCCAGCAGGCGGCGTAGGGGCGGAACGCGAGATGAGCACTTTCGTCTTCAAGGCGATGGACCTCGCCGGGGTCAAGGCCGAGGGCGAGGTCGAGGCCGACTCCAAGCAGGCGGTCTCCGACCAGCTGAAGCGCGCGCGGGCTGATCGTCCTGGACATCGCCGACAAGCACGCCTCGCGCGAGATCGACCTCGCGCTTCATGAAGAGCGTCAAAGCCGCCGAGCTGGCGGTCTTCTCGCGCCAGCTCGCGACGATGATCTCCTCGGGCATGAGCATCCTGCGCGCGCTGTACGTGCTCGAGGAACAGACCGAGAACAAGTTCCTGAAGGAAACGATCGTCGCGGTGCGCAAGGACGTCGAGGCCGGCCTGCTCGCTGAGCGACGCGATGGCGCGCCACCCGAAGGTCTTCAACCCGCTGTTCGTCGCGATGACCCAGGCGGGCGAGATGGGCGGTGTGCTCGAGGGCGCGCTGCTGCGCGTCGCCGACCAGCTCGAGAAGGACGCCTCGCTGCGCCGCCAGATCCAATCGGCGATGGTCTACCCGACGCTGGTGATCATCTTCGCGGTCGGCGTGATGATCGCGCTGGTCGCGTTCCTCGTGCCCGTGTTCGAGGCGTCTTCAAGCAATTCGGGGCGAACTGCCGGCGATCACGCAGGTCTCGGTGTTCGCTGTCCCACGTCGTCACTCGGCTACTGGTGGCGATGTTCGGAGTGACCGCGGCGCTGGTGACGCGTTCGTGAAGTGGAAGAAATCCTCGTGGGGGCGCCAGCAGTGGGATCGCTTCCGCCTGCGCGTGCCGATGAAGATCGGCACGATCGTCCAGCAGGTCGCGGTCGCGCGCTGGTCGCGCACGCTCGCCTCGCTGACCAGCGCCGGCGTGCCGCTGCTGCTGGCGCTCGAGATCACCGGACGCACCGGCGGCAACGTCGCCGTCGAGGAAGCGATGGACGGCGTGATCGCCTCGGTCAAGCGCGGCGGCACGATCGCCGCGCCGCTCGCGCAGGCGCCGATCTTCCCCAGCATGGTCACGCACATGGTCGGCGTCGGCGAGGAAACCGGCGCCCTGGACGCGATGCTCGACAAGGTCGCCGAGTTCTACGAGGACCAGGTCGAGGCGTCGGTCAAGGCGCTCACCTCGATCATGGAGCCGATCATGATCATCGTGATCGGCGGCATCGTCGGCTTCATCGTGATCTCGATGTACCTGCCGCTGTTCGAAGTCTACAACCACATCGAATAGCCACGGACGTTCAGCGTTCGGCGCCGGCTGCGAGCTCGGCGCTCGTGCCAGGGAACTCGCGTTCTACGTCAGGGCATCCTGGCCGCTCGGTCAGGGGTTCGGAGCGCAGATCAGGGACAGGATCGTGCACTCGCCCGCGCTCGCCGACAGCGAGACGCGGCCGTCGAGCAGCTCCAGCAGCTCCTCGCCGACCAGCTCGCGTCGCCAGCCGCGCAGCGTGCGCACGTCTGCCTCCTCGGCCGCCGAGGCGCTCGCGCGGCGACGATCGCCTGCAGGTCGGCGCGTGCCGCGAGCAGCTCATAGGCGAGCCCCGCCTCGCGCGCCCGCGCGCGCACCAGCGCCTCCGCGAGCGCGACCAGCGGCGCGTCGTCGGGCTCGCGGCGCGGGCGGGCGCGGACTCTGCGGCGGCGGCTCGCGGCGGGCGCTCGCCGCCCGCGCTGCGACGGCCTCCAGCAGCTCGCTGGCCCCGCCGGCGCAGGCTGCCCTGGCCGACGCCGCGGATCTGCTCGAGCTCGTCCGGCGAGGACGGCTTGCGCTTGGCGATCTCCACAGCGCCGCGTCGCGAGGACGCTCTGCACGGGCCGGTCCTGGCGTGGCGGCGATCTCGCTCGCGCCAGCGCACCAGCTCGCGCGCGACGGTCTGCGCCGGAGGCGCTCAGCCCGCGCACGCGCGGCAGCCGCGCGAAGACCGCTCTCCAGGTCGCGCTCGTCGCTCGAGCTCGCACAGGGGCTCGCACTCCTCGCGCGCCCACTCCAGGCGCCCGAGCTCGGTCAGCCGGCGTTCCAGCTCGCCGGCGAGCTCCAGCAGGTGCACGACGTCCTCGCGCGCGTACGCCCGCTGCTCGGGTGAGAGCGGACGCGCGTCCCAGCGCGTGAAGCTCGCGCTCTTGGCGACCCGCACGCCGAGCAGCTCTGTCAGCAGCGAGTCATACGAGGACTGCGCCGCCATCCCCGCGAACCCCGCCGCGACCTGCGTGTCGAACACGTTGCGCACCTCCGTGTCCGCAGGCGCCGGCGCATGAGCGCGATGTCCTGGCGTCCCGCGTGCACGACCACCTGGACCTCGGGGTCGGCGAGGACGTCCGCCAGCGGCGCGCCGTCGAGATCCTCCGCGAGCGGGTCGACGAGCTCGATGCGTTCGCCCGGCGGCTCCGTTCGGGAACCGCGAGCTGGATCAGGCACAGCAGCGTGCGGTAGCGGCCCTCGCCCATGAACTCGGTGTCGAGCGCGATCCGCCCGCTCGCGCGCGCTGCGCCGTCGCGCCAGCTCTGGCGCAGCGTCGGTGGACGCGGCCGTGCTCATGGCTTTGCTCCCGGCAGCAGCCACAGCACCCCGCCTCGGCTCAACCCGCCTGTGCGCGAGACGTCGGTGCCGTGCGCGCGTATCCACCTGGCGGGTGCCGAGCAGGCGGCGTTGATCGATGAGACGTGCCGTGGCCGCAGAAGGAGTTCAGGAACGCGTACTGCACTTCGCCTCGCGGCGATTAGCTCGCTGCAGCTCGGCAACGGTCGTGAACACGCGCGCGTCGTAGGTCGTCAGGATCAGCACCGGCCGCGCGTCCTGCACGATCAGCGAGCCGATCTGCGTGGCCGACTCCGCCGCCAGCTCATAGCGCGCGCCGCCCTGGTGTGCGCGCAGGTACGCGCTCACCAGGCGCTGCTCTTCGCTCGGCAGCGCGCCGACGTAGCCGGCGTCGGTCACGTCGTTGTCGATCGAGCGTGACGTCCGCGCTCACCGGCAGCGCGCAGCACCGCCACCAGCGTCAGCGCGATCGTCGCGCCGCCGAGCAGCCGCGCGAGCGCGCTGCCGGCCTCGCGCGGGCCGAGCGCGAGCGAGGCCGCGCGAACGCGATCGCGCCGAGCGCGCCGGCGAGCGTGATCCACCAGACGCCGGCGCGCCCGTACAGCAGGCGCTCGACGTAGTACACGGTCGCCACGAGCGCCACGATCAGCGCGATCAGGCGCGCCCGGCTGTCGGCGGATCGCCGATCGCTGGCGACCGGCCCATGCCACGCCGATGCCGAGCAGCGCGGCCACGGCCGGCATGAAGCCCTCCACGTAGCGCGGGTGCAGCCGGATCATGTCGCTGAACAGCGCGATCCCGGTCAGCGTCCACAGCGACAGCCCCGCCGCCACCGCGCGGCGCATTCGCCGCAGCCGCGCGGCGCGTGCCTCGTCGTCTCGTCTCAGTCGTCTGGGTCGCGGACTCCGCGGCAGCTGCGCCTGTCGGCCAGCAGCGCCGCAGATCAGCGCGGGCACGCCCAGCAGCAGCGCGACGAGCAGCTCGAGTCCCGAGCCGCTCGCCCGACAGCGGTCCGATTCGCGCGAGCAGGCGCGTGGGCGAGGGCGGGCACGATCGGGATGTGGTCGCGCTCGGACTGGGTCGCCACGGGGTAGTGGTGGCCGGGCTGGTAGACCGTCTGCTGCGGTTCGGGCGATTTGCCGCCGAGACGGTCGGTCCCGTTGAACACGAACGCGGCGTTCCACGCGCTGCCGTTCGTCGAGCCGATCGCGTACGGGCGGTCGTGCGCGGGAACCAGCAGCGTCGCCGTCAGCCACGCCAGCGCGACCACCACGTACACCGCGCCGGCCGCCAGCATCTGCAGCAGGCGCCGCTTGCGCGGGCCCGGGCAGGCCCAGGTAGGCGAGCAGCGCGAGCCCGGGAGCGCGACGAGCGACTCCAGCAGCTTCACGTCGAAGGCGATCCCCGAGCGCCGCCGCGCCGGCCAGCAGCCAGGCGTAGCGCCCGCTCTCGCACGCGCGCACGATCAGCCACAGCGCGAGCACGATCAGCGCCATCATCACCCCGTCCATCGTGTCGCTGCGCGAGGTGATCACCTCGACCGGCAGCACCGCCAGCGCCGACGCGCCGCGGCGAGCCCCGCGGGGGTGCTCCACATGCGCCTGCACGGCCGCGAACAGCAGCGGCACCGCCGCGATCCCCGCGAGCGCCTCGGGCAGCTTCAGCGTCGTCGAGGAGAACCCGAGCAGCTTCACGCTCGCGACCTGCAGCCACAGGTCCACGGGCGGCTTGTCGATCGAGACGCTCCCGCCGGGCTCGAACGCGCCGAAGAAGAAGTTGTGCCAGGACAGCCCCATGCTCCTGACGGCCGCGTCGTAGAACGGATCGGGCGAGACTTGGCCGATGTGCACGAGCCGCAGCGCGGCCGCGCCGAGCGGTGATCAGCGCGACTGCCACCCACGCTAGCGTTGACCCCGAGCTTCCTTGCGGGCGCCTTCATGTGCCTGAACACGCTAGTCTCGATCGCCTGCGTGGCGAGCGAGAACGGCGACAGAGACGGCGATCGAACCGAGGGGTCTCATGGGCCGCGGGAGTGTATGGCCTGTCGCGGCACGGGCCGGGTGATCTCCAACCTCGGCGGCGAGCAGAGCACGGTCCCGTGCCCGTGGTGTCAGGGCGGCGGCGTGCGCCTGGCCGGCGATCGACGCCCAGGCCGCCCAGCGTGGCGGGAAGGCGAGCCGGCAAAGGCTGACGCGGGCGCACCAGCGACAGCGTCCAATGTGTCCAAGTTTTATGCAGGTCTTCAGGTTCTGCGCTGTAGCGGCCGATGCAGGCGCTGACAAAAGCCAGTGTCGAGACGCCAAGGCAGTAACATCCATGATGGGTGTGTAGCAAAGCCGGCGGCTCTCGCAAGCCGACCCTTACGGGTCTGCCCATGGGGGGCGTATCGCCATGTGAAGGCGATGGAGTCTAGGGGCTGGCGCCCTGTAATACGGATCCTAGGAGGATTCAATGTTGTATCGACTGCGCCAGCGCTCCAGGATGAGGGTGGTTTTACGCTCATCGAGCTTCTGGTCGTGATCCTGATCATCGGCATTCTCGCCGCGATCGCTATTCCGTCGTTCCTGAATCAGAAGAGCAAGGCCTATGACTCCTCGGCCAAGGAGCTGGCTCGTACGGCTCAGACGACGCTGAGACGTTCGCGACGGACAATAACGGCGAATACACAGGAATGACCGTTGCCAAGCTTGAAGCGATTGAGCCGTCGCTCAAAGCGAGTGCCAACGAAGCAAAATTGCTCAACGTGGGGCTCACAAAGCCCGTCGCGCAGACGGGCGCGGTTGGTGTACCTAGCGCTACCGAATACACGGTTACCGCTGAAGCAGCCAACACCAAAGACCTGTATTCGGTTAGTAGGCTCTCAACTGGAGAAGTCAAGCACTACTGCTGGAGCGCCAAAAGCGAATGCCCCGGCAAAGTCCCAGCTACCGAAACCTGGTAGCAACTTGGTCTTGAGCTAGCGCTCGGGATCATCTCAAGCAGTTCAAGAGAGGCGGCCTTTGGGCCGCCTCTCTGTTGTTACGTGGGTTACATCGTTCTCGTCGAGGCATTGCGCCCATAAAGGAAGGCCGGTTTCGTGCCGATGTGGTTCTCAGCCAGTTACACGGCATAGGCAGGCGCCCGACGGGCGACAGGTCAAAGCCGACGGTCCGTCAGAGGGCCGAGTCGCCATCGAGATGGCGACGAGCCGGGGCCTGGCTCCTATAAACGACCAAGGAGCTGCAATGTTGTATCGACTGCGCTAGGACGCAAAGGATGAGGGTGGTTTCACGCTCATCGAATTGCTGGTCGTGATCCTGATCATCGGTATTCTCGCTGCGATCGCTATCCCGACGTTGCTGAGTCAGAAGAGCAAGGCCTATGACGCCTCGGCGAAGACGCTGGCTCGGACGGCTCAGACGACTGCTGAGACGTTTGCGACCGAAAATGGCGGCAGCTATGCTGGTATGACCGTTGCCAAGCTTGAAGCGATTGAGCCGTCGCTCAAAGCGAGTGCCAACCAAGCAAAATTGCTCAACGTGGGGCTCACAAAGCCCGTCGCGCAGACGGGCGCGGTTGGTGTACCTAGCGCTACCGAATACACGGTTACCGCTGAAGCAGCCAACACCAAAGACCTGTATTCGGTTAGTAGGCTCTCAACTGGAGAAGTCAAGCACTACTGCTGGAGCGCCAAAAGCGAATGCCCCGGCAAAGTCCCAGCTGCCGAAACCTGGTAGCAACTTGGTCTTGAGCTAGCGCTCGGGATCATCTCAAGCAGTTCACGAGAGGCGGCCTTCGGGCCGCCCCCTTCGGGCCGCCTCTCTTGCGTGTCCGCTCAAGCGTCGTCCCGTCCCGGCCGATCAGTCCGCATGGAGGCAGTAACCTTCGCGGGAGTCCTCGGCGCGATCGTCGGCTCGTTCCTGAACGTCGTCGCCTACCGCCTGCCCCGCCACGAGTCGCTCGTCACGCCCGGCCTCGCACTGCCCCGAGTGCGGCACGCCGGTCAAGCCCTACGACAACATCCCGATCCTCTCCTGGCTGCTGCTGCGCGGGCACTGCCGCAGCTGCGCCGAGCCGATCTCCCCGCGCTACCCGCTCGTCGAGGCGCTCACCGCGGCGCTCTGCGTCGGCGCCGTGCTCGCGCACCACACCGCGGCCGGGATCGCGCTGAGCATCGCGCTGATCCTGCTCGTCGTGCCCGCCGCGCTGATCGACCTCGAGCACCGCATCATCCCCAACCGGATGACCGCTGCTCGGCGCGGTGCTCGCGCTCGTCCTCGGCACCGCGCTCGACCCCGCCGGCGAGCCCGAACGCCTGATCGCGGGCGCCGCCGCCGGCGGCTTCCTGCTGCTCGCGGCGCTCGCCTACCCGGGCGGCATGGGCATGGGCGACGTCAAGCTCGCCGGCGTGATGGGCCTGTTCCTCGGCGCGCGCCGTCGCCCCGGCGATCCTGATCGCGCTGCTCTCCGGCGTGCTCGTCGGCGCGGTCGTGATCGCGCGCAAGGGCGCTCAGGCAGGGACGCAAGACGGCGGTCCCGTTCGGCCCCTTCCTCGCGCTGGGGGCGATCGTCGCCGTCTTCGCCGGGCAGCCGCTGGTCGACCTCTACGTCGAATCACTTCCTGCACTAAAGCGCTGGCGCCTGCCCGACGCCGATAGCGACCCGTCCGTGCGCCGACGCCCGGTCACCGCAGCCGCCGATCTCCGTCGGATGCCCTCGCTACCCAAACGCCAAGCTCTCCAAGCCCGCGCTCCGCGGCCCACACTGTCCATGCCATCGCTCAACCTCAACCTCGGCCGCCGCTCCGGCGGGAACGTCGTCGGCCTGGACATCCAGCCCGGCCACGTCGCCGCCGTGCAGGCGCACGTCAACGGCTCGATCGTCGCCGAGCGCGCGGCCGGCGCTGCCGCTGCCCGCCGACACCGTGCGCGAGGGCGAGGTCCTCGACGAGGGCGTGCTCGGCCGAGACGCTGCGCGAGCTGTTCCGCGACAGCCGGCTGAGCAAGCGCGTGCGCATCGGCGTCGCCAACCAGCGCACGGTGCTGCGCACGCTCGAGCTGCCGCCGGTCACCGACCGCAAGGAGCTCGCCGCGGCGGTGCGCTTCCAGGCCCAGGAGCAGGTGCCGATGCCGCTCGAGCAACGCGGTCCTCGACTTCCACCCGCTCGGCGTCCATCGACACGCCCGACGGGCCCCCGCCAGCGGGTCGTGCTCGTCGCCGCCCAGCGCGACATGGTCGAGCGCCTGCTCGCCGCCGTCCGCGCAGCCGGCCTGCGCCCGGAGGGCGTCGACCTCTCCGCCTTCGCGCTGATCCGCTCGCTCTACCGTCCCGACCCCGAGCACGACGGCCGCGTGCTGTACCTGAACGTCGACGGGCTCACGAACATGGCGATCGCCGAGGGGACGATCTGCCGCTTCACCCGCGTCGTCGGGGGTGGCTTCGAGGCGATGGCGAGCGAGCTGGCCGAGCGGCGCAGCATCGCGGTCGCCGACGCCCGCGCGTTGATCGCTTCGATCGATCTCGACGCGCCCAGCCGTCGATCCCGCCGAGCCCGCTGCCCCCGAGCCGCTCCCGCCGAGCCGACCCCGCCCGCGCAAGAGGCCGCCGCGACAACAGCCGATCCCGATCAGCCCGCCACACCCTTCGCAAGGTCGCTCGAGGACGACCTCAGCGGCCTCCGAGTCGTTCGCCGCCATCGCCGAGCAGACGTCGCAGGCGCACCCAGACGAGCCGACGCCCGTCAGCGAACAGGCGCCCGACGCGGACGTGCGCGCCGTGCTCGAGAACGGCATCCGCGAAATCGCCGGTGAGGTGCGCAACTCGCTGGACTTCCACCGCTCCCAGGAGGGCGGGGGCGAGGTCGTCGCTGGTCGTGCTCAGCGGCGCCGCGCTCGACGTCCCCGGCTTCGCCGACGCGCTGCAGGCGCGAACTGGGCGTGCAGGTCACGCGCGAGACCGTGCGGCGTGTCCGATGGCAGCCGTCACCGGCGCCCGGTCTCGCCACAGCGCCTGGCGATCGCCGCCGGTCTGGCCGTCGAGGAGGCGCCGCGATGAGGGCCGTCAACCTGATTCCCGCCGAGCAGCGCGGCGGCGCCGGCGCCGGCGCGGGACGCTCCGGTGGCGGCCGTCTACGCCGTGCTCGGCCTGCTCGGCGTGCTGGCGGTCTTCGCGCTGCTCTACGGCAGCGCCGACCATCAGATCTCCAGCCGCAAGTCCCAGGTCGCCTCGCTCACCGCCCAGGCGCAGCAGGCGCAGGCGCGCGCCGCCGCAGCTCGCTCCCTACACGAGCTTCGCCGCGATGCGCGAACAGCGCATCCAGGCCGTCTCCGCAGCTGGTGGACTCGCGCTTCGACTGGGCTCACGCGTTCCACGAACTCGGGCGCGTGCTGCCGCAGCAACGTCTCGCTCGCCTCGCTGAACGGCACGGTCGGCTCGGCGGCTCGGCGCATCCGCCTCCACCGCGCGCATCCACGACCGCGAGCGCCGACCGCGGCGACGCCGCGTCCGCGGTCAGCCTCCGCGACCCCACCCGGCAGCGTCCCCACGTTCACGCTCACCGGCTGCGCCACCAGCCAGGCCGAGGTCGCGCTGACGCTCGACCGCCTGCGCCTGATCGACGGCGTCAGCGAAGTGACGCTGCAGAGCTCCACCAAGGCCGGCGCGGCGGTGGCGGGGGCGGCAGCGCCGGCGTGCGCGGCAGCGACCCAGTCGCATTCGCCGTGCAGGTCGCCTTCGACGCGCTGCCGACGCGTCGCCGCGACCGGCTCTCGTGCTCGCAGGACCGACGACCGGCCACGCGTCTCCGCGACGACGGGCGCCGTCCGACGACACCGACCGGAGGCGCGCACGATGACCGGCCGCGATCGCATCGTCGTGATCGTGCTCGCGGCGCTCGCCGTGCTCGCCGCCGTGTGGCTGCTCGCCGTCTCGCCCGAGCGCGAGAAGGCCGCCAAGCTGGCCACGCGAAGTCAGCGCCGCGCAGGCGCAGCTCGCGAGCGCCGAAAGCCAGCTCGCCAGCGCCAGCGCGGCGCAGGCGCAGTACCAGACCGCCTACGCCTCGGTCGTGAGCCTCGGCAAAGCCGTCCCCGCCGAGCAGGAAGTGCCTTCGCTGATCTACCAGCTCGCGCAGGCGTCCAACCAGAAGAACGTCGAATTCGCCTCGATCACCTCCGGCGGCAGCGGCGGCGCGAGCGCCGGCTTCGGCGAGCGCCGCTCGGCGAGCGCCACCGCCGGCGCGCCGCCACCGAGCGCGGGCTTCACGCAGATGCCGTTCACGTTCGTGTTCAACGGCAGCTTCGAAAGCCTCTACCAACCTCTTCCAGCAGCTCGACGGCTTCACCCTGCGCACGACCTCCGGCGGGCTGCAGGTCAGCGGGCGCCTGCTCACGATCCAGAGCGTCAAGCTGGCACCTGGCACCGCTGCGGACCAGCGTCGGGCTCCGGCAAGTCGCTCCGGACAGCTCGCCGGCACGATCACCGCGACCGCCTACGTGCTGCCCGCCGGCCAGGGCCTCACCGGCGGAGCGACGCCCGCCGGTCCCGCCGGCACGGCGACGCAGACCGCTTCCACCGGAGCCGCCGGCTCCGCCAACGCCCCGGCCGTCGTGCAGGTGAACCCATGAACGACTTCCTCAACTCACTCAAGTCCGACCTGCTCGACAGGCGCTTGCTGCCGATCCTGGCGCTGGTCGGCGTGGCGCTCATCGCCGCGGTCGCCTATGCCGTGCTCGGCGGCGGCTCCTCGACGAGCTCGACCCCGACCGCCGCGCGCGGCCTCCTCCAGCGTCACCGCGAGCGACCGCGTCCGTCGCGATCAGCCAGGCGCCCGTCAACCCCAACCAGGCCGTCGCCGAGACGACCAGCGGCGCCTCCAAGCAGCACTCCGGCCGACTCGCGCAACCCGTTCACCCCGCTGCCCGGGGCGAAGAAGGCGACCTCGAGCGGGATCGTCCACCGGCGCCGCGAAGAGCTCGAGCTCCTCCGGCACGAGCTCCTCAGGGTCGAAACATCCACGTCCGGCGCGCGGGGGGACGACGCCCGCGACGCCGCCAAGCCGACCGCCCCGGCGAAGCCCCGAGGTCGTCATCCACTACCACGTGACCGCGCAGTTCGGCGTCGTGCCGGCGCCGGTCGAAGGGTCGCCGCCGCAGCCCGCGCAGCTGCAGACCTTCACGGACATGGCCCTCAACGAACCGCTCCCGAGCAAGGAAAACCCGCAGCTCGTGTTCCTCGGCGTGGTGCTGAGCACCGGCAAGGACGCGGTCTTCGCGCTCACCGGCGAGGCGATCCTGCACGGCAACGCAACGTGCATGCCGAGCCCGACCCAGTGTCAGGCGATCGACGCTGCAGGCCGGGCAGAGCGAGACGCTCGAAGTCGTCGAGCCCACCGGTCAAGCGTCGACCTACGAACTGAAGCTCGTCAGCATCGCCAGGAGCGTGAGCTCGGCGTCCGCCGCTCGCGCCCACGCCGCTCGCACGCTGAATCGAAGGCCGGACGCGAACTGCTGCGCCGCGACGGCGTGCACGCGCTGGCGGGACTGCACTACTCCGCTGAGCGGGGTGGGCTCGTATTCGCCGCGCGGCGCTCACGCCGCCTCACGTGCGGCGTCACGGCCGCTGAGTCGCCAGCAAATAAGCTAGGGGCGTGGCGCTCCGTCTGATCACCGCCGGCGAGTCGCACGGCCCCGGCCTGACCTGCATCGTCGAGGGTCTGCCCGCGGGCCTGCGCCTGCGCCCAGGACGATCTCAACGCCGACATGGCGCGCCGCCAGCTCGGCCACGGTCGCGGCGGGCGCATGAAGATCGAGCGCGACGCGCGCCGAGGTCACCGCCGGCGTGCGTCACGGCGCGCACGCTCGGCGGCCCGGTCGCGCTGCAGGTCGCCAACCGCGACTACGCCAACTGGGAAGAGCGCATGAGCCCCTGGCCGGTCGGACCGGAGCCCGTCGCCGAGGTGCACCTGCCGCGCCCCGGCCACGCCGACCTCGTCGGCACGCAGAAGTACAAGCAGGCAGACGTGCGCAACATCCTCGAGCGGGCCTCCGCGCGCGAGACGGCCGCGCGCGTCGCCGGCGGCGCGCTGTGCAAGGCGTTCCTGCGCGCGCTCGGCGTGGAGGTGCGCTCGCACGTCGTGCAGATCGCCTCGGTCCATGCGCCCGCGCCCGCGCGCGCCGCTCGCGCTGCGAGGACTTCGCCGACGTCGACGCCTCGCCCGTGCGCTGCCTGGACGCCGAGGCGACGCGCGCGATGGTGGCGCGAGATCGACGGCTGCGCAAGGCCAACGAGTCGCTCGGCGGCGTCTTCGAGGTGCAGGCGTTCGGGCTGATCCCCGGGCTCGGCTCGCACGTCTCCTGGGAGGAGCGCCTGGACGGGCGCCTGGCGATGGCGATCTGCTCGATCCAGGCGCTCAAGGGCGTCTCGATCGGCGACGGCTTTCGCGATCGCCGGCGTGCCCGGCTCGCAGGCGCACGACGAGATCTTCTACTACGACGCGCGCGCGGCTACTACCGCGAGACCAACCGCGCCGGCGGCCTCGAGGGCGGCATGACCAACGGCCAGCCGCTGATCGTGCGCGGCGCGATGAAGCCGCTGCCGACGCTCACCAAGCCGCTGCGCTCCGTCGACACCGCCACGCACGAGCCCGCCGAGGCGCTGCGCGAGCGCACCGACTCCTGCACCGTCCCCGCCGCGGGCGTCGTCGGCGAGGCGATGGTCGCGCTCGTGCTCGCCGACGCCTACCGGCACAAGTTCGGCGGCGACCACATCGACGACGTGCTCCAGGCCGTGCGCGCCTACAGGAGAGGATCGGGTGGCGTTCGTCCTGATCGGCTTCATGGGCGCCGGCAAGTCGACGCGTCGCCGCCGAGCTCGCCGCGGCGCTCGGCGTCCCCGCGCTCGACAGCGACGCGCTGCTGGAGGAGCGCTTCGGGCACTCGGTCGCCCACGAGTTCGAGCTGCACGGCGAGGCGTCGTTCCGAGCGGCCGAGGAGGAGCTGGTGTGCGAGCTGCTCGCGGATACCGGGCGGGCGCGGCAGCGACGGTGATCGCGCTCGGCGGCGGCAGCGTCCTGCTCCGAGCGCGTGCGCGCGGCGCTCGCCGGGCACGTGACCGTCGCTGCTCGACGTCGATCCGGATGTCGCCTGGGAGCGGTCGCGCTCACGCGGCGGGTGCGCCGCCGGACGGCGCAGAGCGTCCCGCTGGCACGCGATCGCGACGCGTTCCTCGGCGCTCTACGCCGAGCGTCGGCGGGCTGTATGACGCAGCTGGCTGACGCCGTGCTGCTGTGGGCGAGATCCGCGTCGGGCGACTATCCCGTGTTCGTCGGTCGCGGACTGCTGCGCGAGGACCGCCTCGCCGAGCGTCTGGCCGCTGGACCGCTCCGGTCGCGTCCCTTCTGCGTGAGCGACGAGACCGTCGTCGGCTCTGTACGCCGAGCGGCTGGGAGAGCGTGCAGGCGCTCGATCGCGATCGCGCCGGGCGAGCGCCACAAGACGCTGCCGAGCGCCGAGCGCGTGTGGCGCGAGCTGGTCGACGCCGGCATGACCCGCGCCGACCACGTGGTCGCGCTCGGCGGCGGCGTCGTCGGCGACCTCGCCGGCTTCTGCGCCGCCACCTATCAGCGCGGCGTGCCCGTCGTGCACGTGCCCACGACGCTGGTCGCCCAGGTCGACTCCGCCTACGGCGGCAAGACCGGCGTCGACCTGCCCGAGGCCAAGAACTACGTCGGCGCCTACCACCAGCCGGCGGGCGTGCTCGTCGACCCCGACATGCTCGCGACGCTGCCCGCCGCAGAGCTCGCCGCCGGGCTGGGTGGAGGTGCTGAAGACCGCCCTGATCGCCGGCGGCGACCTGTGGGAGCGCGTCGCGCCGCCGGCGGATGCGACGTGGACGAGCGCACGATCCTCGACTGCGCCGCGCACCAAGCTCGCGATCGTCGCCGCGGACGAGCGCGACGCCGGCGCCCGCCAGGTCCTGAACCTCGGGCACACCGTCGGCCACGCGATCGAGACCGTCACCGGCTACGCCCGCTACCGCCACGGCGAGGCGGTCGGCCTCGGGCTGCTCGCTGCGCTGCGGCTCTCCGGCGCCGAGGATCTGCGCGCGCAGGTGCGCGAGCTGCTGCTCGCCCGCGGTCTGCCCGTCACGCTTGACGACGACAGTGTGGACGTCGAGGAGATCGTCGCGGCGACCGCGCGCGACAAGAAGCGCCTGGACATGGGCGCCGCCCCGTTCGTGCTGCTGAGCGCCCCGGGCGAGCCCCGGTTTGGCTGTGAGGTCTCCGAGGACGAGTTGCGCGCCGCCGTGGCGAGTAGCGTCTGGGTGACCCCGCCATGACGGCGAGCGTGTCGAGATGTTGCACGGGGTCAACCTCAACCTGCTCGGCGAGCGCGATCCGCTGCACTACGGCACGCTCACGCTCGCCGAGCTGGAGACCCAGATCGCCTCGTGGGCGGCGCGAGCTGAGTCTGAGCGCGAGCTTCTTCCAGACGAACGCCGAGTCCGAGTACGTCGAGCGCCTGCACGCGCTGCGCGGCCAGGTCGACGGCGTCATCCTCAACCCCGGCTCGTGGACGCACTACGCGTGGGCGATCCACGACGCGCTGGAGCTGACCGGGCTGCCGGCCGTCGAGGTGCACCTGTCCGACGTCCAGTCGCGCGAGCCCTGGCGGCGGCTGTCGGTGATCGGCGACCTGTGCCTCGCGACGTTCTCCGGCAGAGGGCCTGACGGCTATCGACTCGCGCTCGAGCGCCTGCGCGACGCGCTCGACGAGGTGCGACTCGTGAGCGGGCTGCGAGCGACCGGGACCGGGCCGGGTCGGAGCGCCTCGCTGGCCGATGCTGCGCGAGCCCGAGCTCGATGTGCTGCTCGTCGCCACGCCGGTCAACGTGCGCTACCTCACCGGCTTCACCGGCAGCAACGGGCTCGTGCTGATCGGCGCCGGCGCGCGGGCGAGCCCGGTTCCCATCGCTTCTTCACCGACTTCCGCTACGACACGCAGTCGGCCGATCAGGTCCCCGATGCGTTCGCGCGCGAGATCGTCTACGGACGAGCTGCTCGAGCGCCGTCGCTGAGATCTCGAGCGACGCCGAGCGTGACGCCGGACGGCTCGGTTTCGACGACACGAGCCTCACGGTCGCCCAGCACTCCCATCTGCGCGAGCTGCTCCCCGCCGCATGGGAGCTCGTTCCCTGCGCGGGCGCCGTCGAGCGCCTGCGCGCGGTCAAGGACGCTGGCGAGATCGCCCGCATCCGCGCCGCCACCGAGCTGGCCGACGAGGCGCTGCGCCACATCCTGGAACGCGGTCTCGTCGGGCGCACCGAGCGCGATGTGGCGATCGACCTGGAGCTGCGAGATGCGCCGGCTCGGTGCGAACGGGCCCAGCTTCCCGTCGATCGTCGCCGCGGGCGCCCACGGCGCGCTGCCGCACGCCGAGCCGCGTGACGAGCCGATCGCCCCCGACGTGCTCGTCACGATCGACTGGGGCGCCCTGCACGAGGGCTACTGCTCCGATTGCACCCGCACGTACGCGACCGGCGAGCGTGTCTCCGCGCAGGCGCGGGAGGTCTACGAGCTCGTGCGCTGCGCTCAGGCCGCGGCGTTGGACGCGGTACGAGCCGGACCCAGTGGTCGCGAGCTCGACGGCGTGGCCCGCGAGATCATCGAGCAGGCCGGCCACGAGCGAGCACTTCGGCCACGGCCTCGGTCACGGCGTCGGCCTGGAGATCCACGAGGGTCCGCGCCTGTCGCGCACCGCCGGCGAGGATCCGGTGCCGGCCGGCAACGTCGTGACGGTCGAGCCCGGCGTCTACTTGCCCGGGGAGTGCGGCGTGCGCATCGAGGACCTCGTCGTCGTTCGCGACGACGGTCACGAAGTGCTGACAGGATTGCCCAAGGAGCTGACCGTCATCTCCTGAGCGTTCGCCTTGTCAACTCGAATAGTTCCCGAGGGCGGTACGTTCTGGATCGGTTTTGGTTAGGATCAGCGATATCGGCCACTAGAACCGTCCACATTGGTACACAAGATGGACGAAAGGCTGTTTACTGCATGACGATCCTACGCAATGCTATGCAAGACGGGGACAAACCTACGGGAGGGTGCACATGTTGCGGCTAGCAGTTCTATGCAGTGGGTGGTTGATCTCTTGAGGGTGGAGCGGATTGCGTCGCCGCTGTGGCGTTCTGTCCGTGTGCTGGCTGTCTTGATGTGTGGTGCTCTGGTGTCGATTTCGGTCGTCGCTGTGCCCGCTGCGAGCGCGTCCATCAGGTCTTACCCGGAAGGGCGTGTGCTTTTCGCGAAAATAGCGGATAACTATGGGGGCAACATTGAACGGGAAATTGAATATAAGGAGCCTGCTGGCAAGTATTATTTTGGGGAAGAAGGCTACGAAGGGGGTGACGGGCATCTAGAATACGAGGAAGTCTGCGAACACGGGAATATCTTTGAAGGTTGTGAAGGGCTCCATACGGTTGTCACTTCAAATATCGAAGGTAAACCTCCCAAGCGCTTTGAAAAACGTGAACATTTGAGTATCGAAGACGAGTACCGCGGAGTCCGTGAATTTCTCTTCGCGCGTTTTGCTTGGCGGCCGGCTAAGCGTCGGCATGGGCCGCGGCGTAGGGAACGGTTTGGGTTGGGTAACGCTGCGGATACGCATGTCCAGGACCCGTGCAAGGGTAAACCTGTTGATTGTGCGACGGGTAATGAGGTGGAGTCGCAGACCGACCTCAGTGTTCCGGCTTTGGGAGTGCCGTTTGTTTTGAAACGGACGTATAACTCGCAGGCGGCGGTCGAAGCTTCCTCGCCGGGTTTGTTCGGGTATGGGTGGAGTTCGTCGTTTAGCGATCATCTCGAAATCGATAGTGAAACGAACGCTGTTACGGTGGTGCAGGGCAATGGCAGTACCGTGGTGTTCTTCGGAAAAATAGGTACGTCGGGAGAATTCGCCCCACCTGCGTGGTCGCAGGCAAAGCTCCTCTACACCTCGGAAAGCACGTACAAGTTTACGTTGCCTGACCAGGAAACCTTCACTTTCAACTCGTCTGGCAGACTGTTGAGCGAGAGCGAACGCAACGGCAATACGACGACCGTGACGTATAACGAAGAAGAAGTCTGCGAAAGCGGATGCCACAAAGTGCTCAAGAGTATCGTGGTCACCGACCCTGCCAGCCGCAAACTCACCCTGACCGTCAACGGCTCTGGCCAGGTAGAAAGCGCAACCGACCCGATGAGCCACGTCGTCAAATATGGCTATGAAGCCGGGGATCTCGTAAGCGTGACCGAGCCAGGCGAATCGAGCGCCCGATGGCATTTCAAGTACAACAGCTCGCATGAGCTGACCGAAACGGTCAACGGCCTGGGGGGCAAAACGACCAACGAATACAACGGAGCGCACCAGGTCGTCTCACAGACCAACCCGCTGAGCGACACCCTCCATTTCAGCTACGAAGAAATAGCCAGCAAACATACCGGCTACAAATGGAGTACGGCGACCGAAGAAGAACCCGAAGAAGAAAGCCGAGGAAGTAGCCGAACCTACCGAAGCCGAACAGGAATACTATGCGCTGCCACCTGAACAGGAAACCACGATCACCAATGAAGCCACTGGTGCCGTCGAGCACGAGCACTTCAACAGCGAAGACGAGCTAGAAACGATCACCCGCGCCGCCGGCACGTCCAGCGAAACGACCGAATCCTTGTCGTATAACTCGGCCGACGAGCTTACCAAGCGCACGGACGGCGACAAACACACGACCGAATACGGCTACAACTCCACAGGCGACAAGACGAGCGAAAAGAACGCCGACGGCGACGAAACGAAATGGAAATACGACAGCACGCACGACATCGAAACCGAAACGACGCCCGAAGGCGAGACGACCACGATCAAACGCAACAGTCACGGCGACCCCGAAGTGATCGAACGGCCAGTCGGTAGCGAAACGCAGAAGACGACGTACAAATACGCCGGCAACGGCGACGTCGAAAGCATGACCAATCCGCTGAGCCAGACCTGGAAATACGAATACGACTCTTACGGTGATCGTAAGACCGAAACCGATCCCGAAGGCAACAAGCGCACGTGGGAATACAACGAAGACTCACAGGAGACCGTTACCGTCAGCCCGCGCGGCCATGTCAAAGCCGGCGAAGAAGAAAAATACGAGACCAAAATCGAACGCGACGCGCAGGGCCGCCCGCTCAAGATCACCGATCCCCTCAAACACGAAACGAAATACACCTACGACGCGGACGGCAACCTCGAAACGCTGACCGACCCTGACGGCAACAAAACCAAATACGTCTATGACGCGGACAACGAGCTGACCAAGACCGAAGAACCGAAGGGGACGGTCACGGAAACGGAATATGACTCGATGGGCCAGGTCAAGAGCCAGACCGACGGTAACAAACACACGACCAAGTACGAACGCAACCTGCTCGAGGAGGTTACGGAAGTAATCGATCCGAAGGAACGCAAGACGACCAAGGAATACGACGCCGCCGGCAACCTCAAGTCCGTGACTGACGCGGCGAAACGGACCACGACCTACACCTACGATCCCGCGAACCGCCTGGAAAAGATCAGCTACTCCGACGGTAAAACCCATGCCGTCGAATACGAATACAATAAAGACGGTAGGCTCACGAAGATGGTCGATGGCAGCGGGACCACCAAAAACACCTACGACAAACTCGATCGGCTCACGGAAGCCGAAAACGGTCACAAAGAAGTGACCAAGTACACGTACAATCTCGCCAATGAGCCAGCCAAAATCACCTATCCCAACACCAAAGCCGTCGAACGCGCCTACGACAAAGACGCGCGGCTGGAAAAGGTCACGGACTGGAACTCGAAGGTGACCAAATTCACCTACAACGAAGACTCTGAGCTGAAAGCGACGGTGTTCCCGAGCGAAACCAAAGACGAAGACACCTACGCTTACAACGACGCGGACCAGATGACTGAAGTCAAGATGAAGAAAAGCACAGAAACTCTCGCGTCTCTCGTCTACACCCGCGACAGCGACGGGCAGGTCAAAACGGTCACGAGCAAAGGACTGCCGGGCGAAGAAAAACCCTCCTACGAATACGATAAAAACAGTCGCCTGACCAAAGGCGCCGGCACCGCCTACGAATACGACGCGGCCAATAACCCGACCAAGCTGGGCTCCAACATCTACAAATACGACAGCGCCGACGAGCTCGAAAGCGGCGGCGGCGTCACATACGCCTACAACGAAGTCGGCCAACGCACGAAAGCGACGCCCGAAAAAGGCTCCGCCACCACCTATGGCTACGACCAGGCTGGCAACCTCATCTCGGTCGAACGGCCCAAAGAAGGCGAAAAAGCCGCGATCGAAGACAGCTACGCCTACAACGGCGAAGGACTACGAGTCTCACAGACGATCTCCGGAACGACCACATATATGGACTGGGACACCGCCGAAGAACTGCCGCTGCTCCTGAGTGACGGTACCAACAGCTACATCTACGGACCGAACAACCTCCCCATCGAGCAAATCAACATCAGCACCGGGACCGTCCGATATCTGCACCATGACCAGCAAGGCAGCACACGGCTACTGACCGGGAGCGCGGGCACCGTCGAAGGCAAATGCACCTACGGCGCTTACGGAACCCCCACCTGCGAAGGCACTACGACCACCCCGCTCGGCTATGACGCGCAATACACCAGCTCCGATACTGGGCTCATCTACATGCGAGCACGCACATACGACCCCAAGACAGCACAATTCCTCAGCGTTGATCCGCTCGCGGAAGTCACTCGCGCACCATATAACTATGTTCGTGACAACCCACTCAACCTAGCAGATCCGACCGGTATGATTTCTTTGTCTGAAGTACTTCAAGGCGTTGGCATTGGAGTAGTCTGCGTCGCGACCGATGGCGCAGGATGTATAGCAGCGGGCCTAGCTGACACGGATGCAAACGTAATAAATAATGATGCTAATGCGGCACTAGAACCCAGCACGAGTGTTTCGGAGGAGGAACATAGCTTTGAAGATACACTGGCGCTAGGCTTGGGCCAAGCCATAGGCCGCTTGCCCGACTGGTGGCTTACTCCGGAGGTCAAAAGCGCAATCGAAGAGGCCAATCCAGGTGGGTTCGCTTTGAGTCAACTGAGAGGATTGGGGTTTACTACCGGATGGCTTACTGCCATTCTCTCTCTCGAGAAATTGCACCAATGCTGACGGTTTGTGCAACGATACGCTGGCAGCACTCGCTGGTGTGGTCGACTTACATTAGCTGGCCGACGTGCTATAATTGCCACCGTGCGTATACTACTACGTGCCACCAACACATTTGACTAATAGAGTACAGCCCCGGGAACTTATCCGCGATGGCGATGTGGTCCGCGTCTATCGGCGTGGTCGCGAGAGGCTGGCGATGAGCCTGATGGGCGCGGTCCTGTTGATAGTGGCGCTTATCAACATCGGGCACCTTGTTGCCAAGCATGGGAACGGGTCACACGAAGTAATACTGTTGGTGGTCCTCTGTGGGTTGCTGTTGGTGGTACCAGGGATATTTATTGCGTGGAGTCGAAAGCTGGGTGTTGAAGTGTCTGTCCAAGGAGTTAAGAATGTTTCGGTAAGCAAGGCGAACTTTACGGAGTGGCAAGATATTACGAACTTTGTCATAGATCGCTCTGGAGGTTTGAGTGTGAGTATCTTTGCGCAGTGCCGTGATGGATCAAGGACGCCACTAAACGCACTTGCGACGTGGACTTGGGGCCGAGACGCGCTGAACTCTTACTGCTACGCACTAAACCAAGAGCTTGCGGAACATCGTCTGTAGCCATCCGGCAACCTCACCACGGTCGAACGCCCCAAAGAAGGTGAAACCCCAGCCATCGAAGACAGCGGTCTCGTCGATCCACAGCCTCACGCGGCTTGCACGTGAGGGCGCAGCTCACTCACCGGAGTGCGCTCGCCGGTAGCCCACGGACGCGAGGGACGACCCTGGCGCGGGTTGGCCTTCGCCCAAAGTGGGGCCAGCTCGAAGGCCTCCTCGGGGAGATGCGCATAGTCTTCGCGCAGAACCTCTCGCGTCTCGCCCAGCTCGATCAATCGGGCAAGGCTGCGGACCGGCATGCGCGTTTCCTTGATAACCGGCGTGCCGCCGCGCCTTTCCGGATTGACTTCGACCAGCCGCTCGCGCAGCTCGACGTAGCGCTGCGCGCGCTGCACGGCCTGCTCGACCTCTGGCCCCATGCGCACGACGAGCGCTCCGTCGAGCGCAAGCTCCGCGTTCGCCCCCGGGCCGCCGCGAGTCCACGCGACGATGCGCCGCTTCACGGCGACCGGCAGGACGACTCGCGTCTGGGCCAGCAGCGCCAGCGCCCCGACATCCTCTGGCGCCAGCAGCGTGCGGCCCTTGCGCCGTTTTGTCCGCAACACTTTCTGCTCGATCGCCTTGTTGACCGCGCCCAGCGTCGTGCCGCTCAGCTCGGCGGCCTCTCGGCGGGTGATCAGCGGCGTGGGTCCAGAAAACTCGTTACTCACGAGGAAGGACTTTAGCAGGGCCTCTCACGCCTTGAAGCTGAGCGTGCGCGAGGCACGCGAGGCGTTCTGCGTGACCCCGTGGATCGTGACGACCGTCACCGTGCCGGTCAGGCTGTAGCGACCAGCGCGCTTGGGCCTGAAGGCGAAGCTGTAGCTCGCCGTCTGCGGATATCCGGGCCGAGCGCAGATCCCATGAACATGGCACTGCGGCGTCGTCAACATCTGCCCGGGCTCGGCGTGGGTGGCCACCACATGTCCCGCTCCGCGCACGATCCAGGTGAACTCGAGCTGTGCTCCCGCCGGCATGCGGGCGATCTGGGCGGCGATCGTCAACGACACGCTGCCCCCGCGCCCGCGCTTGGCGCTCAGTCGCTTGATCGTGGCGAGCCGTGTGGGACGCGCGCGGTTGTGAACCAGCAGCGTGCGCCGGCCGATCGTGACACGCAGCGTGGAGCCGCCCAGCGCGCTCCAGTGGATCGAGCCGACGCGCACGTGCGCGCCCGCGCCGATGCGCAGCGGTCCGCTCTGGAAGACGGAGGGCGCGCTGCGGGGTCCCTGCGCGGAGAGGGTGAGGCTGAAGGTGGTGGCGCGGCCGTGATGGGTGAAGGACAGTCCGGTGTGCGAGGAGTCGGCGAACGCGACGGCGTCGCCGGGGCCGGCGAAGGAGGTGGTGGAGATCTGCGCGCTGCGCCGTTCGGGGCCGGCGTCGGTGAGGAGCGTGAGCGTGAGCGGCTTATGGGCGGCCTGCGTGGAGAAGCCGACGGTTCCGCCGCCGGGGGTGAGCGTGAGCGTGTCGCTGACGCCGTGGGAGGCCTGCGTGTCGATCTGCCCGACGAAGCCGGGGCCGAGCAGCGTGTGCGTGTCGGCGCCGGCGCCGGTCCCGGTGACGGTCTCGCGCAGGGTCGTGGTGTGCGGTGGCAGCAGGAGCACCTGTCCGGGCGGCGCCGGGGTGGCGGTGGCGGCATGGGCGGCGCCCCCTGCCACGCCCGGGCCCAACCCTGCGACGAGCGGCGCGAAGGGCACGGCGCCGAGGCGCGTGGCGGGGTTGGTGTTGAGCGCGCCGCCGGGGCCGTAGAGGGTGTGCCCGGAGGCGTCGGTGAGCTGCGTGACGGCGGAGGGCGCGGGCGCGGTGGAGCCCCCGCCGGTGGTGTCGCCGGGTCCGGCGCTGCCGAAGATGATGCCGCCGAGCGCCTTGAGGATGCCGAGGCCGGTGGGAATCGTGGGATGCGTGGGCAGCGAGGCGGGATCGGTGACGACGATCCCGTTGATGTTGCCGTGCAGGTTGGTTGACGGCAGCGACCATTCGCCGTCGGAGTTGACCGTGATGCGGCTGAAGATGACGTTGTTGTGGTGCAGGGTGGCTTCCGTTTCCTCGTTGCCGCCTTCGCCGAAGGGCTCGTTGGAGTCGTACACGTCGATCGAGTAGTTGCCGGGCGAGCCTTCGAGGTCGTAGGCGACGACGACGTGTCCGGTGGTGCCTTCGGCGAGCGCGACGAGCGGATGGCGCCCGGCGCGCAGGACTTCGGCGATTTCGTTGAAGATCGTGGCCGATCCTGCCGCGCCGCCTTCGATGCCCAGCGCGGCGGCGCGGGCGATGTAGTGACCGAGGAACTCGGTGCTGAGCTGGGAGACGTGCATGGCGTTGATGAAGTTGGTCAATTCGCCGGAAGGGCCGGAGCGCGAGTCGAGCCCGAAAATCGAGGAGGCGTGGGCGGGCGGGAATTCGCTGAGTGAGCGGTCGCCTTCGAGGAAGCGCTGGCTGGAGAGCGAGATGCCGAAGCAGGCGCCGTTGTCGAGCGAGGCGTTGGCGATCGCGTTGAGGATCATCGCCATCGGGTCGCGGAACTTGACGTTGCAGCCGAAGGGCCAGCAGAGGTCGATGGTGTCGTAGGTCTGGTCTTCGCCGAAAGCGTCGGTGAGCTGTTCGAAGTCGATCGAGGGGTCGTAGTTGTGGAACTGGTAGCCGTTGACGTTGCGGTAGCTGTCGATGCTCATCGGTGTCGGCGCGTTGGCGGAGGCGCCGGCGCTCGTGACGGTGACCGCGCCGCTGGTCGCCAGACGCGGGACGTTGACGGTCAGCTGGGTGCCGTCGGAGCTGACCGAGCTCGGGGTTGCAACGGCGTCGGCGTTGCCGAACTGGACGGTGCTGCCGGGACAGAAGCCGGCGCCGCGAATCAGCACGGGCGTGCCGGGCTGCAGCGACTGGGGGGTGCGCCCGGAGGTGGTGCTGAGCGAGTTGACCGTCGGCGGCGCGCGCTGCACTTCCACGGTGGCGGCGGCCTCGGCGAAGGGGCCGGCGGTGCCTTCGATGTGCACGTCGAAAGACCCGGAGGCGGGGGTGGCGCCCCGCGCGAGGTGCAGAACCTGTTCGTTCTCGTCGACAAAGCCGAAGTCCGGTGGTTCGAGCACTGCCTTTTCCAGCGCGAGCGAGGCGAGGTCGGAAATGGCGCCGCTGGTGGACAGCGCGAGGTTGACGGGGCCGGAGAAGCCCGGTTCGATCGTGGTGCGCACGCCGATCGCGGCGCTCGTGCAGGGTGAGACGCTGATCGAGGCCGTGGAGGGGATGCTCGAGGAGAGGCCGACGTAGACGCTGAAAGGCGGCACGACGTCGAGCGTGGCGGGCACAGAGGAGGGACCGCTCGCGCTGCCGGCGGGGACCGTCTGCGGTGCGGCGAGGATCGCACCGGTGGCTTCGCTCAGCGGAGCGCTGGTGGCAGCGCTGAGCGTGAGCGTGCTCTTCGTTTCGGTGCCGTTCAGCGTTTCGGGGCTGAAGGAGGCGCTGACGCCGGTAGGCAGGCCGGTAGCTTCGAGCTTGACGGGGCCGGCGGAGCCGTTGTGGCGGACGATCGAGACTTCGCGCTGCAGCTGCCCGCCCTGGGCGATGCGCCCGCCGACGCTCGCGGAGAGGCTGACGGCGGGGGGCGCGCCGCCGCTGGTGAACGTGAGGTCGTCGATGCCGGTGAAGTAGTGGTCGGTTGTGGACGGATTCGACACGTACAGCGCGATGTAGGCGATTTCAAAGCGCGAGGCTTCCGTTGCGAATGCGATCGGCGTGTTCACCCCAGCGGTCGTCTGGGTGGCCGTGGCGCTGCCGATGAGGTGGCGGTTGATGTCGTAGGCGTCGAGCCGGAACACATCGGTGTCGCCGCCGGCGAGCCCGGGGTCGCCGACGAAGGCGCTGACCTTGTCGGCGTAGTTGGTCAGCACCGCGAAGGTGCCGGCGCCGAAGAACTCGCCTCCGCCACAGGCGATGTCGGCCTCGTTGGGCGGGGAGTAGGTGCTGCTCTCTTCCTGGGTGTAGGGGGGTCCGCAGGCATCCTGAGAGACGACGCCGTTGCCCGGTTCGCCGAAGGTGAAGCCGAAGGGGTAGGCGGTCGTGAAGATGACGCCTTCGGCTTCATACTGGTTGGTGACACGGGTGAGTGTGGGCAGGTTGTCGAAGTTGATGGTGTGCGTCGCTTCGAGGGCCTGCGCGGGCGCTGGGAGGGCGAGCAGGGCGAGCAGCGACACGAGGGCGACAAGCGACCGGCGGGAGCAGAGAGTCCACAAGGCATCGTGCTGGCGGCGCGGCACGGGGGCAGCATAGCGGCGGTCCGGCGCTCGCGGTATGGTCTATTCGTCCACCTCGCTCTGCGGCCGCGGCCGAGCCGAACATGCGATAGACATGCTATCATCCAGAAAGCATGCCGTCAATGATCCAGATTCGCAACGTTCCCGATGAGCTGCATCGCGACCTGAAGGTGAGGGCTGCGCGGACGGGCATGACGCTCTCGGACTATCTGCTCGCAGAGCTTCGCGCCTTGGCCGTGCGGCCGACGATGCAGGAGTGGCTCGCGCGCAGCGAGCGATGGGAGCCGGTGCGGAGCGGTGAGCCCCCCGCGGCAGCGCTTGCGGGCGAGCGTGCTCGCAGCGCGGCGTGATCGTCGCGGATGCGAGCGCGATTGCGGAGGTGCTGCTGGCGCGTCCACAGGCACGCGCGGTCCGTACGGCTCTGGCGCCACATCCCGAGTTGCATGTCCCGGAGCACTTCCATGTCGAGCTGCTGTCGGTTCTTGCGTCGCTACGCGATTCGCCGCGAGCTGAGCGAGCGTCGAGCCTCCGAGGCGCTGGCGGCGCTCGCCGATTTGCGGGCCTTGACATATCCGGTAATCGAGCTTGCGCAGGAGATATGGGATCTACGCGCTGAATTGACTGCGTACGACGCGGCTTACCTGGCTCTGGCGCGGCGGTTGGACGTAGGGCTCATCACGCTCGATGGGGGGCTTGGGAAGGCGGCTGCAAAGGAAGGATGCCTTGTGCGCCTCTGAAACAATTCTCCAACATCACGGGCGCGCCACCGTGGACGCTGTGCTACGATGTATACATGTCGGTAAATGTTTCCGTGCGGTTGGATGAGGCTCTTGCCGAGCGTCTGCGTATGCGGGCGCGAGCTGCCGGCGAGAGTCTCTCGGATCGCCTCCGCCGCTATGCCGAGGAAGGTGCGCGTCGGGAGGAGCATCCGCTGATCATGTTCCGTGACGGACCGGCGGGTTGACGCGCAGGGTTGCTGGGTGGACCTGATGTATGGGAGGTAATGATGTGGCTGGATGATCTGCCAACAGAACCAGATCCCCTCGCCACGCTCGTTGAGGACTCGATTCTCACTCGCCCCCAAATCGACGCCGCGTTGCGCTACCGCGCCGCATATCCGGACGAGATCGCGGCGCGCATAGAGCTGCATCGCCGCGAGACGGCATCCGCTGAGACGTTTTGAAGCTGCTGCTGGATGAGATGTACTCGAACGTGCTGGCGGAGGCCCTGCGCACCGTCGATGTAGACGCCTCGACCGTCATCGGACTCGGACTGGCAGGAAGGTCAGACCCTGACGTATTCGCCGCGGCGGTCGCGCGGGATCTCGCGATACTCACCGAGAACGTCGCCGACTACACACGTATCTCTGCCGAGCACCTCACCTCCGGGCATCACCACCCGGGCGTGGTGGTCGCGCTCTCCTCGAGGTTCTCACGCCGCCGGGCGGGGATCGGTCCGCTCGTCGCCGCGATCGGTGCCATCGCCGATCAGCAGCTCGAGGACCGCGTCGTCTATCTCCAACACCCCCAGCAGCCGTAGCGGTGCTGCCGCATCTGTAACCGGTGGTTAAGCTACGCCGAGCGCCGGAAACGGCAATACATATCGAAACCCACTGATTTGCAGGTGGATCCTTGCTAATAACCAACCAATTCAAGCAGGCGCCGAGAGCGTATTGACGATTGCGTCGTGCACGATATGAGTCGGTGGCGCTGTGGCTGATCTGGACAGTCAGACCGGGATCGCGGCGATTCGTGCAATCGTGCAGGGCGAGGTGCAGGGTGTCGGGTTTCGCGATGCGACGGTCAGGCGGGCGCGCGGGCTCGAGGTGATGGGCTGGGTGCGCAACGAGGACGATGGCGTCATGCGGGTTCACGCGGAGGGTCCCGAGCCGGCGGTCCAGGCACTCCTGGCCTTCCTGCGCGATGGCCCGCCGCCGGCACGAGTTTCCGAGGTCGAGATCGAGCAGGTCGCGGTCGAGGGCCACGAGCAGTTCGCGATCCGTGGCGTGAGCGCCGGGGTCTTCGTGGTCCAGGAGCACGCCGCGACCGCGCACCATTTCGACCTGCGCCTGGAGGTCGCGGGGGTCATGCGCTCCTGGGCGGTTCCCAAGGGTCCCTCCCTGGACCCAGCCGTCAAGCGCCTCGCCGTCGAGGTCGCCGACCACGCGATGGCGCACAACACGTTCGAGGGAACGCTCAACGGAGGCGGCGTGATCGTCTGGGATCGCGGGACCTACGAGCAGGGTGGACGCGTCGCGTGGCCGCAAGCGCTCACTCGCGGCCACGCCGTCTTCGTACTCCACGGGGAGAAGCTGCACGGCGGCTTCGCCCTGCAGCGCACCCGATCGGGCGCCAAGGCGCAATGGCTCTTGATCAAGCGCCGCGACGAGTACGCGCAGCCCGGCTCAGACATCGCCGCCGAGCGCCCTCATTCGGTCCTCAGCGGGCGCACGCTCGATGAGATTCTCGAATGAGCTCGCGCCGCGACGTGCCTGCATCAAGCGAGCGCGTCCATGATGTGCGGCACGGCCTGCTCGACCGTCAGCATCACCTTGGTGTCGTACTCCACCCACTGCGTGTAGTTCAGCAGGTTCCGGTATGCGGCCTGCACATCATCGGACTCCGAGATCACCACGCCTCGGCTGCCGTCAGCAGCCACGTAGTGAGCCGTTGTACCGGGTCCCGCGCCCTCTTTGGCGAAGACGCCCATCAGCTCTCTGGTTTCCGCGTTGCTGAGGAATGGCTTCAGCTTGTACGTCGTGACGAAAATCATACTTCCCTCCTCGTTTGTTGACCGTGTGTTGAACCCTACGGCAAATCGACGGTCCTACGAAGGGCTTTATCTTCTAACACCAGCTCAATAGTTGGACTGGTTTCGTGACCGCTGCGACGGCCATCGCAGTCGCACAAGCCGGTCAAATCACCGCCCGTGTCAGGGCCGTGGACCCGGGATGCCCCGGAAGTTAAAAGCCTGGCTCTCGCGGCCGGCCTGCACGAACCAGCACTCGCCGGTCATGTCGCCGTCGAGGAGCCCGATCACGGCGTCTGTGACCCGCTCGACTGGAATGATCGGCAGGCCTTGATCCCCGAGCAGTCCCCGGATCGGCTCGATGATCGCCGTGTCCGCGAAGCCGGGGCAGACCGCGTTGATACGGATCCCGTCGCCCGCGAGCACTGGGCCCAAGGACCGTACGAGGCCGACGACGGCGTGCTTGTTTGCCGCGTAGATCGGGTCCATCGGCACCGCTGTCAGCCCCGCGAGTGACGCGGTGGCCACAATCGAGCCTCCTCCGCGGGTCTTCATCGCCGGGAGGACCGCATTGATGCCGAAGACGACTCCGTCCAGGTTAGACCCCATCGCGCGCCGGTAGACGGCGAGATCGAAGCTCTCCCCGAGCCCGGTCGCGGTGGCGATGCCAGCGTTCAGGAACGCCATATCCAGCCCGCCGTGCTCCTCAACCGCGACCGCAACCGCTGCTGCGTTCTGCTCGGGGTCACTGACGTCGCAGTGGACGAACAGCGCGCCGGCGCCGTCGGCCACCTCGCGGCCACCAGGCTCGTCTACGTCACACGCCACGACCCGCACCCCACGGCCGCCAAGCGCCTGTGTGAGAGCCCGGCCGAAGCCGCTCGCCGCGCCCGTGATGAGGGCAACCTGATCGCTCATAGGGCAACCTTTGGTTGCTGGGTGGTGAGGTTGTTCTCGTTTTCTTTCCGAGAGAGGGAGATCTCGCTCGACCGCTGGTTGAGCGAGCCTTGAGACTCAGCGCACATAGCTGACCACCACCGGGAGAGCGCCCGTGTCGCTAGCCGCTGAGACGGCCTCGATGAGACAAGCGCCTCCCGGTGGTGTGAGGCGCCCAGAGCGGCGACAGGGCGTCGCCCCACCGAGGGCCTGCCTATGAGCACCCGCCACGGTACCTCCTGGTCAGCGTTTTTCAAACGAACCTCGACCGAGGAGGAGGATCTATGGGTGCAATCTGCGGGATCGACTGGGCCAGCGACTGGCACGACGTTCACATCACCGACGAGCACGGGCAGCTGCTCACTGCTGAACAGTTCAGCCACGACGAGCATGGCGTCAGCGCGTTGATCAGGCTGCTGGCCGGCTACCGTGTGGAGTGCTGCGCGATCGAGCGCCCCGACGGGCTCTTGGTCGGACGGCTGCTGGCAGCCGGGATCGTCGTGCTCGCGATCCATCCCAACCAGGTCAAGGCGGCGCGTGAGCGCTACCGTGCGGCCGCGGGCAAGAATGACCGTTTCGACGCGTTCGTGCTGTGCGAGCTCGCGAGAACCGACCGGCACCGCTTCCCCGTGCTCGCGCCCTCCAGTGACGAGACGTTGGCGCTGAAGACACTCGTGCGTACCCGCGAGGATCTCGTCGAGGCGCGCGTCGCGCTGGCCAACCAGCTCCGCGCTCAGCTTCAAGCGTTCTGGCCCGGCGCCGAACAGATCTTCGCCGCTATTGACAGCCCGATCGCCCTCGCATTCCTCGAGCGCTACCCAAGCCCCAACGACACCCGCGGCCTCGGAGCCAAGCGCCTGGAAAGCTTCCTCGCGCGCAACGCCTACAGCGGCAAGCGCGCCCCCGCCGACCTGCTTGCCAGGCTGCGCAACGCGCCCAACGCCGTCGTCGGAGAACTCGAGCAAGACGCACGCCGCTCCGCCGTGACAGGCCTCGTTGCCGCGCTGCGCCCCATCGTTGAGCAGATCAGCGAGCTCACCAGCCAGATCGCCGGCGCTACACGAAGCCACCCCGACGGCGAGATCTTCCTCGCGTTCTTCCGTGACCCCAAGAGCGTCATCACAGCCGCAGGGCTCTTGGCCGAGATCGGCGACAACCGTGCGCGCTACCCCACCAACGACTCCCTCGCCGCCGACGCCGGGCAAGCCCCCGTCACGATCCAATCCGGCAAACGCAACAACGCCACCTTCCGCTGGGCCTGCGACAAGCGCCTGCGCAACCACATGAACGTCCTCGCCGACAGCACCCGCCACTGGCACCCCTGGGCCAAAGACGTCTACGCCCGCGCCCGCGCCCGTGGCTGCAACCATCCCCACGCCATCCGCATCCTCGGACGCGCCTGGACCCGCGTGCTCTGGCGCTGCTGGCAAAACCACACGCCCTACAACCCCACCCAACACAACGCCCTCAACACACTCCTCGCACAAAAAGGTTGACACAGGGCGTCTCATAGGGCAACCTGCTCGCGTATGACCCTGGCGATGGCACCGGCGACGTATAACTGGAAAAGGTGTCCAACGTTCGGCTGGGCTGTCAGACCCGCCCCGCTGTACTCAAAAGCCATCAGCGGGTAAGGCCGCACGCAGTCGTCGCAAGCCCACGCGCAAAATGCCACATACGCAAAGGTATCAGCTACGCGTTGCCCGTTATCGTTCGCCCTATATAGGTACTTTACGCGCGTAGCATTGGCCCGAGTCGCTGACTGCTGGTGGTCGTACTTTGCTCCTGCGTTGGCTGCCGTTTAGCGTAGTCTGGCTGGGCCTCTCCCGTCGAGTTCGGCGAGCAGATCTGTGACGCGCCGGTTGATCTCGTCGCGGGTCGCTCGAACCTCGGCGAGCGGACGTCCCTTTGGGTCGGGCAGCTCCCAGTCGATGTAGCGCTTGCCGGGAATGTAAGGGCAGGCGTCGCCGCATCCCATCGTCACGACCACATCTACCGGCTCGGCAAGCTCGCGGGTGAGTAGCTGAGGTCGGCGGTCGGCCAAGTCAATGCTCAGTTCGCGCATGACCTCCACGACTTCGGGGTGGACGTGCTCGGCGGGGGTGGTCCCTGCGGACAGGGCGGCATGTCTGCCGTTGGCTGCACGCTCGAATAGCGCTTGGCTCATCTGTGAGCGCCCGGCGTTATGCAGGCAGACGAATAGGACGGTCGCCATCGACGGTTCTCCCCTCGATGCTGCTGGTAGCGGTGGTGAGTGGACTCGATCCGCGGACGAGCTGGTAGGCGAACACGCCGACTGCTGCTCCGATCAGTGGCCCGGCTATGTAGATCCAGAGGTCGTGCCAGGTGCCGGACGCGAGCGCCGGCCCGAACGACCGAGCCGGGTTCATCGACGCGCCGGTGATCGGGCCGCCGAACAGCGCATCGAGGCCCACGGTGCCTCCGATGGCGATGGCTGCTGCGGCTCCGACTGCACGGGTGTCAGTGGCTACGGCCGTGATCACGAACATCAGGAACGCCGTGAGGACGATCTCGTAGGCCAACGCTGTCGGGGTGTTGACAGTGGGGAGCGTGGTTCCCAGGTGCGCGGGCTTGTTCGTCCATGCCGCGAGCAGTAGGAGTGCAGCTGCGCTCGCGCCTGCGAGCTGGGCGGCGATGTAGGCGAGCGCATCACGAGGCGGGAAGTGCCGGGCGATCGTGAACGCGATCGTGACGCTCGGGTTGTAGTGAGCGCCTGAGAGATGTCCGCCCGCGTAGATCATCACCATGATGATCAGGCCGAACACAAGGCTTACGCCGACACTTCCAAGCGAGCCTGGATGTGTGGTGTTGGCGATGATCGCCCCGCAACCGGCGGTCACGAGCGCGAAGGTGCCGATCGCCTCCATCAGCGCGCGGCGTGCGAGACCTGGCCGCTGCCTTATGCGCTGATCGGTGGCCTGTTCGTCGGCAACGGGCATGGCGCAGATCGTATTACATTGACAAAGATTGCTTCAATAGATATATATAGATTGATGTCCGTCGATTTGGAGCTTGCGCCCAAGCAGAAGCGTGCCGCCGGTGAACGCTGTTGTGAGCCGGTTGTCTACCCCGACGTGGCCCGCGAGGACGCGCTACGGATGGCAGAGGTCGCCAAGGCCCTCGGCGACCCGATCCGCCTGCAGCTCGTAGACGTGTTGCGCCGTCACGCCGGCAAGGTCTGCGTCTGCGAGTTGGTGCCCCTGTTCGACATCGCCCAGCCGACGCTCTCTCATCATCTGAGCAAGCTGCGCACCGTCGGGATCGTGGACTCTGAGCGTCAAGGGCTATGGGCCTACTACTACGTCATCCCCGGCGCGCTCGAGGAGCTGTCTGCATGGCTGACCTGACCGTGACCGACACTACCGCTGCCCGTGTTCGCCAGTCGGAAGGACCCCAAGTCAAAGCTCCCGTCAATAGGTCGTCACGACCAGCTCTGTCACACCCGGAGGGCCGCGCCGTTGGAGTAACACCTACGAGCTACACTATCGAGTGTAATGCCAAGCAAGCATCCACGAATCGCTGTGACGGCCGACCCGGAGCTGGGGGACGCGCTTGAGCGCGTGCGTGCGGCGACTGGCACGCGAGAGGCCGACGCGTCATTGGTGCGGAGGCTCGCGGTTGAGGGAGCTGAGATCGAGTTGCAGGCCGGACGAGCGCGCCGTGAGGCGATTGAGGCGCTGTTCGCTGCGATGGACAGGGATGGGTTCGATCTGGACATGGATGCGATCGATCGACTCAATGCGCCTCCGAGCAGCATGTGAGCGTCGAGCTATGGGATGGCGAGGGCGCGGTGCTCGCCGACACCTCTGCGTGGATGCTTGCGCGTCGGATCCCTCAGGCGCGGGAGCTGCTGTTCGCCGCCGCTGAGCGTGGCGAGATCGCATGGTGCTGGCCGGTGCGCTACGAGCTGACGTTCGATGCGCCCAGCCCGGAGAGAATTGCCGTGGTTGAACGCACGCTCGCGAGCTTGCGCGAGATAGCGGTCGATCGCGCTGTCCAGCGGGGTGTGCTCTCGGCGATGCGCGAGCTGGCGGACGAGGGTTCTCACGGAGCCCACCGCCTGCCTCTGGCCGACCTCACGGTCGCCGTCGCGGCACAGGCCGCGGGGTTGGACGTGCTGCACTACGATCATCATTTCGAGCGTCTCGGCGATCTGCTGGGCGTACGCATGCTCTGGATAGCAGAGCCCTCCACCTGATGGGCGACTGCCCACATCAAAGACCGCAAGCCTGACCCAAAACCAAAAACACCTTATTTGCAGGGAACAATTTGATAACCACCAACCAGTTCAAGAACGGCAACCACATAGAAGTCGACGGCACGATCTACAAGATCCTCGAGTTCCAGCATGTCAAGCCTGGGAAGGGCGGGGCGTTCGTGCGCACGAAGCTGCGCCGGCTCGGCGGATGGGAACGTGATCGACAAGACGTTCAGGGCGGGGGAGAAGTTCAGGCCGGTCCGCACGGAGGCGCGCAGGATGCAGTTCCTGTACTCGGACGGGACGGACGCGCACTTCATGGACACCGAGTCCTTCGAGCAGATCGCGGTCGTGGAGACGACGCTCGCAGACATGCTGCGCTGGACCAAGCCGAGCAGCGAGGTGGACGTGCTGTTCATCGACGACGAGCCCTCGGACGTGCAGCTGCCGAGCGCGGTCGACCTGGAGGTCACCCAGACCGACCCGGGGTTGCGCGGCGACACGGCCTCGGGTGGGCGGAACGAAGCCCGCGACGCTGGAGACGGGCGCGAGCATCCAGGTGCCGCTGTTCGTGGACGTGGGCGAGCGCATCAGGGTCGACACGCGCTCCGGCGAATACATCTCGCGCGCCTCCGTAGATGCGTCGCTCCGAGCAGCGCAGGGCCGCGGTGGTCGCGCTGTACCAGCACGATCTGACAGGCAGGCCGCTGGGGGAGACGCTCGGGGCGGACGCATCGCTGATGACGCGCGCGCTGGTGCACGCGGCGGCCGATCGCGCGCCGGAGCTGGACGCGATGCATCGACCGCCACTGCACACGGCTGGTCGGTGCAGCGGATCCAGCCGCTGGAGCGCAGCATCATGCGGGTCGCGCTGATCGAGATGCTGCACCCGGACGTGGCGCCGGCGGAGGAGCCGATCCCGGCGGAGGGGGCGATCGAGGAAGCGGTGGAGAGCGCGAAGATGTTCTGCGGCAGTGACGCGCCTGGGTTCGTGAACGGGGTGCTGGCGGCGGTGTTGCGCGATGTGCGTCAGAATGCGGCGAGGTACCCGAGGCGCCTGCATGATCGACGTGCGAGCCGCGCCATACGCTAGGAATCCGTAAAACGACGGGCGGGAGACCGTAGGTATGAACGAGACCGAGCAACTGATGGACGAGCGTCTGGACGAGCTGATCGCCAAGCTGGAGCGCGCCGCCGAGCAGTTGCGCTCGGGCGAGCTGTCGGCGGACGCCGCCGCGACGCTGGTCGAGGACTGCGCGGCGCTGGCGGGCGAGGCCGCGGCGGAGCTGGAGCGGCGCTCGCGCGCGGAGGTCTCGACGGTCGCGCCCGGCCAGGACTCGCTGCTGTAGCGGCCCGGGTGACGGCCGACGTGACGGCAGAGCACCCGCAGCGAACCGAGCCTGCGGGGCAGGCAGAGCACCCGGGACAGACCGATCGCCCGGGGCCGGGCGGCTACCCGGAGCACCTGCGCGTCGAGGTGGAGCGCTACCTGGAGGGGATGCGGTTCTCGCACGAGCCGCTGACCGCGGGGCTGGAGGAGGCGATGCGCTACTCGCTGCTGGCGGGCGGCAAGCGCATCCGCCCGGTGCTGGCGCTGGCGACGGCGCGGGCGGTCGGACTGGAGCAGCGCGAGGTGCTGCCGCTGGCGGGTGCGATCGAGCTGATCCACACCTACTCGCTGATCCACGACGACCTGCCGGCGATGGACGACGACGCGCTGCGCCGGGGCATGCCGACGTGTCACGTGACGCTTCGGCGAGGACGTGGCGATCCTCGCCGGGGACGGGCTGTATGCGGAGGCGTTCAGACACCTGCTGACCGAACAGCGCTCGCAGCCCGAGCGGGTGCTGCTGGCCGCGGCGGAGCTGGCGGCGGCGACCGGTGTGGACGGGATGGTCGGGCGGGCAGTACGCGGACGTCAGTCCCGACACGCCGGACGGGCCGGCGGCGCTGCGCCGGCTGCACGAGCTGAAGACGGGCCGGCTGATCGACGCGTCGGTGATCTGCGTACTGTTGCTGGGTGGGATCGACGGACCTGCGACAATATGTTTTCGGCGCTTCGCGGCCGAGCTGGGTGTGCTGTTTCAGATCGTCGACGACATCCTCGACGTGACCGGCACAGACGATGCGCTCGGCAAGCCGCGAGGCAGCGATGAGCGGCACGGCAAGCGGACATACGTGAGCGAGTTCGGTATGCGAACGGGCACAAGCAGCTGGCGGCGGAGTCGCACCGGACGGCGCGGGAGGCGCTCGCGCAGGCCGCGAGCGCCGGCACAGGCGCACGGGACGCCGGAGCGGAGCTCGAGCAGATCACCGACTTCATCTACACCCGCACCTCATGACATGAGCCGCGAGCCCTCAGACGACCACAGCGACAACCTCAACGGCACGCGGCGCCCCGACGAGGACACCGGGGAGCCCGCCGCCGTCGCGCGCGCGGCCCCGACGGGTCTGCTCGGCACGATCTAGGGCCCGAGGATCTGCACGGTCTGTCCGAGGAGCAGCTGACCCAGCTGGCCCAGGAGGTGCGCGAGCACATCATCGACACGGTCGGCGAGATCGGCGGGCACTTCGGCGCGAACCTCGGCACGTGCGAGCTGGCGGTGGCGCTGCACTCGGTGCTGGACTCACCGACGGACAAGATCCTGTGGGACGTCGGGCACCAGGCGTATCCGCACAAGATCCTCACCGGCCGCCGCGAGCGGCTGAGCACGATCCGCCAGTACGGCGGGCTCGCTCCGTTCTGCTCGATCGAGGAGTCTGTGCACGACATCATGGGCGCTGGTCACGCATCCACCTCGATCGGCTACGGGGTGGGCATCAAGGAGGGGATGCGCCGGCTGGGCGGCGAGGGCTCAGACGGCAAGGTCGTGGCGGTGATCGGCGACGGCGCGATGACCGGCGGGGTCGCGTTCGAGGCGATCGGACAGGCGGGTGGCCTGGGCACGCCGATGGTGGTCGTGCTGAACGACAACGGCATGTCGATCGCCCCGAACGTCGGCGCGCTGTCCAGGTACTTCAACCGGGTCCGCCTGAACCCGAAGCTGTGGCACGCGCGCGAGGGCGTCGAGGGTGGGCTGGCGCGGCTGCCCGGCGGGATCGGCTCGGCGTTTGAGCGCCTGGGACCCCAGCTGAAGGAGTCGATCAAGGCGTTCTGGGCGCCGGGGCTGTGGTGGGAGGAGCTCGACTGGGCCTACATGGGCGTCATCGACGGCCACGACGTGCGCGCGCTGCGCGAGGCCCTGCGTGAGGCGCTGGCGGCGCAGCGCCCGGTCGTGGTGCACATCGCGACCGTCAAGGGCAAGGGCTTCGCACCCGCCGAGGACGGTGGCCTCGAGGGCATGGAGCGCTGGCACGCGGCCAAGCCGAACTCGATAGCCAACGGAGCCCCTGCGCCCAGTGTGCCGGCGGCGGCCAACGCACGCGCGCGGCCAAGCCCGCCTCAGTACACCCAGGTGTTCGGCGAGGCGCTCGTGCGCGAATGCGAGCGCGACGAGCGCGTCGTGGGGATCACCGCCGCGATGAACTCGGGCACGGGGCTGAACATCCTGCAGAAGGCGCTGCCCGAGCGCTACTTCGACGTGGGCATCGCCGAGCAGCAGGCGATCCTGTTCGCGGCGGGCCTGGCGCTTGCAGGGAGTCAAGCCGGTGGCGGCGATCTACTCGACGTTCCTGCAGCGCGCGTACGACCAGATCGTGCACGACGTGTGCCTGCAGCGGCTGAACGTGGTGTTCGCGACTGGACCGCGCCGGGCTCGTCGGCGACGACGGGCCGACCCACCACGGGGCGTTCGACATCGCCTACCTGCGCTGCCTGCCGAACATCGTGCTGATGGCGCCGCGCGACGAGGCGATGCTCGTGCACATGCTGCGCACGGCGCTGACCTACGACGACGGGCCGATCGCGCTGCGCTACCCGCGCGGGGAGGGCACGGGCGTGCCCCTGCCGGCCGAGCCTCGGGCGATCAAGATCGGCACCGGGGAGATCCTGCGGGAGGGCTCTGGCGCGAGCGCGGCGGCGGGCCGCAGGGTTGCGCTGATCGGGTATGGCAGTGGCGTGGGCAAGGCGCTGGCGGCCGCCGAGGAGTTGAGCGCGAGCGAGATCGACGTGACGGTGGCGGACGCGCGCTTCGCCAAGCCGATCGACGCGGGCCTGATGGCTCAGCTGGCGGCCGAGCACGATCTGCTCGTGACGGTCGAGGAGGGCGTGCTCGCGGGTGGGTTCGGCAGCGCGGTGTGGGAGACCCTGAACGAGACCGGCGCGCGCGGGCTGGGCGGGATCCCAATCTTGCGGGTGGGCCTGCCGGACCGCTATGTGACGCACGGCAAGCCGGCGCTGCTGCACGAGGAGGTCGGGTACACGGGCGCGCGCATCGCCGAGCGGGTCAGGGCTGCGATCCCGCGGCGCGACTCCGCGACGATCGGTGCATGAGTCGGCGCCGATCATGATCGGCGAGCGGGTTTTGCGGGTGACCCGGGAGCCGGTTCCTCCCGCACAATGCTGTCGGCGCCGGTCACCGCAGCTGCCGGCATGGTAGGAAGCGCTTAAATGACACGACCCGCTGGGGAAGCGGGCCGTGTCGGGGAGGAGGGGATGCTGCTGTACTTCGGGTCGATCACTATGTTGCCCGGGCAGAGATCTTTTATGTGTGATGTTGATCACAGAGCTGCGCCCGCGTTCGTCTCGCGTGGCGGGATCAAGCTCGAGAATGCGCTGGCCGCGTCCGGCCTGGACGTGACCGGCAGACACGCGCTGGACGTGGGCGCCTCGACCGGGGGGTTCACAGATTGCCTGCTGCGGCGGGGCGCCACGCGCGTGATCGCGGTCGACGTCGGCTACGGGCAGCTCGACTGGGGCCTGCGCAACGATCCGCGCGTGAGCGTCCATGAGCGCACGAACGCGCGTGGGCTGACCCCGGAGATGCTCCCGTACGCGCCGGACCTGGCGAGCATCGACGTGTCGTTCATCTCGCTCGTCCTCGTTCTGCCGGCGGTGCTCGGGTGCATGGCCGACACGTATGACGTGCTGGCGCTCGTCAAGCCCCAGTTCGAGGTGGGCCGCGTGATCGCTTCCAAGGGGCGCGGCGTCGTGCGTGACCCCGGCGACCGTCGCGACGCGCTCGTGCGCGTGGGGGAGGCGGCACTGGGATTGGGCGCGAGTGTGCTCGGCTACCACTACTCGGGGCTGCCCGGGCCGAAGGGCAACCGCGAGACGTTCCTCCACCTCGCCGAGCCCGGGCGTGCCGGCAGCGCTGCGGATGCGGACGAGCTCCAGGAGATGGCTAGGGTCGTGGAGCCGTGAGCGACCCACATAGGCAGATGACCGTGTTCACGCACCGCCGCCCGTCCGACACGATCGGGGCGTTGCGCGAGCTGATCGCCGCGGCGGCTCAGGCGGGGGTGACGCTGCGATTGGACGAGGACGAGACACACAAGCACGCGGGCGCCATCGAGCCCGGTCCCGGCGTGGAGCTGAACGCGCCTGTGCTGGACGACGTCGAGCTGTGCGTCGTGCTCGGCGGAGACGGCACGATCCTCAGGGCGCTGCGCCTATATGCGGGCACGAGCGTGCCCGTGTTCGCGGTCAATTTCGGCGCGATCGGGTTTCTCGCGACGGTCGAGCCCGACGAGCTGCGTGAGGGCATCGCGCGCGCGTTGAGCGGCGAGTTCGAGCTGCTGCAGCTGCCGGCGATAGTGCTCGACGCCCCGGCCGGCGCCCCCGCTCTCTCTGGCCCGGAACGGGGCGCCCGCGCGGGGATCAACGACGTCGCGATCCATCGCCGCGTCGGTGAGCGCGTCGCCGAGATCGCGTACGCGCTGGAGGATGAGATCGTCGGCAGCGTGCGCTGTGACGGCCTCGTGATCGCCACTCCCGCGGGCTCGACCGGCTATAACCTGGCCAACGGCGGCCCGGTGATGGCCTGGGGCGTGGAGGGGTTCGTCGTGTCGTTCATCGCGCCTCACTCGCTGACCGCGCGCGCGCTCGTGGTCGCGCCCGGAGACCGGCTGACGATTCATAACCGCTCACACGAGTCGTTGGACGTGGCCGTGGATGGGCGCCCTGCCGGCGAGATCCCGCCCGGTGGCGCGATCGACGCGCGGTTCGTGGACGCGATCGGCACGATCGCCCAGCTGCCGGACTCCTCGTTCTATCGGCGTCTGCGCGAGAAGTTCGGGCGACTCGCGAGCTGAGGGCCTGGCGGATAGGCCCTGAGGATCGGCTGCGCTCGGCGAAAAGCGCTCCCTACCATGCCGCCCCGTGCGGTGACCGGCGCCGAGGGCATTGTTCGGGAGGGGCTGGCTGCCGGGTCTCCCACCCAAAAACTAAATGCCCTATGCGGCCTTTGGCGTCGTGCGCGGAGCCTCGCCGCTCTGCAGCGAAGCGATGAACCCGTCGAGCTGGTCCTTGGAGAACCGTCGCTGCCCGCCGGGCGTGCGGTAGCAGGAGATGTGCCCGGCATCCGTCCAGCGGCGGATCGTCGCCAGGGAGACGCCGAGATAGCGGGCGGCCTGCGAGCTCGTGAACACGAGCTGGCGGTCGTCCCCGGTCGGGGGAAAGGGCATGGTGCGCATGGTCGTCATCTCGGCGACCTCCTCGGGTCGTGTGGCGGCCGCCGGCCCTGTGGGCTCGGCGGATGGGCTCGGCGGGCCATCGCGTCCATAGGGGCTGCGCGGCAGACTCGCCTGGACCATGTATCGCCGGAATGGGCCGACAAGCTGAGCGAGGTGCACGTTTGTGGACGTTTGGCGGGGCGAACCTGCGTCGAGTCTGCAGCCAAGCTGCCCTTTGTATGCAAGCAATCGTGCACAACCCTCGCTCGAACTGGACATTTCGTCCAATCCCGCTAGTATGCTGCACAAACCTACTCAAGGGTAGTGGCACGTCCTGTGGATGGAGACAGACAGGGCCGCCTCGCAAAAGGCCCGTGGGCCCTGGCGAAGGAGACCTATCGTGCGTTGGTACAAGTAACGTTTCAGACAGGTCGCTAAGCGACCAGATTTGAAGGTCGAAGGCGTCGCCCAATCGGTTGTAGACCGGCTGGTATGACGTCTTCGGCCCCTTTAAGGGCCCGCGTCAACGGGTCGTGCTGCGAGTTCACGCGGAAGGCATCCAAAGCCGGCCCGGCGTCGCTTATTGGCTGCGGGAGCGGAGTTTCGGGCCGGGAAGATCAGCTGAGCGCCGGCTGGGCGATCTTGCGCGCGCGCCGCTCGAACGCGAGCTCGGCCTCGAAATCGGCGTCGTCGCCGTGCGCGAACGTGACCGGCCCCTCGCGCTCGAGCATCGCGATGAAGCTCTCGACCAGCTCGCCGTCGAGCTGGCGTCCCGCCACGCGGCGCAGCTCGGCGATCGCGTCCTGGGGGTTCATCGGCGAGCGGTAGGTTTCGCGCGCGGTCAGCGTGTCATACGTCGAGCAGACCGCGATGATGCGCGAGGCAAGCGGGATCTCGTTGCCGATCAGCCCCGCCGGGTAGCCGCTGCCGTCGATGTGCTCGTGGTGGTAGAGGATCGCGTCCGCGACCGGCCCGTAGCCGTCGAGCCGTCCCACGAGCGTGGCTCCGTCCTGCGGGTGGCGACGGATCACCGCCCAGTCCTCGTCGGAGAGCACCTCGGCTTTGAGGATCCGATCGGGCAGCGCGAACTTGCCGATGTCGTGCAGCAGTCCGGCCGTGTGCACGAGGTCCTGGTCGGCCTCCGAGCAGTCGATCGCATCTGCCAGCGCGCGCGCGTAGCGCGCGACGGCGGCGGCGTGGCGAGCGGTGATGCGGTCGCGCAGCGCGAGCGTCTCGACGAGCGTCGTCAGTACGCCGAGCTGCAGGGAGGCGAGGTGAATCGAGCGCTCTTCCAGCTGATCGGCCCGCTCCTCCGAGCGCAGCAGCGCGATCATCAGGTACTGGAACACCACGATCACGAGCACCGAGCCAAATATTGCGGTCAAGCCGAAGTTGGTGTAGGCGAGGGCGAGCACCGCGGTCAGCGCGCCGGCGGCGATCTGCCCGGGCAGCATCGGCACGAACAGCTCGCGGACCTGGCGGAGCAGCGGCCTGTTGTCGACGATGCGATTGTCCAGCGCGACCAAGCCGAAATTGAGCGCGTTCGCCACGATGAACACGACGAATACGACCAGCCCGAACGTGATGCTCTGTACGAGCTGGTGATTGCGGGGATCGTGGACATTGCCGATCAGGACCCACACGAGCAGGCTGCCCATCAGCGGAAAAAACGCAAACGCGGCGAGGTTGGTCAGCCAGGAGGACAGTGGCAGCTGCCGCCCGATCGAGATGACGATCGCCGCGGCTATCGCGATGGCCACGGCCGGGGCCGGTCCGAGCAGGCACATCGCGAGCACCTGTGCGACGACCCCCGCCGACAGGTTCTGCCCCCGAATTGCGAGATTGAGCTGTTGCCCTCCGAGCGACAGCGCCAGCAGCAGCACGACGAGCAGGAGCGGCTGCCATTCTTGCGCACGCGACAGCCACGCGGCGCCGCCGAGCGCCCCAACGAGCAGCAGCGCCTCGGCTGCGCAAAAGATGCGGATGGTCAGCTTCGAGTCAGTCATGTCTCGCTTGCATTCCTGTAGTACTTAACGGCCAATCGAGTGTGGTCCTTAAAGGTGAGCTCGCAATGCTGGACGGGGGCCGATCGGGCGCCCACTCCGGCTCCTCGTCCGCCGCTGCGGGCGCCGGGGTCTCGCTGGTCAGCTTGCCCAGCGGCAGCCGCACGAACGCGATCGTGCACAGGCTCGCGCCGAGCCCCGCGACGAGGAACGCGACCCGAGGCGAGCTGAGCGCGACGATCAAGCCCCCGAGCGACAGTCCGATCCCGGGACAGATCGCGCCGAGCGATTCCACCGCGCCCATCATCCGGCCTTGCAGGTCTTGCGGCGTGAGCCGCTGCACAGCGCTGATCAGAGCCGCCCACTGCACGCCGTTGCCGATCCCCCCGATCAGCCCCGCCACACACGCGATCGCCAGCGTCGGCGCCACCGCCCAGCCCAGATACGCGAGCCCGACCGCGAGCGTGCTCGCGCTCAGCAGGACGCCAAGCGAGCGTTGGATCGAGCGCGCGAACACGACGCTGCCGATTACCATACCCAGGCCCCATACACTCAGCAGGAGGCCGTAGCCGCTGTCGCCCACGTGCAACGACACTTTGGCGTAGGCAATCTCGATCGGCGGAGAGAACTCGAAGAACACGAGTGCGATCGCCTCCGCGAGCAGCAGCCCGCGCAGCGTGGCGGAGGCGTTGATGTATTGCCACCCGGCGCGCACCCGCGCGCGCACCGAGGATGTCTCGGCGTCCTCGACGTGCGGTCTCAGATCGAGCAGCATCGCGGCGCAGATCGCGAACGACGCGGTATCGATCAGCAGGGCCGCCGGCGCTCCGAACGCGGGCACGACCAGACTGGCGAGCGCGGGTCCGAGCGTGATTGTGATCGCGAAGCCGATGTTCAGCGCGGCGTTGGCTCTGCGCTCGGCCTCCTGCGCGCTCGCCTCGCGCGCATCGCTCGTGCTCTGGCTGAGATCGCTGCCCTCGATGCTCTGTTCGCCGGCCACGAGCGCCACACCGACCTGCCCCGCATAGGTCTGCGCGGGCAGGTGCTCCGGCGCGGGTGTGGCGCGATCGTGATGGTCGTGCGCCCACTCGCGCGCACAGCGCGCGGCCGCGGCGCGCAGCAGCGCGCTGGCCGCCAGCGCGGCGGTTCCGTCGAGCGCGACCAGCAGCAGGATGCCGGGCAGCCAGAACTGCCGCCACACAAGTGCTGCCAGCGCGGCGGTAGCGGCCGCCTCGAACAGGTACAGGCCGCTCAGCTCGCCACGCCGCGAGGACGCCTCGACACGGGCGACCAGCGCGGGCATTACGAACGCGGGCAGGACCTGCCCGGCGACGAGCAGCGCGGCGACCGCCACCGCGCTGTGGGTGTGGTCGAACACCGCGATCGCCAGCGCGATGAACCCGAACCACGTGCCGAGCCGGTTGACGGTGTAGGCGGCGACGATCCGTCGCAGCCGCGCGGAGCGCAGGGGCGAGGGGTTGGCGGTCGTCGTGTTCGTCGTCGTGTTCGTCGTCGGTGACACCGAGACGGCACGCTACAGGCCGCTTGAGATGGCAACGAGCCCTGCAACGCCGATCCCGCTCAACCAAGCGCTGGATGCGCCATGTCGGCGTTCTGAGGCGTGAACGTGCGGTGGAGTCGTCGTCGCGGGACACTGCCTGAACCGGAACGCTGCCCGGGGACGAACGCCGTCGCTGCGGGAGGGTGGGGACGGCGATCAGCCGCGCCCACCCGCGACTGCGGCTGTGGGCTCCTCGACGCAGACCACCGGCAACCGCGGATGGCGGCGGCCGAGCAGGCGCATCAGCGACTGCGCGTCGGCGTCGTCGAGATCGCCGGCGAGGATCACCATGCGGCTGGACCGAGCGCGCTCGAGCACCTGCGCGACGTCGTCCGCCTCGACGAACCGGGTGCGCGGTGGCAGCGTCGCGCGGAGCTCTGCGCGCAGGGCCGCGCGCCGCCAGGCGTCCGCGCTCACCAGTAACACCGGCGCGGTCAGATCCGGCGCGACATCGGGGCCCTCGTCCGCGACGATCCGCAGAGCCGGGCTGCAGGATCCGCCCGGGTCCAGGCCGCCGCGCTCACTCGACTCGGGGCTGGGCGTCCGCGGCCGGCCCAACTCGCCATGACCGTCCAACACCCTGAGCGGGGGTCGGCGGGAGCGCTCGCGGGGGCGGCGCGGTGAGACGATCGGGCTCATCGCAGCAACGCCTTGGGGATCGGGATGCGGGTGTCGGCAAGTGCCGAGGAGCGATCGGAGATCGACCAGCTCTCGGGGAGCGCCAGGTCCGCTTCGACGCTTTCGCGCGCTCCGGCGCGACCGAGCGCGGACAGCCCCGCGAAGCCGGCGGCCGTCAGGGTCAACCAGGTTATGAGGATGCCTAGGGCGATCATCTTGCGGACTCCTTTACGGTCGCGCCGCACACGGGACTGAGAGAGGGGTGATAGATGTGCGTCATAGCCGACATGATGGGTCCTCGCGGGCCGTTTGTCTGTAGAGCGGACGGTGCCGATCGTGTCGTCCCGATGGTGCCGATCTGTGTCGTCCCGGTGAGACGGTTCGTGTCGTCCCCGAGGACCGCGTCGCGTGTCGTGATGCGTGCTCGGTGTCCGCCGGCACGGGCGCCATGGCCGTTTGAGCCCGCATGGTTGAGCCACGGTTGAGCCACGGTTGAGCCACGGTTGAGCCAACGGTTGAGTCGATCCATCCGCCGCTCCTCCGCGGGCGCCGCCCGTGCCACGGAGGGTGACGGCGCCCCGCGCCGAGTGGTCTGGACGACGCGCTACGGTGTGCGTCAATGGAGGCGAGCATGCCAGGGGTGGACAGACCGATCAGACCGATCAGCGTGATCATCGCCGACGATCACGCGGTCGTGCGCGACGGCATCAGGACCGTGCTCGAGCGCGAGACCGGCGAGTTTCGACATCGTCGCCGAAGCCGCGGACGTGCCGGCGACGATCAGGGAGGTGCGCGAGCACAAGCCGGACCTGCTGACGCTCGATCTGACCATGCCGGGCGGATCGAGCCTGGCGGCGCTGCCATCCTGCTTCGTCGCTCATCCGACGTCTGGCCGTGGCGATCCTGACGATGCGCGAGGACCCCGAGTACGCCCGGCAGGCGTTGCGCGCCGGGGCGCGCAGCTACGTCCTGAAGGAGGCCGAGCCGGCCGAGCTGCTGCAGGCGTTCAGGCTGGCGGTCGCCGGCGGCAACTACCTGCATCCCCGCCTGGGCGCGCTGATGGCCGCGGGCGAGGAGTCCCCGGCCGACGGCGTCGCCCTCTCAGAGCGCGAGCGCGAGGTCGTGCGTCTGATCGCCAACGGCTACACCAACCCGCAGATCGCCGAGCAGCTGCACGTCGCCGAGCGCACTGTCAAGACCTACCGCGCCCGTGCGATCGAGAAGCTCGGGTTCTCCTCGCGCGCGGAGATCACCGCCTACGCGCGCAAGCTTGGGTTGGTGGAGTAGGGGCCTGGATCAGAACCCCCTCCCCCCGGGCGCGGCGCCGCCTCAGCTCGACGGCGGATACGTCTCGTGGACGGGGAACTCCTTGATGTCGGGAGGTCCCTGCGACTCCACTCCGGCGGCCGCCAGGGCCTGTTGGATACGTGGCGCGAATGCGTCGAAGTCTGCGCGCGACTCCCAGAAGTCGATCACGCCCCATCCCTCCTCGATCGGACCAGAGGCATGAAACAGGATGCCTTTAGGCGGATTGCCCACCGGATCGACGTGCTTGTTGACCGCGTCGAATCCATCTTGGCTCACGCCGGCAAGCTTGATGCGGATACCAACTGCCATCTCAAAACCACCTTTCCTTGGGGACCCATCCCATCAAAGCAGGTTCGGTGTGGCGTCGGCGAGGGCGCTACGCTCCAATACATGGCGTCAACCATCTCGCAGGTTCCCGCCGAGGGCGACCGGGGACGATCGGGAGGTGCGGCTACGCAACCTCGCCCGCAACTGCCGCCGGGCGTCCCGCCAGCGGCACGCTCAGACGCATAACCGTCCCCTGACCTCCCGGGGCGGGGACGAGCTCCAGCTCGCCGCCGACGAGCTCCGCCCGCTCGCGCATCCCCGACATGCCGAAGCCACCCTCGAGGCCGTCGCCGCGCGGACCGAGCCGATCTGCTTCCGGCAGGCCCCGGCCATCGTCGGTGACCGACGCCCTGACGGCGCCGTCGCGCTCGCTCACGCGCACGAGCGCGCTGCGTGGCCTGTGCGTGGCGGCTGACGTTCGTGAGCGCCTCCTGCACGACCCGGTAGATCGTGCTCTCGAGCTCCGGGTCCAAGCGCTTGCCGTCGTCGTGCTCGGGACCGAGTTCGATCTCGGTCTGTACGTCCAGCCCGTCGATCGCCTGCATACGCCGCGCCAGTGCCTGCAGCGCGGCCGCCAGACCGAGATCGTCGAGGGCCGCGGGCCGGAGCTCGGTGATCAGGTGGCGCAGGCCGTCGATCTCGTCACCCAGGCCCTCCAGCACCGCATCCACGGCGCTGCTCAGCGCCTCGCGCTCGTCGAGGTCGCGCGCGTTGGCGAGCTTCAGTCGCAGCGCGCCCAGGCCCTGCACTGTCTCGTCGTGGATCTCACGCGCCCAGCGCGTGCGCTCGCGCTCGCGGGCCTCCATGCCGTAGCGCAGCCGCTCGATCTCCACCGAGCGCTCGGCCGCCAACCGTTGCGCGACGCTCGCGGCGAACGCGTTCAGCGCCTGCCTGTCGGGGCCCCGGAAGCCCGCGTCGCGGCGCAGCGCGATCACGAGGCCGCCGCCGTGGCCCTCCATGTTCAGCGGCTCGACGAGCACCGCCCGCGCCTCGATCCCGAGTTCGTGCAGCAGCGCGGCGTCCTGCCCGCGCGGACGATCGAGCGCCACCGGCTCACCCGTCCGGTAGAGCGCGCCCAGCGCGCTGCCCTCGACCGGCACGATCCGCAGCCGCGGCGTGCTCTCGCCGCTGGCGGCGGCGACGCGCAGCTCGCCACGCTCCTCGATCACCATCAGCAGCGAGCTGGCGTCGAGCAGCGCCAGGCCGCGATCGGCCATCAGACGCAGCAGCCACAACTCTGATCCGGTGAGCACCGCGCGAGATTATGGACTATGGGTCAGTCGTGAGAATGCGACGGGATTAACGGCGTTGATGCCGAGCGCGTGCGGATGGACGATCTGGTGATCCGCGGAGCGCGAGCGGCTGTGGGAACTGGAAGCCGCAGCCTGTGGCGTTGAGATCGATCTCCACGGCTCACAGCTCGTCCTCGCGCCGGTAACCCAGCCGAGCAGAGATGTGATCGGCCGTCGAAACCAGGTGCGGGCCGAGTGCATCGACGAGTTCCCCGAGGGAGATCATCGAAGAGTGCGTGGCCATGTTCACAGCGGCAACGACTTCACGGGTCCCGTTGCGCACCGCTGCGCTGATCGAGTACAGCTCCGGTGCGAGCTCTTCGTCGTTGACCGCAAGCCCGAACTCCAACACGTCGTCAAGCTCCTTGCGCAGTGCGCTCTTGCTGATGATCGTGTTCGGGCCGCGCTTGGTGAGCGTCATCTCGGCAATACGCTCCTCGCGCTCACCCACGGGCAGGTGCGCCAGCAGCAGCTTGCCCATCGACGTGCAGTACGCCGGCAGCCGCGATCCGGGCTGCAGGCCGAGATCGATCATGCTCTGCCCGCGACGGAAGCTGCGAGCACGATCGACATACACGATGTCCGCCCCGTCGAGCACCGACAGGCTGACCGTGAAACCGGTGCGCCGACGCAGTTCCTCCAGGTAGGAGTGCGAGTGCTCGCGCAGACCGGTCGAGTTCAACGCCGACATACCCAGGTCGGTCACGCGCAACCCGAGACGGTACTTACGCGACGCGCCCTGCTCCACGTAGCCGAGCGCAACCAGCGTGATCACATACCGATGCGTCGTCGAACGGCTCATCCCCAGCTCGTCCGCGATGTCGGCGATGCCCAGCACGGGACGCTGCGGCGTGAAACAGCCCAGAATCGCCAGCCCGCGCTCCAACGACTGCGAATAGCGCGGTTCGCGTAGGCTCGGAACCGGCCAAGCAGCGGGCTCTTCGATTGTGATCGTAATCTCCTTAGTGCTGTTCATGAGCTTGTCTGACCTGGCGGTCAGGGCCGGGCGTCGTGGGGAGACGCCCGGCCCTACCACTGGCGATACGGAGGCAATGGGAATTCACGACATGCAAGCCGGTCATACCCGCGCGCCATCAAACCACGACGACGCCCCTCTCCTCGGATGAGAACCTGGCCAGCATGGGCGTCTTCTGTCACCCAAGTGTGATGGTGACGCGAGCCGACGCCCACGGCAAGCCCGCTGGGGGAGTAGTCCTTTATGGACTATCTGAAATCGGATAGTCCTCTGCTCGCGCCGGCCGTGTTGGCGAAATCATGAACCGCTAGTGGTGGTGAGCGAACCGGCGGGCGCGAAGGATCAGCATCGCGGGTCGCGCCAAGCCGCCGAGTGCTGCGAGAACGCGCTCTGTCGTGGCGCGAGCGTATGGGAGCCATGCTTGCGGGTCAGACAGATAGAGGCTGATCACACCGGCCAGGATCAGATGATGCTCGACACCGACTGCGCCGGCTCGACGGACGGTCTCGATGGTCAGCTGCTCCATTCGTTCGGCCATTTCTTCCGGCGAGGAGTAGTGGTCGAGGAGGTTGTGCTGTCCGCTCGCGGCGTCTTCGGCATGGTCGATCAGGCTGTCGAGCAGCGTGTGCAGAGCCCCCATCCACGGCCAGTAGAGTGTCTCGATCGCCTTCGCTCGCTGTTTGGTGAGCCCCGGGTTGGCCGCGGCGGCCAGCAACGCGAGAGCGCCCAGCGAGGAGCCGGATGCGGCCGCGAGCTCCCACCACGGCTGCTTGGACCTGGGTGGGGCTTCCAGCTCGGCCCAGCGTACGAGAGCCGGGTAATCCCGCTCTCCGGCGAGGTTGATGTGGCTCTGATAGAAGACGATCCGTTGGGCCTGTCCGAGCACGGTCTCGCCGACGACGGGGTAGGAGGGCAGCCCGGCGAGCGTGGCGCGACAATGGTCCACCAGTTCGGTGAGGTAGCCTCCGTCGTCGTCGCGTGCATTATGTATGTAGTAGTTGATATGCGGGCGCCCAGGCTGGAGTGCCACGAGGATCGCGGTGTGCAACTGCCGGGCGTTGGCGGAGGGGTTGCTGCTCGGCTGCTCCATCAGGGTGTCTGTGTACTGGTAGATGCTCTGGAGCCTGATGAGCAGTCGCGCTATCGTGGCGCGCTGGTCGGCGCAGGTGAATGCGGCGAATGCCGCCACGCCCTCTAGGCTGGCCCAATCACTCTCGTACGTGCCGAGTGCGAGGCCGCGAAGCACGAGATCCGGGATCTCGCTCGCCCTGCGGCGCAAACAGCGAAGCTCGCGCCGGGCCACAGGAACAACATTCAGCCAATAGCGGCTGGCCGCAACGGCGAAGGCGCCGGCCAGCTCACGCTGTCGGTGGAGCTTGAAGGTGCGCACGGGATAGCTTTCTGCCCACCACGCGGCCTGCAAGCCTTGTCTGCATTACTCCTGAAAGCCGACTCGCGGCGACACTCCCGCCGCGGAGTAGCCGGGGAGCGCGATCACGGCCAAAGCGATGCCCAAAAGCAGTAGCAGCGTGAGGATCACCTGGACCTCGCCGAGGCCAAACGGTGCGGGAAAGCCCACGTCCATGCGCAGATAGCGGTCTGCGAGCGCGTGCCCATAGATGCCCAGAATCACTCCGTTCAGGCAGCCGATACCGAGTACGACTGTACTCTCCAGTAGAAGGCTTCGCCACAGCTGCGAGTGATCGAAGCCCTGCGCTTTCAGCGATGCCAGGCGCGAACGTCTCTGATAAACCGCGGTTGAGAGCGCCGTGGCGAGAGCGAGCGCCGCAGTGACCAGCAACAGGGTCGATATCTCGCTGAGGGTTTTCAGACCTTGGTGAATGGTGCGCTCCACCTCGGCGATGCGTTCTGTGGATGTTTGCACGCGCAGGCTCGGCTGGTTTTTGAGTATTCCCCTTACCGTATTTCTGCCTGTTGTGGCTGTCACTCCAGGTTTGAGGCTGATTGAAAGCGCGGTGGGAGCCGTGGTCTGCCAGTAGCGACTGTAGTCGGTCGTATTGATCGTGATCGTACCCGACGGCCATCCCATGTTTGTGGTGATCGCCGCGACCTGAAAGCGCGCCGGTCCCGATGGTGTCGGCAGGGTGAAGGGGCTGCCGAGTTTAAGGTCGTATTCTTTTGCAAAACCGCTTGAAACGGTGGCCCAGCCCGCTTGGCGCAGTCGCGCTGTAGCGCCGGCGAGGTCTCCCTGCAACAATTGGCTAGAGAGAATCATTGTGCTGTTGTTTGACGGAACGGCACGGATCCACAGGCGATGGGTGTCGAGGTCGAGAAATCCCCCCTGATGAGCATGCACCGATGCCAGCACGCTGTCTGCTCGAGCGAAGAGGCTGGTTTGGCCCTGCAGACGGAAGCTGTCAGCGTCGAATATGTTTCCGTCAGGAGTAACCCATACCGGCGCGGAACCCCACTCCTGGACGATGGCGTTGTCAAGGCCCTGCAGGAGGTCGTGGCGTGCTCCGCCAACGGCGATGGAGCCATAGACCGCCAGCGCGGCTACCCCAGCTAGAGCGATCGAGCGAGTGGCCGTGGCATCCATTTCGATCGCGGTGACGGCGACGATCCCGCCGTGATACCGGCGAGCAAACCCCCTCAGCAGACGTGACGTCGCACGAAATACGAGTGGGATCATGCAGAGCGCAGCCAGCGCGAGCAACACTCCTCCGAGAATAGTCAGGGCGGCGTCGAGGATCACGCCGACGCTGACCAGCACGACCAATGCCAGTCCGAGTGCTGCGGTACGGAGTGTCGTCTTGTTGCTGATGGCTTGCCCCGGTTCCCCCGGCTCGTGCAGAACGGCATCGACAGGCCGATCGGAGCGCAGATCGAGGATCGGCGACAACGATGCGAGCAGCGATGCCAGCAGACCGCATCCGAAAGCCACCAGTACCGTCCCGGCGTGGACGGTCTGGGTGCCCGTTACGGGGAATACTGTGGCGAGATAGCTCGGTACTTCATGAAATAGCGTGCGCGCCAGCACATCGCCCGCGACTATTCCCACGGATGAGGCGACGATGCCGAGCGCCATCGCTTGAAAGACAACGATTGTAAGAACTTGCTTGGAGTCAAAGCCTTGAATGCGCATGTCGGCGATCGTGCGGCGTCGCTCGGGAACCGTGAGCAGCATCGCGTTCAACGCCAGCAAAAACCCGACCATCGCGGCTATCGCCACGAACAGCGATGTGGACTGATTTACGGGGGCAGCGGCCGTTTCCGCCAAGCGTAGTTCGCTATCGGCCGGCGCGACATTCACTGTGTTATCGGCGAGAACTCGCAACTCACCCAGGACCTGCCGGTACTTACCCGGCTTGGGTCTGATGAGAACCTCGTTTACCTGCCCTGGCATTCCGGCGGCAGCCTGTGCATAGCTTAGCCGTGCGACGACGAGGGGAACCGAGGCGAGCGGTCCGATCGCACCGGAATCCAGTACGGCGCGCACGCGCGCAGGACTGCTCACACCGTTGACTGCGAGCGTGATCGTTTGCTGGGTTTCTGTGCCGATGGCGTCCGCCACGCTCGAGGGCAACCCGACACCGCCCGCGAGCAGCAGCGCTCCGGCGCCAAGGTCCCTGGTAGTCGCGCCGCCCAGGCTGACTAGATCAGCGCCGGCCCCAACGAGCTGAACCCGCTCATGTCCTCTTGGACCCTCGATCACCGCCGGCTGTCGAAGCAACGGCGCGGAGCTGGCGACACCCGGCAGACCGGCGATTCTGTCGGCCAGTCGCTTGCTGAAACCGCTAGGGGGCCGCGCGACGAACTCCAGCTCGGCTGACCCCCGCACAGCGCGAACGTCTTCGCGCACAGAGCTCACGATGCTGCCGTTGGCCACCAAGACACCGAACACGAGCGCGACCCCTACAGCGATACCGCCACCAGCCAGCAGCTCCGCGACGGTGTGGTCTCGCAACCGCCGCCGGTAGAGCCCAAACAGGGCGCTCAGGCGCACGCCGAAGATCAACGGATTCGGTCGAGCGATCATTGCGCGATGGCGGCTTGCAGCTCAATGTCCAAACCCTCGCTCAGTCGCCCATCGCGCATGGTGCAAACCCGATCGACAAACGCAGTCGCCTGCGGGTCGTGCGTGACGAGCAGGACCGGGATCTCCCGTTCACGGCATATCTCTGCGATCAGCTCCAGGATCTCACGGCTACGCTTGGAATCGAGGTTCCCGGTCGGCTCGTCCGCGAGCAGCAGACGCGGATCGTTGGCCAGGGCCCGCGCGATGGCCACACGCTGGCGCTCACCCATCGACATCTCGGCGGGAGTGTGCGTGATCCGCTCGCCGAGGCCGACACGCTCAAGCCACGGGCGCGCGACGGTCGTGGCGTCACGCAGGGTCATCCCGAGCGCGAGCAGCTTCACGGCGGCGTTGTCGAGCGCCGAGGCGCCGCCCATGAGATGAAAGGACTGAAAGACCACCCCGGTCTGCTCGCGCCGGTAGCGCGCGCTCTCGCGCGCCGAAAGACGGCTGATATCGCGTCCGTCGAAAAAGACCTTGCCCTCGTCCGGCTGCATGATCGCCGCCGCCAGCAACAGCAGCGTGGTCTTCCCCGAGCCGCTGGGACCATAGAGCGCAACGAACTCGCCAGGGGAGACCTCCAACGACACACGATCGACCGCGTGGACCGTCTCTCCCGCGCTGACGTAGCGCTTGGAGACTGCCCGCAGCTGGAGTGTCACGACGCGTCAGCGCTCATACCACGTCCGCGCCGCTCCGGAAAGCTGATGACCTTGCGCCTCGAGTCAGTCGAGTGCAGACGCCCGCCGTCGAGGTTCATGACCCGTCCGGCGCCGCGCAGCGCCGAAACCTCTTCGGAGGCGATCAACAGCGAAAGACCCAACAGCTTCGGCAACGAGTGAACCAGGGCATAAAAGTCCTGTGCGTCTTTCGGCCGCGGCAGGACAGCCGGCTCATCGATGAGCAACAGCGCCGGTTCCCGCACGATCGCGCGCGCAAGCTCGACGCGCAGACGCTCGGCCAAGCCCAGCCTGCCCGTGGGCAGGTAACCGAGCCCCGGCGCCTGCGCCAACTCCAACGCGCGCTGAGCGCACGCCTCCGCGTGCACCATGCTCAAACCCTCGCTGTAGAGAGGCATCGCGACATGCTCGATGACACGCTTGCAGGCGCCCGCCCGCCAATCCCCGCAGGCCAGAGCGATTCCACCACGCCGGCGAACACGAGCACGCTCGTCGGCGCTGCACCCGGCAAGGTCACGATCCCGCCAGCGGACCTCGCCCTCGTCTGGAGCCTCGAGACCGGCGGCGACTCGTAGCAGAGTCGTCTTGCCCGCCCCCCGCGACGCGAGCACCCCGACCGTCTCGCCCTCATACAGCTCGAATGAGACTCCATCCAGGACGGCGACCTCGCGCAAGCCGTCGCGGAAGCGCTTGGTGACATCCCGAAACGCGAGGACGCTCATCACCCGTGCTGCTCGGCAACGACATCTTCGAGCGCTCGGCAAGCCTCCCCGACCCACTCGACTTCCGCCTTCAACCGCTTATCGACCGCCGAGCGGTAGAGGCTCATGATGGTGCCCAGCCACGAAGCCCTCGGTGTTTCTGTCTCTGCGTTCTCCTCGATCTCTTCGATCAGATCGACGCGCAATTCGTTCAACGCACGCAGCAGCTCCGGAATGTCCTCGTCAAAAGAGAACGCAAGCCGCGCATGAATATCGGCGCGCAGGATGCTCGTCGCGGGTGGAGTGATCAGCCAATCCCGGCGCGCCTGCACAGCCAGATCGGTCGGATGGTAGAACCGCCGCGAGTACGGCGGATCGTCAATCTTCCGCTCTTCAGATCGCACCAGCCCTGCTTCTTCGAGCTGCTTGAGGACCGGGTAGATGTGCTTCGCCTGAACATGCCAGGAAGCCCCCATACGACGGTTGATCCGCTTGGCGACGTCGTACCCGTAGGTCGGACCCTCGAGCAGCACGGCCAACGCGGCTGCCTTGACCGGTGAGCGACCCTCCACCAGTGATGCTCTCTTTGTACCCGCCATCTTCGTCTATGTCAACGGTACAGCAGATCGGAATCGGTTGTTCAGCGGCAAAGCTCGAGCCATGAGCCCAAACAGCGGCACGTGTCTGGTCTAGTCGAATTATCCGATCGTGTGAGCGGATCAATCGCAAGACTACGGTCTGCCGTGCGCCGGCCTGCGCCCACGCCGCGGTGCGCCTGTCTGTGCGCCTATGTCTCCGTCGTCGCGGACGCCTCGCGTTCGCGACCGGCCGCGGTCCGCGTCAGCTCGAGCAGCTGCTTGCCGCTGAGATCCTCGTGCCAGGCGGCGAGCCCGACCGACACGCGCAACGGCCGGCGCACCCCGCCGGCTTCGATCTTGATCGCGCGCAACCTGTCGATCACACGTCTGGCGACGATCTCCCCACGCGGGCCGTCCGCGCCCGGCAGCACCACGAGCAGCTCGGTGTCGCTCAGCCGGCCCACCCGATCGAAGCGGCGCAGCTCCCGCAGCAGCGCCGGTCCGGCGTAGGCGAGCGCCTGCTGGGGCAGCTCGCGACCGTGTCGCTGCGCCAGCTCGGCGAGGTCCTCGATCGCCACCAGCAGGCAGCTCAGCGGCGTGCCGTGCCGTCCCGCCCTGTTGATCTCCTCCTCCAGTCGACCTTCGAGCGCGGCCGCCGACAGGCAGTCGATCCGCTCGCCCACGGCCTCCCGACCCGTCTGAGAGGGCGAGTCGATGCGTCGATGAGGGTCGTTGGCAGCCATGCCTGCGGGCGGAGGAGTGTACGTGCGAGCCGCTCTATCGCGGGATCCGTCCCGCCGCCATCGCTGTCGATTATGCCTGCTCTGAGCGATTCTGTCATCTCACGCAAGCGCGCCCCTCATCGCTCGCGCGAGCACGCCCTATCGAGCGGGCATGCGACACGCCTGTGCGCGACCCACCCTCAGGGCTTATCTCGATAGGAACGTGCGGCTGGGGCGTTCTAGGGTCCAGCGGAGCGCGGACGCAAGGGCGAGGGCATGGTGGTGCCATGTCGAGCCCGAGGACAAAGCTCCGCGAAGGCCATCGGGCGCATCCAGGCGGGCGGGCCTAGCGAGATATGCCCTCAGCCGAGAGATCCGTCCCCGGACGCTGCTAGACATGCGCGCAGGATGCTGACCGAGCTGAACGTCGAGAACCTGCTCCTGATCGAGCGGGCCCAGCTGCGGCTGGTCCCGGGGCTGAACGTGCTCACGGGTGAGACCGGCGCCGGCAAGACCGTGCTCGCACACGCCCTCGACCTCTTGATAGGTGGGCCCGCCCACCCACGCGCGCGGGGAGGGGGAGGGGGAGGGATCGTGCGTCCGGGCGCGAGCGAGGCCTACGTCGAGGGCGTGTTCGAGCTCTCCGATGCGATGCGCTCCGAGCTCGGCGAGCGCCTCCCGGACGATGCCCAGGAGATCGTCCTGGCGCGGCGCATCGACGCGGACGGACGGCGCACGCGCGCCTATCTGAACGGTCGCGCCGCGACCGTCGCGGAACTGCGCGACCTCGGCGCGCGCCTGATGTCGTTCTACGGCCAGCACGAGCATCGCAAGCTGACCCTCGCGGGCGCCCAACTGCAGATCCTCGACGATCTCTGTGGCCCGGACCAGTCCACGCGTCTGCGCGCATGCGCCGACGCGTACCGCCTGAACGGCCGCCTGCAGGCCGAGCTCGAGGGCCTGCACGAGCTGAGCCAAGCGCGCGAGCGCGAGCTGGACCTGCTCGACCACGAGCTCGCCGAGATCGATGAGGCAGCCCCGGATGAGGCCGAGTACGAGCGCCTGCTCGCCGCACGCGAGCGACTGCGACGCCTGGACGCGCTGTGCTCCGCCGCGGGCCATGGCGCGCAGGGGCTCGCACCAGACTCCGCGGAGGACCCGGGCGCCGTGGCATTGCTCGCGGGTGCGGCAGCCGGCCTAGATGTGGTCGCGGGCGTGGACCCCGACCTGGATGCGATCGCCGAGCGTCTACACGCGATCGTCGTCGAGTCGGGAGATATCGCAGCGGAGCTGCGCGACTATGGCGAACGCCTCGCCGGCGAGGACGGCTCGCTGGAGGAGGTCGAACAGCGCCTCGCCGCGACCGAACGGCTCATCCGCAAGCACGGGGGCTCGATTGCGGCCGTGCTGGCATATGCCGAGCAGGCCCGTGCGCGACGCGCAGAGCTCGATGGCGTGCAGAGCGCCCTCGCCCAGACAGGCGAGCGTCTGACGCACGCTCGCGCGGAGCTCGACCGGCAGGTCGAGGCATTGCGTCACGCACGCGAGCTGGCGGCCCCGCGCCTGGCCGCCGCCGTGCGCGAGCAGCTCGCCGCACTCGCGATGGCGGATGCCGACTTCGATGTCACGCTCTCCGCACGCCCACCCGGCCCCAGCGGCGGTGACTCGGTCGAGCTGCTGATCGCCCCCAACCCGGGCGTTCCAGCCGGTCCGCTGCGCGAGATCGCCTCCGGCGGGGAGCTCTCGCGCGTGATGCTCGCCGTGATCACCGCGTCCACCTGCGGCGAGCCCGCCACTCCCGGGGAGGAAGCACAGCACGGCGCCCACGGCGGCCACGGGGGTGAGGGGGCCGACGATCACCCGCACACCACACCGGAGCAGGCGACGTTGGGGTCCGCGCCAGATGATCTTGCGGCCCGAGGCGCCCGTTCCGCGGCGTCAGACGCCACCCACGATGCTCGACGTGCCACCAGCACGCCTACGCTCGCGTCCGGCGTCTGCCATCCACGGCCCGACCACCTCGACCCACAATCTGATCTGGCACGAACCCTCGTTTTCGACGAGATCGACGCCGGCATCGGCGGTCACACCGCGCGCGCGGTCGGTGAGCGCCTGCGGGCGCTGGGGGAGACCAGGCAGGTGCTGTGCATCACCCACCTGCCCCAGATCGCCTCGCTGGGGGCGCGACATTTCTCGATCGTCAAGGACACATCCGCCGACCCAACGCTCGCCACGGTCGTGCAGCTCGGCGAGGGCGAGGTCGTCTCCGAGCTGGTGCGGATGCTGGGCGCGCAGGACGCCGACAAGGCCGCCCGCCGTCACGCCAGGGACCTGCGCAAGGCCGCCTGAGGCGTCCGTGGACACGGCGCGGGACTTTGTCCTCGGTCGCTCGCGTACGTAGTACGCCACGCTCCCTGCGTCCGCGTCCCGCTTGGTCCACGAACGCCTCACCAATGACTCCCAGTGTGGCGCGCCACGCCCGTGGCCGTTACTCTCGCTCGATGGCCGCGACCAAGCAGCCGCCGAGCACGAGCATGCTCCTGCAGTTGGCGCAGTCAGACGGGCGCGCCCACCGCGGACCGTCAGCGGTCCGGCGCGTCTGGGGCGGCGGACGAAGCTGCTCGTCCGCCATCTCGCGCGCGGGGACATCGCGGTGATCGACCACCTCGACATCGACCGGGTCTCCGCCGAGGAGCTGATCGCCGCGGGGGCGGTCGCGGTGCTGAACTGCAAGCCCTCCTCGAGCGGGCTCCTATCCGAACTTCGGCCCGCAGCTGCTGGTCGAAGCGGGCGTCCTGCTGATCGACCTTCCCGACGACTCGCTGTTCCAGGAGCTGTCCGACGGGAGACCGGGTCGTCGTACACGGCGGGGAGGTGCGCCGCGATGTGGACGGCGGGCGCGCGGCGCGCGCAGCGCTCGTGCAGGGGAGGGTGCTCGATCGTGCGCGCGTGCGCGCGGAGACGGAGGCCCGCCGGCGCGAGGTCGGGGAGGCGCTCGAGCGGTTCGCACACAACACGATCGAGCACATGCGCGAGGAGCGCGAACTGCTCGCGGGACGGATCGACCTGCCCCGATTCGCCACCGACTTTCGCGACCGCTCCGCGCTCGTGGTCGTGCGCGGCGTCGGCCATCAGCGTGACCTGCGCGCGCTACGCCCATTCATTCGCGACATGCGCCCCGTGCTGGTCGCCGTCGACGGCGGCGCCGAGGCGCTGCTGGAAGCAGGGCTGTGCCCGAACATGATCGTCGGCGACATGGACTCGGCCGGCGAGGCGGCCCTGCGCTGCGGCGCGGAGCTGGTCGTGCACTCCTATCCCGACGGCCGCGCGCCGGGTCGCGCGCGACTGGAGGAGCTGAACCTGCCGTTCAAGCTCGTCCCGGCGCCCGGCACCAGCCAGGACGTGGCGATGCTCCTGGCGGCCGAGAAGGGCGCCCGCCTGATCGTCTCGGTCGGCTCGCAGTTCAACCTCGTCGAGTTCCTGGACCGTAACCGCGAGGGCATGTCCTCCACGTTTCTCACGCGCCTGCGCATCGGCGAGATCCTCGTCGACGCCAAGGGCGTCAGCCGCCTCTACCATCCGCGTCCGGGCCTGACCCCGCTGCTGGTCGTGATCGCCGCGGGTCTGATCGCGATGGTCGCCGTAGTCGCGATGACGCCGGCGCTGCGGGATGTCGTCGAACTGCTGTGGCTGCAGCTCCAGCTGCTCTGAGCCTGCGCTCCTGCAAGAGTTCAAACGATGTTCGACTATCGCTATCACGCGCTCTCCCTCGCGGCCGTGCTGCTGGCGCTGGCGGTCGGCGTGGTGATCGGCGTGGCGATCGGCGACTCCAACCTCGTGTCCTCGGCGAAGAACGGCATCGTCGCCGACCTCAACTCCGAAGTGAACGGCGCCCGCCGGCAGGTGGGGCAGCTGCAGGACCAGCTGGCCGACGAGGAAGCGTTCGCGAACGGTCTGTATCCGCTCGCCGTCCATGACCTGCTGAGCGGACGCAGCATCGGCCTGGTGTTCCTCGGCTCCTCCTCGGATAATGTCAACGGGCTGGTGCGCTCGGCGGTGACGCAGGCCGGGGGCGACCTGACGATCGTGGTCGCGGTGCGTGAGCCGCTGAACCTGCAGGGGATCGGCAGTGAGGCGGCCGGCACGCACTACGCGGCACTGGCCGGCGATCCAGCGCTGATTACGCGCTTTGGCGAACTCGCGGGCCGCCAGCTGGTCAGCGGTGGACAGCAGGTCGATCGCGAGCTGCTCAGCCGCGTACGGGGCAGCCTCCTGGGGGCCTTCGACGGGCAGCTCTCAAAGCTCGAAGGGCTGGTCGTGGTGCGCGCCGACCCGACCGGGATGAGCCCTGAACAGAGCGAAGCCAGTGCGGCGTTTGAGACCGGCCTGCTGAACGGGGTCGCCGCGGTGGGGGTGCCCGCGGTCGGCGTGGAGCTGATCGGCACCGAACCCTCGCAGGTCCCGTGGTACAAGAGCAAGAACCTCTCGAGCGTCGACGATCTCGACGCGCCCGCCGGACAGGCCGCGCTTGTGTATGCGCTCGCGGGTGCGCACGGCGCGTTCGGCATCAAGCCGACGGCGGACTCGTTGCTGCCGAGCGCGGTGCCGTAGGGGCGCCGACATCGGATTGTGCCGTATGGCTCACCGATGGGTGGCGCATGCGCGAACTGGACCGAGTAGGGCGCATGCTTGAGAATTAAGGCTGATTGGGTCGGCCAGGTCGCATGCGACCTGGCCGGCAGGGCCGCATGCGGCCCTGCCACGGAGCCGCACATGTGCGGCTCCGCCGGGTGGCGCCTGCGCCACCCGGAAGACGTGCCGCATGCGGCACGTCACGAGGCCGCGCATGCGCGGCCTCGCCTGGCGGCGCTTGCGCCGCCAGGACACTCATCAGCTTTTTCCCAAGCATGTGCCGACCGTGCTGGTGGATGCCGCTCCCATCCGCGGACACAGCTAGTGTCCCGCCATGCGCGCCCTGCCGTTCCTGCTGGCCCTCGTGTTCGCGGCGATCCTGGCCCAGCCTACGCTGCGCGGGCTGCGCGCGGGCGGGCACACGCGGCCCAACTATCGCGAACGATCCCTCCCGTTCCCGTTCGGGGTCCTGATCGTCGCGGCCGCCCTGCTCGCGCTCGTGCCGCTCACGCTGATCGAACGGCTCGCGCACACCGCGATCCTCTATCCACGGCTGCTTCCTGTGGCTATCTATGCGCTCGGGGTCGCATGCCTCGGCCTGATCGACGACACGCTCGGCGGCGCCGGACACTCGGGTGCGCTCGGACCCCGGGGCTGGCGCGGGCACGGCGCCGCGGCGATGCGCGGGGAGCCGTCCACGGGCGCGCTGAAGGCCGCGGGCTCGCTCGGGCTGGCGCTGCTGGTGACTGACTACGCGGGCCTGTCGATCGGACGCTGGCTGCTGGCGAGTGCGGTGCTGGTGCTCACCACCAATGCGTTCAACCTGCTCGACCTGCGTCCCGGTCGCGCGATCAAGGTATTCGTGCTGCTCGGGGCCGGCCTGACGATCGGCGTGCGCGAATTGCGCCCGCTGTGGACGCTAGGCCTGTTCGTCGGGCCGGTGCTCATCGCCGGCGTGTACGACCTGCGCGAACGGGCGATGCTCGGCGACACCGGCGCCAACCTGCTGGGAGGGCTCGCGGGCCTGTGGCTGGTGCTGACGCTGTCGCAGACCGGGCAGCTGATCGCGCTCGGGCTGCTGGTCGTCGTGACCGTCTACGGCGAGCTGCGCTCGATCTCTGAGCTCGTGCGAACGGGTGCCGCTGCTACGGGAGCTAGACTCTCTTGGCAGGCCGTCTAGCCCTCCACGATGACACTGCACCCCACCGACCGCCACGCGGACACCCCCGCCAAGACCCGGTTCATATTCGTTACCGGCGGTGTCGTGTCCTCGCTTGGCAAGGGCATCGCCGCGGCCTCGATCGGACGGCTGCTGGTCGCGCGCGGGCTGACGCGTGGCGATGCAGAAGTTCGACCCCTACATCAACGTCGACCCGGGCACCATGTCGCCCTACCAGCACGGCGAGGTGTTCGTCACCGAGGACGGCGCCGAGACCGATCTCGACCTCGGCCACTACGAGCGCTTCACCGACGCCAACACCAGTCGCGCCTCCAACGTCACCGCGGGGGGCGTGTACGACGCCGTCATCCGCCGCGAGCGCCGCGGAGACTACCTCGGCGGCACCGTCCAGGTGGTGCCGCACATCACCGACGAGATCAAGCAGCGGGTCGCGCTGATCGCGGAGTCCAGCGACGTGGACTTCGTCGATCACCGAGATCGGCGGCACCGTCGGCGACATCGAGTCGCTGCCGTTCCTGGAGGCGATCCGCCAGTTCCCCGTCGATGTCGGGCGGCGGCGCTGCATGTATCATCCACCTGACGCTCGTCCCCTACATCGGACACGCGGGCGAGCTGAAGACCAAGCCGACTCAGCACTCCGTCAACGAGCTGCGGCGCATCGGGATCGCGCCGGACATGCTGATGTGTCGCTCGGAGGGCGCGCTCTCGGGTGAGATCCGCAAGAAGATCGCGCTGTTCGCGAGCCTGCCCATGGAGGCCGTCGTCTCCGCGCGCGACGTCGATGACATCTACAAGGTGCCGCTCGTGTTCGCGAGCAGGGCGTTGACGACTTCATCCTCGACCACTTCGGGCTGGCAGGCGCCTGCGCCGGAGCTGTCGGGCTGGCGCGAGCCGATCGAACGCGCCGAACGGGCCGCGAGCACGGTCACGGATCGCGATCGTCGGCAAGTACGTGCAGCTCGCGGACGCCTACCTGTCGGTGTCCGAGGCGCTGCGCCACGCCGGCGCGCTGCAGGGTGGCAGGGTGCAGATCGAGTGGGTCGACTCCGAGCGCCTGGAGGACCTCGACTCCGGCGCCGCCCAGCAGCTGTCAGCCGCCGACGGCATCCTCATCCCCGGCGGCTTCGGCGGGCGCGGGATCGAGGGCAAGATCGCCGCCGCTCGGATCGCGCGCGAGCGGCGCATCCCGTATCTGGGCATCTGCCTGGGGATGCAGGTCGCGGTGGCAGAGTTCGCACGGCACGTGGCCGGCATGGAGGGCGCCAACTCGACCGAGTTCGACCTCGAGACGCCCTATCCCGTGATCGACCTGCTGCCCGAGCAGAAGGAGGTCGCCGATCTCGGTGGCACGATGCGTCTCGGAGCGGACCCGATCAAGCTCCACGACGGCACCCGTGCGCGTGAGATCTATGGCGAGGCGGTCGTCTACGAGCGTCATCGCCACCGCTACGAGGTCAACAACCTGCTGCGCAAGCGCCTGCAGAGCGCGGGTCTGTACAGTGTCCGGAACCTCTCCGGACGATCGGCTGGTCGAGACGATCGAGCTGGAGGACCACCCGTTCTTCGTCGCATCCCAGTTTCATCCCGAGTTCAAGTCTCGCCCGGAGCGCCCCGCGCCGCTGTTCCGCGAGTTCGTCGCGGCGGCGCTCAGACGTGCCGGCGAGGACTCTGAGGCTGCTCGCGCGGACGGCGAACGGTCAGCTGGCGAACAGCCCGACACCACTCGAATTCACGCAGCCCGGTCGTGAGCGCGAGCCTGTCACGCAGCGAGCGCTCCGGCGCAAGCCCCGCGGGGGAATCATCGGTGCTGCGTGTGGAGGCCATCTTTCAGGATGTCGACGAGCAGCAGGCACATACGATCGCGGCTGAGATGATCGGTCGCGCCCATGAGCTCGCCAACCTGCCGGAGTGTGAGTGCGATGTCGACGTAAGCGTCCAGGTGACCTCGTCGCAGGACGATGACGCTCGCGGCGCTCACGCCAGGTAGCTTGCGGCCTCATGCTGAAGCTGCGCCGCGCCACTCGTCGTTGACGCCGGTCCATCGGATGGTCCCGAGCAGGACCTCGTGGTCGAGTCCGACGGCCGCTCACGCCCGGCGATCGTCGATGTAGCGCTCGTCGGGGCCGCGCAGACGGGGGATGAGGTGATCGTCAACACCCAGGCGCTCGATCTCGGACTCGGCTCCGGCGGGTTTGACATCGTGCACGTCAACCTGACGCGTGGTCTGGCGGGCGACGGCGCGCCCGACGCGAGTGTGATGAAGCTCAACTACACGAGCCTCCAGCACGCCGTCCGGCCTGTCGAGGAGGAGCCGCTGAGTCTGCCGCTGCGCCGGCCCGTCGCGGTGCTCGCGCTGCACGGCCAGCTCGCCGCCGGTCGCGTGGGCGTTCGCGCAGGCGATTCCCGGCGGTCGTCTCGGCTACGTGCAGACCGAGGGCGGCGCGCTGCCCGGCGGTCACTCGCGCACCGTCCGCGCGCTGCGCGAGCGCGAACTGCTCGCAGGCCACCTGACGGCGGGCGCCGCGTTCGGCGGTGAGGGCGAGGCGATCACGACCGCCGGCGCGCTGCACCATGGGCTGAGCGCGCTCGGCTGGGACGCTGCCGTGTGCGGACCGGGGCCGGGAATCGTCGGCTCGAGCTCCCCGCTCGGCCACGGGGGGCTGTCTGCCCTGGACAGTGCTCACGCGGCGCTCGCGCTCGGCTGCGAGGCGCTGCTGGTGGCGCGCATGTCCTCCGGCGATCCCCGCGCCCGTCACCGCGGCATCTCCCACCACACGCTCACCGTCCTGGATCTGTTGCTGGCGCCCGTGACGGTCGCGCTGCCTGCGGGGATGCGCTCCCCCGTCGGCGCCGACCTACGTGCCGGCCTCGGGGCGGTGTTCGGGGGGGCGATGCCCAGCCGGCCCGGACTCGAGCTCGATGTCGAGCGCCCCGCGCGCATAACTCGTCACGACTGGCGTCGCGCCACGGTAAACCTGCCTGGCTATGCCGCCTCTGGGCTACCCGCACAGACGATGGGTCGCGGCCTGACTCAGGACCCGCTGTTCTTCGGCGCCGCCCTCGCCGGTGGCGCCGCGCTGGCCGAGCTCGCGACGCACGCCGATGATGATAACGATGCCCCTCGCGATGGCTCCGCGGGGAAGCATGCCGGCGAGCACAGCAACCACCGATCGAAGATCACAGGATCTCCAATCGGCTAGCAGATCGGACGCACCGCCGCCGACCTATCCCTGCGGGATATGGACTCCCCGGTGCTCAGCGGGCAGGAGCCGAGGAGCTGGACGCGAAGCTCCGTATGTGAGCCTCGCGTCCGCGTCATCGTCCACGTCCGCGTCCACGTCATCGTCGATCGGTGAGATCGAGCCACTCGTGCTCGACTTCCTCGCCTACCTCGAGCTCGAGCGGGGTCTGTCACGTAACACGCTGGAGGCGTACCGCTCCGACCTGCTCCAGCTCGGTGAGTTCCTGCGCCGGCGCGACATCGGTCCGCTGCAAGCCCAGCACGGCGATCTCGCCGCGTTCCTGGCCGAACTGGCGGCGGGCCAGGACGGAGAATCACTCCGCGCAGACGCGGATGGCGGGACTCCTATGGCGCAGAGCGCCGGTGATCCGGCTCAGCACGTACCGGTCGCAGCGGCGACTCTGCGGCGCAAGGCCGCCTGCCTGCGCTCGTTCTACCGGCATCTGCGTCGCGAAAGCACGATCGCGCACGACCCGACGGCGGATCTGCACGGACCGCGGCGCACGCAGCGCCTGCCGAGCGCGCTCACGCGTGGAGAGGTGACCAGGCTGCTGAGCGAGCCTCGCGGGAGCGAGCCACTCGCGCTGCGCGACCGCGCGCTGTTGGAGCTGATGTACGCGTGCGGACTGCGCGCCTCGGAGGCGACCGGCATGGAGCTGAGAGACATCGACCTCGAGGAGGGTGTCCTGCGTGCCCGTGGCAAGGGCGCCAAGGAGCGGATCGTGCCGATCGGATCCCGTGCGGTCCTCGCCACGCGCGCGTATCTGCAGCGGGGACGCCCGATACTGGTCGGCGCCCAGGTCCAGTCGAAGCTGCTCGTCAACCGCCGGGGCGGTGGTCTGACGCGCCAGGGCCTGTACAAGATCGTCCAGGGCCACGCGCGCAAGGCAGGCCTCGACGAGAAGATGAGCCCTCATACGCTGCGTCACACGTTTGCCACTCACCTGCTCGCCGGGGGCTGCGACTTGCGCTCGCTGCAGGAGATGCTCGGCCATGCAGACCTCGCGACCACCCAGGTCTACACCCATCTCTCGGCTGAGCGCCTGAAGGATGTCTACTTCGATGCGCACCCCCGCGCCAAGCGCGGGCGATAGCGACCCTGCTCTAGTGTCGCGATTCAAAAATTCGATGGCGTTTCCCGGCGTCTGCCCGCGCCTGAGGCCCGCCGTTGACGGCCCACGTACTACCTACCGGTACGCAGACCGCCGCCATCGAACGTCAGATCACGACCATCCACTCGGCAAACACTCACCGAATTTTTGAATCGAGCCACTAGCGGATGCAGGCCGATCGGGATATGCGGGCGGTGGATCGAGGGATCGGCACGGCGCCTGAAGGCGGAAGCGGCCGGCGGGCGTTCGTGCTGGTGATCGACGCTTGTGGCGTGGGAGCGCTTCCGGACGCGGCCGACTATGGGGACGAGGGCGCGAACACGCTGGCCCATGTCGGCGAGGCCGTCGGCGGACTGGAACTGCCGACGCTTGCCTCTCTCGGCCTGGGCTCGATCCTGGCGCTCGAGGGCGTGACGCCCGCAGCGGATCCGGCCATCCACGGGCGCCTGCACGCGCTCGGCCCCGGCAAGGACTCCACGGCGGGTCATTGGGAGCTGATGGGCGTAGTGCTCGACCGTCCTGCGCCATGGTATCCAGACGGTTTCCCAGCGGTGGTGATTGCTCGGTTGCAAGCGGCGATAGGACGCGAGGTCATCTGCAACCGCCCCTACAACGGCATCGCCGCGATCGAGGATTTCGGCGCCGAGCATCTGCGCACGGGTGCGCTGATCCTTTATACCTCCCAGGATTCCGTCCTGCAGCTCGCCGCGCATGTCGAGCGCATGCCCGCCGAGGAGCTGTATCGCGCGTGTGCGGCGGCCCGGGCTGAGATGACGGGCGAGCACGCGGTCGGACGTGTGATCGCGCGTCCGTTCACCGGTGTGCCGGGCGCGTTCGAGCGCACCGAGGGACGGCGCGACTTCGCCCTGGCGCCACGGTCGCGCAGCTATCTGCAGGAGCTCTCCGACGCGGGTGTGCCTACGCATGGCGTCGGCAAGATCTCCGACCTGTTTGCGGGCGTAGGGGTCGATCGGTCGCATCCGGGCTCGACCAACGCGCTGGCTCTCGCGAGCGCACGCACGCTGCTTGGTGAGCTCGATGACGGATTGGTGTTCGTCAACCTGATCGAGACCGACCAGGTCTACGGCCATCGCAGGGATTCGGCGGGCTTTTACGGGGCTTTGCGGGCGATCGACGCCGAGCTGGGAGAGTGGTTGCCGCGGCTGCGCGCCGGCGACCTGCTGGTCGTGACCGCCGACCATGGCGTCGACCCGGCTCGTCCGGGGACAGACCACACGCGTGAGTATGCGCCGCTGCTGGCCCTCACAGGGGAGATGGCGCAGAGGCGAGCGGCGGGCGAGCGGGTTGGCGGCGGATGTCACGACGGTCCTCTCGCCGATGTCGGCGCCACGGTGCTGCGCTGGCTGACGGGCCGCGATGCCGAGAGCCTGCCGGGCGAGTCGTTTCTCGCATGAGCCCAGGACACGTTCGCCGAGAGCACCGCGGGCCATAAGGTTCGTGCCAAAATAGATGGTGGGCTGAGGGTGTCGGGCCGTGGATGGCAGACGCCGCACGCGAGCGCAGGCGTGCTGGTGGCACGTCGAGCATCGTGGGTGGTGGCTGACGCCGCGGAACGGCGGCCTCAATCCCGGCAGATATTCTGGCGCGGGCCTAAGCTGAGTCGCGATGCCCGAGTTGCCCGAGGTCGAGACGATCAGACGCCAGCTGGCTCCGCTCGTGGAGGGTCGCAAGCTGAGTCGGGTCGAAATCCTCGACCCGCGCTGGTCGCGCCCGCTCGCGCCGCAGGAGCTTTCAGATGCGCTCGTCGGACGGCGCGTGGAGCAGCTGGGCCGCCGCGGCAAGTATCTGGTGTGGCGCCTGTCCGACGACGTTCACCTCGCGCAGCACCTGCGCATGACCGGCGCGATCCTGTGTGAGCCCAAGCCCGAGCCCACGCACACCCGCGTGCGCCTGGAGCTGCGTCCGAAGCGCCGTCTGGTGATCGTCGATCCGCGTCGCTTCGGCACGGGCGAGCTGCTGCTCGGGACCGATGCGCTGGAGGCGTTCTTCGCTGCGCGTCTCGGCTACGAGCCGTTCGACGAGCGGTTCACCGCCGCGCACCTGCGTTCGCTTGCCCGCGGGCGCAGCGCGCCGATCAAGGCGCTGCTGCTCGATCAGCGGCGAATCGCGGGCGTCGGCAACATCTACGCCGACGAGGCGCTGTTCCGTGCCGGGGTTCACCCGCTGCGCCCGGCCGGACAGCTCTCGCGCGAGCAGTACGCCCGCCTGCGCGAGACGATCGTCGCGGCGCTCTATGAGGGCATCGACGCGCGCGGGGCCACGATCGACGACTTTCGCCACGTCGATGGCGTGCGAGGCTCGTTTCAGGATCGCTTTCTGGTGCACCGTCGCGAGGGTGAGCCATGCCCGCGTTGCGGGACCACGGTCGTGAAGATGGTCGTCGCCGGGCGCGGCACCTACGTGTGTGAGACCTGTCAGCCGCGGCCTCGGCGGCGGCGGCAGGCCCTGCGGGGGTAGGGGCGGCGCTCAGGGCCATGGCCCTGACGCGGGGTCAGGCCGCGGGCAGCTCGTCCAGGCGCCCGCTCTTGGCGGCCGCCTGCAGCTCGCTGAAGCCTCCGAGCAGCTCGCCGTCGACCACCACCTGGGGGAATGTCATCATGCCGGTCCGCTCCGCGAGCTCCACGCGCCCCTGCGGGTCCTTGGACAGGTTCACCTCGGTGAACGGCACCTCGTGGGCTTGGAGCAAGCCCTTGACGCGCGCACAGAACGAGCACGGCTCGGTGCTGTATACGATGATCTCACTCATTACTTCACTAAGTATAGCATTGGCTGTCTGCCGGAACCGGGCCTAGACTCGACACATGGCGGGGCCTGTCAAGACCGAGGCGATCGTGCTGCGCTCGATGCGCTACGGCGAGGCAGATCGCATCCTGCACCTGTACACGCCCCAGCGCGGGCGGGTGAGCGCGATCGCCAAGGGCGTTCGTCGCGCGCGCAGTCGTTTCGGGGGACGCCTGGAGCCGTTCTTCCGCCTGCAGCTGGACCTGCACGAAGGTCGCGGCGAGCTGCTGACCGTCACCGGCGCGCAGACCGTCGAGGGGTACGCGCGCCTGCGCTCGGACGCCCGCGCGCTGGACGCTGCCGCGCGCGCGTGCGACGCGGTCGGGCGACTGTTCGAGACCGGAGAGCCTCACCCGAACGTGTTCAACCTGCTCTGCCGCCGTCTGACGCTGCTGGACGAGGGCGCGCAGGATGCGAGCCGGTCCGCCGGGAGCCCGCTGGACGATGACGCCTCGGATGCGAGCCGATCCGTTCCGAGCCCGCCGACCACCGATCGGAGATTGCCCAGCGGACGCGCGAGCGCGCTTGCGTTCCGGCTGAAGCTGATGCTCGCCGCCGGTCTCGCCCCGCAGCTGGGAGCGTGCGCGAACTGCGGTGAGCGTGAGCACCTCGTCGGCTTCTCGGGCGCCGCCGGGGGCGTTGTGTGCGGCGCCTGTGAGGCCGCGCCGTTCCCGCTCGATCCCGACGCGTACCGCTTCATGACAGACGCGCTCGGTCTGCCGCTGGCCGATGCTCCGGACGCGCCCGAGCCGGCGCTCGGGCAGGTCGAGCGAGCGATCTCCGAGACGCTCGAGCATCACGCGCACCTGCGTCTGATGCCGGCGGTCGCCCGCTTGCCTTGAGCCGTGGTTGTGCGTCAGAGCCCGGTCGTGACCGCTGGGCAGTCGCTGTCTGTATCGTGCGAGCATGGACGAGGGTCTGCCGATCGCGTATGAGGTGCTCGAGAAGGGCGTTCCCGTGCTGGCATCCGACGGGGAGCAGGTGGGCACGGTTCACCATGTCGTGGCCGCGCCCGAGAAGGACATCTTCCACGGTCTCGTGATCGCCGACTGCCGGAGCACGGCCAGCGGTTCGTCGAGGCCGCCGACGTCGCGTCGCTGCACGAGCATGGCGTGGACCTGCGCATCGACTCGGCCGCGGCTCAGGGCCTGCCCGAGCCCGGCGGCGGCGCGGCCGTGTACGACGAGGACCCGGGTGAGATGAAGGGCTGGCACCACTGGGTCCACAAGGCGACCGGACGCGGCGACTGGCAGCGCGAGCGCTGAGGGTCACCGCGGCCGGCGGTGGCACCCAAATCGACTGATGGGCATCGCCACCGGTCCCGGCTCCGTCGCCGCCGCATTCGCGGCGCGTATCAGCGCTCAGGAGGATGACTCGCTCTCCCCGCTCGCGGCGCGCTCCTACCCGGCGCAGCGCGCGCGCCAGGAGGAGGACTGCGCGCTGCGCACCCCGTTTCAGCGCGATCGCGACAGGATCGTGCACAGCAAGGCGTTTCGCCGGCTCACGCACAAGACGCAGGTGTTCGTCGCGCCCGAGGGCGACCATTACCGCACGCGGCTGACGCACACGCTCGAGGTCACGACGATCTCGCGCACGGTCGCGCGCGCGCTGGGACTGAACGAGGACCTGACCGAGGCGATCGGACTCGGCCACGACCTCGGGCATCCGCCGTTCGGGCACATCGGCGAGGAGGTGCTCGACCGCTGCCTGCGTGAGCGCTTCGGTGGGAGCTTTCGCCACTACGAGCACTCGCTGCGCGTCGTCGACCAGCTCGAGCGCGACGGCGCGGGACTGAACCTGACCGAGCAGGTGCGAGACGGCATCGCCCGTCACTCCGGTCGCGCTGCCGACCCCGAGCACGCTCGAGGGTCGCATCGTGCGGCTGATCGACCGTGTCGCCTACATCAACCACGACATCGACGACGCGCTGCGCGCGGGGCTGCTGCACGAGGACGAGCTGCCGGCCGAGCCGATCGCGGTGCTCGGCGACAGCGGATCGATCCGGATCGACGCGCTCGTGCACGACCTGGTCGAGCACTCCGCTCGCGCGGGCGACATCGTCCAGGGGGCCGAGGCCGGTCCGGCGATGCAGGCGCTGCGCAAGTTCATGTTCGAGCGCGTCTACCTCGGCCCCGCCGTGCGTGCCGAGCACGAGCGTATCGCCGGCGTGGTGCGCACCCTGTTCGAGCATTACGTCGCCCATCCCGAGCTCCTGCCCCTGAGCCCCGTCGCCGCAATCTCCGACGGCGGAGGAAGAGCTCGCCACGCGCGTCACCGACTACCTCGCGGGCATGACCGACCGCTACTGCATCAGGGCCTACACCGAGCTTCAGGTGCCCCAGGCGTTCGCCCGCTAGCCTCTGGCGGCGTTCTCGGTCGCTCGCGTGCCAAGCACGCCACGCGGGGTGGGTGGGCTTCCGATTCTTGCCAGAGCGGCGATCCTCGATGAATAAGCTTGCCTATCCACTAGCGTAGCTCTGCAATGGCCCTGTACACCAGCGAGTCCCGGGATCGTGTGCGCGACGCGATCGACTTCGTCGAGCTGGTCTCCGCGCGCACCGACCTGCGCCGTGCCGGCCAGAGCAGGTATGAGGGACTGTGCCCGTTCCACGAGGAGCGCACTCCCTCGTTCGGGATCGACCCGACGCAGAAGGTCTACTACTGCTTCGGCTGCCAGGCCGCCGGGGACGTGTTCACGTTCGTGCAGGAGACCGAGGGCGTTGACTTCAAAGGGGCGCTGGAGCTGCTCGCCGATCGCTGCGGGGTCGAGCTCGAGCGCGAGCAGGAGGATCCGCGCGAGGCCGAGCGCCGGCGCGGTCGTGAACGTCTGCTGGAGCTGCTCGCGCGCACGAGCGCCTACTACGAGCGCTGCCTGTGGGACGTCCGACGAGGCCGCGCGTGCGCGCGAGTACCTGCTGGGCAGGGGTCTGGGCGAGGAGATCCTGCAGGGAGTTCCACGTCGGGTATCGCCCCCAGCGCGTGGGATCGCGTGCTGACCGCCTCTCTGCGCGGGGGGCTTCTCCGAGGATGAGCTGTACGCGACCGGCCTGGCGCAGCGCTCGCAGCAGAACGGGCGTCCGTACGACCGGTTTCGCTCGCGGATCATGTTCCCGCTCGCCGACATCCGCGGGCGCGTGCTCGGGTTCGGGGCGCGCATCCTGGACGCAGATCAGGAAGAAGGGGAGGAAGAGAGGGAGACGTTAGGGAAGCGCGACGTCCGAAGTACCTGAACACGACCGACAACAGCGTCTACCACAAGGGATTGCACCTGTATGGCGCCGATCTTGCGCGCGCACACGCCGCCAAGACTGGGCAGACGATCCTGTGCGAGGGCTACACCGATGTGATCGCCCTGCATCAGGCCGGCATCCGCAACACGGTCGGGCTGATGGGCACCGCGCTGACGGCCGAGCAGGTCTCAGAGCTCGCGCGGATGGCGCCCACGGTGCTGCTGGCGCTCGACGCCGACAGCGCCGGGCAGGAGGCGATGTTGCGCGCTGCCGGTCTCGCTGCGCGGCGCAAGCTGGAGCTGCGCGTCGTGGCGCTGCCCGTCGGGAAGGACCCGGCCGAGCTCGTGCAGGCCGAGGGGCTGGGCGCGATCGAGCGGCGCTGTCGCAGGCATCGGTCCCGTTCGTGCGCTTTCGCGTCGAGCGGGTCCTCGGCGAGCGGCGATCACGGCAGCCCCGAGGGCAGGGATCGGATGCTCGACGAGCTGCGACCAGTGTTCGCGACGCTTGCGCCGAGCGCGCTGCGGATGGAGCTCACGCGCGTGGTCTCAGAGCGATTGCAGCTGCCCGAGAGTCTCGCCGAGCGGACCCTGGCGGACAGGAGCGCTCGGCGCGCCCGCGGTGGCGGTCGGTCAACCGCCGGCGAGGCAGCGCCGGCGCACGGGCGCCGGTGTCTCAGGTCGCCTCGCGCGGTGAGGGCACCGAGCGGGCGTTCCTCGCCCAGTGCATCGCCGAGCCCGAGTCCGGCGCACGGGCGCTCGGCGAACTCGAGCTCGTCGGCGCACTTCACGAGCGATGCTCCTGCGCCGCGCGGCCGGGCACCTGCGCGAGCATCTCACCGATCCGGGCGCGCATCTGCCTGAGGACGACCCGGAGCTGGCCAGGACTGCTGGCCGAGCTGGTCGTGCAGGCCGGCCGCGAGTCCCCCGCCCCGGCGATGCTCGAGTCCCAGCGCATGCAGCTCGAGCTGGCCCGTATCGACCGTGAGATCCAACGCGCGCGCGGGCAGGAGTCAGGGCGACGTGAGCGAGCTCGCATTGCGCCGCGCCGAGGTCAAGCGCGAGTTCGACCTGGCTTACGAGCGGGCGCTGGAGGAGACGGGGTGAGTGGCGTCTCCGGTTGAGTATTGAGCTGAGCTGAAACGACAGAGAACGAAACGGAAATCGGTATGTCTGGTGTCGTAATATCGCTGAGACCCGGATACGCTTCCGGGTAGTTCGATCCGGGGTAGCGCAATGGCAGAGCGATCGACTGTTAATCGAGAGGTTGTGGGTTCGAGTCCCACCCCCGGAGCTTCTTGCAGGCCAGCTGCTCCACCAGAGCGGTGGCGGTGTCCGCGGGGTCATGAGTTGCAGCCCATGTGGCGAGCTCGTCCGCACGCGTGCGGATCGAAGGCTCGCCGAGAGTTCGTTCGACGGCCAGTCGCAACGGCCGTGGCGAGACGAATCGCCGCGGTAGGCGCACGCCCGCGCCGGCCCAGTCGAGGCGGGCGGCGTTCTCGTTCATGTCGCCCACATGCGGGCAGGCGACCACCGCGCAGCCGCTGGCGAGCGCGCGCGCGAGCGTGCCGTGGCCGGCGTGGCAGACGACGACGTCGCACGAGGGCATCGTGCGCGCGTAGGAGACCCACTCGACCACCCTGGCGTTGGCGGGCACGGGCAGCGGGCGCGATGGCAGGCGGCGGTTCCAGGTGGCGAGCACCCGCACCGGTGCGTCGGCGAGGCCGTGCAGCGCGGCGTGCAGCAGTCGGTGGTCGGGGTCCTGGGCGGTGGAGGGGGCGATCAGCACGAGCGGATCCTCGCCGGGTGGCAGCTCGACGTCCTCGGCCGGCGGCTCCCACATCAGCGGTCCGACGACGTGCGCCCACTGCTGGCCACGTGCGCGGGTACTCCAGCTGCGGGAACGTCGCCACGAGCGCCAGCTCGTGGCTGATGCCGCCGTGGACGTACGCGAGCGGCCCCAGGCCCAGCCGGGCGCGGGTTTGGTTCAGCTCGACTCGCGCCGCGCTCGACGCCGTGGCGGACCGGTCCCTGTGCGCGCGCGCCACAGTCTGCGCCCGGCCGCCGTGCGCGGCAAGCGCGCGCCGAGCGAGTAGATCGGCGCATCCGGGCTCGTTCTCGGGATATACGTGCGGGATCAACGTCGCGCGGGGGACTCCCTCCAGCTCCGCCGCGAGCGCCGGGGCGAGCGTGAGGATGTCCGCGACGACCGCGTCCGGGCGCAGCTCGCGCACGAGCGGCAGCGTGTCCTCGGTGGCGTGCACGACCGCCTCGTAGAAGTCCAGCGGCTCGTCGTCTGGGCCGCCGTTGGGAACACGTTGTACTCGGGCGCCGCCGCGAACGTCATGCCCTCGGCCTCGACGTGCTCCTGCCAGCGCCGCCACGTCTGCAGCGTCACCTCGTGACCGCGCTCCCGCAGCGCCTTGCCGAGCGCGATCATCGGAAACGCGTGACCCGGGTCGCCGAAGGCGCCCAGCAGGACTCGTTTCGGAGCGCTGCTCGAGCGTCACCGGCAACGGAAACCGGCGCCGGCAGGGCTGGCACGGAGGAACTGGCTTACGGGTTTCCCCAAAATACGCCCGCCGTCACTCCTGCGATCTCGGTGTCAGGTTGCCGCGAGCTCGGCGACGAGTCGCAGCTGCTCGAGACGATCCTCGGCGGTGAACGCGATCGGCGTGACGCCCGAGCGTGCCCACGCCCGCGTCGCGGTACACGGCCAGGCGCTCGCGCACGACGTCGGGAGGACCGCACAGCGAGACGCTGTCGATCAGCGCGTCGGGGATCGCCGCCATCGCCTCCTCGCGCTTGCCTTCCAGGTAGAGTCCTGGATCACTTTCGGCCTCCTGCCTCGAAGCCGTAGCGGCAGACGAGCTGGTTGTAGAAGTTCTGCTTGCGCGAGCCCATCCCGCCGACGTACAGCGCGATGAACGGGCGCATCGCGTCGCGCGCGGCCTGCAGATCGTCGGTGACGAACACGTTGCACCGTCGGCGCGATGTCGAACCCGTCGAGCGATTTGCCCGACGCGCGCTGCGCCTTCCTCCAGCAGCGGCCGCAGCTCGGAGACGTGCTCGGGCGAGAACAGCGTCGGGATCCAGCCGTCGGCGATCTCGCCGGCGAGCGCCGTGTTCTTGGGGCCGATCGCGGCGAGGTAGATCGGGATCCGCTCCTGGACGGGGCCGATCGTGAGCTTGAGCGCCTTGCCCGGACCGTCGGGCAGCGGCAGCTCCAGCGTCTCGCCGTGGAACTCGACCCGCTCGCGCGCGAGCGCCATGCGCACGACCGCCACGTACTCGCGCGTGCGCTGCAGCTGCTTGGCGAACCGCTGCCCGTGCCAGCCCTCGGCGACCTGCGGCCCCGACGAGCCGATCCCGCAGGATCATGCGCCCGTTCGAGAGCTGGTCGATCGTAGCGGCCGTCATCGCGGTCATCGCCGGCGAGCGCCCCGGCATCTGGAAGATGCCCGAGCCGAGCCGGATCTTGGTGGTCTGCCCGGCCAGCCAGCCGAGCACAGTGGCCGTGTCCGAGCCGTATGCCTCGGCCGCCCACACCGAGTCATAGCCCAGCCGCTCGGCCTCCTGGACGATGTTCAGCTGATCCTCGGAGCTGAGCCCGAGACCCCAGTAGCCGATGTGCACGCCGAGCTTCATCGTCCTCACCCTACAGGGCGTCGCCCGGGCGAACGAACATCATCTCCGGAACGATGCACGCCGGGGAGACCTTCAGCAGGTAGCGCACGGCCTCGGCGATGTCCTCGGGCCGGATCATCTCCTCGGCGGGGACCTGCTGCTTGGCGAACTCGGTCATCGGCGTGTCGACGAACGCGGGGCACAGCGCGGTCGACTTGATGCCCTGGGGCGCGAGTTCCTTGTTCATCGCTTCGGTCCAGCCGACGACGCCATGCTTGGTCGCGGAGTAGACCGACAGCCAGCCCTGGCCGAACTTGCCGGAGATCGAGGACGTGTTCACGACGAGCGCGTTCTTGTGCTCGGCCGCGGCGGCCTGAGGAGCAGCGGGACGCATTCGCGGTAGAACAACACGATCGAGCGCAGGTTGATGTCGAGCTGCATGTCCAGTCGCTTGGTCTCGATCTCGCCGACCGGCGCCCCGATGCCGACGCCTGCGTTGTTCACGAGCACGTCCAGCCGCCCGTAGCGCTCGCGATGGGAGGCGACCACGCGCTGGATGTCCGCCTCCTCAGAGACGTTCGCCGCGATGGCCTGCAGCTCGTAGCCCTCCTTGGACAAGCTCATCCGCAGCCGCCTGCAGCTTCTCGGGCCGGCGCGCGGCGAGCGTCAGCGCAGTAGCCCTCCTGCCCGAGCATCCGCGCGATCGCATAGCCAATCCCGCTCGACGCGCCTGTCACGATCGCTGCACGGTCTGCCATCTGCTCGCTCCTGTTCATAGTTATCTCGATCGCCAGCTCGGAGATCCCGCCTTGGTCTGCGGCGGCGGCAGTGAGCATTCCACATCTCACTGCTAGCGTCTGCCCGATCGTGCTCGGACTCATGGTTCTGCATGGTCCGGGCGCGAGGAGGGCCCGTAGCTCAGTTGGTTAGAGCTGCCGACTCATAATCGGTAGGTCCCAGGTTCGAGTCCTGGCGGGCCCATTCGAGATGAGCCTGCTCAGAAAGGGTTTGCGGGCGATCGGATCGACGCCTGGCACGCGTGATTATGGACGCACGAATATATGGCACATCGAACCGTCGGTCCCGGTATGAGCGGTACCGTACGATGTACGCGTGCAGGAGATCGCGACTGCCAACGAGGAGGCGATCCGGGCGTGGGACGGGCCGCTGTATGACCGGTTTGTTCGCTTCCGTGAGATCGTCACGAGCGGGCTCGGCGCCCACGGCGAGCGAGCGCTCGGCGCCTATCCACCACAGCCCGGTCAGAGGGTTCTGGACATTGGTTGCGGCTTCGGCGACACGACCCAGCGGATCGGACGCATGCTCGATCCCGGCGGGGAGGCACTTGGCGTCGACGCAGCTCCACGCTTCATCGAGGACGCCGTCCGGGAGACCGAGCAAGCGGGTCTGACCAACGTGCGCTTCCTCGTAGCCGACGTCCAGGAGCCACTGGTGGGTGAGGGATCCTTCGACATGGCCTTCTCGCGCTTCGGAACGATGTTCTTCGCCAATCCCGTCGCCGCGATGCGTAACGTCCATGCACTGCTGCTGCCCGGCGGGAGGCTCGTGATGGTCGTTTGGCGCCGGCGTATCGACAACGACTGGCTCTACCGGGCGCAGACCACCGTGGAAGGGATTGTCAGCCGCCCCGAGGAGTACGACGAGCCCACCTGTGGCCCCGGTCCCTTCTCGATGGCCGATGCCGACACGACCAGCGATGTACTCATCAACGCGGGTTTCGAGGACATCTCCTTTGAGCGCTGCGACATCCCGATCTTGATCGGGCGGGATCTGGAGGAGGCGCTGGAGTTCGTGATGGCGATCGGTCCCGCCGGGGAGATCCTGCGCCTGGCGGGGGAGCGCGTCGCGCACATGCACGAGCAGGTCAGAGCGGCGCTGCGCCAGAGCCTTGCCGAGTACCTGACCACAGACGGTGTGATGGCGCCCGCCTCAACCTGGATCGTCACGGCGGATGCGCCATCATGAGCTTCAGGCTCGCCCACTTGAACGATTGCGAGACTGCCGGCAACTGGCAGCTCGTTCGTCGCACGCTCGAGCTGCGAGCATTTGGCATCAACGTCGTCGAGATTCCTCCGGGCGAGCAGATTCCCGAGCACGACGAGACCGATCGCGACCAGGAGGAGGTGTTCTACATCCTCGATGGCAGCCCGACACTGGTGATCGACGGCGAGGAGCATCCGGCGCGCGCCGGGACGTTCGCGCGGCTCGACCCCGAACACAGGCGCACCGTGCGCAACGACGGCGACGAGCCGGCGAGCGTGCTGATCGTCTCCGCGCCAACCTCGAGCGGATACGAACCGATGAGTTGGGCATGAGCGGTCGGCCCGAAGACCTGCACGAGGCGATCGCCGCCTACAACGACGCCTGGAACGCCCACGACGTGGAGCGGATCGCGTCGATGCACGCCCCGGACATGGTGTTCGAGAACCACACGGCCGGCGAGCGAGCCGAGGGCGCCGAGGCGCTGACGCACATCGCCCGCATCTTCGAGTCCTGGCCCGACATCGAGTTTCAGACACGCAGGCTGTACGTGCGCGAGGATCTGGTGGTGCAGGAGTGGACCGCCAGGGCGACCCATGTCAAGCCGCTCAGCCGGGGTGAGATAGTGGCTGAGCCGTCGGGCAAGCGCATCGAGTGGAAGGGCATGGACGTGATCCCGTTCGAGGATGGCAAAGTCAAGCGCAAGGACGTTTACTCGGACTCGGTCTCGATCCTCCGTCAGGTGGGGTTGTTGTAGCCCTCCCGGCGGGACCCGTGCCTAGTTTCCACGCTTGTGACTTATCTCCATGCTCCCTGACATGAGATGGGGTGGCCGGAGGTGAGGCTGCCTCCGGCCACCCTCGTGGCGCCCCAGCGAGGCCGCGGGGCGCCATCGTCGTGCCTCCGGCGGACCGGCCCTCGATACGAGAGAGCCGCCGGTCCGCCGACGACGAAGCTTGATGGCCGATAGCACGAGTTCTGCATCTTGTTGCGCGAAACATCTTCAATGTTGCAAAGAAGACACAAAGTAGACAGACAATTGTATGCATTAGATCATATCGCCTGTAGTCATGTTCATGTGGAGCAGCGACCGTCCAGGGATGCCCGTAGCTGTGCCCACCAATGCCGAGTTAGGCCGTGCGATCCGCCGCCTGCGGCGTGGGCGGCGCATGACGATCGAAGGTCTCGCTCACGCGGCCGACATGCACCCTACATATCTCTCGGGCATCGAGCGGGGCTTGCGCAACCCGACCTGGAGCAAGCTCGCCGGCCTGGCCGGCGCGCTGGAGGTCCCCGTCGCTGCGATCGCTCGAGACGCCGAAGCCGAGGCGCAGCTGGCCGCTCGGATGCGCATCGCCAGGGTCGAGCTCGGTCTATCCGAGCGCTTTGCCTGACCGGTCGGCTCCCGGAGCCCTCCGGAGCGGCGAATACGCTCAGGATATGACGCAACAGCCTCGCGAGCGCCTGGCAGTGATCGACCTCGGCTCGAACTCGTTCCGGCTCGTCGTCTTCAAGTCGGCCGGTGGCTGGTGGAGGCGCACCGACGAGATCTACGAGCCCGTACGCATCGGCGAAGGGCTGGCGGCGAGCGGCAGGCTCGGGGATGAGCCGATGCGCCGCGCCCTGGCGACATTGGACGTGTTCGACCACTTCTGCCGCGCGGCCGGCCTAACCCAGCCCTCCGCGCCGTGTGCCCCCACCGATCGGAGATCCCATCGATCTCCGATCGGGGGTGCTGTGGACGCCGTCGCCACCAGCGCGATCCGCGACGCCAAGAACGCTGACGGCTTCCTGGCGCTGGCTCGCGAGCGTACGAGCCTGCCGATCCGTGTGCTCAGTCGCGAGGAGGAGGCACGATACGGATACCTCGCGGCGGTCAACTCCACGACCTTGACCGACGGCTGTGTGCTGGACCTCGGCGGCGGGTCATTGCAGTTGGTGCGTGTCGTCGACCGGCTCGCGCGGGAGCTGAGCTCCTGGCGCCTCGGCGCGGTGCGCATGACCGAGCGGTTCCTGCCCGCCAACGGTCCCGCCAAGCGCAAGCAGATCGACGAGCTGCGTGAGCACGTCGCCCGCGAGCTGGAGCAGGCCGAGTGGCTCTCGCGCGCCGGGCCGCGGCTGGTGGGCATCGGCGGGACGGTCCGCAACCTTGCCGTCGCGGTCCAGCGCGCGTTGGGGCTGCCGTCCAACGGCGTGCAGGCGATGATCGTCTCGCGTGAGGCGCTGGACGAGCTCGTGGCGCGGCTCGCGACATTGCCGGCCTCGGAGCGCAGCTCGGTGCCCGGCATCAAGCCCGTGCGCGCCGACCTGATCCTGGCCGGAGCGATCGTCGTACAGGGTGCGCTGCTGGCCGGGGACTTCGACAGCCTGGAGGTCACCGAGGCGGGACTGCGCGAGGGCATCTTCTTCGAGCGGTTGCTCGCCGACCGAGATCCACCGCTGTTCGCCGATCTGCGCCGCACGAGCGTGCTCAACCTGGCCGCGCAGTACCGGCCCGACGCGGCCCACACCGACCATGTCGCGACGCTGGCCCTGGCGATGTTCGACGAGCTCGCGCGCCTGGGCCTGCACGACGGCGATCGGATCGAGCGCGAACTGCTGTGGGCGGCGTGCATGCTGCACGACATCGGCATGTCCGTGGACTACGACGATCACCACAAGCACTCGCGCTACCTGATCCTGAACGGTGGCCTGCCGGGCTACTCGCCGATCGAGGTGGCGATCGTCGCGCAGGCCGCCCGTTATCACCGCAAGGGCATGCCTGATCCGGGTCCGCTGGCGGCACTGTTCGGTCCGGACGACGTCGCGCGGCTGGATCGCTGTGCCGTCCTGTTGCGGTTGGCCGAGGATCTCGAGCGTTCCCGCGATCAGCTCGTGCGCGGCACCCGCTTCACCCTTGCCGACGCATCCACCTCCGAGATATCTCCCACCAGCGGATTCGACGGCGATCCCGTAGCGAGATCGGACGCGGATGCGGACGGCGGCGAGATCGAGCTGCGCCTGATCGCCGACGGCGAGTCGGCCGTACCGCGCTGGGCGGCCGGCGCGAGAGCGAGCTGTTCGCCCGCGCATTCCACCGCGAGCTGCTCGTCGCCGCCTAGACGGTCGCTGGGCGGCGCGGATGCGGCGTCCTCACCAACGGCTTCGCCGTCGGTGCCGGCTCGCGTACCGATCGTCGATCAGATGCGATCGACTGATCGGCCAGCACGCCACGCTCCTTGCGTCCTTACCGATTGGAGATCGACTGGATCTCCAATCGGCCAGCATGCCCATCGACCGTCTAGGTAGGCGAAAGTTCCTCAGATCGGCCCAAGTCTCAGCTCGCCCGCAGCGCGCGCTCGTGTCCCGCGCAGTCGTACAGCAGCAGCGCGTTGGGGTTGACCGGTCGCGGCTGCCACGCCGCCGCGGGGATCACCTCGCAGGAGTCGATCACGGCGGTCGTGGCCGCATTGCCGCCACGTTCGGCATACGCGCCGCCGAGCACGACATAGCGCGCTTCGCCGCGCTGCACGAGCCGCGCGAGGCCGGGCCATCGAGGGCTGGGTCGTTGCCGCTGTAGCCGCCCATCGCGGCTGCGTCGTGACCGAGCAGGATGATCGGCGCGGCCGTGTCCGAGGCCTCGGTCAGCACGATCCAGCGCGTGCCCGGATGGTGGGCTGTCCACATAGTCGAGCAGAGCCCTCGTTACGAGCAGGTCATGAGGGGGTCAGCTCGAGCGGACCGACCGCCGCGGCGGCGTGCGGACCGGCGGCCGGGAACGTGCCCTCGACCGGAACTGCCCAGGTCGTCGCCGCGTAGGCGCCGGGGGCGAGCAGCAGCAGTCCGAGCGTGAGCGCCATCGCCTGGCGCGTCCAGCTGCGCAGCACCAGCAGCGCCACGACACCGACCCCCGCGCCGACGATCAGCACCGGACGGAACCAGTGCATGTAGTGGTCGTGCCGCAGCAGTGTCAGCTGCGCCGCGACGGTCGCCCGCCGACCGCGATCGGGATCAGCGCCAGACGCAAGCCACGGCGCCGGCCCAGCTCGACGAACGCGACCGCGCCACCGCCGATCATCGCCGCGGCCCCGGGTCCCAGAGCCGACACGTAGTAGGGGTGCACGATCCCCTTCGACAGGCTCAGCACGGCTGCCTCGACGAGAAACCAGCCCCCGAGCACGATCAGTCCCGGCCAGCCGTGGGTCACGCCGGCCCTCGCTGCGCCTGGGGCTGCCGGCGCTCGCCCGCGAACGATCGCCGTCCGCCTCGGGCTGGCCGTCGCCTGTCCCCAACCGGTCGTCGCGCGCCTGCAGCCCGCCGTCGCTCGTCTCCAGCCTGCCGTCGCTCGTCTGCAGCCTGCCGTCATCCGCCAGGGGAGGGACGCCGATCGACCACAGCGCGAGCGCGATCAGGCCGACGAGCGCGAACGGCAGCATCCATCCGGCCTGCCCGCCGAGACCTTCGTCGAGCAGTGCGCAACGGCCCGGTGAGCCCGCCGAACGCGATCGGGTAGCGCGCGCCCGTTGGGGAGGTATGGGGAGAGCGCCGCTTTGTGCGGCGGTCGCGGGAGCGATCCCAGCGCGGGCCCCGGGGGCGAGGCCGGATGCGCGCCGGCGCCGGGTGGCGCGAGGGCCGGTGGTGGCGGCCCGTGCGCCGGCCGTGTGCGGCGCGGGCGCGCAGCGCTTCCTTTTCGATGTGCGCGAGCGAGCCGTGCTTGAAGATGACCGGAATGCGCCCCGGGCCGCCGACCTGTCCTTCGACGCGCCCAAACCCGTTGTAGTCGAACGTCAGGTTGTGCTCGGTGTTGTCGATCGAGCCGCCCACGAACGGCCGCTGTGAGGCGGGCGTCAGTTCCACAACGGCCGACCACGAGACGGATACGACGAGCAGCACCGCGCCCGCCGCGAGCAGGTGAGCGCAGCGGCGTGCGAACGATCCCTGCGCGCACACCAGGTAGCCGAGCGCCGAGGCCGGGGACGACGAGGTACGCGGCCAGGGTCTTCGTGTTGAACGCGAGCCCGACGAGCACCGCACAGCCCAGCAGCGTGCGCAGCCTGCCCGCTTCGATCGCGCGCAGGCCGACACCGCAGGCGAGGATCATCAGCAGGATGAGGAGTGGATCCACGTCGTTATCCCGTGAGACCGCGACGAACGACGGAACACCGCCAGCGCCAGCGCGCTGGCGACCCCCGCCGCGGGCCCGAACCGGGGTCGTCACCACCCAGTACATGCGGCCACCGCGAGCACGCCGAGATCGCCTCGGGCAGCAGCAGGCTGAGCGGTGTGAATCCGAACAGCTTCGCGCTCAGCGCCTGCACCCACAGGCCCAGCGGCGGCTTGTCGACCGTGACCAGCCCGCCGGGGTCGAACGAGACGAAGAAGAAGTTGTGCAGCGAGCCCAGCATCGAGCGCACGGCCGCCGAGTAGAACGTGTTCGCGTACTCGTTCTGCGACAGCTGGTTGATGTTCAGCACGGCCGACAGCGCCAGCACCGCGGTCAGCGCGACGTGCTGGGGCAGCACGCGCTCCGCCGTTGCGGACCCGCACCCGCACGTCGGATTCGCCGCCGCGATGGCGCTTCCGAGCGCGGAGGTCCGCCGGGCGGAGCCATGCGAGCGGCTGTGGCCTCGCCGGGAGATCAGGTCGGCGTCGTCGTCTGCCGTGGGTGGAGTTCATCGGCCGTCTCAGTCGAGAGCGCCGCCAGCAACCGATCGAGGTCGTCTCGTCGTTCCAGGCCCCGACGGACGCTCGCAGCCAGGGCGCGCCGGGAATGTTACGCACGATCACCCCGCACTCGCGCAACCGATCGAGCTCGCGCTCGGGGTCGGGGCTCGAACGACACGAGCGTGCTGTCCCCGCGCGCCACCACGGTCCGCCCGCGCTCGCCCAGCAGCTGCACCAGCCTTCCGGCCAGCCCGCGCGCGCGCTCGTGCACGGCCTGCCAGCCGGCGTACTCCAGTACGCGCACGGCGCCCAGCGCACATGCGACCGTCTCGGCGCTCAGCGACATCGAGTCCAGGGCACGCGCGTCCTCGTGCGACGTCGGCATCCAATCCGGCGTCTGGGTCGGCGAGGTTCGCATAGCCGCGCCGCTCGATTCGCAGCCGCTCGCGTAGACCGCGGCTGACGTACAACATGCCCGTGCCGTCAGGTCCGCACATCCACTTCTGGCCTGCGCCCGCGTAAGCGTCGCAGCCGAGCGCGCGCACATCCACGTCGATCGCGCCGACGCCCTGGGCGCCGTCGAGCAGCACCGGCACGTCCAGCTCCGCCAGCCCCTCCGGCGCGACGCTGCCGCTCATCCAGCCGACGTGCGAGCACGCCACCAGACGCGTGGCGCCCGGATCGACCGCATCGGCGATGTCTGCCAGCGCCACCATGCGCACCGTCACGCCCCGGACGTCCCGCGCGCCCGCCCAGCGCGCCCAGCAGGCCCGGGTGCTCCTCGTCGCTGGTGAGGATCTCATCTCCCGCGCCCAGCTCCAGCCCGCCGATGACCTGGGCGATGCCCTCGCTCGTGCAGCTCGTCAGCGCAAGCTCGCTCGGCTCGCACCCGAGCGCGGTGGCGTAGGACTTGCGCAGCTGACTGTTCAGCTCGACACGCCGTTCGAAGTGAGCACGGGCGCGCCCATGCTCGGCCTCGCGCGAGAGCTCGTCCACCGAGGCGCGGATCGCTGCCGCCGGCAGCGGTCCGTCGGTGCCCGCGTTCAGGTAGGCGAGTCGGCTCCAGCACGGGGAACTCATCGCGCAGGTTGTTCGACGTCACGACGGGCGAGCATACCGGCGGTCTCGCCGGTCGGGGGCCGGTGTTCGTCTCATTCAAAAAGCGAGTATGAATTAGTTGCGAGCGCAAGTGCCGACGCTGCGCGCGGGCTGCGCCCGGGCGCAGCGCATACATTGGGTGAACGAGGAGGGCGAGCACGATGACTTCCAGCACAGGCGCGCCCCTGTGGGAACCGACCGCGCAGGACCGCGAAGACGCGGAGATGACCCGGTTCATGCGCTGGGCCGGCGAGTGCTGCGGACGGGCGTTCGCCGGCTACAGCGAGCTGTGGGAGTGGTCGGTGTCCGAGGTCGAGGAATTCTGGACGGCGATGTGGGAGTACTGCGGCGTGCGTGCCTCGCGCCCTTACGAGCAGGTGCTGGCCGATCGGGGATCGGAAGGATCCCCGATCGGTAAGCGAGAGATGCCGGGCGCGCGCTGGTTCGCCGGCGCCGAGCTGAACTACGCCGAGAACATGCTGATGCGCCGCGACCGCGACCCGCATGCGGTCGCCGTCCTGCACGCCTCGGAGCTGCGTGAGCTGGACTCGCTCGACGTGGGCGCAGCTGAGCGTGCAGGTCGCGGAGATGGCCGCCGGTCTGCGTGCGCTGGGTGTCGAGCGCGGCGATCGCGTCGTCGCCTACATGCCGAACATCCCCGAGACGCTCATCGCTCTGCTGGCGGTCGCCCAGATCGGTGCGATCTGGTCCAGCGCGGCGCCGGAGTTCGGCGCGCGCAGCGTGATCGACCGGTTCGCGCAGATCGAGCCGGTCGTGCTGCTGGCGGTGGACGGCTATCGGCACGGCGGCCGGGACTTCGATCGCACCGACGCCCTGCGCAGCGATCCTCGCCGAGCTGCGAAGTGTGCGCAGCACGGTGCTGCTGCCCTACCTCTCATCCCGACGCGTGCGCCGTCGGTCTGCCGGGGGGCATGAGCTGGAGCGAGCTGTGCGCATTGGGCGCCGGGGATCGGGCTCGCGACAGCGTGGGCGATGGGGATGGCGCCGGTCCCGGTAATGGCGGCGGGGCGCGCGCGCATGACGCCGCCGCCGCCGCGCTGCGGTTCGAGCAGGTGCCGTTCGACCATCCCCTATGGGTGCTCTACTCCTCGGGCACGACCGGTCTGCCGAAGGCGATCGTGCACGGGCACGGCGGCATCCTGCTCGAGCAGCTCAAGAAGAGCCTGCTGCACCTGGACCTGCGCCGTCGGCGATCGGATGTTCTGGTTCACGACGACCGGCTGGATGATGTGGAACTTCCTGATCGGCGCGCTCTGTTCGCGACGCCGCGATCGTGCTGTACGACGGCAGCCCCGGCCACCCCGACATGGGTGCGCTGTGGCGGCTGGCCGCAGCGCACTGAGATGACCTGCATGGGCGTCTCGGCGGGTTGCCTTGGCGCGTGCGCGAAGGCCGATGTCGAGCCCGCGCGCGACTACGACCTGCGTGCGCTGCGCGCGATCGGCTCGACCGGCTCGCCGCTTGCGCCGGAGAGCTATCGCTGGGTGTACGAGCACGTGGGCTCGGGGCAGTATGGCTGTTCTCCACCAGCGGCGGCACCGATGTCTGCACCGCGTTCGTCGGCGGCTGCCCGCTGCTGCCGGTGTACGAGGGCGAGCTGCAGTGTCGCGTGCTCGGGTGCGCGGTCGAGGCGTGGGACGAACAGCGGTCGCAGCGTGATCGACGAGGTCGGCGAGCTCGTGCTCACGCAGCCACTGCCCTCGATGCCGCTGTTCTTCTGGGGCGAGGACCCACCCGGGCGCGAGACCCGCCCGGCGCGACGGTCATGGCGGCGAGCGCTATCGCGACAGCTACTTCGCGATGTACCCGGGCATCTGGCGCCACGGCGACTGGATCCGGATCACCCCGCGCGGCGGGCGCTGTCATCTACGGGCGCTCGGACTCGACGATCAACCGCCAGGGCGTGCGCATGGGCACGAGTGAGATCTACCGCGCGGCGGGCGCGGTGCCGCAGGTGCTCGATGCGCTGGTCGTGGACGTCCCGCGGCGTGGCGAAGACGGCGAGCTGTGGATGATCCTGTTCGTCGTGCTCGCCCCCGGCGTCGTGCTCGACGAGGAGCTGACGGCCCAGATCAAGCGGCGTATCCGCGAGGACTGCTCGCCGCGCCACGTCCCGAACGAGGTGCTGCAGATCGAGCAAGTCCCACGCACGCTTTCGGGCAAGGTGCTGGAGGTGCCGGTCAAGAAGATCCTGATGGGCGCCCCGCCGCACGAGGCCGCGAGTGTCGATTCGCTGGTCGATCCCAGTTCACTGGACTACTTCGTGGAGCTGGCGAAAACGCTGTAGCGCTTCTCTAGGGTCGCATTCCGCGCGACGCGGGCGCGGGATCGGATGCTCAGGCGGCGAGCTGTCCGGGCGCCGCCACGGCCGCCATGACCGGCGTGGTCGCCGCCCCCGCGCGGTAGTGCGGCTTGGCAAGCAGCAGCTGCACGTCACGGATGCGACGCTCGCGAAACCCGCCCTCGCAGTAGCTCAGGTACAGCTCCCACAGCCGGCGAAACCGCTCGTCATAGCCCAGTGCTCCGATCCGCTCGGAGGCCGCCTCAAAGCGTTCGCGCCAGCGCGCCAGGGTGGTGGCGTAGTGGGCGGTGATGTCCTCCAGGTGTGCCTGGCGCAGGTCGGTGACGCGCGCGAGCGAGTGCGAGATCACCTCCAACGAAGGCAGACAGCCGCCCGGGAATATGTAGGTGTTGATGAAGCTCCGGCCAGCCTTCTCGACCTCGTAGGCGCGATCGTCGATCACGATCGCCTGCAACAGCATCGCGCCGTTGTCGGCCAGCAGGTGTGAGCAACGGCTGAAGAACGTCGAGATGTACTGCCACCCGACGGCCTCGATCATCTCGATCGAGACGAGCTTGTCGTAGTGGCCGCGCAGGTCGCGGTAGTCCTGGGCCAGCACCGTCACGCGGTCCTGCAGGCCCGCTTCGCGCACCCGCTCACACGCGTAGGCGTGCTGTTCGCGTGAGATCGTCGTCGTCGTTACCCGGCATCCGTACTGCTGGGCGGCATATACCGCGAACCCACCCCAGCCCGTTCCGATCTCGAGCACGTGGTCCTCCGGCCCGAGCTCGAGCTTCGCGCAGACCCGCTCGAGCTTGGCCAGCGAGGCTTCCTCCAGCGTGGCGGTGGGCGACTCGAACACCGCGCACGAGTACATCATCGTCGGATCCAGGAATTGCTCGAACAGCTCGTTGCCGAGGTCATAGTGGGCGGCGATCCGTCTGCGCGAGCGCGCGGGCGTGTTGCGCGCCAACCAGCGCATCCAGCGCTGCCCCGGGATCAGCACCGGCGCCAGCACGCGTCGCAGGCGATCCAGCGCTCCGACGTTCAGCGCGGCGAGGCGGGTCAGCGCGACCAGATCTGAGCACTCCCACAGGCCGTCCATGTATGACTCGCACAGCCCGACGCTGCCGCGCAGCAGCGCCCGGTAGAACCGGGGCGAGCGCACCTCCAGCGTGACCCGCGGTGGGTTCCCGGCGGCCATCGTCGTGTTGCCGAATGTCAGGTGCTCGGCGCCCTCCACGAGCGTCAGCTGACCGTCGTGGATGCGTCTGAGCAGGCGCAGGACGAGCCGACGGGCGAGACGGTCACGCCACGTAGCTTTTGCGCCGTTCTCGAGCTGGGGAGGGTCCAGCGCCCGAGCCCTCCTCAGCGGTCCGATCGCGCTGCTCATGTCGGCAGCGTCTCGTGCCGCGGATGCGGGAAGTACCGCGCCCCGCGCAGTCTCAGCCGCAGGGCATGCCCGTAGATACGGGCCAGGATTCGCGCGGTCAGGAACGGATAGCGCAGGAGCGCTCGGTGCAGCGCCCCCGGTGTGAGCTCGGCGCGGCGCAGCGACAGCGTTGCGTCGAGCTCGCGCTGCCCGTCGTCCACGCGCAACGACTCGATGTGCACGATCAGGTGCTCCCCCGGCACGGTCAACCGCCAGTCATAGACGTGGTCCATGCCCATCAGCGGCGAGACGTGCAGGCGCTTGGCGAGGCGGTCGTACATCACTTCGACACTACCCCGATCGGCCGCGCGTTCCACGTCCATGACGTAGGCGTGGCGCTCGCCCCACGGCGTGTTCGTCACCTCGGCCACGACCGCGCGCACGTGCTTGCCACGGGAGTCAAAGCAGTAGTAGAAGCTGACCGGGTTGAAGCAGTGCCCGTAGCAACGCAGGTGCGTGAGCAACCGGATCGGACCGTCGGGTCGCGTGCCGGTGCGCTCGGCAACCAGTTCGCGCACGGCGTCCTCCAGCGGCGTCGCGGGATCACCGAGGTAGTCGGCCCGCCGGAACCATGCAACGGCCGGCCGTCGTGCCGAGCACAGCCGGCTGAGCCCGTCGAACAGCTCGGGCAGCTCATCGAGGTCGAGGTAGGCCATGAACAGTGGATAGTGAAACTCGTCGCGCACCGTCCCCATGCGGCGGTGGCGGACCGAGCCCTCGTACAGGCAGCTGTGCAACGGGTGATTCCCCGGTCGAGCTGCCGGACGAGCCAGGACGTCCGGCAGGGTCTCGCGCTCGGGTGCAGCGGTCACGACGCTCACAATGTCACCCCGAACGGCGCGCACGCGCGCAACGCGCTGACGACGCCATCCTCGTGAAATCCCCAGCCCCAGTACGCCCCGCAGTAGTGGGTGCGCCGCTCCAGCCCGCCGATGCAGGCGTGCTCGGCCTGGGCGGCCACGCCCTCGGGCGTATACACCGGGTGGGCGTAGCCGATCGTGCGGATGATGCGCGCCGGGTCGATCGCCTCGGTGCGGTTGAGCGTGACGCAGTAGTCGCGGTCGGCGCGCAGGCGCTGGAGGTGGTTCATGTAGTAGGTGACGGTGCTCAGCGATGTGGGCTCGCGCAGCAGGTGAAAGTTCCACGCCGCCCGGGCGCCGCGCCGGCGGGGCAGCAGCGAGCTGTCGCTGTGCAGCACCGCCTCGTTGCGCTGATACGGGATCGCCCCCAGCACGCGTGACTCCCGTTCAGAAGGGTCGCGCAGCAGCCGCAGCGCCTGGTCTGAGTGGGTGGCGAGAATCACGTGGTCGTAACGTTCTGGGCCCTGACCCGCGGCTGTGAGCTCAACATGGTCATCCAGACGCGCGATCGAGTGAACGGCACAACCCAGGCGGATGCGGTCGCTGTAGGGCCGTGTCAGCGCCTCGACGTAGCGTGCCGAGCCTCCGGTGACCGTCAACCAGCGGGGCCGGTCGCGAAAGCCGAGCATGCCGTGGTTGGCGAAAAACTCGGCGAGGAACCGCGCCGGGAACGAGTGCAACCGGCGTGGGTCCGCGGACCACACGGCGCTGACCTGGGGGACGATCAGCCGCTCGACGAACGTGCGTGAGAACCGGTGCCGGACGAGGAACTCGCCCAACGACTCGCCGCTGTCGCTGTGCTCCTCACGCGTGAGCAGCCGCCGCAGCTCGCGGTTGAACCGCAGCAGGTCGGCGATCATCCGCTGAAACCGCGGGCTGAGCAGGTTGCGCGGCTGGCACAGCAGGCCGCGGGGCGTGCCGGAGTACTCGAAGTCCTCGTCCGCGCCGCCGGAGACCGAGAAGCTCATGTGCGTCGCCTGCCTGGCGACCCCCAGCCGGTCCAACAGGCGGGTGAACTGGGGATAGGTGCGGTCGTTCATGACGATGAACCCGGTGTCCACGTGATGGGTCTCATATGCGGTGTCGACCCTGATCGTGTTCGTGTGCCCGCCCGCGTAGGCGCCCGCCTCATACACGACTACGTCGTGATCGCGGTGCAGCAGATGCGCCGCGACCAGGCCAGAGACGCCCGCGCCGACGATCGCGATCCTCATCGGATGGCCCCGGTGGCGACGGTGGGAGCGATGCTGTGCGGGATGGCGCCTCTCATCGTGTGTGTGCCTATGCGGTCCGGATCGAGACAACGGATCATCGCCCAAGCAGGAGTGGGGGGCGCCGGCGTCGAAGGACAGCGCCGATGAAGCGTGTCGCTACTGCACCCGCCCCGGTCCAGCCCGTGAACGGCACGAGCGAGCACCAGAGTCTGTCGAAGTACATCCGCGCGCGGTTCGACGAGTGCTCGCGCTCGCAGAAGGACGTCGCTCAGTACATCGTCGACCATCTCGACGAGGCGGCCTTTCAGACCGCGGAGGAGCTGGCGCGCCGCGCGAACACGTCGAGCTCGACCGTGGTGCGCTTCTCGCAGGCGCTCGGCTTCGAGGGCTTCCCCGAGCTGCAGGCCGCCGCGCGCGAGGAATACCGCCGCGTGCACGCCGCCGCGCCGGCTGGCGCCAGTAAAACGGGGGCGAGCTCCACGCCGCTGTTCTCGCTGGACCAGAACGAGTTCGAGACCTCGCTGACCGCGGATCACCTGAACGTCGAGGAGACCGCGCGCAAGATCTCGCGCAGCTCGGTGGAGGCGCTGGTCGAGGCGATCGTCGACGCCGAGAAGGTGCTCGTCGCCGGCACCGACCAGATGGCGTTCTTCGCCAGCTACCTGCGGCATCTGCTGATGCTGCTCGACCTGCGCGTCGATGTCGTCGCGAGCCCGTCCCAGGAGGCGCTCAGCCGGCTCGGGCGGATCGACTCGGGCACGCTCGTGATCGGGCTCTCCGCGGGGCGGCCGCACCCGCTGGTCGTGCGCGCGATGAAGCTCGCGCGCCACCGCAAGGCGCGCACCGCCGCGATCACCGACGCGACGCTGTCCGAGGTCGCCAAGCTCGCACAGATCAAGCTCTACTACTCCTCGAACTCAGCCCGCGCCTACGTGCGCTCGCACACGGCGCTGCTGAGCATGATTCAGGCGCTGGCGTATGGGGTCTACTCGCAGGACACGGCGCAGTACGACGACCGCATCAAGGCCTTCCGGCTGAAGTAGTTTTGGGGGAAGACCTCGCCGCATGCGGTGAGGTCGCCAGGGCCGCATGCGGCCCTGGTCCGGAACCGTGCATGCACGGTTCCGCCGACCGGCGCATGCGCCGGTCGGAACAAAGAGATCGACCGGGATAGACTGCACCCATGCGCGACGAGGCGACATTCCGGGTCAAGACCGGCCTGGCGGAGATGCTCAAGGGCGGCGTGATCATGGACGTGGTCACGCCCGAGCAGGCGACGATCGCCGAGGAGGCGGGCGCGGTCGCGGTGATGGCGCTCGAGCGCGTGCCCGCCGACATTCGCCGCGACGGGGGTGTGGCGCGGATGTCCGACCCGGAGATGATCGCGGGCATCCAGGAGGCGGTCAGCATCCCCGTGATGGCCAAGGCGCGCATCGGTCACTTCGTGGAGGCGCAGGTGCTGCGAGGCGCTCGAGGTCGACTACGTCGACGAGTCCGAGGTGCTGACGCCGGCGGACGAGAGCAACCACATCGACAAGTGGGCGTTCAAGGTGCCGTTCGTGTGCGGCGCCACGAACCTCGGCGAGGCGCTGCGGCGGATCGGCGAGGGCGCCGCGATGATCCGCTCCAAGGGCGAGGCCGGCACCGGCGACATCGTCGAGGCGGTCCGCCACATGCGCGCGATCACCGGTGAGATCCGCCGGCTGGCGACGCTCGGACGAGGCCGAGCTGGCGAGCGCCGCCAAGGAGCTCGGCGCGCCGCTCGAGCTGGTGCGCGACGGTCGCCGCGGACGGGCGCCTGCCGGTCGTGCTGTTCTGCGCCGGCGGCATCGCCACGCCCGCCGACGCGGCGCTGATGATGGCGCTCGGCGCCGAGGGCGTGTTCGTGGGCTCGGGCATCTTCAAGTCCGAGGACCCGCCCGCGCGCGCGCGGGCGATCGTCGAGGCGACGACCCACTGGCAGGACCCCGAGCGCGTCGCGCGGCGCCTCGCGCGGGCTCGGGCCGGCGATGGTCAGCCTGGAGAGCTCGCAAGCTCGAGCGACGAGCAGCTGCTGGCCCAGCGCGGCTGGTAGCCAGCTCGTCAGGCCGCTGCACGGCGTCCCTGATCGGCGTGCTCGCCCTGCAGGGTGGGCTTCGAGGCGCACGAGCGGATGCTGCGGGCATCTGGGTGCGCGCGTGCGCGAGGTGCGAGTGCCCGCGCGACCTGGACGGGTCTGGACGGGCTGGTGATCCCGGGGGGCGAGTCGACGACGATGACGCTCGGGATCGAGCGCGAGGGGCTGGCCGAGCCGCTGCGCGAGCTGGTGGCGGCGGCGGGGGCGTGCCCGTGCTCGGCTCGTGCGCGGGGCTGATCATGCTCGACCGCGACCACCTCGGGCTGATGGACATGCGCGCGCAGCGCAACGCGTTCGGGCGCCAGCTGCAGAGCTTCGAGGCCGACATCGAGCTGCGCGGGATCTGGACGGCGGCCCGCTGCGGGCGGTGTTCATCCGCGCGCCGTGGATCGCCGAGCACGGCCCGGACGTGGAGATCCTGGCCGAGGTGGACGGTCACCCGGTGGCCGCGCGCCAGGACGGCATGCTCGCGGTCGCGTTCCACGCCGAGCTGACCGATGACGACCGCGTGCACCGGCTGTTCCTGTCGGCGATGTGACGCAATCGTGACAGGAGTGTGACGGGAGGATAAGGCGACCGTAGGAGTGTTTGTAAATTAAACTGAGTATAACTATCGTGTCACGCAGTTAAAAAAGACAATTGGTTGATAGAGCTACGCCGATACCGCGCATGGAAACCCCAACAGTTTGTGGGCTTGCCGGAATAAGGTCAGTCGCTAAAGTGATCTTTAAGATGTCGCTGGCCGGTCTGCGACCGGCTATGTATGTAAGATGCGATTGATCGCATATGATGGGTGGGCTGGGCTGGTTCCTGATCGTCATTGACCGGCGACCGCTCGCTTCGCAGGCTGGTTGGCGGGGCGTGCGCGCTTGGGGGGCTGCTTGGTGGACCGCCGCTTGCGTTTGGCGGGCGGCGGCGGAGCGATGGCATATAGCTCGGCGCTGGCCGGAGTGGAGAGCATCTGCACCGGCGGCTCCTCGAGCGCGCCGAGCACGCGGTTGACCGCCTCGTGGATCTCGCCAACGAGCCGGCCCTAGTCCTCCAGGCGTTCGGCTTCCAGCCACGACCACGAGCGCGCGACGTGCATGGTCGGGCGCAGATGCGCGAAGCGGCGCCCGAGCGCGCGCAGGAACGGGTCCAGACGCTCGGTGTCCCGCTCGGAGGCGTAACCGCGCTGCAGCAGCCACGGCCACAGCTCGCGTGCGGATCGTGTCGCGGTGGTGGGCGCCGACATGCGACCAGTCCTCGCCCTCCCAGCGGCGCGCGTAGGTGGGCGCGTCGAGCGTGCAGGTCAGGTACACGCGGGTGCGCCGGGGCGCGTTGCGAAAGCCCGAGCAGCGGCTGGGGCTCGACGCGCCAGGCAGCTCGCCGTCGTCGCCAGCTCGCACAGGCGCTCGGCGTGCCCGGCCGCATACAGGTGTTCGGCCTGGGGCTTGAGCTCGCCGGGCCACAGGTGCAGCGTCAGGCGATCGTCCTCGTCGATGTCCAGCGCCGCGCGCTGCAGCGAGGACGCGCCGAGCGCGTTGTCCAGGCGCACGTGCACGAGGCCGACGCGCTCGGGCTGCGATGCCGGTGGCTTCGCGCAGCAGCGAGCGCAGTCGCCACTTGCGCCGGGTGGGGTCGGCGCCGACGCGGCGCAGGCTGCCGAACGGGAGCAGGTGGCCGAAGTCCTGGTGGGCGTAGCTGAGCATGTCCTGCACCAACGCGTGCTCGGCGGGGGAGAGCACCCCGATCTCGGCCAGTCGCCACCACGCCTCGAGCAGGTCGTGCCAGCGCAGCACGCAGGTGCGCCGCTGCGCGAAGCGCACGCCGCCGAGGTTCAGCTCGGCGACGCGATGCCGTTGCGCCTGGCCCATTTGCGGCAGACCTTGCTCTCCAGCAGCACGACCAGGTCGGGGTCGAAGCGCAGCACGCCGTCGAACCGCTGGCCGCGATCGGTGTCGGTCACGTCCTCGCACGATCTCCGGGGGCTCGAAGTCGGGCGTCAGGAACACGCTCACCAGGCGCCCGCGCTCGACCTCGCCGTTGGACGCGCCTTCCTCGGAGGGATCGACGAGGTGGGCGGCCTGCAGGTCGATCGCGCAGTCGGGCAGATGGCTCTGCGACGGCTCGCCGATCTCGTGCAGCAGCGTCTCGCGGGCGAGGGGCACGAGCCGCAGCACGATCATCGCCGCGCGCGTGAGCTGGTCCTCGTGGCCGCGCCCCAGATCGCCGGTAGGGCTCGAACACGTTCAGGTGCGGATTCGAGGTGATGCTCTGCACTCGCCCCCGGTCACGGTCTCCTCTCCCGCGCTGCCCGTCTCGTGACCCACTGTCAATCACTTGCACTGCCATGTCAGTCAATGACTGACTCGACTGACGGTCCCTGTACCCAACACTCATAGACTCTACCGCACGAATGCGTTTCTGACCAGTGGGATCCGGACGTCGCGCCGAATGATGAGATTCAGACGGCTTCGAAGCCCACCACCTCGAACACGCCGTCTGCGTCGGCGCCTCGATCCTCGCGTTCGACACGCGACCTTCGTCGAGCAGCAGATCGACATGGCCCAGCACCTCGGAGATCGTCAGGAACGCCTGGGTGACGGCGACGTTGCCCCACAGCTCGACGGCGATCTCATGCGCGGTGCGCGGTTGGGCGGCGATCAGGTCGTGGATGCTTCTCCGCGCGGCGGTGGTGCATCCGAAGGCGCTCGTCGATCAGCGCGACATGGTCTGCGATCGGCGCGCCGTGACCGGGCAGCACGAGCGCCAGGTCCAGCGCGCGGGTGCGCCGCAGCGAGGCGATGTAGTCGACCAGCGCGCGCGGACGCGAGCCCGGCGATAGTCCGCCGGTGCGTCGAGGGGACGAGCGAGCAGCGGGTTGGAGGAGATGTGTCTGATCAGATGGTCGGCGGCGAGCAGGATCGCGCGGGACTCGTCGAGGAACACCGTGTCCGAGGGGCTGTGACCGGGCCGGTGCAGCACGCGCAGCGTGCGATCGCGCAGCCACAGCTCCTCGCCGTCGTGCAACGGCCGGGTGACCTCCACGGCCGAGCCCCAGGCGCGAAAGCTCGCGGAGACCGCCCGCAGCGCGATGACGACATCCGCGGGGATGCCGTGGCGCAGCATGATCTCCTCGGCGAAGCGGTCGTCCAGCTCGGTCGATGTCGCTGATAGTCCCGCAGGTAGGGCGCGAGCCCGTCCAGCGCCGCGACCTCGGCGCCCGAGCGCCGCGCGAGGATCGAGGCCAGGCCGAAGTGGTCGATGTGCTGGTGGGTGATCACCAGCAGCTCGATGTCCTCGATCGCATGCCCCCGTGCGGCCAGGGCCTGTTCGAGCTCGTCCAGCGCCTTGCCCGAGTTGGGCCCCGAGTCGATCAGCGTCAGCGGGTCATCCTCGATCAGATACGCGTTGACGCGCCCGACCTGAAACGGCGTCGGTATCGCCAGGCGATGGATGCCCGCCTCGGCGGCCCGCGCGAGCAGCTCCTGCTCGCTCTGCGCGTCCGTCTGTCGGGCGTTGTTCACGAGCGGATCAGCGCCAGCACCTCGTCGCGGCGGCGCTCCATGTCCTCTCGCGAGACGCAGCGACTCCAGGCACAGGCGCAGCAGCGGCTCGGTGTTCGACGGGCGCACGTTGAAGTGCCAGTCCTCGTAGTCGATCGAGATGCCGTCCAGCCGGTCCTGGCGCGCGTCGGCGTAGCGCTCGGCGAGCTCCGCCATCTTGGCCTCGGGGTCTGCGACCTCGGAGTTGATCTCGCCGGAGATGAAGTACTGCGCGCGCAGTAGGCGCCAGCAGCTCCGACAGCGACTCGACCCTGCGTGAGAGCAGCTCGAGGATCAGCAGCGCCGGGATCGTGCCCGAGTCGGCGCAGTAGAAGTCGCGGAAGTAGTAGTGCCCGGAGACCTCCCCGCCGAACAGCGAGCCCTCCGCGCGCATGCGCGTCTTGAAGAACGCGTGGCCCACGCGGTTGATGTACGGGATGCCGCCGGCGCGCGCGCACCGTGTCGGGAACGGCGCGCGAGGCGCGCACGTCGTACAGGATCGCCTCGCGCCGGCTCGGTCCGGCCTTGTCGAGCAGCGACTCGGCGAGCAGCGCCGTGAGGAAGTCCCCGTCGACGAACTCGCCGGTGTCGTCGATGAAGAAGCAGCGGTCGGCGTCCCCGTCCCAGGCGATGCCCAGGTCCGCGCCGGTCTCGCGCACCCTGGTCGATGATCAGCCGCGCGGTTCTCGGGCAGCAGCGGGTTGGGCTCGTGGTCGGGGAAGTCGCCGTCGGGCGTCCAGTAGGTCTCGATCAGCTCCAGCCCGAGCCGCTCGCAGCAGCGGGCCGACCATCGGTCCCGCCATGCCGTTGCCGCCGTCCACGACCACCTTCAGCAGGCTGACCTCGGCGCCGTCGGGGAGCGCACGATCGGGGTCGATGAACCCGAGCGCAGCACGTCCTGGAACTCCCCGTACGACGTCGACCTCCTCGAGCCTTGCCGCCGACCCGGCCGCGATCGCCGCAGGCCGGACTCGATCGCCGCGCGGATGTCCTGGATGCCGGCGTCCCCGGACAGCGCGATCGCGCCGTCGCGCACGAGCTTGGCGCCGGTGTAGGCCGTCGGATTGTGCGAGGCGGTGCACATCAGCCCACCGTCGAGCTCGCGCGAGCCGACGAGGTAGTAGAGCATCTCGGTGCCCACCTGCCCGGCGTCGAGCACGTCGCACGCCCTCGGCCAGCAGCCCGGCGCGATAGCGCGCCGCCAGCTCGGGGGCGGTCAGGCGCATGTCGCGGCCGAGACCCACGCGCAGCTCGACAGTGGGCTTGCCGCGCGAGCTCCGACAGCACGTGCGCGAACGCGCGCCCGATCAGCTCGGCGGTGTCGCCGTCGAGCTGCTCGCCGTACAGGCCGCGGATGTCGTACGCCTTGAAGATGCCGGGGTCGAGCGGAGCCGCCATGCGGCGCGCGCATCCTCGAAGACTCCAGTCCAATGTCCGGACACTCCAAGTGGGCGTCCATCAAGCACAAGAAGGCGATCGTGGACTCGCGCCGCGGCCAGCAGTTCACGAAGCTCGCGCGCGCGATCACCGTCGCCGCGCGCGACGGCGGCGGCGATCCCGACGGCAACGCGACGCTGGAGAACGCGATCCGCAAGGCCAAAGAAGCGTCGATGCCCAAGGACAACATCGAACGCGCGATCGCCAAGGGCACCGGCGAGGGCGGCGACGGCGAGGCGATCTGGAGACGCGTGCTCTACGAGGGCTACGGCCCGGGCGGCGTCGCGGTGCTGGTCGAGGCGCGTCACCGACAACCGCAACCGCACCGGCGCGGACGTGCGCCACGCGTTCTCCAAGCACGGCGGCAACCTCGGCGAGCCCGGCTCGGTGGCGTACCTGTTCGACAAGAAGGGCACGATCGCGATCGACGCGACGCGCTACTCCGAGGACGACCTGATGGTCGCGGTGGAGGCGGGCGCGGAGGACATCTCCGCGACGAGGACGCCTGTGCGAGGTCGTCGCGGCGCCCGGCCGACTTCACGCGCGGTGCTGCGGGCGCTGGAGACCGCGGGCGTCGAGATCGAGAGCGCCGAGATGGGCTACCGCCCGTCGAGCCTCGTGCCGATCGACGAGGCCCAGGCCGGGACGCTGATGAAGCTGATCGAGGCGCTGGAAGAGAGCGACGACGTGGGCGAGGTGCACGCCAACTTCGACGTCCCCGCCGACGTGCTCGAGCGCGTTGCCGGATAGGCCGGCCGCCGGCGATGAGCGCTCCGATATGCCGACGGTGCGGTGAGCGGCGCCGACGGCAACCAGTGCGAGGACCGGCTATGGCTCACTCAACCAGACCCCAGTCGTAATCCTGTGCGGCGGGCGCGGCACGCGGCTGCAGGAGCACACCCGGGAGATCCCCAAGCCGCTCGTCGAGATCGGCGGGCGCGCCGATCGTGTGGCACGTGATCCAGCTGTACGCCGCTGCAGGGCTTCGCGCGGTTCCTGCTCGCGACCGGCTACCGGGGCGAGCTGATCGAGCGCTTCGTGCGCGACGGCGCAGTGGCCCGACGGCGTGAGCGTGGAGTGCGTGGACACCGGGCCACGAGACCCCGACGGGCGGACGGATCAAGCTGCTGGAGGAGCGGCTGATGGGGGAGGAGACGTTCTGTGCGACCTACGCCGACGGCGTCGCCGACATCGACCTCGCACGCGCTGCTGCGCGTTCCACGCCGCTCACGGCGCGCTGGCGACGATGACGGTCGTGCGCCCGCAGCTGCAGTTCGGCGTCACCGAGCTCGACGGCGACGGCCGCGTGACGGGCTTTCGCGAGAAGCCCCGCTCCGAGCACTGGATCAACGGCGGCTTCTTCTGCCTGCGCCGCGGCGCGCTCGACTATCTGGACCGCGACACCGTGCTCGAGCGCGAGCCACTGCAGCGCCTGGCCGCCGCGGGCGAGCTGCGCGCCTACCGCCACGAGGGGTTCTGGGAGTGCATGGACACCTACAAGGACGCGGTCGCGCTGAACGACCTGTGGGCCTCCGGGCAGGCGCCCTGGGCAGGCGTCCGAGCCGGTGCGCAGAATCACTGGGCATGATCGTTCTCGGCATAGACCCGGGCCTGGCCAACACCGGCTACGGCGTCGTCGCCCGCGCGCGGGCCGGCTGGTGGCGCTCGACGGCGGCGTGATCGAGACCCGCGCCGGAGTCTGCCGGTCGAGCGCCGGCTCGCGACATCCATGCGGCGTGCGAGGCGCTGCTGGCCGAGCACGAGCCCGACGGGATGGCGCTGGAGGAGCTGTACTTCGGCCAGAACGTGCGCACCGCCTTCGCCGTCGGGCAAGCGCGGGGCGTCGTGATGCTCGCCGCCGGACAGCGCGGCGTGCCATGCGAGTGCTACACGCCACAGGCCGTCAAGTCCGCGGTCTGCGGCAGCGGGCGCGCCGCCAAGGACCAGGTCGCGCGCATGGTTGCAGGCGCTGCTCGGACTGCCGAGCTCCGCCCACGCCCGACCACGCCGCCGACGCGCTGGCGGTCGCGATCTGCCACCATCAACCGCGCGCCGCTCTCGCGCGCGCTGGCATCCGCCGGGCGGCGGCGGAGGCCGCATGATCGGCGCTGCTGCGCGGCGAGGTCGTCGTGCGCCGGCCCGATCACGTCGTGCTGCTCTGCGGAGGCGTCGGCTACCGCGCGGCCGTCTCCGCGCAGACGCTGCGCCACGTGCCGGCCGTCGGGCGACGAGACGACGCTGCACACCCACCTGATCGTGCGCGACGACGCGCTGCACGCTGTACGGCTTTCACTCAGAGCAGGAGCGCGACCTGTTCCTGATGCTGCTGTCGGTGCAGGCGGTCGGCCCGAAGGTCGCGCTGGCGGTGCTCTCGGGCGGCCCGCCGCGCGAGCTGATCGGCGCGATCGCGGCGGGCGACGCCGCGCGCTTTCAGGCCGTGCCCGGGATCGGCAAGCGCACCGCGGAGCGGATCATCGTCGAGCTGCGCGAGAAGGTCGTGGGCGTGCATGCGGTCCGCCGGCGGCGGGCATCGCGATCAGCGGCCCGGCGCGGCGACGGCCCGCGCGGCGCTCGCGCGCGACGGGCTGCTGGAGCTCGGCTACGCGCCGGGCGAGGCCGAGGAGCTGCTGCGCGACGCCGACCGGACGACGAGCGCCGAGGAGCTGATCGCGCACGCGCTCCGCGCCGCGCGAGCCGGGTGAGCGGACGATGACCGATGACCGACACGACGACAGCCGCCGCGGCGGAGCGCATCCAGACGCCGTACCTCGTGCCCGAGGACGAGCTCGACCGCTCGCTGCGGCCCGCGGCGGCTGGAGGAGTTCGTCGGCCAGGAGCACGCTGCGCGAGCAGCTGGCGGTCGCGATCGAGGCGGCCGCGCGCGCGGGGAGACGCGCTCGACCACGTGCTGCTGGCCGGGCCGCCGGGGCTCGGCAAGACCTCGCTCGCGCAGATCGTCGCGGCCGAGCTCGACGCGCCGTTCGTGCAGACCGCCGGGCCCGCGCTCGAGCGCAAGGGAGACATCGCGGCGTTTCTGACCGCCCTGGAGCCGCGCAGCGTGTTCTTCGTCGATGAGATCCACCGGCTGCCGCGCACGCTCGAGGAGACGTTCTATCCGGCGATGGAGGACCACCGCCTGCCGATCACCGTCGGGCAGGGCGCGGGCGCGCGCGTGGTGACGCTCGAGCTGCCGCCGTTCACGCTGGTCGGGGCGACGACCGCGCACGGGTCTGCTGACCACGCCGCTGCGCGACCGCTTCGGCATCCAGGCGCGGCTGGAGCCCTACGCGACCGACGAGCTCGCGGCGATCGTCAGGCGCTCGGCGGGGATCCTCGAGATCGAGCTCGACGAGGACGGCGCGCTGGCGATCGCGGCACGCAGCCGGGGTACGCCGCGCGTGGCCAACCGGCTGCTCAAGCGCGTGCGCGACTACGCCGAGGTGCGCATGGCAGGGAGTCGTCACGCGCCGCGGCCGCGCACGCGGCGCTGGAGCTGCTGGAGGTCGACGAGCTGGGGCTCGACCGGCTGGACCGGGAGATCCTGCGCGCGATCTGCGTGAAGTTCGACGGCGGACCGGTCGGGCTCTCCACGCTGGCGGTGGCGGTCGGCGAGGAGCAGGACACGATCGAGGACGTGTACGAGCCGTATCTGCTGATGCAGGGCCTGATCAAGCGCACTCCGCGCGGGCGCGCGGCGACGCCGGCGGCGTTCGCACACCTGGGCATACCGGCGCCTGAGCCGGCCGGGCGGGCGCTGTTCTGAGCGCTCACGGACGAGTCCCGCGGCCGCACGTTGCGTTCCCACGCGCACGGGCCGGTCCGATGCGAGGCATGAGTCTGGCCGGATGCGGCGGGCGTGCGGGACCTCGACACGACGGCTTCCGTAGTCTGTGATCCATGGCCCATCCGTTCATCTGCCCCAACTGCGGTCACCGCACGAGCGAGCTCGACCGCAACATCGGCTTCACGCGCCAGCCCAAGGGCTGCGCGAAGTGCGGCTTCGCGTTCCTGTTCGAGCTGCTCGACGACTACTACCCGGCGCCGGACGCCGCCTTCTTCGTGTGCGACGGCGAGGGCCGAGTGATCGGCTGCGGCAAGAACTCGTTCGCGTTCACGGGCCTGGAGGAGGAGGAGGTGATCGGCCAGCGCGTCGAGCAGGTGCTGGGCCTCAGCTTCGCCAACGGCGATGACCCGGTCGCGACCGTGCTCGAGTGGGGTGTGCGTGCTCTCGACAAGCCCGTCGTCGTCAGCGGCGAACGCGACGTGGCGGCGAGCGCGAAGGCCGACATGTTCCCCGCGTACGACGACGACGGCGGGCTGTTGCTCGTACTGACCCCGGAGAAGTAGTCTCCATGAGACGATGACCCACCGTACGACCCACCACCGCGAGCCATGACCGATCGCCGTCGCAACACGTTCATCCTGCTGCTCGTCGCGGGCCTGTTCGCGGCCTCGGTCGCGGTGATCGCGTTGAAACCGACGAAGCTGGGCCTGGAACTGAAGGGCGGCGTGCAGCTGGTCTACCAGGCCAAGCCGACGGCGCAGTCGAAGGTCGACACCGAATCGCTGAACCGCTCGATCGACATCATGCGCAAGCGCGTCGACCAGCTGGGCGTCGCGCAGCCGGAAATCCAGCGCAGCGGCGCCGATGAAATCGACGTGGCGCTGCCGGACGTGAGCAACGCGCAACGCGCCGAAGCCGAGGTCGGCAAGACGGCGCAGCTGTACTTCTATGACTGGGAGCCGAACGTGATCGGCCCGACGGGCAAGCCGGCCGGCGCGACGCGAAACGACCGTCACGGGTGGCGCGAACCCGGGCTCGAACGCATCCGGGCTGCCCCAGTACGAGGCGGTGCTGCGCGCCGCCAAACGGCCGCCGATCCTGCGCAAGACCGACACGACCTGGTCGCCGGGGTGCACGCCCGCGCAGGTGGGCGGGTGCGTCTACGGGAGCTGGTATCTGCTCGACACCGCGCACGAAAAGATGCTGTGCGCCGGCGGCAAGCCGATCTGTGAGCCGCAGGAAACCGAACAGAATCTGTACGCCGACGGCTACAAACCGCCGGCCGGGATCCAAGCCGAAGGCGGTGCGCGTCAACCCGGGCACGGTGCTCGTGCAGGCCCGCCCGGTCGAATCCGCGAAAACCGGCAAGGTTACCCAGGCAGAGCCCGAACAGCTTCTACGTGCTCAACGACGAACCGGTGCTGACCGGCGCGGACGTCAAGAACCCGCAGCAGGGCTTCGACGAAGGCGCCGGCGGCAACGGCCAGCCGAACGTCAACTTCGGGTTCACCTCTCACGGCACAGAGCGTGTTCCAGCGCGTGACCAAGGAAATCGCCCATCGCGGCCAAGAAGCGCAGCTGCCGGGCGTGAGCAAGGAAGCCGCGCTGCAGCACTTCGCGATCGCGCTCGACGGCCAGCTGATCACAGTGCCATCGATCGACTACACGCAATTACCCGGAAGGGATCGACGCGTCCACCGGCTCACAGATCTCCGGCGGGTTCACGATCACCTCCGCGCAGGAACCTCGCCCAGGAGCTGCAGTCGGGTGCGCTGCCGATCAAGCTGGAACTGATCTCCAACTCGCAGGTGTCCGCGACGCTCGGCAAAACAGCGCTGAGCCAGGGCCTGATCGCGGGGATCATCGGGCTTCTCGGTGGTGTGCCTGTTCCTGCTGCTGTTCTACCGTGTGCTGGGCGCGATCGCCGTCGGTGGGCTGATCGTCTACGGGACGTACCTGTTCGCGCTGATCAAGCTGATCCCGATCACGCTGACGCTGCCGGGGATCGCCGGTCTGATCCTGACGATCGGCGTCGCGCGCGGACGCGAACATCGTGATCTTCGAGCGCGTCAAGGAGGAGATCAGGGGCGGTACGGTCGATCGTGTCGGGGATCGCGACGGGATATACGCGCGGGTTCGCGGCGATCGTGGACGCGAACGTGGTCACGTTCATGACCGCGTTCATCCTGTTCGCGCTGGCGACCGCCGAAGTCAAGGGGTTCGCGTTCATGCTGGGAATCGGCACGCTCGTGTCGCTGTTCACAGCGGTGCTCGCGACGCGGGCCGCCCTGGGCGCGATGGGGCGTTCGCGGCTGGTGAGTCATCCCGCGGCGCTCGGCGCGGGCAAGCCCAAGCGGCAATGGACGTTCGACTTCATGGGCGCGTCGAAGTGGTTCTTCTCGCTGTCGGGCACGATCCTGCTGATCGGCGCGCTGGCGATCGGCGGCAGGGGCCTGAACTTCGGCATCGACTTCAAGTCCGGGACGCGCATCCAGACAGCGTTCGTCAGGCCCGTCACCTCCGCTGAAGTGAGCACCGTGATGAGCGCCGAGGGCTATCCGAACGCGCAGGTCCAGAAGTACTCGAACAAGGGTGTCGGTGGCAGCGGCTATCAGATCTCGACCGAGAAGCTGAAGCCCACGGCAGTCCACGAAGTCAAGGACGCGCTCGACACGAAGTTCGGCAACGGGCCCAACTCGCCGGGAACGAAGGACTTCTCGAGCACCTCGATCGGACCGACGTTCGGGCAGACGATCGCCAACAGCGCGATCATCGCGATCATCGCGTCGCTGCTGGTGATCTCGGTGTACATCGCGCTGCGATTCGAGTGGAAGTACGCGGTCCCGGTGCTGATCGCGCTGATGCACGACCTGCTGATCACCTCGGGGATCTACGCCCTCACCGGCCGCGAAGTGACCTCCGCGACGGTCGCCGCGCTGCTGACGATTCTCGGCTACTCGCTGTACGACACGATCATCGTGTTCGACCGCGTGCGCGAGAACGTGCCGCGCATGCCGCGCGCCGCGTTCTCGCAGATCGTCAACCGCTCGATGTCCGAGGTGCTCACGCGTTCGCTGGCGACGAGCTTCTGCACGCTGCTGCCGGTGCTGGCGCTGCTGCTGTTCGGCGGGAGCACGCTGAAGGACTTCGCGTTCGCGCTGATGGTCGGGATCGCCTCGGGCGCGTACTCCTCGATCTTCATCGCCTCGCCGGTGCTGACGCACTGGAAGGAGCGCGAGGGCGCCTATCGCGCGAGCGACGCGACGCGGATCGTGCGCGAACTCGGCGCGGTGCCCGCGTACGCGACCGCCGTCGGGGGCGCGCCGGTGGACGTGGAGCCCGACGCAGAAGCGCAGCCGCACGCGTCGTGGCAGCCTGATCGCGCCGGAGGAGCCGGGCGAGCAGATCTCGAGAGACGAGTTCCAGGAACTGGTGCAAGATCTGGACATCGATGGCGCGGAGCAGGCGGGCAGGCGCAGCCGCGCGGGCGTGGCCCAGCGCGCTGGGGCGGCGGCGGTTGCGGACGGCAACGGCGAGCCGGATGCGGCAGGATGAGCGCGTGCCCGAGCGCGACCCGGCGGCGGACCTCACGCCCGGAGGACCTGGTGCTCAAGGAAGCATCCAAGCCGCGCGAGAAGCGCAGGCGTCCGCGCAACAAACGGCACGGGAGGTCGCGCTGATGGGCATGCTCGGCTGGGTGATGATGGGTCTGGCGATCTGGCACTTCACGATCTTCCTGCCGGACCGCTTTTGGGGCGGGATCGTCGGTGCGTTCGTGGGCTCGCTGATCGGAGCGATCGTCATCGGGCTGATCATCTACGGCGCGAAAGTGGGAGCGCTGAAGGTGCCGGGCCAGAAGTGCGACCGACATCGCTGTCGTGCTGTACGCCGTCCCCGGCGCGCTGCTCGGCATCGCGGCCGTGTACTTCGAGGGCATCCGCCGGGAACGCCGCGTCCCCGGGTAGTTCCGTCTTGTGGCACCCGTAGGTTTGGGGGGTGGGATCGGAGCCTCGTTTCGAGATCGCAGAGTGCCGACCGGCCGCGATCGAACGCCTGCGGTGTGAGTTGGGCGTGAGCGCGGCCGTCGCGCAGGTGCTGGTGCGCCGTGGCATGGATGAGCCCGCGCGCGCGCGGGCGTTCCTCGCGGCCGAGGAGGAGCACCCGTATACGGCGTTCGTCGGCATTGATGTGGCGATCGCGATGGTTCGCGGGCACGTCGAGGCTGGGACGAGGATCACGGTGCACGGCGACTACGACGTGGACGGGGTGTGCTCGACGGCGGTGCTGGTGCGCGCGCTGCGAGCAGCTGGGGGCGGACGTCGACTGGTATCTGCCCGACCGTGCGAGCGATGGGTATGGGCTGAACATGGCACGGTCACGCGACTGGCGGCGCGCGGGACGCAGGCTGCTCCTGACAGCGGACTGCGCGATCACGGCCGTCGAGGAGGTCGCTCGCGGCGAAGGAGCTGGGCATGGATGTGGTGGTCAGCGACCATCACACTGTGCGTGCGGACGGTGCACTGCCGGATGCGCCGATCGTGCACCCGGCGGTCTGCGGATATCCGTATCCGAGGGACTGTGCGCGACGGCGGTCGCCTACAAGCTGGCACAGGGCTTGGGGGGACGTGCGCCCGGCAGCGGATCTCGACCTGGTGGCGCTGGCGACGATCGCCGACGTGGTGCCGCTGCTCGGTGAGAACCGCACGCTCGTGCGGCGCGGGCTGCGCGCGCTGGCGGGCACCGTCAAGCCGGGGCTGCGGGCGTTGATGGCGGTCGCGCGCGTGGACCCTTCGCGGGTGAACGAGCGCTCGGTCGCGTTCGGACTGGCCCCGCGGTTGAATGCGGCAGGACGGCTGTACCGGGCCGATGCCGGGCTGGAGCTGATCCTGACCGACGACTCCGTTCGCGCGGCGCAGATCGCGCAAGAGCTCGACCGGGTCAACCACGAGCGTCGCGCCGCCGAGCGGACGATCCGATTCGAGGCCGAAGCGCAGATCGCGGAGCTCGAGGATCGGCGCTGAACGTCACGCGCTGGTGCTCGCGGGTGAGGGATGGCATGTCGGCGTGATCGGCATCGTCGCCTCGCGCCTGGCCGAGACCCATCATCGCCCGGTCGTGCTGATCGCGCTGGATGGGGATCGTGGCCGGGGCTCGGGACGCAGCGGCTGTGAGGCGTTCGACCTGCTGGCGGGGCTGACCGCGTGCGCGGAGCACCTGAGCCGCTACGGCGGCCATCGCGCTGCCGCGGGACTGGAGATCGAGCGTGAGCGCGTAGCGGGGTTCGCGGCAGCGCTGGATGCGTACGCCGCAGCGAGTGCTGACCGATGCGGACATGGTGCCGGTCGAGCGGGTGGACGCGGTCGTCGACGGCTCTGAGCTTGGGATGGCGCTGGCCGAGGAGCTGCAGGGACTGGCGCCGTTCGGACAGGGCAACCGGCCGGTGTCGCTGCTCGTCGAGGAGGCGACGTTCGTCGATGTGCGAGCAATGGGCGAAGGCAAGCACTCACGCTTCACCGTGCGCTCCGCGGGCGGGACGCGCCCGGGCGGTCGCGTTCAACACGGGTGGACGGCTGGGAGTGGCCGAGGGCGAGCCGGCGCAGGCGACGTTCGCGCTGGAGATCAACGAGTGGAATGGCGTGAGTGAGCCGCGGCTGGTGCTGCGCCACGCCCGCGCGGCGGGGGCTCCACGGATCGAGGATCGTCGTGCGCCTAGCCGCTCCCGGGCGACCGCGGGGCGAGCATGCCCGCGGCCGGTTTGCCGGAGCTGGTGCTGTTCAGCTGAGGATTGGCGTCAAGCCGCTCTGGTGTCGACTCCCTGGTGTGGGCAACCGAGGCCTTCAATCCGGGAGGGTAGTCCCCTAACCTGTGACTATGGCCCCTCCAGCAGAGACACGCATAGCACGACGGCCGTCAACGGTCGAGCAGGAGCCCGCTGACCGAGAGCCGGTCGCACCGCGTCTGGACCTCAACGAGCTGGAGCGCCGGCTGCTGGGCGATCTGTTCGCGATCGTCTCCGAGCACGCCGCGGACTCGGCGGTGGAGATCGACCGTGCGCGCGTGCAAGACGCGTTCGTGTTCGCCTGCGAGCACCACGCCGCGCAGCGGCGCAAGTCCGGCGAGGACTTCATCGTGCACCCGGTCGGCGTCGCGCGCATCTGCGCGGGCATGCGCCTGGACACCGAGACGCTGTGCGCGGCGCTGTTGCACGACACCGTCGAGGACACCTCGGCCTCGATCGAGGAGGTGTCGGAGCGCTTCGGCGAGGAGATCGCTGCAGATCGTCGACGGCGTTACGAAGCTGACGGGCATCACGTTCCAGTCGCGCGACGAGGCGCAGGCGGAGAACTACCGCAAGATGATGGTCGCGATGGCCACCGACGTGCGGGTCATCCTGATCAAGCTCGCCGACCGGCTGCACAACATGCGCACGATCGACGCGATGCCCAAGCAGAAGCAGATGGAGAAGGCGCGCGAGACGCTCGAGATCTACGCGCCGCTGGCCCATCGGCTGGGTATCCACGCGATCAAGTGGGAGCTCGAGGACCTCGCGTTCGCGACGCTGCACCCGCGCAAGTACCAGGAGATCAAGGGCCTGGTCGCCCAGCAGCGCGACGAGCGCGAGCGCTACGTCAGCGAAGCCGGCGAGTACCTGGCGCACGAGCTCAGCGCAGCTGGGCATCGAGGCACAGATCGCCGGGCGCGCCAAGCACTTCTACTCGATCTACTCGAAGATGACCAAGAAGGGTCGCGAGTTCAACGAGATCTACGACCTCACCGCGATGCGCGTGATCGTCGACTCGGTCAAGGACTGCTACGGGACGGTCGGCGCGATCCACTCGCTGTGGAAGCCGCTGCCCGGACGGTTCAAGGACTTCATCGCGATGCCCAAGTTCAACATGTACCAGTCGCTGCACACGACCGTGATCGGACCCGAGGGCCGGCCGCTGGAGATCCAGATCCGCACGCAGGAGATGCACGAGATGGCGGAGTTCGGGGTCGCGGCGCACTGGATGTACAAGCACCTGCCCGGTGCGGAGCGCGCGGGCGGCGACGGAGGCCGGCGCGCGGGCACGCCCGAGGACGCCAAGCTGCAGTGGCTGCGCTCGATGCTCGACTGGCAGAAAGAGCTGTCGGACCCGCAGGAGTTCATGGAGACGCTGCGCACCGACCTGTTCGAGGACGAGGTGTACGTGTTCACGCCGAAGGGCGAAGTCAAGTCGCTGGCGGCGGGCGCCACGCCGCTGGACTTCGCGTATGAGGTGCACACCGAGATCGGTCACCGCTGCGTGGGCGCGCGCGTGAACGGCAAGATCGTGCCGCTGCACTGCGAGCTGTGCTCCGGGGACATCGTCGAAATCCTCACGGCCAAGCGCGAGCGCGGACCCTCGCGCGACTGGCTGGCGATGGTCAAGACGACCCGCGCGCGCAACAAGATCAAGGCGTGGTTCAAGGCCGAGTCCCGCCAGGACACCGAGCACACCGGGCGCGACCTGCTGCAGGAGCACCTGCGCAAGCAGGGACTGCCCGCGCAGAAGATCACCGGCTCGGCGCTGCTGGCGGACGTGATCCGCGAGGTCGGCTACCGCAAGGCCGACGACTTCTACATCGCCCTGGGCGCCGCGAAGGTCTCGCCGAAGGTGGTCGTCAACAAGGTGATGCAGCGCCTGAAGCAGGGCGAGGCCGCCGACGGGGATGCCACCGGCGCCGGAGCTCCTGCGCGTCGGACGCCCGCGCCGGCGCCCGACGAAGTCCTCCGGAGCAGTACGGGATCAAGGTGGAGGGCGTGGACGATGTGATGCTGCGCCTGGCCAAGTGCTGCCGTCCCGTGCCGGGCGATGAGATCGTCGGCTACATCTCGCTCGGACGGGGAATCACGATCCACCGCGAGGACTGTCCCAACGCCGTGATCCTCGCCCGCGACCCCGAGCGCTTCACGAACGTCTCCTGGGAGGGGGAGCGCAGCACCGCGTTCGTCGTCGAGATCCAGATCGACGCCTGGGACCGCCATCGCCTGCTGGAGGATCTGTCGCGGGTGTTCTCGGAGTCGGGCGCGAACATCCTCGAGGCGCGCTGCCTGTCGAGCCCGCCGATGGTCAAGAACCGCTTCGTGGTCGAGGTCGCGGACACGCACACGCTGAAGGGTGCGTCACGCGGCTGCGCAACATCGAGTCGGTGTTCGACGCCTACCGCGTCACGCCCGGAGGCGGCGCTGTCGCCTAGCGCGGCTCCGCCTAGGCGACGACGTTCAGCGCGCCCGGCATGATCGAGTAGCGCGCCTGTGACGACCTCCCCGAGATAGTCGCCATCGACCTGCAGCGGCAGCGAACCGCTCGTCGGCTTGAGCGCACCGTCAGCTCGGTCAGCTCGGACAGGCCCGTGACCTGACGGTGGCGGGTGACGCGCGCGCGCGCGCGAGAACGCACGCAGGCCGATCGATGGCATCGACAGCGGCGTGGCGCGGTGCAGCACGCACCCGCACAGCGAGCCAGAGTCGAGCGTCGTGCCGTCGGCGATCTCGATCGGGCGGTTCTGGAAATAGGTGAACGGCGAGCCGTTCTGGACGATCGTGGTGACTCCTGTGAGCGTGTCGCCCGCTCGGCGCCCGGCCCCGACTGCATCGGCGGCGCTCGCGTCGTGCGGCCGCAGGTCGCCATCAGCGATCGCCACTTCCATGCGCGGAGGCTTGATCAGGTAGCGCCGCGCGAACGTCCGCAGCGCCACCCACGTGAAGTAGTACGCGCCGAGACGCGCCTTCAGGCGCGGGTTGGCGTCCACCCGCTCGACGACGCTCGCGTCGACGCCCAGGCCGGAGGCGAACGTGAAGCAGCGACGATCGGCGATCGGATCGCCGTCATTGCCGCTCGCGCTGACGACGCCAAGGTCGACCCGACGGGGACGCCAATCATCCGCGAGGGCGAGCAGGTGCTCGGTGGCGTCGACCAGCTCTCCGGGGATGCCGAGCATCTTGGCGAACACGTTCGCCGAGCCACCGGGCAGGCAGCTCAGCGGCGTGGGGGAGCCGAGCAGGCCGTTGGCGGCTTCGTTGACCGTGCCGTCGCCGCCGAAGGCGACGACCACGTCATAGCCCTCGTGCGCAGCCTCGCGGCACAGCTCCGTCGCATGGCCTCGAGCCTCGGTATCGACCGCGTCGACCTCGAACCGGCCCTGCAGCGCGTACACGACGAGATGGCGCAGGCGGTCGGAAACAGTCGTCGCATACGGGTTGACGATGATCAGCATGCGCCGCTTGACCTGAGCGATCTCAGGCTCGAAGTCGGCGGGCGCCTCGGCGGGTGTGCAGGTCTGCTCGCCGGCTTGGGCGGAGGCGGGGGCTACTGCGCTCATCCCACGCCTCTACACCAGGCGCGCGCGGGCGTTACCGCACCCCGTTGCCCTGGCCTTCGCGCCCGTGCCGCCGTCATGCAAGCACCGGCGCGAGCGGCTCTCCCCGCGCGGCATTTGCATCCGTCCGCGCGCTTGCTAGACTTCCCGCTACATAGCAGGACACATCAAGAGGGGTGGAGGGACTGGCCCGATGAAGCCCCGGCAACCATCGTAAACGTCACGACGAGAAGGTGCCAATTCCAGAGAGATGTGTGGCGGGCTTCGTGCTCTTCGCCACACCGTTGACACGGCGAAGACTACAACAAGGAGTCCCAACATGGCTGTGACACATCTGCAGTGCAAGGAGTGCAAGACGGAGTACCCGCTGGAGGCGCTGTACGTGTGCGAGCGCTGCTTCGGCCCGCTGGAGGTCGCCTACGACCACAGCCGGCTGGCCAGTGGCGACATCGACGAGCTGCGCCGGCGCATCCAGGCGGGACCGCAGAACATCTGGCGCTACGCCGACTTCCTGCCGCTCCCGGGCGGTCCGCCCGGGCCATCGGGCAGGCTGGCCTCGCGCGTGGGCCTGCCGGCCGGGTGCACGCCGCTGATCCGCGCCGACCGGCTGGCACAGCGGCTGGGGTTGCGCGAGGTGTGGGTCAAGAACGACGCCGCCAACCCGACCCACTCGTTCAAGGATCGCGTCGTGTCCGTGGCCGCGGCGCGCGCGCGCGAGCTGGGCTTTCAGACGATCGCGTGCGCCTCGACCGGCAACCTCGCCAACTCGGTGGCGGCGCACGGGGCGGCGCTGGGGCTCGAGTCCTACGTGTTCATCCCGTCGGACCTCGAGGAGCAGAAGGTGCTCGCGACCGGCGTGTACGGGACGAAACTGGTCGCGGTCGAAGGCAACTACGACGACGTCAACCGCCTGTGCACCGAGCTGTGCGCCGAGCGCGACTGGGCGTTCGTGAACGTCAACCTGCGCCCGTACTACGCGGAGGGCTCCAAGACGCTGGCGTTCGAGATCGCCGAGCAGCTCGGCTTCGAGCTGCCCGATCGCATCGTCGCGCCCGTCGCCTCGGGGTCGCTGTTCACGAAGATCGGCCGCGGCTTCTCCGGAGTGGCGCGAGGTCGGCCTGCTCGACGGCGAGCTGCCGCGGATGAACGGCGCCCAGGCCGAGGGCTGCGCGCCCGTGGCGAGCGCGTTCGCCGCCGGTCACGACGTCTGCCGGCCGGTCAAGCCGGACACGATCGCCAAGTCGCTGGCGATCGGCAACCCCGCCGATGGCCCGTACGCACTGGAGCTGGCGCGCGCACGAGCGGTGGCTCGGTCGATGCCGTCAGCGACGAGGAGATCCGGCAGGGCATCGCCCTGCTCGCCCAGACGACGGGCGTCTTCACCGAGACCGCCGGCGGCGTGACGCACCGCGGTGCTGGCCAAGCTCGCCGCGCGCGGCGACATCGACCCCGACGAGCGCGTCGTGCTCGTCATCACCGGCGAGGGCTTGAAGACGCTCGACGCCGTGCGCGACACGTTCGAGACGCACACGATCGCCCCGACGGTCGAGGCGTTCGAGACGCGAGTGCCTGAGGCCGTGTCGGTCTGATGGCGGTGATGCAATGGCGGTGACGGTCAAGATCCCGACGCAGCTGCGATCCGCGGCCGGGGGCGAGGCCGAGGCCGAGGTGGACGGCGCGACCGTCAAGGACGTGCTGGACGGCCTGTATGCGCGTCACGGCGAGCTGCGCGAGCGGCTCAGCGACGAGGACGGATCGTTGCGACGGTTCGTGAACGTTTACGTGGCCGGGGAAGACATCCGCTTCCTGGACGGCCTGCAGACCCCGGTCGCGGACGGCTCGGAGCTGACGATCCTGCCCGCGGTCGCGGGCGGCTGCTAGCCGGCAAAGCAGGCGGTCAGCGATGAGCTGGAGCGGTGTGAGCCGTTCCAGCGGATGAGGCTGCGTGGGTGGTCGGCGGGGTTGCGCCGCTGAAGCCGATCGTCGAGAAGATCGCCGCGCCGGACATCACGGCAATCGTCAATGCGCGCATACGCCGCGGGGTGAGCCAGCCGAAGTGGTGCGTCTGCATCCAGGTCCGAAAGCCGGTCGCGGCCGAGGCCGCGCACATCGCGCAACCAGCGCACATCGAACGAGGATACCGCTCCGCTCAGCGCTCGGGAGCGCCCGCGCGGGTCTCCAGGCGCCGGCGCAACTCCGCCCCGCGTCCGGCCGCGACGGCGCGCGCGGCGCGGGCGTCGGTCAGCTCGAGGCCCTGGGCTTGGGCGAAGTCGAGCAGGTCCTGGCGCTCCTCGCTCTCGCGGGCAGTGCGCAGGAACAGCCAGCAGAACAGGCCGAGCGTGAGGATCGACTCCTCGACCATCATGACCGCGCCGGCGATGTTCTGATCGGCGATCGGCGAGATGTGATAGATGGCATCGCCGTGGATGTAGTACGGGTAGAAGACGGTGCCCGACCAGAGAAAGACGTTGCCGAGGATCGTGCCGGCGAGGCGCACGGCGATGATGTAGACGAGCTTGCCGAGGTTGCCGAACCAGCTCGGCATCGGCAGCGGGCCGAACAGGCACATCCACATGTTGATGCCGAACCCGAGGAACATCGCGTGCTCGAGCGCGTGCACGCCTGAGTGACGCAGCGCCGCCTGGTAGAAGACGGGCAGGTGCCACGCGTACAGGTCGATCGCCCACAGCGGAAAGGCGATCAGCGGATTGGCGAGAACGCGCAGGCGGTCGAAGAAGCGAACGCGCAGGATCGGCGCGATCAGCGGCCCGGTCAGGCCGAGCACGATCAGCAGCGCCGCGATGTCGCCGAGCAGCAGGTGCTCGATCATGTGCACGAACAGCAGGTCCTGGCTGGCGCTGCCCAACGAGGTGAGCGCGACCGCGATCACGACGAAACCCGCGTAGAAGCACGCCTGGCGCCAGCCCGGCACAGGCGTGCGGCCCTCGTAAGCCAGGGTGCGCACGCGCCGGGCATAGAGCAGCCCCAGGATCGCCAGCGGCCCGAGCTGGAAGGCGGCCTGGATGTCCGTCGAGACGGCGAGGGGAAACACGGTCATCTCGCTCTGGAGGGTACGGGTTTGGGGCCGACCGTCGCGCGAGGAGTCGGAGGCTCGGACCGCGTATCTCGGCACGGTTTGCCCTGCGCTGAGATTGAGATCGACCCGTAGACTGCGGCTGGCATGAGAACCAGATGCGCCCGCAAGCTGCCGTTTCTGTTCGGTGGCTTGATCCTCGCGGCGCTGGCGATCCCCGCGAGCGCGCAGGCGCACGGGATCGTGGGACGGGCGGACCTGCCGATCCCCGTGTGGCTGTTCAGCTGGACGGCGGCGATCGTGCTGGTGGTGTCGTTCGTCGCGCTCTCGACCCTGTGGACGACGCCACAGCTGCAGGAGCAGCATCGGCGGGCGCTGGTGCGGCTGCCCGCGGTGCTGGAATGGCTGGCCTGCCTGGTCGGAGTGGGGCTGTTCGCGCTTGTCGTGTACAGCGGATTCGCCGGAGCCCAGGTGACGCAGGCGAACTTCTCGGTCACCTTCATCTACGTCATCTTCTGGGTCGGCACGCCGCTGGCAAGCGTGCTGTTCGGCGACATCTTCCGCGCGTTCAGCCCGTGGCGGACGTGCGCGCGCGTGCTGAACGCGCTCGTGCATGTGGCCCGTGGTGGGAGCAAGCGCAGTGCGGGTGAGGGCGACAGGAGTGAGCGCGGTGCAGGGGGGGCTAACGGGGGCGAGCGCGAGGGCGGGAAGCACAGCGGAGGGGGGAGTAGAGGGGGAGAGGACGGCGGGCCCCCGCTGCGTTATCCCGAGTGGCTGGGGATGTGGCCGGCGGTGGCGACGATCGTCGGGTTTGCCTGGCTCGAGCTCATATACGTCCCCGCCGATCGCGACCATCCGGCGACGCTGGCGGTGCTGTCGCTGGCGTACTTCCTGATCACGCTCGCCGGGATGATGCTGTTCGGGGTCGAGCAGTGGGGCGGGCGGGCCGACGGGTTCGGGGCGTACTTCAACCTGCTCTCGCGGCTGTCGGGCGTCCTTCGCGACAAGGACGGCGTAATCTGCCTGCGCCGGCCGCTGAGCGGGATCACCGATCTCGAGATCCGCCCGGGGACGGTCGCGCTGATCTGCGCGATCATCGGCACGACGACGTTCGACGGGTTCAGCAACGGCGGCGTCTGGCGCAACCTCGAGCCCAGCCTGCAGAGCGTGTTCGCCGATCTCGGCTTCAGCCAGACACCGGCGCTGGAGCTCGCCTACTCGGTCGGGATGCTGTTCTGCCTGGGGCTGATCGCGGGCGTGTTCCGGCTCGGGATCGCCGGGGTGCGCAGCGTCAGCACGCGCTACGACACCCGGCAGCTGACGCACGCGTTCGCGCACACGCTCGTGCCGATCGGGTTCGCGTACGTGCTCGCGCACTACTTCTCGCTGCTGATCTGGCAGGGCCAGGCGATCGGCTATCTCGCCTCGGACCCGCTCGGCAACGGGTCGAACCTGTTCGGGACCAGCGGCTCGCAGATCGACTACAACATCATCTCGTTCGCCGCGATCTGGTACGTGCAGGTCGCCGCGCTCCTGACCGGCCACGTGGGCGGGCTGGCGCTGGCACACGACCGTGCGCTGGTCATGTACGACAACATCGAAGAGGCGGTCCGCTCGCAGTACTGGATGCTCGCGGTGATGGTCGCGTTCACGAGCTTCGGGCTGTGGCTGCTCTCGGCGGTGGGGACGTGAGCATTCTTCGTTGGCTACGGTGATATGCATGCCCCACCGCTTGATCCCGATCGTGCTCGGTGTCGTGACGCTTGCGCTGCTGCCGATCTCAGCGCGTGCCGCCGGCACGACCGAGAACGGGAACCCGATCAACGACCAGGGCAGCAACTTCAACTACCGCTCGAACATCACGGGCGTGACGCCGAACACGCCCGGGCTGAGCCTGGAAGTTCTCGAGTTCGCCGACCGGCTGTTGCTTACCAACCACACCGGCAGGACGGTCACGGTCTACGGCTACCAGGGAGAACCATACGCGCGCGTGCTGGCGAATGGGACGGCCGAGGAGAACACGCGCTCGCCGGCGTACTACCTCAATCAGAGCTTCTACGGCGACGTCAACGTCCCCGCTTCGGCGAGCCCAAGTGCGTCTCCCCACTGGGTTGTGGTCGATCGCACCGGTCAGTTCGAATGGCACGACCATCGCATCCACTGGATGTCGCCGCTCACGCCGCCGCAGGTCAAGAACAAGGGCAAGCGCACGCTCATCTTCAACTGGCAGGTGCCGATCGAAGTCGGCGCGCGCAAGGGTGCGGTCGCGGGACAGCTGTTCTGGACGCCGGAGAGCTCGAAAGCGCCAGCGGCGGTGATCGTGCTCGGCGTGGCGATCGCGCTGTTCGGCCTGCTGTTTGTGTGGTTCGTGCGCCGCCGCCGCTCGCGTAACGCACCAGAGGAGACTGGCGGCATGGATGGTGCTGGGGCCGGCGCCGGCCCCAGCGGTGGGGGAGCCGCGGGGGGCGCCGGCGGGGTGGAGGCGCCGGCGAAGGAAGCGTGGTGAGGCCGTGATAGCTTTTCTGGAGATGGCCCCGCTCGCCTGCCTGATGCACTGGTATATCTCGATGCTGTACGTCGTGCCGGTCGTGGCCGTCGGCGGCTGGTGCTGGTGGAGCTCAAAGCGTATGGCCCGCCGGGCGGGGCCGCCGAAATCGACGCCCGCGGCGTAGTTGTTCGCTTGGGCCGGCGCAGGTGTCGGGGCGTAGTTGTCGGCTCGGCCAGGTCTCAGCGCAGCTAGCCAGACGTCAGCGACGGCGTCCGCTGGAGGAGCGACGTCCGGTTGACGGCTTCGGAGGGTAGCGCTTGCGCTCCTCCGGTGTCATTTTTCGGATCGTGAGTGAGCCGTCCTCGACCTGCTGGCGGATCTCCTCCAGTTTCGCGCGGCGCCGCTCGGCCGCACGATCTGCCTGGGTGAGCATAGATTCAGGGTAGCGCGCTGACCGGCGCGCTACCGCGGCGTTCAGACTAGGCTCCTCGCCGGTTGAGTCGCTTGTCACGTGATCTTGCTTGCATCCCGCCGGTGCGCTCTCTGCTGGTGGTGCTCGCCATGGCGGCGCTGCCGGGGCCGGCGCTCATGCCGGAAGATGCGATGGCGAGCCAAAGGGCGCCCAGCTGCGTGCCCTCGACGCTGAACGTGTCCGCGGCGCTCGCCGGCGGAGCAGTGACCGTCTCGCCTGCGCCCGACACGATGGACGCCTCCTACCTCACCCAGATCAGCTTCCTCGGCGTCCCCGTCACCGAGATCACGGACATTGCCGTCGTCGGGTCGCACAGCGGCGCCCATGCAGGCCGACTCGCCGCCTACTCACAGGGCGACGGAGCGAGCTTTCAGCCCAGCAAGCCGTTCTTCGGAGGGGAGGTCGTGACCGTGCACGCCGTGCTGCGTCAGGGCGCCACCACGACGCCTTTCGCCTGGCGCTTCACCGTCGCCGAGGTCGACTCCATGAGTCGCTCGCTCGAGACGCCGCCGCCCCCGCCACCGCCCGCGAAGCCAAGCGAACTCCAGCACTTCGTCTCGCGTCCCGACCTGCAGCCGCCGACCGTCACGGTCACGCACCAACTCGGACTCACATTCCCCTGGCGACATCTTCCTGGCGCCCTACGCCGGCCCGGGCCAGTACGGACCGATGATTCTCGACGGCGCCGGCGACCTCGTGTGGTTCAAGGCCGTTCCGCGCGGTTCCAGGGCGGCGGACCTGCGGGTGCAGGAATACGACGGCCAACCGGTCCTCACATGGTGGCAGGACCCGCTCGTCTCCGGCGGCCGGCGCGACGCCGGGGTCGTGATCGCCGACGGCTCCTACAACGACATCGCGATCGTGCGCGCCGGCAACGGCTACCAGCCCGACCTGCACGCGTTTGAAATCACGCCGTCGGGCACCGCGCTGTTCACCGTCTACGACGCGATTCGCTGCAACCTCAGCGCCTACGGCGGCCCGGCCGACGGCGCGCTCGCCGACACCCTGTTCCAGGAGATCGACCTGCGCACCGGTCTCGTCCGCTACGAGTGGCATGCGCTCGACCACGTCGCGCTCGGCGACTCCTACCTGCCGGTGGGGCGCGGCGGCACGGCGGTCGCGCCGTGGGACTACTTCCACATCAACGCGGTCTCCGAACACGGCACGGACATACTCGTGGACTCGCGCAACACGTGGGCTGCCTATGACATCGACGCTCGCACCGGCCAGGTCGTCTGGCGTCTCGGCGGCAAGCAGTCGAGCTTCGCGATGGCGCCGGGCGCGAGCCCCGCCTGGCAGCACGACGCCCGCGAAGCGCCCGACGGCACGATCTCGTTCTTCGACAACGGCGGTACGCCGCCGGTGCACTCGCAATCGCGCGTGATCGTGCTCGCGCTCGACAAGCAGACGATGACGGCCACGCTCGTCTCGAGCTTCGTCCACCCGACCCCGCTGCTGGCGGCCAGCCAGGGAGACTTCCAGCCGCTGGCGGGCGGCAACTGGTTCGTCGGCTGGGGGCAGGAACCGTTCTTCTCGGAATACTCGTTTGAAGGAAAGGTCCTGTTCGACGCCCACCTGCCTGCTCTCTACCAGTCCTACACCGTGCTCAAGTTCCCCTGGTCGGGGCAACCGAGGCAGCCGCCGGACATCGCGGCGCGGCGCGGCGCGCACGGCATGATCGAGGTGTACGCCAGCTGGAACGGCGCCACCCAGGTGGCTGCGTGGAAGGTGCTCGAGGGCGCGAACGCGACGAGCTTGACGCCAGTCGCCCAAGCGCAGCGCGCGGGCTTTGAGACGGCCATCGCAAGTCCTCTTGGCCCCGATGGCGCCTACATCGCCGTGCAGGCGCTCGGCGCGAGCGGTCAGGTGCTGGGCACCTCCATGCCGGTCGCGCTCAGAGTGGCACTGGCTGAGAAATAGCGCCACTCCGCCACGCGTCCCGGGCGTCTAACTCGCCGCTTCCTTCTCCGCTTGCTCGAGCTCGCGCTTGAACTCTTTGCTGTCCGCGTCGATCTCCTTCTCGAGGGACTTTTCAGCACGGGTGAGCGCTTTGTCGAGCTGCTCTTGGATACGCGACTCACCGATCACGATCAGCGCCGCCTCTCCGCTCTCCAACAGCTCTCCGAGCTCTTTGGCGTCACCGCGCGAGATGCCCTTGCGCAGGTGCCCGCCGACGCCGCCTACCAGGCCACCGACCGCAGCCGCTCCGGCGATCGACGGGGGAAACAGAATCCCGACGGCCGCTCCGACCGCGATGCCGCCCCAGGCGCCGTGCTGTGTCGGCTTCTCGTGCTTGTGGACGTGCACCTTGCCGTCGGCGTCCTTGGTGATCACCGCCACGTCATAGGTGCCAACGAGCCGCGCGGCATGAAGGTCGAGCAGGCTCTCGTAGTCGGCGATCGCGTCCGCGCTGTCGCCGTAGGTCGCTGCGTAGATGAAAACCGGTCTGTCGCTCATCTGATCTCCTGTTCTGGGGCTTGTCGAGAAGGCTTCGAAGCACAGGCTCGTCGAGGATCGAACCAGTGGCCTTTCGTTCAAGGTCATTTTCGCAGGGACTCGATGCCTCGGCCCGATGCCAGTTAGCGATAGGTCTCGGCATGCCGATTGACTGTGATATGAGATGACTGCAATGATGCGCAGACTAACGTCCCCCGGCTTGAGCGCCGCTGCGCTGCTCGCGCTCTGCGGGGTCTTGACGGTGCCGGCTGCCGCACAGGGCAACCAGGGTCGCACCGTCTCGCCGCTGCCCGCCTCCGACTACTCCGTGCGCTCGGTGTGCGCGGTGCCCGCGCCTGGGCACGCCGGCTGCCTGGCGCTGGAACTGGTGGGCCAGACACCCGCCGCCCGCGCCCACACCCGTCCGCTGGGGATGGCGCGCAGCGCTCCGCTCAGGGCGGGCAAGGCTGCGGAACCCTGCGAATCGCCCTCGGCCGCGGAAGGTTGCTACGGCCTGCGACCGCAGGACCTGCACAGCGCCTATGGGCTGCCCACGACGGCCTCATCAGCCCAGACGATCGCGCTTATCGACGCCTACGACGACCCGAATGCCGAAGCGGACCTCAAGGTCTACGACGAAGAGCTCCATCTGTCGTCGTGTACCACTGCGAACGGCTGCTTCACCAAGGTCAACGAGCAAGGTCAGACCAGCCCGCTGCCCGCAACGGAAGGTGGATGGGCGGAGGAGATCTCGCTCGATATCGAGGTCGCTCATGGCACATGCCAAAACTGTCACATCCTGCTGGTGGAGGCCAGCGACTCCTCCTACACAAGCCTTGATGCGGCCGAGGAAACCGCCGTCACACTGGGGGCTACGGAGATCTCGAACTCGTGGTCGGGAGGGGAGCCGAGCACCGACAACCCCGTCTTCAATCACCCCGGGATCGTGATCGCCGCTGCCGCCGGCGACGACGGCTATCTCAACTGGCAGTCCCAAAACCTGGAAACGAGGGGGTCCGTGGGCTACCCGGCCTCCTCGCCGCACGTGGTTGCGGTGGGCGGCACTCGCTTGAGCCTCACCACCGCAGGCGCCTGGGCGGGCGAGACGGTATGGAACGGTGACGGCGCCACCGGGGGTGGCTGCAGCGAACACTTCGGAGCCCCGCCCTGGCAGCGGGAGCTGTCCGGCTGGTCTGCCGTGGGCTGCGAATCCAAACGCGCCGTAGCCGACATATCTGCCGATGCCGATCCGTACACCGGCGTGGCGGTGTACGACTCCACCGCAGTGCAGACGGAAAGCGGGAAAAGAGTGCTTGGATGGGTTCCCATCGGCGGTACGAGCCTTGCCTCGCCACTGATCGCCTCCGCCTTCGCGCTCGGCGGAGGAGCCGGCGGCGTGGAATACCCCGCCGAGACCCTCTACGAAAACCAGCTCAAGTCACCCGCTTCGCTGCACGACGTGCAATCCGGGTCCAATGGCGAATGCTCTGAACCTTTCAACGACGAAACCGGCCTTTCCGGCTGCACAGCACTCGAAGAGGCGCACAGCAGCTGCTCGGGCAAGCCCATCTGCCTGGCCGGTCCCGGCTACGACGGCCCCTCCGGCGTGGGCACTCCCCACGGGCTCGGCGTGTTTCAGCCGCCCAGTCAGCCGGTCAAGGAAACGCAGACGATCGAATTCACTTCGAGTGCGCCTGGCTCGGCCACTGTCGGTGGCCCCACCTATGCAGTGGCGGCGACGGCTTCTTCGGGGCTGGCGGTGTCGTTGTCCTCGGGGACGCCTTCTGTGTGTTCGCTTGGAGGCTCGACGGTGAGTTTCATCGCATCGGGGACGTGCACGATCGACGCCAACCAAGCGGGCAACGCCGCATATGACCCGGCGCCTCAAGCACAGCAGTCCTTCGTGGTGAGCAAGGACTCGCAGCTCATCACGTTCAGCTCGAGCGCGCCGGGCGCGGCCACTGTTGGTGGTCCTACCTACACGGTGGTTGCCACAGCTTCTTCGGGGCTGCTGGTGTCCTTCTCCTCGGGGACGCCTTCTGTGTGTTCCCTTGCAGGCTCGACGATCAGCTTCCTCGGGGCCGGGACGTGCACGATCGACGCCAATCAAGCGGGCAACTCCAAATACAAAGCCGCGCCCCAAGTTCAGCAATCTTTTGCGGTAGGCAAGCGCTCACAGGCGATCGGGTTCACTTCGAGTCCGCCGTCTTCGGCCACCGTCGGTGGTCCCACCTATGCGTTGGCTGCCACGGCTTCTTCGGGGCTCGCGGTGTCGTTGTCCTCGGGGACGCCTTCTGTGTGTTTGCTGTCGGGGTCAACCGTGAGCTTCCTCGCGGCGGGGACGTGCACGATCGACGCCAACCAGGCGGGCAACTCGGAATATGGTGTCGCGCTCGAGGCGCAGCAGACCTTTGTGGTGAGCAGGCGCTCCCAGCTGATCGCATTCCTCTCGACCGCACCGGTCTCTGCGAGTGTCGGCGAAGCAACCTATGCCGTGTCGGCGACGGCTTCCTCGGGGCTGGCGGTGTCGTTCTCTTCCACGACGCCCTCGGTGTGCTCGCTGGAAGGCTCAGCAGTGAGTTTCATCGCGCCGGGGATGTGTTCGATCAGCGCCGTGCAGCCGGGTAACGCTGAATATGACGCTGCGCCCCAGGTGCAGCAGTCCTTCACGGTCAGCTCCGCGCCGGTGCTCGCCTTCACACCGCCGCTTACCTACCCATCTCCGTCTACGTCTCCGCCTACGTTGCCGTCTCCGGTTACGTCAATGCCCGCGCTGACGGGCGCGCTTACGCCCGCGCTCACGCCCCCGTATACGCCGACGCCGGACAACAGCTTCAGCCTGTCGGGCAACCCGAGCATCAATCGCAGGACGGGTGCGATTGTGTTCAAGGTGTCGGTCAGTGATCCGGGCACGTTCAGCTGGCTGCTCACCTTCCAAAACAGCAAGTTCGGAGCGTTCTCCGCGGGCAAGGCGAAGTGCAACACGGGTCGGGTCAGGCTCAAGGGCAAGTGCTCCCAAGCGAAGGTGGTTTTCGCCAGCGGCAGCACGATCGTCACTGGCGCGGGCACGATGAGCTTCGTGATCACGCCCAGCGTCTCGGCGAGGACCGCACTCGAGGCCGCGCTCAAGCAAGACCGGGGCCTGTCTGTCACAGCGACCCTGACGTTCCAATCCTCGCTGGGCGGCCTGCCCGTCTCACAAATGCGGTTGATCACCGTCACGCTCGAGCAGACGAGCAAGCAAGGCAAAGGATAGGGCCTCGGCAGGACCCGTAGACTCTCCCAGCATGTCGGCCACAGGAGACCCTGGGTATGCGCTGAGCTCGTCCAGCGGGGACGAGCATGAGCGGCTGCGCCGCCAGTCCGACATGTACGCGCCGTTCACGCGCCGTCTGCTGGCGCGTGCGGGAATCGAGCCCGGGATGCGGGTCCTCGATATCGGCTGCGGGCCGGGCGACGTCAGTTTGCTTCTGTCTGAGCTGGTGGGAGCCGACGGTTTGGTGGTAGGGGTCGAGCGTGACGAGCAGGCGCTCGCGAGGGCGCGCCGGCGGGCGGTCGAGTCTGACATCGAGCACGTCGAGTTCGTGCTCGGGGACTTTCGGGAGGTCGAGCTCGCCGGTCGCCCGTTTGACGCACTGGTCGGGCGGCTCGTGCTGATGTACCAGGGTGACCCGGTGGCGGCGGTGCGAGCCGCGGCACGCCACGTACGCCCGGGTGGGGTGGTCGTGTTCGCGGAGATGTGCTTGCGCACGGGGTCGGTGATACCGGAGAGGTTCCTGGTGTCCTGGCCGCACACCCCGGCGTCTGCGCAGCTCAGCGAGTGGGTTGATGGCGCTTTCGGTGGGCTGGGCACGCAGCCTGACATGGGAATGCGGTTGCCGGAAACGTTTGCGCAAGCCGGCCTTGAGCCCAGTCCGGACCTCGACAGCGAAGTAGCGATCGCTGTTGGCGAGGAGGCGGTCTCCGGGGTCGTGGACCTCGCCCGCAGCTTGCTGCCCGGGATCGTGGCTGCCGGGGTGGCCACCGAAGAGGATGTGGACATCGATACTCTCGCCGAGCGCTTGCATGTCGAGACCGGACCGGTCGGACGTATCGCGTTCTGGCCGACGATCGTCGGCGCCTTCGCGACCAAGCCCGGCGCAGTGGAATGATCGTTGTGCGTCAGATCTCGGACCTGCCGTCGCCTCCGCGGCTTCCACTGCTGGGAAACGCGCACCAGCTCGTTCGTGCCTCCGTCTGCATATGACCGCAGAGAAGTGGGCTCGCCGCTACGGTCCGATCGTGCGTATCGACATCGGGCGGCGGCGCATCGTCGGCATCAGCGACCCGGATGAGATCCACCGGATTCTGCGCGAGCGTCCGCAGGGCTTCCGGCGCTGACGCGACCAGGAGATCATCTCGAGGGAGATAAGCATGCTCGCCGGCGAAAATAGTTCCTCATGCTGTGCAGGCTGGTGGCCGATAAATCGAAATGGCGGTGTTTTGGGGAGACGTGTCTGGCGAGACGCTGGGCGGGTCGAGCATCGGCACGAGCTTCAACACAAGTCTGACGGCAAAGGTGCTGGCGGGCCTGTTCGCGGCCGGCGCGACGCTCGCGGCGCTGACCGTCGTGCTGCCCCACGCCGCGGATACGAACGAGCTCGGCTTGCTCATGATCGTAGCGAACGCCTACGTGATCGCGGCCCTGTTGCACTGGCGCGCCCACACGCTGCCCGCTCGTGTGTTGCCGGTCGCACTCTGCTGGGGCAGCACGCTGATCACCGGGGTCGCCTACTTCTCCGGCGAGAGCCCCAGCCCACTCGTGTTCTTCTACCTATGGGTGTTCCTCTACGCCTCCTACTTCTTCACCCGCCGGCAGGCCGCGCTGCAGATCACCTATGTCGGAGTCACCTATGGCGCGCTGCTGGCCGCGAGGCCGCCTTCGAGCGGAATCCCCGCCTGGTGGCTCGTCGGGATGGGCACACTGCTCGTCGCGGCGATTGTGATCATGACGATGCGCGCGCGGGTCGAGCTGCTGATCGCAAGGCTGTATGACGCCGCGCGCACCGATCCCCTGACGGGGCTGTCCAACCGGCGCGGCTTTCGCGAGCTGCTCGACCTCGAGCTCGAACGCTCGCGTCGCGGCAGCAGCGAGATGACGGTGCTGGTCGGTGATCTCGACCATTTCAAGGAAGTCAATGACCGCTCCGGCCACCACGTGGGCGACGCCGCGCTGAGGCGCGTCGCGCGCGTGCTGAACGAGCATAAGCGCCAGATCGACTTCGCGGCCCGCGTCGGCGGGGAGGAGTTCGCGCTGATTCTCCCCAACACCACTCAGGATGACGCCTTCGTGCTTGCCGAGCGCCTGCGGTGTGCTCTGCGCGAGGAGCTCGCCGGGGAATCCGTCCCGATCACGATCAGCTTCGGCGTGGCGAGCTATCCCCAGCACAGCGAGACGGCCGCCTCGCTGCTGCGCGCTGCCGACGAGGCGCTGTATGCGGCCAAGGAGAGCGGGCGCAACAGGACCGTGCTGCACAGCCCGCTCCTGCGCGAGCAGGACGGCGAGCCGCGGGACATCGAGGCCGAGCGCTTCATCGCGGTGATGCTCGACCTCGCCGAAGCCGTGGATTTGCGCTTCAGCGGCAGCGCTCGGCACTCCGAGACGGTCGGGCGCTATGCCGAGATGATGGCCCGCGAGCTCGGCTTCTCAGAGCAGCGGATCAGCCGGGTGCGACTGGCCGGGATGCTGCACGACATCGGCAAGGTGGGCGTCCCGGACGGCATTCTCAGAAAGCCGGGCAAACTAACCGCGCAGGAGTTCGCCACGATCAAGCGCCACCCGGAGCTCGGGGCACAGATCCTCGAGCACCCGAGCTTCGCCGACGTGCGCGCCTGGGTCGGCGCCCATCACGAGCGTCCCGACGGACGCGGTTATCCGCTCGGACTCTCCGGCGAGAAGATCCCGCTGGAGGCCCGCATCCTTGCGGTGGCCGACGCCTATGAGGCGATGACCAGCGACCGCGCCTACCGTCCTTCGATCGGCCAGGCCGCCGCTTGCGCCGAGCTGAAGCGCTGCACTGAAAGCCAGTTCGACCCGCTCGTCGTCAAGGCATTCCTCACCTGCCTGCAGCGCGGATCCGATCGCGCCAACGCGATGCTCTCAAACGCCTGAGCACTGAGTCGCAGAACCGGCGGGTAACCAGTGCCCTGCGCGGGTAGTCCCCAGTAGCGGTCCGCGGTAGCCGATCGCGCGGCTGACCCTCGAATCCCAAGCTTCTCTCCTGCGAAATGGTAACCGTTCAGTGGGGTTGGGGGACATAACCTCGCGGTGTCGAATCTGATGGTGTGGAGCGCTCTGGGGCGGAGGCGGTTTACTATCAGGGCCGCGAGGTGGTGGTGCGGGTGCTGGTCGAGTTGTCGGCCCAGAATGAGCGACTGATGGTGCAGGTGCAGGCCCTCTCGGCACGGGTGACGCGCCAAGAGGAGCGGATTGCCCAGCTGGAGCGCGAGGGCAAACGGTCCTCGCGTAACTCCTCGCAGCCGCCGAGCGCTGACCCGCTGCCGGCCTCGCCGCCACGGCGTGGCAAGGACTCCTCGGGTCGAGGACAGGGCGCTCAGCTGGGCCACGAGGGTCGCGGACGTCCGCTCTTGCCGGCGTGGGTTGTGGAGGAGGTCATTGATCACTGGCCTGAGCGCTGTGGGTGTGGCCATGCCTTCACCGTGGAGGAGCACGTGGCGGTGGGCGAGCCCGTGCGCTGGCAGGTCGAGGAGCTACCCGTGATCTCGGTCAGGGTGAGTGAGCACCGCTGCCAGCGGGTGCGCTGTCCGGGCTGCGGTGAGCGAACGCGGGGGAAGCTGCCGAGACAGGTTGGCCAGAGCGCGTTCGGTCCTCGCTTCCAGGCGGCGGTGGCGACCCTCTCGGTACGCAACCGCATATCCCGCCGGGATGTGGTGGAGCTCTGCGAGCAACTGTTCTCCGCGAGGATCAGCACGGGCACGGTGGACGCGATCCTCGGCCGCAGCGCGGACGCGCTCACCGAGCCGCACGCCGATCTGTTGGCCCGGCTTCGTGGCGCTGGCGCGCTGAACATGGACGAGACGGGCTGGCGCACCGCCGGTGAGCGCCGCGCGCTGTGGGGCGTCTTCGATCGACGCCACGCCTATCTGCAGATCGAGCGCGACCGCCACGAGGATCACGCCAAGGAGCTCTTGGCCGACACGCAGGCGATCGTGACCTCAGATCGCTGGTGGGCCTATGCGCACCTCCCGTTGGCGCGCCGCCAACTCTGCTGGGCTCACCTGAAGCGCGACTTCGCCGCGCACACCGAAGGGCTCGCCGCCGAGAAGGAGTTCGGCGAGCACGGCCTCGCTCTGTGCGAGCGCATCTTCTGGGCCTGGGAGGTCTTTCAGCACACCAGCGAGCGAGGAGAGCTGAAGCGCACTATCCGCTCCCTGCAACGCCAATACAAGCCAATCATCCGTCGCTATGGCGCAAAGCGAGCGCGCAACAAGCGCTGCCGAGGCATGGCGAACAACCTCCTGAAGGCGTGGCCGGCCCTGTGGACCTTCGCCGCTCACCCGGGCGTTGAGCCAACCAATAATCACGCCGAGCGCGCGCTCCGCGGCGCGGTCATCTACCGCAAGCTCTCGTTCGGCAGCCAGTCCGAAGAGGGCGAGCGGCGCATCGGGCGGCTGCTCTCAGCACACACCACCTGCCGCCTACAACATCGCTCGCTGTTCGTCTACCTAACGGACGCGCTCACCGCGCACGCCCGCAGCGATCCCGTACCACTACTAGCCTGACCAGCGACCAACTGAACGGTTACGGTTTTCCGCGTTCTCACTCGGGTCAGTTAACCCTGATCATTCAGTAATGGTGTGATCGTGGCTTGTGGCACGGGTGGTATCGGCTGTGAGGTGGATGAGGCGCGCTGGGTGGCGGGGGCGGTGCGCGCCGTGTTCGGATCGGTCGTGTTGAGCGCGGCGCGGGCCGTTTTCGCGCGGGCCGCGGTGGGCGTCTGGCGCCTGTGTAGCGTGACTGTCGTGGGAGCCGGCTGGCGGTTAGCCTGCGGGCGCGGGGAGCGCTTGGAGCTTTGAGAACGCGGCGGCGAGCTCGCTCGCCCAGGGCCAGGTGGCCTGGAGTTTGAGGCGGGCGCGTCGTTCGTGGAATGCGAGTCGTGCGGCTGTGTGCAGTAGCCGGTAGCGCAGGCGCTTGGGCTCGGCGTTGGCGAGTTCGCCGTCGAGCAGGAGTGTTTGTGACCAGGTGATGAGGTCGTGTGCGATCAGCACGAGATAGACCCAGACCTGGTTCATCTGGAAGTCCTTGAAGGGGAGCTTCGCTAGACCGGTGTCCTTGTCGTTGCGGATGTGATCCTCGGCATGGGCGCGCTGGCGTTGGCGGAGCTCCAGGGCAGCGATATCTGGGTCGTCCTGGTCGGTGAGCAAGACCTGGAAGCGGTGTCCGTCGTGGTCGGTGAACGACAGTTGCGCCCCGGGGTGCGCGCGCTCGCGCCGGCAGATAAGCCTGGAGCGCTCCGGCCAGCTACTCAGATCGACCAGGTGGGTGATCTCCGCGACCTGCCCGTTCGGTCGCCAGGCGCCGTCCCGGTCAAGCGCCGGCAGCCAAGCGGTGTCAGGCACGGCGAGGATCGCGCTGCGGACGGGCTCGGTGAGATCGAACCCGACCGAAAACCCGAGGCGTCCCTCGCGGGCCCAGTTCACGAGGTCGTGCGCCATCCCGGCTGAGTCGGTGCGCAGGAGGATCTCGATCTCCTGGATGTGCTCGACGGGGATCTGTTGCAGTGCATCTTCGGCGACCATTATTTGATCGGCGGCATTGTGCGGTGCGGCGTTGCCCGGTCTGAGCGTCCCCGCGAGCGCCTCGCCCGTCTCGTCGCAGTAGGCCATGATCGGCTGAAAGCCATAGCCGCCCTTGTAGTTCGGTGCAGCCCGGTCCTTCAGAGAGTGCGCGGTGATCAATGTCGCGTCCAAGTCGATCGTTATCCGCTCCGGCTTCACGCCCAGCTTCCACGCGCGAGCGCGTGCCTTGGCGTGCGCGGCACGCAGACCATCCAGAAGCCCGGGGTCGGACGCGACCCGTTCGACCACGCGATACGCCGTCGAATCGGACGCGACCCGGCCGAACAACGCGAGCTGATCGCGCAGCCCACCGAGATCGGAAACGCACTCCCCACCATCGGCGAGCATCACCGCTAAGTCCCGCACAACCAGGCCGGGATCGTGGCCTGAGCGACGCTCCTTCATCCCCGCCAAGCCCAGCGAGAGCGCTCTAGTGAGACCAGTCTTATCCGCTACCTCGGCGAGCAACGACGCGCCAGCATGCCCAACCAAACCCTCTCCGTCCGCCGTGACCTCTACCTTGAAATCGCGGCCATCGCGCTGCACCCGCAAGGTGACCTCCTGAGCCGGGGAACAAGGACCTCAACAACCCCAATTCTCCAAGCTCAGCCGGACATTCCCGCACCCCCGCCAGCACGGGGGTGCGGCCGTTAACGCAAGATCGAGGTTAAGCAACCCAGGAGGGTTGCGCAATCCGGTTAGTAGTCTGCGCCGTCATGGCCGACACAAGCACGATAGCCTCGCTTGCCACGGCCGGAGGCACCCTGGTCCTCGCATTGGCGACGTTCTCGTTGACCCGCTCGGCGAACCGCTCGGCTGGCGTAACTGAGCAGGCGCTGAAGGTGGGGCTGCGGCCAGTGCTATTCAACGCTCGTCCGCAGGATCCGGCGCAGAAGGTTGGATACGTCGATGATCACTGGCTCGTGCTACGCGACGGGCTCGCGGCAGTGCAGGAGTACGCCGAGAACCTGTATCTCGCGATCCCGCTCCGTAATGTGGCCTCCGGCCTGGCAGTCCTGCACGGGTGGTACCTTTGGACCGAGCGGGTTGGCGCGGATACTCCACCGCCCGCGATCGAGGATTTCCGCCGGCTCACGCGTGACCTATATGTGCCCGCCGGCGACGTCAGCTTCTGGCAGGCCGCCCTACGCGATGCCGGCGATGTCCAGTACAAGCCGCTGCGCGAGGCGATCCTCGCCCGCAGCGCGATCTTCGTCGACGTTCTCTACGGCGATCACGAGGGTGGGCAGCGCACGATCACCCGCTTCCATCTGACACCGCATACCCAGGCCGCAGACGAGGAGCCCTGGCTGTGGCTTTGCTCGACGGCGCGCCACTGGAACCTGGATCGTGACGACCCGCGCTAGGGTCGCGGTCTTGATCATGTCTGAAGGTCCTGCCACGGCAGCGGTACCCTTACGGTCGGCTCCGATCTGGTGGTCAACCGGCTTGGTTATGGTGCGAGGCGCTTGGGTCACGGCGGCCATTTGACATCTGTCTTGCCGCCTCGGTCCGTGTGGATGACGTCGACCGGGAGACAGCCAGCTTCAAGAGCTCACGCGGGAGAAGATCGCCTACGCGAGCGAGAGCGACCGACTCCCGACGCCCCTCAATCGAGCTGCTGTCCTGATATGTCGCTGTGTTTGTCAAGTGGGTAGGGGTGATCGTGCCTGTTTGATGGGGCGTGTGGTGGTGGTCGGGAGGCCGGGGCGCCGGGCTCGGTGTCGGCGTTGCCAGTCTGCCTGGGATGGCTTGGTCGTTGTGGCCGCGGGACGTGGCTTTTGAGCGGACGTGCTCAGTCGGCGAACGCCATGCGCGCAGCCTTTGCACCGGCAGCCGAGCGCTCCGTGAAGTCGTACGTCCCCTCGCTCAGTAGCTCTCTTGCCGCTTCCACCGCGGCGCCGTATGCGGCGTACGCGAATGAGCCGCCGACGGAGATGCGCTTGACGCCCAGTGCCGCCAGCTGGGCCACCGTAGGTGTGCCGCGGCGCGCGAGCACGTTGACGGGCAGGTCCACCGCCGCGAGCAGCTCGTGTAGGTCCTCGGGTCGATCGAGCGCGGGTGCGTAGAGCACGTCGGCGCCGGCCTGCTGATATGCCTGCAGACGGGCGATCGTGTCGCGCACATCGGGGTTGCCGCGCAGGTGGTTCTCGGCACGCGCGGTGAGCACGAGGCGCACGGGACCGGTGTGCGCGGCCTCGGCGGCAGCTGCGACGCGCTCGGTGGCCTCGTCCCTGTCATACAGACGTTCCTCGGCGGGATTCCAGTCCTCGACCGAGCAGCCCGCGAGGCCTGCGTCGAGCGCGAGACGCATGGTGTCGGCGACGCCCTCGGGCTCTGTGGCGAATCCGTTCTCGAGATCGGCCGACAGCGGCACGTCTGTCGCGGCGGCGAGTGCCGCGGCATGCGCGAGCGCCTCCTCGCGGCTGACTCCGTAGTCGAGGCGTCCGAGACTCGCGGCGTAGCCGCTGCTGGTCGTGGCAAGCGCCTGGAAGCCGAGTGAGGCGAGCAGCCTTGCCGAGCCCAGGTCCCAGGCGTTGGCCAGCAGCAGCGGGTGCTCCTGCTGGTGGAGCGTCAGAAAGCGGGCTGCCTTGTCGGAAAGATCGTCCATCTTGTGAGCCTCCTGGTGTTTGCTGTCGAGTCCCACTTCATGGACACTCAGAATGCAGGTCAAAGAATCGGAAAGGCGACCGCGAAATACTCGTGTGCACAAGCCCAGCTCGCCATCTTTGACGATGAATTAGGTAGCCTCCCGCCAGCCTCGAAATAAGTGGAACTATCCGCAGAACACCAACGCCAGGATTTCAGGAAGTAAATAGAGGAATAATACTATAGTATTAGCATTAGGGAGAGGGGGGGAAAGGGGTGGGGGTAGGAGCGTTGTGTATATAAAAAAATTAGGCACTGGGTCAGTTGACCACTACCAAAATTTAAACGCGTATAGCGATGGTCATACCGAGTTTTTAAAACTATATACTTACCCCACCGTCTTTATCTCGCCCCCCGTCATCAGCCCGCACGACTGCCTACTCCGGCGGCGGCGGGGAGGGCGAAACCACATCAAGCCTCTAGATCATTAGACATGAGGCAGGGCCACGCTCGCGGCTCCACCCACTATGCTGTACAGGTGGTGCTCATCCGTGACCTGAGCAACCCCGCTCTCCGTACGCTGCGCATGCCGCCCCGCTCCTCGACTGGCCGATACCGATGAACGACGTCATCGACGGTCCCTTCCACGAGGGCCAGCCCGTCTGGGTGATGCAGGGCGATGGCTCACGGCGAGCCGCCGAGTACGTCGGCGAGGGTGAGATGAGCGCGTGGTTTGGTGGATCGCCCACCGTCATCGTCGTTTATCCCGACACGCGCTCCGGCGCCGCCGTCGAGGTTGACCGCGTGATCGCGCGCGACGCAGGCGAGTGACGTAGCCGCGCGCGACGCAGGCGAGTGACGTAGCGCCGAAAGTGCTCCGACGCCTGTCTCTGGGGATGAGACAGGTGTTGAAAACGATCGCTGATACAGACGCGCTGAGCCGCGGACACTTTGTGGTTGGTTGCCGGGCGCGTGGGCTCGGCATTGACGGCTTATACTCGGCCTACTGACGGTGCTGGAACTGCACTTTGAAATCTCTCGGCACTTCCTTGACGAACCGGCCCAGCGAGCCGGTTTCGTGCTTCTAGGGGCGTTCCTGGCCTCGTTCCTGTTCATCCGCACGAGCGCGCGCCTGATTCGCAGTCCGCGCGTCACCTGGTGGCCCGGCAGCGTCACCACCAGCAGCGGCCTGCACCTGCACCACCTCGTCTGGGGGATCGTCCTGCTTTTGCTCTCGGGGTTCCTGAACTTCGCGCTCGGGCCCACCGGTCTGTGGCTCGACGTGCTCGCGGGCGCCTTCGGCGTGGGGGCCGGCCTCACGCTCGACGAGTTCGCGCTGTGGGTCCGCCTCGAAGACGTCTACTGGGCGCAGGACGGGCGCGCCTCGCTCGACGCCGTCGTGATCGCCACGCTGCTCGGCGGACTGATCGTCCTCGGCCTCGCCCCGTTCGACCTCTCCAACCAGTCCTCCGCGATCACCTCGATCGCGATCGTCGTCGCGATCGACCTCCTCCTCTGCACGCTCGCGATCCTCAAGGGCAAGCCGATCCTCGGCCTGATCGGCCTGTTCGTGCCGCTTACCTCGCTTGCCGGCGCGATCCGTCTCGCCTCGCCCACCTCTCCCTGGGCGCGCCGGCGCTACCCGGCCGGCAGTCACAAGCTGGCTCGCGCGCAGGCGCGCTTTGCCCGCATACGCCGCCGTCGCGCGCGTGCGCTGGACGCGATCGGGGGCGCTCCGAGCGAGCCCGGTGCCGCGGAGGAGGATTCCGGCGGGGCGCCGCCGGCACACGAGCCCGACGCCTGAGCGCCCCGTAAGCTCGCCTGGGCATGCCTACCCAAGCCCTCGCGCTGGCGCTGGCCGCCTCCGTCTACCCACCGGCCGTGGCGGCCGTGATCGCGCTCGGCCGGGGCTCGGACGTACGACCGCGCGTATTCGCGTTCGTGTTCGCCGCGGTGCTCGTCACCTACGCGGTGGGCACGCTGATCCTCTACGCCCTGCTCGAACTCGGTGCGACCGGCTCGCACCACCTGACCCCGGGCGACGCGATCGACGTGGCGCTCGGGGTGCTGCTCCTCCTGCTGGCGCTCCGCCTGCATCGCCGCCGGCCCGATCCCGCGGCGGTGACGGTGACGGGCGCGGGTGTGGATCGGGATGTGAGTGTGGGTGTGGCGGCCGCCGCGGGGGGCGCGGATGTGGATGTGGATGGGGATGGGGGCACGGATGGAGCTGGGGATGATGGGGATGACACGCGCGCGCAGTCGAGTGTTCAGACGTCCAAAATCGAGCGCTACCTGCAAAGCCGTCGCCTCGCGTTCGTGCTCGGCATCACCCTCTACGTCCTGCCCTCGCCGATCTACATCGGCGCCGTCAAAGCGATCGCCGACGCGCACCTCTCTCACAGCGGCGAGCTGCTCGCGCTCCTGGCGACCGCCGCCGTGATGCTGTGGATGATCGAGCTGCCGATGTTGATGCTGCTGATCGTTCCCGCCCGCGCCTCCGCCGCCCTCGAACGCATCAACCTCTGGTTTGCTGCCCACGGCCGCTCGCTGGCGATCGTCGCGGCAGTCGCGGTCGGGGTGTACCTCATCATCAAGGGCCTCACCGGCCTGATCTGATCCGGTCAGGGTCAGGGCTAGGGTCAGGGCCAGGGTCAGGGCTAGTGCAGCGTTCCGTTAGTGCCTTGTCATGCGCCATGAGGAGCGCACCCAGCCCGTCGTGTGGCCAGACTGCCAGGCAGATCGTCACCGAGGCAGCCCAACAGCAACCCACTTTGGGAACGCTGCACTAGGGCTAGGGCTCCGCAGCGGGCTCGGCGCCCCCCGTGCCGGCGTCTGGCATGCCGCCGTGGCGTCTGGCATGCCGCTTGGCCTTGCGCGTGGCTGACTGTTCGGCGCTCTTTTGGCGCGCTTCGGTATAAGACTGCTCGACCAGCGTTTTGCCGCCCGTCCAGCCGAACGCCCGCACGAGCAGCACGATCGCCAGCACGATGCTCCAGACCGTGACCACGAGCTGCTGGGCAACCGAGTAGGCGGTCGCGTTCGACGCGCTGGTGATGCCTTTCAGTGAGACGACGTTGAACGCCTGTGTGACCCCCGCGCCGCCGGGGGTGACCGCGGTCATGTTGGCGATCGAGTTCCCCGCCACCACGCGCATAATCGTGTGGAAGCTGACCGGAATGTCATACGCCCCCAGGAACACGGCGATGATGCCGAGCCCCGCCGCCCAGCTGATCGCCTGGGGAAACACGACGTGCCCGAGGAAGCTGCGCGGATGAACGAGGATCTGTCCTCCGACCTTGGCCTCCTTCCACCACTTCCTGATCCGCTCGCGCAGCATCTGCGCCACCAGGTAGATGAGCACCGCGGCGCCTGCGAGCAGGATCGCCGTGGCCCACGGGTGTTCGCTCACAAATCCCAGCTGCAGGTCGAACGATCCGCCGACGGTCAGGAACAGATACAGGTAGCAGGCCGTTCCGATGATCGTGAAAAAGATCTTCTCGACGGCGAGACTGCCCAGCACGCCGGCGAACGCGGCGCCGGCGATGATCGTCGTGAACATCAGCAGCATCGCGACCGTGCCGAGGTTCGCGGGCAGCACCCAGTTGAGCGCTACGGCCGCGGCGTAGCACGCGAGCACCTGCACCAATCGCACGCGCGCGTCCGGATACCCGAAGCGCAGGATCGAGTACCAGGAGAACCCCACCATCGTCGTCTGCAGCGTGATCAGCACGAGTGCCCCGATCAAGCTCCCGAGCGGGATCGTCGTGATCGTGTCCCAGATGTGCCGGAACCACGCTTCGATGTTCCAGCCGAACAGCGTCGCGGCCGCGCCGATCACGACCAGGACCAGCGCGCCGATGAGGAGTCGTCTCACGGGAACGTGCTTTGCGGTGGGCGGTCCGACGGCGCCGGGCATGCCGCTGCTCTCAAGATACGCTTCCACGTGCTTAGATTAGGCTCTCATCAGCCGTTCGGTTTCTCAACGACGCATCGCGCGCCCGTAGCTCAGTGGTCAACGGTTCTCTTCGGGGAGCCAAAGAGCAGCGGTCTTTCAAGCCGCAGGCCGCGGGTTCGATTCCCGCCGGGCGCACTTTCGAAGGGTCTCGAATGCAGGGGATTTGGGGTTGGGCCGGAGGTTGGCTTCGGGCGACTCGTGGGCAAAGAGCCACGAAGCGGTAGTCAGCTGCGGGAGGAACCGGTAGGCGACTTCAGCCCCCGACCCGGGCACTCATAAACGCCGTCAAGAAGTCACCGAGTCATGAGGCGAGTCGATCGGCGAAGAACGACAGGATCTCGTCGCGGGCGGCGATCGTCGGTTGGCCGGCTTCATCGATCAGGTGGGCGGTCACCACGCTGTGCGGGCTCGTCACAAGCCGGTCGAAGAACGGCGCGGTATCGGGGTTGGCCGCGCTGTCGGGAAGGACCCGTGCGATGAAGCGGTCGCCGAGCGCCTGCGAGTAGGCCGCGAACCGCTCAGCCCTGCAGAGCCGATCTCCCTTGAAGCGATAGGCCATGACGGTCAGGTCCTCCCGCTCGAGGCGCTCTCGAACAGCGGTGAGCTCCTCGGGAGCGATCTCCAGCCCTGCAGGGTCGTCCATCGGTAGCGTCGGCTGGGACAGGACCGGTGCGAGCATCGCGGGCTCGAGCATCATCGTGAGCGCGAAGTTGCCCGTGAAGCACATCCCGATCGCGCCGACGCCCGGACCGCCGCACTCTCCGTGCGCCAGCCTCGCCAGCGACCGGAGCCACTGGGTCACCGGGCTCGACTCGTTGGCGGCGACCGCACGGAACTCGGCGCTGACGCACGCCCGCCGGAAGGTGGCGGTGCCCTCCTCGACGCCCGGCACCGCACCGTCGCGGCCGAACAGCGAGGGCATGTACACGGTGAATCCCGCGTCTCGAACCCAGCGGCTGAAGCGAGCGACATGCGGGCTGATGCCCGGCATCTCCGTCATCACGATCACAGCCGGTCCGGTGCCGGCTACGTGCACCACCTTCGTAACGCCGTCGAGCGTAACCACGCGAGGATCGAAGTCTTCGAGCGGATCGTCTTCGTCCATCTTCCGTTTCGACATTCCTTGCGGCTCCTGCTCGTTGAATCGGCCGATCATATGGGTCCGGGCCTCGATGGAACCCGCTGGAAGCTCGACTCGGCCGGGGGCGTTGACCTCTCGGCGACGAGGGCCACCCGCACCCTCGCCGCGGTCTGTTCGCAGCCGTGACGTCGGCCCGGGTAGCGCTCACACCGGGACCGAGGGCTCGATGTTCTGGTTGACGCGGAAGGTGTTCGCCGGGTCGTAGGTCGCCTTGGCGGTGGCGAGGCGGTCGTAGTTCTCGCGATAGCTTGCGCGCACCCGCTCCTGTCCCTCGTCCATCATCATGTTCACGTACGCACCGCCGGCAGAGTAGGGGTGGGTGGCCTCCCAGTAGTCGATGGTCCAGTCGCGGACGAGGCCGGCGTTGGCGGGGTCGGGGTCCACGCCGACGATCACCTCGGCCCAGTTGCAGTCGCGGTAGCTGAACGGAGTGTCGCCGGCGCCGACGTCGTGCACGGCCCCGTCGATGGGGTAGAGGTGCATCGTCGAGTGGAGCGTCGGGAGCTTCTCCGCGAACGCGACATGCTGCTCGATCGCCGCGTCCGGGAGCTCACGGACGAAGTCTGCGCGCCAGTACCACTGCAGCCCCGGTACGTAGAAGCCGTCGAGGAGGCTCTGAAGCGCCGGGAACGGCATCGGTCCCACTCCGTGCAGGAGCGGCGTTCCGAGCGCCTGCACGGGCGCGAACAGCTCGGCGGCCGCCTCCTGCGGGCCGGTGTAGCACCACACCACGCCGCACACCTTGCGCATGTGCAGCTCCGCGGGGAAGAGGTCCGCGGGGGGCACCGTCATCGTCGCGAAGAAGCCGTTCAGCTCACGGGGTGCGGCGGGGAGGAACTCACGGTAGAAGCGCATCACCTCGGCTGTCTGCTCCAGCGGCCACAACGTCGGCCCGGCTAGCACGGTGGAGACGGGATGCGCCCGGAAGTTGAATGAAGTGACGACGCCAAAATTGCCGCCGCCGCCCCGCAGCGCCCAGAAGAGCTCGGGGTTCTCATCTGCGCTCGCGCGGGCCTGCGTGCCGTCGGCGAGGACGACGTCGGCCTCGATCAGGTTGTCGATCGTGAGCCCGTGCTTGCGTGAGAGGTAGCCGATGCCGCCCCCCAGAGTGAGGCCACCGACGCCGGTGGTGCCGACGATCCCCGACGGCGTGGCCAGGCCGGCCTCGTGCGTCGCGGCATCGACCTGCGCCCAGGTGCAGCCGCCGCCGACGCGAACGGTGCGCGCGGACGGATCGACCTCGATCGCCTGCATCAGGGAGAGGTCGAGCACCACTCCGTCGTCGCAGATCCCCAGTCCGCCGCCGTTGTGTCCGCCGCCGCGAACGGCGAGCAGGAGGTCGTGACGGCGCGCGAAGGAGATCGTCTCCGCCACGTCCGCGGTGCCGGCGCAGCGGGCGATCAGCGCAGGTCGGCGATCGATCATCGCGTTGAATACCGCGCGCACCGACTCGTAGCTTGGGTCCTCGGGAGCGACCAGCTCACCCGCGAACTTCGGCCCTAGCTCCTGACGCGCTGCTTGCGCCGCATTCGTGGTGGTGCTCATGATGTCTGTCTCCTCTTGGTTGAACTCCGCTGGCGTCGGAGTGCTCCGATCGCACTTGCGACGGTAGCCGCGTCCACACCCGTTGTCATGACCTGGATTGACACAGTTCGATCATCCCCCGCGGCATGACCCGTCGGAGAGCGATAATCAGATCTGACTAGCGTCCAACTCCTGCCATGGAACAGCTTCCCGGCCCCCTACGACTCCCCCCGCCCTCTCCGTTCGTCGGCCGCTCGGCGGAGCTCGCGACGCTGCGGGCGCTCGTTCCGCGCGAGGCGGAGGAGCGTGGTCGGCTCGCGCTGGTGGGCGGCGAGGCCGGATCGGGCAAGAGCCGCCTTGTGCGGGAGTTGGCGCACGGGGTCGCCTGCGAAGGGGTGCTCGTGCTCTACGGCGCCTGCGACGCCGTCGTGCACACGCCCTACCGTCCCTTCGTCGAGGCGCTCGACCAGCTCGTTCGCGGCACCGACCCCGATGTGCTCCGTGCGGACCTCGGCGGCGCGGGCGGCGAGCTCGCCCGCCTGCTTCCCGACCTGTCCGCTCGCGTAAGTGGGCTGCCCGCGCCCGTAGCCGCTGATCCCGACACCGAGCGCCATCGCCTGCACACGGCGGTGACCGACCTCCTCACGGGCGCCGGTCGCCGGCAGCCGCTGCTGCTCGTGCTCGAGGACTGCCACTGGACGGATACGCCCACGCTCGTGCTAATGCGCCACCTCGCACGCGCCACGAGCGAGGCCCGCGTGCTCGTGCTCACCACGTTCCGAGACACCGAGGCCGACATTCCGGGCGCGCTCGCCGACGTGCTCGCTGATTTGCGCCGCTCAGATGAGGTCGTGCGCCTCCATCTGGGCGGCCTCAGTGAGGACGATGTCGGAGAGTTCGTGCGGCGAGCCGGCGGCGGCGAGATCGATCCCGCCGAGCCAGGGCTCTCCGGCGCGCTGCGCGATCTCACCGAGGGCAACGCCTTCCTGCTCTGCGAGCTCTGGCGGGCGCTTGTGGAGACCGACGCAGTCGCGATCGAAAACGGCACCCTCCGGTTGACTGCACCCCTGCAAGAGATTGCGACGCCTCAGAGCGTGCACGAGGTTGTTAACCAGCGCCTGATGAGGCTCGATCCGGCAACGAGAGACCTGCTCGAGCTGGCCGCCGTCGCCGGCCCCGAGTTCGAGCTCGACGTCCTGCGCCGAGCCGCGCCCGTCGAGCTCGAGCGGATCGATGCCCTGGAACCGGCGATGCGCAGCGGGGTGATCGAGGAGCTGCCCTTCCCCGCGCTGGCGTACCGCTTCACGCACGAGCTCGTGCGCCGCGCGCTGTACGACCGGCTGAGCGTGCTGCGCCGAGCCGAGCTGCACCTCCGCATCGCCGAGGCGCTGGAGAGCATCGTCGTCGATCAGCCGCGGCAGGGACGCCTGCTCGCCGACCTGGCCCACCATTTCGCGGCGGCGGCCCCGATCGGCGGAGCAGCCCAAGCTGTGGAGTACAACCTCCTCGCCGCGAAGGCGGCGTCGGCTGCGTTGGCGTACGACGAGGCCACCGTCCGTCTGCGCACAGCTCTGCAGATGGGCGTGCTGGACGAGCGCCAACGCGCCGAGATCCTGCTCGAGGAGGGCACGGCTCTGTTCCGCGCCGGAAGGTCGCTCGACTCGCTGCAGTCATTCCGCCAGGCGGCGGAGATCGCGCGAGACCTCGGGGACGGAAAGCTGCTCGCCCGCGCGGCGATCGGGTTCGAGACGAGCTGCTGGCGACCGGGACTCACCGACCAGGGTGCCCGCGAGCTCCTCCAGGAAGCCTCGGCCGCCCTCACACGGCAGGATTCCCAGCTGCGGGTCGGCTTGTTGGCAAGCCTTGCTCGCGCGCTCGAGTTCGAGGGAGACCCCGATCAGGGCGCCCTCGCGCGCGCGGAGGCGATCGCGATGGCACGCCGGATCGACGATCGGCCCGGGCTGGCAACGGCGCTCACGGGGGTCTACTGGGCGCGCACGGGGATCTACCGGGTGCGCGCGACCGAGAGCCTCGAAGAGATCCTCGAGATGCTGGGCGAGGCGCGCGACCTGACCGAGGCGATGGGTGACGTCGAGGGCCAGGCGGAAGCGACGCAGTTGCGGTTCTCCGCTCTGATGGCACTCGGCGAGATCGCGCCCGCAAGCGAGGAACTGGCGATCGTCCTCGGCATCGCCAAGCGCACACGCCAGCCCTTCATCCTCCACGTCGCCGAGCACTACCGCTCCGCGCTGGCGCTGCTCGAGGGTAGGCTGGAGGAGGCCGAGGCCGCCGCGGAGCACTCGCGTGAGTGGGGCCGGCTGCTCGCCGGGCGGGACGCGTCGGGCGTCTATGGCATCCAGATGTTCGGAGTTCGGCGCGAGCAGGGACGTCTGGCCGAGATGGCTCCGGTGATGCGTGTGCTCGCGGCCGGCGATCGAGGGGGCGGGGCATGGCGACCCGGTCTCGCGGCGATGCTCGCCGAGCTGGCGATGGAAGATCAGGTTCGCAGCGAGCTCGACCGCGTGGTCGCCGAGGGGCTCGCGCGGCTGCGCGAGGGACTCTGGCTGGCCTCGCTCACCTACCTTGCCGATGCGGCGAGCGCGGTCGTGCACCAGCAGGTCGCCTCGCTTGTCTACCCGATGCTGGCCCCACTGGCCGGCAGGAACATCATGATCGGTCACGGCGTCGCCTGCTACGGCGCCGCCGACCGCTATCTCGGAATGCTCGCCGCGACGCTTGGCGACACCGACGACGCGGCCAGCCACTTCGAGGCGGCCCTGCACCTCAACAGGCAGATGGGCGCGGACACGTGGCTCGCCCATACCGCCTACGAGTACGGGCGCATGCTGCTCGCTCACGGAGACTCCGATCGCGCGCAACAGATGCTCGCCGAGGCCGCGCTCCTCGCCGAGACCGTGGGGATGCCCACGCTGCTCGCGCGTGCCCGAGCCCTGGCGCCGGTGTCGAGCTCGCCGCTGCCGGACGGCCTCTCCGCCCGCGAGCTAGATGTCCTTCGACTGGTGGCTCGCGGTCTCTCAAATCGTGAGATCGGGACCGCGCTGTTCATCAGCGAGCACACCGCCGCGAACCACGTGCGTGGCATTCTGCGCAAGACCGCGTGCGCGAACCGCACCCAGGCGACGGCCTACGCCTTTCGGCGCGGCGTGGCCCAGAGCTGAGCGATGGCGTAGCATCCAGCACATGCCGATGTACGTGATCGAGCGCGCATTCGCCGATCAGCTCGACCTCACGAGTGACGACGTCAAGCTGATCGAGGAGGTCAATGCGGACGAGGGCGTGCGCTGGCTGTTCTCGTTCCTCAGCGCCGACAGACGGCGCTCCTACTGCCTCTACGAGGCGCCCTCACCCGACATGATCGTGGCCGCCGCCACGCGCGCCGGCATCCCCGCCGACGCCGTGGTCGAGGTCAACCGCATCTCCGCGGACATGTACGCGTAGCACGCGTCCGGCCGCTCGCTTGGCGCAACCACTCACGTCTTACCACGCGACATGGACTCGAACCCGCAAGCCAACCACCCGCCAGAGGGCTGAGCGTTGGCCGGGAAGGCACCCTGCCCCACCTGCGCCGAGCTCAACGATGCTGCGCAGCGCTTCTGCGGTCACTGCGGAGCGTCTCTGTGGCTGAACTGCGCTTCGTGCGGCCGGGACAACCCGCCCGACTTCCGCTTCTGCGGGTCGTGTGGCGCCCCGTGTGAGAACAGAGGCTCCCCGGCCTCCGGCGGTGGCGACGGCGAGGAGGGGGAGCGGCGCTGGGTGACCGTCCTGTTCGCCGACCTGTCCGAGTTCACCTCGCTCTCGGAGCGCACCGACCCCGAGGAGATCCGCTCGATGGTGGACGGTTGCATGAAGGAGATGGGGGAGATCGTGGAGCGCTTCGGAGGCACCGTGGACAAGGTCATTGGCGATGCCCTGATGGCGGTGTTCGGGGCGCCGGTCGCCCACGAGGACGACTCCGAGCGGGCCGCGCGGGCGGCGCTTGAGATCCAGCACTGCGCGGTTGAGCAGGCGGCGCTGTTCGGCGGACTGTGGGGTCCGTGTCGGCGTGAACACGGGAGAGGTCATCTTCGCTCCCGTTGGCCCAGGTCGGCGGGAGTTCACGGTGATGGGGGACACGGTCAACACCGCCGCCAGGCTGCAGGCCGCCGCTCCGCCTGCGGGAGTACTGCTTGGCGAGGCGACCCACGCCGCCTGCGCGCACGCGATCGCCTGCGAGGCGGTGGAGCCGATCCTCGCCAAGGGCAAGGAGGCGCCGCTGCTTGCGTGGCTCGCTCGGGGGGCCACGTCGGCTCCGGCGGACCGCCCGCTCTCCGCGGCGCCGTTCCTCGGCCGGGACGCGGAGCTCGAGCTGCTGGTGAGGGCGTGGGCGCGGACCTCGGGCGAGCTCCACCCGCAGCTCGTCACGCTGGTCGGTCCCCCTGGGATCGGCAAGACGCGCTTGACGCGGGAGTTCGCCGCGCGCGTGGAGGCGGACGGGGGACGGACCCTGCACGGCCGCCCGCTCCCGTACGGAGAACCGGCCGCGTACTGGGCCTTTGGAGCGGTCGTCAGGGAGGCGTGCGGGATCTTCGCAACCGACGCGCCCGACGTCGCGGCGCACAAGCTCGGCGAGCGTACGGCCTCGCTGCTGCCTTCCTCCGAAGCGCGCGAGCTGGCGAGGAACCTCTCGATCCTGGCTCGTCTCGCCGAGGACACGGTCGAGGACCGGCATGCTCTGTTCGCCTCTGCTCAGCGCTTCCTCGAGGGGCTTGCCCGCGAGCAGCCCACACTGGTGGTGCTCGAGGATCTGCACTGGGCCGACGACAGCCTGGTGGAGCTCGTCGAGGCGCTCTCGGTGCGCCTTGCGGGAGTGCCGCTGCTCCTGCTCGCAATCGCCCGGCCGGAGTTCCTCGACGCACGACCGACGTGGGCACGGCTCCCGACCAACGTCACCGTGCAGGTTCAGGCCCTCACCGACTCCTGCGCGCACGAGCTGGTGCGCCAACTGCTCGCCCAGGCGGTCGACCAGGAGGCGCTCGCCAGGCGCGTGGACGAGGCGGCGGGCGGCAACCCGCTGTTCATCGAGGAACTGGTCGCGTGGCTTTCGGAGGGCGGCGCCGCGGGTGGCGGGCTCCCGGCGAACCTCAAGGCGATCATCGCCGCGCGGGTTGACCAGCTGTCTGCGCCCGAGCGGCAGGTGATCCTCGACGCGTCCGTGGTCGGCGACTTCTTCTGGTTGGGCAGCCTGCAGGCGCTCGGCGGCAACGGCTCCCTCGCGAATACGTTGCAGTCGCTCGAGCGCCGCGACCTGATCCGCCGCAGCCCGTCATCGCGGATCGCCGGCGACCAGGAGCTGATCTTCAAGCACGGGCTGGTCCGCGAGGTCGCCTACGCGACCCTGCCCAAGACCGCCCGCCGCGAGCGCCACGCGGTGGTCGCCCGCTTCGTCGAGCACGCGGCGGGAGACCCGACGGCCTATGCGGCGATCCTCGCCCACCACTGGCGCGAGGCCGGCGAGGGCGCGAGCGCCGCCGACTACCTGCTCATCGCGGCAGACCAGGCCGGTAGGGGATGGGCATCGCACGAGGCCGTCGAGCTCTGCAACCAGGCGCTCGAGCTGATCCCGGAGGACGACAAGGCCCGCCGGCGACGCGCCCGGCTGCGACGGGTCATCGCCGCGCAGGCGGAGGAACACGCAAGCATCGACGTCGCGTCGAGAGATCAGTCGAAGTCTGAGGGCGAGATGTCGCCGCCGATCTCGTAGATCCCCCAGATCGTGTGGTCACCAAGCTTCTCAGCGTGCTCCCGTATGAGCTCCGTGTTGGGCGAGGAGTAGACGCAGAAGGACTTCAGCTGACCGTCCTCGTCCATGACGATGTGACTGTGCTCCCATACGATTTGGGAGAACTGCTCATCCTCCGTCAGGATGCGCTTCGAGAGCGCCCCCCTCGACGCCAACTCCTCCTCTTTCATCGGATCCCAGACCCTCTCGATCAGATAGCGGGGCATGTCTTCTCCCAAGTTTCGACGTCGATCGAGATAATTCTACGCTCTTCGGTTCTTGCGGATATTGGATCGCTCGGTCCATCCTCGGCGCCTGTTCGCTTCATCCTCCTCACCCCTCCGACGATCGCCCGCCAGGCGTCCCTCCGCCCCCATGAACGGGGCGAGTGCGATGTAAACGACGTGGTCGGCCAGCTCGGGCAGGCGGCGCGACTGCTCGAGCAGGACGTAGTCGTGGAGCAGCTCGAACACGCCTCCCACGATCGCCTCGCCGACGACCGGGCGACGGCAGCAGCGAGGGCGCGTCCCGCGCCGTGCGCAGGTCGAGCAGGTCCGCGTAGAAGTCGTTGGCCTCGTACGCGCGCTGGGCCATATGGGGGTAGGCGATCATCACGTCCACGCACGCCAGGTGCGCGTAGGAGGGCTCGCACGCGAGCAGCTCCAGCAGCGCCGCCGCCCCCGCGCGCACGGCGCCGATCCAGCTCCGCTGTCGTGCGAGCGTCTGGTTGATGACCGCCATCGCCCGTGCGTGACCCGTCTCATACGTGGCCACGAACGCGTCTTCCTTGCCGGCGAAGTGGGCGTAGAACGTCTGCAGCGACACGGCCGCCTCGGTCGGCGACCTCGTCCAGGCTCAGCGTCGGGTAGCCACGGGTCGGCCGTGAGGTTGGCGATCGCGTCGAATATGCGCTCGCGCTGGTTGTGGGTGACGAACCCGCGCGGCAGGTTGTGCTCGCCGCGCGGCAGCCCGCGCTCACCCGACAGCGACGGGCGGAGAGCGTGCCCGGGTGCGCGTCCCCGAGCCGCGCGTGCCAGCTCCGCGTGGCGCGCGGCGTGGCCGGCACGGCCCCACACGGCGACACGGGCGCAGCGGCAGCCCCTCCGGGCGAGGGGTAGTAGCAGGCGATCCACGCGAGCAGATCGGGCACGAGCTCGGACAGGTCCGCCCGCAGCGACTTGCTGGAACGGGCGTGCTCGACACGCGTGTACAGGATCCTGCGTACCGCCCCGACGATCGCCCTGGCCACCGGGTCGGGCACCGTACCCGGGCCGTCGGCGCGCGCGAACCCCGCGACGATGTACTGCTGCAGGCGCTCGGCCCCGTCCGCCCAGCGCTGCACGCCGATCGGGCCGGCCGCCCCCATCTCCACACACACCAGCCGCGCCGCGTCGGGCCGGTCGCCGGCGGCGTCGAACAGGGTGCGGATGTAGGACTCGAGCTGCTCGTCCCAGTCCTCGGCAGGGTTCTGGGCCTCGTCCAGGCGCCGCCGCAGCCGCTCGACGACCGTGTCGTAGGTCGCCAGCAGGCACTCGTCCTTGTTGTGAAAGTGTTCGTAGAAGCTGCGTCTGGAGATGCGTGCGCGCGCGACCAGCTCGGAGATGGTCGTCGCGACGTAGCCGCGCTCATCCACGCATTCGACCATCGCCTTGTACAACCGCTCGCGCTGGTGTCGGGCGACCTGCTCGCGCGGGAGTGCCTGCGGACCGCGCGGCAGGGCCGGGCCGGAGCGGCGATCGTCCCTGTCCGGATCATCGGCGTGCTGCGTCCTGGCTCCGCGCGCGGCCTCAGCTCCGCGCCCGGCTTTGCCCCCGCGCCCTGTCCCGCCCCCCGCTCGCGGGCTCGCGTCGGGCTCCTCGCCGGCGCCGCTTGCCCCCGGACGGGACTCACGGTCTGCTCGATCCCTGCCAGTAGCCGTCACGGGACTCCTCCCTCGCGTCGCCCTCACTTGACAGCCTAACGTGCCTTGAGGTTGACAGACTGAGTAAAACATGATTTATATGTTGGTGCGGGAAAGGACCTGCGCACGGTCCGGGGAGGTTTGGCTAGGGTGGTGTGCGGGGTCAAAAGCGATATGGGGGCCTGGGTATGGGTCAATGGTCAAGCAGGAAGCTGGGACCGAATAGGAGGGCGAGAGGGTGTGTCGCGGAATGGGTGAGTCTGCTCTCGTTCTGTAGGCGCCGTACTATTAGTTGGGACGTTCCGTCCCGTTGCAGGGATCTCTGTTGGCCGATTCGGCCGACGAGCCGCGCGCGGGGCGCCGCCGCCTACGGGCGGTGGACGTGCACGCGCCGGAACGAGCAGAGAGAGGGAGGGAGAGAGAGGTAGGTAGATAGATGAGACTGCTGACTTGCGAGGAGCAACGGATGCTGCGCTCGCTTCACGACCGGTGGCCGTATCGCCGCTCACACTGCCGCCACGACCTGCACTGGCTGGTGCGGGTGCGCTCACACAGGCGCTGGTGTGCGTCAGGGCGGGTGCACTCGGTTGCGGGCCTGCCTGCCTGCCGCCGCCGGCCGCACGCGGGGTAGGGCTGGGGGCGGCGAGGCCGGCGATCCTGGAGGCGGCGTCGAGGGGCGCAGCCTCTAGGATCGGGACCGTGCCCGCAACCGAGACGGAGATACGGATGGCGACTCTCGATCGACACGATCCGCGGCCTGGCGATGGACACGGTCCAGAAAGCCGACTCGGGGCACCCTGGCACGGCGATGGCGCTCGCGCCACTGGCCTACACCCTGTTCGAGCGCTTCCTCAGGTGCCAATCCCCGGGACCCGCACTGGCCCGACCGCGACCGGTTCGTGCTCAGCTCCGGGCACGCCTGCGTGCTGCAGTATTCGCTGCTGCACCTCACCGGCTACGAGCTTAGCCTCGACGACCTGCGGCAGTTCCGCCAGTGGGGCTCGCGCACCCCCGGGCACCCCGAGCGCGGGCACACACCCGGCATCGAGATCACGACCGGCCCACTCGGCCAGGGGTTCGCCAACGCCGTCGGCATGGCGATCGCCGAGCGGTTCCTCGCCGAGCGATTCAATCGTCCCGGCAGCGAGGTCGTCGACCACCACACGTACGCGATCTGCTCCGACGGCGACCTGATGGAGGGGATCAGCCAGGAAGCAGCCTCGATCGCCGGGCACTTCGGCCTCGGCAAGCTGATCGTCTGCTACGACGACAACCGCATCACGATCGACGGCAGCACCGCGATCTCGTTCGACGGCGAGAACCACGTCGATCGGCTTGCCGCCGACGGCTGGCACGTGCAGCGGGTGTCCGACTCCGAGGACGTCGAGGCGCTGACCGCGGCGCTGAGCGCCGCGCGCGATGAAGGAGAGCGGCCGTCGTTCATCGCGATCCGCTCGCACATCGCCTACCCCGCGCCGAACGCGGTGGACACGGCCAAGTCGCACGGCGCAGCGCTGGGCGAAGCGGAGGTCCGTGCCACCAAGGTCGCGATGGGCTTGGATGACCCCGAGCGCACGTTCTGGGTGGACGAGCGCGTCTATGAGCACATGTCGATCGTGGACGCGGGCGCCCGCGCGCAGGCGCAGTGGCAGGAGCGCTTCGACGCCTGGCGGCAGGCCCTGCCCGAGCTCGCCGGCGACTGGGATCTGGCCTGGAACGGCGGCGGCTCTGCGCCCGGGCTGGCGTGAGGCATTGCCGCGGTTTGTGCCGGGCACGGAAATCGCCACCCGCTCGGCCGGCGAAAAGACGATGGCGGCGCTGGCGCAGTACACACCGACGACGATCGGCGGGCGCCGCGGATCTGGTCGAGTCGACCAAGACGGTGTTCGCGGGCGCCGGTGAGTTCTCGCGCCCGCACTCCGGGCGCAACGTGCCGTTCGGGATTCGCGAGCACGCGATGGGCGCGATCGTCAACGGCGCCGCGGCGCATGGTGGGATCGTCAAGCCCTACGGCTCGACGTTTTTGATCTTCTCCGACTACATGCGCGGTGCGGTGCGGTTGTCCGCCCTGATGGGCCTGCCCGTCGTTTGGGTGTGGACGCATGACTCGGTCGGCCTCGGCGAGGACGGGCCCACGCATCAGCCGGTCGAGCACTACGCCGCCCTGCGGGCGATCCCCAAGCTGTGGGTGATCAGGCCGGCCGACGCGAACGAGACCGCCCAGGCGTGGCGGGTCGCGCTGGAGCGCGAGGATGGGCCGGTGGCGCTGCTGCTCTCCCGGCAGGGAATCCCGATTCTCGATCGCGACGGCGAGGGTCTCGGGCAGGCCGACGAGCTCGAGCGGGGCGGGTACGTGCTGTGGGATTCGCCGGCCTCGGGGGAGGGCGCGGGTGACGGCGGGGGCCAGGGCGCAGGTGCGGAGAAGGAGCCCGAGCTGATCCTGATCTCCACCGGCGCGGAGGTGCCGCCGACGCTGGCGGCGGCGCGGCAGCTGGCCGCGGAGGGAACGCGGGTGCGAGTCGTGTCGATGCCGTGCATGGAGCTGTTCGAAGCCCAGTCGCCCGAGTATCGCCGGCAGGTGCTGCCGGCGAGTGTCGCGGCGCGCCTGGCGGTCGAGCCGGGTGTGAGCCTGAGCTGGTGGCGGTGGGTCGGCGATCGCGGCGGGATTCTCGGGATCGACCACTTCGGTGCGAGCGCCCCGGGGCCGACCGTGCTGGCCGAGCTCGGGTTCACCATCGAGAACATCGCCGCGCGCGCGCGCGAGTTGCTCGAGGGGATACGTTGAGTGATGAAAGAACTGCAGGGACAGTGGGCCAGTGCGAACAACAGCTGATACTTTTTGGAGCGCGTATAACCAAAGTATGAGGTTTTCTCTGGTCTAAATACCATAGGCATACGCAACTAAAAAAGTACAAGCAATCCTCCATAGCCACCTCCCGGGAGACTAATGACGCCTGATACAAGCCAATCACCGCATGACAAGCCGCTGCAGCGACTGTCGGGATACGGGCAGAGCGTCTGGATCGACTCGCTCTCGCGCGCGTCGATCCGCGGAGGGCACCTGCAGGGCCTGATCGACGACGACTCGGTCGTCGGGGCGACATCGAACCCGACGATATTTCAAAAGGCGATGTCCGAAGGCGACGCCTACGACGAGCAGCTGCGCGAGCTGGCCAACCGCGACACGAGCGACGCGTTCTGGGCACTGGCGGTGCGCGACATCAAGGATGCGTGCGACGTGTTCAGGCCGGTATTCGACGCGACCTCCGGGCGTGACGGGTATGTCTCGCTGGAGGTCGATCCGACGCTGGCATACGAGACGCTGCAGACGTTCCGCGAGGCGATCGACCTGCACGAGACCGTCGACAAGCCGAACCTGCTCGTCAAGATCCCCGCGACCAAGCCGGGGCTGGCGGCGATCGAGGACGTGATCGCGCAGGGCCGCTCGATCAACGTGACGCTGATCTTCTCCCTGCGCCGTTACGCCGAGGTCGCCGAGTCCTACATCCGCGGACTCGAGCGACTGATCGCGGGCGGCGGGGACCCACGCAAGGTGGCGTCGGTCGCGAGCTTCTTCGTCTCGCGCATCGACACCGAGGCCGACCGTCGGCTGGATGAGATCGGCGGGCACGACGAGCTCAAGGGCAAGCTCGCCGTGGCCAACGCGCGACTCGCCTATGAGCACTACAAGAGCACGTTCGCCGGCCCGCGCTGGGAGTACCTGGCCGGCAAGGGCGCGACACCTCAGCGCGTGCTGTGGGCCTCGACCTCGGTGAAGAACCAGTCCTACCCGGACACGCTGTACGTCGAGGATCTGATCGGCCCGGACACGGTCAACACGATGCCGCAGGAGACGATCAAGGCCTACCAGGATCACGGTGACCCGCAACCGCGCCTGGAGCGGGATCTCGAGGAGGCGCACGCCCTGTTGGAGAAGCTGGCCGCGGCCGGCGTCAGCTACGACGAGGTCACCGACGCGTGCGAGCGCGAGGGGGTCGAAAAATTCTCCGATTCGTTCGCGCAGCTGCTGGACGGACTGCGCGGCAAGCAGTCCTCGCTCGTATCCGCCTGATACATCCGCCTGATAGGTGTTACAGGTAGCGGGCTTATCGGGAAACCCGTGAGCCAGTCCACCTGCCACAGCTGTCGGCGCCGGTTACCGCAGCTGCCGGCTCCGCGGGGGCGAACAGGGCGCGAGGCAGGGAGCTAGTAGTGCTCCGTTAGGTTGAAGGTGTTTGCGTTGGGATCTTGAATCTCTGGTCGATGCTGCTGTCGATTGGGGAGGTCAAGATGGAGGCTGTGGCTGGTCTTTCGCTGGGTGAGCTTGCGCGTGTGCGGGGGCGGCTGGAGGAGTTCGCCGGGGAGATGTTCGACTCGATGCGCCGGAAGGACCAGCGGCGTTGGGGCGAGGTGTATCTGCGCGGGCTGATGCTGGACGGCAAGCGCAAGTCGATCGAGCCGATGGCCGCCAGGCTCGCATGACGGGGACGAGCAGTGCTTGCAGCAGTTCGTGAATCAGTCGCCGTGGGATTGGCGGCCTGTGCGCAGGGAGCTGGCGATACGGATGAGCGCCGAGATCGAGCCCGAGGCGTGGATCGTTGACGACACCGGGTTTCCGAAGTTCGGGAAGATGTCGGTCGGGGTCGCCCGCCAGTACTCCGGCGCGCTGGGAAAGGTCGGCAACTGCCAGCTCGGGGTGTCGATCAACGCCGCGTCAGAGCAGGCGTCGTGTCCGCTTGACTGGCGGCTGTTCATCCCGCAGGAGTGGGACGAGAACAGCGAGTCAAACCTGAGCGGCGCGAGAAAGCCAAGCTGCCGCAGGATGCGCACCACGTCGAGAAATGGCGGCGGGCGCTCGAGATGATCGATGAGCTCATCGACTGGGGGATCGAGCCGCCGGTGATCCTCGGCGACGGCGCATACGGCGATAACACCGAGTTCCGCTTGGGTCTGCAGGAGCGCGAGCTGCAGTACGTGCTGGACGTCAAGGGCGGCACCTCTGCCTATGGTGAAGAGTGTCCAGCCCGAGCGCCCGGAGTGGAAAGGGACTGGTCGGCCGTCCAAGCCGCGCTACCGCGAGGACCCTTCCTCGCTGAAGGAGCTGGCCCTCGCTGCCGGCAAACAGGCCGCTCAGACAGTCACCTGGCGGGAGGGCACACGCGGCAGCATGACCTCGCGGTTCTTGGCACTGAAGGTCCGCCCCGCGAACATCCAGCTGCGCAACAGCGCCAACCGAAACGGCGAGGAACTCCCGGTGTGCTGGCTGTTGTGCGAGTGGCCCCCGGCAAGGACGAGCCGACCAAGTACTGGCTCTCCAACCTCCCGCCCGACACGCCACTAAAGACGCTGGTGCAACTCGCGAAGCTGCGCTGGCGGATCGAGCACGACTACCGCGAGCTCAAGGACGCCCTCGGCCTCGACCACTTCGAGGGCCGCACCTACCGCGGCTGGCACCACCACGTCACCCTCGTCTCCATCGCGCACGCGTTCCTCACCCTGGAGCGAACCCGGTGCCCTCCAGCCAGGGCGGCAGCCTAACCCTCTTCGCAGATCGTCCGGGAGCTACAAGCGCTCCTGGCCTGCTGGCACGGAACCTGCCCCACCTGCCACAGAGAGCTGCCGCCCGACCACCACCTACACCCACCACCAACCTAACGGAGCACAACTAGTGTCTCGATTCAAAAATTCGGTTAGGTTTTGCCGAGTGGATGGTCGTGATCTGACGTTCGATGGCGGCGGTCTGCGTACCGGTAGTACGTGGGCCGTTGACGGCGGGCGTCAGGCGCGGGCAGGCGCCGGGAAACGCCATCGAATTTTCGAATCGCGACACTAGGAGTAGGGGATCGGGATCAGCACCGCGATCCGCAGCGGTCCGGACGGGAAGGCTTCGGCGTGGAGCGTGAACACGCGAAAGGTGCGCCCGCGGTAGTGGTAGGAACCGCTCACGGGAACGGTCCCGGGCGAAGGACCGAGACTGTTCTTGACCAGCCGCGAGTCCATGTACATGAGCACGTCCAGGCCCGCCAGCCGCCCTGCCAGGCGCTTGTAGCCCTCGTCATCCTGGATCGAGAGCACGATATTGCCGATCGTGCGCCCGCCGAGGCGCAGCGGAGCGCGCACCGGGGCGAGCACGTATGGACCGCCGACGTCGGCCAGCAGCCGCCCACCGGCGCTGACCCGCAGGCGCACGACGTGCTCATGAAGCAACGTTTCGATCGCCAGCCTCGTCGCCGTCGGGTTACGCGCGGCGACCGCGCGCAGCAGCGGCTGGTTGTTCTGCACACGGTGGACCTGCGTGAGCGCATGCCGGCCCGCCTCGCCCGCGTAGATCAGCTTGGCGACCCGGATGATCGTGTTGACGACCGTGTCCGTCGCGCCGGGGCCGCACAGGGGCGCGATCGAGGGGATCGACCTGAGCAGGTAGACGCGCAGCAGCCGGCCCGCTGGGTAGGCGGTGGCTGGAAACGAGGTGTAGCCGTAGGTCACGCTTTTCACCGTGAGCGTGCCCTGCGCCGGCAGTTCGCCCGGCGGCAGCGCGAACGAGCCGGCGATACTCTGGTTACCCGCGCGTAGCGCGGTCTGACCCTCGGTGATCCCGTTCGTCTCGGCGACGAACCCGTTGTCCGCCCACACGCTCGCAACGAAGCTTCCGATTGGGGCGCCCGCCGCGCCCAGAATATTGCCGCGCAATGGCGCGAGCGCGCTCGGAGCACCGACGTCGGCGAGCGTCTGAGAACCGTCTCCGGCGGTGGTGCCCCCGCGCAAAACCTGCAGGTTCGTCATGTGCCCGGTCGCGAGCAGCGTCTGCGCCGCCACGCGCGTGGCCTGTGGATCGTCGCGTTCGACGGCTTCGCGCAGGGAAGCCGAGCGCTCGATGAAGCTGAGCGCGGTCGCCGTGCGTTCACTGGCGACACCCTCGCGGTAGACGCGCCGGGCGACCTGGGCGAGCGTGTCGAGCACCGCCGAGGAGCACGCGTTCGAGACGATCAGCGGCGGCGGAGGATCGGGATCGGCGCTCGCACGTGCGCTGATGCCACCGCCGGTGCTCGACCCGCATCCCGCCAGAGCGACGATGAGCGCGCAGACAACAACGGCACACATGGTGCGCGAAAACTTTCCCACGGATGACACCATCGCGGGAGACCTTAAGGGTTTGTTTAGACCAGCGGAGAGGCTGTCGCTCCGCGGCTGCGTTTGTGGTGGGGGGCCGGCCTCGGTGTTTGCGCGATGTCCGTAGGTGTCTGGCGTCCGTCCGTCGCGGGCTTCGCGTTGCCGTCCGCCGTGTGCGCCGTCCAGCCGGGTGGCCGCCGTCCGCTAGGGTCGCCTGTGATGCCGACGGTCCTGATCACCGGTGCCTCCACCGGCATCGGTCGCGCCACCGCGTTGCGTCTCGCCGCATCTGGCTGGACGGTGCTCGCGGGTGTGAGGAAGACCGCTGACGGCGAGGCGCTGAGCGCCGCTGGGGGCGAGCGGGTGCTGTCGGTGGAGCTCGACGTGACCGACGCCGCTCAGATCGCGCGGGCAGCGGAGCGCGTGAGCGAAACGGCACCCGGCGGGTTGGACGCGCTAGTCAACAACGCGGGCACCGCCGTCGGCGGGCCGCTGGAGCTGCTCGCCATGGACGATCTGCGTCGTCAGTTCGACGTGAACTTCTTTGCGCACGTCGCCGTGACCCAGGCGTTGATTCCGGCGCTGCGTCGCGCGCGCGGGCGAATCGTGCTGATCTCCTCCGTCGGAGGACTGGTCACCACCCCATACATGGGCCCCTATCACGCCTCGAAGTACGCGCTGGAGGCGGCCGGCAACGCGCTGCGCATGGAGCTCGCCCGCTCTCACGTCCAGGTGGCACTGGTCGAGCCGGGGTCGGTGGCCACCCCGATCTGGGAGAAGAATCGCGGTCAGGCCGATTTCGCCGTCCCCGAGGAGCTGCGCGAGCAGTACGGTCACGTTCCCGCGGCGATGGCCAAGGCGCTCGATAACACCGCTCGTCGCGGTATCCCGCCCGAGCGGGTGGCGCAGACGATCGAGCGCGCGCTGAGCGCCAGGCGGATGCGCGCCCACTACATTGTCGGCCGGGACGCACACGTGATGGTATGGGCGAGCCGTCTGCTCCCGGATCTCGTGTTCGACCGCGTGGTGCGTCGCGCGGTGGGGGACTGAGCGGCGCGCGTGTGCAAGCGCCGTGGCTCGTCCAGCTACGCGGGCGGCCGGTGACACATACTCTGTTCGGTAACTCACAAAGTTGCATACCACCCAGACCACCCAAACAACCCCACCTCCACCCAAACAAAGCCCGCCTTTAACGCCTGCCACTAACGTCTGATGAGCATGGCTATGGATGAGAGGATGAGCACGCTTCGGCGCGGGCTGCGCATTTCCGCGGGGGATCCCCCCGCACCGGTAGCCGTGCCCGTCCCGACGCCGCCTTCCGAACGCGGCCACTGGCTGCTCGCGGGGAGCGTTGCGGCGCTGGGGGTGGCGATGCTCGTCGCGGTCCTCACCGGGCTCGTCGGGCGCTCGACATCGGTTCCCGCGGCGGCTCCGCCCCCGGTGCTGGTGGTGGCCGCCACGCCCATTCCCGGCCAGACCACCGCCACGGGCGTATCCGCAAGCACACCAGCGAGTACGCGCGCGGCGATCGTGGCGCAGCCGTCTGCGGCACAGCAGACCCAGGCGCTCGCGCGCCTGGAAGACCCGCTGCAGACGCAGGTGCCGAGCAGCTGGATGGCTGGGTTCTACCCGATCTACTCGGTCGCGCAGAGCACGTTCGGCGTCAACTGGCTGCTGATCGCCTCGATCCACGAGCAGGAGTCGGCGTTCTCGACCGCGCCGAGCACCTATCACGGTCTGAACTTCGCGCACTGCTGCGGTGGTCCGATGCAGTTCAACGTCACGAATGGGTCGGGGCGGGGCACCGGATCTACCGGATCGACCTGGGATCTCGTCAGCGACTCCTACATCTACGGTCGTCGTCCGGCGGTGTATGACCACATGACGGCCAAGCACCCGTCGATCTACGACGACTTCGACGCGATCATGGCGGCGGCGCACCTGCTGTCCGCGGACGGGGCCACGCTCGAGCTCAATGAAGGCGCATGGGACGCGGCGTATGACTATTACGGCCACGACGCCGCCGGCGTCGCCTATGCCGACCAGGTGCTCGCCCGCGCGATCGACTGGTCACAGCACGGGTTCTGCGTGGGCTGCGGCTCCGAACCGGCGATGGTCGACGCGGTGCACGCCGCCTATGGCGCGCCCGTGCTGGCGGCGCTCACCGCTGCTGAAACGGCGCCCAGGGCGAAAGCCACGCGGGCCAAGCCGTCCACTGATCCCAAGCGCCGCCACACCGTCCGCTGAGCGGCACGTACTCGCCGCGACTGCGCGTCGCGTGGCGCGAAACGGGCCCTTGGCCGTTATGGCCGTGTCGCCGCCGGAACCCGGACCGGGTCAGGCGGCGTCGGCCTGGGCGATCAACTGGCCCGCGACCCGGTCGGTGGCGGCGCCCGTGCCGCCGAGCAGGCGTCGTGAGAGCTGCGCGCGTCGGAAGTACAGCGGCGCGTCGTGCTCCCAGGTCGCGCCGATGCCGCCGTGCACGGAGATCATCGTGCGCGCGGCCTGGTCGAGCGCACGACCGGCCACCGAGCGCGCGGCGCTGGCGGCGAGCGGGAACTCCCCCGGGGCGCCGTTGCGTGACCAGCCCGCGTAGTAGAGCAGCGAACGGCCGTTCTCCAGCTGGCGCAGGACCTCGGTCAGGGAGTGCTTGACCGCCTGGTAGGAGCCGATCGCGCGGCCGAACGTGAAGCGCTCCTTGGCGTATGCGACCGATACGTCCAGTGCGGTCTCGACGCTGCCGAGCGACTCGGCCGCGATCAATGCCTGCGCGAGATACCAGGCGCCGGCGAGCGACTCCTCCGGAGCGTCGAGGACAACGGCGGGAGTGTCGTTGCAGCGACACGTGCCCGAGCGAGCGGGTGGCGTCGTAACGGCTCACTGGCTGTACCTCCAACCCGGGGGCGTCACTCAGGATCGCCACTCCGACGGGCCGGCCGTCGAGCAGGGCGACGCCCACCAGCGCGTTGGCCCCGGGCGCGTCGGGCACGAACGCAAAGCCCCCGTTGAGCGCCACGTGACCATCCTCGCCGGAGGCCGCGGCGATCGGCAGAGACCCGCGCTGCAGACCGCTCGCCGGGTCTGTGCTCCAGCGCTCCTCGACATCGCCGGGGGGACGCTGGGCAGATAGGCGCCCGTCGCTCGCCGTTCGGCCAGGGCTCCAGCAGGAACTCGGCGGCATTGGGCGCATCGTTGAGGATCGCCGTCGCGGGCAGGTGGCCGAGCAGCGGTACGCCGGCCAGCACGCGGCCGCACTCGCCGAGCACGAGCATCGCGTCGAAGGCGTCCAGTCCCGCACCGCCGGCGGACTCGTCGATCAACAGGCCCGGCCAGCCGGCCTCCCGCGCGGTCGGCCACAGGTCGGGCAGGGCGCTGCGTTGCCGTCGAGTGCCTCACGGGCGGCCTCGATTGTCTTGAAGCGCGACAAAGCGCCGCGCGCGGCCTCGCGCAGGAACACCTGCTCGTCTGACAGTGCCAGGTTCATCGGGCGACCTCCTCGGTCGGGGCGGCGCCGGTCCAGGCGACGTGGGTCGGGGCGACGCTCCTCAGAACGGCGGGCCGCGGAACGCCGGCTGCGCGGGCGATGGTCGGGTGGCAGCTGTTCGGGTTGATCCTCATCACGCCGGCGCTCCTTCCTTGGAGCGCAGCTCCGAGAACGGGATGCCCTTGTCCAGACGTGGCTCCGGTGGGCAGACCGAGCACGCGCTCGCCGATCGTGTTGCGCAGGATCTCTTCGGTTCCGCCGGCGGACTTCAGGCCGGGCAGGAACGAGATCATGTAGGCCCACTCGCTGTCCTGCGCCAGGGCGTCGGGTCCGACCACGTCGGTGATCAGCTCGCCGGCACGTGATCGCGCCGTTGACGATCGTGACCTTCGCGAGACCGGCCTCCGGGCCGGGGATCTGGCCTTTCTGCAGCGCGGTGAGCGTGCGGTAGCCGGTGAAGCGCACGGCCAGCAGTTCGCGAGACGATCTCGCCGAGCTGGTGGCGTACCTCGGGGTCGCGGCGGGCGTGCTCGTCCTCGGCGATCGCCTTGGCGAAGCGGGTCGAGTTGTAGCCGAGGCCCTCGCCGCCGAGGCCGATCGTGACGCGCTCGAACATCAGCGTCGTCAGCGCCGTGCCCCAGCCGTTGCCGACACCACCGACGACCGCGTCGGCGTCGAGCGCGACGTCGTCGAAGAACACCTCGTTGAACTCGGCCTCGCCGGAGATCTGGCGCAGGCCGCGCACGGTCACACCGGCGGCGTCCATCGGCACGATGAACATCGTCATGCCCTTGTGCTTGGGCACGTCTGAGTCGGTGCGCGCGAGCAGCAGCCCGTAGGAGGCGAACTGGGCGTTGGTCGTCCACACCTTCTGGCCGCTCAAGCGCCAGCTGCCGTCGTCCTGCAGGCGCGCGCGCGCCTGCACGGCCGCCAGGTCAGAGCCGGCGGCGGGCTCGGAGAACAGCTGGCACCAGACCTCGTCGCCGTGCAGCATCGGCCCGAGGTAGCGCGCCTTCTGCTCGTCGGCGCCGTGGGCGATGATCGTCGGGCCGAGCATGCCCACGCCGATCGCGTCGAGGATGCCGGGCACTTTCGCCTGGCGCGATCTCCTGGTTGCAGATCACCTGCTCGATCGGGCCGAGGCCCTGGCCGCCGTACTCCTTCGGCCAGGTCACGCCCGCGAGGCCGCCCTCGGCGAGCTTGCCCTGCCAGGCGCGCCGCGCGGCGATGATCTCCGCCTCGTCTTTGAGCGCGTCCGGGGCCCTGCAGGACCGGCGCTTCGGAGGTGTGCTCCTCAAGCCAGCTGCGCACCTGCGGCGCGGTAGGCGGCCTGCTCTGGTGTGTCGTCGAGATCCACGGCTGCTCCTCCTTTGGCTGACTGACCAGTCAATCGTATACGAGAAACGGTACTCCCTTGCGCAAGGACCCGTCGCGCGGGAATCACGCCCCCGGCGGCATCGGCGGCTCGGGGACGGGCGGCTGGTGGTAGACGCCTTCGAACCCGCGGTTCAGCAGGTAGCTCGCCTGCGTGCCCGGGTCGGGCGAGTGCAGCAGCACCACCCCGAGACGCACCCCGTCGCGCTCGGCGGTCGCCACCAGGCAGCGCCCGGCGGCGTCGGTGTAGCCGGTCTTCAGGCCGGTCAGTCCCGGATAGCCGTAGATGAGCAGCGGGTTGTTGTTGTACAGGTACAGCCGACCGCCCTTGATCGGAAACGGCAGGGCCGCCGTGTAGGTGCGCGTGATCGACGCGATGCGCGGCTGTTGCAGGTCGACGTGCGCGAGCAGCGCGAGGTCGGCGGCGCAGGAGAAGTTGTACTGGTCGAAGTAGCCCGACGGCGAGGAGTAGTGCGTGCAGCCCATCCCCAGCTGCGCCGCCTCGGCGTTCATGCGCGTCGACGAACCTGCTGACGCTGCCGGAGACGTGCTGCGCGAGCGCGACGGCGGCGTCGTTGCCGGAGGGCAGCAGCAGGCCGTAGAGCATCGTCTCCAGGCGCACGTGCTTGCCCAGCGGCAGCACGCCGACCTTCGACCCGGGCATGTCGACCGCCTGGCGGGTCACGAGCACGGGCGCGTCCGAGGGCGCCGACTCGACCGTCAGCAGCGCGGTCATCATCTTCGTCAGGCTGGCGATGCGCAGGCGCGTGTACGGAGTTGCGCTGCCACAGGACCTGGCCGGTCGTCGAGGTTGAACAGCAGGCCGGCGCTGGGCGGCGTGTCTGAAGACGAGATGCACCAGGTCCCGCTGAAAGTCGCCGATCCCCCCGAGCGTGAGCGCGGGCTTGCCGAGGGGCAGGCCGATCGGAGAGCGGGCCGGGGTCGCGACACGGCGACCGTGGTCGTGTGCGCGTGTCGGTGTGAGCGGTGGATCGAGGCCGAGGCCGAAGCCGAGTCCGAGCCGTGGGCGCCGCCCGACCGGGCGAGGGCCATCACCACCAGCGCGGTGACGAGCGCCAACGCGAGGGCGCCGACGGCGATAGCGCGTCGCCGCGCGCGCCGGCGCCGGCGGGCGGATCTCTCGCCGCTGCCGGCTCTGGTCGGGGGTCATGAACGGGGAGACGCTCATCGGAAGAGGCTCATCGTCGCGGGGGGTTCAGCAACGCGCCGACGATCCCGACCGCGAGCAGCACGAGCACGAAGATCGAGATCACGCCAAGCAGAGTAATCCCATGCTGGGACACGATCGCGCTGATGGTCAGGAACGCGAATCCGGCGATGAACAGCAGCGCGAGGGCGAGGACGAGCAGGCGGGTCATGCCGGGGGCGTCGAACGCGGGATCATCGGGGACGGGGGCTCACAAGCGTGGGATCGGTGGGATCTGGACACCGACGGGCGCCGCCGCCACGCGCCGAGCGAGGCGGGATCGCGGAGGTTGCCCGGCGCAGCCTATCCTCGTGTGGACGGCGGGGCGCAGCCTGAGACGTTCAAGCGCTCGCCGCCAGCGGTCCCGACACCGGCTCGCGGCTGCGGTACGTGCTGGTCGGCGTGGTAGGAGGAGCGCACGAGCGGACCGGCGGCGACGTGGTCGAAGCCGAGCTCGTACGCGGCCGACTCCAGCGCGGCGAACTCGTCGGGGTGCCAGTAGCGCACGACCGGCAGATGGCGCTCGGAAGGACGCAGGTACTGCCCGACGGTGAGCACCGCACGTCGTGTGCGCGCAGCACGCCGAACGTGTCGACGAGCTCCTCGTGAGTCTCGCCGAGCCCGACCATCAGCCCGGACTTGGTCACGACCTCGCCTTCGCCGAGCTCCCCGGCCACGCGCAGCACACGGCAGGAACGCTGAAACTCCGAGCCCCGCCGCGCGAGCGGATACAGCCGCGGGACGACCTCGACGTTGTGGTTGAACACGTCAGGACGCTCGGCGATGACGCGCGCCAGCGGCATCTCCTGGCCCTGGAAGTCGGGGGTGAGCACCTCGATCTGGCAGTCCGGGGCCTGGCGGCGGACCTGGCGGATGACGCCGACGAACGCGGAGGCGCCCAGGTCGGGCAGGTCGTCGCGATCGACCGAGGTGACGACCGCGTGGCGCAGACCCATGCGCGCGATCGAGCGCGCGACCCGCGCGGGCTCGAGCGGATCGTTCCAGGTGGGCTTGCCGGTGCGCACGTTGCAGAACCCGCACCGGCGGGTGCACGTGTCGCCGAGGATCATGAACGTGGCCGTACCACGCTCCCAGCACTCGCCGACGTTCGGACAGGCCGCCTCCTGGCAGACGGTGTGCAGGTTCTCGGAGCGGATCAACTCGGTCAGCTCGCGGTAACGCTCGCCGCCCGGCGGGGGCACCTTGAACCACGGAGGCTTACGCTCGCGCAACGGCCGGACGTTCGGGCCGAGCACGCTGAGCACGTCCATGCCCCCGGGATTGGCACGCGATCTGGTGGCGGCGCTCATACCGGGGCTCCGTGGTGGGTTACGGAGGTCGCCGTATCAGGGTTGGGGTCAGCTTGACCGATCAAAGATCGGCCAGCATCCGCGCAGGTGAGTGGGATACGGGGCTGTTTGGCGCGGGGCGTCCGGGGTGGGCGGGGTGGGCGGGCTCTAATCCCCTCGGCCTGGGACTGCCCCCGCTTGGGTCGCGCTTCGGGTTGATCCGGAAGTGGAGGTATGTCAATGCCGATCTGCTGGGACGATACGCGCTGCGGGCTACGGCCATGGGCCTCGCAAAAGCGCTGGGCCACGCGCGCGCGCGTGGCATCCGCATCCGCCATACGCTCGGGCCCCAGCTCACGAGCGATCGAAGTCATCGTCACATCGGGCAGGCCACAGGCGACGATCCACGAGAACGGGTCGAGGTCGAGGTCCATGTTGAGCGCGAACCCGTGCGTGGAGATCCCGCGCGAGACGTGCACGCCGATCGAGGCGATCTTGCGGTCCTCGACCCACACGCCTGTGTAGTCGGGGCCCTCCGCGCAGCGCGAGCGCGCGGCGATGCCGTCATCGGCCAGCACGGAGACGATCGCCGACTCCATCGTGCGCAGGTGAGCGCCGATGTCGGCGACGTGCATGATCGGGTAGCCGACGAGCTGGCCGGGGCCGTGGTAGGTGACGCGCCCGCCGCGGTCGGTGTCGGCGATGTCGATGCCCCGCGCGCGGTAGTACTCCTCGCCAAGCGTCAGCTCACCGTCGGCGGCGCGCCGACCGCGGGTGTAGACGGGGGGGTGTTCGAGCAGCAGCAGCGTGTCGGGCAACTCCCCGGCGAGACGGCGCTCGCGGATGCGCAGCTGCAGGGCGAGGGCGTCGCGGTAGGGGACGGAGCCCAGGTGGCACACCCACAGCGGCGGCGAGGAAGGTTCGACTCGATTCATCTGCTCGTGTTCAGGATATGACGCGTGGCGCGAGGACCCCGCGGCGCCCGCAAGCACCAGGTGGACAATGGCGTTAGGTGGGTATCGCCCCGCCCGAGGTCACACGCCGGATAATCGCACTGATCGCACTGGAACAAAGAAGCTTGGCAACCCTTCATAATGATCACGGTAGGAGTGCAGTGCCAAAGGAGTGGCGAGAGGAATTATGACTGAGCAAGGATGGCGACCGTGATCGCGACGTCTTTCGTACAGGAGATCCAGAACTGGGCCTACAACTGGTCCCCGGTCGTGATGATCCTGTTCTTCAGTGCGCTCATTTTCATGATGTGGCGCATGCTGAAGGTGATGCCGCGGGTCAAGCCGCAGCAGATCAAGCCCGCGTCGGATCAGGCCGTCGGTTGGGAGGACATCGCGGGCGTGGACGATGCGCGCGGAGAGCTGGAGGAGATCGTGGAGTTCCTGCGCGACCCCAAGCAATTCGAGAAGCTGGGGGCGAAGGTGCCGAAGGGCATTCTGCTGCACGGGCCGCCGGGCACGGGCAAGACGCTGCTGGCCAAGGCCGTCGCACACGAGTCCGGGGCGCAGTTCTTCGCTCAATCGGCGGCCGCGTTCGTGGAGATGTTCGCGGGCCTGGGCGCCGCGCGGATCAGACGGCTGTTCGCAATCGCGCGCAAGCACGAACCGGCGATCATCTTCATCGACGAGCTCGACGCCGTCGGCGGTCGCCGCGGGATGGACATCTCCGGCGAGAAGGACCAGACGCTGAACCAGCTGCTGGTGGAGATGGACGGGTTCGCCGCGAGCGGGCGCGTGGTCGTGATCGCCGCATCGAACCTGCTGGACAAGCTCGACCCGGCGCTGCTGCGTCCCGGACGGTTCGATCGCCAGGTGTTCGTCGCCCCGCCGGATGTGAAAGGGCGCGAAGGCGTGCTGGGGGTGCACACGCGCGACAAGCCGCTGGGGAAGGTGGACCTCGGGCTGGTGGCCCAGCAGACGAGCGGGCTGACCGGCGCGGATCTGGCGAACATCTGCAACGAGGCGGCGATCTTCGCCGCCCGCCGCGACGCGAGCGCAATCGACGACGCCGACTTCGACAGCGCGCTGGAGCGAGTGATCGCGGGCGTGCAGTCGCGGCGCGTGCTGAACGCGCACGAGAAGCGCGTCGTCGCGTTCCACGAGGCCGGGCACGCGCTGTGTGGGGAGCTGCTGCCCTCGGTCGATCGCGTGCACCGCATCTCGATCGTCCCGCGCGGACGCGCGCTGGGATACACGCTGAATCTGCCCGCCGAGGATCGCTATCTGAAGACGCGCGAGGAGCTGCTCGACTACATGACGGTGCTGCTGGGGGGACGGGTCGCCGAGCAGGTCGTGTTCGGTCAGGTCACGACGGGCGCCTCGGACGATCTCAAGCGCGTGGCGGACATCTCGCATTCGATGGTTCATGACTTCGCGATGAGCACCGCGGGGGGCGGGCGTGCTCCGGACGGGGACGTGCGCCTGTCGGAGACGACGCTGCGCATCCGCGACGAGGAGCGTCAGGAGCTGATCGAGGAGGCCCGGCGGGCGGCGCAGAAGCTGATTGTGACCCACCGCCACGAGCTGGACGCGCTCGCGCGGGAGCTGCTCGAACACGAGGTGCTGGACCGCGAGGCGATCGAGCGGATCATGACCGGCGTGCCACGATTGGAGCGCGCGCCGGGGGTCGGGCTGCGCGTCGTGGCGGCGGCCGCGCCCCACGACCCCCCGGCGAGCCCGGCGGCGATCGACGCCCCGCCCACGACCCATGCCCCCGTGCAACCCCCGGCATCCAGCGGCGGCGAGGTGGGACGACGCCGATAGACTGCGCGGCGTGTTCGACCGCATCGACCATGTCGGCGTCGCCGTGCAGGAGATCGACGCAGCGCTTGAGCTGTACCGCGACCTGTTCGAGCTGGACGTCGCCCATCGCGAGATCGTCGAGGAGCAGGGCGTGGAGGCGGTGCTGCTGGACGTCGGCGAGAACCACGTCGAGCTGCTTGCGCCGCTCGGTGCGGATACGCCAATCGGCAAGTTCCTGGCCAGGAAAGGCCCCGGCATGCATCACGTCGCGTATCAGGTGTCTGACATCGATGTCACGCTCGCCGCGCTCAAGCAAGCCGGCACGGCGCTGATCGACGAGCGCCCCAGGGTCGGCATCCGCGACTCGCGCGTCGCGTTCCTGCACCCGCGCGCGACGGGCGGGGTGCTCACCGAGATCGTGCAGCCCGCCGGGGGAGCTCACTGATGGCGGCACTGAGGCGTATCGGCATCGGGTTTCAGGGCGGCCAGGTGCTGGCGCTGCGCGTCAGCGACGATCAGCTGAAGGGGCTTTGCAAAGCGCTCGATGGCGGCGGTTGGCACGAGCTGCAGAGCGAGGACGGCCCGGTGAGGGTGTATCTCGGGCAGGTCGTGTACGTGCGCGCGGAGGATGAGGACTCGCGCGTAGGCTTCGGCGCCTAGGACGCCGCTGGGCGGCGTGATCCTGCGTCCTCGATCGCTCACCGAAGCCGGGAGACACTCGCCTTACCGAAGCGGGGAGACACTCGCTTACGCTCGCATCCCCCGTTCGGCCAGCATCCCCGTTTCGGCCAGCAGAGCACACTTCGCTCACTGCGTCCTGGCCTCCCTTGCCCATCGACGCCCTAGGGGGCTTGGATGGTGAACCTGGACGAGCGACTGCTGCGCATGGCGCGCACGCGCGGGCACGGCAACCCGCGGGTCGAGCGCGTGGTGGCGCGGTTCTCAAAGCTGGGCGAGCACGGTGGGATCTGGCTGGCGATCGGCGCGGGCGGCTGGGCGCTCGACCGTCCGCGCGCGGCGCAGTGGCGCGGGGCGCTGGGGACGGTCGCGGGGACGTATGCATTGAATACCGCGATCAAGCTCGTCGTACGCCGCCGCCGCCCCGAGCTGCCGGGACTGCCGGCGCTGACCGGCACGCCCACGCAGCTGAGCTTCCCCAGCGCCCATGCCTCCACCTCGTTTGCCGCCGCCCGCTGCTATGCCCGCCTGGGGCTGCCTGCGCCGGCGCTGTATGCGCTGGCGGTGGGGCTGTCAAAGTCGCGGCTGTACCTGGGGGTGCACTACCCGTCGGACGTGCTCGCGGGCGCGGTTCTCGGGAGTCTCGTTGGGATGGGGGGGACGGAGCGATATTCCTGGCTGCGCGAGGATGTGCGGGTATGAGCACCAGGATCGGAATCGTGGGGATGCCCAACGCTGGCAAGTCCTCGCTGTTCAACGCGCTCACCAAAGCCGGCGCGGAGGCGGCAAACTACCCGTTCACGACGATCGAGCCGAACGTCGCGGTCGTGCCCGTGCGCGACCCGCGCTTGGATGAGGTCTCGCGGACCGTCGGGTCCTCGGAGATCGTGTGGGACACGATCGATTTTCACGACATCGCCGGACTCGTCGCGGGCGCGCACCAGGGCGAGGGCCTCGGCAATCGGTTTCTGGCGAACATCCGCGAGACCGACGCGCTCGTGCACGTGGTGCGCGCGCACTCCGACGACGGTGTGGTTCACCCCGAGGGCCGCGTCGATCCGCTCGCGGACATCGCGACGATCGAGACCGAGCTCGCGCTCGCCGATCTCGAGCAGGCCGAGCGCCGAATCGAGCGCGTCGCCAAACAGGCGCGCGGCGGAGACCGGGTCGCCGTCGCCGAGGAGGCGTGGCTGGGCCAGGCCATCGCCGCGCTGGGAGCCGGCAGGCCGGTGCGCACGGTTCCGCTGCCCGAGGAGGCTCCGCATGCCGCGCGGGACCTCGGCTCGCTGACGGCCAAGCCCGTCCTGTTCGTTGCCAACGTGGACGAGGGCTCAGACGAAGTACCTGCCGAGATCGCGGCCCACGCGGCGGCGCAGGACGCGCGCGCGGTCGCGGTCAGCGCGCGTATCGAGTCCGAGCTGACTGAGCTGGACGACGAGGACGCGGCGGCCATGCGCGAGGAGCTCGGCATCAGTGAGTCCAGCCTCGAGCGCGTCGTGCGCGAGGCGTTTGCGCTGCTGCAGCTGATCGCGTTCTTCACTGCGGGCGAGGCCAAGCCCGCCCAGTCCTGGCACCTGCGCCGCGGCCTGACCGCCTGGCACGCCGCCGGGGAGATCCATACCGACATCCAGCGCGGGTTCGTGCGTGCCGAAGTCATCGGCTGGCGCGAGCTGGTGCAAGCAGGCGGCTACGCGGGTGCACGCGAGCGGGGGACGCTGCGGCTGGAGGGCCGGGACTACGCGATGGCCGACGGTGACGTGATCACAGTCAAGTTCAGTCCTTGAGAGTTCGCTGTTTGCACCACAGGGGGAGGTCGGGAGGGGGACCGGTCATCCCCCTCCCGCTGACTGATGGCCGACGGCGACGTGATCACGGTCAAGTTCACGCCGTAGTCGTCTGAAGGTATGCGTCAGGCGACGGCGGCCTTTTCCCGCAGCCGCTCGGCCAGGCCCCGCATGCCCAACTCACGCGCGGCGCTCGCCCCCGCGGCGAAGTCGGTGCCGTGGTCGGGCGGGCGCTCCACGTCGATGCGCTGCAGCGTGGCGATCTGCTTGAACGTACGCAGCAGCTCGGCGTGCTCGCCCAGCACGGCGCTCGCCCGCGGGCGCATCTCCCGATCGTCGGATTCGGCGGCTGCCAGCACTCCCTCGAGCGAGCCGTACCGCAGCAGCAGTTCGGCCGCTCGTCTTCACCCCGATCCCCGGCGCGCCGGGCAGGCCGTCGGAGGGGTCGCCGCGCAGAGCGATCAGGTCCGTCACCAGCTCGGGCCCGATCCCGTGGTAGCGCTCGCGCACCTGCGCTCGGCCGATCTCCCCGGCGTAGCGTCCTTTCGCCAGCTGGGCGATCTTCACGTTCTCATCGACGGCCTGCCACAGGTCGCGGTCGGCGGTCAGCAGCAGCGCCTCCCCGCCCGCCTCGGCCTCGACGCGCGCATAGGAGAGCATCGCGTCGTCGGCCTCCAGCTCGCCGGCGTCACACACGGTCCAGCCCAGGCTCTGCAAGCAGCGCCGGCGCTCGCGTCCACTGCGTCCGCAGCTCCGCCGGCATCGGCTCGCGGTGGGCGTGATACGGCGGGTACAGCCCCACGCGGTAGGTCGCCTGCTCGGCGCCGACAGCACGCCACCACCGCGCGCGCCGGACGCTCGTCGAGCACCGCCAGCAGCGCGTTGACCGTCCCCAGCAGCGCGTTCACCGGCTGCCCGTCCGCTCCGACGATCGATTTGGGCAGACGCGAAGTACGCGCGGTACAGCAGCCACGGCACGTCGGCGATCAGCAGCGGAGCGGGCATCGAGCCGGCGGGCATTGGCTCAGGTTAGGGCAGGGCTCCTCCGCTCAGCAAGATCATTCTTGAGATCGCTGCCTGCCACGCACGCGCAGCGCCGCGGTCCCAACGCGGCGTGTTGGGACCCGCTCCGGTCTCGGCAGTCTTTGGCGTTGCCGTCTTGCGGCTACCCGGCTGACACGCCGCCCGCCGGTGTCGGCTGTGGCGGCGAGGGGGCGCTGTGGTCGGGCTCGGGCTTGACGGGCGCCCGTGCCCGCACGCGGACGCTGAAATATGCCCACGTGTCCTGCAGTCCCAGACGCGCGGCCAGTTCCGCACCGCTCACCGAGGTGTTGCCGCCCGTGCCGAGGACGTCGCGGCGGTCAGGATTCGCGGCGAGACCCCGCGCGTCAGCACCTCGATGCCGCGCAGCCTGCCCTTCACCAGCCCGCGCAGCCGGGCGCTGGCGGTGGCGAAGCTCATGCTGAGCTTCCAGTCGAACTGCGGCCCGACGTCGTAGGGGTCCGGCACGCCGAGCAGCCACGGCTGCGAGTTCGGCGCCGGGGCACGCGTTCTGCACGTCTCTCGGTCATCCCGCCCGAGCTGGCGAAGAAGTAGGTGATCGCGGGATGGCCCGCGTAGATGACGATCTGTCCGGTGGTCGCGGCGACCGCGGCGTTCGTCTGTGCGGTTTCGGCGGCCACGCCGCGATACACCTGCGAGCGCGTGTCGGCGTACACGTCGAACCTCGACCCGCCCGCGTGGGCGGTCAGTGCGTACGTACGGCTGGCGATCGCCTGTGCCTCCAGCGCCGCCAGCGGCCAGCTCGGCGGGCATCTCGGCCGAGACGACGCCGCGGACATACGTTTCGAGCGGGATCGTCTGCACCTTGGAGCCGATCAGCACGCGCACGCTCGCGTTCGGGCGGCGCCTGTCCGATCGCCGTGCCGGTGTAGTAGTGGGCGAGGATCGCCTGATCGCTCCAGCCGTGCTGGGCATAGCCGAGCGCCCCGTCCTGGCTCATGCCGACGCCGTGGCCGTCGCCCGCGCCCGTGATCACGAGCGTCTGAGCAGGCGCGACTTGCGCGGTGGTTGCGGCTTGCGCGGGGGCTGTGGCCGAGGTGGCGTCGGCTGAGACCGTCAGCGCGGCGAGGGTTGCGATGAGCGCGCACCTCGCCCGCCCCGGAATGCGTATCGGGCGGTGATAGGTTGATCTGATGGCGAGCATCCGTGCTCTTGAGAACGTGGCCGTTCAGCCGAGGTCGTGGTCGGGTATAGGGAACCGCATGGGTTTGTCCTCGGCCACCGCGCTCGGCGCATGAGCCCTGCACGATGATTGGCGCTCGCGCCGAGCCTGATGTGTGTCACAGGGTGCGGCCTGTTTTCAGGCCGCCGGCGGGGCCGAGCTTGGGCATGGGAGTACGGTGATGAGCGGGGCTGAGCGCGAGCAGGCGGTTCTCGATCGGGTTCCCACCGACCTGTACATCGGCGGGCGAGTGGCGCGCTGCGAGCGGCGGCGGGACGCTGCCGGTCGAGGACCCCGCGACCGAGCAGACGCTCGTCGAGGTGGCCGACGCGCAGGTGGACGATGCGCTGGCGGCGCTCGGCGGCCGCGGCTGACGCTCAGGCCGCGTGGGCCGCGAGCGCGCCGCGCGAGCGCGGGGAGATCCTGCGCCGGGCGTATGAGGCGATCGTCGCCCAGACCGACGAGCTGGCGCTGCTGATGACGCTGGAGATGGGCAAGGCGCTGGCCGAGTCGCGCGCGGAGATCGCCTACGCCGCCGAGTTCTTGCGCTGGTTCTCCGAGGAGGCCGTGCGCGTGCACGGCCGCTACATGGTCAACACGACCGGCGCCGGGCGCATCCTCACGATGCGCCAGCCGGTCGGGCCGTGCGTGTTCGTGACGCCGTGGAACTTCCCGACGGCGATGGGCACGCGCAAGATCGCCCCCGCGATCGCCGCCGGCTGCACGATGGTCGTCAAGCCCGCCCAGCAGACGCCGCTGTCGATGCTCGCGCTCGCGCAGATCCTCGAGCGCGCCGGGCTGCCCGGCGGGCGTGCTGAACGTGATCACCGCCCGGCACTCCGGCGCGGTGATCGAGCCGCTGCTGCGCGATCCGCGCACGCGCAAGCTGTCGTTCACCGGCTCGACCGAGGTCGGGCGCACGCTGATCGAACAGTCGGCCGAGCAGGTCCTGCGCGTCTCGATGGAGCTCGGCGGCAACGCCCCGTTCCTCGTGTTCGAGGACGCCGACCTCGACGCGGCCGTCGAGGGCGCGATGACCGCGAAGATGCGCAACGTCGGCGAGGCCTGCACCGCGGCCAACCGCTTCCACGTGCACGAGTCGATCGCCGACGAGTTCGCGCGAGCGCCTGGCCGAGCGCATGGCGGCGCTGCGCGTCGGCCGCGGCACCGAGCCCGACGTCGACGTCGGCCCGCTGATCGACGACCGCCCAGCGCGACACCGTCGTCCGAGCTGGTCGACGACGCCGCGCAGCGCGGCGCCCACCTGCGCTCGGCGGCAGTGCGGTTGACGGGCCCGGCTACTTCTACGAGCCCACCGTCCTCGCCGGCGTGCCCGCACGACGCGCGCGTGCTCGCGCGAGGAGATCTTCGGCCCGGTCGCTCCGATCGCGACGTTCTCGACCGAGGAGCGAGGCGGTGGACGCCGCCAACCGCACCGAGTACGGGCTCGTCGCCTACGTCTACACCCGCGACCTGACGCGCGCGCTGCGCGTGTGCGAGGGAATCGAGACGGGCATGGTCGGACTCAACCAGGGCATCGTCTCCAACCCCGCCGCGCCCTTCGGTGGGCGTCAAGCAGTCGGGGTTCGGGCGCGAGGGCGGCTTCGAGGGGATCGGGGAGTATCTGGAGACGAAGTATGTGGCGCTGGCGTTGTAGGGGAGTGGACCACCGCCTGACTGCCTCACTCTGCTATGCCGCTGATCGAAAATGCCGCCTTACCGTGCTTTGAGAAGTAATAGTGGATGCTGCGACTCGCAACCTCGTGCATAACGTCCGCCATGCGTGTCTGCGTCCATTTCTTCTCTTGAAAGAAAAAGCTTCCTCGGTTGAATTGCCCGCCATCACCGCGGTTATGGAGTTCGATCTCGTTCAGCGGTCCGAACATGGCGATCGTGCTGACACGGTCTAGAATGTAACTGTTGTCTGCAAAATCGCAGCCGTAACCGAAGCAGACAAAAGGCATGATGCCCTCCATCAGCATCGCCGCCCGGAAGCCGATCACGTTCTTGCCAAGTCGCTCGATCGCATTGCCCTGCGCCTGACGTTTCTTGCCTTCGGCCTTACGTTTATCGTTGACGCCCTGGTTCTTCGCCTCCGAGATCAGGATCACGTGATGTTTGTCCCGTCGATCCACGATTGACAGGATGCCGCCGTCCGGTTCCAAGCATCTCTGCTCGTGTGGCTCTCTAAATTGCACATCGGGGAAATCTCGTTTGAGCTGGTCTACTATCTCTGCGAGCTGCCAGCGTGGTTGATGTTCCAGTAGGACATCAGGGAACTCACACCGCAGATCCACCACGACTTTCTTCAGGGCCTTGCCCAGCGCGGTCTCATGCTTCTTCGCGGTGAGGTTAAGGACAGTGCCAGCACGCTGTTCCGATAGCCTCTCGCCCTGGGATGTCATCCCTCACCGCTTCTCGATCAGGTAGACGTGCTCAACTACCTGGGCGCTCCTGTTCCGAAGATTTCGACAGCCACGGAATGTCGTATATGGCTGGCGCTGCTCTGTGACCGTGCCCACCTCGGTGAGCACCTCGCGGATTTCAGGAGGGGACACAAAGCCCTCGTCGTTGAACGACAGGATGACGAACTTGGCATCGACCGCGGTGACTAGTTCGCGCAGCCGCGGAAGGGCTTTTTTCTTCACGTTATAGTCGGAGCGTCGCCACGATGTGGGAATACCGGAAACCTTGCTGATCTCGAATGGCTCTTCGTAGTTGACCAACAAGTTCAACATGAAATAGTTCGATCCATAGGGATGTTGATTGTAGGGTGGGTCAAAGTAGGCAACATCGTACTCGTCGTGTTCTCTAACGAGAAGATTTGCGTCCATCTGCCGCACGGAGTAGTCGCATTCGAACCGGCTCAAGATTGGCGGCTCCAGTGTGATGCATGCGGTGATGCGATCGAGTGCGTCGGCGCCGCTTCCGCCGAACTTGCCTATGCCCGTGCTGCGGTCCTTGTAGAAACCCTTGAAGACACCTGCCGTGTTGGCGTGAATTGAGGCTGCGGAGAGTAGCGGCCCCATCAATAGCGACTTGATCTCTGGCGGCTCATCCTGTAGGAGCTGCCGGTAGCCGTCGAGTCGATAGGCGTTCTCGGGCGTATAAAAGACGCGATCGTCGGCGGCGATGGCAGCTGAATCTCGCGGTGCATAGAGGCGCCCGATAAACCCCGGCGGCGCTGCGCGGTCCTCGACAGCTCGATTCAGCGCCGCAACGCTGGCCTCGAGGAGGTCCATCGAGACCGAGCCGCGATTGGTCAGGTAGCACTTGCTGATAATCCGCGCATAGTCCTCGGTGTCGTTGACGACCAGCTCATCGGCGTACTGCTTGAGCATTCGTGACACCACGCCCGAGCCTGAGAAAGCATCCAAGATTCGCAGCTTGTCGCGCCCTGTCCGTCGTCGGACGGTCTCGATGGCGCTCTTGATCGGGCCCAGCAGAGCACGCTTGTTCCCGATGTAGGTCACCAGCTGGCGCGTGAGGTAGTCCGCGTCCTCTTCCAACAGCCCGAGCGGCAATTGCTCGGGTGGCGCCTGAATCGGTTGAGGGAGCGCGCTCACTGAGCACCCTGGGCCAGGGCGTTATTGGGCCGAATAGCGTCGCATGGCACGGGCGGCATTATGGCCAGGGGGGCGGACGAGCTGCCAAATGCTCACGCTGCGTTTTCACCGGGCGCGCTCAGCCAGGCTGCGCTCAGTCAGGCCGCGCTCCTCACCCCCTGCCGCTCCTCGGCCCCCCTACCACTACTCCCCTCCCACATCGCGCCCGCCGATGTTCGCGAGCATCATCGTCTCGGCCATGCGCAACAGTCCGATCGTCGTGTGGGGGCGGGCTTCGCTCGAGCGGACCGAGACGCTCGAGCCGTGAGGCCCGATGACCTCGACGATCGTGCAGACGTCGCCGATCTCGCAATCGTCGTCGAAGCGGTCTTCGAGGGCCTCCATCTGCTCGGCCACGACCTGGCCCATCTTCGTCTGATCAAGCGTCATCGTGTCCTCCTGGTTGGGTAGTCCGTGAGACCCATCATGTCATCGCGGATTGGCGGGGGACACGCGGTCTCGGCCGAGGCGGTCCGCTGAAGCGCCGCCTGACTCGCGCTCGGACTCAGTGCCCGGCGTGCTGCAGCTGACTGAGGTCGATCGCGCCGGAGGGGGCCGTCAACGAGACGGGGTCATTCCAGCGGGTGAACGAGATGTGGCCTGTTTCTGAGCCGCGCTTGACGACTTCGATCGGGTATGGCCGGCCGGTCGTGGCGATGTAGCAGCGAGCCGGAGTTGGTGGTGCCGCGGAGTTCGACGACCGGCTGTCCGGCGATGGTTGTGGTGGCGCCCTTGGCGAGCGTGTCGTGACTCGCGAGCGCCTGGTCGAGCAGACGGCTGAGGTTCGTGAGCGACGCCAGCGACGCCAGTTCGCCCCCGGAGACGGGCGCCTTCAGCCACTTGCCTTGGAAAAGCTGCGCGGCGGCGGCGCCGCCGAAGTGGCTGTAGAACGCGGGGCTGCCTTTGATGTAGACGGTGTCGCCGACGACGATCAGTTCGAAGGAGAGCCCGTTCTCGGAGATCTGTCCGCGTCCGCCGTGGCCGGAGACGAGGTCCATGTCGAGCGTCAGTGGCGTTCCGCCGCTGCTGAGCGTGCCGGCGACATGCACCGAGCTGGCCCTGGCGGCGGCCGTCTTGGTCGCGGCGAGGATCTCGCTCGGCGATTTGGAGGCGACGCCGTTGCCGCCGAGGAGGAGGAGCTGCCGCCGCAGCCGGCGATCAGGACCGCGGCGAGCACGAGCGTCATGGCCGCGAGGCGGAGGGTCAAACGGCGAAGCATTCGGGGCGCAGCCTAGTCGAGCAGGCGGATGCGTGGCGTGTGCCCGCTCGTCCCGCACGTCCGCTTTGCTCTCTCATAACCCGCCGAATGTCCGCGCCCCCGTCCGCGCTGCCTGCCCTCGGTGCTCAAATCCTCCCGCAACGCGCCGATGCTTCAGATTGCCCAAATGCCCTCGCAATGCGCCGAAAGGGCGGCTGCGAGGCTCAAGTCAAATGCGCAAAACTGCCGACTGCGAGACCGGACCAGTGCGCGAGACGACGGCACATACGAGCGAAGTCGAGCGAGCCGCGCGGGAGCCCGCCGGAACGGGCATGGCGCTGGACGTGTCAGCGTGGTCGTCGCGCTCGTCGCCGGACGTCGGTGCGGTGCTCGCGACCGGGCCCGCAGTGGTGGTCGCGTGCGTGCTCGTGCTGGCGGTGGCGGCCGGGGCGGTCGGGTGGCTCGCCGGAGAGCGTCATCGCGAGGCGCTGCGGCGCGAGATCGGCGACCGCTCGAGCGAGCTGCGCAGGGCGCTGTCCGAGCTCGAGATCGCGCAGGCGGAGACGGTCCGCAGACTGTCGATGGCGGTCGAGTTCCGCGACGAGGACACGGGCGCGCACATCGAGCGGATCGGACGATTCTCGACGCTGCTGGCCGAGCAGATCGGGATGCGAAGCAGGAGCTCTGTCAGCGGATGGTGCACGCCGCGCCGCTGCACGACGTCGGCAAGGTGGCGATCCCCGACGCGATCCTGCTCAAGCCGGGCAAGCTGACCGCGGAGGAGCGCGCGATCGTGGAGACGCACGCCGAGGAGGGGCACAGGCTGCTGAAAGGCTCGAGCTCGGCGATCCTCGACCTGGCGGCGACGATCGCGCTGAGCCATCACGAGAAGTGGGACGGCAGCGGCTATCCGCGCGGGGTGAGGGGCGAGGCGATCCCGATCGAGGGACGGATCGTGGCGATCGCCGACGTGTTCGACGCGCTGACGAGCGATCGGGTGTATCGCAAGGCGTTCGCGGTCGAGGAGGCCGTCGACGATGATGCGCGCCGAGCGAGGCCGGCACTTCGACCCGGTGCTGCTGGACGCGTTCCTGGAGGTGCTGGACAGCTCCGGTCCGGACGCGCGCGAGCAGGTCAGGACCGACCCGATCGCGGTGGCCGACGGTGCGCTCGAGACGTTCGTGACGGCCCTGCGCGCAGCGACGCGGAGATGGCCGAGGGCGCGGTCGCGCAGGCGATCGAGGACGGCGATCGCGGCGGTCGGCGCTGCCCGGGCGAGGTGATCGAACCGGCGTTGCGTCGGTGGCCGAGCTGCGCGAGCAGGGCGAGATCGACGCCGAGCGTGAGCGCCAGGCGATCGGGATCGCGCGCCGGGTGCTGGCGACGTTGCGCAGGTACATGCTGGGCCGCCAGGTGCAGCCGCAGGCGCTTGCGCGGATCGACGAGTCGATCGAGACCGTCGAAGGCGTGCTGCAGCGCGCGGTCGCCCGACGGCGAGCGGGAGCGTCGTCACAACGAGCGCACCGCCGACGCGCAGGCCGTCGGATAGATTTTTCCGCGAATGGCGAACAGGCAGGCAATCGTGACCGGCGGCGCCGGGTTCATCGGCTCGCACGTCGTGGACTCGCTGCTCGCGGACGGGTACGGAGTGACGGTGCTCGACGACCTGTCCTCGGGCAGAGCCAGTCGCGTGGCGAATGAGGCGCGGCTGATCGAGCTGGACATCGTTGACGCGGTCGGCGGTGAAGCGCGTCGTGGAGGAGGTCGGCCCGGAGGCCGTCTACCACCTGGCGGCGCAGGCGAGCGTGACGGTGTCGGTGGACGATCCGGGCCGGGACTGCGAGGTCAACGTGCGGGGAACGCTGAACGTGGTCGCGGCCGCGAACGCGGATGGGCGCGCCGGTCGTGTTCACCTCGACGGGCGGGGCGCTGTATGGGGACGAGGCGCCGATGCCGACGAGCGAGGATCGCGAGCCCGCGCCGCTGAGCCCGTACGGAGCGTCGAAGTGGGCGGCCGAGTCGTACGTAAAGACGTGGGGGCTGGCCGGTGGCGTGGCCGAACGCGGTGGCGCGACTCGGGAACGTGTACGGCCCGCGGCAGTGCCCGCACGGGGAGGCGGGGGTGGTGGCGATCTTCGCGCACAAGCTGTACACCGGCGAGCGCCCGCGACTGTACGGGCATCGGCAGGCCGACCCGGGATTACGTGTACGTGGCGACGTGGTCAGCGCACTGCGCGCGGCGGCGGGCAAGGCCGGCACGTACAACGTCGCGACCGGCGTGGAGACGGACGTGACGACGGTGTGGACCGAGCTGCGCGACGTGGTCGGGCGCCGACGTGGAGCCGGAGCTGGCGGAACTGCGCAGCGGGCGAGCTGCAGCACAGCCGCCTGGACTGCGAGCCGCGCGGAGCGCGAGCTCGGCTGGCGCCGGAGGTGTCGATCACAGAGGGCCTGCGCACTACGTACGAAGCGCTGGTGCAGGAGTTCGAGCGGGCTGAGGTGGGGGCGAGCCCACGCGCGCCCCGACCCCGTCCGCGGCGACCGCGGCGGAGCGCGTGTGCCGAGTCGGAGCGCTCGCAACACGGATCCTGCTGACGCGCTCGGTGATCGCGCCATCACAGAGGCGCCCGACCAGCGAGCAGCACCGCAGCCGTTAGGATCGAGGCGAAGTACGACGACGGCCAGATAGCTCAGTTGGTAGAGCACACGACTGAAAATCGTGGTGTCCCCAGTTCGAGTCTGGGTCTGGCCATCGGAAAGCCGCTGCAAATGGGCGGGTTTGAGATAGCGGTCGCCATGTCTGATGGCTAGTTTGGACCACGACCGCCTCTCGGTCCAAAACTCTGCTTGGCTTTAGCTGGGACGGGTCAATCCGCGCAGGACCGCCGTTGCCTCGCTCACCGTACCGAGGACGTGAGGAGGGCTCCGGTCCGAGGGCGCAAGACACCGGGGGTTACGAGCTGCCCGGTGACAGCACGGGCAGGCCGGCCGCTGTCGCTCGTTCAGCAAGCTCCCCGTCGTAAGTGACGATCTCATCGGCGCCGACCCTGAGCGCGACGGCGAGATGGATGGCGTCGTTGGATCGCAGCGGCGCGTGCGTGCCGGCCGCGAGCAGATCCCCGCGTGTGAGGTCGATCAGGCTCACCGAATCGAGTACGGCCCCCGCCGCCCCGAGGTCGACGTCTTGGGGGTGGCGCCCTGCGGCACAGTGCATCTCGGTGTGCAGCAACCAGGAGGAAACCAGCCGCCGATCTTCCCGACCTGCCAGCTCCGCAGTCAGCGACTCAGATTGCGGCTCGTCTAGGACGAGCTTCATCGCGGCCGAGGTATCCAGATAGCTGATCGTCACCAGTGGCCACGGACGTCAGCCACTATCGCCTGGCTGTCGGCCGTACCTTTGCGTCGAACGATTGACCGCAAGCTAGAGGTGGAGTTTCGCGCCACCCGCACCTGGCCTCGGGAGACAAGGTCCGCGAGCGGGTCGGTGCCCGGCGGCACGATCAACGCCGCGACCTGGCCATTATTGGTGACCTGGATGGTCTCGCCATCGGCGACATGACGCAGGATGGCACCGCTTTGATTGCGCATCTCGCGATGAGTCACCGTCCTCATGTCGCACAGCGTAGCACGCTGTGCTGGTCTCTGTTTGGGTTGGGTCGACCAAGCACCGCACGCCCCAGGCTGTGATGACGTCTCACCCGGAACTTGGTGAAACGTTAGTCTGGTGATTCGACCCCAAGGACAGTCGCCCAGGCTGATAGCCGGGCGAAAGCTCAACCCGGAGGTGGTATATGCCCGAGCCTGTTGACCCCCATCACCTCCTGCTGATCGGGGCCGGACCGGGAGTCGGCGCCGCCGTGGTTCGGCGCTTCGGCCGAGAGGGCTTCCGCAGCACACTCATCTCCCGCAGCGCATCGCTCGACAAGCTCGCCCCTGAACTGCGCAGCGGCGGCCTTGAGATAGAGGCGATCGGTGCGGATATCGAGGATCTGGACGGCTACCGCGAGACGCTCGAGCGGATCTTCCGCGCCCCGGGTGCCCCCGGTGTCGTCGTGTACAACGCTGCCCTGCCAGATCCAGGCCAGATCCTCGACACCACCGTCGAGCGGCTCCGAACCGCCCACGACGTCGACGTCCTCGGCGCCGTCGTCGCGGCACAGGTAGCCGCGCCCGTCCTGCGGGCTGCTGGCGGCGGCACCCTGCTGGTCACCAGCGGCGGCTTCGCCGACAATCCAGTGCCCGCACTGGCGAGCCTATCGATGGGGAAGTCCGCCCTGCGCTCGGCTCAGACGCTGATAGCCGCCGGCGTCCGGGACGACGGCATCCACGCCGCGACCGTCACTATCGCCGGTGCCGTCAAGCCGGGGACGGACTTCGATCCGGACAACATCGCGGAGCTTTTCTGGACCGCCCACACCGACTCGAAGGACGCCTGGCAGACCGAGTATCGGTTCACAGGCGCATAGCGGGCACCAGCGCCGTGCCGTTCACGCTCAGGAACCTCAGAGAGGATCTGGCGGACGTCGGGTCCAACTTCGACGGCGCACCGGACCTGGAGTTCCGTCGTCGCAACATGGCGCTCGAGCTCGAGCAGTCCGGCCTGAGCTATCAGCGCATCCCGCCCGACTACCGCTTCCCATATGGCCACACGCACAAGGAGCAGGAGGAGGTGTTCGTGGTCGTGGGCGGGAGCGGGCGGATGAAGCTCGACGACGAGATCATCGAGCTCAAGAAGTGGGACGTGGTGCGCGTCCCGCCCGGTACGTGGCGAGGGTACGAGGCTGGGCCGAAGGGCCTCGAGATCCTCGTCTTCGGTGCGCCCAATCTCGGCGAGAACCCGCGGGAAGACGTGGTGGGTCAGCGGGACTGGTGGGCTGACTGAGGACGCTCAGTGGAAGGCGGGAGCCGGGGCAGTGAGTCGCCCTACCGCGTGACCCTCACCCGCAGGAACGTAGCCGGTATCGAGGTGGCGTCATCGCTGGTGTTCTGTTCGTTGAACAGGGCCTCCAACTCAGCCTGGAGGTCAGCCTGGCTGCCGTTCGCCGTCGCCGCCTCGAACGCGTTCATCGTGGGCCCGTAGTAGGTCCTGAAGGCAGTCACCAGCTCCGAGGGCGGACCGGGGTAGTTGAAGGTCCAGGTGTCCCTCGCGAACGAGATCCGCTCCGCGGCGATTCCGGCTGCCGTGAACCGCTCGATCACCTCGTCCTCCACGCCCCAGGTCATCGGGCTGACGAAGCCCTCCGGGGGAGGGGGCGAGTAGGAGGAGGCGATCCTCAGGATCTGCGCCACCAGGGTCGGATCGTTCAGGATCCAGTTCCCCATCACGATTCGGCCACCCGGCCTGGCCACCCGGACCATCTCCTTGGCCACATCGAGCGGCCATGGAGCGAACATTGCCCCGAACATGCTGACGACGAGGTCGAAGCGCTCGTCATCGAGCTCGCGCAGATCCGATGCATCGCCCTCCTGGAACGTGCAGTTGGTCAGGCCGAGGGCCTGGGCGCGGGCGTTGCCCGCCGCGACCAGGTTGGCGGCGATGTCAACGCCCAGAACCTCGGCCCCCAGCTGAGCTGCCGGCAACGCGGTGGTCCCGTCGCCGCAACCGAGGTCCAGCACCTGGAGCCCGTCGGTGATGTCCAACTCCTTGACGAGAGATTCTCCGCTCTCTCGCACGCATTCCGCAATTCGAGTGAAGTCACCCTTCTCCCATAGTGCCTTGTTCGCATTCATCGGCCTCTTCCTCTCTGGCATACGAGTTGACCAGGTCCGCATCCTATCCTGCACGCGCTCCCGCTTGCGCGGGTGGCTGTCACAAACCCCCGGCGACCTCGCTGGAGTCTTTCTAAGGGGTGGGTTCCAAAAAGCTGCAACTCGATTGCTCGGTTCGTCACGCTCAACCCGGCGTCCGTCCTCTCACCAGCTCCAAGGCGCATCACAGCCACCGCGGCGCAGCTTTTCGCGGAAGGCTTTGTGCGACAGCCACCGTCCGATTCGACGGCGCCTGCTTTCGACCGAAGTGAGCGGTCCCGCTTGCCACTCATTCGTTCAAGGTGCGGTCGCGAGGCGAGTGGCGCTCGTGACGTGCCAATCTGCGCATGTGCCAGACATCCGACGAGTGGCCACACCGCGCGAGAAGCAGCTGACCCTGCTCGCAGCCGTGCTCGGTACGAGCGTCGTATTCCTCGACGCGACCGTAACCAGTGTCGCGTTGCCCGCGATTCGAAGCGACCTCGGTGGCGGTCTGGCGGGCCAGCAGTGGGTGACGAACGCATACTTGCTGGCGCTGGGGTCGCTGTTGCTAATCGGCGGCTCGCTCGGAGACGTATTCGGTCAGAAGCGTGTGTTCCTGATCGGCGTTGCCGGGTTCGGCCTCACGTCGGCTCTCTGCGCGGTCGCATCGTCGATCCCCGAGCTATGCGCGTTCCGTTCGATGCAGGGAGTGTGCGCGGCGCTGGTGACGCCTACCACCTTGGCGGTGATCGTCCACGTGTTTCCCGAAGACGAGCGGGCCAGGGCGATCGGGACATGGACCGCGCTGAGCTCGATCGTCGGGCTGATCGGGCCGTTCATCGGGGGAGTGTTGATCGCTGCCGGCTCGTGGCGCCTTATCTTTGTGCTCAATGCACCGCTCGTCCTCGTCACCCTGACGCTGATTGCTCGTGGCGTGCCTGGGAGCGCGAGCGCCGGCACCGGCGGGCGTCTGGATCTCTCTGGGGCCCTCTTGGCGGCGGTCGCGCTCTCGGGTTCGGTGTTCGCTGTTACCGAGGAGCCGGCGCGCGGATGGAGCACCGTGGTGATCGGCTCGCTCGCGGCAGGGGTTCTCGGAGCGATCGCGTTTGTTGCGCACGAGGCGCGCGCTCGGGCGCCGATGCTCCCGTTGAGCCTGTTTCGCGAGCGCAACTTCACGATCGGGAACCTGGCGACATTGACCGCCTACCTTGGGCTAGGGGGTGTGATCTTTCTGCTGCCGGTGTTTCTGCAGGAGGTCAGCGGCTACAGCCCCGTTCAGGCAGGGCTTGCCCTTCTGCCGGTCACCTCGTTGATGATCCTGCTCTCCCGCCGCTTCGGCGCGCTCGCCGACCGCATCGGGTCGCGGGTGCTGATAAGCCTCGGGGCGCTGGTTGCCGGCTGCGGCCTTTTGCTCTTGGTGCGTGTCGATCAGCGCGCCGATTACGTCAGCGACGTCCTGCCGGCGCTGCTCGTGTTCGGGTTGGGACTCGCGATGCTTGTCGCGCCGTTGACCGCCACGGTCCTTGGGGCAGTGGAGGAGGATCACGCAGGCGTCGCCGCCGCGGTGAATACGACGCTCTCACGCGTCGCGCAGCTCTTCGCGGTCGCTGTGCTGGGAGCCGTCGTCTCTCTAGCTTTTGCTAGTCGCGTCGACGCGACGCTACGACGGTCCGCGATCGATCCCGCTGGCCGCTCGGCGATCAGCCGCGCCAAGCGACAGCCTCTCGGCTCGCCCAGCCTAATTGGAGTGCCTACCGGCGAGCGGGTCCTCCTACGAGCGACCTTCGAGGAAGCGTCCGTGCATGCCTTCCGTGTTGCGGACACGATCGCAGCCGTGCTCGTCGCCGGCGGAGGTCTCATTGCGCTCGCCGGGATCCGTAATCCCCGCCGCAGGGTGGCCGCCGAGCTGTGTCCAGCTGGGGCGCTCTGCGGAGCCAGCCAAGAACTCGTCAGTACTGGCCCGTCTCGAATCTCGGACCGGGGTTTCGTGGACCAAACGGTCGAAATCCCATCGTAAGCGAGACATGCTCCATCATCCGCCCGACTTGCATCGCTCCGTCGCCCGCTCGCTCCGCCGGTCCGCGTTCAGGGAGCGTTACCGATGACTTCCCGGTGATGATCCGGCCAGCGACTTTAAGCGAAGTCAAAGCTCACGAGCGACAGCGCCTCGAGCGCGAGCGAACCGCAGTCGCTCTTCAGCGTGCTGGCCGCGGGCGAGATCCTCAGCGAGCCGATGGCACCTCCGCAGGAAGTACGTCTTCCCGCTGAGGTCTGCTCGTCGCCGACATCGACATCGGCCAGCCGGGGACGTTCACACGGCTGCGAGACGCTAATCCGTTGCCCATCCAGGCGGGTGTGTACGTTTCGGGCATGAGCGACGGGACGCTCGCACGGAGCTACGGCAAGGTCTTCAACGAGGTTGCGGTCGAGTACGACCGCAACCGCCCGACCTACCCCGATGCGCTCGTCGACCAAGCGTGCGAGGTGGCAGGTATCGGGGATGGCGGCCGGGTGCTCGAGATCGGGTGCGGGACCGGTCAGCTGACGCGCAGCCTCCTCGCGCGAGGGCTGCGCGTGACCGCGCTCGAGCCGGGAGACCAACTGATCCGCATCGCCGAGGAGAACCTGAAGGATGCGGGCGATGTGGAGCTCGTCCACGCGCGGCTCGAGGACACGCAGCTGCCCGGCGAGAGCTACGAGGCGGTGTTCTCGGCGTCCGCAATCCACTGGGTTTGTTGTGCCCGGTGACGTCCCGAACGCGTGCGGTGGGTGGGCGGTTGCCGAGGGCGCTGTGGGTGCGCTGCTCGTTGTAGTGGCGGATCCAGTGTGGCAGTGATGCGCGGCGGGCGTCGCTTGAGGCGTATTGCAGGGCGTAGGCCCACTCGCGTTGCAGGGTCTGCTGGTAGCGCTCGACCTTCCCGTTGGTGCGGGGCGTGTAGGGCCGGGTACGGAGGTGACGGATCGCGCGGCGGTAGAGCAACTCGCGTAGCGTCTTGTTGTGGATATAGGTGAACGCGTTGTCGGTCATCAGCCGCTCAGCGACGATCCCGCGGTCAAGGAACCAGTCCAGTGCACGGCGGGTGAACGCGGTCACGGTAGGGGCCTTCTCGTCGTCGTGGATCTCCGAGTACGCCAGGCGGCTGCAGTCATCGACGATCGAGTGCACGTACTCCCAGCCCGCCCTCCTGGAGCGTTTGGTGCGATCCCCCGTCAGGGCGTGCCCGGGCTCAGTGAACTTACCGAGCTTCTTGACGTCCATATGCAGCAGGTTCCCGGGGCAAGGCCACTCGTAGCGGACGACCGTCGCGCGCTCGGATGGCTCCCGCCGCGAACAGCCCCCGCGTCGCAGGACCTGGTGGACGGTCGAGTGAGGCCGTCCAATCAGCATCGCGATCGTCCTGGGACTCCAGCCCGTTCGCCGGCGCAGCTCACAGATGCGCTGCTCTTCCTCAACAGGACACCGGGAGGGAGAACGGTGAGGGCGACTGGAACGCTCAAGCAGACACGCCAACGACTCTCGCTCAGCAGGGGTCGCCGCCCGCCAGCGGCGCACCCACTCCCACACCGTGGACTTCGACACGTTCCCCCACGCGGCGGCCTGCGCGAAGGACATCCCATCATCAACGACACGACGAACGACCATCTCCCGCCCACGCGGGGTCAAACGAGCTCTATGGTGCGGCATTCCGGGCCTCCTTGAGGTGGTGAGCTTTGACACCCACAGCCTCTCGGTAGGCCCGGACCTACCTACACCGCGTTCTGAACGTCCTTGGGCACGTCATCTAGGCTGGCAGAAGATCGCCGACGCGCTCGCTCCGGGCGGGACGCTCGCCTTGATCCAGTACTTCGGCCTTGCCGAGCAGCGCAGCGCCGATGATCAGGAGGCTCTACTGTCGGCCCTGCGCAGGCACGCGCCGGAGATAGCCGCGACCTGGCCCACCTACCGCACCCTCGATTGCACGATCGCGGGCGTGCAGGAGCGCCGTCGGAACGTCGCGGATGCCTGGGCCTGGCTGGGGAGCTACGACATAGGACGTGACTACGCAGCCGATCTGTTCGAGGATCTACAGCTCGCAACCGTGCCAACCCTGATCGAGCACACCGCCGGTGAGCTGGGCGCCCTGCTCGGCACGATGTCATTCTGGGCACGACTCTCACCCGATCAGCGTGACGCCCTCGCGAACGAGAATAACGCTCTCCACGAGCGCCTGGGGCGGCCAATCCGGGCGAGCACGCTCGCCGCACTACTCACGGCGCGACGCAGTGCCCCCGCGCCTCAACGGCAAGGACGTGGTCGCCCGGTCGCAGGGCCGTGGGTTTAGGACAACGACCCCTCCGCGGTTGTCCCAAACCCTCCGGAAATCCGCCACCGGTATCTAGGGTATCTCCACCGGCCAGCAGATCATAAACTCCCTGCAAATGCGCTTTTCCTCCGACCCGTCGGCAGGCAACTGAAAATTGCGGTGTCCCCGGTTCGAGTCCGAGTCTCGCCATCGCGGATCTGTCTGCATCTTCGCCGTCGCCACGGCTGACTCAGCCTCGCTGCGAGGCCGCGATACGCCGCTCCGTCACACGACATACCGCGGCCCGGGTGGCTGCGCCAGAGCTGACCGCGAAGCTGGGCGGCTCAGCTCATCTAGTGTCGCGATTCACAAATTCGATGGCGTTTCCCGGCGTCTGCCCGCGCCTGACGCCCGCCGTTGACGGCCCACGTACTACCGGTACGCAGACCGCCGCCATCGAACGTCAGATCACGACCATCCACTCGGCAAACCCTCACCGAATTTTGAATCGAGACACTAGCCTTCTCCTTCCAGATTGACATAAGGGGCGCCCTGCTCACGGAAGACGCCTTTGTATTTCGTGCCCGCGACCGGGTTGAATTTGACTTCGATCGTACAGGTTCCGCCGTTGGCCGGGATCGTGGTGCCGCCGCATTTGTCTTTGACGGTCCACACGCTCACCGGACCGCCCGCCCTGTTGGCGTCTCGGCGGGAGAAAAGACCAAAGCCGAGCGGATCCCAGGCGTCGGTGAGGCTGTTGTTTTTGAACACGACGGCTTTGGTCGCTTCGACGACTTTGCCAAAGTTCATCGTGCCTTCGCTTACGGTTATGTTTGGACCCTGCTGTTCGGCGCCTTCGACGGTGGCGCTGCTTTCAAAGTCGAGTTCGGTCGATTTGCCTTCTCTGGCTTCTGTTATTTCACCGGCGGTGAGTCCGCATCCGCCGGAGACGCTGGCGACTTCGAATCCTTTGACGGAGCTTTTGGCTTCGATTTCACCGGCGAATTTTTTCGTGTTTTTGGTTTTTAGTTCGGCCAGGTGTTCGTTTTCGTTGCCGTGTTCGGCGGTTACGTCGATTTCGCATTTGATCAATTCTGTGACGGTGATCGTGATTTTGCAGGCTTCTTTCGCCGTGGCGGTTCGCAGGCTGACGAGCGATGTCGATGCTTTTTTCCCTTCGCCGTCGGTATCCTCGTTTATTTCAAACTGACATTTTTCTGTTTTCACCGTGGCGTTTATTTTGATGCTGCCAATTTCGGCTTTGCATTCTTCGAAGTTGAGTTTAACCGCGATGTTTTCTGAGTTTTTGACGGGTTCTGCCGCGGGTTCGTCTTCGGACGCGGCTTCCCCGGTCTTACCCTCTTTGCCGGCCAGGAATCCCGAGCCTTTGAGTTTCCCACATTTGACTTTGCCTGCGCCGATTTTGATGGACGGTGAGCCTCCTGATACTTTTACTTCTTCTTCTCCTCCTTTTTCGTCTTTGAATTCCGCCGACGCCGGCCCTGCCGTCGAAAGGGCCACCATCAGCGCTGCGAGCAGGATGATCCCAACTCTCAACTTGGACATTCGCTTACCCCCTGTGTCGTTTGTTTGGTAGTGTGCTGATCGGTCATCCCCTATGCCGCCGATGTGTGCAGAGGGAATGCCTGGCACAATCGTCTCACCCGGACCTGGAGGGTGAGAGAGTCGCTGTGGCCTGATCCCGTGTGCGCAAGCCGACGCTTGCGTCCTGCGGCGAAAAATCGGGGTATTAGAGGCACTGATCCTCCTGTATGCCCCGGCGGGCTGTCGAGGATGATGTCTCTCACTGTGTCGGTCGCGCGCCGATGCCGCGGGGAGCGCCTGCAGCATGTCCTAACCTGAAGGTATGCGCGTCGAGCTTCTGTTCTGGGAGGGCTGTCCCTCGCATCCCAAGGCGCTTGCCGAACTGCACGCGGCGATGGTCGATGTGGCGCTGGATCCTGGCACGGTCATCCTCCGCGAGGTTCGGACGCAGGCGCAGGCGGCCCAGGAGCGCTTTGTGGGGTCGCCGACGATCCGCATCGACGGCGTGGATCTCCAGCCACCCGGCGAGGAGCCGTTCGGGCTGACGTGCCGCGTCTACCATCGTCGCGACGGCCGGATCTCCCCGATCCCGGACCCGGCCGACCTGCACGACGCTCTCCGTGCCGCTCAGACCGCCTCCACCGAGAGGAGCTTCAGATGACAGCGATCGGCGACCGCGCCCCGACGTTCGCGCTCCCGGACACCGATGAGACCACGCACGAGCCGGGTGGGGGCCCCGCGACGGTCGTCGTGTTCACGTGCAACCACTGCCCCTACGCGCTGGCGTGGCATGAGCGGATCATCGGTGTTGCGCGAGACTACGCCGGACGTGGAGTGCGGGTCCTGGCGGTCAACCCCAACGACGCCGAGCGCTATCCGGGCGACTCGCCGCAGGCGATGCGCGATCGCGTCGAGCGCGGGGAGCTCGACGGCGTCCCGTACCTGCGCGACGAGTCCCAGGACGTGGCTCGGGCCTACGGTGCGAAGACGACACCGGATGTGTTCGTGCTCGACGCCGCCGGCGTGCTCCGCTACCGCGGCGCCCCGGACGCGGACTGTGACGACCCGGCACAGAGCGCCGCCTTCTTGCGTGGCGCCCTCGACGCAGTGCTCGACGGCCGTGTTCCCGATCCGCTCGAGACCCCACCGGTTGGCTGCTCGATCAAGTGGAAGGCCTGACGCTCGCGCGCCATGCGAAATAGGACGTGGCGCCGCTCGTCTTGCGCCTCTTCCGGTCTCGGCCCGCGTCGCTGAATCGTTATGTCCCCAACTCGAGTCTGGGTCTGGGCCATTCCTGATGAGGCCCGGGCGGCGCTCGCGGCGTGGCTCACGCCCACGGCAGGCCGCGATACCTGGCCCGACGGCGGCGACGTCCGCGCGCGAGCTGGCGTTCGCGGCGCGCCTGCAGCCGGGCCTCGACGGCCTCGACCTCCGATGCCGGGCCCAGCAGGCGCCAGCCGTCGCGCAGGAGCGGCAGCAGCGTGAACCCGATCACCCAGCCCGGCCAGAAACTCGCGTCGGCGCCGCTCGAGAGCCAGATGCCGACACATACCGCGGACAGGCTCAGCGACCCGCCCGCCTCCTGCACCAGGCGGCGGCGCAACCGCGACTTGCGCGTGCTCAGCTCCAGCTGCACCGAGGAGGAGCTGATCGGCAGATCGGCCCGAAGCGCGTCGAGGTCGGCGTGGGTGCAGGCTTTGTAGGCCGCCCCGACCCGCTCCTCGAACTCATCCGCGGTGAGCCTGCCCGCGACCGTGTGCTCGTGCAACTCCTCGATCAGGCGCTCACGATCGGCGTCCCCGACGCGCAGCTGGGATGGATCGCTCATATCAGGAGGTTAGTCCTGTATGGCGCGACCGGCAAGGGACCCCCTCAGTCGCGCGCCGTGGCGCGTGAGCGCCCCGGCGATCGCGCCTGCCTTCAGACCTCCCAGCACGCGCAGCGCCCGCGCCGCGAGGCTAGCGCGCGGCCGTCTGCTCGGGTGGATCTTGGGACAGCTTGCCGGTCTCCTGTACCTCGGGCGGGAAGTCCGACATCTCATACACCTGGCGAACCTCGATCACGTCGCCGTCCGCCGCGGGGCAGCGCGAGGCCCACTCGACGGCCTCCTCACGCGACTTCGCTTCGATCATCCAGTATCCCCCGATCACCTCCTTCGTCTCGGCGAACGGCCCGTCGGTCACGCTCGCCTTTCCGCCCGCAAACGCCACGCGCGCGCCCTTCGCGGGGGGCTGCAGCCCGTCGAGTGAGAGCAGCACCCCGGCTTTCGTCAGCTGCTCGTTGTACTTGCCCATCGCCGCCACCGCCTCGGCGTCGGGGGCCCAGTCCTCCTCGTCGATGCTCGGAATGTTCGGCAGCATGATCATCATGAATCGCATCGTCTGCTCTCCTTGGTCGTCGTGTGTGGCCTGTCGTATGCGGGTTGTGTACGAGTTCGTGTCCGGCCGATCTCGACCGATTGTGAACCCTGCCGCTACTACTACGACGAACGAGCGCACGCGATATCGACATGTTGCCGGTCAAAGAACCTCTTTCAAAATAGGCGGTGCGGTCGGGGCGTTCATGGATCAAGCTGGGCGACGCGGGATGGCGAAGCGCATGCTGGTTGCACGTGCGAGCCGTCACGTGGCGATCCAGCGCCGTGTCCAGGGACGCATCCGGACGTGCCGATCTTTTTGAAAGCGGTTCTAAAAAACGCCGCTCGGCCTCGCGGATACGCTCTGTCACACTCCCACCATGCGCCGGACGGCCATCCTCCTCGCGTTCGTCCTGTCCTGCGCACTGCTCTGCGACTGCGGCAAGGGCGGGTACGCGACCACCGCGACGAGCACCGCCTCCCACCATCCTCCCGCCGCCACCTCGACGCAGCGCGCCATGAGGAGCCGGGTGCCCACGCATGCCCAGGCGCTCGCGTTCGCCCACGCGGTCAACCTGACCGCGGCGGACGTCCCGGGCTTCACCGCCACCTCCAACCATCACGGCGAATCGGCGAGCGAACGACACATCGAACAGGAGCTCCGCGGTTGCACCGGAGCGCAGAGCTCGCAGGGCGCGCAGAGCACGGTCGCCGAAGCCGGCTCCCCCGACTTCGAGCTGCACCGCGGCATCCTCGATCTGACCGTGAGCTCCGAAGTCAGCGTCGCGCCCACCTCCGCCCAGGCCGCCGCCACGCTGTCGGCGATCCGCAGCGCGCATGTCCGCGCGTGCGTCTCCCGCTACCTGGGGCAGCTCTTGAAATCCCAGCACTACGCCGGCGCGACGGTCACCGGCGTCTCGATCGCGTCCGGTACTCCCCCCGCGCCCGGCACGACCGGGGGCTTCGGCTGGCGCGTCACTGCGACGCTCGCCGTCCACGGCCTGCACGTCTCCTTCTACCTCGACATCCTCGGCTTCGTCGACGGCCCCGCGCAGGTCACGCTGTCGAGCTCGGGCGCGCTGCGCCCGTTTCCGGCGTCCGCCCAGGAGGAGCTGTTCTCACAGCTCCTGACGCGCGCCCGCGCGCACAGTCTCTGACGCCCCGCGGTGGCGGACGCGGCCCCGCCGGTAACGGACGGGGGGCCGACACTCTGCGCCCGCGGCCGTCGCGCGCACTCAAGCCGTCAGGCGCGACTGGCCGCTCTCCAGCTCGAGCAGCAGCTGCTTGCGCTCCAGTCCGCCGCCGTAACCGGTGAGCGTCCCGTCGGCGCCGATCACGCGGTGGCACGGCACGATCACGGCGATCGGGTTGCGCCCGTTCGCCATCCCGACCGCGCGCGCGGCCGACGGCCGGTCCACGCGGCGCGCGATCTCGCCGTAGCTGGCCGTCTCGCCGTACGGTATCTCCCGCAGCGCGCTCCACACCCGGCGCTCGAACGAGTTGCCGTCCATGACCAGGCTCACGTCGAACTCCGTGCGCCGGCCGTCGAAGTATTCGTCCAACTGCTCCTGCACATCCGCGAACGGCGCCGGGTTGTTTTCCCAGCCCGAAGCGATCCGCGTCGGCTTGCGCCCGTCCTGCATATACAGCCCGTGCAACGCCCGCTCGTCGCCGAGCAGCAGCAGCTCTCCGATCGGACTGTCAACGCTCGTGTACTGCAATGTCTGTGTCTGGCTCGTTGTGCTCATCATGGGTCGATCACCCTCTCTATTACGCCGCGAGCCGGTCGGGCTCGTCGATTTCACGCGCGGCCCCAGTCGTCGTCGGCGCGCGCCTGGCTTGCTCAGCTGGTGGTGTGAGCGAGGCCCACAGGTACTGCACGGCATACGCTCGATACGGGCGCCAGCGCTCCGCCACGGCCTCCGCGGCGGCGGGCCGGCCGTCGTGTCCGAGCCGCTGCAGCGCGTGGCGCACACCGAGGTCGGTCGGGAGGAACGCGTCGGGGTCGCGCAGCGCGCGCATCGCCACGTAAGCCGCGGTCCACGGCCCGATCCCCGGCAGCGCCCGCAGTCGCGCCAGCGCCTGCGCGCGATCCGCGCCCGCATCCAGCACCAGCTCCTCGCGGGCCAGCGCGCCGGCCAGGCCCAGCAGCGCCCGCCGGCGCGCGGTGGGCATCGCGAGCCGTGCGGGATCGGCCCCGGCCAGCTCCCGCGCGGAGGGGAACACGTGCGTCACGCCACCCAGCGGGCGCTCCAGCTGCTCGCCGTACTCGCCGACGAGCCGGCCGGCCAGCGTACGCGCCCCGGCGAGCGAGACCTGCTGACCGAGCACCGCGCGCACCGCCAGCTCGTGTGCATCGACATGGCCGGCGACCCTGCGGCCCGGGGCCGCGCGCACGAGCGCTCCGAGCAGCGCGTCCGAGCCGAGGGCCGCGGACACCGCCTGCGGGTCGGAGTCCAGATCCAGCAGCGCGCGCGAGCGCTGCATCGCCGCCGCCAGATCGCGCAGATCGTCCAGGCGATAGCGCGCCAGCACATGATGCCCGTCTTGCGGACGCAGTTCGACCGTGCCGCTGCCGTGTGGCAGGCGCAGGCTGCGCCGGTAGGCGCCGTCGCGCACCTCCTCCACTCCCGGCACCGCCCGCAGCCTGAGGAACGCGATCAGGTCATCGCCCTGCAGTGGCGCGCGGTATGGCAGTCGCAGCGCGATCGCCCCACTGTCCTCCGGGCGCCCGTGGCGTCTTGCGCGCGCACGCAGCCCGCTCGGCGTCGTCGCGAACACTTCCCGGATCGTCGCGTTGAACTGCCGCACGCTCTGAAACCCCGCCGCGAACGCGACACCGGCGATCGGCACGTCGGGGGCGGTCTCCAGCAGTATCCGGGCCGTCTGCGCGCGCTGGTTGCGCGCGAGCGCGAGTGGCCCGGCGCCCGTGACGGACACGAGCTGGCGGTGCACATGACGCTCGGCATAGCCGAGTCGCCGCGCGAGACCGCTCACGCCCTCGCGGTCGACGACCCCGTCGGCGATCAGCCGCATCGCCCGTCCCACGAGGTCCGCGCGGCTGTCCCAGTCCGGCGAGCCCGGGGTCGCGTCCGGGCGGCAGCGCTTGCACGCGCGCAGCCCGGCCGCCTGCGCCGCCGCGGCGGTGGCGAAAAAGCGCACGTTCTCGCGTTTGGGCGTGCGCGCGGGACAGCTCGGGCGGCAGTAGATCCCGGTGCTCATCACACCGCAGTACACCCACCCGTCCAGGCGCGGGTCCTGGGCCACGATCGCCTGCCAGCACTGGTCGGAGTCAAACATCACGCCGTCTACACTGGCACACCGCGAGCGGTGTTTCTAGCGGGAATCGGACATCGCTGTACGTCCGTGTCCGATTCCCGCGAGCTCGTGCCGGAGTCGCCGTCTATTCCGGCGGCTCGCTCGCGCGCCTAGAGCTCGGCGCCGGGCGGCCGAAACCCGCGCAGACGATAGACTCGGCGAACCTTCCGGGGAGGAGTTCGATGTACGATCCGATGCTGTTCCGTGACCGTCCGCGTCCCGCGCAGATCGCGCTGGGAGGCGTCGTGCCCGCGATCGCCGGCGGAATCGCGGGGGTGCTGGTCGGAGTCTCCAGCGGCGCCTACTGGGGTTACGGCGCGCTCGTCGCGCTCGGCGCGATCGTGGCCGGCTTCGAGCACCAGGACGGCTGGGGCGGGGCCGACCGCGGCCTGGTCGCCGGCTTTATCTACGGGGTCGCTCTGCTGGTCGTGCACGCGATCGTCGGCACCCACGCGAAGGTCTCACTCGGCAGCTTTCCACCATTGCTCGCGGTGATCACCGCGATCGCCGGCATGCTGCTGAGCGCCCTCGGCGGGCGGATCGCGCGCGTGCAGCGCGAGCGACGTACTCCACCGGCAGAGCCGGTGGAGTAACCGACGCTGATTTGGGTCCTTACACCATCGGGTTGATCAGACCGATCACGTGGCCCTCGGGGTCCTTGAACATGCCGAGGATCATGCGGCCCATGATCTCTTCCGGGCCCATCATGCGCGACCCGCCTAGGCTCTCGGCCTTGCTCAGCGCCTCCTCGACGTCGGGCACCGCGACGTAGAACGTGACGTGGCCCTCGTATCCCTCCGGCGCGGCCCCGATGCCCCCGCCGATGCCGCTGCCGTCGGGCGCGAGGTTCGCCTCGCGGGGCACGACGCCGTAGTTCATCGGATTGTCGGTGTTGAACTCCCACCCGAACAGGCTCGAGTAGTACTCCCTCAGCTTGTCCGCGTCCTGACCCATGATCTCGAAGTGGACTACCGGCTGTCCCATGCGCTCATCCCTTTCATGTCGCGCTGCACGAGAGTCCAACACTACAACTCGCCACCGCCCTCGCGGCCTGGGATGTTGTTCCGGTGGGCGCATGCGCCCACCGGCGGGGCCTCGCATGCGCGGCCCCGTGCCACGCCGCATGCGGCGTGGCACACCGTCGGCGCATGCGCCGACGGCGGAGGCGTGCATGCACGCCCCCGGAGCGGGGCCGCATGCGGCCCCGCTGACCTATGAGGAATGGTTTTGGGCATACTGGGAAACCAGATCGGCATGAGCTCACCCACCGACCAGATCCCCCGCATCGCGCTGCGCCCCGACGTCGAGATCCCGCAGCTCGGGTTCGGCGTGTTCCAGGTGCCCGCGCGGGAGACCGAGGAGGCCGTCGCCCGCGCGCTCGACGCGGGGTACCGGCACATCGACACGGCCGCCGCGTATCGCAACGAGGGGCCGGTCGGGCAGGCGATCCACGCGTCCGGCATCGACCGCGGCGAGATATTCGTCACGACCAAGTGCTGGAACGACAACCAGGGTTACGAGGCGGCCACGGCGGCGTGCAAGCGGAGCCTCGAGCGACTCGAGCTCGACCACATCGATCTGTACCTGATCCACTGGCCGGTGCCCACCCACGACCTGTACGTGGAGACGTGGCAGGCGTTCATCGAGCTGCAATCCACCGGCTTGGTGCGCGCGATCGGGGTGTCCAATTTTCAGCCCGCCCACCTCGAACGCCTGGTTGCCGAGACGGGTGTGACGCCGGCGATCAACCAGGTCGAGCTGCATCCGTACTTTCAGCAGCCCGGCCTGCGCCACGAGCACGATCAGCTCGACATCGTCACCGAGGCGTGGAGCCCGCTGGGGCAGGGGCTGGAGCTCGAGGACCCGACGATCGTCGAGATCGCCGAGGCCCATGCCAGGACCCCCGCCCAGACGATCATCCGCTGGCACATCCAGCTCGGCAACGTCGTGATCCCGAAGTCGGTCACGCCCGAGCGTATCGTCGAGAACTTCGACGTGTTCGGCTTTGATCTCTCAGACGCCGAGATGGAGACGATTCGGGCGCTGGACGCGGGCAGGCGCATCGGACCGGACCCGGACACGTTCGTGCGCCCGTGAGAGCCCGCTCGGCGCCGCCGAAGTCGCCGCGTCCGATGGACTCGCGGGTATGGGCGAGTCAAATGCTTCCCCTCAGAAAATGCGTTTATCACGCTCATCGGCCACGCGCGCGCGTGGCCCGACGAAGTTGATCGCATGAGAGCGGCCGTCCTGCACGAGTACGGAGTGCCGAGCCCTGGAGAGTTCTCCGAGCCCGAGACCGACGGTCCCGAGCAGGCAGTGGTGCAGGTGCTGGCCGCCGGTCTGAACCCGGTCGATGTCGCGATCAGCGGTGGGCGCTTCTACGCCGGCAAGCCGCCGCTTCCCTCGGTTGCCGGGCGCGAGGGGGTCGGACTGCTGGACGGCGAGCGTGTCTACTTCGACGCGCCGATCGCCCCGTTCGGCTCGATGGCCGAGCGCGCCCTGGTTGACCCGGGCTCCACGTACCCGGTTCCCGATGGGGTCTCAGACGGGGTCGCGGTGGCGCTCGGGATCTCGGGATTGGCGGCGTGGCTCGCGCTCACCTGGCGCGCGCGGCTGCAGGAGGGCGAGCACGTGTTGGTGCTCGGCGCCAGCGGGGTGCTGGGACAGATCGCGGTGCAGGCCGCCCAGATACTCGGTGCCGCCCGCGTCGTCGCCGCGGCGCGCTCGCCCGAAGGACTCGAACGATGCCTGGCGCTGGGTGCGGATGCGGCCGTGCGCCTGGACGAGCCAGACGATCTGCCCGCCGCCTTGTCCGAGGCTGCCGCAGGGCGGATCGATGTTGTCCTCGACCCCGTCTACGGCGAGCCGTTCGTCGCGGCCTTGCAGGCTGCGAGCTTCGGTGCGCGAATCGTGCAGATCGGCGCTGGCGCGGGCGCCGAGGCGATGGTTCCCTCGGCTGCGATCCGCGGCAAGATGCTGGTGATCATGGGCCATACCAATTTCGCCGCTCCGCCGGAGGTCAAGCGCGAGGCGTACGGGCGACTGGCCGCGGCCGCCGCGGCGAATGAGATCAGGGTGGACACAGATCCGATGGGGCTGGATCGGGTGGCCGAGGCGTGGGATCGCCTGGCCGCCGGCTCGCACCGCAAGATCGTGCTCGTCCCCTGAGCCCGGGCAAGCCGCCGGCGCGTGGCAACTACTTGCCACGCTTGGCCTGGTGCTCGATCACCCTGCCGAACGCCGCCTCCAGCTGGGTCGTCATGCGCTGCTTGAACAGCGCGAGCAGCGTCTCGGAGGCCAGGGGCCGCAGGGAGCCGACGGCCTCGATCAGCTCGTCCCAGCGCTCGTCGGGCTGACCGGCCTGCTCGAACGGCTCCCACAGCTCTTTGAGGAACAGCTTCGTGAACGCGCGTGAGATCGACTCGCAGTCGCGGCTGACGCGCTCGACGAGCACCAGCGCGGCGTGCAGCGGGATGCCGAGCGCCACGACCTCCTCGGCGTCTCGCATCAGCGCCGGACTCGGGACTTCGAACCGGCCGTTGCCCAGCGGCACGAGCAGCTTGAGCTTGCGCACTCGCTCGATGTCCTTGGTATCGACCTCGCCGAAGCGCTTGGTCAGTTCATCCGCGGTAACGAGCTCCGGGGCCTCGGGCTCGAACGGAGTGGTCACCGCTATGCGCAGGCCGAGCAGCCGCTCGGCCAGACCATCCGACCCACTCAACAGCCGCTCGATCGCCGCGAGGTTGAACCCGTCGGCCTGCAGATCGAGGATCAGGCGCAGGCGTGCCACGTGCTCGGCGTTGTAGTAGCCCACGCGCGCGCGCACCTCGGGCGGGGGCAGCAGGCCGCGCGTGTGGTGGTTGCGGATGTTGCGCACCGACATCCCGACCTCGGCGGCGAGCTGCTCGACCGTCAGGTCGTAGTCCGAGGACGAGCGCTCACGGGACGGGCGCCGTTGCGGGATGAGGCGCCGTTGCGGGGGGAGGGTCGGGAAGCGGACCTGTCCTGACTTCGGGGCCTCCCCCCTCGCGCCTCGGCGCGGGCGCGCTTGGAGGGCGGATCGGTCGTGTCGGCGCGGGTTCGTGGCATCGGCAACTTTCAGGGTACCACTATCCATGTTCCCTCGTTTGAGGTAGCATTATCTCGCGTCATGATTGTCCGAGCCTGTAAACCGAACGAGATCCGCCTGTCTGGTGCGGTCCCGCCTGGCGAGATCCACTGGTCGGGCGCCATCCAATTCAGCGAGATCCGCGGGCCAGGTGCCGCTCGTGGCTGAACGAGGAGCCGTCCCGCAGGTCTCCGCCGCGCGCCGCCGGGCGCTGGGTCTGATCCGCTCGTTCACCTCGCCGCTGCTGCCCGACGACTACCTGGAGCTGATCAACCCGCTGTGGTCCACGCGCGAGCTGCGCGGGCGGATCGAACGGGTCGAGCGCGAGAGCGGCGACGCGGTCACGGTGCTGATCAAGCCCGGCTGGGAGTGGCCGGGCCATGAGCCCGGGCAGTACCTGCGCCTGGGCGTCGAGGTCGACGGGATCCACCACTGGCGCGCCTACTCGCTGACCTCCGCTCCCGAACGCCCCGACGGGTGCATCTCGATCACGCCCAAGCTCGTCGCAGTCCGGCAAGGTCTCGCCCTTTCTGTGCGGACGCGTGCGTCTCGGGACGATCGTGCGGCTGGGCGGCGTCGAAGGCACGTTCATGCTGCCCGATCCGCTGCCGCGGCGGCTGCTGTTCATCAGCGCCGGCAGCGGGATCACGCCGATCGTGAGCATGCTGCGCAGCCTCGCCGGCCGCGACGGCCTCCAGGACGTGGTCCACGTGCACAGCGCCCGGACCGCCGAAGAGGTCATCTTCGGTCGTGAGCTGCGCGAGCTCGACGGGCGCCATTCCGGATACCGGCTGCATCAATGGATCAGCGGCGAGCAGGGTCGCGTAACCCCAGATCGACTCGACGATCTGTGCGAGGACTGGTCTGAGCGCGAGACGTTCCTGTGCGGTCCAGCCGGCCTGCTCGACGCGATGAGCGAGCGCTGGAAGCGGGACGGGGACCCGGAGAGACTGCATCTCGAGCATTTCCAGCCCGACGCGCATGTCGGCGACGGCGAGCGCGGGGCCGGCGGCACGATCCGCTTCTGTGCGAGCGAGGTGCAGGCGTCAAGCGATGGCGAGCAGCCGATCCTCGTGGCCGGTGAGCAGGCCGGGGCGAAGTTGCCGTACGGCTGTCGCATGGGCATCTGTCACACCTGCGTCGGGCGGCTGCGCGCGGGCCGGGTCCGCGACCTGCGCACCGGCCGCGTCCACGGCCAGGCCGGAGAACTGCTGCAGACCTGCATCAACGCGCCCGAGGGCGCCGTCGAGATCGACCTGTAGATGTACCTCAACTCTTACAGAAGCTTTCTGACTGACTGGCTAACTGACTGATTCCTCCCAAACTCTCTCAAACTCTCTCAGAACCCCCGGCAAGTCGCTTACTCAACCCCCCTTTCCCCCGAACCCACAAGTCGCTGACTTCGACACTCTCTCTCTTCTCTCTCTTCTCTCTCTCCTATCCTATTGCTCCATATCTCCCAAAAGCTTTTCAACAATCTTCCTCTCTTCCAAACCACTCCGAACTCCACAAGCCACCATCTTCAACCCTTCCCGAACTCCCAAAACGAGGACCCAAAATGGCAACAAACCAGATCGACACACCGACGGTCGCGACACGACTCAACGAGGTCGAGGGACCTCCGGCGGACAACGCCCGTCACAGGCCGAGCTCGCCCCGGCCACAGGTGGCACTAGACGAGCCCGATAACCCCCTGGCCCGCCTCACCGACGCGCAGATCGAGGAGCTGGGCCGTGAGCTCGACGCGATTCACGACGAGGTCTACGCCGAGCTCGGCGAGCGCGACTCGCGCTACATCCGCTCTACGATCAAGCTGCACCGCCAGCTGGTCCTGGCCGCGCGCGCGATGCTGCTTGGATCGCGCTACAGGCCGCTGTGGCTCGGCGGCACGGCGGCGCTGTCGGTCGCGAAGATTCTCGAGAACATGGAGATCGGCCACAACGTGATGCACGGCCAGTGGGACTGGATGAACGACCCGGACATCAACTCCCAGAACTGGGACTGGGACACCGCCTCACCGGCGGACGCGTGGCGGCATTCACACAACTACGAGCACCACACGTTCACGAACATTCGCGGCAAGGACCGTGATCTGGGGTATGAGATCATGCGCATCGACCCGCACCAGCGCTGGCACCCGGTCTACCTGCTGCAGCCGCTGTACAACCTCGTGCTGATGGGGTTCTTCGAGTGGGGTGTCGCGCTGCACGACCTCAACTTCGACGCGATCCGCGCGGGGGAGAAGTCGAAGGGGACGGTCAATCGGGAGCTGAAGGCGATCGGCGTGAAGGCGCGCCGACAGATCGTCAAGGACTACATCGCGTTTCCGGCGCTGTCCGCGGCCGTCGCGGCGGTGACGTCGGGGCGACGGGGCTCGGGATCGGGGTCCCCGGGGCGGCGAGGATCGGCCGCGCGGCGCAACTTCGAGGCGACGCTCGTGGCGAACTTCACCGCGAACATCGTACGCAACGTATGGGCTTACTCGATCATCTTCTGCGGCCATTTCCCCGACCAGACGTACACGTTCAGCCAGGCTGAGGTCGAGCACGAGACCCGCGGCGGCTGGTACGTGCGCCAGCTGCTCGGGTCGGCGAACATCGACGGCAGCCCGCTGTTTCACCTGCTCGCTGGCAACCTCAGCTTCCAGGTCGAGCACCACCTCTACCCGGACATGCCCTCCAGCCGCTACGCCGAGATCGCGCCGCGCGTGCGCGACATCTGCCACCGCTACGGCCTGCCCTACAACACCGGCCCGCTGAGCAGACAGCTCGGCACCGTCCACCGCACGATCCTGCGCCTGGCCTTCCCGGGGGGCAAGCCCCGGCCCAAGCCCGGTCCCTATCGGCCAGAGCGCGCCTGAGCGAGCCGTCGCGGGTTTGGCTCATCGGCCAGGGCGCGCCTGAGCGAGCCGTCGCGGGTTTGGCTCATCGGCCAGGGCGCGCCTGAGCGAGCCGTCGCGGGTTTGGCTCATCGGCCAGGGCGCGCCTGAGCGAGCCGTCGCGGGTTTGGCTCAGCCGACCCTGCATGTGGGTGGACAGGTCCCAGCTACCCAGAACCCAACTCCCGTCCCGTGAGCTGTCGCTCGTAGGGCCCTCGGCCGGTGAGGCACACCGCGCCGCAGCGGGCGGCCAGGGCCAGCGCGTCCGGAGCCGGCATGCCCGCCCCCAGGGCATAGGTCAGTCCCGCGGCGAACGAGTCCCCGCAGCCATAGGAGTCAACGGCGGCGCCGGGCGGCGAGGCCGCCGGGAAACGCCCCGATCCACCACCGCGCTCCCGGTAGAGGCCGCCCCGCGCACCCTCGGTGGAGACGACCAGCTCGGCTGTGTCCCGCGCGTGGGCCGCCTCGTGGCGCTCGGTCGCGTCGTCCTCGCTCAGCACCAGCGCATCCAGGGGAATGCCGTGTCCGAGGGCGTCGACCGCGCGCGGGCTGGCCACCAGCACCCGTGCCGCGCGCGCGGCACGCAGAGCGCCGAGGTCGCCGGCGGTGAAGTAGACGGCGTCCATCTTCGCCAGCTCGCCCCACGGCAGCTCCGCGTCCTCGCCCGTCGGCTCCAGCCGCGATCCGAACGTGGTGATCGTGCGCTCGCCGCCGTCGTCCACGAGCGTCACCGCGGTTCTCGTCGGCCCCGCGTGGGGGGTCGCATAGACGTGGACGCCCAGCTCCCCCAGGCGTGCGACGGTTCGCCGGCCGAGCTCGTCATCGCCCAGGGCGGTGATGAGCGCGGACTCGCCCCCCGCGAGACGAGCCAGCTGCACTGCCGCGACGGCCCCGCCCCCGGCGGGCTCCTCGAACGGGTCGCGCGCGTGGATCACCTCGCCGGCCTGGGGGACGTGAGGCACGCGCGCGAACCGCACCCACTCCACGTGTCCCACCACCGCGACTCTCGGCCGGTTCGCCTGCATGGGGCGCAGTCTCACACAGGCGCGGGCGACGGCTGCGGGCGCCTGTCATTGCCCGGTGGCTGGGTCAGAGACTGCCGAGCCCGCGGCACCGCGCGCTTCGGGTCTCAGCGTCCCAGCGTGCGCACCAGCTCGCGGGCGCGCCCACGCAGCTCGCCGATGAGCTCGCGCACCTCCTGCAGGCCCGCTCGCAGCTCGGCGTCGCCGACCTCGACCGGCAGCATCGAATCCTGCAGCGCCGCCAGCTCGCCGTCGGCCCTGCCGGCGGCGTCCACCGCGGCGTCGATGAACCCTTTGACACCCGTCGAGGGGGCGCCCAGAGGCGCCGGCGCGAATGTGCGACCCGGCAGGTCGTGACGGCCGGCGAACTCGGCATAGGTGCGTTGCGCTCGGCCGTAGGCGACCTGCACAGGCCGAAACAGCTCGTGTTCCAGCCGGTCGGCGGTCTGTTCGTCGAGCAGCTCATACGCCTCGCCGAGGGACGCCAGCGCCACCCCGATCTCCTCGATCGCGCGCGCGACGGCGGCGAGCAGCTGCTGTCTTCCCTCGGCGGTGGTGTAGGTCATGGCGTCCAGGGTATTGCGTGTAACGTCAGGCCGGTGCCAAGAGGCATATCCCGCCCGCGCGCCGCGTTTTCTCGACGGCCTGAGGCTCACGCCCAGCGGAGCGTCTACTAACCTGCTCGGCTGTGAAGGCGGTGATCCTGGCCGGTGGCGTCGGCTCGCGACTCAGCGAGGAGACCGCCGTGCGCCCCAAGCCGATGGTGGAGATCGGCGGCAAGCCGATCCTGTGGCACATCATGAAGATCTATGCCGCCCACGGGATCGAGGAGTTCGTGATCTGTCTCGGCTACAAGGGCTATCTGATCAAGGAGTACTTTGCCAACTACTACCTGCACACGTGCGACGTGTCCTTCGATCTGGCGAAGGGTGACATGGAGGTCCATCGCTCGGCGACCGAGCCGTGGAAGGTCACGCTGCGTCGACACTGGAGAGGCAACGATGACGGGTGGACGGCTCAGGCGCGTGCTGAGCTACGTGGAGGATCAGGACTTCTGCTTCACCTATGGCGACGGCCTCTCCGACGTGGACATCACCGCGGCGATCGCCTTCCATCGTGAGCAGGGCACGAAGGCGACCGTCACCGCGGTGCAGCCCGCGGGGCGGTTCGGGGCGATCGACGTCGAGGGCGAGCGAGTGAGCGGGTTCGAGGAGAAGCCGCGCGGCGATCGCGCCTGGACCAACGGGGGCTTCTTCGTGCTCTCCCCCGATGTCGCCCGGTACTTGGACGGCGACGACGACCTCGTGTGGGAGCAGCAGCCGATGCGCGCGCTGGCGGCCGACGGCGCAGCTTTCAGCCTTTCGCCACGAGGGCTTCTGGCAGCCGATGGACACGCTGCGCGACCGCAACCAGCTCGAGCAGCTGTGGGATTCAGGCGTTGCCCCATGGCGGACGTGGGCATGAGCGCGCCTGTCGATCCCGACTTCTGGCGTGAGCGGCGCGTTCTGCTCACCGGCCACACAGGCTTCAAGGGCGCCTGGCTGTCGCTGTGGCTCCAGTCGCTCGGTGCCCAGGTCACGGGCTTCTCGGTGGACGTGCCGACGCAGCCGTCGCTGTACGAGCTGGCGCGGGTCGGGGAGGGCATGGAGAGCATCGCGGGCGACGTGCGCGATCCCGAGGCCCTCGCGGCGGCGGTCGCGGAGGCCGAGCCGGAGATCGTCATCCACATGGCGGCCCAGTCGCTCGTGCGCCGCTCGTTCGCCGAGCCGCGCGAGACATACGAAACCAACGTGATGGGCACCGTCAACGTGCTAGATGCCGTGCGCCTGCACGGAAGCGGCGTGCGTGCAATCGTCAACGTCACCTCCGACAAGTGCTATGAGAACCGCGAGTGGGAGTGGGGCTACCGCGAGGACGAGCCGATGGGCGGGCACGATCCCTACTCGAGCTCCAAGGGCTGCGCCGAGCTCGTGACGGCCGCCTTCCGCCGCTCGTTCTTCTCGGACGCCGCACGGGCCGCGCCTGGCCTCCGCGCGCGCCGGCAACGTGATCGGCGGCGGAGACTGGGGCGAGGACCGGCTGGTGCCGGACATCATGCGCGCGGCGCTCGCCGGCGAGCGTGTGCGCGTGCGCAACCCGAACTCGATCCGTCCCTGGCAGCACGTGCTCAACCCGCTCAGCGGCTACCTGGTGCTGGCCCAGGCGCTGTGGGACTGCGCCGGAGCCGGCGGCGGGCTGGAACTTCGGGCCCGCCGAGGAGGACGTCCGTCCCGGTCGGCTGGATCGTCGAGCGCATCGCAGCGCTGTGGCCGGAGGAGCTGCGCTCGATCCACGACGATGGCCCCCACCCGCACGAGGCGCGCTACCTGAAGCTCGACTCCTCCAAGGCGCGCGCACGTCTGCGGCTGGCGCCCGGGTCTCGATCTGGAGGCGACGCTCGAGAGCATCGTGGACTGGTACCGCGAGCTGCGCGCCGGTGGCGACATGCGTGCGGTGACGCTGGGACAGATCGAGGCGTTCCAATACGCTGCGATCCCGTCATGAGCCAGACCCTCTGTCGATTCTGCGCCGCTCCCGTGCGAAGCCGTCTTCGCGGACCTCGGCATGTCGCCGCTGGCGAACTCCTACCTGCCGCCCGAGCGGGTCAACAGCATGGAGCCCTTCTACCCGCTGCGCGCGCTCGTCTGCGGGAAGTGCTTTCTAGTGCAGCTCGAGCAGTTCGAGACGCCCGAGCGGATCTTCTCCGACTACGCCTACTTCTCGTCCTACTCCTCGAGCTGGCTTGAGCACAGCCGCCGCTACTCCGAGCAGATGATCGAGCGTCTCGGCCTGGGCGAGCAACAGCCATGTCGTGGAGATCGCCTCCAACGACGGCTACCTGCTGCAGTTCTTTCACGAGCGTCAGATTCCCGTGCTCGGGATCGAGCCGGCGGCCAACGTGGCCAAGGTGGCCCTGCAGAAGGGCATCCCCACGCTGGTCGAGTTCTTCGGGCAGGAGACCGCTCGATCGCTGGCAGGCGAGTCGGCGGCCGATCTGCTGCTCGGCAACAACGTCCTCGCCCACGTCCCCGACCTCAACGACTTCGTGGCCGGCATGAAGATCCTGCTCAAGCCGGGCGGCGTGATCACGATGGAGTTCCCCCACCTGATGCGCCTGATCGAGGACAACCAGTGGGACACGATCTACCACGAGCACTTCTCCTACTTCTCGTTTCTGACGGTCAGTCGCGTGTTCGAGGCGCATGGCCTGCGACTGTTCGACGTCGAGGAGCTGCCCACACACGGCGGCTCGCTGCGTATCTACGGCTGCCACGCAGACGACGCGGAGAAGCCCGAGACCGGCGCGGCCCGCGAGCTGCGCGAGCGCGAGCGCGCGGCCGGCTACGAGCAGCTCGACACCTACCTCGGCTACGGGCGCCGGGTCGAGCAGGACAAGCGCCAGATCCTGCGCTTCCTCATCGATCTCAAGGAGCAGGGCCTGCGGGTCGTCGGCTACGGCGCGCCGGCCAAGGGCAACACGCTGCTCAACTACTGTGGCGTGCGCACGCGACTTCATCGACTACACCTGCGACCTGAACCCGCACAAGCAGGGGCACTTCCTGCCCGGCAGCCACATTCCGATCCGCTCGCCGGAGGCGATCCGCGAGGACAAGCCCGACGTCGTGCTGATCCTGCCCTGGAACCTCAAGGATGAGATCGTGGAACAGCTCGGCTTCATCCGCGAGTGGGGCGGCCGGTTCGCTGCGCGCACGCCGGAGCTGACGCTGATCTCGTGAGCGGGAGCGGGTGATGCGGTTCATCCAGACGCCGCTGCCGGGAGCCTGGGTCCTTGAGCTGGAGCAGATCGAGGACGAGCGCGGTTGGTTCGCGCGCACGTTCGACGCCGAGGAGTTCCGCGCGCGCGGGATGCAACCCGGAGGTCGCGCAGTGCAACGCCTCGTTCAACGCCCGGCGTGGCACACTGCGTGGCATGCACTACCAGGCTGAGCCCCACGGCGAGTCAAAGCTAGTGCGCTGCGTGCGCGGGGCGATCTTCGACGTAGCCGTCGATCTGCGTCCGGACTCCTCGACCTACCAGGCTGGCACGGGGTGCAGCTGAGCGCTGAGAACCGCCTCGCGTTCTACATCCCCGCGGGCCTCGCGCACGGCTTCCAGACGCTGACGGACGACTCGAGGTGCTCTACCAGATGGGTAACCCCTACGTCCCCGAGGCCGCCCGGGGGGTGCGCTTCGACGATCCGGCGTTTGCGATCGAGTGGCCAGCTGTCGAGGGAGAGCGCACGATCTCCGAGAAGGACAGTTCCTATCCCTACCTCGAGCTATAGAGGCTCGGTGGGGTGGGTAGTTGGATGTCCTCCGAAGCTCTGAGGCGGGTCGCCTGCCGGCTATGCGGTGGTCCGTCCGTGCACGAGTTCGTCGTGGGTGACCGCAACCGGGGGCTCGGCCCCGGCCGCTTCGAGTATCGACGCTGCAAAGACTGCGGCGCGATCGCGCTGACCGAGGTGCCCACGTACCTGGGCCGCTACTACCCCGTTCACGGATATGGGCACGGCAGCCAGCACCTGACCCCCGAGCTCGTGTGCCGCGAGACGGCTAAGCTCGAGCTGATGCAGGAGCTCGCTCCTCCCGGTCCGATCATCGAGATCGGCCCCGGTCCAGGGCTCTTCACGCGCGTCGCCAAGGCGGCCGGCTTTGAGGTGACAGCGCTGGAGATGGACCCTCACTACTGCCGCCATCTCACCGAGCAGCTCGGCGTGAGGGCCATCCAGACCACGGATCCCGAGAGCGTTCTGCCGACACTGCCCCCGAGCCAGGCGGTCGTCATGTGGCACGTGATCGAGCACCTTCCCCGCCCCTGGGAGGTGCTCGAGCGCAGTGTCGAGAACCTCGCACCGGGGGGCATCATCGCGCTGTCATGCCCCAACCCGGATTCACTTCAGTTCCGTGCACTGGGCCGCTACTGGACCCATGTTGACGCTCCGCGCCACCTGCAGTTGATCCCGGCCTCCGCCCTGGAACGCAGGCTGGCCGCTCTCGGGATGCGCCTTGTTCGCATCACGACGGCTGACCCTGTGGGCAAGGCGCTCAACCGCATGGGCTGGGAGGCGATGGCACGTCGGCACCCCGCGCGTCGCGCGCAGACGATGAACCAGCTGCATGTCGCCCGTGCGATCACGCTCGCCCTCGCCGCGGTCGAACGACGAGGACTTCAGGGAGCCGCGTACACCGCTGTGTTCGTCCGTAGCAGCCCCGCCACGCAGACGCCACGGGGTTGAAGCCGGCGTTGAGGACTGCTCGGCAACCATCCGACGAGCCGAGCTCACACGGCGCGCAGGATCACGCGGACCTGCTGTCCACCCCGGCCGCCGGCCCGGCGGCCGTGCGTGGGGGAGGGCTGCGGGGGGTGGGCTTTCTCGTCGGCGCGCTGGCCAGCGCCGCGTCGGCGGCGCTGCTGTTCCGCCACCTGGGCGTGATCGACACGGGCCGCTATGTGACGATTCTCTCGCTGGTCACGATCGTCTCGGGGTTCTCGGATCTGGGACTGACGGCCGTGGGAGTGAGGGAGGCCTCGGTGCGCGAGGGCGACGAGCGCGTCCCTCTGCTGCGCGAGTTGCTGGGGCTGCGTCTCACGCTCACGCTCGCCGGTGTCGTGATCGTCGCCGGTGTAGCTGCCGTCCTGTACTCGAGTGTGTTCGTCGCCGGAGTGGCCATTGCCGGAGTCGGACTGCTGTTGCAGGTCACCCAGGACAACTACGCCGTGCTGCTCCAGGTCGAACTGCGTATGGGCTGGGTCGCCATGCTCGACATGCTGCGCCAGGTCGGCACCGCTCTGTTTGTCGCCTTGCTGGTGCTCGCCGGAGCGAAGCTTCTCGCGTTCGTTGCAGTGGCTGTGGCTGTGGGGGTCGTGTGCCTGGCGGTGGCTGCCCAGATGGTCCGCGGTCGACGCTCGCTCCGGCCAGCGTTTCACTGGGGCCAATGGCGCCCATTGATCGTGCGGATCCTGCCATATTCGGCTGCCGTGGCCGCGGCCGCGCTGTACTTCCGGCTGGCGATAGTCCTTACGTCGTTGCTGGCCAGCGGACACCAACTGGGCCTGTTCAGCGCGTCGTTTCGCATCGTTGAATTTCTCACAGTCATTCCAGCTCTGCTGGCGGGCGCCGCACTGCCCATCTTCGCGCGCGCCGCGCACGATGACCTGAGTCGGCTCGGCTACGCGCTAGGACGCGTGTTCGAGGTCGCGCTGATCGTGGGTGGCTGGATCGCCGTATCGCTCGTGGTCGGGGCCAGCCTCGCCATCTCGATCATCGGTGGTCCAAGCTTTGCCCCCGCTGCGGGTGTGTTGCAGATCATGAGCCTTGCCCTGGTCGGCACGTTCGTGAGCGCGGTCTGGAGCAACGGGCTGTTGAGTCTCCGCCACCATCGAGACCTGCTCGTCATCAACCTTGGCGCGCTCGTCTTCAGCGCCGTGGTGATCGCGGTCCTCGTGAGCGTGGATGGCGCCGCCGGCGCCGCCATCGGCCTGGCGGCCGGCGAGCTGGTGGCCGCGAGTGCCACCGGAGCGCTGCTCGTCCGCCGGCGTCCCGAGCTGCGTCCCTCGTTGAGGATCGTGCCCCTGGTCGTGCTGGCGGCGGGCGTGGCGCTGATCCCGATGCTCGCCACCGGAGTGCCGGACATCGTCCAGTTGGTGGTCTCCACGATGCTCTACGGCGTTGTGCTGATGCTCACGCGTGCGCTGCCCCCCGAGCTGGGCGCGCTGCTGCCCGACTCCCTCGCCCGCCACCTGCCGACTCGATGAGTGCCGGGTTCACCCAGCCGGCCGCTGCGCCCGAGCGCGGTGGGACGCTGTGGCTCGTGCATCTGGTGCGCGAGGCCAATGGCATCGAGCCGTTGCGTCGCTTCCTGGACTCCTATCGCGAGCAGCCCGCGGGCGTGGAGCACCGCCTGGTGCTTCTGTTCAAGGGGTTTCAGGACTCCGCTGCGGCACGTCCCCATCGACTCCTCGCCGAGGAGCTGTCCTTCGAGGAGATCCACGTGTCCGACGCGGGCTTCGATCTGACCGCCTATCTGCAGGCCGCCCAGATGCTGTCGGACGGGCGCTACTGCTTCGTCAACTCCCACAGTCGCATTCTGTGCCCCGGCTGGCTGGGCTATCTGGACCGCGCCCTGTCGATGCCCGGTACGGGGCTGGCCGGTGCGAGCGGCTCCTGGGCGAGCCTGCTGTCCTACGCGCTCTTCCATGTCGGCCTGCCCAGCATCTACGGGCGCGTCTATCCGGACCGGGCGACGACGCTGGAGGGCTTTCAGCAACTCGATCGCCAGCGCACGGGCGCCCCCGCGCCGCTCACCCCACCACGACGGTGGCTGCATACGGCGCTCGCGCTGGCTGTCACGTTCAGGGGATTCGAGCGCTTCCCCGCTCATCACGTGCGGACCAACGCGTTCGTGATCGATCACGACACGCTCATGAGCATGGCGCGCCCGGCGCTGCGCCGCAAGGTGCACGGCCACCGTCTGGAGAGCGGCCGTCACGGCCTCACGCGCCAGGTGCAGCGACTCGGGCTTGGGGCGGTGGTGGTCGATCGTCTCGGGCGGGCCTATGTGCCCGAGGACTGGCCGGCCAGCGAGACGTTCTGGCAGGGCGCGCAGCGCGGCCTGCTGGTGGCCGACAATCAGACCGCCGACTACGACAGCGCCGACGCGGCGCGCCGTCTGCTGCTCTCTCGCTACGCCTGGGGAGATCGGGCCGCACCTCTGTGAGCGTTAGCCTGCGCCCATGTCGATACGTGGGATCGGAGTCTCTGGGCGGTGAGCCGCATGATGGTTACGGGGGCATCCGGATTCATCGGGCGTCGCCTGCTGCCCGCCTGCCTGCGCGCGGGCCACGAGGTGCACGCCGTCTCGAGCCGCCCGATCGCTGGCGACCCCGAGATGAGCCCATTCCGGGAGGACGTACGCTGGCACCAGGCCGACCTGCTGGACCCCGTCGCCGTTTCCTCCCTGCTTGCTCGTGTGCATCCGGAGCTGCTCGTGCACCTTGCGTGGTATGGCGAGCACGGACGCTTCTGGACCTCGCCGGAGAACGTCCGCTGGGTTGAGTCCTCGCTGGCGCTGGTGCGCGCCTTCGCGGCCGCCGGCGGCCGCCGTGCGGTGATGGCGGGCACGTGTGCCGAATATTATTGGGCGGCGATCGAGCCGGCGCAACCCGATCTACCGCTGCCCCGCTGTCATGAGCTGCGCACGCCGATCGGATCGGAGACGCTCTACGGCACCTGCAAGCGGGCGGCGAACCTCGTGGCTGAGCGCTTTGCCGCGACGGCTGATGTGGAGCTTGCTTACGGTCGCGTATTCTTCCTCTACGGCCCAGACGAGCAGCCCGGCAGGCTGGTCGCCCAGGTGGCGAGGTCGTTGCTGGCCGGCGAACGCGTGGCGACCAGCGATGGCCACCAGATACGCGACTTCCTGCATGTCGAGGACGTCGCCGAGGCCTTCGCCGCGATCCTCGACAGCGACGTGCTCGGTGCCGTAAACGTCGCCTCCGGAGAGCCGGTCACCGTACGCGACGTGATCGAGTCCGTCGCCGCACACGTAGGGCGTCCCGAGCTGGTTGATTGGGGTGCTCACCCACGGGCCAAGGACGATCCCGAGGTGCTGCTTGCGGACATCGGACGCCTGCGCGAGGAGGTCGGCTTCACTGCTCGCGTCGGCCTCCTCAATGGCTTGGGGACGACGGTCGAGTGGTGGCGCCGGCAGCTGTACGCCCAGCCGACGCACCCGGCTCGAGGGTAGAGTCCGGCTCCCCCATGCCTCGCGTCAGCGCCGCAGTGCTCAACTACGATGGTCGCGATCTCTTGGAGGTGATTCTCCCCTCGCTGGCCGCTCAGGAGTACCGCGACTTCGAGACGATCGTCGTGGACAACGGCTCCACCGACGACTCTGTCTCCTACGTGCGCGAGACTTGGCCGCAGGTCCGCGTCGTGAGCGCCGGGGTCGCCAACGTCGGCGTGGCGGCGGCGCTGAACATCGCGGTTCGAACGGCTACGGGTGAGTTCGTGGCGCTACTCAACAATGACATAGAGCTCGACTCGCGTTGGCTGGGTGAGCTTGTCGCTGCGCTTGATCGCCATCCCGAGGCGGCCACCGCCGCGGGCAAGCTGCTCAGCTACCACCGGCGCGAGCGGATAGACGGCGCGGGTGACATCTTCACTCGCGCTGCCGTGGCCTGGGGACGCGGCAGCGGACAGCTCGACCGCGGTCAATACGACCACCCGGAGGAGGTGTTCGCGCCCACTGCGGGAGCTGGCCTGTACCGAACCTCGGCGCTGGCCGACGTAGGGTCGTTCGACGAGTCGTTCATCGCCTACTTCGAGGACGTGGACTGGGGACTGCGCGCCCAGCTCGCAGGCTATCGTAGCCGCTACGTACCCACTGCCGTGGGGTATCACATGGGCAGCATGACCACTCGCGGCGATGAGAACCCCCTCTACTACGAGCTTCAGCGTCGCAACACCCTGGCGGTCTTGATCAAGGACGTTCCGGCGCGGTTTATGCTGGCCAACCTGCACCGGATCGTGTGGCAGCATCTGCTGAGCCTCGGCTACAGCGTCCGCGCGGGAATGTTGCTTGTTCACCTGCGCGCCATCGCCGCCGCCGCGCGCGCCACTCCCGGATGGTTGCGCGAGCGCCGCAGGATCATGCGGGATCGGCGCATCGAGCTGAGCGAGTTCGACCGCTTTGCAAGCGAGCGGCGCCGCTGAGATGGGCGAGGAGTGCCCGAGGCTGACGGTTGTCATGCCCAACTACAACGGCCGGGCACTGCTCGAAACGATGCTCGCCTCACTGGCGGATCAAACGCTCCAGCCGGGGGCCGTCGTGGTCGTCGACGACTGCTCCGAGGACGATTCGATCGACTACCTGAGCGTTTACTGGCCGTATGTGCGTGTCGTGGCGCTTGCAGCGCGCGGCGGGGTGACGGCTGCGTTGAACGCCTGCCTGGCGGCCGCTGAGACCGAGCTGGTAGGGCTGTTCAACAACGACATGGCTCTCGCGCCCGCGTGTCTGGCCGAGCTGGTTGCGGAGATTGACCGTCATCCGCAAATCGGTTCGGTGACCCCCAAGATGCTCGATTTCACCGAGCGCGCGGTGCTCGACGGAGCGGGGGACGCGCTCAGCTGGCGCGGTGGGGGACTGCGCCGTGGGCACGGGGAACGGGACGTGGGTCAGTACAACAGTGCAGAGGAAGTGTTCGGCCCGTGTGGTGGCGCCGCGCTGTATCGGCGCAGCGCGCTGGTGGCCGTCGGCGGGTTCGACGAGGCCTACTTCGCCTACTACGAGGATATCGACTGGGCGTTTCGCGCGCAGCTACTTGGCCTGCGCTGCCGATATGTTCCCGGCGCGATGCTCTACCACCGTGGCAGCGCCACGCTCGGGCGCGGGATGAGCGAGTTCAACGGCTATCACCTGTGGCGCAACCCGATCTGGCTGATCGTCAAGTGCTATCCGGCCGGTGCGCTGCTGCGCCACGCCCCGGCGCTGCTGCGCGGGCAGGTAGGCAATCTCTATACGGCGCTGCGCGAGCGCAGGCTGCGGACGTGGATACGCGCCATGCGCGACGCCCTGACCGGACTCCCCACGGCCGTCCGCAAGCGCGGCGTGATCCAGCGCTCACGGATTATCTCCCTGGCCGAGCTCGAGGCTGTGGCGAAAACACCGGGGACGCGATGATCGGCCTCGTCCACCTCGTCTGGGCGCCCCTGGGACCGGCGCCCCTGCGGGAGTTCCTGCGCTCCTACCAAGACCATCCGCCAGGTGTCGAGCACGAGCTCGTGATCGTGCTCAACGGCGCCCAACCGCGACGTGCCGGTGACGCGCGGTCACGGCATGCGGGCCGGGCGCTCTCGCGCGAGACCCTGCTCGTGGAGCTGGGCGACACCAAGCACAGCCTGATCGTCCTCGATCGTCCCGTGCCCGATCTCGCCGCCTACGGCCTGGCAGCGCGCGAGCTCTCCCAAGCGCGCCTGTGCTTCACGAACTCCTACAGCGTCGCGCTCGCGGACCGCTGGCTGTCGATGCTCACGCGAGCCCTCGATGAGCCGAACGTCGGGCTCGCCGGCGCCACCGCCAGCTGGGAGACACAGGCCCACTGGATCCGTGGCAAGGCCCGTTACTGGCCCTATCAGCTCGCCCGGTCACGCCAAGCCCGCCGCGACTACCCGCACTTCCCCAACCCTCATATCCGCACCACGTCGTTCATGCTGGCGCGGGAGCTCGTGCTGGCCTTGAAGCTCGACGAGGTCAGCGACAAGCGCGACGCCTACCTGCTCGAGAGCGGTCGTCGCAGCATCACCCGCCAGGTCCAGGACCGCGCGATGCGCGCGGTGGTCGTGGGACGCGACGGGCGCGTGTACGGCATCAAGAACTGGGCCATCTCTCGCACGTATCGCAGCGGAGGACAGGACAACCTACTCGTGGCCGACAACCGCACGCGCGACTGGCAGCTGGCCTCTCCGCGTCTGAAACGGCGGCTCTCGCGTGATGCGTGGGGCGAGTACTACGTGGGACTGGGCGGCACGGGGGCGGACGGCACGGGGGCGGACGGCGCCTGAGAGCGGGTGGCGCCCGGCGCTGCCGGACTGATCGGTGGCGGCGTTTGTGGACAGGCCAGGGGATTGGGCGGACAGCCCGTTTCCGTCCTAAGGCTGATGTGGGTTTTTTCGCCTTCAGGTCGGAGTGGGGGCAGTGGTGCGGGCGTGGGCGGCGTGGGAGATAAAGGCGGTGGGTCTTGTACATAGGTTTAAAACTCGGTATGACCATCGCTATACGCATTTAATTTTTTATAACAACACCCCCTTTTTCGCCCTCCTCTTTATATTAATACTATAGTATTACTCACTGCTGCCTCATGTCCCGAGACGACGGCCGTCCGCCGGCACCTGTCTATGAGCCCGAGGCGACGGCTGCCCGGCGCAGGGTCAGCGACTTCCATAGCGAGATCGAGGAGTCGATCGCCTCGCCCGGGGGCCTTGCGTGACGCTGCAGCCCACTCGCCGCGCGCCAACCCTCGACCCGGCCGCGCAGCCCCTGCGCGTCATGGCAGATCGCCAGGTCGCCGGCCACGACAGCCGCCTCGGTCAGCAGCGCTCGCGCTGCGGTACCTCCGCGCAGCACGCCATAGCGACGCAACAGGTAGCCCCTGCTGAACCCGGCCAGGTGACGCTGTCTGGCCGAGCGCCGGCCGTAGGTGCTCGAGCCGAGGTGCACTCCGCGCGCGTCGGGTGCGCTCGCCGTGCGCCACCCCGCGGTGCGCAGACGCAGCGCGAGGTCGAGAATCTCCATATAGGCGACGATCGTCTCGTCCAGTCCGCCGACCTGCTCCCAGGCGGCGCGACGATAGGCCCCGGCGGTGCCCTCCGGGCCGGTGAGAACGGGCTCGCCTACCTCCGCGTCTAGGACCGGCCGACCCTGCAGGCGAGCGTATCCCGCGAGCGTGACGTCGGCTGTGACGCCGAGACTGTCGATCGTCTGCTCCCCGGGCGTGAGCATCAGCGCCGCGACGGACCCGACTTGGGGATCGCCATCCATCGGCGTCACCAACAGCCGCAAGCAGTCGGGGTGCAGCTGAACGTCGTTGTTGAGCAGCACCACATGCTCGCCCTGACCGGCGCTCACCCCGCGGTTCACCGCCGCCGTGTAGCCGTGATTGGACCCGAGCTCGATGACTGTCGCATGCGGCCAGTCGCGGCGCAAACGCTCGGGCGTGCCGTCGCTGGAGCCGTCGTCGACCACGATCACGCGGTGGGGCGCGGTCTGGCGCGCCAGGTGCGCCAGGCAGTCGCTCGTCAACGCATAGTGGTTGTGGGCGGGAACGACGACGTCGATCGAAGCGGCCACGGCGCCATGCTAGTGGTGACATAGCCTTGCACGGCAGTGACCGCGCGCCAACCACACATCGGCCTGAACCTGATCTTCCTCGTACCCGGCGAGACGGGCGGAATGGAGGTGTACGCGCGCGAGCTGATCCCTGCGCTGCTCGCCGCCGCGCCGCGGATGCGGTTCACCGCGTTCGTCAACCGCGAGGCCGCTGCCGCGGGGGACGGCCCCTGGGGGGAGCTGCTGGCAGCCGTCACCGTTCCTGTCCATGCCCGCAACCGCGTGCAGTGGGTGCTCGGCGAGCAAACCCTGCTGCCGCTGCTGGCCGCGCGCGCGCGCGTCGATCTCATGCACAGCCTCGCCTCGACCGCTCCGCTGTGGGGGCCGTATCGCCGCGTGAGCACCGTCCACGACCTGATCTACGCGCGCTTACCCCGACGCCCACTCCGGCCTGCGCGACCGCGGCATGCGCGTGCTCGTGCCCGCTGCCGTGCGCCGCTCGGATCGGATCCTCGCCGACTCGTTCGCCACGCGCGCGGACCTGGTCGAGCTGCTCGGCACGCCCGCCGCGCGAATCGACGTCGCGCCGCTCGGGCTCGAGCACGGTCCGCCGCGACACCGCACTGCCCGCGGCCGCGATCCGCGCGCGCCTGGAGCTCGGCGAGCGCCGATGTCGTGCTCAGCCTGTCCGCCAAGCGCCCGCACAAGAACCTGCTCGCGCTGATCTCCGCACTTGCGCTGATCCCGGCCGAGCGCCGCCCGCTGCTGGTGCTCCCGGGCTATGCGACCTGGCACGAGGCGCAGTTGCGCGCGCGCGCGGACGAGCTGGGGATAACCGCGGACGTGCGCATGCCGGACTGGCTGTCCGGCCCCGAACTGGAGGGACTGTGGGCGTGCGCGCGCGCGTTCGTGTATCCCGTCGCTGTACGAGGGGTTCGGGCTGCCTGTGCTGGAGGCGATGGCACGGGGCGTGCCTGTCGCGTGCTCACACACCTCCTCGCTGCCGGAGGTCGCGGGCGACGCCGCGCTGATGTTCGACCCGCACGACGAGCGCGCGATGGCGGCGGCGATCGAGACACTTCTCTCTCTAGACGATGCCACGCGCGCGCGTACGCGTACGCGTGGCATCGCCCGAGCAGAGCAGTTCACCTGGCAGCTCACCGCCCGCGCCACGCTCGACAGCTACGCCCGGGCTCTCGCCTGAATCGTCAGGGCGCGCCGACATCAGGAGGGAGGGCTCGCGCGGACCCGCCACCCGCCGGGGCGAAAGCGCTTACGGACAGCCAACCGCTGCGGTGACCGGCGCCGACAGCGGTGGCAGGTGGACTGGCTACCGCGTCTCCCATCACAAGAACGACCTCATCTCTCAGCTCTGTTCTCATAGCTCGCCAGCACGGTCTGCAGCGAGCTCTCCAGCGAGAGTTCGTGCGCGTGTGCAGCGAACCACCGCGCGGTGCTCTCGCGCAGGGCCGGCCCCCCCTCATGGACACGCACGATCACCTCAGCGATCGCCACCGGGTCCGAGCTCTGGCACACAAAGCCGTTGACGCCGTCCTCGATCAGCTCGACCGCCGCGTTGTCTGGACCGGCAACGACGATGCTGGGTGTCCCGCGCGCGCTCGCCTCGACAACGACCATGCCGTAGCCCTCGCGTCTGGAGGGCAGCAGCAGGCACATCGCCCGGCGCATCTCCGCGTCGACGGTCTCAGCCGCGGCAAAGCCCGGAGCCGAGACGACCCCGCCCAGGTCGTGCTCGGCGATCGCCTGCGCGCACCGCCTCACGGTCAGGCCCATCGCCGAGGATCACGCCCCGCAATCCTTCGATCCTGCCCCGCGCGAGCGCGATCGACGCCACCGCGAGTGGGGCCTGCTTCTCGGGGATCAGCCGTGCGGCGAACAGCACGACGTCGTCCGCCTGCCCGGGCGGCGCCTGCTCGACGGTCCCGGTGTACAGCCCGCGCAGCACCGTCACCTTGCCCCGCAGCCCCTCCTCGCGCAAGCGCTGGGCGTGCAACCGCGAAAAGCAGAACGCGCGCTGGCGCACACGGGCGCAGATGCGTTGCACGAGCGCGCCCACACGCCCGCCCGCGCCACCGAGGTACTCGCGCCAGTAGGAGTCGCTCCAGACCTCGAACCAGTCGACCGCGAGCTCGTAGCGCCCGAGCGGGCGAACCGCCGCCGCGGCGAGCAGCGAAAAGTATGGGAACGCGCACGCGTGCACCACGTCGTAGCGCCTGCCCCGCACCAGCAGGTGCGCCAGGACGCCCAGCCCGAACACGAGCGGCGGCAGGATCCGCCGCCGGCCGTCATCGGTGTACAGGCCCATGCGCGGGCCCACGCTCAGAACCCGCGCGCGACCGCCGGCCAGTTCGGGCGTCTCGCCGCGATCCCACTGGCGCAGCGTCAGATAGGTGACCTCGTGCCCGTCGCGCGCGAGACGCTCGGCGAGGTTCCGGTACCAGCGCTCGCCCCCACCGACCGTGTGGGGGAACAGGCAGTCGTATACGACGCAGATGCGCACGTCCGCAAGCATGCCGCAGGGCGGGTTGTTGGGCGTTCCGGGCTGCGCATGGTGAATAAAAGCTGATGTTGGAGGGGTCGCGCATGCGCCACGGAGACATCGTTCAGATAGCATCGATCTCCGTACCAGCGCCACTTTCCGCCTTGGCGCGCGTTATAACCGGATAGCTCACCGCCCACGCCCACCGGCACGACGTGGGTCTGGAGAGCCGAGAGCCGATGAGCACACTCACCCAGACAACCCCTCCGCCCGCGTCCGACCCCCGCGACGCGGATACGCCGCTGGTGTCGGTCGTGATCCCGTGTCTGAACGAGGCCGAGAACATCGAGTCCTGCGTGGCTGCCGCGCTGGAGGCGATCGAGCGCATGGGGGTGCACGGCGAGGTCGTGGTCGCCGACAACGACTCCGAGGACGACTCCGCGCGCCTGGCCGAGCAGGCGGGCGCGCGCGTGGTGGTCGAACGCAGGCGCGGCTACGGCAGCGCCTACCTGGCGGGGTTCGCGGCGTCGACGGGTCGGTACATCGTGATGGCCGACGCCGACCTGACGTACGACTTCGACGAGATCCCGCGCTTCGTCGCGGCGCTGCAGGACGGCGCGGAGATGGTGATCGGCGACCGCATGGACAACATCCAGCCGGGCGCGATGCCGTGGCTGCACCGCTACGTCGGTAACCCGATCCTCACAGGGCTGCTCAACCTGTTCTTCCGCACCGGCATCAGCGACGCGCACTGCGGCATGCGCGCGCTGCGCCGCGAGGTGCTGCCCCGGCTCGACCTGCGCACGACCGGCATGGAGTTCGCCTCGGAGATGGTCATCAGGGCCTCGAAGGAGAACCTGAAGATCGCCGAGTTCCCGATCGAATACCACCCGCGCGGGGGCGAGTCCAAGCTGTCGAGCTTCCGCGACGGCTGGCGTCATCTGCGCTTTTTGCTCGTGCACAGCCCCAACCATCTGTTCATCCTGCCCGGCGCGGCCCTCGCCGGCCTGGGCACGCTGATCGTCGTGTTCGTCGGCGCCGGCCTTGACTTCTTCGGGCGCGCCTGGGGAGTGCACGCGCTGATCGGCGGCGCGCTGCTGATGATCGTCGGCACCCAGGTGCTCGCGCTGGGGCTGTGCGCGCACGCCTACGGCACTTACTTCATGGGCGAGCAGGACCCGTGGTTCGATCGTATGCGCGCGCGCTTTCGCCTCGAGCACGGCCTGCTCCTCGGAGGTCTGTTCTCGCTCGTCGGGGTGGTCCTGGGCGGGCTGATCGTGGCGACCTGGATCGCGCACGGCTTCGGCTCGCTGGCGGACGAACGCCTGGCCGTGATCGCCGCCTCGCTGCTGATCGTCGGCATCCAGATCTTTTTCTCCTCCTTCCTGCTGTCGATCCTCGGTCTGCGCCGTCGCTAGCGTCGTGCGGCGTTTGCGCCGGGTCCCGGCGGTTGTGTTCGCCGGAGATCGCCGTGTCTGGAAGGCCGCGGTTCTCGCTGCCGTGCCGCTGCTGGCACTGACCGCGTTCTATTGCCTGCGCCCGCGGTTCTACTACACGGGGACGGACTCGGTCGACGAAACGACATATTTCTCGCAGGCTCCCGCCGGAACGCCGACTTGCACGCCCTCCGTCCTGGAACTGGCCGCCGGAACGGCGATCGTGCGCCTGCGAGCGCGCTCTCCCACGCGCGAGCGTCCGTCGCTGCGCCTGATGCTGCAAGTGGGTGCTCACACGATCTACTCCGATCTGTCCCCGCTGCATGTGCAGCCGGATCGGATCAGCAACGCCGACTTCCAGATCCCCAGGACGCCCGCTCGCCCGGCCGCGAGGATCGCCTCGCTATGCGTCCAGGCGACCGCAGGCGCGATCGAATGGGTGGGCGCGGGCGTGCCCTCGATCGTCTCCCAATCCGCGACCGTAAACGGAGCGCCGCTGCCGGCGCAGCTGGCGGTCTGGTTCATGCCGCCCGCGGGGTCGCGACGCAGCTATGTGCAGGAAGCCGGCGCCATCTTTCAGCGCGCCGCGCTGTTCCGGCCGGGCATCGTCGGCGCCTGGACCTATCCCGTCCTGCTGTTCCTCGTGCTTCCCGCGATCGCGGTGCTCGCGCTGCGCTGTCTCGCGCTGGCGCTCGCGGGCGGCGGATGGAGCGCGCGCCGGGCGGGCGCGTGGCTGTTCGCGATCGCCGCGCTCAACTTCGCCTGCTGGGCGCTGATTACGCCGGCATTCCAGGCGCCCGACGAGGTCGACCATTTCGCGTATGTCCAGTCGGTGGTCGAACGCGGGGAGGGGCCCAGCACTGACGCCGCCGCGCCGATCGACCGGTGGTCGAACTCGGAGAGCCTGGCTCTGGAAGCCACCGCCTTCCTAACCGATCACGAGATCGACGACACGCGCCTGCCCTGGACCTCGCTTGCGCAGGAGCGCTACCGCGAGCTGGACGCGATCCAGCATCCGGCGGCCAACAATGGGGGCGGGTACTCGACCTCGGCCGCACACGGCCCGCTCTACTACCTCGCCCTGGCGCCCGGCTATCTGCTCGCGCGGCACGGCACGGCGTTCTCGCAGCTCACCCTGATGCGCCTGACCTCGGCGCTGCTCGGCGCGCTGGCGGCGCTGTTCGCTTTCCTGATCGCTCGCGAGCTGGCGCCCGGCCGTCCATGGCTGGCGGTGCTCGCGGGGCTGCTCGTCGTGTATGAGCCGATGTACGGGTTTATCTCGGGCGCCGTCAACAACGATGTGGGGGTGAACGCGGCGGGCGCGGCGGTCGCGTTCCTGCTGATCCGCCTGCTCCGGCGCGGCCCGACGGTCGCCTGGGGGCTGATCGCGGGTGTGACCCTGGTCGCGCTTCCGCTCATCAAGGAGACCGGCCTGTCGCTGTATCCGGTGGCCGCGCTCGTGCTGTTGGCAGCGCTCTGGCGCTATCACAGTCGTTCTGATCTGCCCGGCTGGATCGCTCTGATTCTCGGCGCGATCCTGATGGACGAGCTCTCGGTGCACGTGCTGAGCAGCCTGCAGCCCCCGGCCGCCGCGAACGGATTCTCCGCGATCGGCTCGAACACTTCGGCGGCCAGCGAAGCACTGCATCACATCCCTGAATTCCTCTCCTTTCTGTGGCAGCTCTTCTTGCCGCGACTTCCAGGCATGGCGCAGCATTTCTCGGTGTCCGGGAATCCTGCGGACGTGATCTTCGTCAAGCGCGGCTGGGGCGCTTTTGGCTGGTATGACGTGTTCTTCTCACACTGGGTCTACGTCGTGATCGCCCTCGCGATGCTTCTGAGCATCCCGCTCGGCGCGCTGGCGGCAGGCCGCGAGTGGACTTGGATCCGGCGCAACTGGATCGAGACCCTGACCGTGATTCTCATACCGGTGGCGGTGATCGCGGGCTTTGAGGCCGCCTATTACAGTCCCGGGGTGCAGACTGTGATTCCCACCTTCGGGCGCTACGTATTTCCGGCGATCGCTCCGCTGGCGGTAATGGTGGTGGGAGCTCTGCACGGGTTTGGGCGACGCAATATGTTGTATTGCGGCGTCGCGCTCTTCGTCGCGATGATCGCTCTCAGCTACAGCGCGCAACTGCTGACGCTGACCTCTTTCTATGCTTGAGAAACGTGTTTTGAAAAGATCGGCACGCCCGGATACGTCCCTGGACACTGCGCTGGATCGCCACGTGACGGCTCGCACGTGCAACCAGCATGCGCTTCGCCGGGTGGGTGGGCATTCGGTCTATCCCAGCTTGATCCATGAACGCCCCGACCGCACCGCCTATTTCAAAACACGTTCTGACCGACAGACATCCCTTCGGTGCGCGAGCCCGGCGCTCCAGGCGGCCCGCGCCCTCTCCGGTAGACGAGCCGCGCGGTGAGCAGCTACCTGATCGCCGTGATCGGCGCGCCTGTGGTCATGTGGTTGAGCAGCCTGGGCTGCGGACTTGCGCTCGAGCGGCTGCTGGGAGTGCGTCTGCCCAATGCGCTGCTGCTGGCGCTCGGACTGTGCGTGTCGATCGTCGTGATCTTCCCGGGGTATGCAGCCGGCGCGGGGGATGTCCTGGCCATCGCACTGCTGGTCGCGGTCACGCTCGGCGGTCTTCTGTTCGCTCAGGAGGGGCTGCGCGCGCGCCTGAACCCGGGCTGGCCGGGAGTCGCGGGCCTGGCGGCCTATGTCCTGTACATGCTGCCGGTGATCGCCTACGGCCACTGGACATGGTCGGGCTATGACTTCGTCAACGACTCGGCGTTCGAGATGCTGCTGGCCGAGCACATCAAGGGATTCGGCACCACGCTCGGCAGTATTCCCCAGAGCACCGACCGCGAATTCCTCAAAGAGTATCTGGGCACCGGTTATCCGCTGGGTTCGCAGGCGCTGCTGGGCACGTTCAGCGGCCTGACCAGGACCTCGGTGGCCGTCCTGTACCAGGGCTGCATCTCCGGTTTCGCGGCGACGTCCGCGATCGCTCTGGCCACGCTCACCCGGCGCGTGCTGTCACCGCGCCGCGCCGCGCTGGTTGCGTTCGTGGCGATCTCCGCCAACCTCACCTACCAGTACGCGTTGCAGGGAGGGATCAAGGAGATCGCCCTGCTGGCAACATTGTGCGCGGCGGTGGCGCTTGCGCGGGAGACCGTTCATCTGGAACGACCCTATGCGGGCGCCGTGCTCCTCGCCGTGGCCGCCGCGGCCGCGTTGGCCGTGTACGACGCCGTGGCCGTTCCCTTCCTCGGGGCGCTCGTGCTGTTCCTGGCGGTGGGCACGCTGCTGATCCATCGCGAATGGCATCCCCGGCGCTGGGTGCGGCGCTGGGCTGGACCGCTCGCGGCGGGCGTGGGCCTGACCGCGCTGCTCGCGATTCCCTCGCTGAGCACGTTCACCACGTTCTTCAACGTCGCCCAGACCGGTCAGGGCTCCTCGGGGGTGGGTGCGACCCAGTTCGGTCAGCTGTTGCGCGCGCTGCCGCTCAGTCAGGTGAGCGGGGTATGGCTCGCCGGTGAATATCGCCTGCCGGTCGTCCCCGAACCAGCCGCGATGTTGACGGTGATCGCGACCGTGGCGCTCCTGGCCCTGCTGATCCCCGGCGTCATCTGGACTCTGTGGCGCCGTGAGACCGGTCCGCTGCTGCTGGTGGGGACGATGGGGCTGGTGCTGCTGATCGTCTTCCCGAGAGTCAGCCCGTATGGGCAGGGCAAGCTGCTGGCGATCGCGAGTCCGGCGGTGATCCTGGTGGCGCTGGCCGCGCTGGCGAGCGTACGCGGGCGCCTTGCGCCGGTGGCGCTGCTGGCCGGGTGCGGACTGGCGCTGGCGGTCTGGGCCTCGGATCTGCTCGCCTACGGCTATGACCGAGTCGCACCGACTGGTCGTATCGAAGCGGTCGAACAGACAGGCGATCACTTCAAGGGCGAAGGCCCCGTGCTGTGGAACGAGTTCGAAGAGTACGCCAAGGTCTTTGCGGGCGCCGCCCGCGTCTACTCGCCGTTTGAGGCGCTCACGCCGCAGCAGGTGCAGCTGCGCTCGCCGACGTACTTCTACGGGCACAGCTTCGACCTCGACCAGGAGCTGTTCTCGTTCGTGGAGGCCTACCCGATCATCGTCACGCGCCGCTCGCCCGCGGCCAGCCGCCCGCCGGCGAACTACCGGCTGGTCTACCAGAACGAGTACTACCTGGGCTGGCGCCGGCAATCCAGCCCGCAGGTGCTGCGCCATCTGCCCGAGCAGCAGCTCTACTCCGCTGCGGCCACGGTGACGTGTCCCGCCCTTCAGAAGCTCGTCACGGGCGCACCGTCGGGCACGGAGCTGGTTGTGGCCAAGGCGCCGCGGCTGCAGTGGTTCGAACCGCTGTACTCACCGGATCGCCCTTTCGGCTGGGGGATGGTCCCCGACCAAGCCGGTGCGATCGTCGCAAATACCCCAGGTCACGCCGGCGGTGTGCTGAAGGTCCCCAAGAGTGGTCGTTACGCGGTGTGGGTGCAGGGAGACTTCCCGCGCTCGATCCAGGTCTCGGTGGACGGCCGGGTGCTCGGCTCGGTGTTGGGCTCGAATACACCGAACCAGTGGTTGCAGGCGGCGTCCACGTACCTGCGCGCGGGACCGCACCAGGTCAGGGTCGTGAAGGCCGCGGGGCGCCGTCATTTCGGCCCGGAGCAATGGGGCATAGGCGTCATCGGCGCCGTCGCTTTCCAGCCCGAGACAGCAGAGCGTCTGCAAACGCTGCCGCTGAGCCGCTGGCGGAGCCTGTGTGGGACCCAGGCCGACTGGGTCGAGCTCGTGCGCCCATGAGCACCGGCCCCAAACTATGAGCATGGGCTCCGAGGGTTCGCGCCCCCGAGCATGAGCGAGGTCACCGTCGCCATCCCGGTGCGCGACGGCGGCGCGCTGCTCGCGCGCACGCTCCAAGCGCTCTCCGGGCAGACGGTCGCCCACGAGCTGCTCGTCTGCGACTCCCGTTCGAGCGACGGCTCGCCCGAGCTCGCCCGGACGCACGGCGCGCGCCTGCTGGAGATCGCGCCCGAGCGGTTCACCCATGGCGGCACGCGCAACCTGCTGATGCGCGAGGCTGCTGGTGCGCGCGTGGCGTTCCTGACCCAGGACGCTGAGCCCGCGGATGCCCGCTGGCTGGAGCGCCTGCTCGGCGGGTTTGAGCTCGCGCCGGACGTCGGGATCGTGTACGGCTCCTACCTACCCCGGCCCGGCGCGACGCCGGCGGTGCGCATGGAACTGGAGCGCTGGTTTGCGTCGCTCGCCCCGGATGGTGTCCCGCGCGTGGATCGCCTCGACGAGGCCGAGCGTCAGTCCGGGCCGGGCGCACCGGGACTGCCCGTGTCCGCGCTGATCGGCGCGCGCGGGTTCTACACCGACGCCAACGCCTGTGTCTCGCGTGCGGCCTGGCAGCGGGCGCCGTTTCGCGAGATCCCCTACGCCGAGGATCGGGTGCTCGCGGTCGACATGCTGCGCGCCGGCTACGCCAAGGCGTACGTGCCCGGCGCGGCGGTCCTGCACTCCCACGAGTACACGCCCGCCCAGGAGCTGCGCCGCTGCTTTGACGAGTGGCGCGGCCTGCGCGAGGTCTACGGCTGGCGCGAGCCCGCCTCGCCGGTGCACCTGGCGCGCAAGCTGCGCGGCGAGTTGGGTTGGGCACGACGCGAGCTGGACCGGCAGCGTGCATCTCCATCCGAGCGTCGCGCGACGCTGACGGCGGTCGCCCGTCACCATGTCGTGCGCCTCACCGGAGCGCTGCTAGGCTCGCGCGCCGATCGGCTGCCCGCGGGGATGCGGCGCAGGCTGTCGCTGGAGAGGAGGGCGTCGTTCGAGCCGTTCGATCTCGATACCGATCGGAGATCGGCCAGCACGCGTCTCCCAGCGAGATGAATCCAACTCCTGATCCCTCCTGTTCTTCTCCTCTCCGAACGCCCAATCCTCCTCCTCCTCCTCCTCCTCCTCCTCCCTCAACCAGCCTCAACCGTCACTTTCACAACCACCCCCCACCATGAGCGACGACAACCCGATCAAAGGCAGGCCCGAAGGCGCGTTTGCGAACCTGCGCCGGCGCGTGCACCTGACCTACGAGTACTACGGGCTGCGCACGATTCTGTTTCGGATCGTCACGTTCCCGCTGCGGTTCACGCCGTTGAAACGCTGGCTGCGGCTGCGCAGCCACATGGCCGACAACGACTATCGCCGCGCCGTTGCCTGGTATTCGGAGCACGGAGAGCCTGTGAGCATCGTGATCCCGAGTTATCGCGACGCCGAGCGAGTGCGCACGCTCGTGGCCTCGATCCGTGAGACCGTGCCGCACGAGCTCGCGCGCGTGATCGTCGTCGACGATTGCAGCGGCCCCGAGCACCTCGCCGCGCTGGGAGAGATCGCCGGCATCGAGATCGTCGCGGGCGAGGAGAACAGGGGCTTCGCCGCCAACGTCAACCGCGGCCTGCGCGCGGCCGACCCGGACAGGGACGTGGTGGTGCTCAACTCCGATATGCAGGCCCGTCCAGGCTGGCTGGCATGCCTGCAGTACGCGAGCTGCCAGGAGGAAGACGTCGGCATCGTCGGCGCCCGGCTGTTGTATCCGGACGATCGCATCCAGTTCGCCGGCACCGTGCGCAACCTCGGGGCGCCCGAGTGGTTCGATCACCGTTACCGGTTCAAGCCCCACGATTGGGGCCCGGCTGGGCTCACCGGCCCGGCGCTGGCGATCACCGGCGCGTGCATGTACGTGCGCCACGAGGTCATCGAGCGCATCGGTGAGCTGGACGAGGGTTATCCGATGGCCTACGAGGACGTCGACTTCTGCCTGCGCGCGTGGCAGGCGGGCTTCCGGGTGCTCTACTTCCCGGCCGCGAGCCTCTACCACCACGAGTCGGTCACGCGCGGCACCGACGTCGGCGAGCGTGAGCGGGAGTCACAGCGCCTGTTCTGGGAGCGCTGGTCGGAGTTCTTCGACGCGCGCGAGGTGACGGTCGGGGCGGGCGAGGGGGAACATCATCGAGAGCCAGAGAAAAGGAGCTCTAGCTCCAGGCCCGAAGGTCCACTGCGCATCGCCTACGTGACCGAGGGCACTGGTATCGGCGGCGGGCACCGCGATATCTTCGAGCACCTCAACCGCCTCGCCGAGCGCGGTCACGACGTGGCGCTGTACACGCTCGGCGAGCCCCCCGACTGGTTTTCGTTGCGCGTGCCCGTGCATAGCTTCGAGTACTACGACGAACTGGTGCAGGCGCTCGCGCCGCTGGACGCGATCAAGGTCGCGACCTGGTGGAATACGGCCGCTCCCGTCTGGTACGCGAGCGTGCTGCACGGCATCCCGGTGTATTTCGTACAGGACATCGAGACGTCCTACTACCCCGACGACGAGCGCACGCGCCACGCGGTGCTGGACTCCTACCGGCCGGAGTTCCGCTACATGACGATCTCCTCCTGGAACCGCGAGCGGCTGGGAGAGCTGGGTCTCGCCGCCGAGCTGATCCCGCCGGGGATCGACCTCGACACGTTCAGGCCGCGCGCGGACGTGGCGCGCCGGCAGGACATGGTGCTCGCGCTCGGGCGCTCCAACCCGCTGAAGAACCTTCCGCTCACAGTCGACGCCTGGCGGGCGCTGACAGAGCCCCGGCCGGAGCTGTGCCTGTTCGGGATCGAGCCCGAGCTCGCCGCGGACCCCGGCATGCGCCACGTCGAGTCACCCGACGACGAGCAGGTCAACAAGCTGTTCTGCCAGGCCAGCGTGTTCGTGCAGACCTCCACCCACGAGGGGTTCGCGCTGCCGCCGCTGGAGGCGATGGCCACGGGCGCGGCCGTCGTGTGCACCGACGCGCACGGCAACCGCGACTTCTGCGTGGACGAGGTCAACTGCCTGATGCCCGCTCCCGACCCGGCCTCGGTCAGCGCCGCGCTGGCGCGCCTGCTGGCGGACCCCGAGCTGCGCACCCGCCTGGGACGGGCCGGCATCGAGACGGCCGCCGACTACGCGTGGGAGCTGCGCATCGACGCGCTGGAGCGGTTTTTCGCGGGGGTGGCCACACCCAGCCGGGTGAGTCTCGACGGGGATGTCGTGCCGGGGGTTTCGGCATAGCGGGCCTGGGATCGGCCAACTGCCGGTGTGCAGTATTCTCCTTAGTTGGAGTCCCTTATATAGGACATTATAGAAGATTTCAAAGATAATGCCCTTTTATACGTGCCTTACATCAACACTTAGATAGATGCTATCCTCTTCTACATGAGGTCCCACTACTGGTATCTAAAGCTAAAATTGCGACTAAAAGCCCTATCTAAGGTGCGTTATGAAGATCCAGAAGTACCTGACTGACGAGGCGGTGCTGTCCGAGCTCGGCTCCCGGCTGCAGCGAACCCGTCTCGAGCGTAATCTCACCCAACGCGAGCTGGCTGCCGAGGCTGGGGTGGAGCGCAAGGTCCTCCAGCGCATCGAGGCCGGTGAGTCGGTGACGCTGACCGGCTTCATCCGAGTGCTACGAGCTCTCGGGCTGCTCGACGCGCTGAACCAATTGGTGCCCGAGCCCACGCCGAGTCCCATCGAGCTCATGCAGCTGCACGGCAAGAGGCGCCGTCGCGCCTCGGGCGCCAGGCTCAAGAGCCTGCCCACTCAGACGCAGGAAACGCCGTGGCACTGGGGGGATGAGACGCTCACCGGCGGCTCGTGAGCACGCTCGCCGCGGTCAGGCTGTGGGGTACTCGCATCGGGGCGGTATCGATGCCCGACGACGCCCGCGCGGCCGCGTTTCAGTATGACCAGGACTTCCTGGGAAGCGGTATCGAGGTTGCCCCGCTCCTCATGCCGCTGCGCAGCGAGCCCTACACGTTCGCGGCGCTGAATCCCGAGAGCTTTCACGGGTTGCCAGGACTGCTGGCCGACAGCCTGCCCGACCGCTACGGCCACGCGCTGATCGACGCCTGGCTGGCCGGGCAGGGACGCACGCCGGAGAGCTTCGATTCGGTGGAGCGGCTGTGCTACATCGGCCGCCGTGGCATGGGCGCCCTGGAGTTCGCCCCCAGCCAGGGCCCCACGCCATCCCGGACTCACAACCTGCAGATCTCAGAGCTCGTCGAGCTCGCCTCCGAGGTGCTCTCCCGCAGGGAGGAGCTCGTCGCCTCGCTCGCACAGGGTCATCAGCGGCAGGCGATGCTCGACATCCTGAGCGTCGGCGCCTCCGCCGGCGGCGCCCGCGCCAAGGCGGTCATCTCCTGGAACCCCGCAACCAATGTCGTGCGCTCCGGCCAGCTCGATGACCTCGGCCCCGGCTTCGAGCACTGGCTGCTGAAGTTCGACGGGGTCGCCAACAACCGCGACAAGGACACGCTCGCAGATCCGCAGGGCTACGGGGCGGTCGAGTACGCATACTCGCTGATGGCGCGCGACACCGGCATCGCGATGAGCGCATGCCGGCTGCTGGAGGAGAACGGCCGCCGGCATTTCATGACCCGCCGCTTCGACCGTGGCGAGGACGGCTCCAAGCGGCACATGCAGTCGCTGGCCGGACTCGCCCACTTTGACTTCAATCGCCCTGGCGCTCACTCCTACGAACAGGCGTTTCTGGTCATGCGCCGGCTGGGGCTGGGGACCCCGGCGGTCGAGCAGATGTTTCGCCGGATGGTGTTCAACGTCGTGGCGCGCAACCAAGACGATCACGTCAAGAACATCGCGTTCCTGATGGACCGCAGCGGACACTGGCAGCTCGCGCCCGCGTTCGATCTCACCTACGCCTACCGGCCCGGCAGCCCGTGGACCGACCGGCATCAGATGACGATCAACGGCAAGCGCGAGGATTTCACGCTGGTGGATTTCGGAGCCTGTGGCCGCACGGCGTCGCTTCCGCGCGGGCGTGCGAGCAGGATAGTGGAGGAGGCTTGCGAGGTCGTTTCGAGATGGGAGGACTACGCCCAGCGGGTCCAGGTCGACGAGGAGCACAGCAGGCGGATCGCCCCGGCGCTCAGGCTTTCGTTCCCGCGCGGGTAGGTTTGGAGACTCCATGAAGGCCCACAACAGCCGAGCCGAATCGTGAAGGTCAAGTTCGCCGAGCAGCTGCGCTGCCCCGCCTGCCGCCGCGACCACACGCTGACGCTGAGCGTGCAGGCAAGCGACGCCCGGGAGGTGCGCGAGGGCCGGTTGCGCTGCAGTGCGTGCCGGAGCGAGTTCGTCGTGCATCGCGGCGTGGTCGAGCTGCTGCACGAGCCCCCACAGCACATCGTTGCCGAGGCCGCGGGACTCGAGCGTTTTGCCGAGCAGATGCGCGCCGAGGGCTGGGACCGCGAGCTGGTGCGCCGGCTGCCGAAGCTCGAGCACGGCTACTGGTATGTGCAGGCGCGCTCGATGTATCAGCTGCTGAGCACGGTGCCGTTTCGCCCCGGCCAGAGCATTCTGGACGTGGGGTCGAACACGTGCTGGGCGGCAAACCACTTCGCCGAGCGCGGCCTGAGCGCGATCGCCCTGGACATCGCCACCCCCGAGCTGCAAGGGCTGTACACGGCCGAGTATTTCATCGACGACGATCATGTCTACTTCGAGCGCGTGCTCGGCTCGATGGACGCGATCCCGCTCGCCTCGAGCAGCCTCGACTACGTGTACTGCTGTGAGGTGCTGCACCACAACGACCCCGCCGGCCTGCGCCGCACGTTCGCCGAGATCTTCCGCGTGCTGCGGCCCGGCGGGTCGGCTGCTGATGATCAACGAGACGCTCAAGACGCTGCGCGACCCCAGCGGGGTGCACGTCGAAGGGGTCGAGCAGTACGAGGGCTACGAGCACGCCCACTGGTCGCTGGCGCTATCGCTGGGAGGCGACCCGCGCGGGGTTTTACACCGAGGTGACCGAGCCGCACTACCGCGCGTTCTTCGGCGACACGGAGCTGGTTCTCCCGCAGGACACCCCCAGGCTGAAGGCGATCGGACGGAGGCTCGGGTTCGCGCTGCGCGGAAGCAGGCTCGCGCGACGGGTGTACCTGGCCTGGCTGAACCACGTGTTGGGCGGGGTCTCGATGAACATGATCGCCACCAAGCCGCTGCGGTTCGTCGGTCGGCACGAGCCGATGGCGGCCTCAGAGCGCCTGTTGCGCACCGCGGTCGCCGGCATGCGGGTCAAGGCCGCGCGCGTGGCGCGCTCGCCCGGCGCCCCGCCACGGTTGCCGCGAACGCCCGAGCAGGCCGCGGCCGCCACCCAAGCCGCCATGCGGGGGGGCGAACGGAGCGGAGCGCGCGGGGAGAGATCTGACTGAGTCTGTGGGCCACGCGCGCGCGGGAGAGAGATCTGACTGAGTCTGGAGGCCGTGGCCCAGAGCTTGAATGTGCCGGAGCGCGCCCGCGGCTCAGAGGTTCTCCGCGACCAGGGGGGCGGAGCGGTTGAACACCCAGAAGCCCAGCGCGAAGATCGCGGCCACGATCGCCAGCGGCCCCACGAGGCCGGCCCAGCTGCCGATCGTCTGCCCCGGCGCTGGGCGTGGCGTGGGTGACCATCGCGTGGCGGAACTGCTGGAAGACGGCGACCAGGGGGTTGAGCGTGTAAAGGTGATACAGGAACGTGTGATGTGGGATCAGCTTTTCGCGGACCTCCACCACGGGGATGATCACCGGCGAGCCGTAGAACAGGATCTGGCTGAAGACTTCCCAGATCGGCTGGATGTCGCGCAGGCTCACGAACAGCGAGGACGAGCAGCATCGCCATGCCGGTCGCGAACACGGTCAGCACGATGAGGATCAGCGGCAGCTCGAGCCAGCTGAGCATCGGGTGAACACCGGAGATGAGCGCGAAGATCAGCACGACGAGCAGGTTGAGCATCAGGTTGAAGAAGGCGAGCAGCACGACCGAGAGGGGGATGACCAGTCGCGGGAACTGGATCTTGCGCACCAGGTTCTCGCGGTCCACGACGCTGCGCACTGCGCCGGCGGTGGCTTCGGCGAAGAACGTGAACAGCACGATCGACCCGAGCAGCTGCACCCCGTAGAACTGTTCGCCCGGCTTGCCGCCGCGACCGACGTGGGCGATCAGGACGAAGAACACGTACAGCACGCCGAACAGCAGCAGCGGCTTCATCACCTGCCAGACGTAGCCGAGCACCGAGCCGAAGAAGCTTGCAGCTTGAATTCGTTGCGCGCGATGTTGTAGGTGAGGTGCCAGAAGCGCGTCCAGTCGTCGGTCAGCGCACGCGGACCCTTGATCGGACGCCCCAGGCCCGCATAGGGGGCGGCGGGCTCGTAGGTCGGAAGGGCCTCGGTACTCATGTCCGCACTCTCATGCCCGCACCCGCTGGGAGGCCACCGGCGCTCCCGCGCGACTGACGCTCATGTCGACCGGGACGTCGACCAGGCCGCCCATCGCCTCCGGGCCGGTGACAACGAACGAGAACGCGCCCTCGAAGCGGTCCATCAGGTCGAGGCCGGTGCCGCGGTGGGCGAGCGTGAACAACGGGTTGTAGCGCCCGGGTGCGAGGACGTTGGCAAAGGAGAACGAGAACAGCACCTCCTCGCCCGCGGAGAAGTGGCCGCTGCGCTCGTGCTCGCGGGCGGTCGTGGCGACGACGACGGCGACGTGGTCCTCGTTGAGCACGTACACGCCGGCGACCGGGTCCTCGACGTCGACCGTGAAGTTGACGAGGGCCTCTGAGCGTGATCGCGCGGCCCTGGGGCAGCGAGGCCTGGCGCTCACCGTGCTCGTCCTCGCACCCACGCCTCGACGATGCGCGCCTCGCCGTCGCCTCCGCGCCCATCGGCGGTGGCGCCCGCGGCCTGCGGGTCGCGCCCGAAGTTGATCTCCAGATAGCGGTCGGCGACCTCGTGCGGCTCGCCGATGTGGACCATCGAGCCTCGCTCCAGCAGCATCGCGCGGTGGCAGAAGCGGTTGAGCGTGCCCATGTCGTGGGTCACGAACACGATCGTGCGGCCCTCGTCGCGCATGCGGTTGAACACGTCGAAGCACTTCTGCTGCGAACGCGGCGTCGCCGACGGCAAGGACCTCGTCGACCAGCAGGATGTCGGCGTCGACCTGGATCGCGACCGAGAAGGCCAGGCGCACGTGCATGCCCGAGGAGTAGTTCTTGAGCTTGAGCTCCTCGAACTCGCGCAGTTCGGCGAAGTCGATCACCGCGTCATAGCGCGCTCGCGCCTCGCGCGGGGAGAGGCCCATCATGATGCCGTTGAGCACGACGTTGTCGCGCGCGGCGAGATCCTGGTTGAAGCCGACGCCGAGCTCGATGAACGGCGACAGGCGCCCGTGCATCCAGATGCGGCCGCGTATCGACGCCGTAGATCCCGGCCAGGCACTTCAGCAGCGTGCTCTTGCCGCTGCCGTTGCGCCCGGCGATCCCGAAGAACTCACCGCGGCGCACGTCGAAGGAGATGTCCTGCAACGCCCTGAACGTCTCGTGACGGGTGCGGCGCAACGGGTGCAGGGCGCGCTCCTTGAGCGTGTGCGTGCGCTCCTCGGGCACGCGGAAGGTCTTGCTGACCGCCTGAACGACGATCGGGGGGACGGAGGAGCTTGTGAGCGAGACGGGCATCGGGGGAAGGGTACCGGGGGCGGGTGCGGAGACTGTCAGTATCAGCGCTGCAAGACGTCACGTGCGAGTTTTGTGGCGCGGCGGATAGCACCTGTCCGGTCTTGGCCAATACATTTGTCTTGAAAACCAGTCATGCAAGGGTGATTACTGCTGAAAGCGCAAAGGAGCGCTTGACCTCGGAGGAAGCGGCAAAGCCGCGCGATAAGGGTGCCGAAGGGAGTGCCGCCCACGGGCGATCAGCGTGGCAGCGTCCTGACCTGCACGTTCTCGGCTTCGGCGACGCGGATCAGGGGCGCGTCGGCTGTGGCGAGCGCGTCGGATGCTCCCGTCGCGGCGAGGAGGATGCAGTCCGCGAGCGAGAGCGGGGCGCGGGTGCGGTGGTAGCGCCGTGCGCGGATGTCGGCGGCGTCGCGGGCGATCCGCTCATCGATCGGCAGGAGCTTCATCCGTTCCCCAACAAGCGGCATCGTCACTGCCTGAAGGCGCTCGGAGGGAATCCCCTGAACGCGCTGGAGCACGTCGAGCGCCTCGGCCAGGTTGACAGCGGTGATCGCCGCCTGGCCTGAGCGCAGCAGGGCCTCCACCTCGTCTGCCGCCGGCTCTTCCGCCAGCAGCGCGATCAGCGCGAAGGCGTCCAGCAGGACGCTCACTTGGCCACGTGCCGGCGGCGCTCGGCCACCGCATCGGCCTCCCGTGCCGCCTTGCGCAGCTGTCCACTGCTCATCGACAGCTCTCCGGCCAGAGCGCCGCGCGCCGCGGCGATCGGGTCGTCGGGCGCCGGTCTGAGCACAATCCGATCCCCGAGATCCTCGAGCGCCAAGGTCGAAGTGCCCCAGCGGTGACGGATGCCCGAGGGGATCGAGATCTGTCCCCCACGCGTTATCTTGGCTGTCTTCATGATCATGAAGATTATCATGACCCCGGCGGGGCCGCGGGCGCACGGTGTGACGTCGTTGCGCAAGTCCCCTGAAAGTCGGATGATTGGTAGGTGAGCGCCGCTGTCATAGAGACCGTGTCGGTCCTGATGACCGATCTGGTGGGGTCGACTGCGATGGCCAATCGACTTGGCCCTGCAGCGGCGCAGGAACTGCGCAAGGAGCATTTCGGACTGCTGCGTCGGGCGCTCGAGCACACCGCCGGCCAGGAGGTCAAGAACCTCGGTGACGGACTGATGGTGGTGTTCGCCAGCGCCTCTGAGTCACTGGCGTGCGCGATCAAGATGCAGCAGGCCGTCCAGGCGCGCAATCGTCGTGCAGAGGAGCCGCTTGGCGTGCGCATCGGTGTGAGCCTCGGGGAGGCCACGGTCGAGGACGGCGACTACTTCGGTGAGCCGGTGGTCGAGTCTGCGCGACTCTGCGCTCACGCGGCGGGCGGGCAGATCGTGGTCAACGCCCCGGTGCGCGAGCTCGGCGGCGCACGCGACGGTCATACCTTCAACTCGCTTGGCGGCCTCGAGCTGAAGGGCATCTCCGAGCCGGTTCAGGCATTCGAGCTTCAGTGGGCGCCGGCCCCTGTCACCGGCATCGCGCTGCCCGAGCGGCTGCGTGAGCTCCTCGCTACCGCCTATGTGGGCAGGGTCGCAGAGCGCGAGCGGCTCACCGAGCTGTGGAGGCAGGCGTCGTGCGAGGGGTCGCTGCGCCCAACGCTGATAGGCGGGGAGGCCGGTGTCGGTAAGACTCGCCTGTCCGAGCATCTGGCGCTGCAGGTGCATGGCGAGGGTGCGACCGTGCTCTATGGGCGCTGTGACGAGGATCTCGGCGTCCCCTACCAGCCGTGGGTGCAGGCACTGGGGCATCTCGTCAAGGAGGCGCCGCAGAGGATCCTCGATGCCCATGTCGAGCGTTTCGGAGGCGACCTCGTGCGCCTCATAGGAGCCCTGCGCGACCGGGTTCCCGATCTGCCTTCTCCGCACGAGCGCGATCCTGAGACCGAGCGCTACCTGCTGTACGCCGCCGTCGCGGGCCTGCTCGAGGGTGCGGGTGAGGAGGAGCCGCTCCTGTTGATCCTCGATGACCTGCACTGGGCGGATGCCCCGACCGTGTCGCTGCTTCGCCACGTGGTCAGTGTGGGCTCCTCGTTGGCTGTGATGGTGGTGGCGACCTACCGTGACTCTGAACTCCCGCACGACCATCCCCTCACGGCGCTGCTCGCCGATCTGCATCGCGAGCAGCGGGTGGAGCGGATGAAGCTCACTGGGCTTGACTTCGAGGACGTCGCTGCGCTGATCGAGGCGGTGACGGGGCACGAGGCCGACGACGCCGGGCGTGCGCTGGCCAAGCAGATCACGCGGGAAACGGCGGGCAACCCGTTCTTCGTCGGTGAGGTGTTGCGTCACCTCACCGAGTCAGGGGAGATCGTGCAAGGAGCGGGCGGGCGCTGGCACCTGACGGGTGATCTGAAGGATCTGGGGCTGCCGCAGAGCGTGCGTGAGGTGATCGGGCGGCGCGTGGAGCGCCTCGGCCCGGAGGCCCGCACCGCTCTGAGCGCCGCCGCAGTGATCGGGCGTGACTTCGACTTCGATCTGCTCATGGCTGTAGTTGATCTGCCCGAGGGGCGGCTGCTCGATCTGCTCGATGATGGTGTTGCGGCATCGCTGCTGCAGGAGAGCCAAGGGGGAGCCGATCGCTTCACGTTCACCCACGCGCTTGTCGAGTACACGCTCTATGAGGATCTCGGGCGTGCCCGCCGCGCGCGGCTTCACAAACGTGTGGCCGAAGCGCTCGAGGAGCAGTGCGGGGATGAGCCGGGCGAGCGGCTCGGTGAGCTCGCCGGCCACTGGGTGGCAGCCGTCGTCAGCGCCGACACGGCCAAGGCCATCCACTACGCGCGGCGGGCGGCCGAGCGTGCGATCGAGCAGCTCGCCCCGGATGAGGCAGCTCGCTGGTATCGCCAGGCGCTTGAGCTCCAACACCAGGCGCCCGCCGGCGATCGCTCCGAGCGCTGCGACCTGCTGATCGGCCTGGGGGAGGCGCAGCGCCAAGCCGGTAACCCGGAGCATCGACAGACGCTGCTCGACGCCGCAGGTCTCGCCCAGGAGCTCGGCGACACGGACCGGATTTGTGCTGCAGTGATCGCCAACACTCGGGGATACTCCAGCCAGATCGGCGCGGTGGACTTCGAACGCGTGCAGGCGCTCGAGGCCGCAGCGGATGTCCTCCCGCACGCTGATCCGCGGCGCGCGCGGGTGCTGGCGCAGCTGGCCAGTGAGCTTCACTACGCCGGCGACCCGGCGCGGTGCCGGGCGCTGGCCTTTGAGGCCATCGAGGTAGCCCGAGCCAGCGACGATCCCGCAGCGCTCGCTCACACGTTGCACAACGCCATCCTCGCCATCCTGGTGCCCGACACGTTGCAGGAGCGCCGGCGAATGGCCCATGAGCTCGTCGAGCTGGCGCGGCATCTGGATGACCCGCGGTTGAGCTTTTTGGAGGTGCAGAGACCGTGGGACGTCGGTCTAGAGGCCGGAGATCGCTCGCAGGTCGAGTCTGCCGTTACAACTATGAGAACGCTCGCCGCCGCCGTGCCGGATCCGTATTTTTCCTGGCAGCGGCTGATCTATGAGTCCGTGTGGGCACTCATACAAGGTGACGTTCAGGCAGCTGAAAAATGGGCATTCCAGGCGTTGGAGGCAGGCACGGCATCCGGCCAACCCGACGCTCTTGCAATCTTTGGCGGCCAGCTGTTCAGGGTCCGCTACCACCAGGGTCGGACCGGCGAGCTCGTCGAGCAGTTGGTGGGGCTTGTCGACGATCCGGAAAGCCTTGCGGCGTGGCGCCCGTTCGCGACGATCGCCCTGATCGAGAGCGGCCGGGCAGATGAGGCGCGCGCGCTGGCGCTGGCCGAGGACTTCCAGAGCGTGCCGTGGGACTTTCTCTGGTCGGTGATGTTTGTCTGGGCCGACGCCTGTTCCCGTCTAGGTCTCGCAGATCGCGCGGGTGAGCTCTACGAGCTCTTGAAGCCCTTCCCCGGCAGATTCGCCGGGGCCGGCCTCGTGTTTGGCTCGATCGACTGGGCGCTCGGCGCCCTCGCCACCACCCTCGAGCGCTACGAGCAGGCCGAGGGCCACTTCGCCGCCGCGGCCGAGATCGACGAGCGGTTCGGAGCGCCGCTGCTGCTCGCCCGCACCCACGCCGGCTGGGCTCGCGCTCTCATCGCCCGCGGCCGGCCCGAGGACTTCGAACGCGCGCGACACCTGCTCGAGCAGGCCGAGGAGACCGCCGCGCGCCTGGGCGGAGAGCTCGTCACACGGGAAGTCGAGGAGTCCCGCGCCGCCCTTGCGGCGATCAGCAGGTAGGGGCGTGATCAGGCGTGATCAGAAGACAAGCGCAGCGGGAGGTTGATCAACGCGCGCAGGTACGGATCTGGCTGCCATTCCGGAGGGCCGTCGATGACGAGTTCTGGGAACTCGGCCAGCAGCATTTCGAGCGCGACGGGCGCCACCTTGCGGATCAGCGGCGCTCCGATGCATTGATGAACCCCTTCGCCGAAGGCGAGGTGCGTTGTCTCGCTGCGTTCGATGTCGAAGCGATCAGGCTCCGGGAAGGCAGCCGGATCGCGGTTGGCGGAGGCGATCGCCATTGAGACCCTGTCTCCCGGCTTGAACGGGTGTCCGGCGACCTCGGTCTCGCCGGCGGCGCAGCGGTCAACCAGATGGATCGGCCCGTCGAAGCGCAGCATCTCCTCCAGCGCACTGTGGATCAAGGCGGGATCCTTGCGCAGCTTGTCCATCTGCTCGGGATGGAGGATGAGGTTGCGCACGCCGGTCCCGAGGATGAATGTCGTGGAGAGGTATCCCGCAACAGCGAGGTCGCACGCACAGACCTGGACCTGCTGCGGGCTCAGACCGGCATGCTGAAAGGCCTCGCACATCTGAGCGAAGAGGCCTTCCGGCGGCTTCGAGTTGCTCTGGCGTTCGAGCATCATGCCCTCGAAGAACGAGTTGAGCGCCATCGAGCACGTGGCTCCAGCTCCGCGCACGGTCGCCGGCTGCGTGTGGTCGTGCGCGGCTACGATCGCCGCCTGCCATACGATCAGGCCGTTCCACACCCCCGCGTACTGATCGTCGTCGGGGATCCCGAGCAGGGTGAACAGGACCCTCGCGGGCAGCGGCAGCGCGTAATCCGCGACGAGCTCCATCCGTCCCTGGCTGCGGGCAGCCGCCAGCAGCGGTTCCCCGATCTCTCGTGCGAGCTGCGGCGCATTCGCGATGGTCTCGTCGATCAGCGGCTGGAGAATTTGGCGCAACTGCGTGTGAAGCGGTGGGTCCGAGGCGAACAGACCCTCGGGAAAGTTCGACATCATCGCATAGGGCCCAGGGTCCGGTGGGTTCCCGCCCGGCGGGTTCTTGACCCAGATGTTGGTGTCGTTCAATACCTTCGCGCAGTCCTCGTAGCGGAAGATCCAGTGGCTGTCGAGATCTTTTACCGGATAGACCGGAGCGTACTCGCGGAAGCCGGCATAGGTCGGAAACGGATCGGCAAGGAAATCGGGGGCGTGCGGATCGAACCGAGCCGGGTCGAAGCCTTGAGGCATGCCGGTTCGCCTCCTGCCGATCGGGCGGACGTGTGTCACAGGCCCTCCGCGATCCGCATCCGACGGGCCGCGCCGAAGCGCTCAAGCGTTCGCACCGCGCTGGAAAGCGGCGCGTCCCGATCCGAGAAGCCAGAACGGATCAGCTCGCTCGACGTTCGCACCATCTTGCAATCCATCTCAATAACGTACGCCATCGGCTCCCGCTGCGTCGTGCGCCGATCGCATATGGTTTGACCGTGGCCAACATCGAGGGCAAGGCGACGGCGATTACGGTGATCACGCCGGTCAAGCGCGGCGGCCCGTTGTTGTTGTGGCTGGTCTTCTGGGCTGGGCGCAACCTGCAGTGGACACTGAAGAAGCTGCAGACGCTCTCGTTCATTCACTTTGCTCGTTGGGCGGTGATCAAGCGCTTCCCCGACGGACGCGAAGGAGAGCGCCTCAACCACACCTATCTCATCTTCGAGAGCAACTTCAACGGGGCCTGGGAGCAGTACATCGACGCTTTCTCGGAGGTCGTGGCATTGAGGATGAAGGCCATCTGGGGCACCTCGCTCGGCTTCCCCGGACCACTGCCGGTCGAGCCGTTCAAGGGGTACATTCGCCGCAACGAGTTCGTGGCCAACCACTACTACTCGGCGTATCCCGGTGCGACCACCACTGAAATCGTCTCCGCCGCTCGCGTGGAAGCGGCGCTCGGGGAGCTTGCTCACACCTCGGCCGGACTGGACCCCGTTGCGTTCGGCGAGGCCTATGCGTCCTTCCTGACAAAGATGCAACGCGACCTGTGAACGATCGTCGCAACACGTGCGGGCAGGCTTATGGGCTAACCGTGATGACCCCGATTCTCGAAGGCCATGAAAGTGCGTTGGCGCATTACTTGAGCACGCTCGGCACCGGTTCGGCGAGCCCGCTGGCGAACGTGCTGGGAACGCACTTCGCCCGCTGGGTGGTGATCGGCGATGTGGTCTATGAGGGCGGCCGCCAGCGGCCCGAGCACCTGAGGGTTGGGCGGCTGCTGTTCACGAGCAACTTCGACGGACTCCCCGAGCCATATCTCGAGGAGTTGCGCACAGGGCTCGGCGAGGTCGCGGATCAGGTCTGGACGCACTGTGCCGGCTATCCCGGCTGCGCCGACGCGGGCGCCTTCGCCGCCTACATGCGCTCCCACCAGATCGAGAAGCTCGCTGTTCTTCGCCGCATACGGCGAGCGCACGGTCGCAGACGTCAAGCGCAGCCTCGCCACACGCCGCCGGGTGATCGATTTCGCCGTGCGGGCACAGGAGCTGGCCGCCATCGAGTTGCAGGCCGCGTTTCGGGAGACCTTCGCCCGATGACGGCGCTCGACCTGCCGCGGATCCAGGGTTTCGTCGTGCGTGGATATCGGTTGACCTTCGCCCGCTACCTGTTCCTGGGAATCGACGATGTCGCGCGAGCCGCGGCCTGGCTCGCCGAGATCACCGAGGACGTGCTCACGGCGGCGCCCTGGTCGCAGAAGCCACAGTCGGGGGTCAACGTGGCCTTCAGCTACTCGGGATTGCGCGCACTTGCGCTGCCCGACGCCAGTCTGTCGGGATTCCCGGAGGAGTTCCGCCAGGGGATGGCGGCGCGCGCGAAACTGCTCGATGACTCCGGGGACAGCGCCCCCGAGAATTGGGAGGGCGGGTTTGGGACGGGCGCGATCCACGTGCTCGTGATGATCAGCGCGAAGAGCCGAGAGGCGCTCGACGCCCACGACAGGCGACTGCGTGCGGACATCGAGCGAAGCGGCGGGCTCACCGTCCTCTACGACGAGCTAGGCGCCGCGCTGCCCGACGGCGTCGAGCATTTCGGTTATGCCGATGGCTTCGCTCAGCCCTCGATCGAGGGTAGTGGCGCGCCTGCGCTCCCCGGCCAGGGAGCCGTCATCGCAGGTGGTGGCTGGCGGGCGATCCGCGCCGGAGAGTTCATCCTCGGTTATCTCGACGAGGAGGGTGTCCTGCCTGCCGCGCCGCCGCCGGCGGAGCTGAGCACGAACGGCTCTTACCTGGTCTATCGCAAGCTGCACCAGCACGTCGCTGCGTTCCGTAAGCAGCTTGCCCAAGCCGCCAAGCTCTATCCGGGAGGCGAAGAGCTGTTGGCGGCGAAGATCGTCGGCCGCTGGCGCGACGGCACACCGCTCGCTCTCTCACCCGAGCGCCCCGATCCCTCGATCGTGGAAGACGAACGCCGCAACAACGCGTTCAGCTACGGCGATGACGCCGATGGGCTGGCCTGCCCGGTGGGTGCGCATGTGCGGCGCGCCAACCCGCGCGCCAGCCTGCCCTTCGAAGGCAAGCTGGTCAACCGCCACCGCGTGATTCGCCGCGGGATCCCCTACGGCGAGCCGCTCCCACCCGGCGCCGAGGATGACGGGCACGAGCGCGGCGTCATCTTCATGTGCCTGCAGGCGAGCATCGCACGACAGTTCGAGTTCGTTCAGTCACAGTGGTTCAACGGCGGCAACACGTTCGCCCTCGGCAAGGACCAGGACGTGCTGCTGGGGCCGCAGGACGGGACGCCTCCCAACAAGATGACCGTTCCGGGCGAGCCTCCGTTCTTTGTGGGCCCGCTCTCGCGAGCGGTGAGCGTGAAGGGGGGCGAGTATTTCTTCGTCCCGGGGATCAACGGCCTGCAGTACCTGGCTGCGGTGGCCGGAGGAGGTGCGGCGTGAGCGCGGGGCCGCGGCGCGAGTGGGTGGTCGCAGCGCGAGCGCAGGGGCCGCGGCGTGGGTATCGTGAGTGAGCTCGAGCGAGCGCTTCACACGGTTACGCCTCGGTGCATCAGCGCCAACGCGCGCGCGCCGGCTTGGGCGCCAAGCGCTCGGTAGCTCTCGAACTTCTGGTCGGTGTAGAGCTGATCTGCCGTGGAGTTGTGCGGAAACGACGGATCGCTGCGATGGTGGGCCCTGACATCCCAAGGTGCGCCGGGGCTCATCACGTTGCGCGCGTACACGAGCTCGCCGGGGGTTCCATCCCGATAGCTGAACGTCGCGCTAACGGCAATCTGCGCGGCCAAATCTTCTTCCTCGGCGCCTGCGCCACCCTCGGCTGTCGGCGTGGAGTCCGCTGCGACGCCGGCGCCCTCACTGCCCCTGAGGGAGCGTCCCGGCATCGCGCATCGGGGCGTGGCGCTTCCCGGCATCAGCGGGTCCGGCCTGATGTCGATCTCAACTCCGAGCTCGCTCCGCGCCAGCGCCACGGCGTCGCCGAGCGCCTCGAACCCCTCACCGCCGCTCGCGTCGAAGCAGTAGATCTTCGTGCAGCCACGTCGCAGCAGCTCGACCAACCCGAGGTTCTCGTAGTGACCTCCGTCGGTGACGAACAGATAGCGGCTGTCCACGCGGTTACGGCCCAGCAGCTCACGGATGAGATAGGAGGGACTTGGGCGACGCCATCCTCCGGTCCGCCCCGATACCCAGCGCGGGTTAGGCAACCAGACGCCGAGGCGGACGTTTGCGAGCGCGAGCAGGAACGTGAGCGCACGCGGAGTCATCTTGCCCATCGAAGGCGCGATCGCCGCTCCGGACACGGCGACGGCCGTGGGAAGCGTCAGGTCGCGCCTGCGCCTCTTGACGTCCCCGAAGACATTCTCGAAGTCCTCGGTGGACGTAGCTCCCACGAGCGGCCCGCCGACTGTGCCGGCGCTGAACGTGAAGCTCGTCACGCGGCGACCAGGTGGCGTTGCACCGGGTTCGGAGATGTTCGCCGCGGCGCACACGATCAGCGTTGGCCAGCTGCTTGTCCCCAGACCCGTCTCCGACAGCCGCACGAGGTTGTCGTAGTTGCGTTCCACCGCAATGCCTCGTTTGAGCTGCTGATCGTCAGCGGCCCTGGGGGCGTTGGCGCGTTCCCGGGCGACGCTCCCGGGTGCGTCCGGTCGACCGGGCTCTGTGTCCGCTCGTCCTGTCTGACTCTCTGTTGCCGCCTGCGCTCGTGCTGTCTCATCCTCCTTGGCCTGCTGCTCGAGCCCGGCCTGAAACTCAATGGCCTGCTTGGTGTCTGTCAGTGGCGGCTTGGGCCGGATCCGCTTCAGCGCGAAGGCGGTGCAGAGGCGGCGCTTGTAGAAGGGATGCAGCGACAGCGCCGTGATGTCAATCACGTTGTAGAGCACAACGAACCCGGCCAGTGCGCCAATGCCTCCGATGGTCAGCCAGTCGCGACTGCTCGCCGAGCCGGCATGCGCGAGCGTGAAGGACATCGAAAACACGACGACCGCATACAGCAGGAGCGGCCCCAAGATAAGCGCGACCGCGTATACGATCACGTGCCGCAACCGGGCGCTCAGCCTGCCGAACGCACCGAGCGTCTTGTTGGCGTCGGCCAGCAGCTCGCGAAGCACCGCGGTGATTCCTGCGAGCATGCCTGCCACGCCGACGCCCGCGACCCCGACCGCTTTCGTGGAGCTGGTTCCGGTCGTTGCGCCGGATTCCCTGCCGTGAACGTGAAGGAGCGCCACGAGCTCGGGGAGGGCCACGGTCAGCAGAGCCACCAGAGCGGCGCCGATCAGCAGCCGCGTAGACCAGACGCGCATCGTACGGACCACCGTGTCGCTGGGCACTCTTCCGAGAGAGCCGACTCGCACTACCATCACGACCAGGCCGAGCACGGCGCTCGCGACGGCAAGCACGACCGGAATGAGCCAGTACGGCAACGGGAGATTCACGTCGCGGCTTACGAATGACCCGGCCTTCTCGCAGCCCTCATGGGCGCCTGGCGTACATGTGACCAGAGCGGGGAAGCCGTGGCGATAGACGAGCACGCCGAGGAGCATCGTGGCACCGAAGAACGGCAGCGCAACGAAGATCAGGTTCACCAGCAGGCCGAGCAGGATGCGGTAGCCCAGGTAGAGCTTGGCGATCCGGTCCGGTGCGAGGTAGTCGCTGCGATTGCGCAGGTACTGCTCCTCCGGCGACCCCGGCGCGAACGGCTCCTGCTGCTTGATCAGCTCGAGATCTGAGTCATCGCTCGAGCCGTCGGCGGTCGTCTTGCCCACCATCGCGAATGCCGCCGCGATGTACGACCCGCCAGAGACGGCCGCGAGGTAGTCGGCCGTGTGCAGGCACTGGGCATCCTGGAGGGTTTGGAGCGCTCCCAAGTTGAAAGCCGCGGAGCGGATACCTCCGCCCGAACAGCAGATTCCGGTACGCCCAGGACATGGACCCTCCACGGGTTCGCGGTGCGCTGGGAGCGGCTCCTTGCGAAAGCCGCTCGCCAGATAGCGCCAGCGCAGACGGCGGCGCTCGCGCTTATCGCCGAGCCTCGCCGCGACCCAGCGCTCGGAGGCGGGTACGTGTACGCGCAAGCCTTCATCGCGCGCGCTCGCTGGCAACTTATCCTCCAAGTTCAAGGGCTCCCCGTCGCTGCGGTCGGCACGAGCCTAATTCGGATGGAGGAGAATGTCAACAGTCTGAACCAGAGGCCCACTGTCTCCACAGGGCAACCCGAAGCGCCTGCGGCGTTGCCCGAGCGCGAGGAGACCTGACTCGAGCACGTTCGCAACCGCGCATGACGGACCAACCCGGCTCGACGGCTGCAATTGGGACGGCACGGCTCGCCTGCACCAACCTACTCAGAACTGCGGCTAGCAGATGCGCCCGGAAGTTCGTCGGCCTATGAGGTCGCGGGTCGCGTGGCGATGATGACTGCGAGGTCGCGGTGTGCCCAAGCCAGCGAGGGTTCCAGGCCCACTTCGGCAAGCCAGTTGAGCTGCTCAGCGATGCTGCTGGGCGTGTCGTAGTCGTCGTCGATCGGTGTCACGACGTCGGAGGGGTCCTCTGGGACGATGACGTCTGCGAGCACGAGACGCCCACCTGGTGCTATGACGCGGGCGGCGCGCCCAAACAGCTGTGCCTTGCCCCGGCCGTCGAGGTGGTGGATTGCGAGCGCTGAGATCACCACGTCGAATGGACCGTCCGGCAGGGGATCCTCGAGGCGCGCGACGCGCAACTCGACGCGATCGTCCGGGAGCGCGTGGCGGGCTTGGTCGACCATCTCAGGACTGGCGTCGAGTCCGATGAGACTTGCGGTCGGGTGGCGTGCGAGGACGCGTCGCGCAGTCTCGCCAGTGCCGATTCCCAACTCGAGCACTCGCATCACGCCGGTGGCGGTGGCGGTGGCGGTGGCGGCCTCCTCCTGGAGGCGCTCATAATCGGGCACCTCCTCTCGCATCAGCTCGAGGTACGTGTCAGGGTCCCAGTGAAACTGCGCCACGCCGAGAAACTAGCGATCGCGGTCAGACAGTCACGCGGCGAGCGCGAGCTGCGGTTCGTGGCGGTCGATCCGCGAGTAGCGCGTCGAGGTCTTGATGGCTGAACGTCCACTCGAACGGCCTGGCGATCTGGCGGTAGTGCTCGCCGAAGGACAACAGCCAGACCGCGAGTGCCTCCGGGAGGCGAAGTCGTTGGGCGTCAACGCCTTGCGTTGGACGATCGAGAAGCTCGGCGCGCTCATCCTCGCTGAGCTCGATCACATAGCGGCTCGTGCGGCACACGCCCACCAGTTCGCCGAACCCCACCGGCCCCCTTCACATAACCCGACGAGATACCGGCCGCATCAGCTGACCAGCAGTGGTCCGGCGTTCAGGCGGCACGATCCACGTACTCCCGTAGCGCTGTGCGGGCGACCTCGCTGACTGAGCGGTGCTCCTTGCGAGCACACGCTCGCAAGGCTTTGTCGAGGTCTGGATCGACGCGCAATTGCACGCGTGGAGAGCTGCCGCCATCACCGAGTGCGGGACGTCCCATGCGGACTCGCTTGGCTTTTGCAAGGTCGTAGCCGCGCTCGGCCTCCTCGGCTAGTGCGTCGATGACCTTCTTGGTCAGCTTGGTTCCGCTGCGGGTTCTCAGAGTCGCCATCTCTTGGCCTCCTCGTACTGGTCTCTGTACTTCTCGCGTAGCGTCATCGCATGGATCACGATCAGTTCTTCTTTCGAGCCTTCCACGGCTATGACCTCGATTGCTCGGCCGTCGGGATCGTCGCCGAGACAGACGAGCCTGGCGTCGAGCACGTCGGCGTCTGATGTGGGAGCTGGCTCTTCGAAAGCGAGACCGCAGTGGGCGATGACATGTCGGATGCGCTCCTTGGATACGCGATGCTTGGTTGCCGAGCGCGCAAACCGGACGCGCTTCTGGGATACGTTAGCACTTTTGTCAGACATAACGCGCCTGCCGTCCGGGCCGCTACCGTCGTTCGGGGACGATTACTCAACATTCGAAGTGCCGGGTGTCATTCCCTCGTGGAAAGCCATCATGCGGGCCCTGCGGAGGTTGCGGCCCACGGCCCTGACCGCGTCCAAGCAGCGCGGGAGATAGCGCCCCCGGGCGTTGCGCAGCTGCCGACTGCCCTGGAGTCTTTCGAGGGCAACGGCTGCGCGGTCATCATCGCCGCTGCCTGAGAAGCCTGCCCTCACGGGAGCTTGCCGATTGTCACGGTGTGGATGGTCGGGACGGGGGTCGGGGATACGCGTGCAGAGCTCGTCACGTTGTGACGGTTGTTCACGGGCAGTGTCCGTGGTCACGAGGCGCGTGGGAAGGTCAATGGTCTGTGTGATCGCGCGGGGTGGTGGGGGGTGGGACCGGAAATCGGGCTTTGGTCCCAAAGCCTGGGGTCAGCCGCCAAACAACCTCAAGCTGCAGCCGCGGAATCGGTGGCGGGGCTCACCAGCTCGACACGCTCCCCCGTCGGCAGCTTCGCCTCAAGGGCAATGCCCAGCGCGGCCATCAGCCGGAACGCGTTGTCGGTCGTCGGGTTCGCGGTCGCCGAGGTCAGCAACCGCCGCACGCCGGAAGCCTCCAAGCCGGCGCGGCTGGCCAGAGCGCGCTTGGACATGCCCTGGGTCTCCCGCGTCGCCTCCAGCACCGTCAGCAACGTGTTGCGCGAACGCAGGGCCTGCACCCGTCGAGCATGCTCGACGCGCTCGGTCTCGGACAGCAGCGCAGCGACGGCGGCCTGGTGGGCAGTCTTCTTCTTGGGCATGGGCCCAGCATAGCATATATCTGTGGCATATATGCAACAGCATCGTGCAGGCGGGTCGGCCAGCTCGCCGACCCACGAATAGTCTCATGGCCGTGGCTCTGTGGAATGTCGAGTGGCTCGTCAAGCGCAATGGCGGTGTGCGCAGCGTGCCCGCATTCGACTTCCTGCTCGACCAATCGCCGGCCGTACGGATCCAGCTGCTGGCGATCGTCGACGCCGTGCGCACCACCGGACCCGATCGCTGGAAGGACACCAGCTCGCACGACTCTATGCACGGCTCCTGCGCACACCTGCACGAGGCCCGAGACAAGCACGGACAGACGCTCTACCGTCTCTACCTGCTCTGGCAGCGGAGCCACAAACGCGTCGTGATCATCGACGGCGGCTCAAAGCCCAACTCCACGACACTGCCCGACTCCTTTTACGACAACCTGGCCGCACTGGCGGCGACGGCCGACGAGGACCCTGCCCCGTTCGCCGCAGCCGACGGTTTTGCCCGCAAGGCGCTCACTGCTGACGACAAAAGCTAGACCTACGATCCTGCTCGCCCAGTCCGCGCGTGCCGCGGACACCCCGGGGATCGGTGGGTGAGATGTTGGAGCACGCAGCCCTTGTCAGCGGTACGTGATCGCGTCGGCTTCGAAAGGCGGCACCACTTGGCTCGTCGGCCGATAAGTGTCGTCGGCTGTCCTGGTTGCCGGGTGCGGGGCGCTCAGAGTCGCCACTGAGCCGGGTCAAGGCCGCCCCGGAGGGCCACCTCAGAGGGGCCGGAGGGCCTTGACGCAGTTCTCGTCATCGCTGCCTGAGAAGCCTGCCCTCACGGGAGCTTGCCGATTGTCACGGTGCGGATGGTCGGGGCGGCGGTCGGGGATATGCGTAGAGCTCGTCACGCTGTGATGGCTGTTCACGGGCAGTGTTCGTGGTCACGAGGCGCGTGGGAAAGGTCCAATGATCCTGTGTGATCGCGCGGGGTGGTGGGGGTGCCGAGCCCACGCGGGCGGGAAGGAAGGGCGCAGTGTCCGCGGAAAGGCGCGTGCGGGGAAACGAAGCGATCGCAAAACCGGTCTCATCCCCACGGAGAGGGTGGTGGTGATGGCTGGCGAGTGTCCCGGCTACCGTCAGGCGCGGAGGACGCCGGCCGGGAGAAGCGCCTCGAACGACTTGCGGTCCCCCTGATCTTCGCACGCCGTTCGCTGAGTGCCGCCACCAGCTCTGCGGGGATTGCTACGCTGACGCTATGGCCACGACGAAGAAGCGCACGACCAAGCCGCTCAGCCCTAAGCATCGGGCGTTGGGTGAAGAGCTGCGTGCCGCGGAAGCGAAAGGTGAAAGCCTGACGCCCGTGCTGTACAAGACCCTGAGCCCGGAGGCCAAGCGAGCCTTCGTCAGGCGTCACACGAGTAGCACGACGTAAGCTCGCGCCCGGTTGACGTGCAGGGCTATCGGCGGATCACGTGTGCCTGCGCAAAGCGTGATTGGGATGCGAGGACGCACGATGAGGCGCTTGCCCGGCCCAGGGGCAGCCATCTACTGCGGCGGTTCCTGAACGACGATAGCCTGGATCACTGCTACGCGGGCGCCAACCGGCTAGATCGCGCGCGCGACCGGCCGCGGGGAGCGCTGGGTGCTGGACCTCACTTTCTCGGGAACCTGCATATCCGGGCTCCGGCGGCGCGACGGGCGTGGTTGTGGCGCGACACGGGTGAGCTCGATCCGGCTTGGGAGCCGTTCACGATCGACTGGATGATCGCCGAGGGACCGCGACGGCAAGGGCACCACTCAGACCTGCAGGTCTCCCACGCCGACATCCTCCACGACCCCGACGACGCCTGGTTGCCGACCGAAGCGGATTACACCGACCTCGCGGATAGGCACGAACAAGGGTGGATGCAGCGTGCTCGCCAGGCCGTGGTTCTCGCCGTGCGTGAGGCGCAGGCGCACCGCGGCGAGTTGATCGCGGTCGATACCGACAGGGTCTCCGCCTCCGTGGCCCAGGACTTCGGGATCTTGGTCACAGTAATGCAGGAGTACGCCGAGCGGTGGGTCATCATCGACCGCCTCGACACCGACAAGCGGCCCGTGGATCACGAGACCGCCTATGCCCTGGCCGACGCTGCCTTCGATGACGTGAAGTACGAGGACATCGAGGAGATCTTCGAACGGACCGAGGTCCTCGGCGGCCGCCACGTCATCGACCCCGGCCGCGTCTATGCCTGGTGCGCAGTCGTCTGACGCATGGGGCCGTCGCGCAGCTCCAGGACTCCGCCGCGAGAGCCGGCGGGGGCTCCTTCGACCGGCTCGGTGGTCTCATCCTCTCATGGGAAAGCCATCATGCGGGCCCTGCGGGGGTTGCGGCCCACAGCCCTGTCCGCGTCCAAGCAGCGCGGGGGATAGCGCCCGGGCGTTGCGCAGCTGCCGACTGTCCTGGAGTCTTTCGAGGGCAACGGCTGTGCAGTCCTCGTCGTCGCTGCCTGAGAAGTCTGCGGTCAGGGGAGCTTGCCGATTGTCACGGTGCGGATGGTCGGGGTGGCGGTCGGGGATATGTGTATAGAGCTCGTCACGTTGTGACGGTTGTTCACGGGCAGTGTTCGTGGTCACGAGGCGCGTGGGAAGGTCCAATGGTTTGTGTGATCACGCGGGGTGGTGGAGGGTGCCGAGCCCACGCGGGCGGGAAGGAAGGGCAAAGTGTCCGCGGCAAGGCGCGTGCGAGAGTTCGAAACGATCGCAAAACCGGTCTCATCCCCACGGAGAGGGCGCGGTGGCGATGGCGGCGAGCTTGAACGATTCGTCAGCCGACGCGGCGCAGCTTTGAGAGCGGGGCGAAGACGATCCTGTCGAGGATCGGTTCGAGCGGCATGGTGGTGATCTCGATCATCGCCACATCGCCGTCGCGCAGCTCCAGAACTCCGCCGCGAGAGCCGGCTGGGGCTCCTTCGACCGGCTCGGTCAGTTCAACCATGTCGAGGGTGGTGATCTCACGAACCGCTGGCATGAGTGTCATTCATGTTAGGGGGTCGGGAACGCGGTTACCAGTCGTGGCGCGTCGCCCGGTTGCGCGTAGTGCCATGCGCTCAGAACGGATGCTGTGCGTGTGCCGAGAACGAGCACGATACGCACCTCGCAGCTGACGCCGTAGGAGCCCGCGTTCCGGATCGAGGCAATGGGGACACCAAGGATGGTTTGCGCGATAGCGTTCCAGGCACGCTCGGCATCGTCAGGTGCGATATGAAAGACACGCTCCCATTCCGGTCCGTGTCCGTGCGCGGCGAGCATCCAGTTCAACTTCTCAGGCGTCGCGTACGCCTCGGCGGCGCGGGGGAGGGGCGCTCCGACGGTCGGGATCGGCAGGGCAGTGGACATGAAGCGAAGCAGGCTACTCGCCGACCACGGGGGAGTAGTCCGGCGCTCCTCAAGGCCAACAGACGCCTCACGACCAAGGCTTGGGCGCTCGCAGGCTCGTTGCTGATGACTATCGTCACGCTGACCGTCATCCTCGCTGGTCTATGAGCGCGATAAAATCGACTCCGATGTCCGAGCAGACGACCCCCGAGACCGACGCTCCCGCAAACAGCACAGAGCAATCCCTGGAAGAGCCGCGCTTGCCATCTGGACCACTGCCGTCGTTCGGCCAGGATATCCCGTCGTTGGAACTACCGGGTGTCATCCCCTCGTGGAAAGCCATCATGCGGGCCCTGCGGAGGTTGCGGCCTGCAGCCCTGACCGCGTCCAAGCAGCGCGGGAGATAGCACCGGGCGTTGCGCAGCTGCCGACTGCCCTGGAGTCTTTCGAGGGCAACGGCTGTGCAGTCCTCGTCGCTGCTGCCTGAGAAGTCTGCGGTCACGGGGAGCTTGCCGATTGCCACGGTGCGGTGTCAAGGCCGGTCCAAAAGTCGCCCCCTTTCGCCGGTTGAATAATCACCCCCCCCTTGTGCCGTGGTTGGGGCACTCGTGCAGTGGAGCCCGTATGGCGTAGCGGAGCGGGTGCCGGCGGTCAGGCGTGTGGGAGGATCCAATGGTCTGTGTGATCGCGCGGGGTGGTGGGGGGTGCCGAGCCCACGCGGGCGGAAGGGAAGGGCGCAGTGTCCGCGGCAAGGCGCGTGCGGGGAAACGAAGCGATCGCAAAACCGGTCTCATCCCCACGAAGCGGGGGTGGTGGCGATGGCTGGCGAGTGCCCCGGCTACCGTCAGGCGTGGAGGACGCCGGCCGGGAGAAGCGCCTCGAACGACTTGCGCGTTGGAAAGTAGCTGGAGTGGGTGCGCTTGATCGTCTCCAGTGAGTCCGAGCTCAGCAGGACGACCTCCACGTCGGAGCGATCCCGGGCATCCTGCTCGGCCTGCTCGTATGCCTCAAGCGCGGCGTCGTAGTCCGTGCCGTAGGGCCGGACATCGGCGTGAGCCGATGGTATGTCATAGACGATGAGGAAGTGCTTGATGTCGTCTGGGCTCATGGCGTTGTCTGCTCTCCGCGGGACAGTGTCCCTCTGATCTTCGCATACCGTTCGCTGAGTGCCGCCACCAGCTCTGCGGGGATTGTCTCGCCTCGGTCCAGAAACGTGAAGGCGTCGGAGACGGCGAGGTAGTAAGCGTGGATGTCAGTCGTGCCGGCGCCAAACTTGAGCCCGACGCCGATCCGCCGGCCGTCCTCCTCGACCTGGTTTGCCCAGGCGTCTTGAAGGACGGTGCGCAGCTGTACCTCGACCGGGTAGCCGCCGCGGCGGACGATCAGGTGCAGCGCTCGGTAGCCAGATGGCTTGGGTTCGGCGATGTAGTCCCTGACCCGGATGATCGTCCACGTCTTGCGTAGGCGGCGGCCCACGGCGTAGACGTGGGGCAGGCTCGGCAGTAGCGCACGGACGCCGCCGATGTCCTGCATCTGTGTGACCTGCATCTTGGGCTCGCGCGCGAGCTTGTCGATCATGGTGATCTCGCGCTTCAGTCGCTGGACGACCTCGGTACGCCTGCCGATGCGGCCTTCCTCCTTGTCCACGTGGTAGCGGAGGTTTGCAGCGACGTTGGAGAGCGGGCGGGCGTGCAGTGTTCGCCACCACGTCAGTGCCCGGAAGGCCATGATGACCTCTTCTGCGTTGAGCTCTGTTGCTGCTCGACTGGCGCTGAGGCCTGAAGCTGCTTCTGCGACGCTCAGCAGGAGCTTGCCGGCGCGGTTGACCTGGCCCTTGGAGAAGGGCGGTTCGGCGGCAGGTTGCATCTGCATGGCTCGCCTTGGACTCACGGAGGCAGACTACGGTGTGCTTGTGATGGCATGGTGCCCACGCGGACGGGAAGAAAGGGCGCAGTGTCCGCGGCAAGGCGCGTGCGGGGAAACGAAGCGATCGCAAAACCGGTCTCATCCCCACGGATAAGGGGGTGGTGGGAGTTGGTCGGCCAGCGCGGCGATCCGCCGCAGGATTGCCGCGGCGCCGATCTCTTGGGCCGGACGCTGGTGTACATCCCGGGTATCGAGGACGTGGGGTGCGAACTGACGCGCGCTCCCCGTCACTCAAGACTCTTGAGTATCCCCGTGGGCGTCCTGCCAGCGCAGCGTCGTAAGGTCCCACTGGCCTCGTGCGGTTCCTGCAAGTGCTGGATCGACGAAGCGTGCGACAGTCTCAACGGCGCTTGCGAGGTCGCGCTCCTTCAGCCGAGGTGCATCGCGGGCGACCCGCGCGTAGCCGCTTGGCCAATCGACTCCGGTCGGCGCTGTGAGGCGGTCGGGCAAGGTCAGGTCGCGCCGGTTGGCCTCAGATGTCAGCGCCACGTCGAGCTCCGTGGCTCCGACCGAGATCGTGTGGGCGAAGATCGCCAGATCGACCATGTCACGAAAGCGCGTGCTGGGCTGCCTCAACCCGCTGGCGCGCTCGTGCGTCTCGAGCAGAGCGCAAACCTTGTCGGCCACGTGGTCGATGAGCGGATACGCGCTGTAGCTCGTCGTTACGAGTCCGGGCAGCTCGAGCGGCACGATTGGTGAGACGACATCCGGTATGCCGGTCATCACCAGGTCGGCAACCAGATCGACATGAAAGCTCGCGAACTTATCGAGTCCCAGGAATGCGACGACATCCACGCGTACAGCTCCCGCGCCCTGCGCGATGCGTCGCCCGGGGCTCAGCGTGAAGGTGAAGTAATCGCCGAGGTCGTCTCCGGCGGCGCTGCGCAGAGCGCGCTCCGCCTCGTCGAGGTCGCCAGCGCGAGTGAGCAGATCGATATCGCGCGTATGCCGGGCATCCGCTCCAAGCCGGGCCAGCATCGCGGTCGCGCCCTTCAGAACCCATCGAGCTGAATCGGCGCGAAAGACCCGGCTCAGCAGCCGGTCGTAGGCGAACTGGCGCTGCAGACTGCTGAGCTCGACCCCGCGATCGCGCGCTAGCGGGCGCAAGCGATCGGCGATCGCGTTGCGCATCGCGCGCGGATTACGGTAAGGGTTAGCGCTCATCGCCTCTGGCGAGCGCGACCATCTCGGGCCGATTCGAGTAGTTGGCCAAAGCCAGTAGATGGTCGAGCAGTCCCACACCATCACCCCGTCGGAACCCGAAGCGAGCCGCCGATGGCGCTATGCACTCCGCGATCGAGCTCGGATAGTCAAACACTCGCTGGACCACCTCAGCTGTGATCTGAGCCACACTCGCTGGCTCAATGCGATCGTCGAGCAGGTCGGCGATCATCCGACCAGCGATGGTTGCAGGAAGACCGTGCAGCAAGAGCCACTGTCCTTCGGGTACCTGACCGCGGTGTAGGCGCACATCGGACCGACGGGTCTGGCGTCGCGCGGGAAGCGTGAACTCGTGCACGTCTGCACGCAGATCGCCGACGCCATATAGAGACGCAGCCGAGGCGTGCGAGACGAGTGCCACATCTGGCGAGCGCACGCGTACCCATGCCGGCGTATCGGGCTCGAGCTGAAGCCAGGCCGCCCTCAGCTCGAGGTGGTTCGGCTCTGCAGCCCCACGGATCCTGTAGACGCCGTGTGCGACGCGCTCGAGCAGCCCATCACGGGTGAGGCGAGCGAGCGAGCTCGCGCCCACGCCCGCTTGCTGAGCCTGCTGGCGCGTGCAAAGACCCCACTGATCCTCGGCGACGTCAAATAGTCGTTGGAGTGGGCGTGGCATACTGCGAAATATACCGAATGTGGCATGTTATGCAGATCTGCATGTCTTAATATGCTGCAAAATAGCCTGCTCCTGATCGCGATTGGCTGCTCGGGTCTACTCGCCTTGATGGCTTTGCTGCAGGCGGGGGTGGATCTGAGATTCACGCCGTGGCAGATCTCCGCAAACAGCACAGAGCAATCCCTGGAAGAGCCGCGCTTGCCATCTGGACCACTGCCGTCGTTCGGCCAGGATATCCCGTCGTTGGAACTACCGGGTGTCATCCCCTCGTGGAAAGCCATCATGCGGGCCCTGCGGAGGTTGCGGCCTGCAGCCCTGACCGCGTCCAAGCAGCGCGGGAGATAGCACCGGGCGTTGCGCAGCTGCCGACTGCCCCGGAGCCCTTCGAGAGCAACGGCTGCGCGGTCATCGTCGTCATCGCTGCCTGAGAAGCCTGCCCTCACGGGAGCTTGCCCGCGCCACGGTGTGGATGGCCGGGCGGCGGTCGGGGATATGCGTATAGAGCTCGTCACGCTGTGACGGTTGTTCACGGGCAGTGTCCGTGCTCATGAGGCGCGCGTGAAGGTCCAATGGTCTGGTGATCGCGCGGGGTGGTGGAGGGTGCCGAGCCCACGCGGGCGGGAAGCAAAGCAAAGTGTCCGCGGCAAGGCGCGTGCGCGAAACGAAGCGATCGCAAAACCGGTCTCATCCCCACGGATAAGGAGGTGGCGCGCCCACGCGAGGCGGTGATGCAGAAAGACTAAGCTCGTAGATCAGCGGAATCAGCACAACCCGCGGCATGGGGCGAAGTTAACCAACATTGCGCGTCACCCCAGCGACAGCCACGATGGCAAGCATCATCTCATCCCGAAGCAATCGTCTGGCTCCCCTGGCTGTCCACATTATGCCGCGCACCTCTCCTAACGCTGCCCGTATCTTGGAGTTGCGCCGGGCGGGGATGGCTATCGGGTGAGTGTGTTGAGAAACTCGTTGACCGCTGCCGCGGCGTCGGCGGCGAGGAGTCGCTCGTCGTCTTCAGGAGTGACCTTCCGCGCTTCGCGGGCGTAGGCTCGTGCGCCATATGCGCGGTCGTTGCGAAATCGCTCGCGTATCTCCAGGAAGGTGGAACTCATGCCCGGGAGGACATCCGCGAGTGGGCTGGAGTTGACGACGCTGGCTGCCTCGGTTGGACCGCCGGCATGGTTGTGGAGCAGGACGTAGGCGAAATCGTAGTGGTCCTTGTCGGCGCCCGCGGGTGCGTACGGCGGCTGACTTTGCAAGCAGGTAGCCGCTGAGTCCGGCGATCTGCACGCGCATGTCGCCCTCGGGAACGTGGATGATGTACTCATGGTGGTCACGCTCGACATGGCCGGTGCCCCGGAGGTTGACCGCTCGCAGCTTTGAGCACCCAGCGGGTTGAACGATCGCCTCGGCCGGTTGGTCATCGAGGTCGCAGAGGAACTCGATCTTGACGATGCGGTTCTCGATTGGGCCGCTCCAGCGCCACCCGTCTGCGTGTGGGGTGAACCGCATTGCTTGCAGTGCGGCCTCGATTGGTCTGAGATCGTGGCTCGCGGTGAGATGTGTCACCAGCAGGATGTTGACGTCCGTGGTGCCGAGATGGGCGGGGACCTCGGGCACGTCGGTCCGCGCCAGCGTTGGCGGTACGAGTCCACCGAGCACGATCAGTCGCTCGCTCGTGGGTGCGCTTGCGGCGAGGAGCCGCCCGAGCGCCCGTTCGGCGAGCGTCCGGGCTTCGGCGGAGCGCTCGTCGTCGGTCACGCTTGGGATTCCATCACGTCGCGGAGGTGCTCAGCGGCATCGTTTCCTCGACCCCCGAGGCGCCGGAGGTCAGCGTAGACCCGTGGCCAGGAGACGATGGGACCCGACGAGGAAGGCGTAGTGAGCCGGAATGCATTGCCCGGGGTGCGCCACAGCTCGATCCGGCCCGCGTCGTCGGTGGGGGTGAGGCCGGCGTCTTGCAGACCCGGCGCGAGGTCGCGGCGCGTGTAGCGCTCATCGATCCGCAGGTGCAGGACCGGAAGCTGCGTGACGAACGGCGCGAGCTGCTGTGCCGCCGCCCATCCCGTCCAGCCAAACGCGAAGTCACCCAGGGTATGCGCGAGGCGGGCCTGCACGTCCTCGAGATCGCGACTGGTGGTGTGGGCATACCATCGCTCGACGGGCTTGGTGTTGAGGTGTGTTGTCCAGGATTCGAGCATCGCGTGGGGGTGCTCGAGAACACGGTGCGCTCCGCGTCCTCGGGCGGGTCCCTGCTTCGCGGTCCAGCCTTCCTGGTCCCACCCGGTGAGAATCCGGCTGGCTCGCGCTATTGAGCAGCCGGCGTGTTCGGCGAGCCAGGAGGTTGTGATCCCCCGCGGGGGTCTGGCGCCGAGGGTCGCCTCTGCGGCGAGTACCGCGATCTCACTCCAGGAGGCGCCGTGCGGTTCTGGGTCCTTGGGGGCGGGCGCTCGGTCGACGCGGACGAGCAGGCCCTCGCCACGAAGACTCGCTGCACCGGTCTCGTCGACCCAGTTGATCGCTCGCTCGTCGAGCAGTTGGCGAGCACCGGAGGAGAGCTCCGGCGCGACGACGAGCGTGACCGTCGGAGAGCGCTCAAGTCGCGCGCGTACATCGCCCGGCCAGCCACGACGAACCCACGCCACACGAAAACACGGCTGGCGAGGGAGTCCCGCGACGCGCAGGGCATAGGAGCCGTCGGTCACCGATCGTACGAGGACATCAGCATCGAGTACCGAGCTGACGGCGTGTGCCAGTCGATCTTTCTCGTTCATACTCATATTCTACTGCCGCAAGCAAGAATAGGAACAAAGCAATAAATATGTAGGCTCGTTGCTGATGACTATCGTCACGCTGACCGTCATCCTCGCTGGTCTGTGAGCGCGATAAAATCGACTCCGATGTCCGAGCAGACGACCCCCGAGACCGACGCCCCGGCGAACGGCGTGGAGCAATCCCTGGGAGAGCCGCGCTTGCCATCTGGACCACTGCCGTCGTTCGGCCAGGATATCCCGTCGTTGGAACTACCGGGTGTCATCCCCTCATGGAAAGCCATCATGCGGGCTCTGCGGAGGTTGCGCCCCACGGCCCTGATCGCGTCCAAGCAGCGCGGGAGATAGCGCCTGCGGGCGTTGCGCAATTGCCGACTGCCCCGAAGCCTTTCGAGGGCAACGGCTGCGCGGTCATCGTCGCCGCTGCGTGAAGCCTGCTCTCACGGGAGCTTGCCTACTGCCACGGTGCGGATGGTCGGGGCGGCGGTCGGGGATATGCGTAGAGCTCGTCACGTTGTGACGGCTGTTCACGGGCAGTGTCCGTGGTCACGAGGCGCGTGAAGGTCCAATGGTCCTGTGTGATCGCGCGGGGTGGTGGGGGGTGCCGAGCCCACGCGGGCGGAAGGGAAGGGCGCAGTGTCCGCGGCAAGGCGCGTGCGCGAAAACGGAGCGATCGCAAAACCGGTCTCATCCCCACGGATAAGGGGGTGGTGGCGATGGCGCAATGGCTATGCGATTCCCGCGCGCTCAGTGCCAACCTTCGCCAGCTTGCCGACGCAATGACGCAATGATCGCTGCGCCGACGACTGAAGCCGCCTTACGCCGCTACGCGCTCGAGGTTTTCGGCGGGCACGTCGAATCGCCGGCCTTCGTCCTCGTCGCCGACGTGAACCAGGAAGATTTGTCTGCCGCCGACACCCAAGGGGCCGAGATCCTCGATGATAATGCCCTTCCAGTTGAAACCAGGGACCTTCGAGGTCACGTGGTCGCCGACTTTCAGCGAGTCGGTCGGGGCTGTTTGAGCGTGGGCCATGATCTTGAAGGTATCACTAGGCGCGGGGTAGTCCCAGCGCTTGGCAGTGGTCAGCCGCGACTTTATCGAGCGATGTGGCCAGGATGTTGAGCGCGCTGCGCCAGTTGCGGCACGTGCCGAGGCTGATCGTCACGGGTTCCAGGGCACCCTTCGCGCGCTTTGCGTCGATGTCGTCGTGCGCGATCGCGTTGCGCCATGTGATGAGCGCCCAGAGCTTCCTGCGGCGCTCGTCGTTGCCGCGGCGCTCCCTATCGACTTGGGTCCAGATGTCGAGTCCGAAACGCCCGAAGTCGTCCGCGATCGAGTTGGGTTGCGCGTTGTGCCGTTCGAGCGCCCTGTTGCTCGTCAGGTTCTCGCGCAGCAGTTCTCCGTAGGTGGTGTTGTGCGCCCCGAGGGCGACCGCGTCCGCGGTCTGCGCTTGTAGCGCGCGAGCGAACCCCTGGAAACGCGCCGCCAGCAACATCGTGTAGGCGTAGTTGAGCTGCTGGGTGACGAACCGCCTGCCCGGCTTCGTCCCTCCGACCGCTTTATGAGCGTTCTCGATCTCATCGAACGCGGCCCACGCGTCCGTCCGCCAGTCCCTGAGCGACTTCGAAGCCATACCGCGACGCTACCGCAGCAACCCGACGCAACGCTGCCGTCGCTTTACAGCGCCGGTCGGCACAGTGCTGAACTGCTGAACTGAACAGACCTCCAGTTCCTCGCCGTCAGCGAGTTGGAGGCGGTCGTCAGAGCCATCCCCGACGAAGTTGTGATTCGCAAACCAGCCCCGACAAGACGAAGGCAGACCCGGCCCCGCGCCACTGCCATCGCCCGACGTGCTCGGGCCGTGACCGGCCTGCGTCAGTCCGAGCTGCTCTGCCTACGCTGGCGCGAGGTCGACTGGGTCGCCCAACGCATCCGCGGCAACACGTTCGTCCGCGGCGAGCACTCGACCGACGGCAAGTCTGACCTGTCTACACGCCGCTCCGTGCCGATGGCCGACCGTCTCGCCGGCGAGCTGGATCGCGGCACCAACAAGTCCAGGAATCCAAGCGTTGCACCCCTGAGCTCAGCCAGCCGTAGATGGGCCGTGCAGGGCGCGCCGGCTATACAGCGATGCGGTCGGGGTGTTCGGCACGCAAGCGCGCGCGGCGCAAACGCCCTAGTCCTTCGAGGGCAACGGCTGCGCAGTCCTCGTCGCCGCTGCCTGAGAAGTCTGCGGTCGGGGGAGCTTGCCGATTGTCACGGTGCGGATGGCAGGGGTGGCGGTCGGGGATATGCGTATAGAGCTCGTCACGCTGTGACGGCTGTTCACGGGCAGTGTCCGTGGTCACGAGGCGCGTGGGAAGGTCCGATGGGTCTGTGTGATCGTGCGGGGATGGTGGAGGTGCCGAGCCCACGCGGGGCGGGAAGCAAAGCAAAGTGTCCGCGGCGAGGCGCGTGCGCGAAAACGAAGCGATCGCAAAACCGGTCTCATCCCCACGGAGCGGGCGGTGGCGACGCGCGTCAGGCGTAGATGAGCTCGGCGCCAGCGCTCATCGCGACCGGCTCCAAGTGCAAGGTCCCCAATGTCACCGCAGGCGGCTCTTCACCCGGGCCTGCGAGGAGGGCGATTCCTTCCTGAAGGCTCTCGCGCAGCTCGTCCAGGTCGTCGCCTGTAGCGAGTGCGCCGGGGTACTCGTCCACGGTCGCCCAGAACGCATCGTCCTCATGGTGGACATTGACATGCAGTTTCTGAGGCTCGGGCATCGTCTTCATCATAGTTGGGTCAAGACTGCTTGTCCTTGGCCTGCAGGCCGGCCTCGCGGCGTAGCTGCGCCTCGAAGCCCTTCGAGTAGGCGCGACGCTTGTTCTCCGGGAGCGTGATCGGCCGTTGCCCCGGCTTGGTTATTTTCTGGCGTTGCGCAGCTGCCGACTGCCCTGGAGTCTTTCGAGAGCAACGGCTGTGCAGTCCTCGTGGCCGCTGCCTGAGAAGCCTGCCCTCAGGGGAGCTTGCCCACGCCACGATGCGGATGGCCGGGGTGGCGGTCGGGGATATTCGCCTCGGTGTGGGTGGTTTCGGAGCGGTCTGTTCAAGTTCATGCGTTCACGCATGGTCCATCAGTCGCGTCAGACGCGCGAGCTGACGGTCGAGCGCTGCGCGATCCGTTGCCTGGGCGGTCCGGGCGATGGCTCCGTGCCCAGGAGAGGGCCGTCGTCGGATAGCACCCATCGCTCGCGATAGTCGGCGATGAGCTGCGCGCCGTGATCCCATAGGCCACGCTGCCTGCGGTTGGCCGGTCGCTGGCCGAGCAGATCCTCGACGCGAGTGTCCGGTGTCGGCTCGACGGGCAGATCTGCCACCGGTCCGCGCACGTCCGCAGTGTCCAGCTCTCCACCGGCCAGCAGCTCGGCGCGAATTCGCGGCAGCGCATCGGCGTCCTTATCGCGTCCTGCCTGCTCCTTGGACAGAAGCAGGTCCGACGCGCTGCCAAGCAGCACCGACAGTCCGGGAGCGAGCTCGATCTGCGAGGCGCCGTGTGTCCACGCCTCGTAGTTGCCTACCCCGTCGGTCCAACGCATGACCTCGAGCTGGCCGTGGTCGGTGTGGTAGGCCGTGCCGCGCTCGCCGGCGAGGAACGGATGAGCATGTAGTGCCGCAAGTGCCGCGTCGATCCGCTGGACGTTGGTCTCGTCTGCGGCGATCGTGACATCGACGTCGCGCGTTGCGCCCGAGAACCCGCGCACCTGTAACGCGACGCCGCCGACCAGAACGAAGCGAACCTCATGGAGCGCCAGGACACGAAGCAGCGCGAGGTGGCGGGCGTCAACGAGCGTGGTCACGCGGGCTGCAAATGCTGTTCGCCCTGCTTGCGCGAGGAGTAGCGTCCAGACGCCAGCACAGCGCGTAGTCCGGCGCGGTAGATAGCGTCCTCGCTCCACGGCGAATGCATGGCTATGTCCGCGAGATCCTCCACGAGCGGGACATATACGGGGCCGATTTCGTTCCGTGTCTGGCTCAGGATGACTGGATACGCACGATCACGCAGCGAAGCAGTGTTCTGGACGCCGGTAGCCACCGACCGGACGGTGAGCTGGCCGCGACCAAACCTCCAGCGCTCGCGGCGCTCGACGCCGCCCGGCGCGAGCTCAAAGCCATCCGGGTAGACATCAGCCTGGAAGAGCCGCTCGGCGACCATCTCCAAATCATCGGGCGCGACAAGGAGATCGACACGACCCTTCCCAGGACGTTGCGGCGCACCGACAAGCGCGGCTGCCACTGGGCCCACGAGGATGCCCAGCTCACCGGCCGCGGCCGCTGCACGCAACCCGTCACGACACGCGGGCCATGCGTTACCCAGCAGCGCTGCGAGCCGTTCTGGGGGAGTTAGGTTGAGCTGCTCGCAAGCCAGCTCCACGAGCTTGGGCTCGGCGGGAACGAGCTGCACCTCCAACCGCACCCCGGCCGCGGCAGCTACGCGATGGAGGGACTCAAGGCTTGGATGCTGAACACCGGACTCCCAGCGAGAGAGTGTCTCGCGCGCGACCCCCGCCCGTCGCGCAAGCTCTTCCTGGGGGAGGCCCGATCCCCGAAGCGTCCTCATGACTTCAGCCGATCGCATAAGCCATTGTGACAGATTCATCACAGTTACCGGGATCGGTGAGGAGCGCTCGTGCGCGAGCGAGCTGGTATAGCGCCCCGGGCGTTGCGCAGCTGCCGACTGCCCTGGAGTCCTTCGAGGGCAACGGCTGCGCGGTCATCCTCGTCGCCGCTGCCTGAAGCCTGCGGTCAGGGAGCTTGCCCGCGCCACGGTGTGGATGGCCGGGCGGCGGTCGGGGATATGCGTATAGAGCTCGTCACGCTGTGACGGTTGTTCACGGGCAGTGTCCGTGCTCATGAGGCGCGCGTGAAGGTCCAATGGTCTGGTGATCGCGCGGGGTGGTGGAGGGTGCCGAGCCCACGCGGGCGGGAAGCAAAGCAAAGTGTCCGCGGCAAGGCGCGTGCGCGAAACGAAGCGATCGCAAAACCGGTCTCATCCCCACGGATAAGGAGGTGGCGCGCCCACGCGAGGCGGTGATGCAGAAAGACTAAGCTCGTAGATCAGCGGAATCAGCACAACCCGCGGCATGGGGCGAAGTTAACCAACATTGCGCGTCACCCCAGCGACAGCCACGATGGCAAGCATCATCTCATCCCGAAGCAATCGTCTGGCTCCCCTGGCTGTCCACATTATGCCGCGCACCTCTCCTAACGCTGCCCGTATCTTGGAGTTGCGCCGGGCGGGGATGGCTATCGGGTGAGTGTGTTGAGAAACTCGTTGACCGCTGCCGCGGCGTCGGCGGCGAGGAGTCGCTCGTCGTCTTCAGGAGTGACCTTCCGCGCTTCGCGGGCGTAGGCTCGTGCGCCATATGCGCGGTCGTTGCGAAATCGCTCGCGTATCTCCAGGAAGGTGGAACTCATGCCCGGGAGGACATCCGCGAGTGGGCTGGAGTTGACGACGCTGGCTGCCTCGGTTGGACCGCCGGCATGGTTGTGGAGCAGGACGTAGGCGAAATCGTAGTGGTCCTTGTCGGCGCCCGCGGGTGCGTACGGCGGCTGACTTTGCAAGCAGGTAGCCGCTGAGTCCGGCGATCTGCACGCGCATGTCGCCCTCGGGAACGTGGATGATGTACTCATGGTGGTCACGCTCGACATGGCCGGTGCCCCGGAGGTTGACCGCTCGCAGCTTTGAGCACCCAGCGGGTTGAACGATCGCCTCGGCCGGTTGGTCATCGAGGTCGCAGAGGAACTCGATCTTGACGATGCGGTTCTCGATTGGGCCGCTCCAGCGCCACCCGTCTGCGTGTGGGGTGAACCGCATTGCTTGCAGTGCGGCCTCGATTGGTCTGAGATCGTGGCTCGCGGTGAGATGTGTCACCAGCAGGATGTCAACGTCCGTGGTGCCGAGATGGGCGGGGACCTCGGGCACGTCGGTCCGCGCCAGCGTTGGCGGTACGAGTCCACCGAGCACGATCAGTCGCTCGCTCGTGGGTGCGCTTGCGGCGAGGAGCCGCCCGAGCGCCCGTTCGGCGAGCGTCCGGGCTTCGGCGGAGCGCTCGTCGTCGGTCACGCTTGGGATTCCATCACGTCGCGGAGGTGCTCAGCGGCATCGTTTCCTCGACCCCCGAGGCGCCGGAGGTCAGCGTAGACCCGTGGCCAGGAGACGATGGGACCCGACGAGGAAGGCGTAGTGAGCCGGAATGCATTGCCCGGGGTGCGCCACAGCTCGATCCGGCCCGCGTCGTCGGTGGGGGTGAGGCCGGCGTCTTGCAGACCCGGCGCGAGGTCGCGGCGCGTGTAGCGCTCATCGATCCGCAGGTGCAGGACCGGAAGCTGCGTGACGAACGGCGCGAGCTGCTGTGCCGCCGCCCATCCCGTCCAGCCAAACGCGAAGTCACCCAGGGTATGCGCGAGGCGGGCCTGCACGTCCTCGAGATCGCGACTGGTGGTGTGGGCATACCATCGCTCGACGGGCTTGGTGTTGAGGTGTGTTGTCCAGGATTCGAGCATCGCGTGGGGGTGCTCGAGAACACGGTGCGCTCCGCGTCCTCGGGCGGGTCCCTGCTTCGCGGTCCAGCCTTCCTGGTCCCACCCGGTGAGAATCCGGCTGGCTCGCGCTATTGAGCAGCCGGCGTGTTCGGCGAGCCAGGAGGTTGTGATCCCCCGCGGGGGTCTGGCGCCGAGGGTCGCCTCTGCGGCGAGTACCGCGATCTCACTCCAGGAGGCGCCGTGCGGTTCTGGGTCCTTGGGGGCGGGCGCTCGGTCGACGCGGACGAGCAGGCCCTCGCCACGAAGACTCGCTGCACCGGTCTCGTCGACCCAGTTGATCGCTCGCTCGTCGAGCAGTTGGCGAGCACCGGAGGAGAGCTCCGGCGCGACGACGAGCGTGACCGTCGGAGAGCGCTCAAGTCGCGCGCGTACATCGCCCGGCCAGCCACGACGAACCCACGCCACACGAAAACACGGCTGGCGAGGGAGTCCCGCGACGCGCAGGGCATAGGAGCCGTCGGCTGATGGCCGCACGAGCACATCTGCGTCAAGAACCGTGCTGACAGCGCGGGCAATCCGATCTTTCTCGTCCATACTCATATTCTACTGCCGCAAGCAAGAATAGGCAGGAAAGCAAATAAGTATCCACATGTCGTGGCTGCGGCACGCGCAAACGTCATCACAAGCACCGAGATCGGAGGTTGCGGCCCACGGCCCTGACTGCGTCCAAGCAGCGCGGGAGATAGCGCCCCCGGGCGTTGCGCAGCTGCCGACTGCCCCGGAGTCCCTTCGAGGGCAACGGCTGCGCGGTCATCGTCGCCGCCGCTGCCTGAAGCCCCTGCGGGTCACGGGAGCTTGCCGATTGCCACGGTGCGGATGGCCGGGGCGGCGGTCGGGGATATGCGTATAGAGCTCGTCACGTTGTGACGGCTGTTCACGGGCAGTGTCCGTGGTCACGAGGCGCGTGGGAAAAAGGTCCAATGGTCCTGTGTGATCGCGCGGGGTGGTGGGGGGTGCCGAGCCCACGCGGGCGGGAAGGAAGGGCGCAGTGTCCGCGGAAAGGCGCGTGCGGGGAAACGAAGCGATCGCAAACCGGTCTCATCCCCGTGGAGCGGGGGTGGTGGCGATGGCTGGCGAGTGCCCCGGCTATCGTCAGGCGTGGAGGACGCCGGCCGGGAGAAGCGCCTCGAACGACTTGCGCGTTGGAAAGTAGCTGGAGTGGGTGCGCTTGATCGTCTCCAGTGAGTCCGAGCTCAGCAGGACGACCTCCACGTCGGAGCGATCCCGGGCATCCTGCTCGGCCTGCTCGTATGCCTCAAGCGCGGCGTCGTAGTCTGTCCCGTAGGGCCGGACATCGGCGTGAGCCGATGGTATGTCATAGACGATGAGGAAGTGCTTGATGTCGTCTGGGCTCATGGCGTTGTCTGCTCTCCGCGGGACAGTGTCCCTCTGATCTTCGCATACCGTTCGCTGAGTGCCGCCACCAGCTCTGCGGGGATTGTCTCGCCTCGGTCCAGAAACGCGAAGGCGTCGGAGACGGCGAGGTAGTAAGCGTGGATGTCAGTCGTGCCGGCGCCGAACTTGAGCCCGACGCCGATCCGCCGGCCGTCCTCCTTGTCCACGTGGTAGCGGAGGTTTGCAGCGACGTTGGAGAGCGGGCGGGCGTGCAGTGTTCGCCACCATGTCAGTGCCCGGAAGGCCATGATGACCTCTTCTGCGTTGAGCTCTGTTGCTGCTCGACTGGCGCTGAGGCCTGAAGCTGCTTCTGCGACGCTCAGCAGGAGCTTGCCGGCGCGGTTGACCTGGCCCTTGGAGAAGGGCGGTTCGGCGGCAGGTTGCATCTGCATGGCTCGCCTTGGACTCACGGAGGCAGACTACGGTGTGCTTGTGATGGCATGGTGCCCACGCGGACGGGAGGTTGTCCCGTTCGCCGTGGAAGTTTGTGGTGGCGGCCGGGGTGTGATGGTTACACGGTGGTGGGGGTGAGCGTGTTCTCCTTGTTCGCGGTGTGAGTGGGCGCGCGTTGGGCTGCGAGGTCGCGTTCGACGGCGAGGGCGAGCTTGGCGAGGTCGCTGTAGCCGATGATCTTGCGGAACTGGGTCTCTGCCTCGAGCATCCCGGCAGCGGTCCAGCGGAGGCACATGTCGCCGTTTTGCCAGCGCTTGACGTTGCGGCTGGTGTGCCGCACGGTGCCGATCATCGACTCGATCGGGTTCGTGCTCTGGAGCGTGGTCTTGAGTTTTCCGCGGACTCCGAGACGGGTGAGCGTCAGCGTCTCCTGCATGCCCTCCCGCAGCGAGCTGGCTGCGCCGGGGTGTGAGCGGTCGAGCTCTGAGGCGAGGAGCCCCAGCGCGTCGAGTGCTTGCTGGTGGTTCTCTGACGCCCACGCCTTCCTGAGCCGTGCCTTCACGAGCGGCCGGTCGCGTTCGGGGAGATGATCCAGGACATTGCGTTCCTTGTGGCGAACACACCGCTGCACGGGCACGGGGCCGAAGACATCGTTGACGGCTGCTCTGAGGGCCTTGCCGCCGTCCAGGACGACCAGGACGCCCTGCTCGATGTCAAGGCCCCGGGCGACGAGATCGGCGAGGAGATGGACGGTGACGGTCTTGTTCTCTGTGGAGCCATCCCAGAGCCCGAGCGGGATCTTCACGCCCTCGGTACTGACACCCAAAGCGACGACGCAGCAGCGGCCCTTCAGCTCGATCCCGTCGAGCATCAGCGCCGCCAACCGCACATCAGAAAGCGAACGGGCCATCAGAGCGGCCAGGTGCTCGCCGGTCCGCGCAACGAACTCGCGGCTGACCGTCAACTTCGACGTTGAACGCTCCGCGGCCGCGACAGCATCACCGACGGGCTCGCGGGTCCTTGAGAGGCGGCGGGTGGAAACGCCCGCGAGCATCTGCTCGAGCACGACCCTGCTCAACGGGTCACGGTCGGCGAAATGCGCATAGGTCGCAAGCCCCACCTCGCGCTCTCCGTCGACGGTGCGGGCCCGCGGACGCCTCACGGCGACCCGCCGGCCACCCAGGGTGACCTCGCCGTCTTCGTGGCCGTGACGATGAGCGGTGCGCTCCTTGACCGTTGCGTGCTTCTCACCGACGACCTCATCCAGCTCGGCCTCCATCATCTCGCTCAACACGCCAAGTCCGACACCGACGCTGAGCGCGAGCAACCCCTCCTTCGCGGCCCCGGCGAGCTCCCCGAGCGCTTCCTGCACCCGCAGCGGCAAGCACTCGCGGCGACTGTCCTGCTCCTGCATTACGGTCTTCATGGCGGTTCCCTTCGTCTCGATGGACTTGTTTGCACTCGCCACGGTCCCAACGGGACCGGACGAGGCGAAAGGGACCGCCACCTACAAACTTCTACGCGCTACGGGACAACCTCCGCGGACGGGAAGAAAGGGCGCAGTGTCCGCGGCAAAGGCGCGTGCGTCATCACGCCGCGTTTTCAAAATCGGGCCTATCCCCGTTGATAAGAGGGTGGCGCCCCTGCGCGAGGCTGGTCATCCCAGAAAAAGTTCTGTTCCAGCTGTCCCGTTCTGCGGATCTCGTCGGAATAGGTGGTAGCGGCCATTGGAATCGACGCTATGAAAACCAGGGAGCACCTGTGCGAGCATGCCTGATCCGGCAACCCCGATCGTCAACCTGGCGGAAACGCAGCTGCAGATCCAGGCTGCGACGGCGAGCAGTCGCGATGCGATCGCCGTTGGTGTTCTGGGTGCGGACGCCGCGCTGATAGCGGCTGCGATACCACTGCGATCAGTGCTGGGACACTACTGGTGGCAGTCTCTGGTCGCGATCGGCGTATCTGCTCTGCTGGCCCTGACGGCGCTGCTGCAGGCGGGCGCGGATTTGGGACCGACGCCGTGGCAGATCTATGAGCTCTCCAGCGAACTGACCGAAGAAGCCATCGCTCTGCGGCTCATCGGCCTGCTCGACATCGCCATCGTCAAGGCCAACAGACGCCTCACGATCAAGGCTTGGGCGCTCGCAGGCTCGTTGCTGATGACTATCGTCACGCTGACCGTCATCCTCGCTGGTCGATGAGCGCGATAAAATCGACTCCGATGTCCGAGCAGACGACCCCCGAGACCGACGCCCCGGCGAACGGCGTGGAGCAATCCCTGGAAGAGCCGCGCTTGCCATCTGGACCACTGCCGTCGTTCGGCCAGGATATCCCGTCGTTGGAACTACCGGGTGTCATCCCCTCATGGAAAGCCATCCTGCGGGCCCTGCGGAGGTTGCGGCCCACGGCCCTGACCGCGTCCAAGCAGCGCGGGAGATAGCGCCCCCGGGCGTTGCGCAGCTGCCGACTGCCCTGGAGTCCTTCGAGGGCAACGGCTGTGCGGTCATCGTCGTCGCCGCTGCCTGAAGCCTGCCCTCACGGGAGCTTGCCCACGCCACGGTGCGGATGGCCGGGCGGCGGTCGGGGATATGCGTATAGAGCTTGTCAACGCTGTGACGGCTGTTCACGGGCAGTGTCCGTGGTCACGAGGCGCGTGGGAAAAACCAATGGTCTGTGTGTGATCGCGCGGGGTGGTGGGGGGTGCCGAGCCCACGCGGGCGGGAGGGAAGGGCAAAGTGTCCGCGGCAAGGCGCGTGCGAGAGTTCGAAGCGATCGCAAAACCGGTCTCATCCCCACGGATAAGGGGGTGGTGGCGATGGCGGCGAGCTCGAACGATTCGTCAGCCGACGCGGCGGAGCTTTGAGAGTGGGGTGAAGACGATCCTGTCGAGGATGGGTTCGAGCGACATGGTGGTGACCTCGATCATCGCTACGTCGCCGTCGCGCAGCTCCAGGACCCCGCCGCGGAAGCCGCCGGCGGGGCTCCTTCGACCGGCTCGATCAGTTCGACCATGTCGAGGGTGGTGATCTCATGGACCACTGGCATGAGTGTCATTCCTGTCAGGGGGTCGGGGGCGCTCCGACGGTCGGGATCGGCAGGACGGGTGGACATGAGGCGAAGGCGGGCTGATCGCCGACCACGGGGGAGTAGTGCGGCACTCCGATTGCGTGCGGGTGGGGGCTGGCGGGCTGTGTGCGCCGCTCAGCGCCGACCTTCGCCAGCTTGCCGACGCAATGACGCAATGATCGCTGCGCCGACGACTGAAGCCGCCTTACGCCGCCACGCGCTCGAGGTTTTCGGCGGGCACGTCGAATCGCCGGCCTTCGTCCTCGTCGCCGACGCGAATCAGGAAGATGTGGCTGCCGTCGACGTCAAGGGGGCCGAGGTCCTCGATGATGATGCCCCTCCAGTTGAAACCAGGGACCTTCGAGGTCACGTGGTCGCCGACTTTCAGCGAGTCGGTCGGGGCTGTTTGAGCGCGGGCCATGATCTTCAAGGTATCACCAGGGCCGGTGAAGTTCCAGCGCTTGGCAGTGGTCAGCCGCGACTTTATCGAGCGATGTGGCGAGGATGTTGAGGGTGCTTCGCCAGCCGCGGCATGTGCCGAGGCTGATCGTCACCGGTTCCAGCGCTCCCGTCAGCAGCTTGGAGTTGATGTCGTCGTGGGCGATTGCGTTGCGCCATGCGATGAGCGCCCACAGCTTCTTGCGGCGCTCGTCGTTGCCGCTGTGCTCCCGATCGACCTCGGTCCAGATGTCGAGGCCGAAACGGGCGAAGTCGTCCGTGATCGAATTGGGTTGCGCGTTGTGCCGTTCTAGCGCCCGGTTGTTCGTCAGGTTCTCTCGCAAGAGCTCCTTGTAGGTGGCGTTGTGGGTCCCTCGCGCGATGGCGTTCGCTGTCTGGGTATGCAGCGTACGAACGAACCCTTGGAAGCGCGCCGCCAGCAGCGTCGTGTAGGCGTAGTTGAGCTGCTGGGTCAAGAATCGTCTACCGGGCTTGACTCCGCCGACCGCCCGATGCGCGTTCTCGATCTCATCGAACGCAGCCCATGCGTCCGTTCGCCAAACCCTCAGCGACTCCGAAGCCATATTCCGACGCTACCGCAGCAACCCGACGCAACGCTGCGTCGCTCTACAGCCCGCCGGCGCACAGCGCTGAATGACCCGACGGCGAGGATGCTTTGCCGTCCGTGCGCGAGGAGATCGATCTCCACGTCGTGGGTGCGTGTCCAGTAGGCGCCGATGTCCTCGGCGCCGGCCAGCTGCGGGTCGGCGCTGTAGCGTCCGGCCCAGTCGCGGCAGACTGCTCAAAGATGCTGCCTATGTGGTTGTCGATGTCGGCGAGGATCGCCTCGCATACATCGTCGATTCGTCCTCGTTGCAGGCGCGAGCGGTTTGGGTAGACGTAGCGAGACAAGAAGCGGAAGAACGGGTCGCTGACCGACCAGCTCGCAGCCGGCGCGACGTTGAACGTGGACGTGTATCAGTTGAACGCGACCCGGCTTCGAGAGCGTAGGAGGTTCAGGTCGCTCGGGGCGGCAGCCACGACTGCGCGTCGTGTGGTCCTCACTGTCGCGTGATCGCGCGGGGTGGTGGAGGGTGCCGAGCCCACGCGGGCGGAAGGGAAGGGCGCAGTGTCCGCGGTAAGGCGCGTGCGAGAGTTCGAAGCGATCGCAAAACCGGTCTCATCCCCACGGATAAGGGGGCGGTGGCGATGGCGGCGAGGATTCGGCTGGGGGCGAACAAAGCGCCCGATGCCTGAAGTGCTGGGTGTTGAGGATCGGTGCTTTCAAGAACACCATTGACAAGAAGAGAAATGGGCACTGTTCGCGATCACTCCACCCGCCGTGACCCTCCGCCCCCAAGCCGCCCAATAGCCCGCAATGCCCGGAAGACCCCCGAGCCCGCGCCATAGAGAGGCTGGCTGAGCGTGGGTCGGGCGCTGAGCGCGAGCAGGGCGCGCTGGAGGTCCTCGGGTAGCGCGCCGTGGGGACCGATCAGGCCCAGGGCGAGGCCAGTCTCGGTGTGCAGCTCGTCGTACATGCGTCGTGCGTGGTCGCGTTCGCGTGCGAGCGTCGCCACAAGGGCGTCCTGAGCCGCGATCAGCTCGCGGAGCTCGTGCTCGCGCGCCACCTCGTCGCGGCTCAAGACCGATGCCTCCCGCATAGGCGCTACCGCCGCTTCGTCGTAGATCTCCACCATCGCCGCGGCCGCGTCGGTCCACGTAAAACGGCGGGCGGACGAGGCAAGCGCCTCCACATGACGTGTGCGTGTGGCTGGGTCGCTCAGCAAGACGTAGGCTCGGTCTGCGCTCTCCTGTGGATCCCAGGGGACTATCGCGGCCATGTCGGGGGGCAAGAGCTCGGCAAGCGAGGACTGGGCGGCGAAAAGGCACGGCACGCCGCTCAGCGCCGCCTCGAAGGGCACCAAGCCAAAGCCCTCATACACCGATGGGTACACGACCGCCGCCGCATGACTCATCAGCCAAGCCTTTTCCTCCTCATCTACCGATCCCAAGTCGACAACCGCCGGGCGCAGTTGGGGATGCCGGTCCAGGAAGTCACGCTCGAGCTCCAGCGAGGATCCGTTTGGGATGTGTGTTCCGGCGAGCACGAGACGTCCGTCCCAACCGTGGCGTTCGCGCAGCGCGGCAAGCAGGTGCAGCGCAAAGAGCCGGTTCTTGTGGCGGAAGTCGGTGCCGAGGCAGAGCAGGAAGCTGGTCGGGCTACCTCCGTAGGGCGGCAGGTCGGGTAGGTCGTCCAAACTCGGCGGGCGGCGGCCATCGTCGGGGGAAGCATGGTCGAGGCCCGGTGGGATAATTCGGATCCGCTCGTCCTCGGCCAGTTCATCAGAGAGCAGCTCGACACGCGTGTGGTCGGAGAAGACGATCACGCGGTCTGCTGCCGCGAGCGCCTGGCGGCTGACTCGACGATAGCTGCGCCACATCTTGGCGCTTGAGTGATAGCCGGGGTTGCGGTAGGCGATCAGATCGAGCTGATTGAGCACGATCCGCTCGCCGAGCCGCAGGGCGAGTCGCAGGTCGGGAGGTCCAAAGACCTGCTGCGCGCGATGAAAGACCGTGCTGCGCGGCGTGGTCTCGGCGATCGCTTCGATCGGCAGCAGTTCTGTTGCCGGCAGCGAGCGCAGAAGCTCCACGTTGGTGGGGCTCGTGCCATCGCTGATGACTAGGCGCAGACGCAGGCTGCCGGTGGCGGCCAGCGCCCTGATCAACTCGAGTATGTGGCGCTGGGTACCCGTAATGCCGGCGTCGAGTGCGCGGGCGTCGATCGTCACCCACAGGCGCGAGCGGGGGCGCCGCGCAGCCTCCAGCGCGCGCGTGAGCACCCCGGAAGCGGCAACGACCGGAGGCTGAGAGAGGTACGGGTAGCGATCGCGTAGACGCGCTGGCAGGTCGGTGTCGGCTGCCCGTGCTCCAGTCAGATGCCCTACGACCACCTCGTCGGCGACGACATGCGCGAGGCCGGCGAGCAGGCAGCGCTGTGCGAAGTCGACCCCCAGCGCCCAGCGCAGTCCGAGCTCGCTGTCGAGCGAGCCGACCAGCTCGAGCGCACCCCGCCGCAGATAGACGCACGGCCCGACCGCGAGGCCCAGTCGTGGGTGCAACGCCATCGTGTTCGCGGCAACGCTGTCCGCGAGCGTTGAGAGGTCTTCTGCCGGACGGTCGGACTCGGAGATCGCGAGCGCCGTGCCGATGTCGGTCATGGCGCTTGAGGTCGCGGTGTTGGTGTCGACGTAGGCCGCCTCGCGCATCCGCTCAAGCCAGCCTGCCGTTACACGACAGGGCTCGCTCAGCAGCGCTATGTCGGCGGGCTGCAGCAAAGACAGAACCCGGTCGATGGCGGCGGTAAGCGCGTGGGTGTCTTCGTCAGACGGCTCTGCTGACGTGCGCATATGCCACACGGCGTGTTTGCGGCCCCCGCACTGCTCCTGCAGATCCCTCAACTCAGTCGCCGGTTGGGTGCAGACGATCACGACTGCCACGTCGGGCAAGGTATGCGCGAATGTTCAACTCTAGACAGAGCTGCAGGTTGCGGTCGATCGCGCCAGCCGCAACCACAACGCAGGGACGGCCTCTGGCAACGTCGGGCCGGCTCGTCTCCGTCAACTCGTTCATGCTCATTGGAATCCCGGCCGCCAAGCGCGCAGCCTAGAGCAGTTCGGCGGCATTCGGCAACTTTCCGCGATGATGGATATGAACAATGCCGCTGACCGTCACCTTCGATCTGGAGGACAACCGATGCTCCTCAGCTCAGGAAGAGCGGTTCGTGGCAATGAGTCATCGGTTCCTGGACTTCGTCGAGGAGCGCGGCATCATCGCCACAGTATTCATCGTGGGGGAGATCGCGCAAAGTCACCCGGCCCTTGTGCGACGTGTCCGCGATGGCGGTCATGAGATTGGGCTCCACGGTCTGCGTCATGTCGCTCTGGGTGAGATAGGACCCGCACGGCTCAGCAACGAGTTGCGTCAGGGTCGTGAGCTTCTCGAGGACATCGCGCACATGCCGGTGCGAGGCTTTCGTGCGCCGATCTTCTCCCTGACGCCGGCCACCGAGTGGGCAGTGGAGCACATTGCGGGAGCAGGCTTCGTGTATTCGTCGAGTGTGCTGCCGGCCTCGAATCCGCTGCACGGCTGGCCCGGAGCTCCTCGCCAACCTTGTCGCTGGGACAATGGTCTGCTTGAGCTTCCGTGCCCGGTAGGCGGAGTCGGCCGCATACTGATCCCGTTTTTGGGAGGGATATACCTGCGCTACGTGCCGGAGGCGCTCACCCGTCGCTTTCTTCGCGGTCTCGACGACTCCGCCGTGCCCTGGACCTACTCGCATCCTTATGACATCGATCCTGATGAGCGATTCTTCGTGATGCCCCACGCGAGCTGGCTTACAAGCTTGATCGTGCACACACGTCGTGGCGCTACGCTCAAGCGCCTGGATGCGGTGATCGCAGCTGCGGGAGGAACGGGCCCGCCGCTCGGCGAGATCGCCTGTGGGCTGGCGCAACTCAATCTACCGCGGATATGCTCGCGATAATGTCTGCTGAGACTGGGGTTAGCTCGCTGCTGGGGCGGGCGCGACGGATAGCAGAGTCCTTGCCGGGGCGCATAGCGGTCACGCTTGCTCTGCTGGGGCTTGTCGCCTCACAGATCGACTGGAGTCTGATGGCGGAACGGATACGTCATGGGCATCCCCTCGACTTCCTGGCTGCGGTGCTACTTGTCCTGCTTGCGCTGGTGATCGGTGCTTGTCGCTGGTGGCTTTTGCTACAGAAGGCCGACATGCGATTAGGTGCTGTGCCGGTCGCGCGCATCTATGCAATTGGCACCTTCTCCAATACCTTCCTTCCCACCTCGGTCGGGGGCGATGTAACCCGTGCCCTGCTTGTGGTGCGCCGAGGGCCACTGCTAACGCGTGCAGCGATCACGATTATCGTAGATCGGATTGCGGGTCTCTTTGGCTTGGTGGGAATGGCATGGATCGCATTTGCTTTTCAGCCGGCGGTCGTGCCCAGCGATGCTCAGATCTTCCTGGCCTGGGTAACCGCGGCTGTACTCGTTGGATCCTTGCTGGCTTTGATGGCAGTCTTTCGAGGATCGCGTCTGGCACGCGCGATAACGCCACATCGACTGGTGTCAGTCGCGCGTGCATCTCGGTCGCTGCTCCATACGTATGCCACCGACCCCTTACTTCTGGTTGCCCTCCTAATCTCGAGCTTGCTCTATCAAGCATTGGTTTCGTTACAACTCGTGATGCTCGCGCGCGCAATCGATGTACATCTGTCGCTCGCTACAGCGGCGGTCGTCCTGACGCTAGTGACCGTGGTGACGCTGATCCCGGTTTCCATCGGCGGCTTTGGCGTTCGTGAGGGCTCCTACGTTGTGCTGCTCGGCGGGGCATCGATCGCCGCAACCGAAGCGACGCTGATTTCCGTGCTTACGGTAGCGACCTTGTTTATCGCGAGCCTCCCCGGCGCCTACTTTTTGGCGCGTGGCGGCTTGAAGCCTGCGCTTGAGGCGGAACCTCTATGATCCTTGAGGCTGCAATTGTCATGGCTGGCGCGGCGGCTCTGATGGTTTCCACCGTAGTCTTGGTGCGACGGCGATTGCTGTCGATTCGCTACGGGCTCGGATGGTTGACGGTTTCGATTATCGGCTTTATCGGTACCCCACTTCTTAGTCTCGCTGCGTCGCAGGTGCGACACCTAGGCTTCACGCCCACAGGATTCTCGCTTGGAGTGTTGGTCGCCTTTCTCGGCCTTGTTTGTCTGCAATTGTCTATATCGCTTTCCGGATTGCACCGGGCTATTCAGGATCTCTCCGAGTACACGGCGCTCATCGAGCAACGCGTAAATGATCTAGAACCCAAGTCGTCGCGTAGCTACCAAAAAGCTTCCATTCACGAGCCAGGCTCGCAGACATGACGAAACTCGGTCGCGTACTGTTGGTGATCCCCGCCTTGAATGAGGAGCGTTGCATCGCAACGGTGGTACAGACCGCGCGTCGTCTAGCCTACGATGTCTGTGTCGTAGACGACGGCTCGGTCGATCGCACCTCTGATATCGCTGCGGGTGCGGGCGCCTATGTGCTGCGCCTACCTGTCAATCTGGGCGTCGGCGGAGCTCTGCGCTGTGGCTTTCGCTGGGCGCTCGACCACGGATATGACACAGTCGTCCAGGTGGACGGCGACGGCCAACACGACCCGGCGCAGGTCAAACTGCTGCTTGACGTCTTGCGTGACTCTGGGGCCGATATGGTAATTGGCTCACGCTTTGTCGACGGCGCCAGTCCTTACCCGATTCATAGTATACGGCGGCTGGCTATGAGGATCCTCTCGGCGCGGGTGAGAAGAGTGACGAGCGTACGGGTCTTAGACTCCAGCTCTGGATTTCGGGCTATCCGCCGTCCATTGCTAGATCGCTTCGCTGCCGAATATCCCGTCGAGTATCTGGGGGATACGGTCGAGGCATTGATCGAGGCGGCGTTGGCCGGAGCTAAGATCGTTGAGCATCCAGTTGCGATGACACCCCGAACGTATGGCAGCGGAAGTGCCGGTTCGATCGCGAGTCTATGGTATGTACTTCGGGTGATCGTTGCGATCGAGCTGCTGCATAAGCGTCGCTTGGCCCCTCTGCCGAATCTGCTCAATCCCAACCAGGCAGAATGAGGTCGGCATGAGCACGATCACTTCCACCGCTGCGCTGCTTGCTGAAGTCTTCCCCGGTACACGCGTGTCGCGACCCGACTACCTTACGTGGCTGTATGAGCAGTCGCCGTTTGGAGTCGCCGTAGAAGCCAACCTCGATGACAAGCTGGGACGTGCTGGACACTACGCGCTGGTCCCGATCTTGCTGACTCGGGATGGGGTCAATCGTCGTGGCGCGCTGTCGCTGAATACGGCGGTCCACGAGCGCGCCCGAGGCGGCGGTGTGTTTGTCAGCTTGGCTTCGCAGGCTCTCGCTGAGGCGAGTCGGCAAGGAGTCGAGGTGGTAGTGGGGGTGGCTAACGCGAATTCCACGCCAGGGTTTATACGCCATTTGGATTTCGAATTGCTGATGCAGCTTCCCGCAAATGTGATGATTCCGCTACCGGGATACAGAGACGATATTCGAAGCAGCTGGTCAGAACCGGCGGCGTTCGATTCGGGCGGCCTTGCGGCCGCTTCGGAGGCGCTGCTGAGTGTGCCGTCGTCTGGGGAAGCACGCCGATGGACGCCCGAAACGCTGCGTTGGCGTCTGGGTCGGCCCGGTGTGCGATATGCGCTTCACCGCCGTGACGACATGCTGGCCGTAAGCTGCGAAGACCGAAGGCATGGCGTTCCGGTGGCCATCTTGCTGAAGGTGTTTACTGCCGGTCCTATGTCCAAACGCGCGCAAAGAGCCCTCGTCCGCGCAGTATGCTATTTCCACCGTGCACCGCTCGCCCTTCACGTCGGCTTGAATGATCTCGTGGACTTCTCTGGATTGACGCTGCCCCAACGGTTCCGGGAGTCTCCCCTGAACCTCATCTATCGGAGTCTCAGCGAGCAGAACCGTCCAGCCTCTGTCGTACGCTTTGAGTTCCTGGATTTCGACGCCTATTGAGGTTTAGTGTTGCGGTGGTGACGTAGCTGCGTCGCCGGATGCCCTCCGATCAATGTTCTCCATCCTCCTGAGCATCACTGTTGTGTGTGTTGGTTCCCTCTCACTGGGTCAAGGTGTGCTGGCCATCTGTGGCGCGCGACAGTGGAACTGGCTTGCGCCCGCGATCGGGGCTGCGGTGCTGATCCTGCTCGCGGTTCCGGCCATCCATCTGCCGGGCCGGTCTGCGTCGGTTGCTGCTGTGACCGCGATCTTGATTGCGGCCGGGCTGATGCTCTGGATTTGCCGTCCACAGCATCGCCCGCCACTGGCTGGCCTCCTGGCGGGTCTTCCGGTCGCGTTGCTCGTGCTCGTTCCCTTCGCGGCCTCGGGTCGCGCAGGGACGCTGGGAGTTTCGTTCGACAATGACATGGGCGAGCATCTGCTACTGGCCGAAGCGTATAGGTCCAATGCGGTAGCGCTGATTTCACCGTTGCTACCCAGCTATCCGCTTGGCCCGCACGCCCTCGCCGCTGCTCTCTCAGAGGGTCTCGGGGTACGCATCGATTTGGCATTCGCCGGTCTCACTGCGGCGACGCCGATCCTGTTGGCGTGGACCGCGCTGGCAAGTCTTCGCCGTCGCGCTCGCTGGCTCGGACAGGTGCTGGTTGCCACCATCGTAGGGATTCCGTTTCTGGTGGCTGCGTACTATGGTCAGGGCTCTTTCAAGGAGCTCTTGGAGGCGCTATTTACTCTAGCGGCCGCGCTGATATTCGCCGGATGTCAATCCGAGCTTCGATGGCGGCGCTGGATACCGCTCGCCCTGATATCGGCGGGCGCGGTATCTGTCTACTCGCTCCAGGGTCTCGTGTGGCCGGCTGCCTTGCTCGGAATTTGGGTTGTGGGACGTGCGGTCGTCCGGACCTGGCAAGGGAGCCTGAGCCAAGCTTGGCAGGAGCTGCGTGCCGAGTTGATTCCGGGTGCGGTTGGGCTCGGCGTTCTGATCGTCGTGCTTGTGCCCCAGATACCGCGTATCGAGAAGTTTATCTCCAGCGGTACGAGCTATTCGATCTCAAAGACCAATCTCGGCAACCTCGTCGGCCCACTCCCCGGCTGGGAGGCATTTGGCGTATGGAACAACCCTGACTATCAACTGCCGCCCCTATCTGCCTTCAGCGCAGGTATGTGGACGGCATTTGTGCTGGCGCTGGTGATCTTCGGCGCTTTGATTTTGCTGCGACGCGGGCGGTGGATGCTGCCGATGGCAGCGGCTGCTTCGATGCTCGTGTGGGCCTACTCTGCGCACACTCAGTCGCCGTACATTGCCGCCAAGGCACTGGCGATCGCCTCCCCGCTCCTGTTGCTGTTGGCGGGGCTCGCCTTGGTCGAAGGGGGATTTCCACGGGCTTCGTGGTGGCGGCTTGTGGGAATTTTGCTCGCCGTGACTCTTCTCGTGCGAGTCGTGGACTCGAGCTGGGAAGCCCTGCGCTTCAGCAAAGTGGGTCCGACCACTCATCTCGTTGAACTGCGCTCGCTACGTCCATTGCTTGGAGATCAGCCCACTCTGTTTCTGGGTGATGACGACTTTATTCAGTGGGAGCTAGCTGACGCTCGTGTAACTCCCGCATACTACGCAGGGATTCCGGAGGTTCCGCTGCGTCCCGAAAAGAACTTTGCGTATGGGCAGCCCTTGGACTTTAACACGGTGACCGTGGCCGCCTTGAATAAATTCGATTGGGTTATCACTACGCGTGACGCAGCGGGGAGCCAGGCGCCTGCGGGCATGCGTCTCGTGCGGATGACCCGCAACTATGAGCTATGGCAGCGCGTGCGCGAGGTGGCGCCTTTCCAGATTCTGGACGAGGGTTCCAACGCGGCGGCTACGCTCAACTGCACGACAGCCGCAGGTCGCGCGATCCTGCGCGGCGGAGGGATAGCGGCCTTAAGGCCACCATCGCTGGAAGTCGCAGTCCCTAACATTGCGCCGGGGAGCAGCGCAACGGTAAGCATATCCCTTGCAGCAGGCTCATGGGACCTCGAGACACCCTACATAAGCCCGCTCCCGATAACTGTCACGGCGACGGGTCTAAAAGCGACCCTGCCGGCCAATCTGGAGCGTCCTGGGCCGCGCTGGCCAATCGGGCAGATTGTCGTTGCTCGCTCAGGCCCGGTAGCGGTCACCTTCCACGTCAAGAAGTACTGGCTCACACCGATATCCGATCTAGCGACGCCCGCTGCCCTGATTGCGACTCCTGTTGGTGGCGAGCGAACTATCCCGCTGCGCCAGGTATGTGGCAAGCTAGTCGACTGGTACCAGGACTAGAGGCACCCGAGCAGCAGTTCGCTGCTAGTTTGCGCTCATGGACATCTGCACAATCATCGCCAAGAACTACGTGGCCCAGGCTCGCGTGCTGGCCCGCACCTTCGCCGAGCATCATCCCGAGGGACGCTGCTCGGTGCTGGTCATCGACGACTACGAGGGCTACATCGATCCGCGGGACGAGTCGTTCACGATCCTGACGCCCGAGCAGATCGGTTGCCGGGAGTTCGAGGAGATGGCGCTGCGATATGACGTCCTGGAGCTCTCCACGGCGGTGAAGCCATGGCTGCTTGCGCATCTGCTGGAGGAGGGCGCTCCGGCGATCACCTATCTGGATCCCGACATCCGCATCTACTCGTCGCTGAAGGCGATCGACGAGCTGGCCCGTGTTCATGTCGTCGTGCTGACGCCGCACAACACGGAGCCGCTGCCCGACGACGGCAAGCGTCCCAACCAGATCGACATCCTGCTCGCCGGGGTCTACAACCTCGGCTTCGTCGCGCTGGGGGCCGACGAGGAGACCGACACGTTGCTGCGCTGGTGGCGCGAACGCCTCCTGACCGACTGTAGAGTCGATCCGCTCAACGGGTACTTCGTCGACCAGCGCTGGTTCGACCTCGCTCCCGGCCTGGTCTCCGATCACGCGATCGTGCGCGAGCCGCAATACAACGTCGCCTACTGGAACCTTCACAGCCGCAAGCTTGAGTACAACGGAAACGGCTACACCGTCGATGGGGCGCCGCTCGCCTTCTTTCACTTCAGCGGCTTTGATCCGCAGACGCCCGAACTGCTCAGTCGCCATCAGTCCCGCGTCCCGGTGGACGAGGGAACCGCGCTCAGCCGGATCTGTGACGAATATGCCGATGACGTGGCGGCTGCCGCCTATCACACAGCCAAGAGCTGGCCATACACCTACCACCTTCTCTCATCGGGTGTCAAGTTCAGTCGTCGCCTGCGCAAGCTCTATGAGATCGCCATAGAAAGAGGCGAGGTAAAGGGCTCTCCCTTTACGGAGACTGGGAACGCATCATTCATGGCCTGGCTCGCCGCTCCTGCTCCGGGAGCTCCGGAGGGTGTGAATCGCCTGTTAGCCGAGATTTATGGGACCCGCTTGGATCTGCAGGAGGCGTTTCCCGACGTGGCCGGCAACGATCACGAGGCGTTCCTGCGCTGGGTGAGAGAGACGGGTGTCGTGGAGGAACCGGCCTTGGCCATGCTTCCTACCATCGATGTAAGAGCTGCCGAATCAACGCAGATAGGGGTCGCCAGTGATGCCGATCCTCACCCGGTTGACGGTCAGGTTGCTGCCGCTGATTTGAATGTGGCCGCATCGGGCTCCACACTGGCGAATGCGGACGTTGAGTCGCCGCCTTCGCTTTGGGGCGTAAACGTCGTCGGCTACTTTCGTTCTGAGCTTGGTACTGGTGAGGCGGCGCGTCAGGTGGTTAGCGGGCTGGACGCGGTAGGGATTCCCGTCCTGCCCGTGCACGGACGCACGATCCCTCCCAACCGGCAGGGCCACGCATTTACGCACCTCGACTACACCGACGCACGCTATCCGGTCAACCTGATCTGCATGAACGCCGACGTTCTCGGCGAGTTTGCGATTCAGGCTGGCCCCGAGTTCTTCGACTCCCGCTACTCGATCGGCATGTGGTTCTGGGAGGTCGAGCAATTTCCCGACATCTGGACCTCGGCGTTTGGGCATGTCGATGAGCTGTGGCTACCGACCGAGCATGTGATACATGCAGTTAGCCCTGCATCCTCGGTCCCGATCATCAAGGTCACCCTCCCGGTGGAGATGCCGCCGGTCCTCCCGGTGGCGCGTTCGGAGCTGAACCTTCCCGAGGGTTTCATGTTCCTGTTCTCGTTTGATCACCACAGCGTGTTCGAGCGCAAGAACCCGCTGGCGGTGATCGAGGCATACACACGCAACTTCGATCCCGGGGATGGCGCTGTGCTTGTGGTCAAGTCAATCAACGCCGACACGGCGCTCGACGATCATGCGCGACTGCAGGCCGCAGCAGATGGCCGCCATGATATCCACATCATCGATGGCTACCTCTCGCCGGATCAGAAGAACCTGATGGCGGCGTCCTGCGACTGTTATGTCTCGCTGCACAGGGCCGAGGGCTTTGGTCTGACGATGGCCGAGGCGATGTACCTCGGCAAGCCGGTCATCGCCACGGGATACTCGGGCAATCTCGACTTCATGACCGAGGACAACAGCTTCCTGGTCAAGCACACGCTCGTGGAGATCGGACCGGACGCGGCGCCTTATCCCTCCCAGGGTCAGTGGGCGGAGGCGGATGTCGATCATGCGGGCCATCTCATGCGGGAGGTGTTTGAGCACCCCGAGACCGCGGCTGAGCGTGGTTTCCGTGGTGCGGAAGATATCCGCCGCACGCATTCGGCCGCGGCAGCCGGTGAGATCATGGGACGGCGCTTGGATCTGCTGTTCGAGCGCCACGGCGACCGACAGGTACCTGCATCGGAATCTGCCGCATTGATCGAGCAGGTCGATCATCGGGTGCAGACCGGCCCGCCAATCGGAGCTCCCTCGCGGCTGGGGGGGCCTGGAAGGCTGGCTCGACGCATTCTATTGCGAGTGCTCAAGCCATTTACCGTCCATCAGCAGAGCGTGGACGCTGAGATCGCACAATCGCTCAATTTGCTCGAGCGGCGCGTTGATCACCTGGATGTCGTCGCAACCGAGCGTCATGCGATGCTGCTCGCCGAGCTGCGTAGCGGCGCTTCGCACCGTCAGCTCTGGGAGCACATAACGGGACTTAACGAATCAACTATTGCGCTTGAGTCGTCCACTGCTGAGCTGCAGCGTGCATTGGGTGAGCTACCTGAGGTGCCTCAGCGCATCGACGAGCTCAACCGGTCGCTCCAACACATGGAATGGGAGAGTCATGCGATCCCGTACATGGAGGGCTCGCCATTCACCGAAATCGATCGCCCACAGATGGGCCTTGTTCAAGGTTACCGTGTTAATTCCGATACGGGGAATACCGACGCATACCGTTCGTTTGAGGATATCTTCCGTGGCTCGGAGGAGTTCATCCGCAATCGCCAGCGCGTGTTTCTGAGTCTCATCGGCGATCGCGCTCCAGTGCTGGACTTTGGCTGTGGGCGGGGCGAGTTCTTGGACCTATTGGCTGAGCACGATATTCCTTATCTGGGGGTGGATTCTGATGCCGGTATGGTGAAGCGTTGTCACGAAAAGGGACATATCGAGGTGGTCCATGGAGATGGACTGGAGTATCTGAGCGCACTCGAGGACGGATCGATCGGAGCGATCTTCTGTGCCCAGGTCATCGAGCATCTGCCCTATAATGCTCTGCTGCGACTTTTTCAGCTCGCAAATCAGAAGCTGGGCTCTGATGGCATCTTCATAGCCGAGACGGTCAATCCTCATTCTGCGGCTGCGCTGAAGACCTTCTGGGTTGATCTGACACACCAGCACCCGATCTTTCCCGAGGTTGCATTGTCGATGTGCAAATCGTCAGGATTCTCGGCTGCTTATGTGTTTTATCCAAACGGGACTGAGAACGTTGAGCGCGACCGCTTTACGCAGGGGGAGTATGCGGTGGTGGCTGGCGGCGGCAGTCTGTTCCCTCCAGCTGAGTCGATCTATCACCAACTTGCGGATGCAAACGAGGCGAGTTAACTCTCCGTAAGCGCGTGCAGTTGATCGTCGGTGCCTAGGCCGGCCGCAAGGGCGTCGACGAGCTGCGTAGGAACAAAGGCCAGTGAGAAAACCTCGCGACAGGGAAGCGTCCAGCGGTCCACCTCTTGCAGCGTCTTGCGGTCGCAGACGGCAACCATGGCCGTTCCCTGTAGACCGAGGAGTCGGTGTGCGCTCACACCGACATAGACCCGCGTCTCGTCGTAGGCAAGGCCACGCGTCCAGCCGCCGATTGGTTGACGCTCGACAATGACGCCCGTCTCGTCGCAGCGCAGCAGCTCACCGGTTGCCGAGTTGCACACCAGCCAGCCATCGTCCAGGAAGACGGGATCATGCGGGCAGGTTAGGCCACGCAGAACATCCTCGCCGCTGGCCAAGTCGAAGACGACGCCGCTGCCCTCACACGCTCCTGGCCGGTTCCAGCCGCGGTGCTCATCGAAGCGGCCAAACGCGCACGCCAGCAGTCGTCCATCGTGGACGACGAGGTTGTTCAGATGCCAGCAGTCGCCCTCTCCGGGGGCCGACCAGGAGCGTACAATGTCACCCTCGCGGTTGAACCACAGGATGCTGTTGGTATTCGTCGAGACCGCGGCGAAGCTGTCTTCGTGCCACATGACGCCGTGGGGCTCTCGCAGTGCCTCGCTGCAGCGGCGGGTAGGCGTCTCGCTGGCGTGGTACATCACGATCTCGCCGGGAACCTCGGCATTCTCCTGGTTCCACAGCAGACGGGCCAACAGGCAGCCATCAGAGGAGACGGCTAGGCCGGTCGTGCTGACGCGGTCAATCGGGATGATGTTGCCTGCCTGGAGTCTATACACGCCCCCTCCTGTATCGTCGCCGAGGCCAGAGGCGACAAGCACATGCACCGGTTCCGGGAGGCCCGCTGAGGCGGTTATCGCATCCATGCGTACGGCTCCACGGCGAATCTGGCGAATGGTGGCACCTCCTCATCGTAGCTAGACCGACGAAACATCGCTACGCTGGCCGCATGTCGTTCTCGCCGATCTCGATGCGCTTCGCCAAAGCAGGCATACCAAACTCATCACCGCTGGACGCCACCAGCAACAGGCTCAGCAAACCCTACGAGAACCGTTCAACCATCAACGAACTAAAGGACGAACCACTACGGATGAATGTCAAATCACGGAGCGCGTTGCATGGGATCGTGCAACAGTTCTTGGTGGGCGTCGGTGACGACGAGCTAAAGCGCAGGCGTTTGGGCTTGTGCCTGCCGCGTTGCTTGCCGTTTTGACGGCTTTTGAGATGCGTGCCCACGTGTCGCGCCGGCGCCTGTTTTCGCTGGTCCGGTTGCCTTCCAGTCGGCGATCAGCCGCCGGTAGGACGCCTCGGCCTGTCCCACGAGCTCGCGCTCAGCGTCGCGTTCGGCTGGGCTTGCGGAGATCCGCTGCCCGCCGTGGCGTGTGCGAAGCGGTGGCGCTCCGGCGTCGAGTTCCACGCGGCGTACCTTGGCGCGCACGCGGGAGGGCTGCGCGAAGGCGTAGTCCTCGCCCTTGGTGAGCAGCTCCCAGGCAAGGCACGCGAGCTTGCGGGCGACCGCGACGGCCGCGACCTGTGAGCCCTTGCGCGCACGGATGCGCTCGCCGAACGCGTGCAGCGGACCGGGCTGGCGAACCGCGATCCACGCGGCCTCGACGAGCACCGAGCGCGCCTGGGCGTTACCTCGCTTCGAGATGCGCCCGTGGCGGGCTGGCTCATCACCGGACTGGCGGACCTTCGGGTCCAGGCCGAGGTAGGCGACGAGCTGGCGCGGCGAGGAGAAGCGCGAGATATCACCGATCGCTGCCATCAACGTGACGGCCACACCAGCGCCGACACCAGGGATACTCATCAGCCTGCGGACGTCCCGTGAGCCGGCGGCCCACTGCGCGAGCTTTTGATCGATCGCGGCGACCTCACCGTCCAGGAAGTCGATCTGGCGCAGACACCCCGCGACGGTCTCCTGCTCCTCGGTGCCCAACTCCTGTTCGCCGAGCCACGCGCGGCCTTCCTTGCCGAACAGGTCCGTGAAGGGCGAGCGTCCCAGCAGGCAGCGCGCGAGCGTGGCATGGATCTCGTTCTTCGCGCGGGTACGCTGACGCACAAGCGCCGCGCGCCGCGCGACCCGGCGGCGCAGACCAGAGGTCACCGCGTCGGGAACCCACACCGGGCTCGAGCATCCCAGCCGCGAGCAGCTCCGCGAGCGTGCGCGCGTCGAAACGGTCGGACTTCACCCGTGCGTGAGAGATCGCCCGCACATCCTGAGCGTTAGCGACCACCACCCGCGCAACATGCGGCCTGATGATCCTGGCGATCTCCATCGCCGGGCCGGTCGCCTCCATCGCTACCTCGTCAGTCGGGCTGAGACTCTGCGCGAACAACTCCAGCGTGTCGCGGCCGGTCTCGACACGACCCGCCGAGCGAGTCTTGCCGTCCTCACGGATCGCGACCTCGCAGAAGCCCTGATGAACATCGAGTGCTACTTGGCGCATCTGTACTCCTCCTGTGAGCCTGGGTTGACAACAGTGGAGCAGTCGCAGGGCAAACGACAACTACGGATTCGCGCTCGCAGCGCAACCGGGCAAGTCGCAGGGGCGGCCAACTAGCTCTCCGGGCTCGCAGCCCATAACGTCTAACGGCCTGCCCTCAAATCTGCTCCAGGGAAGCCCCCGTCCCGATCAGCCGAAGCTACGACCCGGACCGGACGACTACCCACGCGCAGTTTCATGCCAGTAGCTCTCAGAAGGCGGGTGCAGCCGACCGTCAAGGCCAAGTCCGGCGGCGGAGACTAGCAGTGGCCGCTCGTAGGAGACAGTTTGGTACTCGGGAGGACCTGGGACGGCAGAGGTTCTTACCATCGCGCGGGTTGGTGCCTTCTCTGGCCAGGAAGTAACGGCACTCGGCTCCAACCCGCAAGACCGACACCACTCAAGCAACGCCCAAATGTTCGGTGCAAACCAGTTGCTGCTGTCGCCTCCAAGCTCATCGCGTCTGTAAAATCTGGCTACAGCGGTCTCCGGATGTTCCGGCAGTTCCGCCTCGCACACGGCCGTCTCAACGTAAGCAGTCTGCGACGTCACCGCCCGGACGTTGTCCAAGGCAAGCAGGGGATGACGCAGGTGGTAGAGGACGCCCCAGAACACGACGTAGTCGAACTGCTCCTCGATGACGCGGGATAGCTCATAGACGCTCAGCTGCCGAAACTCCACGTTTGAGTCGAGGGCTGAGCGGATGGCTTCGAAGCCGAAGTGCATCGGGTCGACGATGTCGGTGGCGAGAACCCTTGACGCGCCGCGCCGCTCAAGCGTGAATGCCGCTCCCCCGTTGGTGGTGCCGATGTCGAGGACGCTCGCCCCGGTCAGGTCAATGGGTACCCCTGCTGTGTCCAGCAGCCAGTTGACATCGTTTGGTCCAGGGAGAAGGTCCCCGGCGCAAGCTCAAAGCGCTGATGCCAGAGGAAGTCGGTCCGCTTGGCGAGCGTTTCGACATCGTGGGCGAGTTGCGGAGTAGGCATTCGAGCAGAGTCTAGACCTGATGGCGCAAGCGGAGTGTCGCAAAGCCACCGAATGATGAGGCGGAACGTGAATGGACCGCTTCAGTGAGCACCATATCGTCGAGCGCAGCCATCTCTGGCTTATCGGGCACCTCCACAGCGTAACCGAGCCGCCGAAACGTCGCCAGGACATCAAGCGGATCCTCTCCTCGTTCGCGCAGGCCCTGGGGCCAGTACTCGCAGAGGATAACGGGGCGGTCTCTGGAGAGCAGTGCGGTGGCGCCTCGCAGCACATGATGCTCGGAGGCCTGCGTATCGAGCTTGATCACAGCCACAACGCAGATCGTCAGGTATGACGTCATCCAACCGTACTGTGGGGACGCGGAGAGTGTTGCGCTCGCGTTGCAGGGTTTGTACACGATGGTCGCCCGAGTTCTCGGAGCACTCCGCGAGGTTGACTGTTCCCGGAGTGTCCTACGCCGCCGCATCGATCACCTTTACCCAGTCGGCCACTCCGTTGCGGTTGACGTTTGCGCGTAGCAGGGCAACATTGTCGGGATGAGGCTCAACAGCAATCACAGTACCTCGCGATCCAACCGCTCGCGCGGCGGCCAGGGTCATATAGCCGATGTTGGCACCGACGTCGATTGCGACTGCTCCTGGTGTGAGCTCTGCATCCAGCAGCTTGCGATCATCCTCCTCCCAACATCCATACTCGCGCAGATACGGAGGATCACTTTGTCGTGAGGGTGGGCGGACAACGTTCCCACATCGGTCATGAGCTGAATGGTGGGCGGCAGGGCGGATGGCGCTCCGACGCGGCCGACGAGCCGGGCAGGGATGCCCGCAACGATCGCACCTGAGGGTACGTCGGCGTTGACGACAGCACCTGGGGCGACGACTGCGTTGGCACCGATCCGGCAAGGCCCGACTATAATAGCTCGTGAGGCGATCCAGGCACCCGTCTCGATGATGATGTCGCGTCCGTCGGTTGGTACGGCGAGTTGGCGATAGTGGCCCGTGCGGCTCACGTCGTGTGTGCCGGTTAGCAGAGCGACCTCATGACCGAAGAATGCGTGCTCCCCGACAGTAATGCTTCCTGAGACTGTGTTGAGCAGCGCGTCGTTGATCACGGCCGTAGACGCTATATGCAGTCGCTCGTCCGATCCCCGGCTACGGGGCGTGGTGAACTGTGTCTCGCGCTCCGCGGCGAGCTCGCGGCATATACGCTCGCCCGCGATGGCCTCGATGCGTGCGTGTAGCCAGCGTCCACAACGATTGCGTATGGGGCCGCAGAAGTGGTGAGCGGCTCAGGTTCAGCGTCATTGGCGAGCTTGCGAGATTAGCCGAGCATGTGAAGCCATGCTCTCATCGCTACGCTGACCGAATGTCATCCACCTCCAGGTCAGAGCTAGATCCGATGGCTGGGGAGATTTCGTCCCTCCGACATCGAGGCGGTCTTCCGAGAGTTTCTGGGGCGTGATGCATCTCCCGGAGACGTCGCTCTTTGGATGCAGACAGGTTCGCTGCGGGCTTTTCTCGATGGTGTTCTTGCATCCGAGGAGTATGCGCAGCGGGTGGCCAAGCGGACCGCGAGCGAGGAGACGCAGGTGCGGGGCCCGTTCCTGAACTGCTGGCTGGGGGGCTGGGAGCGCTTCGCTTGGCCTCCCGGTGATGTCTCATCTGACGGCGCAGTGATCGTGGGTGAGTCCGGTCATCTGTTCATCTATGGCGGTACCAACGATAATGTGGCTACACAACGCGGCGAAGTCCAGATGGATGCAGGATGGATGGCGGAATGGCAAGCGCTCGTCACTGAGCGATATGATCACGCGCAGCGCTCCGGCCGCCGCCTCGCCTTAGTGGTCGTCCCTGAGAAGCTCGCCGTTTATGCTGACCTCTTTCCTCAAGATCTCACCGCTTGTCGCCCACGACCGATACTGCGGCTGCTTGACGAGGGGAAACTGCCACTTGTCTATCCCGCAAAGGCGCTGCGAGATGCCCGAAAGGACGGCGACACCTACCTCCTCACTGACAGTCATCTGACCCTGCGCGGCAACCTGCTCTTGGCCGATGTTACACTAAAGGAGCTGGGCGTTTCATCAGCGTTTCTACCGGATGTGGAAGATATTCCTCGGCCGCCTCTCGCCGCTGGAGATCTGGGGCAGCACTTTGATCCGCCGGTCGTAGAGGTCATAAGCTCGAGAATGGGTGCCTCACGAGCGACTGTCGTATTAGACAACTGGGCAGAGATCGCCGATGTCGGAGGGCATATCGGGACAACGCGGATATTTCGCCACGACGACGCGCCGGATGGGCGGACCGTTGTGGTTTTCGGTGACTCATACAGCTTTGGTGATGATGTCTATCAAGGACTCTCTTGGTTCTTGGCTCAGGTTTTTCGTGAGGTGCATTTCGTTTGGGTACCCTTCGGATGGGATCCAGAGTACCTGGACAGTGTCTCTGCAGATCTGGTGGTGTGTCAGACCGCGGAGCGGTTTATCGGCCGAGTGCCGAGGACAAGCGTAAACGTAAGATCTCTCGCCCAGGAGACTATCGCCCGGCGTAGTGCTCTCACTGAGGAGCGGATTTTTGAAGATTGATGGATAAGGCAAGCATGAACAAGGACGATGCGGACATGAAGCCGTCATCGGCTGACGAGGACGACCCCCGCAATCCGGTGAATCGTCGCCATCGATGGTGTACTTGGTACCCTGGCAAGTTAACAGAAAGTTCCTGTGATCAACGTCGGGCCACAGCACAGGTGGCAGTTGGTCGTATTGGACATCCTCCCCGTGATCGGTTCAGCGCTGTTCGGCGCTGATAGAGCCATGCCGGCCGCCACCACGCCAGGGGTCCGCAGCGATTGGCATCCTCGCAGCGATGGACGGACCCCGATACCCGCACTATCGCGACCGCGAGGACTCGCGCTTCTATCGAGCTCGCGGTCTCTCACCGGAGGAGACCTGGCAAGCTCTTAGAGATGAGCTCGCCCGCGTCTTGGACGACGCGCAGCGGGCGTTCTGGCGAACCCCTCTGCGGATGAACCCCGAGCGTGTCCGCTGGTGGCACGGAGCGATCTTCGCTCGCCACTTCCCGCATGATGGCGGACGCTTCCGCCGGAGGCTGCCTACGGCGAAAACACCGAACTGCGCGAGCGCCTGCACGACACCGAACTGGAGTACGTGCTCTCGGTCTCTGCAGAGACGACCGTGTTCCCTCCCGGAGCCGCCTTCGTGGTCCCCGAGCGCAACGGAGCGACCGGTCGCCCCCGCGGCCGGCTACGCCCAGAGAGCAAGCCGGTAGCGATCGGAGAGCTGATCGCTGGCCTTCACCCCGAGCAGTGGCAGACCGTCGCCTTCCGTGACGGGCCCGACAGCGAGCCGATGACCTCCCGCTTCGCGTTCGTGCGGGTACGCGCCGCGCACCGCTGGCAGTGGGGCTTTGCCACCCAGCCGCGCGAGGAGTGGCTGATCTGCGAGTGGCCCGAGGGAGGAGAGAAGCCAACCGACTACTGGCTCTCAAACCTCCCTGCCGATACCGAGCCCGAGCAGCTCGCTCGCCTGGCCCGGCTGCGCTGGAAGATTGAGCTGGACTACAAGCAGCTCAAGGGTGAACTCGGCCTCGACCACTACGAGGGCCGCTCATACCTCGGCTGGTACCACCACACCGCGCTCGTCACCGCCGCACACGGATTCCTCACCCTAGAGCGGCTTCACCCTTTTCACCAGCGGCCGGCCTGACACTACCCCAAGCAGCGCTCACCCTGCAGCCCGTCTTTCAGTGCTGGACCGGCCGCTGCCAAACCTGCCAGCAACCAGTCAACCTCCACCAGCTCCCCCTACAACGCCACCCACAACACGAGTAAACCTAACAAAGCAGTATTAGGCGGATGTGGTGAAAGCCGGCGCGCCGCGCCATCCAGAGGTACTCCAGGAAGAAGTACACGTGCTCGTTGCCGGCGAACTCCGTGACCTCGGCGCCGTGGTCGCGCTTGAGATCGGTGGGCCAGCGCAGTGGCTCGTTGATGACCAGCAGGCTCCCGCCGGGGCGCAGCACGCGATGAATCTCGCGTAGAGCATCGGTCATTCCTTGACGGTTGTTGTGGTGGAGCACCTCACAGCAGAACACCCAGTCGAAGCTGTCCTCGGTGAAGGGCAGTGCGGACATTTGCGCGAGCACCCGCTCGAAGTACGTCTCGTGCTCCTCAAACCACCAGTCGGCGGTGCGGAGGTGGCTTTGCGTGCTGTGTGTCCGGTGGATGGAGGCGCCGTGCTGGTTCTTTGACGTCGCCTTGGCGGGCGTATCGGCCGAACGCCTTGTGTAGATAGTTCTGCAAAAAGCGGTACTATATGTGGATGCCGGGCCGTATCTACAACTCGCTGTTCGACATAGCGACCGACCAGTACGGTTACGTTACCGCCGAGGATGCCGTGCGGATGGGGTTCGGCAAGGCGCGGCTTCCGGAGATGGCCGGGCGTGGTGTGCTGGATCGGGTCGATCATGGGCTCTATCGCTTTCCGGCGGTTCCCCGTAGCGCACTGGATCAGTACATGCAGGCCGTGCTGTGGCCGCATCGTGCTCGTGGCGTGATCTCCCACTCAAGCGCGCTCGATCTGCACGATCTGTGCGACGTCAATCCGGCGCATATCGATATCACCCTGCCGGCGGGCTACCGCGTGACTCGCACAGCGCCAAGTATCTACCGCTTGCATCACCGCGACCTGCAGCCTGCTGACATCGGCCTGCACGAAGGCATCCCCGTGGTCACGCCCCGCCGTGCGATCATGGACGGGTCGAGGCTCATCTTGGGCACGGGCTGATTCGCCAGGCGATCGAGACGGCGAGTAGGCGTGGGCTGATCACGGCTCAGAAGCAAAACAGATCGAACGCGGCTTGGCTGCTGGTGCGAGATGAGCTTTCCCAAGGACAAGCCGCCACACAGCGTCAAGGTGCTCCACAACTGGATCGCTACCTACGCGAAGGAGACCGGTCAGGTGCCTGAGCGCATCATGCGCTCGGTGTCTTACATGATCGCCTCGCTTGCGCTCGAACGCGCGCGGGATCAGACAGGTGCTCCCCTGTTCCTCATCAAGGGAGGTGTCATGATCGAGCTGCGGCTCGGCCTGCGCGCTCGTGCCACGCGAGACCTCGATGCCGTCTTCAGAGCCGAGTTCCGCTCCTGGCTCGAACAGCTCGACGGGGCGCTCCGCCGGCCGGTCGGCGATTTCACCATCACCCGCACCGAGCCGGAGCCGATCAAGCGCACCAGCACCCAGCGCCTGCAGTTGGTCATCGATTACCGGGGGCGCAGATGGGCGCAGATCCCACTCGAGGTCGCTCCTGTGGAAGTCCCGGAGGTCCTCGAGATCGAGCACGTGGGGCCGCTACGGGTCGCGCAACTCGGTCTGCCTGAGCCCGAGTCGGTGGCGGTCGTCGGGCCTCGCTATCAGATAGCCCAGAAGCTCCACGCCTGCACCGAGCGATTCAAGACAGGCCCGGAGAACGACAGGTTCCGCGACTTGATGGACCTCCTGCTCCTACGCGACGTGCTTACCAACGCCGACCTGCCCCGTGTGCGTGAAGCATGCGTAAGAATCTTCGAGGCACGCCAAAAGCACTCCTGGCCACCAACGGTAACGGTGTATGAGTCATGGCGAGCACCCTACCAAGAGATGGCCCGCGAGGAGCGCTTCGAGATAGAGACAGTCGATGACGCCGCCACCCTCGTCACCGAGATGATTGCTCAGATCGACATCGCGATGTGATTCAGTCACCGACGATGCTTACACACTGTTCCGAGCAAAGCTTCATAGCCCACGTCCCGCTATGTGTGCCAGTCTCAGCGAGTGGGCGTGCCCGCCCGAATGCTCTTGCTACAAATCATCTGCAGTGATACGTGTGGTCACCATGAGGTAGCGCCACCACAAGCGCAGGCGACGCACAAACGCTTGCCGGCGAGCGACGTTGATCGCTGCGAGCTTGAAAGACCCGGCGTGCTCGCCTCGAGTGTGAGGTGGATCGGGTCCTGTGAGTGGAAGACGTCGGACGCGGGCTCGGTTATGTGGATGTGGTGAAAGCCGGCGCGCGTTGCCATCTATAGGTATTCCGAGAAGAAGTACACGTGCTCGTTGCCGTCGAACCGCGCGACCTCGGCGCAGTGGTCTCGCTTGAGATCGGTGGGCCACCGTAGTGGCTTGTTCATGACCAGCAGGCTCCCGCCGGGGCGCAGCACGCGATGCACTTCGCGCAGAGCATCAGTCATTCCTTGACGGTTGTTGTGATGGAGCACCTCGCAGCAGAACACCCAGTCAAAGCTGTTATCGGCGAATGGCAGCGCGGACATCTGTGCCAGCACCCGCTCGAAGTACGTCCTTTGCTCCTGAAACCACCAGTCGGCGGTGCGAAGGTCCTGCATCTCGATCATCGAGATGTCCAGTGCGACCGCGCGCAGGCCGATCCGGGCGAAGGTCGCTGTGGCCGAGCAGGTTCAGCGGTCTTGTCTGTTGCGGTCACAGGGGCACACCACGGCGTCGCCCCCCAGACGACACTTCGTGTGGTGACCGGCGCCGGCAGGGTTCTACGAAGGGACTGGCTACCGGGTCTCCCAAAAATAAAACTGAGGTTTTGTGGTTTTGCCGGTTTGGGTCGGCGGCCTGAGTGTTGAGGAGGTTGTGTTCACGGAAGGTGATGTTGCTGGCTGGTATGACTCAAGTAGTACGTGGCCCAGGCGGCCCAATTAGCTTCTTGGTGCCCCGTCAGGCGCTATCCAGCTCGGTCGGGCCGATGACCAAGCCTCGACCCACATCAGCGGCGGGCGATAAGCTCGAACCACGAAGCCGCACGAATTGACAGTATTCGCGGTCGCCGCAACTCAGCGCCTATTCTCACGGCGTATGCTCCCGGCGAAGCGGCTGATTGGTTGGCTGTCGATCCTGCGTGTCCGGTTCGTCTGCTCTACGGGCAAGCTCGTATAAGGCGAGTCCGAGCGCTCGTGAGACGCGGTCGGCGACGTCCCACGTGGGGTTGGCGATGCCCCGCTCGAGACCTCGGATCGAGGTGACGTCCATGTTTGCAGCGTCTGCGAGCGCCTCCTGGGTCAGTTCGACCTCTTCTCGGCGTAGGCGTATTGCGCGACCGAGGGCCACCTGAGGAGTCCGGCTGATCCGCACGTCAGAAGCCTCTGTGTCCGGACCTTCTGTGACCAGGGAACTAGTTCGGGGTAGTATCGCGCGCTATGACAACGCGTCTCTTGAGCTCGCGGGCTGCTCCAGCCGCCTCCGTCCTGAAGGCCGGACCATTGCGAGGGAATGGAGCACGAGGTCCTCATGGCAGAGGCTGATGAGCCCGGTGAGAGCGGGCGTTGCATATCGCTTGAAACGCTCCGTGACGATCGTCCAGGCCGAGCAAGGTGCTACGCCCGGGATTCGTTGTCCGGCGGCCGGAGTCCTTGGACCAGTTCGGCCGGGTCGATGCCCAGTCCCGCTGCCGGCTTGAGCAGGTTGTGCAGGCTGAGGTTGCGCCGTCCTCGCTCGACCTGCCCGAGGAATGTCCAATGGATATCGCTCTGATGGGCCAGGGCTTCCTGGCTGAGGCCCAATGCATGGCGTTGACAAGGTGGACCTATAGCCGCTCGCGTTGCGGTCACATAACGGGCTGAAACCGAGCGGACGCATGGCCACTGTGGCACCGAACGGTGGCATGCTATACTTGCTACCGAGCAGTAGCAAAGGAGTGGGCATTGACTATCCGATCGATTCACGACCTGGCAGCAGCAATACGCGGCCGTCGCATGGACCTGGGCATGAGCCAGGCCGAGCTTGCCAAGCGCACCGGCGTCTCGCGTAAGTGGATTTACGAGTTCGAGGCGGGAAAGCCGACAGCGGAGCTTGGGCTTCTACTACGTGTACTCGATGCTCTCGACCTCGGTATTGAGCTGACTCCGAGCGACCTTACGGCCGATGCTGCGGTGGACCTCGATGCCGTGATCGACGAGTACCGCGCCTGATGGCCGACACCCTCATTGTGCTGGTTGACGACAGGATCGCGGGCACCGTCATTCGAATGTCGGGCGGTCGGCTGCGCTTCGATTACGACGAGGGGTACCGCGCGAGCGCAGGTTCGACGCCGCTGTCGATCTCGATGCCCACGAGCGTTCGCTCACACCCCGACGGGACTATCAGTCCATGGCTCTGGGGCTTGCTTCCCGACAACGACGCAGTCCTCAGACGGTGGGCGCGTGACTTCCACGCATCCGCAACGCCGTTCTCGCTGCTCTGCACACCCATCGGTCACGACTGCCCGGGCGCTGTTCGCTTTGCGACCCCCGATGCGCTCGAGGACGTCCTCGCGATACCGGGGTCGGTCGCATGGCTCACCGAGAAGCAAGTCGCGCAGCGGCTTGCAGACCTGCGCAAGGACACGACGGCGTGGCTCGGTCGCGATTTCACCGGCCAGTTCAGTCTTGCCGGCGCTCAAGCCAAGACCGCTCTGCTGCACCTGAATGGACGCTGGGGGGTTCCGTCAGGAGCCGTCGCAACCAGTCATATCCTCAAGCCCGCCGTCGCCGGCTTCGATGATCACGACCTGAACGAGCACATATGCCTTGACGCGGCTCGACGCGCTGGCCTCCTCGCTGCACGCACGAGCATCGCTCGATTCGATAACGAGAGCGCGATCGTCGTAGAGCGCTACGATCGCCGCCTGCTCGACGGCCGCCTTGTGCGCATCCACCAAGAGGATGTTTGCCAAGCGCTTGGCATCCGCCCGGAGCGCAAGTACCAGAATGAAGGCGGGCCGGGGCCGCGCGAGGTCACCCATCTACTGCGCTCCGTCATGTCGCCGCGGGCTGCGGATGACGCCGTCTTGCGGTTCCTCGATGCACTCGCATGGAACTGGCTGATCGCCGGCACGGATGCCCACGCCAAGAACTACTCGCTTCTGCTCGCTGGTCGGCAGGTGCGGCTGGCGCCACTGTACGACATCGCCTCCGCATTGCCGTACGGAACCCACGAGCGCAAGCTTCGTCTCGCGATGAAGATCGGCGGTGACTACCGCGTCCATCCAATCCAGAGCACTTGGCCGAAGGCCGCGAGTGAGCTGGGCCTTGACCCAGAGCTTGTTGTAGACCGCGTGTTTGCCCTTGCGCGTCGAGCGCCGGATGCGTTCTCGGAGTCTGTGAGCACTCCCGAGGTCATCGAGCTCGACAGTTCGCTCCCGGCTCGCTTGGTTGACCTGGTAGCGGAGCGCTGCGAGCGCTGCATCGCGATCCTCGACAGCTCCGCTCCGAAGATCTCCGACGCCGCGACGTGATGGCGCTCTGGCAGACGATCAGGTTGGGATCGTTTAGTTCAGCCACCATACACATCAGCGGCGGGGCGATGAGCTCGAACCTACGAAACCGCACGAACCCGACGGGATTCGCCGCCGCCGCTTCGGATGCTCCAGGTTGACTTATCCCCAAAGAACGGCGATCGGCGCGGCGGTGATTTTCTTGTCGAGCTCGTATGCGCGCGGGCCTGTGTGCAGGACGATGCCTGCGAGGAAGCGCTCGCCGAGCTCGTCGTGTAGCCAGCGCAGGTGCTTGGCGTCCTTGAGTGTTGGGGCGGAGCCGGCCTTGACCTCGATGCCGATGACCCTCTGCCCCGCGAGCTCGGCGATCAGGTCGATCTCGTGCCGGCCTTGCTCTGTGCGCAGATGGTGCAGTCGTGGGCGGGTCGCGGATATCGCCAGCTCGGGACGCAGTTGGGCGGCGACGAAGGTGTCGAGGACGCGGCCCAGCAGATCGCCGTCGTTTATCACTCCCTGCTCGTCGAGTCGCAGCGCCGTGGCGATCAACGCTGCGTCGATCAGGTAGCGCTTGGGCCGGTGAACGAGTCGCTTGAGCCGGTTTGACGTCCACGCCGGTACGTTCTCGGCGATCAGCAGGCTCGCGAGGAGCTCGTCGTAGGCGCTACCCGTCGCCTTGTTGACCTGGGCGGCGTCATAGATCGTCTTGTGCTCGGTGACACCGGCGGAGTTGAGCGCGTACGCCTCCAGGTAGCGGCGCAGCCGCTGCGTGTCCCGTCGTCTGCCGAGGGTCTCCTCCAGTTGCTCCACGTCATGGCTGAGCAGATCCTCTATGTAGCTCTCCAGCCACATCTCTCGTGCGCGGCCTGTCAGGCGCAGGGCCGCGTCGGGGAAGCCGCTGCGCAGCGCGAGCTCGATGTAGCCGCGTAGGTCTGGAGGATCCTCGGGGACGGTCAGCTCTTGGCCGTTCGCGAGCTTGTCGAGCAGGAGTGGGCCGCTGTGACCGAGCTGCTCTGCGATCGTCATCGGATACATCGTCAGGCGTACGAGCCGTCCGGTTCCCGGCCAGACCTCGTGCTCCAGCTCGGCACGCACGGAGCCCGTGACGTAGAAGCGGTTCGGATGCGGGTCGGCTTCGACGGCGCGTCTGACCGCGCCGAGGACCCCCGGCACGTGCTGCCACTCATCCAGTAGCACCGGCTCGGGAAGACCACGCAGCGCAACGTCGGGATCCGCTTCGAAAGCCGCTGCCCCCGTCTGCCGATCGAGCCTTACGACCGTCGCCGCGCGTCGTTCCAGGGTTGTCGTCTTGCCCGCGGTGCGAGGGCCGAGCACCAGCATCGCGGGCAGCTGCGCGAGCAGCTCGTCCAGCAGTGGGTTGACCATACGCCGCCGGTATTGGGTCGAACTGGCACTAACCATCATACGCACAAGATAATAGCCACTTCACGCAAGAGATAGCAACCTTTTCACGCAATCCATCGGGGTACGAGCGCGTTCCTTTGCCGATTCGTCGGCGCTCGTGAGGCTGTATACCGACGAGCCCGGCATGGGCCGATCCGTGCGCTGCAGGTGCTCGTCGTCTCGGCGCTCGCTCGCGTGGAGGTGCCCTCCGCGTTGTGGCGCAACACCCGAACCGGCGAGCTCGAGGACGCGGCCGCGGGGATTCTGTAAGGCGGAGTCATTCGCAGCCACCGATCGACGTCATTGCCGGCAAGCGCGCGGCTCGTGGAGCGCTCGTCACCAGCCCGGTGACGTCGGCAAATGTCTCTCAGCTCAGGCCACGTGCCTGGCGAGGCCGGAGCCCGTCGTCCTTGCTCGTCGTACGCCCGTCGATGCCATCAAATAGCTCCGCAGCGGAGACCCCGAGCGCCCTTGCCAGCTTGGAGACGGTGCGGACGCCCGGCTCGCGCTCGCTGCGCTCGATCTTCGCGACGTGGGTCATGTTGAGGTCGGAGCTGTGCGCAAGCCGTTCCTGGCTCAGACCACGCTCTTGTCTGATGCGTCGCAGGTTGGTGGCGAAGATGTCGAGCGGGTCGGGCATTGCCCGACCATGCTTCGGCACCTGTCCCAATTGTTCCAGATACAATTGGGACAGTCGGAATTAGAACAGTAAGATCCAGTCGCATGTTGACCACGGGGTTCAAGAGAGGCTTTGCGGCGTGCGCGAGGCGCAGTCCAGTCTCGCGTGATCAGATTTTCGAGATCCGTTGCGCCCCATCGGGAGCGGCCCAAGAGGTTGGCGCACGGCGGCTGAGATCATCCAGGCCGAGCAAGGTGCTAAGCCCGGGATTTGGCGTCCGGTGGCCGGAGTCCTTGGACCAGTTCGGCCGGGTCGATGCCCAGTCCTGCTGCCAGCTTGAGCAGGTTGTGCAGGCTGAGGTTGCGCCGTCCTCGCTCGACCTGCCCGAGGAATGTCCAATGGATGTCGCTCTGATGGGCCAGAGCTTCCTGGCTGAGGCCCAAGCTTCGCGGCGGGCACGGACGCGTTCGCCAAGTGCCTGGGTTGCGGGGGAGAGTGGTTCGGCCATAGCCCGCCAACGACATACGTCTCGACTGTCTATGTCCAGGGCGCTTGAATCCCATGTCTATACATCCTGATATCGTGCGGCTCGATGTCCGCGCTGGTCGGCTCGATCTTTTGCGCCAGACGGGCGTTTGCCGAGTTGTGCAGCGGATGCTGTGGCAACGTGGACGATTCAGCGGTGGTTGATGCAGTTGTCTGAGAATCGCGAAGCGCGTCCGAGGTGCGGGCCGGTTTCGCGTGAGCAAGCTCGCGAGATGCAGCGGAAGCGCATTCTTGATGCGATGGTGGGTGAGGCTGGCGAGCGCGGGCTGAGGGGTGCGACCGTGGCGGGGGTGACCGCCCGTGCGGGTGTTTCGCGCTCGATGGGGGTACGGTCGGAGACGGCAATCCCGTAGTCAATAAGGTCCCATGTCCCGAGTACGCGAACTATAGACCGTGGAGTTCGAACAACGTTGAGAAAGAACTGATCCGCACGGCGCCGGAATACGCCGCCAGCTCTCCCGGCTCAAACTATCCGGCCCTAAAGTGGCGCTATACAACTAAGTACGACAGTACAGATGGAACGGGCCAGTATGTCATGGTGCGTGATGATCGCATCACCGAAGCGGGGGAGGGCAACTGGGTATTCGTTCCCCGCTCGTGTCTCCCGTCCACCCTGCCCGAAAATGCAGAAGAAAGACTACCTCCTCCGCCCGCAGTGACCACGGATGGGGCGTCAGGCGTGACAACCACAAGTGCAACGTTGAATGCCACGGTGAACCCGAACGGCGTTGACACGAAATACTTCTTTGAGTACGGCACGACGGAAGGCTACGGTTCGTATACGACCACAGAGGATGCGGGTTCGGGCACGAGCCCTATCCCAGTGAGCGCCACTATCGGTAGCTTGGCACCGGGTACAACTTATTATTTCCGCATCGTCGCCAGCAGCGCTATCGGCGAGGTTTTTGGTGGTCCTGTGGGCTTTACGACCGAAGCGCTGCCGCCCGAAGCGACCACGAGCGTGGCCTCGGAAGTGCAGCAGACGCAAGCCAAGTTGAACGGAACCGTGAACCCCAAGGGTACAGATACGCACTACTACTTCCAATACGGCACCACGACAGGATACGGTTCGTCAACGGCATCAACAGATGCCGGGTCGGGTATGAGTTCGGTGCCCGCGAGCGCTACCGTGACCGGCCTGGAACCAGGCGTGACCTACCACTATCGGATAGTGGCCAGCAGCCGGGGAGGAACGAGCTACGGTGGCGATAGGACTGTTACGATCCCCGCGCCCATGGTGGCGTTCCAAGCAAACACTGGTGAACTTTTTACATATTCGGCTACCGCGGGCGTGGTGAATACGACGGAGGGGATGTGGCCTGGCACTAATCCCAGTATCGCGGGGCTGGCTACAGGAGGCTATGTCACAGCTTTCAATGCGAACACGGGCGAACTGTTCACCGACTCGACCACGAGCGGAGTGCTCAACACGACGGAGGGACTGAAGACCAGCACAAACCCTAGCGTAGCGGCGCTGATTAACGGTAGTTACGTCGTTGCCTTCCAGGCGAACACGGGTGAACTGTTTATCTATTCTCCCACGACTGGTGTCGTCAACACGACGGAGGGCATGTGGCCTGGTACGAGTCCTAGCATCGCGGGGTTGCCGGGTGGCGGTTATGTCGTAGCTTTCAATGCGAACACGGGCGAACTGTTCACCGACTCGACCACGAGCGGAGTGCTCAACACGACGGAGGGGCTGAAGACCGGTACAAGCCCGAGTATCACGCGATGAGGTTATGGGGAACGCATGCCGGAGTAGGCCGATGGACTTGCTCCCGGCTACGGGCTTTCCAAAATAAGGGCCGAGGTTTGCTACGCTCTACCGATCCGGGTCGGTGGTCAGGGTGTTGAGGAGGTCGTGTCCCCAGAGTAGGTGCGATGCTGCTAGTGATATCTGCGGTCCCATGAGGTAGCGCCACCACAAGCGCAGGCGACGTACAAACGCTTGCTGGCGAGCGACGTTGATTGTTGCGAGCTTGAACGTCCCCAGCGTGCTCGCCTTGAGTGTGAGGTGGATTGGGTTGTGTGAGTGGAAGGTGTCGGACGCGGGCTCGGTTATGGGGATGCGGCGCGCCGGCGCGCCTTGTCATCCAGGGGTACTCCGGGAAGAAGTACACGTGCTCGTTGCCGGCGAACCGCGCGACCTCGGCGCCGTGGTCGCGCTAGCTGGGCGAGCCGCAGGATGGGCACAGCAGCTGCATGAGGAGCTCGGACCGCATCTGCTCAACGGACGCCGACCGTGCCGGTGTAAAACGTGACGATGATCGAGTTCATGCGTTTCGAACAGCGTGCTCACCGTAGAGTTGCGGCGGTTCCCGCCAGGTGTGTCGGCGCTCTTGTCACGTCAACCGAGTTTACGTGGACCTCCGGTTTTTATCGTGCGCTGTCAGCGGGGATGAGATTGATTTTGCGAGCGCTCTGTTTTCACACACGCGAGCTGCCACGGTCACTGCGCTTTGGACTCGCCACCGGAGTGGGCTCGGCATCCTCTGTTCCACCCGCTGAGCCGACTCGGCAACTGATCTGACCCTACTGGCCGAACTTATCGAACGCTCGACAGGCTCGGGGACATGAGCTACCTCAGGCATGGAGGCAGGCGGTCGGCTGCGCTTCGATTACGACGAGGATACCGTGCGAGCGCAAATTCGACAACCCTGTCGGTCTCGATGCCCCTATGGCATTGTCAACGTGGGCCTATAGCCAGTCCTCGCCGTTTGCCAGGTCGTCGTCTGCGGGATGCGCTGCGAGCTTCTGCTCCAGGGCGGCGACGATCCTCCCTGTATCGGCACGGGTGCGAGGCCGGCCCCCGGGAATGAAGATCATGCCGTGATCGCCCGGGCCGCCGGGTGTGATCGCCTCGTAGTGCAGGGGTCGCATGTCGACGAGGTTGTCGGTGACGATCGCTCGACGCTCATCGCGCGCGAGGTCAACGACACGACGGTCATCAAAGGAGCACCACTCAGGGTGCTCTTGGATCGCCTGAACATCGTGGCCCCGTGAGCGCAGCTCCCGCGCGATCGCGGGCGAGAGCATCTCATCGAGCAGCAGTCTCAACCGCCGAGCGCGTCGCGGGCCGCGAGGAAGGCGCCGTGGGCGTCGTGAGCCTCGCGGCGATTGCGCTCGATCCGCTCGTTAACCTCCTGCGGGTAGGCCGCATAGTAGGAGGCGGCGGCCTGTACGAGACCCAGCGAAAGCTCGAGATACGCCGCGGTCTCGGCGAGGTCGCCGTCGTTATCGCGTGCGACGGCGATCACCTCCCACACGTCCGGGCCGCCAATCAGCCGCGCGCGGCGACCCGAGGGGCCGTCCGAGAAGCGGATTAGCGGGTGTTCGTCCATGCGCAGGCCCTCCTCGACGTAGCGCTGCGCGAGTGTGCGCGAGGGCATGTTCGAGCGGTCGGCGCGGTCGGCGAGCTGGCCGACGGTCTGTTCGGGGAGGCGGATGCTGATTGGTACGGCGGCCATCTGTATCGCATGGTAACACCACATGATACGCAATCAACCGGCGCGTTGAATCCTTCGACGAGCTCGATGCGACAAGCATCTCGACCGTACACGAGCAGCGGCGGCTCTATATGCGGGCATTTTGCGTGTTCATCCCTTCGCGGACGGGAATCACCGTACGAGCTTTGTCGCGCTCTCGGCTGCACTGTGGTCGCTGGGGCTGTCGAACGTCGAGCTCGAGGAGGACGAGGAGCTAATCGCCCACGATGATGCGCTGGTCCCTGCCCTCTTGTCCAAGGAGGGAAGCACCGAGCCCTTTGCGCGGCTACTGGCCGAACTTATCGAACGCTCGACGGGCTCGGGGACATGAGCTACGCTCGGGGCATGGAAAACAGGTTTCCAAAGCTCGACCGTGCACACACGGTCCGCAAAGGTCGTCTCGTCGAGACGACGCCGGAGGTCAACCGCGAAGTAGCCGAAAGCGCGATGCTGCTCTCCCAAGGCGCTCGTCGAGCGATCGAGATGATGCGCGAGGCCGACAACGGAAACGCGGAGCGAGCGGCGCCTGGGGCTCCAGCGGGGACCGAAGCGCACCCCGTCTGACCGGCCCGACCGCAGCAGCCCCCGACTCCGGCGCTGCGGTTCTCGAGATCGCGAGCACCTCCGATCCAAGCCCGGGGGCCCGTCGGTAATACCCTCTTAGCTCAGGCCACGTGCCTGGCGAGGCCGGAGTTCGTCGTCCTTGCTTGTCGTGCGCCCCGTCGATGCCTTCGAATAGCTCCGCAGCGGAGACCCCGAGCGCCCTTGCCAGCTTGGAGACGGTGCGGACGCCTGGCTCGCGCTCGCTGCGCTCGATCTTCGCGACGTGGGTCATGTTGAGGTCGGAGCTGTGCGCGAGCCGTTCTTGGCTCAGATCACGCTCTTGTCTGATGCGTCGCAGGTTGGCGGCGAAGATGTCGAGCGGATCGGACATCGCCCGACCATGCTTCGGCACCTGTCCCAATTGTTCCAGATACAATTGGGACAGTCGGAATTAGGCCGGTAGGATCCAGCCGTATGTCGACCACGGGGTTCGAGAGAGGCTTTGCGGCGTGCGCGAGGCGCAGTCCAGTCTCGCGTGATCAGGTCTTGAGGATTCAGCGCATGTGGTGCGTCGGCAGGAGATCGCCAAAGGTCCCCCAGCGCCCAGGTAGATGGGCGTTGACGCGCCAGCCGATGCAGACGAGATATGTTGGCGATCGACTATGACAGCTGTCTTCAATACGCGATCGTCGATTCCTCTCGCCTCGGCTAGCGATTCGTTCCGCTCCGTCGATCAGCCATCTGACGATTACTCACCGCGTATCACAATAGTTCTCGGCTGCTTCGATGCGCTGGTGGGTCGCGGCCTGAGGCAGATTTTGGGCGAGGATCAAAGTCTTCGGATCATTGGCACCGATCTGGATCCGCTGCGCTTGAGCACGCCGTCACGTCGCGGACGCCGCAGGTCGCCATTCTCGATGAGGCGACCGTGGTCGAGACGTCAGTCTTGGAGCGCCTGAGAGCCACCCAGCCCGCGATCGGAATCATCGTGCTGGCGCACCTTCCGACCGTCGCATACAGCATGCGCCTATTCGCCGGCGGCGCCAGTTGCGTGGCCAAGGAGGCATCCGCCGCCAACATCCTCGCCGCCGTCCATATCGCCGCTGACGGAAGACGCGTGTTCGCAGATGTCGACGGTCATCTTGTTGAGCGAAGCCTCCCTGCGACGATGGCTTCCCTGACGCCGCGCGAGATGGAAGTGCTGGAGTATTTCAGCAGGGGCCGGACCCACGGCGAAATCGCACACGCTCTGCAGCTCGGCATCGAGACCATCCGCACGCACTCAGCTCACCTACGCAGCAAGCTCGGTGTTCGCAGCAATCGGGATTTGATCGGCCTGCCGATCCCGGATAACGCTGAAAGAGGTACCAAATCACACGGCCAAACCTCAGAAAGTGATATCCCCTGAAGTCACCCAAAGACGACCTCTGCTCATGCCGATGTCGCGACGTCGCGTTTCGTGCGGCACGCTCTGTGCCCGCACTCGTCCTGGCTGCCTGGACACTGCGCTTGCAGCCTGGGTCATGGCAACGCGGGACGGCCTGGGTGTTCTTGGTGCAGATCAACCGTAGTGATACTGTGGTCCCATGAGGTGGCGCCCCCACATGTGCAGACGTCGCACGAACGCTCGCTGGCGAGCAACGTTGATTGCTGCGAGCTTGAAAGAGCCTAGCGTGCTGGCCTCGAGCGTGAGGTGGATGGGGTCGTGCGAGTAGAAGTCGTCGAACGCGGGCTCGATTATACGGATACGCCGAAAGCCGGCCCGCTTCGCCATCCATAGGTACTCGGCAAAGAAGTACACGTGCTCGTTGTCGGCAAACTGCGCAACCTCGCTGCTGTGGTCGCGCTTGAGGCTGGTGGGCCCACCGCAGTGGCTCGTTTATGATCAGCAGGCTGCCGCCTGGGCGCAGCACGCGATGAATCTCCTTGAGAACGCGAGCCATGCCCCGACGGTCGCTGTGGTGGAGCACCTCGCAGCAGAAGACCCAGTCGAAGCTGTTATCGGCGAGGGGCAGCGCGGACATCTGTGCCAGCACCTGCTCGAAGTACGTTCCGTGCTTCTCGAACCACCAGTCGGCGGTGCGGAGGTCCTGCATCTCGATCATTGAGATGTACCTCGGGCAGATGCGGTTCGGAATCTGCCCGTTTCGGGTATTACGAGAAAGGTGATAGGCTTGGGCGTGCCTAATGGCTAGGACTCGAACGACACGCAGCATCACGGCCGGTACGGCTCTCGCTCCGGCGCCCAGGGAGGCACTGGGGGTAGAGCGCCGCGCCCGCGAAGCGCTGTTCGGTCTCGAGGATGAGGCGATGGTTGAGGTGCAGATCACTGCCAAGGCGGCTACCAAGGCTCTAGTGCCTGTGGGGTTGCTGCGGCGCTACCTGGAGGCCCAGGAGATCGAGGGACGCGAGCTACTGGTGTTCGACTCTGACGAGGAGGTCTCCTCGGAGGTCGCGGCGAGCATGCTCGGGGTCTCGCGTCCGCACTTGAACGAGCTGCTCGACATCGAGTCGATCCCATACAGGCGGGTCGGCAACCAGCGCCGCATACGCGTAGCCGACATCCGGCAATTCCGCGAGCGGCGCAACCGCTCGGAAGCAGGTATGCGGCGGATGGCGGACATCGTCAACGAATCCGCCGGCGGCTGGGGCTGACGGCTTTCCGGCGATGCGCCGTGACCGCGGCGTTCTCGACGCCTCTGTGCTGTATCCCGAGCCGGTTCGTAGTCTATTGCTGTGGATCGCCACGCAAGAGGGATTTGAACCTTTCTGGACCGAGCGAATCCTTGAGGAGACTCGTAGGAATCTGATCGCAGAGGGTGCTATGTCGCCTGCGCAGTGGGAAGGCCTGCGGGCGGCGATGCAGGATGCTTTTCCGGAGGCGCTCATCGAGCAGGCCGACGCTGACGCGATCGAGCACGAGATGCCCAACGATCCGAAGGACCGGCATGTGCTTGCTGCGTGTGTCGCGGCCGGCGTGGACCTTGTCGTGACCGACAACGTCAAGCACTTCAGGCAAGCCGACATCGAGAGCGTCGGTGTACATGCGATGAGCGCCGACCAATTTCTCAGCGATTTGTTGGATGCCGTTCCCAACGTGGTTCTGAGGGCTCTCGAAAAGCATGCCGCGAGGATGCGGAACCCGCGTCAATGGTCGGTTGGCGAGCTGCTCGGTCGTCTCGCCGGGCTCGGTCATGGTGACGCACTGGCCTCTGGATTCGCGAAGGCTGCGGCCACGAAGCTCAAGATCGAGATGACGGCACCGCCGGAACGACCAGACCCGTCTGACTCGTAGCGCATACTGACCGGGCGGGACTGCCGTCGAATAGCGTCACATGCGCTAAATCACTCCGCAGGTCACCACGACGACGGGATACGTAGGCTGAGATGTTTGCGTGCTGGGAGAGTTCCACCTCACAACAGAACGCCCAGTCAAGCTGTCATCGGCAAACGGCAGGACGGACACTTGCTGGTGCGCTTCGCCGCCACGTTGACCGGTTTGCACTCGTCCACATCCGCGCCGGTTTGTCCCTCCTCTGTCAATGGGGATGAGATCGGTGTTGCGATCGCTGTGTTTCACGCGCGCGCTGGGCCGCGGTCAATGCGCCTTGGTTCGCCGCCCGCGTGGGCTCGGCGCTCTTTCCCGCACGGGTTTATCAGCGGACCCTAATCCCGATTTCCGTTCAAAGGGCTTTTGTGTATATGGGTATGCCCGCCGAGGAGTCCTTGCTGCAGATCGTCTGCAGCGATACGTGTGGTCCCATGAGGTAGCGCCACCACAGTGCATGCGACGCACGAGCGCTTGCTGGCGAGCGACGTTGATCGCTGCGAGCTTGAATGAGCCCAGTGTGCTCGCCTCGAGCGTGAGGAGCAGTGGCTCGTTCATGACCAGCAGGCTCCCGCCAGGGCGCAGCACGCGATGCACTTCGTGCAGAGCATCGGTCATTCCTTGATGGTTGTTGTGGTGGAGTACCTCGCAGCAGGACACCCAGTCGAAGCTGCTGTCGGCGAGGGGCAGCGCGGACATCTGTGCCAGCACCGCTCGAAGTATGTTCCTTGGTCCTCGAGCCACCAGTCGGCGGTGCGGAGGTCCTGCAACTCGATCATTGAGATGTCCAGTGCGACCGCGCGCAGGCCGATCCGGGCGAAGGTGGCTGTGGCCCAGCAGGTGTTGGCGCTAATGTCGAGGACGCTCTGTCCGGGCGCGAAGGGGGATGAACGAAAGAACGCTCGCGCTGCTGGGATCCAGTAGGTCGCAGGGTCCGATTCTGGGTCCGACTGTGCGAACAACGCAGGGCTCGGTTAGACAAGTGATCGCAGGACTGACCTCGCGTGCTCCCGTTGAGAGCGGGAAATCATTGCATGATGCGGCGTCGAGTCCTCGCATCGCTGAGTCGTTGATTATGGACGCATGGTTGTGGCATAATGGACACATGAATGGCCTGGTGTTGCTTGCGGAGGAGGTGGGGGTCAACGAGCGCACGTTGCGGCGGGCGGTGAGCCAAGGGACGCTTCACGGGAGCAGGGCTACCCCGCGTAAGCTCGAGCTGCCGCTACGCGAGCGAGAGTACGTTCGCCGGTCATGGGGGTTGATCTCCACGTTGCGCATAGCTCTGCGCACGGAGCCGAACGTACGCTTCGCGCTGCTGTTCGGCTCGACGGCGACGGGAACGGACACTCCGAAGAGCGATGTCGATGTCCTCGTCGATTTGCGCGACGCGAGCTTTGAGCGCGTTGTTGACCTAGCCACGAAGCTGACGCGGCTCGTCGGTCGTCCGGTTGACGTGGTTGAGCTCAAAGACGCCGAACCCGAGCCTTCATTCCTTGCCCAGGTCGTGGCCAACGGGCGAGTCTTGGTCGATCGTGAGGATCTGTGGCCGGGGCTGCGCGGTCGCGAGGGTGGACTGCGCCGGCGCGGCAGCCAGCATGATGCTCGACGTGTGGATAGGGCACTCGCGGGGATCGACCGTCTGCTGGCGTCCTGACGATGATGACTCCGGAGCCGCGCAAGGTGGATCGTAAGCGATGGCGGCGCGACATCGCTCGTCACCTCGAGGATTTCCCTCGTCAGTACACCGCTCTGGAGCGCGCGATGGCGGCATTCGGTGGCAACTTCGACTTGGTGCAGTTCAAGCAGGCGTTCGACACTGTGGATGACATGGATGCTTACAACCGCGTGCAGGCAGTCGAGCGCGCGTTGGGCCGCGTGCAGAACTTCGTTGCCGATCTGGCTCAAGCTGGCGTGAAGCTTGCGCAGTTGCCGCATGTGGCCGAAGGTCACGGGCCTGCATCTCATCAGGCGTTTACGGCTCTGCGCGAAGCAGGGGTCATCGACGGTGAGCTGTGCAGGCGGCTTACGCGGGCACAAGATGCCCGGACGATGATCGAGCACGGCTACATCGAGACGTCAGCCGGTCGGGTTCACCGGGCTGCGGAGCTGGTCCGCGAGAGCGCCCGGGACTTCATCGGCCGCTACCGCACGTGGGTAGAGCCCTACCTCAACGACAGCACAGGTCAGAAGCCCTAGCCTCACAGCGGGCGCGCGCTCAGGGCGAAGCGGGAAGGGCCTGTCTCGACGGGCTGCGAGCAGCGTCCCGAAGTCAGTGTCAGCGGATACGAGCACGCGCTGCTCCTGCTGGGCGTACTCGAAGATCTCATTGTCGCTGACGGCCTGCATGTCGTAGTCGCGAACAATGCGTGGCGGCGTGTCCTGAGGCTTTCATACGCTCGGCGACCACCGGCGAGAGTGCGTTGTCATCAGAAACAGCCGATGATCCCTACATCGAATGGCGAGCACCGGTCGGGTTCATCCCGAACTGGCACAGCTATGGGTTTTGTCCTCCTCGGCAACGTTGGCTTCCTCGATCAGTTCACGGTCACCGCCAGTCGCTTCGCCCAAGCCGTAGCTATCGAAGACCATGACGCCTTCGGCGACGCTTCGGCACGATCCTCAGCACCTGAGCAGACAAAGCTTCGTGTGGTGACCGGCGCCGGCAGGGCTGTGCGAAGGGACTGGCTGCCGGGTCTCCCAAAAATAAAACTTGAGGTTTTGCGGTCTTGCCGGTTCCGGGTCGGCGGCCTGAGTGTTGAGGAGGTTGTGTTCACAGAAGGTGGGATGTTGCTGGCTGGTTGAGATCGAGGGCTGTCCCATGAGGTAGCGCCACCACAAGCGCAGGCGACGCACGAGTGCCCGCTGGGGAGCGACGTTGATCGCCGCGAGCTTGAATGAGCCCAGCGTGCTCGCTTCGAGCGTGAGGTGGATCGGGTTGTGTGAGTGGAAAGGTGTCGGGCGCGGGCTCGGTTGTGCGGATGCGGTGAGCCGGCACGCCTTGTCATCCAGGGGTATTCCGGGAGGAAGTACACGTGCTCGTTGCCGGGCGAACCGCGCGACCTCGGCGGCGTGGTCGCGCTTGAGGTTGGTGGGCCACCGCAACGGCTCGTTCATGACCAGCAGGCTCCCGCCGGGGCGCCGCACGCGATGCACTTCGCGTAGAGCACGAGTCATTCCTTGGCGGTTGTTGTGGTGGAGCACCTCGCAGCAGAACACCCAGTCAAAGCTGTTATCGGCGAAGGGCAGCGCGGACATTTGCGCGAGCACCCGCTCGAAGTACGTTCCGTGCTTCTCGAGCCACCAGTCGGCGGTGCGCAGGTCCTGCATCTCGATCATTGAGATGTCCAGTGCGACCGCGCGCAGGCCGATCCGGGCGAAGGTGGCTGTGGCCCAGCGGGTGTTGGCGCCGGATTGGATGGTGAGTGGATGCCGTACCGCTGTGGTTATGTCCTGTGGGTCTGGCACTCTCGGGGCATGAATTATGGAAAGGACGAGTCGAGCCGGGTGTCTGCGGGGTTGCGCCAGAACCGATTTCTACGATCCGTCACCTTCGAGGAGCAAAAACGCCAGGCTCGCGCGGTTGACGCCGCCCGGACGACGTTCTCTAAACCTCGCGATCGTGATGGGTCGGCATACTTCTGCGCCGATCACCTGACCCCAGAGGAGACGAGTAGAGGGCTCGTCGAGGAGATCATGCGTGTCGCCGCGATCCTGGGGACGGAAGCAGCCGATGGGGGGTCGCTGTGCGCAAACGATCTGGAGCTGATCCATCAAGGAGTCTTTGAACCTGTCTTCGGTGAAAAGACCCTGAGCTTTCGGGGACTCGATAATCCAGGCGTCACCTATCCCGTGTGGGGGCTGGGCGCGCGTGGCGAGCCGCGGGTGCGAGTCCAGTCCGGTAGCGCTCCGAAGCAGATCCGGCGCGCCATCGGCAGAGCGTTCTCGCGTCTCGAACGCGATGTCGCTGATTTGGCACTGCGGGGCCAGCGCTTGGAGGGGATCCCGCTGCGCGAAGCGGTATTACCGGCTGTGCGGATCTATGCTCAGATCGTTGCCGTCCATCCGTGGGAGGATGGGAATGGTCGTACCGCGTGGCTGGTCCTGAACCACACCCTGATTCGTTGTGGTGTTCTGGCTGTAGCCACCGACCCGTCGCGGGAGACCAGAGTGGCCCTTGGTCGAGCAATCACCAAGACGGGACGGCGCGATCTTCAACCCCTCGCTGGGTTGCTGGTCGAGACCATCAGGGCGTCAACCTAGGCACGCCTAGCGTTGACGTGAATGCAGAGACAGCCTATACTGAGGGTCGTGCTGAAGCTCAAGTTCTCTGATTACGATGGACCAACCGGTTCTTTCGTCGCGACCGGCAAAGAGATCCTGCCCATGAACTCGGTCGCCGGCGAGATCGTCCTCGCGGGTGCCGGTATGCAGGCCGGTATCGGCGATCCCGTAGTCGCAGAAGAGCTCCAGCACGAGATCGACCAAGCGGTCGAGCAGGCTAAGGCTCTGTAGCAGGCGACGCACGAGCGCTTGCTGGCGAGCGACGTTGATTGCCGCGAGCTTGAACGACCCCAGCGTGCTCGCCTCGAGTGTGAGGTGGATCGGGTTGTGTGAGTGGAAGGTGTCGGACGCGGGCTCGGTTATGCGGATGTGGTGAAAGCCGGCGCGCCTTGTCATCCAGGGGTACTCCGGGAAGAAGTAGACGTGCTCGTTCCCGGCGAACCGTGCGACCTCGGCGCCGTGGTCGCGCTTGAGGTTGGTGGGCCAGCGCAGTGGCTCGTTCGTGACCAGCAGGCTTCCGCCTGGGCGCAGCACGCGATGAGCTTCGCGTAGAGCATCGGTCATTCCTTGATGGTTGTTGTGGTGTAGCGCCTCACAGCAGAAGACCCAGTCGTAGCTGTTATCGGCGGAGGGCAGCGCGGACATCTGTGCCAGCACCCGCTCGAAGTACGTTCCGTGCTTCTCTCGAACCACCAGTCGGCGGTGCGCAGGATCCTGCATCTCGATCATCGAGATGTCCAGTGTGCCACGGCGCAGACGCCGGCGCACCTGACAGGTGGGTCTCTGCCCCGGTGCGCACGAGTGTCGCTAGACTGCTGGCATGGAGCCGATTCGCACCGATTTCAGAGGCTATGAGGGCCGGTACGTTGCCCTTGACTCACGGACGGGCGAGATCGTGTTGGCCGCTGAGGATCTAGAGGGCCTCCTCGAGCGGGCCAAGGGTCGCGATCACATCGTGCTCGGCGGACGCGTGCCGTTTGCGGACGAGCCGATCCCTGTTGGTTTTGGCTGACTCGCCGCTATTGCCGTGGTTGTATCCGTACCAGGAGGATCCGTCCTCCTTGCGGCTGGGTGAGCCGTTATACCGTCCTTTCGTGCCGGTCGCGTTGGTCAATGCAGACCAGGCCACCTTGCAGCTGACCGGTCTGATCGATACCGGGGCCGATTCGGTCCTCGCCAGCGATTATCTGGCCGAGCAGGTGGGAGTCGATCTGGATGACCACGAGGGGGAGACGACCCTCGGGGTCGGTGGTCACGTAGTGGCTGTCCGGTATAAGACGATCAGCCTCCGGTTGTATCCCAAGGGCGAGGATGATCCCTACATCGAATGGCAAGCACCGGTCGGGTTCATTCCGAACTGGCACAGCTATGGTTTCGTCCTCCTCGGCAACGTTGGCTTCCTCGATCAGTTCACGGTCACGGCCAGTCGCTTTGCCCAAGCCGTAGCCATCGAAGACCGTGACGCCTTCGACGAGCACTTCGGCACGATCCTCAGCACCTGAGCAGGCAAAGCTTCGTGTGGTGACCGGCGCCGGCAGGGTTCTACGAAGGGACTGGCTACCGGGTCTCCCCAAAAATAAAACTGAGGTTTGCGGTTTTGCCGGGTTCGGGTCGGCGGCCTGAGTGTTGAGGAGGTTGTGTTCACAGGAGGTGTGATGTTGGTGGCTGGTTGAGATCAAGGGCTGTCCCATGAGGTAGCGTCACCACATGTGCAGGCGACGCACGAGCGCTTGCCGGCGAGCGATGTTGATTGCTGCGAGCTTGAACGTCCCCAGCGTGCTCGCCTTGAGTGTGAGGTGGATTGGGTTGTGTGAGTGGAAGGTGTCGGACGCGGGCTCGGTTATGCGGATGTGGTGAAAGCCGGCACGCCTTGCCATCCATAGGTACTCCGGGAGGAAGTACACGTGCTCGTTCCCGGCAAACCGCGCGACCTCGGCGCCATGATCTCGCTTGAGGTTGGTGAGCCACCGCAGTGGCTCGTTCATGACCAGCAGGCTCCCGCCGGGACGCAGCACGCGATGAGCTTCGTGCAGAGCATGAGTCATTCCTTGACGGTTGTTGTGATGGAGCACCTCGCAGCAGAACACCCAGTCAAAGCTGTTATCGGCGAAGGGCAGCGCAGACATTTGCGCGAGCACCCGCTCGAAGTACGTCCCGTGCTCCTGAAAACCACCAGTCGGCGGTGCGCAGGCCCTGCGTCTCGATCATTGAGATGTCCGGTGCGACCGCGCGCAGGCCGATCCGGGCGAAAGTTATCGTCGAGGCGCTGATTGGCGGCGTGCCGCGGGCCGGATCGCTCACCCAACGACATAAAGCACGCCCACATTATACTGTTGGCCTGATAAAGTAGCCGTTGGAATGCAGACGTTCAGGTATCACGAGCGCATCCTCGATCCCGTGCCTGGTCCGGTCGTCCAGGCTCTCGGGGCGCTCGAGCACGCCTCCGGGAAGGCCGCTGCTCAACGGGGTCAGCATCGGGCGACGCTGAAGACTCTGGTCGAAGTTGCGCGTATCCAGAGTACCGAGGCGTCGAACGCGATCGAGGACATCACCGCGCCGCCCGCCCGTGTTCGGGCGCTTATGAGCGAGACGACGACGCCTGCGAACAGAAGCGAGGCGCAGATCGCCGGTTATCGCTCGGCGCTGGATCTCATCCACTCGAGCGCCGACGCGATGCCGTTCAGCGAGAACGTCGTCAAGCAACTGCACCAAACCATCTACAGCCTGACGAATGTACGGCACGCCGGCGAGTACAAGACCGGGCCGAACGATGTCACCGAAACCCGCCCAGACGGTACCGTCATCGTCCGCTTCCGGCCCGTGTCACCGCTTCTGACCCGGACGGTGGCGATGCCGGAGCTGCATCGGTGCTTTGACGAACTGCAACGTGCCCAGGCGCACCATCCGCTGCTGCTGCTCGGGGCCTACGTCTTTGACTTCCTCATGATTCATCCTTTCCAGGACGGCAACGGGCGGACAGCGCGTCTGATCACCCTCCTGCTGCTCTATCAGTCCGGGCACGAGGTCGGTCGCTATATCAGCTTGGAGCGCATGATCAACGACACACGTGAGACCTACTACGAAGCGCTCGGGCGATCAACAGAAGGCTGGCATGACGGTCAACACACCATCTGGCCGTGGATGGAGTACCTAATGGGAACGCTGCTCGCCGCCTACAACGAGTTTGAACAGAGACTCGAAATGACGGCCGGATACGGAACCAAGCAACCGGCGATCCGGGACTTCATCCGCTCACGCATCGTGGACGAGTTCTCACTCGACGACATCCGCTCGGCGACACCCGCCAGTGATCCGCTCATCAAGAAGGTTTTGCAGGAACTGCGGGCCGGCGGCGCAATCGAAGTGGTGCAACGAGGCCGCTATGCCCGCTACCGCCGGCTGCACACAAATTTCTAAATCCGGTATCGACTACTGCACCTGGGCGATCCAGCGCAAGTGGGAGCGCAACGACAGCCGCTCCCATACCTGCTCCAAGACAAAATCTCTTTCAGAAACGGAGATCGAGGTATCCGGCAATGAATAAGACCCTCGTCAGCTAGCCGCTTGCACGGCAGAGCCCAGGGGCTCTTTCGTTGGTGAGGGTCCAACAGGAGTGTAGAGCATCCCGCGTTGCCTGACGATCCCAGACACGCCCTATGTTCTGGTAGATACGAAGCCCGACCGGACGCGCTCGCCCGAATGCTCTTGCTGCAAATCATCTGCAGTGATACGTTTGGTCCCATGAGGTAGCGCCACCACATGTGCAGGCGACGCACGAGCGCTTGCTGGCGAGCGACGTTGATCGCGGCGAGCTTGAAAGAGTCCAGCTTGCTAGCCTTGAGTGTGAGGTGGATCGGGTTGTGTGAGTGGAAGGTGTCGGACGCGGCCTCGGTTATGCGGATGTGGTGAAAGCCCGGCGCGCCAGGCCATCCATAGGTACTCCGGGAAGAAGTACACGTGCTCGTTGCCGGCGAACCGCGCGACCTCGGCGCCGTGGTCGCGCTTGAGATCGGTGGGCCAGCGCAGTGGCTCGTTCATGACCAGCAGGCTCCCGCCGGGGCGCAGCACGCGATGCACTTCGCGCAGAGCATGAGTCATTCCTTGGCGGTTGTTGTGACGGAGCACCTCGCAGCAGAAGACCCAGTCAAAGTTGTTATCGGCGAAGGGCAGTTCTGACATTTGCGCGAGCACTCGCTCGAAAGTGCGTCCCGTTCTCCTGAAACCACCAGTCGGCGGTGCGGAGGTCCTGCAACTCGACCGTCGATGTCGAGTGCTACGGTGCTGATCTTGACCGCACTGCGGAGTACTATTGGGCAATGTCCCCACAGTCGAAGTCGGAGTTGGCTCGTGAGCATCTCAGGAGGGCCAGCGGTGCGTTCGAGGCCGGGGATTCTGTCGTCGGTGTAACCTTTCTGCACCTCGCCGCCGAGGCAGCGATCGTGGCGCTGGGCGAGTTGCACGGCATCGATACCGAGCGCCAGCACTGGCGTAAGGCTGAGGCAGCGACCGAACTGCACACGCGCGGCATCCTGTTCGACAGACCTGAGTCCAATCCTGGAGCTGCTGAACCAGGCGCGCAAGGACGCCGGTTATGAGGGCGAGGATCCGGACCTCGGCGACTGGACCTCAGAGGATCTCCTGAGTACCATCGAGGACGCTGTACACATCGCCGAGGAGGCGGCGCAAACAGCAGAAAACGTGACGGACACCGCTGAGGACGCGACACAGAACACCCAGGACTCAGCAGGCACCGAGGAGGAGCCGATCCTATGACCCCGGTCGATGTGGCAACTCGGGGTTCGACCGATGTTAGTTGGGAGACGCGCGCGCGAGAGGATCGCCGGCGAGCGGCTGGGCTCCAGACACCTTCCCAGCGGCAGGCTACCGAGACGATCCTCCAGCGTGCGCTTGCCCTGGGCGCCGAGGCGGTGGTGCTTACCGGCTCGACCGTTCGCGCTAGGCGAACAGTGATGAGCGATTTGGACTTCATGGTCGTCGGTGAGCGCCCGGATTGCAGCGGTGTCCACGAAGACGTCGATGTGTATGCGGCCAGCGCGACTGCGTTCTGGGAGCGACTGCTCGCCCGCGATGACTACATCCAGTGGACGCTGCGCTTCGGCTGGATACTGCACGACGACGGGATCATGCAGGCCGCGAGTCGCCATATCCAGGTGACCGGCCTGACACCGTCTGCTGAGCGCAAGCTCACCCAGGCCCATCGCGGGCTCAGCCTTGCCCGACTCGTGCTCGACAGCGGCGACGTCGAGGCGGCCCGCGAGCAGTGTCGTGCGGCGCTCACCACGGTCACACGGTGGCTGTTGATCGCAAACGGGGAGCTCCCGCTCTCCCGCGACGAGCTCTCAGACCAAGTGCTCGCGCTTGGGTATTCCGATCTCGCGACAGCACTCCATCAGCTGATTCATGACCAGCCTCGCGGCGAGGAGCTGCGCACCGGTCTGGAGATCGGCGAACGGCTCATAAGCTGTGGGATTCGCGACGACACCTGTTGTCCCATGAGGTAGCGCCACCACATGTGCAGGCGACGCACAAACGCTTGCTGGCGAGCGACGTTGATTGCCGCGAGCTTGAACGAGCCCAGCGTGCTCGCCTTGAGTGTGAGGTGGATCGGGTTGTGTGAATGGAAGGTGTCGGACGCGGGCTCGGTTATGGGGATGCGGTGAGCCGGCGCGCCTTGTCATCCAGGGGTACTCCGGGAAGAAGTACACGTGCTCGTTGCCGGCGAACTCCGCGACCTCGGTGCCATGGTCTCGCTTGAGATCGGTGGGCCACCGTAGTGGCTCGTTCATGACCAGCAGGCTGCCGCCTGGGCGCAGCACGCGATGAGCTTCGCGTAGAGCATCGGTCATTCCTTGGCGGTTGTTGTGATGGAGCACCTCGCAGCAGAAAACCCAGTCAAAGCTGTTATCGGCGAAGGGCAGCGCGGACATCTGTGCCAGCACCCGCTCGAAGTACGTCCCGTGCTCCTGAAACCACCAGTCGGCGGTGCGCAGGCCCTGCATCTGGATCATCGAGATGTCCAGTGCGACCGCGCGCAGGCCGATCCGGGCGAAAGTCGCTGTGGCCCGGCAGATGTTGGCGCCGATGTCGAGGATGCTCTGCCCGGGCGCGAAGGGGACCGTCTCGAGCAGTCGCTTCGGCGATGCTACGGTCGCGTGGATTCAAGAAGACCGGTTCGCCAGACACGGTGATCTGCGCGATATCGCCTCGGCTCAGAAGCTCTCGGAGATGCCCAGGCTCATCCGCATATGGGCTGTTCCCATCAGCGGGCTCTGGAGTTGACACAAAATGCGTGTAGCCTGATTTCGCACAAACCATGACCGAGATCCCGGTGCTCGCGCTCCTCGAGGAGGTCCTAGCCCCGGAGGGTGTGGTGTTGTTGACTGGTCGAGTTCGATCGAGATCTCTGGGTTTTGGAGGTGTGACTGTCGAACAAGTCTTTCTTTCTGTTGTGGTGGTTGTGTTTCCGCAGGCTCTTTCCTTCGGGTGACCGAGGCTTCGTGGCGCGGTGGACCCGCTCTGGCGGATACTCTCTGACCCCATGCCCACAGCCATCGTCACCGGATCGGGAGGCCTGATCGGCTCGGAGTCGGTCAGCCACTTCGTGCAGGCCGGCTATCGGGTGATCGGCCTGGAGAACGACATGCGCGCGCGGTTCTTCGGGCCCGAGGCGTCCACAGCTCATACCACCGACGCGCTGGTGGAGCGCTATCCGCGGGAGTTCCGTTCGCTCGAGATCGACATTCGTGACGCCGACGGCGTCGAGTGGGCCTTTGCCGCCGAGCCTTTAGGCGAGATCGAGCTGGTGATCCACACCGCGGCGCAGCCCTCTCATGACTGGGCGGCCTCCGATCCCCAGACCGACTTTCAGGTCAACGCGAACGGGACGCTCAACCTGCTCGAGGCGACGCGCAAGCATGCGCCGGACGCGACGTTCATCTTCTGCTCGACGAACAAGGTCTACGGCGATCTGCCCAATCAGCTGCCGCTCGTTGAGTTGCCTCAGCGCCTGGAGCTCCCCGAGGATCACCGTTATTACCAGGGGATCGACACGACGATGTCGATCGACCAGAGCACCCACTCGCTGTTCGGGGTCTCCAAGGCGGCCGCGGACATGCTCGTGCAGGAGTACGGACGCTATTTCGACCTGCCCACCGTGTGCTTCAGGGGAGGGTGCCTCACAGGTCCCAATCATGCCGGTACACAGTTGCACGGGTTTCTCTCTTACCTGATGCGCTGCACGATGACGGGCGACCCCTACACGGTGTTCGGCTACGGCGGCCGGCAGGTGCGCGACAACATCCACGCCGCCGATCTGGTCACGGCGTTCGAGGCTTTTCACCGTGCCCCTCGTTCCGGTGCGGTGTATAACATCGGCGGTGGCCGGCGGAGCAGCTGCTCGATGCTCGAGGCGATCGAGTGCTGCCAGGACATAGCCGGTCGTGAGCTCGACTGGAGCCTCGGCGAGGAGCACAGGATCGGCGATCATCGCTGGTGGATCAGCGACCTTGAGCCCTTCAGGCGAGACTACCCGGACTGGGACATCACCCGCGACATCCGCGACATCCTGCGCGAGATCCATGATCGCAACGCCGAACGCTGGACCGCCGGTGCATGAGACTGTTTTCAGTTGGATTTTGCTATGCCCTTTGTCTATGCATGCTCTGCCTGTTACGGCCCGTGGCTGGTGCGTCGGCCGAGATGGGTATTCCATACGTCCCGATTGCCGGCAACTCGTTCACCCTCTCAGAGGCAGCCTTTGAATCTCTGACCGACGGCGGCCTGCCTCAGACCGGCACCTCCTTTGTCAACGGAATCTCTGATCAGAGCCTTGCGGATTGGGATGGTTCCTTTGCGGATGGATATTTCTCCAGCTTCTTCCGCAACACATGGACAGGCGATCCCTCCTCGCACGTCGCCTTTGCACGCTATGCAGTGCAATGGAACGTCATGTCAGGCGACTATCCTCGCTACCGTTCTGAGCTCGAATCGTGGTATGCCGACGTCTTGGATCTCGGCCTTGCCCCCGACGTCTCGCTGACCAGCTATGACGGCGTTCTCCCTGGCTCCCTCGTCGAATATCAGACCAGGCTGGAACAGCTGCTTAACCGGTTCTCCGCGATTCGCTATCTGGAGGCATGGAACGAGCCCAATGACACCGCCGGCCTGCCCGCCGCCACGGCCGCCGCTTATACCAATTCGGCGTTTACCCTTTGCCAGAGCCGCGGCTGCACGGTGATCGCCGGCAACTTCCTTGACTCGCAGCCCAACCTCCTTCTTTACGAGCAGGCGTACGAGCAGGCGCTCTACCCCGCGAGCTTCTCGAACTGGGGGATACACCCTTACGCTGCCGTCAGGACGCGCAGCGCCTCGACCGTCCTCGACTTCAGGTCCAACTTGCCACATGGCGGTATCGGTGAGAGGATATGGTTCACGGAGGTCGGCGCTTATCGATGCGAGGACTATGGCCTGCATGAGCTCTTTGGAGAACGTGAGCAGGCGGTCGACGCGTCGTGGCTGGTGAATCGCCTGATGCCCGCGATCGGGCCTGTGCATGTCTTTTACTACGAGTTTCTGTTCAAGCATCGCCAGCCGCCGCCGTGTAACTCCTCCAGCCCAGACACGGCTCTGTATATCCCCAGCGACGACCCGAATGCAGCCGATTCCCCGCGACCCGCCGCCAGCTACATCTACGACGGTCGCGGCGTCCCGTCCGCATACACCGGTGGCGCCTCTGTCGCGGGCACTGGCGCCGGGCGCACGACGCTGAACGCAAGCGTCTATCCGGGCGGGTTCCTGGACGCCAGATACCACTTTGAATACGGCACCACCACCGGCTACGGGTCTTTTTCCTCGCAAGGCGATGCCGGGTCGGGCCTCGACAGGGTTGGGATAGGTATCGCCGTGAGCGGTCTGCAGACAGGCGTGACGTATCACTATCGCATCGTCTCCTGGAACGCCGAAGGCCCCGCCAACGGCTCAGACCGGACGTTTACGACACCGAGTTCGACCGACATAGTCTCCCGCGCTCCAGCCGATACCCTCTGGCGCCTATGCGAACCACCCCCTGCCGTCTCGACGGCCTGACGATCATCGAGCCCGCCGTTCACGGCGACGAGCGCGGGTTCTTCAGCGAGACCTACCGCCGCGCCTGGCATGAGTCGGCGGGCATACCTGATGGAGAGGAATTCATCCAGGACAACCACTCGCGCTCGACGCACGGGGTCGTGCGGGGGATGCACTTCCACATCGGCCCCGGCGTCGCCAAGCTCGTGCGCTGCTCGCGCGGGCGGATCTTCGACGTCGCCGTCGACCTGCGCCGCGGCTCGCCCACCTACGGACAGTGGGAGGGCGTGGAGCTCGACGGCGATACCTTGTGCGAGCTGTATGTCCCCGTTGGCTTTGCCCACGGCTTCTGCGTGCTCTCAGACGTCGCCGACGTCCTCTACAAGCAGACCGCCTACTACGACCCCGCGGTAGAGCGCGGCATCGCCTGGAACGACCCCGACATAGCCATCCAGTGGCCTCTCCCCTTCGCCGAGCTGATCGTCTCAGAGCGTGACGCCGCCGCCCCGCGCCTGCGTGAGGTGGCCGACGAGCTGCCGTTCGTGCACGGCGCTTCCTGAGTCGCTCGCCACACCACGCCCGTCACGTCGGAGCTCAACCGGCCAGTCCCAGCAGCGCAACTCGCACGCCTGCTCGCCCTCGACTGCAAGGGACGCCGTGGTCTGCGGCCCGACGTCCAGCTCGGCCGTACACAACACGGCGCCCGGACTGCCCTCACCTGTGATCGGGGCTGAGCCGAGCCCGGTACCGAGGCACTTGACCGCAGCCTCGCGCATGGTCCACGTGCGCAGGAACTCGACTGTATGCCGCTCACGCGTACGCTCCACATCCACGCCGACCTCTCGTCCCGCGGACACTGCCACCAGCATCAGCTCGCCCGAGTGCGACAGGTTGAAGCACAGGTTGGCTACCTGCCTCGCCTCGCCTCGCAACGCGAGTGCGGGCTTGCCGTGCGCCCCCAACTCGAACCGCAACTCGCGTGGATCGGCGTCCAGGTAGCGGCCCAGCAGTGCGCGCAGGACCCCACGCGAGCGCGCCCACAGCGCGCGGCGGCGCTCGTCGAGTATGCAGCTCGCGCGTGCACGCTCCTCCGCGCAGAGCAGATCCCCGAGCTCTTCCAGTCCATTCGCCGCCGTGCCCAGCCCTGCGCGCCAGACATCGACCACCCCCGGGATCGCCCGGGGGTACGGCTGCGGCGGGCTCCAGCGTGCACCGGTCGCGACATCCATCCGCTCTCATTATCGGAGCCCGGCGGCGAACCGCCGCGCGCGAGTTGGCAGACTTACTCCAGTGAGCCCCTCGATGAGCACCCGCCTGGACAGACTGCGCGAGCGCACCAACGGCTACACCGTCACCCCGGCCCAGTACGCGATCGTGGCGTACGTCGCGCTGGGTCGCGCTCACGGTGATCGTGCTCACCGGCGCCGCGGTGCGACTGACCGGCTCGGGCCTTGGCTGTCCGACCTGGCCGAAGTGCTACGGCAACGTCTACCCGCCGCTGAGCACCCACGCGGTGATCGAGTTCTCCAATCGACTGCTCACCGCGCCCGTGTCGATCGCGGCGGGCGCCGCGTGGCTGGGAGCGCTGCGGCGCCGGCCCTACCGGCGCGATCTGATGTGGCTGGGGGCGCTGCTGCCGATCGGCGTGATCGGCCAGGCGGTTCTCGGCGGGTTCACCGTGCGCGGCGACCTCGACTACGGCTGGGTGATGGGCCACTTCGCGCTGTCGATGCTGATCCTCGTCGCCGCCGTCGTGCTTGCGTGGCGCGCCGGCCGATCTCCGATTGGTCATGAGCCCCACACGGAGCCCGCGGGGCAGCAGCTGGACGCCCTCGCATCGGGTGCCGGCATCGATTCCCGCGCCGACGTCGGTTTGCCCCTCGGGCGTACACCGACCGACAGGACGCTCGTGTGGTCGGTACGCGCTCTGGTCGGGCTCGGCGCGCTGACGATCTTCGCGGGGACCGCCGCCACAGCCGCGGGACCGCACGCGGGGGGCTCGCCCGGGCAGAAGATCAACCGCCTGGACTTCGACGGGCGCGGCACGATGGACTTCGTCATCCACCGTCACGGTGAGATCGCGTTCGTGTTCGGGCTGGCGGCGCTCGTCGTCTGGTGGTTGGCGCGCAGACGCGACGCCGACCCGGTCCTGCGACGCGCGCTGAGCGCCCTGTGCGTGCTGATCGCGCTGCAGGGCGCCGTCGGGCTGGACCAGTACGAGACGCACCTGCCGACCGAGCTGGTGTGGGTGCACGTCGGCCTGGCCTCCCTGACCTGGCTGGCAGCCCTGTGGGCGGCCTGCGCGGCGGGTCGCCTGGCGCCACGCGCGGCACCGGTGCAGGAGGAGCACCGTGTTGCCCCGCCGCCGGCGCGCGTCTCGGCTTGACTCGAGCAGTCCACCACGAGGCATCTTTGCGGAGCGCCATCTGGCCACGCGCGCGCGCCGGGTGCCTTTTGGCCCGATTCGACACCTTTGTGGCCCCTTCTGCGGTGCCTGCACATAGGTGTCCGCACCCACCGTACGGTACGAATTTCGGGCGAGAACCCGCCGGAAACGGGCCGTGCGCGGAGGCCCAATTCCCGGAATTTCGGGCTTCTATGAGTCCAGATCCGCCCATTTCGCGTGTCGTCGTCCTGCCCAGCGGTTAGCCTGCGATCAGTAACGACACCCGAGAAGGGAGTGCCATGACCAAGAACGAGCTAGCCGACAAGGTCGCGGGGAAGACCGGAATGGCCGCGAGCCATGCCCGTGAGGCCCTGGAGGCCGCGATCGAGGCCGTAACCGACGAGCTGGCCACCGGGGGTGAGGTCGCGCTGGCCGGCTTCGGCAAGTTCAGCGTCAGCCACCGCGCTGCTCGCCAGGGACGAAACCCGTCCACCGGCGAGACGATCAACATCTCCGCGAGCAAGGCGGCGAAGTTCTCCGCAGCGAGCGCACTGAAGAAGCGCTTGAACCCCTAGGAGCAGTATGGATAGCGAGCGGCGCCAGGCGCGTCGCGAGGCCCGAAGCAGGGAACTGGCGCGCCGCCGCCGTCATACACTCGCCGGTCTGAGCCTGGTGCTCGTGGCAGCGGCGGTGGCGGCGGTGGCGCTCCTGGTCGGCGGAGGGAGCTCCACGCCGTCCTCGCACCGGGTCGCGGTCACCGCACCCCGTCTCGTCGATCCTCTACAGGCGCCTCCCGAGACGCGGGCACGAGTGCCGGCGCATCCCCTGGCAAGCCCGGAACCACACGGGTGCCGATCCTGATGTATCACGTGATCAACCCGCCGCCTGCGGGGGCGCCGTTCCCCGGGCTGTATGTGTCCGCGAGTGAATTTGCCGCGCAGATGCAGGCGCTGGCGCACGCGGGCTACCACGCGGTCACCCAGGATCAGATGTGGGCGTATTGGCAGCACGGCACCATGCCGCTGCCGCCGGGGAAGAAACCGATCGTCGTGAGCTTCGACAACGGCTACCAGTCGCAGTACACCAACGCGCTGCCCGTGCTGCGCCGCCTCGGCTGGGTCGGCAACGAGAACATCCAGCTGACAGGCCTGCCGCCCTCGCAGGGCGGGCTCTCGCAAGCCCAGGTCCGGGGTCTGATCGCCGCCGGCTGGGAGCTGGATACGCAGGGCATCAGCCACGCCGACCTGGTCGCCCTGGACGCGACCCAGCTCGCCTACCAGGTCGCCACTGCGCGCAAGCTCATCCAGCACCGCTATGGCGTCCCCGTGAACTGGTTCTGCTACCCCTCCGGCCACTACGACACGACCGTGATCGCGGCCGTCCAAGCTCGCCGGCTTCACCGGCTCGACCACGGTCGTCCCCGGCTGGGCCGGCCCGAACAACGACCCCTATCGCCTCCCGCGCCTGCGCGTCCTCGGCGGCACGACCCCCGAATCGCTGCTCAGCGAGCTGGCCTCGATCCGTGACGACCCCGCGCCCCCAGCTTCCTACTCGGGCTGATGTCCGCAGATTCGCCCAGAAATGCCATACGCCCCTGAGACGCGATAGCCAAGCAGATCAAGGTATGAACAGGACCCGCCCACCCCGCGTGGCGTGCTACGCACGCGAGCGACCGAGGACGCCGAGATGAGCCCGCCCCTGAGACGCGAGAGCCAAGCAGATCAAGGTATGAACAGGACCCGCCCACCCCGCGTGGCGTGCTACGCACGCGAGCGACCGAGGACGCAGAGATGCGCCGGCTATCGCGCGTCAGCCGCAGCCGGTGTTGTTGCCGCAGCTGATGCACGTGTAGCAAGACCCCGTGCGCTGCATCATGCCTCCGCACTGGCTGCACGCCGGCCCGAGGTCCAGGCCTTGCATGCGGGCGGGGACGACCGGCGGGGATGTCCGTCAGCGCCGAAGTCGCTGGCTCTGCGACCTGGGGTGGCCGCGAGATCCTGCCGCGCTCGGGCCGGCGGTATCGCTGCCGATCACCGACTGGGCTGTCTCCTGGGCGGACTTGCGGGCGCGCACCTCTGGGGTGAGGATGCCCAGGTCCTCCTGGACATCGACGTCCAGGAAGCGTGAGGCGAGCCAGCGCATGATGTAGTCGGGCATCGACTTCGCGAACGGGATCTCCGGGTTGCCCGTGATGCCCTCGGGCTCGAAGCGCATGTAGCTGAACTTGCGTACCAGCGTCTCCAGCGGCACCCCGTACTGCAGCGCGATCGAGATCGCCGTGGCGAACGAGTTCATCATGCCGCGCAGCGTCGACCCCTCCTTGCCGATGTCGGTCAGGAAGATCTCTCCGACCGAGCCGTCCTCGTACTTGCCGGCGGTGATGTAGCCCTCGTGGCCGCCGATGGAGAACTTGTGCGTGATCGATTCGCGCTCGCGGGGCATGCGCTTGCGTCGTGGGCCGGCCTCGGCGAGCGCCTTGACGACGGCGGCATCGACGAGCTTGTCGATGTCCTCCTGCGTCGTTGTTGCACCGTCTGCGGCGGTGAGCGTCCCGTCCTTTTGGGCGTCCGTGCGCAGCGCCTGCGCGGTCTTGGAGCCGTCGCGGTAGATCGCCAGTGCCTTGATCCCCAGACGCCACGCCTGGGTGTAGGCGTCGGCGATGTCCTCGACGGTCGCCTCCTGGGGAAGATTCACGGTCTTCGAGATCGCGCCGCGAGATGAACGGCTGCACTGCGCCCATCATCTCGATGTGGCCCATGTGGGAGATCGCGCGCTCGCCGACGGCCACGTCGAACACGGGCAGGTGCTCCGCGGCGAGGCCGGGCGCCCCGATGATCGTGCCGTGCTCGGCCAGGTGCGCCTCGATCTGCTCGACCTGCTGCTCGGAGTAGCCGAGCGTCGCCAGCGCCAGCGGAACGGTGCGGTTGACGATCGTCATCTGCCCGCCGCCGACGAGCTCCTTGAACTTGACCAGCGAGAAGTCGGGCTCGACGCCGGTCGTGTCGCAGTCCATCAGAAAGCTGATCGTCCCGGTCGGCGCGAGCACGGTCGCCTGTGCGTTGCGATAGCCGTGCAGCTCGCCGAGCTCCACAGCCTCATCCCACGAGCGCCGCGCGGCCGTCGAGCAGCTCCGTGTCCGCGCAGCTCTCGTCGTCGATCGCATGCGCGGCGTCGCGGTGCATCGCCATCACGTGGTTGTGCTCGGCGCGGTTCTCCTCGTAGCGCTCGTACGGGCCGAGCGCGCCGGCGACGCGTGCGGACTCGCGATAGGCGCGCCCGGTCATCAGCGCCGTGATCGCGGCCGCCGTGCCGCGCCCAGCGTCTGAGTCGTAGGGCATGCCGTTGCTCATCAGGTACGCGCCGAGGTTGGCGTAGCCGAGGCCGAGCTGGCGGAACGCGCGCGCGTTGGCGCCGATCTCCTCGGTCGGATAGCTGGAGGGTGAGACGACGATCTCCTGGGCGAGCAGCATGATGTCCACGGTGTGCTCGAACGACTCCACGTCGAGCGTGCCGTCGGCGCGGCGGAACTTCATCAGGTTCAGCGAGGCGAGATTGCAGGCGGAGTCGTCGACGTGCATGTACTCGCTGCAGGGGTTGGACGCGTTGATCCGGCCAGAGACGGGGCAGGTGTGCCAGCGGTTGATCGTCGTGTCGTACTGCACGCCCGGGTCCGCGCAGCGCCAGGCGGCCTCCGCGATCTCGCGCATCAGCTCGCGCGCGCGGACGGCTCGCCCACCGGCTCGCCGGTGGTGCGGGACGTCAGGCGCCACTCGCGATCCTCCGCGACGGCCTGCATGAACTCGTCGGTGACGCGCACCGAGTTGTTGGCGTTCTGGTACTGGATCGACTTGAACCCGTCGCCGTCGATCGACATGTCAAAGCCGGCGTCGCGCAGTGCTTCGGCCTTGTCCTCCTCGTTGGCCTTGCACCAGATGAACTCGCGGATGTCGGGGTGGTCGACGTCGAGCACGACCATCTTCGCCGCGCGGCGTGTCTTGCCGCCGGACTTGATCGTGCCCGCCCACGAGTCGGCGCCGCGCATGAACGAGACCGGGCCCGAGGCGGTGCCGCCCTTGGCGAGGGGCTCCATCGAGCCGCGGATGTTCGACAGGTTGATGCCCGAGCCCGAGCCGCCGCGGAAGATCATCCCCTCCTTGGTGTTCCAGTCGAGGATCGACTCCATCGTGTCCTCGACGGAGAGGATGAAGCAGGCCGAGCACTGCGGGCTCTCCTCGAACCCGACGTTGAACCACACGGGCGAGTTGAACGCGGCCATCTGGTGCAGCAGGATGTGGGTCAGCTCGGCCTCGAACGCGTCCCCGTCCGCGTCGCTCGCGAAGTAGCCGCGCTCGCGCCCCCAGCCGGCGATCGTGCCGGCGACGCGGCCGATCATCTGCTTGACCGAGTGCTCGCGCGCGGGGTTGCCGATCTGTCCCGCGGAAGTACTTCTGGGTGACGATGTTCGTGGCGTTCTGCGACCAGGTCGTGGGGAACTCGACGTCGGTCTGCTCGAACGCGACGCGGTCGCCGTGGCCGATGCGCGCGTCGCGCGACTCCCACTGCGACGGTGTCGAACGGATGCGTGCCGGGCGAGGTGAAGCAGCGCTCGATCGACAGCGCGACGCCGGGGGTCGCCGGCTCGGCTTGGGTGGGGTGCGTGGTGGTGTCCATCGGCCTTGCTCCTTGTCTCGCTGGGGCCGAGCATCGTCCCTCGTGCGATCGGACGGAAAAACGGCAGCGCGCAGCTCTTATTTTAGAAGGCCGGCGGACCTTCTGCAGGCTACCTGCCGAGGCGCGCCCAGTCGGTGAATTCGGCCCACGTGGCCGACGTGCGAAAGCCCGCCTCGGCCATCGCGTGGCGCAGCGGACAGCAGCCAGTGCGGCTCGTATGCGCGGCGAGCGCGCGAACGCCCAGGCGGCGCACGCGAGCAGGAGCAGGGCGGCGATCGCGGCGAGGACGATGGCCTCCGTCGAGACGTGTCCGGAGCGGCTTGGCCGCGCGCGCGCGCGCGTGCGCGCGTTTGCAGCCGTCCGGAATTGAAAGTTTTCGCCGCCGCGCCCCCCGGGACGGCTGCCGCCGCGGATGGCGGTCGTGGGGGTGGAGGTCGTCGCGGACGGCGGTCGTCGGGACGGAGTCTTTGGCGTCGTGGGAGTGGTCGGCACGACTTTGCTCCGAGGCGGGCGTCGGACGAAGTCGGCGTCTTAGCGATTGTGGCCGTGTGTGCGGGCGGTTTCGCGAGCAGCGCCGACGCGGGCGTCGTGGTGGTCGTCGCCGCCGCGGGCGGCTTGGCGGCTGATGCCGGAGCGGACAGCGCCAGCACCAGGATCGTTGCGGCAAGTGATAAGCGAGACACGACGATGCTCATAGTAGGTCCTCGATCGCCGCCAGCGCATCGCCGAGGACGCGCGTGGGCGGCTGGGAGGCGTCGATCACGCGGATCCGCTCAGGCTCGGCGCGCGCGAGCTCATCGTAGGCGGCGGCGATGCGCGCGAAGAAGCCCTCGTCCTCGCGCTCCAGGCGGTCGGGCTCGGCTGCGCGTCCCGCTGGCGCGCGCGGCCGTCCGCGGGGGAGATGCGCAGCAGCAGCGTGCGGTCGGGCGTCAGACCGCCGGTGGCGAAGTGGTTGATCGCGCGGACCTCCTCGATCCCGAGCTCGCGCCCCGCGCCCTGGTAGGCGAGCGAGGAGTCGACGAAGCGGTCGAGCAGCACCAGCACGCCGGCATCGAGCAGGGGCGCAACCGCTCGCGCACGAGCTGCGCGCGGGCGGCCGCATACAGCAGCGCCTCGGCGCGCGGGGCCACCGTCAGCGCGGGGTCCTTGACGAGCGCGCGGATCCGCTCGGACAGAGCCACGCCGCCGGGCTCGCGCAGGAGCTCGACGCGGACGCCGCGCTCTCCCAGCGCGCTGTGCAGGCCGCCGGCGAGCGTGGACTTGCCGGCGCCGTCGAGTCCCTCGATCGTGATCAGACGGCCGCGGGCCACGAGCAGCACGGTAGCGCCTGCATGAGCGGTCGCCTACGATGGCGTAGAGTGACGCTCCTCTCGATGCGACCGCACTGCTGCCCGGGATCGAGGCGCACCCGCACGCGCGTGCCGTCCTGGGGCCCGGATTGCCGCCGGGGCAGGCCCTCGCACGCGTACCTGCTCCACGGCCCGTCGGGCGCCGGCAAGCGCGACGATCGCGCGGGCGTTCGCCGCCGCGCTGCTGGCCGACGGGGCGCGCGACCAGCAGACGGCGCTTGCGGTGACGGGAGCGCGCGACGCGCGGGACGCACCCGGACCTGACGTGGGTGACGCCCGAGCGGGGCGGCGGAGATGCTCGTGAGCGACATCGACGAGCCGGTCGTGGCCGCGGCGACGCGGACGCCGTTTGAGTCGCGCGCGGCGCGTGTTCGTGATCGAGAGCGGCGGAGACGCTGAACGAGCAGGCGGCGAACCGGCTGCTGAAGACGCTCGAGGAGCCCCCGTCCTTCGCGCACCTGCTGCTGGTGAGCGACCGCCGGGAGGACGTGCTGGCGACGATCGCCTCGCGCTGCCAGCAGGTGCGCTTCGACGCGCTCGACGGCGGAGACGATCGCGCGAGACGCTGCCGGCGGACTTGGAGTCGATGAGCGCAGCGCGCGTGCGCGCGGCTGGCGCTGGGCGACGCGACGCGGGCGCGGACGCTCGCGAGCGAGGAGGGCCGGGCGCTGCGGCGCGCGGCGGAGGACTACGTGCGCTCGGCGCTGGACGGGCGACACGGGAGCGCGCGGTGGACGGATCTGCTGGAGGCCGCGTCGGAGGCGGGGACGAGCGCGGGCGAGCAGGTCATGGCCAGGCTGGCGCGGCGAGCTCGAGCTGGTGCCGAGCAAGGAGCGCCGGCGCCTGGAACGGGAAGCGCAGGAGGGCACGGCGCAGGGCCGAGCGCCGCGCGCGCGCTCGGGCGCTCGATCGCGGGCTGCGGCTGGTGGAGCTGTGGCTGCGCGACGTGCTGTGCGTGCAGGAGGGCGCTCCGGAGCTCGTGTATGCGGTCGATCGGATCGACCGAGCTGCGAGGAGGACGCGGCGAGGGCGCGGAACGGGGGATGCGCGACGTGGGGTGGAGCTGGTGCGCGAGACGCGCGCGCGGCTCGTGCTGAACGTGTCGCGAGGAGCTGGCGCTCGAGGCGCTGGCGTTCGGGCTGCACGCGCTCGGCGGTGACCTGATCGTTGATCTTTGAGGGCGATCGGTCGCAGTGGCATCCACCGATGGAGCCGGCGCTCAACTGGTTCGGGCTGTTCTCAGTTGGCGAGTGGTCCGAGGTTCGGCTCCAACCCGTATGTCTCGAACGCGAGGAAGCGCGAGAACAGGCGATTGTCCGGGCCGTGATAAGTCCGAGGAGCCCGTGCTCAGCAGGCCAAGCTCGCCGCAGCGCCGGCCAGCAGCTCGGTCTGCTCGCGCGTGTGAGTGACGTAGAAGGCCTCGACACCGTCGATCCCGAGCGCACGAAAGCGGTCGATCATCGCGAGCCGTCTCGTCCGCGTCGGACACGTCCCAGAACGGGTGTGCCCACACGGCCACGCCGCCGGCGGCGTGGATCGCGTCGATCGCCTCGGCGACGGTCGGAGTCTCGCGCAGCCTGAAGGCGGGGCGGCCCTCGATCAGGTAGCCGCGGATCAGCGAGCCGACGTCGTCGATGTTCTCGGCCTGCAGCCGCGAGGCGTTGGCCGGCGCGCGCAGCACGGCTTCGGCGAGGTGCGGCCGGCCGATCGGTTGGCCGGCGCGCACGCGCTCGGAGATCGCGGCGTCGTCGAGCTCCAAGCCCTGCTCGCGCAGGGCGTCGGCCATGCGCAGCGTGCGCCGCTCGCGGTCGGCCAGGAACTCGGCGAGCGTCGCAGCGAACGGTGGGTCGGTGTGGTCGATCAGGTAGCCGAGGATGTGCAGTTCGCGCGGCGTCTGCGCGCGTCGTCGTCGATCGAGGAGATCTCGACGGCGGGGACGACCCGCACCCCGTGGCGCTCGCCCGCGTCGATCGCCTCGGAGACGCCGGAGACCGTGTCGTGGTCGGAGAGCGCGAGCAGCTCGACACCGGCCTCGGCGGCGCGCCCAACGACCTCGGCGGCGGCCAGCGCGCCGTCGGAGTGGGTCGAGTGGGACTGCAGGTCGAAGCGCGGCGTCACGAGTCCCGGCAGCCTACGCGATGCGGACCTCCTATGCGATGGGATCCGAATCGCTACGCGGGGCGGGACTTTCAGGCCGGCTCGATACGGCCGAATGAAAACTGTCCGTCGCCAACGGGCTCGTGCGTGCGCGACGCCCCGTCACGGGGGGCGGACACAAGCGCGGAGACGTGCAGGGCGACGGCCTCGCGCAGGGTGCGCACGGCTGCGTGGTAGCGGCGCGCCTTGGACGGCAGGGTCTCCTCGGGGCTCGCGGGGCACGCGTGGTCCAGGTCCGCGAACGCGGCATCGGTCTCGGCGGCGCGCCGCACGGCCTCGAGCCAGATGACCTCGAGGTAGGCAAGCGCCGCCCCGAGCTGCTCCTCGGGGAGCTCGTCGAGGTCTCGCAGCTGGCGCAGGACGGGGACGATCTCGTGGCTCAGCCAGCGCTGCTCCGCGTGCGCGCGCAGCAGCAGACAGACGTCGGAAGGTGGAGATGGGTCGGAAAAGTAGGACATGCGAGGCATCCGTGCTCACAGGGTTGGGTGTCTGCTCAGGGCTTCGACGGGCGCAGGCCGGGGCTTTAGAAGTTCGCGCGAGTTTCCACGCTTCTTGGGGCATTTTTAGCTCGCCTTGATGCTCAGGGCGTTCCAACGATCGGCCAGAGGTCGGCCCCTCAAGGAACGAACGGGGTTGCACGATGTAGAGATCAGATGCATCGATGATGAGCCTCACGATTCGCTACGACCCGACCACCCGCGCGCCCGGACAGCACACGCGCGCGATCGTCAAGCGCCTGCGCCTGCGCACGCTGGTGTCGCTCGGTGTGCTGGCCGTGGCCACCGCGATGCTGGGGCGGGCGTTCGGTCTGCGCGACCTGCGCTTCATCGGCTCGGAGATCGCGCTGCTGGCGGCGATGTTCGTCGTCTGCGCTACGTGCTGCCGCTCGTCGATCGTCACGATCGCGGCGCCACCGGCGAGGAGCAGGTCGGCGGCCTGCTGGACGGGCTCGGCGGGCGAGGGCTGGCACGTGATCCACGACGCGAGCCTCGGCCACGGCAACGTCGATCACATCCTGATCGGGCCGGCGGGGGTGTTCACCGTCGAGACGAAGAGCCACCCCGGGCCGGTACGCGTCGCGCGCGTGCACGGTGCGACGCTCAGCCAGGCCCAGGCTCAGCGCAAGGCGATCGCGCGCGTGACGGGCGTGGAGGTCGAGCCGCTGCTCGTCTACAGCCGCGCGTGGGTGGACCGGCCGCTGGCGCGGCGCAAGGGCGTGCGGGTGCTGCCGGCGCGGATGCTCGCGGGGTATCTGGACCGGCACCGGGCGACGCTGTCCCCAGAGGAGGTCACGCGCGCGCGTGAGCAGGTGGTGGTGGCGCTGCATGATCACCGCGCGCGCGGGTCGCGACGCCGGCCCTGACATGCTGACTGGACAGGGACGCGAACGGTCGCGTTCACGATGCCGCCACGAGCAATATGGCCAGCACGATCACAGTCTCCCCACCCGTCGATATCGGCGAGTCCTCCCCCAGGCGGCTGCCCCCTGGCCCGCGGGTGCCCGCGGCCGTACAGACGCTCGCGTGGGCGCTGGCGCCGACGTGGGTGATGGACCGCTGCGCGAGGCGCCTCGGCGAGGCCTTCACGCTGACGTTCGCCCCGAGCGGGATGCAGCTGGTGCTGCTCAGCGACCCGGCCGCGGTCAAGACCGTGTTCACGGCCCCGCCGGAGATCGCGCCATCGGCGGCGGCCAACTCGCCGGTGGCGCCGGTGATGGGACCGAGCTCGGTGCTCACGCTCGATCGGGCCCGAGCACATGCGCCAGCGCAAGCTCCTGCTGCCGCCCTTTCACGGCGAGCGGATGCGCGAGTACGAGGACATGATCGTGGAGGCGACCGCGCGCGACATAGGCGGCTGGCCGCTGGGCCGGCCGATGCGTCTGCAGGAGCACACGCGCGCGATCACGCTGGAGGTGATCCTGCGCGCGGTCTTCGGCGTCGAGGCCGAGCGGATGGACCCGCTGCGGGTGGCGATCGGCGACCTGCTCGACGCCGATCAGCTCGCCGCGAATGGTGCTGCTCGGCGCTGCGCCGACCCAGCCTCGAACGTCCCAACGGGCGCGATCGGGGAGGGCCTGGACCGGCTGGACGCCGTCATCTACGAGGAGCTCGCGCCGCCGTCGCTCTCAGCAGGACCTGGCGGAGCGCACGGACATCCTCTCGCTGCTGCTGCAGGCGCGCGACGAGGACGGCCAGGCGATGACCGACGCCGAGCTGCGCGACGAGCTCGTGACGCTGCTGCTGGCCGGACACGAGACGACTGCGACGGCGGTCGCGTGGGCGGTCGAGCGCCTGGTGCGCCACCCGGACGAGCTCGCGCGGCTCGTCGCGGAGATCGACGCGGACGATGGCGATGACTACATGCAGGCGGTCGTTCACGAGACGCTGCGCGTGCGCCCGGTCGTGCCGCTCGTGGTGCGGCTGCTGCAGCAGCCGCTGCAGGTCGGTGGCTATGAGCTGCCCGCGGGCACGCGCGTGGTCCCGTCGATCTACCTGACGAACCGCAACCCGCGCGTGTACGAGCACCCGGAGCAGTTCCGCCCGAGCGCTTCCTCGGGGAGGCGCCCGACACATTCGCCTGGATTCCCTTCGGCGGCGGCATCCGCCGTTGCATCGGCGCGTCGTTCGCGATGCTCGAGATGAAGCTGATCCTGCGCACGATGCTGAGCGAGCTGCACCCGAGCGTGCCCGCGCGGCGCGGGGTGAGGCGTCGTAGTCGGGGCGAGTGGAACCGGCGTCGCGCGATCACGCTCGTGCCGGCCGCGGGCGCGCGGGTGGTGTGGACACGGCGTCGCGGGTAGACGTCGTGGGTTGCCGTCGCGCCTGACACCGGGGATGAGCTGCGTGTTGAAAACGCTGCATAATCGCTGACGCGCCGGGCCGCGGTCACTGCTGGACGATCGGAGATCCTCGATCTCCGATCGGTGGCTTGCCGTCCGCGTGGGCTCGGCACCCCCATCCACGGCCGAGACGATCCCCTCCGAAGCGGCGAGTAACTTGCTTGGAATGTCACCCGAGGAACTGCTGCGCCGTTTCGGGCTCGATGCCTTCCGGCCCGGGCAGCGCGAGGCGGTGGCCGCCGCGCTGGCAGGGCGCGACTGCCTTGTCGTGATGCCCACCGGTGGGGGCAAGTCGCTGTGCTATCAGCTGCCCGCGCTCGTGGGCGATGGTCTCGTGGTCGTCGTCAGCCCGCTGATCGCGCTGATGGCCGACCAGCTGCGCCGGCTGCACGACGCGGGCGTGCCCGCCACCATGCTCGCGTCCGGCATGGCCGAGGGGCACAACGCGCCGGCGCTGCGCGACATCGCCGGCGGGCAGACCAGGCTCGTGCTCGCCGCCCCCGAGCGGTTCGCCTCCGGCGCCTTTCGCGAGCGCTCTGTCTCAGCGGCGGGTGTCGCTGTTCGTCGTCGACGAGGCCCACTGCGTGGCCGAGTGGGGCCACGACTTCCGCCCCGACTACCTGCGTCTGCACGACGCGATCGCCTGCGCTCGGCCGTCCGCCCGTGATGGCCGCCACCGCGACCGCCACCCCGCGCGTGGCCGAGGAGATCGCCGCGCGGCTGGGGCTGCGCGAACCGGTGTCCGTCCGCGCCGGCTTCGACCGTCCCAACCTCGCCTTCGACGTCGTCTCGCTCGAAGGCAAGGGTGCCGTCGCGCGCAAGCGTGCCGCGCTGCTGCACGTGCTCTCCGGGAGGGCGAGCCGACGCGGCCGGCGATCGTCTACTGCGGCACGCGCAGGGACACCGACGAGGTCGCCGCGCTGATCGCCGTGCCGGGCATCGCGACCGTCGCCTACCACGCGGGCATGTCCCCCGACGCGCGCCGCGCCAGCCAGGACGCGTTCATGGACCGATGCGCGCCGAGGTCGTCGTCGCCACCAACGCGTTCGGCATGGGCGTCGACAAGTCCGACGTGCGCACCGTCGCCCACTGGGCGCTGCCCACGAGCCTCGAGGCCTACTACCAGGAGGCCGGCCGCGGCGGGCGCGACGGTGCTGCCCGCGCGGGCGCTGCTGCTGGCCGCGCGCATGGACCTCGGTCGGCTGATCCGCTTCATCACCGAGCGCACGACCACCGTCGACGACGTCCGCGCCTACGTCGGCGCGCTGCGTCGCGTCGGCGCGGAGGATGGCGTGGCCAGATCGGGCACGGCGAGCTGGGCGAGCGCGAGCGCGTGCTGCTGTCGATCGCCGAGCGTGCCGGCGCCGTGGAGCTTTCAGCCCGGTGGATCCAGCGGGCTGCTCGTGCGGCTCACCGGCGAGGCAGCCCGCGCAAGGCATGGGCGGCGATCAAAGCGGCCAAGGACCGCGGCTGGGAGTCCTACCGCTCGATCGAGCGCTACATGTCCGGTGCTTCCGAGCTGTCGTCGGCGGCAGATCCTCGACCACTTCGGTGACCGGACGCCCGGTGCGCCTTCAGGGCGCTGCTGTGACGTCTGTGACCCCGACCCCGAGCTCGCGCGGGCTTTGTCGGCCACTCCGGTCGCTGCGTCTCCGCGCCGTCGCGCGCCACGACCGGACGTGCGTATGGGGGCGCCGGTGGCGGTGGGGGGTGGCACGGTCCTCGCCGGCGGCGCGGGTGATCAGAGCGAGGATTCGGTGCCGGAGCCCGTCGACGAGCGCGAGTTCGAGCGCCTGCGCCAGTGGCGCTGGTCGCGCGCCGAGGGCATGCCTGCCTTCACGGTCGCCGCCAACGCGGTGCTCGAAGACATCCTCCGCGCCCGTCCCGCCAACATGGACGAGCTGCTCGCCGTGCACGGGGTCGGCCCGGCGTTCTGTGAGAAGCACGGCGACTCGCTGCTCGCCGAGCTGGACGAGCTCTCAGGGACGTCCGACACCGCCTCGGCGCTAGCATCGGTGCCCGCGCCGACGTAGCTCAGCTGGTAGAGCACCACTTTCGTAAGCGACCCCGCCAAAGGCGCTCAATGTCTAGGCCGAGCGCCATTTCTTGTAACCGTTCAGTGGGGTTGGGGGACATAACCTCGCGGTGTCGAATCTGATGGTGTGGAGCGCTCTGGGGCGGAGGCGGTTTACTATCAGGGCCGCGAGGTGGTGGTGCGGGTGCTGGTCGAGTTGTCGGCCCAGAATGAGCGACTGATGGTGCAGGTGCAGGCCCTCTCGGCACGGGTGACGCGCCAAGAGGAGCGGATTGCCCAGCTGGAGCGCGAGGGCAAACGGTCCTCGCGTAACTCCTCGCAGCCGCCGAGCGCTGACCCGCTGCCGGCCTCGCCGCCACGGCGTGGCAAGGACTCCTCGGGTCGAGGACAGGGCGCTCAGCTGGGCCACGAGGGTCGCGGACGTCCGCTCTTGCCGGCGTGGGTTGTGGAGGAGGTCATTGATCACTGGCCTGAGCGCTGTGGGTGCGGCCATGCCTTCACCGTGGAGGAGCACGTGGCGGTGGGCGAGCCCGTGCGCTGGCAGGTCGAGGAGCTACCCGTGATCTCGGTCAGGGTGAGTGAGCACCGCTGCCAGCGGGTGCGCTGTCCGGGCTGCGGTGAGCGAACGCGGGGGAAGCTGCCGAGACAGGTTGGCCAGAGCGCGTTCGGTCCTCGCTTCCAGGCGGCGGTGGCGACCCTCTCGGTACGCAACCGCATATCCCGCCGGGATGTGGTGGAGCTCTGCGAGCAACTGTTCTCCGCGAGGATCAGCACGGGCACGGTGGACGCGATCCTCGGCCGCAGCGCGGACGCGCTCACCGAGCCGCACGCCGATCTGTTGGCCCGGCTTCGTGGCGCTGGCGCGCTGAACATGGACGAGACGGGCTGGCGCACCGCCGGTGAGCGCCGCGCGCTGTGGGGCGTCTTCGATCGACGCCACGCCTATCTGCAGATCGAGCGCGACCGCCACGAGGATCACGCCAAGGAGCTCTTGGCCGACACGCAGGCGATCGTGACCTCAGATCGCTGGTGGGCCTATGCGCACCTCCCGTTGGCGCGCCGCCAACTCTGCTGGGCTCACCTGAAGCGCGACTTCGCCGCGCACACCGAAGGGCTCGCCGCCGAGAAGGAGTTCGGCGAGCACGGCCTCGCTCTGTGCGAGCGCATCTTCTGGGCCTGGGAGGTCTTTCAGCACACCAGCGAGCGAGGAGAGCTGAAGCGCACTATCCGCTCCCTGCAACGCCAATACAAGCCAATCATCCGTCGCTATGGCGCAAAGCGAGCGCGCAACAAGCGCTGCCGAGGCATGGCGAACAACCCCCTGAAGGCGTGGCCGGCCCTGTGGACCTTCGCCGCTCACCCGGGCGTTGAGCCAACCAATAATCACGCCGAGCGCGCGCTCCGCGGCGCGGTCATCTACCGCAAGCTCTCGTTCGGCAGCCAGTCCGAAGAGGGCGAGCGGCGCATCGGGCGGCTGCTCTCAGCACACACCACCTGCCGCCTACAACATCGCTCGCTGTTCGTCTACCTAACGGACGCGCTCACCGCGCACGCCCGCAGCGATCCCGTACCACTACTAGCCTGACCAGCGACCAACTGAACGGTTACCATTTCTTGCTCCTTTGCGGGTGTTTCGTAGCTGGCATCTCTTGGACAGCCACGGACAATTACTGCAAAAAACTATAACAAATTGCGGTACCCCTGCGGTAAAAACGGGGCATCTTTTTACGCAGAGCCGACGCCCGGAATCGAACCGGGGACCTCATCTTTACGAGAGATGCGCTCTACCAGCTGAGCTACGTCGGCGGGGGCCCGCATGGTATCGCTGTGGCTGCCCTGGCTGCTGATAGCTCCGCTGCAGGGCGGCGTGCCGTTTGTGTACCTGCGCAGGCCCATGCTAGTCTCTACATAGAAAGCTATGTAGAAGGAGCTAAGGTATGGCCCGTGCAAGCGGAGGAAAGCAGATGTCTGGATCAGCAGCGCGCGGGCGTGCGTCGGGTCGTACGGCTGACGCGCCGTGGGGTCCGACGGAGATTCAGCGGGACTACCGGACGCTGCTTGACCGGGCGAAGGACTCACCCCAGGAAGTGCTCGACGCCGATGGTGAGCTGCTCGTCATCCAGACCAAGGGCGTCGCGGAGTTCCAGCGGCGCTTGCAGGCGCAGGTCGCCGAGACGGCTCGCTTCATGGCGATCTTCAATGAGCATCGCGAGGTGCCGCCGTCGGAGTGGGCGATGCAGACCGGATACCCGTGGCTCGCCGCGTTCTCGAGCGATGAGGTCGGGGAGTTCGCCCGCGAGCTCGTGGCCGATACGTTCGATGCCGCCCAGCGAGGCACGTTGGAGTACCTGGAGGGCAATCTGCGGGCGTGGGACTCAACCGCGGGGGTCTATGGGCAGCCGGACGCGATGCGGACGCTGCTATCGCAGGTTGATCTGGACGGTATCGTCGAGGTTTTGCCTCCGTCGGAGGAGCAGGTCCTGGCGGCCCAGGCGTGACCCGAGAGGTCCACGCGCCGAAGGGACGCTACTCCGCACGCCACAAGGTCTACTGCACGGTCTATCGCGACTGGAACACGCTGTGCCAGAACCGTCCCGGGCCGATGCGCCGCTGCTACATCGAGCTCGCGGACAACCCCTTCCCTCCGATGCAGACCAACCGCCACCACCAGATGAAGGGCAAGCTCAAGGGCTTTTGGGAGTACGAGGTCAACGGAGGCGCACGCGTACGCTACAAGCGCGGCCCCAACGATCGCGTCGTCGTGCTCGTGGTCTACGCCGGCCCCGCCCCGCCAGACACCCACTGACCACTGTTCACGAGAGACGCCCGCCCCCCACCCTCGTGCCAGACGAGGGCCGGGTCTGAGGCGCGGCGAGGCGAACGCTTCCGCTATCCCTCGCGCAAGCGGGCGCCTGCGGACGCTCAGTCGGTGCGCTCGGAAGTCGTTCGATGCGAGCGTGAGCGCGGCTCTTGTTCGGACACTCGTTCGTCCTGCGAGAGCAGCAGTCGCGCTTTGGGGGCGGCGGTCAAGTGGTAGCCGGCTGGGCCGGCGTGAGGCCGTGGCGGCGCATCACCTCGGCCAGCGCGGCGACGTCCGGCGGGCCGCCGGCGGAGGTGGCCAACACCTCGCCGACCTCTCGGAAGTAGGCGGGTCCGAAGATGCCTGGGCTGGCGATCGCGAGGAACGTCGCGTCGGTGCCGCTGCCGTTTTGGACGACCTGCGAGCACACTGGTTGACGATCGGCTCACGCTCGCTCGCGCCTGGCGATGCGGAAGCAGTCACTTCGGTGCCCGTTAGTTCTCGCTCTCGTCCTCGATCGGGTCGGCAAGCCGCTCGCCGAACTCTGCGCTGGTGAGCGACCATCGCGGCGGTGGGCCGATCAGTGCCAGCCATATCGCGCTCCCAGTTCGGCAGACCGCGAGGAGTCCTGCCCGCCGGGGTGCACGGCCCTCTAAAGAGCGTCGGCGCGAGCCGGTTGCGGCGCCGCAACCGATCCTACGCCTGGCCGTGCATCCTCGCGTCGGATAGGGTTGGCGCCGTGCACGAGGGCTTCCAACCGGCGCGCACAGTCCATAGCGTCCTTGAGGAGATCAAGAACCAGCAGCTCGTGTTGCCCGCGATCCAGCGCGAGTTCGTCTGGAACGAGCAGAAGATCTCCGCGCTCTTTGACTCGCTGATGCGCGGCTACCCAATCGGCGGCTTCCTGCACTGGCGTGTCTCCGACGAGACGATCAGCGCGCACACGTTCTACGGGTTCATACGGGACTACGACCAGCGTCCTCCGCACAACTTCTGCCCGCGACTGCAGGAGATCGCGCCGTCAGACAATCGCTTCGCCGTGCTCGACGGCCAGCAGCGGTTGACTAGCCTCAACATCGGGCTGCGCGGCTCGCACACCGTGAAGCTGCCAAACAAGTGGTGGGACAACCCGGATGCGTCCCCGAAGCGCTACTTGTACCTCGACCTGCGCAAAGCTGATTCCGAGGCGGACGAGTCTGGCTCGGAGGACGAGACAGGGGAGACGGAGAGCTACGTCTTCCGGTTTCGCACGCCCGAGCAGGCCGCAGCGGAGAACGAGGCTGGGAGGCGTTGGATGCGCGTCAGCGACGCGCTCGAGCTACGGCGGATCAAGGACGTGCTCGCCTACGTGGTGAAGGCGGGTATCGGTGCTGACGCGGACGCGACCACGATCCTGAGCCGCCTGCACGAGGTCGTCCACGTCAACGGCGTGATCAGCCCGTTCGTCGAGCCCGACCAGAGCATCGACCGTGTCATGAACATCTTCATCCGTGTCAACGCGCAGGGCGAGCCGCTCTCCTTCGCCGACCTCTTGCTCAGCCAAGCGACCGCGGCATGGAGTGCAGGCGAGAAGGAGGACGCTGTCAACGCGAGGGAAGAGATCCGATCGTTCAATGAGCACCTCAACCGCGCCGATCACCGGTTTGACTTCAAGCGCGACCAGATTATGAAGGCGTGCCTCGTGCTCACTGACGCCACCAGCGTCCGCTTCCAGATCGAGAACTTTCCTCGGGAGCAGATGCTGCGCATTCGCGATGAGTGGCCGGAGATCAAGAAGTGCCTGGACCTCGCGGCCGGCCTCCTCGACCAGTTCGGCCTAACAGCCGTGAACCTCAACGCGCGCAGCGTGATTCACCCGCTCGCGTACTACATCAAGCGCCGTGGTCTCGATGCGTCCTACCTGATCGCGAAGGGATCCGAGCGCGACCGGGAGACCATCCGCCGGTGGACTTTGCGCAGCCTCCTCCGCCAAGGAATCTGGGGCAGCGGCCTCGACACTCTCCTCACGCGCCTGCGCAGCGCCATCAAAGACCACGGCTCTGAGCAGTTCCCCGTCGCCGAGATCGAGCAGACGATGGGCGAAATCGGGAAGAGCCTGACCTTCGACGAGGCTGCCGTCGACGGCCTTCTCCAGCTGCGTTACGGCGACCGCAACTGCTTCCCGTTGCTGTCCCTCATCTACCCCAGCGGAGAAACTCTGCGCAGACACGTCGGACCACGTGTACCCACAAACCGCGTTCACGCGTGCAAAGCTAGGGAAGCTCGGCCTCTCCGACGAGCAAGTGACATGGATGATCGCCGCATCACGCGAGATCCCCAATCTGCAGCTCCTCACGCCCGCCGACAACGAGTCGAAGGGAGGCCAATTTCCGGGCCCGTGGCTGGCGTCGGCGTACCCTGATGAGGGGGCTCGCGCCGCGGTGGCGGCCTTCCACCACTTCGGCGATGCTGGCGACTCGCTTTGAGCGATTTCCAGAGTTCTTTGCGGAGCGGCGTCAGCTGCTCGCTGCCGTCATCCGTCAACGGCTCGGAGTCTCGAGCGACCGCCAGCCGCTACGAGCCTAGACTCGCCGACCGTGCAGGTCGTCGCTACGCCCAGCGTGGCGACGCGCGGTTTTGAAAGCCCTGGAAATCGGTGCACGCCGGCTCCTCGCCCGTCCCGCCGCCCACTCCAACGAGCCAGCCTTGAACGAGCCATGCACCGCGTGTCGTAGCCGATGCTCACCGCGATCCAGGCTGTTGGTCGGTGAACCGAGAGCCTCTCTTACGGGCAGAGAACCAAGCAAAGAATTTCCGCTGACGCCGCGTACCTTCGTGGTCTGTCTTGGCACCCAGTGCTTGCTCATGCGAACGATGCTTCGCTTCTGCGGCGCGAGCGTCGCGCCACTCGACGTCTGCTGGTCGTGGTCCGTTGCGGCGGAGGTCCTCGATTGCGAATGCGTAGTGATCGCTAAGCATTCGCAGGCTGGTGCCGCACTCGCTGGCGACGGTCTGCGGGTCCTCGGCGCGCAGGCGCAGGGAGATGCCGCCGCGGCGCAGCGAGTAGGGGGTGGCGCCAAGGACCCCAAAGAACTCGGGCCGCTCAGCGACCTTCTTTACGGCCGGAGTGAAGAACCGGGCGCCCCACGCTCGTGCCTGGCTTTCGCTGAAGTGGCAGGCGCCTGTGCGCGGGTCGCGCACCCCGTGCTCGGGGCCGGCGAGGTCGCCGGGGATGATGAAGTCGCACTCGCGCGCCGGATGCCCGGCGCGGCCGAGCGCTGTCCGCCACTTCGATAGGTCTTCGCGCAGGATGCCGGGCATAGCGGTGCGTCGCTGGGTGCTGTGCTCGGTCTTGCCCCACTGGTCGAGCCGTCCGCAGGAGAGGACCTCGAGCACCCATGCGAACTCGTCGATGAGCGAAGCCCAGCGCAGGCCCCAGACCTCCTGGTTGCGGGCGCTGAGCCCGTACTGGAGGCTCACGACCATCGCGTCGCGCTGCGCAAGGATCTCCTCGCGGCTCGTCGCTCGGTGGAACATCTCGGCGCGGATCGCCTCGACCGCCTGTGGCGAGAGCGCCCAGTCGGGCATGAGCGACCCACGGCGCCCGCGCGGGGCGTAGCCGGTGCCCCCAGCGCGCAGCGAGCGGCGTTTGTTGCCACGCGGTTCGGTCGCGAGCCTGCACCCGTTGATCTCGATCTCGGGAACCAGTTGCGACGCGGCTGCCCAGCTCAAGGCGGCCGACAGTACACGCCACGCTTGACGGCGCATCGGCTTGGGCGCGCCTTCGCGCAGCATCTGCTCACGCCACGCGCTCGGAGCCTGCGGCCCGTTGAAGCGCACCGCCGGCACCGAGGAGAGGGCCACCGCGTACGCGGTTGGCGCCACTACGCCGCGGCCACGAGCGCGTGGCTTGTCGAGCATGTGGCAGCCCACGATCGACTCGTAGCGCTCGTAGGTGGACGGTGCGAGACCACCCTCGTTGCGCGGGTGCGCGTTGACCGCTAGGTAGAGCTCGAGTATCTCTCCGATGCTCCTCGCCTCGGCCTCGTTGGCCTCTTTGGCGTCGAGATCCAGCAGAAAGCGCCGCAAGCTCTCGCGGCCCCGGCGCTCGGCCGTCATGTAGTCGTCCATCCAGGCTCGAGCGTGGCGCACCGTGGGGAACGCGCGGCTGCGCTCTCGCTTGTCGTGGTCGTAAAAGCCGACCGTGTAGGACTTGCGCCCGTTCTTGGCGACGTACGGCCACGCAGACTTTTTCGGCCAGGGTCTAGCCATCCTTGCCACCTTTCTCTTAGGGGGCTCGGGCACGAGCAGCGACGAGTCGCTAGACGCGATCTCGCCCGCCGGCGCGATCAGCCGGTCTGTGGCCAGCCGATCAAGGCCGCGCGAAAGCGCGGCGTCACTGCGGGGATGGCCCCCTACAAACTACGTGCCGAACACCAAAACATGTAACCGTTCAGTTGGTCGCTGGTCAGGCTAGTAGTGGTACGGGATCGCTGCGGGCGTGCGCGGTGAGCGCGTCCGTTAGGTAGACGAACAGCGAGCGATGTTGTAGGCGGCAGGTGGTGTGTGCTGAGAGCAGCCGCCCGATGCGCCGCTCGCCCTCTTCGGACTGGCTGCCGAACGAGAGCTTGCGGTAGATGACCGCGCCGCGGAGCGCGCGCTCGGCGTGATTATTGGTTGGCTCAACGCCCGGGTGAGCGGCGAAGGTCCACAGGGCCGGCCACGCCTTCAGGAGGTTGTTCGCCATGCCTCGGCAGCGCTTGTTGCGCGCTCGCTTTGCGCCATAGCGACGGATGATTGGCTTGTATTGGCGTTGCAGGGAGCGGATAGTGCGCTTCAGCTCTCCTCGCTCGCTGGTGTGCTGAAAGACCTCCCAGGCCCAGAAGATGCGCTCGCACAGAGCGAGGCCGTGCTCGCCGAACTCCTTCTCGGCGGCGAGCCCTTCGGTGTGCGCGGCGAAGTCGCGCTTCAGGTGAGCCCAGCAGAGTTGGCGGCGCGCCAACGGGAGGTGCGCATAGGCCCACCAGCGATCTGAGGTCACGATCGCCTGCGTGTCGGCCAAGAGCTCCTTGGCGTGATCCTCGTGGCGGTCGCGCTCGATCTGCAGATAGGCGTGGCGTCGATCGAAGACGCCCCACAGCGCGCGGCGCTCACCGGCGGTGCGCCAGCCCGTCTCGTCCATGTTCAGCGCGCCAGCGCCACGAAGCCGGGCCAACAGATCGGCGTGCGGCTCGGTGAGCGCGTCCGCGCTGCGGCCGAGGATCGCGTCCACCGTGCCCGTGCTGATCCTCGCGGAGAACAGTTGCTCGCAGAGCTCCACCACATCCCGGCGGGATATGCGGTTGCGTACCGAGAGGGTCGCCACCGCCGCCTGGAAGCGAGGACCGAACGCGCTCTGGCCAACCTGTCTCGGCAGCTTCCCCCGCGTTCGCTCACCGCAGCCCGGACAGCGCACCCGCTGGCAGCGGTGCTCACTCACCCTGACCGAGATCACGGGTAGCTCCTCGACCTGCCAGCGCACGGGCTCGCCCACCGCCACGTGCTCCTCCACGGTGAAGGCATGGCCGCACCCACAGCGCTCAGGCCAGTGATCAATGACCTCCTCCACAACCCACGCCGGCAAGAGCGGACGTCCGCGACCCTCGTGGCCCAGCTGAGCGCCCTGTCCTCGACCCGAGGAGTCCTTGCCACGCCGTGGCGGCGAGGCCGGCAGCGGGTCAGCGCTCGGCGGCTGCGAGGAGTTACGCGAGGACCGTTTGCCCTCGCGCTCCAGCTGGGCAATCCGCTCCTCTTGGCGCGTCACCCGTGCCGAGAGGGCCTGCACCTGCACCATCAGTCGCTCATTCTGGGCCGACAACTCGACCAGCACCCGCACCACCACCTCGCGGCCCTGATAGTAAACCGCCTCCGCCCCAGAGCGCTCCACACCATCAGATTCGACACCGCGAGGTTATGTCCCCCAACCCCACTGAACGGTTACCAAAACATTGCGATTTGCAGCTGATACGCCTTGGGGGGCCACCACTCTCGTAAAGTGGGGGTCCGGGGTTCGAGTCCCCGCGTCGGCTTGGTTGCCGATACTCGCTTGGGGTGTTTCAGGGGCCATCCTTCCAGCTCGTGAGCGCGATGTCGGTCACGAGCCGCTCCTTCGTGTGTCGGTGTCGGTGATGGCGGGAGAGGTCGCTACGTCTCGCTCGGCCTGCCGTGAGAGACGCTCCCGCTCGCTCCACTCGTCTTTGTCCAGTCTGCCGGACCCGGCAGCGTAGCCGGCCTCACCACCGCCGCGCCCCCGCAGCACATAGGCGCAGCCGACCGCGATCAGCGCACCCGCGAGCGGCCCCACGACATACACCCAGTAGCTCGTGAAGTCGCCGCTCACCAGAGCCGGGCCGAAGGAGCGCGCCGGGTTCATCGAGGTGCCGCTCACGGGCGCCGACCATAGCCCGGCGAGCGCTATGTACCCGCCGACGCCGAGCGCGGCGATCGCGCCGACGTTCTGCGCCGAGGACGCGGTTCCCAAGATGACGCTGACCAGCGTCGCGGTGAGGACTATCTCCATCAGCAGCGCCTGCCAGTTCGCGTACCCCGGGCCGGGCAGTGTCGCGCCGAGATGCTGGATGTTGCCGAACACCGCAAGCAGGAACAGGCAGGCCAGCGTCGCGCCGATCAGCTGGATGACGATGTACCCGGGGAGGCGCTTCCACGGGAAATCCCCGCGTAGCGCGAACGCGAGCGAGACCGCGGGATTCAGGTGCGCCCCGGAGACCGCGCCCATAAACAGGATGATCGCCATCACCATCAGCCCGGGCGCCACCACTGCCGCCGCCAGGCTGATCTGTCCCTGACCGTGCAGAATCCCACCGCCGGCGGCAACGAGCACCAGCATGAACGTGCCCAGTAGCTCGGAGAAAAGCCGCCGCCACTCCCGACCCGGATCGTCAAAGTCCTTGCGGTTCCCGAACTCCAGCTCAAGCAGATGCCGGCTGCGCGGACTCAGAAGTCCGAGGCCGGGAGCCTCCTCCTGCACCACATGCTCATCAGGCATGACCCAACCTCCCTAAATGGACAGACACCCGAAGCTCGCTTGATACTCACCGATAACCTGAGCGATGTCAATCTGGCCAAGCGACGCCAGTACGGCAAACCACGGATGGAAGCGGGAGGCTGCAGGCGCCGCGGAGCCTTGGTGCGGGCACCCGGTTAGCATCGCCGTCTGCCTTCGGTCTGGGTTCGAGCCCCCGCGTCGGCTTGGCCTCGCGTGGCTAATACTTCACGTGCGCTTCGGCTTCCGTGTAGGCGGCGCCTTCTTCGGACTTAAGCTTCAGCACGGCTTCGCTTGTGCCGGATGCCGGGCTCGTGTATTCAAAGATCGTCGCGGATTCGGCGAGGCCTGATGTAGGGATGCTGAGGCCGGTGGCATTGGCGAGCGTGCCTGCGCCACTTGTCTGTTCGACCTTCGCCTTGCTGGTGGCACCGAGGTTGCTCACGATGTTGCCGTATGCGTCGGTGATGCTGGCGTGGGCCTTGAATTTCTTTGAGCTGCCGATGCTGGTCGTGATGCAGGCGAACGGGCAGGTCCCTGTTTCGAGTTTTGCCGGGGCGGTCACTTCGGCGTGCGCCCAGGCGAGGCGTTCCGGTGCGGCTGCCGTGACGGTGAAGGAGCCCGACGTGCCTTCGACCGTGCCTTCCTTCGCTTTGAGCGTCGTGCTTCTGGGCGTCATCGAGCTTGATCTGAGAGGCTGTGCCCACGCCCGCGGTGAAGGTCACCGCTGTCGCTGAGGTCGGGTATTCGGGCGCGGTGCTGTTGGGCGAGCTTGCCGGGTTGCTCCAGATGAGCGTCTTTGCGCCCGTGTAGGCCGTAGCGGTGTTGCCGTATTCGTCGATGGCGGTGAGTGTCACGTTGAAGGCAAGACCCGCTTCCTGTTCACCCGGTGTTGGTACGCTGAATTTCTTGGCTGCTGCCGCCTTGACGGTGAAGGAGCCCGACGTGCCTTCGATTGCGCCTTCTGTGATCTTGAGCGTGGTGCTCTGGGAGTCGTAGAGTTTGATCGAGGCTGTGCCCGCGCCCGCCGTGAAGGTGACCGTCGCGGGGTAGCTGGGCGCTTTCCCGTTGGGCGAGCTCGCGGGTTCGCTGAAGCTGAGTGCCTTTGCGCCCGCGTAGCTCTTGGCGATGTTGTGCCACGTATCCCAGGCGGTGACGGTCTCGTTGAAGGAGACGCCCGCTTCCTTTTCGGTTGGTGTCGGCACGCTGAAGCTGGTGGCGGCCGCCGCCTTGACGGTGAACGAGCCCGACGTGCCTTCGATCGTGCCTTCCTTCGCTTTGAGCGTCGTGCTCTGCGCGTCGTAGAGCTTCAGCGCCGAGGCCGTGCCCACGCCCGCGGTGAAGGTGACGGTCGCAGGGTATTCGGGGGCTGTGCCGTTCGGTGCGTTTGCCGGGCCGCTCCAGACGAGCGTCTTTGAGCCTGCGTAGCCCGTGGCTGTGTTGCCATATTCGTCGATCGCGGTGAGCGTCACGTTGAACGCGGCGCCCGCTTCCTGTTCTGAGGGCGTCGGCACAGTGAGTTTCTTGGCCGTGGCCGCCTTGACGGTGAACGAGCCCGAGGTGCCTTCGATCGTGCCTTCCTTCGCTTTGAGCGTCGTGGTCTGGGCGTCGTACAGTTTGATCGACGCCGCCGCACCGACGCCCGCAGTGAAGGTGACCGTCGCCGGATAGCTGGGTGCTTTCGCACTGGGCGAGCTCGAGGGTTCGCTCCAGGTGACCGTCTTTTTGCCCGCATAGCTCGTGGCGGTGTTGCCCCATTCGTCGGTGGCGGTGAGCGTCACGTTGAACGCGACGCCGGCTTCCTGTTCTGAGGGCGTCGGCACGCTGAGCTTCTTGGCCGCGGCCGCTTTGACCGTCACCGCCAGTCCGGCGCCGTTGTTGAGCGAGCCTTCCTTGACCTTGATGTGCGCCGCTTCGGCCTTGTAGAGCTGCATCACACCGTTCGTGGAGCTCGACACCGTGGCCTTGCCTTCGATGAACGTGATTTCGGTTGCTTCGCCGAAGCTCCTTTCGACGCCCAACTGGTCAACCACGACCGGTTCTTCGCCGTTGGCCGCCACACCTGCGCCTTCGAAGGTCAGGCTGTGCGTGCCCGAGTAGGTGCCGACCGTGTTGTTGCTCGCGTCCTTGGCGGTGATCGTGAGGTTGTCGGCTTCGCCGGCTGCGGGCGTGGTGCTCGCGGCTTCGAGCAGGAGGTGGGTCGCCGGGCCGTAGGCAACCGTCACCGTCTGTTCTACGCCGGTGGACGTCCACGAGCGCCACACCGCCGTGACCTTGTATTTGTGCGCGCCGACCGGGACATTGGTGTCGGTGCAGCTGGTGGTCGTCGAGTGCGAGCTCGAGCTCGGACAGCCCGCGCTCGCCGTGGAGCCGTCGCGCGTAACGTAGTATTCGATCGTCCCTTCGCCGGGCGGGGTGACCGCGGACCAGCTCAGTGCGACCGTTTCCGCGCCGGTCGTGGCGCTCGTGATCGTCGGCGCTTCGAGTGAGGCGAGGGTGGCCGAGACGTTGCCTTGACCGGAGCTCGTCCAGAACGCCGAGACGACCGCGGTCGTCGTGGTGAGCACCAGCGCCAATGCCGGCGCGAGCGAGGAGAGTCGGGTATACGGCATCCGTCTCACGAGCTCGCGCCAGTCCTTTGGCAGCCGTCGCTTATCCGCCCATCCTCTAGGAGGCTTTGTACTTGAGCGTGATCGACGCGCTCTTGCACGCGTTCTGGTTGACGGCGGCTTCTTCTTTCATTTTCAGGTTCACGGTGTATTCCTTGGTTTCACCGTGTGCGACCACGACTTTTGGTTCCTGGGAGGCGGGTGTGACTTCGAACCATTCCTTTTTGCATTCCGCCACCGAGGTTTTTTCGACTTCGGCTTCGAGCTTGGTCAGGTACTCGCTCTGGCTCGCTTCGACGTTCTTCACCTTGATCGTGACCGCGGAGCTGCCCCCGGGATAGAGGCCTTCGGCCAGGGTACTGCTGACTTCGAAGGCGGCGCCGCCGGAGCTCGCTTTGACGGTGCCCGTTCCTTCGCCGGAGCTCGTCCAGTAAGCGATCGCGGCCGCGGCCATCGCCAGGATGACGACGACGACACCAAGCGCGAGACGTTTCTTCTTTGTGTTGAAAATGCGGGACATTTGACAGGAGCTCCTTTCTGGCGTTCACAGAACGTGCCGGGCGGCTGGGCAATCTGCGGGAGACCCCTGGCTTTGCGAGCCCGCCTCGCGACGGGTGTGCCTTTTTCCATATATGGCGACCCGGCGCCCCGTGAAAGCGGAGCTAGGCGCAACTCTCCATCGGCCAAGGCGCCGGCGGGCTTTAGCGGTGGGCGGCGGCTGGCTTTGGCGGTGGGCGCCGGCTGGCTTTGGCGCCCCGAGCGCGAGCTGGACATACGCCCAGCGAAGCCGCCTCAAAGCGCGTTGCACATTCAGCGCAGCGCAATCATGACGGCCTCTAGGAGCGCTGTGACGCTTGCGTCGAGCGCTGTGACGCTTGCGTAGCCAAAGCGGGGGCGACGTTGCCGCTGGCCCAGTCCTGAAGAAACGCCTCGGTGGCGGCCACGTCGAGGGGGCGGGCGAACAGGAAGCCCTGTCCGCTGTCGCAGTCCTCGTCTCTGAGCAGGGAGAGCTCCTGCTGTTGCTCGATGCCCTCGGCGAAGGTCTCGATCGAGAGGGCCTTGCCGAGCTGCACGAGGGTGTGGATCAGCGTCTCGCCCTCCTGGTTGTGCTGTCAGCCCGGAGATGAACGAGCGGTCGATCTTCAGCGCGTCGACCGGGAAGCGCTGGAGGTGAGCGAGCGAGGAGTAGCCCGGTGCCGAAGTCGTCGATCGCGATCCGCACGCCGAGCTGCTTGATCTGCGGTGAGCCGGCGGGCGGTCTCCTCGACGTTGCGCATCAGCGTCGTCTCGGTGATCTCGATCGTCAGCGCCGCCGGGTCCAGGCCGCTGTCGGAGAGCGCGCCTTCGATGTCGGCGATGAGCTGGTCGGTGTCGAGCTGGCGTGCCGGAGACGTTGACGGCCATGCCGATCGGATACCCGGCCGCGCGCCACGCGGCGCCCTGAGCGCAGGCCTCCTCCAGAACCCACCTGCCGACCTCCGACGATCAGCCCGGTCTCCTCGAGCAGCGGGATGAAGTCGTCGGGCTGGACGACGCCGCGCACCGGGTGCTTCCAGCGGATCAGGGCCTCCACTCCGGTGGGGCTCATGTCGCTCAGGTCGAACGTGGGCTGATAGACGAGGAAGAACTCGTCGTTCTCGAGCGCTTCGCGCAGGTCCATCTCGAGCTCCATGCGGTTCTGGATGGTGTCCTGCATGCCGGTCTCGAACACGACGTAGCGGTTCTTGCCGTCCCACTTGGCGCGGTACATCGCGATGTCCGCGTCGCGCAGCAGCTCCTCGGCGGAGGTGCGCTCTCCCGCCGCGATCCCGATGCTCGCGGTCACGCGTCACGCGAGTCTCCTTGTCCGCTCCGAGCTTGAACGGCTGCTTGAGCGCGTCGAGCAGGCGCTCGGCGATCAGCTCGGGGCCCGCCGCCAGCGAGAGCTCCTCGGAGATCACGACGAACTCGTCCCCGCCGAGGCGCCCCAGCGCATCGGCGTCGCGGATCACGCCGTCGAGCCTCGCGGCGACCGCTCGCAGGAGTTCATCGCCGACGCCGTGACCGAGCGTGTCGTTGATGGTCTTGAAGTTGTCGAGGTCGACGAACAGCGCCGCCACCGGCGTCTGGCTGCGACGCGAGCGCGCGAGCATCTGCTCGACGCGGTCGAGGATCAGCGTCCGGTTCGGCAGGCCGGTCAGCGCGTCGTGGGTCGCCAGGAACGACAGCTCCTCCTCGCGCCGTGTGAGCTCCTCGTCGGTTCGCTGGCGCTCGGCCTCAAAGCACTCGCACATCCGCACGAGGCTGAACTCGAGGCTCAGCTGCAGGATGTTCAGCGCCTGGGAGAGCGCCTCCGGCGAGACGCTCCAGCTGCGTGGCGCTCTCGTGCAGCACCTCGGCCATCACGTTGCGCCACGCAGAAGCAGCGCCTGGTCACCTCGTTCAGCGACGCCGCGCGATGGGCCGCCAGCTCGCCGAAGATCTCCCAGGTTTCCCGGCCGGCCTCGATCGCCACCTCCATGCCCTCCCCCGCGATCCAGCGGGCCACCGCGATCGTGGAGCTCCTGCAGATCCGCTCGAAGCTGTCCTGAACCACGGCGTCGACATCGTGGCCCGGTCCCGCGGTTCGCGCGACCGTCAGGCTGAGCACATCCTCGGCTCGCGCCTTCAGCGCCTCGCCGAGACGACAGAGATCCTCACCGGACTGCTCGACGGGAGCTGACGGCGGTGAGGGGACGAGCAGGGGCGGCGAGGGGACGCCCAGCTCCGGCGAAGGGACGCCCATCTCATCCTCCCCCGAGTGCGAGTGTTGAACAGTCATCTTAAGTCAACGAATCGGTATCCGCCGCAGATTCCTTGAGGTCAACTCTCTCGCAGTGGACATGCGCCTATCCCGCTCGCTCGCCTTTCCCGCGGCTCGCCAGCGCCAGCGCCGCCAGGCCGGCCAGCAGCCCCAGCGCTCCCACGATCAGCGCGGCGATGCCCAACCCCTGGCTCGCGCCGCTGCTACTTGACTTCACGGCAGCCGGTGCCGGTGCGGACGTGGACGGGCTCGGAGCCGTCTGTCCCGCTTCCGGTCCGGCCTCGTCGCCGGCGATGTCCTCGATCACGCCGCCCTTGGCTGTGACGTTGACTCTCGGCGAGGGATGTTCCGCTGTCAGCGAGGGGTCGATCCAGTGCACGACCTGCCCGTTGCTGTAGGTCTGGACGGTCCTGAATTTCAAGCGCCTTGCCCGTCGCGTTGTCCGGGATCGCCAACGACAGCGGGAAGTTGATGAACTGGCCGTTGTTCACCTTGCCCAGCGGGCCAGTCCAGGTCCAGACGATCTGCGAGACCTCGGTAGCGATCGTTTCCCCGTCTTCTTTGATCGGGGTCGCGAGCTTCGTTTCGATGACATGCGTGCTCCAGCCCGGCACGTTTTCATAGTCAACGCCCGTGAACCCCTGGGGGAACAGCACGTCGACCTTGCGTACGTAGGCGCCTTCCTGCTCTCCCGGGACCCGCACGTCGAGCGTCGCGAACGCTCCGGCGGGAATCGTGTTGGGGTGCAGGCTGATGTGTGCCTGCGCGCCGGCGGGTGCGAGTAGCGTCGTTCCCGCAGCGAGTAGAACCGCGACCTGCTTGGCTTTCATATCTCGATGTTCCTCCTGAGTCGGTGGTGGTTGGGGTGTGTTCATCGGATGGGCACCTTCACCGTGCGGCTGTACTGTTCAAATTCAGATACGCGGTCGGTGATTTCGATTTCCCAGGTGCCGCCGGGGCTGAGCACGGTGGAGTTCAGGACGTAGTGGCCGGGTCCCGCCACGATCGGATGCAGCGGCAGCGGGCCGATCCCCTTGGCGGGCAGCTTGGCTGTGGCCGTGAGTTCCTTGGTGGCGGTGAACTGAGCGCCGGTCTTCGCGTCGATTAGATACAGGTGGACCGTGTTCAGTCCGACCCTGGCCGGTTCGACGGTCATCTCGAGCTCGGCCGATCCGATCGTGGTGTTGATGGAGAACGGCCCCGACGCCGCGTCGATCGGCGGCGCGTAGCTGATCAGCGCCGCAGTCACCCCGAACACGCACAGCATCAACGCGAGCTCACCGCGCAGCGTGCGACGGGCCAACGCACCCACCCCGCTGGGTGACTGACCGTCACCCACCAGACGCTCCAGTGCCGGGATGATCCGCTCGCGGTTGACCCAGCCGAGGCCGATCAGCGTGCTCAGCAGCACGACCTTGACGATGATCAGCGCACCGTAGGTGGTGTGCAGCAGTCCGTGCAGGCTGCGCACGTCGATGTATGCCTGGATCACTCCGGTCGCCGCGATCACGACCACCGAGCCCAGCGCGAACGGCGAGAACCGCGCGAGCGTCGCCAGCAACAGCCGGCTGCGCTCGGGGCCCTCGAGCCGGCGCGTCGCCCCCGGCAGCGCGAGCAGCAGACACGCGACCCCGCCGACCCACACGCTGCCCGCCAGCACATGCAGGGCATCGGAGGGGAAAAACACCGCGACCGGGCTCTCGATGCTCGCGTGACCGGCCAACGCCGGGGTGATCGCCAGGTAGGCGCCGCCGAGCACGAGCAGCGCGAGGATCACGCGCGGTGGACGCTGAGTCAACGTCACTGCGTCTGCCCCCGCCTTTGCCTTTGCGCTTGTGTCTGCCCCCGCCTTCGTCTTTGACTCTACGTTTGTATCTGCCTTCGCCTCCGCGTCTACCTCTGTATCTGCGTCTGCGTCCTGCGATTCAGTCCGCAACACCGGGATCGCATCCCTATGCAGCGCTCGTGCCATGAGCAGCAGGCCGCCGAGCAGAACCCACACGATCGCCCGCCCGCCCCACACCTCGCCGAAGCGGCTGTGCAGCGTGTTTTCGATGACTGTGCTTTTCAGCGCGCTCCACAGCGACACGCCTGCCGCGGTCGCGCCCTGCAACAGCACTCCGAGCACGCTCACGAGCATTCCGAGCACGATCGCGACCGTGAACAGTCTCCCCAACCGCGAGGCGAACGCACGCGAGGCGAGCGACCAGCGAGGCTCGGGGCCCGCGACCGCCGTAAGACCCGGCAGCCACGCGCAGAACAGAAACACGAGCCCACCGACCATCAGCGCGAGCGTGAGGTAGTTCAGTCCGCGCACGACCCCGAACGCGACCTCGGTCACCTTGCCGCTCTTGTTCTTTGAGATCAGGCCCGCAACCGTGAACTTCGGCGCCGCGCCGGCGTGGCCGATGTTGAACACCAGGCCGCCGTACACGATGTGCGTGTCGGCCGAGATCACCCGGTAGGTGCCCGTGTAGGTGCCATCCGGCAGGTGCGGCTTCAGCCCGACGCCCATCCAGTGCTCATCGCCGTCGGGGTGCGACACGTTCAGATCGTCGACCTCGTTGCCCTGTGCGTCATACACCCGCACCGCGCCGAGCGTTCCCCCGACATCCTGGTTGAACTCGAAGATCACCTCCCGCGGCTGGACCCGCACCGTCGAGCCCGACGCCGGTGAGGTGCCGAGCAACTGAGCGTGCCCCCACGCCGTCGGGGCGTAGGACAGCAGGGCGATGCACATGGCCGCGCAGGCGAGCACGGGGACGACGAACAGATGGGTACGACGAAGCATCGACTTCTCGCTTTCTGGCATGGACGGATCGGACGGCGAACGGGCCGCCGATCCCGCCAGGCGAGACCGCGGCTAGCTCGCGCTGGCCACAGCGGGCGGCGGGCGCACCGCCAGCGAGCGGGCCAGCAGCAGCCCTCCGCGCGGCGCGAGCGCGCCGACATGCTGTGTGCGAGGCTTGACCGCGCGTATGCGTGTGTGCCGGCGCGCGCGTATGGGTGAACCGGCCAGGCGTGCGATCAGCCGCTCGCCCGGGTAGCGTCGGGCAAGCAGCGCCGCCACCAGGATCAGCGCCGGAGCGAGGTGCAGCAGCCCGCTCGGGTCCACCCCGGTCGCGGCGGCCGCGATGAGCCCCGCGGCCAGTGCGATCGCTGCGATTGCCATCATCGGGCGGCCGCTCGTTCGGAGGCCGCGCATGCGGGGTGTGCCGCTCCGAGGGCCGTTGACTCGCACGGTGCTCATCCGTACATACCAGCCATTTTGAAACAAGCTCTTATACCGCTGCTGCGCCATATCTGAAACCCTACCGTGCTCGACACCCGCTCGGCGAAGCCAATGCCACGCGCGCGCGGGTTTCATAGTGCATATATGCGTCGCAACGGACTCATCATCCTGCTGGTCGGCCGTGCTCGCCTGGGTGACGGTCGCCGATCGTGCTGGGCTCTCCCAGTCTGGGCCTGTGCGGGCTCGAGCACGACGACTGCGCCCAGCGGCGTCTCGCCCTCGTGCCTGCCGGCCACGCTGGACCACAGCGCCAGGCTGGCCGGGCTGCCGAGTCGATGTCTCGCCGGCGCCGGGCACCGACACCGCCAACCCGCACACGCAGATCAGCTTCCTGGGCGTGCCGGCCACGGAGATCCGCGAGGTCTCCGTCGTGGGCGAACGCAGCGGCGATCACTCCGGGCGCCTCGACGGCTACTCGCAGGGCGACGGCGCGAGCTTCGTGCCCGACACGCCGTTCGACGCCGGCGAGCGCGTGACCGTGCGCGCGACGATCGGCGCGACGGGCAACGGCGGCAAGCGGGTCGTCTTTCAGCTTCCGCGTCGACACCCCATATCCGACGGCCAGCCATCCCGGAGTTCCCGAACCCGCCAGGCGGCGCCCGCCGACTATCAGAGCTTCGACACGCTGCCCGGCGTCCAGGCCCCGATCCTGAGCGTCACCGTGCCAGATCGCGATCCCGCGGCCGGCGACATCCTCACGACCAACGGGCCCGGTCCGGGTCAGTACGGACCGCTGATCTACACGCCGCAGGGCCGGCTCGTCTGGTTCGACCAGCTGTCGGGGGGCGAGACGGCGGAGGACCTGAACGAGCAGACATACGCAGGCCGGCGCGACCTGACGTGGTGGAAGGGGCGCGTGCTCTCGCTGGGCTTCGGCCAGGGCGAAGACATCGTGATGAACTCCAACTACCAGACGGTCGCCACGGTCCCCGGCGGCAACGGCCTGCAGGCCGACCTGCACGACTTCCAGATCGCCCCCGACGACGTCGCCTACATCACCGCGTACAACCCGATCCGCTGCGACCTCGCGCCGGTGAGAGGAGCGCGCGGACGGCGCGATCGTCGACACGGCCGTCCAGGAGATCGACATGAAGACGGGCCTCGTGCGCTGGGAATGGCACAGCCTCGACCACGTCGGCGTCGCGGAGTCCGAGTACAAGCCGCCGACGGACGCGACGCCGTGGGACTGGTTCCACCTCAACTCGATCGATCCCGAGCCCGACGGGAACCTCTTCATCTCGGCGCGCAGCACCTGGGCCGGCTACCAGCTGGAAGGCGGCACGCGGCAAGATCCTCTGGCGGCTCGGCGGCATCAGGAGCTCCTTCAAGATGGGGCCGGGCACGAAACGGCGTGGCAGCACGACGGCCGCATCCTCGCCGGACGGGGAGGTCACGTTCTTCGACGACGGCTCGAACCCGCCGATCCACCACCAGTCGCGCGCCGTGCGGATCGCGCTCGACTTCAAGACCCACGAAGCGCGCCTGCGCCTCCGCCTACACGCACCCCGACCCGCCGCTGCTCGCCGCGAGCCAGGGCAACATGCAGACGCTCGCCGGACGGGAACACCGTCGTGGGCTACGGCGGGGTGCCCGCGATCAGCGAGTACGCGCAGGGACGGCTCGCTGCTCTTCGACGCCCACCTGCCCTTCGACATGACCTTCTACCGCGCCTTCCGCTTCCCCTGGAGCGGGCGCCCGCAGAGCCCGCCCGCGGTGCTCGCCAGCCTCAACAACACGGGCGAAGAGACGATCGTGCACGCGAGCTGGAACGGCGCGACCGACGTGGCCTCCTGGCGCGTGCTCGCCGGGCAAGCAGCCCGGGTCGCTGGCGGCGCAGGCCACGATCCCGGCCAGCGGCTTCGAAAGCTCGACGACCCTGCCCGCAGAAGTACGCCTACGTGGCGGTGCAGGCGCTCGACTCGGCCGGCCACGTGCTCGGCACCTCGCGGACGGTGCAGGTCGATCAGCTACGCCGCCTCGCTCCCGAGCCCGGCGGTCGGGATGAGACAGACTCGATGGGCCGACGGCGGGCAGTGAACCGGCGGCTCAGTAGGCCGGTTTGGACTTGTGCTTGTGCGTCGTCGTCGGCGCAGTCGTGGTCGGGCTGCTCGTCGTCGACGTGGTGGAGGAGCTCGCCGATTTGCCGCCGCATCCCGCGACCGCGACGGTGCTCGCCAGGACGGCCAGCAGCGTTAGCATGGCGGTCAGTGGCGTTCTTCTCATGGGCCGGGCTCCAATTGTCGCTTCGCGGGCTCGGGCGCTCACCCTACCAGGCGCTCGCAGCGCCGATCGCGCGACGTGCGGCGCAGGCCGTCATGAGCGTCGAGACGACGGCGAGCCCGGCGGCGACGGAGACGCCTCCGGCGCGAGCCAGCAGAGCTCGGGCAGGGCTCGGCAGTTCGGCGTGGCTGCTGGCCGTCTGCTGCGTGGCGCAGTTCATGGTCATCCTCGACCTGAGCATCGTCAACGTCGCGCTGCCCTCGATCCAGTCGAGCCTCGGCTTCTCCTCGCCCGAGCTGCAGTGGGTCGTCGACGCCTACGCGATCACGTTCGCCGGCTTCCTGATGCTCGGCGGCCGCGCGGCCGACCACTTCGGGCAGCGCCGGATGTTCGTCATCGGCGCTGCTCCTGTTCGCGCTCGCCTCGCTGGCCGGCGGCGCCGCGCCCGACCAGGTGGTGCTCGTCGGCGCGCGCGCCGTGCAGGGCCTCGCCGGCGCCCTGATGGCGGCGTCTCGCTGGCGATCATCACCTCGTCGTTCCCGCCGGGCCCGAAGCTCCACCGCGCGATCGGCGCTGTGGGCGGCGATGAACGGGCTCGGCGGCGCCGCGGGCGTGCTGTTCGGCGGGATCATCACCGAAGCGCTCAGCTGGCGCTGGGTCCTGCTGATCAACCCCCCGATCGCGATCGCGGCCGCGCTGGTGGCCTACGCGGTCGTCGCGCGAGCGCCGCCGGGCGCGCGGACGGGCGCAGCTTCGACCTCGCCGGCGCGCTGACGCTGACGATCGGCCAGATGGTGCTGGTGTACGGGGTCGTCGAAGCCGGCCTCAAGGGCTGGGGCACGTTCGCGGCGCTCGGCCCGATCATCGCTGCGGCCTGGTCCTGCTCGGCGTGTTCGGCGTGATCGAGACGCGCGTGGCGTCCGCGCCGCTGATCCCCTTCAAGGAGCTGACCAAGCCGCTGCGGATCGCCAACAACGATCGTGCTGCTGTTCAGCGCGGCGCTGTTCCCGATGTGGTTCGTGAGCTCGCTGTACCTGCAGCAGGTGCTGGGCCTCTCGCCGCTCGCACACCGGTCTGATCTTCCTGCCGATGACGCTGACGATCATGCTGGTCGCCTCGCGCGCCGGCAGGCTCGTGAGCCAGCTTCGGCGTGCGCCCGGTGCTCGGCGGCGGGCTGATCATGCTGACCGGCGGACTGCTGCTGCTCGCGCGGATCGGATCCAGCGGCAGCGCGATCGTGTACGTGATGATCCCCGGGCTGCTCACGGCGGCGGGGATCGCGATGTCGATCGTGCCCTCGACGATCGCCGCCACCCAGGGCGCCAAGGAGGGGCAGGCGGGGCTCGCGTCGGGCCTCGTGAACACCTCGCGTCAGGTCGGCGGCGGGCTCGGGCTCGCGATCCTGATCACGCTCGCGACCCAGCGCACCACCCATCTGATCGGCACCGGCCAGCAGGTGCGCGCAGGCGCTGACCGACGGCTTCCGCCTCGCCTACCTGATCGGCGCCGGCCTGGCGCGGTGGCGGCGGCTGATCACGTTCATCGTCGCTGCCCCAAGCCCGGCGCCGCGCTGAGCACGGCGGCGCGGCGCCTCGCGCTCGCGATCGCCGTCGTGCTCGCGGTGTTTCGTCGCGCTCACGGTCGCGTTCGCGGGCTCGCACGGCGCGCCGATCGGCGCCTACACGACCAACGGCGCCTACAGCTTCGTCACCGCGCCGTCGCTGCACCCGCCCAAGATCCGCAGCAACGCGCACGCCGTGCCCACCGGCGAGCTCGCGCCCGGCTACATCTTCACCGCGAACTTCTACGACCTCAACTACCCGCCGATCGTCGGCCAGAGCGGGCCGCTGATCCTCGACCGCAACCTGCAGCCGGTCTGGTTCCAGCCCGTGCCGGAGAAGGTCGTCGCCGCCAACCTGAGCCTGCAGACCTACGAAGGCAAGCCGGCGCTCGCCTGGTGGCAGGGCGTCGTCACCAACACCGGCGCGACCGAAACGCGGCGAAGACGTGGTCGTCAACCAGCACTACCAGACGGTCGCGACGGCTGAAAGGCGACGGACGGCTGGGTGCTGACGCTGCACGAGTTCGTGATCCGCGGAGAAGACGCGTGGGTGACCGCGAACAAGAACATCCCGATGAACCTCTCCAAGTACGGCGGCGCCTACAACGGCGCGCTGATCGACTCGGCGGTGCAGGAGTACAACCTGAAGACCGGCAAGCTGCTGCGCAGCTGGGACGCGCTCGATCACATCCCGCTGAGCGACTCCTACGCGACGCTGCCGACCAACGGGTTCCCCTGGGACGCCTACCACGTCAACTCGATCGACCTGACCGGCAACGGAACGTTCCTCGTCTCGATGCGCAACACGTGGGCCGCCTACCTGGTCGACATCGACACCGGCAGGATCGAGTGGACGCTCGGCGGCAAGCAGCTCGAGCTTCAAGTTCGGCCCGGGAGCCGCCTTCCAGTGGCAGCACGACGTGCGGCTGCGGACCCGGCTCGACGGTCAGCCTGTTCGACGATCACTGCTGCCAGCTGACCGGCGGCGGCACCTACGTCCCGCCGACGGCGCCGTCGCGCGGGCTCGTGCTCAAGCTCGACCAGCGGCGCGCGCACGGCGACGCTCCTGGCCCAGTACGGCCAGCGGCGGCGGCTTCAACTCCGACTACATGGGCGACACGCAGCCGCTGCCGAACGGCAACGTGTTCGTCGGCTGGGGCTCGGAACCGTACTTCTCCGAGTACAGCCGCTCGGGCAAGCTGCTGCTCGAAGGGGAACTCCCGGGACCGGACCTCAGCTACCGGGCGACGCTCGAGCCGTGGGTCGGGCTGCCGCTCTCCCCGCCCGTGGGCGCCGCCCGCCAAGCGGGCGGAAGACCACGGTGTACGCGAGCTGGAACGGCGCCACCCAGGTCGCGTCCTGGAGGGTCCTGGCCGGACCCGGCGCCAGCCGGCTGACCGTCGTCGCGAGCGCCGCCAGGTCCGGGTTCGAGACGGCGATCGCGGTGGCGCAGGGCTATCAGAGCTTCGAGGTCCAGGCGCTCGACGCGAGCGGCCGGGTGATCGGAACATCCCGGCCACTCGCGCGGTAGGGTCGTGCCGATCAAGGTCGCCGCGGGCGGCGAAAGCAGAGCGAGAGGGAGCAGCAGCGCCGAATGAGTCCAAGACGAGCGATCATCGCGGTGTCAGCCGCGCTGAGCATGATGGTGGCGTTGGGCGCGTGCGGAGGAGCATCCTCCTCGGCGAGCTCCGGTGTGATCACGGCCGCGCCCGATCCGACGGCGGACGTCAGCGCCGCCGCGGCCAACCCGGTGACCGTCTCGCCACTGCCGGGCACCGAGGACGCCTCCCCGCCGACCCAGATCAGCTTCCTCGGCGGTCGCGGGAACGCAGGTCTCCGACGTGCGCGTGGTGGGATCGCGCAGCGGCGCGCACAGCGGCCGCCTGGAGGCCTACTCGACCGGCACCGGCGAGAGCTTCCTGCCCTCGCGCCCGTTCGTGCCCGGCGAGCAGGTGACCGTGCACGCGCTCGTCTCGGGCGGCGCCGGCGCCCGGAGCCAAGCGGCGAGCACCAGCTTCAGGGTCGCTCCCCGAGGCGCCGGTCAGCCAGAAGGAGTTCCCCAACAACCCCGGCAACTCCAGCGACGTCCAGCACTACCCCTCGGCGCCCGACGCTCACGCCCTCGACGGTGCACGATCACCACGCCCGGCGACGGGCCCGGCGCGAGCGCCCGGCGACCTGTTCCTCGCGCCCTACCAGGGCGAGGGCTCGCCGGGGCCGATGATCGTCGAACAGAACGGCAGCCTGGTGTGGTTTCACCCGCTGCCGCGCCGGCGAGTCGGCGACCAACTTCCAGGTCCAGCAGTACGAGGGCAAGCCCGTCCTGACCTGGTGGCAGGGGCGCATCCTCGAGGTCGGCTTCGGCCAGGGCGAGGACGTGATCTACGACACCTCCTACCAGCCGGTCGCCACGATCCGGGCCGGCAACGGCTACCACGCCGACCTGCACGAAGTCCGCGCTGACGCCGCAGGGCACGGCCTGGATCGACGCGTTCGACCCGGTCCACCTGAACCTGTCCGGCGATGCACGGTTCCAGCGCACGGCGTGGTCAACGACTCGGTCGTCCAGGAGATCGACATCAAGACGGGTCTGGTGATGTGGGAGTGGCACGCGCTCGGGCCACATCCCGCTGAGCGAATCGCTACAGCCCCGTGTCCACCGGCAGCTACCCGTGGGACTACGTGCACATCAACTCGAGTCGATCCGGGCACCGTCCGGCGACGTGCTGCTGTCCTCGCGCAACACCTGGACGCTGTACGACGTGGACCTGCACACCGGCGGCTTTCAGCTGGCGCCTCGGGCGAGCAGGCAGTCGAGCTTCAAGCTCGGCCCCGGCACGCGCTTCTACTGGCAGCACGACGCCGAATGGCAGCCCGGCGGGCTGATCTCGGTGTTCGACAACGGCTCGGACCCGCCGAAGGAGAAGCAGTCGCGCGGCCTGCTGCTGCGCGCCCAACACGTCCAACCACACCGTGACGCTGGTCAAGCAGTTCACCAACCCGACGCACACGCTGCTCGCCTCCAGCCAGGGCAACCTGCTGAGCCTGCCGCCGGCGGCAACTGGCTGATGGGCTACGGCGGGCTGCCGAACTTCACCGAGTACGACGCCTCCGGGCATGTCCTGCTCGACGGGACGCTCGGCAAGAACGTGCAGGACTTCCGCACCTACCTCGCGCCGTGGAGCGCGCACCCGGCGACGCACGCCGTCGCTCGCCGTCCAGGCCGGCGCGCGCCGGCACGCTGACGGTCGAGGCGAGCTGGAACGGGGCGACCGACGTCGCCTCCTGGCAGGTGCTCGCGGGCGCCTCGCCGAGCATCGCTAGCGCCCGTCGCGAGCGCTCCCAGCAGCGGGTTTCAGACGAGCGATCGCGGTCAAATCCACGCCCGCGTACGTGGCCGTGCGGGCGCTCGACGCCTCCGGCGCGGCTCGCCACCTCGGCGCTGTCGCGGCCGACGGCTGCGCAGCGCTTGAGCTGTTCGCGAGCTGCGCGTTCGGCCCGGCGCAGCGTCGCGGCGTTCGGCCGCGCGCGGCGCTGGCGATCGTGAAGTAGTCGTAGAACCCGCGCGCGCGCGCGTCGAGCAGCTGACCGGGCAGTGGCTCGCGCAGCTCTTCGGCGTAGGCGCGCAGGAGCTGCGCGTGCAGCGAGCCCTCCAGCGGGCTGGCGCCGGCGCCGTTGTCGAGCTCGAGACGGCCGCTGCGTGGTGCTGTAGTCGTACAGCTCGCGTTCCTGGCCCGCGGCGAGCGGTTCGATCCCGTCGATCGACCAGTTGGAGTAGGTCGCGTACTTGGCGGTCTGGGTGCGCAGCGCGACGACGTGCAGCGGCGCGTCGGCGGCGTAGGGCTCGATCGCGAACTCGGTCACGATCTCGTCGGTGGCGTGCAGCACGTACGGACGACCCGGGCGCGGCCGGGTCGGCGAGGATCGCGCGCGAGGTCGGCGCGGCGCGCGAGGTGCGCGTAGCGGGGTTCGGTGCGCCAGTCGTCCGAGCCGCTCGCGATCGTCAGCAGCAGCGGCGCGACGTCGACGCTCGAGGTGAGCTGAGTGCGCGGCAGCTCGGGCGCGCTGGTGAGCGTGCCGCGGGGGTCCTTGACGATCAGCGGCACCCGGATCGCCTCCTCGTAGACGCCCGCGCCCTTGCCGCGCAGGCCGTGCGAGGCGCCGTACTCGCCGTGGTCGGAGGTGAACACGATCACCGTGTTCGCCGCGACCTGCGGGCGGCTCGCGAGCGCGTCGAGCACGCGCCCGATCTGGCGGTCGACCTCGAGCTGGAGCTTGACGTAGAGGTCGAGGAACGGCAGCCATGTGCTCGCGACTTCCGGGCCCGTGAACGGGCACCGGCCCGAACGAGGCGGCCGCGGTCTCCTGCAGCGAGAGCTGCAGGCGCGGCTTGCCGCGCTCGCTCAGCAGCTCCGGCGTCTCGAAGTTCGGCGGCAGCTGCCCGATCGACGCTCGGGGCGCTACGCCTCGGCCGGCACGCGGTCGCTCCACCCATACCACCAGGCGATGTCGTGCGGGTTGACGAACGAGACGGTCGTGCACCACGGCTCGGCCTCGCCGACCGTCGACGAACCACTGCTCGAACTGCGCGGCGATCGCCCGGGTCGACGCGCCAGCCCTGGCCGGGCGCGCCGTCGGGCGAGGGGTAGGTGCCGCCGGCGAAGCCGTAGCGCGCGAGCGCGCGCTCGCCGTCGCTGCGCGGTCCACTTGTTGTCGCCGTGAGTCAGATGCCACTTGCCGTACCAGTGCGTGTGGTAGCCGTGTTCGCGCAGCATCGTGCCCCAGGTCGGAAAGCCGGGGTCGAGCGTGCTGCCGCCGGTGATCATGCAGCCGGTCTGGTGCGTGTACAGGCCCGGTCAGCAGCGTCGCGCGCGCGGGCGTGCAGTCGTTGGAGGCCGTGTAGTGACGCGGCGAACGACACCGCGCCGCTGGCGCAGGCGTTGCAGGTTCGGAGGCAGGCTCGGCCCGCCCGGACCGGCGCCGAACCACTGCGGGGAGCGCAGCTGGTCGACCACGATCACGAGGATGTTGGGGCGCGTTTGTGCTGTCGCGCTCGCGGCCGTCTCCCGCAGCGCCGGTTGGGAGAGCGCCGGCGCGGGCATGGGGTTCGGTGGCGGGCCGGAGCTGTCGGTCGCGTCCGCCAGCTTGGAGACCGCCAGACCGCCGCCGAGGAGCGCGCCGCCGGCCAGGAGGCCTTTCGTGACGAACGTGCGCCGGTCGATGCCCTGCGCGCTTTTTCTGTCGATTCTCTTATTCTCGTCTGCTCTCATGTGCTGTGTACGTTCTCCGATCGTCAGTCTGACGGCATTGCTGGCGCTCGGGCTCGCTACCGGGAGCGCCCGTGCGGCGACTCTGGCGCCGGCCTGCGCACCAAGCACATTGAACACCTCCGCGCAGTTGGATGGCGCGGTCACCGTCTCGCCCCTGCCCGGCAGCCGCGACGCCACGCCCCAGACGCAGATCAGCTTCCTCGGCGTTCCCGCCGGCGAGCTTAGCGGTGTGACCGTCTCCGGCTCGCGGACCGGCGCGCACAGCGGACGCCTGGTCGCGTACTCCCAGGGCGACGGGGCGAGCTTTCTGCCGTCGCATCCGTTCGCCGAAGGCGAGACGGTGACCGTGAGCGCGCAACTGCACACCGGCGCCGGCGTGCAACCGCTGTCCGATCGGTTCATGATCGCCTACCAGGACGCGATCAGCTCGACCCCGGAGACGATCCATCCCGGCGGCCCGAGCGAGATCCAGAGCTTTCGCTCGCGCCCGGACCTGCGCCCGCCCGTGCTCACCGTGACCGCACGATCGCCCGCGGTGGCGCCCGGAGACGAGTTCGTCGCCCCCTACGACGGGCCCGGCCAGAGCGGACCGATGATCCTCGACCCCGGCGGCGGGCTGATCTGGTTCAGGGCGCTAGCACCCGGAACCTCGGCGACGAACCTGCAGGTGCAGCAGTACGCCGGCAGGCCCGTGCTGACGTGGTGGCAGGGCGATATCTCGGTGCATGGGTTCGGGCTGGGCGAAGACGTGATCGCCGACGGCGCCTACGCCGACATCGCTCATCTCAGCGCCGGCAACGGCCTGCGGGCCGACCTGCACGAGTTTCAGCTGACGCCCGCCGGGACGGCGCTGATCACCGCGTATGACCCGATCTACTGCAACCTCTCGGGCGCGGGCGGAGCCGGCTACGGCGCGGTCACCGACAGCCTGCTCCAGGAGATCGACGTCAGGACCGGGCTGGTCATGTTCCAGTGGACGAGCGTCGATCACGTCGGGCTCAGCGAATCCTACGAACTGGCGGGGAACTCGCACGTCGACTGGCCGTTTGACTTCTTTCACATCAACTCGATCAGCCTCGACGCGGACGGCAGCCTGCTCGTCTCCGCGCGCAACACCTGGACGGTCTATGACATCGACGCCGCCACCGGCCAGATCGCCTGGCAGCTCGGGGGCAAGCACTCGAGCTTCGTGATGGGTCCCGGCGCGAGCACCGCCTGGCAGCACGATCCGCGCGAACTGCCGAACGGCACGTTCAGCATCTTCGACAACGGCTCCTCGCCGAAGATCCACGGCCAGTCGCGCGGGGTCCTCGTGAGCCTCGACCCCCAGCAGCACACCGCGACGCTCATCGGCGAACTCACGCGACCGGCCGCGCCGGTGCTCGCCGAAAGCCAGGGCGACATGCAGGCCCTGCCCGGCGGGGACTGGTTTCTGGGCTGGGGCCAGGTGCCGGACTTCTCCGAGCTGAGTCCCACCGGCCAGCTCCTGTTCGACGCGCACTTTCCCCCGGGCGACCAGTCCTATCGGGACTTCCGCTTCGCGTGGACGGGCACCCCGGCGCGTCCTCCGTCGTTTGCCGTTGCGCCGGCGGTGGCCGGGGGGACTAGCACGGTCTATGCCAGCTGGAACGGAGCGACGCTCGTGGCGAGCTGGCGCGTGCTCGCGGGCTCCTCCGCCACGCGGATGACGGTCATCGCCCAAGGTTCGCGCACGGGCTTTGAGAGCGCGATCCCGTTGCCGCGCCACACACCAGGGCCATATGTGACGGTGCAGGCGCTCGACGCGGGCGGGCACGTGCTGGGCGTTGCGCCCGCAGCCCCGCGGCTGGGCTGATGTGATTATCGAGGGCAGGGCACAGTGCTCGTCGCCGATGCGCGGGCGCCGTCCAGGAAGCTGATTTCGGCGCGAAACGGGAATCCCCCGCGGGGACAGCGCTTGGGCACCGCGATGCCTCGCGGATGAAACGGTACGACCTTGCCGCCCATACGCCTGTAGTAGGTCAGGCCGAGCGGGCCGATCGTCGAACTCATGCGGGTGACGGCAACGTCGGGGCCGCCGGGCCAGGTCGGAATCAGGGGTATGGAGGTGTTGAGGCGTCCGCTGAACGGGGCGCTGTCGCTGAGCACCTGACCCGGGAACACCAGCTGAGCGGAGACCGGCGAGTGGCCTTCGGCGTAGAACAGCACTTCCAGGTGTTCGCTGTTCGGCGGCCCGACGAGTGCGGTGATGGTGCCTTCCTCCAGCACGGGTTCGGGCTCGGAGGGGACCGCGACGATCGCGCTGCCGTAGCCGATGCGTGCGTTTGCAGGGCAGCCGGCCACGCCCTGTTCGAGCAGGGCGGCGGGTGCACAGTTCGCCAGCCCGAGCGTGCTCGTGACCAATCCCAGTCCGGCGGGTAGATGCAGATCGAGATCGGTCACGGGCGAGGGTGCCCGCCTAGGGTTCGTACTGTGGACCTGGAACCCGAACTCGATCGTCGTGCGTACGCCCGGCCGGTCGGGGTTGAAGCTGGTTTCCAGCGTGACCATCGGGGCGGCTCGTGCCGCCATCGGGGTGCACGCGCACAGCGCTAGTACGGCGAGTAGGAACGCTCGATGGGTTCGACTGGTTCGACGGGTTCGGTGGGTCATCGAGGACATGGTTTGTCGCGCATCGCCTACCTCTCGTGGACGCGCCCCTGCAACCGCCGCTACAGGTCGATCTTGCCGTGGACGTGCACCGTGAGCGCAAACGTTTCGCGATTGATCACGCCGCTGATCCCGATGTCTGTTCCCGATGCGTGCGCGTAACTGCCGGTTCCGTGGGTGATCGCGATCGTGCCGCCGAAGTAGCCGTTGGCCCCCTTCTGGGCGAACCGCGCCGAGCCTCTGCCGGTGACCGAGCCGCCCTTCGGCTTGACCGTGAAATTGGCCGTCACGCTATTGGCCGACACGATCGTCATGTGGACCGAGATCGAGCAGTTGTAGGTGCCGATGGCGTGGCCCTGCTCGGCGATCGTTTCCCCCGGTTCGCCGACGGAGTGCAGATATCCCGTCTCCTGCAGGTTGACCTCCCGCGCCGCTATCGCCACTGGTACGTCGGTGACGCTGGCAGCGGCGCGTGCAGTGGCCGTGGTTGCCGGTGAGGCCGACGTCTGCGCTGCGCCGGGGCTGAGGATCAGCGCGCTGATCGCCGTCCACGCCAGGGCTCTGCCGAGCTTGCGCGGGGTGCTTCGTACTGTCGCGCGTACTGTCGCGCGCATGGGGACTGCCGCGCGGGAGCCGGATGTTTGCTGTCCAGGTGTCTGTTGCCGGTGGCGGTTCACTGTCGCCCAACAGTCTACGGCGATACGTTCCGATGGTCAGGACGCGTTTCCTACTTGAGCACTTTACTCGCCTGGCCGGATTGCCGCGGCAGGGGCGGGGAATGGACGCGACGGCGGTCCGCAGACGTCCGACGCCGCGGTGACCGGAGGGATCCTGGGCGGTAAGGACTCCGCGTGCTGCTTGTCAGCGGAGGGAGTGGGGATCGAACGGAGAGGGCGGGACAGGTTGCAAATCCTCAAGCTCAGCTTGAGACTTTGGCGGGGCTTCTCATAGAGCCTACGGGGCGACGAGCCAGGCGGGAGGCGGCGCAGGCGATCCGACGCAGGATGAGCCACGGCCATGTCGTCAACTCCACATGGGCAGCTGAGATTCCGCCTCGATGCCAACGATGAGCCGACCAGCCTATGCCGCCCTGCGTGACGCAGCACGGATCAGCGACCTAACGACCTCCCCTGGCCCCTCCCCCTGAGTCTCAGCGATCCGCTGAAGCGCAGCGGCGTCATCTCCCTCGAGCGTGACCTGCACCACGAGACGACGGTCGTGAGAGGCTCCCACGACCTGCACATTCACAGGATCTAGGCCGCTCAGCTCCTCATCGAAATCTCCGGGCAATGGATCGATATCAGAATGCGTCATGACTTCTCCAAGATCATACGCTCGGCTGGCGTAGATTCCCAGCCTGTGACGATCAGCCATGTAGTGGGCTCAATGGTTTCTTCGATCACCAGCGTGAGGAGTCGGCCCCCATCGCTGCGTCCGATCAGAAGCCTGCGCTCCTCCCGCTGACGTCGCTCTGCCCTGCCGCGACGGTTCCTAATCACCACATGACGATTCCAGATCGCCTGCTCGGCTTCGGCGCTAGAGATCGCGCGGGCTCCAAGCTTGCCAAGCGCAACCTCGGTAGCGAGTAGTTGATTGACGACATCAGGCATCGACATCCCAACTCATTTCTGAGGGTGGTAGCTCACCGTCAATCCATAGGACATGCCTGCCGCGCAGGCGTTCACGTCTCGCTCTCGAGAGTCCCATGGGGTCGACCTCGCTCAGCCGTATCTGCCCTGCGTCCGGCCGAATCCAGCCGGCCACCACCTGCAACAAGGTCGTGCCTCCCTCGTGGCGCGACCCAACGATCCCCACGATCTCGCCTGCGGCGACGCTCAGCGAGACCTCTCTCAAGATCTGTACTCGCCGTTTCCTACGTCCATAGCTCTTGCAGACGTCCACCATCGACAACATCTCAGCCATCGCGCGCTACCCAGGGCATCTCCGCCGGGACAACTCCGCGCAGACGCCTATCCGCATAGTGAGTGCTTCAAGCATCCCGCCACCCTAGACCCAGCGGCGCAAGATCTCGCCCTGTGTTTCCGAGCGACGAACCAGAGGCCGACCTGGCGAAAACGGAGAGGGCGGGATTCGAACCCGCGATGGAGTCTAACCCCCATACTCGCTTAGCAGGCGAGTGCCTTCAGCCACTCGGCCACCTCTCCTGGAGGTCCGGCCAGTTTAGAGGCTTCCCCGTGCTCGCGCGGGTCATGCCCGCGGAGAGGGTGCGCGCGTAAGCGATCGGGTTGGGGAGGGGCCGAGACCGGAACGGGCGGCAGGCCAAGGCGAAGCGACCGCGGCAGGGCGCGTGGGCGCAGTAAAGCGATCTCAAAAGATGTCTTATCCCCGCCGACAAGGTCGGTCCAAGCCAAGCCAAGCCAAGGCAAGCGCTCGTCGGCCGTCCCACCCCGCCGCCGGCGATGACCACGCGGAGCTTGGCGGAGTGCGTCCGTCTCGGCGCCTCGAGGTCGGGATTGATGGCCACGGTTACAGGCCGGCCTTGCCGCTCTTGGCTGCAGGCAAGATCGACGCATCCGGAAACTCGTCCGTCGTGCCGATCAGAATCGTGAGCAGGTCGCTGATCCGCTGCACGCGGCCGAGGCGGTCGGGAAGCGGGAGGCCGGATTGGATCGTGTAGTGGTTGCGTCGCCCGTTGCGTTCTCTCGTGATGTAGCCGCCGGTCGCGAGCTCGGTGACGATCCGATGGGCGGCGCGTTCGGTGATTCCGACTCGCTCGCTGATCTCGCGTAGGAGCACGCCTGGATCGTGGGCGATGCAGGCGAGAACCTGGGCGTGGTTGGTCAGGAACTTCCAGCGATGAGTCGTCTCTTTGGCCATGTATCAAGACTAGCGTATCTAGATAGCTATTTCATAGATTTTAAATTTCATGCTATGTTGTTCAAGTCCGCGGTGCAGCTCAGGTCGCTGGCGCTCAATGCGCTCAGGCGCACATCCATCGAAACGAGGCTCACCGTGCCCAGCTCCGTAATGCCCCATCCGCCCGCCGGGACAACCGGCAACGGTGTAACGCCCCCCGACATCGCGGAGTCTGCATCCAACGGGCGGCACCAAGACCCGCAGCCCGCCGATCGCGCGCCGCGCAGCCCGCTGCTGGCGAAACTGACCGGCCTCACGTCGATCGCCACGGTCGCCGCGGCGGGCATCATCGTCGTCGGCGTCATCGCCGTCGTGGGAGGCAGCTATGACAAGCAGGTCGTCCACGACCAGCTCGTCCCGCAGAAGATCTTTTTCCCGGCCGCAACCAGTCCGGAGCTTCTGCCCGGCGTCAAGCAGTACGCGGGCCAGCAACTCGTGAACGGCGCTCAGGCGAAGGCATATGCCAACAACTTCATCAACGTGCACCTTTCCAAGATCGCCGGTGGACAGACCTACGCTCAGGTCGCCACCGCGGCGCTGGCTGCGCCAAAGAACGCAAAACTGGCCGAAGAGAAGGCGACGCTGTTCCAGGGCGAGACCCTGCGCGGCCTGTTGCTCAACGCTTGGGGCTGGTCGCTCGTCGGCACAATCGCCACTCTCGCCGGCTTCATCCTGATCGCATTGGGCGGTGTCCTGTTCCTGCTTCCGCTGGCCAACTGGCAGGTGAACCTCAGAGGCCGACGCCCAGCGGTCGCCGGCGACTGACCGCGTGCTGCTGTCGTGTATCACTGCTCGCGGGAGCTGCCGCTTCTGCAAGGGAGCCCGCTACGGGCAGTGTCTCGGCGGTGGCCGCCTGGCCCCGACGGTGTCGCCACACACTCGCTGAAACCCACCGGCGGCTGGCGACCGCGTAGAAATCACTGTCCAACGAGGAGGCCGCATGGATCAACAACAAACACGCAAGGATCGCATTGCTAACGCCGCTAGATCACGCAGCACAGCCCAGGAGCGTCGAGCTGAGCACACCGCCGATATAGCCGGAAGGCAAGCCCAGCTCAAGCACGAGGCACAAGCGCGGCGGGAGCAGAAGCCCAAACCTCGGTGAGCAAACGAAAGGGAACTGGGGATGGGGAGGGTATGGTGGAATGGACCCGCTTTGGCAGATCAGCGACTTCATCAACCGGGTCAGATCATCAAGTCTGTCAAACGGGGTTCACTCCAACTCGAGCGATCGAGCTCAGGGCACGGTCAGCGCGAACCGTCCGACGGTGTGCTGGACCGTGCCTCCTGCTTCTTCCAGGTTGCCGGGTCCGCTCTGATCCTGGTAGATGACTTCGCCGGTTATGGGGCCGGGGTGCAGGCCCCGGCCCAGCCCGCGGCCCATCCGCATCGTCTCGGTCTGACCGACTGTCGGGAACAGGGGCCTGGGGGGCCCGAAGGTGTGCACCTGCGGAGGTTGGCCTGTTTCGTGCCACTTGACTGTGTATGAGCTCCGCGCCTTGCTGATGGCCACCCGGGAGGTGAACCGAAGGATCGCTTCGTACCCTCCGCGCCGTCCGTGGATCAGGTGCACGTCCACGGGGGATGCGACCTGAGCGGCGGTCGGAGCTGGCATTCTCGGAGACACCCAGCCGACGGGCACCTTCAGTTCCGGGGTGCAGGCGTACTTGCCGCCGATCCAGCTACGCGCGGTGAGATGGCAGGTGGCGCCGTCGCGGTAGTGCAGTTCGGTGATCGGCCCATCGACCGGCACGACGTCCTGGGTGCCGCCGGCGTTGAAGTTGAACAGCTGCTTGGGGGAGGCCTGCGTGACGAGCAGGTAGGCGCCCTCCGGCCCGGTGGTCGGCTGGGTGTGGGATTGGCCGTCGAGGGTGTAGGTGATGCTCTTGGCGTCGGGGCCGAGCAGGCCGTAGTAGAGGTTGCGCTCGTCGGCCTGGGGGCAGACGGGGTAGGGCTTGCGCTTACCGTCTTCGGCGAACCGTTCGTAGGGACCCGCTGTGCTCGGGACGCAGCCTTGGTCGGGGAAGTTGCCCCGCCATGCGCTGGCGGGGATGTCGCCGACGGTGGCGTTCAGAAACAGGCGATCGTTGCCGTCGAGCAGCGTGCACGCGCGCTCGGCGCCGAAGGTGTTGACGGCGAATTCGTGGAACAGCCCGTCGTCGTGGAAGGCGCTGTCCTGACCGAGCGCGCCGAGTTTCCCGTCGAGCAGCCGCCCGACCTGGACGCAGCCTTCGCCGCGCTTGGTGCTGAGTACGCGCATCCCCCACGGCGCTCCCCCGGCCGGATCGGGAGTCGAGATCGTCAGCAGACGGACCGTGCCCTTGACGATCCCACCGCCTTTCAGCGCGTAGAAGGAGGACTCGTGCGGTTCCGCGGGCGCGCCGATTCGGATCACGCCGCCCGCCGCGAGCGCCCCCGCGGCTATCACAAGCATCGCGAAAAGCGCGATTATCGGGGTGCGTCTGTGTCCTCGTCGCTGCCACGACGGGCGAGTCCTGCGCCGGGCACGAACCGCGCCACGCAGCTGGTCCTCCAGCTCGTCAAACACGTCGTTCACGCTTCCTCCCTCAGGTTGGCGCGCAGGTGCTTCAGGCCGCGGTGCACGCGTTGGCGAACAACCTGCTCCGAGCACTGCAGACGAGCGGCGATCTCGCCGTACTGGAGCTCCTCGACCAGACGGGCGAGCAAGGCCGCGCGCGTGGCCTCGGGCAGCTCCTCGAGCGCTTGTGTCAGGGCGCTCTCTCCGCTGCCGGCGCTCTCCTCGACACGTTGCAGGGCCTCGTCATCGAGGACGATCGGCTCCATGCCCAGGCGACGTCGTGCCGCGTCCGCGACCCGGTCGCGGCGAAGCGACTCGCGCAGCTTGTTGCGAGCGATGCCGAACAGCCACGCCACCGGCGGAGCGTCCCCGCCGTAGGTCCCCGCACTCACGACGACCGCCGCGAACGTCTCGGCGGTCAGATCGAACGCCAGCTCGCGGTCTGCGACACGCCGCTGAAAAAACGCCACGACCGCGTCCAGATGCTCGCGATAGAACGCCGCGAACGCATCGTCCTCGCCCGCGGCGATCCGTCGCAGCAAATCCCCTTCATCAGATCGCGAAGATGCCATCACCCCTATCGTTGCGCGAAGGCGTCTGCGTGTGACCCCGCCTAGCCGATCTGGCTACGCTTGTCCCTCTCATATGACGTTTCGCGCCGATGATTCTGTGGCGGTTCCGGCTCGGGTGCTTTCGAGTACTCAGCTTGCGCTGCTTGGGCAGCGCGGCGAGGAGCTCACGGCCGAGGTGGGCGAGAAGCTGTATGAGATCGGTGACGCGACCTACCCGTTCATCGCGATCCTCGAGGGTGAGGTGACGGTGTTGGATGGCGCGGGGCATGAGATCGTGCGTCACGGCGCGTCGGGCTTTCTTGGGGAGGTCAACCTTCTCAGCGGGCAGTCGGTGTTCGTCACCGCGGTCGTCACGCAGCCGATGCGCTACATCTCCCTTCCGCGTGAGGAGCTGCGGGTGTTGCTGTTCGATGATCCCGCCCTCTCGGATCTGATCCTTGGTGCCTTGGTGGAGCGCCGCGAGCTGCTTCAGCGCCGCCAAGGCATCGGACCGGAGATCATTGGCCCGCGCGAGTCGCCCGATACGCGCCGGCTGCTCGAGTTCGCGCGAGCCCAGCGGCTTCCCCACACCTGGGTCGATCCCACCGAGGTGACTGACGGTGCCGGCCCGGCAGCGGAGCCCTCTGTGTCCGCGATGCCGCTGGTGCGTCTGCCCGGCGGCTTGGAGCTTCTGAACCCGAGCAACGGCGAACTCTCGCGGGCGCTCGGCATCGGCAGGGAGCTCGCGCCGCGCGAGGAGGTCGACCTCCTGATCATCGGCGCCGGCCCCGCGGGAATGGGTGCAGCCGTGTACGGCGCTTCAGAGGGATTGGACACGCTGATCGTGGAGAGCAGCGGCATCGGCGGTCAGGCAGGCACCTCGCGCAGGATCGAGAACTACCTGGGCTTCCCCGCCGGGATCAGCGGCAACGAACTGATCAGCCGCGCCGCCACCCAGGCGCGCAAGTTTGGCGCCCGCCTGGCCTCGCCCTACCGCGCCCAGGAACTCCAGCCCGGGATCGAGCGTCACCTCGTGAGGCTCGAGGACGGCAACGAGATCGCTGCACGCGCGGTGCTGCTCACCACGGGCGCCGAATACCGGCGTCTGCCGGTGGCGGGGCTCGAGGAGTACGAGGGGGTGAGCGTGTTTTATGCCGCCGGGCCGCCGGAGGGTCAGCTCTGCACCGCACAGCGTGTGGCGGTCGTCGGCGGGGGTAACTCGGCGGCCCAGGCTGCCGTCTGGCTGGCGCGTGGGGGCGCGCTCGTCACGCTTCTGCACCGCCGCGGAGATCTGCGGGAGACGATGTCGCAGTATCTGATCGACGAGCTCGACCGCTACGGGGTCGCCGTGCGCGATCGTTCTGAAATCGTCGGCCTGCAAGGAGAGCATGGGCGATTGCACGCGGTCACGCTCGCCGACGGCGAGCAGTTGCCGTTCTCCTTCCTGTTCCTGTTCCTTGGCGCTACGCCCTGCACCGAGTGGCTCGGTGACCTGGTTGCGCGTGACGGCGACGGTTTCATCCTGACCGGCGCGGACGCCGGCGCCGAGGGCCTTCTCGAGACGAGCGTGCCAGGGGTCTACGCAGCTGGCGACGTGCGCGCCGGCTCGATCAAGCGCTGCGCGACCGCGGTCGGCGAGGGCGCTGCCGTGGTCCAGTTCGTACACGAGCGCTTGGCCCGTGTCGCCGCTGCACCGGGTGTCCAAACATCGCAGGCAGCCTCGCCGTGAACGCGCGCCTCTGACCGTTTCAGAACGCAAGGTTGTGGCGCAACGCGACAATCTAGGCCCGACGCAGGCGGGTTCGCCTCCCCGAGGGCCACTTCAGCTGCGCCTTGCACCACAGGCGCCGTCGGGGCGAGGGGAGGCTCTACCTCACGCGCTTGCATGGACAGGCCTGTGATCTGTTGCCGGTTGATCGCGCGAGACAGTCGCGGAAGACCGCAGTCCTCGCTCGGGGTCGGCGTGCACGATCAGCACGGGGATGGGGCTGTGGTGCAGCACGTAATGGCTCACGCTGCCGAGCAGCACTGGGCGCACCGCGGTCCGCCGCCGCGCCCGGCCGCTGGATGATCGCCTGAGCCATACGCTGCGGCGGCTGGGGGATCGACTAGCCTTTCCTCAGTCGCGCTGGGAAGGGTGGCAGAGCGGTTGAATGCACTGGTCTTGAAATCCCACCGGCCGAAAAGTCGCGCCTTTTGCCGGCGCCCGGATTCTTGGCTTTCCTGAGCCGTTTTCCGCATGGTTGAGCCGCATTCGGCCGGTTGGCGGCTGCGGGTGTCCAGCCCCGCGGGACCGCTGTTAACCGCCTGAAACCGCACGATCCGCGCTCGGACTGGCGCGGATTTGGCGCGAGTCGGGCCAGGTTGGTTGAGGGTTTGCGCCGTGAGCTTCTGCCGGTTTTCGTTGCGGCTCTCCAGGTCTACGGCGTGTCGCTGGCGGCAGGCGCGGCTTCCCGCAAACCTTCGATTCAGCGCCGTAGGCGGTAGAGGCCGGGGACGACGCGCTCGAAGCGGGGGTCGGTCGAGAGCTTCGACGCGACCGTGGCCCACGGGGTTCGGCCGCGGCTACGCATATAGAGGCCGCGCTCCTGGATCAGTGCCCAGATCTCCCTGGCGCGCATCGGCCGGTTGTCCTGCTCTTCGAAGACCCACATGCGTGGTTGCAGCCGGCGCTAGTCGGAGTGTGGTTGGAGCATGGGGAGTAGTGTGAGGTTGACCAGGCGCCGGACGGAGTGTGGGTCGTCGAGTGTGATGGTCCCGTCGCGGGTGAGTAGTAGTGAGATCGCGAGGCGTGCGATCACCTCGGCGACGCCGTCTATGTCTGGTGTCGCGGCACGACCGGCGTTGACTTCGGCTCGGAGTCGATGGGCGATGAGTGATCGGTAGAGCTCGAGGACGGGTCCGCCGTCGAGGGTGAGCGGTGGTAGCAGGACCTCGGGTTCGCTGCGCAGGAGCCGATCGAATAGTGGGTGGCCGCTGCACGTAGCGCCCGGCGAACTCGAATCCCGCGACGAGTCGGTCCTCCAGCGTTTCCGCGCCTTCCCATAGGAGGTCGAGCTCTTGCATTCCGCGGTGGACCTCGCGTGCGATGACGATCTCGACGAGGCGTTGCTTGCTCGCGAACCGGCGGAAAACGGTCATCCGTGAGACGCCGGCGCGGCGGGCGACGTCTTCCATCGAGGTGCGGCGGATGCCGTGCTCGGCGAACTCGTCGAGCGCCGCCGCGGCGACGCGGTCAAAGAGCGCGTCCTCGCCCACGACGGGAGCCATCTCGAGGATTTCGGCTATCGGCACCATTGGATACTATGTTACTCTATTTCACACAGAGTAACTAGAAGGGATGTGGCTCATGGACCAAACGCTCACCGACTTGCCTCGACTGCGACGCCCCGCGGTCGTCAATGCCGCCCAGTACTGGCTGGCCCCAGAGCAGTTCGCGCGCCACTGCCAGCGGCTCGGCGACCGTTTCCTCGTGCCGATGCCGGCGACCGGGCCGTGGCTGTGCCTGACCGATCCCGAGGACATCAAGCGCGTCTTCACGGCCGACACCGGCGTGCTTCGCCTCGGAGCGGCACTGGCGAAGGCATCCGCGCACCATCTCTTCCTCGGCCCGACGGGACTCACGAACATCGACGGCGCCGAGCACATGCGCAGGCGACGAACGCAGCTCCCCCCGTTCCATGGGGACGCGTTGAGCGGCTACCACGAGACGATGCAACGCAAGACCGAAGAGGTTCTCGCACGCTGGCCCTACGGGCACCCCACTCCCTCCCAGCCGCACATGGAAGCGATCAGCCTCGAGGTGATCATGGCCACCGTGTTCGGGGTCACCGACCCCGCGCGCGTTGGACGGTTGCGCGCGGCGACGCTCGCGCTGCTTGCCGAGGGCCACTCGCGACGGTTCTTCCTGCAGACGATCATCGCGACCAGCCGACAGAACGGATGGGACAGACCATTCCCACGAGTCCGACGCGCGATCGACGCGGTCGACGCGATCGTGATGGAAGAGGTCGCCCAGCGCCGCAGCAGCGATCAACTCGACGGCCAGGACGTGCTCGGAATGTTCCTGCGCACACCCGATAGCCAAGACCGCCTGATGAGCGACGAGGAGATCTGCGACGCGATGCGCACCCTGCTGCTCGGAGGACACGACACCACCGCTTCCACCCTGACGTGGATACTCGAGCGCGTCAGCCGCTACCCCGACGCGCTCACACGCCTGCAAACAGCCGCGCTCGACGGAGACGACGAATACCTCGACGCCGTCATCAAGGAGGCGATGCGATTGCGCCCAGCCTTCCCGCTCACCGCACGACTCGCAACCGAGCCGTTCGACCTACCCGGCCTGACCATCCCCAGCGGCACCATGGTCGTCCCCTACATAACGCTCGTACACCGCCGCCCCGAGCTCTACCCCGACCCGCTCACCTTCCGCCCCGAGCGGTTCCTCGACACCCGCGCCGGCACCTACACCTGGATCCCCTTCGGCGGCGGACCCAGACGATGCATCGGCGCCGCCTTCTCCCTCACCGAGGCGCGAATCGTACTCAGGACGATCCTGCGCCACGCCCGCCTGGAGCCCTCGCGCCGACGCTCAGAGCGAGTCGCGCACCGCAACGTATTCATCGTACCCGCACGCGGCGGACGCATCACACTCCAACCCCACACACCTGACGCCAACCACCGACACCACGCCACCCCGCGCGCCCACGCACAAGTCAACTAGCCACGAGGACCGTCGTGGTGATCCGGAGTCGTTGCTGTTGTGGACATCCAAGAGCGTGCGGCTCCCCCGCCGTACCGCTCACCCGCGAACGGATCGCGACCGCCGACGAAGCGCACCGCCTGATCACCGCGCTCGACGAGGAAGACCAGGCGCTATGGGGCTCAGCGATGTACGCCGGGATACGCCTCGGCGAGCTACGCGCGCTCCGCGCCGAAAAGATCGACCTCGCGCTCAAGCGCATCAAGGTCCACGCGGGCTGGGACCAATACGAGGGCGAAATCGACACCAAGACCGAAAAGGGCCGGCGCACGACCGTCGTCATCGACCTCCTCGAAGACCTGCTCATCAGGCACCTCGAGCGCACCGGCCGATCCGGCCGCGACCTCGTGTTCGGGAAGACCGCGAGCGAGCCATTCTGCCCCGGCACCATCCACAACAAAGCCAAGCGCGCGTGGAAGGAAGCGCGACAGCTTGAGGACGAAGCAGACACCATCCCCGAGGGCGAACGCATCCGACCGATCGGCCTGCACGACTCACGGCACACCGCCGTCTCGCACATGCTCGACGCCGGCATCACCATCGACAAGGTCAGCAAGTTCATGGGCCACGCCTCGATCACCGTCACAATCGACCGCTACGGCCACCTCCTGCCAGGCGGCGAGGCCGAGGCAGCCGAGATCCTCAACGAGTACCACGCACGACGCCAGCGCCGCTAGCCGCAATACCGTTGACTTAAGAGCGGAACCCCAGCCGACAGGCTGCTGCTTGGCGTGGTGGCTGTCGCACAAACCCCCGGCGACCTCGCTGGAGTCTTTCTAAGGGTGGGTTCCGAAGCTGCAACTCGATTGCTCGGTTCGTCACGCTCAACCCGGCGTCCGTCCTCTCACCAGCTCCAAGGCGCATCACAGCCACCGCGGCGCAGCTTTTCGCGGAAGGCTTTGTACGACAGCCACCGAGAGATGCCGTCCGTGCCCAGCCGCATGCGCGACTTCAGAGATGTCCCCGAAGACCCCGCGGCGGTGGTAGGGGCAGATCGCAAGTAGTCTCCCAGGCGTGGAGATCGCGCAGGTGGGGAGACGGCACGGCGGTAGTGACGGACGCCCTAGCGCGTGGGAGCGGTATGTCTGGGCCGCGGGGATCCTGTTCGTCATCGCGCTGGTGGCTGAGATCGTCGCCGCTGTTGGCGTCGAACTGAGCCAGAACGACTCGGCGGCGAAGATCGCGAACGGTCTTCACGCCCACGAAACGCGGCTGATCGTGGTCGCGTGCCTGTCCGTCGTCTATGCGGTCATGTTCGTGATCTACCTGAGCGCGCTGCACAACCTGCTGCGCGGGGACACCGATCGCACGCGGGTCCTTGGTTCGTTGGTGCTGGTTGGAGGAGTGCTCTTCGTGACCCTCCATGCCGTCAGCGACATCGGTATCACCGGATTGGTCGCAGCAAAGCTCGCCTCCTACGGGGCCCAACACGACCCGGGCGTGTCCTACACGCTGTACCTGACGACGTTCGCGCTGGAGAGCGTTGGTGATGTCTTCGGCAGCCTGTTTGCTTTCGCAACGGGCGCGCTTGTGCTGAGGAGCGGGGTCGTTCCACGCTGGTTGGGCTGGGTGTCGATCCTCGCCGGGAGCATGCTCTTCCTTCAGGGATTTGGGCTCGGCGGCGTCATCGCCTCGTTTGGGCTAGTGCTCGACCTCATCGGGTTCCTGCTCCTCCTGGTCTTTGTTCTGGTGAGCAGCGTGATCTTGGTCATGCGTGAGAGCGCGGCACCCGACACCGCGGGCGCAATCAGCTAGAGCAAGCATGCGATCCCGAGCCGCGGGCGTGGGGCCGTTCCACATCTCACCAGTGTCAAGCCCATCACGGCCCTACACCGGGGTGGGCACGTCAGTCCTGCTCGCTCGACGGACAGGAGGAGCCGGCGGCGGACGATGTGGCGGTCAGCGCCGCGCAGGCGACACAGGAGCGCGTCATCACGCCCTCAGCCTCGCGCAAGGGGAGGTCCGCTTCCAGGACGAAGCGCGCGTGCCAACGGGCGGCGGCGGCCTGGAAGCGTTCGTCCTCCGATGTGTTCGCCCTGGCGGATGGACAACGTGCGCGCGCTTTTGTTCTCGTGGCCGCCGGTGATGATTCCCGCCGGATCAGGGACGATGGCGCCGTCGTAGAGAAACACGTTGACGTGGTCCTTCGCCGCCAACAGCGCGCAGATGTTGCCCTGCAGAACGAAGTACGGACGGTTGGTGCGTTTGATCGTTTCGGCAACCTCGTGGTCGGCCGCGTGGACGAGATCGCGAACCTCGCGGCAGATGGCTTGCTGCCAATCGGGCAGGGCATCGATGTAGGCGTCAACACGCGGGTCGGCAGCGTAGGTCACGCCGGATCCACCGTAACTTGATGACGTCGTTCAGACCACCGAGCGCGCACGTACGTCAGCAGAGCATGTGGCGGCAACCAGCACACCGCCACATGCTCTGCGCGAACGGACTCCGGGGGTCAGTGTTCGACCGCTGGAATGGCGATGGGCGCTGGCTCGGCCTGCGGCGTCGGCTCGCTGTCGACACCGGTGGCGATGGGCGGAACGGTCTCCGGCCGCTCGCCGATTCGTGCGACGTCGAGGGCGATCAGGCCGAGGTTCGCACCGCAGCTGCTCCGATGATCGTGGTGATGACCGCCATGAGCCCGGCTGTTGCGTTGAACCCCAGCAGCGCGCCGACGAGGGCGCCCGTCAGCGCGACCCCGAACCCGATCCTCGTGGCCCTGGCCGGCCGGTCGCGGTTGACCCAGGCCAAGTAGGTGCCGAGGCCGATCGGTGTGCCGATGAAGAGAACAGCCATGAGCTCGCTGTCGAGGGGCACTGTCGGCAAAGCCACCAGCACGATGATCAGGCCGATGAACCATCCGCCGAGGCCGAGCACCAGCAGGTAGACGGAGCGCAGGATCGCGCTCGCCTTGCGCCCGAAGCCGCCGCGCTTGTGCGCCCGGCGCCACATCAGTAGCAGTGACAGGATCGTGAGGAGTCCGAAGCCGATCATCGCGCCGGCGATGGCCTTGGCGGGTCCGGTCTGTGTGGAGTCGGGCGTGAGTTTAACCTTTTGAGGTTTGTACAGCGAGTCGTCGACCTTGCCTGTGTCGAAGTAGGTGTTAATCAGGTGCGTGCTCGCCTTGGTCTGTTCGGTCCAGAAGGAGGTTGTGTGGCCGAAGCCGGCGAGGATGACCTGGTGGCCGTTGGGCAGGTAGGGGAGGAGCTCCTTGGTCGCGTTCTGGGGCGGGGTGGCGAAGTCGAGACTGCCGCCGATCAGGAGCGTCTGCACGTTCGATGTCTGGACATGGGTGTACTCGTTGTCGGCCGGGGTGGCCGGCCATGCGTGCAGCGAGGCCTCCGCCGCCGAACAGGAATTCCGTTCCGGGGTTGCCGATAATCGAGGGGCGCGTCGTGTTCGCTTGACGAGAAGTAACGCTCGGCAGCTTGGTTGTCAGCCATTCCGACAGCTGCGACGTCGCCCCAGACAAACGCTTCCGGGAAAGCGATCTGGGCGAGGAGCGACTCGAACCAGAGCCCGCTCGAGTCACCGTGGGCGGCCGAGAGCCAGGCGTCCAGGGTCATCGGTCCGGAGAGCGGCGAGGCATTTTCCGTCGTCTCCATGAGTCCGAAGAAGCTGGCGATCCGTGCGTTGCCCTTCTTGATCGGAAAGAACAACCAGCGGTTCGGCATGTGCGCGACGGTCCGTTCCAGCGTCGCGGCGAGATCGCCGGTGCGCTTGTGGCACGTCGTGTCTTGCGCACAGAGGCTGGCGTAGCGGGCGATCTGTTCGTCCGTCGTCTTTGGGTGCCAGATGAAGTTGCCGGGTGGGTTGACGCCGATCATCACCGAACGGTGGATGGCGGTCGGGTAGCGCCAGGAGTAGATCATCGCGGTGCGGGTGCCCGCGCTTTCGCTCAACAGGTCGATCTGGCGGTAGCCGAGGGCTATCCGTGCCGCCTCGAGGTCGTCGACCCGTTGGGGGAGTGTGTAGCCGGCGAGATCGACGCCGTTTGCCTCGAGCCGCTTCGCGCACGAGCGCAACGCGTTCGAGTAGGCATCGAGGGACTTCTGGCCGAGGAAGTCGGCGGAGTGCTCGAGGGCCGACTCGACCTCCGGGCACTGGAGCCGGACGGAGCCGTCGACGCCGCGGTAGCCGACGAGGACGACGTCGTGGTTGGCGGTGAACCGACTGGCGTCTGCGAACGACATGTTCGTGACGCCGGGGCCGCCTTCCAGGCGGAAGATCGGGGCGCCCGGGTGTGCCGAATGCGCACGGATCCGGATGACCGGCAGCGCGATCAGCCGCGAGTGCGGGTCGGCGCGGTTCTCGGGCACCACGAGCGTTCCGCAGTCGGCGGCGTAGGCGCCCTTCTCGGTGTTGTAGGTACAGTTTTTGAGCGTCAGCTGGCCTGCATGCGCGCCGGCAGGCACGGAGACGGCCGTAGAATTGCCGGCGAAGTGGAGGTAGCCGAGCCCGAGCGTGAGGACGGCGATCAGGGTCAGGCCGGTGATCCGGCCGCGAGTGAAGCGTCTGGTCGAGGGATGCCTGGTTCGTTCTTTCCTGCTGGGCTCGTGCGCGGTGCTCGTGGTGCTGCTCGCGGTGCTCGTGGCGGTCATGCTGCATCCTCCTTTGGGCTGGACTTCGGGCATGACGACAAGTTCTCCGTTCAGCGAGGAAGAAACCAGGGTGCTGGCAGGCGTCTGTGACGTCGGGTAGCGCCCCCGGGATACGTCGGTTTGCCGCCAGCTCGGGGCGGCCAGCCGTATGGAAGCAAGCGCGGCGCTGCGCGACAATCAGCTCTCATGAGAGAGACTGTCCTGATCGTGGATGATCACCCCAGCTTCCGCGCCAGCGCGAGGCGCATGCTCGAAGCCAACGGCTACGACGTCGTTGGGGAGCTCGACAACGGTGACGGCGCGGTGGCTGCCGTGGAGAAGCTGAACCCAGAGATTGTGCTACTCGACGTGCACCTACCCGACATCGACGGCTTCGAGGTTACGCGGCGACTACTCGATGCGAACGGCGCTACCCCGCAGATAGTGCTTATCTCGAGCCATGACTTCACCGACCTTGACGAGGCGGTGGGCGCCAGCGGCGCGCGCGGGTTCGTCGCCAAGAGCGAGCTGAGCGCGGAGGCGATCTCTTTACTCATCCGATGACCGCACCGCGACGCACCCTGATCGGTCTCGCCGGCTTGGCGTTCCTGATGGGCATCGCCGCGTTCGTGATCATGCTCACCGGCGAGCACAACGTTCACCGGGGCGCGTATGCCGGCTTGTTCCTGGCCACCGGCTGGGGGTTCGTGGGAGTCGGGCTATGGGTTTGGAAGCAGCGGCCGGCCGGCAACATCGGTCCGCTGATGGTCGCGGTCGGCCTCAGCGGCTTGCTGAAGGGGTTGGCCTTTTCCAACGACAGCGTCGTGTTCGCGATCGCCTCGGTCGGGGAGGTGCTGATCTACGCGGTGCTCATCCAGCTGCTGCTGTCGTTTCCCTCGGGAAGGCTCGAAACCCGGCTGGATCGTCTCCTGGTCACCATCGCCTACGTCAACACGACGGTGGTGCAGCTTGGAGTGTTCCTGTTCACCGCCCCCGCAAAGGCCGACCCCAGTAACCCGCTGCTGATCGAAAACTCCGAGGCTGCCGGGGTGCTCAGCGCGGCGCAACTGGACATCTCGATCGCGTTGCTGGGTGCCGTGGTCGCGGTCCTCTATCGACGCTGGCGTAGCGGCACCCCAGGGCGAGCGAGGGTGTTCGCCCCGATCGTCGCCGTCGGCGGGCTCACGTTTCTGCTGCTGATGGCCGCCCTCGTCGTCGAACAGGCCGGCCTGTCGAGCGACATTGCTGACGCGCAGACGTTGGCTTTGTTCACGTCCATCGCCTGCCTACCGTTTGCCTTCTTGGTGGGCCTCCTGCGATCCCGGTTCAGCGAAGCCGACGCGATCAGCGAGCTCTTGGCCCAGCTCGGTGAGGGTGGTGGCCGCGGAGCGTTGCGCGATGCGCTCGCGGACGCGCTTGGAGACCCGACCTTGGAGCTCGCGTATTGGGTACCGGACCAGGACGCCTACCTGGACGCCGCCGGTCAGCCGGTTCGGGTTGATCCCGCGCCGGCGGGCAAGGTCTCCACCATCATCGAGCACGAGGGCGAACGAATCGCTGCGATCGTGCACAGCTCGGGCCTCGCGGAGGAACGCGAACTGGTGCAGACAGCGGGCGCCGCCGCCGGGCTGACGCTCAGAAACGAACGGTTGGACGCCGAACTACGGGCGAAGGTTGCCGAGCTTCGGGCCTCGCGCTCACGCATCGTGCAGGCCGGCTTTGAGCAAAGGCGCCGACTCGAGCGGGACCTCCACGATGGCGCCCAGCAGCGACTCATGGCCCTCGGCATCGACCTACGAATGGTAAGAGAACGCATCGAGCACGACCCACAAGGGGCGGCGGAGCTCCTCGACGAATCACTCCACGAGTTGAACGAGGCGACCGCGGAGCTGCGCGAGCTCGCACGAGGGATCCACCCGGCCGTGCTCACAAATCGCGGCCTGGAGGCAGCGCTCAAAGGCCTCGCCAGCCGCTCCCCGGTTCCTGTGGAACTGCTCCAGACGCCGGCCGACAGGCTCCCGCCGTCGATCGAGTCGGCGGTCTACTTCGTCGTCGCCGAGGCCCTTACGAACGCGGCCCGCTACTCGCGCGCGCAAGCGGTAACGGTGGGGGTCGTCCGCGACAACGGCCACGTCGGCGTCGAGGTGAGCGACGACGGCGTCGGGGGCGCCGACGCCGATCAGGGCTCGGGGCTGCGAGGGCTTCAAGATCGGGTCGCGGCGCTCGACGGTCGCCTCGAGCTGACGAGTCCGCAGGGGTTGGGCACCATCCTCAGGGCAACGATCCCGTGCGCGTGATCGTCGCAGAGGATTCCTTGCTGCTGCGGGAAGGCATGGTGCGGCTGCTCGAGGAGGCCAAGTTCGAGGTAGTCGGTCAGGCCGGGGATGCCGAGGAGCTGCTGCGAAAGGCCAGGGCGCACAAGCCCGACATCGCAATCATCGACATCCGCATGCCGCCCACCCACACAGACGAGGGGCTGCGTGCGGCGCGCGTGATCCGGGAAGAGATGCCGGACACTGGTGTGCTGGTGCTCTCGCAGTACGTCGAGGAGGCCTACGCGCTGGAGCTACTGGGAGACGACGCCGCCGGCGTCGGCTACCTGCTCAAGGACCGCGTCTCGGACCTAGAGCGCTTCGCCGATGCGATCAGAAGAGTCGCCGAGGGAGGCTCCGCGCTCGATCCCGAGGTCGTCTCAGAGATGCTGGGTCGCAAACGCACAGACGATCCACTGAACGTGCTGACCGCGCGGGAGCGCGAGGTGCTTGGCCTGATGGCAGAGGGTCGCAGCAATCAGGCAACCGCCGAGATACTCGTGATCACTGAGCGCGCCGTGGAGAGGCACGTCACGAGTATCTTCGCGAAGCTCAACCTTGCCCCGGCGGCCGAGGACCATCGCCGCGTGCGGGCCGTCCTCGTGTTCCTCGGTACGTAACCAAGTTGCGGCGCGGCAATTCGTGACGCGTCGCATGACTGGTGTACATGGACCTTAGTGGTCACCACTCCAACCCTCCAAAACCCCTGGAGTCTTTGCTCGAGCCTGCACGCGCGGACGACAGCTCATGAGTTCTCGGGCGGGCCGGGGGCACACGGGGAGATTTGAGCATGTCGGGCGACGCCGCCGTCGCTGCTGCTTTGCGAGACATCCAAGCGTCCCCGCTGCGACCGAGCTCACGCTCGCTTGGGACGGTGGCTGTCGCACAAACCCCCGGCGACCTCGCTGGAGTCTTTCTAAGGGTTGGTTCCGAAAAGCTGCAACTCGATTGCTCGGTTCGTCACGCTCAACCCGGCGTCCGTCCTCTCACCAGCTCCAAGGCGCATCACAGCCACCGCGGCGCAGCTTTTCGCGGAAGGCTTTGTGCGACAGCCACCACCAAGAGCGGAAGCCGGCTCCGGTCTTAAGTAAACGGCATTGCCGCTAGCCGACACTTCCCGTCGCGGCCACAGCGCCGCGACGGGAAGTATGCGCTCCGTGCCGAGCGGCCCACACTCGCGCCCCGTCGGGAGGCAGCTACAGTTCCGGCCCGCATGGACGATGAGGAAATCGACGAGCTGATCCTGAGCCGGCTGCGACAGCGTCGCGCCCAGCAAGCGGGGGACCGGACCGCGAGCGCGGCGGACCTCGCCACCTTCTTCAACGAGCCCGAACCCCGCATCCAGAACCGGCTCCGAGCGCTAGCCGACCAGGGCCTGATCAAGGAGTCCGCCGCCGCGCCCGACCGCTGGATGATCGTCGTCGCCAGCGACCCCAGCGACGACGACTGAGCCAGCCGCGAATCGACTAGCCTTCCTGTTTCCGCGCGTGGAAGGGTGGCAGAGCGGTTGAATGCACCGGTCTTGAAAACCGGCAGGCGGGCGAACCTCGTCTCGGGGGTTCGAATCCCCCCCCTTCCGCTCTTTCGCCAACCCTCAACCCGCTTTTTCGCAGGACTGGCGCGAGTTGTGGCGCGACCAGTCAGTTTATGGCTCAACCATGCGGTTTTGCGTTAGTTTTGAAAACCAGCAGGCGGGCAACCCCCGTCTCGGGGGTCGAATCCCCCCTTCCGTCCATGTTGTGTCTCGGACATCGGAGACTGATGTCCCGAGACATCGTAGACGCGATGAACTGCACGAGCTTGACGGCCAAGTCTAAAATACAAAACGGAATCAGCATCTTGGTATTCAACCTATAGCTCGGTAGGTGGTCGGAAATGAAGTAGCGTCGAGGATCACGATCGGGATCTTCCGGCCCTGCGCGTGGCGCTGGTAGAACTCGTATCCGGGGTAGAACGCCACGAACTTCGGCCACAGACGATCACGCTCCTCGTCGGTCGCGACGCGAGCGCGGACCTCGCGAACCACGGAGCCGATCTGAATCGTGGTGTCCGGATTCGCCTTGAGGTTGTAAAACCACGCGGGATGCGTTGGCTGACCCGCCTTCGAGGCCACCACAACGATGGCGTCGCCGTCCTCGTGGTACATCAGCGGAGACGTCCGCTTCGCGCCGCTCTTGGCGCCCGTGTGGTCGACCAGGACTATCCGGGCCTCGGGCCAGCCGGGGAGATGCCGGCCGAGCCTGCCGCCGGAGCGCCGGTACAGAGCCACGTGGAGCTTCGTTGAGCGTCGCCCGAGGTATACGCCGCGCTTGTTGGCGAACTGTGAGCTCGCGGCCGTGAGCTGTCCGAGTGAGAGCATGGCGTTCCCTGGAGATTAGGCGACACGGCCACCCGATCGGCCACCGATCGGTCGTTTCGAGGTGGCGTTGCGCCGGTCTCTGAGAGCTGAGGATTGACATGCTCGGGACCAGGGCGGCCGGCGTCCCAGCAGTACCTCAGACTGTGCCGCCCTCCGCTCCGCGTAGCGGCGGTTTGTACGTCGCGAAGCAGATGACCTCGAAGCGGCCGAGCGTGCCTCGCCCGGTCTCGCGATGTGCCCAAGCGCCATATACCTATACCGCGCGCGGCGAGCTTCCTCGTAAGCTGGCGTGCGTGATCGAATGCCCGCCCGATTTCGCCCGCACGGCCGATGACTACGCGCGTCACCGCGCGGGGTTCCCGCCCGAACTGCTCGATCGCCTCGTCGCACGAGGCATCGCGCGCCCCGGCGCGCGCGTCGTGGATCTCGGCACCGGGACCGGTGGTCTCGCGCGGCTGTTCGCGCGGCATGGGTGCGAGGTCACGGGTGTGGACAATGCCGCGCCGCTGCTCGAGCATGTGTGGGCGGTTACCGCGTGGGCGGCTCCGCAATGAGTGAGCGGGACGAGCAGCTGTTGCGCCGCGCGTACGAGGCGTTCAACGCCCGCGACATCCAGGGCGCTTGCGCGACGATGCACCCGGAGGTTGACTGGCCGGATGCGATGGAGGGTGGGCGCGTTCACGGCCATGCCGGGGTGCGGGAGTACTGGGAGCGGCAGTGGGGATCGTTCGACTCACGAGTGCAGCCGTTGTGTATTGAGCGAGATCCCGATGGCCGCGTGATCGCGACGGTCCACCAGCTTGTACGAGACCTCGCGGGTCATGTGCTCTCCGATGGGACGGTCGAGCATCGCTACGTGATCGCCGGTGGGCTGATCGAGCGCATGGACGTCCACCATCACTGGACGATTCGCCCTGCCGTCGAGGACGACATCGCGTCCGTGCTCGGCCTGTGGGCCGTGGCGGGCAGCCCTCCGAGCGTCAGTGACTCTCCCGACGGGCTGGCCGGGCTGCTGTCCGCCGACCCCCAAGCGCTGCTGGTCGCCGAGCTCGAGGGCGTCTTGGTCGGTTCGCTGATCGCCGCGTGGGACGGCTGGCGTGGGAGCTTCTACCGGCTGGCGGTGTCGCCAGAGCATCGGCGCAAGGGGCTCGCGACGATGCTGCTCAGAGAGGGTGAGCGGCGCCTGCGCGAGCGGGGCGCGGTCAGGCTCACCGCGATCGTCGCCGATGATGAGGCAGGCGCGATGGGCTTCTGGCGAGCTGCCGGCTATGAGCGTCAACGGCACAGGGCGCGGTTCGTGCACCACCTCGATGCGTAGCGCCAGGCCAGGTCCGCGATCCCGACGGCAACAAGTCCCTGATCGTCGAGCATCGCTGACTGCAGCCTTTGCTTCAATCGCCGCTCGCGGCGACCGCGAACACGATGTGCCGGCGGGCGATCGTCAGGTACGGGTGCAGCTCGACCGGTCCGCCCGACAGCGGCTCGACCGAGACTTCGGTCAGCGTCAGGAAATCCCGCTCGGGCGCGTTCAGCACGTCGGACACGCGGCTGCGATACCCGTCGCGGGCGAGCGTGAGCTCGCCGATGATCCGGTGGTGCTCGGTCTCGATGCGGATGCGTTCGCGGCGATGATCCATGCCGCTCGCGTCGGCGTCCTCCCCCCGGGGCCCGTGCGACTCGGGGGGCCCGTGCGACTCGGGGGGCCCGTGCGACTCGAGGGGGAAGGACGACTCGGGCGACTCGGGCGGAACGAGCGGAACGGGTGCGTCGTCGGGGCTCACGCGAGCATTATCGCGTGACCGCGTAGCTGCGGGTCAGAACCGTGCGCCGCCCGGTCGGACCGACGGCGACGATGCGCACGTGCGCGACCATCGCCGTGTGGCGTCCCAGCACGCGGCGCAACCGGCTCAGCGAGGCATTGCCGATGCGCAGGCGCACGTGGCCGGCATGCACGGGCGGCAGGGGACGGGCGACCGCGACCAGCGCCACGGCGCGGCGCGAGGACGCAGCCAACGTGGCGGTCACGAGAATCTTGCAGCCCCGTTCGCAGCTGACCGACAGCGCCAGCGCGCGCCGCGCGAGCACCGCTGAGCTGCGCGACAGGCTGACGTGCAGCACGGGCGCGACATTCAGCGGCGGCGGCCACGCGGTGCCCGGGGGCAGGCAGCCCACTCCGGCGGGCGCGGCGGGGTCAAAGCGCTCGACGCGGTTGTTGTTCGTGTCCGCCACATACACGCTGCCTTCGCAGCCGACCGCGACAGCGCTCGGCTGGGAGAACTCGCCCAGGCGGATCCCGCGCAGGCCCCACTTGGCGAGGTAGTGCCCGGATTCGTCGAACACCTCGACGCGGTTGTTCACGTTGTCCACGACATACACGCGCCCGGCGGCGTCCACCGCGACCCCGGTCGGGCTGTGCATGCGCCCGTCGCCGGCGCCCAGCTGACCGAACTGCCCCACGAACGAGCCGTCGGGGCGGAGCTCGACGATGCGATTGTTGCCGGTGTCGGCCACCCACACGTCGCCCGAGGGCGCGACCGTGACGGCCGCCGGATGGTTGAACGCGCCCTGCCCCGAGCCCGACGACCCGTCGCCGCCGCCTGCGCCGGCCTTGGCCAGCAGCGAGCCCGTCGGGGAGTACACGAGGATGCGGTTGTGGTTCGTGTCCGCGACATACACATCCCCGCTCAGCGGGGACGCGGCCACCGAGCCCGCACCACTCAGCCCGGCGCCGCCCAGATCGCCGGGGCCGCCGATTTCCGACAGATACGTGCCTTCGCCCCACAGCCGTGTCACGCGCGCGTTGGCAGTGTCGGCGATATACACCGAGCCGCGCGGGTCGATCGCGATGCCCGCGGGTTCGGCGAACCCCGACTTGAACCCGCCGGTGCTGGACCAGGAGCCCAGATAGGCACCGCCGCCCGGCGCGAACGTCTCGATGCGCCCGTCGACCGTGTCGGACACGAACAGCCTCCCGGTGGGATCGACCGCGACCCCTCGGGGGGCGACGAACGCCCCGGGCACAGCCCGTGCGGAGGCGCCGATCGTGCGCAGGTACGTGCCCCCGGGGTTGAATACCTCGATGCGGTCGTTGGCCGTGTCGGCGACGTACGTGTCGCCCGCCGGATCGCTGGCCAGCGCGCGCGGGAACGCCAGCTGCCCGGGTCCTGAGCCAAAGCTGCCCCATTCGCCGGCCGGCCCGAGCTCGGGGTCGAGCTTGACGATGCGATGGTTGATGTCGTCGGCGACGTACGCGTCGCCGGCCGCGTCCAGTGCGATGCCGTAGGGAAACCCGAACTGCCCCGGCCCCGTGCCGTAGGAGCCGACCGAGCCCTGGTATTCCCCGTTCGGGCTGAACTTCTCGATGCGATGGTTGTCGTCGTCGGCGACCAGCACCTCGGTCGCGTTGGCGGCGATGCCGCGCGGATAGGAGAGCTGCCCGCCTTCGCTGCCCTTCGTCCCCCATTCGATCGGTTCTTCGCCGTCGAGGTTGAACCGCTCGATGCGATTGTTCCCGGAGTCGGCGACATACACGTATTCGCCCGCGACCGCGATCCCGCCACCCGGGGGCTGGGTGTAGTTCTGGGAGGAGCCGAAATTGAATTCCCCGGGTTCGCTGCCTTTGTGGCCCCACGCGGTCAGGAATTCACCTTCGGAGTTGAACTTCTCGATGCGGTCGTGGCTCGAGTCGACGACGTACACGTTCCCCGCGGCATCGGTCGCGAGCCCGCCGATCGGGCCGAACTGACCGTGGCCGCCGCCGTAGGAGCCCCACTCGCCGAGATACGTTCCTTCGGCGTTGAACTTCTGCACGACATAGCTGAGCTGATCGGCGACATACACGTCGCCGGCGGCGTCGAGCGCGACGGCCTCGGGAAACCGCAGCACCGATTCGGCGCGCTGGCCGACGATCGTGGCCGAGGCGTACGGGCAGGCTTCGGCCGAGCCCGATCCCGGGCAGGCTTCGGCGTGGGCGATCGGTGTCTCGAGAGCGATGCCGCGCGCGAGCGCGCACGCGCACGTGCACAGCGCAACGAGCAGCATGTACATCGGGGAGCGACGGCGCCGGGGAAACGTCATCGCCGGATCACAACACGCGATCAGGGCCAACGGAGCGCAGTCGTGTCAGCCCACGCGCTCAGGAGGCCGTGCAGGCAGCCCCGCACGCGCGAGCGGGGGGATCGTCGGGATCGCCTCGGGATCGCCCGCGGGCCGGTTGCGCTCGTCGCGGACGATGTACAGCGGGCGGTGCTTGACCTCGTCGTAGATGCGCCCCACGTACTCGCCGATCACGCCCAGCGCGATCAGCTGAATCCCGCCGAGCAGCAGAATCGCGATCGTGATCGAGCCGAACCCCGGCAGATAGGAGTCGAAGATCCGCAGCACGATCACGACCGGGATCGCGATGAACGCCACCCCCGCGGACAGCAGCCCCACGTACGTCGCCAGCTGCAGCGGCAGGTGCGAGAACGACGCGATCGCGTCCAGTGAGAACCGCAGCATCCGTCTCAGCGTGTACTTCGTCTCACCGGCGTGGCGCGCGTCGCGCTCGTAGGAGACGGCGGTCTGGGAGAACCCGACCCACACGGTCATGCCGCGCAAAAACCGCGAGCGCTCGGTCATCGACAGCAGCGCGTCCAGCGCACGTCGATCCAGCAGGCGAAAGTCCCCCGAGTTGGGCTCGAGATCGACCTGGGCGAGTTTGTCGAACAGCTTGTAGAACCACGACGCCGTCGCCAGCTTGAACGCGGTCTCGCCCTCGCGCCGGCGGCGCACGGCATAGACGATGTCCGCCCCCGTCGCCCAGCGGTCGATCATCTCGGTGATCAGCTCGGGCGGGTCCTGCAGATCGGCGTCGATCATCGCGACGACGTCGCCACGCGCGTGCTCGAGGCCGGCGGTGAGCGCGGCCTGGTGCCCAAAGTTGCGGGATAGGTGCACCACCCTGACGCGTGGATCGGCGTCGGCGATGCGGTCCAGGATCTCCGGCGTGCGGTCAGACGAGCCGTCGTTGACGAGCACCAGCTCGAACGGATAGTCGGCGACCGCGGCGGTCGCGCGCGTCACGAAGCTCTCGATCAGCTCTTGCTCGTCGTAGACCGGCGCTACGACGCTGAGCAGGGTGGGGGTGCGGAGGAGTGGTTTGTCCGGCATGATCGTTGCCCTTCGGCGGGGACGGCGAAGACCGCGTAAGCCGATGTTCGACCACGGCCCTAAGCCGCAGCTCAAAATTATCGTTCATCCTGTGTACGTATGCCCTCCACGCACGACGAGCCCTCGACGCGCGATGCGCCTTCGACGCACGACGAGCCCCGGGCACAGTCACCGAGCCTAGCGCGGCCAGGGCGACGGCGGTTGAGCCTGCCGCTGATCGTGCAGTTCGTGAAGTTCGGGATCGTCGGCGTCTCGAACACGCTGATCGCGTTCGCCGTCTATGCGCTCCTGCTGAAGGTGTTCGGCGTCTGGTACGTGGCGGCGTCGGGCATCGGGTTCGCGGTGGGCGCTGTCAACGGGTTTCTGCTGAACCGCCGCTGGACGTTCAGCGGGCATGTCGGCGACGCGCTGACCCCCGTGCGCTGGGCGGTGGTGCAGACCTGCGGGCTGGGGCTGAACCTCGGCCTCGTGTACCTGTTCGTGCACGACGCGGGCATGGACAAGCTGATCGCCCAGATCCCGACGACGGCGATCGTGACAGTGCTCACGTTCGCGGCGAACCGCGCGTGGACGTTCAGGACCCCGGCCGGTGGTGTTGCCCTGGCCGACGGTGACGGGTGACGGCGATGCGGCCGTGCGGCGCCGGTCTTACCGAAACAGGGTGAGCAGCGAGAGCCCCGCGGGGATGCGCCCGCCGCGTCCGATCACGGCGGCCTCGAGTGTGAGGGGGCGCTCCAGCAGCCAGTTCACCGGCGTGGGGGGGACCCATAGGTCGAGGCTCGACTCGGTCGTGGTGGCGGAGGAGAACCGATCCAGCACACGCAGTGCGATCGCGACGGGCAGCAGCAGCGAGTTGAAGTAGGTGGTGCGCACGGTCTCCCACCCGGCCTGCTCGGCGACCTGTTGCAGCGAGCGGCGGGTGTAGCGGCGGTGGTGGTGATTGATCTCGTCGTGACCTGACCACAGCCACTGGTAGGCGGGGACCGTGATGAGCAGGGCGCCGCCGGGGGCGACCACACGGCGCAGCTCGCGCAGGGCGGCCAGGTCGTCCTCCAAGTGCTCGATCACGTCGAGCGAGACGGCGAACTCGAAGCTCGCCGAGTCGAACGGCATCTCCAGGACCGAGCCTTCGATCACCTCCCCGGCGGAACGCGCGCGGGCGAGCTCCACGCTCGTGGCCGACAGCTCGACCCCGGTGACCGTGCCGTGGCGCGCGAGCTCGAACATGTTGCGTCCGCTGCCACAGCCGGCGTCGAGGATCCGAGCGCGCGCGGGCAGGCGCAGCCCGTCGATCACCCGCTCGAGCACTTGGCGGCGGCCCCGGTACCACCAGTGGCGATCCTCGGCGCGGTGGGTTTGCAGCTCGTAGTCCCTATCCATCCGCGACGCATCTTTTCCTATCCGCCTCCCTGCGCGCAGTGCGCCTCGTGTGGAGGCGGGACTCGAATCGTGGGCCACGCGCGCGCGTGGCCACCTATGGATCGGGTCAACAAGTGGGCGAGCACGACATGAAAAAGCTTGTAAAGAGATATCGAGCCAGAGCTTGAAAAAAGTTTGGGCATGCCATAACATAAGTTTTGATGTCGGTCCGAGACCAGGTGAGATCCCACGAGGTGAGGTCCGTCGAGCAGACGCGCTCGCCGGCGGTCGAGGACTACTGCAAGGCGATCTTCACGCTGCAGTCGCTCGGTGGCGAGGCGCCGGTGTCAACGAACGCGCTGGCGCAGCGGCTGGCGATCACACCCGGATCGGTGTCGGCGATGCTCAAGCGGCTCGACGGCGAGGGGCTGATCGTGCGCGTGCCCTACCGCGGGGTGCGGCTCACGCCCGCGGGGCGCAGGGTCGCGCTGGAGGTGATTCGCCATCACCGGCTGCTGGAGCTGTTCCTGGCCGAGACGCTGCAGATGCCGTGGGATCGCGTGCACGACGAGGCGGAGGTGCTCGAGCACGTGATCTCCGAGGAGCTGGAGGACCTGATCGCCGCGAAGCTCGGCGACCCGACGCGGGACCCGCACGGGGACCCGATCCCCAACGCCGAGCTTGAGCTGCCCGAGCGCGATTCCAGTCGCAGCCTCGACAGCCTGGGCGAGGGCGACGGCGGCGTGTTCGTGCGCGTGTCCGACGCCGACCCGGAGATGCTCCGCTACCTCTCCGAGCACGGCATCTCACCGGGGGCCCACGTGCGCGTGACCGAGCGCCAGCCGTTCGGCGGCCCGCTGCTGGTGAGCTTTGCCGACGGCGAGCGCGAGCAGGCGATCGGGGGTCAGCTCGCGCGGGCGATGCGCGTGGCACCCGACGACGAGAGCGCGGGGAGCGTGGGGCGTAAAGATTTGGGGCGCCAGGGGGCGCAGCGCGAAGGGGGGGGCGAGTCCAGCCGGCGGAAACGGATCTCGAGCTCCTCTGAGTCGAACAACTGGCGGTGAGGCGCTCGTATGAGTCCTCCGCCTCCGCCACCGCCGCTGGGTACCGAGCCGGCGCTCGAAGGCGCCTCTGTCGCGGGGGTACCGGGCGAGGTCGCGCTCGGACCCAGCCATCTGGAGTTACTGCTCGAGAAAGGGCGGGTGAAGGCGTCGCTGGCGATGTTGGGGCCGGCGTTCGTGGCGGCGATCGCGTACGTGGATCCGGGCAACTTCGCCACCAACGTGCAGGGTGGCGCGCAGTTCGGGTACCTGCTGCTATGGGTGGTGCTCGTCGCCAACGCGATGGCGATGCTGATCCAGTACCTGTCCGCCAAGCTCGGGATCGCGACCGACCACAACCTGCCGGAGCTGTTCCGCAAGCGCTATCCGCGCTCGCTGTCGTGGGGGATGTGGGTGCAGGCCGAGGTGATGGCGATGGCGACCGACATCGCGGAGTTCGTGGGAGCGGCGCTCGGATTAAACCTGCTGTTCGGCGTGCCGCTGCTGGTGGCGGGGGTGATGACCGGGTTCATCGCATTCGGAATCCTCGAGTTGCAGACGCGCGGATACAGGCGCTTCGAGCTGGCGATCTCGGCACTGCTGGGAGTGATCTTTCTTGGCTTTCTGTACGAGGCGCTGAAGATCGGGCCCTCGGCGCGAGAGTCGCTCGGTGGGCTGGTCCCTCACCTGGCGGGCAGCGGCAGCCTGTACCTCGCCGTGGGGATCATCGGGGCCACCGTGATGCCGCACGTGATCTATCTGCACTCGGCGCTGACGAACGGGCGCACGCCGGTGCGCAACGCTCGCGAGCGCTCGCGGGTGCTGCGGTTCGAGCGCACCGACGTGATCATCGCGCTGGGGCTGGCGGGACTGGTGAACATGGCGATGCTGGCGGTCGCGGCGAAGCTGTTCCACGGGACGGGGCACTCGGGGGTGAGCACGATCGCGCAGGCTCACGCTGGGTTTGCGCAGATGGTCGGCGGTGGCGCGGCGCTGGCGTTCGCGGTCGCGCTGATGGCCTCGGGCGTGTCGTCCTCGAGCGTGGGCACCTACGCCGGTCAGGTCGTGATGAAGGGGTTCGTCGGCATTAACGTGCCCCTGGTGGCCCGCCGCCTGGTGACGATGGCGCCGGCGATCGTAATCCTCGCGCTGGGACTGAGCCCCACGAGCGTGCTCGTGCTGAGCCAGGTGGTGCTGTCGTTCGGGATCCCGTTCGCGCTGATCCCGCTGGTCCTGCTGACCGGCAACAGGGAAGTCATGGGAGTGCACGTCAACCGCCGCATGACCACACTGGCGGCATGGGGGCTGGCGGTGCTGATCACCGCGATGAACGTGTTCCTGATCTGCCAGCAGGTGCTCTGAGGTTCAGGCGGGACGGCGACGGGGAGCGGGGAGGAACGGAACCGACGGGAGTCAGACGGGTGGCGACGGGGAACTGACGGGGGACGGCCCACGCGCGCGGGCCCACGCGCGCGTGGGGTGGCCACACTGTTGCTCAGACGTTCCGGCCTCAGACGTCCCGGGGCGGAGGGGGGAGTCAGGCGCCGCCGAGGGCGCGCAGCGAATAGTCGATCGCGCCGGCTGAGGTCCGCCAGGCCGCGATCGCGCGGTCGGAGTCGGGATCGACCGCGACAGCGGCTTCGCCCGGCGTGCCGGATGCCCCCGGCGCGGAGATGAGCTCGGGCGCACCGAAGCTCGTGTGGTCCGGATAGGCGTCGATCCCGCGCGCGGCGTACAGCGCCTGGTCGTTCAGGTCCAGACCCGAGGAAGTCGGCTGCGGTTCACTCCACAGCGCGTATGCCTCCCCGTCAGGTCCCGGGGCGACGTCGGCGAGCAGCGCGTCGTGTCCAGGGGTGGAGATTGTCGCGATCGCGCCCACCCCGCGCAGGTCCACGGCGGCGGTGCGCACGACCCAATGTCCGGCTTGGGCACCGCTCCAGGCGAGCATCACCGACTCGGACAGCAGCCTGATCAGGCGCAGCGAGCCGTCCGGGGGCGCCAGACCGCCGGGGTCGGTGAAGCGTTCGAGCAGACGCGGGGTGCCGAAGTGGACGTTGGGCGCGGACAGCTCGGCGTAGACGCTTGTGACCCCGGTGCGGGTTTCGGCCCAGGCGAGGATCGCGCGGTTATCGTCGCTGCGCAGGACGGCGATCAGGGCGTGGGGCGCGGCGGAGGCGACGTGCATGACCGGGCGTGCGGAGCGGCTTGAGCCGGGCAGGTCGCGGGCGTAGATCGCTTCGCCTCGCTGCCACACCGCGAGCGCGTCGGTGCGGTAGTCCAGCGCCAGCGCCAGTCCTTCGATTGAGCTGTTCGGGACCGTCGCCGGGCTCACGCGGACGGGCGCGAGGAACGAGCTCGCGTAGTAGCGGTGGACGCGCAACTGGATGGCGCTCGTGCCGTCGTGAGAGCCTCCGGGCGAGACGAGGGCGACGTCGCCGAGATAGGCGGTGCTGAGCGCCAGCGGGGTGGCCACGCCGCCCGTCCTCCACGGCTCGGTGAACGGCCCGCCGGCGAGTCCTTCGCTCAGCTGCAGGCCACCCACGGGTTCATCCGTGCTTGTGGCAGCAGCCTTGTCAGTTCCCTTACCGGTTATCCCTCCCCCCGCCCCGCCCGTTCTGGCGGCGACTGCTCCGGTGAGCAGGATCTGTCCGTGGGGCGCTGTGGCCGCGGCGATCGGTCCGGTCAGCGCGAGCGCTTGTCCGGCGGCGGTGCGCGGGACGACGGCTTGACTCGGTGCGTCCGCAGCGGATGCGATCGCTGAGAGGCGTGGACCGGCTCCACCGGGACAGCGCGCAGTTGAGCCCCACACGATCGCCCCGGAGCCCGTGCCGTGCCGGGGGGTGTCGCTCGGGAACAGGACCGCGGGCGCGCCGGACGCTGAGCACGTGCTCAGTACGGCCGGCTGTGACCATGGTTCCTCGTCGCTCTGCACGGCGGCGGGCAGCAGGGCGAGGAGCGCGATCGCGACCAGCATCGCGATTGTCTCCAGCCCGACGCGTCGCCCACGTCTGGTGATCACGAGGCGGGGAGGGGAGGAGTGTCGCGCGGAGGAGGGTCTCGCCGGGGAGGAGGCTCCCGCCAAGGAGGGTTGCGCCGGACTCCCCGGGCTGGGCGGTTTGGAAGATGAGGGACGGGATTGAACGGGCATCGTGCAAATGTGGCTATGGCCGGCGGCGGGCGGGCACGAGTTTGCTGGATGGTCCCGACGGACATGCGGATCCATCGGGGTTTGGGGGAGGCTCCGAGCCCATGCGGATGGCCGGCCGTGCCACGTAACGACCACTCGCAGTTGGGTCTCAACCTCGTCCAGCTAAAGCAGAGCGTTTTCATCCCGGCGGACACGGCCGGGATGAAATCGCTCTGCGCGGTATCCACCTCGACGCCTATCGTGCTGGCTCAGTGCCCTACTCATTCGATGCGACACTCGACGGCGGCGAGGCCGTGCTGCGGTTTCCCTACGACGAGCGCCTGCGCCTGCTCCTGCGTGCGATCCCCGGGCGGCGCTGGGACCCCGGTGAGAAGGCGTGGCGCGTCCCGCTGGACCCCGAACGCGCCGAGGCGCTGGCACGATTGTTCGCGGGGCTGCCGGGCAGGCCGCAGGTCAGCGACGCGCTGGCTCGCGCGATGGCGCGCCGCCGCTCCAGGCGCCGTGAGCGAGAGTGCGTTATCGACATGGCGCGCCCGGACGAGAACTGGTGGCTGAGCTTTCCGAGCGACGGCGATGGGCCGCTCGTGGAGACGCTGAGCGAACACCCCGACGCGCGCGAGGTGCCGGAGATCGGACGAGCGATGATCCCGCTCGACGAGCGCTCGGAGCGGATCGTGGGCGAGCTGTGCGCGGAGGAGTCGGAGTGGCTGCGGTTGACCGAAGACGCGACGCACGCGCTCACCGAGATCGCCCAGCGCGCTCGCATCGAACAGCAGGCGCCCGGCATGGGGCGGCTCGATGACGAGACCAACACCAGACGGGAGCGTGCCAGGAGCTGGCACGGCACGATCGAGGTGGGGGGTGAGCACGACGAGCCCGTGTTCCTGCTGCTCGGGGAGATCGAGCGCCTGCCCCAAGCTCTGCGCGAGCGCGCGGCGAGCGCACCTGGTGGGGCGAGCGTCCCGCTCACGCTGGAGTCGTGGCAGCTGATGGAGGGACAGATCCACGGCTGGATCAGCAAGGCCGCGAGGCGCTGCGTGGCGGCGCTGGGAGAGGGCAGGCCGGCGCCCGGAGCGGTGCTGGAGATATCGAGCGTGCACGAGGACCCGACGTTCGTGCTCGCGCCCGGCCACGACGCCGCGCAATGCGAGGCGTTCGCGGCGATGGCGGGCGCAGCGGTGTTCGGCCGCCCACCCGCCCGCGGTGGCGCGGGTGCAGAGCACGCGCGGCTGGCGGCCATCCGCGCCGACCCGTTCTGCGTGCCGGAGCTCGACCGGTTCCTGGTCAAGCACGACACGTGGGTCAACCCCGAGGCGCTGGTGCTGCTGCAGGAGGTGCGTGAGCAGCACTCCCGCTCCGAGGGGCTGGTTGCGCTGTCGGGCGCGACCGACGCGGAGCTTGACGTGACCGGCCTGGGCGGCGAGCTCAAGCCGTTTCAGCGCGCCGGGGTGAACTACCTGCTCTCCCAGCGGCGCGCGTTTCTCGCCGACGAGCAGGGGCTCGGCAAGACGATCGAGGCGCTCGCCACGTTGCAGGCCGACGGCGCGTTCCCCGCGGTCGTCGTGTGCCCGGCGAGCCTCAAGCTCAACTGGCTGCGCGAGATCGAGCGCTGGCTGCCGGGGCGCAGCGCGCGGGCGCTGGTGGGGACCGGGGGCGGGTCCGGGCCGGGGGCCGGGGGTGCGGGGGTAACAGTTGCAGGCGTCGCGGGTTCGAGGGCGGCGATTCCCGGGGCCTTGGGTTCGGGGGCTGCGATTCCGGGGCTGACGATTCCGGGTGCGGGGGCCGACATCACGGTTGTCAACTACGACATCGTGGCCGCCCGGCTGGATGAGCTGCGAGAGCTCGGGCCGCGCGCGGTCGTGCTCGACGAGTCTCACTACTGCAAGAACGCGTCGGCCAAGCGCACCCAGGCCGCCCGGCAGCTGGCGGCCGCGGTGCCGCGCGAGGGGCTCGTGCTCGCGTTGACGGGCACGCCCGTGATGAACCGCCCTCAGGAGCTGATCTCCCAGCTGCGGATCCTCGGCCGGCTCGAGGACTTCGGCTCGGGCGCCCAGTTCGGCAGGCGCTTTCGCGGGCCCGACGCTCACCGGCGCCTGCACTGGCATCTGCGCGCGCGCTGTTACGTGCGCCGCCTGAAGACCGAGGTCCTGCCGCAGCTGCCGCCGAAGACGCGCGGCGTGGTTCCGGTCGAGCTCGACAACGAGCCCGAGTACCGGTTCGCCGAGCGCGACGTGATCGCATGGCTGCGCAGCCAGCCGCTGGATCTGCGCCGGCTCGACGCGAAGGTCGCGGCTGCGCTGCGTGCGGAGCGGTTGGTACGGCTGAACGCGCTCAAGCTGCTCGCGGCGCGTGGCAAGCTCCACGCGGCGCTGGCCTGGATTCACGACTTCTGCTCCTCGGGTGAGCGGCTGGTCGTGTTCGCCCGCCATCGCGAGATCCAGCGCGCGGTGCTCGAGCGGTTTCCGGCGGCCCTGCACATCCTCGGCGAGGACGGCCACGCGGCCAGGGACGCGTCGCTGCGCGAGTTCCAGGCGCCCGACGAGGGCTCCGACAATCAGCTGATCGTGTGCTCGATGGAGGTCGCCGGTCAGGGCCTGACGCTGACGCGGTCCTCGAACGTCGTGTTTCTCGAGCTCGACTGGACACCGGCCAAGCACGACCAGGCCGAGGATCGCTGTCATCGCATCGGCCAGCAGGACGCGGTCAACGCGAGTTACCTGCTGGCGGCCGGCACGATCGACGAGACGATCGCGACGCTGCTGGAGCGCAAGCGGGCGGTGATCGCCGCCGTCACCGACGGCCGTGAGCAGGACGAGGAGGGCGTCGTCGACGCGCTCGTGCGTGAGCTCGCGGGCGAGCCGTACAGGGCCCTGCGCGCCGTGGCGTAAGGGTCCGCTGAGAGGTGATTCTCTCCGTTGACAGCCTCCGCGAGCAGGATGCTCCTGGTTCCACTGTCGCGAACGTGCGTAATTGTTGCGCACACGATAGATTCATAGGGCATGAACGATTCTGGGTCTGGGGTGGACAGGACGGACAGGGCCGGTGCGAGCGCGCGACGAGAGTACGAGCGCAGACTGCAAGCCAGGCGGGCACGCGTGCTCGCCAGGCATCCGCGTGTGGGCAGGCTGCTGCTGGCGATGACGAGCGCGCCGGTGCACGAGGAGAACTGGCGCAAGGGCGCTGAGGGTGAGGAACACACGGGGAAGCGACTGAACGCGCTGCTGCGAGGGCGAGGGGTCGTGCTGGTCCACGATCGGCGCATGCCGGGATCGCGGGCGAACATCGATCACCTGGCGGTCGGGCCGGGCGGTGTGACGGTGATCGACACCAAGAAGATCCGCGGCAAAGTGAGGGTGCGCCGCGAGGGCGGGCTGTTCTCCGAGTCGTGTGAGCGATTGACGATCGGCGGGCGCGACCAGACCAAGCTGGTCGAGGGAGTCTGCCGGCAGGTCGCGGCGGTGAGCGAGTTGCTGGGCGGCGGCGTGACTGTGATCGGCGCGATGTGCTTCGTCGAGAGCGACGGGCTGCCGCTGTTCTCAAAGCCAAAGCTCGATGGTGTGCGCATCGCCGGCCTGCGCGGCGTCGCGCGGCTGGCCCGGCGGGACGGGCCACACACCCCCAGCGAGGTGCAGGACATCGCCGAGCGCCTCAGGACCGGGCTGCCGGAGGCGTAGTTCCGTGTGACGGTGGGGTGGGGAGTCGCTGTGACTCCGCGAGCCAGTCGCGCAGCGCGGCGTGCATCCCCTCCACTCCCACGATCGCCCCGGCCGGCTCGCTCCAGCCGGTCGGCACGACGGCAAAGGGCTTCATCTGCGGCCCGCCGAGGCCGCCGTGCGAGCCCATGAACTCCTCAAACGGAGCCACTTCGTCGGTGATCGGGTCATACATGCTGTTGACGAGGAGGTCCGGACAGTGGGGGAAGCTGTCGTGACGACGGAGATGGTCGGCCACAGTCGGGTCAAAGTGGGCGAGCGGGTCCTCACCCTCGATGGTGTCGTCCGCCAGGCGCCGGTGCCCCGCGGCGCCGACCGCCAGTGTCCCGTGCTCTCGCGAGCGCACCATCACGAACCCGATCCCGGGATGAGCGGCCAGGGTGTTCACCAACTCGGGATGGGTCTCGTCGATCTGCTCGAGCGTGAGCCGCTCGGGGCTGTGCGGCAGGTAGACCAAGCCTAGGGGTCCGGAGACCATAACCACCGCCTCCTCTGACCCGGGCGCAGGCGCACTGCCCTCTTTGGGATCTGCTCGGTTCGGTCCCTGCTCGCTACGCGATTCCTGCGCCCGGTTGGGTCCCGGTGCGCTGTGCTCGGCAAGGTCCGCCCGATTGGGCTCCAGTGCACTGCGTTCTTCCAGCGCCGCCCGGTTCGGCCCCAGCGCGACGGTCCCCTCGACTGATCTGCCGCGCGTGGCACGCGCCAGCATGCGTCCCCCGACGCTGGGATCCTGACGCGCGTCGGCCAGCACGGCGCCGACGTCACCCCAGGCCTCGTCGACAGCCGCCGGAGCATGCACCTCGCCCTGTGCGAGCGCGCCGCTGACAACCTGCTCGAGCGTCTCGCCGTAGCGTTGACGAAACGGCGCGCCCTGCGTCTGACCGTGATCGGAGAGCACGACCAGGTGATACGGACGCGGCGCTTGGGACACCGCGCGCTCCAGCCGCTGCAGCTGACGATCGTGACGCTTCAGCACGGCGAGCGCATCGGGCTCGCGGATCCCCGAGTGGTGGGCGACCTCGTCATAGCCCACGAACGTGGCGTAGCTGACGGGCACGCCCTCGACGATGTCGGCCATCAGCAGCGCGACGTTGAGGTCGCGCATGACCACGGCGATCGCGGCGCGGACGAGCGGATACAGGCCTCCTCGCTCGACGTGCTCAGCCCCGCCGCGACGCTGGCGGCGGGCCGCCAGCCGCTCGTAGGTGATGTCGGCGAGCGACAGCACGATCGTGCGTAGAAACCCGTAGGGATCGGCGAAGTAGGCGAAGAAGTCCCCGGACTTCGAACGCGCGCGGTCGCGGATCACGCTCATCGTGGCCGTACAGCGCGGCGCGTCGCCCGAGAACATGTTGCCCCGGCTCGTGCCCCCGCCGGCGAGCAGGCCCGCGCCGGTCGAGCGACGCTGCTCGATCTCGGCCGCGTCGGCGGGATGGTTGGAGACGATCGTGCGCCCGGACTCCTTCTCATACCAGCGAAACGCGGGCATGTCCCAGTTGCTGCCCAGCAGCAGCCCCGCCTGGCTGGCGCCGGTCTGCGAGGAGAGATCGCACTCCCAACCGAGCACACGATGCGTGCCCTCCGACAGCCAGCGCGCGATCGTGGGCACGTGCCCGTCGCGCACCGCCTCCCGCAGGACCGTCTCGCCCAGCCCGTCGATCTCGAACAGGATCACGCCCGGGACATCGGTGCGGTTGGCCCTGCGCCCACGCCGCACGCGCCGCCGGACCACGCGCAGATGCTGGGCGTCCCCGTCCACGTCCAGCAGTGGCGCGATCAGCATCGAAACCAATGCCATGCCGAACGCGATCGCCAGGTCGCCGCCGATCGGGATCGAAGTGCCGTCGACCACATAGAACCCCAGCGCGACCGTGCCGGCGCTGAAGACGAGCGAACCCAGCCCGAACGTGAAAACCGTCAGCGGAAGCGCGATACGGATGACGATCGGCCACAGAACCGCGTTGATCAGCGCCATCGTGGCGGCCACGAGCACCGCGGCGCGGAAGGAGGGTGTCGTGACGCCGGGCAGGATCGCTGCCAGCGCGAGGATCACGAGGCCCTCGATCACCAGCAGGATCACCACACGCAGGGCCAACCCCAAGTACCGCCGCCAACTGCTCATGCGCTGGTGAGGCTCGTGTTTGTCGCCTGCCGCAGGCATCCGATCGCTGCTCGGCGGCAGCGGTCGGCGATTGTCTGGGGGCCGCGGCCGTCGATCGTGGATGTTGCGGTCATCGAGTGCGACAAGCGGCGCGTTGCTACCTTCTCCTCCATGGCCGATGGCGCGGTTTTGGCTCCTCGCGCTGACACGTCCGCGGACCGTATCGTTTTCCTCGGCCACGCCACCGTCCTGATCGAAGTGGACGGCGTTCGTCTGCTCACCGATCCATTGCTGCGTGGTCGTGTCGCGCACCTGCGCCGCCAGGTGCCGTTGGTCGATCCGGACGTGTTCGCCGACACGGATGCCGTGCTGATCTCGCACCTGCATTACGACCACCTCGATCTGGCGTCGCTGCGGCTGCTGGGTCTCGATGCAGCTCTACTCCTACCGGTCGGGGCAGGGGAGTTGCTGCGGCGGAATGGGTTCACGCATGTGAGTGAGCTGAGCATGGGCGAGACGGCGAGTGTCGGCGCGATCACTGTGACCGCGGTTGAGGCTCGTCACGACGGCCGCCGCCGGCCGGGGCCAGGCGGTCTGCGCGCCGAGACACTGGGCTACGTCGTAAACGGGCGGCGCACGGTGTACTTCGCCGGTGACACCGAGCTGTTCGAGGGGATGTCCGGTCTGATGTCAGGGCTTGACCGCGACGACATGTCTGACCTGTCGTCGCGGCTCGACTGCGACCGACCGCCCGCCCTGTCGCCGCGGCTCGACGTCGCGCTGCTACCCGTCGCGGGCTGGGGACCGAAGCTCGGCCCAGGTCACATGGACCCGCTCGACGCCGCCCGCGCGGTGCGGCTGCTGGCGCCCCGCGTCGCGATCCCGATTCACTGGGGCACGCTGCTGTCGATTGGAATCGCGCGTCGTCACAGAGAACGACTCGGCGATCCGCCGCGATTGTTCGCGCGTCACGTCGCGCGCCTGGCCCCTGACGTCGAGGTCAGAATCCTGGAGCCCGGTCAGGAGACGACGTTCACAAGCCCGTCAACGCTCACAGACCCGTCTCCGCCACAATCCGACCGGACTTGACCGCCGCGGCCAGCGCCTTGTAGTCACGCTTGTTCTGCTCGGCATAAGCGTGGGAGAACTCGACGATCGCGCGGTCGAAGACCCTGCCCCGGCCGAGATAGGCCGCGATCGCGATGCGGTCGCCGCTGCGGGCGTGGGCGCGGGCGAGGGTCCAGCCGCACAACCGGCCGTACTGGGCCAGGCCGGAGGGGGGCATCCGCTCGATTTCCGCCGAGCCCTTCCAGTCCTTCAGCTGACGACCGTAGAAGTCGCGGTCCCCGCCGTCAATTCCCTCCTCGACGTGCAGCCAGCCGAGAAAGATGTCGCTCGATGCCTGCATCAGCCGCTGCCCGGTGACGACGCGCTCGCCGTGGTTGTCGAACTCGCTGGGGCCGAGGAACTCCTCGAACACCGAGGCCTCGGCCTCCTTCAGCTGCAGGAACAGCGGATCCTGATCGTCCCGGCCCAGCATCAGTGCGATCCAGGCGCGCGTGCCGACGCTGCCCACGCCGACGACCTTGCGCGCCATATCGGTCAGGTGGAACTCCTCCAGCAGCACGCGCCGGTCGTGCTCCAGCGTCTGTCGATAGGAGCGCACCAGCTCCTGCAGGCTCTCGAGCATTTCCTTGCGTTCGGCGCCCTTGGCAAGGTCATGGATCGGCACGATCAGCGGCGGTTCGGCGACGATGCGGGGCTCGCCGTCCACCATCTGCGTCAGTTTCGAGAACGCCGACATGCTGTCCTTGGTGCGCGCCTTGGCGAGCGCCTTCTCGGTTCGCTTGACCTGTGTGGACTTGAGTTGTGGCCCCAGTTCCTTGAGCGTGCTCTCGATGTCCAGGTGGGCGTACCAGACGTCGAGGTTGTTCATCGCCGCGAAGCCCGCCATCGCGGTGCGGTAGGACTCGACGGTATCCAGCACGACCTGATCCTGGTCCTTGGCGGGGTAGCCGTTGTCGCGCGCGGCGATCAGCATGCTCGCGGCCAGGCGCTTGACGTCCCACTCCCACGGCCCCGGCAGCGTCTCGTCGAAGTCGTTGACGTCGAACATCAACCGCCGCTCGGGCGAGGCGAACACGCCGAAGTTCGACAGGTGCGCGTCCCCGCAGCACTGCACCGTGAGCCCCGAGCGCGGCGTCGCCGCCAGGTCGCTTGCCATGATCAGCGCCGCGCCGCGGTAGAACGCGAACGGCGAGACCAGCATGCGCCCGTAGCGGATCGGCACGAGTTCGGGCACGCGCGTCTGCGCCTGGCGCTCGAGCAGCTCGATCGGATCGGGGCGGTGAGCCGCCGGCTCAAAGGAGGCGTGGCTGGAACGCGGCACCTCGGCCCGCGCCGCCTTGCCGCGGGCGACACGCTCGGCGACGCTCAGGTGCGTTGCCGCCGCCGTCGCATCCTTGACTGCTGCCATCGTCAGACCATACTCCCTGAGGGCCCGCGCCAGAATATCTGCCGGGATTGAGGCCGCCGTTCCGCGGCGTCAGCCACCACCCACGATGCTCGACGTGCCACCAGCACGCCTGCGCTCGCGTGCGGCGTCTGCCATCCACGGCCCGACCCCCTCAACCCACCATCTATTCTGGCGCGAACCCTAATTCTGGGTGGCCCTACAGCTCCGACCGACTGTCGAGAACGAGTCAGCCGATTTGGGACCGCTGTCCAGTGTGTGCGCGACCGGCGCGCGCGAGCATTACGGCCATGACCTATGGACACGACCGCAACGTCGAGCGCACCATCCGACTCTGGATCGCCCAGCAGGAGCGCAGTCAGCGCAAGAGCAGACAGACCACCCGGTTCAAAGTCCACGCGGACACGCCGGGTGTGCGTCGCCAGAGCGTCGTCACGCCTCCCGCTCGCTGAGCCACACCACATGCTTGAAAAAAGCTGATAGGGAGGCTCGCCTGTGCCGCATGCGGCACAGGCGGCAGGGTCGCATGCGACCCTGCCCGGAACCGCACATGTGCGGTTCCGCCGTTGGCGCATGCGCCAACGGTATGACGGGCCGCATGCGGCCCGTCACGGGGTGGTGCATGCACCACCCCGCCGGGCGGCGCGTGCGCCGCCCGGCACAACATCAGCTTTGACAAGTCGCATGTGCGGGGGCCCCGTTTTGGCGGCACATGTGCCCACCGGGACAACATCAGCTTTGATAAGTCGCATGTGCGCAGGCACGCCGCTTTTGGCGGCGCATGCCGCCCGGAACAGCAGAGACGGAGATATGGTGGAGCGGACCGATGTACGTCAACCCCCACTACGCCGAGCGCGAGCTGCCCCTCCTGCACGACGCGATCGAGGCCGCGCGTTTCGGTCTGCTGGTGCTGTGCGCGGACGGTCCGCTCGCCGCTCACGTGCCGTTCGTGCTGCACCGTGACGAGGGGCGCTACGGGACGCTGCGCGCGCACGTCGCGCGCGTGGACCCGCTGGCCCGTCACCTCGACTCCGGCGGTGAGGCGCTGGCGATATTCAGCGGCCCGCGGGCGTACGTCTCACCGCGGTGGTACTCCAGTAGCGGTCTGCCCACATACAACTATGTCGCGGTTCATGCCTACGGTCGCCCGCGCCTGTTGACAGACCGCGAGGTGGTGCTCCCCTATCTCGCCGAGCTGGTTAACGTCCATGAGCAACGGTTCTCGGCCCCCTGGTCGTTGCAGTCCGCTGCGCAAGATCACGTCGACGGCCTACTGCCGCACATCGTCGCGTTCAGCCTCGAGATCGACGCGATCCAGGGCAAGCGCAAGCTCAGCCAGAACCGGGACGCGGCGGATCGTGCGGGCGTGATCGCCGGCCTGCGCGAGCGTGCCGCGGGGGACGGGGACGACGATGAGCTGGCGATCGCCGAGGCGATGACTGAAGCCACGGCTGGCTACTAGGAGGGCTAGCGTATAATCAAGCAGACGAGAAGGGGCCCGAGATGAAGATTGGACGATTGTTGTTGCGTTTGACTGTTGGTGGGTTCTTCGTCGGACATGGAACGCAAAAGCTGTTCGGCTGGTTCGGTGGTAACGGCCTGGATGCGACCGCGCAGGGGTTCGAGCAGCTCGGCCTACATCCCGGACGGCGCAATGCGATCGCGGCCGGCGCGGCCGAGGCTGGTGGAGGAGCGCTGCTCGCAACCGGGCTTGCCACGCCGCTCGCCGCCTCGGTCCTGACCGCGACGATGATGACGGCGATCAAGACTGTGCATGCCAAGAACGGTCCCTGGCTGAGCAACGGGGGCTACGAGTACAACGTGGTTCTGATCGCCGCTGCGCTCGCGCTCGTGGAGGTAGGACCGGGTGGCCTGTCGCTGGACGCTGCACTCGGTCGCGAACGCTCGGGCTCCGGTTGGACTCTCCTCGCGCTCACCGCCGGCACCCTTGGGGCGGTCGGCGCGCACCTGGCTGCCGCTGCCGCAGCTGCCCCGCCGGCTTCGTCCGACACAGAATCCGGTTAGCTGCGCGTAGAGGCGATTCTGGAGCTCGGAGCTAAGGTGGAGATGGAAGTTCATTGTCCGTTCTGCCAAAGGAGATCCCATGTCTCGCTTCGCCACCGTGAACCTGCTGGAAGTGGAGGACTCCGTGGGGGAGCGGGCTCCTGGGATCGAGGGCCGGTTCGCCCGCAAGCACCTGGACTCGCGTGACCTTGGGGTCAGCCACTTCCGTTATGCGGCGAACCTGCGCAGTCCGATGGCGCACAGTCACCGTGAGCAGGAGGAGGCCTATGTCGTCGTCGCCGGGTCTGGACGGGTGCTGCTCGACGACGAGGTTCACGAGCTGCGCCAGTGGGATGTCGTGCGCGTAGCACCTGAGGTCGTGCGTGCCTTCGAGGCAGGTCCCGAGGGATTGGACATCATCGCCGTGGGCGGACCCAAGCCCGCCGATGGTGATGGCGTCATGGGCGCCGCCGCCTGGCCCGATGCAGAGTAGCTCTCAATGCCTGAGGGTCTGACGGACGCGGGAATCGGAAGGATAAGCGTCGTTACAAGCCGGACGCCGCCGGCGACGACGAACGGTGGCCCATCCGCCCCAGACCGCTACAAGTGGATAGCGCTCTCCAACGTGACCCTCGGCGTGCTGCTCGCGGTGCTCGACGGGTCGATCGTGCTGATCGCGATGCCCTCGATCTTCAGGGGTATCCACCTCGATCCGCTGGTGCCGGCGAACAGCTTCTACCTGCTGTGGATGATCCTCGGCTTCCTTGTCGTCACGAGCGTTCTGATCGTCAGCCTCGGGCGGCTCGGCGATATGTACGGCCGCGTGCGTATGTACAACCTCGGCTTCCTCGTCTATACGATCGCCTCGCTGTTCTTGACGATCGACTGGATGACCGGGCGCGATGGAGCGCTGTACCTGATCGTCTTCCGCATCGTGCAGGGGGTTGGGGCGGCCTTCCTGCTGGCCAATTCCGCGGCGATCCTGACCGACGCGTTCCCGGCCAACCAGCGCGGTATGGCGCTCGGCATCAACAACATCGTCGGCGTCAGCGGCGTCTTCATCGGACTCGTGCTCGGCGGGCTGCTGGCGCCGATCGACTGGCGGGCGGTCTTCCTGATCTCGGTGCCGATCGGCGTGTTCGGGACCGTGTGGGCGTATCTCAAGCTCGAGGAGCGCAGCACGCCCAAACGTGCGCGGGTCGACTGGTGGGGCAACCTCACCTTCGCGCTGGGCCTCGTCCTGATCATGGTCTCGGTCACCTATGGCATCCGTCCCTACGGCGGTCACGCCACCGGCTGGACGAGCCCCAAGGTGATTGCTCTGCTGGGCGCCGGCGTGGCCTCGCTGGTGGCGTTCGCGCTGATCGAGCGGCGGGTGGCCGACCCGATGTTTCGGCTGCCGCTGTTTCGGATCCGCGCGTTCACGTTCGGCACCCTCTCCACGTTCCTCTCGGCGGTCGCCCGCGGGGGGTTGATGTTCATGCTGATCATCTGGCTGCAGGGCATCTGGTTGCCTCAGCACGGCTACGACTTCACCGAAACGCCGCTGTGGGCGGGGATCTACATGTTGCCCCTGATCGTCGGCATGCTGATCGCCGGGCCGACCTCCGGCTACCTGTCCGACCGCTTCGGCGCGCGCTGGTTTGCGACCGGCGGGATGCTCGGCGCGGCGCTCAGCTTCTTCCTGCTCGCGCTCTTGCCGATCGACTTCCCGTATCCGCTGTTCGCCGCCATCCTGTTTCTCAACGGCGTCTCGATGGGCATGTTCGCCTCGCCCAACCGCGCCGCCGTGATGAACAGCCTCCCGGCGGGCGACCGGGGAGCCGGCGGGGGCATGAATCAAACATTCCAGAACTCCGCCCAGGTGCTCTCGATCGGGATCTTCTTCACGCTGATGATCTTCGGCCTGTCCTCCAGCCTCCCCGCCGCGATGACCGCCGGGCTGAAGGCCCACGGCGTCGTCGCGGCCACCGCCGCCGGCGTCGCGCACCTGCCGCCCGTGTCGATCCTGTTCGCCGCGTTCCTCGGCTACAACCCGGTCGAACACCTGGTCGGGCCGCACGTGCTCGCCACGCTGTCGGCCGCCAACCACGCGACGCTCGTCGGCCACTCCTTCTTCCCGCACCTGATCTCCCCGCCGTTTCGCTCCGGGCTGCACGAGGCGTTCGCGTTCGCGATCCTTGCTTGCCTGATCGCCGCGGGCGCATCGCTGATGCGCGGCGGGCAGTATCACTACACCGCGCCGAGCTCTGCGCGGGCCGACGCCGACGGCGAGCAGGCCAACGGGCTGGCCCCGAATGGGCCGGCGGGCGCGGTCACTCACCGCGAGCTGGACCCCAATCAAGCATGATCCTGCGCCCGCTGGCCGAGGAATCGTGCCACGTTTCTCACTCCACCACGATTCTCTACATTTGGATGAACAGCAGCAGGTGCAGGGACTTTACAGCGACTCCAAATCGACTGGGCGCCATGCCGGTAACGGCGTCAGTGGCAGTCCTTGACGTCGCCTTCACGCTTGGGCATGTTGTAGAGCGTCCGCTTGTGTTGACCTGAAGAATGGCTTCAGGCGCGGCGGAAGAGTTGGCCAATCGCGTGTCGGGCTTCGCGCCAGAGTCTCACAGGACCGGGGAGATGTCCGACGCCTTAAACTACGTGTGTTCCGATTGCCGGGACGAATGGAGGAGTTACCAATGTCGAGAATCAGACCGATCATGCTCAGTATGCTGGTCGTGTTCACGGTCAGCGCGGTCGCGGCGGCGGCGGCAGCAGCAGCGCCTGGATGCGAAGAAACAGGAGGCGAAAAGTGCTTTTGGCAAGTCCAAGGGGCGCAACTAAAAGAAAAAGCAACCAAGGAATTCACCGCTGGCGCGAACAAAAACTTCGTGCTGAAAGGAAAAGTAAAAGCTATCGCGGTCGAACTTAAATGGGAAAAACTAAAAGTCAAAGCAGGCGCTTTACTCATCGGTGGCGAACCGGGCGACAATGAAGAGGCCTTCGTACTTGAAGGAGTCAAAGTCGAACTACCAAAAAACTGTAAAATCCCAGGGGAAAAAATTGAAACCAACCCACTCAAGTCAGAACTCGTGGAATTGGTAAAAGGCGGCGTAGTCCAAAAAGTAGACGACGTACTCTTCGAACCAAAAAAAGGCACGATTATTACCGAAGTTGAATTCGAAGGCGAAAAATGCCCGATCAAAAATGCGGAAAAACTAGCCCGATTGCAAGGAACGGTGTTGGCGGAACCCACAAATCGGTTTAATAAAGAAGCAGTTGTAGGGCATCTCATTTTCACGAACGAAAAACTGGAATACCGGAAGCAGGCTTCCAACACAGTTGTAGCAGCGAAACTCGAACTTGAAACCAACCTGGCGGAACTTGCAGGTGAAGCTAACATCGAATTGGTCACGAAAGAAAAATGGAGCACCGCCTAGCGAGGACTCGGCTCAAGCCGTCACACGACACTAGAAGCAACGACTGGGGGTCGCGTGGGTCGCGACTCCCAGTCATAACTGGCTCCGGCCAGAGTTGCGCCGGCAGACTGGCGGCGGTGTAACGCTCAGCAGATTGGGTGCAGCTCGACACCATGAGCTACTCCTTGCCAAGCGGTGTCGGCTGTCAACACTGGAGCGTCCAGCCGCCGCGCCAGCGCGAGGCACGCTCGGTCGCCGAGCGAGAGTCCTGCGTCACGGGTCAAGGGTCGTAGGCGGGCCACGTCGATTGCGGTGGTCACGGTTCAGTGATACTGAACACAGTCGTCTCAAGCGCAGAGATGAACGGTCATAGATGGGGCGTCTGCATCAGGTAACCGCAGTCCATGAGCTTATCGACTACGTGAGCTTCATCACACGTGTCACCTTCTGCGAGCATGTCCTTGATCAGATGGTTGATCAGCTGGTCGTCGGGCGACACAGGCTTTAGTTCATCGACATCTGCGAGCGCTGCCCGACGCTCTAGATCGGCACGACCATCCTGCAGCCGCCGTAGCCACTCCATCAAGTGTGTGTCCGAGGGCGCCAGATCGTCGATGAGGTGCCCTGCGTTCACGAGAAGTATCTGTTTGATCCGACGCGGCACCTCCGAACGGGGCGGTGGAAACCCGACGATGTCGTGACTTTCCATCACTGCACGCATGCGGGCCGTGTGAAGCGTCATCTCATAGCGCTGCGCGTCCTCATCACCAACGAGATCTCGCAGCGAGCGGCGGGCGACGAACAGGCTGTCGCGGGCGGCGGCCAGTAACGGGATAAAGGAGCGTTCGGTAGGTTGAGCCAGTCGCGCGCCGCGACCGGCTCCACTGGTGCGGTTCCAAGGCGGCCATTCGCCGATCTCCTTACGCGCAAGCTCGATCAGCTGACCCTCGGCCAGCTTGATCATCGCGTCCGGATTGATGCCGTGCAGGGGATTAATGGCGTAAATCATGCGCATCACCTCGACGGCGGCCGACTGCAACATGATTGTCACTCCGAGCCTTGGGTGGGCTGAGAACCAGTCATTGATGTTCGCCTGCTTGTTGCCGCCTCGATGTGAGACGACTCCGTTGTGCTGGGCGAATCGAGCCGGCAGGTCCCGGGTCAGCCCTACATAGAGCAAGGTCCGACCATCCGGATCCCAGTAGGCGTAGAGACCTGTGCGCGACCAAATCGGCCAGTCGCGAGGCAGCAGCGCCTTGAGCGCCTCATACACCTCTCGCCGCTCGTCGCTCGTGTAGGTCTCCCACACCACAGTGCAGAGCACGGCCTCAACCTATCGTTCGTTCCGCCCAGCGCGCTTTTCACTGGACGGTCCCGTGTCGTTGTCTTTCTCTCCCCTCCCCCCAACACTAGCCTCATCCCCATCCTCAAAAATTCCCGTCCCGACCAAGTGAGAAGATGGATCGCATGGGGCTCCCCGACGCCAAGACTCCCAAGGGCGTCCACGAGTCGAGATGACGCTGTGGAATCGCGGCGAGCTCGTTCGCCACCGGGAGCAGCGTCTACGCGACGGCTTCCCGATGGAGCCGACCGACCCACTTCTTCGGCACCATGAGCGGACGCTGGCGCGATCCCGACCGTTCCCGCGATCGCGCGTGCTCGCGTGCAGCGCTCAGCTTGCGAACGAGCGGCGCGCCGAACAGGGCTTGCCGTCGCTGCCGACCGAGCTTGACGACCTCACCGGTGATGAATAAACTGCCCTGTTTCCAGGCAGTTCCAGCATGTTGCCCTGCATCGGTGGCCCGCTCGGTCTCAGCATCGCGTGCTGCGGCCTGCCCGCGCGCCATGCGCAGTTCCGCGCGGTGAGTGCGCGCGGTGTCGGTCAACCGGTTGAGCTCGGCGAGCCTCGTCTCCTCAGCGGCGATGGCCTCATCGAACTCTGTCTCAGCGAGCATCACCTGATTCTCCAACCGTCACCGGTGCGAAAACGCGTGTGAGCATAGGGTCCGGGGTTGGGCGTACCATCTCCTGCGTGTTGACCGTCGCTGAGGCCGCCGATCGGCTGGGTAGGAACCCCGAGACTGTCCGTCGCTGGATTCGTTCGGGGCGTCTGCCGGCGCGACGTGTCGGTGCCCGGCACGCGATCGATGCCCGCGACTTGCGTGTGATCGAGGATGAGCTGCATCCGATGTCCGAGCTGCCGGAGGAGTGGCGGGTCGGAGATGACGGCACCCCGGCGCTCAACTGGGTCGCCGCGCTCCATCGCTCGCGCAGCGGCCATTGACGAAGCTGCTGGTTGTCGACGCGTCCGTCGCGGTTGCCGCGTGCCACACGCCGGTGGGCTTTGCCAGCCTGCGCGGGCACAAGCTCGTCGCGCCGCTGCTCATGGTCACGGAGGCGAGTTCGGTGCTGCACGAGATGGCCTGGCGAGAAGAGATCACCGGGTCCCGCGCAAAGACGATGCTGGCACGGCTCCTCAAGGCACCGGTGGAGATCCGCATGCCCGATGACCTGGTGCGGGCTGCGTGGAAAGTCGCTGACGAACTTGGGTGGGCGAAGACATACGACGCCCATTACGTTGCGCTCGCGCAGTTGTTGAAGTGCCGGCTGGTGACGGTTGACGAGCGGATGCTCAGGGGAGTCGCCCGGCTGAAGATCGCCGTGAGACCCCGCGAACTCTGAGTGGCGCTGCCACGTGCAGCGAACTAGTCGCCACGATCCCGTCGATCGCATTCAGTCAGGACCTCGAGGAGGTGATCACCGAGGCGTGGCTCGTACGCGCGCCAGCCCGGCTGGCGCAGGGTACCTCGAGGATCTGCGCGCGTAGCGTCGTCCTCTGCTCAGCTGGGCGTGACGACGACGATGGGGATCGCCCGAGTCGTCTGCTGCTGGTAGGCGGTGTAGCGGTCGTGGTTGTTGTCGTTGACGATTTTCCACAGACGGTCGTAGCCGGGGTCGGTCGAGCCGACGATCCTGGCGGCGCCGGTCCGGCGTTTACGAGCGATCTGAATCTCGACGTCCTGGTGTGCACGGAGGTTGTGCAGCCACGCCGGGGGACGATCGGAGCCTCCGTTGGAGGCGACAAGCAGGTAGTCATCGCCGTCACGGGCGTAGACGAGGGCGTTCGTGCGGGTCTTGCCCGAGCGGGCGCCGGTGGTGTCGAGCAGCAGCGTCGGGACGCCGATCATGCGATGCCCGATGCGCCCGCCGGTCAGCCGGTAGAGCCGCTCGTGGAGCTTGAGGACCTGGCCCGTGACGCCCATGAATGGACATAGTCTATTGGGTGGGGTTTGGGCGACCAAGTGGCGCTCGCAGCTCGACGGCGTCCTTGGGAGGGACCGGACGTGACGTGAACTACCGTATCTGTGGCCCGCTACGCGGCGAGCTGGCTGGCGTTCAGTCCAAGCTCGTCCCGCAGCCAGCTGACGTCGGGCCAGGGAGCGCCATCTCGACGGGCGCACTCGGCGCGGTTCTCGATCCCGCGCAGCAACAGCTCGAGCTCGCCGCGCTGCCCATTGCGCGCAGCCTCGCGCGGCGTGTGGCCTCCGAGCAACTTGAGCGGCTCGTCCAGCCAGCGGCGGTAGTGGTCGTTGAGGAGCTGGCGCTCGAGGTCGTAGGCTTCCGCCGCCGTCAGCCCGGGCGGTGGTTCGCGCCGGCGGGGCGCACGGTCACGCCTGCGTGAGGAGAGGTCCGGTTCAAGCGGCAGGACGTTTCGCTCGTGCAGCTCGGCGAGCGTCCCGAGGCGCCGCTCGACAAGCTCGATGGCCGCGTCGAGCCTCGCCTGGGAGACCGCCGTGCACCGCAGCTCGTCGGTCAGCTCGAACGTCGCCAGGCATACCCGCCCAGGCAGTTCGGTGAGGCTGCTCTCAAAGCGCAGCGCCCCCGGTGGCAGCGGCGTGTCTGACATGCGCAACTGCTCGCGGGGCACGGTCCACTGAATCGCCTCCCCCGATCCGTCTTCACTCTCACCCACCCATGCCAGCTCCGGCGGGTCGTCCAGCAGTTCGAGCGCGGCCATAGCGTCGGTGATCCGCCAGCTCGCTCGACCGTCGACGAGCGGGTCGCCCTCCGCGGTGAAGAAGCTCGGCTCGACAAGACGGCCGGGGGGCACGAAGCGCATCAGCTCGAGCGCGGCCGCGCGGAACACACGATCATTGCCGGCGAGTATCCGGTGTGCGTGGGCGAGGCGGTCGAGCTCGGCGAGCAGCTCGGGCTCCTCGTCGGGCTTGTAGAACAGCGCGGGGCCCCACAGTGAAGGGATCCAGTCGTCATCCATCACGCGGCAGAGCAGGATGTCCCAACGCGTCGCCTCGCGCGAGACATCGCCGCTGCGCACGCGCACAACCGCTCCGCTCAGCACATCCTCGAGCTCGATCCAGCGGCCCGCCTCCACGTCATGGACGCGCTGCAAGCTCAAGCGCGCCGCGGCGATCCGCGCGGCCACGTCCCGCTCGTGCGCATCGATGTCGCTGCGAGCCGCGTAGCGCGCCGCCGGGGTCTCTCCGCAGGCAAGCTCGCGATCCGAGCAGAACCAGGTGGCGAAGATCGTCAGGTCGCGGTCATCCAACTCGGGCTCGGGACCCCCGAAGTGCCCCAGGGCCGCCTTCAGATCATTCGGGAACTGCGTCGCTGCCCACGCTGAGATGCGTCTACCGACGGCGTCCTCGAAGCGCGCCGTCTCAAGCTCACGGCTCTCCGCCGCGAGGCAGCAGCGCTTGTACTTCAACCCGCTGCCGCAGGGACACGGAGCGTTACGCGAAAGTGCTCTCATCGAGACTCAACTTACGATCCAGAGCGGATGGAAGTGAGGGCGACTTGTGATGTTCGTCAATCGTCCGGGCCGAAGCCGTCGAGATCGACCTTGACGAGATCGCCGCGCTGCATCGCACGAAGCCCCTCCCCGTAGAGGTCGTCAAACTCGCGCTGCCACCGTGGGGTCCTCCTGCTCCAAGCGACTGAGAGCCTCGATGAGCAGTCCGCGCTGGCGACCCTGCCGGCGCAACTGCTTGACCTCGCCGGCCAGCGCCAAAAGCGCACGTGCGGGAATGCGATCGCGCTTGTATTGCGGCACCTGTACGACGGGGATCAGCCCACGGTTGATCCACTTCTCAAGCGTCGTTGAGCTCACATCCAAGAGGTGTGCGGCCTCCGTCTTGGAGTACGTCGAACGGTCCGCCAGGCCCGCCTGGAGCTCCGTGACGGCATCCTGCACCGCGGCGCTCAACGCGTCGCGGTCATCCGGATCGGCGCCTCGCAACGCGACGAACGCGCGCGCCATCGACTCGGTAGGGCTCGGGACACGGCTCATACTGGCATGATAGCCATCAAAGTAGTGTTTTGGAGCGCTGGTTTGCCAACTTCTGGTCTCTCGCCGGGCAGACAGCGATGCGCCGGGACACTCACGTCGCGTAGCCCTACGACGCGCTGTGATGGCACGCGATGGCGGCGTCGGCACGATCCGATCGCGCTACGCTCCGAATGGCTCCTGAGCCAGTCCGAACGGGGTTCCCTCGGAGTCTTTGCAGACCGCCCAGCGCTCCCCTGAGTGGACGATGCTTCCTCCGAGCGCCTTGACGCTCTCAAGTGCCTCGGCTACGTCGCTCACCGCGAAGTAGGGCAGCGAAAAAGAATCTCCAGGTCCGCGTCCGCGCGCATGAACACCGACCGCTGGATCGTCCGAGCGGGTCTGCCACCCGTCTCCCTCTCCTTCCGCGCGCGGCTGCAGCTCGACTCCCAGAAGCCCCGCCCAGAAGTTCCGAGCGCGCTCGGAATCGTCTGCGGGGAACTCGATCAGGGACAGTGGGGAACGCGGCACTGCTCGCACGATAGCTTGAGGACAAGCCGCAGCCATCCGACCTCCACGACTCGACCTCCACGACTCAAGTTCAACCAGCCGAACAACCGATTAAGTTTCGTACATGGCGAGGGTGAGCGGCTGAGCGGTGGAGCGCGTTGACGGAGGGCTGATCTTTTCGGCGACCGACCTGATCAACCACCTGGAGTGCCCGCACCTGACGCACCTGAACATCGAGGTCGCGCTCGGGCGGGCGGAGCTCGAGCCGAGCCGGTCTGACACCACGAACCTGGTGGCGCGCAAGGGCGACGAGCACGAGCGGGCCCACCTCGATCGACTCGCCGGGGAAGGCCGGGAGATCGTGAGGATCGAGAGCGAGCCGGGTTTGGAAGGGACACGCCGCGGTGCGCGGGAGACGGTCGCGGCGATGAAGGCGGGGGCCGAGGTGATCTACCAGGGCGTGCTGTTCGACGGCCTGCGCTGGCGCGGATACAGCGACTTCCTGCACCGTATTGAGCGGCCGTCGGAGCTGGGGTCGTTCAGCTACGAGGTGGCGGACACGAAGCTGGCCCGTCGTGTGAAGCCGTATTTTCTGCTGCAGCTCTGCTTCTACTCCGAGCTGATCGAGGCGATCCAGGGGGTCGGGCCGGTTCGAATGCACGTCGTGCTCGGGACGCGCGAGTCGCAGGCGTTCAGGGTTGCCGAGTTCGCGGCCTATTACCGCAGCGTCAAGCGCGGCTTCGAGGATGTCGTGGACGCCGGTCTGTCGATGACCTATCCCGAGCCCGTGGAGCATTGCGGGGTGTGTCGCTGGGAGGAGCGTTGTGTGGCAAGGCGCGAGGCCGACGAGCACCTGAGCCTGGTGGCCAGAATCCAGCGTTCGCAGCGCACCCGGCTGGTCGAGCGGGGCATCGAGACCGTCACACAGCTCGCGGCGGCGGAGCCGGCGGATCGTCCTCCCCGGATCGGAGCCGCGACGTTCGACGGGCTGCGCGCGCAGGCGCGACTGCAGATGGTGAAACGCACAACGGGAGAGCTGCGCTACGAGCTGCTGACGCCGGAGGACGGATGCGGGTTTACCCGCTTGCCAAAGCCATCCGAGGGCGATGTGTTCTTCGACATGGAGGGCGACCCGTTCTTCGACGACGGCCTGGAGTATCTGTTCGGCGTCGTGCTGGTAGACGCGGAGGAGCCTCAGTTCCGCGCGTTCTGGGCCACCGATCGATTCAGCGAGAGACAGGCGTTCGAGGAGTTCATCGACTTCGTCATCGAGCGGCTGGAGCGGTATCCCGACATGCACGTCTACCACTACGCCCCCTACGAGGCGACCGCGATCAAGCGTCTGATGGGCCTGCACTCAACGCGCGAGGACGAAGTCGACCATCTGCTGCGCAGCGAGGTCCTGGTCGATCTGTACACCGTCGTGCGCCAGGCCGTGCGCGTCGGGCAGCCGAACTACTCGATCAAGAGCATCGAGGCGTTTACATGAGCAGGCGGGATACGGAGGTGGCCGAGGGCGGCGACTCGATCGTCGCGTTCGAGCGGTTTCTGGAGACCGGCGATCGCTCGCTGCTGGAGTCGATCGAGCGCTACAACGAGGACGACTGCCGCTCGACGCACCTGCTGCGCGAATGGCTGCTCGACCGACGCGAGGAGGCGATCGAGACGTTCGCCCGGGAGATCCCGTGGAAGCCGGCGCCAGACGCGTGGGAGCCGGACCAGGAAAGCCAGGAGCAACTAGACCAACTGCAGACCGCACTCCTTGCCGGGGTGCCCGACGACAGCGCCGATCGCGACGACGGTCAGCGTGCCAGCTGGCTGATGGCTCAGCTGCTCGACTACCACCGGCGCGAGGCAAAGCCCGCGTGGTGGAAGTACTTCGAGCGGCTCGAAGCCGACGAGGAGCATCTGACGGAGGTCGACAACGAGGCGCTCGGACGGATCACAGTTGCCGGCATCGAGCCAATCCCACTCCCCGCGCCGTCGCAATCGCTGATCCACACGCTGCAGTTCCCGCCCCAGGATCACAAGATCAGGGCCGGCAGCTTCGTCGACCCCGCGACCGAGCGGGGAGTGACGGTCGAGTCGATCGACAACGCAACCGGAACGCTGCGCATCAGCCGTGCGACCAAGCGCGCCGGCGAACCCCTCCCCCGCGCGCTGATCCCGGGCGGTCCGTATGACACCCGCGTCCAGCGTGCCGCGCTGCGAAGACTTGCCGGCGACATGGTCGAGCGCGGACTCGACGCCGAGGGCAGTTACAGCGCGCTGCGCCAAGTTCTGCGGCGCGCACTCCCGCTCACCTCGGCGTGCACACGCGGAGAAGCGCTGCAGACGGGCGCGTTCGACCGGGAGGACGCGAAGCGAATCGCGGAGGGCCTGCACGACAGCTACCTGTTCATCCAAGGGCCGCCGGGCTCGGGCAAGACCTACACCGGCGCGCATCTGATCCTGGACCTGATCGCCCAAGGCCACCGCGTCGGCATCGCCAGCGGCAGCCACGCCGCGATCCACAACCTGCTGACGGAGGTCGAGAAGCACACCCCGCCAGGCGAGCCGTTCGCCGGCCTGAAGCGCTGCGGCGCCGACGGCAGCAACAGCTACGAGTCCGAGCGCGGCCTGATCGAGAGCTCCAACGAGATCGCCGACTTCGCTGGCGGCAGCTATAACCTCGTGGCGGGGACTGCATGGCTGTTCTGCCGCGAGGAGATGGACGACACGCTCGACTACCTGTTCATCGACGAGGCCGGCCAGATCTCGCTCGCCGATGCGCTCGCGATGGGCACGTGCGCGCGCAACCTGATCCTGCTCGGCGACCCCCAGCAGCTCGCGCAGGTCGGGCAGGCGGTGCATCCACCGGGTGCGGGCGCGTCCGTGCTGGAGCACCTGCTCGACGATCCCGCCCGAGCGCGGCCTGTTCATCGACCAGACGCGGCGGATGCACCCGGACGTGTGCCGGTTCATCTCGGCGGCGATCTACGAGGACCGGCTGGAGTCGTTCGCGGACTGCGCCAACCAGCGTGTCGACGCCCCGGGGGAGTTGACCGGCACTGGGATCAGGTACGTCTCAGTCGCGCACGAGGGGAACACGCGCGAGTCTGTCGAGGAGGCCGAGACGATCAGGGGTCTCGTCGAGAATCTGCTGAAGGGGGAGTACCTTCAGACGGACGGAGCCAGCGGCGCCATCACCCCCGAGGAGATCATGGTCGTCGCCCCCTACAACGCGCAGGTCAGCTGCCTGCGGGAGCACCTCCCCGACGGGGTCAAGGTGGGCACCGTCGACAAGTTCCAGGGCCAGGAGGCGGCCGTGTGCTTGTTCTCGATGGCGACCTCCAGCGGCGAGGAGATCCCGAGGAATCTGGAGTTCCTGTTCAGCAGGAATCGGCTGAACGTGGCCATCTCGCGAGCGCGGTGTTTGGCGGTGCTGGTTTGCAATCCCGGCGCTGTTGAACGTTCGGTGCCAGAGTGCGGAGCAGATGCGGTTGTTGAACGCGCTTTGTTTGTTTGTGGAGATGGCTGGGGAGCCACGGTGAAACGAAGCATGCTCGACTGCGTGGGTTGGACACGTCGATTCGGCGCGAGTCATGCAACTATCCCCACGGATGGCTCACCATAAGCGAAAGGGTCCGAAGAGCACACGCGCCGGCTGCTTGCTGTGCAAGCCCCACAAGCACCAGGCCGAGCACCATCGCGACCGTGCCCGCAGCGATCGTCGCTGGCGCGAGCAGCAGGTGACGGCCGACCACGACGGTCATCGTGATCGTCCAAGGCCCGCAGAGTAGGCGTACTGCCGATGCCGGTCAAGTTCGGACTCTGGAGGTTGGATGGTGAGTCGGCGCAGCGGTGCAATCGAACGTGATCGCATCCGAGGAGCGCCTGGAAGCGATTATCCAGGAGCGGCTCGACATTCTTGGCCTGGATGACCTCTTCCAGGTCGGGCGGCAGGTCATAACCGACTTCGGCAAGCGTATCGATTTGCTGGCCATCGACGGACAGGGAGACTTATACGTCATCGAGCTCAAGAGGGATCGCAGCGAGGTTGTTGCCCAAGCACTAGAGTATGGGTTCTGGGTGCAGGACCTCTCGCTCGAGGCGGTCAGAGAGCTGTACGCCAAGCATCACCAGGGCGACGATTTCGAATCGGCGTTCACCAACCACTTCGAGGGCGACCTGCCGGAGTCCGTCAACATCGATCACCACCTCGTGGTGGTCGCCACCGGTATCGACACCAGCACGGAACAGATCGTGGACTATGTGCGTGGTTATCGGGTGCCGATCAACGTCATCTTCTTCGAGTACCTGCAGGACGACGGTCGGGAGTATCTGGCGCGATCCTGGTTGAGCGATCCAGAGACCGAGGCTTCCAGCGGCGCTAGCGGCAAGAAGCAGACTCCCTGGAGCGGACTTGACTTCTTCGTCGCCGTCGGCGAGAACCAGCACCGTAACTGGGATAACATACGCCGCTTTGGGTTCGTCTCCGCCGGCCATGGCGAGAAGTACCGCAAGGCGATGAGCAAACTGTTCGAGGGCGCCCGCGTGTGGGCCGAGATCCCCGGCACCGGGTATGTGGGCGTAGGTGAAGTCACCGCTCCGGCGATTGCGGTAAATGACTTCGAGGTCGAGGTCGACGGTGTAGCCATGCCGATCCTGCAGGCCGAACTCCAAGCACCCAATATGGGGGAGGAGGCAGACGATCCGGAGCAGAGCGAGTACCTGGCGCGGGTGCGCTGGATCGACGTCCGCCCCCGCGAGCAGTCGGTTTGGGAGAAGGGCATGTTCGCCAATCAGAATGTCGTCGCCAAGCTGCGACAGTCATTTACGCTGCAGCGATTGGCCGAAGTCTTTCGTCTTCCCGCCGACGAGAATCCCGGGTAGCCAAACCGTCTGTGGCAAAGTAGCGGATCCGGTGTGGTACCGGACCCATGACCAAGCTCGGGCGTCCCGCTCTACTCAGGCGGCAACGGGCACTTCGACACGCGCGTCGAAGTGCTGCTGTAGGTTGGCGATCAGCCGAGCCAGCGTGTTGCCGCAGGTGTGCTCGTCGAGCATGACGCGAATCCAGCGGGGAGTGATCTCTAGGCGCAGGGGATGACCGACGTGAAGATCGACGGCGTTGGCCTCCCACTGTTCGCTCGCAATTTCGCGCGGCACCGCCCACAGCCGAAATGGCGCACGGCAGGAGAACAGGCCATCGAGGAAGAGTTCGAGGTCGGGGATGTGACGCTGCAGCTCCAAAGTGGCTATATCCCCGCTGATCTGTAGACCGACGGAGTCGCATGGGTTGGTACTCAGGCGATATCGGCCCTCAAGTGCGCCGATGTATCGCTCGTAGCGGCGCGCTGTTCGCCATAGCACACCGGCGATCAGCTCAAAGGATGTGCCCCGCGAGACCACCTTGCCCTGGAAGTCGGTGGCGAGCTGCGCGCGACGTTTACCATCGACGATCGTTGATCCGACGGCGGTCAGCGAAGCGTTGGAGGCGTAGCGCTCGTTGTTGCCAATGAGCGCCAGGAGCTCCTCTGGCGCGTCGCCCTCCAGCTGCATGCGCCACCGTCGAGCGGGGTCGCCGTCTGCCGGGACGAGCCGGTCGGAGTCGAACGAGGACCTGAGCCATGTACGTGTGCCCTCAAACTCGCGCATCAGATGTGCGGGCATCCAGGCAGAGTCGACGCGGTGATCCGGAATGAGCTTCGTCTTGACGAGGCTCTCCACCGCTGCCGCGGGAGCTGTCGAATGCAGCTGCCAGAAGCGGGTGTTAGCGGTGTCGAAGAAGAACACGTCATCAGGACCGAGGAGTCCCCATAGGTCGTCGTCCAACGCCCGCAGGTCAAGACCGGTTCGATCTGCGAAGACGCTCAAGAGCGCGCCACAACCGTCAGCAGAGCGCTCGGGCGGATGGGCCTCGAGCAGGCGCGACTTCAGCTGGCCCGCACGCAGGCGACCGCCGAACGCGGCCTCGGCCGAGGCTTCCGCGTTGAGCGCTGCGGTCATCGTCGCGATGAAGTCCGATCGATCCATTCCCAAGCCCATTATGGTCGTGCTTCTGTCATTCGTCCGAGACCCCTTCATCTTCCCCTACTCCGCCCTCCTGTGCCAGATCTTCGAGCGAGAGCTCGATCTGCCCCTCGATCTGGGGCCGCCGACGACGCCCCAGGGCCTTTGCCGCCCGTCGCTGCTGAGCTTGCCAGCTCTGCGGCGTGCCGCGCGGGTCAGAGGCAGCCGGCGACTCTACGATCCTAACGCGAGCATGGGATGCCTTGGTTCCCGGCTCGTAGCTGAACTGGGTTCCGAGCTCGCCGCCGACGAGCCTGCGCACCGCGTCGTCGACACGCGAGGTGAAGCCGCGCTGAGCTTCCTTGCCGAGGACGGACCACTCGGGCAGTATCTCCCGGCAGATCGCCTCCACATCGATCGTCTCCTCTTGGCGGGCCTGCGCTGCCACCAGGATCGGGGCTGTCAGCTCGTGGATCTCCTCGGCCGGGCTGTGTTGATCGATCGGAAACCGCGCGGGAGGAAGCCCAGCTTGGTGGCGAACGTCAAATGCCTCCAGGCCCGAGGCGCCCTCGAGCTGGGTCAGACGGGCGCGATCGGGGCCGACGGTGAGCAGCGGGGCTTCAATCTCGTGCTGGACCATCGAGGCTTCCAGGTCGCCGCGATAGGCCTCGTTGCCCACGAACATGGCGACGACACGTGCATCGTCGCGTTTCCGTAGCCCGGGAGGGAGCGAGCCGGCCGCGAAGACTCCGGCGAGATCGGCGGTCAGATATCCACGTGCTTGCTGTGCGTCGATGTTGCGTCCGTCCTTGCACTCGGCCAGCACGAGCAGCGGGGGCTCGAGTCGATAGAGGATCGCATCGGCGGTGATGTTCTGCGGCTCGGTGTAGACGGGCGCCTCGAAGATATGGACGCGCAACCCGTGATCCCCGAGCGCGCGAGGCCACAGGCCGTCTCCGCGAACCAGCGCGATCAGTCCATTGAGCGGTATCAGACGAGGATCCATGCGTCAGCTGGCCTCCCGTGCCCTGCGGTAGACCCGCCCCGCATAAAGATCCATAAGCACCTGGCGGAACTCCTCGTCGTCGAGGATCTTCTTGTAGATCTCGTCGTTGGCGTCGACGCGCGTGACGATGGTTTGCAGGAACTTCCGGTCGAAGGCCAGGCGGAAGTTGTCGAGGCTGTTGCTCTTGGCCTGATCTGACAGCTCGTCGTCGGCCACCCAGCTCTCCTCGAACTGGTCCAGCAGCAGCTTGTCCACGTCGGTGAGGTCCGTTCCGAAGCGCTCGTTGAGGGTCTCCACGATGCTTGACAGGTGCTCGAGTTCCAGTTCCTGCTGGTTGCCCTGCCCCTCGCCGAAGAACGAGCGGACCTCGCCGATATCGGACTCCAGCGATAGCCCGCCGCTGAACGTCATCTGGTGGCGCAGGTGCGTTAGCTCGACCTCCGTGCCGAGGTCCAGGCGCTCGACGGTGCCCGTGTCGCGCAAGTAGAGCGAGAGCGCGCGGCAGTAGACGTAGTCGCGCTCGAGCGATGGGTCGGTGAAGGCGGCGATCTGGGAGACGAACGAGTAGGTGCGCACGAAGCGGGTCAGTGCGTCGCGGAACTCCAGCCGCCGCTCGTCGTCCAGCTCCTCAAAGCGTGTCTTGTCCGGCCCGAGCGCCGCGTAGGTCTCGGCCGAGCGTTTCTCCTCGGAGACGCCCGCGGCGAGCAGTGCCGGCATCGCCGCCTCGATCTCCTCGGCTCGCAGCACGTCGAAATCGTCGAGACGGCGGCGCGTGTCCCAAAGGATGTTGGGATCGGTGGGCGGTACGACGGTGCATCCGTGGAACTCCTCGAACGCCTCCACGATGTCCTCGGTGTCGTTGCGGAAGTCGAGCACGAACGTGTTCTCCTTCAGCGGGTGGATGCGGTTCAAGCGCGAGAGGGTCTGCACTGCCGCCAGCCCGACGAGTGTCTTGTCCACGTACATCGTGTGCAGCAGCGGCTGGTCGAACCCGGTCTGGAACTTCTCCGCGACGATCAGCACGGCGTACTCGGGCGTCGCGAACTCCTCCGCGGTCCGGGATTCGGGAAAGCCGTTCATGTTGGTCTCGGTCGGCGGCCTGTCCGAGCCGTCGTCGATCTTGCCTGAAAATGCGACCAGCGCCCTGACGTCGGTGTAACCCTGGGCGGCGATGTACTTGTCGATGTTCTGCTTGTACCGGGCCGCGTGCAGTCGCGAAGAGGTCACGACCATCGCTTTGGCGAGCCCACCCATCTCCCTGGCGGTGTGCTGGCGGAAGTGCTCGACGACGATCTCGGCCTTCTGGGCGAGGTGATGGGGATGCAGGCTGACGAAACGCGCGATCGCGCGGCGTGCCTTTTTGGCGTCGTATTCGGGATCTTCCTCGGTCCGTCGCTCGATTTTCCAGAACGTCTGGTAGGTCGTGTAGTTGGCGAGCACGTCCATGATGAAGCGCTCCTCGATCGCTTGGCGCATCGAGTAGAGGTGAAACGGTTCGTGCTTGCCCGTCTGAGGGTTGAGGCGGCCGAACATCTCCAGCGTCCGTCCCTTCGGCGTCGCGGTGAACGCAAAGTAGGATAGGTTCGACTGCCGGCCGCTGCGCGCTCCGACGGATCGTGCAAGCGCCTCCTCGACGGGATCGATCGCCGCCGACAACAGCCCGGCGTCCTCGGCCTCGGCCGCGGTCAGCTCCTGTTCCTCGTCGGCGCCCAGCGCGAGCCGCAGATCCTTGGCCGCCTCACCGGTCTGCGACGAGTGCGCCTCGTCGATGATTACCGCATATCGGCGCCCGGGCAAGTCTATCCCCATTTTGGCGACGATCGGGAACTTCTGGAGAGTCGTGATGATGATCCGCGCCTGTTCGCCCTTTAGTGCGTCGGCGAGCTGGGCCGAGTCCTCGTCGATCTTCACGACCACTCCGCGGGCGTGCTCGAACTGGTAGATCGTTTCTTGGAGCTGTTTGTCGAGGATCACGCGGTCGGTGATGACGACGACCTTGTCGAACACCTTGCGGTCCTCGGCGGTGTGCAGCGTCGAAAGGCGGTGTGCCGCCCAGGCGATCGTGTTGGACTTGCCCGACCCGGCCGAGTGTTGGATCAGGTAGGAGCGCCCAGCGCCGTTCGCCGCCGCGTCGGCCTCCAGCTTCTTGACCGCGTCCCACTGGTGGTAGCGAGGGAAGATGACGGTCTCGGCGGCGCGACGGGCGACGACGGGCCCCTTGTCGGGGCGCTCGACGTGGATGAACCGGTGCAGGATGTCCAGCCAGGCGTCCTTGGCCCAGACACGTTCCCACAGATACGAGGTCTTGTGTCCGTCGGGGTTGGGCGGGTTGCCCTTGCCGAGATTGTGACCGAGATTGAACGGCAGGAACCGTGTCGATTTGCCCTCCAACTTGGTCGTCATCGCGACCGAATCGGGGTCCACAGCGAAATGCACGAGCACACGTCGCCCGAGCGTGACGTTCCTCGGATCGCGGTTGTTGCGGTACTGCTCGATCGCGTGCTCGATGTTCTGGCCGGTGAGGTGGTTCTTCAACTCCGCCGTCGCGACCGGGATGCCGTTGAGGAATAGGCATAGGTCGAGCGTCTTGTTCGAGTCGGAGTCGAACGGAAGCTGGCGCGTGACCGTCAGCCGGTTGGCGTCGTAGTCGGCCACCAGCTCAGGGGCGACGTCAAATGCGGGCTTGCGGTAGGAGAGCTGGATCTCGACGTTCTGATCGCGGATGCCGTGGCGCAGGACATCGATGGTTCCCCGCTCATCGATCTGCTGGGCGAGGCGGTGGACGAACCGCTGCCGCGCGTGCGCATCTTCACCGCCGTGAGCCGTGACGAGATGTTCCCACGCCGGCCGCTGTGTCTCTTCGATGAAGGCGAACAGCTCCAGGGTGTCGAGACCGAGCGTGGCGTCGAACTCCTCTCGCGAGTCTGGTCCGGTTCCGATCTTGCAGCCCCGGTAGCCCCCGTGGGTGACGAGATGAGCGGCGATCTCGTCCTCGAGCAGTTTCTCGCTGATCGAGCTCATACTGTCTCCGGGATGTCGAGTTGTCCGGTGACGGCTGCGGTGATTAGGGCGTCGCGGCGCTCTCGAAGCAGTACCACCTGGCGGTCGAGCGTCTCATTGATCTGATCAATGGTGGAAAAAACAGATCGGAGATGTTTGCAGATCTTTACTTGACTGGCGCGGTCCGGGATGTACCAGGGAAGAGACAAATATGCCGACAGGTCCAAGTTCTGTATCCCAGTCGTTTGCTTAATAAACGGCACATTGTGCCCTGCACGGTAGGCCGCCGCCATCATGAGCCCTGCGTAAACTGGATCTATCTCTGGTCTTGGTCTGAGCCTGGCGACAAAATTGGAGCAGATCGCCTCTACGTCAAGGTCGAATACCACTGTGAAACCAACCGGCTGAGACTCACCGCCTCCGGACTTCTCAATGAGAATGTCACCTGGTCTCAGAAGACATTTGCTTCTGGCGGTCTGCTCTACGCTTCGGAGTGTCGCGGCTCGCTCGTCGATACGATACCTCCTGCGATCAAAATCAGCGACGCGTATGCACAGAATGTCTTGTGGACTACCGTCGGGCTCACTACCCCAAGTGCCCGCAACAGGCGGACGAAATAGGTACTTGATACGTGCCGTACTCCAATGAGCTGGCACATGTCCATTCGAAAGGAGGCGAGGTGCCACCCGCTCTAGAAGAGCCAAAGTACGACGCTCTTCCGAAAGTTCGACCATCCGGCCATTTGCCGCAATGAGAGCATCGATCCGCGCCGTTTCGCGGTCGAGGTGGTCAGCGATAGCGCGCTGGACTGCGGCCGTGGGGACAGGAAGCGCAAGTGACCTAAATGTCTCTGAATCAAAGGCCGTCGAACGCTCGCGGATGCCCTTGGCCAGAGACGTGACAAAACCCATTCGTGCCAACGTCCTCAGCATGTAGGCAAAGAAACGAGCATCGACGCCCTCGACAGGCGAGTAAGCATGTACGACAGGAGACGCCTTCCCGTCAGAGTCAGATACTCCAATCGCGCCAGCAAACCCATCCATGCTGTGGATTACGAGGTCGCCACGACGAACACCTTGATAACCGATCTCCTGGATCGCGTTGGTGAAGCCCTCCGTCCTTCGATTCGCGCGTGCAGTCACCTGGCCATCGCGAAATGCGGTCACAACCTCTTCAGCCGAAGAGGGGGCTCTACGTTGGCGCGCAAATAGTGTGCCAGCGGGCATCCGGCGCCAGGTCGATGGCGAAGGCAATGGAACCGGAATACTCACCCCGCCACCTCTCTCAACAGCCGCCGAATCTTGTCCTCCAGCGATTTTGTGTCGGCGTCGATCTCTTCCAATGGGCGCGGTGGAACATATTTGTAAAAGTGCCGAGTCAACGGTATCTCGTATCCGATTCTTGTCTTGTCGTTATCCACCCACGCGTCCGGTACGTAGGGCAGTACCTCATCGTGCATGTAGTCATCGACCGCCGTCCTATACTTCAGCGTCGCAAACCGCTCGGTTGGGTCCTCGATGAATTCGACCGGCACGGGAAGCAACGGGACGTTCTCGTTGTCGCGCAGCTCTGGGTCGGGCTCGGGGTTGCCTTTGCGATCGGCGATCACCGTGGCCTCCTCGTCGCGCACGGCCAGCGCGGACCACAGAGCCTTCTTTGCAGGCGCTCCAAGCTCGAGAACACCGACCGCATCCGTGAACGTCTCGGCCAGCTCCCGTTGCGTCGCGAAACCCACACCTCGCTCATCCTCGAGTAGCTCCTTGAGCGCCGTCTGCGTATCCGCCGGCAGCTTCTGAATCGCCTTGGCTGCCAACGCGACCGCGATCGTCTCGTCGGTGATCTCCCAGCGCAGCCGTAGCGGACGCTCGACCGTGATCCGCAGGAAACCAAAGGCCTCGTTAGGGAAGATCTTGACCTGCTCGCCCTCGGTGAAGTCGCCGTACAGGCGTGTGATTTCCCCGATCTGGGCGGTCGGAGATCTGCTTGCGCTTCTCGCCCAGCGACTTGCGCATCTTCACAAAGTACTCGCGCGCATCGACCAGCTGAACCTTGCCCGCGACGCTCGGGCGCCTTGCGGTTGGTGACGACCCAGAAGTAGGTGGAGATGCCGGTGTTGTAGAAGAGCTGATCCGGCAACGCGACAACCGCCTCCAGCCAGTCGTTCTCGATGATCCACCGCCGGATCTCCGACTCGCCCGACCCGGCGGCGCCTGTGAACAGCGGCGAGCCATTGAACACGATCGCGACACGCGAGCCGCCTTCCTCCGGCCGCTTCATCTTGGAGATCATGTGCTGCAGGAACAGGAACGAGCCGTCGTTGATACGCGGCAGTCCAGCGCCAAAACGCCCTTTGAAACCCTTGGTCTGCGCCTCGTTCTTGACCTCGTCTGCGACCTTCTTCCACTCGACCCCGAACGGCGGATTGGCGAGCAGATAGTCGAAGCGTTCGCCCTCGAAGTGGTCCTCGGAGAACGAGTTGCCATAGGCGATGTGCGAGGCGTCCTGGTCCTTGAGCATCATGTCCGAACGGCAGATGGCGTAGGTCTCGGCGTTCAGCTCCTGTCCGAAGACCTCCAGGCGCGCCTGTGGGTTCAGCGCGCGCAGGTGGTCCTCGGCGACGGACAGCATCCCGCCTGTACCACAAGCGGGATCGCACAGTGTCTTGACAATCCCCGGCTTGGTGAGGATGTCGTCAGCGTCGTCGATGAACAGCAGATTCACCATCAGCCGGATGACCTCGCGCGGGGTGAAGTGCTCGCCGGCGGTCTCGTTGGACATCTCGGAGAATTTGCGGATCAGCTCCTCGTACAGGTAGCCCATCTCGATGTTCGACACGACCTCCGGATGCAGGTCGATATCGGCGAAGCGGCCGATCACCTGGTAGAGCACGTTTGCCCGTCGCATCCGCTCGATCTGGACCGCAAAATCGAACTTGTCGATGACGTCCTTGGCACCCTCGGAGAAGCCCGCCGATGTAGAGCCGCAGCGCATCGGCGATCCGGTCCGGGTCGTCCAGCAGCCTCGTGAACGTCAGCGGGCTCGTGTTGAAGAACTGCTGCCCGGCGGCGACCTGCAGCGGTGTCTCGATGTTCTCGATCCGACCTTCGAGCTGCTTGTGCTTCTTCAGGACGGCTTGCTTGGTGGGCTCCAGCACGCAGTCCAGGCGGCGGATCACGGTCAGCGGCAGGATCACCTTGCCGTACTCGGACTGCTTGTAGTCCCCGCGCAGCAGATCGGCGACCGACCAGATGAAGGCGGCGTGGTTCTTGATCGTTGACTCGGCCATGTCGCGTTGGCCCCTCCGCTGGGGTCTGCAAGACTACTGGCGTGGCGCTCCGCAGGTCTGCGAGCTACTCATCGTCGAGAGTGCGCAACCTCACAGGGCTCAGAGGCGCTCACCTGGGCAGCCGTCAGATCGTCACGACTTGAGCACCTTCGGGGATCTGGAGGTCCACAACGTGATCTATCAGCCCAAGCCGTTTTGCAGCATCAGTGCCCAGAGTGTTCTGCCCGCATTTTAGAGCATCGATCTTTACGGCAGTCATTTTGGTGCGCTCCTTGAGAACTTCCCTGGTCCGACCCTCGCCGTCAGCGAGGTCTTTTGCGTGTTGGGTAAGCAGTGTCTCGTCAAGCTCCGCTCCCCCCTCTATTGTCACCGTAGGAGCGTGGAACATGAACGTGGCTTTGGGCGACGCGCTGCGCTCATCACCGGCCACGAACACGACGTTCGCTGCAGATGCGATGTGACCTATGTTGTGCAATGTGAGATGCACCGGCAGAGCACGCAAATTGTTGTAGAGCGAAAACGCTGCCGGGATGCCGCCCCCTACCGATGAAATGGACACGGTGATGCGCTGTGCTCCTCCATTCATCAAGCCCGTTATTGCACCAAGCAGTCCAGCAGCCATTTCCGGAATTATCATTCTCGGGAAAATGACATAGGCGTCCGAGGGCCTGTGCTGGGTCGTCTTTTTGGCTGTCATGGTAAATCTCCGTGTTAGATGGATTTGCTACTGCGGCGCCTGTTGCAAGAAGGCCTTAACGGCCCAGTTAGAATGCGGGGAGATTGTCGAGGTTGTCCTTCTTGATGCCGTCGTTTTTGGTCCGGATGTACTTTTCGTTGTCAATCACGACGATTTTGACGGCGGCACCGTATTTCCACTTGCCGTCGCTCCCTTTCGTGGAGGTGCAGAAGGTATAACCGGCTTCGATCAGCTGTACCACTTCGGATCGGCTCTGCGTGGTTGGAGCGCTCAGGCGCTCACCATCTTCATGATCGCGTACCTGGACGTATTCGACGTGCGTGCCCGCACTGTTGAAACGCACTGATGTGATGACGTAGCTGGCCCATTTTTCGGCCATTTGTGACCTCCTGTGTTGTCGGTTCTCTGGCTACACACTGAACTTGCGCCGCGGCAGTTGGCCGGGGTGGATGTTCTGGAGCCATCGGACGATGTCGTTTGGACCCCAGGTCCTACCGTCCTCCGCGAGCAGGGCGGTTCGCACGCCGAACCATCCCCTTGCCGCAGCGACCATCGCCTCGCGCTCGCTGGGGCTTTGGACAACGTGCGGCTTCACAGCCAGCACGGCGAAGGTTTGGCCTTGCTCTCGAATCACTGCGACCTCTCCGTTCATGGTGCCTCCTAGACCTCGTGGTCGATGACGGCGGCGATGACCCCGACAACGAGGTGGGGTATGCCGAGCTTTGCCGCCTGACGCGAGGCGGTCTGCTGGAGTACAACTGCTCCGATCGTGGCTCCGCCGAAGACGAGTAGGGCTCGAAACTTGGGGTCCATTGGGATGGTCTTCCTTTCTCTGGGATGCCCCAGGGCTGATTGTGGTCCCCTGGGACTGTAAGCGCCCCACCGGATAGAACTTCATGCACCTTCATTCGACTGCTGAAGAAGGCAGATCAGCGGGCCGCAGCTTTCCTCGCAAGATCCGGGTTCGATCTGAGACGAGCGGCATCATCGTCCGCAGCACCCGGTAAATTGGGCTTCTTTCCGGCGACAGAAGGAGGCACACGAAGATGGCAGTGCCAAGGTTGCTGACGTTGCCACAGCTAGCTCAGATGATTGACGTCGAGTACCGCACTCTGCATAGCTGGCTTGAGCGGGGGCTCCTGCGGCCGAGCTTGCAGGTGTCTCGCGGGATCGGCGTCCCCAACCTGTTCAGCGTCGAGGATGCCGTCCGGGCGAAGGTCATCGCAGACCTGCGGCAGTCGGGGGCCTCTTTTGATCGGCTTCAGGAAGCCGCCCAACGACTGGATGACCACCCAAACGCGCTCACGAGTGGCGCGACTGTACTCGTCAACGGCTCGGTATCCGTCGTAGATGAGCAAGACGCGGCAGCGGCCATCGGGCAAGAGTCGCTGACGCTCGTCTACAACACCAAGTACGCGGTGCGAGCGGTCGAGTCAGCCGTCGCCTCGGTGTAGGCAATTCCAGCGGTGGCAAGATGAACCGCATGGACATATCAACCCATGACCACAGCCACCGACACCCAGATCGACCTGGCCGCGTGGGCGCGAGACCTCGATGCCGAGCGCAAGCGCGTCAGGGCCGTCAATGCTGAGCGGGTGCGCAACCGCGGGTACCTCGTGTTCGCCACCGACCCGTCCCATGGCGTCGACTCGGCCGAGTACCAGCAGGTCTATGCGACCGAGGCGCGCACGCCCAACCAGGCGATCGCGAAGGTCCGGCCGCTGGCCGAGGGTCGTCGGCTACAGGCGTTCCTGACCACCGGGAAGTACCGGGACGAGCTGGCGGACGCGCGCTGGGTGGCGTAGGGCAGCAGCTATAGGTCGTAGGCAGCGGCTCCCTCCAAGCAGGTCGTCTGGAGGGACCCAGACGCCGAGAAGCGCAGGCTCGAGGACGAGTTCTTCGATCCCGTCGTTCGCGAGTCGTTGTGTTGCTGCGCTCGCTGCCTCAGACCTCCCGTAGTCTCACGGATCGTGGACTGGCGAGCCTGGCACGACGCCTACAAGGAGCCCGACTCCGGGCTTGCCCAGCGCCTCGTGCTTGTGCAGGAACAGGTGCGCGCTGTGCTGGACCGGCTGCCACCTGGCCCGATCAGGGCGGTGAGCGTGTGCGCAGGACAGGGACATGATCTCATCGGCGCGCTCGCCGAGCACGAGCGACGTGGGGATGTCGCCGCTCGCTTGGTCGAGCTCGACGAGGACAACGTGCTCGTTGCGCGTCGTGCCGCGCAGGAGGCCGGGCTCGACGGGGTGCAGGTCGTCATCGGCAATGCGTCGCTCACCGACTCCTACGTGGGCGCGGTCCCGGCCGACCTGGTGCTCGTCTGCGGCGTCTTCGGCAACATCTCGGCACCGGACATCCAGCACACGATCGCCGGTCTGCCCCAGTTGTGCGCGAAAGATGCGACGGTGATCTGGACACGCCACCGTCTCCCGCCGGACATCACGCCCACGATCCGGCGCTGGTTCGCGGAGCAGGGATTCGAGGAGCTGGCGTTTGAGGTCGATCGATCTGGGCGCTTCGCCGTCGGAGCGCAGCGTTTCACCGTGCCCCGGCCATCCTTGCGCGAGGGCGAGCGCCTGTTCAACTTCGTCGGGTTCTGGGACAAGGCGCTGGACGGCTGAAGGTTCTGGCTATGCCGCTGTGGTCTGGGATTCGAAGGTGGTGGCGAGCGCCAGCAAACGCCCGCTTGCGCTCTTCCTGCCGGGCTATCTCCTGAAAACTGTCGTATTACTTCTCGTCACGAGCGAATTCGGGGCTTTGGCTGTCCATGCAGATTGTGTCGAGGTGCCAATTTGCAGGGGATTTGGGTTTTGGTGTCGAGACATACGGCGCGGTGAGAACCGTTGGGTTTCGCGCGTATTTGGGGCCGAAATCGGGGGGTTTTGTTGTTGCAAAACCGGGTTTTGTTGCTGATCAGGGGGTTGCGCGGACCCTTTAGATTGGGGGCTTGCACGCTCAGTCCGACTGTCCTAGACATCGGCGACGTGCGCGGTCACTCGTGGACTGAGGGGTGGCGGCCGGGTTCGGGCGTCAATAGGAGCACCCGCTCAAGGAGACCCTGACGGACTGATGACGCTCGACCACGAGGACATCGAGGCGATTGCAGAGTACGCCGCGCATCGTGTCGTGCAGCTTCTCGAGCAGCCCAGCCCCGAGGCCTACAAGCTGCTCGACCCGAAGGACCTCGCCGGCGTGCTCAACGTCTCGCTCGACTACGTCTACGCGCACGCCGCGGATCTCGGCGCGATGCGTCTCGGCGACGGACCCAAGGCGCGACTGCGCTTCGATCTCCAGACCGCGCAACGAGCGATGCGGGGCGCAAGCAGCCACCCACGGCGCCGGTAAGGTGATCGCACCACGCAGAAGCCGGGGCGCCGCGGACACGCCCTCCGGCGCGACATCGGGAGACGAGCACGATGTGTCCGAACCGTATATCCCGACACGACCGAGGGCTCTGATGGCGCGGCCCAACACCGGCGAGGTCACGAGATGGCCGTGGAAGGACGGCAAGACGATCACGTTCGGCTCGCGCCTCTACGCCTACGGGCGTCGCCATCGGCTGGTGTTCGGCACCAACACCCAGGGCTGGAACGATGTCCGCGCCGAGATCGAGCTCGAGTCGATCCTGCAGCAGGTCGAGCGCGGCACCTGGGCGCCGCCGGAGAAGAGGACATCGGTCGTGCGGACGGAGGCTGCGCGGCCTGACGGCCACCAGCCCTTCGGGCCGTTCGCGCGGAAGGTCGTCGACGCGAAGAGTCACGGGCTCGACGACAACACGATCGCCGACCTCGAGTGGAAGCTCGGCTATCTGGTCGGGCACTTCGGGCGCATGGAGCTGCTCGAGATCGACGTCGCCAGGGTCGACGGGTTCCGTGACGAGCTCGCGCACCGCTCGCGCGTGATCCGCGAAGCCGAGGCTCATCGCAGCGCCAGGCGATCTGGGGGCTGATGAGTTTCGCCGACGAGCCCGCCGAGTGCCCGTTCACGCGCCAGGTCACCCGCACAGACGACCCGAAGTTTAGGCCAGTGAATGGGCCAATGAGCAATTTTAGGCCCCTCAACCGAGCTGGACGATCTCACCGATGATGAGTAAAACCTGCCATGTTTCCAGGTTGTTCTGTGATGGGCGCGGCGGGTTTCGAACCTGCGACCTCTCGCGTGTGAAGCGAGCGCTCTCCCACTGAGCTACGCGCCCTGGATGGCTGATTCTATTGGGCTTTGCGCGGTGCTGGCAGCTTCGGCCCCGCCAGACGAGTGGGTCTACTGATCTTCGCTGGAAGCGAGCCGGCTATGCGTGTGCCAGCTCGCGCATCTGGCGCACGGGATGGCGGCCCAGTCGGCTCGCGGTCGCATAGGACCCAGCATGTCCGTGAACACGCTGGGTGACGTTGACGCCTACGCGGCCGCGTAGGCGGTCGATCAGGCTCCGTGGCAGCGGGATCAACAGCAGCTCGGTCTCATCGCCGACGAGCACGGTGGCGCGACCCTCCGTGAGGTTGCGCCAGACGACATCGTCGGCCCACTCCTGGTCACCGGGAACGAACGCAACCTGGTCGGGGTAGCCGAGATCGTCGTCACTTAGCGTGGCGGCCATGAACAGTTCGTGTGTCTTGTCTACGGTCTCGCTCATCGGGTGTTCTCCCAGCTACGAACGATATCGCCCCAGCCGTCGATCAGCTTGACCTCGGCAGCGTTCATGGCTTCGTTGACAGGGCCGTGCCTGACAATCGGGGCTTGCTTATCAGAGCCGACATAGCGGTGCTCGTGGTGCTCTTCGGGTGCGTGGGCGTTGTCGAAGGTCCGCACCGTATGCCGCACCCCATCGTGCTCGACCAGCAGCACGATCGCGTACTCGACCGGATGTGCGCTTGAACGCTGAAGCACGACGAGCACATCGGGGGCGAGGAACAGTTCTCGTATCCGGTCCTTGGTCATGGGCCGGACGTCTTACCAAATGACCAGCCGGGCTCCGGGTCAAGACCCCAGCCGCACCCCGACATGCGGATGCAGGCGAACCGCGGCTTCGGAGTACGCTGCTCCCAGCGCGTCGACTTCCGCCTGGGTCAGCGCGCTCCCGAATGTGGACGGACCTCCGAGTTCGCGATACCCGTCGCGCAGGTGCTTGTCGATCTGGGCCAGGTCGAAGTGGCCGTCGTAGACGCTCTCGATGTAGAGGCCCACATTTTCCCGTGCGAACCGCGCGGTGGCGGGAGAGCCGTGCTCGATCTGGTCGATCGCCGCGCCGATCAGGGTCCACCCGCGCGTGGCCAGACCCGTATAGGTGCGAAACAGGCCCGCGAGTGGCGAGCCGGGGCCGGTCAGGGAGACCGCCTGCGCTTCGCTCAGCAGCGGCGGCGTCGGGATCTTCGTCGCGCTCGCCGCCGCGGCCATGACGGGCGCGCGGGTGCTCGCCAGCGCTTGGGCGCCGGACGGCAAGCCGTTGGCCACCAGCGGCCAGGCTCGCTTGGCTGACGCGACCTCGATCGCGACCGGGCTCTCGACGCGTTTGAGGGCCCGGCTCACGGCGATGAGGTCCTCGCGCTCGAGCCTCAGTTCGGCTGGGCTGCGACTACTGCCGCCGCAACCGGTCAGCGCACCTGCGCCGAGGGTGCACAGCAGTAGCAGCAGGACCGGGAGGACCGGCAGCAGCGCTGCGACGCGCGCGACACCGATACGGGCAACCGCGCCCGGGGGCCGTGGCCGCGGGTGGTGGTTACCGGCGATCGTCGTCGTCAGCGTGGCTCGTGCCGGTCGCGTCGTCGTCTGGACGGGTTGTTGCCGCGGCCTGACTCGGCTCGGCCCGGCGTCGGTTACGCGCCCAGCAGGTCGATCACGAACACGAGCGGTTCGTTCGGCGGGATCGTCGGGGGCGAGCCTTTGGCGCCGTACGCGAGCGCGGACGGGATGATCAGCTCGCGCCGTCCACCCACCTTCATGCCTGGCACGCCCTGTTCCCAGCCGGGGATGACCTGACCTTTGCCGAGCGTGAACGGGAACGGTTCGTTCCGTTTCCAGGACGCGTCGAACACTTTGCCGCCGTGGTACAGCACGCCCACGTAGTTGACGGTGACCGCGTCGCCAGACTTCGCTTCGGTGCCGGTGCCCGGGATGAGTTCCTTGGTCACGAGCTTGGTCGGCGCCGGACCGCTCGGCGGGGTGACGTGCGGTTCTTTGGACAGCGGACCGGTGGTTGGTGTCTTCGCGGTCGCGGTCGTGCTCGTACTGGTCGAGCTCGTCGGTGCGCTCGTGGTTGCCAGCGATTCGTCGGCCTTGTTCTCGGCGCCGACCGTGATCGTGCTGGAACCGCCGCTGGAGCCGCAGCCGGCGATCAGGACCGCCGCGCCGAGGGCGGCGAGCCCCACGCCGAGGCGGGTGCGGGTGCGGGCGTGTTGGAAGCGTGGAGATGCATCTCTGAAGTTGGTCACGGCCGGGCAGCCTAACGCACTGAGGGGGATCGTGTGCAGTTGTGCTATCGAGACGGCGCCGCGCGCGTGAGCGTACGCGCGCGTGAGCCGTCCATCGAGACAAGTTATGTCGCCCCAGTCGAGGTTCCGAGCTCGGTTGCAGGCCGGGTTGCAGGCCGGCATCCGTTTGGTCCGGCGACCCGCTCCTCAGACCCGTTAGGATCGTCAGTGGACCGTGCTAGGCGGGGATGTAGCGGCGCCCTGAATCCGCAATCCGCTCTAGCGGGGCTGAACTCCCCTCCGAGGGGCATTTCGTCCCGGTCGCCCCGTTGCCGTGGGCGTCGATGGCTCGGGTCCCGCGCGGTGTCGGCTCGCGAACCAGGTCAGGTCCGGAAGGAAGCAGCCTTAAGCGATAACCGGCAGGCGCAGCGGGAGCTCCCGGACCGGAGTTTGCGGCAGCGACCAGGCGCCGGATGCGGAGGCTACGACGAGGGGTGCACGGTCCAATGCGGGAGGGGGGCAGGCCCCCCTCCCGACCACCCCCCGTTGCGGTGGACGGGCGCCGGGCCGGCAAAGCCGGCCCTTGTGGCAAGGATGATCGCCGCCGCTGACGTGGGAGTGATGCCCTGCGTCCGATGACTGCGTCAAGAACGTCGTCTACGAGCAGCGACTGAAGATCAGCCACGAGCGGTTGGTCGCCGACTCGGTGAACCCCGGGGGCACGCTCACCGCCAGATGCGGATCGCGAGGATCGAGCACGTAGTCGCGTTCGACTTCGAGGCTCGCCGGGTCGATGTAGGTGCCGTAGGAGATCTGGTGGACCTGGGCGCTGATCACGTTGACGGGGCTTGTGCGCAGGTACAACGACAGCAGCGGGATCGGCGCGTGGTTGGGCACCTCCACCGGCCCGCACGTAAGCCCGATCGAATGGTTGCGCACGAGCGCGACGAGGTCGCCTTCGATCGACTGCTGGCGCGCCAGCGCGTTCAGTTCGCGGTGCGCCGAGCGGTACTGGCTGGGGGCGTAGGCGATCAGCCCGACGAGCACGATCAGCCCCCCAGCCATCCACCAGCGCCGTCGCGGATCCTCGCGCGCGAGCAGTGTCCAGCCGAACACGCCGGCGCCGCAGAACACGCACAGGATCGCTGCCGCCAGGAACGCGTAGCGCGTATTGATCGGCAGCCCGACGGTCGCGAATGCGGCGAACACGAGCACCGCCACGACGCCGACGAGCGCGGCCAGGCGCGCTCGTGATCCCAGCCACAGCAGCGACAGCACACCCCCGAGCGCGGCCCCGACGAGCACGGGTGGGCGCAGGATCTCGCCGATCCGTCGCGGGATGTACTCGGGCACGTTCGCGATTCCCGTGACGCGGTCGAGGACTTCGGCGGTGTGGCGGGTGTTGGTCAGCGACCACACCGGATCGCCCGTGATCGCCAGGTCGCTGAGCACCCACACCAGCGGCGCCGCCACCGCCAGCAGCGTCAGGCCGGCCAGCTGCCGGCGCGAGCGCGCGGACATCCATGTATTCGTGCCCGCGCCGAGGACCGGCTCCTGCGCGATCCGGCGGCCGAGCCAGCCCGGCGTGCGCTCGTGCGCGGCGATCCGCGCACGCCAGTCGGGCCAGAAGATCAGGTATACCCAGTACAGCCCCGAGAACACCCATGCCTCCGGACGCAGCAGCCCGGCGAGCGCGAGCAGCGCGAGCACCGGCCAGCCGGCGCGGGGACGACGCTGGCCGATCTTCGATCGGTCGACGAGCAGCGCGCTCAGCACGAGCAGCAGATACGGGATGTCGATGTACGCGCGCACGCCGTATGACAGCACCGGCACACGCGTGATCAGCAGCAGCGCGGCGAGCGCCCCCGCGGCGCGCCCGAACCAGTGTGCGGCGAGCGCGTAGATCACCCACGCGCACGCCGACAGCGCGAGGAACGCGAGCGCGACGGTCACCTCCAGCACGCCGTGGGGACCGAGCGGAGCGAGCACGACGCCGAGGATCTCGATCAGCGGGTGGGGCGTGGGCGCGATCGGCACCCCGTACGCGGGGACGCTGCCGCGCGAGAGCTGACCGCCCCAGGCGAGCGCGTACAACGTGTCGTAGTTGACGTATCCGACGCCTGCAATCACCCTCAACACGACTGCCCCGAGGACGATCGCGGCAGGAGTGGCCAGGCGCTCGATCCAGAGTCTCACGCGCGCGCACGCTATCCGGTTGCAGAGCAGTCGAGCGCCGTCGAGCGCCTCCGAGCGCCACTCCGATCGGTCCCCGTGATCGGTCGGGCGAGTGCTCGCCCGTGGGTAGACTCAGGCTCACGGTGCCAGACCAGCCCCAGGAGCAGCAGTCATCTCTATACCGCAGGCACAGGCCGCGCACCTTCGACGAGGTCGTCGGCCAGGAGCCGGTGGTGCGCACGCTGCGCAACGCGGTGCAGCGCGAGCAGGTGCACCACGCGTACCTGTTCGTCGGCTCGCGCGGGACCGGCAAGACCTCGATGGCGAAGATCCTCGCGGCGTGCCTGAACTGCGAGCACGGCCCGACGATCACCCCGTGTGGCACATGCGACTCGTGCACTGCGATCGCCCGCGCGAGCTCACTGGATGTGATCGAGATGGACGCGGCGTCGAACAACTCGGTCGACGACATCCGCGAGCTGCGCGACTCCGTCGCGTTCGCGCCGGTGTCGGGCAGGCGCAAGGTGTACATCCTCGACGAGGCCCACATGCTCTCCACAGCGGCGTGGAACGCATTCCTGAAGACGCTGGAGGAGCCGCCCCCGGGAACGGTGTTCGTGCTCGCCACGACCGAGGCCCAGAAGGTGCCGGCAACGGTCGTCGATCGCTGTCACCGCTTCGATTTCCAGCGCCCCACGGTCGAGCAGATCGCGCAGGTGCTGCGGCGCACGGCCGAGTCGGAGTCGATCGAGATCCCGCCCGAGGCGATCGCGGCGCTCGCGCGCTCGGCCACCGGGAGCTTCAGAGACGCGCTCGGCACCCTGGAGCAGCTGCTCGCCTACAGCGGGGGCACGACGATCGCGCTGGAGGACGTGCTCGCGGTGCTGGGCATCGCGGACTCGGCCCTGCTGGAACGGACCGTCGATGCGGTCGCGGCGGGGGACGCGCGCGCGGCGCTGCTGGCGCTGGCTGAGTGTGCGGACTCCGGGCGCGACGCGAGCTCGTTCGCGACCGATCTGGAGTCCAAGGCACGCGAGCTGTTGATCGTGCAGACCCTGGGCGAGATCCCGCCCGAACTGGCGCTCACGCCCGAGGCGGACGCCCGGCTGGCGGCCCAGGCCGAGCGTGTGGACCACGCGACGGTGGTGCGCCTGCTGGAGCTGATCGGCGGAGCGCTGGAGTCGGTGCGCGCGGGCGCGGACGCGCGCACGTGCATGGAGCTGGCGCTGGTGCAGGCGGCCAACCCCGAGGTGGACGCTTCGACCCGGGCGCTGCTGGCTCGCATCGAGCGCTTGGAGGGAGGAGGGCTAGGAGCCTCGACGCAGCCCGTCTCGCAGGCGTCGTCCCCCGCATCCGAGGAGACCGTGACACCCGCGTTCGCGACACCCGCGCCGGAGGGCGATGGGAGGAGTGAGATCCGACCTGCTCCTCCGGCGCCGCTCGACGAGCCCGCACGCGATGAGCCCGTGGCAATTGCGACACCGGCCCCGGCGGGCGCCGGCAAGCCGGCCCCTGCCGTAGCGCCCGTGGCCCCTGCCGTGGCGCCCGTGGCCCCCGCGGCCGAGCCGCCGGAGAATACGCCGCCACCGGCACCGGCCGTGCCCGTGGCGGAAGACCTGCAGTCGATCGCCGAGCTGTGGCCCGCCGTGGTCGAGCTGGTCGGGGCCGGTCACGCGCTGTGTGGCGCGGTGATCGCGGACACCAGGCCGGTGGCGATCACCGGCGAGGATCTGACCGTCGGGTTTCCCACGAGCGCGGCGTTCCTGAAGAAGAAGGCCGAAGACCCATCCAACCGCCAGATCGTGACCGACGCGCTGCGCCAGCTGGCGGGTGGACGCCGGCGGATCTCATACGAGCTGCGCGAGGACCTCGACGCCGCGAACGGCGACGACGCAGCGCGGACATACACCGAGGAGGAGTGGATCGAGCGGTTCAAGTCAGAGCTCGACGCCGAAGAGATCCCGATCGAGCCCGCGCCCGAGCCCGCCGCGGCATCCGTCGCGGGCGGCACGCCCGAGACCGCGCCAGTCAACAGCGAACGTCAGGAGGCCTGATCGTGGCCAAGGGATCAAAGGGACCCAGAGGACCTAAGCAGCAGGGGATGCCGAACATGCAGCAGATGATGCAGCAGGTCCAGCAGATGCAGCACGACATGGAGGCCGCGCAGGAGCAGCTGAAGCACGAGATCGTGTCGGCGTCTGCCGGTGGGGGCATGGTGACCGTGGAGGTCACCGGCGAGCTAGAGGTCAAGTCGGTGAGGATCGATCCCGAGGCCGTCGACCCCGAGGACGTGGACATGCTCGCCGACATGGTCATGGCGGCCGTCAACGAGGCGCTGCGCTGCGCCCAGGAGCTCGCCGCGAGCAAGCTCGGCGGCGCGACCGGCGGTCTCGATCTGGGCGGCCTCGGCGGCCTGGGCCTCCCCGGCCTGCAGCCGTGAGCAGCTACGCGCCGCCGGTTCAGCGGCTCGTGACCGAGCTGTCGAAGCTGCCCGGCATCGGCACGCGCACCGCGCAGCGGCTGGCGTTTCATATCCTGCGCGCCTCCGAGGAGGACGCGTTCGGGCTGGCCGACGCGATCCGCGAGGTCAAGGAACGGATCGGGCTGTGCGAGGTCTGTTACAACCTGACCGACCAGCCACGCTGTCGCATCTGCGAGGACACACGCCGCGACCACGGGCTGATCTGCGTGGTGGAGGAACCGGGCGACGTGATCCCGATGGAGCGCACGCACGAGTACTCCGGCGTGTATCACGTGCTGGGAGGCGCGCTGTCGCCGATCGACGGGATCGACCCGGAGGATCTGAAGATCGCGGAGTTGTACGCGCGCGTGCAGTCCCAGACGCAGCCGGTCAGGGAGATCGTGCTCGCGACCAACCCGACGACGACGGGCGAAGCGACGGCGCTGCACATCGCGCACGAGCTGCGCACGCGTGCGCCTGAGCTGACGGTCACGCGACTGGCCAGCGGCCTGCCGGTGGGCTCGGATCTGGAGTACGCCGACGAGGTGACGCTGGGCAAGGCGTTTGCGGGACGGCGGGCGCTGTAGTTGTTATTCCAGGTGTCATGCGTCGAGGGTGGCGTGCCGCGCATGTGACCTGTACGGCGGATACCAGCCTGGGCATGCCGCTGAGACAGGCGGGCGCGCATGCGCTGAGACATCCCGTCTGGGCATGCTGAGACAAGCCGTCTGGGCTGGCGCTGAGACAAGCGGGGCGCGCATGCTTTATAAAAAAGCTGATGTTGTCCCGGGCGGCGCATGCGCCGCCCCGGCGGATCCGCGCATGCGCGGGTCCGTGCCAAGCCGCATGCGGCTTGGCATACCGTTGGCGCATGCGCCAACGGCGGGGGCGTGCATGCACGCCCCCGAGACAGGGCCGCATGCGGCCCTGTCTGCCGCGCCGCTTGCGGCGCGGCTTTCCCATCAGCTTTTATTTCAAGCATGCGGCGTCGCCCTCGATCAAGCATGCGACCCGCTACCAGCTTGACGATCATGCGTGTGGCCTGATGATCTGATCGGTATGCGGCCCTGGCCCTTTATCCTCCGTCCGTGTCCGACATCGTCGTGAGCAATGTCATTTTAGGACTATAAACTTTGGCTCGGACGGAACTGTCGCCGCGGCATTTGGATGTCCTTCTGAGCCCATTCAGTCGGCGGATCGCGCGGTATGGGCCTTCGAGCCCGCTTTGCGGACAGGCCAGCCGTCTGTCATTTTCCACGCTGGCGCGGCTGGCCAGACCACGTTGGGCATGGTCATAGCCCGGTAAAGTGCGGGAGGTCTCCCACACTGTGTGCGAGACCTCCCGTGGTGGTGCGGGGCTCAGGCCGCGAGGTCCAGGACGGTCCCTTCTTCCTCCCTGACCGCTAGCGCGTCGATCCGCGCCTGTGCTGTCTCCATGAAGTCGCAGAGCACCCTGACCCGATCGCTCTCCGTATTGGGCTCGGGCGCGAGGTCTTGTGGTTCGGCGTGCTCGACCATGCTGCACGCTGTCTCGCTGATCTCCTCGTCGGCGAACTCCAACGCGCTTCCCAGCACTCTCATCAGCCCCCAGCTGTCTTCGCTCAGATCGAGCTGCACTCCCAGTGGGGGGAGGGTTTTGGCCCACCCGATCGCGTCGAGCAGCGCATAGATTTCTCGCAGGCTCTGCATGGGTACGCGAAACCACTCGGGGTGTCCTTCGCGATCGCTCGCAAATGCTGCCGTATCGAGTGCTTCCGCTGTCGAGCCGATCTCCGCATAGGAGGCGCGGCGCAACCAGTCCACGATACTCGCGGGGATCGTTACAAGCGCCCCGCCCATCGCCTGCTCGTGATCGGGAATAAGATGATCTTGCATGGGAGTCATTCCTCCTGTGCCGGACCCCCGGCTGTTAGTAGCAGCGCGGGGGTCAATTTCTGTTCATTGACACCCCCAATTTTAGGGCTAATAAAGGGGAAAGTCAAGGTTTTCAGTGAAAGTTGGCGCGAATGTGTCATTGGGTTTATGTGGAAACTGAGTCCGAGACTATGGCTCTCTGACCTCGCGCCCTGGCTCAGGCTTTTCGTGCACAGGCGCAACCCTTGTGCATAGGGTTGGGGGTGGGGAGCATTCGCAGAGCGCGCCGGGGGGAGTCGCGACAGCGACTGGCGCGCGATTCCGCGGCGTAGCCGCCGTGACGTTAGGGTCCGAGCGCTGAAGATCACTGTTTGTGCTGGGTCAGGGCCGGTCATAGGCCCTCCGGAAAAGGAAAGCATTGGCTTAAAGCAGCGTTGCTGTCAGCGTAAGCGACTTGTGGCTGTCAGTGCCAGCGTCATCGTCTTTGAGCCGTATTACTCATGGTCGGTCCTTTGTTCAGTGCCCTGACTGTCGAGTTCTTCGGCTCGCAGGAAGAAGGCGGAGGGACGGATGCCCATGCTCTGTGCTAGTTCAAGCAGCAGCTCGTAGTCGGGGTCCAGCTGCCCGTTCTCTAGGGCTGTGATGTGCGCTGGGGTTACGCCCGTAGCAGTGGCGAGGTTGCTGGTGAGGCCGTGGTGTTTGCGCAGCTCTCGGATGGCTGTGCCGAGAATGAGGAGATCCTGTTGTTGTTGCATGGCGGCAGCCTTACGCATTTCGAGCGAGGGGTGTTAGGACATATTTGGGGTGTAGCGGCCTCAGACGCTCGTAGTCCACGCAATTTACGAGAATTCTTCACACGGCCCAGCGAGATGCTTGGCTGTTTTCGTCTCTTCGTTTGCTCCGCGAACAGCACGGTCTATTCGATCCCGAACCCGTGGTCGTTCTCGCGGTCGGGCTCGATGCCGTGATCCCAGGCTTGCTGGCGTTCTTGCGCCGCCTGGATGGCATGCTCGATGTAGGGGTCGCGCTCGACGGGCTCGCGTTCGGGCTGGGGGTCGGGAGCGTGATCGGTGGGTTCGAGCTGGGCCGGGTCGTACTCGAGTTGGGCTGGCTGGTCGGGTTGGCGCTCGCGGTCTGCCTTCGCGGTGTTTGCGTGGTGGGTCGTGCCGGTCGCTTCTTGGGATTGGCTTTGTTCGATGACCTGCCCGACGCGGTCGGTCAGCTCGGTCTGGATGTCTCGCTCGCCGCGGTCTTCTCTGCTGATCTGTACGTCGGTGCCGTCCGGGCTTTGGGTGGCGGTGACAAATCCTTGCTCATGCTCGGTCTGCCAGGCGCCGAACAGGGTGTAGGTCGCCTCGCCGGTGTATGCGCTGAGGTAATAGACCTGGGAGTGGGCGAGCTTTATATCTCCGAAGTCCCGCGCCGTGATCTGGACCTCATCCGGGGTGGTCTTTTGGATGTCGATTGGGACGGCCCTTGTTTCTGGGTGGGTTTGTGGGGTGGGCTCGGGGGTGGTGCTGTCTGTGCGTTCCTTGCCGGGCTGCTCGCGCGAGCGGGAGTTGTCATCGTCGGTGCCCCGGTCGTGTGGCTGGCGGCGTAGTGGCGCTTGGTGTGTTCTGGGTTCGGTTGGGGTGGGTCTGTCACGGTCGGCGATCGTGGTCTGTTGTGCGCGGTTGTGCTCGGGGGGCTCCGGTCCGTCGCGATCGGCGGTCTCCTTGGTGATCGTGGCTTCCTGTGCGCGGGTGCGCTGCGTCCGTTGGGCGAGGCGTTCGATGGCGCCGGTGTCCATTCCTTGCTCGCCGAGGTCCTCGCGGGAGACGTAGATCTGTGTTTGCTCGCGCGCACGGCTGATGGCGACGTAGGTGTGCTCTTTGTCGGTTTGCCAGCCGCCGGTGAGAATGCCGCTTGTCTCGGCGGTGAGCCCTTGGCTCTTGTGGACGTGCACGGCGTAGGCGAGACTGATGTCGGAGAACTCGCTGGTATCGATTTGCACGTCGCGTGGCTCGCGCTCTCGGGTGTTGATCGTGACGCGACTCTCGTCCTCGCCGCGGCCGGCGTGGACGATCCTGCCGGTGATCCCGTTCTCAACGCGTTTTGACCCGGGGATGCGGTACTGGCTGGTGAAGATCACCTCGTCGCCGTTCGCCAGCCCGTAGGGCTTGCCCGGGAGCTCGACCCGGTGTGCTCCCAGCTCGCCTGCTTGGGCGCGGCGCTCCTGAGCCATCGCGTTCATCTGGTCGCGCTCCTTGTTTGAGGCGTCGGTGATCATCACGGCCTGGCCGCCCGGTAGGTCTCTGCGGGTGCGGTCCCAGTTCTCGAGCATCGCTTCGGTGGCCTGTGCTCTGGTGTCGTGGATGTGCAGTCGGTCGTGGGCCTGGTATTGAGCGAGCGCGGGTCCTGGTTCGCCGTTTCGGATCTGCTCCCATGCCTTGCGCTCCCACTCGTGGTGTGCGCGGTGCACTTCGGTCAGCTCGGCGGTAGGGACGACCTTGCCCTGGATCTCCTTGAGCAGTCCGCCGGGACCGATCGAGCCGAGCTGCGCGCTATCGCCTGCGAGCAGCAGCTTGCTTTCGTGCTCGGCGGTGACCTTCACGAGCCGTGTTAGGCGGTCGCTGTCGCCCATGCCCGCCTCGTCCATGATCACGACGCTGTTTGCTCCCAGCTTGATGTGGCCCTTCTCGACGCCGCCCAGCAACCCGTCGGTTGTGAACGCCTTGTCGAGCTTCGCGTCGGCTTGCAGTCGTTGGGCTGTTGCTCCCGCGATCGCGGTGCCGATCACCTCGTTGCCCTCCAGTTGCCATGCTCTGGCGGCAGCGGAGATCGTGACGCCCTTGCCGGTGCCGGCACGGCCGATCAGGACCGTGACCCCGCCGGGGCCGGTGATCCTCTCAAGGGCTTCCCGTTGCTCTTGGGTGAGCGAGCCTTGGATGTCTTTGGCGATCTCGTGTCGTGCCTGTTTCAATGACTGCTCGCTGACCGGGGCAGTGTTCTCGGTTGCACGCCGCTGCGCGATATCGACAGTGGTCTGCTCCATCTCTCGGAGCTGGCGTGTCGTCCACATTCCGTCCCTCAGCTGAACCAGCTCCCCAGAGCGCGCAAGCTCGTTGACGAGCCGGTCCGCCTGCGCGGGAGGGCACACACCGGCGCTCAGCTCGTATGCCTTGGCGCGCAGTTCTCGCTCGGTGATCATCGAGCGCTCTTTGGTGACCTTGCTCAGCAGCTCTTTGGCGAGATCGACCTTTGGTTTGTGGTCGATGTTGCGGTCGTTGAACAGCTTCTCGGAGCGCTTTTGGCTCTGGTCGTGCTCCTCCCCGAGCGCGCGCCACGCGGCGTTCACGTCGATGCTCGCCAGCGTGGACTTGCTGCCTCGCGTGACCAGCGTGAGGCTGTCCAGCTCTCCGGGTCCCGGCTCGCGGCCGTAGCGCTGGCGGAATAGTTGTGCTGCCTTCTGTACGTCCTCGCCGCGTTTGGACCAGTGCTCGGACAACTCCTCAGAGACGCCCTCGATGGCGAAATACCGCTCGTCCTTCCCGGTCCGCCGCTCGATGCCCAAGCCGAGTTGCCGGAGCTCCTGCGCGAGCTCTGAGCGATACCACGCCCCGCCCTCGCGCGCAGCGAGATACAGCTGCCGGGATTCGACCGCCGCGATCTTCCCGTCCTGGCGTTCGGCAGCGATCACGGCGACGTGGGAGTGCAGTTGCGGGTCGGGCACCCCGTTGGCTTGCTGGTCTCGTGCCAGGCGGCTGGTCGTGTGCACGGACTCCGCGGCGAGCAGGCGCTTGGCCTTCTCGAACCGCACCCTTCCGTCCTTTTTGCGGCGCACGAGCGCGACCTCGCGCTCGGTCCGCGCCAGGGCACTCGCCACGGCCTTGCGGTGTGCAGCCTCGATCTGCGCGCGCCGGTACTCCGAGGACGTCGCCCACAGCGCCGAGACATCCTTCGGTGGGCTGAACGTCATGTCGATACCCGCCGTCCGTGTCTTGTTGGACCCCGCCGGGCGGATCGGCTCGCCATCCACGGGGGAGAACCCCTGCATCAATGGGCGTAGGTGCTGCAGCTCGACGGGCTTTGCCGGGTCGATGCCGTAGGAGCGCAGCAGCGTCGCGGGACCATGCCAGCGGGTGGGCGGCTGTCCACCGCCGGGTCCGTCGCGGGTGTAGTAGTCCCCGCGCGATGATTGCGAGATGAGGTATTTCGACCAGCGCGTCGCCGAGACGCCCGGGATCTTATGAGTGCTCTGCACCCCGCGAATGTAACGCTCACCGATTCACACCACAAGCAACTATCGGGTAAAGTATGAAAAGAACGCTATCGCCAGCTATTCATGGTTATATAGCTCCCTTGGGTGCGTATGGTCTGCGCCGTTTTTGAGGTGACTGCACAGGCAGGCACCGTTATCGGCCCGAAAGGGCCGTGCCTTGTCTTTTTAGCCCCGTAAGGGGGCGTCTCTTTGCTCTCAGCCCGTTGTGTCTTTGACCGTAGTGGTCGCTTAGCTCTCTATGTGCTCCAGGTCCTCGAACGCGCCGTCGGGGACGTCAATGGCCGCTTCGTATCCCAATCTGGCCAGGTGCTCCATGAGGGTGTGGATGTGCGCGTAGGCGCATCCCCTTGGGTCGTACGTGGGGTCCAGGCGCTCGTGGGGGTGGTCTTCGGTTTCGATCTTGGGGTCCTCGCCGTGCGGGCCGAGCACGAGATGGGCGACGTGGGTATCGACGCCTTGATGGCCGATGAAGGTCGAGGTGAGCTCGAACAGGACGCCGTGGTCGGGGAGCACCGTGACGATGCTCACCACATCGGGCCCCGCGCAGATCGCGGTCGTCTCACTGGTCACCCTCGCCCCGCCGAGCCTGACTTCGAGATCGATGATGCGTCGCTGCTCGCTCACCCCCTCACCGTAGCGCGCGTCTGAGATGGCTGTCTGCGACGCGCGCTCGGCGACCGGAGACCACAGGGGGTGACCGGCGTGAGCAGTGGTGCTCCGTAGCGGGCGGGTGAGTGGCGCCGCTGGACCGTGCGGCGCCGCCTGCGCTTGGGCTACTCGCGAACCTCTGGGGTGGATGCCGCGAGGTATTCGAACTCGCCGTTGAGCAATGGTATCTGCTCCGGGTATCTCGCCGCCCACGCTGCGCACTGCTCTAGGGAAAGCTCGCCCTTGCGCATCGCGTTGATGCGCTGGCTCATCGTCATCTTCCACAACTTCTGAAGCCGTGCCTCGCGTGCTTTCAGGATCTTGATCGTCTGCTCGTCGAGCGTGGTCTGCTGCTGCGCCTGCTTGCCTTTGCTTGTCATTGCTGATGCTCCTTCGTGGTCGGGGGTGCTAGGCACGCCGCCCACGCCGCCGAGCCCGCGCGGGCGCACACCACGCGCCGGGCGGAGCAGGAGCACGCGGAGCTCGGATCGCCTCCGTTGACGGCGGCGATAATTGGCAAGTAACGACGCACCCCCGACTTCAGAAGCCGCTGTGACGCAGCTGCTGTCAGCTACGTGTCAGTCGGTCGCTGCGCGCTTTTCTTCCAGAATGCGGGGGCGGGCGTCCGGGGGATCCCTTGCGCTTGTGGGCCGTGAGCGCATAGGTTCTGCGCTGACGCGAAACCGAGCCGTTATGAGCGATGCCATCGAGGTGTGAGGCAGCACCACCCGAGCCGAGGAGCCCGTCAAGCGAGCCGGGCAACCCACGACTTGCCTTGACCTGCGCGCACCACCCGCGAACACGCCGAAGTGTCCCGTTGGCGTGCTCTCGTCGGTTATAAGGGGAGCGGAACCGTCAGAAAGCGAGATGGAGAATGCGTAGGCGTTGGCGTAGCAGCAGCAGGATGCCGGTGGTCGTGGTGGGATGGCGGGCGAGCTGGTGGCTCACGCTCTCGATTCTCCTCCTGGGTGTCTGCTTAAGGTCGGTCTCGCCGGTCGCGGCGAACAGCTATCACGACTTTCTCTGTCGGGTTCCGTATGGTCCTTCGGCGGGTCGCGCTGCGCCGGCTGATGATGTCTTTTATGCGACCGGTGGTGCCTTTGTTTACGCGGGGGATGGCTGTGAAGGTGGGGGAGCGTTGTATGCGGCGATGGATGGCACGGTCACCCATCCCTATGGTGCGGGCGCTACGGATACGTTCGGTGCGCCCGCTGGTCTGATGATCGCGGGGTTCACGGTGTGGCGTTATGAGGCGGATGGGCCGAGTCGACCGTATGGGTCGCCGGCGTCGAACCTCCTCTACAGTCCCGGTCCGCCGTCGGTGCAGGGTCTGTGCGCGGAACCGGACGCTTGCGCCTCGCGGGGAACACCGAGCGATCCTCTGGACCCGGCCAACGCGGTCACGGTCAGTGGTCTGGGCGGTGTGACGCAGATCCAGTGGAGCGCCGCCTGTGGTGGCGGACCAGGTGGCACGTGCCCGGCGTCCGGACCAGAGGGAAGCGGGGTGCTGTCCTCGCAGTATGACGTGTACGCGGCGGACATCGACCTCGTCGATGACACCCCGCCGAGCGTCAGTGCTATCAGCGGACCGCTCGTCGCGGGCGGCGCGTTGAGCGGTGAGCAGTCGGTCTCATTCGATGCGAGCGATGGTCAGTCGGGGGTGTATGGTGGTTCGCTGCTTGTGGATGGGCGCACCGCCGTCTCGCAGGTCCTGGACAGCAACGGCGGCGCGTGCCAGTCTTTGAGTGTCACCACGGACGGGCAGCGCTCTTTCGAGCACGCTCAGCCGTGCAAGAGCTCGCTGAGCTCAAGCCTCACTCTCAACACGAGTCAGCTGATGGCGGGAGCGCATTCGCTTGAGCTGGTCGTCGAAGACGCCGCTGGTAACCAGACGATCGCTTATGAGGGCACGATCACCGTTGTCGGTGCTGCTTCGTCCTTGACGGGCACGGCGGCCATCGGACCGTGCAGCCCTACCGTGCTGCACGGTAGGGCGAACGGCGTGAGCGCTTCCGGCCAGGTCAAGCTCTCTGCGCGTTGGGTGAGCACAGCGAAGGCGCTGCGCATCAGCCGCTACGGGAAGAGCGAGCGAATCACCGGGCGTCTTATGAACAGCGGCGGTGTGGGTATCGCGAGCGCTGCGATAGACGTGTGTGAGACCCCGGCGTATGACGGCGCCCCAGCGCGGCATGTCGGCGAGACAACCACCACGGCGACGGGCCAGTGGAGCTTTACCCTGCCCCAGGCCGTCTCCTCGGCTGCGCTGCGCTTCGTCTACCCGAGTCCCCAGAACGACACGACCCCTCTCGTCATGAGCGCTCTCACGCTGCGCGTGCACGCTGGGATCTCGTTGCGCATCTCCCCGCGTACCTCGAGCGTCGGGCGGCGCATCTACTTCAGCGGCGTGCTCCACGGCGATCCGATCCCGCCGGGGGGCAAGCAACTAGTGTTGGAGGCCAGCTCGGGCGGGGAATGGATCGAATTTCGCACGATCACGACCAGCGCGAAGGGTCGCTATCGCGCGAGCTATCGCTTCAAGTTTCCCGGCCCGGTCAGCTACCGCTTCCGTGTCCTGTGTCCCCACGAAGCGGACTTCCCGTTCCTTGCGGGAGCGTCGAATGTCGTGGGCGTGTACGAGAGATAGGCGTCCGGTTGGCCGGGCGGCGCTGTCCGACCATCTCGCCGCACCACGACGCCCCACACTATTCCAAATATCTGACATCAAGGGCACACTATGTTCTATGAGGGTGCCCGACCGGCCCTGCGGACTCCCCTCGATTGTGTTCTGGTCGGCTCCCCTCGCGTAGGCGGCAAGCCCAAGAATCCTTTCTATCCATGCGGGATTATGGTCTGTATCGCGGTCCCGGCGAGCGTCCTGGCCGTGTGCGTCACGGGATGTTCGTGCGGTTGGGGCTGGACAAGAAGCCCGAGATATGCTTAACTGAAGTTGTCATGGCGTCCCACCTGGGTCGCCGGCGAACATAGGATCAGGTTGGGAGCGAGCTTCTCATAGCCGGCTTTCAGCGCAGCAGGACTCTTGGGAGAGGGGCCGGGTCAGAACGATGAAGGGGAGTAGTTTTCGCATGAGTCCGTCCGGGACAAACGTGATGGGGATGTCTGCGCGTCATGGTGCGCCTGTAGGTAGATGCATCGGCATCGATGCATCTCTCTCTCTCTCTCTCTCTCTCTCTCTTGTCCCTGTAGTTCCCCTCGTCTAACCGGCAGTTTTCCCCGCCTTCAGAAGCGCTCGCGGGGGTGGGCCGCGCGTGCGCAAGAGCCCGTCTTTGTGGCCCGTTTTGTGGCCTCGCGTGCTGTTCGTGCGCGTGGGGGTATCGGTCTTGTTCGTCCTCCCCATAAACCCCTGGAGGGCGTTCGAGGAGGCCTCGGTGTGTGCCCCTACACGCGCCGGGGTGCTGTAAGCAATCCCGAGCGCCGCGGTCCTACCGATCTTGGATCGCGGCGCTCTCCCATTTTCGCGACCCGAAACATCATTGGGGTTGGTGGCGATGTCCGCTAGGCGTAGCGTTTCATCGCGGCGCTCGCGGCGTCAGCGAGTGGGCGCCCGCCGGGATGCTTTGCAGGCACGCTCGCGCGTCCACGATTCCATCTCCCCGCGAGTAGCGGTGTCGGAGATGCAGCGCGCGCGGTTGCTCAGCGCGGCTGTGGTGACGATCGATGAGTTCGGCTACGCGGGTGCGTCGGTCGCGCTTATCACGTCGCGTGCGCGGGTGTCGCGGCGCACGTTCTATGACTTGTTTTCCGATCGCGAGGATTGTCTGCTGGCTGTCTTGGAGGATGTTCTAGGGCGGGTCGGGGATGAGCTGTCGGCCGCGGGCCTGGACGGGTTGTCGTGGTGTGAGCGTGTGCGTAGGGGTCTGTTTACGATCCTGTGCTTCGTTGATCGTGAGCCTGTGCTGGCGCGGGTGTGTGTGGTGCAGGCGCTGCGTGGTGGTCCGCGGGTGCTCGCGCGTCGTGAGGAGGTCCTCGCGCGTCTGGCCGCGGTGTTGGATGAGGGTCGGGGTGAGAGCTCCGCGCGTGTGAGTGTGGAGTGTCCGCCGTTGACCGCGGAGGGCCTCGTCGGCGCGGTGCTTGCGATCGTGTACGCGCGTCTGGCGGGCAGTGAGCGTGAGCCGTTGACGGGCCTGTTGGGGGAACTGATGGGCATGATCGTGCTGCCCTATCTCGGTCCCGCGGCGGCACGGCGCGAGCAGGCTCGTCCCGTTCCGCCGCTGTTGCCGGTCCCCGCGCGTGGGGCTGGTACCAGAGTGATAGCGCAGCGTGACCCGTTGGAGGGTATCCCGATGCGCTTGACGTACCGCACCGCGCGGGTACTGGAAGTGATCGCCGAGCGGTCCGGTCCCAGTAACCGTGTGGTTGCTGAGCGCGCGGGGGTCGCGGACCAGGGCCAGATCTCAAAGCTCCTCGCGCGCCTGGAAGGTCTCGGCTTGCTCCGGAACACCGGTGCCGGTCACACCCACGGCGAGCCCAACGCGTGGCGTCTGACCCCGCTCGGTGAGCGCGTCATCGAGCATCTCAGTCTCAGCGGCGACTTTCATCAGGACGCCGCATGACCAAGCACACCATCAATCAAGGAGAAAAGGTGAACCTCACAGAGCAGCGCAGGACCCGAGACGTTTTCATCCGGCCGTTTCCGGCCGGCCTGAAAAGTCTGGCCTGCTTGGCTGGTCTGCTTCGCACCCAAGGGAGTGGTGCGCCTGCGCCGCGCCCCGTCTGGCTGCGCGGGCTCATCCTCGCGGCTCTTATGACCGCGCTCTGCTTGCTATACAGCGCCCCCGCGCTCGCCGCGGCCCCGGAAGCCCCGGAAGAAGTCACGGTACAGGCGCCCGTCCATGCGACCACGGCGACGTTCCATGGCTTTCTGAACCCTAAAGCGCCCGGCGAACTGGGCACTTATGAATTCCTCTACAAGCAGTCCCCGACCGAATGCACGGGTGGTAGTAAGGCTCCTGCTTCGCCCGGTATCTCGCTGGGCACTGAACACGAGGAAGTCTCGGAAACGGTGACGGGCCTCCTTCCGAGCACCACGTACACGGTCTGTTTGCTCGCTCGTAACGGGACCAAAGTCGGCGAAAACGAAGCGCTCAGCACGCCGCCGGTCACGTTCACGACTGCCACGCCCTCCGAAAAACCGAAAACCGAACCGGCGAGCGGGGAAACGAGCAGCACGGCGGTCCTGCACGGCGTCCTGAACCCGACGGCCGAAGCGGAAACGGGCTGGTACTTCGCCTACAGCCCGGGCGCGAACTGCACCTCCGGTGGTCCCGGTAGTGGTGAAACTGCGCACGAAACGCCCGCCAAAGTCAAAGCGCTGGTGGTGGAACCCACAGTCGGCGGTCTGGAACCGAACCAGAAATACAAGGTCTGTCTGCTCGCGACGAACACCGCCGAAGAAGTCACCGTGGGCAATGAACAAACGGCGTTGAAAACCCTGCCGCTGCCGCCCGAAATCGCCGGCGAGAGCGCATCGGGTGTCAAAGCGGCCGTGGCGACGCTGGAAGCGCAGGTCAACCCGAACAACGAGGCGACTGGCTACACCTTTGAATACTCTGAAAAAGAAAACGGCGCTGGGGTGCTCGAAGGGGCGATCGTCAAAGTCAAAGATACGAGCCCCGTCGAAGGCTACCCGGCCCAGACGGTCAGTGTTCCCACGGGCGTCCTGGAAGCGGGCAAAACCTACTTCTACCGCGTCGTCGCGGAAAACGCGCAGAGCGTAATCGAAAGCAAACCCGTCGTCTTCCCGGTCCCGCCGGCGGTCCTCTCGTCCTTCACGACCGTCCCCACCCCGACCACGGAAGCAGTCACGGCGCCGACCGCGACCACGGCGACGTTCAACGGCCATCTGACGCCATTGAACCCCCTGGTGGCGACCCAGTACCACTTCAACTACAACCTCGGTGGCGGCGCGTGCACGGGCGAACATGGCACCCCGACCGGCGAAGCCGGCACGGGAGCGGGCACGGAAGTCGCGGAGCACGCGGAAGTCACCGGCCTGCAGCCGAACCACGAATACACGGTCTGCTTCGTCACGCAAAATGGCACCGGCGCCTCCCAGGAAGCTCCGCCCGTCCATTTCACGACCGCCGCCGTGGTGCTGGAAATCGCCGGCGAGAGCATCTCCGGCGTGACGCCGTCTGAAGCGACGCTGGAAGCGAAAGTCAACCCGAACAACCAGAAAACGACGTACACGTTTGAATACGCGACCAGCCCGGCGCTCACGGGCGCCACGGTGCTCCCGGGCGCCGCGCTGGAAGGCTTCGGTCCTCAGACGGCCAGCGCTCCCACCGGTGCTGTCCTGACAGTGGGCGAAACCTATTACTACCGCGTCGTCGTCACGAACACGGAAACCAGCGAAGTGCTCGACGGGACGATCCAGTCCTTCACTCCCCAGGGGGCGCCCCTCGTGAGCGCAGGCGTTGCGCGGAGCATCACCGACACGACGGTGGCGCTGACCGGGAGCGTGAATCCCGCGGGCGCCGAAACCAAATACCACGTCGCCTACGTGGACGCGGCCGAATACGAGCCGGGAGCCCTCGATCCGTACGTCAAGGGTCAGACCACGCTCGAAGCGAGCGCCGGCGCCGGCAACACCGCCGTGGCGGTCGGCCCGCTCGAACTCGTCAACCTGTCGCCGGGCACGACCTACCACTACCGCATCGTGGCGAGCAACGAAAACGGCGGCACGCCGCAGACCGTCTACGGTCCGGACGAGACGTTCACGACCGCCTCGACCCCCCCAACCCTCAGCGGCGCCTCGGTCTCCGCCGTCACCCAGAGCGCCGCGACGCTCTCAGCGACCTTGCAAGCGATGGGTCTGCAGACGCGCTGGGAACTGCAACTCGGGAGCACCCCTCACAGCCTGCTGTTCCAGGCCGCCGGGAGCACCGCCGGTTCGGGCGCCGAACCGATCGTGGTGAACGTCGGATCGCTGGCGCCGGGCACGACCTACTACTACAGGCTGATCGCGGTCAACCCCGACGGCCAGGCCGAAACCCCCGAAGGCTCGTTCACGACCGCGCCCGCGCCGGCCGCGGGCCCCACCCCGCCGGCGGTGCCGCTGCTCACGCTGCCCAACGTCAGCTTCCCTGCAGAAGCGGCTCAGAGCGCCACGATCACCCCGAAGAAGACCGCCGCATGCCCCAGGGGCAAGGTGCGCAAGCACAACAAATGCGTGAAGCGAGCCAAAGCGAAGAAGTCCAAGAAAGGCAAGAAGTAAACATGCGTCGTCTCGCCCTATCGACCCTGGCGGCCCTAGCCCTTCTCGCCTCCGCGACCGCGGCGCAGGCCGCCGAATCCTGTCCCAACGCTGCCTCGCGCCAGGGCTTCTCGCTCGAACTGCCCGAATGCCGCGTCTATGAGGAGGTCACGCCCGTGGACAAGGGCGACGCGAAGGACCTGGTCAGAAGCAGTGGATTTGAAGTTGAACAAGGTCAAGGCGCTGTCGCTGAAGACGGCGACGCGGTTCTGTTCCAGACGGAAGCCTCGCTCGGGCCGGACGCTCCGGCGGAAGAGGGCGCGTACGTCTTCACGCGCGGCGCCCACGAATGGGAAACGCACGTGGAGGACTTGCCCAACGGTGGGGAGCAGGTCTCGGAACCCCAAGTCTTCGACCCTACCGACCTCTCCGAGGTCGGCGTCTGGGATGGCGCCGGCACCGACAGCGATCTGTACGGAGGCAACAAATCCCTCTTTGGGTACACGTGGATGGTCGGCCCCGCCGGTGGTCCATTCATGCCCTTGCACACGGTGCACGGGCTCGCTGCCGCTGAAGAACAAACTCGCAGCATGGTGGGGGGCTCGGAAGATCTGAGCGACATCATCCTGTCGAGCGAGAATCATTCGCTGGCGCCGGGCGCAGGAGAGCTGGACGAAGGGGCCCACGCGCTTTACGAATGGGCCGGCGGCGGCGAATGCAGCTCTGTGACGTCGGCTTGCAAGCTCGTCAACGTCAACGAAAACGGGGAACTGATACGTTGCGGGGCGCTTCTCGGATCGGCCTCTGGTGAAGGTGGGGCCCACGGCGCGGTCTCCAGCGATGGCTCGAAGGTCTTGTTCACGGCCCCCGATCCAGGCGAAACCGCGGCACCTGCTCCGGTCGGTCTTCCGGGCTGCTGGAATCCCGCTACGACGCCGCAGGAAAATCCACCCGAGATCTACATGCGCGAAGGCGGGGACCGAACTGTCGAGATCTCAAAGCCAGAAGCAGGCGTGCAGATCACGGCGGAAAACCCGATGCAACCGGCGGTGTTCGTCGGCGCCTCCAGCGACGGCTTGAAGGTGTTCTTCGTGACCAAGACCGAGCTGACGAAGGACGCCACGGGGCACGCCGCGGAGCTGTACGAGTACGAAACCGAAAGCGGCGATCTGACGATGATCTCAGGGGGCGAAACGGGCACGGCCGAAGGCAACGTCGATTTCGTTGCGGCGATTCCCTCCAGCGGTGACGCTGTCTATTTTACGGCGTTCGGCGACCTCGCCAAGGGAGCGGTGCAGCACACCGAAGCAGCGCCCGGAGCAGGACTATATAAGAACCCTGTCAATCTCTACCGCTATAACACGCTGACGGGGAGCACCACGTTCATCACGACGCTCAGCCAGTGCGACCCACGCGGCTGCGAAACGGGCATCGGTAATCCCTATGAACAGGAATTCAAGAACCACGCGCTGTTTTATACGTACCACCTCAAGAATGAATGGTACACGACCGGCAACGGCCAGTTCCTGGTGTTCGGGACGAACAGGCCGGTCACGGGGTTCGACAACCACGAGGCGCCGGGAGTGCAATGCGCAGAACTCCTGAATGGCTCCGGCGCCAATAGCGAACGACCCAGCGAATGCCAGGAGCTTTACCGCTACGATGCCGCGGCGGCTGAAAAACATGAACAGTCGATCGTGTGCGTGTCGTGTGCTGGTGGCGCACCGGTCGATAATGCGATGTTCGCCCGCGCGCCGCTCCGCACGGCGGCAGGCGGGCTGCCCCGCCCGATCTCAGAAAACGGCGAGGATGTGTTCTTTGACTCGGCGAGCGCGCTCGTGCCGCAGGCGAGCGCCGGCCACGAGCACGTGTACGAGTGGCACGAAGGCACGCTCTCGATGATCTCATCGCCCAGCGATACGGGCGAGGCGTTCTTCGAGGGCTCCAGCGCGGATGGGAGCAACGTGTTCTTCACCACGCACGCGCAGCTCGTACCGGCCGACACCGATCAGTCAGCAGACATCTACGACGCGCGTGTCAACGGCGGCTTCGCGGGTGTTGTGCCGCCTGCGTGTACGGGTACGGGCTGCCAGGGAGTGCCGGCTGCCCCGCCGATCTTCGCGACGCCGTCGAGCGAAACGTTCGCGGGCGTCGGGAACTTCCCGGCGTCCGAACCGTCGGCCAAACCCGCCTCGAAACCGAAGTCCAAGCCGAAGCGGTGCAAAGCGGGGTTTGTCAAGAAGCGCGGTAGGTGCGTGAAGGTGAAGAAGAAAGCCAAGAAGTCGGCGAAGGGGAGGAAGTAACATGCTCAAGAGAGAGGCATCCCTACTCATCGCCGTGTGTGTGCTTGCGGTGATCGGCGTCGTGGCTCCGGCGTCCGCGCTCGCGCTCTCCCAGGAATCTCCGCAGTGGACGGTGACCGCGTTCTCCGCTCCCACGAACCTGCCCCCGGGAGGCAAAGGCTTCTACAAAGTCAACGTGCAGAACACGGGCGGCGCGCCGAGCGATGGCACCCCGGTGAGCGTCAGCGGTGTTCTTCCCTCCGGTTTGAGCGCATCCGCAGCCGCTTCGGGGAAAGACTCCTTCACGGGCGCGGAAATGGGCTGTGCGGGCTTGACGTGCACCTACTCGGGTGTCGTCGGGGTTGACGACCAGCTCGAACTGGAGTTCCCCGTCGAAGTGCTGCCGGGGGCCAAAGAAGGGACGCAGACGAATGTGGTGAGCGTCTCAGGTGGGGGGGCGCTCGAAGCGGCGCGGGAAACGCCGACCGTGATCAGTTCGACTCCGGCGCCGTTCGGGATCGCTCCCGGTTCGACGGCGACGGCGCTGTCGAGCACGCAGGCGGGCGGCCACCCCGATATTACGACGAGGCTTGCGTATAACACCCTGGCCGACGGGGCGCTCGTCGGGTACGCGAGGGAAAGCGGCCTGACGCTGCCGCCGGGCTTCGTGGGCGACCTCGCCGACACGCCCCAGTGCCCGATCTCGGGGTTCAGCGAAGAGAACGGCCTCAACGCGCTTCACTGTTCGCTCAGCAGCGTGGTGGGAACGGTGTCCCTGTATGCAGGGCTCGGCGATGTCGGACACGGTGTCGATGTGGAGCCGCTGATGAACTTGACGACGAACCCAGGTGAAATCGCGAGGCTGGGCTTCACCGTCAACATCTTGGGCATCCAGGCGACGGTGTCGCTGCGTCCTGGCGCTGACGGCCAATATGCGGTGAGAACGAACTTCGAACATATTCCCAATGGCTTCGTGGCGGTCACAGGCATCTCGCTGACCGTCTGGGGCGTGCCGTCCCTTCACAGCCACGACCTGATGCGAGGGCTCTTCTGCCCCGACGCGCCGGAACGTTGCGCTTACATGAATGAAACACGTGGAAAAGCGAATCAGGAAATCACGGTCTCTGAAGCGCCCGATGGCCAGTCGGTGCCGAATTCTTCGATCCCGTATCTGACGAGCCCGACGCGGTGCACAGGCGAACCGCTGTATGGGACATTCAGCGCGAACTCGTGGGAAGAACCTGGCCGTGAGGTCGAAGCGACCTCGCCCGTGGGCCCGCTGACGGGCTGCAACCTGCTCGCGTTCGCTCCGACGATCACGGCCTCGCCGGACACGACCGACGCGGACACTCCGGCCGGCTTCACCTTCGGAGTGAACATGAACCAGGCAGGGCTCCTCACCGCGGCCGACAGCGCACAGGCGGACATCAAAGACACGACAGTCACGCTGCCCGAAGGCATCGCGATCAACCCGGGGCAGGCCAACGGCCTGGGCGCCTGCCAGATGGCGCAGGCCAGGCTCGAAGCCGAGGAACCCTCGTCGTGCCCGTCGGACTCGAAGGTGGGCACGGTGGAAATCGAAACACCCGTATTGAAAAAGCCAATCGACGGCAACGTGTACGTGCTGCAGTCCGACCCGCCGAACCTGAAGCTGCTGGTCGCTCCCGAAGACCCTGTCAGACGGTATCTACGTGAAGTTCGTCGGCGACGTGCACCTCAACGAAACGACCGGCCAGCTCGTGACGACGTTCGAAAATACCCCGCAGTTGCCGTTCAGCAGCTTGAAGTTCAACTTCAGCGGTGGCGCGCAGGCGGCGCTGTCCACCCCGACCGGCTGTGGGACGTACACGGCCACGACTGCTTTCACGCCGTGGTCTGAGCCGTTTGGAGCGACTGTGTTCCCGTCGAGCTCGTTCGCGGTCGAAAGCGCCACGAACGGCGCGGCGTGTCCGCCCAGCCCGTTGCCGTTTGAACCCGTGATGCACGCGGGCGCCACAACCGATCAGGCCGGCGGCTACACCGACTTCTCGCTGCTGTTGCAGCAGGCCCGACGATCAGCAGCGCGTCTCACGCTTGCAGTTCAAGACGCCCGAGGGGTCTGCTGGGGATGATCTCCAAGGTGCCGCTGTGCCCCGAACCGCAGGCCGCTGAAGGCGCGTGTTCGGAAGCGTCGCAGATCGGGCATACGGTCGTTGAGGCCGGCCCGGGACCCTACCCGCTGGTGGTGCCCCAGCCCGGTCAGCCGCCGGCACCGATCTATTTGACGGGTGGGTATAAGGGCGCGCCGTATGGCCTGTCGATCGTGGTGCCGCTGCACGTCGGCCCATTTACGCTGCAGACGCAGGTGGTGCGCGCGAAGATCGAAGTGGACCCGCATACCTCGCAGTTGACGGTCACGACGGACCCGTTGCCGTCGATCATAGACGGTGTGCCGTCTGATCTGCGGACGATTAACGCGGTGATCGACCGTGCCGAATTCATGTTCAACCCGACTAGCTGCGCCCCAGCGTCGTTCTCCGGCACGGCGACGAGCACGGAAGGCGCGAGCGCTCCGATCTCGACGCATTTCCAGGTCGGCTCCTGTCAGAGCCTGAAGTTCGCACCGAACTTCAAAGTCTCCACCTCAGGTAAAACATCGAGAGCGAACGGCGCGAGCCTCGACGCGAAGGTCGTGTATCCGACGGGGCCGCTGGGCGATAACCAGGCCTCCAGCCAGTCGAACATCGCCTACGTCAAGGTCGACCTGCCCAAGCAGCTCCCGTCGCGTTTGACGACGTTGCAGAAGGCGTGCACGGCCGCGCAGTTCGAAGCCAACCCCGGGGGCTGTCCCGCGGCGTCGGTCGTGGGCATCGCCAAGGCCGTCACGCCGATCCTTCCGGTTCCGTTGACGGGCCCGGTGTACTTCGTCAGCCACGGCGGGGAAGCGTTCCCGTCGTCTGATCGTGGTGCTGCAGGGCTACGGCGTCACGGTCGATCTCGTGGGCACGACGTTCATCAGCAAAGCGGGGATCACGAGCAGCACGTTCAAGACGGTCCCCGACGTCCCGATCTACTCCTTCGAGCTCTACCTACCCGAGGGCAAGTTCTCGGCGCTCGCGGCGAACGGCAACCTCTGCACGTCAAAGCTCGCGATGCCGACGGAGTTCCACGCGCAGAACGGCGCGGTGCTCAAACAGAGCACGAAGATCGCCGTCACGCACTGCCCAAAGGCAAAGAAGGCCGTCCATCCGCCGAAATATCCGGCGGCGGCGCCAAGCGCGAGGCCGACGACGAAGGAGAGCACGACCGCCGAAATCGCCATGCCGAGGTCGAGCCTCGCCGCGACGATCACACGGCTCAGGATGTCGCGTCCAAGCGCGTCCGTGCCAAACCAGTGCGCGGCGCTCGGCGGCGTCAGCTTGACCGCGGCATTGGTCATGAGCGGATCGTAAGGCGCGAGAACAGGACCAGAGAACGGCGCAGGTCGCCATCACCGCGAGGATCGCGACCGCAATGAGCGTCAGACGAATTCTTCGCCAAAGGCGTAGCGCGTGTTGTTGGCGAAGGTGGCGACGCTCATGCGCCTCTCACGACTCGAAGCGCACGCGCGGATCGATCATGGTCGTCGCAATGTCGACCGCGAAATTCAGCAGAATGTAGAGGATACGCCGTCGTAGGACGAAGCCCTGCACCGCCGCGTAGTCGGACGCGAGCACGGCAGACACGGCATAGGCGCCGACGCCCTGCCAACCGAACACTTGCTCGATCAGCACGTTGGATCCCATAAGGAAGGAAAAGACCATTCCCAGCACGCTGGTAATGGGCAGGAGCGCGTTCCGTAATGCGTAAGTGAAGACGATCTTCATCGTTGGCAGACCGTTCGCGCGGGCTGTGCGAACGAAGTCGCTGCCTAACGCTTCGAGCATCGCCGCGCGCGTGATACGGGCAAGCGGCGCGTCGCAAACAACCCCAGGGATATTGCAGGCAATGTGAGCTGGGCAAGCGCGGCGCGAAACACACTCCAGTCACGCGCCAGCAGAGCGTCCACCGTGTAGGCGCCGGTGATGGTCGGCGGTGGGGAATAGTTGATCTCGTTGAGGCGCCCGACAGGCTCCGGCGCCCAGTCGAGCAGATAGTAGAAGACATAAACGAGCAACAGACCGACAAAGAACGTAGGAAAAGCAGCCGAGACTGTCACGAGGACCCGGCTCGCATGATCGACCGGACCGTTCACCTTTGTCGCTGACCACACGCCCAGCGGGACGGCGACGGCTACCGCAAAGATGATCGCAAAGGCGGAGAGTTCGAGCGAAGCGGGAAGCCGCTGTGCGAGATCCACCAACACCGGCTGCCCGGTCGTTAGTGAGTTGCCGAGATCGCCGTGCGCAAGGTCGATGACATAGTGCAAGAACTGCACAGCCAGCGGTCGGTCCAGTCCCAGCGAGGCGCGGACGCTTGCGATCAGAGTCCGCGTTTGCAGCCGGTCCTGCGAAGAAAGCAGCGGGATCTCCTGGGAGCGCATGCGACAATAGAAACGTCACGACAACGACGCCGAGCAGGCTGGGCAATGTCCCAACTATGCGTCGTGCGATGAACATCAAAGCGGTTGGCTTCCGTGAAGATGCAACGCGTTGCGAGTGGGGCACACGATGGATACGCTCGGCAGCTTTCAAAGCAGGATGCGTGCCATCAGCGCGACATTCGGTGGAAGCTTCCGCAACTCCGTCGTGACTGCCCCGAACGCGTAGTTGACGGAGATGCACGATAGTTGAGCGTAAACTTGGCGTGGCGCCTATTTATCGGGCGGGAATGCAGCGCGTACGCTTTGGGTGAGAAAGTGATGCAGTTAATGGCCCAAGACGACAGCCGTCGAGCGTCCATCCGATACGGCCTGAGATTTGCGCCGTGAAATTTGACCATTGTGACCAACCGCGTACGGGAGATGCTGATGACAGTTGCACTCACCTCAACAAGGAAGCGCCTCGGCGTCCTGGCTCCGTCTTCGAACACCGTGCTGGAGCCAGTGGTCGTTGGGCTCACGGCCGGACTGCCCGACCTATCGTTGCACTTCACTCGGTTTTGGGTGACGGAGATCAGCCTGTCGGAGGTGGCCCTCAAGCAGTTTGCCATAGACAATATCGTCGAAGCGGCTCGACTTCTCTCAGACGCTCGAGTCAACGCAATCAGCTGGAGCCGCACTTCAGCGGCGTGGTTGGGGCTCGATTACGATCGGGCGCTATGCGCCGCAATCCTCAAGGAGACCGGTACTCCAGCCACCACTGCGACACTGAGCATGGTGGACGCGCTGCATGCGCGAGGTATCCGACGGGTCGCTCTCGTGACGCCATATACAGAAAGCGTGCAGCAACGAATCATTTGAGACGTTCGCCAACAGAAATGATCGACGTTGTTGCCGAGCGCGCCTCAACTTCACCAACAATTTCAGCTTCGCTGGGCAACAGACGGCCAAATTTGGATATGGCGCGACGAGTTGGGGCGTCGCGCCCGGGCGCGATCCTGATCCTCTGCACCAATCTCCGGGGAGCGCAGCTCGTAGAACAGATCGAGCGCGAAGTGCGGACTCCGGTACTGGATTCAGTGGTCCTCGGCCTACTTGGCGGATTGCGATCTATATCCGTCGACTTTTCACACGTTCCTCACGCTGGAGAAGTCTGTGGGTGGACCTGGTGATGCAGGCGATATGCGCGGCGCATTACTCAGCGCCTCAAATCGGGATGACTGCCGGGAGCTTAGAGTTTGCTCTGCCAGAGCTGTATCGAGAAGTCGGAGATAAGGCTCAAACCGCACCTCGCGATTAGTAGGTGGCCGTCCCTGCACCGAGAGCGAAAACCGGCGCTGTTGTGAAGGAGAGGCCGTCGCCGAGCAGGAAGGCGATCATCGCCCCGACCTCCTCAGGCTTGCAGAAAGGACCCATCGGGATCTTGGACAGGAGCGCCGCGTTCATCGGCGTGACCGCATGCATGAGCTCTGTCTCCGTCACCGTGGATGCGATCGCATTGACGAGCACTCCATGGGTCGCAAGCTCTTTGCCTAGCGCCTTCGTCAGCGTGATGACGCCAGCCTTAACGGCGAAGTAGCACCGAGATTGGCATCGCCTTCCTTTCCAGCGACTGAGCTAACATTGACGATCCGGCCACGGCCTTGAGCCAACATCGGGGGGATGATCGTGCGGCAGCAGTCGAAAACTCCGGTGAGGTTCACCTGGACGATCTGATCCCAATCCTCAGGCGGGAATTCCCAGACCGGTACCGTCGGCCCGACGATCGCGGCGTTGTTCACGAGGCCATCAATCGCGTTGAACCGCCGGTGACGACCACAACACTATTCTCCAAACGTGGTCCGGCCAACTCAAAATCTCCCATCTCCACCTCGCGCCCAAGGCGGAGTTATTTGATTTGTGTATCCAAATCGTCAGAGTATAAGGCTTTTGGCCCTTAGCGAGCGCTTCTACCTGTTCGGGACCCGCCAATGGCCCTCGAACGTTCTCGACGCCCCGACCGGGCTTCAGAACCCGAATTCGGCACCCGCGCGCGACCGACAATCCCTAATCCATCCCATGACCGACTTGGTTCGGCACGCGAAGGAAGGCCCCCTGGTGATCGAGCGGGGTGAAGGGGTCTTCGTCTAGACGACGCGGGTAAGCGCTATCCAGAGGGCGTGTCCGGCCTCTGGTCGATCAGCCTGGGCTTCGGGCAGGACCGGCTTGCGGAGGCCGCCTATCGGCAGATGAAGCAGCTCCCGAGCTACCACTGTTTCGCTTCAAGAGCCACGCGCCGGGCATCGCTCTTGCCGAGAGGCTGCTGGCGATGGCGCCAGCCTCGTTCTCTAAGGTGTTCTTCGCTACTTCCGGCTCGGAGGCCGCCGATACGGCGATGAAGCTTGTTTGGTACTACAACAACGCGCTGGGCCGTCCCGCCAAGAAGAAGATTATCGGACGCATCGGGTGCTATCATGGCGTGACGATCGCAGGCGGTAGCCTCACCGGCCTTGCTCGCAATCACGCCGACTTCGACCTGCCGATCGATCGCATCCTGCATACCGACTGTCCGCATCACTGGCGCTTTGCTGGGCCAGGTGAGTCTGGAGGAGCATCTGTGACGAGAGTCAAGCGTGATGTGGCTCCCAAGTCCGGTTTTCGCAGACGAGGGTGTCTGCGAGGATGACGAGCTTTCGCATGACGGCGATGAGGGCGACTTTGGGCTTTTTGCCGTTTGCGAGGAGGCGGTCGTAGAAGGCCTTTAGCGCCGGGTTGCAACGCGCGGCGGACACCGCGGCCATGTAGAGGGCGCGGCGGACATGGGCGCGTCCGCCCTTGATGTGGCGGGCGCCCGGCTTTGGCCGCTGTCCCAGGCGATCGGGGCGAGGCCGACGATCATGGCGGCCTGTTTGGCGGACAACGGGCCGATCTCGTTGAGGCCGGCGATGAGCGCGATCGCGGTGACGGTGCCGATGCCGGGGATGGAAGTGAGAATGGCCAGCCGTCTGGCGAGGCGCGGGTCGGCGTCGATCAGGCGCTCGATTTCGGCTTCGCAGGTTTTCGATCGCCGTTTCGACGGCGCGCAGCTGGCGCTTGATCTCGCCGCCGCCGCACCGAGCTGTTGCTCGCTCCGATTTGGTTGAGAAGGGCGGTTCGGGCGACGACCGCGGCGTCGCGGCGAGCCGCGCCAGCTCCTGAAGGGTCTCCATGAGTTCGCGGCGTCGGCGCCGGGGCGCCGGGCTTCAGGCTCTCGCCCATGAGCGCCAGCATGCGGGCGTCGACCCGGTCGGTCTTGGCCAGCAGCGCCGATGGCCTCGGCGAACCGGCGCGAACGCAACGGATTGACGACGGCGACCTTGAACCCGCTGGCGTGGAGGCTGCGATGCGCCGGGCGGTGGAACTTGCCCGTGGCCTCCATCACCACGAGGGCGACATCGTGCGGGCTTGAGCGAACTTTCTTCAGTCGCTTGAGATCCCTCCGCAGTCGTTGGCGCACACGAGTCTGTCGGCCGAGGGGATGGATATGGACGTCGAGCCTTGCTTTACAGACGTCGATTCCGATGTAGACTGGCGTCGTCGGCGCTTCGTTGAGACGGTACCTTGCCTTGCATGCGGGACTTGCTCCCCATCATCTGTTCAGGCCAAGCGTCAAAGGGCGGACGGATCCAGCTCATCCACGGTTCAAGCCAAGGGGACTATACGATCCCGCCCGCCCGCCCGCGGGGGCGGCCACCCCCCGCGGAGCGACC
>CAVPKX010000003.1:0-8723 GCA_963705845.1 uncultured Solirubrobacterales bacterium | reverse complement strand
CCAGGAACGCGGTGAACACGTGGCTGAACAGCAGCGTCAACAGCGGGAGCACCATCGTGCCCAGCCCGAGCGCGACCGCGGCCGCCGCGCCGTAGCCCGGTTGAAAGCGGTCGGCCACGCGCCACACGAGCAGCAGTAGCAGCAGGCCGGGCAGCACGTTCGCCCATAGGCCGATCAGGTAGATCATCTCATCGCCGGGGTGATTCGGTGGCGCCACGTGCGCGTCCGTCCACGATTCGGCGTTGACGAGGTTCAGCGCGTCGTAGAACGGCAGTGACCACAGTGCCAGGCCGGGCGCGCGCGCGGAGTAGTAATGGCCCTTGTAGTAGGCCTTGTCACCGGTGTTGACCTGGTACTTGTCGATCGTCGTGCGTTCGACGTTCAGCGAGCGGATCAGGTCATAGTGCGATGTCTGGTTCCAGGAGAACGATTGGATCAATGTCGCGTAGGACAGCCCGACGAGCAGGATCGCGGCGAGCGCGAGGCGTTTGCGGGTGATCATCCGTCGGTTCCGTGTAGCGCTGACGGACCCGGTTCGATCTCATAGATCACGATCGAGCTCACCTGCCGGCGGGTGATGCCCAGGCCCGCGATCGGTTTGGCCGCCGCCGCCTGCGCGTTCGGGGGCTCGGCGAGCGCGTACCCGACGATGCCCGGGAGCTTCGGCATGTGCAGGTGCAGCACCACGGTCTTGATGCCGTAGTAGCGCAGCTTCTCCACACTGGCCTTGTCGGGAAACCCGTTCATCCCGCCGCGCAGATCGTTGACCGCGGGGATGTCGAACGTGCTGTTGCCGATCGGGATCTTGTAGAACCCATTTGTCGAGTAGTACTGCCACAACCGGTCGGCGGCGCCGTCGGTGGGCAGGTCGAGGATCGGTCCGGGCAGCCCGATCTCCGCCTTTGCGGGCTGCGGGACGACCGGGTGGGCGAGATGCCCCGCGCCTTCGCCGAGCAGACTGATCAGCAGCACTGTGCCGAGAATCGCGCCCAGGCTGCGCAGTGCGTTGCGCCTGCCCCAGGAGTCGACCAGCCCCATCAGCCACCCGACGCCCGCGCCGGCGAGCAGTGCGTAGAACAGCGTCGCGGTCGTGAACACCCGGCCGGGGACGCGCACCCCGTCCCAGCCCGGGGCATAGTCGTACAGCAGGCGATACGGATAGCCCGCGCCGGTCAGCCCGAGGCCCATCGCGAGGACCGAGCACACGACGATCCCGCCGGCCAGCCCGATGCGCAATCTGCGCGTATACACCCCGGCCACCAGCCCTGTCAGGGCGAGCACGAGGATCAGGCCACCGGGCCAGAACACGTCCTCGTTCTTGGAGTGCACGTGTTCGCGCGCCCCCGCGGTGACGCTGCCCCACACGCGGTTCTCCGAGGACGCGGACACCAGCGCCGCGGGGCCGGACGAGTACGTTTTGACTTCCTTCAGCGTGCGCTTGGCCGTCGGGTACTCGTTGGCGACCTTCAGGTACGGGCGAGCCTGATAGACCGCGACCACCCCGAAGATCGCCATCCCGACGCAACTCACGACCACCAGGCGGCGAGGCAGCGCCGGGCGCCCGGCGCGCCACCAGTACGCCAGCGCCAGCAGCGCGAGCAGGCCGAGCAGATAGCTGTACTGCAGCCCGAGCGTGAACCCGAGGCTGACCTGCCAGGCGCTGACGAGCCAGCCCGCGAGCACCAGCCCGCGCGAGTCACGCCGGTAGCCCCTCAGGAGCAGGAACAGCGCGAGCGCGATGCCGCCGCTGGAGATCACGTGCAGGTGCCCGGCCTCGGTCACGCGATACGGCGCGTAGGCGAACGCGATGCCCGTGGCGCCGGCGGCGAGCTTGTTCAGGCCCAGCTCGCGTCCGAGCAGATACGCCCCTACGAAGCACAGCGACCATGCCCACAGGAACAGCAGGTTGTAGCGGACCAGCGCGGCGACCGTGCCGTGTCCGAAGAACGCCGCCGGCCCGTACCCCAGCAGCGAATCGGAGAACGCGAGGCTGAGCGGGTGGGGGTAGAACGCGTTGGAGTCGAACAGGTGCAGCGGGTCGTTGAGCATCGCGTGTCCCACCCAGGCGATCTGCCAGGCGGTGCGGATCGGGTCGCCGAGGTCCGGGGCGATGCGGCTGGGCAGGTGCAGCACCAGCGGCCAGGTGGTGAGGATTGCGAGGAGCACCCCAACAACCGCCACCCACAGCACCTCGAACCGTCCGAACGTGGGGGAGGGCGCCCAGCGGGCGGCACGCCCGCGTGTGCTCGGATGTGACGGAGTGGGAGTGCTGCGCTCGTCGCCGGCCCCGGAGTCGGGCAGCTGTGATGCGGATGGTGTGCGCGGCGGGCTGGGGACGCCCGTGCTCATCGGCTGCTGTGGATCGGTGCTGCGCGGATCGGCGCAGCATACGTGAGCGGCCTGCGCCATAGCGGCAGATGTCGGGGTTGCTGTTCGGACGTTCCGGAGAGTCGATTTGCGCAAGACTGTCCGGCATGAGGGTGCTCGTGGTCGGAGCCGGCGGTGTGGGGGCGGCGTTTGCGGCGATCGCCCAGCGGCGCGAGGTCTTCGAGCGGGTGGTTGTGGCCGACGTCTCGGCTGTTCGCGCGCATGAGGTGGTCGCGCGTCTGGGTGAGGCCGATCGCTTTGCGGCCGAGCGCGTGGACGCCTCCGAGCGCGACGATCTGACGCGGCTGATCGGTGCGACCTCCCCCGACGCGGTCCTGAACGCGTGCGATCCACGCTTCAACGAGCCGATCTTCGATGCCTGTTACGACGCGCGCGTGACGTATCTCGACATGGCGATGACGCTGTCGCACCCGCATCCGCAGCGCCCGTACGAGCTGCCCGGGACGATGCTCGGCGAGTATCAGCTGGCCCAGCACGAGCGCTGGGAGCAGGGGGGGCTGCTCGCGCTGGTCGGGATCGGTGTGGAGCCGGGGCTGTCGGACGTGTTCGCGCGGTATGCGGCGCAGGAGCTCTTCTCCGAGGTGCGCGAAGTCGGTGTGCGTGACGGCGCGGACCTCGTCGTCGAGGGCTATGACTTCGCGCCCACCTTCTCGATCTGGACGACGATCGAGGAGTGCCTGAACCCGCCGCTGATCTGGGAGCGCGAGCGCGGCTTCTACACCACCCCTCCATTCTCCGAGCCCGAGACCTTTACGTTTCCGGAGGGCATCGGTGAGGTGGAGTGCGTCAACGTCGAGCACGAGGAGGTCGTCTTGATCCCGCGCTGGGTCACGTGTGAGCGGGTGACATTCAAGTATGGGCTTGGCGACGAGTTCATAGGTGTCTTGCACACCTTGCACAAACTTGGGCTGGACTCGACCGAGCCGGTGAGCGTGCGCGGGCAGCCGGTTTCTCCACGCGACGTGGTGGCCGCCGCGCTGCCCGACCCCGCGACGCTCGGCAAGCGCATGAGCGGGCGCACGTGCGCGGGCACGTGGATCACGGGTGTGGGCGTGGACGGCGCCGAGCGCTCCACCTACCTCTACCACGTGGTCAACAACGAGACGACGATGCGCGAGTACGGCAGCCAAGCCGTTGTCTGGCAGACGGCTATCAACCCCGTCGTTGCGCTCGAGCTCTTGAACGAGAGTGTTTGGCAGGGCACTGGTGTGCTCGGGCCGGAGGCGTTCCCGCCGGCTCCGTTCCTGGAGCGCCTGGCGGAGCTGGGCTCACCGCATGGAGTCATGGAGCTGGGTTGACCCGGGGTCAGAAGTGTGCCGGCGCGTGCTCCACGGGTTGATCGAGCAGACCGGGTGGGGCGGTTTCGGTTTTGCGGGAGAAAAACTCGCGGAAAAACGGTCTGGAGATGAGCATCAGCACGACCCCGAGCAGCAGGCCGCCGATGCCCATCCAGATAGGCAGAGTGATGCCGAGGATCGGGGACGATTCGACATTTGCTGCGTGTCCGTAAAAGATCATTGCCTTGATGAACACACTGAACAACATCAGTCCCCCAACCAGCGGAGCCAGTCCAAGCAGCAGGAAGTTGCGCGTGCTCTTAAGCAACTCATGTCGGTAGTAGACCGCGCAGGCGATGCCCGTGAACCCGTAGTAGAAGCAGATCGGAAACCCGATCGCAGTGATTGAATCGAAGAGCACGTGTTCGGAGAGCAGCAACAGCGGGACCGTGAAAGCAATCGAGACCGCGCCCATTCCGAGCGTCAACACGGTGGGGGTCAGGTAGCGCTTGTGCACACGACCGAGGAGCGCGGAGACCGCTTTCCAGTGCGCCATCGACAGCGTCGTGCGGGCGGTCGGCAGGATCGTCGTCTGGGTCGAGGCCGACGCTGACGTGAGCACTGCGATGATCAGCAGCTTGTAGAGGACTGAGCCGAGCACCGGCTTGCCGAGGGCGCTGAGCACGTCGGATTCGTTGGCGCCCAGAAACGAGGTGCCGTGGAAGGCCTGAGCGGAGATCGAGACGATCACATAGATGAGGACAAGCAAGACTGTCGAGACGACCGCCGCGCGGCCCGGGCCCTCGTTCGGGTCCTCAGACTCCTCGTTGACAGCCACACCCGAATCCCAGCCCCAGTAGATGAACACGCCGAGCAGCAGGCCGACGACCAGTGTGCTGAAGCTCATTTGTGTCGGGTCGATCCAGGAGAACGAGGGTTTGATCGAGCCGGCTGGGTGACCGCTGTAGACCTTGACCAGCGCGACTGTCGAGAACAGGGCGAGGATCGCGATCTCGGCCCCGAGCAGGAACTGCTGGATGCGCGCCGACAGCTCGATGCCGCGGTAGCAGATCCAGGTCATCAGCGCGATCCAGATCACCGCACCCGCGATGATGGCGCCTTTGGAGCTGGCGGCCGATTCCCAGCTGAACAGCTTGAAGGTGTACAGGGCAGCTATCTGAGCAAGTGACGCCATCACGATCACGTCAGCGAGGAAGATCGCCCAGCCGTTGACCCAGCCGGTCGCCGGCCCCAGCGCGCGCGTGGTCCACGCGAACGTCGTCCCCGCGTCAGGATCGGCGCGGTTGAGATATTTATAGGCCGCCGCGATCAGCAGCATTGGCACGAACGAGACGAGCAGCACGGCCGGGGCATGCACGCCGACGCCGGAGATCAGGACGATGCCGCCGAGCGTCGCCGCCAGCGAGTAGGCCGGCGCCGTCGAGGCGACGCCGATCACGATGTTGGAGAGGTAGCCGATCGCGTTCTTCTTCAGGCCCTTGTCCATGACCCCCGAAGGCTCGGGAGACGCTTTAGATGCGGCGACGCTTGCACTGGCCATTGGAACTCTCCTCTCTACTGGTTGTGAGGAAAGTTACGTCCTCGACCGCCACAAGCACAAGGGGCGCGATCCCCAAAACGTAGCGCTCGCGTTGTACATCTCGTACAATGGATGCAGCCTTTGTTGAACGGGCCATGCCTTGAGCTGGACATCCCGGCGGAGTACGGTTGTCCTGAGTGTCTAGCTAGTTGACTAGCTGACGGCGACCCGTCCGAGAGGAGAGTGCGTGATGGCGATCACCCCGACGAGCACAGGTCTGAGCGAGCGGGACCGCGGAGAGCGGGCTCCGGCGAGCCCTTCCGGGACGCACGCCGGCGGGGATCGGGCGGGCAGCGATTTGCAGGAGCTGGCCAAGCGCCACCTGTGGATGCACTTCACGCGCATGGGCGTCTACGAGGAGGGCGCGGAGGTGCCGGTGATCGTCCGCGGTGAGGGCTGCTACGTGTATGACGAGCACGGCCGGCGCTATCTCGACGGGCTGTCCGCCCTGTACTGCGTGAACGTCGGTCACGGCCGCGCCGAGCTGGGCGACGCCGCCGCCAGGCAGGCGCGGGAGCTCGGGTTCTACACCAACTGGAGCTACGCCCACCCGCGCTCGATCGAGCTCGCGGCGCGGATCGCGGCGCTGACGCCGGGCGACCTGAACCGCGTGTTCTTCACCTCCGGGGGCTCGGAGGCGGTGGAGTCCGCGTGGAAGCTCGCGAAGGCTTTTCACGCCGTGCGCGGCGAGCCCACGCGTCACAAGCTGGTCGCGCGCCACCTCGCCTACCACGGGACCTCGATGGGCGCGCTGACCGCGACCGGGCTGACCCCGCTGCGCACCCCGTTCGAACCGCTGACCCCCGGTGGGGTGCACGTGGCGAACACGAACTCCTACCGCTGGGCCGAAGACCGCGATCCTTTGTGGGCGGCCGACGCGATCGAGGAGGCGATCCTGTTCGAGGGTCCCGAGACGGTGGCCGCCGTGATCCTCGAGCCCGTTCAGAACGGCGGCGGCTGCTTCGTGCCCCAGGACGGCTACTTCCAGCGCGTGCGCGAGATCTGTGACCGCCACGGCGTGCTGTTGATCTCCGACGAGGTGATCTGCTCGTGGGGGCGGCTCGGGCACATGTTCGGCTGCGAGCGGTTCGGCTACGCGCCCGACATGATCACCACCGCGAAGGGCATCACCTCCGCGTACGCCCCGCTGGGCGCGGTGATCGCCTCAGACCGGGTGGCAGAGCCGTTCCTGCACGGCACCGCGATCTTCAACCACGGGTTCACGTTCGGCGGGCACCCGGTGGCGTGCGCGACCGCCCTGGCGAACATCGATGTGCTCGAGCGCGAGGACCTATGCGGCCATGTCTTGGCGAACGAGACGCGCTTTCGCGAGGTGCTGGACGGTCTGCAACGCGACATACCGATCGTGGGGGACGTGCGCGGCGCGGGGTACTTCCACGCGATCGAGCTCGTCCGGGACAAAGACACGAAGGCAACCTTTGACCACGACGAAGCCGAGCAGCTGCTGCGCGGCTTCCTCTCCGGCGAGCTGTATCGCCGCGGGCTGATCTGCCGGACCGACGACCGCGGCGATCCGATCGTTCAGCTCTCGCCCCCGCTGATCGCGGGCGAGGAGCAGTTCCTGGAGATCGAGTCGATCCTGCGCCCGGTGTTGAGCGAGGCCTCGGAGCGGATGGCGAGCTGGGGCTCGGGGTCGAGGACGTGACGGCGTGATCACAAACACGGTGGTGATGGAGACATGGAGCTCACGGTCGAGAGCCTGATCGCCGAGCTGGGCCTGGAGCTCTCCAGCGGGCAGGGCTCCGCCAAAGCGCATCATGTGCGCTGGGTGCACATCACCGAGCTGGTCGATCCCACGCCGTGGCTGAAGGGCGGCGAGCTGCTGCTCACCACCGGCATCCAGCTCGATGGCCCGAAGGTTCAGCACGAGCTGATCGACCGCCTGGTCGAGCACGACATCGCGGGCCTGGGCTTTGGCACGGGCTTCGCCCACAAGAAGCTGCCGGTCGCGCTCCTCAACGCCGCGCGCAAGCACGACTTCCCCGTGTTCGAAGTTCCGTACGAGCTGCCGTTCATCGCGATCACCGAGCGCGTGTTCGCGCAGCTGGTCAACGAACGCTACGAGATGCTGCAGCGCAGCATGGCGGGGGACGTGCTCGCCGAAGCGCTGACCGGCAACCTCTATCCCGAAGAGCTGCAGGCGAAGCTGCACCCGTTCGGGATCCGCGAGCAGGCGGCCGTGCTGGCGTTCTCGCTGCCCGACCCGGCAGTGGCGGCGCCGCTCTTGGAGCGCGCGCTCGCGCGCGCGGAGGTGCACAGCCTGGTGGCGATCCGCGCGGGGCTTTTGTGCGCGGTGATCGACATCGACGGTGTCGAGCCCGACCCGGTCGAGCTCGCCGGGCGCATCCGCTCAGAGCTCGCGGCGCGCCTGGGGGAGGTTCGCGCCGCCGCCAGCCGCCCCGCGGCGACGCACTCGCTGCGGTTGAGCTTCCACGAGGCGCGCTGCGCGCTGGAGGCCGCGCGCCTGCGCAACGGGGACGCGTCCGAGGCGATCGCCTCCTACAAGGACCTTGGCGCCTTCCAGCTGCTGCTGTCGTTGCAGGACAACGACGCGCTGATGTCCTACTGCCGCGGCGTGCTCGGCCCGGTCGAGCAGGGCGAGGGCGAGTACGGCGACGAGTTGCTGCGCTCGCTGGACGTGTTCATCGAGAACAACGGCCACTGGGAGAAGGCGGCGAGCGCGCTGTACTGTCACCGTCACACGTTGCGCTACCGGATCAGGCGCGTCGAGCAGCTGACTGGGCGCGATTTCAACAGCGCGCGCGACCGCATCGAGTTCTGGCTGGCGTTGCGCGGACGGGAGCTGGCGCGGTGAGGATGCCTTTGACGGGGGCCGCGCGCGCGTGTGTGTGCGCGCGTGAGGACGTATCGTCGTTTGACGGGCCGCGCGCGTACGCGTACGCGCGCGCGTGGCCATCGCGCCGAGTGGCGTACCTTCAGGGAGACGTGCGATGAGAATCGGGGTACCCAGTGAGATCAAGCCGGACGAGTATCGCGTCGCGATCACCCCCGCGGGTGTGCGCGAGTTGAGCGCACACGGGCACGAGGTGCTGATCCAGGCCGGCGCGGGCGTGGGCAGCGCGATGGCCGACGAGCAGTTCGTCGCGCAGGGCGCTCGGATCGTGGGAGACGCGGAGGCGGTGTTCTCAGAGGCCGAGCTGGTGTTGAAGGTCAAGGAGCCCCAGCCGGTCGAGGTGCAGCTGCTGCGCGCGGGACAGACGCTGTTCACCTACCTGCACCTGGCGGCAGAGCCGGAGCTCGCCCAGGGGCTGCGGGAGTCCGGCGCGATGTGCATCGCCTACGAGACGGTCGAGGACTCCGCGGGGCGGCTGCCGCTGCTGGCGCCGATGAGCGAGGTGGCGGGCAAGATCGCCACGCAGGCCGGGGCCTTCATGCTGGAGAAGCCGCTCGGAGGGCGAGGCATCCTGCTCGGTGCT
>CAVPKX010000002.1:0-6310 GCA_963705845.1 uncultured Solirubrobacterales bacterium | reverse complement strand
CATGGAGCTCGCCGGGTGGCCGGGCAGCGACACTGGCCGGCGCGACCAGGCCGTGGAGATGATCGTCACCGGTTCCCTGGGCCCCTCGGTGCGCGCGAGCGTCGCCGCCGCCCGCCTCGCCGCCCAGGCCGTCCGCCCGTCCCTGCCTTCCGAGCTGTACGAGCAGGTCAACGCTCTCCACTGGCGCGTCCAGGAGCCCAGCTGGCAGCCCGACCTGTATCCATTTCTCACGGACGTGCAGCTGAGCATCCGGCTCGTCGACGGCCTGCTCATGGACACGATGCAGCACGACGAGGCGCGCGACTTCGTCCGGCTCGGGAAGTTCGTCGAGCGGACGGCGAACGTGACGATGATCGTCACGCGCAAGTCCGCTGAGCTCGCCGAGGCTCCCGAGGACGCGCTCGAATGGTCGGCCGTGCTCAAGTCTTGCTTCGCGTTCGAGTCGTACCAATCGCGCTACTCGGGCGGCGTCACGGCGGAGCGTGTGATCGAGTGCCTGCTGCTCGACCCGGCGCTGCCCCGCTCGGCGCGCTTTTCGGCGCAGGTCGCGCTGGACTCGGTCTCGAGAATCGACGGCCCCGGACGCCGCTCCAAGCCGAGGCGCCTTTTGTCGCGGCTGCACGCGATGTTCGTGCGGGCAGGCACGGAGCTGGTCGCCGAGCATCCCCGCGAGTTCGAAAGCGAGGCGCGCGATGTGCTGCGACAGCTCGAGCTCGCCATGCGCGAGACCTACTTCCACCCGAGCAAAGTCCCGGCGAACGTCATCGGCGATGAAGGCCGCGCGATGCCCCAGCAGCAACAGCAATCGGCAAGTCCCCTCCGGCTCGGGGTTGTGCGCCCTTGAAGCTCGAGATCGTGCACGCCACCCGCTACCGCTATTCAGGTCCGATCGCCGAGACCGTGATGGAGGTGCGCCTGCGGCCGATGGACGGCAATGGGCAGCGGTGCCTCGAGTTCCAGCTCGAGCTCAGCTCCAACATCAGGCCGCGCTCCTACCGCGACGGCTACGGAAACACGGTGCATTACTTCAACCTGGTCCGGCCTCATTCGAGCTTGAGCGTGACCAGCCGCTCGGTGGTGGAGACCGGCGTCGAGCTGGATGCGGAACCCGGGGAAGACCTGGTGCAGGATTTCCTCAGGTTCCGGTCGCCGGTCAAGGACGTTCCCGGCATCCGGCAGCTGGCGAGGCGGCACCCGGTTGCGGACTTGAGCGCAGGGGCCTCGATCGAGCAAGCGCTGGACGGCCTCACGCTCGCGATCAGCCGGGATTTCGCCTACGACCGAGCGGTCACGACCGTCTACAGCTCGGTGGACGAGGTGCTCGCTCTACGGGCCGGCGTTTGCCAGGACTTCGCCCACCTCTTCATTGCGGTCGCACGAACCATGGGCGTGGCGGCCCGTTACGTGAGCGGCTACATCCACGCCCCGGGGGCGGCCACCACCGCATCACACGCCTGGGCGGAGGCGTGGGTGCCCGGACGGGGGTGGGTCGGTTACGACGCGACCCATCCGATCCGGGCGGGCGTGAACCACGTCCGGCTTGCGGTGGGCAGGGATTACAGCGACGCCGCACCGACGCGCGGCATCTACATCGGTTCGGCCACGGGGGCGATGGACGTGAATGTCCGGACCCGGGAACTGTCTGCCCCCCACTAAGCCATCGCGCTTGATTTGGTTGCCGAATCCATGCAGGGCAGGCGCCGATGTCCTAAGGTTGCGTGCAATGTCCATCAGCCGCGGAATCGCGATCGAGATTATCCGGGGAGGTCCCCCGACTTAGCGCACTCCGCTCGAGTCGTTGGACCTCCCGGCAACAGGGTCGGGAGGTTTTTTTATGTCCAGTCGCCGGATCGTCATCTACGACACGACACTGCGCGACGGGGCGCAGGGCCCCGCGGTGTCCTTTTCGGCCGCGGACAAGGTGCGGATCGCCCGTGCCCTCGATGGCCTCGGGTTTGACTATGTGGAGGGCGGCTTCCCAGGATCGAACCCCAAGGATGAAGAGCTCTTCGCGAGCCTTGGCAAGCAGCCCCTGAAGCGAGCCAGGCTCGCCGCGTTCGGAGCCACGCGCCGCGCCAACGGCCGCTGCGAGGACGATGCCAACCTGCGCGCTCTCAGCGAGAGCGGAGCGCCGGTCTGGACCCTGGTCGGCAAGAGCGACCCGTGGCAGGTCACGACAGTCCTCCAGACCACGCCCAGCGAAAACCTGGCGATGGTCGAGGAATCCGTCGCGTACGGCGTCGGGCTCGGCCGCGAGCTCATCTTCGACGCCGAGCATTTCTTTGACGGCTTTGCCCGGGATTCCGAGTACGCGCTCGAGGTGTGCCTCGCCGCCGCTCGCGCGGGCGCCTCGTGGGTCGTCCTGTGCGACACCAACGGAGGCAGCATGCCGGCCGACATCCGCCGAGGTGTCGAAGCCGTACGTGGCGCGCTGGCGGATCTGGACCGCCCGGTTCGCGTCGGGATTCACACGCACAACGATTGCGAGCTGGCCGTGGCCAACTCCCTCGAGGGAGTGCAGGCCGGAGCGGAAATGGTGCAGGGCACCATCAACGGCTATGGAGAGCGCTGCGGGAACGCCAACCTGGTGTCGGTGGTGGCCAACCTCGTTCTCAAGTTCGGCTATGAAGCTCTCCCCGCGACTTCGCTGGCGCGTTTCACGGAGCTGTCGCGCTCAGTGGCCGAGATCGCAAACCTCGCCCTGCCGCTCCAGCAGCCGTTTGTCGGTCACGGGGCCTTCGCGCACAAAGGCGGGCAGCACGTCGCGGCCGTTTTGCGCCACAAGGACTCTTACCAGCACATCGACCCCGCTTTAGTGGGCAACGAGCCGCGGGTGTTGGTCTCCGAGCTGTCGGGTCGAGGCAACGTGCTGGCCAAGGCGCGCGAGTTCGGACTCGAGCTCGACCGCGACGACCCGCAGACCAGGTGGCTGGTCCAGCACCTGAAAGAGCTCGAGCATCGCGGTTACTCATACGAGGCAGCCGACGCGTCGTTCGAGATGCTGGTGCGCCGGCTGCAGCCCGGCTACAAGGCCCCCTGGACGGTCGCGGATTTCACCACGAACGTCCGCAAGAGTGGCGACTCCGTGAATGCCGAGGCGACCGTGCAGGTCGAGGTGGCCGGAACCGTCTACCACACGGCCGCCTCAGGAAATGGTCCGGTCAACGCGCTCGACGCTGCGTTGAGAAAGGCGCTGAGCCCGCGATTTCCCGGCCTGCGCGGGGTCACCCTACATGACTACAAAGTCCGCATCCTCGACGGCGACGCGGGCACGGCGGCGACCACGCGGGTGCTGATCGAATCGGGCAAGGGGCTGAAGCGGTGGACGACGGTCGGCTGCTCGAGCAACATCATCGAGGCTTCCCTGCTGGCCTTAGTCGATTCTTTGGAGTACGCGCAGCGCGCCTGAGGGCGATCAGGCGGTGGCGTACGTCGCTTCGATCGCCATGTGGCTGGAGCGGGACGCCAGCGCTCGCTTGAGCTGCTGAACCGCGCCGACTATGTCGCCTCGAGCCTCGAGGATGTCGGCGTAGCGGGCGTACGTGCGACTCATTAGCTCAGGCGAGGCCCCGGGCTCACGCAAAACTTCGAAGGCAGCGGCAAATTCCGCGTCGGCGGCAGCGTCGTCTCCTCGAGCGTCCGCCACGCGTCCAAGCCACGCGTGCGCATCGGCCATGGTCGTAAAGGCGGAATTCCGGCTGGCGATCTCAAGCGCCTCGTTCGCAAAACGAGCCGCGTCATCGACGTCCGCCTCCGCCAGCTCGAGCTCGCAGAGGCTGAGCAGGAGCGCGCCCTTGTCTCTGTCGTCCCCGTGAGTCTCATCAAACAACTTGAGCGAGCGCTCGAAGTGGCTGCGCGATTTCGCCACCTCACCCCCTCGCAGCAACAGGATCCCGAGATTGTTCTCGGTCCGGGCGAGCGAGATGAGGTCGTTGAGGGTCTCGTGGAGGGTCACCGCCCGCTGGGCGTAATGCGTCGCCTGGCTGATGTTGTTGAGCTCCTGGTAGGCCATGCTCATACCGCTGTACAGGATCGAAAGCCGGCGCAGGTCCTGAATCACGTCTCCCGTGGCGATCGACTGTTCATAAGCCTTGATGGCGGCGGCCCAGCGGTGGTTGGCGGTGTGAACGCCGCCCAGGACTCCGAGCAAGCGGCTCTCGGTGATGCTGGGGACCGGGTTGAGGGACCTGCAGGTCGCGAGCGCTCCTTCGGCGAGAGCGAGCGCACCAGGGTCCTGCATCATGTAGGCGGCCGAGGCTTCGCTGCCGAGGCACTCGGCAGTCATGAGCATGTCTCCTGACTGCTCGAAATACGCTCGGGCGGTCGAGGCCATGCGGCGCGCCGGGACCCATTGCGCGAGCCGCAGATGGGCAGTTGCCATCTGGAACTTGATCCGCGCCACGATCTCCGGGTCACGCTCGGCGCTTAGAAGAGCTTCGCCGGCGGCCAGAGCGCCCTCGGGATCCCCGGTCACGACCAGCCGTTCAAGCTCCGCGGTGCTGGCGCTGGAACGAGCCTCCATCGTGCTCGGCCGGCTGAGGAAGTAGTCCAGCGGGCGACCTGTGCGCTCCGCGATCAACTTCAGCGTCTCCATCGAGGGCTTGGCCTTTCCCGTCTCGACGAAGTAGATCGCCGTGCGGCTGATCTCGTCGCCGGCCACCTGGGCCAGGCTCAGGCCTGCTTCTGCCCGCGCCTGCTTGACCGTGCCCGGCTTGATCTCGACGCCCCGGCGGCGCCCACGACGGCCCGAGGACGCCCTCCCAAGCTCCCTCGGCCCGTGTTCCGCTGATGGGTGCGTTTCCACCTCTGACATTACATCAGCTTATCCGACTATTTGTCACTTGACAAAGATGAATTGACGACAAGAGTGGTTGCTAGCAGCAGGACGGCCAGTTCTCGGCGCCTACGCCCAACGAGAGGGCGAGCAGCAGAATCGTCGCCAGGACGGCGGCGAACATAAACTTTCGCATTCAAATCACCTCCTTTGCGGCGCAGACCAGCTCCGCTCTTGGCACCGAAAGGAGTTTCAATCGGCCGTGGCGAAGGCCTGGCCGGCCGGGCGGCCGGCGAAAAGCCGCCCCCCGACGGCCCAGGCCATCGCGATCAACTTCACCCCACCCAGCGCAGCCCCGACAAATTCGAGGCTGCCTCCGACCCATCCGAACGGTAAATTCAGCAATTGCAACGCGACGATGGAGGGCAGCGCCGCAAGCAACAGGGCGGCAGCGGCAACAAAAAGCGTCGCAATACCCGAAACTACGCTCAAATGTTCGAGCTCGGCATCCGGCTCATCAAACCCCCGCCTACGACAAGAGTCGCGCTCCCCGTCCGTTGCCCTGATGGCAGTGCCTCCTAGAACGCAGTCCCTCTGTAACCACACCCCTGTGCTACAAGAGACTGCCCATTTATGTTAATTGAAACCAGCATGAATTAACATGAACCTGGAGAAGTAGTGGCGAGATCGCCGGCTCCGACTTTTGCACCGGCCCTGCGACAGGCGCCCCCGACCGGTCTCTTTTCGTCGCCCTCGAGTGAAGCTGTTCGTGTCGTCGGCGGCTTCGGTTTTCACGGCTGGCGCGCGTTCACGATCGCCGCCGCAACCGCGGCCGTCCTGTCGGTGGCGTTCGTCGCGTGGACCGCACTGCGCATCGGCGGCGACAACGCGACGGTCGCCGTCGACGACATCGGTGAGGCCGTCGCGGCACTGATCGCCGCTGTCAGCTGCGGGCTCGCAGCCGCTCGAACCTCGAATCGCACCCGCCTCGCGTGGGGGTTCTTCGCGGCGTCGGCGGCGAGCTGGGGCGCCGGCGAGGTGGTGTGGTCCGTGTACGAGGTCGGCATGGGGGTGGCCGTCCCCTTCCCCTCCGCGGCGGATGCCGGTTTCCTGCTGGCGGTGCCGCTCGCGGTGGCCGGTGTGTTCGCATTCACGTCTGCCCCGAGCCGCCTGGCGACGCGCAGCGAGGCGCTCCTCGCAGGCGCCATCGTCGCGCTCTCGCTCTTGTTCGTGGCGTGGGCGCTCGGCCTGGGCATGGTCTACGCCACGTCCTCGGCGTCACCGCCCGCCCAGCTGATCGGGCTCGCTTACCCGCTCGGGGACATCGTGACGATCACGGTGCTCGTGCTTGCGCTGCGCCGAGCGCGCAGGACGGAGCTCGGCAGCCTCTTCCTGCTCCTGGGCGGCCTCGCCTCCGCGGCGGCGGCCGACAGCGCTTTCGCCTACCTGACGGCCAGCGGCGCGTACGGGGAGATCGGCAGCGTGCTCGACGCAGGCTGGGTGATCGGCTACCTGATGATCGCGCTGGCACCCCTC
>CAVPKX010000001.1:0-109916 GCA_963705845.1 uncultured Solirubrobacterales bacterium | reverse complement strand
GATCGCGTAATCGACGGCCAGCCCGACCAGCACGGGCAGCACCGCGACCTGGGCCACGGTCAGCGAGGAGCTCTCAAGCGACAGCGCCCCGAACGTCAACGCCGCGGCCAGCAGCGCCGCCAACAGCGGCAGCAGTCGCGGACGTCCGCGGAACACCAGGCTTAGCACGATCGCCATCACCGTCAGCACGGCGAGCAGCAGCAGCTCGATCGAATGGCTGATCGAGCTCGTCAGGTCTGAGACGATTGCCGGCTCGCCGGTCACCAGGTAGGTCTCGCCGTGCTGCAGCTGCCACTGCTTCATCGCGACCGCCCGGGAGATCAGCGCGATCGTGTGTGAGCGCGCGGCCTGCGAGAGCCCAGGTCGCATCCGCACCGAGATCAGCGCCGCGTCGGGGCTCGGGAACAGGTAGGCGAAGCGCTGCTTGGGCGTGCCGACGGGCTTTGAGGAATCGAACACCAGCGTCGAGACGAACCCGGGGTCGTCGAGACTCGGCTTGGAGGTCAGCCCGTACTGCAGCGCGAGCGTCGCGACCCCCTCCTGAAAGCGCGCCATCGTGATCGAGCTCGCCTGCTTGCCCAGCGTCTGCGCTTCCGCGGCGGAGTGCCCGCGCGCGAGCGCGGCCTTGGTCACGACCAGTTGCGCTTGCAGCGCCTGGGCTTCGGCCTGCTTGGTCTGCGTGCTCAGCTGTTCGTCAATCTGTTCGGCGGCCTCGTTGACGAACGTTCCCGGGCCGAGCACCACCTTCACCGTCTTCGCCTTCGCCAGCTGCCCGCACGGCCCGTTCGGCCCTCCCTCCGCTCCCAGCGCGCTCGCCGGGACGTTGCCCGACAGGCACCCCTCCAGCCCGAGCAGCCTGTCGATGTCCGAGCTCAGCAGCAGCTGCTGCAGATTGCCCTTGACGAGCACGTCCACGGGCTCTTCGCCGAAGCTGTCGTAGTAGCGCTGCGTCGCTCTGTACTGCGGGCTGGAGCTCGACACGAACGTGCTCGTCGCGGCGCTCGGGCTCAACCCCAGCGCGAGTCCCGCCGCCGCCAGCCCGAGCACGGCCGCGACCGCGAGCGTCAGCCGTGGCCGGCGGGTTGCCCAGCCCACGAGCGCGGTGAGAAATCTGGCGATGTTCACGGGTTTGAGGCTAGTCGGTCTGCATGTCACCGCGGCGCGCTACCCGGCGAGGCTACGAGGCTCAGAACCTCGACTTCGCCCGACGGCGCCCCGCTCACTCCATGCCCAGCGGGCCGGCTGCATCGCCGGACAGAAACTGACGCACGAACGGGTTTTCGGACGCGAACAGCTCGGCCGCCGGACCGGACTCGACGATCTGCCCCTTCCACAGGACCGCGATGTGCTCGGCCACGCGCCGCGCGCTCATGATGTCGTGCGTGATCACGACGTAACAGCCGCCGTTCTCGGCGTGGACTTCCTTGATCAGCTCGCACAGCAGGGCGGTGCGCACGGGGTCAAGACCCGAGTCGGGCTCGTCGAACAGGACGATCTCCGGTTCGAGCACGAGCGAGCGCGCGAACCCGGCGCGCTTGCGCATCCCTCCGGACAGCTCGTTGGGCATCTTCGTCCCGGCGTCCCCCAGCCCGACCTCGCGCAGGCGGCGGTTGACGATCTCGGCGATCTCCTCTTCGCCCTTCTCGGTGTGCTGGCGCAGCGGGAACGCGACGTTGTCATACAGGTTGATCGACCCGAACAGGGCGCCGTCCTGGAACAGCACCCCGAACTTCTTGCGTATCTCGAACAGCTCGGCGTCGGGCAGGCTCGGTACCGACACCCCCTGCACGAGCACGTCACCCTCGTCCGGGTACAGCAGACCGACGATGTGCTTGATGCACACCGACTTGCCCGTCCCCGAAGGACCGATGATCATCGAGATCTGTTCGTCGGGCAGGTTCATGTTCAGCCCGCGCAGCACGTGGTTGCGCCCGAACGACTTGTGCACGTCGATGAATTCGATCGCGTCCTGCGTCACCGGAACGGGATCGCCGCGTCCTGCGTCTTCCTCTCGTGAGCCCGGCCCGACCGTACCAACACCGGCGAGCGGGACCGGATCGACGGTCCCGGTGTCCGCGTGTGGGCCCGGATCGATGCCGCCGGCGCTCGTGGGAGCCCGCGCTCCGGCGTCACTCTGACCCCTGCGCGGGTCCTCCTCATACGAGGATGATGCCTCGTCCGCCATATCGGTCACCCCCCGATCGGGGCGCGCGGATTGGAGCCCCAGAAGACCTGTGTGCCGAGCATCCCGATGATGTGCACGAGCACGATGTTGAGCACCATCGACTTGGCCGTGGCTCTGCCCACGCCGACAGGCCCACCACTGGCGTTGTAGCCGTAGTAGCACCCCACCAGCACGATCGCGGTCGCCATGAACATCGCCTTGATCAGGCTGAACAGAAAATCTGGTGGTCCCTGGAACTGCCAGAAGATCAACAGATACCCGCCCGAGGACACGTATCCGATCTGCTGCACCACGGCGAGGTAGGAGGCGAGGAACGCCGCTCCGATCCCGGCCAGGTACATGAACGGCAGCACCAGCCATGCGGCCAGCAGCCGTGTGCCGCACAAAAACGTCATCGAGTCGATGCCCATCACCTCCAGGGCATCGATCTCCTCGGAGATTCGCATCGCCCCGAGCTCGGCGACGATGCCCGTTCCCACCTTGGCGGCCATCATGTAGCCGAACGCGTAGGGCGTGATCTCGCGCAGGTCGCACCAGGCGGTGAACACGCCCGAGTACGCGGGCGCGCCCTGTGCCTCGGTGAAGTACGCGCCCTCGATGCCGCACTCCAGGCCGAGGATGAACATCAGCGCCCAGATGATCAGCGTCGAGGAGACGATCAGGATGCCCGACTGGCGCAGCGCCTCGCCGAAGAAGCGAAACACGCGCAGCCCCCACACGTCGCGCACGACGTTGCCCGTGAACCCCGCGATCTCGCCGGTCGAGGCGAGCCATTCGCGCGGCATGGCGAGCAGTTCGTTCATCGCCTGCTCACTTGATTACAAGGATCTGCGGGTGGGTGGCCAGCAACATCTGGGTGAAGACGTAGTCGAACGCGAAGATCGACAGGAAGGTGACGACCACCGCCTGGTTGACGGCGCGCCCGACGCCCTCGGCGCCGCCGGAGGCGGTCATGCCCTTGTAGCAGCACACGATCGCGATGATCGCCCCGAACAGCGTCGTCTTCAGGACCGACCCCCACAGGTCGGTGGTCGAGGCGTTCGCGAACAGCGTGGCCCAGAACGGACCCAGCGGCTGACCCTTGACGAGCTCGGCGAGCAGACCGCCGAACAGGCCGAACAGGATCGCGTAGATGTTGAACAGGCCGGTGACGATCATCAGCGCGAGGAACCGGGGCACGACCAGGTTCTTGATCGGATCGACGCCCAGGACCTGCAGCGCGTCGAGCTCCTCGCGGATCTTGCGCGCACCCAGATCGGCGGTGATCGCGGTGCCGGCGACACCCGCGAGCACGATCGCGGTCACGTTGGGGCCGATCTCGCGGATCGCCGCGAGCACGAAGATCCCGCCGAGGCGGTCCAGCGCTCCGAAGATTTCAAAGAAGTTCGCCGCCTGCAGCCCCGGAGCCGCGTAGCAGAGGCAGACCGTCGAGACGAGCAGCGGAAACCAGCACAGCCTGATCGCGAACAAAAACTGCTGGACGAACTCGCCGCCGTAGGGGTACGGCGGGCGCAGGGCGGACCAGATCGTGCGCCCCGTCAGAATCATCATGTCCCCGACTTCCTCGAGCAGATTCCTGGTCGGCAGGAACGTGCGTTCCGCTGCGCTGCGTACCATCTGCTGTTACCCCTCCTCGGGTGGCGATCGACGGTCGCACGAACTCTACGCCATGCGCTGGCGGCGCGCCACCCCCACTGGTATCGTGGCCACGCCGTGAGGGGGAATCATGTGACCACTGCTGTTCTGCTCGGCGCCTGTGCGGCGATCGTCGCCGGCTGTGGCGGGGGGACACGCCAGAACGCGAACGAACGGGTCGCTACGTACACGGTCGCGGTCGATCATGCGAGCTTCCCCGCCGTGCAGTCGGTCGCGCGACCAACCGTGATGGCGCTCGAGGTGCGCAACACGAGCACAGGCACGATCCCGAACATCGCGATCACAGTGGACGCGTTCAACTATGTATCCAACTATCCCGACCTGGCCGCGAACAAGCGACCGATCTGGGTCGTCGAACAGGGCCCCGGCGCGATCTCCAAGGCCCCCGTGCAGAGCCAGGTCGTCAGCCCCCCCGGCGGCGGTCAGACCGCCTACGTCAACACCTGGGCGCTAGGCTCGCTCCCGCCCGGTCATACGCGGATATTCGCGTGGCGCGTCACCCCGGTCAAGCCCGGCGTGTACACCGTTCACTACACGATCGCCGCCGGACTGTCCGGCAACGCCAAGGCACGTACTGCCTCAGGCGCAATCCCGCACGGGCACTTCACGGTCGCGATCGCCCCCCGACCACCGTCGAAGCACATCGACCCGAACACGGGCCAGCTCGCGCCGGGGACATACCCGCAGGAACCGTATCTGCCGTCGTCGCCCTGACGCTCATGCCACGCGCGCGCGTGGCATTGCATGATAAGTCCGCAAGTCCCGGCCGGTCCCTGCGACTTCACAGATCTTGCCGTCAGGCCGCGCGCGCCCGCCTGCGTGGAACGTGGAGGGCTTGCCCCCGCGCCTGTCTCCGGGGATGAGACTTATGTTGAAAACGCCCGTGTCACACGGACGCGTTTTGCCGCGGTCACCGCGAGCCTCCCTGCCACACGCGCGTGGGCTCGGCATCTTGAGCAGTACTCTCCCGTTTGGCCCGCTGTCGAAACCGCGCACCGCCGATTTCGCCAGGCGGTGATGTGCTGCGGACGCGCGGGCATTACGATTGGACTCCGGCCCCGCGCCCACGCCCCGGCCGGCCGGCCGCCCAAACACGCCACAGGAGGAATCGCCCCGCCCATGCCCCCCAGGACCCGTCAGCAGAACGTCACCGCCGCCCAGTGGAGCGCCAACGGCACAGCGCTCGGCTCCCCCGACCTGACGCTGCCGGGGAACCAGGTGTTCGCGTCGAACGTGTTCAGCGCGAACCTCCAGCGCCACCGGCTGCCCAAGCACGTGTACCGTGCGCTGCAGCGCACGCTCGAGCACGGCGAGGCGCTCGATACCTCGCTTGCCGATGCGGTCGCGCAGGCGATGAAGGACTGGGCGATGGAGCGCGGCGCGACGCACTACACCCACTGGTTTCAGCCGCTGACCGGATCGACGGCGGAGAAGCACGACTCGTTCTACGCCCCCGCGGGCGACGGCACGGCGATCGCCGAGTTCTCCGGCAAGGAGCTGATCCAGGGCGAGCCCGACGCCTCGTCGTTCCCGACCGGCGGCATCCGCGCGACGTTCGAGGCGCGCGGTTACACCGCCTGGGACCCGACCAGCCCGGCGTTCATCCTGGAGAACCCGAACGGGGCGCTGCTGTGCATCCCAACCGCGTTCACGTCCTGGACGGGCGAGGCGCTGGACAACAAGATCCCGCTGCTGCGCTCGATGGACGCGCTGTCGGGGGCGGCGATCCGGGCGCTCGAGCTGCTCGACATGACCGGGGGCGCGGACCGCGTGTTCACGACCGTGGGACCGGAGCAGGAGTATTTTTTGATCGACGAGCAGTACTACTTCGAACGCCCCGACCTGCTCACGACCGGGCGCACGCTGTTCGGCGCCAAGCCGCCGAAGGGGCACGAGCTGGACGACCACTACTTCGGCTCGATTCCCGAGCGGATCCTCGCGTGCATGATGGAGACCGAGCTGGAGCTCGCCAAGCTCGGCGTGCCGGTGAAGACGCGCCACAACGAGGTCGCGCCGAACCAGTACGAGGTCGCGCCGATCTTCGAGAACTCGAACGTCGGCTGCGATCACCAGCAGCTGACGATGCAGGTGATGCAGAACGTCGCGCGGCGCTACGGGCTGGTGTGCCTGCTGCACGAGAAGCCGTTCGCGGGCGTGAACGGGTCGGGCAAGCACAACAACTGGTCGATGGGCACCGACACCGGCGTGAACCTGCTGGAGCCCGGCGACACGCCCTCGGAGAACCTGCAGTTTTTGTTCTTCTGCACCGCGGTGATCCAGGCCGTCAACGCCCACCAGGCGCTGCTGCGCGCGTCGATCGCCTCGCCCGGCCAGGACCATCGCCTCGGCGCGAACGAGGCGCCGCCGGCGATCATCTCGATATTTCTCGGCGCGGAGCTGGAGAAGGTGTTCGCCGCGATCGAGTCGGGCAAAGCCCAGCAGTCCAAGCCCGGCTCGTTCCTCGGCCTGGGCACGCCCGTGCTGCCGGCGCTGCCGCTGCACGGCGGGGATCGCAACCGCACCAGCCCGTTCGCGTTCACCGGCAACAAGTTCGAGTTCCGCGCGCTGGGGTCCAGCCAGTCGCTGGCGCTGCCGAACACGGTCCTGAACACGATCGTCGCGGAGGCGATCGACGATCTGGCGGGCAAGCTGAAGACGGCCCTGAAAGGCACCTCGGGCAACCTCGAGAAGGCCGTCGCGCGGGTCGTCAAGGAGAGTTGGGCTCAGAACAAGCGGATCGTGTTCGACGGGGACAACTACGCGCCGGAGTGGCACGCGGAGGCCAAGAAGCGGGGGCTGTACAACCTGCGCTCCACGCCCGACGCGCTGCCGTGGCTGGTGGACAAGGGGACGGTGGCGCTGTTCAAGAAGTACAAGGTCCTGTCCAAGCGCGAGCTCGAGTCCCGCCATGAGGTGTTCCTGGAGCAGTACGCGGTCAAGATCAACATCGAGTCAGAGACCGCCGCGGCGATCGCCCGCACGGAGATCCTGCCGGCGGCCGTGCGCTACCTGAACGAACTGAAGGTGACGGGGCTGGACGACCTGACCGGCGAGATCGAGCCGCTGATCAAGGAGCTGCACTACGCGATCCTCAAGCTCGAGGATGTCAACCTGAAGGAGAACCAGGACGACTCCAATGCGGTCAAGTGGGCCGCGTACATGCACGACCGGGTGATCCCGGCGATGGACGACGTGCGCGATGTGGCCGACCGGCTGGAGGCGCTGGTGGCGGACGATCTGTGGCCGCTGCCGAAGTACTCGGAGATGCTGTTTATCAAGTAGCGCAGGGCGAACATTTTTTCCGGCCGAAAAGCCCGCTCCGCGGGGCGGCCGGAAAAAATGTTTCCGCCCTGCTTGGCTGATGGCTGCCGGGCCCGCGCGGGTGGCATGCCGGGTCGCGGCTACCGCGGCCAGGCGCGTCCGTGTGACACGGCGTTTTCAACACGCCTCTCATCCCCCCGGACAGGCGCCGGCGGCGATCGTGGGCGCCACCTCGTTCTGGTGGGGGACTGTCACCTCATAACCAATGACGCCGCCCACGCACACGTCGATCACATCCGCTTCAAAGCCCGGGGCTTCGGTAACGGTTGCGTCCTGGGAGGCGTAGGGACCGGCGGCGAGCAGCGTGGCGAAGCTCGCGTTCGTGCCGTGGCGCTCGAACTGCAGCGCCCAGCTCGGCTGCTTGAAGCCATAGCCCGAGGAGTACCAGCCCTGCATCGGGTCGGTCGCGCCGTCGAAGCTCTGCAGGGTCATGCCGGCAGGGCTCGCCTGGGTGATCTGCAGCTGCGGCTTGCCGCTCACGAGCGCGGTCACGTTCTCAGCGCTCGCGCTCGCGCTCGGCGTGGCGTTCGGCGCTAGATGCCACGTCTGGCTGTATTCGTGGCTGGCAGAGCTGCTCAGTTCATCGCGCACGAGCATAAGTCCCTGGCGCAAGACCACCATCGTGCGGTGGTGGGTCACACCGGCGTACAGCCTGCTGACTCCGCCGGCCCAGGTGGAGCCCGCGGAGGATCCGTAGCTGCCGGCTTCGGCCGAGCCCTCGGCCTGGTCGGAGCCGTTGACGACCACCGTGTTGTGGGAGCGCGTGCCATGGAAGTACTCGAGGCCCGGTTCTTCGGTGTAGGTGTAGAGCCCGGACGTCGGCAGCACCTCGGCGCCGGACGAGTACATCGTGATCCCCATCGCGTCGAGATCCGAATGGCTCGTGCGATAGGTGCCCGAGTTGAAGGTGACGAACGTCTGGTTGGGCAGGTTCGAGACGGGCCCGAGCGGCGAGCGCATCAGGAACAGGCCCGAGATCGGGAAGAGCACGGTGCCGTCGGGCGGCGGCGTGCCGTGCGCGCCGCGGGTGTATGCAAAGTCGAATTCGGGGTCAGCCGCCGCCATCGGCCCGTACACGTTCGGGTCCTGGCTTGGCATGTACGTGGTGGCGGTCGCGCCGAGCATCGGCAGGTAGCCGTCGGGCTCGGTGACGTCGGCCGTGAACCTGAGCATCTTGGTCGCCGCTTCGGAGTAGGGCGCGGCGAGCGTGGGCTCGTAGCGCTTGGCCCACTGGGCGATCTGATAGACGAGCCCGAGCACGTACACCTGGTAGAAGGGTGAGTTCTCGACCTCCACGCCATCGGCGTCGATCGTGTTTACGAGCATCTCCTGCAGGCGTTCGAGCGCAAGCGCCCGCCAGTCGCTCGCCCCCGGCATGTGGGGGAAGTTGTCCGCCAGCAGCAGCAGCGCGATGCCCTCGTTGAAGCCGTGGTTGTAGTCGGCCTCGAAGTGCTGGGGTTCGGCGAGGAAGGCCCCCAGCTTTTGCAACGAGCGAGCGAGGCCCGCTTCGAGATCCGTGGGCAGCGCGTGCGCGAGCTTCAGCTTCACGTAGAAGTTGATCAGCTCCATCGTCCGATACGCGGAGGTGTGGTCGTTATCGAAGGTGACCGTGTTAACTGGGCGGGTCGCGTCGTAGGCGACGTAGGAGCGCAGGATCGCGATCAGCTTTTCCAGGTAGGCGCTGTTGGCAGTGGTCTCCCACTCATACAGCAGTGTCGCCTCCGGGCGCAGCCCGTAGAAATAAAACTCCCAATAGGCTTCGTGGTAAGGGTCCTCAGTCCAGGTGAGCGGCCATTCCAGGTAGGGCAGCGGGAAGCCCCGGGCGGGCCACACGTTGCCGAGCAGATCCTGGGCGGTGGCTTCTTCGCCCTCGTCCATTTCGGCGTAGACGCTCTCCTCGCCGAGCGCCAGCGGCGTGGGATAGCTCGTCAGGTTGTGCACGTCGAGCGTCAGCTGCGTGCTCACCGGGCTGCTCGCGCCCGGGCCCCACAGCTTCACGGTCACGACGTGGGGGCCGTTTGACTCCGCCCGCGTGTACCACGTGTACTGATAGGGAGCCTCCGCCGGCTTGGCGTAGCGGTACTGGCCGTTGACTTCCCACTCGATGCGGTCCGCCGGCAGGCCGCTCACGGAGGCTTTCACGATGACGTTGCCTGAGACGGTCTCTCCTTCGCTGAGGCCTTCGATGCTCGCCAGCGAGACGTCACCGTGACCGTCGTTGACCGGCCCTTCGCTCTGGGCGCTGGCGCTCGCGCTGTGTGAGGCGCCGGTCGCGGTGCTCGTCGCCGAGAGCGTCTGGCCGAGATCGGCGAGCACCGGCGTGTAGCTCGAGGAATCAGCACCCGCGATGCTGGTGCACGGTAGGTGCGTAGCGTCGGTGTAGCGCGCGGCCACGTGCGCGCGTGCGATCGCCTGGGGGTAGGTCGCCACATCGGCGAGATCCCCGGAGAAGAAGCCCGCGTGGGCCCCCGCGCCGGCTCCGATGACGGTGGGGCCGGCGACCGGTCCAAGCCCGGCCGTGCTCGCGCGCGAGCCGACGAGCACGCCATCGACATAGAGCCTCATCGTCGTGCCGTCGTAGCTGGCCACGACCTGGCTCCACACACCCAGCGCCAGCCCCGCGGCATATGTGATCGTCGCACTTACCCCGCCGCTCCAGCGCTCGAACCCCAATCCCGTCTTGGACAGCCAGATGCCCGTGCCCTGGCGCTCGCCCGCGACCGTTTCCTCGCGGGAGATCAGGAACCGGTAGACCCCGTTCGACCGTCGTCGGGCGCGCCCACAGCTCGAACGTGTAGGGGCTTACGCCTGACTCGTCGGATACCCCTCCGAGTGTCACCGTCGAGGTGCTCCCGTCGAGCTGCGCCCCCGGACCGCCCTGTTCGTCAAGTGGTCCGCTCGACGCGAGAGCGTGCGAGCCGAGGTAGCGACCCGGGGCGGAGCCAAGCACGTCGGCGGCCATCGCGGAGGAGTCGCTGAGCGGCCACAGGTGCGTCGCGCCGTCGGCCTGAACCATCGTCGTATAGAACGAGCAGCGTCGCCACGTGTACGTGACCGTGCCGGCTTCGGAGAGCGCCGGGGCCGCCGGGGCCGTGAGCGGAACGCCGAGGTGCCCGGCGCCGAGCGTCGCGGGCGCCTGGGCGATCGCCTCTCCGGCGTGGGCGAGCAGAGCGCAGGCGAGCACCGCCGAGGAGCGGGCCATGCGCGTGACGAAGCGACTGGGACGGCTCATCCGAGCGCGCCTTCGACGACGGCCGGGGAGGACCACAACGCCTGGTCCTCACCACCGAGCCGCCAGACACCGGCCAGAAGACCGTGCTCGCGCGCGATCCGCAGGCGGTCGGCTACCGATTGGGCGTCCATGTACCAGACGCGGTGGGTGACGCCGGCGCGGATATAGGCGAACGTCGGCTCGTTGACCGAGCGGTCGAGCACGGGGCTCGCGCCGGTCGCATGGGCCAGGGTCAGCACGTTCGCGTACTGCAGCGCGGTGGCCGGTGGCTGCGGGGAGGACCCTCCGGCGACGGGCCAGTCGAGCCCGTACATCGGCGCCCCCAGCACGAAGCGGTTGGCGTGGGGCAGCGCGGCGAGATAGCGGGCGATGGCGGACACATAGGACAGCGGCGCGATCGGTCCCGGCGCGGAGCCGGCCCAGTGCGTGCCCCAAGCGATCACGAACACGTAATCGGCCGCGGCGGCAAGCGCGCGATCGTCGTAAAAGCCGGTGGCGATCGCGCGATCTTCGTGAGTGACACCGTCCACGTTGACCGCCAGCTTCTTGGCGCGAGCATGCAGCTCGCGAGCGAGGGTGCTGACAAACGACGTAAGCGCGTCGCGGTCGGCGGGCACGTCGTTCTCCAGGTCGAGGTTCACACCCGCGTAGGACGGGTTCGATGCGATGCTCGCCAGGCTGGCGAACGTGCGCGCGCGTGCGTGCGGGTCGGTCAGGATCGTGTGGACCGTCGGGCCGTCCTGGCAGTTGAACCGCGGCATCACGGCGATGTGCTGCGCCCGCGCGTACGCGGTGATCGCGGTGGCCTCTGCGCCACTGTCTCCACCAGCGCTCTCGCCGCCGCCCGCATCCCCTTCGCCGGCGATCGCGCCCGTGGTCGGTTCACATTCGTAGTACGTCGGGTAGATCGTGCCGATTGCGCTCGCGTGAGCTTCGAGATCGGCCAGCGAGTCGGGGGCGCCCGCCAGCACGAACGCCTGCATGAGCGCCGAGCCGCCCGCCGCGCCACGCGCTGGGGTTGACGCCCGCACAGGCGTTCCCCACACCGCGCCGATTGCCGTCAGCGCCGCTGCCAGGGTGGCAGTTGTTCGGGTTGACATCCCATCAGCCACCCAGACCGGGCAGTTCCCAGATGGATTGATCCTCGCTGCCGAGATGCCAGAGGGCAACGCCCATGCCGAGCGAGTCGGCGAGGGCGACACGAGGCGCGAGCGACTGCTGGTCGGAGTACCAGACGCTGTGTGAGACCCCCAGAGCATCGACGTAGGAGAAGTGGGGGTCCTGCGCGCGGGGTTCCCATTCCGACAGAACTCCGTATTCACTCATCAAGGTGGTGATGTTGTTGAACTCCAAAGGAGTGCCTGGGTTGCCAGCACCGCCTCCGTTGGGCCAATCGATCCCGTACATCGGCATCGCGATGACGAACTTGCTGCGGTTCGGCATCGTGGCCGCGTATTCGGCGACGTACCTGAACCAGGGGAGTTCGTCCATCCCGCCCGGTGCGGAGGTCGTCCAGTGAAGGCCCCAGTCGAGCACGAGCACGTAGTCCGAAGGACCGGAGAGGGCCGCGTCGTCATACATGGCGGCCCGGCCGGTGGTGGCGTTGTAGGCCTTGGCGGTGACGACCGTGGAGAGCTTGTCCCCCTGGGCGTGCAGCCGGGCGGCGAGCGCCGTGATAAACGCGGTGAACGGGTTGCGCTCGGCCGGGGCGTTGGCGGAGGAGTTCTCGAAATCGACCTCGATGCCCTGGTAACCATAGGTCGCGCACAGCAACGCGAGCTGGTCGATCGTGTTCTGCTCGGCGGCGGGTTCGTTGAGGATCTGAGCCTCGTCGACCGGGTTCTGGCAGTTCAAGCGCGGCATCACCGCGACTCCGCGCTCCTCTGCCCAACCGGTGACGAGCGGGTCGTTGTTGCCGGTGACGGCGCCGCCGACCCCACATTCGAAGTACGTCGGGTAGACCACGCCGATCTGTTCGTAGTGGGCCTGGAGGTCGGCGAAACTCTGATCGGTCGAGGCCAGCAGGAACGCCTGCGCGGTGCCGTGCGTCTGCGTCGGGGGCTCGGTCTTGAGCGCAAGCGGCGCCGTCGGTTCGCTGATCGCGCCGAGCGAGTCGACCGCTACCACCGTCACCTGGTAGGTGCTCAGCGGAGCCAGGCCTGAGAGCGTCATCCCCGGCGTGGTCGGCTGGCCTACGAGGACTCCGTCGCGGAAGACTCGATAGCCGACGATCTGCCCGCTCACCGCCATGCTGGGCGACCACGTGAGCGCAGCCGAATGCTGGGTCACTTCGCTCCCGGCCAGTCCGCCCGGCGTGGACGGCGGCGTGTGGGTCGTGACGACCGTCAGGTTCGAGGCCGGGGCGCTCAGATAGCCGGCGGAGTCCATGGCGCGCACGGTGAACACATAGCTGCGCTGCGAGGCGAGCGTGACCGTTGTGCTCTGCCCCTGAACGAGTTCCTCCGGCTGCCCGTCCTCGAACAGCAGGTATCCGACCAGGCTCCCCGTGTTCGCGCTGCCGGCCTGCCAGGAGAGCGTGGCCGAGGTGTCCGTGACGTGTTCGGCCGACAGCGATGCGGGACCGTCGGGAGGCGTGTGGGTCGTCGTGAGGTAAAACGTCGGCGTGCGCACGCTTTCGTGCTTGGCGGCATCGATCGCGCCGATCGTGATCGCGTAGGTGTGAGCGGAGGACAGGTGGGGCAGGCGCATCGAGGTCGTCGTGGTCTGCCCAACGAGCTGGCCTTCGCAGTAAACGCGGTAGCCGACGATCTGGGCCCCACCGGGACTGCTCGCCAACCACAGGATCGTGGCGGCTTCATCCTCTATGTCCGAGGCGCTCACGTCTCCGGGCACGCCCGGGGAGGCGCTGACCGCCTGCGGTCCCGGGCCGCCGATCGTGAGTGTGTTGCTGGAGGGTCCGAGGTGTCCGTCGACATCCACCGCGGCGACCGCCACGCGGTGCGCGTATCGGGGGTTCAGCCGCAGGGTAAAGACACGCCCGTGTGTCTGCGAGACGACCTTGCTGTCGCGAATGACCCTGTAGCCCGAGAGCGGCGCGTCGCCGCGTGTCGCCGCGCGCCAACCGATTCGAATGCCGCCAGAGACATGCGCGAGGATGTGCAGCTGCTGCACCCTGCCCGGAGGGCGAAACGCCACCTTTACTTGCAGCGTCTTCGCGCAGGACCGCGGCGCCATGGCGTAGCGCGCCTGGATCGTGAACGCTGCGTGCTGGCCGGGGACGACCCGCACGACCATCGACGTGCCCTTGACCTGACCGACCGTGTGCCCCGCGCCCAGCACACGATAGGCGAGCGGCGAGCCGGCGCTCGGCGCATGCCACCTCAGCCGCGCGCGCGACGCGCCGAGCCTGATCATGCGAGCTCGCAGCGGAGCCTTGCCCGCGCAGGCGGCATCCGCAGAGAACGACAGGCTATTCGACAGGCTGTTCACCGCGAACACGCTCGCCGTCGGCTCGTCACCCACCAAGGAAGCACCCGCCAAGGACCAGTCGGCCGGGAACCCATATGCCGGGGCGCCCCCCGCAGCCGTTGCGAGCGGCGAGAGGGCGCCGGCGGCGACCGTTGCGGCTGACGCGAGCGCGCCGAGCCAGACCCCGGCGAGCAGCAGGGTTGGGATGACCGCTAGTAGGACTCTCACCGATGGGCGGCTCATCGCGTCCGATCCTCAGGCCCCAGCTGGCGGCTGCCAGGTTTTGTCCTGCCGCGCTGGGGGAAGGCCGTCCAGCGCCCGTACACGGGCCCAAGGCTGACCGTGGGCAGCAGGGTCGGGTCGCTTTCGGCGACCGCGTGGCGCCTGCCACGGGCCGGCAGCAGGCTTCGCTCCAGGCGCTGGACATCTCCCCAGGCCTCGCGGGAGAGCGCCACCGGCGCTCGCAGCACCGACGGGCCGAGCAGCAGCACGGGCACGATCGAAAGCGGCAGCAGCAGCATCGCGAGCACGCCTCCCAGGAAATCCGCCGCGCGCCGATGCTGACCCACGCGGGGGGAGCGCTCTGCGAGCGAGGACGACGACTGCTCAACGCACGGAACCTCGACCTCGGCCACCACGTCAACCACGTCATGCACCTCCATCGCCACCGCCGGCAAGGCCGGCCGTCGCCGGGCGAGTGCCCCAGGAGGCCGTGCGGCAGGTGGCGATCGCGTAGTAGGTCTGCCACAGCATGATCGCCAGATAGAAGAAGACGAACAGGATGCCGTACATCCAGATCAGCGAGTAGCGCTCCTGGAAGAGGACGTAGTACAGCGAGTAGACGACGGCCAGCGAGTACAGCCCGGCGATGTAGATCAGCGGCAGTGTGCTGCCGTGCATCAGCGGCCCCCACGCGATCGAGTGCAGCGCCGCCACGGGCGCGATCAGCGGCAGCACGATGCTCAGGTAGGTGAAGACGGCGGCGAGAGGGTGCTTGCGCCAGATGAACCGGGAGACCATCAGCGACTCGCGCGTCCATGAGCGCTTCCAGCGCGTCTGCTGCTTGACGAACGCGGTAAAAGTCGTCGGCACGATCGTGTGCGAGACGGCGTTCTTCTCATACAAGACGCGCCAGTCGCGCAGCACGCAGTTGGTCAGCGAGCGGTCGTCGCCGAAGGTTGAACTCAACACCGAGGAAGGTCTGGCCCTCCCACCACTCAAGCCGGGGCATGATCGCTTCGCGGCGGTAGGCCGAGAAGCATCCCGAGCAGCAGGTGACGGCGTTGAAGATCGACTCGGCCGCCTTGACGACGCGAAAGGCGACGAAGTAGCGGACCGCCTGCATGCGCGTGAGCCACGTCTCGCGCACGTTCAGCACGTCCGCGTGCCCGCACACGGCGCCGACGCGCGGATCGTCAAGCGGCTGTACGAGCTTGCGCAGTGCGCCCGGGTCAACGACCGAGTCGGAGTCGACGAACACGATCACCTCGGCCTCGGTCGCGCGGATGCCCGCGGCCATCGCCGCGCGCTTGCCAAGATTCTGGGGGAAGTCGATCACGCGCACGCGACCGTCCGACTGTTCGGAGACCCGATGCATCTCGCTGATGGTCGCGTCGGTCGAGCCGTCGTTGACGGCGACCAGCTCGAGCTTGGACGGCGGGTACTCCAGCGCGAGCAGCGAGCGCAGCGAGGAGGCGATCACGTCCTGCTCGTTGAAGGCCGGCATCACGATCGCCACGCGCGGCTCGATGCCCGCGTCCGGCTTGGATCGGTAGAACAGGCTGAGCAGAAAGCGCGACAGGATGTAGACGGTCACGCACGTGGAGTAGATGCCGAAGAACACGTTCGTAAACAGCAACTGGATGAACTCGGTCTTATAAGACATCACGGCCGCGATCAGCCACATCAGGTAGACGACCGCAAAGAGCTTCAAGACCCGGTTGACGATCGCCTCCTGCGAGGGCGCGGTGAGCCCTCGCAGGCGCGCAAACATCCAGGCGCCGATCAGCGCGGGCGTGTGGGCGAACCGCTTTAACGCGGCGAGCAACCGCGTCGGGGCCAACCAGTGCAGTCTCGTGCGCAACCAGCTCATGGCAAAAAGCGCCGGCGTCCGCCCGGCGTGCGGTAGGTGCAGTCGAGCACTGCCGGACAGCGGTTCAACCATCCGTACTCGTGCTCGGGGTGCACGGTGGCGAGGACCGCCAGGTCGTAGTCTTCGGGCCCGAAGCCGCTCGCATCGCTGCGGGGGTCGGGGTCGACGCCGTGCAGCACCTCACCGTCGTCGAGCTCGAGCTCGGGCACGAGCGGGTCGTGGTAGTCGACGTGCGCCCCCTCCGCGCGCAGCCGCGTGAGGATCTCCACCGCCGGCGCTTCGCGCGTGTCGGCCACGCCGGGCTTGTAGGAGACCCCGACGAGCAGGACGCGGGCATCGGCCAGGCGCAGGCCGAGCTCGACCAGCACCTCGTGCGCGCGCCAGGCGATGTGCCGGGGGCGTCCGGCGATCGTGCGCAGCGCCTCCTCGGCGAGGATCGCCGGGCGTCCACGCTCGCGCAGGGGATGCAGCAGGTAGTGGGGATCGACGGCGATGCAGTGGCCGCCTACGCCGGCTGAGGGGTAGTGCGCCATGAAGCCGTAGGGCTTGCTCGCGGCGCCTTCGGTCACCTCAATCGGCTCCAGCCCGTGGATGCGGCAGGCTTCGGCGATCTCCAGGGCGAGGGCGATGTTCACCGCGCGGAAGGTGTTCTCGTACAGCTTGACCATCTCGGCGGCCTCGGGCGAGGAGACGCGGTGCAGGTGCGCGCAGGTGTGGCGCAGGAGCTCGGCCGCCCGCCGGAAGCAGGTCTCGGTCACCCCGCCGAGCACGCGCGGCGTCTGCAGCTGCTCGTGGCCGGCCACGCCGGGGTCGATGCGCTCGGGGGCGAACGCGACGTACACGTCCTCGCCTACCTGCAGCCCGCGCTCGGCAAGCGGCGCCACGAGCAGCTCGCGCGTGCAGCCGACATATGTGGTCGACGTCAGCACGAGCGTCTGTCCCGGGCGGGCATGGCGCACGACCGCCGCGCAGGCCCCCTGCAGGATCGCGGGGTCGGGCAGGTGCTGCTCGTCGACGGGCGTCGGGACGCAGATCAGGATCAGGTCGGCGGCATCGAGCGCCTCGATCCTGTCGGTCAGGGAGAAGCCGTCGCCCGCGAGGTGATCGGCCAGGTCGCGACGCTCGGAGTCCAGCAGCTCCGCCACGCCGCCACGGATCGCATCCAGACGCCTGACCGAAGTGTCGATCCCGACGATCCGACAGCCGGCGTTGCGCATCGCGATCGCCGTCGGCAAGCCGACATAGCCGAGGCCCACGACCGCGACGACGGCGTGCGCGACGCCCGGCGATGCACCCGCGGGTGTCGTGACCGGTGGATCCTGCGGTGATGGCGCGGCGACAGCGGGAGCCTCCGTCGGCGACGCCTCCACGACGGTCGCCTGCCCCCTGGTCGGCTCGGCCAGGGCCGTCTCGACGGCCAGTTGCGGGGTCATCGCCCCATACCTCGGTTGCGTGCCATGTGATCTCCTGACTTGACGTCGTCGTCCATGCCTGGTCAATGTCAGGTGGCCTGATCGTCAGTGTCGCGACGGCAGTGCCTCGCGTGTCGAACAGTCCCCCTGCGCGGCGTGTTGCAGACGGCAGCATGCACTGTGCGGGAAAAAAATCCAGGGGTCCTGGACGATTGATCTAAAGTCGTCCCCAAACGTCATACAGCGGTGTCGTCCGGAGGGGACGCGGAGCCGTCCGATGCGGGCAATGCGTGTCGGTCTGAGGGCTCCTGGCAGGGGCCCTCGCGCGATGCGCGTCGAGTTGCGGTGTTTGGTGTGGGCGAGACCCGGGTAGGGTTTTAGGTCCTCAACGCGCCATATTGAAGGTTGCGCTACAAGCCTAAATATGAAGCCTCGTAGTTTTGCCGCCGGCGGGTCGGTGCCACAGGTCTCAGCCCACGCCCACCGCTAGCATTGCCTGCAATGCGCGACTACCTGAAAGCCGTCCACGACCGCGTCGTCGTCTACGACGGCGGCATGGGCGCCACGCTCGAGCAGTTCGAGCTGACCAGCGAGGACTACGGCGGGCTGCAGGGCAAGTGCCACGAGGCGCTGGTGCTCAACCGCCCCGATGTGATCGAGGGCGTGCACGCATCGATGCTCGACGCCGGCGCGGAAGTGCTCGAGACCGACACGTTCCAGGCGTCGCGGATCAAGCTCGAAGAGTGGGGGCTGGCCGAGTACACCGTCGAGATCAACACCAAGGCCGCCGAAATCGCGCGCAAGGCCGCGGGCGAGAGCCGGTTCGTCGCGGGCTCGATCGGGCCGACGGGATACCTGCCGGCCTCGGAGGATCCATCGCTCGGGCAGATCCGCTTCGGCGAGCTGGTCGAGGTGTTCGCCGAGCAGGCCGCGGGGCTGATCGACGGCGGCGCGGACCTGATCATCATCGAGACCGCCCAGGACATCCTCGAGGTCAAGGCCGCGGTGTTCGGAGCGCGCGAGGCGTTTGCGAGCACGGGCAGGACGCTGCCGATCCACACGTCGGTGTCGCTGCTGCCCAACGGCGGCAAGATGCTGCTGGGGACCGACATCTCAGCCGTGCTCACAACCCTGGAGGCGCTCGAGGTTGACGTGATCGGACTGAACTGCTCGACCGGCCCGGAGGACATGCGCGACGCGATCAGGTTCCTCGGTGAGTACTGCCCGGTGCCGGTCGCGTGCATCCCCAACGCGGGGCTGCCACTGCAGGGACCCGACGGCGAGACGATATTTCCCGAGCAGCCCGAACCGCTGGCCGACGCGCTGCAGGAGTTCGTCGAGCGCTACGGCGTCGGCATCGTCGGCGGCTGCTGTGGGACGACACCCGCGCACATCGCCGCGATCGTGGAGCGTGTCGCCGGACGCCCTGTCGAGCCGCGTCCCGCCCCACGCGCAGCGCACCTGTCCTCGATGATCGCCGCGACCCCGCTCACCCAGGAGCCCGCGCCGACGATGGTCGGCGAGCGCGTCAACTCCCAGGGCTCGCGCAAGGCCAAGGAGCTGCTGCTCACAGACGACTACGACGGCCTCGTGCAGATCGCCGAGGACCAGGTCACGGGCGGCGCGCACGTGCTCGACCTGTGCGTCGCGCTGACCGAGCGCAGCGACGAGGACGAACAGATGCGCCTCATCGCCAAGAAGGTCTCGCTGACTCAGCCCGCGCCGATCCAGATCGACTCGACCGAGCCGGAGGTGATCGAACGGGCGCTCGAGCAGGTCCCGGGCCGGGCGATCGTCAACTCGGTCAACCTCGAGGCGGGCAGAGCCAAGCTCGACCGCGTGGTGCCGGTCGTGCTCGCCCACGGCGCGGCGCTGATCGCGCTGACGATCGATGAGGTGGGGATGGCCAAGACGGCGCAGCGCAAGGTCGAGATCGCCAAGCGGATCAAGGAGCTGTGCTGCGATGAGCACGGGCTCGATCCGGAGCTGCTCATATTCGACTGCCTGACGTTCACCCTGACGACCGGCGATGAGGAGTGGCGGCCGTCGGCTGTGGAGACGATCGCGGGGATCAAAGCGATCAAGGAAGAGATTCCCCAGGTGAAGACATCGCTCGGCGTGTCGAACGTGTCGTTTGGCGTGAGTCCAGGCGCGCGCGCGGTGCTCAACTCGACGTTCCTGCACCACTGCGTGCAGGCGGGCCTGGACCTGGCGATGGTCAACCCCAACCACATCACTCCGTACTCGGAGATCTCCGAGGCAGAGCGCGAGCTGGCCGACGATCTCGTGTTCAACCGCCGCGAGGACGCGCTGGAGCGGTTTATCGCCCACTTCGAGTCCAAGGGCGAGGAGGACACCGCGCAGGGGGCAGCCGATCCGACCGAGGGAATGGAGCCCGAGCAGGCGCTGCATCACCACATCCTGCGCCGGCGCAAGGAGGGCGTCGAGGAGTGGATCGACAAGAGTGTGGAAAAGATCGGCGCGGTGCCGACGCTCAACGCAGTGCTGCTGCCGGCGATGAAAGAGGTCGGCGACAAGTTCGGCGCGGGCGAACTGATTTTGCCGTTCGTGCTGCAGTCCGCCGAGGTGATGAAGAAGGCGGTCGCACAGCTGGAGAAATATCTCGACAAGATCGAGGGGTATACGAAGGGCACAGTCGTGCTGGCGACAGTGTTCGGCGACGTGCACGACATCGGCAAGTCGCTGGTGAACACGATCCTCACGAACAACGGCTACACCGTGATCGACCTCGGCAAGCAGGTGCCGATCCAGACGATCGTGGACGCCGCCCAGGAGCACGAGGCGACGGCGATCGGGCTGAGCGCGCTGCTGGTGTCGACGTCCAAGCAGATGCCCGCGTGCATCGCCGAGCTGCACGCCAAGAACCTCGACTACCCGGTGCTGATCGGCGGGGCGGCAATCAACCGCGCGTTCAGCTACCGCGCGCTGTATCCCGGGGGGAAAGAGTCCGAGGAGGTGTACGAGCCGGGCGTGTTCTACTGCAAGGACGCGTTCGAGGGCCTGGCCGTGATGGATCAGCTGATCGACGCAGACGCGCACGCGGCGCTCGTGGAGAAGCTGCGCATGGGCGCGACCGCGTTTCGGGCAAAAGGCGAGGAGCCGGTCGAGGAGGTGAACCTCGCCGACGACTCGGTGCGCTCGCCCGCGCGCACCGACGCCCCTGTGCCGACGCCGCCGTGGTGGGGTGTGAAAGAGGTAAAAGTGGACCTCGACGAGGTATACAAGCACCTCGATACACACGTGCTGTTCAAGCTGCACTGGGGGGGCCGAGGCGTCAAAGGCGAGGCGTGGAAGACGCTGCTCAATGACGAATTCAGACCGCGCCTGGAGCGGATGTGGCGCGAGCAAACCTACCTGCATCCAAGAGCGCTGCTGGGGTTCTACCCCTGCTACTCAGACGGCAACGACATCGTCGTGCTCGACCCGCAGGACCGCCAGTCCGAGCTCACGCGGTTCGTCTGTCCGCGCCAGCCCAAGGGGGATCGGATCTGCCTGGCCGACTTCTACCGCCCCGCGATCGATGGCAAGGCGCCGCCGGAGCTGGATGTGATCGCGGTGCAGGCGGTGACCGTCGGGGCCGAGGTGACCGAGCTGATGGCAAGGCTCGAGGCCGAAGGCGAGTTCGCCGAGCAGCTGTTCGTGCACGGCCTCGGCGTGCAGACCGCCGAGGGACTGGCCGAGTGGCTGCATGCCGAAGCGCGCAACATGCTCGGCATCGACGCGACCCAGGGCCGGCGCTACTCCTGGGGCTATCCCGCGGTACCCGAGCAGTCAGAGCACCTCAAGGTCGAGCAGCTGCTCGAACTCGGCGATATCGGCATGAAGATCACCGACGGGTACGCCCCCGAGCCGGAGCAGTTGACGCTCGCACTCATCGCGCACCACCCCCAGGCGATCTACTTCGGCACGCGCCAGGGCCGCCTGCTGCCAAACGGCTCGCCCGACGATGTGATCAAGGGTTCCGCGCGCGACCCGTCGCTGTTCGGCGAGCTGGCCGACGAGGACCCCCTGGATGGCGTGGTGGAAGCCGAGGACGAGCCGGCAATGTCGGCCTGAGGCTATTAATGCCCGAACCTGTCCGCAAACGCCCGTGTCGTAGGATGTGGGTATGTAGCTATTCGGAAGGTCGCACAGCCCGACAAGTCATCGGGCAAGTAGCGAACAGCACTAAGTACTGCTTGCTTTTCGGTCGATCTTTGCCATAGTGGGTAGGCGAAACACTTGCCAAATCGAGGGCAGGTGTGCTATACGCCACGAACAGAAGGGCACCATGAGCAGCTTTACAGACATCCAGCAGGCGTTTGTCCGCCGGTACATGGATGACGGCGGCGTGATTGGTGTGCGCGTTCGCAAAATTGACGGCCAAATGGCGCTCTTCGTCGAGGTCAGCGACCTCAAGGCCACCGATCTCCCCGATACCTTCGGTGGTCTTCCGGTCGTCGTTCGTGAGGGACACCGGGCCGTGCTCGCCTACTCTTAGCGCCTTGTGCGCATCCGACATGGATTGTCGTGGTTGGGCTCGGGTTAAGGCAATGTGACCTGAAGGGCCGAGAGGACCTGCTTGATGCCATGCACAAACCCGTCTCCACCCCGCTCGTCGTCGCGGTCGATCGCCACCACCATGCCGACGGCGTTTCGATCCTCGTCGACCACGATTGATCCGCTGTCGCCCTTCGCCGCGAAGGGGGTATTGCTGTCGCCGTAGGCCCACCATCCCATTGAGTAACGAGCCTGAACGCCATCCATGTAGTGGTCTGCTTGTACAGGCATCAATTCGCCGCTCGTCTCAAACGTGCGTGCCCCCTGCTTGCGCACTGTGATCGTCTCGCCTTCTTCAAGCCGCCAAAGGTCCTTGATGCCGTTCAGTGGTCCGCAGGCCATCTCGTTGCCGCACTGGATGTCTGCGTACGGCTTTATGACTGCGGCATCAACGGCAATCGACAGAAGAAAATTGAGGGGTACCCGCCGCCGTACGACCCCGCACTGCTGTCCACTCGTGCTCGCGGGCTCCGGACCGGGAGGCGCGAATGAGACCGTTGCGCCGTCGGGCACATCCTTGAGCAGATGCGCCGCTGTCAGGATCAGACGACGGTCCGTGTCCTCCTCGCGGGGGATCTGATCTTCGACCAGCAGCCCAAAGACCCCCGGCGGGTGTGAGCATGATCACCAAAGGTGGCCAAGGGGTCAACGAAGATCCAGCAGCCCGGTCCTAACAAGGTTTAGCTAGCTCAGTCCGGCTTGCTTTTCAAGGAATTTCTCTGCGAACCGAACTAGGCCAAGCCCGATCCAGGGAGGTGCATTGTTGCGTACCCGGACTCCGACGCTGTCGGGCTTGATGACTTCGACGATCGTCACGATGTTGCCGATTGCGTACTCGTCGCCGAGGTCAGCTTCGATGGCGTCCATCTGAGCGGCTATTTCCTGCATGAGCTTGGCCCGGGGATCGGGTCGCACGCCACCGTCCTCTGGGTCCTCATTGCCTGCATCCGCCATGACGCTCCTTTCGTTGGACAATCCAAATGAGGACGATCATGCCACCTGTTGGATAAGATATGGCCATCGCCGAGCCCACGCGCAGCGCAAGCCAACACGAAGCGACCGCGGCGATACGCGTCGGTAAAACCGCAGCGTTTTCAAAATGACTCTCATCCCCGCTGTCAAGCGAGGATCAAAAATCAGCCCTCCACGCGCGAGAGCCCGCGGACGCTGCGCTCCGGCAGCGGCCCGAGCGTGACCGGCGCGGCGTGCATCGTGCGCAGGCGCACGTCCCGCCAGGAAAGGCCCTCGTTGAGCAAGGCGGGGACGCCCATCAACAGCGCGGTCGAGACCTCGACCGCCTGCAGGACGATGCCGTAGGCGATGGCTTCGGGGGTGGAGACGTGGTAAGCCCCGGCAAGGACGGCCACGCACGCGGCCTGGAAGACACCGACGTTTGCGGGCGTGGCGGGGATGACGGCGGTGACGTTGACCGCGAACAGGACACCCGCCGCAGCGCCGGCCCCCGCCCGTGAGTCAAGCCCAAGCGCCATCAACAAAAGCCAGCAGGACATCCACTGCAGCGCCCACGCGCCGAGCTGGGCCACGGTCGCGATCGCCGCGCGGCGCGGCGATCGAAACACGCGCAGGCCGTCGCGCAAGCGCAGCAACACGCCGCGCAACCCCGCCAACAGCGCCTGCAGACGGCGCGAGCGGGAGACCGCCGCAGGCGGGATCAGCACCGGCGAGAGCATGACCGTGAGCAGCGCGGCCAGCGGCGCGAGCGCGATCAGCAGCAGCGCCCGGTCGTGACCGTCGAGCACGCTGACGCTGGAGAGCGTGACGCAGCCGAGGATCGCCAGCGCGAGCAGGTTGAGCAGCGTCTGGGAGACCATCGTGCCGAGCACGACTGGCAGCGTCTCACGCGCGCGGCCCAGGCGCCGGGCAACGATCAGCGCACGCGAGGGCTCCCCCAGGCGCGCGGGCAGCGTCGAGGACATGAGCACGCCGATGAAGGTGCCCTGCATCGCGTCGCGACGCCGGGCACGTCGCCAGGTGGGAGCGACGACGAGAATCGAATGCCAGGCCAGCGCGCGCACGAGCATCGCCGCGCACATCACGGCCAGGCCGGCGGCGAGCAGGCCGGGCTTGGACGCGACCAGCGAGGCGGCGACGCGGGTGACGCCGATGCGCTGCAGGGCCAGCGCGGCGAGTCCGACGCCGAGCAGCGAGCTGCCCGCCAGGCCGAGACGGCGCAGCATGCGCATGCGCCGGGGACGCTCGAGCGCGGGGGCGGGCGCCTGCGCCCGCAGCGACGGCAGCCGTTGGGCGGCGATCCGTGGCAACAGGTCGGCGGGGGCGAATCCGTGACGCACCGCGACGCGGGCCAGGCGCGTGGTGGGCTCACCGACGGACAGGGCCTGCTCATAGCAGTCGAGCACTTCGCAGGCGACGTGCGGCCACGCAAAGCGCTCGGCGCGCTCACGCGCGGCGGCGGCCATGCGCGCGCGGCGCGCAGGCTCCAGCGCGAGCAGACGCAGCGCCTCGGCTAGGGCAAGCGGGTCCCCGGCCGGCACGAGCTGCCCCTCGACACCGTCGCGCAGCACGTCGCGGTAGCCGGGGATGTCCGAGGCGAGCACGGGCGTGCCCGCGGCCAGGCCCTCGGTGATGACCATGCCAAAGCTCTCTCCCCCCAGCGAGGGGGCGCAGAGGACGTCGGCCCGCGCAAGCTCGGTCAGCTTGCGTGACTCGGAGACCTTGCCGAGCGCGCGGATGCAGCGGTCGTCGAGCGTCATGTGCGCGACCTCCTCGGGGGAGGCCCCGACGAGCGTGAGTGTGGCGGGAACATGGTCGCGCAACGCCTCGAACGCGCGCAGGAGCACTGATAGACCCTTGCGCTCGACGGCTTGGCCGACGAACAGGATGCGCAGGGGTGCGATGCCGCGGTCTGCGGGTGAGGACGGAACGGTCGGGTCGGCGACGACTGCCATGGGAAGCTCCGAACGCAAAGAAAGATCGTCTTCCAAAAAGTCCTGGCCACACGCGCGCGCGTATACACGCGCGTGGCCCTCCCCAAATAGATCGTCTGCTCGCGCAAGCCCCTCCTCACCCCGACCGGCGGCTCCCCCAAGATGGACGCCGTTGGGCACGATCCGGTAGCGCCCGCCATAGAAGCGCCGCGCGGTCCAGGCCGCCGCCTCGGACACGGCGATGCGCACGTGCAGGCGGTTCATGCGCCGGCGTCCGCCCAAGGGGACGGCGGCGATGCCATTCGTGACGGGGTTCTCCGAGTAGGTGTGAAACGTACCGACGAGGGGCAGCTCGCCGGAGTTGAGCAGGGCATGCCAGCAGACCATCGGCACGACGGGCTCGTGCAGATGCGCGACGTCGTAGCGACCGCTGCGCAGCTCTCGGCGCAACGCGAGGACGGCGCCGGGCGCGCCGGTGATGTTCGACACGGCGCCGTTGGCGGGCAGCCCGAACGTGCGCCCGAGCGAGACGAAGCCCGCGGGTGGCTCACGGCGCTGCGGGCGCGCTCCGCGATGCAGCTGGCGCGCGAGCGCGTCGTCGGGGTCGTATGGCGCGAGGACGCGGGCCTCGTGCCCGAGCGCCAAAAGCTCGGCCGAGAGCGCCTCGATGTGGCGTGTGACGCCACCGGGGTAAGTCCAAGAGTACGGCGAAACCAGCGCGATCCGCACGGTCCATACTGTATCCACCCCGCCGGTGCGATAATCGAACGGTGGCCGCCAGGCACTTCGTCAAGTACACGTTCCTGAAGCTGGACCCGGCCTGGCGGCGCCTGGACTCGGGGCAGCGCGAGCAGGACAAGCGCGAGCTGCTGGCCGCCTGCGAGGACTTCGCCGACGGGCACCTGCTGCAGGCGTTCTCGCTGGTGGGCACGCGTGGGGACGCCGAGCTGCTGCTGATCGCCGAGGCCGAGAACCTGCAGCGGATCCACGAGCTGCACGTCGTGATGGCCCAGAGCGGGCTGATGAAGTGGGCGAGCATCCCGTACTCGTTCCTGGGGATGCGCAAGAGCTCGGAGTACTCCGAGGACGAGCGCACAGCCCCGCGCGGGTTCGAGGGCTCCTATGTGTTCGTGTATCCGTTCGTCAAGTCCCGGGAGTGGTACGGGCTGCCCGCCGATGAGCGCTGGCGGATCATGCAGGGGCACATTCAGGTCGGGCGCGAATATCCGGGCGTGGATAACCACACGACGTACTCGTTCGGGCTGGACGACCAGGAGTTCGTGGTCGCGTTCGACACCGACGACGTGGGGACGTTCCTGGACCTCGTGCAAAGGCTGCGCGGCACCGAGGCGTCGAAGTACACGGTGCGCGACACGCCGAGCTTCACGTGCATCAGGATGTCGCTGGAGCGCGCGCTGAACGCGCTCGACGGCGAGCCGATCGGAGTCGAGGCGGCGCTTCCGGGCGCCTGAGGAGATTGCGTGGCACGCCAACCTCCAGCCGCGCCGAAACGGACGACACCGGCACACCGAAAGACCTCGCCCCCCGCGGCAGCGAGGACGCGCGGGAGCTCGCGGCCCAAGGGTCTCGCACACCTCAAGCGCGCCGATCCCGTGCTCGCCGAGCTGATCGCAACCGTCGGCGTCCTGCCGGACGCACGCGACGGCCGCCCGGACCGTGACGATCACTATGGCGCGCTGGTGCGCGCGATCGTCGGGCAGCAGCTGTCGGTGAGCGCCGCGCGCTCGATCTACGGACGGCTGACGGCACGTTTCGACGGCAGGCCACCCAAGCCGCAGCAGATCCTCGCGGACGAGCCCGAAGAGCTGCGCGCCGCCGCGGGACTGTCGCGCGCGAAGGTGAGCTATCTCCGATCCCTCGCCGAACACGCGCTCACAGGCGAATTGGAGCTTGAGCGACTGGACGAGCTGGACGATGAGCAGGTGATCGCGGAGCTGATCGCCGTGAAGGGCCTCGGCCTGTGGAGCGCGCAGATGTTTTTGATGTTCCACCTGGAGCGCCCCGACGTGCTGCCCGTCGGCGACCTGGGTATTCGCCGCGCGATCGAACGCGCCTACGGGCTGGACGGGCTGCCGGACCCGGTCGCGATGGAGCAGATCGCGCAGCCCTGGCGCCCGTATCGCACGCTGGCGTGTCGCTACCTGTGGCGCTCACTGGCAAACGAGCCAACCTGATCGATCACTGCACGACGAGGGTGGCTTTCATGCCTTTCGCCTCATGTCCGGGCAACGAGCAGAACAGGGTATAGCTGCCGGGACGCAGGTCAAGCGTCAGCTGCGGGTGGGCGCCCGGCACGGTATTGGGCAACGAGCCCGCTTCGCTGCCGTCGGCCGGTTCGACCGCGTGCAGGTTGTGTTCGTCCTGGCCGTGGTTGACGAATTCGATGATCACCTTGCCGGCGGGCACGCTCGTGCGCGAGAGGACGAATCTGAACCCTTCGGTGTCCTCCGCCGTGACCTGCACGTAGGCGGGCGCCGCCGGGCTGCCCGGGGATTCCGTGGCGGGAGGAGTGCCTCCGCCCAAGCCGGGTGGCGTCGCCCCGGAGGCGGGGGTCGCACCGGGAGCGCCAGGTGCTGCGCCCGTCGTCCCCGGTGTGGTTGAACCGCCGATCGCGCCCGAGCCCTTGCCTGTGGAGGCGCTTCCGCGCGAGTGCTTGACGGACTTGGCTCTCGCGCCGGATTTGTGCTTAGGATCGGCCGGGCAACGGCGATGTCGCGCGCGCCGCCTGCACGCCGCCGCGCTGTGGGTGCGACGATGGCGCGGCGCAGAACGATGCCCGGGCGTGGCGAGCGCCACAGCGCTGAGCACCCCGACAAGCGCGCACAGACCGCAGGCCACGACGATCGAGGTTCCCCTGCGTACCCTCATTCGACGTGGAGCCTTGGGTCTCAGCACACGTGTCATCACGCGATCAGCTGGGGGACTTCGCCGAACGCCGCGCCGGCGCCCGACAGACCGGAGCCCGCGCCGGGGATCACGAGGCCGGCTTCGGTTTCGAACCACTGCTCGAGCAGCGCCGAGTACATCGCGCGGAAGTCGGAGGTGTTGACGAGGTTTTCGTTTTCGTCCAGTTTGGCGAGACCGGGGAATTCGCCGACCATTTTGCCGGTCACGGGCTTGCCGATCAGGAAAGCCACGCCCGCCGCCCCGTGGTCGGTGCCGGAGCCGTTTTCCTGCGGCCGGCGACCGAACTCCGACCACAGCTGGATCACCACACGATCGGCCAGTTCGCCGCGCGCTTCCAGATCGCGCTGGAACGCCACCACCGATTCGACCGTTTGGCCGAGGTTGGCGCTCAGCGTGTTCGCCTCGTCGGAGTGCGTGTCATACGAACCGACGGCGGTCAGCGACGCGCATTTGATCGGCAGGCCGGCGCCGAGCATCTCGGCGAGCGCAGCGAGCCGTTCGGGGAATTCACCGCCCGCGGTGGGATAGGGAACCGCCGGCTTGTACGTCGCTTTTTCCTGGGCGGCGACGAACGCGGCCATTTCGTTCAGCACAATGCTCGTGTCGAGCGAGGCGCCGCGGGCCTGCGCGTAGGCCGGTGACGGCGCGCCCAGGGCGCCCAGTTCGCCGAATGTGCGCATCGCCGGCGCGGTGAGCGGTTCGTCGAGGCCGTTGGCCCACATCTTGTAGCCCGCCGGCGAGGAGACGGCGGCGACCGGCATCTTCGTGGTCGCCAGCGCCGGGGCCAGGGAATAGTCGAGCGACAGTCCCTGCAGCGGGTTGCCGGGATCGCCCGCGATGTCCAGATAGCGACCCATCCAGCCCGAGCGCGTGTTCGTCTCGAGTTCGCCGACCTCCCAGTAGTGGCGGCTGGTGAAGTGGCTCTCGTCGGGCGGGTCGTATCCGACCGCGGGAAACACCGTCACCTTGCCCTCGCCGTGCAGTTCGGCCAGGCCCTTGGCCGCCGGGTGCCACATCAGCTTTTCGTCCTCGGTGAAGATCTTGCCGGAGCCGTTTTCGAGCGCGGCTTTTGCTTCCAAGGCAAGCTTTGGGCGCAGTTCTTCATACGTCTTGTCTTCCCCCACCGGAGCGAGCACCGACAGGGCGTCCCAGCCGCCTTCCATGAAGATCGACACGAGCACCGGCTGATTCGGCGACGCGGCGGCGGCCTGGGCGATGCCCTCTTCGAAGTGACGCGGGCTGAGCATCGACGCGCCGTATACAGACAGGGCCGCGCCGGCTGAGCGCAGCAAAAACGTGCGCCGGTCAAGGCCCGTGCCGGCAGGGAGCGGCATCCCCGGCTCGATCGACGGCAGGCCCCTGCCCGCCTGGGCGATGCCATGACGCAGCAGCTGGGCGCGATTGAAGTCATTGCACGAGCAGCTCTTGGCCATGCTCAGCTCTCCCGGTCCCCGTACGCAGCGCTCGCCGCCGTGGGACTCTCGCCCGCGGGCGTGATCCGCATCGCCATCGGTGTCGCCATGCTCAGCTCACCTGCATGTCGGGGGAGGTCGCGATCAGCATGCGCAGCGCGTTCTGGCGCAGCGCCCGGTAGGGGCTCTCCTGCCATTCGGCGAGTTCGCCGGGCAAGCAGGTCTGCGCGAAGGCGGCTATGCACTGCTCGGATTCGCTCGACAGCAGCGGACTGCCCCAGTAGGTCATCGCGCTTGCGAGCGCCGCGGAGGGTTCCTCGGTTTCGCTGTACTGCGGTTCGCCTTCGCCCGGCCACGGGTTCGCGTAGGTCTCATCCGTGACGTAGCCGGCGATTTCCCAGCGCGCCTTCGTGGTCGAGGTGTCAAGCCAGCTGGAGAAGTCCCAGCCCGACACGTTAGGCGGGTAGAACAGCTGCTGCCCCGCGCCCGACGACAGCCACGCCCAGGCGGTCGTGTCGATCGGACGTCCGATCACACGCAGCAGCCCCGCGTTGTACACCACGGGGGGCGTCACGAGCTCCGGGCCTTCGTAGAAGTCGGGGTGCTGCAGGATCGCCTCAACGACGGCTCTAATGCTGTAGCCCGAGCTCACGTACACGCCCTGCAGCGAGGCGAGCGTCGCTTCGTCGGGCGGCGAGGGGATGAAGTAGCCCCACAGCTTGGTCACGAAGAACGAGGCGTGCAGTGGATGGGTGACGCACAGGCGCACCGCGTCTTCCCAGTCCCAGTTGCCCGTCTGCCCGAACACCGTCTTTTCGTGTTTGTCGTGGCGAGCGGTGTCGAATTCGAATTCGCGCAGCCCTTCTTCGGACCATTCGGCCGTCCAGCCGGTCAGCACGCGGGCCATTTCACGCACGTCATCCTCGGTGTAGGCGCCGCGATCGGCGCCGAGTGAGAACAGCTCCATCATCTCGCGCGCGTAGTTCTCGTTGGGTTCGTTCTTGTCGTTGTAGATCCCGTCCAGAAACACGAGCATCGCGGGATTGCCGGTGACGGCCATGAACAGGTCGTGGAAGCTGCCGAGAGCCATGGAGCGAAACAGTTCGTTCTGTTCGAGCATCATCCGCTGACTGTTGACCTTCTCGTTGGAGTTGGCGAACCAGTCGTGCCAGATGAACGTCATCCGCTCGACGAGCTGCTGGTCGGAGCGGACCATGCGGTCCAGCCACCAGCAATGATCATCACCCCAAACGTCGTAGGGCGCCAGAGCGTTTCCTTCGTCGTCGACTGGGTCGGGGCCGATGAGCGTCGCGGCTCCGGCGGGGCGGGTGAGGCCATAGACGACTTGCTCCAGGGGCTGCCCCACGAGCGCCTCGGCTTGGCCAGCCGTCGGACCGAAGCCCGCGCGCCAGAGCAGACGCCGAGCCTGGACGAGCGAGATCGGCGCGCCCAGCGATTCTACCGGAGCCGGAGAGGGCGCGGGCGGGGAGGCCGGGGCGCTCGGCAGCGGGATCGGGAGCGTGCCCCGCGGCTTGGCCACGACGCGGCGAACGTGCTTGTGGGGCTTGTGCTTGCGCCTGCGCTTGTGGTGCTTGGCATGCTTGCCGTGCTTCTGCTTCTCGTGGTGGCGCTCTCGCTCCTTGGCCCGCTTGCGATGCTCCTCACGGGCGGCGTGAGAAAGGGCGCTTACACCGCCGGCGCGCTGTGTCGCCCTGGGGCTCACAGTCCTCGATCCGATGCTGTCCGCGTCCGCACAAGTGGACTGGCATGGCGCCGGTGGACCATTTGCCGTGCCTCGGTCCGGGCGGCGGCATGTCTGACGCGCGGGGAGGGTTATCGACGGATGTTCGAGAACCACCCTGGCTGGGGATTCTCGTGCCGCAGGCGCTCCCCTGCTGCGTCGAGGTAGGGGTTGGCGCTCGGCTTCCCGCTCGGCCAACACCAGCGAGCAGTCGGCGGCAACTACGACTGCACATCGACTCGCACGACGGACATCATCGCGTGCGCCGCACAGCGACGGTGCGGTCGGCCTCAGCGGCGATCTCCCAACCCGGGGTCGGTTCACCCGAGCGGAAATGGCGCTCCACCACGGCTGTCGGCCCCGGCAGCCCGCGACCACCGGGATGATCGGCGCGAGCGTCGTGGAAGACGACCTGGCCGCCGAACGGGACGAAGTCATGCCACTGCGACCAGTCCAGCTCACAGCCCGCCTCGGAGTGGTCTCCGTCGATGAACACCAGATCCACCCCGCCCCGCCAGCGCGAAGCGAGCTCGCCGGAGAGGCACACGTGCCAGTGCACAGCCGGCGCCGCGCGACCGCGCCGTCGCAGAGCGCGCGAGACCGCGCGCCGGGTGGCCCACTCGGTGGCGCCCCAGCCGGAGGGCAGCGCGTCGGGATGGCGACCGAAGGGGTCCACCAGGTGCAGCTCCGCGTCTGAGCGCAGCGCCCCGCACAGGGCAACCGCCGAGGAGCCCTCATACACCCCGATCTCGACCACGCGCCGCGCGCCCCGGGCGGCTCCCAGCAGCACCGAGGCATCCTCGGCGGAGTGCATCGTGCGGGGCGGGATCAGTCCCCAGCCGACGGCCAGCCCGCGCAGGCGGACATCGTCGCGCAGGCGATCGGGCGTCAGACGGCGCAGACGGCTGGGCAGGAACGACATCGCGAGCGCACCCTACGCGCTCGCCCGATCAAACTGCGGAGACCTGCTCCTCCTCGGCCACCCTGAACGAAGAGCCGCAGCCGCAAGCCGCGACCACGTTCGGGTTCTCGACCTTGAAGCCGGCCCCCTGAAGAGTCTCCTCGTAGTCGATGACCGAGCCGCGCACGAACGGAAGCGAGTCGTTGTCCACCAGCAGCTTCAAGCCATGCGTCTCGAACACGGCGTCCTCGTCGCGCTGCTCGTCGAAGGCGAGCTGGTACTGAAAGCCCGAGCAGCCTCCGCCGCGCACGCCGACGCGCAGGCCGGCCATGCTCACGTCCGCGTCCTGGGCCTCCTGAGCGGCCAGAAACTCACGGACCTTCTCGGCACCCCTGTCAGTGATCGTGACCATTGCTTTCCAAAGTATAGCGAGGCGCCACGGAGTGTTCTAAGCTGGCGGGAGGATGCCAAACGCGCAGGAGATCAAGCAGCGAATCGAGGCCGCGATCCCGGGCTCGCAGGCCGAAGTAGAAGACTGGACGGGCGGCGGGGATCACTTCAAGGCGACCGTCACCGCGCCCGTGTTCCAGGGGCGCAGCCGCATCGAGCAGCACAAGCTCGTGTATGAGGTGTTCGGCGCGGAGATCGGCGGCCCGATACACGCCCTGTCGCTGAAGACCCAGAGTCCCCAATAGCCACCAAAGCCCAGGGCCGATACCCCCACCCAATCGCCCTAGAACCCGTACCCCTCCACGCAACCCCGCGCCAACCCGCCAGAGCCCCACACCTCCACGCAACCCCGCGCCAACCCGCCAAAGCCCCACACCTCCACGCAACCCCCCGCCAACCCGCCAAAGCCCCCCGAATCCCCCCAGCCAGGAGCAGCCACATGACAGACATCGAGCCCACCAACCAGATCCACGACGCGATCGCCCAGGCGATCTCCGAGCACGAGGTGATCCTGTTCATGAAGGGGACGCCGGACGCGCCCGCGTGTGGGTTCTCGGCACGCACCGTGGCGATGCTGCAGGACCTCCAAGCGCCGTTCGCGGCGGTCAACATCCTGCCGGACCCGCGCATCCGTGAAGAGCTCACGGCGATCTCACAGTGGCCGACGATTCCGCAGCTCTTCGTCAAAGGCGAGCTCGTGGGCGGATGCGACATCGCCACGGAGATGTACGAGTCGGGCGAGCTGGCGCAGACGCTCGGCGTCGAGGCAGACGGCGAGCGGGAGCTGCCGAACGGGACCGAGGCGGTCGCGCCGGGACTTACGCAGATCGAGAACCGGCTCGGCTAGCGGGCGAATCCGGGACCGGCACCACGAGTGTTTACGGTGACGCTCCGCATGCCCCCGCCGGTGCGGTAGCGTCCGCCACGGGATGCCAACGTCCGTCGCGGTAGTAACCGACAGCACGCAATACCTGCCGCGAAACTTCGCGGACGAACAGGGCATCCACCAGGTCAGCCTGTACGTCGGCTGGAAAGGGGAACCGGAGCGCGAGCTGGAGATGGATGGGTTCGACGGCTTCTACAAGCGCCTGGCGTCAGACCCGGAGCTGCCCACGACCTCACAACCGTCGATTGGCGACTTCCTCGCCGTGTGGGAGCCGCTGCTCGAGGAAGGCAGGGACGTCGTCTCGATCCACCTCGCGGGTGGCATCTCGGGCACGTGCGAGGCAGCCAGGCAGGCCCACGGCCTGCTGGGCGAGCGCGGGCTGGGCGAGCGAGTCGAGGTGATCGACGGCGAAACGGCGTGCGGCGGGATGGGGCTGCTGGTGCTCGCGGCGTGCGCGGCGGTGAGGGCGGGGGCGGACCGCGCCGGCGTGGTGGAGCGCGTGCGTGAGACGCGCAAGGCGCTGAAGATCTGGTTCTGCCTGGACACGCTCGAGTACCTGCGCCGCGGCGGGCGCGTCGGCAAGGCGCAGGCGTGGCTGGGCGGGACGCTGCGGATCAAGCCGATCCTGTCGCTGGAGTACGAGATCGTCCCGGTGGAGCGGGTGCGCACGGCGGGCAGGGCGTTCGAGCGGATGGTGCAGTACGCGCGCGAGCTGCATGACGCTGGGTCGGACGGATGGGTGGTGCAGCACATCCAGGCGACCGAGCAGGCCGAGCGCCTGATCGCGCGCTGCCGCGAGATCTTCGACTCCGAGCCGGTGTTCACCTCCGAGGTGGGCCCGGTGATCGGCACCTACACCGGGCCCGGGCTGATCGGCGTCGGCGCTGTTCCGCGCACGCTCCTGAGCTGATCAGCGACGGCGGCGGCGACGACGCAATATGCGACCGCCGATGAACAGGCCAACGACCGCTGCCGCGACGGTCACTTCGCTGCGGTGGCGCTCGAGGTGGCCGCGCCAGTCGGTGAGGTAGGCGACCTCGCCGCGCAGCTGCACGATCGAGACGGCGAGCTCGTTGCGGTTGGCCTCGATCGAGCTGCGGATCTCGGCGGGCGAGCGCTGGGGCATCAGGCGGCTCCCTTCTCGCCGGGGCCGGCGGACTTGTCCCCAGGACCGGTGGCGGGAGGGGCTTGAGTATGCGGCGCAGCGGCGCCATAGGGAGCGGGCGCGGACCCGGCGGCGGGCGTGCTCGACGAAGCGGAGCCCAATCCTCCGGAGCCCGATCCCGCGCCTGCAACGCTCGCCGCGGGACCTCCACTCGCCGTGTCGGGCGCGGTCGAGGTGACGGTGTCGCGGATACGGCGCGCCTCCTCGATCGCCATGTCGGGCGTGGGCGGGGCGCCCCGTTTGACCGCCCGGGCGGCGATCAGGCCGGCGATCAGCCCGAGGACGAGCAGGATCACGGCCATCGCGAAGAAGCCCCAGAAGTAGGTGAAGTCGTTGCCCGGGAGGTAGTAGTAGAGCAGCCAGGCGCAACCGATCAGAAAGAAGAACAGGGCGGTGACGACGAAGATGCCCGCGGCGATGCCGATGACCGCGCCCCGGACGAGCTTGGTCGCCTTCTCGGTGACCTCGGCCTTGGCGAGCTCGATCTCCTCGCGGACGAGCAGCGTCGCGCGATCGGAGATCTCGGCGATCGCGGTGGCGATGCCTTTGGGAACGTCGCCGCCGCCCGGGGCATTCGCGCCGTTACGCCCATCGCCGCCCTGCGCGCCGATCCCGGGATCGCTGCCTGGGGGCGAGTCGCTCACTCGGGCGGCTCCTCGTCGAACAGGCGCTGCCACACCCGCGCGGCGATACGGTGGGCGATGACGCTCGACAGCGCGCCGATCCCGGCGAGCAGGCCGGACCACATCAAGCGCTTGATGACATCGTTCTCCATGGTTGCTAGAGCAGTCTATTGCCCTGAGGCGACACGCCCCGCTTCGACACGCTCCAGACGTCGCGGCCCCGCGGCGGTACGCATTGCGAAGACCCCCGGCGCGCCGGTCTCACGGCCGACGTCCAGTCCACCCAGACAGCTCCGCCACCCGGCGCGGCGGTCTCATGGCCCGACGTCCAGCCCGCCGCAGACGGTCTCCACCACGAGCCGCTTGGCCTGCTCGTAGTGCTCCTCCCCACGCGGCAGCAGTCCGAAGATCCAGCCGGTCAGCACCTGCTCGATCGCGCCGTAGAAGGCGATCGCCGCGAACTCGGCGGAGATCTCCGGCTTGAACTCGTGATTGGCCTGGGCGCTCGTCACGATCTCGGCGATCAGCGTGAACGCCTCGCGGATCTGGGCGAGGTGGGTCTGGCCGAACGAGTTGGCCGCGCGCGTGACCTCGACGATGATCACCTTCATCAGGTCGGGGTTGTGGCTGTAGGAGTCGATGATGAACGAGGCGATCTCCGCGAGCTTCTCGCGGGCGGGGATCTGCTCGGCGTCGACCTGGCGGATCGTCTCGAGCATGATCGCCCAGCGCTCGAGGAACAGCGTGTCGAGGATCTCGTCCTTGGAGGCGAAGTAGTGGTAGACGAGGCCGTAGGCGACGCCCGCCTCGTCGGCGATGTCGGCGACGCGGCAGGCGTGAAAGCCCTGGCGCGCGAACACGCGCACGGCCGCGTCGAGGATCGAGCGGCGCTTGTCGGCGGCGGTCTTTGCTCGCGTTGCGCTCATCGGGCCTGGCCTCTCCCCTGAGGATCGGCGCGGCCAGCCGTCCCCGCCACCGGGCCCGTCTTCCCCGTGCCCGTCTCCCGGGCCCCCGCCACCGTGCCCGTCTCCCCCGCCCCGGCCGCAGCGCCCATCTCCCCGGGCGCGGTCCCCTCGGGCCAGCTGTATGCCTCCGGGCGACGGTGGGCCAGAGCGGGCAGCTGCGCGCGGATCTCCGTCTGTCGTTCGAGGTCGAGCTCGGCAATGATGTGATGCTCGCCGTCGGGGGCCTGCGCGAGCACGACGCCCCACGGGTCGACGATCATCGAGCGCCCGCCGGAGCGCATCCCGCCGGGGTGGGGACCGACCTGGTTTGAGGCGATCACGAACGCCTGGTTCTCGATCGCGCGGGCACGGACGAGCACCTCCCAATGGTCGCGGGTGGTCGGCAGCGTGAACGCGGACGGCAGCGCGATGATGCGCGCGCCGCGCACGGTGAGGATGCGAAACAGCTCGGGGAAGCGCAGGTCGTAGCAGACCGTCAGGCCCAGCTCGACGCCGGCGGAGGTCTCTGAGAGCACGATCTCCTCGCCGGGCAGCTCGATGTCGGACTCGCGGTAGGAGCGGCCGTCGATCGTGACGTCGAACATGTGCAGCTTGCGATAGACCGCGCGCACCGCGCCCGATGCCGCTACGTGGACACAGGTGTTGGCGAGCTTCTCCTCTCCCGGGATGCGCTCCAGGAACGAGCCCGCCACGAGGTCCACCCCCAGCTCGCTCGCGGTCTCCCGCGCCCAGGAGACGGCGCGTCCGTCGAGCGGTTCGGCGGCGGCGCGAAGCTGCTCCTCAGAGCCCATCGCCGTCCACTTCTCGGGCAGCACGATCAGCTGCGCCCCGTCCGCGGCCGCCGCGCGTGTGAGACGATCGGCGGTGGCGAGGTTCGCGCCGAGGTCGGCGGTGGAGTTGAGCTGGACGGCCGCTGCCTTCACGTGTGCATTCCCCTCCGCTGGTCGAGTCTCAACCTGCGGAAAACTAGATTGACTGGTCAGTCAATATCGTCAAAGCATAGCTCCGGGAATGTCCCGGCACCGCGCCCAATGACACCAACCACTACATAATGGCGCTAATACAGGGCTCGATTAGCGCGATTACGTCATGATCAGCGCGATATGCAGCTTCATTGGCGCACGCCGGCACCGGCTATGACCACTTCGGCCATCGACGCCCCCGTGCCCATGTTTCGCGCGGGACGCCCGTTGAAGCAGTGGCGCTACGTGGGGGTGTTCTGCGAGGAGCTGATGGCGTGCGCCGCGCTCGTGCGGGTCGGACCGGCGAGGCAGTCGTTCTGGGCGGTGTACACGCGCGGGGACGGGCGGCTGCGCGAGCGCACGCGCATGCTGCCACGTCGCGGGGTCGTCGAGCTGTCCCCGGGGAGCGTGCGTGTCAGGGACGATGGGGTGCTGCTCGATCTCGTCCTAACGGAAGACGAGGGCCTCCAGGCGCGATGCCCGCACGGCCGCGGTGAGGTGTGGACGCGCAAGCAGGCGGGCGTGCGCGCGCATGGGACACTCACGCTCGACGAGGGTGGCCCACGGCGCGAGATCGAGGCGCTGGCCGTGATCGACGACACGGCCGGGTATCACGCGCGGCGCACCGAGTGGTGGTGGAGCGCGGGGGTGGGCACGCGCGCGGACGGGAGCGCGCTCGCGTGGAACCTGGTGGCCGGCGTCAACGACCCCCTGACCGGGAGCGAGCGCGCCGTGTGGGTCGACGGCGAGCCGAGCGAGGTGGCGCCGGTGGGATTCGCCACGGACCTGAGCGAGATCGTCGCGCAGGACGGCTCACGGCTGAGCTTTGCCGCGGAGGCCATGCGCCGGCGCAGCGAGAACCTGCTGATCGTGCGCAGCGACTACACCGCCCCGTTCGGCACGTTCAGTGGACAGCTGCCGGGCGGCGCCCAACTCGCCAGCGGTCTCGGCGTGATGGAGCACCACCGCGCGAAGTGGTAGCTCCGAAACCGCGCTCACACCCGAAACGCGGTGCGATCCGTCGCGGCCTCGGCGGGGCCGGCGGCCGCGCCGCAGGCCAGGAGCTCTGCCACCTGCTCGGGGGAGTAGCCGGCGGCGCGCAAAGCCTGCTCGGTGTGCTCGCCCAGGACGGGGCCCGGCAGGCGCGCGTGTGAGCCGGGCGTGCGGTCGAGCTTGACGGGGATGCCGAGCTGGCGCACGGGCGCCGATACGCCGGGCTGATCGAGCTCGACGACCATCTCACGGGCGCGCACGAGCTCGGAGTCGAGCGCCTCGTCAAGGTCCAGGATCGGCTCCAGGCAGCAGTCGTGCTCGCGCGCGAAGGACTCCCATTGCGCACGGCTGCGCTCGCGGAAGATCGCCTGCACCTGCGCGTGGGCATCGGAGCCGGGGGGCTGGAACTGCGCCTCGATCAGCTCCTCGCGGCCGACGCCGCGACACCACGCCTGCCAGAACTTGGGCTCCAGCGCGCCGAGCGTGACCCAGCCGTCGGCGCACTCGTACGGCCGGTAGCAGATCAGCGATCCCGCCAGCGGGAGATCGCCGCGACCCGGGACGACACCGTCGGCGAAGTAGCCGGCGGCGACCATCGCCAGCCAGGACAGCGCGCCGTCGGCCATCGAGACGTCCACGATCTGCCCCCGGCCGGACCCCTCCCGGCCCGGACGACCGTCTCGCGCGGGCGCGCCATCGCGCTCGTGCAGCGCGGCCAGGATTCCGAATGCCGCCATCAGCGCGCCTCCGCCGAGGTCGGCGATCTGCCCCGCGGATTGAATGGGACCCCCACCCACCCCGCCGCCGCGCTCGCCCGTGAGCCCGAGCAGCCCGACGAGGCCGAGGTAGTTCATGTCGTGGCCCGATGCCTCGCGCTTGGGCCCGGTCTGCCCGTAGCCCGAGATCGCGCAGTAGACGATCCCCGGGTTGACCTCGCGCATCCGCTCGTAGCCGACGCCGAGACGGTCGAGCACGCCCGGGCGGAAGGACTCGAGCACGACGTCGTGGTCGCGCACGAGCGCCAGCAGCGCGTCGCGGCCGCGCTCATTCTTGAGGTCGAGGCGGATCGAGCGCTTGTTGCGGTTCAGCGACAGGAACAGCGCCGACTTGGCGCTGTCGTCGACGCCCTCGATGTACGGCGGGGACCAGCGGATGTAGTCGCCCATGCCGGTGTCCTCGACCTTGAGCACGTCCGCGCCGAAGTCGGCCAGCAGCAGCGAGCAGAACCCGCCCGGCAGCAGGCGCGAGAGGTCGAGCACGCGGATGCCCGCGAGTGGCAGGCTCACCGGGAGATCCCCAGCATCGCGCGGGCCTCGACGACGGTCGCGGGCCGGCGTCCGACCTCTTCGGCCATGTGGCGCGCCTTGGCGATGAGCTCGCCGTTGGAGCGGGCCATCTCACCGCTGGGGAGGTAGAGGTTGTCCTCCAGGCCCACCCTTATGGAGCCGCCGAGGGTCAACGCGGCGGCCACCAGGAGCCACTGCCGGCGACTGATCCCGATCACTGCCCAATGGGAGCCCGCGGGTATGTTGTCGACCATCGCGGCGAGGTTGCGCGCGCTCGGGGGGATGCCGCCGACGACGCCCATGATGCAGTCCACGTGCAGCGGCGGACGCAGGACGCCCATGTCGATCAGCGGCTCCAGCGAGCCGACGTGGCCGATGTCGAAGCACTCGTGCTCGGGTTTGATTCCCAGCTCGTTCATCGCCTCCAGCAGCGCAATGATCTCCTCGAAGGGGTTGGCGAACACCATCTTGAACACGAAGTCGTGGCGCGAGCGCGAGTACTTGGCGTAGTTCATCGAGCCCATGTTCAGCGCGGCGACTTCGGGGCGGCACTCGCGCAGGTAGGCCACGCGCTTCTCCACCGACACCCCCACGGCGCCCGTCGAGAAGTTGATGATCGCGGCGTCCCCGACCTCAGCGCGGATCGCGTCGGAGATCGCGCGGTAGTCCTCGACCTCGAAGCTGGGCGCGCCCTGGGGGGTGCGCGCGTGGATGTGAATCATCACGCCCCCCTCATCGACGATCCGGCGCGCCTCGGCGGCGTACTCGGCGGGCGTGTAGGGAATTGCCGGGCACTGCTCGCGGTTGGCGAGCACGCCCGAGATCGCGCAGGTGAGGATTACGGGGTCATCGACACTCATACGGGCACGACCCCGTGCCTCTTCCAGGGGCGATCCACTCGCTTGCTCGCCGACATCTCCAGCCCGCGGCAGATCGCCTCGCGCGTCTCGCGCGGGTCGATCACGTCGTCGATCAGGTCCGCGCCCGCGGCGAGGTAGACGTCGAAGATGTCGCGGAAGCCCGCGATCAGCTCGGCGCGCTTGGCCACGGGGTCCTCAGCCTCCTCGACCTGCCGGCGAAACGCGATCTCCACGACACCCTCGGCGCCCATCACGCTGATCTCAGCGGACGGCCAGGCAACGATCAGGTCCGGTTCGTAGGCGCGCCCGTTCATCACGTAGTAGCCGGCGCCGTAGGCCTTGCGCGTGATCACGGTGAGCTTCGGCACGGTCGCGTTGGCGACCGCGTACAGCATCTTCGCGCCGTGGCGGATGATGCCTTCGGCCTCGACCTTCGTGCCGACCATGAAGCCCGGCACGTCCATCAGGAACACGAGCGGGATCCCGAACGCGTTGCACAGGTTGACGAAGCGCGCGGCCTTGTCGGCGGAGTCGTTGTCGAGGATGCCGCCGAGTTGGCGGGGCTGGTTGGCGACGATCCCCGCCGGGCGCCCGCCGAAGCGCGCGAAGCACGTGATGATCGTCTTCGCCCATTGGCCCTTCATGTCGAAGTAGTCGCCGTCGTCGATGATCGCGCGGATCACCTCATACATGTCATACGGCTTGCGGTTCGACTCCGGCAGCACGTCGAGCAGCTCCTCCGCGCGGCGGTCGATCGGGTCGCTCACGGCGCGCACCGGCGGGGGCTGCTCACAGTTCTGGGGCATGTACGAGAGGTAGGCGATGATCCGCTCGATGCACTCCTCGTCGGAGGCCACCTCCATGTCGCCGACGCCCGACTTGCGGCAGTGCACGCGCGAGCCACCCAATTCCTCCTGGGTGACGTCCTCGCCGACGGCCGCCTTCACGAGGTGCGGCCCCGCGAGCGCCATCGACCCGCGGCCCCTGACCATCGGCACGAAGTCCGCCAGACCCGGGATGTAGGCGGTGCCCGCCGCGCACGGGCCCATCAGCGCCGCGACCTGGGGGATCACGCCGGACATGATCACCTCCTCGCGAAACAGGTGCCCCGAGCCGGCGAACATCGCACCGGCCGCCTCCTGCACGCGCGCACCCGCGGAGTCGAGCAGCCAGACGAAGGGAATGCGCTTCGTCAACGCCAGCTCGCGCAGACGCGTGACCTTGATCTCGCCGGTCATGCCCATCGAGCCGGCCATGACCGTGAAGTCATACGCGCAGACCGCCGTCAGGCGCCCGTCGATCTTGCCGTAGCCCGTGATCACGCCGTCGGCGGGCGCCTCGACGCCGTCCATCGCGCGCTGGGAGAAGTGGGGCTTGCCGTGGACGCCCAGCTCGACGAACGTGCCGTCGTCCACGAGCAGCGCGATGCGCTCACGCGCGGTGAGCGCGCCCTTGTCGTGCTGGCGGTCGATCTTGTCCTGCCCCCCGCCGAGCATGATCTGCGCGCGGCGCGCCGCCAGGTCCTCGACGAGGGGGCGCAGCAGGCTTGACTCAGTGGAGGACGCGGCCACGGACGCCATCCTAACCGCCCTCAGCGGCGCCCGGTCATCCCTTTATCCCTACTTCTTCCGCCCATCCCCAGGGTCGATGATCGGCAGCCCGGCGAAGTAGGTTCGGTAGAACCCCCGGTCGCGGGTGAGCAGCCGGTCGGCGCGGTCCAGCGCATGCGCGCCGATGAGGAAGTCCGCGACGACGCGCTCGCGGGCCCCACCGGCCCGGCGGTAGGCGCGCCAGGCTTGGCCGACCGCAAGCGCGATCGAGTCGTCCAGCGCCGAGAAGTCGATCCGCAGCCCCGTCAACGCCTGCTCGGCCGCGGTGGTGGTGGCGAATGACGCGGACGTCTCCGCCCACACGACCTCGCAGGCAATGAGGCTCCCCTCGGCGAGACACACGCGCAGAGCGTCAGCCGAGCGCGGGCCGAACTCGGGGTCGGCGCCGAAGACGTCGAGCAGCACGCTTGTGTCTACGGCCGTGATCACACGGCGTCGGGCTGACCGCGCAACGCGCGGATCGTCTCGTTGGTGCTCACGTCGAGGCTCAGGATCCCGTAGACCGCGTCGACCGGATCGCCGCCGCCGGGAACTGCCTTCGTGGCGACGAGCCGCCCCGCATCCTCGACCAGCTCGAGCTGGTCCCCCGGACGGATCCCCAGCCGCTCACGCAAGCGCTTGGGAACAGTGATCTGGCCCTTCTCGGAAACCGTGCTCAGCATGATCGAACAATCCCGGTAGGAATGACTATTTGATAAATCCTACCACATGAAGACGCCACTCACCGCCCCCGCCAAACCGGATCGCGCTTCTCGAAGAACGCGCTGACGCCCTCGACGATGTCCTCTGTCGAGAGCGCGAGTGATAGCTGGGAGCGCAGGTAGTCGAGCGCGTCGTCGAGGGGCATGTCGAGCTGGCGGCGCATCGCTTCCTTGCCGAGACGCATGATCACGGCGACTTGGAGGCGAGCTTGGCAGCCCAGTCCGCGAGTACGGCGCCGGCAATCTCCTGCTCGGCTCGGCCACGACCTACGCCCGTTTATGACCGGTCTTGATGGAGAAGCGCCGCGGACGAGGGATGACGACCGCGGCGCCGAGAGGAGCTAGAGCCTGGCGGGAGAGGGTCCGCCGTTTGATGGCTCCACTCGGACGTCGCCCGGAGGGGCGCAGGCGACGCTCAAGCTTGTGCAGAGTTGGTGTGGCGAGCGCCACCCCGAACCAGCCTGCTCAACCCCCAAAGTGCGAAAGTCGAGTTAACAAGAGGGTGGTTGTGGGGCCACTTCGTGGTGACCCCACAACCGATTTCCTCCGGGCGCGATACGTCAGGGCCGAGCCCCTCACACGCCCGCTGAGCTCGCGACGAGGCCTATTCGACCTTGATCGCTTCAACTCCGGTCTGGTTCGCTTTGATCTTCTCGACACCCTTATGGCAACCCGAACACTCGATCCCCACGCCTCGATCAGCGGCCACGTCTGGCTGTACAAAGGCAAACGCGGCAACACCTGGTGCGCCAAGTGGCGCGACCAGCAGGGCCAGCACGAGAAGCGTCTCGGTCCCGACTGGACGGGCAAGGGCTCGCCCCCGCAGGGCTTCCTTCGCGAGCGAGAGGCTGAAGAACGCCTCGACGAGATCCTCGTCGACGCTCGACGCGGGCAGCTGCGCCAGGAGCGCACCGGCTATACGTTCGCGGACATCGCCTGGGACTGGTTCGACCGGGGACCGTTCGAGCGTGACTGGTCGGCCAGCACGCAGGTCGATTACCGATCGGTCCTCGTCGCGCACCTGCTCCCCGAGTTCGGCCCCAAGCGCATAGAGACGATCACCGCCAAGCAGATCGAACAATGGCGCAACCGACTCGCCGAGGACGGCACGCGCAAGCGAAAGACGGTCAACAAGATCGTCGGACAGGCGCACGCCATCTTCCAGCACGCCGTCGAGCACTTCGGCTTGGTTCTCAACGTCGTTAAGAAGATCAAGCGGCTGCGCGAGACCAACGAAGTAGCACGCTTCGACTTCTACTCGCCCGAGGAGATCGACCTGCTCGTAGCCACCGCGGTCAAGGGCTCCCATCGCGACCCCCGCCGCCCAGCCGTAAGCGAGACCGAGCGCGCCCTGCGCGCCGAAGAGGACCAACAGGACGCCACGATCTACCTGACGGCAGCTCTCGAGGGACTACGCCGCAGCGAACTGTTGGCGCTGCTTTGGGAGGACATCGACTTCGAGCAGTCCTCGATCCGCGTCTACGAAGGCTACAGCGCCAAACAGACCGGCAAGCCGAAGTCCCGCAAGTCGCGCACCGTGCCGATGGTCGACAAGGTCGCTCATGCGCTGAAGGAGCTGAAGAAGCGCGGACACCACACCGCCAGAGGCGACCACGTCTTCGTAAGTCGCGAGGGCACCCTTCTCGACGGCTCCGCAATGCGCCGACGCTACCTCGCGACGCTCGACGCCGCCGGCCTGCGACGACTGCGCTTTCACGACCTGCGCCACACCTTCGGCTCACTGGCGATCAACGTCGCCAGCATCGTCCAAGTCCAGGCATGGATGGGCCACGCCGACATCCAGACGACGATGCGCTACCTCCACCACAAGAGCCGCGCCGACGACGCCAAACTGCTCTCCGCGGCCTTCCGACCCAAGAAGCGCAAGCCCGCCCCCAAGCGCTCGACAGCCGCCAAGAAGCGCAGTCCTCGCGAGCCGGAGATGCCTAGAAAGCAGCGACAGGCCCCACCCGCTGGTCGAGCCGGTGGATCGTTGCCTTCACGGCGGTCCGAGGCGCTGCATAAGCTCACTCGATGACCGCGCCGAAGCGCTCCATGAAGAAGGCCGACGCTACTGTCGGTGGGCTTCGTCCGGTTCGGCGGCGCTAGCGCGACTACAGGACTCCAGCGAGTCGCGGTCCGATCGACGCCCTCCACGAGGTTATGCGGTGAATTTCAGGCTAAGTTTCCGGCTGGGAGGCGTAGCCGTCCCCCGTTACATCTTTCCGCACCGGGCGACTATTCGGGGACCGGAAGCAGTCCCCCGCCGGGCGCACGGCACTCCCGCACGTTGCCTTCACTTGTGTGCAGAGTGACAGGCGTTCCACCCTCAGCGCGACAGTTGTATTCGTACCGTTCGAGCCTTTCGCGTTCTTCGCGCGTCCTCTGGCTGACTTCTTCGGCGTATTTGCGCGCGCTACGTTCCCTGGCTTCCTGTTCGTGGCGTTTCAGTTCATGGCAGCGGGCGACGCTGACGGGCGAGAAGCTACCTCGCCGGGTGAGCGTCCGTCCCACGTCGCTCCGGGCCGTGACGACGTAGTGGTAGGTACCTCCGGGGCGGCTGCACGTCCAGTTGATCGCGATGCCCGCCCACGACAGAGCTGGAATAGGCTCGGGTGTAGTGTTCTGCCCAGGCGTGGGCATGTCGTACGCATCAACGGCGTTGGGGTCGGCGTCAAGATGGTAGGTGCTATGACCGTAGCGGGTCAGCTTGATGGTCACATGCGCAAAACTCGTGGCCATTACTTCTAGTCCCGTCTGGCCTGGGTTCTGACTGGAGTTCCGTCGCTGCGCAACAGCCTTCACGGATAGATGTGTGACGGGCTTTTTGTGCGCCCGTGATTTGGCCGCTTCGTATTCGGCCAGCAACCTGGCGTTCTCGGCGTTGATCGCGGCTTGTTCGGTAGCTTCCTTGGTCTTCTTTGCGGCAGCTTCCCGTGCGGGAGCTTCTTCTTCGTATTTGCGCTTTGATATGGCTTCTTCCGCCCGCCTTACTTCGGCTGCATGTTCTTCTTCTCCGGCTTTCTTGGAGGCGGCATTGCGTTCTTCGATTTCTTTGTTTTTCTGTGCCTGTTCCGTTTCTTCTTTGGTGGGGCCATACGTCACCACGAGTTCTGCGCGTGCGACTGTGGTTCTTCCTGGTTCGGTCGTCAGGTAGGCGCAGACGAAACGGTTGCTGGCAAAGTTTTGGGTGAACGCATCGCTGTAGAGCGGGAAGTTAGCTTCGGGTTCGCCCCCGGTGTTGAAGGCCAAGTATCCGAGTGGAGGGCCGGCGAGAAAGTCTTCCGGGCATGGCCCTGGCCCTTCCGGCTGCAGCACGCGCAGAGTCTGACCGGCGGACGAAACTTCTCCGGTCGCTGTGACGGTCATAGGCCCGTCAAGTGGCGGGTTGGTGGGTGAGACTTCGAGATGGATCGTGTCCGCAACCGCAGACGCAGTGGACACCACAAGAGTAGCGACCACGATTCCGGCGAAAAGGGCCGACGACTTCAACAGCCTCCTCATAAGGCCGCCTTGCGTCAAACCGGAAATCTCGGATGGTCGCACGACCGCCGACCCTACCACCGCGCCTCCTCTTCCGACGCGACTGGCTGATCGAACAGCCAACACCACCCGCTGGCTGCGAGGCGCGCCTTGTCCCAAGCCTTGCCCGCGCGCGTTTCGGAGATGTCTTCGCAGGCCCCCCTGGGCTCCGGGCATCCGCTCGCACGGATACCGTAAGCACTCGATGCCAAGTGCTGAATCCTTCCCACCGGATGTGGTGCCAAAGCTCAAGACCTACGTCTACCGGCTCATTGACCCGCGCAATGGCGAGACGTTCTACGTCGGGAAGGGTCGAGGGAACCGCGTCTTCGCTCATATCCATGACGAGCAGAGCTTCGATGGCGACGAGGAAAGCGACAAGCTCAAACGCATCCGCAAAATACGGCTCGCCGGGTTCGAGGTCGCTCATGTCATCCATCGGCACGGCATGGATGATCCGACCGCTTTTGAGGTCGAGGCTGCGCTCATTGACGCCTATCCCGGTCTCGCCAACGTCGCTGGCGGAGCCGGGTCCAGCGAATACGGCGCGATGCACGCCCGCGAGATCATTAAACGCTACTCAGCGAAGCCAGCGGTCTTCCGAAACAAGGCCCTGCTCATCAGCGTCAATAGAAGCGCTGCCGAGACATCGCTCTACGAGGCCACGCGATACGCCTGGAAGATCAGCCGCCGGAAGGCAATGCAGGCTGAAGTCATTCTCGCCACTCTGCGGGGTCTGATCGTCGGTGCCTTTGTCGCTGACGACTGGCTGCCTGCTACAGCCGAGAACTTTCCCGGCCACCCGGATGCGCCTGGGCGTCTCGCCTTCATCGGGCGGGAGGCGCCACCCGCCATCCGAGAGCTTTACGTCGGGAAGCGCGTGCCGGACGAGTACCGCAGGCGGGGGGCTGCCAACCCCATCAAGTACACGTGGACCAAGTAGGTCTGCTCGTGGCTGCAGGCTCCTACGGCATGCGCTGCGACCGCGTCGCTGAGCGCGAGCGTGCTTGAGCAGGGCGTCGGGGAGCTTGAGCCGAACAGGGTTGCCGAGCACGCCCGCGAGCTCGTCGCTTCGGGTGAGGTGATCGAGCTTGAGGGCGGGCGGATGACGACCCGCGAGATCAGGAATATGGAGCAGGCCGTGCAAGCGCGCGTGAGTGAGATGGCAGGCAGCACCGGGGCGGCGGTGAGCGAGCAGGATCGAACGGCGTCGGTGAGGGAGGTCGCCGAGCGGATCGGCAGCCCGTTGAGTGCTGAGCAGCAGCGGGCGGTTGAGGTGTTGGGTGGCCCCGAGCGCGCGGCAGTGCTCGTCGGACAGGCCGGTGCGGGTAAGGGTGTGGTGATCGACGCGGCGGTGCGTGCCGAGCAGCACGCGGGCCGCGAGCCTTGGGGTGTCGCGGTGGCTGGTGACACGGCCGAGCGCCTCGGCCGGGAAAGCCCGTCGCTGGAAGGCAGGACGATGACGTTGGATTCACTGGTCGCCAAAGCCCGCACAGGGAGCGTCACGCTGGACGAGAGCAGCACTGTGTATTTCGATGAGGCAGGGATGGCGGACACGCGCCGGCTTGACGCGCTGAGCGAGGTGGTCGCGCAGTCTGGGGGGAAGCTGGTGGTGATTGGTGACGCGCGGCAGCTCCCCGCGATCGGCGCGGGCGGCCTGTTCGAAGAACTGTCAGAGACCGCGCCGACGGCGCGCCTCTCGGAGGTTCGCCGCACTGATGATCCCGAGGAGCGCCGGGCGTGGGCAGATTTGCGCGGGGGTCGTGCTGAGCAGGCGATGGCTCACTACCAGGCCCGCGGACAATTGCATTTCAGTGACACCCGCGAGCAGGCGCTTGAGGGAGCGGTCAAGCAGTGGGCCGGGCTGACCGAACGCGACGGCATGCGCCAGGTGGCGCTCATGTCCGATGCGTCAACCGCGGAGATCGACAGGATGAACGCCCGTGCGCAGCATCTACGCGCTGAGCGCGGCGAGCTGGGCGAGACAGAGGTGGAGTTGCCCGATGTCGCGTATGGCTTGCGTGAGCGTGACCGCGTGGCGTTCGTGGCACAGCACCGTCCCGATGGTAAGCGCCGTGTGGAGAACGGAACACGCGGGGAGATCCTCAGCGTGAACCCGGAGGAGCAGCAGGTGAAGGTGTTGACCGACGGTGCCCGCGAGGTGACGATCAGTGGTGAGGACCTGTCGAGCTTGCGCCTCTCCTACGCTCAGCATCTCTACCGTCAGCAGGGCGCGACTGTAGATCGCGCGGTGGTGGTCACGGGGGGTTGGCAGACGAGTCAGGAGGGCGCCTATGTGCAGGCATCCCGCGCGCGTGAGGGGACCGATTGGCACGTCGCCAGGGAGGACCTCGGGACCGAGGGTGTGGACGCCGAGCGAGTTGGAAGGCTCGCGGAGCTGATGCGGGCTTCGCGCGCGCAGCTACCCTCGCTCGCGTTCCGCGCGGTCACGGGCGGCACGGATGTGGGCGAGGAGCTTGAGCGCTCCACCGCCCGGCAGCTCGCACCCGACACCGGCATCCAGCAGGACACGGGGATGGCGCTGTGAGCCTGCTGATCGTATGAGCAGCGCTGGCGCGCTGACCATTCTTGCCAGCTCGCGCAGCCGACGTATCGCCCTGCGCCGATGCCGTCTGACCATTGGACACCGCGACCGTGCTCGCCGTGGCGGCAGCCGCAGCGTCGCTATGGCGGACCACCATCTTGTGATGGTGGTGATGAGAGACCGTCCGTGACGCGATGATGCCCGCCGGCAGGCCAACGAGCGCGGCGGTACCCGCCCCGGCCGCGCACACCAGACCGGCGCACACCGCGGCGCCCTTGCCCGCCAGCACACCCGCGGTGCCCGCGCCACCCGCCGCTCCCCCGGCAGTCGCCCGCCCCACACCCAACCCCACCCGCATCCGCAGCTCCGCGCAGAGGCGTCCGAGCGCCCCAAGGGGATGGCGTGCCGCGGCGAGCGCGAGGGCGCCGGCCCCAGCGACCTTCGCGGTGACGCCAAGCGGCAGGAACAGCGCGTGACGTACGCGCAGCAGCCGGCGCTCGGCCGTGCGCCACGCCTGTTCGCACTCTTCACACCCGGCGATGTGCAACGCGACCTGCTCGTAGCGCTCGCCGCCGAGCAACCACGACGGCTCCCGCGTCCCCGCCACTCCTGGCGCCTGGTCGTGCTGCTGTGCGAGATGGGTGGCCGCGAACGCGTCCATGACCGCCTGGCGGCGCTCGCAGATCGCGCCGCTCGCCCGCGCGCGCAAGAACTCCAGCAGGTGACCGCGCGTTCTGCGCGCGACAGATTTCAGCTTCTCCGGCGCCCACCCCAGCCGCTGCGCCAGCAACCGCGGCGACACCCCGGGATCGTCCAGCGTCGCCTCCAGCCAGCGCCGGCCATCGCCCCCGACCTGGCGAACGATCTCCGCCACCCTCGCTTCCGTGCGCGCCGCTTCGACCGCCGCGATCCCGCCGCCGCTGCCACCGTCGCCGAGCGCGCCGGTCTCGCCGAGCGCATCCACGTCGCACAACGGATGAGATTGGCGCTCGCGTATCCCATTCTGCGCCCGCAGGTACGCCAGCCGCTCCCAATGGCGCTCGACGCTGCCGGCGTCGTAGCGGCACTCCCACTCGTAGATCTCCATCCACGCCTGATCGACCGCGGCTTCAACAGCGGCCGAGCCGATCGCCGGCAGGCGGCGCGTGAGCGCGCACAGCACCCGCCAACGGCACTCGATCCGAACGCGAGCAAGCTCGGCCTCGTGCACGACCCTGTCCTCGGCTACCGCCATGACGGGTCGAGCTCCATTCTCAACACCCGAGAGTCCCGGGAACACACGGACGCCTCACGCGAGCAGGACGCGGCGCTTCAGAAGTCGCGCGCGGGGCGGCGACATCGGCCTGCGGAGCGCTTTCAACGCCCGGCCGCACGCTCACCGGCCCGGAGGCGACCGGCGACACCGGCACGCTCGCCCGATCGCGCACGACCCGATGCGACCGGCGCTTGATGCTGACCTGCAGCGTGCTGTCTTGATGGCGAAGGCGTCCAGGATGCGGCGAGAGGCGAACCTCGCGCGCGTGCGCCCAATGCTCCGCCCCCACACCCCGCCGCACATGCTCCTGCCGGGTGGAGCGCCTACCCGCCAGCAACGACCCGGCTGAAACGCCGCCCACGCCGAGCGCGGCGGCGACCCCGAGCCTGAGCGCGCCCCGCCGGCCCGGCAGCCGCAGGCGCAGGCGCAGGCCCGGAGAACGCGACGGCAGCACGACCGTCGCCGCGTCGCGGCTCACGCGGGCCTCCGGCGCGTCCAACCACGACTCGAAACCCGGCTCGCAACCCGCGCGCGCCACACGAGGCGCCGTCCGCTCGATCTCATCCACGACATCCACACCCCTTAAACACCGCCGGGGCGAAAACCGGGTCAACGGATTCAGCGCGTGCACGAACCGCTGGCGCTCGCCAAAGCAAGCGCATCCTCCCGGACACGGGTGCTCACTGACCGTCAGCAAGAGCCTCCTGCCTCCTGGGCCCGCTCAGTGAGCGTCCGTGCGTTCGGTTCTCCGCTGGGCTGTTCGTTGCCACTGTTCTGGATCTGAGTCGGGAGGTGGTGAAGTTCGAAGGGGAGCGCCGCGGCTGTGGGAAACAGCCGCGGCGCCCGGGAGGAGCGAGAACCCGGCGGGAGAGGGTCCGCCTTGATGGTTCCCCTCAGACGCCGCCGGAATGGAATCCCACCCACCCCGGCGACGCCCAAGCTATGAACTCTGCTCTACCTTGCTGCTCAGCTCCCCGCTATGTGACTTCGAGTTTGCCGCCTTTGATGGCTTCGATGAGATGGGTGCCTTCGAGTGTGCCCGCTTCTTTGCCACCCACACTGCAATAGAGTTTTCCGCCGTCGAAGGTGGCGTTGACACCACCCGTGGTGTTCGTCATGCCCGTTTCGAGCGGCCCGGATTCGGCTTGGCAAACATCCGTCGTTTTCCCGCCAAGGGCGTTCTCGCACGTGAAGCTGTAGCCAGGGTATTTGCTGCCTATTTTCGTTATCACGTCATGTACCGCTCCTCCCGTGATGATGTCCAGTTCCGAATGCCACGGCAGGTACCTCACTTCTGCCGTTGGTGCTTCGGATGTTTTGCACAACCCGGATTCCTTTAGGACGCATTTCGAGAGCGTCACTTTCGTGACTTCACCCACAGCACCCGGACCGGCCGTCCCTTCACCCGTTTCTTCACATTCCACCGCGACGGCACCACCAGTCGCTTTCGTATCAGCCAACTTCACCATACCTTTCCACTTCGTCGCAACAGGTTCCGAGAGTTTCGTGCCCGCCTGCCGCCATTCCGGGGCCGCGGGTCCTCCGGTCTGCGTGAGTATTTCTGTTTTGCTCGGGTTCTCGTAGAGCCCGACGCCTTCCAGTATTCCCATTGCTTTGCCCCCCTGGGAGCACGTCAATTTTGTGGCGAATTCGGCGTCCACTCCACCAGTGACATTGCTCATCGGCGTGTTCAATTCCAGCGCGGTGCATTCGTCGAAGTTAGAGCGGCCTTCTGTTTTGCATTCCCACGCATAGCCAATTTCTTTGCCGACTTCTTTGTCCTTGATACGGTCCTTGACTTTGCCGCCTTCTTCGTAGAGTTCCGTTGACCACGGAAGTCCCCGCCAACCCAATGTAGGACTCAAGCTTTGTGAGCAGGTGCCGTATTTTTCGAATGTACAGTTGCTCAGTTCGAAGCTTGTGATTTCATCTTTTGTGGCCGAGAGGGTACTTTTAGCGAGGCCTTCGCAGTTCAGCACGGCGCCCCCGCCAATATGCCCCAGATCGCCGATCTTTATTTTACTAAATTGAAGGCTGACTTCATGGGACCCTGTGATGGCTTTCCCGTTGATCTGCCATTCCGGTGTCGCCGCCGACGCCGCCGAGGACGCAACCGCGCCCACCGCGAACACGACCACGAGCATCACGGCCGCCGTTGTGAATTTAGATCTCATCTGCTAGAACTTCCTTTCGTATCATACGGTGCCGGGGCGTTATCCCGCAAAGAGACGCGTCCCGGCACCGGTCTTGTTGATGTTGAACAGCGCGCCAAGCCGAGGCCAACCCAACCGGCCCCGGCCCGAACACACACCTGAAAGCCCGGCACGCGCACGGGCGAAGTCAGTCGAAGAGCCTGGACGGCGCCCCGCCACCACACAGAGCCAAGCGAGCGTCCCCAGGATCGACCCGTGAAGCCTCATGCCGTCTCCTCCTGGTACACGCCGCCTCCGATGTATGTAGTTCGACAGTTGTCATTTATTCGTGAGCGCTCGAGGCGCTCCCGGCCCCGACGGAGGGTGCGGCCCCGTTCGGGTTCCGCGCCCTCCGGCCAGCGGGCCTCGGCAGGTGTCAAGCTTCCGCGGTCACCGCCCATGTGCCCCAAGCTCTGTTATTTTGTGGACCTGCGCCGCCGCGCAAATAAAGTTTGGCGCCGGCAGTGGCGGCGCCTTGTTGGGCAGCACTTCCGAAGGGCCCGAGATTGGCGGGGCCTATGATTGCCTCGGCCAGTAAGTTGCTGCCTATTGTTTCGACGTTTTCAATCGCTTCTCCTTGATATATGCACAGGTTTCCGGGCGCCGCGGCGGGTTCGGCAGCGGTTCCCGGGCAGGCTGTGGTTTTTTCCGCTTCGAATTCGGGGGTCCCTCCCAGATGAAAAACTGACTGTTCGGTGCCTGCTTCGTTGACGTAGTGCACGTGGCTTGCGCCGAGTGCTTTGGCGAGCGGGATCGTGAACGAGATCGACGTAAACACGTTCCCTTCGTCTTCTTTGGTCGCCGCGATACTCCACGAGCCCGTCTCGGTGGTTTCGGCAGGGAGCACGCAGTTCGCCGTCGAGCAGACTCCTTCGGGACCTGTTGCGCCTGTGGCGCCAGCAGAGCCAGTTGCGCCGGTGGCGCCCTTTTCGCCCTGAATCCCCTGGGGACCCTGCGAGCCCGAGCCCGCCGCGCCGGTTTCACCTTTGGCGCCGGCGGGACCGGCCGGTCCTGCGACGCCTGTCGCGCCGGTCGCGCCCTTGGGGCCCGCGGGACCCCTGGTTGACTTGGGCTTTGACTTCTTCTTGGTGGTGACGGCGAGTGTCATATGAGACCTTGCCCTAGCAGTCGATGCGGTCGCTTTGGCGGGCGGGTTGCTCCCGGCGCCGCCGGTCGCGGCGAACGCACCGCCGGTGACCGCGAAGACCAGGGCGATCAGGGCGATGAAGGTGGATGGGGTCAGATGCTTTTTGATTTTTGACATTGCTGGTTGTTTCCTTCCTGGGTCAAAAGATGGTTATAAAAAATTAGCTACGCCACAGCGGTTGTGGTAACCCTCTGCGTAGTGAGCTTGCCGGCAGCTGTTTGCGGCTGCACACGGTTGAAAAACATTTACTTCGTGCCTTTTTTGCCCCCCTTGCCGTGCTTCTTTTTCTTTGTCGCCTTCTTCGCTGGCTTGGCTTTCGAGCAGCCGGTGACGCTGACCGGCGTCGACTCGTGGATTTCAGCGCCGTTTTGGGCGACGAACGCGGTCGGCATCGCCAGGGATTCGGGCAATGTCTCCTTGACCTTGCGCGTCACCGTCCTCTTACGGCCCTTGACCTTGACTGTCACCTTCTTCTTGACCGTCACCGTCTTCGTGGCCGAGCAGAGGTTGCCGTTGGTCGCAAGGGCTGAGTAGGGGCCCTCGGGCAGCGTCAGTTCGAAGCTGCCGACGGGCTCGTCGGGGATCGTGTGGAACGTTGAGCTGGTGATCCCTGCCTTTGAGATGAACGTGTTTCCCGTCAGGACGATCGTGAAGCCGTAGCCCTGGAGCACGATCTCCAGATCGGGGAACGCTTCGCCGCCATGGCTGACGAAGTAAGCGGGGCCTTCCAACGGGACCGGGAGGATCGAGGTCACCGCCTTGGCGTAACCGATGATCGACGCCACGGGACAGCCCGCGGGGTTGGTGTCGAACTGTGCCGCCGTGCATGCTTTCTGCAGAGTTGTCAGCCTCGAGGGGAGCTGTTTGGGGAGGTCGACCTTGACTTCCTTGATGTTCGCCTGGGTGCCCAGTGCGCCCGTGGGGTAGGTGAGATCCACGTGCAGGCTCGCGCCCCGCGCTTTGCTGGTCTTGCCCTGCGTGGAGACCTTGAACGTGGGTTGGAACTTCAGGTTCGAGCAGTCCGCGGCCTGGAACGGCGCGGACGCGGCGACCGTCATCTGGTCGGCGGGGTTCGCGGGGTTCTGACCCGCGCCGGTGATCGTCTCGGAGATCGAGGACGGGTCACAGGTCGTCGGGTTGAGGATGAACTTGCTGCGGTCGATGTAGGCGCGGATGTCGCGGACGTGCACGACGATGCCCTTGATGATGTGCGGGATCGGATCGGAGTTCGCGCCGCTGATTTCGACCTGCGCGGTGACCGGGTTGATGTCCAGCGCAAAACGCACGACGACGGTGCCGAGGTCGAACGGGCCGACCTCCGCCGCGGTGATCGAGACGACCGACAGGGCCGAGCCGTGGTAGGGGCCGGCCAAATAGATCTTGCCGGGCGCCTGCGCGAGCACGCTGCCGACGCCCGCGCCGACGAGCGTATGGCCGATTTCGCTCGCCGCCGGACACGATGGGTGTTCCAGCTCCTGCGCGCCCGTCACGCCGCGGGCCGCTTCGATGTCGGCTTCCAGGCAGAACGGGATACCCGTCAGGTTGCCCGTCAGGCCGGGCGGGAAGATCGACGTGAATTTCGTGATCTCCTGTTCGCCGTCTTCGCGGACGATCCGTAGATAGAACGGGCTGTAGGAGCCCGCAACATTGTTTTCGGTGCCTGAGACGACCCGCGGATTGAACGGCGGCGTCCCACCCGACGGGCAGAGGCCGCCGTTGACGCCGCTGGAGATCGCAAACGGCGGGACCAGCGGCGAGAGCGGCGCGCCCGCGGGGCTCGAGTACGGCGTCAATTCCGCCGTCACCGTGTAATCGCCACACGCCGGCGGGGTCACCAGCGGTGCGTTCGCGCCCCCGTTGAAGCCGAACGTCGCCAAGCTGAACGGCAGCGGCGGGAGATTGTCGAAACTCGTCGTCAGGCGGCCCGTCTGGAGGTTCGGTTCGACCTCCCCCGGCGCCTTGATCAACACGCCGCGGTCGGGCGCCCGCGCGATCAGATACAGCGCGAGCAGCGAGCCGAACGGGTTCTTACCCGGTTCCCCGAACGGTGCTGGTTCAGCGAGGAACAGCGAGCCCGTGACTTCTTCCTTCAGCGCCGGCGTCACGATTTTGACGGTCGCGAGCCGCGACTGCGGGGGACAACCCCGACCCGCGAGATATTGCACGCCTTCTTCCGCATACTCCGCTTCGGTGCACCCCTCGAGGCCCGCGCCCGCCGAGGGATTGACCGTCATTCCTTCGGGGAGCGTCACGACCTCCCGCTTCAATGCGGAGGTCGCCAACCCTTCGGCGTTACCATACGTCTGTGAGACGTTCGTATCGACGTCCAGCCCGGTCGGGGAATACGCCGCGTCCGAGGTCACTTCAGCCGTCAACGTCGCGGGCAACACGAGACGGTCACAGCCTCCGAGCGGACCGACCCCCATCTGCGCCGAAACCTCCCGTTCGGGTTCGCTCCAGGAACTGGCCGTGATCGTCGCATCCACCGGTTCGGCGGTACACGACGTCGGGTTACTCAAATAGGGTACGAGCGGATTGGACGACGATGCCCCAAACGCACCTTCCGACCCCCCCAGCCCGTTCCACCGCCACGGGTTGTGAACCGTGGCGGTCGGCACGCCCCATATCGTCAACGACACGCTGTCCAATTCCAACGCCGCCTCGTTGATGTTCTGAAAGCGGGTCTGCAGCCCGTAATCATCGGGCCTGACGGCTACGTCCCCTTGTATATGGTCAGTGTCGCTTATCAGCGGGAACCCGATCTTCACGACATCGCCGGGGTCCGGCGTGAGGTTGTAAACCGGCGAGGTATACACTTCCAGTTGTTTACCGGCGAACGTCAACGTCTGCACCCCGACCTGCGTCTCGATCGGGCATTCCGAGCGCTCAAACACGGCGATCGGACACGTCGGCGTATCGATCAGATCGCCCGCGAAGCCCGGCGGCAGGTCGTCGATGATTTCCTTTGGGTAGCCGCCCGCGAGCTTGCCTTTGCGGTTGACCGTGTTGAAGCCGATCGTCGTCGTCAGATCCGCGTGCGCGCCGGCCTGTGCGCTCGACAGCGCCGTGCTCGTCGAACCGGCTGCGATGCCGAAGCCCGCCCGCGTCGAGCTGATCGCGGTAAGGGTGCTCATACTCGCATCCGGCGCGCCACCCCCCGACACCCGCACCACGTTCGTGACACAGCTCACCGCGCCCGCCGGCGCCTGGCAGGAGGCCGGAGGGCTCGTACCCACGTTGACGGGAATTGTCACGGCCAGCGACTCCTCGGGGATCACAACACCTGAGAACGTGCAGGTCCTCCCGGAGCAGCTGAGCGCAGCACCCTTTGCCTGCTCGCGAACTTCATAGCCTTCCGCGCCGGCCGGGTCGAGCGTCACGCCGGCCGGAAGCGTATCGGCGATGCTCACCGGTTCGCCGTTGCTTGCGGCACCGCCCGTGTTCGTGAGCAGAATCCTGTAAACGTCTTCGCCCGACTCATCGCTGGGCGCGAAGTTCGTCGGTGCGGACACCGCCGTCACGGTCCATTGCGGGCCGCCGGTCACAGCCAACGCAGGTGCGGGCGCGAAGGCGAGCAGTGCGAGTGATGCCAGAGAAATGAAGGTGGCGGGAGTTAAGCTACGCAACAGAGCGTGTGGTGACCGGCGGTCAGTGAGCTTGCCGGCCGCTGCAAGTGGTTGCACTCGGGTTTTCATTTATTTAACCCTCCGGTCGCGGCTGGCTTTCTTTGCTCGGGCCTTCTTTTTACTCTTCGATTTGACGCACACTTCCTTCTTTTTGACTTTTTTCTTTACGAAGCCTCGCTTGCACTTCGGGGTCGTCTTTTTCGTTACCGTCGACGGTCCGGCCGGGGGGTTGCTGGGGCCGTTGAACGCCAGCGATGTCGGTGTCTGATCGATCGGTTCTGCGGGTGGGGTCTGACACGAGGAGCCTTCGCACTGCGCGGTTTCTCCTTCCGCTGGCTTGATACAGGGTTCTTCGGCGGTACAGATACGCGCGTCATACAGGTCGCCCGAGTTGTCGGTGTCCGCCGGAACGAGCTGGGAGTGCGTGCCGAAGAAGACGTTCCCACCTTCGACCGTTTCGCCCTTGGAGGTGACGTAGGAGCTCGAGCCGAGGAAGAAGTCGGGCGAGGAGGACTGGCCGGAGCTGATCAGGTTGATGCTGCCGTCGTGCCATTCGTACACGTCGATCTTGCCGTTCGTGGCCTGTGGAACGAGCGGTTCCGCCGTGTCGAAGAACACGTATTCGCCGTTTTCTGACATCGCTGTCACCGGCCCGCCCGCGGGATTACCCTCTTCGGGAGCCGATCGAGTGAACGAAGCATCAGGTATCGGTCCCGAGCCGTTTGGGTTGCACATCACGCACACGGTGCTGTCATCCGCCGCGTCGTAACGATATGCCCCGAACAGCAGGAACTGCCCGCCACGAGTCGTCTCGTACGGCGCTTCCAAGTCCAAGCCCGCTATCAGGTCCCGCGTTTCTTCCTCATACCAGGTACCGGCGGCCTTGGGTGCTCCCCTGGATGAAAGAACATTAGGATACGGCTGCGCTTCCGCCACATACGTCGTTTCGCCGGTTTCGGTGTCGTAACGATACAGGCCGCCATTTTGCGCTTGGGGCGTCAGGTTCCCTTCGGCGTTGAAGTACACCGCCGAGCCGTCTTCCGCGACCGCCGGCACGTCCAGAACGTTGCCTTCAACGGGACCCGATTTGAGATCACCACCGGAGATCCGCTTCAACTGTTCTGTTTTCGGGTCGTATTCATAGAGCTCCTGTCCGCGCGTCTTGATCGCGGATGCATCCGGCGTCAGCTGCGTCTTTGTCATGAAGAACACGCGCGACCCGTCCGCCGCGGCGCCCACATATATCGCCGGGTAGACCCCTTCCGGAGTAACTTTTGGAGCCGGTTTGGACACCTTGACCGTCGTTTCCCCATCGACACGCATGTACAACTGCGGCGGGAAGCTCGTGCTCCCGTCCCAGCACACTTTCCCCTTCGCAAGCCCGTTGTTCGTTGCGAACGGCGCGGGCGCCGTGAAGAAGATCTTCGATCCGTCGGCCGACACCGCATTATGAGCGCCGCCGGGCGCCTCATCCCCACCACTGCGCAAACCGAGCGTCGCGCCACACGCGCTGATCAGCTTAGGTTTAGCGCCTCCCGACTGCAGATTCACCAGCGACAGACACCCGCGCGCACTCGACCACTGATACAACTCGTTGACACCTTCATACAATTCACCCTGCCGCTGTTCTTCACCCGCGCTGCACAACGGCAGCTTGTGATTAGTGCTTTCCTCAGCCACATCGCCCAGATCGCTCGACCCCCCCACAAGTTTGACCGCTTCGCGTTCGAGCGCTGCGCCTTCGGCGCCGGCGTCCGAAGGAGCCGTCGCGGTGAACGGCCCGCCGGGCGGACCATCCAAATCCACAATGGCGTTCTTTTCTTCACCACTCACTCGATCTTCAATTCCAACCACGGAAAAATTCAGCGGGTCGAACACAAGGTCCGACACAGACTGGACACCGAGAGTCGGCGACACCACCGACTTGAACGACCAACCATCTTTGCCCCGAGAAAATACATACGCATTACCTCCCGAAGCAGGGAACGGGCCGAACGCCGCACCCGTATACATCAACAAGAATTGATCACCGTCTTCTGAGGCATAACCCACGTCCTCGTTACTCGCAATCCCGCGCCCTTCCACATGTTCGAACATGTCTTCCGCGTCGCCTTTGTTCGCCGGCGTCACGAGCTCGTACGCGCGGTGGCCGGGCAGCCCCTGCAGGCCGGCCGGCAGCGTCGCGAACGCGCCGTCGGCGCCATCCGTCACGCCGCTGCCGTTCGACGCCACCACTCGGTAGTGATACGTCGTATCCGCGGCGAGACCGCCCGCCTGCACGCTCACGCTCACATAGCGGTCACCCGAGCCGACGTCCGCGGGCGTGACGGGGACGCTGGCGCCCGCGGCGTACGGGTCGCTCGCGTGTTCGGCCAACGCTGCTTCGTAGCCCGCCGCGTCGATGTACTGGAATAGGTACGTGGTATCCGACCCGCGCGGATCGATTTCGCCGCTGAAATCGGCAAACGACGATGAAATATTTCCGACGGACACCCCGCGAACCGCCGGCGCCGCCGCGGCCGCGAACGATTCCACCGCACCATCCTGAGTACCACCGTGTTCACTTGGCTCCGTCGTCACCACCAAACGATACTCATACGTTTCACCTTCGGTAAGGCTAGCCGCTTCAGCATGGACCAGGTGGTCTTCTTCCCCAGCTATTTTCCCAACTGGAGCCGGCACACAAGGTAGGATTTTGGTAGCCACGAATTCACTTGCCTTGAACACTGTTTCCGCCACGACTTCGAAATCACAGCCACTGATAACCAGATCATGTTCTTCCTCGTTCTTGGCGCCCCGAAACGTACCCGTAACGACCGCGCTGGTAGACCGATCGTCTTCGACCTCACCCGTCACCACAGCCGGGAGAAACGCACCCGGACCAAACTCGTCGACAACATCCCTTTCAACATCGCTCACATAAAGATCCCCCGCGGAATTCACAGCAACACCAGAGCCAAACGCCCCTCCCCCAAACAACCCACCGGACGGCGTACCCACAAACTGACCAAGATACTTACCTTCCGAGGAAAACTCATCAAAAAACGCATGTTCCGTGCCACCGGAATCTACGGTGACGATAACGTCGCCGTGGGTGGGATCCACCGCCATACCTGTGAGGAACTTTGCGCCGCCAAACGATTCACTCGGGCTTCCGGTGATGGCCCGTTCAAAGCAGCCGTCAGGCGTAAACTGATCAATCTCCTTTGCTCCTCCGAAATTGGACCGGTTGATAACATAGATGTCGCCGGCGGAAGCGCCGCTGCTCGAGTCGACCGCGATCCCCTCTACCGAAGGCAATGATTTGTTGGTCCACGCTTCCTGTGGGGTACCGATAAGCTCACCTTCTTTTATATAGCCACTCGTGATCCCCGCCGGGCACGTAAACGGCGCCGGTGCACCTGCAGACGTGACACGACGGACATAACTATTCGGTTCGCCTTCTTCGCCTAGACGGTCGCCTTCAAAGGCACGGTAGATGTCACCCCGCGCGGGATCTTTCAGACTAACCGAGTTATCGACCGCCACCCATTGTTGGCGTCCAAATGATTCGTCAGACGACTCGAGCGTGCAACTCGCCTGATCGAACGCAAAGTCGCGCGGCGTAAACCCAGGCAAGGAAGCAATGAATTCATCGGACGAGCCGAATTCGTCAACCAGGCCGGTGCCTGGTTCCCCTATCCAAAGATGCCCATCATACGACCCACAGCCACCACTGGTCGGAGCCGTCGCGATGCCACCGACGCCTTGGAACGGCCCCGCCGGCGTACCCTTGATTTCCCCCAGGAACGGGCGCGAGAACTTCGCGAACGCGGGGGCGCTCGCGAACGCCAGGACCCCCGCCACGACACACAGCGAAGCGAGCGTCCCCGGGATTGATCTGTGAAGCCTCATGCCATCTCCTCCAGGGAGTTGGAGGGGACGACAAGCGCCCCTCGGTTGTGTTGTGAGGGCAAGAGTCCCTCCTTGAGAGCTGTATGCGCGACTGAGGAAGGGGACGGAGCGGAGTGGTTGGTGCGCGAGACTGAATGAGACTGCGTGTTGCAGTTGGTCGGGTTGAAGCTGAAAGCTTGTTCGGGACTTGCCAGATCGCCCAGCCGGGACGCCGCGGCCCGGGTCGAGCCACGACGCCCCGCTGAGCCCAGCTCCGCACTCAAGACAGGGGATGCCCCGAGCACACATAGAGCCCGCCTGGGCGCGCCTGGAGAGGGTGTAGGCGACGCCCAAGAACGGTGGTGCGACAGCGTGCCGCGGAGGGCGCCCTGACCAGCGCCGAAAGAGTCCGTCGCCGCAGCCGTCGCCGCGATCGTAATCGGCGTCAGCGGGGCGTACGGCCTCTGGATCCTCGCGCTGGCCCTGCTTGGCCTATCACTTGGCTTGGCCGTGCGAAGTCTGCGCCTCCCAGGCGCCGAACGGACCGGCCCCACCGTCGCTGACATGCGCAAGGCTCGCGAGACCGCGCAGGACGAGCACTTGCTTGAAGACTCGCTGCTCGACGACCTCGAAGCAGACCTCCAGACCAACGACCAGGCCCTGTCCCGCAAAACCCGGCTGTTCGACAATGCGCTGACGTTCCTGGTGCTGGCGATCCTTGTGGAGCTGGCGGGACGGGTAGTACAATGAGCGCCATGGAGCCAGCCACCGCCAGCCGGCCGCCCACCACCGAGCCCACACGCACGGACACCACCAACACCTTCAAAACCCCAAACGCCCCCGCCGACCGCCACTTCGAGCCGTCAACCATACCCGGCCTCGTAGGACCGGATTTCCTCATCCCCGCTTCGGTGAGCAAGCTCTTCCGCAAGCTGTTCCGGCGCAGAGACGCACAGGACTGACATCCGGCTCCCGTCAGCTGCTTGACGCATCACGAGATGACCTCCCGCTCATCGCGGGTGTGCGTCCCCAGGCGCTGCGCGACCTGACGACCGAGCGCCGTGAGCGCCCACGCGTTGGGTTCACCCTTGACGTGCCCGGGCCCCGTGTTCTCCACGAGGCCCAGACGCTGCAGGCGCGCCAACAGCTTTGAGATCTGGCCCTGGTCTGAGATCTCCGCGAGGTCCGCGACAAGGCGATTGCTCACCCCGGGACGCCCCGCGATCACCTCCAACACCAGCGTCGTGCGATAAGTGAGACGCATCGGGACACCAGCCAACGGGTCGCCACCACCACCACTGGCGCCGTTCTCACCCGCCGCGGCGTAGGCGACACGAGCAACGCTCGATGTCGCGACGACGGGCAAAGGACGCGCCTCCTCCCTACGCGCAGCCGCCGGACCCCGGTAAGGAAGCACGATCAAACCCATCAATTCCCCCAACAAACCAGTCAACGGCTCCGGTTCACCACGCAACAGCCGCCCGTACACGATCGAGAAAGCCGCGCCGACCAAACCCTCCGCTGTCACCGCGGGGCACTCAACGCCACGAGCGCTCTCACAACGACCCTCATCCACCACCCGCGCCAACTCCATCAAGACCCGCTCGCGACGCTCGAGCACGCGCGGACCACCACGCAGCGCCTGCACGACACACACCCGCGCGAGGACCGGCTCACGCTCGAAGAACACAAGGATCGTCCACAAACCCATACGGACACGCTCACGCCAGGAAAGACCATCCAGCTCTGCCCGGTCGAGCTCGTCGCGGATCATCTCAACGACGCTCTCCAACGCCGCCAAAAGACAATCCTCACGATCGTCAAACAGCTCATAGAACGTGCGCCGTGACACCCGCGCACGCGCAGCGATATGCGCAACAGTCACCCGCGGATAGCCCAACTCCTCGATCACGCCCAACGCCCCCGCCAACAATCGCGAACGCTGAATCTCAACCACACGCGCACGCGACCCCCCACCACGCGACACGCGTGAGCGCGCAACGACGGTCGACCGGTCACGCGTACGTACACCCGCACGCGAAGCCATCACGCGACCCTCCCCGTGAGGGGCCTGAAAGCCCGGCGCGACCCGGCGGTTAGACCAGCAGCACTAAGCGGACAAGAGAGAGTCACTGTCATTCTTGCTCTCCCTCTCCCCTGGCTGGTGGCGGCGGTGTTGCTGTCCGGCCGGGGTTGTTGGGTGTCTCGGGCATAGGCGGCGAGCTGACTCCCAGTGAGAGTGTCGACCCCGTTGGGGGCCTGACCAGTCTCTGTTGTGTCGCTCGCCGCCGCCCGAAAAGGACCGCTGGCTTGACCTGATAGGAGCGTGGCAAGACGCCCCAAGTGACTCGTGTCAGCCAGCGATCCGCCCAAACAACAGACCAATCGATGAATGGACGGTACGAATGATCCTGATCGGAGCGGACACACACAAGCACACCCACACCCTCGCCGCCATCAACACCCCCGGCGGGCAGTTCCTCGACGACAAGACGATCCCCGCCAGCAAGCACGGATTCATCGCGCTGCTGGACTGGGCCCGCGATCTCGGCGATCCCGAACGGGTATGGGCCCTTGAGGACTGCCGGCACCTCACCGGCCCCCTCGAGCGCTTCCTCATAAGCACAGGAGAGCGCATCGTGCGCATCCCACCCAACCTCACCGCCAGAGAAAGAGGAGCGCAGCGCACTCGTGGGAAGTCCGACCCCATCGACGCCCGCGCGATCGCCAGAGCCGCGCTGCGGGAGGGAATAGACACCCTCCCCACCGCCCACCTGGACCAGGTCTCGCTGGAGATCAAGCTGCTGCTCGATCATCGCGAGGACCTCACCAAAGCCTGCACAGGAGACCAACAACGACTACGCTGGCACCTGCACGACCTCTGGCCAGACTTCAAGATCCCCATCGGAGCACTCGATCGCGCAGTCTGGTTGCAACGGATCTCACGCAAGCTATCCCGTGCCGAGCACTGCGCCCGCGTACGTATCGCACGCGACCTCCTACGCTCGGTCAAACAACACACCCGCCGCGCACACGAACTGCAACGCGAGATCACGACACTCGTCGAATCCAAGGCGCCACAACTCCTGGAGCTCGCCGGTTGCGGAGCACTGACCGCAGCGAAGATCATCGCCGAGACCGCAGGCGTAGAGCGCTTCAGCTCCGACGCCAAGCTCGCACGCCTCGCCGGAGTCGCACCAATACCCGCATCCTCCGGGAAAAACAACCGCCACCGCCTCGACCGCGGCGGCAACCGCCAACTCAACTGCGCGCTACACCGAATCGCGGTCGTCCAAGGACGCACACACGAGCCCGCACGCACATTCCTCGCCAAGAAGGAAACCGAGGGAAAGACACGCCGCGAAGCACTACGCGCGCTAAAGCGACACCTCGCACGCGTGATCTGGCGCGCACTACAACAAGCAACACAGGGACAAGCAGCACAAAGCCAGGAGCCAAAAAAGCCCCCGGCAGCATCCCCTCCAACAGCCTTTAGACCAGAACCAGACTCAACTCCGGCCTTGACATAGGAGCAAGAGAGAGAGAGAGAGAGAGAGATGAGTCAGCGCTGCTGACGCATCTACCTACAGGCCCAATAGGACCCGCAGCAATCCCCGACACGTATGTCCCCAACGAACCCACGCGAAAAACAGCTCCCTCACCGAAGCGATCCAGGTCCCTCTCCACAAGAAACCCCTTAATAAGCGCTGCAAGGTCGACCACAAAAAGGAAGACCCAAACCCGATCTATGTCCCTGCACGCCCCATGACAAGACGCACACAACAGACACAACATACATCAACCCCCACGACTTGTCAAGCCCCGCGAGACGGCATCCCCAAACGGCCGAAAACCCGGCCGCTTGGGAATGCGCCGTCCCGCGGCAGCTCACGCCGCTCGATACACAGGTCAGCCCGCCTCTAACGCGCAGCCCTGCCCGATCTCACAAGATCCTACCGTTGTAGTGTGCTAGACTACATTCCACTACATGAGTCGTCAGGCTGCCCAGAAGCCGTTCTCCATCCGCATGAGCCCGCGGACACTCGAGCGCTTGGACGTGGGGGCGCGGCGCCGTGGTGAGGCGAAGGCGCGGACGGCGGAGCGGCTGATCGACGAGGGCCTGCGGATGGAGGACCACCCGGGCATCGTGTTCAGGGACGGCCCGGCGGGACGTCGCGCGGCGCTCGCCGGGGGGCCGGACGTGTGGGAGGTCGTGAAAACGCTCAAGGAAATGGAAACCCCCCAGGAGCAGGCGATCGCGGGGGCGATGGAGTGGGGCAACCTGTCACGCGTACAGGTCGACATGGCCGTGCGCTACTACGCCGACTTTCCCGAGGAGGTGGACGAGCGGATCGCCCACAACCGCGAGGAGGCTGAGCGTCAGCACGCAGCATGGCTCAGAGCGCGGGCAGCGCTCGCGTGAAGCTTCTGCTCGACGAGATGTACCAACCTGCGATCGCCGAGCAGTTGCGCGACCGCAAGCATGACGCCGAGGCGGTGACCGAGCGCGCCGAGCTGCGCTCACTCGCGGACACCGACATCTTCGCTCTGGCACAGCACGAGCAGCGCATCGTCGTCACCGAGAACATCGACGACTTCAGTATCATCGCCGACGGCTACGACCAGCGCAGCCAGGCGCACTTCGGCCTCGTCCTCGTTCCCCACAGCAGCTACCCGCGCAGCAGCCCGGGGACAATCGGACGCATGGTCACCGAGCTCGACCGCCTGCTGGGCGAACACCCGGAGCGGATACCGACGAGCCCGCGCCACTGGCTGTGAAGACGCCGCTCACCGGCCCTTCCACCGCCTCCTGATCTCCATCCGTCCTACCTGATACTCCCCGTCTGCTCGGTCATCTACTCCCCAATTGTCCCGTCTCTAACTCCCCATCTGCCCGACTCCGCGATACCCTGTCCGCATGCCTATGCCGTTCATCGAGCGGAATGTCAGACCGACGGTCGTCGAGGCTCTCACGGAAGCCAGGGCGGTGTGCCTGCTGGGAGCGCGACAGTCGGGCAAGAGCACGCTGGCGCGTGCGATCTCCGAGCGCGAGCATCCGGCTGAGTATCTGACGCTGGACAACGACGCCACTCGCCGCTCGGCGCTGGAGGATCCGACCGGGTTCATCGCCGGCGTGTCGGGTCCGGCCGTGATCGATGAGGTTCAGCGCGTGCCCGATCTGATGCTGGCGATCAAGGAGCGCCTGGACACCAACAACGAGCGGGGGCAGTTCCTGCTCGCCGGCTCGGCGAACATCCTCACCATGCCGAGCATCGCGGACGCTCTGCCCGGGCGAGTGGACTATGTCCGGATGTGGCCGTTCTCGCAAGGCGAGCTGAACGGGCGGCGCGAGACCTTCATCGATCGTCTCCTCGCCGGCGAGCTCCCGCACATCGACGATGCCGAGGTGGGACGCGGAGCATATGCCGCACAGATCGTCGCCGGTGGCTTCCCCGACGCCCGGGACCGGGGCGCCCGCGGGCGGGCGCGGTTTTTCACCAGCTACGTCTCGACGATCCTCGGTCGCGACCTCCAGGATGTCGCCAGCGTACGCGACACGGCCGGCGTCGAGCGTCTGCTGCGGATCGTCGCGACTCGCTCGGCCGGCCTGGTGAGCTCGCGTGGCGTCGCCGGCGAGCTGGGTGTGGACCACAAGACCGTGGCGGCGCGGACGCGCATCCTGGAAGAGCTGTTTCTCGTGTGGCGCCTGCAGCCGTGGCACGTGAACCTCGGCAGCCGCCAGGTGAAGACACCCAAGATCTACATGACCGACACAGGGCTGCTCACGCACCTGATGAACATCGACGCGAAGGGCATCGTCCAGAGCTCGACCCTCGCGGGGCCGATCGTCGAGACGTTCGCCGCGATGGAGCTGGCACGGCAGTGCGACTGGGCAGAGAGTCCCGCCTCGCTGTTTCACTATCGCGACAAGCAGCAGCGCGAGGTCGATGTCATCCTCGAGCTGGGCAGCGAGGTCGCCGGGGTCGAGGTCAAGACGGCCGCAAGCGTTGCGGCGAAGGACTTCGCGGGCCTGCGCCACCTGCGCGACAAGCTCGGCAACCGGTTCAAGGCGGGCGTCGTGCTCTATACCGGCAAGCGAACCCTCAGCTTCGGCGATAGGCTCGCGGCGGTGCCGTTGTGCGGGCTGTGGTCGTAAGCGCTTATGGCGCCGAGCACGCGCGGGCGGGGAGTCATGGCGCTGTGACCGCGGCCAAGCGCGTGCGCGGAAGTCAAGCGATCGCAAGACCGATCTCATCCCCATTGACAGGCGCCGGATCATGCCTCCGCGACCGCGCTGAGCCCTACTTCTTCTTCCGCCCATCCCCAGGGTCGATGATCGGCAGTCCGGCGAAGCAGGCTCGGTAGAACCCCCGATCGCGGGTGAGCAGCCGGTCGGCGCGCCGGGCAACGGACCCAGACCTCTTCTCCACTGGCGCCGCTCACGTACACGCGACCGCTCGCTTCGCTCACCGCCACCATCGGGTGCACGCGGAATCCGCTACCGCTTTCGAAGGAGCCGGCGCCGACGTCGGCGAGCGGCGCGCCCGCAGAGCTGTACTCCACCAGGTGAGAGCACGGCGGTTGTACCGAGCCGCAATCGCGCTGTTCTTGACGATCGCGAACACATCGCCGTGGCCATCGAGAGCGATCGCGTCTTCCACGCCTTCGCTTTTGATTTCACCGAGCGGCACGTCGGCGGGGCTGAGCTCCTCGATCCGATTGTTACCCGAGTCCGCGACCCACAGGTTCCCGGCGTAGTCGACCGCGACGCCGGTCGGCCCTTTCAGGGCGCCTTCACCGGTGCCCGTGAAAGTGTTCAGCAGCGTCCCGGTCTGGCTGTACTCGAGCACCTCGTTTTCCGGCACGACGGGCACATAGACGTTCCCCGCCGAGCCCGCCTCGGTAGTCGTGCGACAACGCGCCAAGGGGGCGCGGAAAGCTGAAGCTCGGGGAGCGCCAAGATGGCAGGGCCTCGCGGGGTCCGAGAGGCGGTTGGCCGGGTTGAAACGGCTTTGCGGCGCTAGAATCTTACCCATGACCACACGTGAGCGAATCGACCAAGCCCTGGATGTGCTACCGGAGTCCGAGCTCGAGCCCGTGCTTGAGTTCATCGCCTTGCGCGGAGAGGACCCCGTCCTGCGGCTGCTCAAGGACGCACCCGAGGAGGACGAGGAGATCTCCGCCGAGGAGGAAGCAGCGGCTGCTGAGAGTCGCGCCGAACTCACGGCCGGGGTGCCGACGATCCCGCTGGAGCAGGTGAAGCGGGAACTCGGCGACACATGACCGACCAGCCGTGGGCCATCGACTTCAGCCCCCGCGGCAGAAAAGACCTGAATCGCCTCGACCGGCAAGTAAGACAGCGCGTCTACACCGCACTGCAACGGATCGCCGCCGACCCCCGCCATGCAACGGGAGTACGCAAGCTCACAGGCCTGGACGAATGGCGTATCCGCGTCGGTGACTGGCGCGTACGCTTCATCCAGGACGACAACGCACGAACGATCTACGTCACCCATGTCCTGCCGCGTGGACGCGCCTACGATCGCTGAGCGAGAGCTGCGAAGGGGAGCGTCGATTCCCGCGGTTTTCAGTGCTGCCGAGTGGTGCCGCATCACGCAGTCGCCTCCCCCTCGTGGATGTGCGTCCCGAGGCGCTGCGCGACCTGACGACCGAGCGCTGTAAGTGTCCACGCGTTGGGCTCACCCTTGTCCCACCGAGAGGCTACCCCCGCGGCAGCCCGGGAACAATCGGACGCATGGTCACCGAGCTCGACCGCCTGCTGGGCGAACACCCGGAGCAGATACCGACAAGCCCGCGCCACTGGCTGTGAAGACGCCGGTCACCGCCCCCGCCAAACCGGATCGCGCTTCTCGAAGAAGGCGATGACACCCTCAACGATGTCCTCCGTCGAGAGCGCGAGGAGAGCTGGAACGCAAATAGTCGAGACGCGAAAGGTCCGTTGCTGGGCTTCCGGCAAGGCCGTGACGTTCGACAGCGGCGGCATCTCGCTGAAGCCCGGGCCCAAGATGGCGGAGATGAAGTTCGACATGTCCGGCCGGCGATCTCCAGCGCCTGCTCGCCGTAGTCGGGTTGGGAGACGAGCAGTAACGAGCCGCTCCGGCGGGTGCTCCGACTGGCGACGTCGCGTGATGTTCAGATCATGCAGGGGGCCGCGCTTGAAGACAAGCCTGCACGTAGAGGTTTCTAGTTCGTGAGTAGCACGAGCCCAGGCATGCCAGCAGCGTCGATGGCGAGCCCAGCAGCGTACTCGGAGGGGCGGCGGCCGCCGGGGGTGAGACCGCTGGTTGCGGCGGCCCCACCCCCGACTGGTCAGCCGTGGCTATCGGCTGCTGTCTTCAGACCCTATTCGACCTTGATCGCTTCGGTGCCTTTCGGGTGTTCGATCGTGAACACGCCCTTCCATTCGCCTTTCCCGCTTTTTGTGTTGCAGGATACGGCGGCTGATTTTTCATCGTAGGCGGCTTCGACGTTGCCTTCGGCATTGTTCGTGAGGTGCATGCTTGTGGGGGCCAGTGCGCATTTCACATACGACGAGCCGCACTGAAATTCAAATTCGGGCAACACTTCACTGCTCGGGAGGAGCTTCTGCCTGATCTGACTTCCTTCCAGGTAGAGTTCTGTTAGCACTGGGAGATGGCCGACTTCATACTCTATCCCTTTAGGGCACAGTGTATGTATATTGCCGGCACAGCCTGAGCCATTGTAGCCCACGTGAGTCCACTTGCCCGCGTTGCCGGACCCCACGGAAGCTATGGCGAACATTTTGCAGGTAACGGTACCTGTTTCACCAAAGGGTCCCACCCCCGGCAAGATAAGTTCCAGTTTTGGCGCGTTCATCGTAACTTCCAGAGGCGACGTCACCTTCGTGAACACGCCCCCTTTCTTCGCATACCATTCCGGCGTCGCAAACGCCGCCGACGCAGACACACCAGCAACCGCAAGGCTCGCCGCCAAGACGACGAGCGCATTCCTGCAGATCGCTCTCATATGGATCTCCTTTGATTAGGTTATTGGCCGGCAATCCTGCCCTGGCGACAGAGCACCACATCACGCTCCGCCACCCGAGCGATCAAGTCGTACGTAAATTAATACCCGTTCACACCAATCTGCACCAGGGGCAATCTGCTCAGAAACACACCCACATTTGCACCGCGACACGTCGCTATTCACCGCCTGTCGGCGCCCGCGATCAGGGACGGGCGAGCTCGTCCAGCAGCAGCGCGATCTCCAGCTCCGCAGGGAACGGATGCAATGTGCGCCCGAGACACTCTTCGATCATCTGCAGCCGGCTTTCGACGGTTTTACGGCCTACGCCGAGCGCGGCCGCGGTGGAGGAGACGCTGTGCTCCGTGACCAGGTACGCGCGCAGCGTCTGGCGCAGCACCGCGCCATCACCGCGGGCTTCTCGCAGCGGCGCGAGGTACACGTCGATCAGCCCACCACCCAGCAGCTCGTCTTTGAGCGCGCTCGCCAGCAGCGCGACATCGCGGTAGCGCGTAAACCGCCGCGGGCGCCGGCGCGCGACCAACAGCGCCGCCCGCGCCTGCAGGTGGGTCAGACGCCAGCCCCGCAACCCCTCCGAAGGCTCACCGAGCGCAAACACGACACCCTCGCCCATCCCCAGGGCGGACTCGCTCCGGTGATCGGGTACGGAAACGATCGCGCTGGAGACGATCCCCTCGACATCGGCGAGCATCGACCGCTCACCAGCGCCCAGCCACGCCCACACGCACCCCTCCTCCCGCTCCACACACAACAACCGGCAACCCACCCCCGCGGCCAGCTCCCGCACCGCCCCCTCAGCCCAACCACCCCACCCGGCCCGCACGCCGACCGCGATCACACCGACATGCCACCCACCCAACGCATAGCCCAGGTCACCGTCAAGACCATCACCGCCGCCATCGTCGGACTCGCCGCCCCCGAACACCCCATGCTCGAGCAACCCCCGCACCCGCTCGACCCGACGCTGCTCCGGCGAACGCGCCGCGCGCCGCAGCTCATCCTCATACGCGCTCGTCACAGCGCCCAGCAGACGATCCAGCACCGCGGCCTGCGCCCGCAACGCTGCCCGCAGCGCACGAACATCGCCAACCGACTCGCCGCCATCTCGCATCTTGTAGAATGGTTCTCCGTATCGGTTCAGTGCCGGGCGCCGTCTCTTCCCAAAGGGACGTCCCGGTACCGATCTTTTAACTAACGACGAGTCAGCTCACAGCGCACCTATATCAGCGCCCAGGTTGCCAAGGCCACCACGTCTCGGCGGTAATGCTTGGCGGCACATCACGCCGGCAAAGGGCAGGAACTCGAGACCCCTACTTCTTCCCGCCGCCCTTCTTCTTCGCCTTCTTCGCCGGCTTTGACTTCGCGCACCCGGTGACGCTGACGGGGGTGGACTCGTGGATTTCGGCGCCGTTCTGGGCGATGAACGCGGTCGGCATCGCCAGGGATTCCACTACCTGCTTGGTGGTCTTCCTCGTGACCTTCCTGGTCTTGCCGTGGACCTTCTCCTTCACGGTCTTCTTCGTAGTCACCGACTTCGTAGGCGCACACAGGTTGCCGTTCGCCGCGAGGGCTGAGTATTTGCCCTCAGGTAGTGTGATTTCGAAGCTAGTGACGGGTTGGTCGGGGACGGTGTGGAAGGTGCTGGAGGTGATCCCTGCTTTGCTGATGAATGTTGAGGCGACGAGGTTGATTGTGAAGCCGTAGCCCTGGAGCACGATCTCGAGGCTCGGGAACGCTTCGCCGCCGTGGGAGACGAAGTACACGGGACCTTCGAGGGGGACTGGGAGGATCGGGGTGATCGCCTTCGCGTACCCGATGTTCGACGCTGCGGGACACCCCGCGGGATTGGTGTTGAACTGCGCGGCGGTGCACGCTTTCTGTAGCGTGGTGAGGCGGGAGGGGAGTTGTTTGGGTAGGTCGACCTTGACCTCTCTGATGTTCGCCTGGGTGCCCAGGGCGGCGGGGACGGTGAGTTTCGCGGTGAGGCTCGCGCCCTGGGCTTTGCTCGTTTTTCCCGAGGTTGAGACCGCGAACTTCGGTTCGAATTTCAGGCTCGAGCAGTCTGCGGCCTGGAACGGGGTATTGACGGCGACGGGCACCTGATCGGCCGGGTCGGCGGGGTTCGCGCCTGCTCCGTCGATCGTGTCGGTGATGTCCATCGTGCTGCAGCTGGTGGGGTTGAGGATGAACTTGCTGCGGTCCATGTAGACGCGGATTTCACGGACGTGCACGACGATGCCCTTGATGATGTGTGGGATCGGGTCGGAGCCGTTGGCTGAGACTTCGACCTGCGCGGTCGTGGAGTTGATGTTCAGCGCGAAGCGGATCACGACGGTCCCGAGGTCGAACGGTCCGACCTTCGCGCTGGTGATCGAAACGATCGAGAGCGGCGCTCCATGATAGGGCCCCGCCAAATACACCTTGCCGGGGGTTTGCGCGAGCACGGTGCCGACGCCGGCGCTGACGATCGTGTGCCCGATTTCGCTCGCGACGGGACACGACGGGACGGCTTCCTCCTGTGCTCCACTGACACCCTTGGCTGCTTCGATGTCTGCTTCCGGGCAGAACGGGATACCTGAGAGGTTGCCCGTCAGGCCGGGGGGCAGTGTCGTCGAGAAGCGTGTGAGCTCCTGTTCGCCGTCTTCACGAACGACGCGCAGGTAGAACGGGCTGTAGGAGCCCCCGTTGTTGTTATCAGTACCGGAGAGGACCTGTGGTTTGAACGGCGGGACACCACCGGCGGGGCAGGCGCCTTCGTGAACGCCCTGAGTGATTGCGAAGGAGTTCGACAGCAGCTGCGGTTCGAGCGGCGCGGACCACGGCGTCAGCGCGGCCTGCACAGCATAGGAGCCGCACGCGGGCGGGCTCACCAGCGGAGCGGTCGCTCCCGGACGGAACTTCAGCGTGAAGCGACTGAACGGCTGCTGGGGGTTGTTGTCGAACGTCGTTACGAGCTGCCCGGTGACGGGGTTCAGTTCGACCTGCCCCGCGACTTTGATGACGATCCCACGCGCGGGGTCCTTCGCGACGATGTAGAGGCCCAGCAGCGAGTTGAAGGGGTTGTCGAATGGCTTGGCTACATACACTGCGCCGTTGAGCTTCTCGTTGAGGACGGGTGTTTCGATTTCGATCGAGCCGATCTTCGATTCCGGGGGCAGCCTTCCCCGGGCAGCGACTCCGGGGCTTCCGCTTCGTACTGCGCCGGGGTGCACGCGCCCAACCCCGACCCCGCCGATGGATTGACAGTGAACCCTTCGGGTAACGTCACCTCGGCGTCCTTCAGGTTCGAAGTCGAGACCGAGATCGGGTTTTCCCAGCTCTGCGGGTTGGTGATCGTGAAATCCAGACCACTGGGAGATTCCGCGGCGTTCGTCGTCGGCTGCGCTTCGATCGAAGGTTCGAAGGGGATCCGTTCGCATTCGAGCATCGGCGCGATCTTGGTCGTTTCGCTCAAGACTTCACCCGGGTCCTGCCAATCGTTGCTCTTCAGCGTCGCGGTCAACGGTTCGCCGGCGCAGCTCGTTGGGTTCGACAGAAACGGTCTCGGCGTCAGCGACACCGACTCGTTACCACCCGTGCAGTGACTTTCAGAGCACTCGCGGCCACGATCTTCGTCATGGCTCGCTTCGGCGGGAACACCCCAGACGGTGACCGAGACTTCGGAGATTTCACCGATGCCCTGGATCGCTTCGCTGGTGATCGTCAGGCCCAGATCGCCCGGGCGGACCGTCACCGGAAGGTCCTGGAGGACGATACCGCTGAAGTTGAAACCAAACATCGCGGCGATCCCGGGATTGGTGACTTCCATGTTATATAGAGGCTCGACAACCGTGACCGGGAACGGTTTAAAAGGCAGGCCGGCATCCGTGAAGCTGATAGTCCCGACCTGCGTATCGGGCGCACACGCCGCTTTGCTGCTCCCCCCTGCGCCCGCGCTAAATTCGGCTCCCGCGAGCTCCGACGCGGTGCACGTCGGCACGGCGGTGTTGCTGCCGGTGAAGCCCGCCGGCAATTCAACCGACGTGGTCTTGACATTGCCCTGCGTGTCCCCGGCGCCGTTATGCACGAACTTGAAGGTAGTCGTGAGATCCTCATGCGCACCCGCCTGACGGGTCGAAGGAACGATCGAAAAACTGTCCGCCTTGATCGCAAACGCCCCCGCATCAGCCGGCGCGAGCACTGCGAGCACCACAACGCTTGCAATCGCAAGCATCACTACGGCCAGCTTAGGAGGAATAGGTATCCTCATGACGTAGACCTCCGGCTGTTGCCGGTCTGCTTCGCTTTCGCCTTCTTTTTCTTTTTGTTCGCTTTCTTCTTCGTAGTCGCCTTCTTCTTCGGCTTCTTTTTGAGCGCAGCCTTTTTCTTCACGGTGGACGTCGGTGTCGCCGCGGGCGCGAGATTGCCGGGGCCCGCGAACGTCGAACTGGAAGGCGTCGCGTCATTCGGCGGGCTCGCCGGGGTCGAACACGCGTCGCCTTCGCATTCCACGGGCGCCGCCGGCGGCGGCGGGAAGCCCCCGTCGATACGAACGTCGTAAACATCACCCGACGTATCGGCGTCCTGCGGCACGAGCTGGGAATGCGTCGCGATCAAAAGATCGTCACCGGACGGCGTCGTGCCGAGCTCCATGTTCTTCACACCATCCCTACCGTTGGTGATCAAGCTGACACAACCCGCGACACGGCCACAACCGGTGACACCATTGGCACGCCACTCATAAACATCGGTGGAATGCGTGTATTCATCCTCACTGCCGTTGCCTCCGGCACCGACGTCTTCACCGTTGACGTCCTGGGGCACGAGCGGGACCTGGCTCTCGAAGAACGCATAGTTACCATCGTCGGACACGGACGTCGGGCGCACCGTGCCCGTGTTGAGAGCCTTTTGAAGGCCTACGCCCAGCTGCCCGCCGGCTCCGAAGTTGCTGTTGTCCCCAGCGGGACGATAGGGTGTACACGATATGCACGTGACCGTGCTGCTTTCCCTGTCATAGCGAAACGGACCACCACCGGGCACTCCCGCAACTTCCGGGGAAGAGAAATAAAAGAAGCGCCCGTCGGGAGTGACATAGTAGCTGGCAGAGAAGCGCGGATTCTGCTCGATCTGGGCGACAAACTGCAGATGTTCGCTCGCGACGTCGAAAACATACCAGTCTTCGTAGCTCCCCGTGTTAGGAAGGGAGGGTGCTTCGGCAGTGAGTTTACTTTTGGACTTGAAGTAAACAGTGCTCCCATCGTTAGACACCGTCATTTGTTCTCTATTAGCGGCAGTGAAGACTTTGAGCGCGAGCGGTTTGAGCGTCCGCGTCGCGGTGTCGTATTGGAATGCGACTGGTTCGTCGCCATGGCCGAGCAGCAGCGTGGATCCGTGGGGGCTCGCCGCGGTGAAGCTGTATTCGCCGATATCGACGGTTTCATCGCCGTCTATGCGCATGTAGAGGTGTGAGTGTGCTTCACCCCGCTCCACTTCCAGTTCCGTGGGGCATCTGCCATTTCCCGAGACGGCTTCGAAGAACACGATCGAGCCATCGTTTGAGACCGCATGCGCGGCGAAATGCGTTCCCACATAACCTTCGAAATTTTCAGCGCCGTAAGGGAGTCGCGCGCCGCAGATACCAATCATCGAGCCGTCGGTGAGGACGTTTAGCTGGCGCAACTGCCCTTCTGAGTATTCATAGAGGTTCGGCCCTTCAGTGGTGGGCGTCTTGGCGGCGCCGGGAAGTTCGTGGTCGGTGGTCGCCAAGACGAGCTTGCTGAAAGCCGGGTTCGCCCCAACCCATTGATTGTGCGCTTCCGCTTCGGAGGTCGAGGAACCCTGTTCGCCAAAGGGCAGGGATGCCGCGAGCGCGTAGGGGCCACCCGCGGGACCGACCGTCAATTCCCGGTCCGGAGAGTGGCTTTGATAAGTGGGTTCGGCGTACTTGTTGACCGCCACCTGAGAAAGATTCGCGCTGAACAGTTCCCCCTTGTAGGTGCCCTGGCCGGATCCCGGCGGATTGAGCGACGTCATTTCCCAGCCGGCAGGCTTACGCGAGAACACATAGTCAGTTTCGAAGGGCCCAGCGTTTGCTCCCCACTTGGCGAGCGTCTGCACGACTACGCGTTCGCCGTCTTCGCCGAGCTCCGCGACGGGGCTAACCGAGCCGTAGTTGAAAACGTCCTGCGCGCCACCCTTCAAGCGCGGCGTGACGAGCTCAAAGGCACGGCAGTCGGGCAGATGCGCGGATGCGCCGGTGCGGAACCGCTGATTAGGACAAGCCGGTTCTTCCGCGGGAGCCGGACTCGGCACTGTCAGGGTCTGTTCACCGTCCGTGGAGGTACCCTGTTCGTTGGTGGCGACAAAGCGATAGTGATAAGTCGTGCCGGCCTGGAGCCCGGGGAGATCTTCACCAACGACCTTGGAGCTGAAGAGCAGTACGCGAGCCTTGCCTTCACTTTCACCTTCCTGCAACTCGCTGGAGCCGGGGCCCGCGTCGAGCTCAGGCGCGCTCTTGGCCTCGGCGAAACCGCCTTCGCCACCCGGCTTTTCGAACTGTTGTTGGGTGACGTACTCGACGTGATAGTGGGTATCCGAGCCATCGGAGCCGATCGTGCCGAGCACGCGCATGACTTCGCCGTGGATCGCGTGAACGGCGAGCGCAATAGCAGCGGGCGGCCCGAGCGTTTCGAAGCCCTCGGGGATGGAGGTGTCGCTACCAAAAGCGTTTTCGGCTACCAGGCGCACGTAATAGACCGTGGAGGCTTTCAGGCCGGCGAGCGAACCCGAGACCTGCTGAAATTCCTGGCCAGCTTCGGCAGCAGCTACGGCGCCGCTTGCCCCGGGCACCGGGGTATATGGGCCGCCTTCCGAGGAGGCAGATTCAAAACGCCAGCGCGTTTCTGAGCTGTCGGGGATAAAGGCGCCGTGTATCTGGGCAGTGGTGGCGGTGATGTCTTCGGGTTCGTCCACGACAGCGTGGTTGGGATGGGCGGGGGGCGTCGTGAATTCGACCGTCTCTGCGGCTTCGCCATTTTCGCTGGTGGCCGGGCCCTTTTCGTTGACGGCGAGCGCGCGGAGATAGTAGGTCGTTTCGGGGCTCAGCCCGAGCAAGTGCGCTTCCCTTTGCGCGAAGTCTTCGGCCACGGTTATCGACCCGCTGGCCCCGGACACCGGCGCCCACGGACCGATCAACGAAGCTGCCAGTTCATAATGGTATTCTGTGCTTGCCCCGTCCCCGTCGATTTCAGCTGAGATAGCGACAGAGGTAGGCAGCATCGGGGCATCGAAGCACATATTCGGATGGTCATCGTTTGACCTATCGACGCCAAGGGGGTTCGGGCTGCCTTCTTTACATTCACCGTTAAGGAATTCAGGAGGGCCGACCGCCGTTGTGGTGAACTTGAGGGTTTTTTCCGCCTTACCAAACGGATTTTCGGCGATAAAGCGAGCGAAGTAATGCGTGCTGGGTTTGAGATGACGAGGTATGCGGCTTATCTCTGCACCATCACCATCGCCGTCTTCGCAATTTTCGTTCCCCGCAGGGCATGTGCCGCTGTCGGCCACGGTCCACGGGCCGCTTTCGCTGGTTGCGTCTTCGAGACGAAAGGTCGTATCGGATTCGTGAGCGTCGATGTGAGCGCCGACCGCTGCACGAGTAGCGTGGACGGCTCCAACAACAGCGTTTGCAATTGTCGGGGGTCCGGGGGAGGCGAAGGCCGGGGCAACGCTGAACGAGAGCAGCCCCAGCGCGAGGGCCGCGCCCCCCGCAACGGTGGCCCAGCGCCGCGCACGGCGCGTTGTACGTGCGGTCGGCTCGCTCGGGGGCATGAAGTGCGCTTTCGCTCGAGGTTTCACTTGCCGTTTCCTTTGCTCTCGTAATTGCATGGTGTGGTCAACCTCATCGTGAGCGCTTCACCCCCGGGGCGCCTGGACTGGCCCCGGGGAGTGAGTCGTGTCAGATGATCCGATGGCTAGCTCGCGGTGACAGCCCACGTGGCCAGAACCCGGTCCCCAGGCGCACCCACGAACACCATGCCGGTACCAGTCGTGCCGGCTCCCGGTTCTCCGTCTCCAGGGTTTAGCATTTCGTGGAATTCCGCACTGACACCGAGTTCATACACGCAGAGGTTCCCGGCCGCGGCCACCGGCGCCGCGGCGCTGCCAGTACAGACCGTCTGCGCTCTTTCACCCTGTTTCGTGGTCGGGTTTTCCACACAGGTCCCGGCGATCGGTTCGCAGGGTTCCTTCCCGTCGCTCAGGATGAAGTGGGTATGTTCGCCGTTCAGCGGAACTTCCAGCGGGATATTGAAGGAGATCGGAAGGAACTGGCCACCCGACGCATCAAAGATATACGTCACGACCCCCGTCTCGGTCATTTCCGAGGGAAGGGTTGCGGTGAAGCCGGTCGTGCCGTTTGTCCCGGGAGTGCCCGCGGGACCAGTCGGGCCCGCGGGGCCGGTCGCACCCGTGGCTCCAGCAGCACCGGTCCCAGCGGCGCCCGTTTCACCCTTGGCGCCCGCGGCGCCCTGCGCACCAGTCGGGCCGGTGGCGCCGATTTTACCAGCGGGGCCGGCAGGACCCCTGGGGCCGGCCTTGGTTTTGGCCTTGGCCTTGGCCTTCGCCGCCGTAGCCATCGGCGTGACCGAAGCGCTCACTTTCGCACCCGAGCTACCACCACCGGTGGCGGCGAACGCGCCGCCCGTGACCGCGAATACTAGAGCCACAAAGGCCAGAACCATCGCGGGAGTTATCTGCTTACGTATCGCTGAGAACATCGTTCATCTCCTCCTAAGGAGTACGGAGGGGACAGACGACGCCCCTCGGTTGGTGTTGTGGTGCGATTGTGCGACCGATCGGAGATCGGCCAGCAGCTGGTTGGGTTGAAGGACGCATACGCGCCAACTTTGGGAGCAGACGCCCCGTAAGCACGGGCGATTGAGCAGCGGTCGGCACTCCGCTCGAGAGTTTCATCCCAAGCCGCGCGTAGCGTTCTCGATGTGCCACTCCTGCCACCACCATCCACACCCTTTGCGAGGCCAACCCCTCGCTGGGAACCGCCGTGGTGAACGGCCTGCTCGCCTGGGCGACCGTCCTCGGCGGCTTCACGGTCTTCTTCTCAGGGCTGCCCGCAGCCCTGTTTGCGCGGGACGCCACCCCCGCCCACGTGCGCGCCGATCCGATCAACCGCGGCCTCGGTCTCGGCTTTCGATTCGGCATGTTCCTCGGGCTGTTGATCTTCGTCCTGTTTGTCGCTAAGGTCGTCTCGTGAACTGGTTCATAAACGACGACTTCGACCGCTACGACGTAGCCCTCACGCTGCTGTTCGGCCTGATCGCGGCGGGCATCCTGACCCTGGGGGCGCCCCTGTGGACGTTCCCGCTCATCTGCGTGCCCTGCGGCATCATCGTGATGTACCGCCACCTTCCGCTCCCGCCACGCCGCAGGTAGCCCGCCCTGCCCAGCTGATTCGGTGAGGCAGCCGATCGGTCTCACGCCGTCCCCCCCTGCTGAGCGTCGGTGTTGAGGGCGAGACGTTCAGTGATCTGCTCGCCCAGCTCGGTCAACCGCCACGCGTTGGGCTCACCCTTGACATGCCCGGGCCCCGTGTTCTCCACGAGGCCCAGACGCTGCAAGCGCGCCAACAGCTTTGAGATCTGACCCTGGTCTGAGATCTCCGCGAGGTCCGCGACAAGGCGATTGCTCACCCCGGGACGCCCCGCGATCACTTCCAACACCAGCGTCGTGCGATAAGTGAGACGCATCGGGACACCAGCCAACGGGTCGCCGCCACCACTACCACTGGCGCCGTTCTCACCCGCCGCGGCGTAAGTGACACGAGCAACGCTCGATGTCGCAACGGGCAAAGGACGCGCCTCCTCCCTACGCGCAGCCGCCGGACCCCGGTAAGGAAGCACGATCATCCCCATCAATTCCCCCAGCAAACCGGTCAGCAGCTCGTGCTCACCCCGTAACAGCCGCCCGTACACGACCGCAAAGGCAGCGCCGACCAAACCCTCCGCGGTCACCGCGGGACACTCAACGCCACGAGCGCTCTCAAAACGACCAGCGTCCACCGCGCGCGCCAGCTCCGTCAAGACCCGCTCGCGACACTCCAATACACGCGGACCACCGCGCAGCGCCTGCACGACACACACCCGCGCGAGGACCGGCTCACGCTCGAAGAACACAAGGATCGTCCACAAACCCATACGGACACGCTCACGCCAGGAAAGACCATCCAGCTCTGCGCGAGCGAGCTCGTCGCGGATCATCTCAACGACGCTCTCCAAAGCCGCCAAAAGACAATCCTCGCGATTGTCGAACAGCTCATAGAACGTGCGCCGTGACACCCGCGCCCGCGAAGCTATATGCGCAACCGTCACCCGCGGATAGCCAAGATCCTCGATCGCGCCCAACGCCCCCGCGAGTAACCGCGAACGCTGAATCTCAATCACACGAGCCCGCGGCGCCTCACCACGCGGCGTGCGTGACCGCGCAACGACCGTCAACCGGCCACGCGTACGTACACCCGCGCGCGAAGCCATCACGCAACCCTCCCCGCGAGGGGGCTGAAAGCCCGGCGCGATCCGGCGGTTAGACCAGCAGCGCTAAGCGGACAAGAGAGAGAGAGAGAGAGAGAGAGATGAGTCAGCGCTGCTGACGCATCTACCTACAGGCCCAATAGGGCCCGCAGCAATCCCCGACACGTATGTCCCCAACGAACCCACGCGAAAACAGCTCCCTCACGAAGCGATCCAGGTCCCTCTCCACAAGAAACCCCTTAATAAGCGCTGCAAGGTCGACCACAAAGGAAGACCCAAACCCGATCTATGTCCCTGCGCCCCATGACAAGACGCACACAACAGACACAACATACATCAACCCCCACCACTTGTCAAGCCCCGCGAGACGGCATTCCCAAACGGCCGAAGGCCCGGCCGTTTGGGAATGCGCCGTCCCGCGGCAGCTCACGCCGCTCGGTACATAGGTCAGCCCGTCTCTACGCGCAGCCCTGCCCGACTAGCCTGCGCCACTGGCTTGGAGACGCTGGTCAACGCCCCCGCCACACCGGGTCGCGCTTCTCGAAGAAGGCGGTGACGCCCTCGACGATGTCCTCTGTCGAGAGCGCGAGGGAGAGCTGGGAGCGCAGGTAGTCGAGCGCGTCGTCGAGGGGCATGTCGAGCTGGCGGCGCATCGCTTCCTTGCCGAGACGCATGATCACAGGCGACTTGGAGGCCAGCTTGGCAGCCCAGTCCGCGACGAAGGCGTCGAGCTCGCCGGCGGGCACGACGCGGTTGACGATCCCGGCGGTGAGGGCGTCCTGGGCGGACCAGCGCTCACCCAGGAGCAGGAGCTCGGTGGCTCGCTTGCGCGGGACGTTGCGAAAGATCAGGGCCATGATCATGAAGGGGAAGGCGCCGACGTTGATCTCGGGCGTGCCGAAGGTGGCGTCCTCGGAGGCTACGATCAGATCGCACGCGAGCGCGATGCCGAGCGCGCCGGCGAGGACGTGTCCGCGCACGGCGCAGAGGGTGGGGATGCTCAGCGAGCCGATCAGCCGGAAGAGGTCGACGAAGCGCTCGGAGGCGAAGTGCTTGTGCACGAGCGGGACCTCGCCGGCGAAACCGCCGAGGTTCGCCCCCGAGGAGAAGGTCCGCTCGTGCGAGGAGCAGAGCACGACGCAGCGCGCGTCGGGGTCGGCGTCAGCCCGCCGGAACGCGTCGATCAAACCCGACAGCAGCTCGGGAGAGAGCGCGTTGCGCGTGGCGGGCTCGTTGAGCGTGATCGTCGCCACTCCGTCGGTGAGCTCAAAGAGGACGGGATCGGGCACGGAGGCGATCCTAAACCACGTTTCGGGCTGAGGAGGGGCGAGCCCCGACCGCGAGCGCGATCGAGTCCGAACCGGCTGTCCTCGAGGGCAGCGCCGGCACCGGAGCCACCGCGCTGCGTTAGCCTGCATGGAGCGCCAGCAACATGTCCGCCCGAGAGCATCGCCGAGATCCCCGAGGAGAGAGAGAATCCGCAATGGCCACCGTCATCGCCGCCGCCGACAGCGTGCGCAAGCCCGACCATCAAGCCGCGCGCAAACACATCATCTTCACCGACGAGCACGAACAGCTGCGCGAGTCGATTCGCAACTTCGCGATCAAAGAGCTCGCGCCGCACGCCGAGGAATGGGAGGAGACGACGTTTCCCGACTCGGTGTTCAGGCGCATGGGCGAGCTCGGGTTCCTGGGGCTGGACAAGCCCGAGGAGTACGGCGGGCAGGGCGGGGACTACTACTCCTCGCTGGTGCTGGCGGAGGAGATCACCAACGCGAACTCCGGCGGGCTGGCGATGGGGGTGGCCGTGCAGACCGACATGGCGATGCCGCCGATCCTCGCGTTCGGCACCGAGGAGCAGAAGCGCGAATGGGCCGAACCGGCGATCAAGGGCGAGAAGATCCTGTGCCTGGGCATCACCGAGCCCGATGCCGGCTCAGACGTGGCGGGGATCAAGACGCGCGCGGTCAAGGACGGCGACGAATACGTGATCAACGGCTCCAAGACATACATCACCAACGGCCACCGCGCGGACGTGATCGTGCTCGTCACGAAGACCGACGTCGACGCGGGCTACGACGGGTTCACGCTGTTCCTCGTGCCGATGGACGCGCCCGGGGTGATCCGCGAGAAGAAGCTGCAGAAGCTGGGGATGCACGCCTCCGACACCGCCCTGCTGGCGTTCCAGGACGTGCGCGTGCCCGAGTCCGCCGTGCTGGGGCAGGTGGGGAAGGGCTTCTACCACATCATGTGGGAGCTGCAGGGCGAGCGCCTGATCGGGGCCGCGGGCTGTGTCGCGGGGGCGCAGAAGTGTTTCGAGCGCACGCTGCAGTACGCCCACGAGCGCAAGGCGTTCGGGCGGGAAATCGGCAAGTTCCAGGTGATCCGCCACAAGTTCGCCGAGATGGCGACGAAGATCGAGTCCGCGCGCCAGATGGTGTACGTGACCGCGTGGCGGTTTCACAACGGCGAGTACCCCGTGCGCGAGATCTCGATGGCCAAGCTGCACGCCGCGCGCATCGCCTGCGAAGTCGCCGACGAGTGCATCCAGATCCACGGCGGCGCGGGCTACATGCGCGAGTACGGGGTCGAGCGCGTGTGGCGCGACATGCGCTTGAACCGGATCGGGGCGGGCACGGATGAGATCATGCTGGACGTGATCGGGCGCTCGTACGGGCTTTGATCCAGCCGCCGTTCACCCACGAGCACGAAGAGCTGCGGGAGTCGATTCGCGGGTTCATCGACCGCGAGCTGGCGCCGCACGCGCAGGGCTGGGAGGACGAGTGCTGGTTTCCCGACGAGATCTTTCCCAAGCTCGCCGGGCAGGGACTGCTCGGGCTGAAGTACCCGACCGAGCTCGGCGGGCAGGGCGGGGACTATCTGCACGAGGCGGTGCTGTGCGAGGAGCTCGCGCGGATCGGCTCGGGTGGGACCGCCGCCGGGATCGGCGCGCACACGAACATCGCCACGCCGCCGATCTGGAAGTTCGGGACCGCCGAGCAGCAGCAGCGCTACCTCGTGCCCGCGATCCGCGGTGAGCTGATCGGCGCGCTCGGCATCACCGAGCCCGGCGCGGGCTCGGACGTCGCGGCGATCGCCACGCGCGCCGAGCGCGTGGACGGCGGCTGGGTGATCAACGGCGAGAAGACGTACATCACCAACGGCGTGCGCGCGCAGTTCATCGTGACCGCCGTCAAGACCACCGCCGAGGGCGGGCATCACGGCATCTCGTTCCTGATCGTCGACCGCGGCGAGGGCGTCGTCTCAGCCAAGCTCGAGAAGCTCGGCTGGCACGCCTCGGACACCGCCACGATCGCCTACCAGGACGTGTTCGTGCCCGAGGAGAACCTGCTGGGCGGGCTGAACGAGGGGTTCAAGCTGATCATGGCCAACTTCCAGTGGGAGCGCCTGGCGATGGCGCTCGGCGCCGTCGGGGCGATGGGACTCGCGTGGGAGCGCACGGCGCGGTTCGCGCGCGAGCGCACCGCGTTCGGACGGCCGCTGTCACAGCACCAGGCGATCCGCCACAAGCTCGCGGATCTCGCCACGAGCGCTTACACCGCGCGCTGCGTGACCTACGACGCGCTGCGCCGGTTCGTCGCCGGCGAGGAGCCCATGCGCGAGGTGACGATGGCCAAGCTGCTGACCCAGCGCGCGTGCTATGAGCTGATGGACGCCTGCCTGCAGATCCACGGCGGCGCCGGGTACATGCGCGAGGTCTGGGTCGAGCGCGCCGCCCGCGACGCGCGCCTGGGGCCGATCGGGGGCGGCAGCGACGAGATCATGCGCGAGATCCTCGGGCGCATCCTGGAAGCCCCGCCCGCCCGGTAGGAGTCCCGGGACAGCCCGCCCGCTGGACCACGCGGGCCTCAGGAGGGCACTCCCCGCGCGCGTGGCAAAGCCGCTGAGAGGCGCGTATAGCCAGACATGGACGGGCGCGCGAGCGCAAGCATCCGGGTGCAAGAATCCGTCCAGGCGCACAGCCGTGACTAAGGCCGGACGCGCGCGCGTCCGACTCCAGCTGTGTGACTCGTCTGCTCACAGTGCTGGCCGCTGCCGTGGTGATCGCGTTCGTAACCCCCACGGGCGCGGGCGCGCACAAGGCGCGACGGGCAACCCACGGGCAGCGTCATCACGCGGCCAAGCACGCAAAGGCCCGCCACGGCCACGGTCAGCGGCGAAATGCCCACAAGCGCCGCCGGCGCCACACGGCCGTCAGACACACCAAACGTCATGGCAAGCACACGACGCACACCAAGCACGCTCGGCGCGCACAACCGAAGCACGCCCAGGGCGCCCAGGGCGCGGACGCGGGCGGGTGCGCGGGCGCCACGCTGAGGCCGGGGCCGGAAGACATCGAAGTCGTGCGCGAAGCGACGCTGTGCCTGATCAACCGCGAACGGGTCACACGCGGCGAGCGGGCGCTGACACTCAACGGGAAGCTGCAGCACGCCGCGCAGGGCCACAGCGAAAGCATGGCGTCGAACGACTACTTCAGCCACGAAGGCCCGGGCGGCAGCACGCCACTGAGCCGGATGCGCGCGGCCGGGTACATCTACAGCTCGAAGATCGGGTACGAAGTCGGCGAGAACATCGCCTGGGGCACACTGTGGCTGGCGACGCCGAAGGCGATCGTCGAAGCGTGGATGAACTCGCCGGGGCACCGCGCGAACATCCTCAACCCCAACTACAGAGACACGGGCATAGGTGTCTCCCCCCACCCTCCGGCCGCGCGCGCGGAAGGCCAGGCGGGCGGGATCTACACGCAGGACTTCGGCGTGATCATCACGGGCTGAGCGGCCCGGCTATAACCTCCCGTCTCCAAAACACGACAAGGAGACAAGAGCTATGGGAGTACTCGACGGCAAGGCGGCGATCGTCACCGGTTCGGCGCGCGGAATCGGGCGCGCGACGGCCGAGCTGCTCGTGGCGCAGGGCGCGCAGGTGCTGATCAACGACCTCGACGGCGACATCGCCGAGCAGGCATCGGGTGAGATCGCCGGGGAGACCGCGGTGTTCGCGGGCGACCTGACCAAGCCGGGCGTGCCCGATCAGCTCGTGCAGACCGCGGTCGACGCGTTCGGCAAGCTCGACATCATCGTCAACAACGCCGGTTACACGATCGACGCGCCGGTGCACAAGATGACCGACGAGCATTTCCAGGCGATGCTCGACATCCACACGGTCGTCCCGTTCCGTGTCATCCGCGCGGCGGCCCCGCACCTGCGCGAGCCCGCCAAGCAGGAGCGCGAGGAAGGCCGTGAGGTGTTCCGCAAGATCGTCAACGTGTCCTCCACCTCGGGCACGTTCGGCAACGCCGGCCAGGCCAACTACTCCGCGGGCAAGGCGGGCGTCGTGGGCCTGACCAAAACGATCGCCAAGGAGTGGGGCCAGTTCAAGGTCAACGTCAACGCGGTCGCGTTCGGCTTCATCGACACCCGCCTGACCCAGGCCAAGGTCGACGAGAACACGATGGAGATCGGCGGCGAGCAGGTGCAGCTCGGCATCCCCGAGCAGATGCGCCAGATGGCCTCGATGCTGATCCCCCTGGGCCGCCCGGCGACGCCAGAGGAGGCTGCGGGAGGCGTGTTCTTTCTATGCACGCCCTGGTCTAACTACGTGCACGGGCAGACGCTGCACATAACGGGCGGGCTGTTCGGAGGGATGTCAGGCTAGATCCACCGGCAGGCGCGCGGTGCTCAGACCCCCCGCAGGTCCAGCTGAGCACCCGAGAAGTAGGCCCCGGCGGGCGAGGCGAGGTAGGCCGTGAGCGCGGCCGCCTCGCCCGGGGTGGTGGCATCCCCGAGGGCGATCGTGACGAGGGTGATCGCATGGCGCGCCCACTCCACCGAGAGCGTGCGGGCAAGGTTCTCGAGGCCCGCCCGCGCGGCGTCCGCCTGCTCTCCCGCGATCGGAGCAGGCGCCAGGTAGACGATCCGACGGGTGGGCGGGCTCGGTGTGGCGAGCAGAAACGCGAGGTTGACGACCGCCCGGGTTGCGTTCCAAGCACTGTCCAGACACGCGTGCAGACCCCCGGACGCGAACAGCGCGGCGCCGTCCACGACCAGCATGTCGATGCCGCTGGGCTCAGTGGCGGCGGTGCTCGCAACGGCGGCGTCCATCGCAGCTTCGTTGACGGCGGCGTCCTCCACATGCAAGTCCACGCGCGCGCCAAGCTGCTCACACGCCTCACGAACCGCATGCCCGAACGACTCGCCAGGAGGCTCATGGGGCGGCTCCGCCGATCCGACCACCAGCAGCGAGGTTCCCTCCAGCAGGCCGGGACGCAGCGAGTGGACTGCAAGCACAGTCGATGACTACTGACCACTCGGTGGCGTGAGGGAACCACCCGCGGACGTCGTCGAGGGCGCCAGAGCATCCGCGCGCGCGACCAGCTGGCTGGTGTTCTCCATGATCCGAAACAGCGCGATGATCAGCTCCAACAGCACGCGTGTGTAGACCAGGCTGGCCAGCGTGAAGATGGGCGCGATGATCAGCAGCACCAGGAGCCCTGCGGCAGGGCTGCGGGAAAAGCCGCCGACGATGAAAATAAAAGCGTAGAGCCCGATCACGAGGATCGCCAAGACGTAGAGCAGTTTGATGATCCGCGTTGCTACCAAGGATGTGAACGACAGATCGAAGAGCGATCCAAAGAACCCTTTGGTGTCTTGCATAGATGCCTCCTGTTCGAGCTCGACTGAAAAGAGCAAGGGAGCCTAATCACCGCTCCGGGCGAAAGCCGTCAACCGGTGACAGGAACCCTGCGGCGCCGCGCGTCAGGCCACAGCGGTTCTACTGCCCGAGCCGCGCTTCGAGCGACGCTCGGCACGGGCACGCTGCAACGCGCCACGGCGACCGTGCTCCTCCAGGCCCGCGTAGAGCGAACGGATCTCCGCGAGGATCGTGTCGGCGACGGCCTGCTGCTGCTCACGTGTGGGGTTCTCGACCCGCTCCCAGCGAATGGCGTCGCCGTACTGGACGGTGACCTCAGGGAAGCGCAGGCGCTTCCAGTTGCGGATACGCGAGGAGCCGTGGATCGCGATCGGCACGATCGGCGCGCCGGTCTCCAGGGCGAGGCGGCCGATGCCACGCTTGGCCTGGGTGGCCATCTGGCCGGTACGCGAGCGTCCGCCCTCGCAGTACATCGTGATCGCCCCACCACGGCCGAGGATCGTCTCGGCGGTGATGAACGTCTCCTCGTCGCGTGCGCCGCGGCGCACGGGGAAGACGCCGCCCGGGCTGTAGACGTAGCGCATGGGAAATGAGAACAGCTGCGACTTGGCCATGAACCGGACCTTGCGGCGGATGTAGCAGCCCATCAGAAAATGGTCCATGAACGAGAAGTGGTTGGGCGCGAGGATGACCGCGCCGCGCCCGGGGACCTTCTCCGAGGAGATCGAGCGCACGCGCAGCAGCGTGTAGGCGTAGAGCGAGGTGATCAGGCGCGTGGCCTCATACACCCAGTTGGGTTCGCGCGTGCGGGCGCGCTCGTGAAACTGGTCGAAGAACTCGGCCGGCCGAGGGTCGGCGTAGACCTGTTCGCGCATCGGTGCGAGATCGCTCATCTGAGCGGTCTACGTCGCAAGGGCGCAGAAGTTACGCGCGCGGTGACATCTCCTATATCCATCCCAGGGAAGACTGCGCCGCATGCGGCGCAGTCCCGTCCGGTACATGTACCGGACGGCCGGGTCGTGCATGCACGACCCGGAACGGGGCCGCACATGTGCGGCCCCGCGACCGGCGCATGCGCCGGTCGAACAGCAATCATCGCCGCGTTCGAGCCAACGCGTCGGCCCAGCCCGCGAGCAGCCCCGAGCGCTCCTCGGCGGACATGCGGGGTGCGTAGCGCAGGCGCTCCTGCCAGGAGGAGGCGATGTCGGAGATCGTGTTCAGGCCGGCACCCACGCCCGCGAGGTAGGCCGCGCCGAGAGCCGTGGTCTCGGAGGTGGCGCCCAGAACGACGGGCACGCCGAGGATGTCGGCTTGGAACTGCATCAGCCAGGCATTGGCGGTGGCGCCGCCGTCGGCGCGCAGCTCGCCGAAGGTCTGCCCTGAGGCGGACTCCATCGCGCGGACGGCGTCATGGGTCTGATAGGCAATCGCCTCGAGCGTCGCGCGCGCCAGGTGCGCGCGGGTGGCGCCGCGCGTGAGACCGGTGATCGTGCCGCGCGCGTGGGGGTCCCAGTGGGGAGAGCCGAGACCGGTGAGCGCGGGGACGAAGTAGACGCCGTCGTTGATCGCGAGCGAGGCGGCCAGGGCCTCCGTCTCGGCGGCGGAGGAGATGATCTGAAGGCCGTCGCGCAGCCACTGCACGGCGGCGCCGGTGGCGAAGATCGAGGCCTCCAGGGCGTAGGTGGTGGAAGCGCCGATCGTCCAGGCCACCGTCGCGAGCAGGCCGGGGGGCGGCTCGGGCGGGGAGAAACCGGTGTTGAGCAGGACGAACGAGCCGGTGCCGTAGGTGTTCTTGCCGAGGCCGGGGTCGATACACGCCTGGCCGAACAGGGCGGCCTGCTGATCACCGGCGACGCCCGCGAGCGGGACGGCGTGGCCGTGCAGGGCGGAGGAAAGCGTCTGCGCGAAGACGCCGGCGCTGGGACGAACCTCGGGTAGCGCGCGAGCGGGGATGTCGAACAGGGCCAGCAGGTCGGGGTCCCAGCAGCCGGAGGAGATGTCATACAGGAGGGTGCGCGAGGCATTGGAGGCGTCGGTCAGGTGCTGGCCGGTGAGCTTGAAGATGAGCCACGAGTCGATCGTCCCGAACACGGCACGCCCGTCACGGGCGCGCTCGGGCAGACCGGGAACATGGTCCAGCAGCCAGCGCATGGACGGCGCCGAGAAGTAAGGGTCGAGCACGAGGCCGGTGCGCGCGCGGATGAGCGGCTCATGCCCGTCGGCGCGCAACTGCTCGCACAGGGGAGCGGTGCGGCGATCCTGCCAGACGAGCGCGCGGTGCAGCGGCTCGCCGGTGGCGGGGTCCCACACGCAGACCGTCTCGCGCTGGTTGGCGATCGCGACCGCGGCGAGATCCCCCGGGCGAACGCCGGCGTCGGCGAGCGCCTCGCCGGCCACCGCGTGGGTGACGGTCCACAGTTCGGCGAGATCGTGCTCGACCCAGCCGGGCTGGGGAAAGTGCTGGCGAAACTCACGGTAGGCGCGCCCGATCGGCTCGAAGCCGGAGTCCGGGTCATAGACGATGCACGTCGTGCCGGTTGTGCCCTGGTCGATCGCGAGGATCATCTGACGCGAGCCTATCGCCGGCGGTTATCGTTTCGGCCTGCGACGCAGGCGCCGGCGGGCCGCTTCCAGCGATTCGATGTCGACCACGTCCAGCGGACGGCCGGCGGCGCGCTTCATGGCGAGCAGATCCTCGATCGACGCGATCCGAACTCCGTGACCGCCCAGATCCATGATCTCGGCACGGCGGCGCAACGTGCTGTACGGGGGCGCTCCATCCGGATTGACCAGCAGGTCGATGTCGCCTGCGGACGTCGTCAAGCACAGGATCTGCGTCTGGCGCAGGGTGCGCCCATCGGGCACGAACGGCACCATCTCCGGGATGCCGCGCAGGCGAGCTTCCAATGCCACCAACACACCGCCGAGCGCATCAAGGTTGTCTTGGGCGGTCGAATAGCAGATGTCGAGATCCTTGGTGAAACGTGGCATCGCCTGCAGGACGACCGCCACGCCGCCGATGACCACGAAGTCGACGCCACTCTCGACGAGTGCGCGCACCAGTGCCGCGGGATGGTAATCAGGCCAGCTCGCCACGGGATCGGGCTCCGGCGAGTGTCAGTTCGCGACCCCACTCGTACATGCTTTCCAGCTGCGCAAGCCTCTGCTCGGGGCTCAACCTGAGCTGCTCGAACACCAGCGTCTCGTCGATGCCCGGCCTCACCGGCTCGGTGGTGAGAACGAGTCGCTGTCCGATCTCGCGCAGCGCATCGTCGAGCGTCGCAATCGCCGGATTGGCGCCCGGCCGCTCCAGCTTGGCCACGGCCGCCTGGCTGACCCCCAGCCGGCGGGCGAGCTGCGCCTGGGTGAGGCCGGCCTGACGGCGCGCTTCTTTGAGCAGTGCGGATGGCTCTGACATGGAGGAATTATAACCTAAAAGTTATCGACAGAGATGTGTCGCCATGTTGGTGTGCCTCGGCACCGTGTTCTGAACCAGGCGGCGCGGCCGAGGCGTTCATGGACCAAACTGGGCGTTCGCCCCCAGATGCACGTCTACGTACTGGCCACCCCTTCCCCCCTCCCCGGCTCAGCGAGCCAGGTAGACGCGCACGAAGTTGACCAGCTGCCGCCCGCGATGCGCAAACCCGGCGGGAGTCCGGCCGGTGGGGCGGTGAGAGAGCTCGAGGGAGACCTCCACGACGCGATGGCCGGCGCGGACGGCGTCGATCGTCATGCCGACCTCCATGCCGAAGCCTGAGGCGAATGGCAGGACATCGCGCAGCACGCGTGCGCGCATGGCACGCTGCCCGGAGATGGGCGCGCGCGTGGACAGCCCGCAACGGCGGCTGATCGCCCAGCGTGCGAAGTTGAGCGCCAGACCAAATCCGCCGCCCACGCGCGTGGCGAACGCCGCCACCGCCAGATCGCCGTCGTCACGCCGGATCGCCTCCGCGAGGGCGGGCAGCTCACGCGCGGACTCGCCGAGGTCGCCGTCGCAGAGGATCACGATCGGCTCGGGAGGGGCCGCTGGAGCGGCCGGCTCGGGAGAAGAGTCCTCTGGATCGCCGTGAATGCGCGCGCGCGCGTGTACGCGCGTGGCATCGTCCAAAAGACCAACGTCAGACAGCGCCGCTTCGACAGCGGCGGTCATCGCCTGGCCCTTGCCGATCACGCGCGGGCTGCGCACCACCGTCGCACCGGCGGCGCGCGCGAGCTCGGGGGTGGCGTCGGTGGAGCCATCGTCGGCGACCCACACGGGCGCGCCGGGGAAAGCGTCGGCGAGCGCGGCGAGCGTCGCGGAGATGCGCTCGGCCTCGTTGTACGCGGCGACGACGATGAGGGTGTCGGAAGTCATGTGGCGGTGGGGTCGGGGCGAGGGATTATTGTCCGCGGCCGACACCGGCAATCGAGGCTCGTGGCACGATCCGAGGCTCGGCGACAATCTGGGAGGTGCATGGCGTGACTGACGTGGAGGCCCATATCACGGGCACGGTATGGAAAATCGAGTGCGAGGTGGGAGATGCGATCGAGGAGGGCGACACGGTCGCGGTGCTCGAGTCGATGAAGATGGAGATGCCAGTCGAGGCCGAAGACGCCGGTACGGTGACGGAGATCCGCTGCGAGGAGGGCCAGGCCGTAAACGAGGGCGACACGTTGGTCGTGCTGGAGTAGCGCAGGATCCGGACGTTCCTCCCGACCGGAAAACCCCGGTCGGGACGAAGTCGCGGACCTGCTTGGCTGAGACGATTGATTTGATTTGGTCAACTTCGAGGACCGACGCGATTATTGAACCAGGCGCCCATCGGCGAGCGGCCGATCCTCAAGTGGTCCAGCTCGTCCGCCGATGAACGGACAGTCAGTCGATCCGTGCTGCACGAGATGCCACCGAGTGAAAGACGGTCCAATGACCTTGAGCGAGATCCTCAGCAGGCCCATCGCGGTGATCGCAGCCACGGCCCTGGCCGTCGGTCTCGGCGCTGCTCCCACCGCGGCTGACGCGGCCGGGGGCTTCGGACCGCTCAGCGGTCCGGGCGGCTGCCTTGTCGCACCGGAAGCCGCCTCCTCGGAAAACGGCACCTCGGGCTGCGCGGTCGGCAATGCGCTGGTCGGCGCCCACGCGGTGGCGGTCTCTCCAGACGGCGCGAACGTGTACGTGGCGGGAGGTGTCGCGGGCGCCAGCGTGGCCACGAGCTTCGGCGCGGTGGTGATCCTCAAGCGCGACCCCGCGACGGGCGCGATCTCCGAGACGGGTTGCCTGAGCTCCGATGGAACCGACGGGCGCGACGGCGCCTCGGGCGCGTGCACGCCCACCCCATCGCTGCTGGGAGCCGACGGCGTGGCGGTCAGCCCTGACGGCTCGACGGTGTTCGTCAGCTCGAGCAGCTCCGCGAGCGTGGTCGCCTTCTCCCGCGACCCCGCCACCGGGTCCCTGATGCGCCTTGGCTGTTACCAGGGCACTCCCCGTCCCGAGGCTCCCTGTGGCGCCGCCAACCTGTTCTCGAGCTCGAGCGCCCTGGTCACGAGCGCGGACGGCAGCGCCCTGTATGTCGCCGCTCCGCTCGAAGGCGCGATCTCGACGCTCGCCCCAGCCCCGAGCACGACCGCATCAAGTGGTGGCGGATCGACCCCCAGCACCAGCACACCCAGCACCAGCACACCCAGCACCAGCACACCCAGCACCAGCACCCCCAGCACCAGCAGTACCCCCACCAGCACGACCTCCGGCGCCGGCAGCACCACCTCCAGCGCAACGCTGGCCTCGATCTTCACGACGCCGCCGCCGAGCACGTACCTGGCGAACCCGTGTATCGCAGTCAACGGCCTCGATGGCATATGCGGTGTGGGCACGGCGACGCAGGGCCTCGACGCGCTCGCGCTGAGCCCGGACGGCAAGCAGCTGTACGGCGCCGCGCCGGGCAGCAAGGCGATCGACGTGTTCGCCACGGGCGCCGGCGGTGCGCTCTCCGAGACGAGCTGCGTGAAGGTGCAAGCGCCACCCGGGCTGTGCAGTGCAGGCAAGCTGATGGACTCGCCCACCGAGCTTGCGGTCAGCCCCGACGGCCAGAACGTGTATGCGAGCGACTCCCTGGGCTCCGGCGGCAGCGTGGATGTGCTCGACCGCAACCCGACCACGGGCGCTCTGTCGAACAACAGCTGCGTCGATTTCCTGCCGAAGCCCGAACCAAAGGAACCGAGCGAAGAAGGCGAAGAAAACGAAGGCAGCGAAGAAGAAAAGTCCTCGACACCGACGGATCCGTGCACGAGCGCCCCGGGCCTGGACGATGTGAGCGTGGTCGCCGTCAGCGGCGACGGCTCGTCGGTGTACGCGATCGGCAGCGGTTCGGCGGCGATCTTCTCGCGCGACCCCGCGACCGGCAAGCTGACCGAGACCTCCTGCGCCGCCGACGAAGACAGTCGCTGCACGAGCCTCCCGTCGTTGCAGGGCGTCAGCGGGGCCGCCGTCAGCTCGGACGGACGCGAGGTCTACGTGGTGGCCGCCAAGAGCGACGCCGTGATGGTGTTCAGCATCGGCGCGGCCGTCACCACAGCGCAGACAGCCGCGACCCGTGCCGGAATCGCAAGGGTTCGCGTGGTGTGCCCGGTCGGCCTACGGCACGCATGCAGCGGTCGTGTGGACCTCACTCGGGCTGTGGCCGGCACGGCGCGACACCGCAGCCATCGCGCGCGCGTCCGGCGGATGAGAGTCGGCCGCTCCGGCGTGTTCTCGATCGGACCCGGCCAGCAGGCGAGCATTCGAGTGCGCCTGACGCCCGCCGCGCGCCGGCTGCTGCTCAGACGCCGGCACCTGCGCCTGATGGCGGTCGTGCTCGCCGCTCCCTCCGCCGGCGGGTCCGGCTACGGGCGCCACGTGATGCTCCGGCTCGGTCGTCCCTGAGAGCCGGGGCGTGCGCTCGCACGGCTGCGCCCGCGCTCCCGCGCCATGCGGGCGCGTGCGGCAGTGCTCGGCTAGCCTGTCGCAACCAGTGTCCTCGAGCGCCCCTCAACGCGAGCTGGCCGACGGCAAGCTGCTGATCGACGAGCCGGCCGGCGGCGTGCTGCGGCTGACGATCTCCAACGCACAGAAGCGCAACGCGCTCGACCATCCGATCCTCGACGCGATCACGGCGACGCTCGGCGAGCACGCCGGGGCGGGTGGAGTGGATGGGGTGGGTGTCCCTCAATCCCGGGTGCGCTGCGTGGTGGTGACCGGCGCGCACGGAATGTTCTCTGCCGGGTATGACATCGGCGAGATACCCGACGCCGAGTTCGAGGAGCGCGCGCAGGCGCTGGTGGCGCACCCGTTCACCGAAGCGATCGACGCGCTGGAGGCGTTCCCGTGGCCGACGGTGGCGGCGCTGCCGGGCCACACGATCGGGGGCGGGCTGGAGCTCGCGCTGGCGTGCGACCTGAGGGTGGCGCAGGACGGCATCAAGCTGGGAATGCCGCCGGCGAAGCTCGGCCTCGTGTACTCGCACACCGGGCTGCGCCGGTTCATCGACGCGATCGGCGCGGCGCGCACGCGCGAGCTGTTCCTGCTCGGCCGCTATATCGACGCGCAGACGGCCCTGAGCTGGGGCCTGGTCAACCGCGTCGCGGCGGCAGCCGACCTGGAGGCGGTGACATTGGAGCTGGCGAGCGAGCTCGCGGGCAACGCGCCGCTGTCCCAGCTCGGCAACAAGCGCGTGATCGTGGCGCTGCTGGATGCGGAGGGCGAGCTGGATGAGGACATCGAGCGGGAGTTGATCGAGCTGCGACGAGCCTCGTTCGCCTCGTCGGATATGCGCGAGGGAATGCGAGCGTTCGCGCAGAAACGTGCGCCCGAGTGGCGCGGCGAATAGCGCAGGTCGAACTTCGCCCCGGCCGGAAAACACCGGCCGGCCCGAAGTTTCCGACCTGCTTGGCTGGGCGTGACGCGACCCTACGCACCTTGACTCCCCACGGTCTGGGGCGGCCACGACGCATTGGATCGCACAAAAAGCGCTTCCGATACGCCGCCGAGTGTGGTGAGCGGCGCCAACAGCAACTCGATGAAAGAGCTGGCTCGTTCGGCTCACCATCCATATAGTCCGAGCCCGGACACAACACGAACCATCTCCCCTTGCCGTCCGAGGCGCGACATAACGTGAGGGAATGCCGCCGCTGATAACCCGCGAGGAGGCCACGCGCCTCGGCGAGATCGAGGACCACGCTCAGATCGAAGCGCTCGTGCAGCGCGCGTGGGAGGCGCGTGTCGAGCGGTTTGACGACTCGACCGACATGTGCTCGCTGGTCAACGCCAAGTCGGGCGGATGCGCGGAGGACTGCGGGTTCTGCGCGCAATCGCGGTTCGCCGAGGCGCAGACGCCGATGCACGCGATGATGAGCCCCGAGCAGATCCTCGAGCACGCGCGGGCGGCCGAGGCCGCGGGAGCACATCGGTTCTGCATGGTCACGCAGGGCCAGGGCCTGTCCAAGCGCGACTTCGAGCGGATCCTGCAGGGCGCGCGTCTGGTCGCCGAGCAGACGAACCTCAAGCGCTGCGCCTCGATCGGGCACATGTCTACGGCGCGCGCGCAGGCGCTGCGTGAGGCCGGCATCCAGCGTGTGCACCACAACGTCGAGACCGCCGAGAGCTACTACGACGAGGTCTCCACGACCGTGCGCTACGAGGGGCGGATCAGGACGATCCAGGCGGTGCGCGACGCCGGCCTGGAGACATGCGTGGGGGGCATCCTGAACCTCGGCGAGAGTCGCGCCCAGCGCGTGGAGATGGCGTTCGAGCTGGCGGCGATCGACCCGACGAGCGTGCCGATCAACCTGCTGAACCCGCGTCCGGGCACGAAGTTCGGCGACCGTGAGCCGATCGACCCGTGGGAGGCGGTCAAGTGGATCGCGATCTTCCGCCTGATCCTGCCCGAGGCGCTGTTCAGGCTGTGCGGCGGGCGCGTGGAGAACCTCGGCGAGCTGCAGCCGCTCGCGGTGCGCGCGGGGCTGAACGGCGTGATGATGGGCAACTTCCTGACGACGCTCGGCTCGGAGCCCGAGCAGGACAGGGCGATGTTCGAGGAGCTGGGCCTGAACGTGGCGCGCCAGCCGGACAACGGCGCAAACCCGCGGCCGGACAATCGCTCGGGCTGGCTGGACGGCGAGACGCCGGACGTGGTGGAGGAGCTGCTCGCTGCGGGCACGCCCGCACGCACCGCTGCGGACCGCGCGCGAGGCGCCGGCAGCGGTGACGCAGACGGCGAGAGTCAGGGATTGACGGTGCGCCTGTGGGACCCGTCCACGCAGTTGCGATTCAAGGCCAAGCGCGCCGTTCCGCCGCGCCCGGACGGCGCCCCGAACAGAACACCCGGGCACGCCGCCTCGTCCGAACCGGCCAGGGACGACGCCGTGCCCGCCGGCGCCGCCGCGGGCTGGGGAGACTGACCGGGCGAGCGGCCGGACGAGCGAGCGAGCGGAGCACTGGACATGAACGAGATCGAGCAGCGCCTGGCGGAGCTGGAGCGGCTCGGACTGAGCAGGCGTCTGCGCATGGTGAGCGGACCCCAGGGACCGCGCGTGGTGCTCGACGGCCGACCGGTGCTGCTGCTGTGCTCGAACAACTATCTCGGCCTGGCCGACCACCCGCGCGTGCGCGAGGAGGCGGCGGCGGCGGCGATGCGCTGGGGCGTAGGCGCCGGCGCGTCGCGGCTGGTGTCCGGCACGATGACGATTCACCGCCGCCTGGAGCAGCGCCTGGCGACGTTCGAGCGCAGCGAGGAGTGCGTGCTGTTCGGCTCGGGCTACCTCGCCAACGCGGGTGCGATCGGCGCGCTGGCGGGACGCGGGGACACCGTGTTCTCCGACGAGCTGAACCACGCCTCGATCGTCGACGGCTGCAGGCTGTCTCGAGCGGAGGTGTTCGTGTACAGGCACTGCGACGTGGGCCATCTCGACTGGCTGCTGCGCCGACGCGGCGGCAACGGCCGACGGCTGATCGTCACCGATTCGGTGTTCTCGATGGACGGCGACATCGCCCCCCTGGCCGAGATCATCGAGCTGGCGCGAGCGCACGGCGCGCGCACGATTGTCGACGAGGCGCACGCCACCGGCGCGCTCGGCCCGGACGGACGCGGCGCGATCGCACAGGCCGAGTTGGAGGGCGAGATCGACATCGTGATCGGCACGCTCGGCAAGGCGCTCGGCTCATACGGCGCGTATGCATGCGCGCGCGGAGAGACGATCCGCTACCTGATCAACACCGCGCGCCCGCTGATCTTCTCGACCGCCCCTCCACCGCCGGCGGTCGCCGGCGCGCTGGCGGCGCTGGAGCTGCTGGAGGAACGCCCCCACCGCGTGCGGCGGCTGCGCTGCAACGCGCGCGTGCTGCGCCGTGCGCTGGCCGCCGAGGGTGTGCCCGCGGAGGATTCGGAGATGCACATCGTTCCGCTGGTCGTCGGTGAGGAGCACGCGACGGTGCACCTCTGCGAGGCAGTGTTGCAGCGAGGCGTGTTCGCCCAGGCGATCCGTCCCCCGACCGTGGCCCCGGGCATGTCGCGGCTGCGGCTGGCGGTGATGGCCGGTCATACCTCCGAGGAGCTGCGGGACGCCGCGCGGGTAATCGCCGAGGCCGCCCGCGCACTGGGCATCGACCTGGCGATGGCAGGGTCGCATGCCGTGGCGACTTCACTACCCGAGACCGAGACCGAGCGCGAAGACTTGGAGCGGCGCGTTCCCGCGTTCGCGCAGGCCGCCTCGCCGACCGGCCCCGCGGTGCGCGCCCCCACGGCGCACGTACCGTTCGACGGCGAGCGCGACATCGTCATCCACCGCGCGGCCTAGCGACGCGAGCGCGAGCATGCGCGGGCTGTTCGTCACAGGTACCGGCACGGGCGTCGGCAAGACGATTCTGAGCGCGGCGCTGCTGGCCGCGATGGCGGCTGCCGGTGAGCAGGTGCGCGCACACAAGCCTGTTGTCACCGGACTAGACGAGCCACCTGGCGAGTGGCCGGCCGATCACGAGCTGCTGGCAAGCGTAGCGGGTATGTTCCCCGAGGAGGTGGCGCCGCTGCGCTACGGCCCCGCGGTGTCGCCCCATCTCGCGGCTGCACTCGCGGGCGAGACGATCGACCCGGCTAATCTGATCGCCCACGCGCGGGCGGGCGGGCACGCGGCGGGGACGAACGATGGCATTCTGATCGTCGAGGGAGTTGGCGGTCTGCTGGTCCCCCTGACCGGGGATTTCACCGTGCGCGATCTTGCCGCCGCGCTCGGGCTGGGAGTGCTGATCGCCGCCGGACCGGGCCTCGGCACGATCAACCACACGCTGCTGACCATCGAGGCCGCACGCAGCGCCGGACTGGACGTGCGCGCGGTGGTGCTGACGCCGTGGCCTGACACGCCGGAGGAGCTGGAACGCTCCAACCGCGACACGATCGCACGGTTAGGTGGCATCGAGGTGGTGGGTCTGGGCCACGTACCAAACCCAACGGGCGCAGACCTTGCTCGCGCCGGCGACACGCTCCCGTGGCGGCAATGGTGCCCGCCCGAGAGTTTCGTCCCAAGCAACTCTTAGCATCGACGTATGGCTGGTCGAATGATGCTGCGGATGTGCCTCCTGTCCGGAGGGTTCCGGGGTCGTACCCCCGGAGAAAGGAGTTGCTATGAGTTCAGCATTGTCTGTTCTGGCCATCGCGCTGCTCATCTCCATGCTGGTCATCGACCGGCTGACGAGGTAGCAGGGCACCCTGGCGGTCGCAGCGAAGACGACCTCGGCGACCGTCAGGGATCTTACTTAACCGGAGGGAGCCCGGTTGCCCGGGCTCCTCGGAGACGCAATGAACAAAGCATTGACGTTCTAGCCATATCCCAGTGTAATGCAACACCCGACGGAATTCAACGCAGCTCAACCGCTATCTCAGCCCACGGCGGCCCCAGCCACCATCGCCCCCGTCACCCGCGCCAGATCATCCTCGCCGATCACATACGGCGGCATCGTGTAGATCAGATCGCGAAACGGCCGCAGCCACACGCCCCGCTCGACAGCGGCAGCGGTCACAGCAGGCACGTCCACCGCACGATCGAGCTGCACCACCCCGATCGCGCCCAGCACGCGCACGTCCACGACGCCCGGCAGCCCCCGAGCCGGCTCCAGCCCCGCGCGCAACCCCCGCTCGATCGCCATCACCGGCTCGCGCCAACCACCACGACCACCGTCAGCGAGCAACTCCAGCGAAGCCAGCGCGACCGCGCACGCGAGCGGGTTGGCCATGAACGTCGGCCCGTGCATCAGCCCGCCACCGTCGCCGCCAGAGACGGCCTCGGCCACCGCGGGCGTGCACAGCGTCGCGGCGAGCGTCATGTAGCCGCCGGTCAGCGCCTTGCCCACGCACATCACGTCGGGGACCACGCTCGCGTGCTCGCACGCGAACAGCGCGCCTGTGCGCCCGAACCCCGTGGCGATCTCGTCCAGCACGAGCAGCAGACCGTGCTCGTCACACAACCGCCGCAGCAGCGCGACGCACTCGGGTGCATATACCCACATCCCCCCCGCGCCCTGCACGACCGGCTCGACGATCACCGCCGCCAACTCATGCGCATGCGCGGCGATCAGCTCGCTCACATCCGCCGCCCAGCGCTCGTCCAGCCCGGCATCGAACCCGCCCGGCGGGCGCTCGGCGAACACGTGCTCCGCCAGCACGCCCGTGAACAGGCTGTGCATCCCCCCGACGGGGTCGCACACGGCCATCGCGCCGAGCGTATCGCCGTGATACCCGCCTCGCACCGTCAGCAGCCGCGTGCGCCCCGTGTACCCCAGCGCGCGCTGGTACTGCAACGCCAGCTTGATCGCCACCTCGACCGACACCGACCCGGAGTCGGCGAGGAATACCCGCTCCAGACCGTCGGGCGCGAGCTCGACCAGGCGCTCGGCGAGACGTATCCCCGGCTCGTGCGTGAGCCCGCCGAACATCACATGCGCCATCCGGCCCAACTGCTCGCGCACCGCCTCATCCAGGGCGGGATGGCGATAACCGTGGATCGCACACCACCACGACGCCATCCCGTCGATCAGCTCGCGCCCGTCGGCCAGCCGCAGGCGCACACCCTGCGCGGAGACGATTGGCAACGGCTCGGGCGGCGAGGCGGGCAGCCCGCCATACGGATGCCATACGCGCTCGCGATCGAGCGCCAGCAGCCCCTGCCAGTCCGTCAGCTCGGCCCTAATCCTCGTAGAGCACGAAGTCGCGCTTGCGCGCGCCGCACACCGGGCAGAACCACGTGTCGGGGATGTCCTCGAACGCTGTCCCCCCGGGGATGCCCCCGTCCGGGTCGCCTTCGTCGGGATCGTAGATGTAGCCGCAGGACTCGCAGATCCAGCGTTGCAGGGTCTTGGTCGCGTTCATGTCCACACAGATTACCGGCCATCCCCGACGGCGGGTAGAGTCACTTGATGGATTCTGAGGCCCCTGAGGAGCCACCCGCCCCCGCAGTCCGAGGCGCCCCCGACGATCGTCCCGCTCCCGGCGAGGATTACAACCCGGGCACCGCCACGTCTCCGCGCCAGGCCGCGACCGTGATCCTGCTGCGCGGCGGCGCCGACACGCTGGAGATCCTGCTCGTGCGGCGCACGCCCGAGGCGAAGTTCATGGGCGGCGTCTGGGTGTTTCCAGGCGGGGCCGTCGACGCCGGCGACGGGGATGGCGAGGACGCCCACCGCGCCGCGGCGATCCGCGAGCTGCGCGAGGAGGCCGGCATCGTCCTGGACGACCCCCACGCGTTGGTCGCGTTCTCGCGCTGGATCACCCCCGCCGAGGTCAGAATCCGCTTCGACACCTGCTTCTTCCTCGCCCCCCTGCCCGACGGCCAGGAGCCACGCATAGACGGCGAGGAGTGCGTGGACCTCGGCTGGTTCACCCCACAGGCCGCGCTCGACGCGCACGCCGCCGAGAAGATCGTGCTCGTGTTCCCGACGATCGCCCACCTTCAGCAGCTCATCCCATTCTCCTCCGCCGGCGCCCTGCTCACGCATGCGCGCGACCTCGTGGTCGAGCCGGTCCTGCCGAGAGTGATCGTCGATGGCGACTCAGCCCGCGTGCTCATGCCAGGCGATCCGGGCTACTGACCGACCGTGGTCCTGCCGAGCCACCTCTGCCGCCCACCCACAGTGTTCAGCGGGAGCGCCGGCCCGCCGCGCAAGACCGCCCGACCGGCCCATATGCATCCCTCCCAACCACCGCCCGCAGCCAGATGCCCGCGGCGTGCGAGCCCGGCTATTAAGGGTCCGTAGAAGAAGATCTTGGCGCCCGCGACGCCCGTTCCGCGGCACCAGCCGCCACCCACGATGCTCGACGTACAACCAGCACGCCTGCGCTCGCGTGCGTCGACCGATCGTCCGGGATCGGCCAGCACTCACGGCCCGACCCCCTCGAACCCCAACCTATTCTTCTACGAACCCTGATTCTGCTGCGCGGCGATGATGTGCGTGACGGCGTTGATCAGTGCGAGGTGCGTGAACGCCTGCGGGAAGTTGCCGAGATGGCGGCCGCTGCGAAGCGTCGAGCTCCTCGCCGTAGAGCTCGAGCGGCGATGCGTAGCGACAGCAGCCGCTCGCAGAGGTGCTCGCGCCTTGCTGTCCTCGCCGATCTCCGAGAGCGCCGAGACGAGCCAGAACGAGCAGATCAGGAACGTGCCCTCCTTGCCGTGCAGGCCGTCGTCGGTCTCGTCGATGCGGTAGCGCAGGACGAGGCCGTGGTCGGTGAGCTCGTCGCGGATCGCCAGCACCGTGTCGCGCACGCGTTCGTCGTCGGGTGGCAGGAAGCGCACGAGCGGCACGAGCAGCGTCGAGGCGTCGAGCGCGTCGGTGTCGTAGTGCTGGCGAAACACGCCGCGCTTGTCGACGCCGCGCTCGAGGATGTCCTCGCGGATCTCGTCGGCGATCCCCTGCCAGCTCCTCGGCGAGCTCCAGTTCGCCGCGCCGTTCGGCCAGCCGCGCGCCGCGGTCGAGCGCGACCCAGCACATCAGCTTCGAGGAGACGTAGTGCTGCGGCTCGCCGCGCGCCTCCCAGATCCCCTGGTCGGGCTCGCGCCACACGGCGAGCGCGCAGTCGACCTGGTCGATCGAGCACCGGCCACAGCCGGTCCGGGATGTGATCGTGCTGCTTGGAGTGTAGGTAGACGGAGTCGAGCACCGCGCCGAAGACGTCGTTCTGACGCTGGTCGTAGGCGCCGTTGCCGACGCGCACCGGGCTGCGCGCCCTCGTAGCCCTTCAGATGGTCGAGCGTCGACTCCGCAGGTCTTTCTCGCCTCTGACGCCGTACATGATCTGCAGCGAACCGTCCTCGTTGCGCGGCAGGTCGGCGACGTACTCCATGAAGTCGTCCGCCTCCCAGTCGAGCCCGAGCGCGTGCAGTCCCCACAGCGTGAACGTCGCGTCGCGCATCCAGCAGTAGCGGTAGTCCCAGTTGCGCTCGCCGCCCGGCGTCTCCGGCAGCGAGGTCGTCGGCGCGGCGACGAGCGCCCCCGTGGGCATGAACGTGAGCCCCTTCAGCACGAGCGCCGAGCGCTGCAGGTAGTGGCGCCACGGATGGTCGGGATAGCTGCCTTCGGCGAGCCAGCTCGCGCCAGAAGTGGCCCGTTTGCTCGAGCGTGCTGCTCGGCCTGCTCGGAGGTGTGCGGGCCCGCCGAGGCTCTCCGTCCAAGAGATCGCGCAGAAGCGCTTCTCGCCCTCGACCATCGTGTGGCGCGCGTGCGTGCGATTGCCCTCGATGCCCATGCGCATGTCGCTGAACAGCCGGAACGCTCGTCTCGCCATCGGCAGCGTCCAGCTCGTACGCGTCATGTGCGTCGTGCGATGCCGAGTCCAGCTCGACCCTCTTCCACTCCGCCGGCGTGCGCACCGTAGTCGAAGCATCGGCTCGCAGACCATCTCGACCTGCACCTGGCCCTGCACGCACTCGACCATGCGCACGAGCAGGTGGTCGGCGTCGTAGTCGGTCGGCGGGCGCGTGTGGCTCGAGCCGTGCTCGTTGTCGTGCCAGTCGCCGATCGTCAGCGCGTCGACGACGCACGATCCAGCCCCTCGGCGTCATCCACGTCGTCTCGATCACGTTCGTGCCCGGGATGTAGCGCCGGCCTGCCGGAACGTAGACGCCGTAGGGGCCGACACGCCAGCTGCCGGCGCCGCGGTCGAGCAGCGCGCCGAAGACGCGCGGCGAGTCGAAGTGCGGCAGGCACATCCACTCGATCGAGCCGTCCGGGGCGAGCAGCGCGCCGGTGTGGCAGTCCGACAGGAACCCGTAGTCGGCGATCGGTGGAAACGGCGATTCCGACGAGGACGCGCCCGCGGGCGTTTGTCCTGAGCTCGCTCCCGAAGCGGCCGCACCCGCGGGCGCGGGCCCGGAGCTCGCCCCCGACGAGGACGCGCCCGCAGAGGTCTGTCCGGCATCCGGGTCCGGAGCAGTGACGCGCGGGCTCACCAGTCGGAGCTGTCGAACGTGGGGCGCTGCACGCCCCTGGGCAGGACCTGCTCGTCATCGAGCTTGTCCAGGTGCGCCGCGAGTGTGACGCTCGCCAGCGGGCGCATCGGCTCCGATACGTCCGCCCAGACCGCGTCGAGCAGCTGGCGTTCGCTGCGCAGGCCCTGGCCGAGCGCGTACATCAGCGCATGCTCGCGGTCGAGACGATGGTTCACGTACTCCTCGAGCTTGCCGTCGGCGTCCCACACGATCGGACCGTGGCCGGGACAGAGCACGTTGAAGTCTTCGCGCATCCGCAACCGCGTCAGCGCGAGCATGTAGTGAGACATCGAGCCGCGATGCGGGGCGATGTAGACGCTGCCTTCGCCCAGCACGGCATCGCCGGTGAAGCACGCGCCGTCCGCGATCACCGCGAAGTGGTCGATCGAGTGCCCCGAGGTCGCCACCGGGTAGAACGGCCCGAAGCGCACGCCTTCCTCGAGCTCCACGTCAACCTTGCCGCGCCCGCCCGCCAGCGGCGCTGGATAGCGCGCCAGCAGCTCCGGCACGGCCTCGCTGTGGTCCTCGTGGTCGTGCGTGAGCACGACGCCGCCGAGCCCGCCCCTGCTCTCGATCGCCGCATACAGGCGCTCCACGTGCGCCTCGATCAGCGGGCCTGGATCGACGACCCACGCCGGACGGCGCCCCACGACCCACGTGTTCGTGCCCGACAACGTAAACGGCCCGGGATTGGGCGCGCGCAGACGCAGGATGTCGTAGTTCTTCAGCAGGTCGGTATCTGACCTCGACTCGGGGATGATCTCCTCATCCGGATCGAACGGAGACTCTGTGCTCACGGCCGCGACGTTAACTGACAGGACGGCTCGGCGACTGCTCGTCGGAGTCGATCATGCCCTACGCGGTCACGTAACGCTTGCTCGCGCGACGCTCCTCGGGCACCTTGACCACGTCCCAACACAGTCCCACACGAGCCATAGCGCCGATCACGAGCGCGGAAATGTCGGGCTGACGCCAGCTGAGGCCGTGACTGGCGGAGGTTGGAAACGCGTGATGGTTGTTGTGCCAGGCCTCACCCAACGTCGGCAGCGACAGCCACAGCAGGTTGCGTGAATGGTCCTCCGTGGCGTAGTCGCGACGTCCGAAGAAGTGACACAGCGAGTTGATCGAGTAGGTCATGTGGTGCAGCACGAGCATCCGCACGGCGCCACCCCACAGCAGGCCCGTGAGACCGGCGCGCAGCGAGCCGCCGATCGCGTAACCGAGCCCGAACGCCATGGCGAGGCCGGCGAATGTCCACACGAAGAACGTGCGATCCACGAACGACACGACCGGGTCGGCGATCAGATCCGGGGCGTAGCGCTCGCGCGAGCCGCGCTCGGTGTGGATGAACAGCCAGCCGACGTGCGCGTGCGCGAGCCCGCGCAGGGCCCCTCGCAAGCCGACGCCGTGATCGACGTGGGGGCTGTGCGGATCTCCTGCGCGGTCGGAGAAGGCGTGGTGCTTGCGGTGGTCGGACACCCAGGAGATGACCGGTCCCTCGATCGCGGCGGACCCCAGCACGGCGAACACCCCGCGCAGCGCGGGCGAGGTCTTGAAGCTGCGGTGCGTGAACAGCCGGTGGAACCCGACGGTCACGCCGAGCCCGGTGAGCAGGTACATGATCACGAACACCACCAGGTCGGAGGGGTGCAGCAGCCCATCCCACAGCTGCCAGCCGACGAAGAACAGCGCTACGATCGGCCCGACCGTGATGAGCCCCGTGAGCGCACGATCAAGCGTCTCGTACACTGGGGGCTGCACATCGTCTGGCCCGGGCCCGTTGCTTGACGGGCCATCGGGGATATCGTCGTCGTCCATGGTGCTGCCAAGCAAGTTATCAGCGCGACCAGCGGACTGCGTAGCCATAGTTTGGCTTAGAACCGGTTTCAAAAAGATCGGCACGTCCGGATGCGTCCCTGGACACGGCGCTGGATCGCCACGTGACGGCTCGCACGTGCCACCAGCATGCGCTTCGCCATCCCGCGTCGCCCAGCTTGGTCCATGAACGCCCCGACCGCACCGCCTATTTTGAAACAGGTCCTTAGGCTGGCTATGTCATGCAAGCATCCGCACCCCCACCACGACTGAGCAAGCGCGACGCGCGCCCCGGCGGTGTTCGCCCAGCCTGAGCCGCTGCGTCGCGAGCTCGCGCGCGCGCTCCCCGCGCGCCCGTTTGCGCTGCGCTTCTGGGACGGCTCTGAGCTGCCCGCCACGGTCGCGGGCGGCCCCGTGCTCACGGTGCGCTCTCCGGCCGCCGTCGCGCACCTGCTGCGCGCCCCCGGGCAGCTGGGTCTGGGGCGGGCCTACGCGGTGGGCGAGCTGGAGGCCGACGATCTCGACCGCGTGATCGGGCTGCTCGACACGTTCACGGCGCCCCCGGTCAACCGGGCCACGCGCGCGCGTGTGGCACTCGCCGCGATACGTGCATGTGGTCTGACGCGTCCGCCACAAATCCCCGCCAGCGAGCTGCGCCCGCGCGGGCGCCGCCACAGCCGTGAGCGCGACGAGCGCGCCGTGCGCCACCACTACGACGTGAGCAACGAGTTTTTCAAGCTGTTCCTCGATGCCTCGATGACCTACAGCTGCGCCGTGTTCTCGCGCGGGGCCAGCACGCTGGAGGACGCTCAGCTGGCCAAGCGCGAGCTGATCTGCGAGAAGCTGCGCCTGCGGGAGGGCGAGCGCATCCTCGACGTCGGCTGCGGCTGGGGCAGCTTCGTGCTGCACGCCGCGGCCCGCCATGGGGTGAACGCCGTGGGAATCACGCTGTCGCCCAACCAGGCGGAGCTCGCGCGCCGGCGCGTGGTCAAGGCGGGCCTGCAGAACCAGGTCGAGATCCGCCAGTGCGACTACCGCGACCTGGGGCGCGAGGGCGAGCGGTTCGACGCGATCGCGTCGATCGGCATGGTCGAGCACGTCGGCGCCAACCAGATCGACGAGTACGGGCGCGTGCTCGCACGCCTGCTGGAGCCCGGTGGGCGGCTGCTCAACCACGGTATCGCCCGCCTGCGCCACGGCGACGCCGAGGCGGGGCCGTTCTCCGAGCGCTACGTGTTTCCCGACGCCGCCCCGCTGCACCTCTCGCGCATCGAGCTGGCGCTGGAGCGCGCCGGGTTCGTCACAGATCACGTCGAGGGTCTCGCGCAGGACTACGTCGACACGCTGTCGGCCTGGATCGACCGCCTGGACTCAAACCGCGAGGCCGCCGAGCGCCTTGCCGGGGGCGAGCGCCTGCGCGTCTGGCGGTTGTACCTGCGTGCGGCCCGCAACGGGTTTCAGACAGGGTTTACCTCGATCTATCAGGTACTCGGCCACCGCTCTTGAGGATCCTGGGAGGGCCGGGCCGCATGCGGCCCGGCCTGAACCCGCACATGTGCGGGTTCACCGAGCGGTGCATGCACCGCTCGGCCGGTTGGCGCATGCGCCAACCGGGACAACATCAGCCTTAATCGGCGCATGCGCCAACCGGTACATCCATCCAACCTAGCCCCGAGCTGAGCTTCGGCGACGCGCCTGGCTACGACGACGCGGCGGACCCTGGCGATGCGGCGCGCTCTTAGGGCGAGTGGCGTCGCTGGGCAGCCCGCCCAGCTCCAGCTCGCGATGCAGCCCGAGGTCGCTCACCATGCCCGACAGCTCGCGCGCCTGCTCGTGGGTCACGAGCGTTACGCCCACGCCGCTGGCGCCCGCGCGGGCGGTGCGTCCGATGCGATGGACGTAGTCCTCGCGGGTGCCGGGAATGTCGTAGTTGATCACGTGCGTTATCCCCACGACGTCGATCCCACGCGCCGCGACGTCGGTCGCGACGAGCGTGTCCACGGCCCCGGACTCGAAGCTCGCCAAAGCCCGCTCGCGCTGGCCCTGGGACTTGTCGCCGTGCATCGCCACGGCCCGCACGCTGTTGCTCGCCAGCCGTTTGACCAGGCGGTCGGCGCCGCGCTTGGTGCGCACGAACACGAGCGTCCGCCCGCGCTCTGACCCGTCCAGCTCGGAGACCAGCCGCGCGACCTTGCCCTCGTGGGAGACGGTCACGAAGCGGTGCTCGACATCCCCGCGGCGCTCGGCGGAGTGCGCGTGCTCGTGACGGCGGGGGTTGGAGGTGTAGGCCTTGGCGACCTTCCCCACCTCGCCCTGCAAAGTCGCGCTGAACAGCAGTGTCTGGCGCTCGCGCGCGCACATCTTGACGATCCGATCGACGACCGGCTTGAAGCCCATGTCGAGCATGCGATCGGCCTCGTCGAGCACAAGCAGCTTGACCGTGCTCAACGACACGTCGCGGCGGTCGATCAGGTCGAGCAGCCGTCCCGGGGTGGCGACGAGGATGTGGGCGCGCGCGGCGATCCGCGCCTGCTTGACGATGCCGGCGCCACCGTATACGGCCGCGATCGAAAGGGCGCGCGCGTGGGCGATCGAACGCAGGTCCTCGACGATCTGCGACGCCAGCTCGCGCGTGGGGGCGAGGACGAGCGCGGCGGGGCGCACATCGGTGCCGTGCAGCCGTTCGACCATCGGGATCCCGAACGCGAGCGTCTTGCCGGAGCCGGTCGGTGACTGCGCCAGCACGTCGCGGCCTGAGAGCACGTCCGGGATGACCATCGCCTGGACGGCGAACGGCGTGTCGATCTCGCGCTGGGCAAGCTCGGTTACGACGACCTCGGACACGCCGAGATCGGCGAATGTTGCGTGTTGCATGTGTTGATGCTCCTTCTGGCGACCGCCTGGCCGCCGCTGCAGATGGAGATTCGACTGACCCCATCCGCGCACTGTGAGCGCCAACAAAGACAAAGAACCTCACGAGCGACTTCGCCGCCCGTGGGCTGACCGTAGCAGCCTTCCCTCTCGCCCTCCGCAACCGCTGTCCCGGGGGAGGCGGACCTCGTAATCAGTCGAGGCTCGCCATCACGTGCTTGACGACCGTGTAGTCCTCCAGCGAGTACACGCTCAGGTCCTTGCCGTACCCCGACTCCTTGAACCCGCCGTGGGGCATCTCCGAGACGAGCGGGATGTGGTCGTTGATCCACACGCAGCCGAAGCGCAGCGCCCTTGACACGCGCAGCGCGCGGCCGACGTCCCTGGTCCACACCGAGGAGGCGAGGCCGTAGCGCGTGCTGTTCGCCCAGGCGATCGCCTGCTCCTCGTCTGCGAACCGTTGCACGGTGATTACAGGGCCGAAGATCTCACGTTGGATCATCTCGTCGTCCTGCTCCAGGCCCGCCACGACCGTCGGCTCCAGGTAGAACCCCGGCCGCTCGGGCTCCTCGCCACCCGTGACGATCTCCGCTCGCGAGGGCCTGCGCTCCAGGAACCCGGACACACGCTCGCGCTGACGGGCCGAGTTGACCGGGCCGAGCGTCGTGTCGGGTGAGAGCGTGTCGCCGATCTGGAGGCCCTGTGCCTGCTCGGCCAGGCCCGCGACGACGTCGTCGTAGACCTGCGCCCCGGCCAGCACCCGTGTCGCGGCGGTGCAGTCCTGGCCGGCGTTGTAGTAGCCGGTGCCGGCGATCGTCTCCAGCGCGCTGTCCAAACCGACGTCGTCAAACACCACCACGGGCGCCTTGCCACCCAGCTCGAGGTGGACCCGCTTGAGCGTGTCCGCGGCCGTACGCGCGATGTGCTTGCCGGTGTCGACCGAGCCCGTCAACGCGAGCATGTCTACGTCGGGGTGGTTGATCAGCGCCTCCCCCGTCGGCCGGCCCGGTCCGGTCACTACGTTGAGCACGCCGGGGGGCAGGATGTCGGCCGCCAGCTCGGCGAGCCTGATCGTCGTGAGCGGCGTCGTCTCCGCGGGCTTGAGCACGACCGTGTTGCCCGCCGCGAGGGCGGGGGCGAATTTCCAGATGGCCATCATCAGCGGGTAGTTCCACGGTGTGACCTGCCCGATCACACCAACGGCCTCGCGGCGCGTGAACGAGGTGTAGCCCTCCATGTACTCGCCCGCGGCCCGTCCCTCCAAACAGTGGAAGCCGGCGCCGACGAAATACAACACATCAACTTCATTTTCCTGAACTTTATCGCCGATAAGGCGATTGACACCCACACTCCCCAGCGGTTTACCGCTGTGGGCGATTACGCGGCGAAACTCGACCCACAGTCACGACAGGTCAACGATTTCATCGCACTGCTGCTGGAACATCACACCACCGTGGATGTTACCCTAGCCACTTTTGAGGGGATGTTCACAGGACGTCCGGGAAAGGTTTCTCCGGATTTCGCCCCTGTGCTGAAATCGGCTGCCCGCACAGGTTCAACGCTTCGCCTACACTGGAGGGCTTCCGGTGACAGCGGAGAACGACCAGCTGTACAAGAACTCTTATCAAGCCATGTTGCGGATGACGAAGCGAATGTACGACGCAGGCATTCCGATCCTAGCCGGAACCGATGCGACTGCCGGAATCATGTTGCATCGTGAACTGCAGTCTGAAGTAGAAGCGGGCATTCAGCCGGCGAAGGCATTGCAGATCGAACTTTCAATGCGGCCCGGCTTCTAAAACAGGAAAGACTTGGGCTCGATTGTGCCGGAAAGCGAGCCGATCTCGTAGTTGTGGAAGGAAATCCAGCCGAACACATCAGCGAGATTGCCGCTGCAGGTTGGTGCTGAAGAATGGTGTGGTGTACAGAAGTGCCGAGCTTTATGGCGCTGCCGGCGTCAAGCCTGGCCATACTAGCTGGATCTCCCTCAGCCGATTTGAGACGTGAGAGACCGAAATCCCGGTGTGCACGATTGCGAATGTGTTGTCCACCACTCGGAAGTAATTATGTACAGCTAGTCAGCGACCACCCAGGTC